>NZ_JAKRFI010000010.1 GCF_022348165.1 Halomonas sp. McH1-25
GCGATCTCGCAAAACGGATTCATGGCCATCTTGACGTTGGTAAGGTCGACGTCGGAGTGATCCGCCTTGACGCGGATCTTGACGTTGTAGTCGATGACGCGTTTGACCGCGACGAGTACTTTCATGGCGTCCTCGTTAGGTTTTCGCTCGATATAACTGGCTGTTATAGATTCATGCAAGCGTTTGATAGGGAGTCGAAGCCGTATGAAGCGTAGTTTGCCACAGCTTGTTAAGGGGCCCAATACGGCCATGCACAAGCTGACGGCACCTATTGACTAAGCATATCACTAGCACGAAAGCAGAGTGGAAGCAAACGACCGTTTTAAATATAGTGTGAGCCAAGCAGAGTATCTAAGCGGTGTCTTGGGAGTCAGGCAGCAACGTGCCCGACCCTGCCTATACACGATATGATATGACGCAGTGAAACGACTGCAGTACAGGACATCGACACCAGTGGCCTGTATCGATTCATAAGAATGACAGCCATGACTACGGTGCCGCCGCACGATGGCACCGCTCGACCGAGGAGATGATACGTGGAACGCGAACACATGGACTTCGATGTGGTCATCGTCGGCGCCGGCCCCAGCGGCCTGGCCGCCGCTTGCCGTCTGATGCAGCAAGCCAATGAGGCCGAGCGCGAACTCAGCGTCTGTGTGGTCGAAAAAGGCTCCGAGGTCGGCGCGCACATCCTTTCCGGCGCCATCTTCGAACCGCGCGCCCTCGATGAGCTGTTTCCTGACTGGGCCGAACGTGGCGCACCCTTGAACACGCCGGCGATACGCGACGAGGTCTATCTTCTCAAGGATGCAAGCTCCGCCCGCAAGCTGCCCAACGCTCTGGTGCCCAAGACCATGCATAACGTCGGCACCCCCGGCGCCGAGAGCGGACAGAACTATGTGATCAGCGCCGGCAACCTGTGCCGTTGGCTGGGCGAGCAGGCCGAGGAACTCGGCGTCGAGATCTTCCCCGGCTTTGCCGCCCAGGAGGTCCTGTACGACGAAGGCGGCACGGTGCGCGGCATCGTCACGGGCGACATGGGCGTGGGTGCCGATGGCGAGCCCAAGGATGGCTACATGCCCGGCATGGAACTACGCGCCAAATACACGCTATTTGCCGAAGGCGCTCGCGGTCATCTCGGCAAGCGCCTCATCGAACGCTTCGACCTGGCCAAGGGGCGTGATCCGCAGCACTACGCCATCGGCTTCAAGGAGCTCTGGGACGTTCCCGCCGACCGCCACGAACCCGGTCTGGTCCTGCATGGCTCCGGCTGGCCGCTGGACAAGGACACTCACGGTGGCTTCTTCCTCTATCATGCCGAGAACCAGCAAGTGGTAGTCGGCCTGATCGTCGATCTCGCCTACCGGAACCCCTACCTGTCGCCCTTCGACGAATTTCAGCGCATGAAGCACCATCCGCTGCTCAAACAGTATCTCGAGGGCGGCTCCCGCGTAGCCTATGGAGCGCGGGCGATCACCAAGGGGGGCATCAACTGTTTGCCGAAGATGACGTTCCCGGGCGGGCTGTTGATCGGCTGCGATGCCGGCACGCTCAATTTCGCCAAGATCAAGGGACTGCATACGGCCATGAAGTCGGGCCTGGTCGCGGCCGAGACGGTGTTCGAGGCCATCCAGGACGGCGGCGATGAAGGTGGCCAGGAGCTCACGTCCTTTACCACCCGTTGGGAGCAGAGCTGGGCCTATCGCGAGTTGCGCGAGACTGCCAACTTCGGCCCCGCGATTCACAAGTACGGCACGCTAGTGGGCGGGGCTTACAACTTCATCGATCAATGGCTGGGCGGCAAGCTGCCGGCAGTCCATGACACGACGCCCGACCATGCCAAGCTGGAAAAGGCCGCCAAGAGCCGCAAGATCGACTATCCCAAGCCCGACGGCAAGCTGTCCTTCGACAAGCCTTCCTCGGTCTTCCTCTCCAATACCAATCATGAAGAGGATCAGCCAAGCCATCTTCGCCTCAAGGATCCTGCCATCCCGATTCGCGACAATCTGCCGACCTTCGACGAGCCGGCTCAGCGCTATTGTCCGGTCGGTGTCTACGAGGTGGTCGAAGGCGACGACGGCCAGCCGAAGTTCCAGATCAATTTCCAGAACTGCATCCATTGCAAGACCTGTGACATCAAGGATCCGGCACAGAATATCGAGTGGGTGGCACCGGAGGGCGGCGGCGGCCCTAACTACCCGAACATGTAAGATTGCATCGGCATGCCTGGGCATGCCGATGTTTTAGCGTTCGTCGCTCAAGTCGGCATTTAGTCAGTTGCCGGTCGCTACCTGACGTTCAGGGTCACGTATCCAATGACTCCACGACCCGGCATAAAGCCGGGGCAAGGGGCGACCGGCGATCGCGTAGGCAAGAATGTTATGGCAGGCGGTGATTCCCGATCCACAGTAACTGGCTAGCTGATCCGCGTCAGGCAGCTCGGCATCGAGTTGCTCGGATGACTTGAAGCGCCCCCGCTCGGTAAGGTTCGCCGAACTCGGCCGGCATACCGCCCCGGGAATGTGTCCCGCCACAGGGTCGATGGGCTCGCTCTCGCCGCGAAAACGTTCCGGCGAGCGTGCATCCACTTTCGTGACCGCCGAATCCGCCACTTCATCCGCGTCGCAGAGTGCCTCACCATTGAACCCAGGTTGCCAATCTCCTGGGGAAACAGGGGAGCGCTCGGCCGGCAATCGCTCGACTGCCATTTCTCCTCCCGCGTCGAGCCAGGCCTGCAGTCCACCATCGAGCACCTGCACATTCGGGTGACCTGCCCAGCAGGCCAGCATCCACCAGGCACGGGCGGCCGCCAACTGGCCTCCGCGGTCATCGTAGACCACGATAGGTAGCGAAGCACTCAACCCAAGGCGCTTCACGGTGCAGGCGAAAGTAGCTGGCGAGGGCAGCGGATGCCGGCCATCTTCGCCGGCCGCAGCAGCCATGTCGCGGTCGAGATCGAAATGCACGCTACCGGGAATGTGGCCTCCCTCCCACAGCTGCCGACCGGCCTGCGGCGACTCCAGGCGCGCACGGCAGTCCAGGATAAATGGCGCGTTATCACTGGCCATGGCAGCACGCAGCGTGGTGGCGTCGATCAGACAATCTGGTTTCATGCAGGCGACCCTCCTTGTAGCACTTCGAGCGGTGAGCGGCGAGCGATCAAGCGACGACGGCCGGCGTGCACGAAACGGACATCGACCACCGGGTTGTCCGGATCGCCTTCGACGACCAGGATTTCACCATGGCCGAACACATCGTGGCGAACCTGCTGCCCCGGGCGGTAGTGTGCCGCTGGCTCTGCCACCCCTGCTCCATTGCGAGGCACGACTTCCAGCGATCGCTCGATGCCCAATGCGGCGAAGTAACGGCCGACAAGCGACGGCACCTCTACGCCGAGCGTTTCATCGCCCTTCTCTTGCAACGCCTGAGCGACGCGATTGCCGTCCTGCCAGGCGCTCTCGGCCAGGAAACGACTGGGACGATGATCACCGGCATCGTGCAGCATCAGCAAACGCTCCTGCGCTCGGGTGATGGCAACGTAGAACAAGCGGCGTTCTTCCTCGAGCCGCTCTTCATCCAGCGGATTATCTTTACTGTAGTAGGGAAAATCTTCCTCGTTCATTCCCCACAGCACGACCAGCGGCCATTCCAGGCCCTTGGCGCCATGCACGGTGGTGATCAGCACCCCATCGCCCTGATTCTCCAGCGGCCGATGCTGCCGTTCGATGAGCTCGTCCGGCGCGAGAGCAAGTTCGTCCGCTTGCTCGATCAACACATCGAGCAAGCGGACGTCCTCCTCGCCTTTCTCGCGACGCGCAGCAGCACGCTTCAGGATCTTCTCGGCTTCCAAGCGTTCGACTACGAGCTCCAGCAACTTCGCCGGCGCCAGCCCTGCCAGCCTGGGCAACTCACAGAGCAACTCCCAGCGCCGCTTGAGCGTACGACGCTGGGCAGGCTTGAGCGAGGCAAGAAGCGCATCCTGGCGCTCGGGCCAACGCTGTGTCTGCGCCAAGTGAAGAGACAATGCCTGGAGGCGTTCACGCGCCACGAACGACGTCGGTTGCGACAGCAGCAGGAGAAGATGAGCAGGCTCTTGCAGTAGCCTGGCGTCGCGACTCAGCCGCAAATAGCCGGCCAGGGCCTGGACCAGTGGCAGACGAAACACGAAGCGCTCTTCTCGCGCCAGCCGGAAAGGAACTCCGGCACGCAAGAGCTGGAGCTGCACGGCAACCGAAAGCGCCCAATTCCTTACCAGCACGCAGGCTTGATGGAGAGGGCGGCCTTGGCGTTGCCAAGCCTGGAGCTCATCGACGAGACGAGCGGCGCCCTGCCCTGCATCGATGACCGTCAATGGGTTTTGCGGCGCCGCCACGCACAGTTGATCGGGGCGACGGCGATTGCCACGGATGGCATGGTTGGCCGTCAGCGCCAGGGCGTGCCCATGCCGGAACGTCGTCGATAGCGGATAGTCCGTGGCCTGACCGAAAGTCGCCTCGAAGCGTTCGAGCATGTAGTCGGGACGGGCGCCCCGCCACTCGTAGATACACTGATTGGCGTCACCGACCGCCATGACCTCGGCGCGCGTCCCCGCCAGCAGCGAAAGCAGTCGCTGCTGGGCTTCATTGATGTCCTGATACTCATCGACGATGACGTGATCGAGAAACCCCTGGACACGACCGCGGGCCTCCTGATCCTCCTCCAGGCAACGAAGCGGACGATAGAGAAGGTCGGCATAGGTCATACGCCCGTGCTGTTCGAGCAGCGCCTCATAGTGATCGAAGGCCTCGACGAAATGCCGTGTATCGGGACCGAAATCCAGGCGCTCATAGAATTCGGCTGGCGTCGCCATCTCCGCCTTGACCAAATCGCAAAAATTGCCCAATGCCTCGAGACGCTCCGCCTCCAACGCAGCGTCACGCATCGAACCGTCCGCCGCTTCCAGGCACCTGTGCACGGCCTGACGCAGCAGGCGTTCGCGCTGCCAGTCGGCAGTCAGCAATTCCCGGGGCGGGAGCCACCCCCAACGTGTCAGGCTCTGAGTCAGGCGATGGCCGATGGAATGGAACGTGCGCACCTCGGGCAATGGCCGGCCGGGCGGCGCCATGGCAACGAGCTTGGCGGTGAAATCCTCGCGGGCGGCCCGGTTGAACATCAGCACCAGGATGCGACGTGCCGGTACGCCCTGTTCGAGGAGATGCAGGACACGAGCGACCAGCGTCGTGGTCTTGCCGGCACCGGCCACGGCGGCGACTCGCGCATGTCCTTGTCGATGTCGAACGACGGCCCACTGTTCTGCAGTCAGCTTCACAGCAGCTCCGTATCGATCCGCCCCAATGGCTGCCAACTTCCGCCACTAGTCAATCCGAGCTCGATGCCTGCTCCTTGCTGGTGCTGGTCGGCAAGCTCGACCAGCCGGTAGAAGACATTGCGATTCATCCGTGCGTTCAGTCCGAAGCGCACCGCCACTTCCGGGACAGGTTCACCATGCGGCGTCATGCTGATTGTCAGTCGGCGCTCATCGTCCAGGCGCACTCTGTCGCCCACGTTGGTTACCAGCCACCAAACAGTGGCTCCCGACTCATTGGAGGATTCTGCATCGACGACCAGAAAGGGACGATCCTCGACGCAAATGCGCATCTTCTCTACCGGGGTCACCAGATAGTAGTCGCCATCGCTTTCGCGGCGCAGTACCGTCGACAGCAGCCTGACCAGGCGTGGCCGGCCGATGGGTGTGCCCTCGTGCACCCAGACGCCGTCGCTGCGTATCGTTAGATCCATGTCGCCACAGAAGTCGGGGTTCCAGCGCTCGATCGGCGGTATTTCACCGTTGGCTTCGATGTGGGACAGCAACGGGTCCAGCGACATGTGCCTTCTCCTTGCAGGATTGTCAGATCAGCTTGGCATCGGCGAGCATTTGGCGCATTTCAGCAGATGCCTGAGGCGCTGCAGCACGGAAAAGTCGGAAGAAGTTGACCGTGGTCTGCATGGCCACTTCATCGACGCTGATCCCCCGCTCGCGTGCGATGCATTCTGCGACTTCAACGACCCATTGCGGCTCGTTGGGTTTACCCCGATGCGGAACCGGCGCCAGATAAGGACTGTCCGTCTCGATCAGTAGGCGATCCAGAGGAACCGACCTCGCCAGTTCACGAATCGACTCGGCATTGCGAAAGGTGACGATTCCCGACAAGGAAATGAAGAACCCCAGCCGGACCGCCTCTCGGGCCATGTCCAGGTCTTCGGTGAAGCAGTGCAGCACACCGCCAACGGCAGGGTCGGTATGCTCACGAATCAGCTGAAGGGTCTCCTCGCGGGCGTCGCGGGTATGCACGATCACCGGCAGCTCGAGTTCGGCTGCCGCCTGCAGGTGCCGCCTGAAACGCTCGAGCTGTACGTCTCGGGCAATCGTATCGTAGTGATAATCGAGACCGGTCTCGCCGATCGCCACGGCATCGAAGCGCTCAGCGCAGGCTTTGATGGCCTCGACGCTCGGCTCTTCGCCTACCTGATGCATGGGGTGGACCCCCGCTGAAATGACGACATCCGCATGGGTACGCGCGATGCCCGCCAAACGTTCGACGTCATCGAGAGTCACGGCGATGGCCAGGAACTGACTGATACCGCGTTCGCGAGCCGCGTCGAGCGCCCTGTTCAGGCTGCCTTCGTAGGCGGTCAGATCGAGACGGTCGAGGTGGCAATGGGAGTCGACAAACATGCACGTTGCTCGGAATAATCAATGAATCGAAGGGCGAACCGACGGGTCGCCGGTGAGACAGCGGCCGGTCGGCCACATCTACCCGGCGCCGGATAGGTCACTAAAACGTATAGGTGGCTGCGCCTTTATCCAGCTGTCCAGCCAGGCGGTTTTCGATACGGTCACGAACCGGCTGGTCATCTGCACTGAACTGGATGCCGATGCCCGGCACCCGGTGCCCCGAAACGCCGGGGGGCGAGAGCCAGACGACATTGCCAGTCAGCGGCAAACGCTCGCTCTCGTCAGGCAGGGTCAACAGCAGGAAGACCTCTTGCCCGAGCGTGTAACGCTCCTGCGTAGGCACGAAGATACCGCCACGCTCGAGACTCGGCATATATGCGGACAGCAGCGTCTGCGTGTCTCGGATGGTCAGAGACATGGCCTTTTTGCCCACCATTGGTTCGTCCCTTATCAATCGTTCAACGACCACGTTACGAAAACCGGCATCGCTTGCCCAGCGCCAATACGCAACGCCGCTCGTCAGGAGCGCAATAGCGCCGACCAGCGAACCAGCCAGGCTTCGAGTACGAGCTGGGGGTTGGGGTTGCCCCCCGCCACCAGCAGACGACGCTGCTCGCGAGCATAATCCAGCAACCGAAACCAGTCGCGTACACGGGCATTCTTCACCGCTTGGCGATAAAGCGGCAGCAGGTCCGGATTGCGCACCCGTTCGCTGTCACCGGACAGCCCCAGGCGAATCAGGTCCTCGAGCCAGGCGATACCGTACCACAAGATACGCTCGACAGCCTGTCGCTCGAGCCTTGCCGCCTCGGCGACAGGCTCGCCGCCACGTACCAACGCATCGAACAGATCCTGCAGTTCCTGACGCAGTCCACGCGCCTCCGGAGCTGCAAGTTCGCGTGCCAGCAAGGGCAAACCACCTGCGACACGCAACCAGAAAGCCGCTTCCTGAGTGTCCTCCAGAATCTCGCCGAGCCAAGGCAAACAGGCCTTGCTGTCGGGCACGCCCAGTGCCCAATGCTGACAGCGAGACCTGATGGTGGCCAACATCCGAGAAGGTACATCGGCGAGCAGCAGAAACAAGGTACGCTCTCCCGGCTCCTCGAGGCTTTTCAATAGCGCGTTCGCCGCCGCAACGTTCATCGCCTCGGCCGGCTGCAGGACAACGACGCGGTACCCACCCTGCTGAGCCGTCTGGGCCACGAAAGCATTGACTTCCCGAATCGGATCGATACGGATCTGGCGGCTCTTCTCTTGCGGGGAAATGCGCATCAGATCGGGGTGATAGCCCGCCTTCAGCATCTGGCAGCCATGACACTGGCCACACGCCGTCCGTTGCGGATTGCGGCACAAGGTGCGCGCCGTGAGCGCATCCGCGAAAGCCTGCTTACCGACACCATGAGCACCGGAGACAAGCAAGGCATGAGGCAGCTTCGCCCGGTCCTGCAAGTCGATCAGCCGTTCCCAGAGTTCGCGTTGCCAGGGCAGTGGACTCATTTCCATACAGCGAGCCTTTGTTCGAGACAGGCACGAATTGCGTCTTCCACTTCCGTCAGTGACCGTGCCGCATCGATGAGGGCAAAACGTTCCGGCGCCGACCGGGCACGCTGCAGATAGGTATTGCGCACCGCATCGAAAAACGCCAGGTGCTCCTGCTCGAAACGATCGCGCTCGGCGCCGCGCTGCGTGACACGCTGCTGCGCAGCGTCGGCCGGCATGTCCAGCAGAAGCGTCAGATCGGGCTGCAAGCCCTGCTGGACGAGGCACTCCAGACGTTCGATACGTGACGTGTCGATTCCACGCCCTCCTCCCTGATAGGCGAAAGTGGCATCGGTGAAGCGGTCGCATACCACCCATGCGCCTCTTGCCAATGCAGGGCGGATCTTGCAGGCAAGATGCTGAGCTCGTGCGGCAAAGACCAGCAACAGTTCGGCATCGTCACATAACGGTTCGTCTTCGGTCGTATCCAGCAATAGGCGCCGAATAGCCTCACTGCGGGGAGTCCCGCCCGGTTCACGGGTCTTGACCACTTCAATACCGCGGGCTTCGAGGAATTCGCAGACCTTCGCCAGGTTGGTACTCTTGCCGACGCCCTCCCCACCTTCGAGCGTAATGAAGCGACCTTGGCGGTACTCTTGCGTGTCGTTATGCATGCATCCTGCCATCAGCGATTCAGAATGTAACGCCGCACAGCGGCATTATGCTCGTTAAGCGTACGCGAGAAATGGTGACTGCCGTCCCCTTTGGCCACGAAGTACAAGGTGTCCCCCTCGGCCGGGTCAACGGCCGCCTCGAGCGCTGCACGCCCAGGCAAGGCGATCGGGGTAGGCGGCAAAGCATCGATCACATAGGTATTGTATGGCGTGGGACGGCGCAGATCGGCACGCGTGATATTGCCATCGTAGTCGTCGCCCATGCCATAGATGACGGTCGGGTCGGTCTGCAATCGCATGCCCTGCTCGAGACGGCGCACGAACACACCGGCTATCTGGCGGCGCTCCCCATCGACGCCCGTCTCGCGTTCGATCAGCGAGGCCATGATCAGCGCTTCGTAGGGAGTTTCGAGGGGCAAGCCCTCATCCCGTGCTTCCCAGGCCTGGGTGAGTTCCGCCTGCATGCGCTCATAGGCCTGGCGCAGGATGTCCAGATCGCTGATTCCCTTGTGATAACTGTAGGTATCCGGAAAAAAACGCCCTTCGGGATGCTGGTCGGGATATCCCAACTCGGCCATGACTTCTTCATCGCTCATGCCATCGGTCAGCTGGGCTAGCTTGGGTGCCGCGGCCAGAGCGTCTCGCATGTCGTCGAAGGTCCAGCCTTCGGGAACGGTCACGGCATAGGTCACGACCCGGTCGCTACTCAGCAGCGCGAGGAGTTCGCGCCCACTCATGTCCGGCTCGATCATGAACTCTCCGGCCCGCAACTGCGGCAAGCCATCCGGCGATAGACGCGCCAGCACCTTGAACGGCCAATCCTCACGGATGATGCCCCGCTCTGCCAGATCCGCCATGATGCGCTGATAACTGGCGCCGCGCGGTACCTCATAGAGCGTCGACTCCTCGACGGTCACCGGCGCATCGAGACGCGATTGCCAGTACGCATAGGCGCCATACGCCAACGCCGCCACGAGAACGGTCAACGTCACAAACAGTTTCAACAAACGCATGCGGTTTCCTTAACGATCAGGCCGGCGCTGGATAGCCTAGCAGGGCATGAGCCTCGGCCTGCAGCGATCGGTCGAAAGACGGCACGGACCACTCACGCAGCAATGTCCCCGATGGATCCATCAGTGAGGCAATTGGCCAGACGCCCTGTACTGAGTTGCCTAGCCATAGGCTGTCCGCTTCGAAAAAAACGTCGTGGCCACGCATGACTTCATGCAATTCGAATGCATCGAGCAAGCCTGCACGCAACGTCCCGGCGACACCGCATTCCGCCAGTCTCGGCGTTTCCCACCGGCCGTCACACAACCAGAACAGGTTCATGCTGGTGGCCTCGATCACGTGGCCGCGACAATCGCTCAGCAATCCCTCGGCAATCTCGGGATCGCTCCACTCCTGCCGCGCCAGGACATTCTCGAGACGATTGAGGTGCTTGATTCCCGCCAGGCGAGGCTGACTGCCCAACGTGAGATCGCACAGCCTTACTCGAACGCCCTCCGCCCAACGCGTCGGCTGGGGCACGAACGGCACCGAGCGCCAGCGTAGCCGGGGGGCGGCACGCTCGGGCGGCAGATAGCCTCGCCCTCCGCTACCTCGAGTCAACAGAAGCTTGAGGACATGCAGACCCGGATCCGACTGCACAGCCAGCTCATCCAAATGCGCACGGCCGGGAAAGGCGATGCCTAGACGACGACAGCCTTCCTGCAGGCGAGCCATATGCTCTTCCCACAGCAACGGCCGGCCATCGCGTACTAGAACCGTCTCGAAGAGACCGTCGCCGTAGGCCAGGCCACGGTCATCGAAAGGTACCGCCTCGTCGGCCATCGCCCTGCTCAGACTCGCCCGAAGACCAACGAACCATTGGTCCCGCCGAAGCCGAACGAATTGGACAACGTGTATTCCAGGGCCAGTTGGCGCGCCGTGTGGGGCACGTAATCGAGCGTGCAGCCTTCCTGGGGGTTGTCCAGGTTGATGGTCGGCGGAGCCACCTGATCACGCAGGGCGAGGATGCTGAAGATTGCCTCGACGGCGCCTGCCGCCCCCAGCAAATGACCGATCATCGATTTGGTGGAACTGACCGCAACAGATGCTGCCGCCGCGCCCATTACCCGCTCGATAGCCCGGCTTTCGGCCAAGTCACCGGTCGGCGTGGACGTGCCATGGGCATTGATATAGCCGATCTGCGCCGGATCCACCTGAGCATCGCGGATGGCATTGGCCATGGCCGCGGCCGCACCACGACCGTCCTCGGGAGGCGCCGTCATATGGTAGGCATCGTCGCTCATGCCGAATCCTTTGATCTCGGCGTAGATGGTCGCCCCACGCTGCTTGGCGTGTTCGTACTCCTCGAGTACCAGCACGCCTGCGCCATCGGAAAGCACAAAGCCATCACGATCGCGGTCCCAGGGACGACTCGCCGCCTCTGGATCGTCGTTACGGGTCGATAGCGCTCGCGCCGCAGAAAACCCGCCGAGTCCCAGGGGGGTAGTCGCCATTTCGGCCCCCCCACAGAGCATGATGTCGGCATCGCCATAGGCAATGGTGCGCGCCCCATAGCCGATATTATGGGTACCTGTGGTACATGCAGTCGTGATGGCGATGTTAGGCCCCCGGAAGCCATATTGAATGGCCAGGTTGCCCGCAATCATGTTGATGATGGAGCCCGGCACGAAGAAAGGGGAAATTCGACGCGCCCCGCCCTTGTTGAGGGCATTGTGATTGTGCTCGATCATCGGCAACCCACCGATGCCCGACCCGATAGCCACACCAATGCGGTCGGCATTGCGCTCATTGCACTCGAAACCGGCGTCTTCGATTGCCTGACCACCCGCTGCGATCCCGTATTGAATGAACAAGTCCATCTTGCGGGCATCTTTGGGGTTCAGATAGGGACTGATATCGAAATTCTTGATCGACCCACCAAAGCGCGTATTGAATCCGCTGGTATCGAAATGCTCGATCGGGGCAATGCCGCTCTTGCCTGCCAGAATATTGGCCCAGCTATCCTTGACGGTGTTACCTACCGGCGTCACCAGGCCCAACCCGGTCACCACGACCCTTCTACGAGGCATTTGCTCTCCTCCAGATATCCATGTTCGGCACGCACCTGGAAGGCACTTGCCGCGCTGCGCGCATTATACCCGAAGCATACCGGCTATGTGGCACTGGCGCATAAAACGAAAGCCGTCCTGCAACGCAGAACGGCTTTCTGGAGCTTCATCGAGGCGGTCACCGACCGCACTCATATCGCTTACTGGTGAGCAACGACGTAATCGATTGCTTCCTGAACAGTGGTGATCTTCTCGGCTTCCTCATCGGGAATTTCGGTATCGAATTCCTCTTCGAGCGCCATCACCAGCTCGACGGTATCCAGGGAGTCCGCGCCGAGATCTTCAGTGAAGGAAGACGTGTTCTGGATGTCCTCTTCCTTGACGTTCAGGCGCTCGGCCACAACCTTCTTCACGCGCTCTTCGATGGTGCTCATTATGTCGTTACTCCTAGTGGTACATATCCGCCAGCTAAAAACTGCCGGGTAGTTTATAGACGGCCCCAAGACGACGCAACCAAGGCGTCCTCATGTGACCTCAACGCATATTCATGCCGCCATTGACTTGCAGCGTTTCGCCAGTGATGTAACCGGCGACGTCACTGGTCAAAAAACCGACAGCCGCAGCGATCTCCTCGGGCTTGCCCAGCCTGGATAGAGGAATCTGGCCCAACAGGGCCTCATGCTGCGACTCCGGCAGCGCTTCCGTCATGTCGGTGGCAATGAAACCGGGGGCTACGGCATTGGCCGTAATTCCTCGAGAAGCCACTTCGCGGGCCAGCGCTCGAGTGAAGCCTTCCATGCCCGCCTTGGCGGCAGCATAGTTGGTTTGGCCAAGGTTGCCCATGGTGGCCACGACCGAACTGATATTGACGATACGACCAAAGCGCGCCTTGGTCATGCCACGCACGCAAGCCTTGGTAACGCGATAGACGGATTTGAGATTGGTATCAAGGACGTCATCCCACTCGTCCTCTTTCATGCGCATCAAGAGATTGTCGCGTGTAATGCCAGCGTTGTTGACCAGGATAGTCGGTGCCCCGTATTCGTCGCCAATCGACTTGATCAAGGCATCGACGCTGGCCTGATCGGTAACGTTGAGGACCCGACCGGCACCCTCGATGCCATTCTCCCTGAGATCGGCATCGATCTTCTGGGCCCCTTGCTCACTGGTCGCGGTTCCGATCACTACCCGGCCCTGCCGGCCAAGCTCATGGGCGATGGCACGACCAATGCCCCGACTCGCCCCAGTGACCAGTGCCACTCTCCGTTCGCTCGTCATAAACGTTCCTGAATGAGTCATGAATCTTGCTGACTGGCGGAATCGCGCGCGAGCTCGAGCGCGGCTGCCAGACTGTCCGGATCGTTGACCGCCAATCCTTTCACACTTCGGGCGATCCGCTTGTTGAGCCCGGTCAGCACCTTACCCGGCCCACATTCTATAAACACTTGCGCCCCCAGACCAATCATTGACTCGACGCAGTTCGTCCAGCGCACGGGACGATAGAGCTGTTCGACCAAGCGCGTGCGCAAGGTTTCGATATCGGCATGCGCCTGAGCATCGACATTCTGCACGACCGTATAGCGCGGCGCTTTTAGATCGATTTCCGCCATGGCCTGGTCGAGCCGTTCGGCAGCGGGTCTCATCAGATCGCAGTGGGACGGCACGGATACCGGCAGCGGGAGTGCCCGCTTGGCCCCCGCCTCCTGGCAGAGTGCAATGGCGCGATCGACCGCCGCTTTCTGGCCGGCCACGACGACCTGGCCGGGTGCATTGTAGTTGACGGCAGAAACGACTTCACCCTGGGCGGCGTCACGACAGGCTTTTTCGACAGCCTCATCGTCGAGCCCGAGCACGGCCGCCATAGCGCCCTGGCCTACCGGCACGGCCTCCTGCATGGCTTCGCCACGCAGCTGGACCAAGCGTACCCCTTCGGCGAAGCCCAGCGTGCCGGCACAGACCATGGCGCTGTATTCACCCAGGCTATGCCCGGCCATGGCCACGGGACGCGGACCTTCAAGCTCCTGCCAGACGCGCCAGATAGCTACGCTCGAGGTCAACAGAGCAGGCTGCGTGCAAGCAGTCGCATTCAGGGCCTCTTCGGGCCCCTCCTGAACCACTTTCCACAGGTCGTACCCCAGTGCCTCGGACGCTTCTTCGAAGGTCGTCCTCACCACACTGTAGCGCTCGGCCAGCTCCCGCAACATTCCAATGTGCTGGGAGCCCTGTCCCGGAAATACGAGGGCCAGGGATTGGGTCATGACATTCACCTTTCAGGATGGAAATTCATCGGGTCTCGACGTGGTCGGTAAACCTCTATCCCGTGGACCGCATGCGACCCACGGGATAGAGGTCCGCTGCCCCAACTCGCACTCCAGCAAACGAGGCAAATTGATACTGACCTCCTGAACCGCCCGGGACACTGCGCAAGCGAACCCCTGCGCATCGGCACGACCGTGGCTCTTGACGACGATGCCCGACAACCCAAGCAGACTTGCACCATTGTAGCGCACCGGATCGAGCTGCCGCTTCAGACGCAACAGCGCCGGCTTTGCCAATAGCCCGACCAGACGGCTCCCCCAATGGGCACCGAACGTTGCCTGGGCACGCTCGATGAGCATGCGTGCCAACCCCTCGCTGGACTTGAGGACGATATTGCCCACAAAACCATCGCACACCACGACATCGGCCTCGCCGCTGAACAGACCGTCGCCTTCGATGAAGCCAAGGTAATTCATGCCGTCGCCCAGACTGCGCAACAGAGCATCGGCCTGGCGTACATTGGCCGGCCCCTTGGTCGCTTCGACGCCCATATTGAGCAGAGCGACACGCGGACGAGTCAGGCCATCGATGCAGCGTGCCGTCACCTCACCCATCACGGCAAACTCGACGAGTCGCTGTGCGCTGGACTCGATGTTCGCTCCCATGTCGAGCATGTAACAGCGGCCGCCTCCTTGTGTAGGGATGGCGGTGCTGATGGCTGGCCGGGGGATGCCGGCCACCATGCCCAACGTGCGTCTTGCCAGTGCCATCAACGCACCGGTGTTACCGGCACTGACGCCGGCCACTGACTCGCCCTTGGCGACATCCTCCAGCATCATGGCCAAGCTCGTATCATGCGCTGAGCGCAACGCGACGGACGGCTTCTGGGCTTGAGAAATGACATTCGGCGAATGAATCACAGCCAAACGAGATTCTGCCCTACGCAAACGCGAGGGCAGTTGATCGAGTTCGGCCGTCAGAATGTCGCTGGGCCCGAACAGGCGCAGCGTTAGCTCGGGATGCACATGCAGAGCTTCGGCAGCTCCCCTGACGGTGGCACGGGGACCTAAGTCCCCGCCCATCGCATCAATGGCGATCTGCACGGCTAGCTAGCAAACCTTGTCCGAGGGGACGCCGACTTAAGCGTCGACGACCTTGCGACCGCGATAGAAGCCATCCGGAGAAACGTGGTGACGGCGATGCGTAGTACCGGTTTCCTTGTCCTGGGACAGGGTCGGTGCAGAAAGCGCATCGTGACTACGGCGCATGCCACGCTTGGAACGGGTCTTGCGGTTCTGTTGAACTGCCATGAGATATCACTCCAGAGTGTATCGAGGTTGATTTACTGTTTGTCCTTCAACTTACGCAATACGTCGAAGGGGCTTGCAGCCGGCGTATTCGAGCCCTCGGAGGCCGTACCGCTGGTCAGCTGATCGCGCGAAACGGAACATTCCGCTTCGTCGTGGTATACCACCTGCGGCAGGCTGAGGATCAATTCATCCTCCAACACAGCCAACAGGTTGAGCTGTTCGTTTTCCACCACCACCGGCTCGTAGGCATTGGGCAACTCTGCCGCCACGCCATCGCTGGTGACGATGCCCAACTGAAAACGGCTCTCGACGGATACCGGCAGCGGCTCCAGGCAACGGCGGCAGGCCAGGTCGACATCCGCCTTGAGCCAGCCATCGATGAAGCGTCGGCCCTGAGCATCGACGCCGAAATCCAGACGAACTTCGCAAGCGCCTTGCTGCTCGCCGGCCTCTTCTTCGAGACGAGGCATGCTATCGAGGGAAACACAGCCCTCGAGGCGTTCGGCATTTGCGGCCAGCCGGTACGGCTCGACCTGTAGGGGAAGTCTAGTGGTCAACATAGGCGCGCAATAATAGGGATTCCCCCCGATACTGTCAAAGCGATGAACGCATCATTCTATACAACGCTCGCCCACACCCGGCAAACTGGCCCTAAAAACCGGCACGAACAGGGAACCGACAGACATGCACGATCCTTCACGCCTGGTCCTCGCCTCGGGATCACGCTGGCGGCGCCAGCTCCTTGACCGCCTGCAGATTCCGTACACCTGGGCCAGCCCCGACATTGACGAAACGCCTTTGCCGGGAGAAGCGCCGGAGGCGCTGGTCCGTCGCCTGGCGTTGGCCAAGGCGGAACGTTTGGCTGAGGACTACCCGCAACATCTCATTATCGGCTCGGACCAGGTCGCCGTATTCGACGACGTGATTCTAGGCAAGCCCGGCAACGCCCCGACAGCACGCGAACAGCTAAGGCGTTTCTCGGGACAGCGCGTTCGGTTTTTGACCGGCCTGGCGCTGATCGATACCTCTCGCGCCATGCATCGCGTATGTCACGAGTCCTACACGGTGCTGTTTCGACAACTCAGCGAGCAGGAAATCGACCGTTACGTTGCTCTCGAACGCCCCTTCGAGTGTGCCGGCAGCTTCCGGATGGAAGGCCTGGGCATCGCCCTGTTCGCGCGCCTCGAAGGCGATGACCCCAACATCCTTATCGGCCTGCCACTGATCCGACTCTGCCAGTTGCTACGCGAGGCAGGCCTTGACCCACTGGGCTCGTAAGCCTGGGCTCAGGGTAGCTCGTAGCGTACGGGCGAACTCGCTTGCGGAATGCCGAACCAGTGGGCCGCGACACGCCCCAGTTGGCGCGACAGCTTCTCGAACGGATCGAGCCCTGGCGTGTAATCGCGCGTGCGCACCTCGCCAAGACTTTCTCTAGCAAGCTGATCCAGGCTCTTCAGCCCATCGACCAGGCCCAGCGCTTGGGCCTGCTCTCCGGTCCAGATCAGACCGCTGAAAAGCGCTGGATCATCGGCCAGCCGTTCTCCACGCCCCGTCTTGACGTCAGCGATGAACTGCTGATGCGTCGTTTCCAGCACTTGTTGCCAGAAACGGCGCTGATCCGGCTCGATATCGCTGAAGGGGTCGAGAAACGCCTTGTTTTCTCCCGCAGTGAAAACACGCCGCTGGATACCCAGCCTTTCGATCGCCTGCTCCAGCCCAAAGCCGGCATAAATCACACCGATCGACCCTACCATGCTGGCCGGCGCGGCATAGATATCGTCGGCGGCGGCCGCAATGTAATAGGCGCCACTTGCGCCGATGTCTTCGATAACGGCATAAATGGGCTTGGTACCCGCTTCCCGTAGGCGACGGATCTCCTGATAGACTCGTTGCGACTGTACCGGACTGCCGCCGGGACTATTGATGCGCAGCACGATGGCCACCGTCTCCGGGTCATTCCAGGCACGCTGCAATCCTTCGGTAATGCGGTCGGCATTGGCTTCGGCCTCGGCATCGATCACGCCTTCGACACGCACCACGCCAAGATGCTGGCCGATCGGCGACGGCGACACATCAGCCAGGAATAGGCTGTAGATGCTCAACGAGAGGGAGGCCAAAATCAGCGCAGCGAAGAAAAAACGAAAGAATAGTTTCCAGCGTCGCGAGCGCCGTTGCTCGGTCAGCACACCGTCAATCCAGCGGTCCATCATCTCTAGCTGCGCCAGTCGCTGACGTTCGCGCAGGGTGTCGGCATCGTCACGCCCCGAGGACGGCACTGTGCCCTGCTCTAGCTGGGCGTCAGCCTCCTCACGACTCACCTCGGGCCCCTCGGTCCATTGGTCATAACGTTTATCGTCGCTCATCTATGTCTCACCAAGATCCATCAAGAGTGCAACCACTCGATCAGTTCGGAAAAACTCCCGGCGCTGAACACCGGCCGGCTCATCGCCAGGCGCTCGGCGGCATGCACCCCGTAGGTAACGGCCAGTCGATCCATTCCCAAGGCGCGCGCCATTTCCATGTCGTACTCGCTATCGCCAATCATCAGCGCCTCCTCGGCAGGCACCCCCGTCTCGACGAGCAGCTCTTCAAGCATGCGTGGATGAGGTTTCGACAATGTCTCATCCGCGGTGCGACTGGCATGGAACCATGCCCCCGCCCCGGTCGCCTCGAAGGCGCGCCTGAGGCCACGGCGACTTTTTCCGGTAGCCACGGCCAGCCGCAAGGCAGAATTGCTGCGCAGACGAAGAATCCCCTCCTCCACGCCCTCGAAGAAGGACAACGGCATCTGCTCGGCGGCTACGAAATGCTTGGAATATTGCTGACGCATCGACTCCGCCTGCGCCGCTGGCATACCGGGACACAGCTTGGCTATCGCTTCGGGTAGCCCTAGACCAATGATGTCACGCACGGCTTCATGCTCCAGCTCACGCCAGCCGACATCGCTAGCCGCAGCCTGCATGCAGGCAACGATGCGATGCTCGGAATCCATCAAGGTTCCATCCCAATCGAAAATCACCAGGCGATAGCGCGACGGGGCTTGCCTCTGCAGGAAGGAATCAACGCTGGGCACGGGCTCGCTCCAGCACGGCTTCGAGCTCGCCCAACGGCGCCTTGACATGCACGGGGCGTCCACTGTCTGGCTCGGGAAAGGTCAACGCCACGGCATGCAGGAACAGACGCTCCAGACCAAACCCCGCCGCCAGACGTTGTCCTTCGCGGGTACCGTACTTGTCATCTCCCAGCAGGGGATGCCCCGCATGTGCGGCATGCACGCGGATCTGATGGGTTCTCCCCGTGATCGGCTCGGCCTCGATCAAGGTGGCATTGCTGAAGGTCTCGCGCACTGCGAAATGGGTTCGTGAAACCTTGCCCTGCGGATCGACACGCACCCGGCGTTCACCGTTACCTGCCTCATACCGGTCCAGCCGGGCACTGACGTAATCGCGTCGTGCCGGCCAGCGACCTTGGACCAAGGCCAAATACTGCTTATCCATCTGTCGCTGCTTGAGCGCATTATTGAGCGTCAAGAGAGCCTGACGCGACTTGGCCAGCAACAGGCAGCCGGACGTATCGCGATCGAGCCGATGCACCAGTTCAAGGAAGTCGAGATCCTCACGCACCTGGCGAAGCGCCTCGATGAGGCCGATCTTGACCCCGCTGCCTCCATGCACAGCCAGCCCGGAGGGCTTGTTTATCACCAACCAGCCCGGCCCCTCCACAAGCACACTGCCCGCCAGAAGGTTGCGCAGGTTATCGCTGACGTCACGCACCGCCTCTTCGGGAGCCAGTCGCAACGGAGGTATTCGCACAAGGTCGCCAACCGCCAGCCGATAGTCGACCTTGACGCGCTTTTTGTTCACCCGTACTTCGCCCTTGCGAACGATGCGGTAGATCAGCGCTCGAGGGGCCCCCTTGAGGCGTGTATGCAGAAAATTGTCGATACGCTGACCGGCCTGCGCATCGCCGATCTCGGCCCATTGAACTTCTCGACCCTCGGCCATCCCAATCCTCGCGAACCACACTGTAAACGGCCATCTTAACGCACTGGCGTCGCCACTGCGCCAATTGCTGCCATGTGGCTTTACTGTTATATTCCGAACTCGCTCAAATGGGCATGAAATGCCTGTGTATTGCGCCTGCACGTCACACACGCAGGCCTGAGCGGAGGTTACGGCGACAAGGGAAACCCCTTTGCCGCCATGCTGTAGAACATTACGCCACGCCCGGGGTTCCAGGCGGCTCCCACGAGCCGCCAACACACTACGGGAAATTAAACACCGTGCCGGAGGCCGGCGTCGGCGAATCGAAAAATGCCAGGTGTCTGGCGGTAGTCCGCAGGGCCGGACGAGAACCCAAGAACTCGCCGAAACACGTCCTGCCACCGCCGCGTACTCAACATGATCTTGCAGCGTCCGGCCCCCATGCCGGGCGTGGATGACGCATTCTCGACATGCGCTGAGCACAGCACGAGCACTAAGCGGTTCGCCGTCGCCGACGCCCAGGAGTCGCTGATTGGTTCGGCGAGCGGAATGAGACACGAGACGGTACAAGGCCTGAAGGCAAGCACCCCTGCGGGTAAGAGCCAAAAAGACCGAGTGCCCTCCCTGCCGTTTCCCCTCGTCATCCAGTGGCGTTTCCTTCAGGCCGCCTTCCGGCGCCCTGAATAGCGAGACAACATGAAACGGATGCTCATCAATGCGACCCAGCCTGAAGAGCTGCGCGTCGCACTGGTCGATGGACAACGCCTTTACGATCTGGACATCGAATCCGGTGCCCGGGAGCAGAAAAAAGCCAACATCTATCGCGGCAAGATTACCCGCGTCGAACCTTCCCTCGAAGCCGCCTTCGTCGACTTCGGCGCCGAGCGTCACGGTTTCCTTCCCCTCAAGGAAATCGCTCGAGAATATTTCAGTAAAGAGCCCAGCGGCCGCCCCAACATCAAAGAGGTGATCAAGGAAGGCCAGGAAGTCATCGTCCAGGTCGATAAAGAAGAGCGTGGCAACAAAGGTGCGGCTCTGACCACTTTCATCAGCCTGGCCGGGCGCTTCCTGGTGTTGATGCCCAACAACCCCCGTGCCGGGGGCATCTCGCGGCGCATCGAAGGCGAGGAACGCACCCAGCTCAAGGACGCCATGGGTCAGCTCACGCTGCCCGATCGCATGGGTGTCATCGTGCGCACGGCGGGCATCGGGCGCAGCGCCGAAGAACTCCAGTGGGACCTGGATTACCTGGTCCAGGTATGGGAAGCGATCACCGAAGAAGCCGGCAAACGCTCCGCGCCGTTTTTGATCTACCGCGAATCCAACGTCATCATTCGCGCCATGCGCGATTACCTGCGCCAGGATATCGGCGAGGTGCTGATCGACAGCCCCGAAGTTCACCAGGAGGCCCTGGGCTTCATTCGCCAGGTGATGCCCTCCTACCAGCAAAAGATCAAGCTGTACGCCGATGACGTACCGCTGTTTTCGCGTTTCCAGATCGAAAGCCAGATCGAGACCGCCTACCAGCGCGAAGTCAAGCTGCCATCCGGCGGCTCGGTGGTGATCGACCATACCGAGGCCCTGGTATCCATCGATATCAACTCGGCACGCGCCACGCGCGGCAGCGATATCGAAGAAACCGCCCTGCAGACGAACCTGGAAGCGGCCGACGAGATTGCCCGCCAGTTGCGTCTGCGCGATATCGGCGGCCTGGTGGTCATCGACTTCATCGACATGTCGCCGGCCCGCAACCAGCGCGAGGTCGAGAATCGCGTCCGCGATGCGCTCAAGCTGGACCGCGCCCGCGTCCAGATCGGACGTATTTCACGCTTCGGCCTGATGGAAATGTCGCGTCAGCGCCTGCGCCCCTCGCTTGGCGAGACCAGTGGTGTAGTCTGCCCGCGCTGCGATGGTCAGGGTACCATTCGCGACGTTCGCTCCATGTCGCTGTCGATCATGCGCCTGATCGAAGAAGAGGCCATGAAAGAGCGCAGCGCGCAGATTCGTGCCATTTTGCCGGTTCCTGTGGCCACTTACCTACTCAATGAAAAGCGTGCCACGCTGGCCGATATCGAGCGCCGCCAGGGGGTTCGTGTCGTGCTGCTTCCCAGCCCGGACATGGATACGCCGCATTACGATGTCCAGCGCCTGCGCGACGACCACCTGGAAGACGACGAAGAAGCCAAGTCCAGCTTCGAACTCTCCACCGAGACCGATGTCGGCAAGGAACCCGACAGCACCTTCGGCAAGCCGATTCAGCGTACCGAGGCAGCCGTCAAGACGGTAGCTCATGCCGCACCGGCACCGGCCTCGCTGCAACAATCGAACGATCCCGCTCCGGTCGCCGGACAACAGGCGCCGAACGGACTGCTCTCGCGTCTTTTCAAAGGCGTCAGCAAGCTGCTTGGCGGTGCCGAAGGGGGTGCGCCGGCCTCCACTGCCCGGCGTGAGGCAACGCCCGAGCCAGACGTGAGCCGCGCGGCTTCCACCAGGGAGGAAAGCGAGGCACGGCACTCCAACCGCAATGGAGGCAACCGCAGACGCCGAAATGAAGCACGAGACGACACGCGCGACGACAAGCCGGCGGCACGCAACGCTCGCCAGGACGAGGACAGCCGTGGCGACAAGTCCGGCCGTGGCAAATCCGAAGGCAAGCCACAACGCAACAAGTCGCGCCAGGACGAGTCTCAGAACGGCAATCGCCAGCCCGCCAAGAGCAAAAGCGACAAGCCGCAACGCGAGGAAACCAAGCCCCGCGAGGAAGCCAAGCCCCGCGAGGACAAGGACAGTCGCAAGCCGCAGGCAACGCCTGAACAGGCCGGCAAGGACAAGGACGAGGCTACTAGTAGCGATGGCAAGCCCAAGCGCACTCGCAACAACCCACGCCAGCGTTCGCGCAAGCACGCCCTGAACCCTCAATCGGTCAGCGAGCAGGAACGCTTGCAGGCCGAGGCAGCCCAGGCCGGAGCCGATACTCAGGACGCCGGTGCCCAGGAGGCCAGCACGCAGAAAGTGGCCGAACCGGCCACGGCTGAAACGCCGCCTGCGCCTGTTCAGCAAACCGAAGCGGGCAAACCGGTTGAAGAGACCTCCAAGGCAGCCGAGCCCCAGCCTCAAAGGGTCGCCGAAGAAAGCCGGGATGACGACGAGCCCAAGGTGGCGCCTACCGCGGAACGTGCTGCCTTCGCCAAGCCGCAGGCCGCTGGAGACGAAAGCAAGCCCCGCGCCTCGCGCAGGAAATCGCCGCGTAGCGAGCGCCAGACCGAGCAGAAAGCAGAGCGCAAGGCCGAGCGCAACGAGAATGTGGCAGCGACACCTTCCGATTCCACCAGCATGACGGAAACCACCGCAGCTTCTACTTCAGCCTCGCCCAGCCCTCAAGCAGCAACGGACGATGCCACACCGGCAGCCACGGAAGAGGCATCGCGCAACGCATCGGCGCAGGCTGACATCATGCCGGGCTCCACCGCTGCCGATAGCGAGCGAGTACCTGCGCAGAAGGACAGCGGCGCGACGCAGACAGCTAGCGATACCAAGGCACCGGAGCAGGCAGAGCTGGAAGAAGCCAAGCCCCAGCCTTCAGAGCCGGAATCGGATAACACCGCCGACGCTCGCGCCTCCGCGGAAGAGCCCGCCTCCGTGGAAGAGGCATCTCCGGAGGCGTCGAATCGCCGCCGCCGCCGTCGTGCTCACAACGACCCACGTGAGCAGCGCCGCAGCGGTCAGCAAAACCAGGCCGAAAACAGTCAATAACCCGACTGTCGAAAGAGCCAGCAGCGCCAAGCGCCCGCAGTTCTTACTGCGGGCGCTTGCACGAGTGGCGCTTGAAATTATCTGTCAGTTCAGGGTACGGCGATTCAGGAACGCAACCAGCGCACGGATCAGATAGCCTGGATCCTTGCTCCCGGCAGTTTCGCGAATCGAGTGCATGGCCCATTGCGGCACGCCGACATCCAGGGTGGGTACGCCAAGTTCTGTCGCCGTGATCGGCCCGATCGTGCTGCCACAACCCATGTCGGCGCGAGTCGCAAACGTCTGGACCGGCACGCCGGCTTCATGGCAAATATCGCGAAACAGCGCCGCAGTCGCACTGTTGGTCGCATAGCGCTGATTGGCATTGACCTTGATCACCGGACCACCGTTGATGGCAGGCCCATGAGCGGGATCATGCTTGTCGGTAAAATTGGGATGCAGGGCATGGGCATTGTCGCAGGAGATCATACGCGATGACTGGACCATGCGAATCCAGCTCTCCTCGTCTCCATCGCCAAGTTGGGCATGGATCCGGCGCAGCACATCGATGAGAAAAGGCCCCTGAGCCCCGCACGCGCTGGCACTGCCGACCTCTTCATGATCGGTGGCCACAAGCACAGCGCCCTGGGTGCCGTCGCAGTCCAGCAGGGCTTCCAGACCAATGAAGCAGGACAATAGATTATCCAGGCGAGCACTGGCGATGAGTTCGTCCTCGACTCCGATTCTAGCCGGCGGCTGCGTATCGTAGAGGCACAGCTCGAAGTCGAGGACATCGACGTTCTCAAGCTTATGCTGTTCGTACAGCCAACGCTTGATTAGTCGCGGCAGATCGCTATGCTCGCCGCCTTGAAGGAATACGGGGGCCATCTGGGTCTGGGCATTGAGGACACGCCCATTGTTGGCCTCTCGATCCAGATGAATCGCCAGACTGGGCACGATCGCCACGGGTCGATCGACGTTGATCAGCACGCCCTGCAGGCGACCATCGTCGCGCCTCACATGGACTCGGCCAGCCAGTCCCAGATCGCGATCGAACCAAGGCGCCAGCAATGCACCACCGTAGACTTCTACGCCCAGTTGCATCCAGTTGTGACCGATGACCGGTGCGTTGGGCTTGAGGCGCAACCCAGGGCTATCGGTGTGAGCGCCGATCATGCGCAGCGCGTCGAGCCTGCTCTCGGGCAATTGCAGCGCAACGAGCGAGGAGTCATTGCGCGTCACGACGATACGCTCGCCCGGCGAGAGCGACCAGGCCTGAGTCTCGTCGAGATGTCGGAAACCGGCTTGTTCGAGACGCTTCACCATGTTATGTGTCGCGTGCCATGGCGTCGGCGAACGCTGGAGGAAAGCCAATAACCGTTCGAGAGTGGGATCGTGGGGCATGTTTATCCTCGCAAGGTCTGTGTATGACGACACAGACTGCTACAATGGCTGGCCGGCGTCCATGCATCGCCTGCGTCGGTCACTTAGGGAAATGAGTGTACATGAATCCGGGAGTGCTTCTATTGATGAGCCTGACAGCAGCCACTCGGCGCGCTTTCTTCGTTTCGTTTCTGGCCGTGCTGAGTGTTCCGGCGCTTGCGGATCTCAGCCCTACCGATGACCAGCGTCAGGCCGCGACCGAGGTCGCAGAATCGCTTCGGTATGGCCACTATGCCGATGTCAATCTCAACGACACTTGGTCGGAGCGGGCCTTCGACCAGTTCCTTGACGTCCTCGACTCACAGCGGGCCTATCTGATTCAGCGCGATATCAGCCGGTTCAGCGATCTGCAGACGAGCCTTGACGAGGCCGTAGAGGAAGGCGAGCTCGAGCGGGTCTATGAGTTCTACAATGTATACCAGCAACGCGTCGAAAATCGCCTGGAATGGCTCATCGACGAGATCGATGCCGGCCTGGATTACGATTACACCACCAACGAGCGCCTGGCCATCGAGCGTAGCGACGAACCCTGGCCGGGTAGCGAAGCGGCATTGGATACGTTGTGGACGAAGCGGCTCAAGAATGCCGCCCTGTCGCTTGAGTTGAGTGGCCAGACCCCCGAGGCGATCGAAGAGACGCTGCGCGATCGTTACGCCAGTCAGCTGACGCGTATTCGCCAGACCAATCCCGAAGATGTGTTCGGTTTGTTCATGGCGGGCGTCACCAGCACCACCGATCCGCATACCGAGTATCTGTCGCCGCGTCAGGGCGAGTCCTTCGACATTCAGATGCGTCTGTCACTCGAAGGCATCGGCGCCCTGCTGCAGACCGAGGGCGAATACGTGAAGGTCTCCAGCCTGGTCCCCGGGGGGCCGGCCGACAAGAGCGGCGTGCTGCAACCCGCGGATCGTATCGTTGGCGTCGGTCAGGGCGAAGAAGGCGACATCACCAATGTCGTCGGCATGCGTCTCGATGAGGTCGTCGACCTGATCCGTGGCCCCAAGGGTTCGACGGTCCGCCTGGATATCATTCCCGCCAAGGCTGTCGATGTCACCCGTTCGCACGTCGTCAAGATCGTACGCGATACCGTCAAGCTGGAAGATCAGGCTGCCAACAGCGAGGTGGTCACAGTCACCCGCGACGGGGGCGAACATCGCATCGGCGTGATAGACATTCCGACCTTCTATGTCGATTTCGATGCCTGGCAGGCTGGCGAAGAGGATTATCGCAGCACGACCCGCGACGTAGCCCAGGAGATCGAGAAACTCAAGACCGCGGGTGTCGAGGGCATCGTGCTCGACCTGCGCAACAATGGCGGCGGTGCGCTGCAAGAAGCCAACTCACTGATCGGGCTGTTTATCGATCGGGGGCCAACCGTTCAGGTTCGCGACGCCCAGGGGCGTATCAGTCTGTACGGCGACACCGACAGCGGTAGCTTGTATTCGGGTCCCTTGGCCGTACTGGTCAACCGCCTGTCGGCATCCGCCTCGGAGATCTTCGCCGGCGCCATTCAGGACTATGGTCGCGGGCTCGTCATCGGAAGCCGCACCTTCGGCAAGGGCACCGTGCAGACGCTTAACGACCTGAGCCATGGCCAGATCAAACTGACCCGTGCCAAGTTCTACCGCATTACGGGCGAAAGCACCCAACACCGAGGCGTCTATCCCGATCTGCTGTTCCCCAGCCTGGTCGACCCGGACGTGATCGGCGAAAGCAGTCTGGAAAACGCTCTGCCCTGGGACACGGTTCGTTCCGTGCAGTACCGTCAATACGGTGAACCCAAGCGTTATCTGGAAACCCTGGAAAACCTGCATGAAGAGCGCATCGCTCATGAACCCAATTTCACCTATCTGGAACGTCAAGCCGCCTTGATCAAGCAGCTCCGCGAGCAACAGACCTCGGTCAGTCTCAATCGCGAGCAACGCCAGCGCGAAATGGACGCTCAAGAGAGCGAGCAGCTTTCCTTGGAAAATCAGCGGCGTCGGGCCTTGGGGCTGGATCCGTTGGATAGCTGGATCGATGCCCGGGAAGAAGAAGCCGAACAGGCTGCCGAGAGTGAAGACAACGAGCCTATCGATCGTGCGCAGATCGTCGAAAGCGCCGAGATTCTGCTCGATTACGCCCGCCTGTCACAAACCGAAGCGGCATGATGCCTGTCTCGTCCGGTGTAACCACCGGACGAGACATTTTTTCTGCTGACCAAGAGGGCCAATGCGTTATCGGTATCTGTTCGTTCTAGTGATGTCGATCCTCGGCTGGCCGGCTCCCGCCTTGTCGGCGACGACCGACTGCCCATCCGGCACGCCACAGCAGCTTCACCACGGCCTTGACCGTCTGCAGGCAAAGCTCGACCGCTGGGACGAAGCCTACTATCAACGCGGTGAGCGCCTGGTGGAAGATGGCGTTTACGACGCCGCCAAACGACGCCAACAGCATTGGCGCGCCTGTCTCGGCCAGGCTGAACTGCCTGACTCGGTCCCCGCCCCACCCTCACCCGCCGATGACCGCATTCTTCATCCCATTGTCCAGACCGGTTTGACCAAGGCCGATTCTCGCCAGACCATGGCCGAATGGCTGATGGCGCATCAACAGCACTCTCTCTGGATTCAGCCCAAGGTCGACGGTGTCGCTATCACCCTGCTCTATGAACACGGCGCACTCACTGAAGCCGTCAGCCGCGGCGATGGCGTACGTGGCCAGAATTGGCTGACACAAGCCAGACAGATTCCGGCAATCCCTGAACGACTCGAGAACGCGCCGCCTCGCGTGGTACTGCAAGGCGAGCTCTATCTGAAGCGTGCGGATCACATCCAGTCCGAAGATGGCACGGCGGGCGCTCGCTCGGACGTGATTGGACTCCTGGCGCGCCATGCTCTGGATGCCAGCGATGGGCAGCGCATCGGACTATTCGTGTGGGATTGGCCCGACGGCCCCGCTACCATGCAAGCCCGGCTGGCCACGCTCACGGCCTGGGGCCTGGACACCGCCGACTATACCCTGCCCGTTGCAGCCTTCGACGAGATCGCTAAACAGCGAGACGTCTGGTATCACGCTCCCCTGCCCTTTGCCACCGATGGCATCGTCGTGCGCCAAAGCCAACGTCCTCCTGCCGCAACCTGGGTGGCGCAACCGCCCGCCTGGGCCATTGCGTGGAAGCATCCTGCCCGCCAACGCCTGGCGCAGGTCGAGAGCGTCGAGTTCTCGATTGGACGCACAGGGCGTATCACCCCGGTGGCCATACTGCAGCCGGTCGAGCTGAACGATCGAACGATCACTCGGGTCAGCCTGGGTTCGCTGGAGCGCTGGCGCAAACTCGACATTCCTGCCTGACCCTGACTAAAGCCTGTAAAGCGCAATTCCTGGCACGTCTGGAGTGGCTGGGAAGCGATGACGGCCTGGGCATGGCCGGCATCGGCCCGGCGACCTGGCGCCAACTGGTCGAGTACGATGTCATCGATGACCTGCTGGATTGGCTGACAGTGGACAAGGCCCAGCTCGTTTCGCTACCCGGCGTTGCCGATGCCAGGGCCAAGGCTTGGCTTAGCGCCTTCCGCCAGGCACGCCAGCGGCCTGGCATCGACTGGCTGATGGCGCTTGGCATGCCGTCATTGCCAGCCAGTGTGGTGGAAACATGGCAGGCCGAACTGGACGTGCAAGCCCTGCAGATGCGCAAGGCGCATCACTGGCAGCAATACCCGGGCATCGGCCAAGTCAGGGCGGCACAGCTCGAAGCGTTCTTCACTGACGCGTCTGTCAGAGCCATGCTGCATCGCCTGGAAGAGGAACGGATTCTTACCCGGCATTCGCCTCAGCCGCATGTCCCCACTCCTCTCCCTACGAGCTAGCCGTTAGGGGTTGTCAGCAGCACGCGCACTATCGAGCGGGCATCCGCTGGCGTTTGTCGCCACCTCGTCCGCCTGGGCATTGGGGCATTCGCCAATGTCACGCATGACATAATCCATCATGGTCAGTACCACCATGATCGTCAGCCACATGAGGCCGGCCAGTGCGAAAACTCGCAGCAGGTTGTCTGCCGCCCTGAGCCCCATGAAGAACGTCAGGATCAATGAGGCCAGTATCGCCGCACATATCAGGCTGAATACGTGTCCCATGAGGCCCGACGTCAGCTTCGTGGCGGCGACGCTAGCCCCCAGCACGATCAGGTATGCCCCCCAGGCGAGGACCGGCGCCCTGACATCCTTCATAGTGCAGCCCTCCGTTATGCGCGTAGCAGGTATAGGGTCGTGAAGATGAACACCCAGACCACATCCACGAAGGCCCAGTAAAGCCCATTCATTTGAATCTGACGGCCCAGCCGCGGGGGATCGCGCCAGCGCAAGGTGAACACGACCAACACGCTCAGCATGCCGAGCCCGATGCTCATATGCACGGCATGCAGCCCGGTCAGCACGTAATAGAAGTTGAAGAACATCTCGGCACGATCGGGATGCGCCCCCGGATATTCGAATTCCAACCCCAGGATCGGCATCAGGTTTTCGGTGTATTCGTGATGCCATTCGTAGCCCTTGATACCCAGAAAGACAACACCGATGGATATCGTGACGATCAGGAAGATCAGCGTCAGCCGACGCCGCTCGGCATTGGCGGCCCGTTCCGCCAATGCCATGAACAGGCTACTGGTGACGAGTAGTGCCGTGTTCAAAGTGCCCAGCCTAAGATCCAGATGAGTCGCCGCTTCGGCGAATACCTCGGGGTAGGCAAAGCGGTAAACGGTGAATCCCGTGAATATTCCTCCGAACAGCATCAGTTCGGTGGCCAGGAATATCCACATGCCCATCAGGTCCGCCTGACGCTGCTGAGTCAGGTCGTCGAACTGCTCGTCGGGCGCCGCCTTACTTGTTGTCGATGGTGTCGTAGTCATAAGGAGGTCCTGTCACGGTTTGCGGCTCCAGGAAGTTGTGCTTGGGTGGCGGCGAATCCGTACGCCACTCCAGCCCGGCGGCACGCCAGGGATTGGGTGGGGCTCGCTTACCCCAGCGCAGCGACCAGAGCAGGTAGACCAACGGCAGCAGGTAGCCGATCGCCAGCACCCCGGCCCCCAGCGAGGACATGACATGCAGTATCTGGAAGTCTTCCGGATAGGTTTGGTAGCGCCGGGGCATACCGGCGTACCCCATCAGGTACTGCGGGAAGAAAGTCAGATTGAAGCCAATGAACAACGCCAACGCCGCCACCTTGGCCCAGATCTCCGGATACATACGCCCGGTCATTTTCGGCCACCAGAAGTGCAACCCACCGATATAGGCCGTGACCATGCTGCCGACCATGATGTAGTGGAAATGCGCGACCACGAAGTAAGTGTCATGCACGTGGACGTCGACCGCCAGTGACGCCAAAAAGATGCCTGTGAATCCGCCGATAGTGAACAGTCCGACGAAGGACAGCGCATAGATCATGACCGCCGAGAAGATCAGTTTTCCCTTGTACAGGGTCGCCGTCCAGTTGAAGGTCTTGATGGCCGACGGCAGTGCCACGAAGAACGAGAACAGCGAGAACATCAGCCCGGCATACAGGCTCTGGCCGGAGACGAACATGTGGTGCCCCCAGACCAGAAAGCCGAATACGGAGATTGCCAGAATCGACAGGGCCATACCGTGATAGCCGAACACGGTCTTGCGCGAGAAACAGGTAATCAATTCCGATACGACCCCCATCCCCGGCAGGATCATGATGTAGACCGCGGGATGCGAGTAGAACCAGAACAGATGCTGAAAGAGGATGGGATCGCCGCCCAGCGCCGGGTCGAAGATACCGATCCCCAGCACACGCTCGAGAAGAAGCAGGATCAGGGTCGCGGACAGCACCGGTGTCGCCAGGACCATGACCAGACTGGTGGCATAGTTGGCCCAGACGAACAGCGGCAGACGAAACCAGGTCAGCCCAGGTGCACGCATCTTGTGGGTGGTGACGATGAAGTTGATACCCGTGGCGATCGACGAGAAGCCCACTACAAATATCCCGATCAACGCCGCCACGACCGCCCGGTCGGCATACTGGGTCGAATACGGCGTATAGAAGGTCCAGCCGGTATCCACACCACTGGTGATTACTGCCGCGATAGTGAACAAGCCACCCACGGTGTAGATGTACCAGGAGATCAGGTTGAGCTTGGGAAAAGCCAGATCCTTGGCGCCGACCATCAGCGGAAGCAGAAAGTTGCCCAGCGTATTGGGAATGGACGGGATCAGGAAGAACCACACCATCACCACGCCATGAATCGTGAACAGCTGATTGTACGCGTCGGCACTGACCACATCACCGTCGGGCGTCATCAGCTCGAGGCGAATGACCAGGGCCGCAAGCCCACCCAAAAAGAAGAAGGCCGTAATCGATATCGTGTACAGCCACGCGACGCGTTTGTGATCCGTGGTAAGCAGCCAGTCGCGAATCTTCCACCCGCTAGTCAGATAGCTTTCGCTGGCTTGATTGGCCGCAGCTTCGCTCATTGGCCTTCTCCTTCATTCCCTTCGACCGACGTCCTGATCCAGTCGCCAGGCTGCAGGGACTTGATATAAGCAACGATGCGCAAGATCTCCTCCTCCTTGAGCTGTCCGGCAAAGCTCGGCATGATCGGTTCATAGCCAGCTGCGATGTGCCTGTCGGGCTGCAGGATCGAGTCCCGAATATAGGCTTCGTCCGCCAGAATCACCTCGCCGCTCTCGAGAGCCACGCTACGTCCATAGAGGCCATCCAGCGAAGGGGCTCGAACGCTCGACTTGCCCATGTGACAGCCACTGCAGCCATGCGCCTCGAAAAGCTGTTTGCCGGCGGTGGCCAGCGTCTGGCCGGATCCCTGCCGGGTAAGCCAGGCCTGATAGTCTCCGCGCTCCATGACCACCACCTTGCCCAGCATGCGCGAATGAAAGCTGCCGCAGTACTCGGCACAGAACAGCCGGTACTCCCCCGGTTCGGTCGCCTTGAACCATGCCGTCTTTTCGGTACCCGGCACCACATCCCGCTTGATGCGGAACGCCGGCACGAAAAAGCTGTGTATGACGTCCTGCGACGTCACGCGCAGCCGAATGACTTCGTCCACGGGCACGTGCAGCGCATTGATCTCCCGCGTGCCGTCGGGATGCTGTATCTTCCACATCCACTGCTTGCCGACGACATCGATGGTCATGGCCGGCTCAGGCCCGCGATAGCCATCCAGGTACAGCGTCGTCGCCCAGGCGAAAAAGCCCATGAAGGCCACCAACATTGCGGCAAGCACGGCAATCTCGACCCGGTTCTCGGTACGGGTGGAAGGTAGATTGGAGCGATCGGCTGTCTTGTTTCCCGCCCGGTAGCGAAAACCGAAGAAGGCGATCAACCCCACCACCATCAGTAGAATGACAACGCTAGCGCCAACCAGAGCGAAATAAAGATGATCGACATGGCCGGCATGCTCGGTCGCCTGCGTCGGGATCAGATGCAGTCCCTTTTCCACCTCGGGCAGATAGGCTGCCACCTCATCATTCATTCCCTGCCTCCTGTCCTACCCGGGGATCGACGATCACTTCCGGCTCCGCTACGGCTTCGGCCGCCGAGACATCCACCTCCATATCGACGGCATCCACGCCCTTGCCAACCGGCGGTTCTGTCAAAACGATCCCTTGGTTGGCATGCACGCCCCGCTCGGGCAGGCCACGTTCCGCCAGCAACTGCATGGCCCGCTCGATGGGCATGTGTACACGCCCAATCTCCCGGTCGACCCAACCGAGGCCATGCAACTGCTCGCTCACCGCTCGATTGAAGACGGCTAGATCCACCTTGGGCGCGGCTTGCAGCTGCGGCACCTCCGGTATGTTGGCCGGCACCGGATCCCCGGCGAACGGGTTGGGCGGGTATGGCACCTCCTCCCATACCGAGGCCATGAGCATCCAAAGCGCCAGCAGACAGAGCGGCACGAAGCCCGCCATGAAGGCGATGAACAGCACGGGAATGCGCGCCGGCACATCACGCTGCTCGTGTCCTGCAGTGGGATTGGCCGCTTCACTCATTGCGCTTCTCCTGACGTTGCAGGCTTCGTCCTATCAGCCAAAGAAAACCGCCACCGAGCGCCACGATCGCTGCCGGATCGAGCCAGGTCTGAGCCGACCGCCACTCCTCGAACGCGGGTAACACCATCCATTGCGTTTGCAGCACGTAACCGACGAGACAGATGCCGGTGGCAATGCGCAGCCATACCCCGCTCTGCTTGGCAGCCGTGGATAGCAGAATGACAAAGGGAATCAGCAGGAAGAGCACGAACGAGGTTCGACCGATCCACTGCCAGCCCCCTTCGGCACGGTGGATGTACCAGACGATCTCGTCAGGGATATTGCCCGACCAGATGATGATCAATTGGGAGAATCCCATGAACGCCCAACTCAGCAATACGGCAAGCCAGATGTTGGCGATGTCCTTGCGTATCGACGGCGTGACGTGCGGTGCAAGTATCCACAAGCCTGCCGCCATGCTGCTGGCCGTCATGGCACAGATCCGCTCCAGGCCGAACACATCCGAATAGAACTCGGGCTCCAGCGACATGTACCAGTCGGTGGAAAAGAATGTCAGGGTGAAAACCCACAGAATCAACCCCGGCGCCGCGACAGGCTTGGCAAGGCGCGCTTTGTACGCCACCAACCAGGCTAGCCCCAGCCAGACGACGAAATAGATTGCCCAGCGCACCAGCAGAAAAGGCTCGTTGAGATAGAGCAGCTTGCGACGCACTACCTCGGGCAATTCACTGGGTGGACGTGTCCACGAGAACAGCTCGTCGACACCGAACAGCAACGGCAGCATGACCAGCGCAAACAGTGGCATGGTCATCGCCAAGGCGCGCCACACCGTCTGGCTGGCCTGGCCCCAGGCACCCCCGGTCATGCCGAAGGTCATCAATACCGCAATGGCTCCCAGCGGCAGCGCTCCCCAGGTCAGCGAAGCCACCAGCCAGCTACGCAGGAATGCGCTCCAGTCGTAAAAGGCGCCGACGGCGCATATGGCCAGGGCCACCAGGCCGATGATCGGTACCAGCGGTCTCGTCATTGGTGGCCCTCCTGTCCTGCCGATATCGGGGGTTGCGTCGCTGACGTGTCGTGCTGACGCAGCTCGGTGCGTTGCTCCTCCGTCAGGTCGTCCAGCTCGGCATACTGGGAAAGCTGCAAGGCCTGGATGTAGGCGGCAATGGCCCAGCGATCATGCGGCGGCACACGATCGGCGTAGGAGTACATCACCCCATAACCGTCGGTGATGACATCGTAGAAATGACGCAATGGCGCATTGCGCAGGCGGTCGGTATGAAACGATGGCGGCGATGGGAAACCGCGCTGCACGATCATGCCGTTGCCATAGCCGGTGCGTGCATGGCAGGGCGAGCAGTAAATATTGAATTGCGCCTGCCCCCGTTCGAGCAGTTCTCGTGTCAACGGCATCGGCAAGGTCTCCGACACGGCCAGCTCGACAGGCGCATCGCGAGGCACGGTGCCCGCGACGGGCACACGTGCCGACTGGTCGTCGGGCCATTCAGGCGCCGCTTCGTAAGTCTCGTACTTGGGCTGGTTGGCCATCGGCTCCTGGTCGCAGGCCGTCAACGCCATGACCAGCGCCAGCGTCAGGATGGCGAATCCTGCCAGGCGACTCATTCCGGGACCTCCCAGACTTCGACCGCCGCCAGTTCACGCAGGCGCTCGATCGTCCTCCCTCCGGCATAACGGCTATCGTAGCGATTCACGATCAGAAAGAAGCCATCGTCCGTGGCGCGTTCGAACTCGCTGACGTTGAAAGCCGGATGATAGGGCCGGGGCAAGCGGTTGCCGAAAAGCATGGCTACGACAGCGCCCACTACCGCGAACAGCAACCCGAACACGAACGCGGGAATCAGGAACGCTGGCCAACTATGCAGTGGTTTTCCGCCCACGACGAACGGGTAGCTGAGCACGCTCGCATACCACTGCATGAAATAGACACCAGCCGCCCCGAGAATGGCCGCGATCAACGACATGATCGGCACCCAGCGCGGCTTGAACGCCATGGCCTCGGTCAGGCCCTCCACCGGATACGGCACACAAGGCTCGAGTCGCCGATAACCGGCCTTGCGCATGCCCTGCACGGCGGCCACCAAAGCTTCGGCAGTCTCGAAGCGCGCCATGACGCCATACTCCTCAGCCATCCTCGCCTCCCTTGTTGCGCTTGGCGATGAGTCCTCGCATGTCATGCAGAGAAATCAGCGGCATGATCCGTACGAAGAGCAGCAAGAGCACGCCGAAGACCCCCAGCGAACCGATAAAGACGGCCCAGTCCCAAACCGTCGGCCAGGCTTCGCCCCAGGCCGACGGCATGTAATCGGCATGCGTCGAGGTGAAAACGATCTGGAAGCGTTCGAGCCACATGCCGATATCGCTGGTGATCGCCAGGCACAGCATGGCGATCGGCGAACGACGCACCCGCTTGAACCACAGCAACTGCACCAGCACCACATTGCAGAAGATCATGCTCCACCAGGCCGGTGCATAGGGCCCGGTCCAACGATCGATATACACGTAGCGGTAATAGTCCTCACCGGAATACCAGGCGAAGAACATCTCCTGGGTGTAGGCGTAATCGACGACCAGCGCGAACACCAGCATCATGCGCCCCAGGTAGTCGAGGTGAGTACGCGTGACGAGATCCTGAAGTCCGAACATGCTGCGTAGCAGCACGGCCAGCAGCGCCACCGTCGAGAATCCCGAGAACAGCGCCCCGGCCACAAAGTACGGTGGAAAGATGGTGAAGTGATAGCCCGGCACGATGGACACCGCCAGATCCAGCGAGATGATCCCGGTGACGGCCACCACGATGGGAGCCGCCACCGAAGACAGAATCATGTTGGCCTTCTCGTAGCGCGCCCAATGCGTGGCGGAGCCGCGCCAGCCGATGGCCAGCGTGCCGTAGAACACCCGGCCGAACCAGCTCGAGGCCCGGTCGCGCAGCGTCGCCAGGTCGGGCAGCAGGCTCAGGTACATGAACGATGCGGTGAAGGCCAGATAGGTGAAGATGGCGAAGAAGTCCCACACCAGAGGGCTGCGCCACTGCGGCCACAACTCCATGTCGTTGGGGTATGGCAACAGGTAATAAAAGAACCAGGGACGCCCCAGGTGGATGATCGGATAGGCACCGGCCAGCACCACCGCAAACATGGCCATGGCCTCGGCGAAGCGGTTGATCGAGGCGCGCCATGGTTGTCGGGTGATCAACAGCACGGCGGAAATCAGCGTGCCCGCGTGAGCGATCCCGATCCACCAGATCGTGTTGGTGATGGGAAAGCCCCAGGCGACGGGAATGTTGATGCCGAAGAGCCCGACCCCCACCTCGAACACATAGCCCAGCGCGGCGAAGAACATCAACGCGATCAGCGCACAGACGAGCAATGCCACGAACCACGAGCGCGGCGAGGGATCACGCAGCACCAGATTGCTGATCCGCTCGGTCAGCCGGGCGTGGGTGAGATCGGGAGGCAGCAAGGGGCGATGCTTGTCGTGCCGATTCATGCCTTTCCTCCCCTGCCGTTGGCTATCGGGTCAGGCTCGAAGATCCTCACGATCTGTTCGTCATAATCGAGGCCTTCCGCCGATGCCTGATGCACGTTCGCCTTTTCCTGCTCCGGCGCGACCAGCGGATCGGGCTGCGGTGCCTCGACATCGTGGTTGGGGTTGCCGACACCGGCCAGGTACGACACCCGCGGTCGCGTGTTGAGGTGTTCCAACATGCCATAACTCAGCGGATGGTCCTTGAGCCGCCTGACGTGACTGCGCTCGTCGCTGATGTCACCGAACACGATGGCCTGGGTCGGGCAGGCCTGTTGGCAGGCAGTCTGCAGGGCACCATCCGGAATCGGTTCATCGTCGATATCCGCGGTGATGCGCGCCCGGTTGATGCGCTGGACGCAGAAGGTGCACTTTTCCATGACCCCGCGCGAGCGCACCGTGACCTCGGGATTGTGAACGGGCTCGGGCTGCGTATAGGTTGCCTGCTCGCCGGTGTAATCGAACCAATTGAAGCGTCGCACCTTGTACGGGCAGTTCTGCGAGCAGTAACGCGTACCGATGCAACGGTTGTAGATCATTTCATTGAGCCCAGAGGCGGAGTGCTGGGTAGCCTCGACGGGGCACACGTATTCGCACGGCGCGTTCTCGCAGTGCATGCACAGCACCGGCTGGAAAAACAGATGCGGACTCTCCGGCGGGCCTTCGAAATAGCGGTCGATGCGGATCCAGTGCATTTCACGGCCGCGCGACACCTCTTCGGGGCCAACGATGGGTATATTGTTTTCGGCCTGACAGGCCGTGACGCAGGCATTGCAGCCAATGCAGGCGGTGAGGTCGACAGCCATGCCCCAGGCATACTCGGCCTCCCGCTCGGCGGGCCAGGGCTCGGGATACAGGGATTCGTGAGGCCCCGGATGCTTGGCGAACTCGGGATGCTTGCGATATTCCTCGAGCGTGGTGGCGCGAATCAGGTCGCGCCCATGAATGGCATGGTGATTCTGGGTCGTGGCCAGCGTCTCGTGGCGATCCAGCGTCTCCAGCGTGACCGGGCTCGCCCAATGGCGGTCCGTGGTATGAAACACATAGGCATCGCTGCCGACGCCGTCGGCGATATGCCCGATACCCTTTCGGCCATATCCCAGTTGCAGCGTAACGGCGCGATCCGGCATGCCCGGCAGTGGATACACCGGCACCTCGACCTCGGCCTCGCCGGCTTGCGCCTTGACGCGTACCACATCACCCTCTTTCAGCCCGTATTCCTGCGCCAGTACGGGACTGATCAGCAAGGCATTGTTCCAGGTCAGTTTGGTCAGCGGCCGTGGCAGTTCCTGCAACCAGCCGTTGTTGGCATACGAACCGTCCCAGACCGCCGGGTCGGGTTGCAATTGCAGCGTGATGGCATCGTCGGGAATACGTTCGCCTGGGGCGAACGACAACGTGTGCATCCAGTCGTCACGCAGCGGCGAATTCAGTGTGGCGAAAGCGCTGTCGGCGACCATGCCGTCGCGCAGGCTGCGCCGCCAGAACGTTTCGAAATCGCTGCCAACGTACTGCTCCAGCCAATAGTCGATCAGCAACCGACGCGCATCCTCGTCGGTGCCCTGGCCCATGGCCGCCAGGAACTGTAGGGCGCTCTTGCCGCCGTGCAGTGGTTGGATCAACGGCTGCAACAGGCTGATGGTGCCATCGTAGGCGCGGGCATCGGCCCAGGTCTCGAGCGGGTGGCGAGCCGGAATGTGCCAGTGGGACACCTGCCCCGTCTCATCGTAATATTCGCCCCAATGCAGGCGCCAGGGCACCTGACGGTAGGCCTGCTGAAAGTCCAGATCGGCCGGTGCCGTGTAGACGGGATTGGTGCCCATGACCACCAGCGACTCCACCCGGCCGTCCTGTATTTCCCCGGTCAGCTCGCTCAAGGGGCGTGCAGTGTGGCCGACATCCACCGGCTCGATATAAGTCACCGTCTTGCCATAGGCGCCCAGGCGCTCGTTGATGGCATGGGCAATGGCATGCACTTCGGGCGGTTGCTGATCGCCAGGAACCACTACGGCCCTGCCGGCATGCCTTTGCAGATCGTCCACCATCGGCTGCAGCCAGCTATCCGGCACTACCGGCTGCGCGGGCGGCTCGACATCGAGCCCCATGGCCACGGCGAACTGGCGAGCGAAATCGAGTGTCTGGTGATAAGGCAGGCGATAACGGTGGTCAGCGATGCTACCGGTAATGCTGGGCGTCGACTCGACGGCATACAGGCGAGCCAGAAATCCATCGTTGTCGCGGGGGCGGCGCTGTTCCATGAAATCGTGGGCATAGCGCAGAAAGCCCGGCTGCGCCTGCATGAAATCGGCGCCCAGCGAGGCGACCACCAGGGCCTGGTCGAAGTGGTAGACCGCTTCCCGCGGCTCGCCGAACAGACGCTCCGTACCGGCATAGACGGCATAGCGATCGATGGGCTCATGCACGTACCAGCGTGCCTGTGGCCAGCGCTCGAGTAGCGCCTGTAGGTAGGCGAACTGGCTTGGCGAGGTCAGGCTACCGGTGAGTAGATGCAGACCGCGCCCTTGTGTGTCATCCCAGACCAGGCGCTTCTCGTTCAGTTCGAGCAGGAAAGTGCCGTAACCGGCCACCTCGCCGCGATTCATCACCGCGGCCGAGCGGTCCGGGTCATACAGCGACAATACCGAGGCCTGGGAGAAGACATCGCAGGCCCCTAGCGTCGCCGGATGGTCCGGATTGCCCTCCAGCTTGACTGGGCGTCCCTGATGAGCCTGTGCCAGCAAGCCGTGGGCGTAGCCGCCGATCAGATGCGAGGTGGCGTAATAGCGGGGCATGCCCGGCACTTCGCCCTCCGGCATGTTGACGTAGGGAACGATGAATTCCAGTGGTTGCCTGCCGCAGGCGGTCAACCCGGCCAGTGCCATGCTGGCCGCCATGAGCTTGAGTGCACCGCGCCGATCCATGGGGGCTTCCCAGACGGCGCCCAGGCGAGGGAATTCCTGATTCAGGAACTGGCCGAAAGTCTCGCTCTCGGCCAGTTCCTCCAGGCTGCGCCAGTACTGAGGTCCTCGCGCCTGGCCCAGCCGCTCACGAATGTGCTGCAGTTCGTCGTGGCTTATCGATGACATGTGACGCACTCGGTCAGGTTGTCCTTGCGGATGGCATAGCGTTCCAGCAGCTCATGGCCCGGAATTCCGTCCTTGGCAGGGTCGTAGCCCATTGCCGTGATCTTGTCGGCAGGCCGAAGATTGGGTTCGGGGTTACGGTGACAGGAGAGGCACCACTGCATGGTCAGAGGCTTTCTTTGGGACGTGATAGGCATCTCATCGACACGTCCATGGCACGACTCGCAGCCGACGCCGTTGTTGACGTGAGCGCGGTGACTGAAATAGGTGAAATCGGGCAGATCATGCACCCTGACCCACTCGATGGGCTCATCACGCTTCAGGCTCTGCCGCACCGGCTCGAGCATCTCGGCGTTGGTCCACAGTTGGGAATGGCAGGTCATGCAGGTATAAGTGGGAGGCAGGCCGGCAAAATCGGATTTTTCGACGCCGGTATGGCAATACTGGCAGTCCAGTCCCAGACCGCTCACATGATGCTCGTGACTGAAGGGCACCGGCTGTTCCGGTGTGGTATATACCCCGGTGTCGTGAGCCGAACTTCCGATCGTCACGGCAACCAGGATGAGGATCACGACGCCGAAGGCGCCTCCCCAGAGTGCCATGCTGACCAGCGAATTTGCCCGACGGGGGAAAATTTGCGGCATCGGTCTCTCCCTGACCTTGCTCTTATTATCTCCTCATGTTGCCGTTATCCGGCCCCAACCAAGCTAACTATAGGTAAGGATCGCTCGGTTTCGCCAACTAGCAGGCAAATAATTTTCCTTGATTTTATTGTTTTTTAAAGAAAAAACAGGCTAGTGGCCAAAGTCGACGACGGTATGGCCTAGTTTGGCTATGCTCAGCACGGAACCGTAAAATGACGAGCCACACATGCCGCAACGCTTGCCTGGCAGCGCCAAATCGTCTGCCGGCCTGTCTCCACATGACACGACGGCCGGCACGGAAGAATGTGACGCCATCTTTGCCGTGCAAGGCATGTGGTGCAGCAGTTGCGCCTTCGCCATCGAACATTTCCTCAAGAAACAGCCCGGCGTACTCGATGCCAGCGTCAACTTCGTGACGGCGACGGCCCTGGTACGCTGGTCGCCCAACGCGACGGGGCAGGCGTCGCTGGAGCGGGGCATCGCCTCGCTCGGTTATCGTCTGACCAGCCAGGCAAGCACCCAGGACAGCCGTGAAAGGCTGGCACGGGCACGTCGCACCCTGATCGTTCGGCTTGGCGTCAGCATCGCTTTCGGCATGTGGACGCTGATGGCCTCGGCGTTGCTGTACTTCAACTATGGCCTGGGTCCACGGGTCGACTGGATCATAGCCCTTGTGGCTAGCCTGCTTGCCCTGCCCGTAGTGAGCTATGCAGGCCTGCCCTTCTACCGGGCGGCCTGGCGCACGTTGCGTGCCGGGCACCCCGGCATGGATGTGCTGGTCAGCCTGGGTGTGATCAGTGCCATGCTGTTCTCTGCCTGGCATCTCTGGCGCGGGTCGCCTGACGTCTATGTCGACACGGCAGTCATGTTGATCACCTTGCTGCTGATAGGGCGCCTGGTGGAACTGGCCAGCCGCCAGGATGGCATGGAAGCATTGGCGAGCCTGGACAGCCTTTCTCCCGAGAGCGCCAAGGTCTGGCGACACGATCGCTGGGAGACTCGGAAACTGGAGGATATCCAGTGCGGCGACCGGGTCCATGTCGACGCTCAAGCCACCCTTCCCTTCGATGGCTCTCTCGATGACGACCGGGCCCTGATCGACCGCGCCGTATTGACCGGCGAGACGACGCCCGTACTGATGACACGAGGCGATCGTGTCGAAGCGGGCTGTGTCAATGCCGGCCCCGCCCTCACCTTGCGTGTCGAGGCACCGCTGGGCCAGCGCTATATCGACAGCTTGCGCAATCGCACCCTGCAACTCTATGCCCGCAAGGGCGAATTCCAGAAAGTGTCGGATAGTGTCGCCCGCTGGTTGCCCTCCACCGCCCTGGGGCTAGCCGTGGGTACGTTCATTCTGGTATTGGCGCGCGGCGCCGCCCTGGACGAGGCATTCGCCTGGTCGCTGTCGGTATTGATCGTCGCCTGCCCTTGCGCCGTGGGCCTGGCCATTCCTGTCGTCACGCAGGCAGCAACCGCTCGCGGGCTACGCCAAGGCATCGTTTTCAAGGACCTGAGCGCGTTCGAGACGTTGGCCAAGGCACGCAGCATTGCCTTCGACAAGACCGGCACTCTGACCACCGGACAGCTCGGCATCCACGCCATCCATACCGCTTGCGGCGTTTCCGGCGACGACGTGCTGCGCCTCGCCGCCCAGGCGGAACAGGGCATCACGCACCCGGTGGCACAGACGCTGCGTCGCCATGCCGTCGAGCGGGGACTGACGCTAGTCGATGACCTGATCACCACGCACTACCCTAGCCAGGGCATTGCGGTACGCGAGCCACAGGGCGACATCCTGCGTGTAGGCTCGCCACGCTGGCTGAAAGAGCAAGGCATCGATCTTCCTGAGGTTGACGACAACGCGGGCAAGCTCGTCGGCGTGGCCCGAGGAGAACGTTGGCTGGGTACCCTGATCCTCGACGAGACGTTGACGCGCGACGCCGCGGCAGCGGTGGCGCACTTCCGAGATGCCTCGTTCACCCTGGCGTTGCTGAGTGGAGATCAGGCAGCCAACGTGCATACGATCGGGCAACGTGGCGGGTTTCGCCGCAGCGAGCGATTTGCCGAGTTGACACCGGACGCCAAGGCCAGACTGGTCGACGCCCTACCGAAACCCTCGGTATTCGTCGGCGACGGCATCAACGACACTTTGGCCCTGGCCACAGCCACAACAGGCATCAGCGTTGCCGGTGCCACGCCACAGGCGCGAGACATCGCTTCGGTGTCGCTGCTCACGACAGGCATCGGCCAAGCGTGGCAAGCACATCGTCTGGCACGCTCGGCCTATCGTCTGATGCGCCAGAACCTGGTCTTCTCGGTGGCCTACAACGCGCTGGCCCTAGGCCTCGCCGTATGGATGCCTATACCGCCAGTGATTGCCGCCGGCGCCATGGCGTTCAGCTCGGTCAGCGTTCTGGCAAATGCAGCGCGGCTCTATATTCCACCGGATGACGACGCACGAGCGCAGAAGGCATTGCACGAATCGCCAGGACAGACGGATCAAGCAAGCGAAGCGAGAGCGGCGGGATGATACATGAGGAAAATAAAGAGAAGATGGCTCCCCGAGCAGGACTCGAACCTGCGACCCAATGATTAACAGTCATTTGCTCTACCAACTGAGCTATCGGGGAACGACATAATCTGACTTCGGCGGGAGGTTGGCTCCCCGAGCAGGACTCGAACCTGCGACCCAATGATTAACAGTCATTTGCTCTACCAACTGAGCTATCGGGGAATCGCCGAATTGTGGTGTGCGAGTCGTTTGGCTCCCCGAGCAGGACTCGAACCTGCGACCCAATGATTAACAGTCATTTGCTCTACCAACTGAGCTATCGGGGAACTTCTCGAACACGCGGCGTAGTATACGGAACGAAAAAAATTCGTCAAGTCTTAGCAGGTTACCTAACGGCCCAACGTGAACCGCCCACCGCCCTGCGAGCCTCCGTACCATGAACGAAAAGCGCCCGAGGGAATCCCTCGGGCGCTTTCTCGATTCTGGTGGCTACGCCCTGATTCGAACAGGGGACCCCATCATTATGAGTGATGTGCTCTAACCAGCTGAGCTACGTAGCCATTGCACATGCAGACAACCCGGTTACGCATTGCCGCAACGGGGGCGAATTATGCCTGCCGGCACGGGGCTTGGCAACCCCATCCGCCCCCCTTTGGCGTTACTCGCTGATGCCCAGCGACTCCTTGACTGCCGGCAGACCCGGCTTGCCATTGACGGTGGTTACCCCATCCAGCCACTGGTCGAGCACCTCGGGATGATTCTGCAGCCACTGCTGCGCAGCGTCTCGCGGATCCTGACCGTCATCCATGATCGCTCCCATGATTTGGTTTTCCATGGTCAGGGTGAATTGCAGGTTGTCGAGCAATGCGCCGACATTGGCACACTCCTCGACATAGCCGCCACGCGTATTGGTGTAGACGGTCGCCCCGCCGAGGTTGGGACCGAAGTAATCATCGGCACCTTCCAGATAGGCCATGTCGAAGTTGGTATTCATGGGATGCGGCTCCCAGCCCAGGAACACCATCCAATCCTGGCTGCCGGTCCGCGACTTCAACTCTGCCAGCATGCCGGCTTCGGAAGAATCGACCAGTTGCCAGTCGCCCAGGCCGAAAGCGTCATCGTCGATCATGTCCTGAATGATCATGTTGCCATCGTTACCGGCTTCGATACCGAACAGGCGCTGCCCGAACTTGTCGGCATGCGAGTCCAGGTCGGCCACGGAGGTGACGCCGGCGTCGTAGACATACTGCGGCACGGCCAGGGTGTACTTAGCACCTTCGAGGTTGGCCCCGGTACGGTCGACCTGGCCCTTTTCGATGTACGGGTCGCTGATCGAAGCCATGGAAGGCATCCAATTGCCCAGGAACACATCGAAATCGCCATTCTTCATCCCGGCGTAGGCGATCGGTACCGAGACAGTATCGCTGGACGTCTCGTACCCCAGCCCCTCCAACACTTCGCTGGTCAGCGCCGTGGTCGCCGTGATGTCCGTCCAGCCGACTTCGGCAAAGCGCACCGTCTGGCAGCTTTGCGGTACCTCGGCCATGGCCAGCGGAGCGGCACCGATCATCAGGCCACCAATCATGAGCGTAGCGGGGGTCATGTTCGCCATCGTTGAATCTCCTGTGTGAATGGAAGCGCCTGTTTCAGGCATGCTGAAAATAATTTCGATAAAATCAGCTTATGGTAATTGTGGATTGCCATTCCACTATACTATGGATTTTTTATTGATTGAACGTTCAATAAAAATATTGCAAACTGTGATCCAACGGTTGGAGGCAAATTCACGCCGCACGTCAACCGGGGGCAACCTACAGAGGAGAACCAACGGTGCCCAAGCTCGGAATGGAACCCATTCGTCGACGCCAACTGATCCAGGCGACCATGGAAGCGATCGACGAAGCCGGTCTGGCCGATGCCACGGTAGTGCGCATCGCCCGGCGAGCTGGCGTGTCGGCAGGCATCATCAGTCATTACTTCGGCGGCAAGGATGGCCTGCTCGAAGCCACGATGCGCAACATTCTCGGTGACTTGGGGGAAGCCGTCGCAAGCCGACGCGCCAAGGCCGACGACACGCCACGCGCGCATATCCGAGCGATCATCGAAGGCAACTTCGATCGCAGCCAGGTCAGCCAGTCGGTAATGAAGACATGGTTGGCCTTCTGGGCCTCGAGCATGCATCGTGAAAACCTGCAGCGACTCCAGTACGTCAACGACAGGCGGCTTTACTCGAACCTCTGTTATCAGTTCCGGCGTTGCCTGAGCAGAGAAGAGGCTCGCGATGCAGCGCGCGGCCTGGCTGCACTGATCGATGGACTCTGGCTGCGTGGCGCACTCGCCCCCGAAGGGCTTGACGTGGAACGGGCACGACGCCTGGCCTATGACTATCTTGACGAGTTATTGACTCGTGCCGAGTGCCACACCTGAATTTCGCTCCCACCCTCGTTCTTGATTCTGTCCCGCAGGAGGATTACATGGCCACATTCGAAACCCAGCAACTCTTCATTGGCGGACGCCGGGTGGATGCCACCTCCGGCGAAACCTTCGAGACGATCAACCCCGTCAATGGCGAAGTGCTGGCCAACGTGCAACAGGCGTCGCAGGCCGACGTCGACAAGGCCGTCACCACCGCACGCGAAGGTCAAAAGGTGTGGGGCGCGATGTCCGGCATGGAGCGCAGCCGCATTCTCAATCGCGCCGTGGCATTGCTGCGCGAGCGCAACGACGAGCTGGCCAATCTTGAAACTCTGGATACCGGCAAGCCGATCAGCGAGACCATTGCTGTCGATATCGTCACCGGCGCCGACTCCCTCGAATACTTTGCCGGTCTGGCTCCGGCCATCGAAGGCACTCAGATTCCGCTGCGTGAGACCTCGTTCGTCTATACCCGCCGCGAACCGCTGGGCGTAATCGGTGCCATCGGCGCCTGGAACTATCCGATCCAGATCGCATGCTGGAAGTCAGCACCGGCTCTGGCTGCCGGAAACGCCGTGATATTCAAGCCCAGTGAGGTCACCCCGCTCTCCGCCATCAAGCTGGCCGAGATATTCACCGAAGCGGGCTTGCCGGACGGCGTTTTCAACGTCATTCAGGGTCCGGGTAGCGTGGGCGCCATGCTCACCGAGCATCAGGACATCGACAAGGTGACGTTCACCGGCGAGGTGGGCACCGGTAAAAAGGTGATGTCAGCTGCGGCAGCTTCCACGCTCAAGGAAGTCACCATGGAGCTGGGCGGCAAGTCGCCGCTGATCGTGTTCGATGACGCCGACCTCGACCGTGCCGCCGACGCCGCGATGATGGCCAATTTCTATTCCAGCGGCCAAGTCTGCACCAACGGCACCCGGGTTTTCGTGCATCGCTCGGTCAAGAGCGCATTCGAAGCCAAGATCCGTGAGCGTGTGGCGCGCATTCGTGCCGGCGATCCGCTCGACCCCTCGGTCAATTTCGGTCCGCTGGTCAGCTTCGAGCATCTCGAAAAGGTCCTGTCGTACCTGGAAATCGGCAAACAGGAAGGCGCTCGCCTGCTCGCCGGCGGCAATCGCATGACCGAAGGGGATTATGCAAAAGGTGCCTGGGCTGAGCCGACCGTATTCACCGACTGCTCCGACGACATGCGCATCGTTCGTGAGGAGATATTCGGCCCGGTCATGGCGATCCTCGATTTCGATGACGAGGAAGAGGTCATCCGTCGCGCCAACGACACCCACTACGGGCTGGCTGCCGGCCTTTTCACCGAAGGGCTGAACCGTGCCCATCGCGTGATCCATCGTCTCGAGGCGGGTATCTGCTGGATCAACACCTGGGGCGATTCGCCGGCCGAAATGCCCGTAGGCGGCTACAAGCAGTCGGGTATCGGTCGCGAGAACGGCATCACTTCGCTCGAACACTACACACAGATCAAGTCCATCCAGATCGAAATGGGTCCTTTCCCGGCGGTGTACTGATCCCGCCTGCCATTGCGGGTGGCGGTTTCGAGCCACCCGCACCTTCCGTACTCCCTTTCGACCGTTGGTATTGTTAAGGAGGGCTGCTTCATGACGCAGGCTCGTGAATACGACTACATCATTATCGGCGCCGGTTCCGCCGGCAACGTCCTCGCCACCCGGCTGACCGAGGACGCCGACGTGCAGGTACTCCTGCTGGAAGCAGGCGGCCCCGATTATCGTTTCGACTTCCGTACCCAGATGCCTGCCGCGCTGGCCTACCCCCTACAGGGCAAGCGCTACAACTGGGCCTTCGAGACCGACCCTGAACCCTACATGAACAACCGGCGCATGGAATGTGGCCGAGGCAAGGGACTCGGCGGCTCGTCGCTGATCAACGGCATGTGCTACCTGCGCGGCAATGCCTTGGATTACGATACTTGGGCCAAGGCACCCGGCCTGGAAGACTGGAACTATCTGGAGTGCCTGCCCTACTTCAAAAAGGCGGAAACTCGCGACATCGGCCCCAACGATTATCACGGCGGCAATGGACCGGTATCGGTCGCCACCCCCAAGGAAGGCAACAACGAACTGTACGGCGCCTTCATTCGTGCCGGTATCGAAGCAGGCTACCCTGAGACGGAAGACGTCAACGGCTATCAGCAGGAAGGCTTCGGCCCCATGGATCGCACCACTACGCCCAACGGACGGCGTGCGTCCACGGCGCGCGGCTATCTCGATATCGCCAAGCAACGTGCCAACCTGACCATCGAGACTCACGCAATGACCGACCGCATCCTCTTCGAGGGCAAGCGGGCGATCGGCGTGAGCTACTCGCGCAAAGGGCAAGTTCAGGAAGTGCGTGCGCGCCGCGAAGTGCTGCTGTGCGCCGGCGCGATCGCTTCGCCGCAGATCCTGCTGCGCTCCGGCGTGGGCAATCCCGAGCATCTCAACGAGTACGATATTCCCGTGGTGCATGATCTTCCGGGAGTCGGCGAAAATCTCCAGGACCACCTGGAGATGTACATCCAGTATGAGTGCAAGAAGCCGATCTCGCTCTACCCGGCACTCAAGTGGTGGAACCAGCCCAAGATCGGCGCCGAGTGGATGTTCTTCGGCAAGGGCATCGGCGCCAGCAACCAGTTCGAGGCAGCCGGTTTCATCCGCACCAACGACCGGGAAGAGTGGCCGAACCTGCAGTACCACTTCCTGCCGATCGCGATCAGCTACAACGGCAAGAGCGCCGTGCAGGCGCATGGCTTCCAGGCCCATGTGGGGTCGATGCGCTCGATGAGTCGCGGCCGGATTCGCCTGACGTCGCGCGATCCCAGTGCGCCGCCGAGCATCCTGTTCAACTACATGAGCGACCCCAAGGACTGGGAAGAGTTTCGCGACGCCATTCGCATCACTCGCGAGATCATTGCCCAGCCCGCGATGGATCCGTACCGCGGCCGTGAGATATCGCCGGGGCCCAACGTGCAAACGGACGAGGAACTCGACGAATTCGTGCGCCAGCACGCCGAAACCGCCTATCACCCCAGCGGCAGCTGCAGGATGGGCACGGACGACATGGCCGTCGTCGACGGCGCGGGACGCGTTCATGGGCTCGAGGGGCTGCGCGTCATCGACGCCTCGATCATGCCCGTGATCACCACCGGCAACCTCAACGCGCCGACGATCATGATCGCGGAAAAGATGGCCGACAAGGTTCGCGGGCGCGATCCGCTGCCCAAGGCCGACGTGCCCTACTATGTCGCTGGCGACGCTCCTGCGCGCAAGACGCCCGCCAAGGCCTGACGGCGACAAGTCGGACGTGACTCGATTTTCCCTTCTGCCCCGCCTTCGCGGGGCTTTTTTTGCCTCTCGACAGTCTGGGCTTCGCACAGGCTCGGGCTAGCCATGCCAGTAAAAATCGACTAGCCTGTAAAAATTCAAACAATCGTTCGAATGCTTGCGCAGTTGCCTGGAGAACCCCATGCTTCAATTCATTCTAATCGTTGTCACCCTAGGCGGCCTGCTGGAGGTGATGCGCCGAGAGGCGGGTGCCGTTCCAGCCATCGGTGTCCTTGCCGTCACCGGCGTCATCGGTGTGCTTTTCGGCGCTCCTATCCTGGGCGTTCTGCTGCTTATCGGCGCGGCCATACTGGCCGTCCCCGGTGTCCCTTCCCTGCGCCGCCGCTGGCTGTCGCCACGCATCTTCGCCCTGTTCGACAAGGCCGCCCCCAAGGTGTCGAATACCGAGCGCTCGGCCCTGGAAGCCGGCACGGTGTCCTGGGATGGCGAACTGTTTTCAGGCAAACCGCACTGGCAGCGCCTGCTCGACTACCGGGACGAGGGATTGACCGAAGAAGAGCGCGCTTTTATCGATCATCAGTGTTCGGTAGCCGCCGGCATGTGCAATGGCTGGGAGATCGCCCGCGAGCGTGCCGACCTGCCCGAAGCGCTTTGGGACTATCTCAAGAAGGAAGGTTTCTTCGGGATGATCATCCCCAAGCAGTACGGTGGCCTGGGCTTTTCAGCCAAGGCGCAATCGGCCGTGCTGCAGAAACTGGCGGTCAACGAGACGCTGATGGTTTCCGTCGGCGTTCCCAACTCGCTGGGGCCGGGCGAACTGCTGCTCAAGTACGGTACCCAGGCGCAGAAGGATCATTACCTGCCACGTCTGGCCGACGGCCGTGAAATCCCCTGTTTCGGCCTGACCGGACCGCGGGCCGGCAGCGATGCCACGTCGCTGCCTGACACCGGCATCGTGTGCCGGGGAATGCACAATGGCGAGGAAGTCCTGGGTCTGCGCCTGAACTTCGAGAAGCGCTGGATTACCCTCGCTCCCATCGCCACCGTGGTCGGGCTGGCCTTCCGCATGTTCGATCCCGAGCACCTGCTGGGCGACGACACCGATCTGGGTATTACCTGTGCACTGATTCCGCGCGATACCGAGGGCATGCAGATCGGCCGTCGTCACCACCCCATCGGCAGTCCCTTCATGAACGGGCCGATCATTGGCAGCGACGTGTTCATTCCGCTGGATTACATCATCGGCGGTCCTTCGATGGCCGGCCAGGGCTGGCGTATGCTCGTCGAGTGTCTTTCGGTGGGCCGTTGCATCACGCTACCCTCCGGCGCATCGGGCGTAGGCCGCTATGCTATCGGCTGGACCGGCGGCTACAGTCGTATTCGTCGCCAGTTCAACATGCCGGTAGCCGATATGGAAGGTGTCCAGGAACCGCTGGCCCGCCTCACGGCACACGCTTATATCGCCCAGGCGGCAGTCATGCAGACCGCCAATCTGATCGATCACGGCGAGAAGCCGTCCGTGCCCTCGGCCATCCTCAAGAGTCAGTTGACCGAGTTCCAGCGCAACATCCTCGCCGATGCCATGGACATCCATGGCGGCCGTGCCGTGACGTTGGGGCCGCGCAATTACCTGGGCCTGGGCTGGAGCGCCGTGCCGGTGTCGATCACCGTGGAAGGCGCCAACATCATGACGCGCAACCTGATGATCTTCGGCCAGGGCGCGATTCGCTGTCATCCTTTCGTCCTCCAGGAACTGGCCGCCAAGGAAGCCAAGGATCTACGCGCCTTCGACAAGGCATTCTTCGGCCATGTCGGGCTGATCTTCGGCAATGCCGCTCGTGCATCGCTGCAAGCCCTGGGCATCGCCCGGCCACGTGTGCCCTTCGACGAAGTGGCCGCCCCCTACGCCCGTGACGTGTCGCGTCTGTCTGCCGCCTTCGGCCTGTGTGCCGATGCCGCAATGATCAGCGTCGGCTCGGGCCTCAAGAAACGCGAGATGCTGTCGGCACGCCTGGGTGACGTACTTTCCAACCTATACCTGACCTCGATGGTGCTCAAGCAGTGGCAGGCCGGCGATAACGTAGAGCATGAAGCGGCGCTGTTGCATTACAGTTGCCGCATGCTGCTGTTCCGTGCCGAACAGGCGTTGGTCGAATTGCTCGACAACCTGCCGAATCGCGCACTGGCCAAGGCGCTGAAGTTCATCGTGATGCCGCTGGGACGTCGCTGGGAGAAACCTCAGGACAGCCTGACCCGGGATATTGCCAAGGCCGTTTCCCTGGACACGCCACTGCGTCGCAAGCTGATTGCCAACACCTGGGACCAGCAGGACCAGGGGCAGCAGGACAATCCGCTGGCACGCTACAACGCCCTTCTGGCCGAGTACGAGCGTGCCGAACCGATCTATCGCGCTATCAGCAAGGCCTATGCCAAGGGCGAGTTGCCTGCCGAGGCGCTGCATCCCGAGCAGCGCCTGGAAGCTGCACTGGACGCCGGTCTGATCGAGGAAGAGGATGCCAAGTTCATGCGTCGCTACGAACAGGAGGTGCTCGACATGCTGACCGTCGACGACTTCGCCTTCGATGCCTTCGCCTCACATAAGGACAAGGTCGTCTGGCACGACGCGGCCTGAGCGACGAAGTCGGATAGCTCAGCAAAAGAAACGCCCGGTCACGGAAATGACCGGGCGTTTTCCTGAACGGCAGGTATCAGTTCAATACCGTCACGCGCACCGGCGCAGTCCCGCTACGAATCATCCCCAGCTGCTGCGCCGCCCGCCGTGACAGGTCGATGATGCGACCGCGAGTGAAGGGACCACGGTCGTTGATGCGTACGGTGACGTCCCGCCCGTTATCCAGGTTGGTGACATTCACACGAGTGCCGAACGGCAGGGAGCGATGCGCTGCCGTCAATGCATTGCGGTCGTAACGCTCACCATTGGCCGTTCGCTTGCCCTGGTAGGCATCGCTGTAATATGCCGCCTGGCCCTGCTGGGTTGCGTACGCTCCCTGGCCGGGTGACTGGTCGGGGCCGATGGAATGGCTTGCACATCCACTCAGCGCCAATGTCAAAGAGGCCAGGCTCAGCCCGGCCATCCATGCTTTCATGCCCGCGAGTCCTGATCCTGAGACTGCTCGGCGTCCTGTGCGGCTTGGCCCTCCTGCGCCTCTTTGACGGGCTCCCGTGCGTCCTGCGACTGGCCAGCGTCCTGCGTCGCCTGGGTATCCTGTTGCATTGCCGGTACCAGCACCGTCGACCCGGTCGTCTTGCGGGACGCCAGGGCTTCCTGGGCCTCGCCCGCCTTCTCCAGCGGATAGCGCTGGGCAATGTCGACCTTGAGCTTACCGCTCTCGAGCATCTCGAACAGCTCGTTGCTCATGGCCTCGAGACGCTTGCGTGTATCCGCATAGCCGTTGAGGCTCGGGCGGGTCACGTAGAGCGCGCCCTTCTGGTTGAGGATACCGATATTGACGTTTTCCACCGGGCCGGACGAATTGCCGAAGCTGACCATCAGGCCACGCTTCTGCAGGCAGTCGAGCGAGGTTTCCCAAGTGTCCCTGCCCACCGAATCGTAGACTACCGGCACCATGTCGCCCTTGGTCAGCTCGCGCACGCGCTCGGCCACGTTTTCCTTGGTGTAGTCGATGGTCGCCCAGGCGCCGTTCTGCATGGCCAGATCGGCCTTTTCCTGTGAACTGACGGTGCCGATCAGTTTGACGCCCAACGCCTTGGCCCACTGACAGGCGATCGAGCCGACACCGCCTGCGGCGGCATGAAACAGGATCGTCTCGCCTCTCTGCAGACGATAGGTCTGGCGCAACAGGTACTGTACCGTCAGCCCCTTGAGCATACAGGCCGCAGCGGTCTCGAACTCAATGGCCTCGGGCAGCTTGACCACCTTGTCGGCCGGCAGCACGTGCAGTTCGGCGTAGGCACCCAGCGGCCCCTGGGCATAGGCGACACGGTCGCCTTCCTTGAGATGAGTGACGCCCTCGCCCACCGCATCGACGACGCCGGCCCCTTCCGTACCTAGCCCGGAAGGCAGACCGGGCGCCGGGTAGAGGCCGGTACGGAAGTAAATGTCGATGAAGTTCAGGCCGACGGCATGGTTCTTGACGCGAACTTCGCCGGCCTTGGGCGCTTCCGGCGTCACATCGGCATATTCGAGCACCTCGGGTCCGCCGGTCCGGGAAAACTGGATTCGCTTGGCCATGAAAAAATGTCCTTATATCAGTCGATTGGATGGCAACACCATACAAGCGCCGTATTCACAACGCCAGGTCATAACCATGGCATGCTATACCAACCCCAAATACAAGGAGGAATCGACATGCCGTTATTCTCGTTGGAAGGACGTGTAGCCATGGTTACTGGCTGCAACAGGGGCCTGGGCCAGGCCATGGCAGTGGCGTTGGCCGAGGCCGGCGCCGACATCGTCGGCGTCAGCCGCCGCGAAGCCGACCAGACACGCCAGCGTGTCGAAGCATTGGGCAGGCGATATGTTTCCGTCGAAGCGGAACTGGGCAAGGATCGCCCCGCCGACATCGTCGAACGCGCGATCACCCAGGCCGGCCAGATCGACATTCTCGTCAACAATGCCGGCATGATCCGGCGTGCGCCGGCCCTCGAATTCAGCGAGGACGACTGGGACAGTGTGATCGACGTCAACCTGAAAGCCGCCTTCTTTCTTGCCCAGCATGCGGCGCGCCACATGATCGAACGCGGGACGGGCGGCAAGATCATCCATGTCGCCTCGATGCTGTCCTTTCAGGGCGGGATACGCGTGCCGTCGTACACCGCCAGCAAAAGCGGCATTCTCGGCCTGACACGCTTGATGGCCAATGAGTGGGCCTCCCAAGGCGTGAACGTCAACGCCATCGCACCGGGCTACATGGCCACCGACAACACGCAGGCCCTACGCGACGACCCGCAGAGAAGCGCCGAGATTCTCGGACGCATTCCTGCAGGTCGCTGGGGCAATCCGGACGATCTGGCCGGCGCCGCGGTATTCCTGGCCTCCTCGGCGTCGGACTATGTCCATGGTCACACCCTGGCGGTCGACGGCGGCTGGCTGGCGCGTTGATAACAGGCCGACCCGGGGCGTGCCCGCGTTACAGGACGCGTGGAAAGGTCTCCAAACCCCGAATGAAGCGTTTCTTGTATCCCTCGAACAGGGTGCGGTCCTGCTTGAAGGACTGCACCACGGCGCGCTCGTCGAAGCGCATCGGATTGGGCAGTTCTTCCGGCGACGTCGCTGGATGCACGTCGCTGATACCGACCCGGATCCCTTTCGATCCATCGAACCAACGCGCGATGCCGCAGCGGCGGAACATGGCTTCCTGCCCGGCATCGAGCGCATTGACCTTGAGCGGCGCCCGCGTTGCCAGCTCGGCAATCAGACGCTCCGTCGGCTTGGTCACGTCCGTCTCCAGGCCGGCCAACATGGCCACCTCCATGCTCTGCCCCTGCTCGTCGAGCACCAGCAGCGCCAGCGCCGCCGGTTGCGAGGCATCGTCGACCAGGGCCAGCATACGTGCCGCATCCTGGCGAATCAGGACACTCAATGTCCCGGCAAAGGTCGCCAGGGGTGCAATACCCGCCTCATGGCCATACACTTCCGCGCACAATCTTGCGAGGCAGGCATCGCGCTGCTGTTCGTTCTTGATATTGACTACTTTCATGTATCGATCTCTTACCTTCCACCGCGACGCGCTGACATAAAATCGCAGAAGCCTAGCATATCGGTGGAACGAACGCGCAGCTCTTGACGATCGTCGACGCTTCGCCGATGTTCTGCCACTGCGTAACGACTTTGGAACCTTGGCATGAGCGACATTGCTTCCCGCATAGCCTTACCTGCGACCATTGCCCACCGCGGGCTTTCGGCGCACGCTCCCGAAAACACCCTGGCTGCCGTGAAGGCCGCGCGCGCCGCCGGCCATACCTGGGTGGAACTCGATGTGCAGTTACTCGGGGATGGCACGCCGATCATCTGGCACGATGCCGGAGTACGTCGCTGCTCGAACGGTCGTGGCAAGCTCAGAAAACTGCACTGGGAGGCGGCGAGTCGACTGGATGTGGGACGCTGGTTCGATACCACGTTCAGCGGTGAACGCATGGCGACGCTGGAGGAGATGTTGGCCCTGCTCGCCGAACTGCGTATGGGCCTCAATCTGGAAATCAAGGTCAATCGCGGGCGCGATGCCGCTGCGCTGGTCGAGAGCGTCCTGCCCTCCGCCATGCAGGCGCTGCCCCCCGAACGGCTACTTGTGTCATCTTTCGATATGACCGCTCTCAACGCCATGCGTCGTCTCGTGCCCGATCCGCAGGCACTGGCGCTGGGCCTGCTCTACGAGAAGCTTCCCCGGGACTGGGAGGAACACGCCTCTCGACTCGGGGCCTTCAGCCTGCATCTCGACTGGCGGCGTCTCAAGCTTGCCCAGGCGCAGGCGGTCGCGGCCAGTCACTACCGCCTGCTCTGTTACACCGTGAACGACACGCAGGCCTACCAGCGTTTGTGCCAGTGGGGAGTGGATGCCGTCATCAGCGACGATCCCGGACGCCTGACTCGCTAAGCTCGTTCAAGTTTCCGGCAGCTTGGCCGATAGACAATCGATGTATTTCATTGATACAGGCCAGGCTTGCCATGAATGCATCCACCATGATCGGCATGGTCGTCAGTTGCCTGCTGCTCGCCAGCGTGCTGCTGTTCACCGCCGAAACCCCCGAAAGCTTCCTCAACCTGCCCGGGCTAGCCATCGTGCTCACCGGCACCCTGGCGGCCACGTTCATCAGCTACCCGTTGCGCGAGGTCGTTCGGGTGATCCGCCTGGTGGGCATCGTATTCCGGCGCGAAAACACCTATACCCACGATGACATCAAGGAACTCGTCGACATTTCACGGCTCTGGTTCAAGGGCGACGTACGTGCGGTCGAGAAGGCCTTGGAGGGAACGCACAATCCGTTCCTGCGCACCGGTGTCCAGTTGGTCATCGCCAACACCAAGGAAGCGGAAATCCTCGACCTGCTGCGCTGGCGCATCACCCGGCTCAAGGCACGCGAGCGCGCCGAGGCACAGATATTTCGCACCATGGCCGCCTACGCCCCGGCCTTCGGCATGATCGGGACGCTGGTCGGCCTGGTGAACATGCTCGAGGTCATGGATACCGGCGATCTCGCGTCGATAGGCCCACGCATGGCCGTGGCACTACTGACCACCTTTTACGGTATTCTGTTGGCCAATCTGATCTTCAAGCCGATCGCCGTGAAACTGGAGCGTCGCACCGAAGAACGCCTGATTGCCATGAACATGGTACTCGAGGGCATCTCGCTGATTTCCAAGCGTCGGCTCCCCTCGTTCATCGAGGAAACGCTGAACTCGTTCATGGCCAACCACAACGACGAGATCCGCGGGCCGATTCCCACGGAATCCGACAGCATCATCAACGCAAGAGTCCAGGCGCATGAGTGACTTGGACCGGCAACAGGCCGACCTGCTCGGCGGCGACGTTGGCGGCGGCGAAGATGGCGAAAGCTGGCTGATGAGCTACCTCGACGTGCTGACGTTGCTGATCACCCTGTTCGTATTATTGCTGGCATTGGCCGGCCAGGGCTCCCCGGGCGCCACCGAGCCGGCCGCTGATGGCGATCTTGCCACGCCAACAACGCCCGCTACGTCACAGGCCCCGGCAATGAACGGCGTCCAGCCACGCCATGATGGCGTACTGCCCCAATTCGACGGCATCACCGTATCGCGCAGCGCCCAGGGCCTGAATCTGCGCATTCAGGATCACCTGCTCTTCGATAGTGCCCAGGCGACCCTGACCGAGCCTGGCCGTCAAGTTCTCCAGGGCATCATCCCTCTACTGCAGCGCTCCAGTGGAGATATCTCCGTCGAGGGCCACTCGGATAGCCTGCCGATCGATACGCCGCGCTACCCATCCAACTGGGAGCTTTCCAGCGCCCGCGCCAGTGCCGTTCTACGCTTTCTCGTGCAGCAAGGCATCGCTTCTCCTCGCCTGCGGGCCATTGGCTATGCCGACACCCGTCCTCTGGCAGCGAACGATGACAGTGCCGGGCGTGCGACCAACCGGCGCGTCGAACTCGTGCTGCACGAAGTGCAGTGACGGAACCGGCCGTATTTCACCATCAGCGGCGTTTACTGCGAAGGCCTTTTTAGGTGTAGCTTTTCCATGCGCGATGATAGCCTTTCAAGCTCATAACAAACCGCTATCCCCGGATCCCTTATGCAAACGTTGATGGGCCTGGTCGGCATTGCCGTCGTCTTGCTTCTAGCCGTTCTTCTTTCGGAAAACCGTCGTGCCATACGTTTGCGCACCGTGGCCGGCGCCCTTTTGATTCAGGCCGGGCTTGGGCTCTTGGTGCTTTACATTCCCTTTGGACAGCGTCTGTTGCTCGGCATGACGGAAGGCGTCCAGGCAGTCATCAATAGCGCTCAGGCGGGCATGGATTTTATGTTCGGCGGGCTGGTCAGCGACACGATGTTCGACGTGTTCGGCGGCGGCGGGTTCGTTTTCGCCCTACGCGTGCTACCGATTATCGTGTTCTTTTCCTCGCTGATTTCCGTGCTGTACTACCTGGGCATCATGCGTTGGGTGATCACTCTCATCGGCGGTGCCTTGCACAAGCTTCTGAAAACCAGTCGCACCGAGTCGTTGTCGGCGGCCGCCAATATTTTCGTCGGCCAGACGGAGGCTCCCATCGTCGTCAGGCCTTTCCTCGCCGGCATGACCCGCTCGGAGTTGTTTGCCGTCATGGTCGGCGGTCTCGCTTCGGTCGCCGGCAGTGTGCTGGGCGGTTACGCCGCCATGGGCATCTCTCTGGAATATTTATTGGCGGCCTCTTTCATGGCGGCTCCTGGTGGCCTGCTGATGGCCAAACTGATCATTCCCGAAACCGAAACCCAGACCCAGGCGGTGCAAGAAGTCATCGAGGCGGGGGCAGACGAAAAGCCGGCCAACGTCATCGAAGCCGCCGCTACGGGGGCCGCTTCGGGCGTACAGTTGGCAATCAATGTCGGCGGTATGCTGCTAGCCTTCATTGCACTGATTGCGCTTCTCAATGCCTGTCTCGGTTGGGTAGGCGGTTGGTTCGGTTATGGTGATGTAACACTGCAACTGCTGTTGGGCTATGTGTTTTCCCCTCTCGCCTTTCTCATTGGCGTTCCCTGGGAAGAAGCCATCCTGGCCGGCAGTTATATTGGCCAAAAACTGGTGCTCAATGAATTCGTCGCCTTCGCCGACCTCGCCGGCGATCCGGGCGCGCTCAGTCCGCATGCGCAGGCCATCGTCGTGTTCGCCCTGTGCGGGTTCGCCAACTTGTCGTCGATTGCCATTCTCATGGGCGGGCTCGGCCTGATGGCACCCAATCGTCGTAGCGAGATTGCCAGACTCGGCCTCAAGGCGGTCGCCGCAGGTACTCTATCCAACCTAATGAGCGCTGCGTTGGCCGGTTTCTTCCTTTCATTGTGAAATGACCTTAGATTAGGTAACCGTCCGCCACGGAACAACCACTGTCCAGGAAAGACACCGATGAACAGACGCGACTTCCTGAAAGCCTCCAGTCTGATTGGCAGTAGTGCCTTTCTTCCCTTCGGCCCCCTATTCGCCGCCGTCGAGAACCAGACCAAGTCGATTGGCCCCCGCGAGGCCTTCGATTACGCCTGGTTGAAGGGACTCGCCAGGACCCTGGCAACCCAGGACTACGAATCCCCCGAGGTCACACTGCCCAAGCAGCTGCAGGACCTGACCTGGGACGATTATCAGTCCATTGTCTTCAAACCGGACCATGCCCTGTGGTCCGACATGGAGCAATCCAAGTTTCGCGCCCAGCTCTTCCACCTCGGGCTGTACTTCAAGAAGCCCGTACAGATATACGAGATCGTCAATGGTCAGGCTCAGGAAATCGCCTACGACCCGGCGATGTTCGCTTATGGAAAATCCGGCATCGATGGCGAGGCCCTCCCCGAAGACCTGGGCTTCGCCGGGTTCCGGCTCCATCACCAAAACGACTGGCAGCGGGACATTGCCGCCTTCCTGGGCGCCAGCTATTTCCGCGCCGTGAGCAAGTCGATGCAGTACGGCATGTCCGCGCGCGGGCTGGCGATCGACACCGCTATGGACAGGCCGGAGGAATTTCCCGACTTCACGCGTTTCTGGCTCGAGCGGCCGGAACCGAACAGCGATGTCGTCAACGTCTACGCCTTACTGGAATCCCCCAGCATCACCGGCGCCTACCGCTTCGCGATTACCGATGTCGACGGCGTCGTCATGGAAGTGGATGCCGCCCTCTATCCGCGTAAGAGTATCGAGCGCCTGGGCATCGCCCCGCTGACCAGCATGTACATGATCGGCGAGAACGACCGCGATGCGAACTGGGACTGGCGGCCGGAAATCCATGATTCCGATGGCCTCTCGATGCACACCGGCAATGGCGAATGGCTGTGGCGCCCGCTCGTCAATCCGCGTCAGTTGCGCTTCAATTCCTATCAGGACAACAACCCCAAAGGGTTCGGCTTGATCCAGCGCGATCGCGATTTCGATCATTATCAGGACGATGGGGTGTTCTACGATCGTCGCCCCAGTGTATGGATCGAGCCCAAGGGCGACTGGGGCGCCGGGGCGATCCAGTTGGTGGAGATCCCCACCCTGGATGAAACCTTCGACAACATCGTTGCATTCTGGAATCCCGAAGCGCAGGCGACGCCGGGAGAAGAGATGCTCTACGGCTATCGAATCTTTTGGCGGGGGCGCCCTCCGGAAGAGCCCGAGCTGGCCCGCTGCGTGGCGACGCGCACCGGCCTCGGCGGGGTCGTCGGCCAGCGGCGCGAGTATTTCAGTTGGCGATTCGTCGTCGATTTTCAGGGCGGCCCCTTCCCGTTCAACGAAGGCGAGGACGTCAAGGTCGAGCCGGTCATCGACCATTCGGCTGGGCGTGTCGAGATCACTTCCGCGCGCCCCCTGGCCTCGATTCAGGGGTATCGGGCCATGTTCGATGTAGTGCCCCCAGATGATGGCACCGACCCGATCAATCTGCGCCTGTACCTGCAGACAAGCGAGGGTCGACCCTTGACCGAAACCTGGCTCTATCAGTGGACCCCGCCTCCCGCAGAAGAGCGCGAACTGCGCAATCCCGGCCACCTTTGAACGCCTGAAGACAGACTGGCGAGCCTTTCACCCTCCCGATATACTGTATTTAAATACAGTATATCGGGTTACTTCCATGCGTCATCCATCGCATAAACGCAAAGGACGCGGCGCCACCTTCGATCCGCACAATCGCTTTGCACCAACCTCTAGCGAAGCCGAAGACGACGGCTGGTGGCAGGAAGCGGCGATTGAGCGTCTTGCCACGACGGTACGCGACGAGCGCAGTAAGTCCGCGCTGTCCTGGAACGACTCGCCGGACCTGGGCTTCGATCGCTCCCTCAACCCCTACCGAGGCTGTGAGCACGGCTGTGTTTACTGCTTCGCGCGGCCCAGCCACGCCTACTGGGACCTGTCGCCGGGCATCGACTTCGAAACGCAACTGATCGCCCGGACAGGCTTGGTGGAGACATTGCGCGAAGAGCTCTGCAAACCGGGGTACGTGTGCCGTCCCATCAACATGTCCGGCAATACCGACTGCTACCAGCCCTTGGAGGCCGAGCGCCGCACGACACGTGCACTACTCGAATTGCTGTTGGAGTGCCGACATCCCGTGACCTTGGTTACCAAGAGCGCCTTGATCCTGCGTGATCTCGACCTGCTCGCAGCCTTGGCCCGGCAACGTCTGGTGCGCGTGTTCATCAGCCTGACGACACTAGACGACGATCTCAAACGCACATTAGAGCCTCGTACGGCGTCGCCAGCCGCGCGCCTGAAGACGCTACGCTCCCTCAATCGGGCAGGCATTCCCGTCGGCGCGCTGATTGCACCGCTCATTCCGGGGTTGAACGATCACGAGTTGGAGCGTCTTCTCCAGGCGGCCAAGGACGCTGGGGCCGGGACAGCCGCCTGGGCATTGCTGCGTCTCCCCCATGAAGTCGCGCCACTATTCGAAGACTGGTTGAATACCCACTATCCCGAACGCGCCGGCAAAGTGATGAGCCTGATTCGCCAATGTCGTGGAGGGTCAAACTATGACGCACGTTTCGGCCAGCGCATGCGTGGCCAGGGGGTATTCGCCGACATGCTCCGGCAACGCTTCGATAGCGCCTGCCGGCGTTTGGATCTGGGACACCACGCCGCTATGGGACTCGATTGCCACGCGTTTCGCCCACCCAACCGCCAGGCTGATCTGTTCGATTGACGGCAATGGATGGCGCTTTACATCTGCGTCACACTAGCCGGCGCAGTCACTACAGTCACTCGGTTATAGCCGTTGCGTTTCGATCGATACATGCATTGATCGGCCGTTTCGATCAATTCGCCGATACTCGCGAACTGCCCTGCCTTCTCCATGGCAGCGATGCCGTACGATGCCGTAACGAGGATAGGTACACCATGGACATGGGCCAAGGCCTTGGCTTCGACCTGTCGGCGAATGTCTTTCACTCTCTGACGAGCCACGTCGCTGCCCGCTCCCGGCAGAACGACGACGAACTCCTCGCCTCCATAGCGCCCCGTCAATGCTTCGTCATCAATGAACATGTCGGTCAAAATGGACGCAAAGCCCTTCAGAACGTCGTCCCCCGTTGCATGACCGAACTCGTCGTTGACGTGCTTGAAACGGTCCAGGTCGATGAAGATGAGCGATAGGCTGTCTGCGTTGACGCTTGCCTGCTGAAAAAGCGCTTCCAGACGCTGCTCCAGGTAGCGCCGATTGTATAGGCCGGTGAGCGGGTCGACTCTGACCTGGTGACTGAGCATTTCCTGCTGCTGGCGAAGCGCTTCGATCTCTTGCTGCTGACGCAGCAGATCCTGCTGAAGGCGGACATTCTGCTCGGCAAGCAACAGCTTGGCTTCGAACATCAATTGGTTGGCATTGAGGGGCTGCGGCAAGGCGACGTTATACAGCGCCGCCACCGAAGGGAGCTGCTCCTGCAGCGTCATGATCTTTTCGATCATCCCGGGGGAGTCCAGACCGAAGTATTGCTCGAGCGAGGCCATCGCCACGCTCAGCGCCGCCTCGCCTTTCAGCCAGGCATCAGCCAGCGCGCCCGAAGCGATGAGGCAGTTCAGGGCTTGCGTCGTCCGTGAATCCGAACGCGCCATGATCTCATGGCTTTGGGCTATCCAATGCGCGGTCCTTTCCGAGAGCTTCCATCGTGCCGCCAGCCAGGCACCGACTTCGGCATGATCCGTCCCGTAAAACCGACGCTCTTCTTCAAGCAACGAAGCATGATCCGCGGCAGCTTCGAGCACTGGCCGGTAGTGGCCGGCATCGACGGCATACAGCGCTAGCATCCCGATATCCTGAAGCAGTGAGGCGGTGTAAAGCGCGCCCCCCTCTGCATCCAGCCCCAAGGTCTCGGCGAGCGACTTCGCGCTCAGCGCACAGATGAGCGAACGTTGCCAATAGTGTTCTAGATCCATGCCCGGGAATGCCTGGTTTTCGGTGGCGGAAACCAGGCTACAGCCTAGCGCCAGGGAGAGCGTTTTCTCCATACCGATCCGGCTAACGGCTTGCTGAAGATCTTCGACAGGGCGGGTCTGGGTGAAATACACCGTGTTGGCCACGGAAAGCACACGTACCGAGAGGGCTGGGTCGGTCCCCAGGGTAGTCACTATTTGCTGGATACTGCTTTCGGGGTCCCTTGCCAACTCAATAACGCGTAGAACAGCGGCCGGCAAAGAGGGTAAGTTGGTGCATTGCTCGAGAGATTGACGCAATCCATACGGCAACATCATTGTTCTCCTTTCGGTCGCCTCGAGAGACGCCGAGCTCAAACCCTAGAGGGGAATGCTGCCAGTATTTGGCGCGCTGTGCTGATCGTCAACTCGTAATAGGTATTGTGCAAAGATATGCATAAATTGTTTTTTGCAGCTCACGATAGGCGCTGTTTTCCTAACTTGGATCATTCATGCCTTTCTTCTCTCGATGTGTCAGTTCCGATATGTATTGTCAGGAGTAGTCAATGACCGACCGCAGCCAACGCCACAAACGCTCCATGGAAAAACTCAAGGCGCATGTCGACGAACGAGTCGCCAATGCGCAGGAACAGCGCGGTCTTCTGCTGGTGTTCACCGGTAATGGCAAGGGCAAGACCACAGCAGCTTGGGGTACCGTCACCCGCACCCTGGGCTATGGTTACCGGGTGGGTGTCGTACAGTTCATCAAGGGCCTCTGGGAGTGCGGAGAACGGGACCGCCTCGAGAGCGATCCCAACTTAGCGGTCACCGTTATGGCAACGGGCTTCACCTGGGAAACCCAGGATCGCGAAGCCGATACCGCCGCTTGCCAGCAAGTCTGGCAGGACGCTGCCCGAATGCTGGCCGATGAGTCGATCTATCTCGTCGTGCTCGACGAGATCACCTACATGCTCAAGTTCGGCTACCTGGATTTCGGTACGCTCAGACGGGCTCTCGAAAACCGACCCAAGGAGCAGACTGTCATCATTACCGGCCGCAATGCTCACCGCGAGCTGCTCGAGATGGCCGATACCGTCACGGAAATGCAGGAAATTCGTCATGCCTTCAATGCGGGCGTACAGGCCCGTCGTGGCATCGATTATTGAGAGACAAGTCGTTCAACAGCGTGACTCAAGGAGACGTCATGTTTGCTTATATCGCCAAGACATTACCGCTGGCATTGCTGCTGGGTACTTGCCTGACTGCGCCAGCCTTCGCCCAGACGCCGCCCCAGACGATTCCTCAGCGGATCCAGGTACAGGCACAGGCCGATGTTTCGGTGGCGCCCGACATGGCCACGCTGGAAGCGCGTCTTTGGGAGCGCACACCAGCCGTTGCCCAGGCGCAAGACACCCAGACCGACCCTGCAGCACTTGCCCAGGCGCGTGAGCGACTGGAAACGAGAACCGGCGAACTGATTCGTGCGCTCGAGCAGGCCGGCCTGGATAAGCAGGCAATCAGCGCTGGCTCCCTATCGATCCACCCCGATTACGTGCAGGCGCCATCCCGCCAGGGGGAAAGCGAGGCGCCGCTGGTGCGTACGCAACTGGAACGCCCCATCAGCGTGCGCATCGATGCGCTCGACCGCGTCCCGAGGATTCTCGATGCGCTGACCCAGGCCGGCGTCGACTCACTGGATGGCATCACCTACGATCTCAAGGATCGCGATGCGGTCAGCGACCAGGCGTTGACACAAGCCCTGCAAAAGGCACGGGACAAGGCCCAGCTGATCGCCGATACCCTGGGTATCGAACTGGGACGGGTGCAGAACGTTCAGGAAAATACCCCGCCCATCTTTGCCCCGCGCATGGCCGCGATGCGTGCCGACGGCATGGAGAGCAAGGCGCAGGTGGAATATCGGCCAGGCGAGATCACCATCGAGACGGCAGTCAGTGTGGATTGGGGAATTGCAGAATAATAAAAGACCGTCCACCTGGAACGGAAAAGGCCTCGTCAAGCGAGGCCTTTTCCTTCTCTGGCGGATCAACGGCTGCACTCAGGCATTGATGACCTGAACGCCCCCCATGTATGGACGCAGCGCCTCCGGGACGCCGATCGAGCCATCGGCGTTCTGGTAATTCTCGAGCACCGCCAGCAGGCAGCGCCCTACTGCCAGGCCCGAGCCGTTCAGGGTATGCAGTAGCTGAGGCTTCTTCTGCTCGGGCGAGCGGAAGCGTGCCTGCATGCGGCGGGCCTGAAAATCCTCGCAGTTCGAGACCGAAGAGATTTCACGGTAGGTCGCCTGACTGGGTAGCCACACTTCGAGGTCGTAGGTCTTGGCCGCACCAAAGCCCATGTCGCCGGTACACAGCGTCACGACACGGTACGGCAGCCCGAGTGCCTGCAGGATCGCCTCGGCATGGCCACGCATCTCTTCCAGCGCGTCATAGCTGGCCTCGGGCGCAACCATTTGCACCATCTCAACCTTGTCGAACTGATGCTGGCGAATCATGCCCCGGGTATCCTTGCCGTAGGCGCCCGCTTCACTGCGGAAGCATGGGGTATGTGCGGTCAGGCGGACCGGCAACTCCCTGGCCTCGAAAATGTGATCCCTGGCAAAGTTGGTGAGCGGCACCTCGGCGGTGGGAATCAGGTAATACTCCTGATCGCCCTCGAGGCGGAACAGGTCCTCGCCAAACTTGGGCAGTTGGCCGGTGCCCATCAGCGAGTCGCGATTGACCATGTAGGGGACGTAGCATTCCTCGTAGCCATGCTCGAGGGTCTGCTTGTCGAGCATGAACTGCGCCAGGGCGCGATGCAGCCGGGCGATGGGGCCACGCATCACCGCAAAACGCGATCCGGTCAGCTTGGATGCCATCTCGAAATCGAGATAGCCCAGTTTGGCACCGAGGTCGACATGGTCCTTGACCTCGAACTCGAACTCGCGCGGGGTCCCCCAGCGATACAGTTCGACGTTGTCGCTCTCGTCGGCACCCTCCGGCACGCTGTCATGCGGCAGGTTGGGCAAGCTTGCCATTAGCGACTCCATCTCACCGGCCACTTCAGCGAGCTGCGACTTGGCGATATCCAGTCGATCGCCCAGATCGCTGACCTCGGCCAGCAGGGGCTCGATGTCCTCGCCTGCGGCCTTGGCCTTGCCGATCGCCTTGGAGCGGGTGTTACGCTCGTTCTGCAGTTGTTCGGTCTCGGTCTGCAGATCGCGGCGCCGGCTTTCCAGCGCCTCGAATTGCGTGACATCCAGCGCATAACCGCGCTTGGCCAGACGTTGCGCGACCTGTTCGAGATCGCTGCGAAGCAGTTTGGGATCGAGCATGGAGTCCTATCCGTCAGTGAATCGTTAAAGTAATACGCGTGCCAGCTTCATACCCAGCGCCACGCCAGCGACACCCAGCACCAGACTGGACGATACATAGAGCGCGGCTACCAACCCGCGCCCGGACTCGAACAGTGTCAGCGTTTCGAGCGCGAAGGTGGAAAACGTGGTGAAAGCACCGGTGAAGCCCGCCATCAACACGGCCTGCCAGATGGGCGCCAGCCTCAGTTCCTGGGTCAGCCAGACATAGAGCGCCCCGATCAAGCAACAGCCGATCAGATTGGCCCCGAAGGTTCCCCAGGGAAACCCACGTCCCAACATGCCAGTCAGCCACCCATTCAACAGATAGCGACTCAAGGCCCCAAGCGCTCCGCCCGCCGCCACGGCCAGCCAAGTCATCATGCACAGACTCACGTGTCTCGAAAAAATGACCCTCTATTGTAAGCGAAACATGCCCTGAATGCCTGCGCAGAAACATATACCGCTGGTATGGGAGCACAGGTAACCGCGCCAGGCCGAAATTTCACATACATTAATTTTCCTTTAATTAAAATTCTCCTTAAGGTTAATTTCCTTATATAAAACCTTCTTAGTAAAGTTCAACATGTCTGACAAAAAAAGAAAAAATGCCATTTCCAACAAATTCATCAGACAAATCTAGCCCTCTCGTCGCGATTCAAACACTTGGCCATCAAGGAAACTCCCGCATGCGATACATCTCATCCTTCACCACGGTTCTGCTGGCCGGAGCCCTCACCGTCTCGGCCCAAACTCAAGCTGCGACAACCCTTCGGCTGGGGTGGACTACTGCCGATAGCAAGGTGGATCCGTATGCCATCACCGCCCACTACTTCGCCGAGGAACTGGAAAAAGCCGCGCCGGGAGAGTTCGACGTACAGTTTTTCCCCAACCATCAGCTCGGCGACGACACGGAAATGCTGCAAGGCATGCAGTTAGGGATACTCGATGCCGCAGTCATTACCGGCACCCAGATCAGCACTATTGACACCAGCTTTCAGCTCAATGACCTGCCCTTCCTCTATGCAAGCAGCGAACAGGCGCATGCCGTCCTCGACGGCGATGTCGGCCAAACGCTCATGCAACGCCTCGAACCGGAGGGCATCATCGGCCTAGGGTTCGCCGAGGCAGGCTTCCGTAACACCATCAACAACGTTCGCCCGATCGTCTCGCCTGAGGATTTTGATGGCATCAAGATGCGAGTACAGCCCAGCGATCTTTTCCTCGCCAGTTTCCGGGCGCTCGGCGCCAACCCCGCTCCACTCGCCTGGAGTGAGGCCTTTACTGCCGTCCAACAAGGCACAGTCGATGGCCTGGAAATTCCGCTTCCGGTGATTTATGCCAATAAATATCCGGAAGTGACGCAGTACCTGTCTTTGACGCGTCATACCTATAATGCGTTGGGCCTGCTGATTTCCAAACAGGCCCTGGAGCGTCTTCCCACCGACATGCAGGCTGTCGTTCACGAGGCTGCTGACAAGGCAATCGAGCGCCAGCGTCAGACCGTAGCCGCCAATGACGAGACCATCCTTGCCCAGATCGAGGACATGGGCATGAAAGTCAATGAGATCGACGATGTATCGGCATTTCGCAAACAAGTCTCACCAGTCTATGACGAGTATCGCGACCAAATAGGTGGCGAGTTGATCGACAAGGCTCTGGAGCAACTCTCCGAGTAAATCCCCGGCCCGGCTAACGCCGGGCCGACTTTCGTTGGGAAGACACCATGTATCGCCATTTGGATGCATTCAGCCGACACCTGGCTACGCTCAGCCACTATCTCGGCGCTCTGATCGCTCTGATCATGGTCGGCACACTCTTGCTGGGCGTTTTCTATCGCTATGTACTGCAAGACTCGCTGTCATGGTCTGATGAGGTCGCTCTACTCGCCGCCTCCTGGATGACATTTCTGTTCGCCAGCTCGCTGGTGCGTCGTTTCGAGCACGTTCGTGTCACCTTAATCCTATCGATGCTGCCCGACTCACTGGCGGGTCTCGTAGAGCGTATTAATGTACTGCTCGTACTGCTGTTCGGCCTAGCCATGGTGTGGACGGGGTACGGCTTCATGGAATTCACCTCGAGCCAGGTCTCTCCAGCCATTCGCTATCCCTTGTGGGTGAAGAATGCAGCGTTACCCGTGGGCGGTGCACTCATCACCATCCACGCCTTCGTGCTACTGGTCAGGCCCAGCTCACTCAATGCACTGAGGGCACAAGACAATGGATGACACGGGTCTAGTCTTGATCTTTGGCCTTTTCGGCCTTCTTATCATTGGTACACCAATCGCCATTGCGCTCGGGCTGCTGACGTTAATTGGCGTGTGGATGGCAGACCTCAACCCCTTGATCGCCGCGCAGCGCTTCATGGCCGGCAGTAGCACCACCAGCTTGTTGGCCATTCCCGGCTTTATCCTCGCGGGTGAGCTCATGGGAGCAGGCGGGCTGTCGAGACGACTCGTTAGGGTGGCGTCCACCTTTATCGGGCATCTGCCCGGGGGATTGTCGATGTCGACCGTTGGTGCCGGCACCTTCTTCGGTGCAATCTCTGGCTCCGCCCCCGCGACTACTGCGGCAATCGGCTCGGTCATGATCGACGAGCTCGAAACACGTGGCTACAAACGCGGTTACGCCGCCGCCTTGGCGACGGCCGTGGGTCCGCTGGGCCAAATGATTCCACCGTCGATTCCAATGGTGATTTGGGGCGTACTGTCTGAAGAGTCGATTTCCAAACTTTTCTTAGCGGGCGTGATTCCCGGTTTGCTCGCCGCGGCGGGGTTTTGTTTGATCAGCGTTTTTTACGCCAAGCGCCAGGGCATCGTCAGTGAGCAACGGGCTACCGGCGCAGAGATTCTTTCGGCGCTTCGCGATGGCTTGTGGGCACTACTGGCACCCGTCGTCATTCTCGGCGGTATCTACGGCGGTATATTTACACCCACCGAAGCTGCCATGGTGGGAGCTTTCTACAGCGCCATCATCGGTCTGTTCATCTATCGGGACCTGCAGTGGCGACAACTTCCCGGTTTACTGATCAATGCCATGCGCACCACCGCTGTGATCATGTTCATTATAGTGACCGCCTACGGTTTCGCATTCGTCATTGCAAGCGAACAACTGCCCACGAAAATCACCGAAGTCATACTCGGGCTCACCACCAACCCGCTGCTTCTGCTGCTGTTCATCAACCTATTGCTGCTGGTGCTCGGGGCAGTAATGGATAACATTTCAGCCATGGTGATCATGAGCGGTGTGCTGATCGGCATTGGTGCCCAAATCGGCCTGGATCCCATACAGTTAGGTGCGATGGTGGTTATCAATTTCGCCGTCGGCATGGTCACGCCCCCGCTAGGCTATTCTATCTTCGTCGCTTCGTCAGTCAGCGGCATGAGCATCGAGCGTATCGCCAAGCACTTGCTGCCTTTCTTGGGCGTGTTGCTGCTCGTGGTGGGGCTGATCGCATATGTTCCCGCTGTCACCCTGTGGCTGCCGGACATGCTGGGATGACTAGATCTCAGTCTCCCGCTGCACGTGGCCAACGCCTCTCGGCCAAGGTTGCGGCTACCCTCGAGCGCGAAATTCGTGAAGGATGTTATCCACCTAACTCGAAGCTGCCCACCGAAGCGCACCTAATGGCGCGCTTCGGCATAAGCCGCACGGTCATCCGCGAGGCGATAGCCGAGCTGAGACGCGCCAACTTGGTCTATACCCAGCAGGGTAGCGGCACCTATATCGCCGCTACTTTGCCCCCTCGGCCCGTGTTTTCGCTTACCGCAGACGAAGTCGACCTGCATGAACTTCGCCTGATTTACCAAATGCGCCGTGAAATTGAAGCCGGTGCCGCTGCACAAGCCGCAATTCATGCCAACCAGTCGCAACGCCACGACATAGCGTTGGCACTCGATCGACTGGCCAATAGCCTGCCGAGCAAGAAGGACAGCGTGGCGTACGACCTTGCCCTGCACCAAGCAATCGCGTCTGCAACCGGTAATCATTTTTTCTGTGAATTCATCGACTTCTTCTACAACCGCATGTCGGTGGCTATCGCTACCGCTCGCCGGCATTCCGCTCAAGATGCCAAACTCGAGCAGATCGTCCAGGTCGAGCACCAGAACATCGTCGAAGCCATTCTCAGCGCCGAGCCTGAAGAGGCGCGTGCAGCTATGCGTTTGCATTTAACCAATGCATCACGTCGTCTCGGTCTACTTTCCACCACGCGTAAGGAAACACCATGACAACTCCCGATATTCCCGGGCCCGATCCCACCCCACGGCGTCCAAGTCGCGCTCTTCCTAAAGGGGCTTGTGATTGTCACGCGCACCTATTCGGTCCGGCCGATCGGTATCCATACCATCCGGCCCGCGGCTATACGCCACCGGATGCCGACGACGACGCCTATCGGCACTTGCTATCCGTGTTGGGTTTCGAGCGAGCGGTACTGGTGCAACCCAGTGTCTACGGCACGGACAATCGCCGCCTAATTGATGGGCTGCAACATGCTCTTGAACAGAGTCTTGCATGGCGCGGCGTCGCGGTTCTGGATGCCGATGTCAGCGATGAAGAGATCGAGCGACTGCATGGCCTGGGGGTTCGCGGCGTTCGAATCAATCTGCTGTTCCCTGGCGGCGTGGATTTCGATGCCATTACGTCGCTCAGCGAGCGAATCGCCCAGTGGGGCTGGCACGTTCAATGCCTCATCGATGTATCGAACTTCGAGAGTCTAGGCGTTACTCTCGACCGTCTACCCGTGGCCAAGGTCATCGACCACATGGGCCACGTGCCTACGCAGAGGGGCATCGACCATCCTGGTTTCCAACATCTTCTGCAACGCCTGGAGAAAGGCGACACCTGGGTAAAACTTTCCGGTCCCAATCGCATGACCACTCAGGCGAGCACGCCTTACCGCGACGTGGACCCTTTCTTCTCTGCTCTGGTCGAACGTAATGAGGAGCGCTGCGTCTTTGGCACCGATTGGCCACACGTAAAGCTGCCAGGGCCCATGCCCAACGATGGTGATCTCGTCGACGAGCTACTGCGCCTCGTGGACAGGAATGCCATCCTTGAGAAGATTCTTGTGCACAACCCTGCACGCCTTTATGGCTTTTAGGCAACGGCCAAGCCTATCTCTGGTAAGGTAACGCCTGCGCCTGCACCGACTAGCTTGATAATCGAGAACATGATCGCACGACTGGACTCTCTATCCCGGGTCGATTCCCGCTATGTCGCTTTCCTCGATGCTCTCCGCAAGGAGGGTTTCGCTGGCGACATCGCCCCGGACTATGCCAATCGCACGGTGCTCGCCACCGACAACTCCATCTATCAGCGCCTGCCGCAGGCGGTGCTCTACCCGCGCGATGCCGACGATCTGGTGCGCATTGCCCGGCTCGCCGGCCGTGAGACGTTCCGCGACATCGTGCTCACCCCGCGCGGCGGCGGCACCGGTACCAACGGCCAGTCGCTGACCGATGGGCTGGTGGTCGACGTGTCGCGTTACATGAATCGCATCGTCGATATCGATGTCGAGCGACGTCGGGTACGCGTGCAGGCCGGGGTGGTCAAGGATCAGCTCAATGCCGCGCTCAAGCCTTACGGGCTGTTCTTCGCCCCTGAGTTGTCGACCTCCAACCGCGCCACCATCGGCGGCATGATCTCCACCGACGCCAGCGGCCAGGGCAGTTGCGAATATGGCAAGACCCGCGATCACGTCCTTGAACTCGACACGGTGCTGCTCGGCGGCGAGCGCTTCGAGAGTCGCCCCGTCACGGAAAACGAGCTGAACGGCCTGTGCGAGCGCGACGGCATCGTCGGGGACGTTCACCGCACCGCCCGCGAGATCATCGACACCCAGCGCGAGCAGATCGCGGCCAGGTTCCCCAAGCTCAACCGCTGCCTGACCGGTTACGACCTGGCGCACCTGCGCACCGTCGATGGCCGCTTCGATCTCAATAGCGTGCTGTGCGGCTCGGAAGGCTCGCTGGGCCTGCTCAACGAAGCCACCCTCAACGTGCTCCCGATGGCCAAGTGCTCGACGCTGGTCAACGTGCGCTATGCCAGCTTCATGGATGCCCTGCGCGACGCCCGGGCGCTGATGGGCCTGGGAGACGCCGCGGCGTCGGCCGAGCTGCCCCGCCCCACCTCCATCGAGACCGTCGACGACAAGGTACTGGCGCTGGCCATGGAGGATTTCGTCTGGGACAGCGTGGCGGAGTTCTTCCCCGCCGGCGAGGCCCGGGCCACCGAACGGGCCACGGACATCGACGGCGACACCGCGACCGCGACGCGCCCAGTGGCGGCGCCGGCGATCCGTGGCATCAATCTGGTCGAATTCAACGCCAACGACCCCGACGAACTCGAGGCCAGGGTGAGGACGTTCACCGATCACTTGGCTTCCGATGCCAGTGTCGAGCGACTGGGCTATACCCTGGCCGAGGGCCGCGAGCAGATCGGCCGCGTCTACGCCATGCGCAAGCGCGCCGTGGGCCTGCTCGGCAACGCCAAGGGCGAGAAGCGCCCCATCCCGTTCGTCGAGGATACCGCGGTACCGCCCGAACACCTGGCCGACTACATCGCCGAGTTTCGTGCGGCGCTGGATGCCCGAGGCCTCGAGTACGGCATGTTCGGTCACGTCGATGCCGGCGTGCTGCACGTGCGCCCGGCCATCGACATGAAGGACCCAGCCCAGGAGCGCCTGATCCGCGAGATCTCCGACGAGGTCGCCGCGCTGACCCAGCGCTACCACGGCCTGCTGTGGGGTGAGCACGGCAAGGGCGTACGCTCGGAATATGCCCCCCAGTTTTTCGGTGAGCTCTACCCGACGCTGCAACGCCTCAAGGGCGCCTTCGATCCGCACAACCAGCTCAACCCCGGCAAGATCGCCACGCCGCTTTCTATCCGGCCCGAAGCCGCCGGTAACGCTATCCGGCCCGAAGATGCCGGCGCCACGGCCGATAGCGTCGCCGAGGAAACCGTCAAGTGGGTCGATCCGGGGCTGCTGACCATCGACGGCGTGACCACCCGCGGCCAGCTCGACCGCCAGATCGACGAGCGCGTATGGCAGGCGCATCAGTCCGCGGTGTACTGCAACGGCAACGGCGCCTGCTACAACTACGACCCGGCCGATGCCATGTGTCCGTCGTGGAAAGGCACGCGTCAGCGCATTCACTCGCCCAAAGGGCGGGCCAGCCTGATGCGCGAGTGGCTGCGTCTGCAGGGCAACGCCGGCACCGACGTCGTCGAGGAATCACGCAGGAAGAAGGCCGAGGGCACTTGGGGTTTCGTGCGCGACCTGCCGCTGCGCCTGGCCAATACCTGGCGCCAACGCCGCGGCGAAGCGGATTTCTCCCATGAAGTCTACGACGCCATGGCCGGTTGCCTGGCGTGCAAATCCTGCGCCGGCCAGTGTCCGATCAAGGTCAACGTGCCCGAGTTTCGTTCGCAGTTTCTCGAGGTTTACCACGGCCGCTACCAGCGCCCGCTGCGCGACTATCTGATTGGCGGACTGGAATTCATGGCGCCCCACCTGTCGCGTATCGCGCCACTCTACAATGGCCTGCTGCGGCATCGCCTGGTGGACCGCCTGATGGCCAACGGCCTGGGCATGGTCGATAGCCCGACGCTCTCGCGCGCCAGCCTGGCCAAGCAGCTCAGGGCCTGGGGCATCAGCGAGGCCACGCCGACCAGTCTGGGCCTGCTCACCGAACGGCAGAAGACACGCAGCGTGATCCTCGTGCAGGATGCCTTCACCAGTTATTTCGAGTCCAAGCTGGTGATGGACGTCGTCGAGCTGTTGTCGCGACTCGACATCCGCGTGTTCGTCGCCCCGTTTACGGCCAACGGCAAGCCGCTGCAGGTGCAGGGTTTCCTCGGCGCCTTCGAGCGCACCGCCGAGAAACAGGCGCGCCGGCTGCGCAGCCTGGCGACATTCGGCGTGCCGCTGGTAGGCATCGACCCGGCGATGACGCTGACCTATCGCCAGGAGTACACCAAGGCGCTGGGGCCGGACGCCACACCCGACGTGCTGCTGCTGCAGGAGTGGCTGGTCTCGCTGGGACGGCGCCTGGCGCCGGGCGGCCTGGCCCTCGACGATCCCGGCTTCCGGCTGCTCTCGCACTGCACCGAGAAGACCACTGCCCCCGGCTCGCCCAAGGCCTGGCAGCAGGTCTTTGCCGCCTTCGGTCTGGAACTGGAGCTGGTGGCCACCGGTTGCTGCGGCATGTCCGGCACTTATGGCCACGAGGCGCGTAACCGCGACACCTCCGAGCGAATCTACGACCTCTCCTGGCGGGAGGTGACGGAGGACCCGGCCAATGCCGGGCGTCTGCTGGCCACCGGCTACTCCTGTCGCAGCCAGGCCAAGCGACTGTCGGACATCCAACTGCGACATCCCCTGCAAGGACTCTTGCAGGCCGTAAAACAAGCCTGACTGGAATCGGAGCAACGGCAGCCGTTGCTCCGAGCTTGGCAAGTCACATCGTACCCGGGAGGCTGTCATGTCCCGCCCTCTGATCATTATCGGCATCGCAATAGTAATCATCGGCCTATTGTGGCCTTGGCTTTCGAAGCTGCCTCTGGGTCACCTGCCGGGCGACATCGTCATCAAGCGGGACAATTTCGCTTTCTATTTTCCCATTACCACGATGATCCTGGTCAGCGCTGTCCTCTCCGGCCTCGTATGGTTATTTCACCGCTGAAGCGGGCAGGCTCCGAGCCATCCTTGTGGCGCGACACGCCAGCAGGACACAACCGCAAGGTCTGCTGAATCGATCCTCTTAATGGCATTGCAAGCCGACGCGGGCAACGCTAGGCTGCGCGGCTGTTCTTACGTCGACCAGGGAAACGTGACAATGCAGACACCGGCCATCGCTCTGGCAGGCATCGGCCTGCTGGCCCTCATCTGTCAGTGGGCCGCCTGGCGGATGCGCCTGCCTGCCATCCTGCCACTGCTCGTCGCCGGGATTCTGTCGGGCCCCGTCACCGGCCTGCTCGAACCGGATATTCTGCTGGACGACTTGCTGTTTCCACTGGTTTCCCTGGCTGTCGCCGTCATTCTGTTCGAAGGCAGTCTGACCCTGGATTTCAAGGACCTGCGCGGACATGGCCGCACGGTACGGCGGCTGGTGACCTGGGGCGCCCTGATCACCGGCACTGTCGCCACCGTGGCTGCCCACGTCCTGCTCGATCTCACCTGGGAGATGGCCAGCGTGCTGGGTGCCGTTCTGGTGGTTACCGGTCCCACCGTAGTGCTGCCGCTGTTGCAGACACTCCGGGCGCGTGCCCACCTGACCCAGATATTGCGCTGGGAAGGCATCCTGATCGACCCCGTGGGCGCCATCGCCGCCGTACTGGTCTTCGAGTTCGTGGTTCTCGGCCAAGGCCAGGGGGCGCTCTCGCATACCCTGTCGATGTTTGTCCGCACCGCCGCCATCGGTTTCGGTCTGGGCATGCTCGGCGGCTATCTGTGGGGGCTGGTCCTGCGCCACCATTGGCTGCCACAGCGCCTGCACAGCTTCGGCACGCTGATGATCGTGCTGACCCTGTTCACCCTGTCCAATGCCCTGTTCCACGAGTCCGGCCTGCTCACGGTGACGGTGATGGGCGTGTGGCTGGCCAACATGCGTGGCGTGCCCACCCAGCATATCATCGAGTTCAAGGAGACATTGTCGGTCCTATTGATTTCCGGCCTGTTCATCCTGCTGGCCGCGCGCCTGACCGCTGAACAGCTAGCCCTGCTCTCATGGCCGGCCTGGGGGTTTCTGGCCATCCTGCTGTGGGTTGCCCGCCCCCTCTCCGTGTGGCTGTGTACGCTCGGCAGCGGTCTCGAATGGCGCGAAAAGGCCCTGCTTGCCTGGCTCTCGCCCCGCGGTATCGTGGCCGCTGCCGTCGCCTCGCTATTCGCCATTCGATTCGAAGCGGCCGGCGTCTCGGGCGCCGACATCCTGGTTCCCGTCGTGTTTCTCGTCATCATCAGCACCGTCGTCATGCAGAGCCTGCTGTCACGGCCGCTCGCCCGATTGTTGAACGTCAGCGAACCGGAAGCCTCCGGGTTTCTGATCATCGGCGCCAATCCGGTGGCCCGGGCCATCGCACTGAAGCTCACCGAAGCCGGCGTCGCCGTGCGTCTGGCCGACAACAACTGGGACGCCGTGCAGGAAGCGCGGATGGCGGGGCTGCCGGTCTACTACGGCAACCCGCTCTCCGAGCATGCCGCACAGCATCTGGAGCTCACTGGAATCGGTTACTTACTGCCGCTGTCCCCTTATCGCGAGCTCAACAATCTCGCCGTTCTGCATTTCGAGCACATCCTGGGGCATGGCAAGGTGTTCCTGCTTGCTGAGGAGGATGCCCGCAACGCACATCGTCATCGCGAACGGGCCTTGGAACACCTAGCGGTTCTTTTCGACGACGAAGCCACTTTCGCACGACTTTCGCAGCTGCTCGAACAAGGTGCCGAATTGCGCAGCGCACGCATGACGGATAGCTTTGCGCTGGACGCCTATTGCACCATCCACGATCAGCGCCTGCTGCCGATGTTCAGCATCGGTCCGAACGGGCGCATCCGGGTCGCCAATACACGCTCCCCCCTTTCTCCAAAGCCCGGCGATACCTTGATCAGCCTGATTCACGTCGACTCGCCGGAGTATGCCTGAACCGCTTCGGCTTGCCGCCTTGCGGCACGCCTGCAACACTAAGGCCACCGAACATAACGAAAGAACGAGGGAACGTGTGAACAGATGCAGGATGCTGTCATTTTGCTTGCTTGGTTCGATACCCACTATCCAGGCGCAGGCACAGGACGCTACGCCAAGCACACTACCCACACTGGAAGTCAGCGCCCCCCGCCTGGAACGCGAACTCTATACCACGCCCCAGGCCATCTCGGTGGTCGAGCAAGAGGCCATTCAACAGGGCCAGCAGCGCGTTCGACTCGATGAATCCCTGAATATGGTGCCTGGCGTTTATCTCCAGAACCGTAACAACTTCGCCCAGGGCGAGCGTATCTCCATTCGTGGTTTTGGTGCCCGTACCCCTTGGGGAGTGCGCGGCATCACGCTGATGGTCGATGGAATTCCCTATACCCTCCCGGATGGTCAGGCCCAGACCGACGCCATCGATCTGGATAGCGCCCAGCGTATTGAAGTCATCCGTGGCCCGGCGGCGGTCCAATATGGCAACGCGTCGGGTGGTGTGATCAGCGTGACCACGGCGGATGGGCGTGACGATCCGGGCAGCAGTGTTCGCTTTGGCGTGGGGAGTGACGGCTATCGCAAGTTGTCGGCGCAAAACGGTGGCGTGAACGGCTCATGGTCACACCATGTGAGCTTTTCCGCACTCGATATCGAAGGCTATCGCGATCACAGCTCGGCGGAGAAATATCTCTTCAACGCCAAGCTGCGCCGCGACTTGGGCCACGACCGCGCCATTACCACCATCGTCAATCTGCTCGATAGCCCCTATGCCGAAGACCCGGGCGGCATGACGCGGGCACTGGTCCAAGAGGACCGTCGCGGCACGATCGATAGCGAAGGCTACTATGATTACTCGCCCGACCGAATCGACGCCGGGCAGGAAGTCGATCAGCAAGTGATCGGCCTGCAATACGAGGATCTCTCGGCCGGACCTGGCCAGTTTTATCTCAAGGGCTTCTATTTACATCGCGATTATCAGCAGCAGTTGGCCTTTGCGGGCGGCAGCCGATCGATAACGGATGTTCAGAACTACATCGCCTATGATCGCGATTATTATGGCGGCAGCGCCGAGTATCACCAGGCGATGGAACTGGGCGGCCTGCCCCTGCGATACATGACGGGTGTCGACGTCGCTCGGCAGGTCGATAATCGCCATAGCGACGATGTACTGATCGACGGGGAGCACGTACGCCGCTCCCAGGACGAAACGCAAAAAGCCACCTCCATCGGCGCGTTCGTGCAGGGTGATCTGGAACTGACCGAACGCTGGATGCTCTCGCTAGGCACGCGCTACGACCGGGTAACGTTCGACATCGACGACCAGCTTTCGAGCGACGGCGAGGACGGCAGTGGCGAGCGCACCTTCGATCAGTGGAGTGGCAGCGCGGGCCTGAGCTTGCGTTATCTTCCCAATCATCAGCTCTATCTATCCACGGGCACCTCCTACGAGACCCCGACTTTCTCCGAGTTTGCCAATCCGAATGGCGCAGGTTTCAATCCCGACGTAGAGCCGCAGAAGGCCTGGAATCGCGAAATCGGTCTGCGGGGTCATTTCGCCAATGGTCTGAATTACGACGTCGTTGTGTTTTCGACCCGCGTTCACGATTCCTTGATCGCTTACGAGAACGAAGCCGGAAAAAGCTATTACCGCAATGCCGGCGAAAGCTTGCAGGAAGGCATCGAAACCTCGCTGGGCTGGCAGCTCACCCCCGCCTGGCGCATCGATAGCGCTCTGACATTGGCCAGCTACGAATACGATGATTACACCTCCGGTGGAAACGACTACGACGGCAATCGTATCCCCGGCCTGCCGGAACAGACCTGGAATAACCAACTCTCCTGGCAGGGTGTCGATGAGCGCTTCGCGACACTCGAGACGCAATATATCGGCGATATGGTGGCGGACGACGCCAATGAGGTCGAGGTTGACGACTATTGGCTGGTCAACCTGCGCGCCGGTGATGGCTGGCGGTTTGGCGGTGACACGCTGCTCAAAGGCTATCTGGGCGTGCGCAACCTCTTCGATCGCGAGCATTACGCCAACCTGCTGATCAATGCGAGCAATGAGCGCTATTTCGACACGGCACCGGGACGCACCTTTTATGCTGGGCTGGAGCTGGACTTCTGAGCCAGTAACGACGCGGGCCGCCCAAGGGCGGCCCGCGCAATAGGTCACATGGCACGCGCATCTAGAAAAACAGACGCCGCAGCGCGGCGCCCGGATCCGCTTCGCGCATGAAGGCCTCGCCCACCAGAAAGCCGTTCACGTTGTATTCGCGCATGTGCTCGACATCGCCCCGCGTATTGATGCCGGACTCGGTAATCACCGTGACGTCACCGGGAATGCGGGACAATAGCTGGAACGTGGTATCCAGGCTGGTTTCGAAGCTGCGCAGGTCACGATTGTTGATTCCCACCAGCGCCAGATCCAGCGCCAGGGCGCGTTCGAGTTCGAGAGCATCGTGAACTTCGACCAGCACGTCCATCCCCAGCTCGCCAGCTTGCTGATGCAGATCCTTGAGCCGGGCATCGTCCAGGGCGGCCACGATCAACAGGATACAGTCGGCGCCGATGGCACGCGCCTCGCTGACCTGATAGCCGTGAACGATGAAGTCCTTGCGAATCACCGGCAGCTCGCAGGCTTCACGGGCGGCAATCAGGTACTCCTCGTGCCCCTGAAAAAAATCGGCATCGGTGAGGACCGACAGGCAACTGGCCCCGGCCTCAGCGTAGGCCCGAGCAATCTCGGCAGGACGAAAATCCTCGCGAATCACGCCACGCGACGGCGAGGCTTTCTTGATCTCGGCGATCACTGCCGGGTCGCCCTCGGCAATGGTCCGGTTGAGGGCGTCGATGAAACCGCGTGGCGCGCTCTGCTCACGGGCGCGCTCCAGCAGGGTCAGCTCGGAGACGCCGGCTCGCCGTTCGGCGATCTCTTCGTCCTTGCGGGCGAGAATACGGGCCAGGATGGTAGGCAGATTGTCGGATGGACTCATGGGATGTTCCTGATGTGCAGCGGCTTATGCCTGGTCCGTGAACACGCGACTGAAGTCGGTCAGTTCTTTCATCTTTTCCAGCGCCAGGCCGGTGGCCATGGCATCCTGGGCAAGCGCCACGCCCTCTTCGATACTGTCCGCCACATCGGCCGCATAGAGCGCCGCGCCGGCATTCAAGGCAACGATATCGGCCGCCGCCCCTTCCCCTTTCAAGGCTTCCTTGACCAGGCGCAGGCTGTCTTCGGCAGTCACGACCTTGAGCGACTCGAGTGACTGACGCTCGACCCCCAGCTGTTCCGGCGTAACGACGTACTCGGTAATCTGTCCATCACGCAGCTCGGCGATGCGCGTGGGCGCCGCCAGTGAAATCTCGTCGAGACCGTCCTCGGCATGCGCTACCAGCACGTGCCGGCTTCCCAGGCGTTGCAGGGTTTCGGCCATCAGGGCGACCAGCTCCGGCTTGTAAACGCCCAGCAGTTGATGCTGGGCGCCAGCGGGGTTGGTCAACGGCCCGAGGACATTGAACACCGTACGCACGCCCATCTCACGCCGCGGCCCGATCGCATAGCGCATCGCCTTGTGGTGCATGGGAGCGAACATGAAACCGACACCCACCTGGTCGATACAGCGGGCCACCTGCGCCGGCGAAAGATCGAGCTTGATGCCGGCGACATCGAACAGGTCGGCGCTTCCCGACGACGACGATACGCTGCGGTTGCCATGCTTGGCGACACGTGCGTCACAGGCGGCAACCACGAAACTCGATGCCGTGGAGACATTGAACAGATTGGCCCTATCGCCGCCCGTACCGACGATATCCACCACATTATCGAGAGAAGCGAGTTCGACCGGCGTCATCAGCTCGCGCATTACCTGCGCGGCCGCCGCCACCTCGTCGACGGTTTCACCCTTCATCGACAGCCCGATCAGAAAGCCGCCGATCTGGGCATCGGTCGCTTCGCCGGTCATGATGTAACGCATCACGGCATGGGTCTCGGCGTAACTCAGATGGTGGCCGTGCATCACGGCGTCGATCGCCTCACGCATCTGCATGTCGGGTCTCCTTCGGGTAGCGTCGTCCCGGCCAGGCCCTCAGGACCGGCCGCGCTCGAGAAAATTGGCCAGCAACTGATGCCCCTGGCGCGTCAGAATGGATTCGGGATGGAACTGCACGCCTTCGACGTCGAGTTCGCGATGGCGCAGCCCCATGATCAACCCGGGCGTGACGTCGTCATCCCCTACCCAGGCCGTGATCTCGAGCTCATCGGGCAGGCTGTCGGCATCGACGACCAGCGAATGATAGCGCGTCACCTCGAGAGGATCGTCGAGCCCCGCGAATACCCCGTTGCCATGGTGATGGACCCGTGACGTCTTGCCATGCATGACTTTCGGCGCCCGTATTACCTTGCCCCCAAAGACCTGGCCAATCGCCTGATGCCCCAGGCAGACGCCCAGAATCGGCAGTTGGCCCGCGAAATGGCGAATGACGTCTAGGGAAACTCCGGCCTCGTTGGGCGTACAGGGCCCCGGCGAGATCACGATATGACTCGGCGCCATGCGCTCGATGTCCGCCAGCGTCAGGTTGTCATTGCGGTGCGTTTCGACCTCGGCACCCAGCTCGGCCAGATACTGCACGACATTGAAGGTAAAACTGTCGTAGTTGTCGATCATCAACACGGACATCGCGCTAGATCCTTGATTCGATTCACGGTTCATGTGGCTGCCCCCCTTTCTTACCCAGCTATTTACCCAGGCCGGTCAATGTAACTTCGCCAGCCGTACAGGGGGACCAGACACAAAAATGCCGCCCTGACGGCGGCATATGTTCAAGACATGAGTGTGCCGCCCCGCTTAGGAGCGCCACCACTGGCTTGAACGGATAGAATCTGGTGTATGCATGCCCGCTATAGTGTGGTTATCGTCCCTGCCTGTCAAGGCAGGGAGTTTTCGTAAACGCCTAGTCGCCGAGATTATCCAGCCCCCGCTCGGCCATGGCCACTGCACGGAACAGCGCACGCCCCTTGTTGAGGGTTTCTTGCCATTCGAGTTCGGGTACCGAATCGGCGACGATGCCGGCACCGGCCTGGACGTGCAATTCGCCATCCTTGATCACCGCAGTGCGAATGGCGATGGCGGTGTCCATGTTGCCGTGCCACGATAGGTAGCCGACGGCGCCCGAATAAATGCCGCGCTTGACCGGTTCGAGCTCGTCGATGATCTCCAGCGCGCGAATCTTGGGCGCCCCCGAGAGCGTACCGGCCGGGAACGTCGCACGCAGCACGTCCATCGCCGATAGCCCCGGCTTGAGGCGTCCGGTGACGTTGGACACGATATGCATGACATGGGAATAGCGCTCGACGGCCATGTTGTCGGTCACTTGGACACTGCCGGTCTCGCTGATACGCCCTACGTCGTTGCGTCCCAGGTCGATGAGCATGACATGCTCGGCGATTTCCTTGGGGTCGGCCAGCAGGTCGGCCTCGAGCGCCTTGTCCTCTTCCTCGTTACGGCCACGCTTGCGGGTACCGGCGATAGGTCGCACCGTCACCTCGCCGTTCTCCAGCCGCGTAAGGATCTCCGGCGACGAGCCGACGACATGATGGTCGCCAAGATTGAAGAAGAACATGTACGGGGACGGATTCAGGCTGCGTAGCGCGCGGTAAAGATCCAGCGGCGGTGCCTGGAACGGGATCGACATGCGCTGCGACGGTACGCATTGCATGACGTCACCGGCCAGCACGTACTCCTTGATCTTGTCGACGGCCGCCTTGAAGCCCTCTTCGGTGAACCCCGAGGTGAAATGGCCTTCTTCCACCGCGGCACGCCCGGTGCCCGGGCTGGCCGACCTGGCGACGGCACTGCGCAGCTGGCTTTCCAGCGACTCCAGGCGATGACAGGCATGAGCGTAGGCCTCAGCCTGAATCGGGTCGGCATGTGTCCATAACGTCAGGCGCCCCGACAGGTTGTCGAAGACCACCAACTCGTCACAGACCATCAGCAGAATATCGGGTACGCCAATGGGATCGGGTTTGGCGTCGACATGCGCCCCACGCAGGCGCGGTTCGATATAGCGAATGGTGTCGTAGCCGAAGTAACCGACCAGGCCGCCATCGAAACGCGGCTGGTCATCGAGACTGGGCACCTTGAATCGCGCCTGGAACTGTTCGATCCAGGCGAGGGGATCCTCGACCTCGCTGATGCCGCTCTGTTCACCGTCGACGATATGGCGCACCTGGTAGCCACGCACCTCGATACGTTCGCGGCACGGCAAGCCGATGATGGAATAACGTCCCCACTTCTCCCCCCCCTGTACGGATTCCAGCAGGAAGGTCCAAGGTGCATCGGCCAGCTTGAGATAGGTGGAAAGCGGCGTATCGAGGTCGGCCAGCACTTCACGCGTAACCGGAATGCGGTTATAGCCAGCCTGCGCCAGTTCGGCGAAGCGTTCGGGAGTCATCATGCCCGTCGATTCCTTGAGATGAGTCGGTAAAGCGGTGGTAAGGCCATCCGGAGAATGGCAGCCAACGTGGCAACGGCGGGAGCGTCACCATCGCCAGCGCTTGACCTCGCGCATCAGCATGGCATTGCCTTGGGAGGAATGGCGGGCATTCAGCGTCATGTGGAATCCGACGTGTTCGTGATTGCTGAATCTTATTGATTTAGCGGCTTTTATAACCGCCCTCTGGCACCCTAAACGAGTTCCGCGAGCGATTCAACCAGGAAATCCGGCCGACTGGCAGCGACCGGCTCACCATGGTTGTAGCCGTAAGGCACGGCCAAGGTCCGAAATCCCGCCCGTCGGCCCGCCTCGACGTCATGGCGTGAGTCTCCCACCATCAGACAGGCTTGAGGCGGTATCGAAAACCGCTCGGCGACATGCAGTAGCGGCGCAGGATCGGGTTTTTTCTGCGCCAACGAGTCGCCGCCCACCGCATAATCGAAATAACCGTCCAACTCCAGAGCCTCCAATATCGGGGCAATGAAGGCATGAGGCTTGTTGGTGATGATCGCCAGTGTCAAGCCGCGGTCATGCAGTGCTGCCAAGGCCTCACGGACGCCGGGAAATAGGCGGGTACGCTCACTGGGAGCCCGGCCATAATGATAAAGAAAGGCATCATGCGCCCGATCCAGCATCCGTGTATCCGGCTCCTGCCCCGAGGCATGCCGCAAGGCCCGTTCGACCAACGTGCGCGAGCCATTGCCAACCCAGCCGGCGACCCTCTCCTCTCCTGCGGCAGGATGGCCATGTTCGGCGAGCACGGCATCGACCGCCACCGCCAGGTCGGGGACGGAGTCGATAAGGGTGCCGTCAAGATCGAACGTCACCAGACGTATACCTTCCAGACTCGGTGCCATGGGGTTGTCCTCTTGGCTGTGCAAATCATGCATGTAATATTACGAAAAAACATACCCCATCGCGGCGAAACAGCATAGGAATCTTCTAATAAGAGGATTATGCTAGACCCCAGCCGTCGCCGACTCCAGGCGCCAGACCGCCTGACCCTGGCGACTCACTTTACGACTTATTCTTCCAACCTTTCGTAAGGAGCCCACATGACTACCCCACGCATCGTGGTGGTCGGTGGAGGCGCGGGCGGGCTCGAGCTGGTTACCCGGCTCGGGAACAAGCTCGGCAAGCGCAAGCAAGCCGAAATCGTGCTTATCGACCGCAACCCCACGCACATATGGAAGCCCCTGCTTCATGAAGTCGCCACCGGCGTTCTCGACTCCGGACTCGACGAAGTTTCCTACCAGGGCCACTCCAAGGCGCACGGTTATCAGTTCCAGCGTGGCACCCTCAGCGACCTCGACCGCGAAGCCCGCACCATCACCCTGGCGCCCATCCTTGACGACGACGATACCGTCATACTCCCGGCCCGCAATGTCAGCTATGACTATCTGGTCCTGGCGCTAGGCAGCGTCTCCAACGATTTCGGCACCCCAGGGGTCGCCAGCCACTGCCATTTTCTGGACAGCCCGCAGCAGGCCGAGACATTTCGACACGACATGCTCAATACGTTCCTGCGGTACAGCGATCCGGAGCGCCGCGTCCATCCCAAGCTGACGGTAGGCATCGTCGGCGCCGGCGCCACCGGCGTGGAACTGGCGGCGGAATTGTTCGATGCCTCGAAGATGCTGCATAGCTACGGGTTCACCGCGCTGGATAGCGGCAAACTCGATGTCCACCTGATCGAGGCTGCACCACGCATCCTGCCTGCCCTACCGGAACGGTTCGGGCGCACCGTACACCGTGAACTCGAAAAACTCGGCGTCAACGTCCACGTCGACACCCGCGTGACCTGTGCCGATGAGGAAGGCTTCGTCACTGCAGACGGCAAGCGCATCGACACCGATCTCAGCGTGTGGGCCGCGGGCATTCGTGCCCCGTCCTTTCTCTCCGAGCTGGGGCTGGCAACCGAGCGCAACCATCAAGTCAAGGTCAAGCCTAGCCTGCAAAGCCTGGACGACGAGCGTATCTTCGCCTTCGGCGATTGCGCCTCCTGTCCGCAGCCCGACGGCAAGCGTGTCCCGCCGCGCGCCCAGGCGGCCCACCAGCAAGCGAGTCTGATGGCGCGCAACCTCACCGCGGCCATGCAAGGGCGTCCGCTCAAGGACTTCGTGTTCCGCGATCGCGGGTCGCTGATTTCACTGGCCCATTTCGATGCGGTGGGCAGCCTGATGCGTGGCGCCTCGGCGCGCAGTCTGTTCATCGAAGGGCGTCTCGCCAAGCTGTTCTATGCCTCGCTCTACCGCATGCATCAGCAGGCGATTCATGGCACGGTCAAGACCGGCATGACAGTGGTCGTGGACGGACTCAACCGCTTCCTGCGCCCCAAGATGAAACTGCACTGAGCTGCAACGATGGCTACGCCTTTGCCTCGAACCTTGGCGTAGCCGCGTTCCATCAGGGAATTTCCGGCACCGTGGCGGTTATCTTTATAGATTCGTACCAAGCCGCCAGGTTGGAAATATCCTCGTCGCTGAGCCCCTTGGCCACGACCGACATGATTTCATGTTCACGCTTGCCACTGCGGAAGGCTTTCAACTGCGTCTCGATATAGATTCGGCTCTCGCCAGCCAAATTTGGAGCGATGGGTATTTGGGCGATTCCATCCAGGCCATGACATGTCTGGCATTGCCGGGCCAGAACCCGACCCGCGGCAGGATCTGCCGCATAGGCCCTACCTTCTATCCCCATTCCAGCGACGAACATTGCCAGCACCGCGACGAGAGGCTTCATATGGCATCCTTATGGAAGCGAGCCGGCAGCGATCTCCTGCCGGCAGTCACGGTTACTGAGCGACCTGGGCATTCGCGTTATAGGAAATTCGATAGACTGCCCCAGCCAAGTCGTCGGAGACCAGCAGAGAGCCATCCCGAAGCTGGGCGACATCCACCGGACGTCCCAGGTATTCACCGTTCCCGTCGAGCCACCCTTCGGCAAAGGGCTGCGTCGCTCCGGTCACGTTGCCCTCGGCATCGACGGGCGTGAACATGATGCGGGCACCGATCGGCTCGGTGCGGTTCCAGGAGCCGTGCTGGGCGGAAAAGATACCGCCCCGATAGGACTCGGGAAACATCTTGCCGGTATAGAAAACCATCCCCAGGTCGGCGGCATGCGCCTCGGTCTCGACGACCGGATGCACGACCTCGACCGGCACCTCCTGATCCTTGTACTCGTTGGTACGCACCTCTCCGCCCCCGAACCAGGGGTGACCGAAATGCTGAGCTGCCTGAGTCTGTCGGTTTATTTCTCCCGGAGGGATATCATCGCCCATCCCATCGACCTGGTTGTCGGTGAACCAGAGCTCCCCCGTACCGGGATGAAAGTCCTGCCCCACCGAGTTACGCACGCCCCGTGAATAGACTTCGCGCTCACTGCCGTCCTGATTGAGACGAATGATGCCTCCGATGCCGTGTTCGCCAAAGGCGTTCAAATGTTCCGCCGGAGCAACGTTGTAAGGCTGCCCCAGCGAGACATAGAGCTTGCCATCCGGGCCGATATCGCAGACGCGCGCAGTATGGTTGTAACTCACGAACTGCTCGGGGATCAGTTCACCGCCTGCGATGACAGGCGTCGCGACGACGTCGGGACTTTCATAGAAGAACTCGGCCGCGGGATAAGCGAGTATGCGATTCTGTTCGGCGATGAAAAGCACGCCCTCGGGTGAAAAACAGGGACCGTTGGGGATCGCCTTGGCCAGCGAGGGAGCGAAATTCTTCACTTCGTCGGCCACCCGATCCTTGTCGCGGTCGGTCACGGCCCAGACTTCCGTCTTGCGCGTGCCGACAAACGTGACGATCCCCTGCGGGCCTACGGCCATATGCCGGGCATCGGGTACGAGCGCGTAGAGATCGATAGTGAAGCCGTCGGGCAACTCGATTCGTTTCAGCGTCTCTCTGATCGCATCGGCACTGCTACTCTGCTGATCGATGGTGGTAAATTCGGTGGTGCCCGTCGTCTGGAAATTGCCCAGCTTTTGCAGGGTATCGTCGGTTTGGGCGAACGCGGCAGAGAAGAAAGGTGTGCCGGCCAACAGGCAAGTGGTGGCGAGGGTCCTGTTTTTCATTGTTCTGTTTTCTCCTGTTATGCCAATGTTTCAGGACATTGACACAAAGGAGTTAAGTCAGCGCCTATTCAGCCGTCAAGCGAACTAAAGGAGGGGGTAAGCGCGTAGCTCAGCGAGCTCGGCAAGCGGGCCTGGCCACTAACCAGGCCCGTTTGTCGGCGGCCGAAAGACGCTTCAGAGACGCCTCTAGCTTCAGCGCCTCACTGCGACTTCCTACCCGCTCGCAGTGGACCAGGGTCAATGGTCCCTTGCCGCGCAGTGCCCGTGCGCCGCGACGCCCTCCGCAATGCTCGCCGAAGCGGCGCTCGACATCGGTGGTTATTCCCGTGTAAAGCGCTCCCGCCGCGGTCTCGATCATATAGAGAAACCAACGGGTTTCGGCGTTTCCCGCCAACGCTTCAGGCATTGGCGAGTTCATCGCGCAGCGCCCGGATCACGCTGTCGTAGCGGTTGGGATCCGCGTCCTGACGTGCACTGAATATCGCCGAGCCGGCCACGAAAGTGTCGGCTCCCGCCCGGGCGATCTCGGCAATGTTATCGATCTTGACCCCGCCATCGATCTCGAGCCGAATGTCATGACCGCTGTCATCGATACGCTGGCGTGCCTGACGCAGCTTATCCAGCGTACCGGGAATGAACGATTGCCCGCCGAACCCGGGATTGACGCTCATCAGCAGAATCATGTCGACCTTGTCCATCACGTAGTCGAGGTAAGTCAGCGGCGTGGCGGGATTGAAGACCAGGCCGGCCTTGGCGCCGCCGTCGCGTATCAGTTGCAACGAACGATCGACATGCTCGGAGGCCTCGGGATGGAAGGTGACGTAGCTGGCCCCGGCAGCGAGAAAATCCCCGATCAGGCGATCCACCGGCTTGACCATCAGATGCACGTCGATGGGTGCCGTGACCCCGTGCTTGCGCAACGCCTCGCAGACCATCGGGCCGATGGTCAGGTTGGGTACGTAGTGGTTGTCCATCACGTCGAAGTGCACGATATCGGCACCGGAAGCCAACACATCGTCCACTTCCTGACCCAGGCGCGCAAAATCGGCGGAGAGGATGGAAGGCGCAATCTTGAAATCGGGATTCACGTCAGGCATGGCTCTTTCATCAGCGAAGCTACGGAAGGCGGACATTCTATCAGCACTCCCGTCGCGATGCTGGACTCCGGAATTTGCGCGCGCTGCGTTAGGTGACGATAGTGAGTACGCTAACCCTACAATCAGAATTCCAAAGGGAGTCGATCATGGCCCTACCTATCCTTTCTCCTTCCGCCGGGTGGCGTCGATGGCTAGGCATCGCAATCTTCGTCACGTCGATGACTCCGCTCGCCTCCGCTCAGGAAGCCATTCTCGAGGGAGAGCGCTTCCATCCCGAGGTAGGCACTCGCGGCATGGTGGCTACCAGCCATTTCCTGGCATCCCAGGTGGCGCGCGACGTACTCGCCAATGGCGGCAATGCCGTCGACGCCGCAGTGACCGCCGGCTTCGCGCTGGCCGTCACCCAGCCGCGCTCGGGCAACATCGGTGGCGGCGGCTTCATGCTGATCTCGGACGAGAACAGCGGCAAGGTCATCGCCATCGACTATCGCGAGAAGGCGCCTTCCGCCGCCCACGAGACGATGTTCCAGAATGAACAGGGCGAGGCGGTTTCCGAGTTGTCGCGCTATACCCATAACGCCTCCGGGGTGCCCGGTACCGTAGCCGGTCTGGCCCTGGCGCTGGAAAGATACGGCACCTTGAGCCTGGCCGAGGCGCTTGCGCCAGCCATTCGCCTGGCCGAGGACGGCTTCGTCGTGCCGCAACGTTTCGTCGAGGGCATTCGCGAGACACGTGAGCGACTGGAAAAATGGGAATCGACACGCAAAATATTCTTCAAGCCCGACGGCAGTCTCTACCAGGCCGGCGACACCTTCCGACAGCCTGACCTCGCCGCCACGCTCAGGCGCATCGCCGAGCGGGGTCCGCGGGAATTCTACGAAGGCGAAACGGCGCGACTGATCGCTGCAGAAATGCAGAGGCACGACGGCTTGATGACCCTGGAGGACCTGGCCAACTACCAGCCCGCGCTTCGGGAACCCAGTCACGGCACTTACCGGGGGTATGACGTCTATGCCATGAGCCCACCCTCCTCCGGTGGCGCGCATATCGTGCAGATGCTCAATATTCTCGAGGGCTATGACATCGGCGCCATGGGCTTCAACTCCGCCGCCGCTATCCACGTCATGGCAGAGGCCATGAAACGCGCCTACGCCGACCGCTCCCAGTATCTCGGCGATACCGATTTCGTCGACGTACCGCTGGCAGGCATCACCTCCAAGGGTTACGCGGAAGAGCTGCGCAGCCAGATCCGCATGGACGCCGCGACACCCAGCGAAAGCATCGCTCCCGGCAACCCGTTGCCCTACGAATCCAACGAGACTACACATTTCTCGATTGCCGATGGCAATGGTCTGGCAGTGTCGAACACCTATACCATCAACTTCAGCTATGGCTCGGGCATCGTCGTCGATGGCGCCGGTTTCCTGCTCAACAACGAGATGGATGACTTTTCTGCCAAGCCGGGCGTGCCCAACGCCTATGGCCTGATCGGCGGCGAGGCCAACAAGGTCGAGCCCAACAAGCGCATGCTCTCCTCGATGACGCCGACCATCGTCAAGAAGGACGGCAAGAACTTCCTCGTCACGGGCAGCCCGGGCGGATCACGAATCATCACCACGACCCTGCAGGTCTTGATGAACGTCATCGACCACGACATGAACATCCAGACTGCGGTCAGCGTGCCACGCATCCATCACCAGTGGCTGCCCGACGAGATCCGTATCGAACAGGGCATCAGTCCCGATACCATCGCCCTGCTGGAGGCGCTCGGCCATACCGTCAGCCGCCAGGACGCCATGGGCGCCGCCCAGTCGATCATGATCGACAACGGCATCTACTATGGCGGCGCCGATCCCCGTCGCTCGACATCGTCCGCCATTGGGCTCTGACCCTTTCGCCCCGGCTCCGGCCGGGGCACTGCGCTTCGACACGCCACCAAGGTGTCATCGACGCAAGTCGGACACCATGGCTCAATGACATTTTGCCTTTGAGCGCCCCATGGCCATTTTCCTGATCGCCGTTGCCGAACTGTTCGGCACCGCTCTATGGTTTACCCCCAATGCAGTGATCGGCGCCCTCCAGCAGGAGTGGGGGTTGGTCGCGACAGACCTCGGCTGGCTGACCGGCGCAGTGCAGATAGGCTTTTTGCTGGGCACGCTGGGTATCGGCCTGAGCGGTCTGGCCGATCGTATCGATGCCAGCCGGCTGTTTGCCGGCGCCTGCCTGATCGGCGCCATGTCGAATGCATTGCTGCCCTTGGCCGGCGGCTTCTGGCCGGCCGTGTTCCTACGCCTGATCACCGGCATGACACTGGCCGGCATCTATCCGATCGGCATGAAGCTGATGGTCGGCTGGGCACCGGGACGTACTGGGCTAGGGCTGGCCTGGCTGGTCGGCATGCTTGTGCTGGGCACGGCGCTTCCGCATGCGTTGCATGGCGTCAGCGAAGCCGGCGTGTCCGACCTGCCATGGACCAGCGGTGTGTGGGGAGCCTCTCTGTTGGCGCTGATAGCCGGCCTGATGATCTGGCGGCTCGGCGAAGCACCGCAAGTGGCAAGAGCCAAACGTGGCGCGACTCCAGCACGTGCCTCACTCGATTTCAGTGTTTTCGCGATCCCCGGTTACCGGCGTGCCGCTGGCGGTTATTTCGGCCACATGTGGGAGCTATATACCCTATGGGCTCTGCTGCCGTTGCTGTTGGCATCGGCATTGCCGCAGGCGTCGGGCGTGACATTGGCGCTGGGCAGCTTCGCGCTCATCGCCATCGGCGGCCCCGGCTGCTGGCTAGGCGGTTGGCTGAGCCAACGCATCGGCAGCCGACGCGTTGCCATGCTGGGCCTGGCCGGGTCCGGCACTTGCTGTCTCGTCTTTCCCTGGGCCGGTACTCTGCCGGCCCTGCTCGCCGTTCCCTTCCTGGGGCTGTGGAGCGTACTCGCCGTCGTCGATTCGGCTCACTTTTCGGCCCTCTCCGCCCAAGCGGTGCCCACTCAGCGCCTGGGCACCGCCCTCACCTTGCAGAACGCCATCGGCTTCGGCATCTCGGTGATGTCACTGATCATGCTCGTTCCCATGTGGCCGCTACTCGAGCAATGGATTGGCTGGCTGCTGCTACCGGGCCCCCTGGTCGGTCTCTGTCTGCTGCGTCAACCTATCCTCGATGCCTCAACCACCAGCTGAATCATTGATGCGCCAGCCGGTCGATAGCGCCGACACATCACAGCTTATTACCATTACGAATAACCAGACTCATTGTCATTCCATAAAGGCTGGTTTAGCCTTGGCATAAAATCCGATCCATCAATTGGAGCAATGATGAACTTCGTCACGTTTCTTCGTCGCGGCACCCTCGCCAGCGCGCTGACGGCATCCTTGGCGGCAGGCGTTGTCGCTCCGGCCATGGCGGCCGACCGTGAAATGCTGAACTCGTCTTATGACATTGCCCGCGAGCTGTTTGCCACCATCAATCCCGAGTTCGTCGATTGGTGGCAGGAACAGCACGGCGAAACCGTCAATGTGAAGCAATCCCACGGCGGCTCGTCGAAGCAGGCACGCGCCATCCTCCAAGGCTTGTCAGCCGATGTGGTGACCTACAACCAGGTGACCGACGTCAATGTGCTGGCCGATGCCGGCCTGGTCGCCGAGGACTGGCAGCAACAGTTCCCCAACAATGCGTCTCCCTACTATTCGACGACTGCATTTCTGGTGCGCGAGGGCAATCCGAAAGGAATCGATAGCTGGGACGACCTGGTCCGCGACGATGTCGAAATCGTCTTCCCCAATCCCAAGACGTCGGGCAACGGACGTTATACCTACCTGGCAGCCTGGGCCTATGCGGACAAGGCCTTCGATGGCGACGAGGAAAAGATTCGTGACTTCATGAAGCAGTTCCTCGGCAACGTGAAGGTCTTCGACACCGGCGGCCGTGGCGCTACGACGACCTTCGTCGAGCGCGGCATCGGCGACGTACTGATCAGCTTCGAGTCCGAGGTCAACAATATCCGCAAAGAGTATGGCCAGGACGATTACGACGTGGTCGTCCCGCCGGTCAGCATCCTGGCGGAATTCCCGGTGGCTGTGGTCGAGGAATATGCCGAGCGCAACGACAATCTCGACCTCGCTCGTGGCTATCTCGACTACCTGTACACCGAAGAGGCTCAGCGATTGCTCGCCGGTTTCAATTACCGGGTCAACAACGAAACCGTACAGGCCGAGTTCGCCGATGAGTTCCCCGAAACCGAACTGCTGCGCGTCGAGGATGTCTTTGGCGGCTGGAATGAAGTGATGGAGACTCACTTCGCCAGTGGCGGTGAGCTGGATCGACTGCAGCGTCGATGAACAGGATCGCTTCCCTGACGGCGATGTCCCCCAAGCGAGTGCTCCCAGGTTTCGGGCTCTCGCTGGGGGTCACGCTGCTGTTCATCTCGCTGGTGCTGTTGTTGCCATTGACCAGCCTTGTCGGGCAGCTAGCCGGTCTCAGCCTGGCGGAATACTGGGCCATCATCACCGAAGACCGTGTCGTGGCCAGTTATCTGGTCACGATTGGCGCCGCCGCAGTCGCCGCGCTGTTCAATGCCCTGTTCGGGCTGCTGATGGCCTGGGTTCTGGTGCGCTATGAGTTTCCCGGCAAGCGCATGCTCGATGCCCTCATGGACTTGCCTTTCGCCCTGCCTACCGCCGTCGCCGGCATTACCCTGGCCACGCTCTATTCGAGTAACGGCTGGATGGGGCAGCTACTGGCGCCGCTGGGCTTCGAAGTCGCCTATACCTGGGTCGGCATCGCCCTGGCGATGGGCTTTACCAGCATTCCCTTCGTGGTGCGTACCGTACAACCCGTCCTCGAGGATCTGCCGGGCGAGGTCGACGAGGCGGCGCTGACCCTGGGCGCCAGCGACGCCATGGCGTTCCGGCGGGTGATCCTGCCTCACCTGTGGCCGGCGCTTGTCACGGGCACCGGCCTCGCGTTCGTGCGTTCGCTGGGCGAATTCGGCGCCGTCATCTTCATTGCCGGCAACATGCCCTATGAGACGGAAATCACCTCGCTGATGATCTTCGTCAAGCTTCAGGAATACGATTACGTCGGTGCATCGGCCATTGCCTCGGTGGTGCTTGCAGTCTCGCTGATACTCTTGCTGGCGCTCAACCTATGGCAGGGACGGTTCATTCGTCGACTGCATGGAGGCAAGGGCTGATGCAACGTATCGGTGATTCACCACGCATGCGGCGTGTGCTGGTCGGCCTGGCCGTCTTCCTGTCCGCTCTGTTTCTCCTGCTGCCCCTGGTCGCTATCTTCGCGCAGGCCTTTGCCGAAGGTCTCGAGTTGTTCTGGGCCAACCTCAGCGATGAGTACACCCTGGCCGCAATCGGGCTGACCCTATTCGTTGCGGCGCTGACCATTCCGATCAATCTGGTGTTCGGCGTGTTTCTCGCCTGGCTAGTAACGCGGTTTGCGTTTCCGGGCCGTCGTCTGCTGCAAACGCTGATCGATATTCCGTTTGCCGTATCGCCAGTGGTTGCCGGCCTGGTCTATCTGTTGCTGTATGGACGCACTGGTTGGATCGGTGGCTGGCTGGACAGCCACGACATTCAGATCATGTTCGCCTGGCCCGGTATCGTGCTGGTGACGATTTTCGTCACCTGCCCATTCGTGGCTCGCGAATTGATTCCACTGATGCAGGCCCAAGGCGCCCGGGAAGAGGAAGCGGCGGTCACGCTCGGCGCATCGGGCTGGACCGTCTTTCGTCGTGTGACGCTGCCGAACATAAAATGGGCCCTTTTGTATGGCGTCATCCTGACCAATGCCCGCGCCGTGGGTGAGTTCGGCGCCGTCTCCGTCGTATCGGGCTCCATACGCGGGGAAACCAACACCCTACCCCTGCATGTCGAACTGCTCTATCAGGATTACAACACCGTTGGTGCCTTTACTGCTGCAGCGTTACTGGCCTTGATCGCCCTGTTCACGCTGGCCGCCAAGGCCCTTCTGGAATGGCACGCCACGCGCCGGGAGAATGCCGCATGAGCATCCGCCTCGAAAACATTGCCAAGACCTTCGGCAACAACACCGCGCTGGAACCGCTGAATCTGGATATCGCCGAAGGCGAGCTCGTCGGTTTGCTTGGTCCGTCCGGCTCGGGAAAGACGACACTGTTGCGGATCGTTGCCGGCCTCGAACAGGCGGACAGCGGCACGATCCATTTCGGCGACCGCGACGTCACGAACATGCACGTACGCGACCGGCGCATCGGCTTCGTCTTCCAGCACTACGCCCTGTTCCGACACATGAGCGTGTTCGACAACGTGGCTTTCGGGTTGACCGCCCTGCCCCGTCGCGCTCGCCCCTCGAGCGGCGAGATTCGCTCACGGGTACACCGGCTGCTGGAAATGGTACGCCTCGAGGAGTTCGCCAACCGCTACCCGGCCCAGCTATCCGGCGGGCAGCAGCAACGCGTCTCGCTGGCCCGCGCTCTGGCCCTGAAGCCTGACGTGCTGCTGCTCGACGAACCCTTCGGGGCGCTCGATGCCAAGGTCCGCCAGGATCTGCGTCGCTGGCTGCGTCACTTGCACGACGAACTCAACTTCACCAGCGTCTTCGTCACCCACGACCAGGAGGAAGCTCTGGAGCTGTCCGACCGGGTCGTGGTGATGAGCAACGGACGTATCGAGCAGATCGACGACCCGGATACGCTCTACCGCCAGCCGGCGAATCGCTTCGTCTTCGAGTTTCTGGGCGACGTCAACCGCCTTGAAGGCAACGTACGCGACGGAACGCTGACCTGTGGCGATGCCAGCCTGTCAGTCGATCTCAACGACGGATTCCATGAATTGCTGTTGCGTCCTCATGAGCTCAAGCTGAGCGAGGCAGCCAGCGACGATGCCCACCTGCCGGTCTGCGTCACCGCGATATCCCCGGTGGGCGCGGAAGTGCGCGTCGAACTGGAGGCGGACTGGCTGGCCGAACCCTGGATGGCCACGGTGAGACATGCCGACTTCGAACGTCTAACCATCAAGCGCGGCCAGCGTCTGTTCGTGACGCCACGGCGCTGGCACCGCTTCGCAGAGACGACATCCCATCGGTCTCGGGCGAGCCTGACCTCGTAGGCTGCACAAGTCTCTGCGCTTCTGGTTGTCGGCCCACCGACGTTATACTGCCGCCCGACACGCTATCGAGCGGCAGTTTTCATTGCAGCGAGGAGAACACATCATGCGCTTACTCAAGACCGTAGCCTGGCTAGGCGGGGTGCTGGCCATCATGCTGGTGGCCGGCTGTGCGAGCAGCCCCCACTACCTGCAGACCAACCCCACAGTGAGCGGCAACCTGCCCCAGGTAGGCAATGGGCAAAGCGTTACCGTCACGGTCGTGGATGGACGGGAATCCAATGTGCTGGGTACCCGCAGCGGCGCGGCCATGGCCAACGACACCATCACCGTCGAAGCCTACGACGTCATCCCCAAGTTGCAGGCACAGGCGCAAGCGGCGCTCTCGCAGATGGGCTTTGCCCCCACTACGCAACCCGCCCCGGACCGGCCAAGCATGACCTTGACGCTGACCCAGCTAAATTACGCCAAGACCGATGCCGAGCCCGTCATCGACAAGGCACAATTGCTGGCTCGTCTGCGCGCCGAGGTCGCCAACGACGACTTGATCTACACCGGCACCTACACGGCAAAGCGCGAGCAGACCTATGCCCTCTCGCCCGACCGCGACGCCAACACCGAAATGGTCAACGATGTCCTGAGCCGCGCCCTGGCGCGTGCCTTCAACGACCCGCAGGTCGGTCAGCTACTCGCTCGCTAGTCAGCTACGCCGACCCGCCCGGGGCCGCGCCGGCATAGCGACCAGACCTGCTCGCCGAAGCCACGCTCATCGGGTGGGCTGGTCTCCAGCAGCATCAGCTCGAAGTTGGCTGCCAGTAACCGGCGCACCTCTTCCTCGTCCACCGAAAACGGCGGGCCCGCGTCGGGCCCGCCGGGATGCGTCAGCGTCACCAACAAGCCGCGTGCCCCCGGCGGCAGCAATTGGGCAAGATGCAAGGCATAGCGCTGTCGAGTGGCCGGTGGCAGCGCGATCAGCGCCGCCCGGTCATAGAAGGCCTGGAACTCCTTGGCCTGCTCCACATGTACATGAAAGAAGTCACCGCACCAGAGCTCCACACTGGCCTGCCGATAGACCCGAAAATACCCCTGCCGGTAGCGGGAGACGTCGCCTTCCCCCTCGGCCAGGAACTGCTCGATGGCCTCGGGGGCGAGCTCGATCCCCAGCACTGGATGCCCCTGAGAGGCCAACCAGCGCATGTCCAGGCTCTTGCCGCATAGCGGCACGAGTACCTTGGCGCCGACTGGCACGGCCAGAGTCTCCCAATACTTGATCAGTGCGGGATGCGTTTCGCTGCGATGAAAGCCGATACGTCCTTCACGCCATCGCTGCAGCCACTCTTGGGGCATCGTCGTCCTTCCGGCTTGTCACGGTGAACGTCTCACCGCTCGTGCATGGAACCCGCTCAGAACCAGCGGTCGCGCTTGTTGCGTCGACGCGGCAAGTGAGGAACCAGCAGACCCACTATCAGCCCGGCACCGGCCACCCCACCGCCATACATGAAGTAGCGCATCAGCAGGTCCTGCTCTTGGGTATCGAGCCTGGCCTGCAGGCCACGAATCCGATCCTCGGCCTGGCTAGTCTGCTGATTCAGCTCGGCGTTGCGACGCTCCAGCTCGGCGATGCGTGCCTCGCGCTGCTTGAGCGTTTCGGTCATGGTGGCCACACGGCTCTGCCACTCTTCATCGATACCCTCGAGGCGAGCACTGAGCGTCTCGGTTCGCGCCTGCAGCTCGGGCACGCGATCGCTGACACTACGCTCGGCCTGGAGCTGATCGCTTTCTATCCACACTTCGTCGCCATTCGGTGCCCTCACCCGCGTATAGTCGCCCTGGGTCTCGAGCACGGTGACCTCATCGCCGGACGTCAGCGTACCGACGATGCGATACTCATTGGTGGGCCCACTGCGCACATAGGTTTCCAGGTCATCCGCAACCCAGCGGACGTCTTGGGCCTGGCTATCCAAAGCCGCCAGGCTGAGTGTCAAACATGCAAACAAATATTTGATTTTACGCATTTTATGCTGCCGTCATCTTGACCTTCGGATGGCTCTCTGGGCAACTGCCCCACACGATGTACGGGCCGTCGATCCTCTCGAGCCCGTAGATGCCATGGCAGTTCCGGCACTCATCCACACTTTCTGTGGATAAACCTTGGGAAAACCTCGACCGGAACATTTCGGGAACGGCGAACTGTCTGGCAAGGCCACGATTCGATCAATTTTTAATCATCAACTGTCATCTCTGGGCGGCAGGGAAAACGGACGCGGAAACTCGGCGACCTTCCCCTGCGCCGTGACTGCCTTGGGCGTTCCTTCCCGCTCGACCTCGTCGATACGCACGATCGCATTGAGTGGAATATAACTGCGATTGACGCCTTCGAAGGTCCGCTTGAGCTTCTCGGACGACGGGTCGACGACGAGCTTCGAGTTATCCTCGAAGACGAATGTTTCGACCTCGATGAAGCCCCACAGATCGCTCTGGAAAATATCGCGGGCGTAAAGTTCCCAGATTTCACCCTGATTGTGAAAGACCACCCGATAAATCGGCTTCGCTGCCATACCGCTCCCATCTGCTCATTGGCAAAACGCAAAGAATATCACAGACGCGGGGGCTTCGAAGCGCGCCCCGCAGGAGACTGGCCAAGGCCCCTATCCCCTACGTATAATTCATCGCCACATTCTATTCCACGGCCTGTCGGCCACTATCGGTCCGGCCACATCGGCCATGCATTCACTCCTATCACGGACAAGTCGGGCCTTTGTCGACCCGACGGCACGCTATGACGAAGAAGCTCTTCATCAAGACTCACGGTTGCCAGATGAACGAGTACGACTCTGCCCGCATGGCGGATCTGCTCGGCGAATCCCATCAGATGGAGCTGACCGACGACGAGCGCGAAGCCGACGTCATTCTGCTCAACACCTGCTCGATTCGCGAAAAGGCCCAGGAGAAGGTATTCCACCAGCTCGGTCGCTGGAAAAAGCTCAAGCAGGCCAATCCCGGCCTGGTCATCGGGGTCGGGGGGTGCGTGGCCAGCCAGGAAGGCGAGAATCTGCGCAAGCGTGCGCCCCATGTCGATATGGTGTTCGGCCCGCAGACGCTGCACCGCATCCCGTCGATGCTCGATTCGCGCCGCGACAACCAGATTTCCGTGGTCGACGTGACGTTCCCCGAGATCGAGAAGTTCGATCACCTGCCCAAGCCAAGCTCGGACGGGGCCACGGCGTTCGTCTCGATCATGGAAGGCTGTTCCAAGTACTGTACGTTCTGCGTCGTGCCCTACACGCGGGGTGAGGAAGTCTCGCGCCCCTTCGAGGCGGTGATGGACGAAATCATGCACTTGGCCGACCAGGGTGTGCGCGAGGTCAATCTACTGGGACAGAACGTCAATGCCTATCGCGGCGAGAATGCCTTGGGCGACGAGATCGACCTGGCCGAGCTGATCGCCTGCGTTGCCGCCATCGACGGCATCGATCGCATCCGCTTCACCACCTCGCATCCGGTGGAGTTTTCCGACAGTCTGATCGAGGCCTATGGCGAGATCCCCGAGCTGGTCAGTCACTTGCATCTGCCGGTGCAGTCCGGCTCCAATCGCATCCTGGCCGCCATGAAGCGGGGTCACGAAGTCGAAGAGTACGTCGCCAAGCTCGAACGTATCCGTGCGCTGCGTCCCGATATCAGTTTCTCGTCGGATTTCATTATCGGCTTCCCCGGCGAGACCGAGCAGGACTTCGAGGACACCATGGATCTGATCCATCGTATCGGCTTCGACGTCTCGTTCAGCTTCGTCTATTCGGCGCGCCCCGGGACACCGGCCGCCGCTCTGGAAGACGACACCCCGGAAGCGGTCAAGAAGCAGCGCCTGGCCATCTTGCAGGAGCGCATCAACCAGAATGCCCTGCAGATCAGCCGGCGCATGGTCGGCACGACGCAACGCATCCTGGTTACCGGTTTTTCGCCCAAGGATCCCGCCCAGTTGTCCGGGCGCACCGAGAACAACCGCGTCGTCAACTTCCTCGCTCCCGACCCCACCGAACTGATCGGTAGCTTCGTCGATGTCGAAATCAGCGAAGCCTTGCCCAATTCGCTGCGCGGCGAACTGGTAACTGCCGAGGTTCATTGAAAACTGCGCCATTGCCCCAACCTTGGTTGGGGCATAAGCTCAACTTACCATTTCGCACACAACGGGCCTTCTCGTCTTGAGTGAAAACAGTTCTCAGGCACATCGCATCCTCACGCTGACCCTCGAACCCAACGACCCCATGCGGCTGGCCAATCTCTGCGGCCAGCAGGACGAACACCTCAAGCTGGTCGAGTCACGCCTCGGCGTGACGCTGCGCAATCGCGGCAATACCTTTCAATTGGCCGGGCCGGGCTCGCGCGTCAAGGCTGCCGCCAATGTCATCGAGCATCTCTACCGCGAAACCGAAGGTAGCCAGCTCGAGCCGGACACCGTGCACCTGTTCCTTCAGGAGTCCGGCATCGAGGCACTGGAAGAAGAGGAAGGCAGCGATGACGACGGCGAAGTGGTGATTCGCACGCCGCGCTCGTTGATCAAGCCTCGCGGCCTCAATCAGCAGAACTACGTTGCGAGTATCCGCAAGCACGACATCAATTTTGGCATCGGCCCTGCCGGTACCGGCAAGACGTACCTGGCCGTTGCCGCTGCCGTGGAAGCGCTGAACCTGCAGGAAGTGCGTCGTATCCTGCTGGTTCGTCCGGCCGTCGAGGCCGGCGAGAAGCTGGGTTTCCTGCCCGGCGATCTGGCCCAGAAGATCGATCCATACCTGCGTCCGCTCTACGATGCCCTCTACGAGATGATCGGCTTCGAGCAGGTCGGCAAGCTGATCGAGCGCCAGATCATCGAGATCGCGCCGCTGGCCTACATGCGCGGGCGGACGTTGAACAACGCGTTCATCATTCTCGACGAAAGTCAGAACACCACGCGCGAACAGATGAAAATGTTCCTGACGCGCATCGGTTTCGGCTCCACGGCAGTCATTACCGGCGACGTGACCCAGGTCGACCTGCCCCGCGGTCAATCCTCGGGGCTGATCCAGGTGCTCGACGTTCTCAAGGATACCCCCGGGATCGGGGTCACCCATTTCGCCGCCAAGGACGTTGTACGACACCCGCTGGTACAGCGCATCATCGAGGCCTACGATCTCTTCGAGGCCGAACAGGAAGCCCAGCAGCGCGCCCGCAAGGAAGCGCGCGATCAGGCACGCCGGGAAGAACAGGCGCGCAACAACGGCGAGAACGGGAGCGTTTCGTCATGAGCGCAGCACCGCCACCGGTCGTCGACCGTCAGGTCGCTGTGAGCGCGGAAGAGCAGGCGCTGCTTCCCGGTGAGCAAGAGCTGGTCGCCTGGGTCGCTGCCGTCCTCGCCCGCCACGACGTAGCGCCGGATAGCGAAGTGACGATCCGTCTGGTGGATAGCGAGGAAAGCCAAGCGCTGAATCGCGACTACCGGGGCAAGGACAAGCCGACCAATGTACTCTCCTTCCCCTTCGAAGCGCCTCCCGGCATGGAGGACGTAGCCCTGCTTGGCGACCTCGTCATCTGCCATGCCGTGGTCGCCGGCGAAGCGCAGGAACAGGGCAAGCCCCTTCCCCACCACTATGCGCATATGGTCGTACACGGCACCTTGCATTTGCTGGGCTACGATCATATAGAAGATGCTGAGGCCGACGAGATGGAAGCGCTCGAGCGCGAGATCCTGAGCGACTTCGGCATCGCCGACCCCTATGCCTTGGATGATGTGCAAGACTAGCCCCAAGGCACGAGGCAACGCCTGACAATGAGGATATGAGACCAGACGCATGAGCGAAGACCGATCGAGCAGCCAGGCTAACAAGTCCTGGCTCGATAAGTTGTTCAGCGCCTTTTCCAGCGACTCGGATGAACCCAGCTCACGCGACGAGTTGCTTGTTTTCCTGCGCGAAGCCGGCACTCGGCTTCGCCTCGATCAGGATGCCCTGACCATCATCGAAGGGGCTTTCCAGATCAGCGACCAGCAGACCCGCGAGGTCATGATTCCACGCTCGCAGGTCACCGCCCTCGAAGTCGACCAAGATCCGGACGACTACCTGCCGGTGATCTTCGAAACCGGTCACTCCCGCTACCCCGTGATCGGGGAAAACCTCGACGAGGTACTGGGCATCCTGTTGGTCAAGGACTTGTTACCCCTGCTGCAGATGCAGGAAGGCAGTGTCCGAGGCAAGATCGATCTGCGCGATGTGATTCGCCCCGCCATGTTCATCCCCGAGTCGAAGCGCCTGAATAGCCTGCTCAAGGAGTTTCGCGATACCCACAACCACATGGCGGTGGTCGTCGACGAGTATGGCGGCACCGCCGGCATCGTCACCATCGAGGACATCCTCGAACAGATCGTCGGCGACATCGAGGACGAACACGATATCGAGGAAGAGGAAGATATCCGCGACATGGGCAACGGCGTCTTCGCCATCCGCGCCCTGACGCCGATCGACGAGTTCAACGACCGCTTCGATACACAGTTCTCGGACGAGGAATTCGACACGGTGGGCGGCTTGGTCATGCAGCGCTTCGGGCATTTGCCGCGGCGCGGCGAGTACGCGGATCTGGGAGGATGGCGCTTCACCGTGCTGGGTGCCGACAATCGTCGGATCCGGCTGCTCCAGGCCGAACGGCTCGAGGAAGTCGCCAGCGGTGAGGACAGCGAGCGGTAACCACTTCCGCAGCGGTTCTGTCGAGTTCCTGCATAGGCTCTGGTATAAGGGGCACGTCTGACAAGGAGTGCCTCTCGATGCTGTCTTACTCTCGTCCCTGGATGGGCTACCTTGCCGCGCTGGCGGCCGGTGGCCTGACCACGCTGACCTTCTCCCCCTTCGAACTCTGGTGGCTCGGTCCGCTTGCCGTGGGACTGATGTACATCGGTCTGCACGACCTGACGCCGGGACAGGCTGCCTTGCGCGGCTGGTGCTATGGTACGGCGCTGTTCGCTACGGGCACTTCGTGGATCTATGTATCGATCCACGATTATGGCTATACCGGCGTTCCGCTGGCGGTCTTCCTGACGGCCTTGTTCGCGGTGACTCTGGCCCTGTTCTATGCCGTGCCGTTCTGGCTCTATCGTCGTTTCACCGGGCCGCGGCTGGCCTTTCTCAGTTTTGCCGGGCTATGGGTAGTGGCCGAGGTCTTGCGGACTTATCTGTTCACCGGGTTTCCCTGGCTGCTACTCGGCAATGCCCACGTCGATTCGCCGCTGGCGCCGTTGGCGCCGATCGGCGGCGTGTATTTTCTTACCCTGGCCACGGCGCTGACCGGCACGCTGGGCGTGGAGTTGCTGCGCCGCCGCTGGTGGGCCGCCCTGCCCATCGCCGCGCTATGGCTGATTCCTCTGGCGCTGCCCCAGCAATGGACGACTCAGGGCAGCGCCTCGCCACGGGTCGCCCTGCTGCAAGGCAACCTTCCGCAGCTGATGAAATGGAGCGCCGAAGGGCAGCGCAACGCCGCCAATACCTATGCGTCGCTGACGCGCGAGCAGAGCGACGATGTCGAGCTGTTCATATGGCCGGAAACCGCCCTGCCCATGTTCCAAGAGCAGGCCATGCCGGTACTCGAGCGAATCCAGGCCACTCTGCCGCCCGAATCGGCCCTGCTCACCGGTATCGTGCAACGCGACCCGCAAGGCCGCTACTACAATGCCGTGATCGGATTGGGCGATGTGCAGGGAGATTACCGCAAGGAACACCTGGTCCCGTTCGGTGAATACCTGCCGTTGGACAGCCTGCTGCGCGGCATCATCAATTTCTTCGATCTACCCATGTCGGACTTTACCGCCGGCGAGGCAGATCAAGCCCCGATCCGGGCTGCGGGGCTGCGTATAGGCACGGCGATCTGCTACGAAATCATCTATCCGGGCCTGGTCGCCAACCGGGCTGAAGACGCCGATGTGCTGCTCACCGTCTCCAATGACACCTGGTTCGGCGACTCCATCGGGCCGCTCCAACATCTGCAGATGGCCCGGCTACGCGCACTCGAGAACGGTCGTTATGTGATTCGGGCGACCAACAATGGCGTCACGGCGATCATCGATCCCCACGGCGAAGTGACTGCGCGCGCGCCGCGTTTCGAGACGACCAGCATCAGCGATGAAGTGTGGGCCATGCAAGGCCTGACCCCGTTCACACGGACCGGCAGTTGGCCAACTTGGCTGTTGGGCGCTCTGCTGATCGTCCCCGGGCTGCGTTGGCAGCGCAGCCGGTCGCGTTTCTAAACACGCCTGCCCGGATGTCTGTCGGCATCCGGGCAGCCTGTCAAGGTGACGGCGCACGCTCGAAATAGCGGTGGCCACACTGGTGACAGGGATCCAATCGCGTCACGTGTTCGAGCACTACGTTGGCGCCGCAGTGCACGCAGGCCATACGCCCCGGTGCTGCGATCTCGCCTTCGACATAGTCGGCACGCGATGCCTCGAGATCGTCGACGAGTTGCTCGCGCTCGATCACGCTGCGATCGGCGACCGAGAACAGGGCATCGGTGATCTTGCGCGACAGCACGCTGAGGTCGATCCCCAGCCAACTGGCCACCCCCGTCCCGCCAGCCGCCAGATAGCGCCTCAGATCCTTTAGGTCGCGCTCGACCCAGGTGCGTAACAGCGCCATCTCGTCCTTGGTGAATTCCTCGACCTCGGTTTCGAAGGCGACGGCCTCGTCGAGGTCGCGCTGCAGATTGTCCCAGGAGAGCTCATCGGCGCCGTCCTTCATTCTCGACAGGACGCGCTCGTAGGCATCCCTCAATCGATGTTCACGTTGCTGCTCACTCATGGCGCGCGCTCCTTATCGAGTCATACCGATGACCGGTTTCCGCCAAGCCATGCGCCGGTCTCGATCCCGGTCACACCGGCCACCTCTGTCGGGCCTATCTGCAGAGAGGCGTCTAGGGTATCCTTTAGCCCTATGGAAACGCTGTCAACGCTCATCCCCTTCACATGTTTTAACATAGTGCGCAGGCGGGTGTTATCGCTATCGTCGTCAGGTTCTTAACCTCGGGTCGACTAAAGAACCGATAACGCCGGACAGTGCCGCCAGTCGGTAATTTATAGCCAAAAGCAAGGTGCCCCACAAAACGATGGACACACAGTACACGCCCCACGCAATCGAAACCGCTGCCCAGCAGTATTGGGACAAGAACCAGTGCTTCAAGGCCATCGAGGACGCGACACGCGAGAAATTCTACTGCCTGTCGATGTTTCCCTACCCCAGCGGCAAGTTGCACATGGGGCATGTGCGCAACTACACCATCGGCGACGTCGTGTCGCGCTTTCATCGTATGCAGGGTAAAAACGTCATGCAGCCGATGGGCTGGGACGCCTTCGGCATGCCGGCCGAGAACGCCGCCATCAAGAACCGCGTACCGCCGGGTGACTGGACCTACCAGAACATCGACTACATGCGCAGCCAGCTCAAGGCGCTGGGCTTCGCCTACGACTGGAGCCGTGAGTTCGCCACCTGCGATGTCGACTACTACCGTTGGGAGCAGTGGTTCTTCACCAAGCTGGTCGACAAGGGGCTGGTCTACAAAAAGATGGCCACCGTCAACTGGGATCCGGTGGACAATACCGTGCTGGCCAACGAACAGGTCATCGATGGCCGCGGCTGGCGCTCGGGTGCACTGGTCGAGCGCAAGGAAATCCCGCTGTGGTTCCTCAAGATCACCGACTATGCCGATGAGTTGCTGGCCGATCTCGACAAGGTCGAATGGCCCGAGCAGGTCAAGACCATGCAGCGCAACTGGATCGGCAAGTCCAAGGGGGTCGAGCTGGCCTTCGACGTGGTCGGCGAACACATCATTGATGAAGCCGATTCGCTGCGTGTCTACACGACCCGTCCCGATACGCTGATGGGTGTGACCTACGTGGCCGTTGCCGCCGGGCATCCTCTGGCCAAGGCAGCCGCGGCGGACAATCCCGAGCTGGCGGCCTTCCTCGAGCAGTGCAGCCAGGGCGGCACGTCCGAGGCGGACCTGGCCACCATGGAAAAATGCGGCATGCCGACCGGCTTCAGGGCCGTGCATCCCCTGACCGGCCGAGAAGTGCCGGTCTACGTCGCCAATTTCGTACTCATGGAGTACGGCACCGGCGCGGTCATGGCGGTTCCCGCCCACGACCAGCGCGACTGGGAATTCGCCACCAAATACGATCTACCGATCGAGCCGGTGATTGCCGACGCCGCCGGCGAGACGCCGGACCTTTCCCAAGGCGCCTATACCGACCATGGCCGGCTGATCAACTCCGCTGAGTTCGACGGTCTCGACTTCGATGCCGCGTTCCAGGCCATCGCCGCCAAGCTCGAAGAACAGGGCCATGGCGAGGTCAAGACCAACTTCCGCCTGCGTGACTGGGGCGTGGCACGGCAGCGCTACTGGGGGGCCCCGATCCCGGTGAAATACGGTCCCGAAGGCCAGACCGTACCGCTGACCGACGATGAATTGCCGGTTGCGCTGCCGATGGAGGTCGAAGTCGATGCCACCGGCTCGCCGCTCAAGAAAATGCCGGCTTTCTACGATCTGGGTGACGGCTGGACCCGTGAGACCGACACCTTCGACACCTTCATGGAATCGAGCTGGTATTACGCGCGCTTTGCCTGTGCCGACAACATGCAGGCAATGCTCGACGAGCGCGCCGATTACTGGTTGCCGGTCGATCTCTACATTGGCGGCATCGAGCATGCCATTTTGCACCTGCTTTATGCGCGCTTCTTCCACAAGCTGATGCGCGACTTCGGTCTGGTGAAGAGCGACGAGCCTTTCCAGCGTCTGTTGACCCAGGGCATGGTGATTGCCGAAACCTTCTATCGCGAGACCGAGAACGGCGGTAAGGACTGGTTCAACCCGGCGGATGTCGAAGTCAAGCGCGACGACAAGGGCCGTCCGGTCAGCGCGGTACTGATCAGCGACGGACAGCCGGTGCAGATGGGCGGCATCGAGAAGATGTCCAAATCGAAGAGCAACGGTGTCGACCCACAGGCGATGATCGATCGTTACGGTGCCGACACGGTACGCCTGTTCATGATGTTCGCCGCCCCGCCCGAACAGTCGCTGGAATGGTCCGACTCCGGTGTGGAGGGCGCCAACCGCTTCCTCAAACGCCTGTGGCGACTGGTCGCCGAGCACGTCAATGCCGGCACGCCCGGCGCACTCGACGTCACGGCCCTGAACGACGAGCACAAGGCCCTGCGTCGCAAGACCCACGAGACGATCAGCAAGGCCAGCGACGACATCGGCCGCCGCACTACCTTCAACACGGCAATCGCCGCGGTCATGGAGCTTTCCAACGCCATTGGCAAATTCGATGATACGTCGCCGCAGGGCCTGGCCGTCGCCCGCGAAGGCGTCGAGGCCTGTGTACTGCTGCTGGCGCCGATCACGCCGCATGTCTGCCATGCACTCTGGCAGGCACTCGGCCACAGCGAGCCCGCCATCGACGCGGCGTGGCCCGACACCGACGAAAGCGCCATGGTCAAGGACAGCATCGAGCTGGTAGTGCAAGTGAACGGCAAGCTGCGTGCCCGTCTCGAGGTTGCCGCCGATGCCGACAAGGCCAGTATCGAAGCCTTGGCGATGCAGAACGAGAACGTCCAGCGGCACATCGAGGGCAAGACGCTGCGCAAGGTGATCGTGGTGCCAGGGAAGCTGGTCAATATCGTCGCCAACTAAAGGAAATACTGTCTAAATGCCTGCGCGTGCCAATTTATCCAGCATTTCCTGCATACTTGGGTATCAAGGAGCGGTCCATGAAGCGCCGAACTTTTCTCGCTCGTTCTCTCGTCGCCCTGGGCGTTGGTGTCGCCGGCAGCACTCTGGCCGGCTGCGGCTTTCATCTGCGCGGGACGCAGCGACAACCGCTGGCCTTCGATGCCGTGGATCTGGAAGCGCCGGTATCGCTGCTGACAGACGAAGTGACCCGCACCCTGGAGAACGCCGGCGTCACTCTGTCGGATCGTGCGCCTTTGATTCTCAATCTGGGTGACGAACGGGTCGAAGACGTTTCTCTACGCGGCGGCGATCTGATCAACGACGAGATCGAGCTGCGCATGACTGCGCCCTACTCCGTGCAGCGGCGTAGCGACAGCGCCTATCTGGTTGCCCAGGGGCAGCTGGAATCGGCCACGACCTATCTCGTCAACAGTGACGACCCTCTGGTGCGCGATGAACTGCAGGCCAATGCGCTGGCTGAGCTGCGCGATGACCTGGCCCGTCAGCTTCTCGCCCGACTGAGTACGCTCACGCCATGAAGGTGTTTCCCGACAAGCTCCCGGAGGCCATAGCCAAGCGCCTGCCGCCGGTCGTGATCGTGGCCGGGGACGAGCCGCTGATCCACATGGAGGCCTGCGACGCCGTTCGCGCCGCTGCCCGCGAACAGGGCGTCGAGGAGCGCGAGATACTGCATGTCGAGAATGGCTTTCAATGGGGCCGACTGACCGAATCTGCCGCGAGCATGTCTCTGTTCGCCACGAGTAAGCTCATCGAGTTGAGGCTCGGCGATCAGTCTCCAGGCCAGGAAGGCAGCAAGGTACTCGAAGCCTACGCCTTACAGGCCAAGGAGAGCGACAACATCCTGCTGGTCTCCGCGGCTCGCCTGGACCGCAAGCAGCAACAGAGCAAGTGGTTCAAAGCCCTCGACAAGCTTGGTCTGTTCGTCCCCGTGTGGCCGGTCGATCACCAGCGATTGGGCTTCTGGATGCGCGACCGGGCGACACGCCACGGCCTGCAACTGGACATGGACGCCGCGCGTCTGTTGGGTGAACGCACCGAGGGCAACCTGCTGGCCGCCGATCAGGAACTGCAGAAGCTTGCCCTGATCCTGCCTCCCGGGGCCCGCCTGAACACGGAGGCCATCGCGTCCGGTGTCGAGGACAGTGCCCGCTACGATGTCTTCACGCTGACCGATGCCTGCCTGCGCGGCGAACGCGAGCGTAGCGTACGCATCGTCCAGGGGCTGCGCGGCGAAGGTATCGAAGCGCCGGTGGTACTTTGGGCATTGACTCGTGAACTGCGTACCCTGCTCTCGCTGCAACTGCATCTCGACCAGGGCCAGAGCCTCGAGCATGCCTGCAAGGCGCAGCGTCCGATGATCCCCGACAAACGTCGCCCTAACTACCAGCAGGCGCTATCCCGCCTGCCCCATCGGCGCCTTCATAAGTTGTTGCTGTTCTCCCAGCGCATCGATCTGGCCATCAAGGGCGGCATCGAGCTGCCCGTCTGGGACGCGCTGAACGACCTGGCGCTGACCCTGGCCGGTGGCCGCGGGTTGCTCGCCGAGTTGCCACATGCCTATCGCATCGCTTGAGAGCGTTTCGCCTGGCCTATGGCAACTCACTCGATCAGCAAACTGTCGCCACGCTGCTTGCCGGGCGCGTCGATACGTGGCTCTCGCCCACCGCGCAGGATAGAATTGCCCTCGAAGAGCGTACGCTGGTCGATACCCGGCGGGTCCAGCCAGTCTGACTCGCGTATCTGGCCACTCTTGCCATAGACTTCGAGGGCATTGGCGTAGGTCACCTTGCGGATCGTCTCTTCATCGATGCCATGCTGACGAGCCAGTTGCGCCGTCTTGGCCACACCCAGGCAATCCGAAATACCCCAATCGCACGCGCTGTCGACGATGATGCGATCCCCCCCGTACTGCTTGAGCAATTCGACCATGCGGGCATTGCCCATCTTGGTGGAAGGATAGATGGAGAAGCCCGCCCAGAATCCTCTGTTCAGCGTCTCGGCCACGGTCTCCTCGTTGTTGTGATCGATCACCACCCAGGAAGGATCGACGCCCATCTCCTCGCAGACATCCATGGAACGCGACGTGCCGCGCTTCTTGTCGCGATGGGGCGTATGCACCATGACCGGCAGCTGCAAGTCCCTGGCCAGCGCCAGCTGAGCGCGAAAGTACTTGTCTTCCAGCGCGGTCTGCTCGTCGTAGCCGATCTCGCCGATGGCAACGACGCCTTCTTTCAGGGCGAAACGTGGCAACCATTCCATCACCCCTTCGGCCAACTCTTCGTTGTTGGCCTCCTTGGAATTGAGGCCGACCGTGCAATAGTGCCGGATACCGAACTGTCCTGCGCGGAAGCGCTCCCAGCCGACGATGGATGACAGGTAATCGACATAGGTGCCGACGAAGGTCCTGGGCTGCCCCACCCAGAACGCCGGCTCGATCAACGCCACGACACCGGCCGCTGCCATGGCCTCGTAATCGTCGGTGGTACGCGAAATCATGTGGGCATGTGGATCGATGTACATGTCAGGCCGCCTCGCTTTGCAGAAGGTTGTTCCAGTCGACACGCCCCTCTTTCACGAGGCGGGCCGCTTCAGGCGTTGTCTCCAGCAGCGCGCGAGCCTGGGCCGATGAGTTCGCCGCCAGGGCCAACACGGCCGCCTTGCGCTCTATCTCGGTGCCCGAAAGCACACGCTCGAGATCGCCGACTGCATTCAGGGAGTCGATGAATGGCCCGACGCAACGCCAAAGCTCCGGCGACACGGCACGCCCGGCCGCCCAACGCTCGTGGGCATAGTCGAGCAGGATACGCGCCAGTTCGGGATTGGCTCGCTCGTCGATGCCAATGATCGGCGCAAGGCGGCTATCGACGAAAAGCGCCTTGAGTACCATGTGGTTCCAGCGGTGCTCGTCGAAGTGGTCCCGGGGATAGGGGTTGGCGTGGGCGATCGACTCGAAGACCGTACGCATGTTGGAACGCAGCCCTTCGCCGACGTCGAAAGCGAGCGACTCAGGCTGCGGATAGAGCGGTAGCCCCCGATACAGCGCAATCGTCTCGCCGGCATCTGCCGTACGTCGCAAGTCCTTGAAGGTCTCAGCGAAGGGGCGTGTTCCCTGGAAGCCCACCAAGGCTGCTACCCTCGCCGCACCGTCGATACTCCAGCCCTGGGGCCGCCAGCCGGCCCTCGCCTGCTCCGCCCGTTGAAGATCGAGCGCAGTCAGAGCCAGGTCTTGCTTACCCAGAACGCGCGGAATCAGGCCCATGAAAACATGCAGCTCCTGCTCACTTGCACCTGCGGAAAGCGAGTCCAACTGGGACGTAAACCAGGCGCCCTCGCTCCCCGCCTGGCGCAGAATCCATTCGCTCAATAAATCGATGGGTGCTGTAGTCATCGCTGGCTCCCGGCCTTTTTGTCATGCTTGACAAGCTATCGGCTAATGAGCGGATTCCCAATATCATTTCGCTAGCGTTTTGTGGGCAGGCAAGTGAATCATTTCTAAATTCGTGGGGAGTGATTATCTAATTTTCATTTAATTACATAAAATAACAATTTTATTAATTTGATTTCATTTCTTTGAAACTCTGTTGAGCCAGCCGGTCTTCCTTGCTAATTATCGGTTATTACCATGACCGACAATAACCTACAAAAAGCACAGGATGGCAGGATGCATAAGACGCTCGTGATTCTTGTAGTCGGCCTTTCGCCCCGCCTGGTGGGCAAGTACACCCCAAATCTCTCGGCGCTGGCGGGCCAGGGAGGACTGAGGCCCTTGAACACGGTAACGCCTGCCGTGACATGCAGCGTTCAGTCCACCCTGGTTACCGGGCTGCCCCCTGCCGGGCATGGCGCAGTCGCCAACGGTTGGTATTTTCGTGATTTGTCCGAGGTCTGGCTGTGGCGGCAATCCAACCGACTGATCGCCGGCGAAAAGCTATGGGAGGCTGGCAAGAAACTGGATCCCTCGTTCACCTGCGCCAAGCTCTTCTGGTGGTACAACATGTATTCCAGCGCCGACTGGAGTGCAACGCCACGGCCCATGTACCCGGCCAATGGCCGCAAGATTCCGGACCACTACACCTACCCACCCGAGTTGCATGACGAACTCGATGACAAGCTTGGGCAGTTTCCGCTGTTCACGTTTTGGGGCCCTGTCGCCGATCTGACCTCGAGTCGCTGGATCGCCGATGCCACTCGGCACGTCATGGACACTCGCGACCCGACACTGACCCTCACCTACCTGCCCCACCTCGATTACAACCTGCAGCGCCTGGGTCCCGACCTCGACCATCCCGAACTTCAGCGCGACCTGCTGGACATCGATGCGTTGTGTGGCGAGCTGATCGATGACGCCCGACGCGATGGCCGGCGTGTGATTGTGGTATCGGAGTACGGCATCACGCCGGTCGACGAGGCGATCCACATCAATCGTGTCCTGCGCCGGGCCGGGTTGCTGGCCGTGCGCAACGAACGGGGTCGCGAGCAACTCGATCCTGGAGCCTCGCAAGCCTTTGCCGTCGCCGACCACCAGGTTGCCCACGTCTACGTCCAGAACCCCGACCGGGTGGCCAGGGTCCGGGCGTTGCTGGAAGAGATCGACGGCATCGAGGCCGTCTGGGGCGAGACCGAAAAACGCGCCAATGGACTCGATCATCCCAATGCCGGCGAGTTGGTGGCGGTTTCCCAGGCGGATCGCTGGTTCAGTTACTACTACTGGCTGGACGATGCCCACGCTCCCGACTATGCCCGCACCGTGGACATTCACCGCAAGCCCGGTTACGACCCCGTCGAGCTGTTCTTCGACCCGAAGCTCCGTTGGCCCAAGCTGTCGGCGGGCTGGCGCGTAGCCAAGCGCAAGCTGGGCATGCGGCAATTGCTCGACGTCATCTCCTTGAACGCCACCGCACTGGTCAAGGGCTCGCATGGGCGTGTTACCGATGATCCGGAAGATGGGCCGCTGGTGATTTCCTCGGAAGCGGCTCTGCTACCGGAGGGCCCGGTTGAAGCGACGCAATTCAAGGCGTTGACGCTCGCACATGTCTTCGAAGACACCACCCAAATGTCGGCGGCCGAAAATCCCGCCCTCCAGCCCGAACGGCCCCTTGCCAAGTGACAGCCAAGTGACACGCCCTGCCGCCAGACCGCTGCATTGGTCCGACGGCAGGGCATGGATTGGTGGGCACTCAAGTGCCTGAGACTAGCCGTTGCAAGCCTAGCGTGAGCCCGAATGCCGCGACCGCCAGCCAGGCCAGGCTATCCGCCCCCAGCGAGCCGATCAGGCCGGCATCGAACAGCGCGATCCCGGCAATCAGTCCGACCACGGCTCGAGATACGTCGCCGGCCTGGCGGCGAAAAAGCCAGCGCAGTGACCAGGCCATCCATAGCAGGTACAGCGCCAGCAAGATGGCCGTGGTCCAGTCCGTGACGCGCGTCGCGAGAATCACGCCGGGAACGGCCAGAACCGCCAGCGGCCACGCGGCCCCCATACGATCATAGGCCTCCTGACGGGCTGCGTAGGTCAGCCCGACGACATGACAGAACAGGCCCAGGGCAGCGATCAGTGTCCAGCCAGTGATTCCCCCTCCTGCCGCGAGCGCTGCCGTCACGTAGGTAAGCAGACGGCAGACGCCCATGATGACGGGTCCCAAGGCCGTGCGTTTGTGACACCAGTTGTACGCCACGATGGCCGCGATCAGCGCCATGCCGGAGAGCCCAGCGGCCGCTCCCAGCGTAAACAGCAGCAAAACGCCGCACCCGAGCATGACCGAGCCACTGGCGGCCACTGTGGAACGCGTAACCTCCCCCATCGGAATCGGGCGGTCGGCACGCTCCCGCGCATCGATCGCCGCATCGAAGGCATCGTTGAGATACATGCCACCGACATAGAACAGCGAAAGCGCCACCAGGACGAGCCACAGGCCCGATGTCGGCGCCATCCCCATCGACAGTAGCCAGCCTGCCAACCCATTCGTCCATACCGTCGGCAGATTGGAAATCCGCCCCAGCCGCAGCCAGAGTCGCCAATTCAAGCCAACCTCTCTGCCACCCAGCGCAGTTCGCATGCGATCGCCTCCTCAATCCGTTCGTGCTTCAACGCCTCGGGCAGGACATGCCAGGTATAGGTTTCGACTTCCAGATGCGAACAGATCGGCGACTGCCGGTGCAAATCGAGGATCTCGGCCAGAAAGGCTTGGGTCGTGCCGAATTCGCCCAGCGACTCGGCGAAAATCGGCACATGGTAATGAATGCGCCACTCCTCGCCATCGGCTCGATGGCCCCGCGCCAATGCCTCGGGCAGATCGGCATAGCGGGTCACGCCCTGGCGGCCCTTTGCCACCACCTGGTGCAGGTAGGTAGGCTCGGCGAACGCCTCAAGTGCATGACGCGCCCTGGCATCGATCTCGGCGACACGCAGGGCCGCACTCAGTTGCAGCTTGTGAATGGGAATGCCGGCTTCGCGCAGCCTGGCAATGCTGGCTTGTGGATCCTCGAATTCGACCGCGGCATGACAGACATCGTAACACAGGCCGAGATGCCGGGGCAGGACGATGGCTGCCTGACTCGAACTCACCCCCGCCAGTTCGGCAAAGCGGTGCAAGGCCGCCTCGGACAAGAGATAGTGCTGGAAGAACTCGATCGCCTCGTCGATAGTGGCCAGCAAACAGTAGGGTTCCGGCTCGATGGCGATAGCCACGCAAACGCCGGTGCGACGTTCGAGCCCGGCACAGTGCGCGGCCGCCTTCAACAGGTTATCGGCCATCGACGCCTCATTACCGGGCCCCAACGGCTTGAAGGTGCCGGGGACCGTGCTCAGGCTGATGCGATCCCCAGCGGCTCCCAACTCCGCCATCAGCGCGGCCAACGCACAGGTGTATTCCAGACGCGCCGTATAGCGCCAGTCCGGTTGGTAGACGTCTTCCTTGACGCGCACTCCGTGGAACGTGCCATAGGGAAACCCGTTGACGGTGACGGCACGATAGCCCTGCGAGGCCAGGATGTCCTTCAGCTCGGCCCGCACGCGGCTGTCTTCGAGCGTGTGCATGGCCTGGGCGGACAAGCGCAGTCCGACCGCGAAAGGCTCGTCGGGCGACATCGTCTGCCGTACCGCCCTGACGGGCCCCAGCAACGCCTGGCGTACTTCCGGCCAGGTTTCGGCCGGATGAATATTGAGGCAATAGGTAAGATCGCCACGGTCATTGGGCAAGCGCATGGCGTTCCTCCCGCGCTTTGAGCCAGGCAATCGCTTGCGCCATCAGTGCGGTATCGATCGCATGCACCTCGACACCCTGCCCAATCCCCGCAAGGAGCGTCACGGTCAACTCACCGCCCAAGTGTTCGCGGAACTCACGTAGCCCGGCGAGGATCGCCAGTTCGCCATCGGGGCCCGAGGCGAGCAACTGCGGATGGAAAGTCGCCAGACCCAGCGTGTCCAGCAATTCGACGATACGCTGCGCCTCGGCGTCGGAAAGCAGGCCCGCCAGCGCCGAGTAGCGCGCATCCAGGGCAATGCCGATGGCGACCGCTTCGCCGTGCTGGACTTCGTGATGGCTCAGCGCCTCGAGCTTGTGCGCCGACCAGTGGCCGAAGTCGAGCGGACGTGCCGACCCTAACTCGAACGGATCTCCGCCATAGGCGATCTGGCGCATGTGCAGTTCGGCGCTGCGACGTACCATGAACTCCTCTGTGGCCCGGTCGAACCGGGCCAGGGCGAGGGCATTGCCCTCCATCCAGCGATAGAAGTCCCCGTCGCGAATCAGCGCGACCTTGATGGCCTCGGCAATGCCCGCCACGCGTTCGCGCCGAGACAAAGTACTTAGAAAGTCGAAATCGTTGAGCACCGCCCAGGGGGGCGCAAAGGTGCCGGTGAAATTCTTCACCCCATGGGTATTGATGGCGTTCTTGACGCCGACCCCGCTATCGTTCTGAGCCAGTACCGTGGTGGGGATGCGGATGTGACGTACTCCGCGATGCGCCGTCGCCGCGGCGAATCCGACGGCATCCAGCACCGCCCCGCCACCGATGGCGATGACATAGGCGTGACGGTCGATGCCCAGGCGATGGATCGCCTTGAGCATCGCCATGACGTGCCCGGGATGCAGCTTGATATCCTCGCCGCCGGGCACGACGACCCAATCGATCAGTTCGGCATGCTGCGAATGGGCGTCGAAGTAGCTGCGTACGCGCGCCGGCAGATCGGGCTGCGCCGTTACGACGCCCTCGTCGAGGTACACCAGGCAGCGATGACGCTTGTCCCGCTCACGCATCGCCAGCATTTCCAGCAGCAGCGGATTGTCGCTTGCAAAGAGGTTGCGCGTGAACGCTACCGGATAGGCATAGGGAACGGAGAAGCGCTGCCACTTGACCGCCGTGGCATGACTATCGAGCGTTGCCTGATCGCTCCGTGGCGAGAAGCCGTCGGTTGCGGCGGCGGTCAATTCGGGTGTCTCTACGATGAATTCGTTTTCCATGCTCGGGAGCCCTACGTTCGTTGTGTTTGTCGGCAAGCGTTCAGCGGCTTGCCAGGCGTGAGCGAGGAGCAGCCAGGCCGCCCCTCGCACGGCACGATTACAGCAGGCTGTCGGCCGGATCTTCGTGACCGACCCCGGCCACCCCGACGTCATCGCTCATGGGCAACGTGTCATCGTTTGCGCTAGCGTCCACGCTCTCCTCCTCGGCAACCAGCCCCTCGAAGCCGACGAGCGACACCATCTGCAACGTGGGCGACGCTTGTGGCTCGATGAGCAGCGATTGCAGGTCCATCGATCCGCCATTGAAGGTCAGGCGCAACACCTGTTCCCCGGCCTGCAGATCGAGCGACATGGCTTCGGTCGAGACGTAGTTATTCCAATCCCCCGAGTTCGGTACGGCTAGCGGGGCAGGCTGGGCATAGAACGCGCCGTCCTGTTCCACCGATGCGCTGATCGAGCGTCCGTTGTGTGGCGTAGCCGTCACGAACGACAGGTTGTATGTGCCTGCCTGCTCGACCTCGATGGTGTACTCCACCCACTCGCCATCGGCGATCCAGCCAATGGCTTCACCGTCGTCGGTGATATCCACGCTGCCGTCACGGAAGTTCACGCCGCTCTGGACACTGTCGCTGTCCGAGTAGGCCTCGCCCGCCTCACCGCTGTCGAACAGGGCGGCATTCAGCGACAGGCCGTCGGCATCGACCAGCCAGGGCGTCTCCGTCTCGTTGAACGGCGTCTGGCCAACATCGCCCTGCTCGTCGCGCACCAGCGTCAGCGACTGGATATCCATCAGGTCCTGCGGTGTTTCGCCATTGAAGGTCAGGCGCAGCGTTTGCACACCGGCCTGCAACTCTAGCGCCAGTGCCTCGGTCGGTCCGGGATTGCCCCAGGAACCGGTATTCGGCACCGCGAGCGGCGACGAGGTGGTATAGAACGTGCCGTCTTGCTCGAGTGCGGCGGTGATGGTGACACCGTTCGTCGGCGTCGAGGCGACGAACGAGAGGTAGTAGACACCGGCCTGCTCGACGTCGATGGTGTATTCCACCCACTCGCCATCATCGACCCAGCCGATGGCCGAGCCATTGCCGACGATGTCGACACCGCCCTCACGATAGCCGCTACCCATCTGCTCGGCCTCGGTGTCGCTATAGGAGACCCCCTCCCCGCCGACATCGAAAGCCGAGGCCTGCAAGGTGATGCCGTCGTCGACCACCCAAGGCGTACCGGTGGCGTTGAATGGCGTCTGGCCATCGTCATCGGGTGCCCCGGCGACGGTCAGCGTGAAACCGCTCTCGACGCTGGCCTCGCCATCCGAGGCGGTGACCAGAATGTCGAAGCTACCCGCCACGCTGGGTATACCGCTGATGACGCCCGCCGATGTCATCGACAACCCGGCCGGCAGACCGCTGACGGTATAGGTCAGTGCATCGCCGTCGGCATCGACGAAGGCATCCGCAGGGATGGTGAACGAGAAGGCCTGGTCCTCGGTCGCCGTCAGGTCGTCCAGGCCCGCATCGACGCTCGGCGCAGCATTGCCGGCAACCGGCGTGAGCTCGAACGAGGCCAGATCCTGCGAACCGCCGTTGAAGGTCAGCCGCACGACCTGAACCCCAGCCTCGAGCTCGACCTGTACGCTGTCGGTCTGCTGGAATGTGTTCCAGCCACCGGTATAGTCGACCGCCACCGGGGATGCCGTGGCATAAGTACCGTCGCCCTGCGCGAACGATGCGGTGACCGATCGCGCACTGCCTGCCTGCGAGCCCAGCGACGAGAGGAACGCCAGCTCGTAGGTTCCCGCCTGTGCGACATCGATGGTGTACTCCACCCATTCGCCATCGGCGATATAACCCAGCGCCTCGGTGCCGATGGAGATATCGACTCCCTCGTCGGCGCGGAACGATGCGCCCTGATGGTTAGCCGTGGTGTCGTTGTACGCGACCCCTTGACCGCCGTTGTCGTAGAGCTTGGCTTCCAGCGTCAGCCCGTTGCCATCGACCAGCCATGGAGTTTCGCTGGCGTTGTAGGCGCTCTGCACTTCCGGCTCCTCCGGCACGTCGCCGTCGAGGAAGTTGGGCACGCCATCGCCGTCGGCGTCGTCGTAGATATCGACGCGCCCGTTGCCGTCGGCGTCCTCGGCGCCACTCGGATCGTAGGTCTGGACGTTCTCGACCAGAAAGATGTTGTCGTTGTAGTCGTAGTTCACCCCCGCGTAGTCCTGGATCACGATGTAGGTGTTAGGAATCACGTTGCCGTCGGCATCCTTGGCCACATACACCCGGATCAGATGCCCGTCGTTCGCGTCCCAGTTGAGGTTGGTGCCTGGCGTGCCGATCTCGTCGATGGTGTCCTCGTAGAGGTTGGCATCGGGATCGGACCAGGAGATGTAGCCCTGTCGCCCGCTGATCTCGGCGAAGAAACCGAATGGGGCATCCCGGTCGAGCGTCGTGGTGGTCAGGGCATCGCCGCCGTTGAGCGTGCGCGGCAGCAGCGTCTGTCCGTCCTGCTCGTCGTGGGCCAGGATCTCGTCGATGTCGCGGCTGTCGACGTCATGAATGAACAGCCGGGCGATATCCCCCTGGGTGTGGTAAGCCGCCAGTTGGGTGATCTTGATCGGCGAGGCACCATCGGCCCGCTGGAAGTAAGGCGACAGGATTTCATCGCCATTGGCTTCCACCAGTCCGCCCTGGTTCATCTCGCCCTGGGCCACGTCGGTCGAGAACCCGAAGGCACTGACGATTTCCTGTACCGTCGGCTCCTGGCCATTCTCCGACTGTCCCTGGGCGATACCGGCCAGTTGGATGACCTTTTGCCCTTCGTCGCCATCGTTGGAATGGATGATCAGGGACGACTCGTAGAGCGTGCCATCGTTCGAGTCCTGCCCGATGAAGCGCACCGTCACATCGAGCGAGCCGCCCGGCGCGACCACCAGATCGGTACTGTCGCCGACGATCTCGAACAGCGCGGGATCGGCGATCTCGAGCTGACCGATCTCCAGGTCGGCGAACCCGTCGTTGGTAATGGTGAACGTGACTTCGTCGTGCACCTCCTGGCTGCTGTTGGCCGGGTTCTCGATGCGGCTCATCACCAGGCGATCGTCCGACGGCACGCCGTCCAGGTTGGTGATCGATATCTCGCCGCCGGATGCCGGTGCGATCCCCTCGATGACGAACATGTTGTCGTTGTAGTCGTAGTTGATGCCGGTGTAATCCATGATCCCCAGGTAGGTATTGGGAATCACGTTGCCATCGGCATCCAGCGCCTGGAACATGCGCACCGTGTAGCCGCGCTCGATGCCCTCGGCATCGTCGGGCACGTCGCCGCCTCCCGTCGGGTTGAGCGATGGGTCGGTGGATAGCCCGGCCACCTCGATGCCGAACATGCCATTGCCCAGCCAACTCTCCGGAATCTGATCGCGGGTGAAGGTCGCCGTGGCGAATTGCCCGTTGCTCTTGATCGGCAGGAACGACTGGTTGTTGTCATCGGCATGGTTCGACAGCGTGATGTCCTGCCCCTTGTTCTCCGGATTGTGGATACCCAGGGTCGCCCCGCCATCGCCGTGGAATGCCGCCAGATGGGTGATCTTGGCCGACTCGAACCCTTCGGCGATCGTCCAGTAGCGAGACAGCACCTCGTCGTCGTTGACCGGCCGATAAAGGTCGTAGTCGTTGAGCACCGAGTTCTGCCCGCCTCCGATGGTGGTCAGGCCCTCGATCACGTTGCCGAAGCCGAACACCTCCCATACCTCGTTGACGTTGGGCTCCCAGCCGCCTTCGTCGCGCGCCTGCCAGAAGCCGGCCAGATGCACCTCGGCGACCGGCGTATCGGCATCGTTGGTGACCAGGCGCAACACGCCTTCGAACACCCCGTCGCCGGCATCGTTGGTCGGCGGCGTATAGGCGTCGCGGTCGAACAGCACGTCGATCTCGATGGATTCTCCTGCCGCCAGAGTCAGCCCATCGAAGATGTCCGGGTCGGCGAGTTCGAACGGTCCATCGATATCCACATCGATGACCGACAGCTCGTTGCTACCGGTATTGCTGATGACGACCGTCCCGCTCTCCTTGTAATCGCGATCGGGATTCGAGGCACTGTCGTTCTCCAGATAGTTGAAGTGCAGACGGTCGGAGAAGTACGCCGCATCGCCGCTCTGGATCGCGATGTCCGCCTCGGGATCGCCCGGGGCCGGCGAGATATCCAGGTAATCGATATCGTCCGCACCGTCCGCGTCGGAAACCACGCGCAGGTGATAGGACACGCCTGCCGTGAGCTCGATGTAGGACGACGCTTCACCGGCATCGCCAACGCCCGGGAACGTCATCTCATCGATGGGCTGGCCGTTAAGTAGCAGCGTCAACTGGCCACCGTCGGAGGCACCAGGATTGGTCGCCAGGTCGAGCTGGTAGGCGCCGTCGGCCGCCACGGTGAAGTAGAAGTCCGCCGTGCGTTCGTTGACCGCCCTCGCCGAATCGCCACTCTCCAGTTCGATTCGGCCGCTACCGTCGATGTCGGCATAGGTCGGCTCGAAATTGTCGCTCGGGGCGTCCGCGACACGCAGCAGGTCGACGTTCGGCCCGTTGGCATCCGGCGCCGTCACCGTGATGGTGTTGCTTCCGGCCTGCAGCGTCACCGTGGTGGTCTGGAAGTACCAGTCGTCCTCGGCCTCGTTGCTTTGACCGGGGAAGTTGACCACCTCGACGGCACTGCCATTGATGCTCAGGTCCAGGGGCCGATCCGCCTTGCTGGTCGCCAGGGCGTAACGGAATCCGATCTCGTAGGTACCGGCCTCGGCCACGTCGATGGTCCAGGTGATGGTCTGATCGCCGCTGCCGGTGAAGTCGACGAAGCCATCCCCCGAGGCATTGCGGTCGTCCTCGCTCGCCGTCACCGCCACAGCGCCGCCAAGGTCGGCACTCTCCGCCTCGTACTCGGTATAGCCCGGCGTGGTGTCTTCCGGTTCCTGGAGAATTTCCAGTTGGTCGATGTTCGGCCCGGTATTGGCGGTCGCCTGGAAGCGCACCGTGTTGAGACCGGAAACCAGGTCGGCCGGGATGTCCAGCGTCAGCCATTCGCTCCACGCATCGTCGCCGCTCACGCTAGCCGGCGGTGCGAAGGCGAAGATACCTACGCTGACGTTGTTGACGAAGACTTCCAGCGGACGCTCTGCCGTAGCGCCATTGGCATAGCGCACCCGGAGTACCGAATCGCCGGCCTGGGCACCGCTCAACTCGAAACTGAAGGTCAGGAAATCCGCGTTGGTGGCCCCGAAGTCGGCATAACCGCCCAGCACGCCGTCGGTATTATCGGCGTTACCGTCATTGCCATAGGCGCCCGGGCGCAGGCCATTGGGCAGACCGGCGGTGGTTTCGGGGTTGTCGGCATCGCGAATCTGAATTTCCGCCCCGTTGGCCTCGGCGATGATCGCTGCGGTGCCGTCATTGGGCGTATCGTCCTCGGCCTGGATGACCAGCAGCGATACCAGATCGTCTGCCGGCTCTTCGGGATCGACCGGATCGGGATCGGTGATCACGCCACCCGGCGCCGGATCGAGACGCACGATCTGGCTCTGTCCGTTGTTGCGGTTCAACGTGAGCAGGTAGAGCTGGCCGGTGGCCGGGTTCTCGATGACATCCAGCGGATCGATGTAGGTGATCACGTTACCGTTGACGTCGCGCAGCACGTCGTCACCGACGATGTTGCCGTTGGCGTCCAGCGTGATCGAGCGGATGTCGTCGCCACCGGAGTACTCAGTGAACAGCACGTTGCCCTGCAGGTTGCCGCCGAACACATCGCTGGTGTACTCGGTCGCGCCGTTGGGTGAGCGATTCTCGCCCAGCGAGTAGGCACCCTCGAGATCGTAGGTGGCCTCGGGGTCGGTGCCGGCCGGGTAGTCGCCGACCTGATTCGGATCACTGCCCGAGGTCGGGTTGCCGCCATTGAGGATGTACTCGTCGCGCAGCGGGTTGGGATGACCGTAGTAACCGTCCTCCTCGACCTTGAACAGGTAATCGTCCTGCTTGCCGACGTTGGTGTGGCGCTCGTCTTCCGGCGTATCCGGATTGTCGGGCACGTTGCCGCCCGCCGCCGACCCGTTGGTGGGCACATAGAGCTGACCATTGGAATGCCAGACCAAGTCATAGGCGTTGCGCACACCGGTGGCGAAGATCTTGACCACGGCGTCGTCGGCAAACGGGTCGTAGAACGTCTCGATGACGTTGCCGTCCTGGTCTTCCACGCTGGCCGTGCCATTCTCGGCAAACACCAGGAACTTGCCGTCGCCCATGGCGATCGGGTCGGCCTTGAAATCACTGCCGTCATCGTCCGTGTAGCGACGGTTGAAACCATCGTCGGGCAGCGGTTCGGTGGCGACGTCGAAGCCGCCTTCCGGCGCGTCCCGCGTCGGGTCGATCTCCAGTACCGTGGCGTTCAGCAGGCGTTCGGGGCGGTTGCCCCAGGCGCTGTCCGGCTCGCCCATCGCCGAGTTGGAGCCCTGGACGAGATACAGCAGATGGGTCGGCACGTCCGGATTGGTCACGGCGTGGTAATCCGGGTTGGCCCGGAACTCGAGGCTGTTGGTCACGTGATCGCCGTTGGAGCGCGGCAGACCGGTGACGTAGGTCTCGACCGAGGCTGCGAACGCATCGCCTTCGTCGATGGTGATCTTGCTGATGCGTCCGCTGAAGTCAGGGACCCCGTTATCACGCCCCGACAACGGGATGGGATAGTTGTCCGTCACCCATAGCACGTTGGGATCGCTGGGATCGAAGGTCAGACCGATGATGCCGCGTGGCCCCGCCGCATCGCCCTGGAAGTAGTCCAGCGTCAGCGTCTGGCCATTGGAAAGCGAGCCCGTCTGGGGGTCGACGTCGTACCGCTTGATCTCACCGCCCATGGTCGAGACGTACATCTTGGTACCATCCGGCGACAGTTCCAGCGAGGTGAAGCCGAAGGCGTTGTCATCGGCACCGTTGAGCTCGACGATGTCGTTGAAGGCCACTTCGCGTGCGACGACCTCAGGCGCTTCGCCGGTCACGAACGTGGTGGTGAACTTCTGGAACTCACGGGTCGGGGCGCTGAGATCGTCGTTCTCGCCGCGGTCCTGGAAACCTTCGATCACCAGGGTATAGCTGGTGAACGCTTTCAGGTCGCCGCTCGGCGAGATGGTCAGCGAGTCGAAGCCGCCCGTGGTGTTGGCGTTGAACGCCACCTCCTGTCCGGTGACGGTCTCGAACAGACGGATCGAGCCATTATCCAGGCTTTCCAGCAAGGCACCGCCACGCCCGTCCACTACCGAGATGCCGAGGAACAGATCCGAGGTAGGATCGACACCAGTGGGGGCACTGCCGTCCGCCGGGTCGAGATCGATTTCCACCTCGTTCTCTCCCACCCCGGCGATGGCACGCGGATCGGTGAAGAACGCATAGTCTTCGGGAGCCTCGCGCGCATCGTCCGGCGTCAGATCGGGAAGCGCCTGGATCTCGATGTACTGGATTTCAGTGTTCTCGTTGTCCAGGCCGATGGAATCGAGGGTCAGGCGGCCGTCGGTGACTTGCACGACCCGGGTCACCAGATCCGACCGGAAGCCCTCGGTATCGTCGGCGGGATTGCTGTCCGTCGGGAAACCGTCAGGCCGGAACGGCGTGAACGGGTCGTTGAACAGCTCGCCTTCGGCATTGAGCACGTTGCGACTGTCATACGGCCCGGAGGTATCGCCGATCGAGACAGTCACCTCGTAGAAGCCATCCTCGAGCTCGATCTCCCAGCCGGCACGTTCATAGCCGGCGGCCGGCTGGTCGAAGTGGGCATAGGTGCCCTGGCGCGGGTCGAGACCGGCAATCTCGTCGGTGCGGTCATTGACGGCCACACTGGACTGATCGTCGATGGCCATGGGTATCGTGCCGTTTTCGGTGCCGTCGGCGATCGACGCCTCGCTGACCCAACCATACTGATACGTTTGACCACCGACTTCCACGGACTGCTCGCCGAAGGCCAGGCCAGTGTCGGCGACATAGCCGTCTGGCGTGGCAAAGCCTTCCGGCTGGAAGTTGATCTTGACCTTGAAGCGTTCGCCCGGCTCGACGAACGGCGGCTCTTCGGGCTGCTGCGTGCCATCCCGGCTCACCGTCAGCTTGTCGATGTTGGGACCGGCGTTGCCCACGTTCTCCAGACGGATGGTGTTGCTGCCAGCCTCGAGCTGCACGTCGAGGCTGGCCTCGGTCCAGTTTTGCCAGCCGTCGATATCCGCGCCAGTTCCCACGAAGGGAATCTCACCCTGCTCGGATCCACCAACCAGCACCGCCATCGGCCGTCCTTGCTGATCGCCGCTACCGTTGGTGTAACGCACCGTCAGGGTGTAGCTGCCCGCCTCCTCGACAGTGACATCGAAAAATGCGGCATCGCCGGCTTCACCACCCATATCGAGATAGCCGGTACCACTGTAGCCGTCCCAGAGACCATCCGCGCCAGCATCCTCGTTGGTTTCCGGATTGTTGGCGTCGCGAACCACGGTGTCCGGTGGCGTCTCGCTGTCCTCGATGGTCAGTGCCTCCCCTTCGATCTCGAACAGGAAGGAGTCAACCGGCGCCTCGCCAATGGTCACTTCGCTGGTGGCGCTGGCCTCGTTGCCAGCGGCATCGGTGACGAAGACGGTGGCTACGACCGCGCCACTAAGACCGCTCATGTCGACCGTGAACGAGCCGTCGTCAGCCGGGGTCACCGGGGCGCGCGTGGCGCCGCCATCGAAGCTGATCTCGACCGTCTGAATGTCGGCATCCAACCCGGCGACCGTGAAACCGGCCGTTGCCGCTTGTGCCGGATCGAGGGTCGCATCGTTACTGGTCAGTGACAGGTCGCCATCGGTGTCGGCGGAGGTATCGGTGCCGATGGGGCCGCTACCCGCCGCCGTGATCTCGATGCGATCGATGTTCGGGCCGGTGGTCGCGCCGGCGGGGATCGCCAGAGACAGCGTGTTGCTGCCCGCCTCGAGGGTCACGGTAATGGTCTCGAACGCCCAGTGATCGAAGCCCTCTTCCTCACCGGCACCATCCGGGTCGGTACTGGCGAACGGCAATGCGGCGGTAGCGGCCCCGTTGACGTTCAGGTCCAGTGGACGAGCGGTATTGCTGGCATAGCGGATATTCAGATCATAGCTACCGGCCTCGACGACGATGACGTCGAAAGTCACTGCATCCCCCGCCGTATCGCCGTAGTCCACATAACCCGTGCCGGAGAAATCCGGACGCAGGCCACTGAAGCCACTACCGACTTCCGGATTGCTCGCATCGCGGACCGTAGTAACGGTAGCGTTCGAGCCGTTGTCGAGGATGGTCAGCGTGCCGTCTTCAGCCTGCAACACGATCGGCGTGAAGGCGGACTCATCGGTGTCGGTCACGGTGACCTGCACTGTCTGGACATCGGTGAGGTCGCCGTCGGTGGCCGTCACGTCGATTTCATAGACGTTGTCGCCATCGGCATCCCCTGCAGTCTCGAAGTCCGGCGTCGCGACGAAGGCCAACTGACCGGTAGCCGGGTCGATGGTGAACAAGGCTGCATCGGCTCCCCCGGTAATGGCGAACGCAGGCGCCACCAGTCCGGTCGTGCCGCCATCCTCATCGACAAGCGGAACGGCGCCTATTGCCGTCATTCCCTCCACGACCGAAAACGCCGTCTGGTCGATCGCGACCACCTCGTTGGCATCGGCGACGCTGACCACGACATCCTGGGTGGTCGTGTTCTCGCCATCGCTTACCGATATGCTGATTTCGTAGATGCCATCGGCATCGCCATCGGCGGGATTTTCCGCATCGGGCGCCGCGATGAAGCTCAGCGCACCACTGGCCGGGTCGAAAGTGAACAGAGCTGCATCCGTTCCTTCGATGGTCACGGTCAGCGGGTCGTTCTCGGCATCGTCGAGTGCCAACGTAGCCACCAACGAGGTGTTTTCATCCAAGCCAATGGCGGCGTCCAGGCCAGCCACGGTGGGCGCTTCGTTGACCGGCTCCTCGCTACGTGTAAAGAGCAACCGGTCGATACGCATCAGTTCGCCGGTCTCGCCCTGGGCGGTCAGCGTGGCCAGCGTATTCGCGTCGACATACACCACCGTTTCGAAGTCGATCTGCTTGAGGTTGCCCGCCTGGCCTGCATTGCCGCGTGCCGAGTCATTCAGGAGCGTGCCGTAGTCGTCGTTGAGTATGACCACATCACTGAGTGCGTCAGTCGATGTGTTGCGCGCTTGCAGTAGCGTGTCGCCGATCTGCAGTGACAGCGTGCCCGCCCCGTCGGTTTCGTCGAAGGCAACGACACTCACGGTGTACCAGCCAGGAACGACACCGTTATCGGCCAGTTGCGTGGTGACCTGGGTCGTCGCATTGTTGCCCAGCCGGATGATTTCATCCCCGGAGGCGTCGGGATTGCCGGTGGCGTAGAAGTTGGCGGCCTCGGCAAGACCAGTGAAATCCTCGGCCTCGACGCTCACCACATCGCCGACCTCGGGACCGTCGATCTCGAATTGCAGGGTAAGCGTGTCCGAGAGACCGCCGGCATCCGTGGCACGAATCACCACCTCGAAGGAGCCGGCCTCGTTGGGTGTGCCACTGATCACCCCTTCGTCATCGACGCTTAGTCCGGCCGGCAGCCCTTCGACGCTCAGGGTCAGGCTATCGCTGTCGGGATCGGTGAAATAGGCCGCAAAACTGGCCACGTCTATTCCGTCGAAGAACGCACCCTGCGCGCCGAAATACGGCTCCAGTGCCACCGTATCGGCCACCGGCGCCTCATTGACGTTGCTGACGGTCAGTTGGAACGTTTCCTCGGCGGACGCCGACTGCGGGTCGGTTGCCGTGACGGTCACGGTATAGATACCGGGCTCCAGGCCGGTAAGGCTACCGCTCAGCACGCCGTCCTCAATCGCCAAGCCATCGAACCCGGTGACCGGCATGCCTTCCTGACTGATGACGAAGGCGTAGCTCAGGCTGTCGCCATCGTCATCGACGAAAGGCAGGTCGACCTCGAGTAGCGTATTCTCATCGAGTTCCAGATCGGCAATGCCACTGCCCACGACGCGCGGAGCATGGTTACCGGTTTCGTCGTTGCCGCCCTCGGTGAGTTGCACGTTGGAGAACGTCGCCGAACCGAGGATGGCCGTGGCATCGTCATCGCTGATGAACACCAGCGAGCCGATCGAGGTGCCGGCATGGGCGCCCAGGTCGATGGTGAAATGCAGCGTCCCATCGCCGTTGTCGCGGCCGCTGCCACGCAGGTCGATAATGGCGCCTTGCCCCTGGGTCCCGGCCAGTTGATAGAGCGAGCGATCCCCGTCGAACGCGTTGTCGTTCAGGTCGAAACCGATGGCGACGATTTCCGGGCTATTTTCACCGACGGCCAGGTCGAGTTCGATCCGGGTGTTATCGGTAATTGCGTAGTTCTGCGGCAGCGCGACTCGCTTCCAGAGGTTGTCGTTGAGCGACAACGCAGCACCGTCATCGCTGACCTCGTAACCCGGACCAACGGGGTTGTCCTGGGTGGTGGTGTAGGAAGAGATATTGCCTGCGGATCCGGCAATGAAGGTCAATGCCTGTCGCTCGGCGGATGTGTCAAGCACGAAGTCGACGGCGGTCTGGCTATGGTTGCCGAGAGTGTCCGTGACGATCACGGTCGCTGTGTTGAGGCCTTCTTCGAGACCGCTGACATCGACGCTAACGCTTCCATCGTCATCCGGCACCACGGCCTGACGCGTCACGCCGCCGTCAAAGCTCATCTCGACCGTGACGATGTCGTCGTCCAGCCCATTCAACGTGAAGCCCAGCGCGCCTTGTACATCACCCAATTCACCAGGGGTCAGCGTGAGATCGCCATTCTCATCGGCTGTCACGTCGCCGAGCGGACCAGTACCGGCTGCCGTAATCTCGATGCGATCCAGATTGGGTCCCTTGTTCGCCCCGGCGGGGATCGTCAGGGTGAAAGTGTTTTCGCCTGCCGAAAGCGAGACCGGCTCGGTTACGTAGAGCCAGTTGTCGAAACCTTCGACGCTGTTCGTTGCACTGCCATCGGGATCGGTATCGGGGAAGTCCAGCAAGCCCGACTCTTCGGTATTGATGCTCAGCTCAAGCGGACGTGCGCCGTTGGAGGCGTAGCGAATATTCAGGTCGTAATCGCCGGCCTCGGCGACGTTGACGGTGTAGGTCACGCTATCGCCCGGCTGACTGCCGAAGTCGAGATACCCCGTACCGGAATAACCCGGGCGCAGCCCCTGAAAACTCGATCCGTCTTCGGGGTGCTCGAGATCGCGAACCAGCGTTCCCGTGTCATTGCCGTCTCCCAGCACGCCGTCTTCTGCCTGGACGATCACCGCTTCGAAACTCGCCGGTTGTTCGGAGGGCGGCGCACTTTCGTTGGCAACGACGAAGCTAGTCTGTTCCCCTCCAGCAGCCCATACCTCTCCTGAAAGGTCCAACGGCTCGATCAGTAGCGAGGTACTGCCGAACACCCAACTCTGCGGTGCGGCAAAGTCATAGGGAGGCGAGGGAATCGATTGAACGAGAGAGTCTCCCTCGGCATCGATCAGGGTCAGACGAATGCTGTCCACTTGCGACAGGTCGAGGTCATCATCGGGAACTACGCGAAACGTTACGTCTTCATAGCCACTGACATCCAACCACGTTCCTTCTTCAACATCGCCCAAGACAACCCCAGTTTGCGTATTTACCAAGGAGATTGAGAACATTGTGTGACTCCTAGTCTTTTATACTTTTATTCACCTCAGCACGAATAGCGTTAATCGAGCCAAGTCCGATGCGCCATAATCGAGCCAAGTCCGATGCGCCATTCACACGCTGACATATAATTCGATGCGCCTAATGTACAGACAAAACAAAATTTAGACGTAGTGAGAAATTAGCCTCAATCGCTCTTCAAACAAGGTTTAATCTTCTCAACCAGCCCACCTCCGCATTCCTAAAACCAGTTTTCCACCAACAAGTGGAACGCACTCAAGCGATTGTTTAACAACTCAAAAATCCCCCATTAGCATCAGTACTCTCGGGCATCTTTTATTTACAAAAAATATCGCCTCTTTAGCAAAAACACACTCATGCCAGCAATCGGCATGAGAAATCTGAAAGCATAAACTCAAGAAACTAATGCTTTTATTCTTAAAATGCCGGCTTCGACTTAATTTCTTATTCTCATTTTCCAAATATTCTGGATCTATCATCTTCTCCGCCTGCCACCTCAAGCCAATGAATAGTAAAGGTTTCATTAGAAAAATAACCCGTCGGTTATAAGCAATTCATAAAAACAAGGAGTTACCCAGAAGGATAACCTTCCGTTACTCTTGTTCACACAACGTACAACAGGCATGTCCTGCCGAATCGACAAGACGACAACAACCGAGCGAGCACATTCATGGCCAGGCGTAGCGAAGAAACGGACCTGCAAATTGCGCTGAGGGCGTGTAAAGGGGCTTTTTATTCAGCGGCTTTTTTCAGCATGTTCATTAACCTCTTGATGTTGGTTCCCCCTCTTTACATGCTTCAGGTTTACGACCGGGTAATCACGTCACGCAGTGAAGAAACTCTGCTGATGCTGACCCTGGTCGTTCTGTTCCTGTTCATCGTCATGGGAGGGCTCGAGTTCGTTCGTTCACGCATCCTGGTACGTGTAGGCAACAGCCTCGATATGCAAATCAGCCAGCGGCTTTATGGCGCCATGTTCAAGAAAAGCGTGGCCATGCCGGGAAAAGCCTCGGCCCAGCCTCTCAATGACTTGAGCAGCTTGCGTCAGTTTTTGACCGGAAACGGCCTGTTCGCCTTCTTCGATGCGCCATGGATACCGGTCTATCTCGGCGTGCTTTTCCTGTTTCATCCCTGGTTCGGTTACTTCGCCCTGGCTGCTGGGGTAGCGTTGTTTCTGCTGGCGCTGCTGAACGAGAAAAGCACCAAGGACTTGCTGGCCGAAGCCAACAGCGAGCACGTTCAGTCCCAGGATCTCGCCAATAGCAACCTGCGCAATGCCGAGGTATTGCATGCCATGGGTATGTTGCCGGGCATCATGGGACGCTGGGCTGCCAAGCATCACGACTATCTGGTTCACCAATCACGGGCCAGTGACCGGGCCGGCACGTTGACCAACCTGTCGAAAACCCTGCGACTGTTGTTCCAGTCGATGATCCTCGGCTTGGGTGCCTATCTGGTGCTGGAAGGCAGCCTTACGCCAGGCATGATGATTGCCGGCTCGATCATCATGGGACGCGCACTGGCACCGATCGACCAGATGATCGGCGGCTGGAAGGGGTTCGTGGGTGCACGCACCGCTCATGGCCGGCTCAATGAACTGCTGTCACTCATCCCTGCAGACCCTCAACATATGCCGTTGCCAGCGCCTTCCGGCCGCCTGCTCCTCGAGTCGGTATCGGCCGCCCCGCCAGGGGAACGCTTCGTGACATTGCGTGGCCTCGACATGGCCGTCGACAAGGGGGAACACATCGGTATCGTCGGCCCCAGCGCAGCCGGTAAATCTTCCCTTGCCCGGGTCATCCTGGGCATCTGGCCCGCCCAGGTGGGCCATGTCCGGCTCGATGGCGCCGATATCGGACAATGGAACCGGGAAGCGCTGGGTCCTTATCTCGGTTACCTGCCCCAGGACATCGAACTCTTCGATGGCACTATCAGCGAGAACATTGCCCGCTTCGGTGACGTCGATCCCGAAAAAGTGGTCAGGGCCGCACGCAAGGCCGGTGTTCACGACATGATTCTGCGCCAGCCCAACGGTTACGACACCTATCTCAGCGGCGGCGGCGGGGCTCTCTCCTGCGGCCAGCGGCAACGCATCGGCCTGGCCCGCGCCCTGTATGGCGATCCCGTATTGATCGTGCTCGACGAGCCGAATGCCAACCTGGACGATGCCGGGGAACATGCACTGTCCGAATGCATGCAGCGACTCAAGGAAGAGGGAACGACCGTCTTCGTGATCAGTCACCGCCCCGCCATTCTCAAGCGCGTCGACCGGATACTGGTACTCAAGGAGGGTCAGATCAGCCTGTTCGCTCCCCCCGGAGACATTGCCGCCCAGACGACTCATCCCGTACGCGGTATTGCCAGCGCCACGACGGCCACCGGCCAACGTCTGACATCGATTCGTCCCCGCGCACGCGGCAAGGCCGCCACTGCCCCGGCTTCCGAGGAACCCAAGCCATGAGCGCCAGCGATTACCTTCCGGGTGAAGCGACGGTCAAGCACGCCAATGCCGATACCGTCAGCCGACTGCCAACCAACGAACGTCCCTATCGGCGCCTGGGCATGGCGATTCTGGTCACGGCCTTCGGCGGTTTTGGAGGCTGGGCGCTGACCGCCGATCTAGCCGTTGCCGTCGTCGCCCCGGGCACCGTTTCCGTCGAAAGCTACAAGAAGACGGTACAGCATCTGGAGGGCGGGATCGTCGAGCGCCTGCTCGTCGAGGATGGCGACCATGTCGAAGCGGGCGACGTCCTGCTGATACTCGACGACACCCAGGCACGCGCCAAGCTGGAGATCGCCCGGGCGGAGTACTACATCGCACGCGCCAGCGAACTGCGCCTGCTCGCCGAACAGGCCGGCGACACGGCGCTGGCCTTCCCGCCTGACCTGCTCGTCGCCGATTCCCCCCGCGTCCAGGCGGTGCTCAACGTGCAGCATCGCCTGTTCCAGGCCAGACGCGAGTCGTTGGAAGGCACCCTGGCTGCGTTGGATGAGCAGGTCGTGCAGATGCAGGAGCAGATCGCCGGACTGGAATCGACGCGCCAGGTCAATCGGTCGCGCATTCATTCGCTGTCCGGCGAGGCCAGTGACTATCGCTCCCTGTTCAAGGAGGGGCTGGGCAACAATCAACGCCTGCGCGAACTCGAACGCCAGGTCATGCAATATCAGGGCGAAAATGCCCAGCACAGTGCCGAGATTGCCCGACTCAAGTCGCAAATCAGCGAGAACGGACTGCAAAAGGAAATCCGCTTGCAGGAGTTTCAGCAGGAAGTCGGCGAACAGCTTCGCGACGTGCAATCCCGCGTGGCCGATGCAGAAGAGCGAATCACGGCATTGAGCGACCAGGTACGGCGTACCCATGTTCTGGCGCCGGTTTCGGGCACGGTGGTCGGCATGCAGATCCACACCCTGGGCGCGGTCATTCGCTCCGGCGATCCGCTGATGGATATCGTGCCGGCAAGCGAGGACTTCGTGATACAGGCCCGCGTGCCCGACCGTGACATAGACAACATCTATATCGGCCAACCCGCGGAAATCCGTTTCAGCGCCTTCAATCAGCGTCTGTCCAACGTCATTCAGGGCGAGGTCGTGCACGTCTCTGCCGACAGCTTCGAGGATGAGGCTACCCAGGCGCATTACTACAAAGCCAACATACGCGTGACCGAGCATGGCCAGGCGGACATGACGGAAACCATGCAGCTACTTGCCGGCATGCCGGCCGAGGTCATGATCCGGACCGGCGAGCGAACCTTTGCCAGCTACATTGCCAAGCCTTTCACCGACATGCTGGCCCGGTCGATGCGGGAGGAATGATGAGACACAAGATCCGTCATCTCGCCCTTGTCGTTGGCCTGCTGTCGATCAGTGGCGGAGCATTCGCGCAATTGCCGGGGCCCGACCCGCTGGGCCTGGGCATCGCCCCGGCCAACGACACCCTCGACGCTATCGATACCCAGGCCGGCTTGCCGTCGTTGACGCGTCTGTTCGTACTGGCCCTGGAAAACGACAGCGAACTGATGCGCCAGCGCTATGAGAGCCAGGCAACCGGGCAAGAAGTACCCATGGCGCGTGCCGCCCTGCGCCCTTACGTCGAGGCTGGCGCCTCCGCCATCTATCAGCGTGCCGACAACATCTATACGCAGAATCCCGAAGACTACCCATCCGAGGTTTATGAGGACCGGATCACCGGCACGACCAACGATACGCTGTGGCGCATCGACGTCACGCAGCCGCTGTTCAGCCTCGAGCGCTGGCGTAGCGTCGACAAGGCATTGGCCCAGGCAGACGCGGCGGATCTACAAGTCGCCGTGGCGGAAAGAAACCTCGCCCTTTCGCTGGTCGATGCCTACCTCAACGCCTACCTCGCCTCGCGCAAGCTGGGACTGCTCGATGCCAAGCGAGAGGCGCTGAATCTGCAGCGCCGTCAGGCACAGCGCGCCTACGATCTGGGCATCGGCGATCGCATCAACCTGCTGGAAGCGCAATCCCGGCTCGATCAAGCGGTCGCCGATCAGGTCAAGGCCGAGAACGAACTGGCGAACGCGCTCAGCGACCTGGAACGGCTGACCGGCCGCCTCCCCGACTTCCGCGGCTCGACGCTGGGCAACATCGAGCGGGTAACGCTCGAACGTGAATGGGAAAATACCCAGCAATGGCTTGCCCGGGTCGACGACAATGTCGAGGTACGCCTCGCCAACCAGCTCTATCAGGTCGCCCAACTGGACACGAACGTGCGCCGTGCCGGGCATTATCCCGAGCTCAACCTGACGCTAGGTTACCGCGACCTGAACAGTAGCGATGAGCTACGTACCAGTGAAGACATCACTGCCAGTCTCGAACTCGATGTCCCCATTTATCGCGGCGGCTATACCTCGGCCAGCATTCGCCAGGGTGAGCTGGCAGCATTGGCCAGCCGCGAGGCATTGACCAACGAACGACGCCTTGCCCGCCAGGAAGTCCGCAAGCGTCTACGCAGCCTGCAGGGGAATGCACGCCAGTTGGAAGCGTTGTCACGCTCCATCGAGTCCAGCCAGCTGTTCCTGGAAGCCGCCATCCGCGGCGAGAATCTCGGCCTGCGCGATCTCGTCGATGTACTCGACGCCCGCGCCGAGCTGTATGACCTGCGTATCCAGTTCGTTGAGGCGCTCTGCCAGTACCTGGGCGACAGGACCTACCTGGAGGCGGCGACAGGCGACCTGGACACCACGGATCTCACCGCCATCATGACCCAGCTCCGAGAGGTCAGTCAGCCTGCCGAACCGCGTCCCACAGCCTGAGCGGTGACCCGATTCGCCCTTCCTCTCTGCATGACCTACGCTAGCGGGGACTCCAGGAAGGAGCGAAACGGGGCATGATGCCAACCCAAACCACACTAACCTAAGCCGCCTGAAGCCTTCCCTGTGACGAGTCCATCCGGATCCAAGACCGTGCGTCTGACGCACCGGCCTGGTTATGCATTTTTCGCATGGAAACATTGTTATTTATAATTTTTATCTCTTATGTGGAAGGGCTAGCCTTACAGCCACATGAACGAGAGGAGACTATTCAATGTCGCAAGGTCCTCTGCTCGAGACCAACAGTCCTCTCAGCGCCGACCAGGCACAGCGTCTCAATGAGGCGTTGGCGGGACTGAGCACCGATCAGATGACATGGCTGAGCGGCTACCTTGCTGGGCTTAGCGCTCAGAGCACGACGACGCCCCCACCGCCCCACACCGCAGGTGAGCCATCCGCCCCCGAGATCGTGGTGCTTTACGGCAGCCAGACCGGCAACGCCGAAGGCGTGGCCGAGCAAGCCGTGGAACGCGCCAAGGCTCGCGGGTTTCCGGTTCGCCTGGCAGACATGGCGGATTTCGGCAAGAAGGAACTCAAGGAGCCGCTCAATCTGATGGTGGTGGTCAGCACCCAGGGTGACGGTGATCCGCCCGATACCGCCGAAGGATTCTATGAATTCATGCATGGCCGCAAGGCGCCCAAGCTCGACGAACGGACACGCTTTGCCGTACTGTCGCTTGGCGATTCCAGCTACGAGCATTACTGCCAGACGGGCAAGGACTTCGACGCCCGTCTGGAAGCGCTAGGCGCCAGCCGAATCCATGATCGGACCGATTGCGACGTCGATTACGAAGAGACTGCCGAACGCTGGATCGAAGCCGTCCTCGACCGCTATGCCGAGTTGAGCGGTGGACCGGACCGGGCTAACCGGATTCAGGCCACAGCAGCTGCCTCGCCATCGCAAGAGGCGGCCTATTCCAAGAAGAACCCGTTCCAGGCCGAAGTGCTCGAGTCAGTCGTACTCAATGGTCGTGGCTCCGACAAGGAAACCCATCACATCGAGTTGTCCCTCGAAGGTTCCGGCCTGAGCTACGAGCCGGGCGATGCCATCGGCATCGTGCCGCAGAACGATCCCCGCTATGTGGACGAATTGATCGACAGGCTGCGTATGGACGCCGACTGCGACCTCGGCGACGGTCGCTGCCTGCGCGATGCCCTACTCACCGAGTATGAAGTCACGACACTTACGCGTCCGTTTTTGGAACACTGGGCCGAAGTGTCAGAGGCCGCCGAACTGCGCCGTTTGATGGATCAGGAATCTCGCAACGAACTCCGCGACTGGATCGAGGGCCGCCACATCATCGATGTGATCGAGCACTTTCCCGTCGAGCGGATCGATGCCGAAACCCTGACGAAAGCCCTGCGCAAGCTGCCTCCCCGTCTATACTCCATCGCCTCGAGCTATCAGGCCGACCCCGACGAGGTACACCTGACGGTGGGCATCGTACGCTACGAGACGCATGGACGATCACGCGGTGGCGTTACGACGACTTACCTGGCCGACCGCATCAAGCCCGGCGACAGCGTGCCCATCTATGTGGATCGCAACAAGAACTTCAAGCTGCCACAGAATGACGATACGCCAATCATCATGGTCGGCCCCGGTACTGGCATCGCTCCGTTCCGCGCCTTTTTGCAGGAGCGTGACGAACGCGACGCCCAGGGAAGAAACTGGTTGTTCTTTGGCGATCGGCATTTTCGTTCGGACTTTCTCTATCAGTCCGAACTACTCAACTACCGCAAGAAAGGTCTGTTGAACCGTCTCGATGTCGCTTTCTCACGCGACCAGGCGAACAAGGTCTACGTCCAGGATCGCATGCGCGAAAACGCCCGCGAACTCTACGCCTGGCTTCAGGAAGGTGCGCATTTTTACGTCTGTGGCGATGGCGAGCGCATGGCGGCCGATGTTCACCGCGCGCTAATCGATAGCGTACGCGACGCAGGTGGCTTCGATGACGACGGTGCCGCGGAATACGTGCGCGAACTTCAGCAGGCCAAACGTTACCAGCGCGACGTCTATTGATGTCGCCTCGCCCCCCCATCAAGAGGCTTTTCTCATGAGCGACATCATCGCCAAGCTTCGGGATATCTCGTTCGACGACCTGCACCCCAATGAGCGGCTCAAGGTGGAAAGCGATTACCTGCGCGGCAATCTCATGGAGGGAATGGCCGACCGAGCCACCGGGGCGGTCAGCGAGGACGATACTCAGCTGACCAAATTCCATGGTTTTTACCAACAGGACGACCGCGACCTGCGCAGCGAGCGGCGTCATCAGAAACTCGAACCGCTGTATTCGTTCATGGTCCGTCTGCGCCTACCGGGCGGGCTGGTCACACCCGAGCAATGGTTGACGCTGGATGACGTGGCACGCCGCTACGCCAACGGCACACTGCGTATCACCACACGCCAGACCTTCCAGTATCACGGCGTCTTTAAGGAAAACCTTCGCCCGCACTTGAAGGCCGTCAACCAGGCAATGATCGATACCATCGCCGCCTGCGGCGACGTCAACCGCAACGTGATCTGTACGGCCAATCCGCATCGCTCCAAGGTGCATCGCGAGGTCTACGATCTGGCTCACGCGCTCAGTAGCCACCTGTTGCCCCGTACCCGGGCCTACCACGAGATTTTTCTCGGCGAGGAGCGTATCGCCGGAGGTCCGCAAGAACAGGAACCGCTCTACACGCGCCACTACCTGCCCCGCAAGTTCAAGGTGGCCATTGCCATTCCCCCCGAAAACGACGTGGATCTCTTCGCCCACGATCTGGGCTTCATCGCTCATGTCGAGGCGGGAGAAATCCGGGGATACAACGTTTGCATCGGTGGCGGCATGGGCATGACCCATGGCGAGCCGGCGACCTTCCCTCGGCTGAGCGACGTGATCGGTTTCTGCACGCCCGATCAGGTACTCGACGTGGCCGAGGCGGTACTCAAGGTCCAGCGCGACAACGGCGACCGCCGTGACCGCAAGCATGCACGTCTGAAATACACCCTCGAGGACAACGGGGTCGAGTGGTTCCGTGCCGAAGTGGAGCGCTACCTTGGCGCTACCCTGGACGCAGCGAGAGACTTCCACTTTCACAGCAATGGCGATCGGTACGGCTGGTACCAGGGCGAGAACGGCGCCTGGCATTACGGCCTGTTCGTGCAGAACGGTCGATTGGCCGATTTCGGGGACGGGATGCAGCTGCTCAGCGGAATGCGCGAGATCGCCCGGGTACATACCGGCGATATCGTTCTGACCACCAACCAGAACCTGATCATCACCAACGTCGCAGCGGACAAGCGTGCCGAGATCGAGGCGTTGATCGACCGTCATCGCATGACGGGAGCCACTTCACCGCTACGGCAAGCATCGATGGCCTGCGTGGCCTTTCCGACATGTGGGCTGGCCATGGCCGAAAGCGAACGCTATCTACCGTCGCTGATCGATAAGCTGGAAGGTGTCATGCGCGAGGCCGGGCTGGAAAATGATGCCATCACTGTACGCATGACCGGCTGCCCCAACGGCTGTGCCCGCCCCTATCTTGCCGAGATCGGCTTCGTCGGCAAGGCCTTGGGCCGCTATAACCTCTATCTCGGCGGCAGTCCCAGCGGCGAGCGTCTGAACCGGCTGTATCGGGAGAATATCGACGAGGCTACGATCATGGACGAGCTCACGACGTTATTGCAGCGATACGCCGGGGAGCGCGAATCCGGCGAGCCATTCGGCGATTACGTCATTAGGTCCGGTGTCATCGCCGAAACGACGGCAGGCCGCCACTTCCACGACATATCCCCTTAGGACAGCGCTGACGGCCATGCCGAGGCTCTTCCTAATGCTCGATATTTGAGGCAGCATGGCCAACGTCATGGACCAGAACGAAGCTCGCATGCCCCTATCCGTCAGTGTCGTCGCCCCCGCCTCGCATACCGATCGCCGCCTTATCGATGATGCGGTGGCGGCACTGGAAGCGCTGGGGATCCATGCCCATATCCCCGACACGCTCCAGGCCCCGCGCCGCTACCTTGCCGGCAGTGTCCAGCATCGGCTGGACGTACTCCATGCGGCCTACGACGACTCCCGTACCGAGGCGATCTGGGCCGTGCGCGGTGGCTATGGCTGCGCACAACTGATCGAGCATATCGACTGGCCACGCCTGCCGGCCAAACCGCTGATTGGCTATTCGGATATCACGGTACTGCTGGACCAATGCTATCGCCGTGGCCTGCCGGCCATTCACGGTCCGGTGGTCAAGGACGCCCTGCGGCTGAATCAGGCGTCCTTGGAATCTCGCACACTAATCCAGCGCCAGTTGCTCGAAGTGGTCGATCTGGTTACAGGAAAAACGCCTGCGGGCTTCTCCCTTCATTGCCATGCGCACGAGACGCCAAGCGTCATCGAGGGGCCTGTGGTGGGAGGCAACCTGATGACCCTGGCATGCGTGGCGGGCACACCGTGTCAATTCACCGCACCGCCAGGCGCCTTGGTGATTCTCGAGGATGTCGGTGAGCCCTACTACCGTCTGGAGCGTGCCTTATGGCAATTGGTGCATAGTGGTGCATTCGATCAGGCTGGTGCGCTATGCCTAGGTACCTTCGAGGGCTGTACGCCATACGGCGAACAGAGCCTCGCCGAGATCGTTGCGGACGTGCTAAGCCCCTTGAACATACCACTCTTCACGGATCTGCCGGTCGGCCATGGTCCGCTCAATCGTCCCTGGCGATATGGTAGTCGTGGCCGCATCGAGGGAAATACGCTCGTCTTTGCATAAGCCGGTTTCTTGCAAGCCTGCGTCGCCGGAAATCCGCTCGATTGAAAGCTCCCCGCTAGCATTAACGAATCATGCCAAGGTGGTACGCGCCTCGTTCCCTTCCCTGCACTATCCTTGATAGTGATGATCTGAAAATCAGAGTGGATCGATACCGCAAAGGTAAGGCCGGGCCTGGGGCGCTGTAACGCGCCTGGGACAGGACGTCGTGTCAGGCAGGGGGACATTCGGATGTACGACATTCAACTCAAACGCATCTATGCAGAAATCTCGCCCGATGATGGCGCCAGGGTACTCGTGGATCGTCTCTGGCCACGCGGTAAACCGCGAGAGACGCTCGAACTGACCGACTGGTATCGGGATGCTTCGCCGTCACCTGCATTGCGTCGGCTATGGCACCAGAAGGAGATCACCGACCGCGAGTTCGCTTTTCGTTATAGCCGCGAACTCGATCGCAACCGGACCTGCCTGGTGCCGCTGATGCGCTGGTGCCGCCAGGGCAGGCTGACCTTGCTGAGCGCTTCGCGCGACCTCGATCGCTCGCATCTCCCCGTGCTGCGCGACATGCTTCTGGAGGCCTTGGCCGAAGAGGATAGTGAAGCAGATGGCGGACTGGCCTCCCCGCCTTGCTATGCGGGACAGTTCGCCAGCGGCGGTCATCGGTAGTTTCCCAGCCCAAGCCATGCATGCGGCAACCAAAAACGGCTTTCTCCTGCGAGAAAGCCGTCGTTGTTACACGTGCCGAGGATAGCGAATCACTTCAATCGCTCGAAGACCGTCGCGACACCTTGGCCCATGCCAATACACATGGTCGCCAGTCCCAGTGTCGTATCCTGCTGCTGCATGACGTTGAGCAGCGTGGTGCAGATGCGCGCACCGGAACAGCCCAGCGGGTGACCCAGCGCAATAGCGCCGCCATTGAGATTGACCGTCTCGTCCATGCGATCGCGCAGCTTCAGATCCTTGAGCACGGCCAGTGCCTGAGCGGCAAACGCTTCGTTGAGTTCGACCGTGTGGATGTCCTCGATGGAGAGCCCGGCGGCCTTGAGCGCTTTTTTGGTTGCCGGGACCGGTCCGTAACCCATGATCGATGCATCGCAACCCGCCACACCGGTGGATACCACTCGCGCAATCGGCGTCAGTCCCAACGCCTTGGCGCGCTCGTAACTCATGACTGCCATGGCCGAGGCGCCTACGGACAGCGCCGACGAGGTACCGGCAGACACCGTGCCTCCCTTGGGATCGAATACCGGCTTCAGCTTGGCCATTTCTTCCAGGCTGGCATCGATTCGCACGACTTCGTCATGCGAGATCAGCCGCCGCAAGCCCTCGGTGTCGTGCCCCTCGACACCGACGATTTCATTGTCGAAGTAGCCTTTTTCGTTGGCTGCCAGCGCCCGCTGGTGAGAACGGACGCCGAACTTGTCCTGTTCCTCACGGGTAATGCCGTGCATCTTGCCCAACAATTCGGCCGTCAGACCCATCATCATGGCGGCCTTGGCGGCATGCTTGCTGACCGCCGGGTTGACGTCCACACCATGCGTCATCGGCACGTGCTCCATGTGCTCGACCCCGCCGATCACATAGAAGTCCCCCATCCCCGCCTTGATGTTGGCGGCAGCGATGTGCAACGCACTCATCGAGGAACCGCACAGGCGATTGACGGTCTGCGCCGGCACGGTACGCGGAATGCCGGTCATGATCGCCGCATTGCGGGCAATGTTCATGGCCTGTTCCAGGGTCTGGTTGACGCAGCCCCAGATCACGTCGTCCACCTCGGCAGGATCCAGCGACGTATTGCGGTCGAACAGTGCCTGCATGACGGCAGCGGACAGGTTCTCGGCACGCACGTTGCGGAAGGCGCCGTTCTTGGCCTTGGCCATGGCGGTGCGAACCCCGTCGACCACCACGATATCTCTCGGACTCAGACTCATTCTTTCTCTCCCAATAGACACGGTGGCTCAGGCCTGATCTTGTGCAGTCTGGCTGTCGTTGGCGTAGAAGCGCGCTTGGCGACTGGCCATCTCGCGCAGCTTTTCGGTCGGCGCATAGAGCGGCCCCAGTTCGGCCGCCAAACCATCGGCCAGGCTGACGAATTCGGCCACGCCCATGGCATCTATATAGCGCAGCGCTCCACCTCGGAACGGAGGGAAGCCAATGCCGTAGATCAACGCCATATCGGCTTCGGCCGGTGATCCCACGATGCCATCCTCCAGACAACGCACGGTTTCCATGCACAGCGGCACCATCATGCGCGCGACGATGTCCTCGTCGCTGAACTCGCGGCTACCGGTCGCTACCTGGGTGGCCAGCTCATGAGCCTGCTCGTCCGAGACCTTTTTCGGCTTGCCCTTCTTGTCCTCTTCGTAACGATAGAAGCCCTTGCCATTCTTCTGACCGAGACGCTCGTTCTCGTACATGGCATCGATAGCCGACTTGCTCTCCCGCGCCATACGCTCCGGGAAGCCCTCGGCCATCACCGCCTGGGCGTGTACCGCCGTGTCCATGCCGACGACGTCCAGCAAATAGGCTGGACCCATCGGCCAACCGAACTTCTCCATGACCTTGTCGACGCGCTCGAAATCGGCGCCCTGTTCGACCAGGAAGCTGAATCCACCGAAATAGGGGAACAGGACGCGATTGACCAGGAATCCCGGGCAGTCGTTGACCACGATCGGCGTCTTGCCCATCTTGCGCGCATAGGCCACCGTCGCGGCCACGGCCGCATCGCTACTTTTCTCGCCGCGAATGACCTCGACCAGCGGCATGCGATGCACCGGGTTGAAGAAGTGCATGCCGCAGAAGTTCTCGGGCCGCTTGAGATTCTGGGCCAGCCGGTTGATGGAAATGGTCGAGGTATTCGACGTCAGGATGGTGTTCTCGCCAACCAGCCCCTCGACTTCGGTGAGAACCGCATCCTTGACCTTGGGGTTTTCCACCACGGCCTCGACGACCAGATCGACCTCACCGAAATCGCCATAGGACAGGGTCGGCCGAATGTTGGAAAGGGCCTCGGCCATCTTCTCGGTGGTCAGCTTGCCACGCTCGACCTGTTTGGCCAGCAGCTTGCGCGCTTCCTTCAGCCCGAGCTGGACCGCATCCTCGCGGATATCCTTCATCAGGATCGGCGTCCCCTTGTAGGCGCTCTGGTAGGCGATACCCCCGCCCATGATCCCGGCGCCCAGCACGGCGGTCTGGTTGACCGGTGCCGCCTGTTTCTCGTACTTACCGCCTTTCTTCTTGACGAGTTGATCGTTGAGGAACAACCCGACCAGGTTGTAGCAGACATCGGTCAACGCCAGCTTGGCGAAGGCCTTGGCCTCGATCGCCTGGGCACGCTCCCGGGACTCACCGGCGCCTTTTTGAATGACTTTGATTGCCTCGACAGGTGCCGGATAATGCGGACCGGCCTTACCGGCTACATAGCCCTTGGCGGTTTCGAAGGCCATCATCTGCTCGATGGCATTGAGCTTGAGCGGCGTCTTTTTCTCTTCGCGGCGCGCACGATAGTCCAGCTCACCGGCATTGGCACGTGCCAGGATGTCCAGTGCGGCGGCTTGCAGACGATCGATGGGCACCACGGCATCCGCGACGCCCAGCTTCAAAGCCGCGTCGGCCTTGTTCTGGCTTCCGGCTGCAATCCATTCGACAGCATTGTCGGCACCGGCGATACGCGGCAAACGTACGCAACCGCCCCATCCCGGCAGGATACCCAGCTTGGTTTCCGGCAAGCCAATCTCGGCGGACTCCGCCATGACCCGGAAATCCGTAGTCAACGCCACTTCACAGCCGCCGCCCAGTGCCAGCCCGTTGAGTGCCGTCACGGTGGGGAAAGGCAAGTCCTCGATGGTATTGAACAGCGTATGTACCTCTTGGCACATATCCATCAAAAAACTCTCGCCCCGCGCGAACATGGCGTGGAACTCGGTGATATCCGCACCAACGATGAACACCGACTTGGCGCTGGTAATGACTAGCCCCTGCAGGTCGCGCTCGGCCTGAATGGCCTTGACCGCGTCCTGAAGTTCCTTGATCACGGCACTGGAGAGTTTGTTGATCGACTCGTCTTTCAAGTCGAAGGTTAGAATGGCGATGTCACCGTCATTCCTCGCCACGGACAGGGCATTGCCTTGATAGATCATCGACGGATCTCCATGGGGTTAGGCAGGGTAGGCATTCATACAAGCGTTTGAATGCATACTAGCTTGAGCCAGTGCGGGCCTTCCGTCAAGCTTCGGCACAATGCATCAGCATAGCGGCGGTTGGCAGTCTCCGACGAACCGTTCCGGCCGATGGATAGGAAAGGAGTATTTCGTTGTCAAACTAAAGAATAGCGATACCGGAGTGATACCGGACTTGCATTGATGTCGCAAGGTTCACACAATTTACCCAATAGCTACCAAACGATAAGCCCAATGCCTGAAAATATCGGATTCAAGATTGCCCGCCTGCCACGCCTCTGGCGAGCCATTCTCGATGAGCGCCTGGCGCCACTGGAATTGACTCAGACTCGCTGGGTGACGCTCTACCATCTATGGAAGTTAGGCGACGGTCAGCCACAATGCGACTTGGCCCGGGCCATCGGTGTCGAAGCGCCATCCTTGGTGCGTACGCTCGATCAACTGACCGAGCAGGGCCTGATCGAGCGCCGCCAGTGCCAGGACGACCGACGCACCAAGCGTATCTTTCTGACCAAAGAGGCTACCCCGCTACTGGAGCGTATCGACGCTGTCGCCGCCGAAGCACGTGCCGAGATGCTTGCAGGCATCAGCGAAGCGGAACTCGATACGTTCGACGACATCTTGACGCGCATCGAGCAGAACGGCCTACGTCTACAATCCCGGGCTCCGGTGCAAGAGGGCGAACCGGGTTAACCCAACTACCGGCAGCCTCTTATGGGAGGCGGCCGGACAATCCTTTCTCGACATGCGGAGAGGCCAGCCGATCACGCACCTCTCCCATCGCCTTGTCGCACGTTTCGAAGGCTTCCAAACTCAGCGACTCCCCCCACCACAGTGTCAGTGCGCCGCGTTCAGACTCCACAATCAGCGCATCCTCGGGCAGGCTGGCCAAGAGCCTGGCAAGCGCCGCTGCGCTATCTTGCGATAGCGGCTTCAACGGCTCTATCCGCCACCGCCATTCAGTGTCGAAGGGCTTCAGCGCCGCACTGGCGTATGCGTCACGGACTAGCAGGAATAGCGGTCCCGGGTGCGCCTGAGGATAACGCCAACAATAGCTGACTAGTCCGCCAGGCGGGTCATGCAAAGGCGGCTTGGCAATTTTTACGCCGATACCGGCTTGCCGGGCATGCTGGCGCAACCCCCCCAGCCGCTGGTCGCGTCGCGACGGTCGCAGCACCAGTACGGGAGATAGAACTGCCAGCATCGCCAGCACGGTGACCAGCCAGAAAGTCATGTGCAGAATATTCCAAAACGTTGATACGTGTCGTTGTGCCGAAATGCGACACAACCTAAAGTGAAGTCACCCAAACTACTGAAGGGAGGGGCTTTGCCATGAGTAACGAATATCGTCACGTGCTGGTCGCCGTGGATCTGACGAAAGACTCCCATAAGGTTCTGGAACGTGCCATTCCCATCGCCCGTCGCAACGATGCCAGGCTGTCTATCATCCACACGCTCGAGCCTCTGGGCTTTGCCTACGGCGGCGACATTCCCATGGACCTGACCAGCATTCAGGATCAGCTCGATGAGCATGCCAAAGAGCGCCTGGCCGACATTGCCGATCGACACGGCATTGCCCGGGAAGATCAGCATGTCGTCGTAGGGATGCCGGATACCGAAATCCATCGCTTCTCGAAAGAGCATGACGTCGATTTGATCGTCGTGGGCTCCCATGGACGCCATGGATTCGCTCTGCTGCTGGGTTCGACCTCGACCGGCGTACTGCACGGCGCCCAGTGCGACGTACTGGCCGTGCGTGTCGGCAATGACGACGAGGCAGCGGAATAAGTCCGCCTTTGTCATCCCGGGCCTGCCAGGTCCGGGATGACTGACGACCCTTGCCGACTCAGGGCGCCTCCCCAGTGGCCATGGCTTCCAGCTCCATCCAGCGCTCCATGGTCGCATCCAGTTCATTCTGCTTTTCGGTCAACGCCGCCAGTACGCGTGTCACCTCGGCATTGTCCTGCTGATAGAAATCGGGCTGGCTGATCCGCGTCTCGAAGGCTGCAATCTCTTCCTCCAGCGCTTCGATGGTTGCCGGCAGTACATCGAGTTCGCGCTGCAACTTATAGGAAAGTTTGACCGTCTTCTTGCCGGCAGGCTCGCTCACCGCCGACTCGGGGGATGCTTCAGGCTTACCCTCGGTCTTCGCCCCGCCCTTCTTGGCCTGCTTGGACACCTGACTCGCATCGAAGTCCCAGGGCGCCGGAGGAAGCCTGCCGCCCTGGCGCACCCAATCACTGTACCCGCCGACATACTCGTGCACTTGCCCTTCGCCTTCGAAGGCCAGCACCCCGGTGACCACGTTGTCCATGAACGCCCTATCATGGGATACCAACAGCAGCGTACCGTCGAAATCGAGCAGCAACTCTTCGAGCAGCTCAAGCGTTTCCACGTCCAAGTCGTTGGTCGGCTCATCGAGCACCAGCACGTTGGCCGGCTGGGTGAAAAGCTTGGCCAGTAACAGGCGGTTGGACTCGCCCCCGGACAACGCCTTGACCGGTTGGCGGGCACGCTCGGGAGTGAACAGAAAATCCTGTAGATAGCTGATGACATGTTTGTTCTTGTCACCCACCGTCACTCGATCACTGCCTTGTGCGACGTTATCGTAGACGCTCTTTTCCGGCTCCAGTCCGGCACGCAGCTGATCGAAGTACGCCACCTTGACGTTGGTGCCCATACGTACGGTCCCCTCGGTCGGCGCCAGTTCCCCGAGCAGGATCTTGAGCAGAGTCGTCTTTCCGGCGCCGTTGCGTCCGATTAGACCGATACGGTCGCCACGCTGAATTTCCAGATCGAGATCGCGAATCACCCACTCATTGCCAAAGCGCTGACTGACATTGCTCAGCTCGACCACGCGCTTGCCGCTGCGCTCGCCACTATCGACACTGATAGATGCTCGTCCTTGGCGTTCGCGCCGTTCGCCGCGCTCACGGCGTAACTGCTGCAAGGCGCGCACGCGGCCTTCGTTACGGGTCCGCCGCGCCTTGATGCCCTGGCGTATCCAGGCCTCTTCCTGGGCCAGCTTCTTGTCGAACTCGGCGTTCTCGCGCGCCTCCACCTCGAGTTCATGCGCTTTCTGTTCCTGATACGCAGCGTAGTTTCCGGGGTAGCGCCCCAGCCGACCGCGGTCCAGCTCGAGAATCCCCGTGGCCAGACGAGCCAGGAAGGCACGGTCGTGGGTAATGAACAGCACGGCCCCCGGGAACGTGGCCAGTTGCTCTTCGAGCCAAGCGATCGTGTCCAGATCCAGATGGTTGGTCGGCTCGTCGAGAAGCAGCAGGTCGGGTTCGGATACCAAGGCCCGGGCCAGCGCCACACGGCGGCGCCAACCACCGGAAAGATCGCTCATCAGCCGGTCGGCAGGCAGGCCGAGACGGGTCAGGACCGTATCGATACGCTGATGGAAGGACCAGCCATCGATGGCTTCCAGTTGGGTCTGCAACTGAGCCAGGCGATTCATGTCCGGCTCGGCAGCTTGCACCAGGTGATGATACTCGGCTAGCAACGCTCCGGCTTGCGGCAGCCCTTCGGCCACCACATCGAAGATGGTCGCCCCGCTGGCCGCCGGCAAGTCCTGCTCCAGCACGCCGATACGCAATCCCGGCGTCCGCCAGATGCTGCCCCCATCGGGCAGATTCTCCCCGGAGACGAGCTTGAGCAATGTCGACTTGCCCGTGCCGTTGCGGCCCACCAGCGCCAGCCGTTCTCCCCTCTCGAGCACCAGGTCGGCGCCATCGAGCAGGACCTGCGGGCCGTAAGCCAGTTGCAACTGTTCTAGACGTAGCAGCGTCACGCACCAACCTCATTGACGATATTCGATGGCGCCTAGTGTAACCCACCATCCTGGCTGTGGTCCTGTCGTCTCTCGCGTTACAATGACCGCCCAAACGAGCAAGGAGCGACCCTTGGCTGCCAGTAGCGACACCATCGATGATGTGCTTCCCGAGGCACTGCGTTTTACCGCCCCCACCGAACTGGTGGATATCGGCGCCAACCTGACGCACGAAAGCTTTTCCCGGGACCTTGAGGCCGTATTGCAACGGGCCGGTGCGGCCAATGTCACGACGTTGATCCTTACTGGCACCGACTTGGAGCACGCCGAGCAGGCAGCCGCACTCTGCCAGCGCTTTCCGGGCCTGTACGCGACTGCGGGTCTGCATCCGCATGACGCCAGACATTGGTCGAGTTCACTAGAGGGAGCCATGCGTGACCTGCATCGTCGGCATGAAGTAGTTGCCGTGGGTGAGTGTGGACTCGACTTCAATCGCAACTTCTCCTCACCCGCCGATCAGCAGCGCGCCTTCGAGGCGCAACTGGGGCTGGCCGCCGAATCGGGCCTTCCCCTGTTTCTGCATGAACGTGACGCCGGTCAACGCATGCTGGAAATTCTGCGTAGCTGGCGGGACGACCTTTCCCAGGCCGTGGTTCACTGCTTCACGGGTGAGCGCGACACGCTACATGGCTACCTCGATCTCGATTTGCATATCGGACTGACCGGCTGGTTGTGCGACGAGCGTCGTGGCCATCATCTCCGCGAACTTGTGGGTGACATTCCACTGTCCCGCCTGATGGTGGAGACAGACTGCCCTTACCTGTTGCCTCGCAACTTACCGGCCAAGCTCAAGGGACGACGCAACGAACCGGCGCTGCTGCCCTGGATCGTACGGGAGATCGCTCATTGGCGGGGCATCGACGAAGCCGACGTGGCTAACGCTACGACAGAGACCGCACGCCGCTTTTTCCGTCTGGAGGATACCTGATGTCCGACTATCCCGGGTTCATCGCCGTGGAAACCGGCGAGGACGATGCTCTCCCCCTCGCCATTGCCTGGGCTCTGCCCGATGGCCAAATCAAGCACACCCTGATCCAGCCCGATGACGAATGGTTGAGCGACGAATTGCTGCAGTTGGGAGATTATAGCCTCGAAGAACTGCGGACTTTCGGAATCAGCCCGCTCGATGTGTTGCGTGAGCTTGAAGGCGATCACTATAGCGCCACACTTTACACGGCGGGAATCAGCGATGATGAAGCCGCCCTGTCACGCATCTTCGATGACTTCGGAGTAGATCCGTTCGTCGAACTCGCACCGGCAGAAAGCCTTTATCCGGATATGCCTCTAGGTGAGTGGGCCAGGGCGCGTAACGACCTGTTCGGCGAACTGGGGTTGGAACCGTTACGTCCCGAGCATGAAGTCCAGGTCATGCTCTACCTTCATCAGCGGCTTCGCGATACCTCTTGAACCAAACTGCGCTCACTTCATGAAGCGGCTCTTTCCGCGGGGGTTGGAGGGATCCCGCGGCAATTCGGTGCCATGCCGTTGTGCATGTCGACGCCCCATGAACGCCATGAAGCCGCCCACGGCGACAGTCAGCATGAACGCCATGTTGGCGCTGCTGGACAGGAACACACCAATGACCCCGACGATGGCAAGCGTAAGCCCAGCATAACGACTCTTGGAAAAGAACGTGACTGCGCCAACCCCCACGGCCACCAAGGCAATGCCAGCTTCCCACCACCCCAGACCGACCACGGTTTGTTCGGTGGGATTATCCACGGCCCCGATACCGCTTCCCAGATATAGCGAGATGCCGGAGGCAATCAGCGCCCACAGGGCCGCAAGAATAGCGAAGATGGCACCAATGCGATGCAGCATGTCGGCCTCCTTGTCTTTCTCTGCATTCGCCCTTCACTTTAGTGCAGAATGCCGCTCTTCTGCACGGCATCTACTGTACGTACCAGCGCTTGGCTTCATGCCGGCTAGTTTCAGCACATCATGCGCTCGGTCAATATTCTTACCCCAACGTCGATGGCCTGTGGCAAGCCGGCCCCCTGTCGGTAATAAGCTGACAATGCGGTGCGAAACGCCTCTGCCCGACGCGGCAAGCCCTCGCGTTCATAGCGTTGCGCCCGTGCCTCCACACGATTGCGAAATGCCTTCCGATCAACTTCGATATCGCCCAGGTTATCCACGCTGACATGGAATACCCGGCCACAGGCCCGCGAAAACAGCATTTCCAAAGCCTGTGGTGCCACTTCCGCCGTTTCGAAGGCAGCCTGCTGCTCAGCATTGCGTCCATCGGGTAGATACCAGTAGCCGTAGTCCTCGAGTTTGCGCCGGCGAGCCCCGGCAATGCACCAGTGGCTGATTTCATGCAGTGCACTGGAGAAATACCCGCGCGCGAAAACGACTCGGTGGCAAGGACATGCCTCATCTGCCGGCACGTAGAGAGGCTCGTCACCGCCAAGCACTAGGCGGGTGCTGAATGTGTCTGCGAACAAGCCATCGAACAGAGCGATGACATCGTCAAGTCGGTAGGTCGTCGTCATATAACTGATTATACGGGGCTATTGCGTCAGCGAAAACGATGCGTAGCTGATAGAATTGCGCATTCGTTCGCTCGGCCGATTAAGGAGAATCGACGTGTTCGCCCCTGCCCGTTCGCTGGTCACGCGCAGCCGTCGCGAAACGGCATCGCTCATGGTGTTGACCCTGCCCATCTGCGGGGCCCAGCTTGCCCAGTCAGGGATGGGCGCTACGGACGTTATCATGGCGGGCCGAGCCAGTGCGACCGACCTAGCTGCAGTATCGGTAGGCTCAAGCTTGTGGATGCCGCTGATGCTGTTCATGACCGGCACGTTGATGGGTCTAACCCCCATCGTCGCCCAGCTGCTAGGTGCGAAACGTACCGGACGCATCCGCCCTTACTTGCATCAAACGATCTGGCTGGGCCTGGTTCTTGGCGTGCTATCGGCAGGCCTACTGTGGTTTGCCGTCATGCCGATCTTTACCCTGATGAACGTCCCCCGCCAGGTCGCCGAGCTTGCCGCAGGTTATTTGGCCGCCGTCGCGTTCGGCATGCCAGGCGTTGCCCTTTATCAAGCATTGCGCGCCTTTTCGGACGGCATGAACCACACTCGGCCTTCGCTCTGGATCAGCCTCGTAGGGCTTGGCGTCAATATTCCCTGCAATTACCTATTCATCTATGGCGGCCCAGGTCTGGAAGACTTACTGGGTCCTCATATGCCGTCTCTTCTTCTCTCCTTACCGGCATTGGGTGCCGTGGGGTGCGGCATCGCTACGGCACTCTCGATGTGGGCCATGTGCCTGAGCATGATCATCTATACTCGCACCAGCCAAGCTTATGAACCCGTCGTGCTGTGGGACACCATCACTTGGCCTCACCGAGCCATGCTCAAGGAGCTATTGCATGTCGGCTTGCCCATTGGCGTGGCCATTTTCGTCGAAGTGACGTTGTTTACCCTCATCGCCCTTTTCATTGCCAGCCTCGGTGAGGTGATCGTGGCGGCGCATCAGGTAGCTCTGAATATCACATCGATCCTGTTCATGTTGCCGCTGTCTCTTGCCATGGCACTCACCGTGCGAGTCGGGAACACATTAGGGAGTGGCCAGCCTTCACGAGCCGGCTTCGTTGCCTGGAACGGCCTATTCGTTTGTTTGCTGATCGCCCTGCTCAACGATCTGTTCCTGTGGCTTGCGGCTGGTCCAGTCGTAGCGCTATATACCCATAATGCCGAGGTCCAGGCCTTGGCCATGTCATTGATCTACCTGGCGATGCTGTATCAGGTCTCGGACGCCTTGCAGGTCAACATGGCCGGCGCGTTGCGGGGCTACAAGGACACACGCATCATCATGGTCATCACCCTGGTATCCTACTGGCTGGTTGGCCTGGGAGGCGGCCATTTGCTGGGGAAAAGCGGCCTGCCAGGGCTATTGGAGCCTCTCGGTGTGCATGGCTACTGGATAGGTCTGATTGCCGGGCTGAGTGTCGCTGCACTACTGCTAGGATGGCGCTTATGGCACATCAGCAGGTCAGCCGTACAAGACCCAACGCAGGTTTCGTCGAACTGATCATGCGTATCGAACGCATGACGATGCTGGCCGGAGCGCTCACGCTTCTTGCAGCCTGTGATCGTCATGAAAGTGCCGATGCCATGCTCATCGATTATCAGCAGCGTGTCAGCAACGTGCTGGACATCGAAGCCCCTACCCCTCAGTCACCCCCCAACATTCCACGCTTTCCCGATCGCCAGGAGCGCTTGTTCGAAATAGCCCCGACTCGCCTGGGAATGCTCGACGTCTATGCGCTACGAGAATGCCAGATAATCTCGCTGGTGGCCGAACGTAACAGCCAACTCGGCAAGGTGGCCACTGCCAGTCAACACTGGCTGTATGAGCTGGAGCTATGGCGCCGCTTGCGACATTGCTGGAATACCCCTGCGGTCCAGCGATTGGATGGCGAGGACCGAACCCAACTACGCCAGCTGCTCCAAGACAAAACGGAGCAGTTGCCCAAGGCAAGCTGGAATGCCCTGTTCGATTCCAGCGAATGGGTAAAGAATTTCTCGCGGGTCAGCACGCCTCTATCGCCTGCTGAAACGGCCTCGCTAGGTGACGACCTGGCGGCTCTCGCTTACCTGCGCCACATGGTGCTCAATCAGTACAATCCGGCCTGGACCCCGGAATCCGGCCGCCTGGAAGCCCACCTCCAAATCCTTCGGCAGCAACCATCGACGGCGAGGTTACTGCGTAGCCTACTATTGGTTACACAACGACTCGATGAATTGAGTCACTCTCTGGAGACAAGATTGGCCGAGCGGCCTGTCTGCTACAACGGACATCCCAACCCACGAGCAGAAACGTTGCATAACGTGTTCATCAACTATTTTATCGGTGAAGTGCAGGCCTACCTCGCCAGCCTGGACCGGCAATCGCGCGCATGGCTGAGTGCTGTCGATTCGCTCCTGGACGCTTACGGCGTTTCACGCCCAAGCGTGACCGCATATCGCCTTGCCTGGCTTTCGCTGGACACGCCGCAGGCGCCCTGGCAGCAATTTCATGCGGCAACTCAACGACATGTGGAACTATGGCAACGGATATGGCGCAGCTGCGGCATGATGCCAGGCAAGAAAGATCCCGACGGGGCTTAACTTTCCTCGTCGAGCTGTGCTAATAGTGAGGCGAGGCCCAAGCCGAACTATTGCCGATGAGGAGGGTAACCATGGGTATCCCAATGTCCCCCCGCTCCGCTCAGGTCATCGATCTGGATGCCATGCGCCACCGGCTGAGGGCCAAGCGCCGCCTAGTCAGACTGGCTCCCGAGCTGGATGGCCTCGAGATGCTTTATCACCTGGCTTCCGATCCCGACACGCTGTACGGAATGCCTCTGTTGGCATGGGGGTTGCGCGAGGATGGAGACGTCGTTGGGCTGGTGCCCTGGATGGAGGCGCTTACTTCCTGCCACGATCTCGACGACCCCGAGCATGGTCATTTTGTCGGTTATCGCGACCCCGAAACCGACGATATCTTCTATAGCGCCCCTGAGCATAAGGTGCTCGAACTCGAGCATGCCGCCGCCTATTTCGACTACGAGGAAACCAACGAGCCTACGTTGCTGCAACAGCTGCCCGAAACACTTGGCACCCACGCCCTGTGCATGGACGATGACAGCGCCCCCTGGCAGCTCAAGTTGGTTTTCGGTTGGCGTCTTTACAGCAATGGCGAAGTCGAGGCGCTGCTCGTCGACGAGACACGCGTAGAATCGACTCCCGTCCTTGCCGGAGACGATTGCCTCTATCCCGGCCATAGCCGGCATCAGGTGGTATATTTCTTTCAGCGCGCCATCGCCAACCGCATCAAGCAGGAAGACACGACGACATTAGAAGCCCTGGCCTGTATGGTCGCTAATGACAAAGACTGATGGCATGAAGATCAGCCGGCCATACTCTTTGCGATTTTCCCTGCGAACGAGGACATCCCGCGGCTCACGAAAAGTGCAGCCTTAACCAAGACGAATAAAGTACAAATACGTATCGCCCTTCTCTTCCTGCCCGAGCAGCTCATGCCCAAGGAAATTGCAGAACTTGGGTATGTCGCGTGTCGTGGCAGGATCAGTGGCAATGACTTTCAGGACATGGCCCGCCTGCATATCCCGAACCTTGTTGTGCATCAGCATGATCGGCTCGGGGCAGTAAAGGCCCGAGGTATCCAACTCCGCATCAAATTCGCTAGTCGTTGCCATTGCCTACCTCGCTAGATGGAGCAGAGAGTATGATAAAAATAATTATCGAACGGCGCATCATGCCTGGCCTTGAACAAGAATATGAGCAGGCTGCACGCGAAGCCATGCGTTACGCGATGGGCGCATCCGGTTTCATTTCGGGAGAAAGCCTGCACGAGCATGACAACACCCAGCATCGGCTATTGATCACGCAATGGCGAGACTTGGCGTCATGGAAAACCTGGCAACACAGCCAAGAGCGAGAGATCGTCATGCAAAAACTTCTTCCCTTGCTGTCTGAAGAAGAACGCATCACGGCTTATCTGCATCCCTGAAGGCACTCACTCCATGAGCCTCACATGCACCGTCACCTCTTCGCGGTCATGGTAGAGCTGCTTGCATTGCAATTGCGATCGTATATTGGCCTCTGCCAGCGTCCTTTCCAGTCTCACCAGGCAGCGCTCGACCTCCTGCCAGCGTTGCTTCATGGGAAGCTTGAGGTTGAATACCGCTTCGCGGCACCAACGTCGCGCTAGCCAGCGCTCGACCATGTCAATCACCCGCATGGGCTTATCGACAATATCACAGACCAACCAATCGAGCCGATAAGGCGGTTCCCAGACGAAACCATCCTCGCGTAGATGCTCTATCTGGCCTGTTGCCATCAACATCTCATTCATGGGTCCATTATCGATGGCATAAACGAACATTCCTTGCCGAACGAGCTGGTAGGTCCAGCCACCCGGCGCTGCACCAAGATCCGCCGCCTGCATCCCATCATGCAAGCGTTCCGACCATTCTTCGCGGGCGATGAAGGTATGCCAAGCTTCCTCCAGCTTGAGCGTCGATCGGCTCGGCGCCTCACGCGGGAAACGCAAACGATGGATACCGCCAGGCGATTCGCTACGATTGCCGGGAAAGCTCATGGCAACCTGTACCGTATCCCCAGCACTCCAGAACAGGTGAAGGCGTCGTCCACCGGCCTTGCGACGCAGCGCTCCTCGCTTGCGCAACAGCGACTCCAAGGGCTTCTGTAGCGCCTTGCCCAGCCCGGCCAGCGCCTTGCCCTCATTGGTATCCGGCGTTTCCTGCCAGAGTGCCTCGAAACTCCAGCCGCTATCGATAACCTGCTGGACGATGGGTGTCAGCCGATCATCTCGTGACAAGGACTCAAGAGGCGGGTATGCCAGCAAGGATTGCCGGGCAAACACCAGTGTCGCCAAGGGCAGGTTCCGATGCAGTTCGTTGGCCGGTCCTGGGCTGGCCTGGATAAAACGGACATAACCGCTATCAGGCTTGGCAATGGGATAACCGGCCAGGCCCAACACGCTCGCTTTTTCTGCGAGTTCGGCACTCAAATCGGCTTCGAAGCCGGGCCTGCAATAAAACACTATCTCGTTTGCTATGGAGTGGGCCATATATAGATGTTCTTTTCCGCAACGAAAAAACCCCAGCCGGTTGGGCTGGGGTTTTCGAAAAGATGCCTGACGATGACCTACTCTCGCATGGGGAGACCCCACACTACCATCGGCGCTGAGCGGTTTCACTGCTGAGTTCGGCATGGGGTCAGGTGGGACCCGCTCGCTAT
>NZ_JAKRFI010000011.1 GCF_022348165.1 Halomonas sp. McH1-25
GGGGGGGGGGAGGGGGAGACCGAATCGAACCGGCCGGATTCCAGCACACTTGGCTACGCTCTCTTTCTGGTAATGTTAAAGAAAAGTAACAGGGAGGCACCCATGAATATCCCCCAGGAGCGTCTCGAGCGCGTGTCTCTACTCAGCCCCAAGGGCGTCCGAGGCTGAGCGCTTGATCCTAAGAGAAAGCTCCCCAAAAACCCAAGGGCAGCGATCAACCTTCAGCGAAGACTTGTCCATCTGATACCTCGCCTGAAAAAATGAAAGGAAAAAGGGCTGATGAAGAAAGGCTTATCTCTTATCTGATTACTTTGCTGAAAGGAGTAAGGAACCACCTCTGGTCGCCGAGGCTTGTCCTCGAAACCCAACAGTGGCAGTCGGAGAATGCTCTCGATAAGAATGAAAAGGCTCTGATTGACAAAGCAGTGAAGGAAGCCGTCGAAGCAAGAATACAAGAGAAGCGCCGAGCAAAGGATCTGGCAGAGAAAGCTGCTGCTGAGGCTCGCGCTCACCGGGACAAATATGGCCCGCCAGCAGGCAGTCGAGCACATGGCCGCTCTAAGCGCAGCAGCGGTAGCGTCCATACAGTACAGGGCGGGGCACCCGGCCTCGGTAAGTGTCGCTAAATATCACACCTGGCTATCCCGCGATTCCGTTTCAATCGGAGAATAAAAAGAGGCCCGCCACAAACGTAGCGGGCCAAGCTGGCGCGAACGCCAGCAACCAAGGAAACCAGAAACCGTAAGGCGGGCATGACCACCCCCTAGATCGAAATAGGCATCTTCGCTCAGAATGCTTGTCACTTCCCGGCCAGCGGGCCACTAGTCTGAGCATCGCCCTGCTCCGGTGCGGCTACGCCTGTGCGCTCCAAGCTGAACCCGAGTGCCAGCAGGGCATCGACCAGAGGTCAAAGCATACGTAGGTCATCAGCAATAAGGGAGAGCCGATAGGCGTCTGTCTGCCTGCCCTGAACAGTCCCTCACCTGTCGCTGAGCGGCCTCTCGCTCAGCTTCCACACAGCAAGCCGCTATTCACGATATCGGCCAGCCGAGACGGTCCAATACCGCGAATTGAATCCAGAGCATCCACAGATACCCAGGGGCGACCGGCCTCGATGTCGCTGGCGCGTGCCTCGCCAATGTGCGGCAAACGCTCGAGCACCTCTTTTGGGCTTCGGTTGAGGTCGACGCACTCGTATACGGGATCATTGGCCGCCACCTGAGTAGAGGTGATTCTGGTTGCCTGCGCGGGTACGAGAGCCAAGGTTACCCCGTTGAGGCCGACATAGACCGGAGCATGGTCGCTGACTGTATCGCGCGCGACTTCATGGGTAATGCCGAGCAGTTGAGGGAAGCGAAGGATGCCCCGATCGCTGATATCGAGGGCGTCCGCCTCATACCAGAGGTTGTCGTAGAGATTGGCGTACTTGCCATCGTGAGAGCTTAGCGTGCTGGCGCCCTGCTGGATGGCGGGCACCGCGCCCCGGCGACGCAGCGCGGCCCAGGCCGGCTCGCTCGGCTCGGCATTGAAGTCGCCGGCAATCATTCGGGGCATGCCGGGATAGACTTCGGCCATCCAGTCCCAGATTCCCGTCAATGCGTGGATCTCGGGTTCACGGTCCTGCATGCTGTCACCATACAAAATATGGATATTGGCCAGCGCCAGCTCCTGCCCTGTCGCCTTGCTTCGAAATGCGGCAAGCAGCGGCTCACGGGAGAACACATCCCGGCTGTCGAGGTACACCACGGCGCCCCCGGCGTACTCAACGACGGAATCCCGCCAGGCCATTGCATACATCTCTTGGTAAGTTCCTCGGCCAACCGCATGACTGGCGATGTAGCGCCAATCCTCCCCGCTGCTGCGCTCCATGTGCTTGATGAGCATCTCCAGACCTTCTACGGACATCACCTCCTGGAACGCGACAAGATCGAACTGACTGGCAACAGCCGCCAGCTGGTCGTAGCGCTTATCATTCGACCAGCCGAGGTGAAGCACATTAAAGCTGCCGACGGTCAAGCCGGCCATGGAGAGCGATGGCAGCATGACCAGAGACACGAGCCAGGCTGCAGCGATTCGTTTGAGCATGTGAGCTTCCTTAAATATTACCATAATTACGATAATTATCGCAATTAAGTAATGATGGTGCTATATGAATTCGGTTTCATCAGCTCTGTGAGCTTTTCTTGTCTGACGGCAAGTCGTTCCAGACTCCAGGCAATTCCGCCAGTGTGAACTCCCGATCGAGCGCAAGATCACCAGGAATACGAAAATCTCGTCATTTCTAAGGGCTCGGAAGGCGCCCCATTGACATGCAAGAATCTTTCAAGACTGCAGATCGCAGGGGGCCAGGCCAGGTATAGAACGGCAACATCCTTTCTACCCAATACCCTCCAGTTTTCGCTGCTCCAATGTCGGGCATATCCCATGCCCGTCGTTTTGCGGCAGGTCTCCACGCAATCATCAGACAACTCCGCCCCATTCCAGCGCATTCAGCACGCGACGAACCTGGTTGGCGCCAAGCTCGGTACCGCAGAGCATAATCGGCGAGTCATTGCCTAGTGCAGGGTGCTTGCGACGCATCCAGTCGATAGCTGCTTCACGATCAGCAAACACCTCATCAGCAAGATGTGTTACCTCGGCGATACGATCCAGCTTTTCAGATGTTGTAGCATCCAGTGGCTTGCCACTGCGCTTACGGCGAACAATCGTCGAGCCTGAAATACCCAACAGGATCTCCAAGCCCTTCTGGTTAAGTTGAAAGGCCTCTCTGAGCATTTGGGTAACCTCCGGCTCTAGGCCAGCTTGAATCCGGGTGAGCCGGACGGCATCTGTCTGTTCAGACTGGTCCTCAGCAAATATCCAGAAGCGCTTGGTGGCGCTTTCTTGGCGGGCACCTACCTGGAAGACCCTAGTCTTCCTTCTAGGCCGCGTTAGGGGCTTAGCGGGCTTCGGAACCGTATCAACCGTATCGGCCATGACAATTCTCCATTTGACCTTACGTTTTGCTCACTTGAGGATAACAGGTCATTGCATAGGGAGAATCTGCCCCAATTAGCCTGAGTGGTACCTCTCCCTGGCTTATAAAGAAAACGGGCTCGATGGAGCCCGCCAGCCATATAATCCGAATACCATTCTCAGCCAATCGACCACACATACACATTCTCAAACGGCATGTCCTCATTATTAAGTAACTGCCACGACAGCTCCGCAAAGCCAAGCGCTACGTAGAAACGGAAAGCCTGCTGATTTTTCCAGCGAGAGTTCACCTTTCCGCTCAGAGGCGTGAGCGATCAACTGGCGCCTGATACTTTGTCCCTGCCGGTCCGGAGCAACAAAAAGGCCGCCGACAAACTTGTGCAGCATGGCCCTGCCAAGCATTCAGCATCTAATTGATTCCCTTAGTGATCTCTACCTATATATCTCTCCATTCTTGGACTATCCGGACCACACGCCTGTTGATAATACGGTGCTTTTACTACCTTATGATGCAAGAGGTATAATTAGTGATCGGGAAATAATGGCGATGTTCACGTATGAGCTTACCCCGTTCCTTGCATTGCTGTATCGGCTATGCTGGTAGTGGACTGTGCTCGACCTCGAAAGCGGACTGCCGTTTTCGCAACATGTCGCTGGCCTTAACGCTATCCAGGAGGCAGCCATGAATAAGATCCGTATGTACCCGGGTGAAGCCACCATTGTGGGCACTTCCAGCTCCTCAATGACGGCAACCGTTCACCGTAGCGCTGAAGATGTGCAGTTGGATGAGCATGGCCGCGTGAAGCGCGCATCTGCCAAGGCGTTCTTTGCCGCGGCGAGGCGCTCCGATGAAGAAGCTCGTCAATTTATTAGCCGCCAGCGTGAAGAGCTGCTCAAGCGAAGCTGACCCAACGCATCGAACAAGCCCAGCTCAGCTGGGCTTTCTTTTGCCTGGCTAGTTATTTCCTTGCTGCCCTACCCGGCTCCGACCCGGTCCATAGAAGTATCTTAACAGCTCTATCATGCAACGGTGGCCATCGTTCGGGCCGCCCCTAAGTCCCTCATGATGGAACCCGAAGAGATTGGGGCGCCACAAGTGGCCTGTTAAACTATCCAGACATAGTTTAGGTGTCCTCTTATGGATCATGTGCCGGCCATGCAATGGCTACACGACCTGGACCAATAGGGACGAAGCGAATTTACGCTGCGGGATCTCGCCAAGGTTGTTTCTCGAGGACAGACCAAAACGCTCCAGGAAGGCCTCATCCGGCTTTGCCGGCAGGGCCTGCTCGTGAGAGCTTCCCGGGACATCGATGTGTTTGCCCTATCGCAATCACCCGCCCCCTACCGGCTCGAGTGCATTGCCCGCGCCATGCGCCGTGGCGAATAAACTACTTATCCCTGAAATCCGCGCTGTCAGGGTATGGCGCCACTTCGCAGATCTCTGTAGACGAGCTGACGGTGATGACCACCGGCCGGAAAGGCATCTACCAAACGCCCTATGGCACGATCGAGTTGACCCGCACAAGGCCGTCCGGTGACCGTGCTTATGGAGCATATGAGAGACATTAGCCGCCCTCTGAGGATGGCTACCTCGAAAGCTGCCTGGGCCGACCTCAAGCGGGTTAGGCGCAACACTCACTTTGTCGATGCCGAGGCCTGGCTGAACTGGCTCAAGCTCCGAGTCGTACCCCGACATACCCTCGGGCGAAGGCACTCAGTACATCATAGCAGTGGGGATATTTGTGCATGAGCGGGGCAAACAGGGTGTGGTGAAGCCCTTGCTCGGCAGCGGCCCTTCCTAGAATCTCGGCTTGGGTTGGTAGGCTCCATAGTGGGGCATCGACCAGGTATTGCCGGTAAACTCTTCCTACTTTTTAGCTATTGGTAGCTGATCGCCAATCCTCGGTTCCTTTACCCTCAGCTGCTCCTATCACTGAAGCGCAAGTCCTGGGCCCAGGATCGACGAGCTCAGCTGCCGTTCGATCAATGACTGCAACCTGTATGGCTGGTCGAGCGGCTCATTATTCCAATCGAAACAATCCTCTTCTGTCTCCTCGAGGCTGCCATTAAAATATGGGTCGCCGTCTCTGTTCATGCCTCTCCTTTATTGCCTCGGGTACGCGTTGCTTTTCCACTATGAACGGCTCCGTAGCATGGCGTTGGCTACGCCGGGCCCAAAGCCTTAGATCATACCCGGCTCCCTCCGGGGAGGTGGCCCGAACAGATGCCGGCCACGCAGGCGAAGCGGTGCATCAGATTGGCTTGTCAGGCCTTGCTTTTTTAAGCACTCCTCGCCAAGCAAATAAAAGCCAGCATAGAGCTGGGCAAAGGAAGCGATCGCCATTAATGGCCATTACATAACAATAGAATTATCCAGAAAGCCTGAAAGTGTTACATGGCTGTATTTACGGATAATTCTATAGGTTTGTTTTACGAAGAATCAATCACTTAGGAAGCACCTATACCTATAGAATCGCCTTTTTGCACAAAACCTGTATTTCGAGGAGGCCTTGGGTAGGCACTGTCCTGCACGGAGCCTATCCATGGATGTGAGTTTTCCCCGTTCTTCCGCTGTGCTGATCCTGAAGACATGGATGAATGGCGCGAGGTGGGGATTCGCCTGCCCGTTGCTCGTGCCAATAAGATCATGGTCATCGAAGAGGAGCTATTGCTCGCGTGGCGCGAGCGCAGTTAATCGGCTGCGCCTAGGGCCATCTTTGATCTGGGTGAAATCCATGAGCTTATGAACCGGCAGGCAAAGAAACGACGTTCCCTTGTGTCCGTTCGCTCTTTGTTGTTCCCGCAGTTACAGATGTTGTCCCATGCGGAGGCTCTCTGGCGCGACCGGGCGACGCAGTTAGGGATGAAGCGTGCCTACATTGCTCGTTGCGCTCACCGCAAGAGATGGACACAAAGTGAATGCGAGCGCCTGGGGATTTTTCAGGAGAACAAGTAGACGGACAAGGACTAGATCTCTGTGCCTACCGTTATCTTGGGCCGCGAGAGCCGGATCATCAGGTTCCCCAACGATCACGCATGGGCGGAAGATTCAGCCACATAGCCCCTCCGTAGTCGATTGCCAGCATCATCTCTGGGCTGTACTAGAGCGCCTTGCGATCCGCTTCGAGCCGAGACTGTTGGTTGGCCGGCTGGCGCGTGGAATGGCTCATGGGGAAACTCCGATTCGTGATGGCTTACCCCAGATAAACGCCGCCTTCTCAGAAACGGGTAATGCATTTTTTCGTTCTTCTGAGCGAGCCGTTTTATGCGCAAAATGGCGCATGGCAACCAGGAGTTAAACAAGGATCTCGAATGCACGCAGGTATCGACTTCGGCACATCCAACTGCCTCATCAGTACGTCACGTGACGGAGAGGTCCAGCCGCTCCCCCTCACTGGCCAAACGGCCGAAATGCCCTCGGCGCTCTACGTTCTGAAGGCTGCCGTCGCGGCCCAGAGCATCGAGGACCCGCGCAACTTAGAAATGCTGGCTAGGCGCATCGGTCGGGCCAAGGTTGAGCAAACCACCGCCGTGGCGCAGGCCAAGGAAGAATACGCGCGCTGGATGCGGCGCTATGGCGATGACGACAGCAACAAGCAGCACAAGCCGACGTCGTGGAAGGAGTTCATGACGACGCGGATCATGACAGATACCGAGATCGAGTCACGGATACGCACGGTCATGCAACGCGAGCTGCTGGCGCAAGCCGGGGAAACCTACGCGCAGCAGGGCATGGCCAAAGCGCTGTCTGCCGGCGACGAAACGACCTATGGTACGGAGGCCACCGAGCAGAGCCTGGTGCAGAGTGACGACGGTTTCTATATCAAGTCGCCCAAGTCATTTCTCGGCGCGAGGCTCCCGCACGCGCGCCTTGAGGTCTTCAAGGAGGTCTGCTCCCGTATGCTCGGGCATATCCGGACAACGGCAGAACAGCACACCCAAGAGCCGATCGAGTCGGTGGTGATCGGGCGTCCCGTCAACTTTCATGGGAAACGCGGCGAAGAGGGTAATCGCCAGGCCGTAGGGATTCTTGAAGCCGCGGCGAAGAAAGCCGGCTACAAGGATGTGGAATTCATGCTGGAACCCGTGGCTGCCGCCATCGACTTCGAGAGGACCCTGCTCGAGGATCACACGGTCCTTGTCGTTGACCTTGGGGGTGGCACGACCGACTGCACGGTATTGAAGCTAGGCCCCAGCTACCGTCAGACCAATGGTCGGTCGCGTGTCGTGCTGGCGCATACCGGCGATCGTATCGGTGGGCTGGACCTCGATATCCAGTTGGCCTTCGATGGATTCATGCCTGCCTTCGGCAAAGGCACCTCCGATCGCAGCGGACTGCCTGTGGCTAACCACCTCTTTTGGGATGCCTGCGCCGTCAACGACCTGCCCGCCCAGGATGCCTTCCTCCGTGCGGACCTTCGCTATATCCATTCCCGCGCGGCCGAGCCAGGGAAGCTGAGCAAGCTGCTGGCGCTTCAGCAAAGCAAGGCGATGCTGTGGCTCAGCTTGAGTGCCGAGGAAGCCAAGATTGCCTTGTCGGAAGCGGAAGCTCATGTCGTGAAACTGTCTTACATCTCGCCTGGCTTCTCGATCGAGACGTACCGTGAGGCCTATGAAGCCGCTATCGAGCGCCAGTTGGCTACCTTCTCCAGGCTGGCGCACGAGGCTGTGCTTCAGGCCGGCACCCAGCCCTCCCTGGTCTACGTCACAGGGGGAACCGCCAAGTCACCGATCATTCGCCGATCACTGCAGACTGCCCTGGGCAAGGACACGGAGATCATCTCGGGCAATCTCTTCTCCGGCGTCGTATCCGGTCTGGCCGTGCACTCCGAAGCGATCTATCGGCCAACTCCCGTAGGGGCCTGATGGCAGCCGGCTTGGATCAAACGCATCAGGACAAAGAAAAGGCCAGGTTCTGTGCATAACAGCAACCTGGACTCGAGGATCGCTTGACGCCGACGCCGGCGTTGCGAAGCCGTTCATGCTATTTCAAGCGGCTGTGCCTTCTGAATGCGCTCTAACCTCTTGGCGTCGTGGGTGGCTTCCCAAATTTCGTGCTTCTGCTGAAGGTTTAGCCAGAACTGGGCTGTGTTCCCAAACACGCGCCCCAGCATGATGGCGGTATCTGCAGTGACGGCGCGCCTACCCCGGCAGATCTCGTTTACCAGCCGTGGCTTCACGCCCATTTTTTCAGCGAGCCGGGTTTGAGTGAGGTCGAGCGGCTCAAGGAATTCGTGGGTCAGGATATCGCCTACTGTGGAAGCCTTGCGCTGGGTTTGAACCATAACAATCACCTGTAAGTATTTGAACCCAAGAGAAGATTGAGTAACCTCTCGCCATTTAGCCAAGTTTAACCGATGCTGCCTATTCATACGAGTCGAACACTTGTTTGGTGGTTGCCGCTCAAGTACTTAAAGCGATTAGCAAGCGAGGTTATCAGGACTGCCCACTGATGGCGGCTTCCATGATGTTCAGCTTACACAATAGAGCGGATATAATGATGTTTGGCATGGCGGCCTGGCCTGCCCCGTTTGCGACGCATTAATAATACAGTATATTGTCTATATTACTCCTTTGAAATACATAATAGAAATCTTCCCTCATTACTCGTATTGTACTGCTATGGTTCCATGCTGCTCCAGCCCGCCCCAGTACTGGCTGAATTCTCAAAATTCTTGATAAATTGGCTGTATTCTCCCTCTTGATTTTTTACCATTCCTAGCAGGCTATCTAGCTGCTCTAGCGAAACCAATTCCTCTAGGCCATCAACAACCAGCAATTGAATCCATTGCTTTTCTAGATATATTATCTGATTAAAATTATCGTTCGCCGAATCAAGAAGGCGCCCCCAAAGTATCAACCGCTCTTCTATAAACTCTTCCCTCTCCTTCGAGAATCGCATTTCCAATCGTATTTCCCGCTCCTGGTATTCTTTCTTAAGGCTTTCGATATATTCTTTATATTCTCTTTGTATTTCAGTTTTGATTACAGCAATATCCGATAAGTTTACTTCCTGCGTATCGTATGATGTTCTGTTTTCCAAAGAATCCTTCTCCTGTACGGCAATAACCGTGATCTACGAGGCTTCCTATCGTTAAAGGGCTTTGCTCGATCCGTGTAATAACGGGATCCCACGTCAGCGAAGAACCTTTTCTGCAGGCCATGATAAAAAGACTTCCTCGCTGAACAAACATCAGCCAAATTCCAGTTGCGTATCCTCCTATCGTTATCGAAAGGGGTGAACCATAAATGCAGGTGCAGGTGTTTTTCGTCCAAATGATGCAGCCGGAAATGCAGCATCATTTCATGTGGCAGCAGGAAATCCTTTACTCACTGGGTCGTCTCCTCGGAAAAAACCTTGAACCTTTCAGCTGAATATTCCTCCATGGTTTCGGGGTGACTGATAATACAAGCTCCGATAGCTAAAGAGTTAGAGGCAACTGCTCGAGTATATTTACTGCCACCCCTTGCGCCCTCAACTTGGTTTCGAGCTTCAGACATTTGCTCATTAATCCAATCGCCGAGCTTGGCAGCCTCTGATATAGGAGAGTCGACGCGGTAAACCTCAATGTGGGGCGATCCGGGTAAATGTGAGATGTGCCCAGGCATACGCAAGCCCTCCGCCAGAATGGCGCTGAGTGTGCCGCGCTTGTGCCGGGGGCCGCGGGGGTATCCCTGGAACCGTAGAAACTGGAAGCCGTCGCGTCGTGATGCCATGGGTGTGTCCTAGATGTGCTGGGTTCACCCCTACACAAGCGATGCGATCCTCGGGATGGGTACCTCATTGGAAAGGTCATTCTCAATGGAGCTCATCCCCACTCGAGGTCATCCCTGATACAGAATAGGGTGAGCTCTACGGGGGAGCTATGTGCGGGATGAGCTAAGGCGTGCTAAAGAGCAAACTACAGCGCTGCAGCAGGATTGGATCTGGTCGCAGGGTGAGCGACGTTGGCATTCAGAAATGGAGCCATATCGGTGAATGATCTGCTCTGGAATGGCTCTTGTGAGGCTTAGTCAGCAGCCTGTGTGTCGGGGAAAGGCATCATAGGCATGCTTAACGAGGTGGATAAGGCTTCCCTAAGGCTTCCCTGGCGCTGTCCAAGCTTTCCCGCTCCCCTTTACACTGCTATAAGGCCTACCTGGCACTTCCCTAAGGCTTCACTGACACTTACCTAGGGATTCCCTGGCACTTCCCTGAGTTATCTCTGACATGGCTAAGTAAAGGTTAAGCCTAATGCAAGTGAATGGAATACCTAGCAGAAGGGGAGATAGCCAGATTAACATGCCCAAATTGGCTGTCAGCTGCAGGCTACCAGAGCGGGTCATTAACGTGCTGAACTGCCATGAGTCGGCACTGCATTAGAACTGGATCGGAACTAGATTGGAATTGGATCGGAAACTGGTACTGAAATGGCACTGGGTTAGCACTTGATATTGGTTTGGCACTGTCGGTAGGATGAGCAGGTCATGAATTTGAATGTTAACTTGGTAAAATACCAAACCCAAATACAGGGATACCAAGCTATTCCCTCAGTCTGGGCGGGAGACTGTACTTAGTGGTCTAAGGACACCAACTATGCTGGTGTATTTGCACGCTAGACTGATGAATTTATTCAGCATGTCGGAAACCGATATCGTGCTGTCAGAGTTATATAGAAAGACCCAAGTTCCCTCCGCCCTCACCACTTTTTAGCTTTGGATCGCTCTTGGCTCTCTAGACGTTTTTTCTCAGCCTCATAGCGCTCCATAACCAGGCGCTCCTTAACGTGGCCAGCCTTGATTTCCTGAATTAGTTCTCTACTTCCATATAAAGAAAGCTCAATATCTTCGACACGATTGCGCCAGCCACGAATTTTTCTTTCTTCTATGCGTGACAGAGTACCATGTGTTTTAAGAGCTTTAGCAACATTTATAAACTTTCTTATTCCATCACTTCTACGGCTGTAGTTAAGCTCCCCACAATGGCGAACGAAATCTTGGTACGTTATGCGGTAAGGATGCTCCTCAGAAAGGTTCCTGGCTTGAGTCAACACCATTTTGCTTAAATTCAAAGCAGCCTTACTATTTGTGCACATCAGGCGTTCAATATTATATTGACGATAGTTCCTACTGCTGATAGCCATAGAAATTAATGGATGAAACCTGGCAGCCCAGCGTGCAGAAGGGTCTGTTTTTTTGTAACCTCGCTCTGCATATGAGTAAAGCTCAGGAAGAATAGGTGCAGAGGCTGACTTAACCCCATTAACGCGTAACTCAAGGTTAGACTTATGAAGGATATTAAGTGCTTGCACTAGCTCAGTATAGCTTCTTGTTTTTTTCTGTGCGCTCATTGCATTTTTTAACCCAGAGAGCGAGAAAGAAACCCCATAGGCTCTCCCTGAGTTCAAGTTCGGATCGTCGAATAGTTTGGCCTCTTCCATCGACATCTGAACAAGGACTAATTCAACGAATTCTTCCGTCAGGCCAGGGTAATGAAATTGGTTTACTAGCTTCCCTTTTACCTTTTTTTGAAGCTGTGCCGGGGTAAGGACCATTTCATATTCATCACCATCGTGAATGAACTTATGGGTAACGATGTCAAGCGGCTCTGAAACGCCTGAAGAAACACCAGCTAAGGCGCTCCCATTATATTTGGGGATATTTTCCCAAGCTGTAAATAGGCTAGATAGTTTTTCCCTATCTGTAACCTTATTAGCGATTACACCCTGAAAATCTTGCAGATCGGAATAACCATCCGCGAAATATTCTTCCTGTGGATTGCGGGGATCTAGCAAGCCTAAATTCAGTTGGCCCACCCCTCCCTTTGGAATCACGGGACGGTTATTACTGTTTGGCTTGGCTTTCTCTACAGGTCTACCTTCGAGTCGCTCCAGCGTCTTCTGGCGGCGCTTCTGCAGTTCAGCTAAATCGACATTCTCAGTACGGTTTCCCATAGAGGCCTCCTCCGGTTCATCGACGAGGATAAGTGAGTGCGGCCCCCTTCGGCTAGGAGGAATCCGTCGCATCTTACATTTTTTAATGTCACTGTAATCATGTGGCAAAAGCCAATGATCGTACGACAAGGCCAGCTCCTGGCCAAGGAGACTATGTACCAGTATTGGCTAGCTTTTAAAGCAGTAGCCTCTCAGACCCTATCGAACGGCTTGCTCACAGCGTAGAGCTTTGGCTGACTTACCGAAGAGTCCCTATGGCGAGTTCTGTTAGACTACGGTGATGGATTCCTTCTAGCTACTGGTTGGATGGCCTGTGTATGCTGGCCTCTCTTGGCCTTCGGTGACAGATTCCTCCTAGCTTTACGGGTTGGATGGCCTGTGTATGCTGGCCTCTCTTGGCCTTCGGTGACAGATTCCTTCTAGCTTTATCGGCGATAGTCTGTATAGCCGAGCTCTTCTAGCCTACGGCGACAAATTCCTCCTAGCTATGCTGGTTGAATAGCCTGTATAGGCTGGCTTCTCCTGGCCTACGGTGACGGATTCCTCCTAGCTGTACTGGTTGGAATGGCCTGTGTAGGCTGATTTCTCCTAGCTACGGTGACAAATTCCTCTTAGCTGGGGTGATTGAGTGGCCTATGTGGGCCGCCCCCTGGCCTACGTTGATAAATTCCTCCGAACTGTGCTGGTTGGATGGCCTGTGTGGGCCGGCCTCCCCTGGCCTACGGTGACGGATTCCTCCTAGCTGTACTGGTTGGAATGGCCTGTGTAGGCTGGCCTGCCCTGGCCTACGGTGACGGATTTCTCGTAGCTGGGGTGATTGAATGGGCTATGTAGGCTGGCCTCTCTTGGCCTTCGGTGACAGATTCCTCCTAGCTGTGCTGGTTGGATGGCCTGTGTGGGCCGGTCTCTCTTGGCCTTCGGTGACGAATTCCTCTTAGCTGTGCTGGTTGGATGGCCTGTGTAGGCCGGCCTCTCCTGGCCTACGGTGACGAATTCCTCCTAGCTGGGTTGGTTGGATGGCCTGTGTGGGCCGGTCTCCCCTGGCCTACGGTGACGGATTCCTCCTAGTTGTGCTGGTTGGATGGCCTGTGTGGGCCGGCCTCTCCTAGCCTACGGTGACAAATTCCTCCTAGTTGTCCTGGCTGGATGACCTATGTGGGCCGGCCTCTCCTGGCCTACGGTGACGGATTCCTCCTAGTTGTGCTGGCTGGATGGCCTATGTGGGCCGGCCTCTCCTGGCCTACGGTGACGAATTCCTCCTAGTTGTGCTGGTTGGATGCCCCTGTGTGGGCCGGCCTATCCTGGCCTACGGTGACGAATTCCTCCTAATTGTGCTGGTTGGATGGCCGTGTGTGGGCTGGCCTCTCCTGGCCTACGGTGACAAATCCTCCTAGCTGTGCTGGTTGGATTGCCTGTGTGGGCTGGCCTCTCCTGGCTTACGGTGACGAATTCCTCTTAGCCGCGTTGGGTAGCCTGTAAATTGCCACGAGTTTCGTAAAATCCTCTAGGCCTCTCCATGGATGCGGCGACGGATTCCTCTTAGCTGGGGCTGCCTCCGGTTTCCCTGTAGCAGGATCAGTGGCAACTCCCTCTTACTGGCTGAGGTGTTTCAGTTGGAAGTGATCGGGTCTTTACCTTGCCTCCTAGCTAGGAGGAATTCGGCGCATCAGCTAGTAGGTATCCATCGTTTTCTAAGTTTTATGAACGTTTTGCCGCTTCTAGCATGTTTGTAAAGAGACTCTAGCTAAGAGGTATATGTCACCAAGTTCGTCTAGCTAAGAGGTATCCGACGCACCGAAGCCAAACTACTCAGAGGTTTTTGACGTCAATCTCCTAGGTATTCGTCACGCATCTGTCCTTAGTAAGACATACTAGGAGGAATCTGACACACTCACTTAGAGGTAACCAGCACGTCAGCTAGTAGGTAAACGTCACCATAGCAAGAAGGTTTCAGTCACATATATTGGCCAGAACAGGCTCTACTACGCGGTTTCCTCCTCCTCTCCTTTTGTTCTTTCATCCTTTTATTCTTTTCTTTAATTCTTGTGCAGAGAGTACCTAGCTGTGTGGTCCCGAAGAGTAATGGTCTATCCTACCAGCCATTGTCGGAGGATGATCCATGGCTCAGATTCTTCATCAACGCACCACGACCACGCACGCCATCCGAGCAGAAATACAGCGATCGACAGATTCGGTCGCGACGTTGAGCCGGCGCTACGGCATCAATCCAAAAACTGTGCGCAAGTGGCGCAGTCGGGATAGCGTCGAGGATACCCGCATGGGCCCCAAGGCGGCTCGCTCCACGTCGCTGACGCCCATTGAGGAAGCCGCAGCGCAGCTGTTACCTTCCGGCAAAAGACCCTGCTGCCTCTCGATGACTGCCTTCATGCGCTTCAGCGAGAGATCCCTTCGCTTACCCGATCGAGCCTACACCGCCTTTATCAGCGGCACGGCATCAGTCAGCTACCCAGGGCTGGCGACCAGAAGCGTGAGAAGAAACCGTTCAAGCGTTACCCGATGGGCTACCTGCACATCGATATCAGCGAAATCCGTACCGGCGAGGGCAAGGCCTACCTGTTTGTCGCTGTGGATCGGACCTCCAAGTTCGTCCATGCGCAGCTATACCGGAAGATGACGAGGCAGATCGCTGCTGACTTCCTCGAAGACACACTGCAGGCCCTGCCTTACCGCGCCCATACGGTGTTGACGGATAACGGGGTACAGTTCGCGAAGAAGGCCGGGACAGAAGCCTACAAGCCGCATATCTTCGATGTCGTCTGTTACCGTCACGGCATTGAGCATCGCCTGACGAAGCCCTTCCACCCCTGGACCAACGGACAGGTGGAACGAATGAACCGCACCATCAAGGAGGCAACGACCCGGGCGTTCCATTACACCTCGCTGGATCAGCTCCAGTCCCATCTGGATGATTACCTATGGGCCTATAACAGTGCCCGGCCACTCAGGGCGCTCAAGGGCAAAACACCGATAGGATTTATCCTTGAGCAATGGCAGAAAGAGCCCGAGAGATTTTATGACGACCCGAACCATTACTTTGTGGGACCAAACACTTAGCAGCTAACGAGGTAGTAATCGGAGGTATCACTACGCACTTACCACGAAGAATCATCATCGAAGGCCTTATCAGGCAAACACTTCGGCAGTGCCAATGTCATCCATCTTGGTAACGCAGGATACCCACACCAACCAAAGTGTGCAGGGAATGAGGGGTGAGCCAAAGGTTCACTTGCATGAGTCATTGTCGATGCTTAATATGGCTATTCGTACAGCACTAATTTGAGTGCTCCGCCCCATCATGATGAAGCAACAGCTTGGCCTGAAAGCATCACCACGACCCGAAGACTGCGCAGCCCTACCAGCTTGTCAGGGCGCTCGGCTTTGTTACGATCACTTCCTTGAAGTGCGTACCAATGCCTAGTACGAGAAGGAACAGTGAGTCGGGTACAACGACACCTCGAAGCAGCTAAAAACAACCGGAGGCACTGAGGTTTCAGGAGGTGTCGAACTTCTGCTTGCAGCAATCGCTTCAGAACCTAGATACTGCCTTTAAAAAATTCATTCAGGGTCAAGCCAGGTATCCGACTTTAACAAGAAGCATGCTCATCGGTTCGCTACACAACCAATGGCTTTTCGTATCACAGTGGAAAAATCAAGCTAGCCAAGCACAATGAACCACTAAATATTCACTGGAGTTGTAGCTTCCCCAGCATGTCCTCCAGTGTCACAGTGAGCAAGATCAGCGCAGATCGCTATCGCGTTTCCTTATCTTGCTGATGGAAGATGTGGCGGCATTGCCGTTCAACAAGCAAGGAGGAGGTATCGACCTGGGGCTGACTCATGAGGTTATCTCCAGCAGCAGCAAAGCGTCAATCGAGCCAGGGCCAAGCGGAAAGTCGCGTGCGTACATGCCAAGAGCGCCGACCAGCGTCTGGATTTATCCACAAGCTGACCAAGCAGCTCATTCACGAGAACCAAGTCGTCGCTGCGGAGAGTCTTCAATTAGAAAACCTGCTCAAGAACCGCTCGCTGGCGAAAGCCATCAGCAATGTGGGCTGGCATCAGTTCACGGAGATACCAGCATACAAAGCGCAGTGGTACAGGCATTCTTTTGTCCAGCTCGACAGACTCTACCTGTCAAGCAAGCGGTGCCACGCCTGCGGTCACTCCTCGGACATCATGCCGCTATCAGTTGTCAATGGGACTGCCCAGCCTGCGGTGCCAGTCACGACCGGGACATGAACGCAGCGGAGAATATTCTCAAGGCAGGCAAGACAGTTCTCGCCGACGCCGTAAGCTGCGAGAGCATGAGAAAATACCGCGAAGCATGCAGGAGGCTAAGCTGGACTACGGAGCGTAACGGTGAGATTCGGGCAATATCGCTTTGTGCAGCGCCATGGCGAACCAGCTCAACGAGAAGCCCATCAGCCGCCGTACCTTGCTAGGCTGTCTCGTCATCGCCGAGAAGTGCATCTGCGATAGTGTTTAGCACAGCCCCACTCAGTGTCGGCCTTGAATGGACTCCTTGGTGACGTTCTTCACCGCACCCATTGTTCAAGTTTATAACTATGATACCGCGGTTCTATAGACTCGAATCCAGCGGTGCGTAATGCTGGGCACACTAGAGGTTCTCACCGGCGATGACGGTGCAGCCGAAGGCCTCCTCGGGAGTGCATATTTCACCAATGCCCGGGTGCGCTTAACAATTGTGACAGCGACAACTCCCTTGAGCAGGGTCGGCTTGCAGGTGCTGGGCGGCCCGTTTACCGCCTGCAAGCCAGTGTCTCCTGCAGTTGACGAAAAGTCTGATTGACCCCTATCTGCTGGCTGAGCAATAGAGAAAAGCGACTTTGCCGGGCCAGCCGCGGCGAGGATATAAGCCGGGATTTGGGCAGCACCTAGGCTGCACTGAGACCGCGTCGCAGATCGGTTCGCTCAGGGTGCGCTTGACCCAGATAGATGACCAGTGCTCCCCCCCTGCCCCGCCTTTACGGTATGCTTCATCAGAGAACATCGCCCGCTGAATAACTGTTGAGCATCCCAGCGCCACAGTCAGCTTTCGCTTAGCGTCTCGCCCTGCTCAGCAGTGCCCTTGGCAGCCTCCCGGCCAGTCAGCTTAAAAACGCCACAATCTGGCAATGGAAAGATGTAGTGGATGAACCGTGCCATCAAGGAGTCAACAACACAGGCGTTTCATGACGTCTCGCTGGGTCAGATCCATTTTCACATGAATGATTATTTAACCAGCTAACCGTTAGCGCATCCTAGGGTTGGAATACAAATGTAAGAGCAAGGGGTCCTCAGCTTTCGGTGAATAAAAACAGAATGAAGTGTTTCGCATGCGGAACATTTCAGACTAACGACAAAGCCTGGCCGAAGGGTCAGGCTTTGTCATCATCTAGGTATGCTAAAGATCTCGATCCAACTTAACATGAGTCGCAGTGACTTCAGATGGCAGCACTGGATCCCGCCTCCTGTTCAAGACGCTATTTATTGCTTACCTGTTAGGTATTCGCAGTGAGCGTCAGCTGGTACGTGAACTCCAAGCGAAACAGCCTATCGCTAGACCAGGGCAAGCGCTGATCAACTAGATGAAACTGCTTCGAACTTAACCCATAACCAGTGCTGGCGATTCAGTGACAGCAACATCGAGGAGTGGCTAATCCACTATAATTTGACATTCTCTCCTTCCTTCGCGCTACAGGAAGAGAATTTCCTAGCGGGTGATCATCGGTTGCCTGTTGGTCTAATTCCTGGTGCTGGCGGCCTCACTGCATAATTCACTTCACAGGCAATTCGGTCGTCGTCCCGCCCTGAGCATGTCTTACTGGTTCGAGGCTTAGAGACGGCCAGGGTCCCGGTATACAATGTTAATCGCTGTAATCACGCCCGCGTTCTCTGCGTAACCTCAATGCGTGCACAGGAAGCTTGCCTGCGTCCTGCGATTCTCCGCTGACTAGAAGAGCCGGGCAGGTCTGGCTCACGTTCTGCGGTGACAGCGCACGAATAGCCCACCCGACTACCGCATCTTGGACTCAAGCTGGTGGCGAATCTCGTGCCATCTCAGATCCAGTATCAATGGCTTCAGCCCCGATTTCTGCCAGACGATACGTCCCGGTGCCGGCAGCTTGCCAGAGCGGACTTTGATAGGTTGGCGACGTGAAGGTCTTCGACGGCTATCATGGCGTTGTAATCGCTGACACTCGTCGTGGCCTTATACTGGCAGTCGCGTTGCACATCGGCGATCTGCAGGTGGTTTCGAGTTATCCTGCGCTGGGCAGTGGCCAAGCGACCTTGAATAGTGGTGAAGCTACATATATTTTCGAAAATATCTACCGCTCAGCGTTATGCTCTTGGTGATACCCATGTCGTTGCCAGCAGTGCCCGATCGGGAAGCCGCGCAGGCTCAATCACGACTGCGCACATGAGAGCTACGGGCCAGTTTTCACAAGCGTCGAGTGGAACGGTGGCGTTTCGCGTTTCTCCTTCGATGGCCCGCGACTGTCGCATGGCACACCATTATTGTCATGCATATTTCGTCAGCCGCGTGCACTACAACGTGCCCTACCTTGGCGAGTCAAGGTCTCTAAGACTGGCTGTTTCGACTTAGATAACACAGCTGTTTGGTTAGATACGCGACAATTTTGTCTGCAATTTGCCAAGATTGAGGAGAATACCAACTTTGCAGCATAATCGGCTACTTCTATATCAGCATACCGAAAGGCATAATGCCCAAACGCATCTTCTGTCGCCGACCAGGACGGTTACCACTCCCCCGAAGGCCAGGCGCTACGGCGCGTAACAACCAACCGTGAACGTTACCATCATTACCAGTCAGCCCAGGCCTAGGGCAGTACTTGTCCTAGGCATAACGTCTGAAAACGCAACCTGTGCTACCGCAAGACAATGCCTTGCCACATATTGCCCAAAATAGCGGTCAGGCAGCCACCTGATGACACCGTCAGGCATACGCACTTACCAGAGCCGCAAGGAGACGGTGGAACGCAGCTTTATGCATGCAGAGCAACCTTACGGGTATCGCTTTGTACGAATGTGAGGGAGCAGGGATGCGAGAATAGGCGGTGCTCTGTGTGACTCTGTACCTGAAAGAACGACACTGGCGCCTCAAGGAAAGGCCGATAATAGAAAATTCTTGTCTCTAATCACCTGGCAGAAGGTCATTTCCGTCTGAGTACAGCATTCTAGCCATTTGCATCAAGGCTGAGCACCAAATCCTTATCGGTTAGCGTATATAGAAACGCCAATCCTGTAGATGTGCGGCACTTCAGCAACCAAAAAGCTGTTTCGCATGCGGAACATTTTGTTCAGGTGCTTTGCTATGGTTGCCCGTAGAGTTTCCGCACCTCGGTCGGTGTAGGCACTCTACGGTTTGGAGTTGGTTATCCAAGCTATACTGGCAGGCCTGAGCGATTTGCAGGTATGTTCTCGAAACCCCAGGGATGTAAAAAGTCCACGCTGCGGTTTGGATAGTGAAGCTGCCTGTCATGTGCTCGGCTATACGGCCTTCATGGATGCCAGTCTTCTTGTCACTGGGTATCTCGGCCCTGCCATATCACCGGTATGGAAACCTCTAACCAGCTTCTGACATATGAGATAGCTGCGTGGGAAGCCATATTAGTTGAGTCGGGCTCGCCGATAGCTGCTTCGGCCAATCGCCTTGATGTGTGGGGCGATGCCAATCGGTGGCGGCTTCAACCTGGCCAACGCAGGCGGCAATCAGGACATGCCTATTGGGGATGCACATACCGCAATGGTTAAACTTGTTTTGCCTGACCGAGGCGACTTCCACGGGCAGACGTATCTTCTCAAATGCACGATACAAGGGCCCTGCGAGCAACTTTGCCAGCAGCAGCGTCACGCAGAGGATGAAGGCATTCACGCTCGATAATTGCCAGCTGGTGATGGTGCTTCTTCAGGCGACGAGACGTCTTTAAAAATTGCTTCAGTGTTTTGCGCGTGTTCTTTCGTTGATGCAGCCGTGGCAGGTCAGGGTCCGGTTGCTGATGCGGTCGGAGCCGCCTGTCGCTCGGGATATGATGTGGTCGATCCCCAGCGGCGACTCCTTCGTTCCCCAGTAGGCACACAGGCAGTCCCATCCTTCCAGCAGGTATTCACGCACCCCCAGCCCATTAAGGTGTTTATCTGATACTTGATCCTTCTGATCTCAATATTCTGCATCTGCTACATGTGAAGTACACGAGTTCCTGACTGATCTCCGTGATCGATGCTAGCTTGCAAAGCCGTGTGACCCAACTCATGACGGTATCAAGCCGATGTTGCAGTCTGGGGGCGAGCCAGCCCTCGGGTCGTGTGGGGTTGTTGAACGCGGCTGCCGATAGCGCAGGTTCATGCTGCGCCGACGGCGCCGAATCCGGCACGTTGTTGCAACGCTTCACGTATCTGAAAGCCGCGATGGATCAGCTCGAACAGGCTACTGACATATTGTATCTTGCCTTTCTTACGGACCAGGCCCTACCGCTCCCCGACTGCCGAGATCAAACTTTAAGGCGAATCGTCTGGAGATCACCGCCAGTTCGATACTTCAGGAGGATCGTGAGCAGGTGGTGACATACCACCACGGCACGATCTCGCATCAGCAGCAGTCATGCTCGCTTCTCGCACACGGCACCAGGGGCCGTTGTTTGTCCACAACGATAACCGGCATGCGGTTTCCTCCCCTTGTTAATGCTCTTACGGTTTTGTAGACGCAGGCCATTTAGCCCGTCTTTCCCCTCGGGAAAGCCAGTGACCGGCTCTTGCGAGATGCAGCGATATAAACCTTCGGCGCTTTACTTTTCGCCAACGTGATTCGAAGCTTCCAAAGTCCACCGCTGAGGAAGCCCGGTGGAGCGGGGCTTGGCGACCTGCCACTACCATAACTAGTTGTCTAACGCTTTCCTTGGTCAGCCTGCGGCTCCTTTTCTCAGACCCCGCCCTTCAGAGGGTGCCGCGAAGGGGGGGCCGAAAGCAGCGATACAGCAATGCAGCAGACAACGTACTGATTTGTTAGTGTCGTTACCGATACAATCGGATTTTGCGACACCCTCTTCAGGCCGGGGTTGCTGACACGTAACGAGTTGGTAAAAGCTGAGAGCATTAGAAAAGGGCAAATTTCGCCCCCTAAAGTAACAGCCTATGTAGATTGATGGCTCACTTTATGTAGCATAGAATGTTCCGCATGCGTAACATGACGCGGGGCGGCTGGATGCTTATGACGATAACACTGATCCAATCCATGCTGAGGTCGGGCATTCCGAGATAACATGACCAAAATAATCAGTTTTGCAAATCAGAAGGGCGGCGTCGGCAAATCTACCATTTGCCTTCAAAGTGCATTTTATCTCGTCGAAGCTGGACATCGTGTTCTCGTGATCGACCTTGATCCGCAGGGCAACACATCTAGCCGGCTAGCTCAAGACGAGTCCGGTAACGAAATTGAATTTAGCGGCACAACGACAGCAGACCTTTTCCGTTCTGGCCTCGACGAGATCCCTGTCATGTCCTGCCCTAGGGGCATGGACCTGATATGGACAACCAAGAACGATCCCGTCCTATCTGAAATTGAATCTTTGGACCTTGGGTGTGCCTTACTTCCTTCTGAAAACTTAAAAGCGAGCCACCTGCTAGATAGCTATGACTACGTACTTATTGATTGCCCGCCGAGTTTAGGAAGGAAGTTGGTAGCAGCACTTGTTCTTTCCACACATGTCATATGCCCAGTCCAAGTCAGCGGCTTCGCTGTAGATGGGGTAGAGGGTCTCTTAAACACTATTATTAGCGTCCAGTCAGAGCTGAATCCTCAGTTGGAAAACACGGGCATTGTTATCAATAATCTCAACCGTAACTTCCAAACCCATATGGAAGCTCGACAGCAGCTTATAGACGCAGTCCCTGATTTGATCTACGCCACTGAAATTGGCGTTCGGGGTAAGCTGGATGAAGCTACTAATAAAGGAATCCCTGTGTGGAGCATCAAAACGAGCTCTGGACGTGCTGCCGCGAAGGATGTCCGTGCGGTAATCGAAGAACTAATCGAGAAGGTGGGCTGAAATGAGTCTCGGTAATCTTTCCAATCTTCAGAACCTATCTCGCCGCGCGAAAGGTGCCAAGGAAGTAATAGTTCTTAGCTGCGATGAAGTGATTCCGAAGGAAGGCCAAGTCCGTAAAGAGTTTACGGGGATTGAAGAACTGGCTGATTCTATCCAAACACATGGTCTTGAACAGCCCATCATTGTGTCTCCGAAGGATGCCAGTGGCAAATATCGCATCCAAAAAGGGGAGCGTCGTTGGCGTGCCTGTAAATTACGTGGATTACCCATTGAAGCTATCATTAATAAAAAAGAACAGTCAAGCTTAGACGAAACAGCAGGCGAACTGATAGAGAATATTCAGCGAGAAAACCTAGCACCCCTCGAAATTGCTGAAGGACTGAATAAGTTCATCGAGGCTGGCTGGAAAGCTGCTGCTGTGGCAAAGCGCCTTGGTAAATCGAGGGGCTATGTCTCTACACACCTGGCGCTGTTGAGGCTGCCTCACAAAATCCAGCGCTTGTATGAAGAAGGCGTGACCCGAGATACAGAAACACTCAATAACCTGCGTCAGCTCTATGAACGTGACCCTGACGAGGCAGAAGAAGTCTGCGATCGTGCATTAGTGACCGGTATTAGTCGTAAAGCCAGCCGCGATTTACTAAAAGAGGCCAAGCAAAGTAAGAAAGAAGCTTTTGATGAACACAGTGGCGATTCCATACACTCAATGGAGCACTTGTCTGGTACAGGGATGAGTAGCGATGCTATAGGAAAAGGCGAAACAGAGAAATTAGAATATAGCAATGTTTCAGATCATCAAGAGACTGACAGTTCCAAGCGTAAAGTTGAGGATACGCGTAACGAAATTGATGACCCTGAGCCTCCAGCCAACGCACGCCCCAAGGCAAAAAATCGCGGCTTGGAAAAGTGGAAACGGACCGAACCTCAGCGAGTTCGTATTAAAGTAAGTACAGTCTATCAGGATGTCTTTCGTACAGGATTGTTATTAACTGATCGCGTTGATACTACAGCGGGCTTCTGCTGGATACGACTTGACGACAACGAGGGCAGTACACCTGAAGTGGTTCGCATGAGCGTATCGGATTTGCAGTTGATGAGCGTAGACGGAGAGGATTAACCTGATGGCAGGTAATCTATCTCGAGATACCCAGCGTAAGTACGCTATTATATTAGCTTTATCGCAACTTGATAAGCCGTCGCTCCAGGATATAGCTCAGCAGACCTGCATCCCGGCTGGTACGGTCAAGCGTCAGCTAACTGCTATTCGCAATGAATTCAAGCTGCGTATCCTATTTATTAGAGATGCTGCTGAGTCAGAAAGTGCTAACGGGTTCTATGCATTAGACGACTGGGGCATTCTTAATCGCGACGAGTTTCTTCGATATTTTGGAACCCTGTAGTATTTTTATTTAACCTAATTTGAACTGGCTTATTAGCTGGGGTGGGCCTAGTGCCCACCTCTACCATATTTCATGCCTCAGTCTATTTGTTCATCAATAGCTTTATTCGGTAGGTCGGCTCCCACAAGGGGGGCAGGGGAGGGAACAGCTAGAAAATGTTTCGCATGCGGAACAGAATGACTTGACGAATATACTGAGTGCCAAAGAGTTTCGTTAAGTTCCTTCGCCCACTAGCCCGCCATGGGGCTGAAAGGCTGTAAGCCTACTGACCTGACGGCCACTCCTGCGGGTTTGAATTCGCCGATGATCCGCTAACGCGCTTGGATGGCATCTAGACCTGATATCGTTGACGCTGCGGTGGAAGTTCTGCTTGAGCAGGTTGGATGATACGGGCAACCCCCTAGATATGTAGTGTAAAGCGTTTTTTCATGCTGGACTGGAGGCTGCGGGAGAGGTAGCTCACATCCAGCGCCTGTCGCTCAAGCAGTGCCTGGGCCACTGCCTGCCGGACATGTTCTTCCAATGGGGGCGGGAATGAGCGCCTTATCGTTGCCAGCAAAGGCGTCCTTGAGCTCGCTAAGAGTAGTTGCCAGTGGATACTCTTCAACAAGCTGAAGTAGCAGGCCTTTTCAGCTTCGCCGAGTTTTCTTAGCCGACCGCCTTGCGACAGGGGATCTCTCCCTGAGTGGTAGAAACCCTATCGTCTCAACGACTGATTGTTTTTGTAAACACCTTCTAAAGCTTTTTACACTCCTGCCGATAAAAAGAACTTTAATTATATATTTAAACAGGTGAGCATGGCTTTTCGAAAACCAATTTCGACTTTTGGTGGTTTGATGTGGTGGAAAAACATCAGCCAAAACAAGCATTTTATCATGCAGGAAAATAAGTCTGGTGTATGAGCATACAAATACAGGATATTAATGCGTGAGAATCGCATGGAAATTGCCAATTCAAATGATGTTGATGAGATCAACATGGATTGGGAGTATTTGAAAGATAACGTGGTTCCACAAATTGACCAAAAAATTGATATTGGCAAGATGGTAATGGATACAGATCTGGCATCTTTTGTTGAGCTTTTGTTGAAAAGGTTTATATGATTTTCTTGCCAACTATGTTGAGCCCGGCTCTTAGCCGGGCTTTTCTTTAAATGTTCTACAGCACCCTTACCTTAGGTATCTCTTCCCAGCGGGTCGACCAGTGTGGCGTGCGGTTGGCACAGCGCAGGTGCCAGGCAGCTCCATCCGTGGGCATGCCCAGGCGCAGCGTGCCGCGCCCCATCTTCTGATTCAGTTCGTCCATGGTGGCCATCAGCTTTTCACTACGGGCGCGATCGGCGGCGCTTTGTGGCGTGTCGAGCAGCGAGAGCTGCTGCCGGTCGGCATCGACGAGATCCAGTAGCATCACGCCGGCCTTCATATAGGCGAAGCGGGGCAGGACGATCCTCTGCAGTGCCTGGCTGGCCGCGTGCAGAATAGGCCGGCTGTCGTCGGTGGGATGTTCCAGCTCGACGATCGTGCTTGGTGCGTACTGGGGTAGATCGGCGCGGTGCGGGTTGGTCTTGAGAAACACGAGCACGGCCCGGGCAAGGCTGCCTTGCTGGCGGAGCTTCTCGGCGCCGCGCTGGCCATGCTGACGAATCGCCTCCTGGATCTCCTGATAACTGCCGGTGAGTTTGCCAAACGAGCGGCTGGTCATGATGCGCTGCCTGGGCTCGTCGAAATCGTTCATTTCAGTGCAGGGAATGCCTTGCAGCTCGAGCACGGTGCGCTCGAGCGTGACACTGAACTTGCGGCGGATGCGCTTGGGATCGGTGTTGCGCAGGTCCCAGGCTGTGCGAATTCTCATGACGTGCAGGCGCTCGACGAGACGCCGCCCCACGCCCCAGATATCCCCCAGCTCGATCCGTTGCAGCAGGCCCTTGGTGGCGGTGCTGTCGCGGTCCAGCACGCATATGCCGCCATAGCCGGGAATTTTCTTGGCCGCTCGGTTGGCGAGCTTCGATAGCGTGCGGGTAGGGGCGACGCCGATGGATACGGGGATGCCGGTGTACTGGCGCACCTGTTGGCGGAGCTGGCGGCAATGCTCGGTGAGCGCAGCGGTCTCGAAGCCGTCGAAGCGCACAAACATTTCATCGATGGAGTAGGGCTCGACCTGGGGTGCGTATTCCTCGAGCACGGCCTGCACGCGCGACGACATATCGCCATAGAGCTCATAATTGCTCGAGAGCAGCACCAGGCCTCGCTGACGAACCAGATGCTTGAGCTGGAACGCCGGCGTGCCCATTTCCACGCCCAGCGCCTTGATCTCGGCCGAGCGGGCGATCACGCAGCCATCGTTGTTCGAGAGTACCCCAACGGGGCGGCCTTCCAGGCGCGGCTGAAAAGCGCGCTCACAGCTCACGTAGAAATTGTTACAGTCGACAAGGCCAACCATGGTCACACCGGAAACTCGTGAATCACCGAACGAACGACGCCCCAGACCTGGCATTCGTTGTCACCAAGCGGGATCGGGGCATAGCGGGAGTTGCCGGAACACAGGTAGGGCCGGTTACCGACCAGCTCGTAGCGTTTGACGATGACTTCACCATCCACCAGGGCGGCGAGGATATGCCCCGGGCGAGGGGTGATGGAGCGATCCACGACCAGGATATCGCCTGAGTAGTCGCTAGGGGTACTGGTATGGATACGGCCCATAACCCAATCTTTTTGGGGCTTTCGGGCATTTCTGTGAATGTCCGTATGGACACTGATAACATGTGGACATATGCGCCCTAACTTGTCCATATCCAAGCTCTGGGCCGAACGAGCTGATACGTCCGACCCGCTGCCCCTTCTCCACTCATTTTCAGGGCATCCGGATTAGTGGTTGATGCCCCCCTCCTGAGCCACCAAAACCTTAATCGTCCCAGAAGGTTGATAGATCGACGCCGTAGTTCTTCTCGTGCTCGGGGAGCCTCATGCTATAGATCATGGTGGCCTTACCTAGGAAGAGGATTCCTTGGTCTGGGGCGCCTTCTTATTGTGCTTGGTGGTCCGAAGGATGGGGTCCACTTCAGATATTTCACATGCAACTCAGCAACAACTGTCTGTAGTGCTGCGAAAAACTAACATGGTAGCTCAGTTCATCAGCAAAGCCGCCGAGCGCGTAAGTGCTCGGGGAGGCCCCCTCCTGGTCTTGTTCAAAATCGCCGTCATTGCTGCCATCTTCAGCGTTGTCAGCTATCTTGCCGCCCGACGCCGGGCTAGCTCCTGCGGCAGTCATAGGTACCTCGCGCAGCACGGCTAGATCCTTCGGCAGATCGTCGGCAATGCGTTCCGCGAATCGCCGTAACGTCGTCTCCGCCAGCATGAACAGCCAGGCTTGATCATCAGCTTCGCCCATGCGCCTCAGTATTCTCCCCAACACCTGCCGGTAGTGAAGCTCGGTACGGATGCGGCTGAGAAAGCAGCATACTTGCAGGCGGGGGATGTCAGTCCCCTCGCTGATCATCCCGACTGCGACGATCCAGCGGCAATCGCTGTTTCGGAATGCATTGATGACCTGCTGAGCATTAGGGGTTTTGTTGGTCACGATGCACCAACTCTCCCCTTTGGCGTCAAGTGCTTGGGCTATCTGCTGAGCATGTGCAATATCGGTAGCGACTACCAGGCCCGCCGCCTCTGGCTGGCTTCGGCGAAGCGCGTCCAGCTTGTCGCTTCCTAGCGCGAGCAGTTGTTCGATCACCTCGTCATGACGTAGTAAGTCTTCATAAGTGACAGGCGTCTCTCCCAGCAGCTGGGCGATACTTGGGAACAACCTGACGGTGCTCTCGGTTTCGACTGCTTCCGTGAGCACAACTTGTTGGTTGTCCAGAAGTAGAATGCGGGGCGAACGGCACAACCGGTCCGCGATGGCTTCTTGCAGACCATAGCGATAGTCGCAGATCAGCTGTCCCTCGGGGGATAGGTAACGCGCCAAGGCAATGGCGCGGTCGTCAGAGCGCCACGGCGTGCCGGACAGTGCCAAGGTGAAGACGGCACGATCCTGGATCTTCTGCAGGATCTGTTGCCCCCAGGCGTTGCTCAGCAAGGGATCATGACCGGCGCAGTGATGGATTTCGTCGAAGACGACGAACACGCGATAGTCGTCGAGCAGTCGCCAGAAGACCTCATCGCGGTACTCCATAGCTTGATAGGTGTAAGCCCCTCCCGCCGCGCCGAGCATGCCGTCCAGGCGCTTGCCGAGCACCGCCGAAAAGGTCGAGCGAAAGCCGTCGACGACCTGGCAAGAGGGTGCGAAGCAGAGGACCAGATCGATCTTGCCTTGGTCAAGCAGGCATCGGGTCAGCTCCGCCGCCATGCGCGTCTTGCCGGCACCGGGGGTCGCCTGGCACAAGAAATGCGACGTGGAAAGGAAATGCTCCAGCGCCGTGTCGATACACCGGCGCTGCCAGTCTCTTAGCGATGCGGTCATCGCTCAGAGGCTACCGCTTTAAGTGTGTTCTCGACGGCACGAAGATGTCCCAGCAGGCGCGAGCTTCGGTCTTTGGCCCCCTGATACTCGTAGCCCACTTGGTCCCTTAGATGGGGCATCTCATCAAGGAGCTGCTTGTAGCGCTCCGTTTCGCCCATCGACGACAGCAAGTCGAGCTTGATCTCTTTGAAGAGGCCTTCCAAATACGTCTGGGCATCAAGCGACGATGGCGGTGGCGTGGCAGCCTGCTTAGGTTTTGAAGCGGTCAGCTTCTCTTTATCAGGCTGCTTAAAGCAATTCTCGAAACCGTTGTCGATCAGTTCCAACTGCAGATGCGGTGGGATGGGTTGCAGGTGGTAGACCTGTCCTCGCTTCCGGCGCTCCTCGTCAGGTACGAGCCAGCCCGCTCGGAGCAGGCGACGAATCTGCTCATACACATACCGACGGACATCGCCGAGACGAAAGTCGGTGCCTTTCAGGTGCTTGGCATAGGCATCCCGCAATTCGCGGGTGGTGAATTGCGTGCGCCCCTCCTCCTGGAGAAGGTCATACAGTCGCCTGTCGAGGATGAACGGGACGGATTTCATGCAGGCACCAGAGCGGTTGTCACAAAAATGCGGATTATAGTCCGTGGCCTGTGCATCCGCAAACACACGATAGTGCTTCCTCAAGTGAAATTGAGGCGGTCATGGATCCATTGGCAAAAGCGTTGGGGGCACGGATCCGGGCGCAGAGAAAAGCCTGTGGGCTCTCTCAGGATGCACTGGCGCTGGCCTGCAGCATTGACCGCAGCTACATGGGACGCATCGAGCGTGGCGAGGTGAACATCACGGTCGAGAAGCTGTACCGCATCGCTGGGGTGCTGGCATGCGATCCGGCGTCGCTTCTTCCTCGCATGACGGAGCTTCAGGCCAGCTAGCCCTCACGCTTTAGGGAGGTATTCAGCGTCACGCCATAGGATATCTCTGACAGGCGATGTAGGACGGCCAGCACCTCCTCAAGGCGGCGTGCCTGCCTTGCCCCTCACTCCGCTTCGCTGTGTATGATGGCCGTCAACCATCATCATTAGCACCAACACGCGGGGAAGCATCGTGAATACGGAGAGTCACTCTCAGCTGGCGGCCTTCATCTGGTCCGTGGCGGATCTGCTGCGCGGCGATTTCAAGCAGTCCCAGTATGGCCGCATCATCCTGCCCTTCACCCTGCTACGGCGCCTGGAGTGCGTGCTGGAGCCTACCAAGGCCGAGGTGCTCGCCGCGGCCCACGCCCACCAGGCCAAGCCTGAGGCGGTGCGCGAGAAGCTGCTGCTGCGCGCCGCCGTCCAGCCCTTCTTCAACGCCTCGCCGCTGACCCTGGGCAGCCTCTCCGACACCCAGACCGCCGACGACCTGATGAGCTACGTGCAGTCGTTCAGCCAGGACGCCCGGGAGATCTTCGAGCACTTCGAGTTCGAAGGCTTCGTCCAGCAGCTGGCCGCCAACAATCTGCTTTACCAGGTGGTGCAGCGCTTCGCCGCCATCGACATGAGTCCCGAGCGGCTGACCAACTACGGCATGGGCCTGGTGTTCGAGGAACTGATTCGCAAGTTTGCCGAAAGCTCCAACGACACGGCGGGGGAGCACTTCACCCCGCGAGACATCGTTCATCTGACCACCTCCCTCGTGCTCACCGGCCAAGAGGACAAGCTGCGCCCGAACGGCATCGTCACCGTCTATGACCCCACCGCGGGCACCGGCGGCTTTCTCTCCGAGAGCGACGAGTACATCCAACAGGTCAGCCAGGACGTGACCGTTTCGCTGCACGGCCAGGAACTCAACCCCGAGTCCTATGCCATCTGCAAGGCTGATATGCTGATCAAGAATCAGCAGGTCGACCAGATCAAGCTCGGCAACACCCTCTCTGATGATCAGCTCCGTGGAGAGCGTTTCGACGTCATGCTCTCCAATCCGCCGTTTGGTGTGGAGTGGAAGAAGGTTCAGAAGGCGATCACCGATGAACACAAGCAGCGGGGCTACGATGGCCGCTTCGGCCCCGGCCTGCCACGAGTCTCCGATGGTTCGCTGCTATTCCTGATGCACCTCGTGAGCAAGATGCGCTCTCGTAAAGAGGGTGGCTCCCGAATTGGCATTATCCTCAACGGATCGCCGCTGTTTACCGGTGGCGCCGGCAGCGGCGAATCCGAGATCCGCCGCTACCTACTGCAGCATGATTTGGTGGAGGCCATCGTTGGCCTGCCCACCGACCTGTTCTACAACACCGGCATTGCCACCTATGTGTGGATCCTCTCCAATAACAAGGCACTCGAGCGTCGCGGCCAGGTCCAACTGATCAACGCCACTGGCCGGGCCAGTAAGATGCGCAAGTCGCTGGGCAGCAAGCGCCAGTACGTTGATGACCGTAGTATCGAGGAGATCGTGCGCCTCTATGGGGCCTTCCAAGAGAGCGAGGAGAGCAAGATATTCCCGGTAGAGGCTTTTGGTTATCGACGCATTACGGTAGAACGCCCGCTACGTCTCAACTTCCAAGCCAGCCCCGAGCGCCTGGCTCGCCTCGATGACGAGAAGCCGATCCAGAAGCTCGAGGAGGGCGAGCGCGAGGCCCTCAAGGCCGCCTGCGCCACCCTGGACCCCCAGCAGCGATTCAATAACCGTGACACTTTCCTCAAAGCGCTGGAGGCAGCATTGAAGACGGAAGGCCTCAAAGTTGGTGCCCCGGTGCAGAAGACGATCCTCAACGCGCTTTCCGAGCGTGACCAGGACGCTGATATCTGCCTGGACAAGAACGGGAACCCTGAACCCGACAGCGGCCTGCGTGATAACGAGAACGTGCCGCTGGACGAGTCGGTGTACGGCTACTTCGAGCGTGAGGTGAAGCCCCACGTCCCCGACGCTTGGATCGACGAGGAGAAGTGCGACCCGCTGGATGGCCGTATCGGCATCGTGGGCTTCGAGATCCCCTTCAACCGGCACTTCTATAAATTCACGCCACCGCGCCCGCTCGAAGAGATTGATGCCGACCTCAAGGCGTGCACCGACCGGATCAAGCAGATGATTGAGGAGCTGTCGGAATGAGAAGTCATAGCGAGGTGGGGCCTGCGTTGACAGGTAGGCCTCGTCACTTCAGCATGATGGGCGACACACCCGCCATGCCTCTCAAAGATGCACACTTTGGCGGGTTTTTTGTGTCTGGCGTTGGACCGGCTGCCCCCCACCTGCAAAAGGCAGCGGAATATACAAGGGAAGGAGTGCGAGCATGAGCTTCCCGAAATACCCTGAGTACAAGGACTCCGGCGTCGAGTGGTTGAGGGAAGTGCCGGCGCATTGGAATCACGGCAAGGTTCGCTATTTTGCCAAACTAGAGTCTGGCCATACTCCTAGCCGTAACAAGCCAGAGTACTGGGAAAACTGTACCATTCCTTGGTTCACGCTATCTGATGTATGGCAAATACGGTCTGGGCTTACCAAGGTCGTGTATGAGACGAAAGAGAAGGTTAGCGAGTTGGGCTTGGCCAACTCATCAGCACGCCTATTGCCTGCGGGCACTGTGATTCTTTCGCGAACAGCATCCGTAGGGTACTCAGCGATTCTTGGTAAGCCAATGGCTACCACGCAGGATTTTGCCAATTGGATTTGTGGGAAAAAAGTAAGCCCAGAATATTTGCTGACAGCGTTCAGGGCAATGGCATCTGAGTTTTCTCGCATGATGATGGGGTCGACGCATAAAACCATCTATATGCCGGATATCGCAGAGCTGTACTGTGCTATTCCGCCAATGCACGAGCAGTCTAAAATAGTTGCTTTCCTCGACCACGAAACCGCCCGTATTGACGCCTTGATAGCAGAGCAACAGCGCCTGATCGAGCTGCTCAAGGAGAAGCGTCAGGCGGTGATCTCTCATGCTGTCACCAAGGGACTGGACTCCGGTGTGCCGATGAAGGACTCCGGTGTGGAGTGGCTAGGTGAAGTGCCGGAACACTGGGAAATTACTAGAGTAAAGCATATTGTCCAAACCTTCGAGCAAGGCTGGAGTCCTCAGTGTGAAAATAATCCAGTCGAAAGTGAGAGTGAGTGGGGCGTGCTTAAAGTGGGGTGTGTCAATCATGGTAGATTTGACAGTCAAGAGAACAAGAAGCTTCCTGGCGAGCTCTCCCCGCGATTTGATTTATCCATCAAAGCCAATGATGTCTTGATATCACGTGCCAATACACGAGAGCTGGTCGGTAGTTGTGCAGTCCCTACGGTTTCCTATCCCAACTTAATGTTGTCGGATAAGCTGTTTCGTCTGCGCCTCCGCGAGACGGTTGCAGATCCAATATTTTTAGCTTTTTTCATGGGGGCTTCCCAAACTAGGCAGCAAATTGAGTTGGAGGCAACCGGAGCTAGTAGTTCAATGCTGAATATTGGACAAGGCACCGTGCTTGAGATGCCCTTCCCATGTCCTCCGCTCGAAGAGCAGGCAAGAATCCGCGACGAAGTCATCAAGCAGACATGGAGCTTACTCAACTTAGCAGGGGAAGCTCTAGAACTGAAAAAAAGGCTTGAGGAACGCCGTTCTGCCCTGATCTCCGCCGCTGTTACCGGCAAGATCGACGTGCGCGGCTGGCAGCCGCCGACGCGGTCATCGATTCCCGCTGAGACAGACCAAATGGAGGCAGTATGACCCAAGGGCGCAGCATCCGGCTCTTTCTGGTGGACGGCACACCCAATGGTCTCCTCACCGCCGAGATCATGAACTGGACCGGCCATGTGTTGACCGGGCCACGCAGCAAGCTCAGCGAACTGGTCCAGCGACCGGAGTGTGGGCGAACCGGCATCTACTTCCTAGTCGGCACGGACCCTGATGGTGATCTGCGGCCCTTGGTGTATATCGGGGAAAGTGATGATGTCGGCACGCGCCTCAAGCAGCACAATCGGCCAGAAGACAAGGGTGGCAAAGACTTCTGGGAAAAGGTTTGCTTGGTCACCAGTAAGGATCAGAACCTGACCAAGGCCCATGTTAAGTTTCTGGAAAGCTTGCTGATTCAGAATGCCGGAGCCATGGGGCGTTGCAAGCTAGCCAACGGTACAGCGCATGAATACATAGGCCTGCCAGAATCTGATCGTGCCGATATGGCGTTTTTTATGGAACAGATTCGTACGGTGCTTCCTGTCCTCGGCCTGGACTTTCTGCGCAGCACAGCGAAGCTCTCCCCAAGCCAGAAGCAGGGAGCATGCACGCCGGCGCAGCCTGATACGAACCAGTCGGGGGAGCTGGAAAATCCCCGACTGAAGATGGAAGTTAGAAAGCACAACATCGTGGCCTTTGCCCAAGAACTGGATGGTGAGTTCGTGGTTCTCGAAGGCTCCTTGGCCAGAGGCGAATGGATAGACCTGAAACACAGCTACCGGCACCTCTATAAGCAACTCTGCGATGAGGGCGTGCTGATGGATGATGGGAACGGCTTTAAAAGGTTTACGCGCGACTACGGTTTTACGAGCCCCAGCCCAGCGGCAGCCATCGTCGCAGGGCGTGCCGCTAATGGGCGAGTGGATTGGAAAATCGAGGCTACGGGACAGACCTATGCGGACTGGCAAGACCAGCAAGTAAGTGCTGCAGCGGCACAGCCGGAGGATACAGAGCCAACCTGGTAGATGTGACTTGGCAGCAGGTCTCTGCTTCCTTATACTTGTTTCTAACAACACCCCCCACGCCTCTCTCGGAAGCGCACCTTGGGGGGTTACTTTTTTCTGGAGGCCGGCCTTGCAGTTCAACAAGCCCCCGCTGAGCTTAGATGATCAGCTCGACCGGCTCATCCAGCGGGGGCTGACGGTGCCGGACCGCCAGCGGGCGCTCCACTATCTGCGTCATCTCAACTACTACCGGTTGGGCGCCTATTGGTTGCCCTTCGAGGCCGATCACCGGACGCATCGCCTGCGCCCCGGCACTACCCTGGATGACGTGCTGAATCTCTATGTGTTCGACCGGGAGTTCCGGCTGCTGGTCATGGACGCCATTGAACGCATCGAGGTTTCGATTCGCACCTGCTGGGCCTACCACATGGCCCATACACACGGGCCCCATTGCCACCTGGATCCGGCCCTGTTCAAATCACCTCACCGTTCTTGGCGTCACGAGGAGCGGCTCCGAGCCTTGGAAGGCGAGGTGCGGCGCAGTCAGGAAACCTTTATCCGCCACCTGAGCACCACCTACGATGAGCCGCTGCCTCCAATCTGGGCCTTGGTGGAGATCATGACGTTCGGCCAACTGTCGCAGTGGTATGCCAACACACGCCAGCGCCGAGACCGTAACGCCGTGGCACGTGAGTACGACTTCGACGAGAGCGTGCTGACATCGGTGTTACATCACCTGAGCACGGTGCGCAATCAGTGTGCTCATCATGCTCGACTGTGGAACCGAGAGTTCACCTTCCTTCCTAAGCTGCCAAAGGATCGTCCTGTGGCTGCGCTGGATAGCCTGTCCTTCGACGCCTCGCGTCGTATCTACAATACCCTCACCCTGATGCTGTACCTAATGGACGTGGTGAATCCACACCACCGTTGGGGAGAACGGCTAATTGGCCTGATTGATCACCATGCGATCGATGTCGCCGAAATGGGCTTCCCTGATGACTGGCGAGTCCGCCCCCTGTGGAAGAAGCATTCTCCTAATTAGGCTTCTCCTTATTTCCCCAAACCGTTAGGCTGTTTCAAAAAATTACGCCAAGCGCAGGGGATAATATGGCGGACAGCAGGGAGTCCCGCTTCCAGCAGGATATCATCGAGTCCATGGTGTCTGGAGGCTGGAAGGCCGGCACAGCCAGCGGTTACGACCGTACGACGGCCCTCTACACCGAGGATCTGCTGGGTTATGTGCGGGAAGCCTGGCCGGAGCGCTGGGAGAAGTTCTGCAAGGCCAACCCTCAAGCGCCCGAGCAGGTGTTCGTGCGGAAGGTCGTGCGTGAGCTAGACAGGGCCGGCACCCTGGAGGTGCTGCGTCACGGTTTCAAGGTACCCGGTGTTAAGTTCGATCTGTGCAGCTTCCAGCCTGACCACGGCATGAACCCCGATTCGCTGGCCCGCTACCGCGCCAACCGACTGCGGGTGGTGCCGGAGGTTTCATACTCACCCCATGCCCGCGAGAAGGGTAAGGGCGGCGAGAGCTACAATCCCCGCCTCGATCTGGTGCTGTTCGTCAACGGGATCCCCACCGCCACGCTAGAGCTTAAGAGCCAGTTCAAGCAGACAGTAGAGAACGCCAAGCGGCAGTACCGCCACGACCGACCGATCAAGGATCCCGTTACCCGTAAGCCCGAGCCTCTGCTCACCTTCAAGCGTGGTGCCCTGGTTCACTTCGCGGTGAGCCAGGCCGAGGTGGCCATGACCACCAAGCTGGCTGGCAAGGACACCTTTTTCCTGCCCTTCAATCGCGGTACCGAGGAGGGTGGCGCTGGAAACCCGCCCGCGTCGGACGAGCAAAGCTACGCCACCACCTATCTGTGGGAAGCTGTGTTCGCGCCGGACGCCTGGTTGAAGGTGCTCGGTCGCTTCCTGCACCTGGAGAAGAAGACCAGCGAAGACTTCCACGGCCGCCGCCATACCAAGGAGACGCTGATCTTCCCCCGCTATCACCAGTGGGAGGTGGTCAATCGCCTGGTGCAGGCCACCCTGGCCGAGGGGCCGGGGCGCCGTTACCTGGTGCAGCACAGCGCCGGCTCCGGCAAGTCCAACTCCATTGCCTGGTGTGCCCACCAGTTGGCCAACCTCTACGCTGAGGATGGCACCAAGCTGTTCAACTCGGTGATCGTGGTCACCGACCGCACGGTGCTCGACAGCCAGCTCCAGGAAACCATCTACCAGTTCGAGCACGCCCACGGCGTGGTGCGGCCCATCACCCGCGACATCGGTAACCAGAGCAAGTCGGAGCAGCTCGCCGAGGCCCTGGCCAGTAACACCCGTATCATCATCGTCACCATTCAGACCTTCCCGGCGCTGTTCGACGCCCTGAACAAGCGTCCCCAGCTCGCCGAGGGCCACTATGCGGTAATCGCCGACGAAGCCCACTCTTCGCAGACCGGCAGCTCGGCCAGCAAGCTCAAGGCGCTGCTGGCGGCCGCAGGAGAGCCCGCAGAGGACGATGACGACGAGATCAGTGCGGAGGCCATGCTGGATGCGGCCGTGGCCTCACGGCGCCCCAGCGAGCGCATCAGCTACTACGCCTTCACTGCCACACCCAAGGCGAAGACTCTGGAGCTGTTCGGACGCCCGCCGGATCCCGGCCTGCCTGCCAGCGCCGATAACAAGCCCGAGCCGTTCCACCTCTACTCCATGCGTCAGGCAATCGAGGAGGGTTTTATCCTCGATGTGCTGCGCAACTACGTCACCTACAGTACTGCCTGGAAGCTCGCCCACCCCGATGGCGAGGATCAGGAGGTGGATTCCAAGAAGGCCTCGCGCACCCTGGCCAAGTGGGTGCGATTGCATCCTTACAACATCGCTCAGCGCGTGGAAGTGATCGTCGAGCATTACCGCGAGAACGTCCGTCATCTGCTCGACGGCCAAGCCAAGGCCATGGTGGTCACCGCTAGTCGTCAGGAGGCGGTGCGCTACCAACTGGCCATGCGTCGGTATATCGAGAAGCAGGGCTACGGTGACGTTCACCCCATGGTGGCCTTCTCCGGCAGCGTGCCGCCCGATGAGGAGATACCTGAGGAGGTCACCGAGACCAGCCAGTTGCTCAACCCCGGGCTCAAGGGCCGCGACTTGGCCGAGGCGTTCGACACCGACGACTACAACGTGATGATCGCCGCCAACAAATTCCAGACCGGCTTCGACCAGCCCAAGCTTTGCGCCATGTATGTCGACAAGAAGCTGCGTGATGTGGACTGCGTGCAGACCCTCTCGCGGCTCAACCGGCTGTTTCCCGGCAAGCAGGCCTTCATCCTCGACTTTTACAACGAAGAAAAGGACATCCTCGATTCCTTCGCGCCTTATTACCGTAGGGCCGAGCTGGCCGGCGTCTCCGATCCACAAGTTGTGTACGACCTGCAGAACGGTCTGGACGCCAGCGGTATCTACCACTGGCCTGAAGTAGAGGCCTTCGCCAAGGCTTTCTTTGATCCTAAGGCCCCGGCTTCCAGCCTCAGTTATCACTGCCGCCCGGCCCAGGAGCGCTTCAAGAAGCGCTACCAATTGACTCTGGAACAACTGCAGACCTGGAAGGAGGCTCGCCAGATTGCCGAAGTCAACGGCGACGACAAGGGCCTGAAGCGTGCTGAGCAGGAACTGAAGGACGCTGGCACCATCCGCGACGAGCTCGACCTGTTCCGCAAGAACCTGCAGAGCTTCGTGCGCACCTACGAATTCCTCAGCCAGATCGTCACCTTCGACGACCCCGAGCTGGAGCAGCTGTGCGTCTTCGCCCGTCACCTCCATCCGCTGCTGCGCACCGACCGGCTGCTGGAGGAGGAGAGCATCGACGTCAGCGAGCTGGAGCTGACCCATTACCGCCTCACCAAGCGCGAGGAGAAGCGCCTGCGCCTGGACGAGACTGAGGGCGACTACGGCCTCACCCCAGTCAGCGAGGTGGGCTCAGGCAAGCCCCACGACCCCGAGAAGCAACGCCTGGCCGAGATCATCGGTCGGCTGAATGACCTCTACGGCGCCGAGGTCAGCGACGACGACAAGCTGCACTTCGCCAACGGTATCGCCGACCGCATCGAACGCGACGAGGCGGTGATGGCCCAGGTGCGCAACCACAGCGAGGACCAGGTGATGCATGGCCTCTTCCCCAAGAAGGTCACCGACGCCGTGCTCGATGCCCTCAGCGACCACGAGAAGCTCAGCATGCCGCTGTTGGAGGACGAGGCGACGGGGAGGAAGTTCGCGCTGTTGGTCCTAAAACTGCTGGCAGACCGGTCTCGTCAAATTACACGATGGCTAGAACAATGACCGGTTTCGACCCAAAGCGGACGTCCATATAATTGCGGCCTGAAAGTTCACTAAATTAAATAATAATGATAAGGTCGCAGGCAGCATTTTTCAATTGCCAAATCCGAGTGTAGATAAACATGAAAATAGAAGTTGCTTTGCATAAAACTTCTTCAACAAAGGAGCGAGGGGATCTCCTTGAATCACTGACAGAAAAGCTCTTGTCGGCACAATCCTATGAAGTGATTAAAGAAATAAGATTTACTGCTTTGGAACTAGATCTTTTGTGTCGCCACAAAGTAAGTGGAAAGGAAATTTATGTAGAGTGCAAGGCATATCGAGATAAAAATATAGATGCTAATATATTAAAAAACTTGGCAGGGACACTTTTCCTTAAAGATTACTCGGAAGCGTGGATTGTTAGTACTGGTGAATATGGAAAAGAAGCTAAAGGATTTGCAGAAGAGTGGAAGGCTAAACCAAAAGATCAAGCCACAAAGCTAAGCTTCTATGATCCTGAGAAGGTTGTTGCCTCTCTAATAAGCTCAGGAATAATTAAGAGGCAACCTGAAGATCGCGCAGCTGAATATATGGGAAGTGAAAACTTAATTGGAGAATGGGTGCTGTTAGTAACTAGTTATGGAATATTTTGGGCTGTAGCAACTCTGTCAGGTGGCATACCTGCAGGTGTGCTGTGCTACTATGCTAAAAATAACGAGCTGGTTAAGGACGCTGCTCTGCTAAGCAATATTGCGGATACTGATACTACCCTAAATAACTTAAATTTCAACTTGCCAAAAAGCCATAAAATAAAGCCCCCTGAAATTGATTCTGGGAAGTCAGTAAGCGTAGTTCAAGTGCAAACTGGCGAGGCTTGGAGTGATTATCGGCCTGCGAGACCAGAGGACTTCGTGGGCCGAGTAAAGGATATTAGGTATATATTCGATTTTTTTAGGAATATTAAGGAGAAGAATACAAGTACTAGGATTTTTGCTATAACCGGGAACTCGGGGATGGGAAAAAGCTCGTTGATTGCAAAGCTAAAAAGCAAAGCTAGAAATTATCAAAACAAACATAAGTACTTTGTTTTTCCGGTCGACATTCGAGCTGCAACCGGTCCAGATTATATATATTCTTCACTTTTGGAAGCACTAAAAAGTGCCCAGGAAGATGGTTTTGGTGAACAAGGAATAGACTTGGTTTTATCAGATGTGGGAAACCCTCTGAACTCGGAAACCATAAAGAGATATTTGGAATCTCTTGATCAAAATGGTCAATTAATAGCTTTGGTTTTTGACCAATTCGAAGAGTTGTATTCAAAACCAGAGCTATATGAAGTTTTTGAAAAAGCAAAGTCTTTGCTTTTAAGCGCAGCTGCTATGAAGCTGAATTTTTGCTTGGGTTTTGCTTGGAAAACTGACAGCACAACGCATAGTGAACATCCTGCCTATTTTTTCTGGCATCAGCTTTCAGATTACCGAGTAACGAGAAAGCTGGCACCTTTCTCTGACAGGGAATCAAATACAGCCATAAATATATTTGAAAAAGAGATACAACAAAAACTACATCATGATCTTCGTCATAATCTTGTTGCTAGCAGTCAAGGTTATCCGTGGTTGCTAAAAAAGCTATGTATTCATTTGTATGAGAAAATGGAAAGCGGTATTGACCAATATGATTTACTTGAAAACAAGCTGGATGTGGCTAGTCTATTCAGAGAGGACATGGATGCATTAAGTCCTGCAGAGTCAAGTTGCTTGAAATTAATTGCGCAGCGGGCGCCCGTAGATTGGTTCGAAATTATAGAGCTGTCCGGCCCTGACACCCTTAAGTCTTTGATTAACAGGCGCTTGGTTATAAGAAGTGGAGATAGATTAAATATTTATTGGGACATATTCAGGGAGTATGTCTTGACAGGGTCTGTTCCAGTTATTCCTTTAAGGTATCTCCCATCTACTGATTTTTCTTCGCTTTTCAAGGTGGTTAGTCACCTTGAGCATGACACGAAGCTTTCTGTTCAGGACTTGGTTACAAAAACAAGGCTTTCTGAGGGTACTGTTCAGAATATTGGTTCAGATATGGTTATGTTTGGGGTGGCGATCAGAGAGAGCGGTCTATATTCGTTAAGTAAAGATGTAGCAATGTGTACTGAGATGGGAGTTTTAAGAGCGATTCGTGAAAAATTTTTTAAACATGCCTTTACGCATGCGGTTAAAGATAAGTCAGCGCACTCGGTTGCTACGGTTAATAGTCTAGTGGAATCCTTGAAGCAGCTGTATCCAGATAACAAGTACGCTGACAAAACATGGCATGCTTACACTGTCCGGCTTTGCCGGTGGTTGGAATTATGTGGTTTTATTGAGAATACTGGTAATGGCTGGATATATAGAGATCAAGGAGACGTTGTTACTGAACGAGCAAAATCCGAGCGCAGACGACGTAAAAGTAATATTTTTACGGCACCTGCATCTCCTGGGCTGGCCTTGGAAACATTAAACTGGCTGATAAAAAAAGGTAGCGTCGATAAAGATGCAGAAAAGCCTAAGGGTTACCGTAATGCTCTTTCGGTTCTCAAGCGCTTTGAGCTCATCTATGTGGAAAATGATATGTATATGGTCGATATAGAGAAGGTGAATAAATTTCCAGAAATAAGTGAAGCAATATGGATTAGTGCTAACTTGGAAAGTGTGCTGCTAGAAGTAGTGAGGGTTCTAGAGTCTGACGTCGAAGTTTCAGGAAAGGCTATTGGTGAGTATATTGCTGAAAAACATGATCTGAATTGGACTGAGGCGTCTAAAGTTAGGAATGGTGGTGCTATTAGACAGTGGGCATTATGGCTATTTCAAGGCAAGTTAGAGTCCAAAATACCAATTTGTCCTGGGCGAACCTGATGCCTAACAAAGAGCTGTTACTGGCGTGCCTGCACTATGCCCCGTTACACTACAGCCAAGCGCTACATGAGCATCTGGCGAAGGTCCGCTTCCTGGATGCCGAACTTCAGGATACGCTGATGGAGCTGGACCGGCAGCAGACGACCCAAAGCAGTCATGCCGGCAAAGCAGCAGGCACACTCGTCTGGCTTATGCAGCATGCGTGGCGATTTGTGTTATGTAGTCGAGCTATACTTGATGTTAGGTTGTTCAAAACCTTAGGTGCTTTAAGCGCGTGCCCGTCCAAGTCAATAACGAGCGTGCTGTCTAATACCAGCTAAGCCGCCACACAGTTTTGGATGCAAAGTGAGATTTAATGCGAAAAAAAGTTACGAAATTTCAAGAGCTTAGAATTTTACTGGCTTTAATTAAGAATGCCAACGAAAAAGGAGAAGTCGATTTTACAAGCTCAGAAGTTGATTCTGACCTTAGCGGAATCGTGGCGAACGGAAATTGGTTGGATAGCGCCCTTTATGAGCTTAACGACGTGGGAATTATTTACTACGAGGAAATAGGGGAAGAAGGGTTCAGGCCGTTTATTAGTGCGGGAGTAAACGCAAAAACTCATAGGCGTGTAGCCGAACTGGTTTCTTCCATACAGGGTGACTACGAATCTATGGAGCAAAGAATAACTGAGATACTCACATTCAACCCTGAACAACTATCAAAAACAATTTCTGACACTCAGCGAAAGCTCGACGAGGTAGGCGGGCAAATTTCCAATAACGAGTTGTTAAAGCCCTTGGAACGGCCTCTCTCAGAGATCAGGAACCATTTCAATAGTGTGAGTACGGTTTCTCAGCACTACGAGGATGTTTATAAAAATATCATAAGGCCGGTCCAGGAGGAGGGGCAGTCTGGCGTAAGGGCAACTGTGAAATGGGCAATAATTAGTATTGCTGTGTCCACCGGATTGTCATTTCTAGTGAGTAACTGGGACGCAATCAGTGCCCTGTTCTAGCCAGGCTTAACAATCGCAGACACAGCGATGGCTTTTTCGTTGCGGCTGCGCCTTCACTACAAAGCTACGCGTACTGCGGGCGTTATATCCAAGGATCACATGGAAGAAAGTAATCTGGTTCAGGCATTGGCAATTTGGGGAGCCGTTACAGGAACCATCGGGACTGTAACTGGTGTTATTGGTCTGATTCTTCGCTACCGAGCGCACAAGCGGGATAACCCTTGCTTACAATGTGAATCGGATTTCTCGTTTGAGCATTCCGCGGGGGAGGCCAATCCAAAACATAAAATTATAATCAGGTCTGTAGGTCGCCGTCCGGTAGCAGTGGATTATGTAAGGTACTTTATGAGGCCTGGGCGCCGATGGCATCGTGTCTTCAAATGGTATCACTGGTCTAATAAGCGGTGGGTCTACGATCAGTCGCCAAGGAGACTTATAAACCTGGCCGAGGGAACAAAGGAAAACATCTTAATAACCGTTCCGAACGGTTTTCCTCTCGGCGAAGTTCAAAAAGTAGAAGTTCACGATCAGGCGGGAAAAGTTTGGAAGGTCTCTTGGCCAAGGCAAGGAAGCCTTCAATCTTTAATTAGAATTCAGGGCCTTGATGGTAACCAAGAAGAAAACGAACGACAGCAGTGCAAGGTTAAAGGGTATTTGGCTGGAGAGTACTACTATATTTATGCTCAGTGGAATCAAGAACCCGGGAAAAAGAGCTCGTTTAAAGGGCGGCTTTTCCGATTACAGACACGCCAGGAGTATGACTGTAAGTGGAAAGATTTAATAGATAATCAAATCCCGAGGCTTTTACGAGAGGATGTTTTGGAGATTCAATGATATAACAATCGTCTGCACAGGGACCGACTTTCCGCCGCTTCGCGGCTCCAAACCGGCGCGTGAGCCGGGCGTTATATCAGGAAAGCCGGAATAGCCGCTTCTGGCCGATAGCAGCTGTGTATCATATGGTCGTTTTCTTTGTGCGGGATGACTGACCCTACAGGAAGACTAGGAAGTTGGTTTCGCGAAAAGAAATTCTGTAAATTTTTCGGGTATCCGGATACCCCATTTTCAATGGTGGTTGCCCAACGGCACAAACTTGCCGCGATGCTTTTCGGCGGTGAGTTCGCTGATCTGTTGCTTGAGCAAGTAATTCTCCTGGGCCAGCGAAACAATCTTTTGAAGGGCAAGCTCATAGTCTGCCTTCAAATCACCTAACTGCTCTTTCGCTGCTTGCTTGAGGGCTTTCTGCTTCTGCACATCTTCAGATGCAGACGGCTTGGAAGCCTCTCTTTGTGCAGCCGCCGCCGCCTCGATCTCAGCAATCAAATCAGCGTTTTCAGCGCGACTTTTCTTGATCGAGCCACGCTTGCGTCCTGCTTCCAGGGCCACCGTGTCTTTATTGATCGCAGAGCCTTTCGGTACGTTTTTCGGCCTCCCTTCAATCAACCGCTGTAGGGCTGCGAGATAATTATCAACTGCACTCATGACATCGCCTCCATTTTCTCCAGCAGGCCGCGTTTCTCCAGTTTATCGTAGATCGCTGAAATTTCGGCTTCAAGTTGTTTGTACTGCGCATTCTCCGCCACGAACAGGGATTGCCCACGCTTCAGGTTATCTAGGCCGCGCTGGATGTTCTTCAGACTGCGATCGTCATCGAGAATAGATTTCTCGCAGTCGATACAAGCAAATACGCTGGTGAAGTGAATCTTGTCGCAGGGTTCAAGGTTCGTACAGCCACCTATCGGGCCGAACTTGTAGGTCATCTCGCCTTTGAGGAACTTCTTTTCAGTCATAGCTCGGTCGGTCGCGATGATGAGCGGCTGACCTTTATCGCGTGCCACTTGAATGCGATTACCTTCGCCGCCCCAAAGCCGACTGGTGCTATTGATTACATTTGCCTCGTAGTTGTCAACGCCGACTGAAAAGTGCCCCCCCTTTGGCTCTGAATCGCCGAAGTAATATTGACCCCCAGGGCCCGTCGGTTATTCGGCTGCCGTTGCCGGCGGGGTGGTGCCGGCTCTGCGTTTGTCCTTGAGTCGGTAGCTCTCGCCGGTGATCTGCACGATGTGGGCGTGGTGCAAAAGCCTATCCAGCATCGCGGCCGTCAGCGTTCGATCGTCGGCAAAGGTCCCGGCCCACTGCGTGAATGGCAGGTTGCTGGTCAGAATCAGGCTGCCGCGCTCATAGCGCTTGGCGACGACGTTGAAGAACAGGTTGGCCTCATCGCGCCCGAAGGGCAGGTAGCCGATCTCGTCGATCACCAACAGGCGTGGCCCCATCACTACGCGGTTGAAGTACTCTCTGAGCCGTTCCTGACGGTGTGCCGCCGTGAGCTGCAGCATCAGGTCGGCCGCGCTGACGAAGCGTGTCTTGATCCCCGCCATGACGGCGCGGTAGGCCAACGCCACCGCCAGGTGGCTCTTGCCCACACCGCTGGGGCCAAGCAGGACGATGTTCTCCGCGCGCTCGATGAAGCTGAGTGCCGCCAGTTCCTGAAGCTGCGCACGCGGGGCGCCCGAGGCGAAGGCGAAGTCGTATTGCTCCAGCGTCTTCACCGCCGGGAAGGCGGCCATCTTCAACAGCGTCTGGCGCGAACGCTCGGCACGGGCATCGGCTTCGGCGCTCAGCAACGTCTCGAGAAAGTCGGCAAAGCTCGCCTCGCCGTTGGCCGCCCGCTGCGCGAGGTGCGACCAATCGCTGCCGATGCGCTCGAGCTTGAGGCTCTTGCACAGCTCGCCGATGCGGTCATGTTGCAGGTTCATGGACGGGCCTCCAACAGCTGGTCATACACCGACAAGGGATGCTGCAGGCTCTCATGCGGGAGCACGCGCCCCGACCGCAACGCCGGGACTGGAACGATGCCAGCGGCCGATGTGAGCATTGGCCGTCGGCACGTCCAGGATCAATCCGGCGCTCTTGAGCGTGGCGGCCAGCGGCGTGATGAAGCTGCCCTTGAGGTAGCCGTTGAAGCGCTCGACCTTGCCCTTGGTCTTGGCCCGGTAGGGGCGACAGACCCGAGGGCGAAAGCCGTACTCCTCGGCCAGCGCCGCCAAGGCCGGATGCCAGCGATGCCGGCCGTCGCCGTAGGCGTCGCGCTCGGTAATGATGGTGCCGGCGTTATCGAACAGCGCCTCTTCGGGGACGCCGCCAAAGTAGACAAACGCCTCTCGCAGGCCAGTCAACCACGCCTCGCTGTCCTCGCGTGTCGAGAAGCGCACGAAGGTCGCTCGGCTGTAGCCGAGTGTCGCAACGAAGGCCTTGAGCGGCTCGCGACCGCGACGGATCGTGGTGAAGTCGACCTGCAACTGCTTGCCCGGCGGCGTTTCGAAGCGCACGACCGGATCCTCCGGTCGGCCCTTGAAGGGCGCCAGATAAGCCTTTAGCTGGCTGATGCCGCCGGCGTAACCTTGCGCCTGAATCTCACGCATCAGCACGGTCGCCGGAATCCAGTGAGGGCGGGCTGCCGCGATACGTCCCTGAAGATAGGGCTTGAAAGCGTCGAGCTTGCGGGGGCGCGGCGCTCGCGCCTTATAGCGTGGCAAGTCCTTCTCGCCGCGTAGGTACTTGCGGACGGTATTGCGCGAGAGCCCCAGCTCCCGGGCGATCGCCTTGATGCCATGGCCCTGACGGGCCAACACTTTGATCTCCACTGACTGCTCCTGGGTCAACATCTCGGCGGCTCAAAAGCCACCATCTTCGCCCAGGGGGGTCAAATTTACCTCGGCGTCAGGGGGTCAGTTTTACATTGGCGATGACAGATAGCGGACCTAAACCAGGGGGAAGGTCCATGGGAACCTCAGTCGAAAGGTGATACTCAATGGAGCTCACTCTATATCGAGGTCATCCTTGATACAGAATAGGGCGAGCCCTAGGGGTGAGCTATGTGCGGGATGAGCTACGGCGTGCTTGAGAGTAATCTGCAGCGCTGCAGCAGGATTGGATCTGGTCGCAGGGTGAGCGACGTTGGCATTCAGAAATGGAGCCATATCGGTGAATGTTCTGCTATGGAATGGCTCTCGTGAGGCTGAAACAGCAGCCTGGGTGACGGCGGGTGGCACCACAGGGATACGCGACGAGGCTGGGCATAGGCATAAAGTTACCCCTAACCAGGCTCTAAATAAGCTGTAAGATGGGGCTAAGTAATCTTTACCATGGCTCTGGGCTGGTTTTTTGGTTGACCCCGCATGTAAGCCATGTGTAATCTTAGCGAAGAAGATCCAGCATGGTGGTGTCCATGCGTAGTCTCATCGAAAAATTACGGTCAAGCGCCCTGTAAGAAGTTCTACTACGTAGGTGGGAAAAGGAGTGTCATGAACGAAAAAACTCAAGAAGCAGTCTTTCTTGAATATTTAAGAGACTCTGTACCAACGATCAAGGCTGTTAGTGCCCAGCCACGCAAGCAATTGCTTTATATTCGTGAGGATCTGCACAGCTACGTTGCTAGAGGCGTGACCGCAAAGTCAATTTGGCTTGATCTAAATGCTATAGGCATAGGTTGCCACTATAAATCTGTAGTCTCTGCTTTAAAAGCTATGTTCCCTGATATATACCAAACAACAGCAGGCAAAGCTAAAGGAGCAAATGTTGCTTCTGCTAGTTCGCCTGTACCAGGCCAATCAGATTTGGAAAAAATAAATGAAAAGCCGGAAAAGCGGCGAATGAGCGTAGAAGATATGGCTGAAGCACTTTCTGATTATACAGGGAAAAAAAGACCTAAATTATGAATGTTAAAGGCGGGACTGGTTAGTCAACTGTTGCCATGCAAGTCTTAGCCAAAACAGCGCATAAAGCATGGCCACTCGGGCGACGATATACGCGCGCACCGCGCAGCGGTGCCTGTTGATAGGGTCACCCACCCCTGACGAAACGTGCCTACAAAAAACGCTTTTACTCTTCGCCGGATCAGGCCGGGCTTCTGGCGCAGTCGTTCGGGTGCGTGCGTTTCGTCTGGAACAATACGTTGGCATACCGCACCGAAGCGTATCAGCAGCGCGGCGAGTCGATATCGCATTCCGCAGCGGAAAAAACGGCTGGTGGCCCTCAACGTCGAGTATCCGTGGCTAAAGGACATGTCCAGCTTCATCCTGCAGCAGGCACTGCGGGATCAGAAAACCGCCTTCGATAACTTCTGCAACTCCCGGATCAAGGCGCGCTATCCGCGCTTCAAGCGCAAGGACGGTCGTAAGTCGATCCGGCTGACCTAGGCAGCCTTCCGCTATAGAGATAGCGAGATCACCATCCCCCAAAGCGAAGACGCCATTGCCGATCCGCTGGAGCCGACCGCTGCCCTGTGAACCTTCCAGTGTCACGATTTCACGCGACCGTGCGGGACGATACTTCATCAGCTGCCTGTGCGATTTCATGTCGGAGGTGCTGCATGGGCACCAGCAAGCCATGACGCTGTTGGAGGGGCATATTAAGGCTAAAAAAGCCATTGATCGAAACCCAAGATTCGTGCGGACCCGGTTATGCAACTGACAAGGCATAGCAATGCCGTGCTTGTTGATGACAGTTCACTTACTGTCTGACCTGGAGGGCATGCCATGAGCTGCAAATGTGACTGGGAAGTCTGTGAATACGACTGTCGCGCCGTCCAACTATCCGCCCGCAATCTGGCCACTAAGCATAGATTCCAGAATTGACGATTCGCAATCGAGCCAAGGTAGAAGGTGGCGACGATACCTAACTGATGATGTAAGGATAGCGACCCGCGCCAAGCTTTCTCGCACTTCGCGCAGTAAAACCGCGCAGGATGAGGATGCGCAAATTATCGAGGAGGCCAGTAATGCAGCAGCAGCAGCAGCCACTAATCATCGTCAGGCAGTTGTTCGGTGGCGTAGCATTTGGAATCGCCTAGAAGGCGCTATGGATAGTGACGAAATCACTGAGGACAATCACGATAAGATGGCGCGTAGCCTAATCAGCGGTATTGATGCGCTGGGTAAGGCTACTCGCCTCGGGCGACCTGTGTATAGTTTAGACGGCGAGCAGCAGCCTGATCAGGGCAAAACAATGGTAAATTTAATGGCTGACTTGGCTGAGGCTGAAAAATACGTGGACAGGACCGTGTCAGGGATGGAGTAGTCTGAAGGCTACACATTGAAGAAGTTCCTCATATTGCCGATAGCCTTCATGCTGAAGGAGGGGATATCGCCACAAGCTACGAGCTAGAGGCTCATCGCCTAGCACACTTGCATGCCTTGCGCCCGTGATAAACCGCACTGGGGTGCGAGGGGGCGGTAGCGTGCCCCGATATTGATATCGCATCGTCAGGTGTCAGTTCGTAGCACCATCCAAAACATAACAGTTTACCCAGACGCAGGGATAAGAGCCGCATGTCAGCTTCTATGCAGGGTCGGGCCCGCCGAGATGATCCTAACCTCAAGGATCGCCACAACCAGATTGCCGAAAAGATCACCAGCCTGTCTTTCTTTCGTGCCTGGGCTAGGTAACGAGTTCAACTTCTGAATATGCGATTAACCTCTAAGCATGAACTCCAGGTCCGCGAATACCTGCCTTTTTTGAAGGGGGGGCTGGCTCGTGCACAGCAGGTTGACGGCCGATCATGTTAACCTGCTACGCGCTACGTGCAGGAGCGTGGCTTTCTCGAAAGGGCCACCGTCATGCAGCAGAGCAAAAACTGGATGGTGATCGATAATATCGATCCTGAGTAATTTGTATTCTGGGAAGAAAATTGTTCTTGTTTGAGTTTATAGGAAGAAAGGAGAATGGACAGTTTGTAAGTATTGGTAAATACCAGTGTTGGCGGTTAAAGATTTTAACAAGCTAGCAAGTTTATATTTAAGAAGTGAAAAACATTCATAATGTAAGGGTGCTACATGGGGATTGAATATAGGCCGGACGACGATTTAGCTTTCCTTCAGTATTGTACAGAAGAAGATATTTTTCAGCTAGCCGAATTTATCATTTATGATAAAGATGGGAAGGAGCGCTTCGCCAGCGAAATAAGAGCGGATCCCGATTTTAAGAACCTGAGCGGCAAGCCGGATCAATGGCGAAAATCTTGGAAGTTGGTCGCCGGCGAGCTTCAGCATTTCGGTGGGGATAGTTTTGTTAACCTTCTGAGAAGAAAGGGCGTCACTTACCGCGAAATCCTGGTTGATGTATGCGAAAAACTCAAAGTAAAGTACAGTAAGAAGAGCTCTGCATACGATATTGAAAACCTACTCATAGAACGGCTAGTTGAGCTGTCTTGGGAAAAAATGTCCGATGCCGAGCGTCAGGAGGCACTAAAAACAGTCGATGTAACTAGTTTCTCTGGCCCTGCCTGGCATCTGATTCTTCATATGATCAGAAGCAGAGGGATGGGTTCCCTGGCATGGTCTTCCTGGCTCGCTCAGTCAGCTCGTTTAGCCTTTACGCCGTTTGCCTTGACAAATATTGGCGCATCAGGCGCGGCAGGCTTCTTGGTGCAACGTAGCGTTACATCTTTTGCAGGCCCATTAGCTTTAGTAGCGCTGACGGTGCCGAAGGTAACTGGCGCGGCGTATCGAGTTACCGTGCCTGCCGTTATTCAAATCGCCTACATGCGTCGTAAATATGAACAGAAGGATCGTTTTTGATGAGTGTCACTGCTGATTTGTTGGAAAAGATCTGGGTTGTCGATGAGTCTGCTTTGTCCGAGAAGCTCATAAGAGCCTTGGCCGAAGGGAAAGCGGTTATTCACGATGGCGTCGCTTACTGGGCGGAAGGCAGTGGCCAGACGGGAATCATTCAGCACCTCCCCTTTAAGGAAACCCTTGTAAAATCAGCCGAGGAAGCGATTAAGGCTGCGCAAATGACCACTGTGATCGCGACTGCAGCATCGACTTGCATAGTCCTTGGCGCCCTCATTGTTCAGACTAAGTACTTGGCCGCCAAGCTGGATAAGATACAGAGTACGGTGGACGAAATATCTAGAGATCTCCACGCTCAGAACATCATCTATTATATGGATAAGATCACCGACTACATCGGCTGCGTTGAAGTTGCCCGTACTCTTCTGAGCGATCGTAGTCTTGTAGACGAAATCAAGGATATCGCCTATCCGTTGCTCGCCTCTGTTGCAGCCAAGCGCAACCATGCACTTTCATTCATCGATAACATTCTAAACTTGGCGCGGAACACAAATGAGTTGACGGATAAGCACTATGAGCTCGTAGTCAATTTCGCCCACATGATGATGGAAATCATGCCCTTGGGTATGCATATTGAATACCTTCTGGCATCCCGGGTCGGCAAACCGAGGCTCGCCGAACAAATTCTACTTGATGGAGCCAAGCGCTATGATGGCGCTATGAATCTTTACAAAGATTTTCTAAACGAGCAGCACCGGGCCTTAGTCCGGGGTAGCATTGGGGGCAGGGCAGAAATTTACCATCGTATTGAGCACAAGGCGGAGCAACTGATCGGCTCTCAGGAGAATCGGCTGCTGCTATCCCTCCCAACTGGCCGAATTGCTCTCGAAACTGTATAACGAACGCTTGGCAGTAATGGCCAGTGGCTACCTTGGCAACAGTCGAAGGCCTATTGCAGTGAGTTCTACCGCTTCGACATCGCCTCCCGCCCCGCTGGGTACTAGAAAAGAAGGAAAGGCTGTGTCACGTTGGGTGCCGCTCAGGCAGCCGATCTCAGCCTGCTAGGCACGCCAAGTGGCAATGCCATAGGCTAGCAGATAGAGCTAGGCCCGGCGCTGCTGGGGCTAGGCAACAGGCGTGCCGTAAAGCGCCATGAGCATGATGTAATGGCGGCAAAGCTGGCCCATTCAATGCGTCAGGTGGCAAGTTCTGCACCGTTAAGGTGAGAGCTTGCCCTATTGTTTCTTATGCTTTGTCAGCGACAGCTTACATAAGATGTATGTATTTTCTGATTTTCTTATACAATTAGGATGTTAACGTTTACCTGACGTCTCATCCTGCGTTCCCTTAGGGACTCGCCTTTAGTCTACGTCGCGGAGAGCCCTGTCAGGATGATGGGGCTCTTCTATTTGGTTGGTACGGGATGCCATTGCTTGATATCCAACCGATCAAGTGCTCAACGAGTCACCAGTGAGTGTCTGGGCCTTGTTGAATGATCATAGGCTCTGATCCGTGGTGGTCGAAGTGAATAAGAAAAAGTGGCTTGTGTTGGTATTATTGGCTGTGGCTTTGCCTGCACAGGCGGAAGTCTACAAGTGTGTTGCAGATGGAAAGACCGCCTACCAGGACTGGCCTTGTGATGGGGAAGCGCCCGACCGAAGCCTCACCATAATTGGCAAGCTCGACGAAAGCAGCCATAACGAGCCAATTATCGGCCGGCTGAACAGGCGCAAAGCTGAAGCCATCAGCAACGCGATAATGCAGAACAATCATGCTCTGAAGGAAAGCACCGCCAGGCGACATAGAATCAATCAAGCCATCGTAGCTCGTCGCCTTACAAATGACATGCCTGAGGCGGATGCACGTCTCATTTACGGTGCAACCAGGTTTGTCGAGCGGGACATAGGTGGTTGCCACAAACTGGTCTGGCGCAACCCTGACCATGCTGCGCGTGTCTGTTTCAGCACAGTGGCTCACGTCTATTACTAAAGCTCGCCTGCCATTCGGCTCGTGCTAGCAGCTGTACAGGGCTAAGTCGTACGCCGAGTGACGTCAATCTCCTACACGCACCACGAACATAGTCTATATCGTGCTTCAGCTATGGCTGCAAGAATACATCCATCGAGCAAAAGGATAGCTCGACAAGGAAGAAAGAGCACACGGATGGCTCAACGACCAAGGAAGCATGGGCAGGATGCCTGTGATGATAGCAAGGAAACGCAGTGCTAGAGATAGCCTGGCCCCAGCGGCCGGGCTTTTTCGCTTGGAGCCCTATCTTGTCATGTGCCTAAAGACATACTGGGCTGGACCGGGCGGGAGCGGTATTACCCGACCCTGACGGGTGTACCCTTGAACGGCATGCCTTTCCCCGGCCCCAGCCGCTGGCGCTGCCGATTACCGTCTTTACCGGCACCGATGCCGCCCAGCTGCGCGATGCGGCTCAAATGATGACCGGCAACTGCCGCGAGGGGGATGACCGGGAGCCGGTGGATGTCCCGCTCAACGCCAAACGAAAATTCGATGTCGACGCGGAGGGCGCAGAGCTGTTCGTGGGCCTGGAAGCGCCGTACCTTCTGGCGCGGGCCCGACAGGGGAAGGAGCCACCGTCGAGCATGGTTCGCACGATGCTCAACTATGGCGTGCTGAGCTTGCGCGAGGCTGACCGTGGGCGCTGGGAGCAGATGAATGCGGTCATTGACGATCCCCTGGCGCTGGCGGCCTTCGCCCGAGATGCAATGCGGTATGGCCAGGTGCCGGCGCCCCATGTCGATGTAACGCCGGCCAGCTCTGCTATGCTCAGCATGGGGTAAGCCCCCTAATCAGGCCGTGTCAAAACGGCTTGCCGGAGTTCGCTCCCATCGCCCCGCTTTTGCGGGGCGATTTCGTTGCAGTCTTGTCGATGTCACATCGATACAGATCCGGCCTCAGACCGAGGCCCGCCTTAGCCGGGTCATCAGCGTCTCGACCCCGATATGTCGCATCAACCGCTTCAGGTTGTACGCCAGTACCGCCAGGCTGATCTCCCCCCGGGCTTTATCGAGCCCGCGCACCAGTAGACGCCCGGCGTTCCCCATCAACGTATCCTTGAGCGTACCGAAGGGATGCTCGACAGTGGCGCGGCGACGTGTCATCGCCTTGGGGTCGTCTATCAGGCGCTGTCGCGACGTCTCGAAGGCGCTTTCATACTGATGGCGCGTGACGGTTCGCCAACGCCCCGCCGTACAGCGTGGCTTGAGGGAACAGCCGGCACAGGCCGAGGGGTTGGCATAGTGAAGGACTTTCTGGGACCTATGGCGTTGTTTCAACGGCAGCCTGTGACCGGCCGGGCAGCGGTAGGCATCCCGGTCCGGTTCGTAGTGAAAGGCATCGGCTTGGTATAGGTGGCCGCCTCCTTGGTTGTTAACGGCCCGCCGGGGCGGGATATGGCACGCGACGTGGCGATCCTCGCAATGCTGCTGTTGTTCGCCGTTGGAGTAGCCGGCATCGGCCAGTAGCGAAATCGGCTCTGTCTTTCCCAGTGCCGCTTGTACCGCCTCCGCCATGGGCCGTAACTGGCGACTGTCATCGCCGTCCTGCACCGTCTCGTGGTGTACGATCAGATGGGTGTCGGTATCCACCGCCGTTTGCAGGTTATAGGCGGTCCGGCTTCCCTGCGGCGAGCGCATGAGCCGGGCCTCGGGCTCACCGGTGACGTGATGCTGGATCCCAAGTCGTTCCATGCGCTCACGACTGTCCCGGGTCTGGTCACGCAGGGCCTTGAGCCGTTCGAGCGATCGCCGGCGTTGGCCATCGTCTGGCCCATCCCGATGCGCTTCCTCGCGATCGGTCTCGTCGAGGTCTTCCAGCCAGGTGTCGATACGCGCGTTCAGCGCCTGCTCCTCACGGGCCAGCGCCTGTCGACTCACCACGCGCTTCTTGCTGGCCACGGCGCCGAACTTGCTGCCATCGATGGCCACTTCGCGGCTCGCCAGCCAACCGGCGTCACGGCAGAAACGCACGAAGTGACGGCACAGCTGACGAAACGCTTGCGGATGCTTGCGTCGAAACTCGGCGATGGTCTTGAAGTCGGGAGTCAGCCGATTGAGTAGCCACATCAGCTCGACGTTGCGCTGACATTCGCGTTCCAAGCGGCGTGACGAGCGGATCTGCTGAAGATAGCCGTACAGGTAGAGCCGGAGCATGTCGGCGGGATGATAGCCCGGACGCCCGGTTGCCGCTGGTCGGGCGCGCTCGAAGCCCAGGGCATGGAGATCGAGAGAATCGACGTAGAGGTCAATGATGCGAACAAGATGGTCGTCGGGGATCAACTCATCGAGGGAAGGCGGTAGCAGGTCGAGCTGCTCGCGAGACTCACCGGTGATATAGCGTGCCATGACGAAAACTGCCCATCAGGAAGCCTGATGGGCAGTGTGCCAGTCGAGACTGTGTTTTGACACAGCCTGCGAGGGGCGGGTTTCCTTGTCAGCCTGGCACCGACAAGTCAGGCTGAATCACCGTTTTTGTATTCCTCAAGTTTGGCATGGCACTTGCCGAGCTCACGTTCCAGCTTCCTGACCTGCTCGCGCCCAGCCGTCAATGCCCCGTTGCATTCAGCCGCGCGGTTTTCAGCGTCGCGCAGATCTCGCGTCGTCTGTTCAAGGGAAGCGCGCGTCTCGTCCAACTGCTGTACCCGGTAGCCGAGGTTCGCCTCGAGATCCATAACCTTGGTCATCAATTTCTGCGCCTTGGTTTGTGACGCCTTGGCCTCGTCACGGGCATGCTTTTCGCTTACCTCCAGCGTGACAAGCCGTGTGCGGGCCTCTTCGAGTCGGGCTTCAACGTCCTGCAGTCGGGATGCTTGGCCCTCCATCCGCTCTCGCGCCTGTCGTGCGTCAGTTAGCGCCGTATCTCGCTCATGCTCGGCAGACACTGCGCGGGCTTCCAAGGCTTGGATTGACTCGCCCTGTTGGGCTACTTCCGCCTTGAGGCCACTCGCCTCGATTCGTAGCGCCACCATCCGCTCTTCCAGATCGGCTGCATGCCCGCGCACTTCGTCGCGCTCTTCCAAGGCGGTGTCCAAGCGGGATTGAGTGGCGGAGGCCTTTTCGCGTAAGTCGCTCAAGCTGGCGCGGGCGCCCTCAAGGTCACTTTCCAATTGAGCAATCCGCTGATTGGCATCATGTCTCTGTTGTTCGCTAGCCTCATGCGCCGCTTGCAGTCGCTCATGGTCACGTTGTAGCTGCCGGTGCTCCTTATCCAGCTGGGACAGCTCGTTCGCTTGTCTTTCCGCCAGGGTGGTAGAGGCGTGAAGTTCCCCGCGCAACTGACTGGCGTGCTGGATAGCTGATGAAGCCTCGGCTTGAAATTCTCCCTCGGCCACGGCCAGCTGCTGGCGCTCTGTTTCGATGATGGCCTGGGCCGCCTGTTCAGCCAGCGCCCACACCTGCTGTAGGAACTGGTTGGCATTCCCCGCGAGGGCCTCGGGCAGGGCCAGGTGCGTTGGCGCAGCGGCCGCTTCCGGGTTCTCGTCGCGCCACTGTTTTAAGTACCGGCCGATCGTGGTGAAAGAGCCGCGCTGGAGAATCTCGTGAACGCGGGTCGGTCCTGGATGCTCGCCGGCACGTACAAGTTGCTCGGCGGCGTCTCGGACATCCTCGTACTGAACCAGTTTGCGTGCCATAGGTAGTCTCTAAAAGTAATTACGGTAATTACGATAATAAAGCAGCATAGAATCATCGTCGAGATCCGGCATGAATATTTCAAGTGGTGCGGGGTCGATGGAGGGGAGACGTGCTACTGGCCGTGAAGGCGTTGGGGCGGCCGCAGGCATTCCAGATGATGTGGTGAATGCCTGCTGCTGAGAAGCTGCGTTACAGTGAGGGAGACGAGGAGGGTTCAGGTGATACAGAGGGTCGTGTGGCCATGGCCTCGAGCCGGGCCTTAAGATGTTGCTGCTCATCCGTACCCAGGCGCTTGAAGAATCGCTGCATGCCTTCCTGGTCATTGCCCTTGGGCATGTAACGCCTCTTGATTACCATGCGATCCTCGAGCGGGGCATTGGCCACTGCTGCCAGCTCGGCATCGGCCTTGTTGCGTTCTTGGTAGACCTTGATCATTTCCGCCGCCCCGTAGAGGTTGACCCGGCCCCGAGTGAGCGTCACGTACTGGAGACGAGCCTCCTCGGCGGAAACGGGCGCTTCCTCTGTCAACGAGTTGGCCTCGGCAAGGTGAAGTCTGGCCTAAATCCGATGAAGTCGGGGTGGGCCGTCTCCGGTCACCTTTTAGATCCTCGATCGCCGCATGTTACGGGCAGCAGTGAGCAAGCCGCGGAATAAATTCTCGCTGCTGTCGATCGATTGATACACTGGCTACCCATTGGGAAAGGTGCATGCCGAGCCTGCAGGGGTAGGTCCAGTACGCCCTGGCCGGGCTTACAGGCTGGCGTTGGCGGACCACGATATTGGACAGATAATCAATAGCGGCGAGACAGTTTCCTATGCGTAACGCACCAGATTTACTGCAACGAATCGATGCAGCCAAGGCCCGACTGGACGCGTATCGCCCCTTGCCGGCACACACGGCCGCGTCACTTCGCGATCACCTGGCGCTTGAATGGACCTACCATTCCAATGGGATCGAGGGGAATACGCTGACACTGCGCGAAACCAAGGTCGTGTTGGAGGGTATCACGATCGGCGGGCGCTCCTTGCGTGAGCACCTGGAAGCGATTAATCACCGGGACGCCATCGAGTTTATCGAAGCCATGGTTGGCTCACCGGGTCCGCTCACTGAGCGCGATATTAAGGACATCCACGCCCTCGTGCTCCGGGGTATCGATACCAAGGAGGCAGGGTGCTACCGGCGTGAAAACGTGCGTATTTCAGGCGCCAGCACGACGCTGCCCGATTTTCTGCATCTTCCCCGGGTGATGCAGTCTTTTCTCGACTGGCATGCACAGCATTGTGATGATCATCCGGTGCGTCACGCAGCAGAGCTGCATATCCGCTTCATGGGGATCCATCCGTTCATTGATGGTAACGGTCGCACAGGGCGTTTGCTCATGAACCTGATCCTGATGCAGGCCGGCTACCCCCCGGCAATCTTGCGAGTCGAGGATCGCCTGTCCTATTACGACGCGCTGGATGAGGCGTGTGTGACAAACAACTACGATGGCTTAACTCAGTTGGTGGGGGAAGGCGTCGAGCGTTCCCTCGAGGCGTACCTTGCCCTGCTGGAACCCCAGCCCACGCCGACTCCCCATGGTTCCGGGCTGGGTCTCTGATCGCCCGATTTCCAATTGAGCCGTGGCATAGGGGTCCAGCGATGCTGGGCCCCGGAGAGAGGACTGCTTTGCTTAGTGAGTTAGGGTTGCCACTTCTCGGCAGAGTCCGGCGCATAGGCTTCTTCGAAGATAATGTGCTCACTCAGCTAGGTCAGACAGCCGCTCCACTGATCGATAGGTATCACACCGGCTTTAAGCCTGGTTGATATCTTCCTCTGCTTGCAGTTTGGCTATGTCGTGGGCAGTGGCTCGATGAAAAGCAGCGCCTTGCCATGATCCAACACCAGCGGTGGAGTCTGGTTGTTTTCTCGACGGCTGCCCTTGGGCGCGACGTACAGGAAAACACCGGCGGGCAATCTGTGGCTGACCTCGGCGACCAGTGTCAGGTTCTCGGTTGGCTCGGCGTCAGTGCAGTGAATCCAGTATTTCGGGTAGCGGATGTCATGCGCCGCCCAAAAGCGGTAACCCTGGGAGGCTGGAAGGATGAACTCGGGCACCGGAGCCAGGTCGGACACTTCACCAGGGAAGAGCTCATAACGAAAGGCGCAGGTCTTGTCCTCATTGGTGAAGTTCACAAGGCTTTCGAGATAAGGATCAAACAAGGCATGCCGGCGGCGATCGCGGTATTCGATGTCATACGGATAGCCATGTTCTTCCAATGTGGCGATCGACGCCTCGAAGAGCGTATTGGCCAGGATCTGGGTCGCTTCCTCCGGATCGTTTGCCTGGGACTGCGGCAGCCAGGCCAGCACTGTATCCCGCTCCATCTGGGCTGGCGGAGAAAACATAAAGGACAACACGCTCAGCCCAGCGGCCTTGCCCAGTGACAGCCCCAGCCCATGCGGGGTATTGAAGGCTGCCGTACCGGTGATGATATCGAAGCTGGCGCTGGCCAGATCGGTTCCCTGGTCCTTGGTCGCTTCAAAGTCTTCGGCACGCCACATGCCTGCAGCCTGAGCAATGTTGTAAGCCTTGCTGTGATCGGACTGGTAGGTCGGCGTTGTAGCTACGCAGCCAGTCATCAGAATCACGGGCAGCAGTGAGGCATATCTCCAGGGCGTCGACACGACGGTTTCCTTATCGGCCCGATCTGGGCTATCAAGTTATGGATCGATACGACCCTATCGGCTTCTCAAGCCGGTCCTGAAGGATAAACGGGAAATATTCTTATCAGCCGTTGAATTCTCACCGTTGGCGTAGGTAATCTCTTACATACATCCAGACGTAACACAGGTTAAATCGTAGCCAGGACATCCCTGTCATCATGTGTGGCGTTGGGCAGGACGCCCGCGCAAGGAAGAATGAGCCAGGATGGCTCAGGTAAGCCAAGGACGCGTGGACAGGACGTTCACGATCGCGACCAAGGATGCACAGGCAGGAAGCTTGTGAGAGCGAAAGCAAGGAAAGGCAGCGCTCGAAGCGCATAAGAAAGCCCGATGAAGCCAGACGGCCCGGCCCCCTAGGGGGATCCGGGCTTTCTTTATGGGTGTCTGCCCATGATTGCCAAGGCAAGTGTTATGTAACAGACTGAAAAACATGCATATGCTTATTAATAATAAACAGATATCAAATAGACTTGGCTTTAAAAACGCGTAAAGGCTCTGAAACGCTTCAAGGGGACGGCGATGACAATCGGTGTTCAGCTTGGCAACCGGTTTTGTGTCCAGACACACTGTCGGCGCAAACCCACACGATGGAGAGCATGATGCGTTTCTTCCCACCTATTTACGGCCCGGACTATGATTCTCGTCGGTTTGACTAGCACGCTATACCACTTTGGTAATTGGCGCCAGGCCGCTTTCAGCGTGCCCCTCTTTGAAGCCGCGGAGAAAAACTCGTTGACGTGGGATGAGCTAGTTCAAAGACAACTGATGAGGTCGGGCTGCATTCACGATTTATTGCAGCTTTGCTGAATCCTTATGCGCATGAGATGGGCCTGGCGCTGCTTGAGCTGTTCCTAGAGCCGATCTCGATTGATGATTTTCCTTGGAGGGGGCGTGTCACGGCGGAAACGCAGCGAATCGATATCCTGATCGCCAATGTCCATCGCCAGGACATCCTGATTGAGAATAAGTTGTAGGCGGCGGATCAGGAAAACAAGCTTTGTGACGTACTACCAGACACTGCAAGCCCAAGGGTATCAGCAGGTCCGCGTAATCATCCTGAGCCTGGAAGGGCGCCAGCCGGCCTCCTACAGCCTCGGGAATCTCGCTGAACTGGAGCCGACCGTCCGATGGCCTATCAGCAGCACCTGATACCCTGGCTGGTCCGCTGTACCGAGAAGGCGGCGCAGCATCCACCACTACGCGAAAGCCATGTGCAGTATCACGAGCTCATCGCTGAGTTAACGGGGCAAAACATGTATGCCACTCACAGGGACACCTTGGCGGACACACTCCTGTTGAGCGACAACCTACTGGCCGCGCAGGATATACGGTGAGGAGTGCTGCATTTTGCCCGAGCGATGAATTCAGCGAATCTCCAGTTCTAGGATGAAAAAATCCTAGCCTTGACGCATAAGTCTTATCTCGTAACGATAATTATTGGCAGGTAAGATATTGATAGATATGAGCAAACTTTCTCCTTCTGCGTCTAGGTAATGACGGGTCAAGCGTAACGCATGGTCACCTGTCGCAACATCTAGTCTTTCGGCAAGATACTCTGGCACAGGCACGGCGCTGACAGTTTGGCGTATTTCATGAATCAATACCTGATGACGTTCTTCTAGTAGGGTATAGATTAGTCCGGGATACTCGGGAATTTCGCTGACGATGTCAGCATAGCGTTGGCACAGGTAGACATCGGTCCATCCCACAGGGGCGGATTGGCTCTCGATATGTCGAGTCTGGCTGATACGGACCCAATGCTTTCCCGGCTGCTTGTCGAGCTGCGATGCCAATTCCTCGTCGGCGATGAGGGGGGTAATGCTCTGTACTTTACGCCAAGAAGGGCCAGCGAATTGCAGCAGGTCGTTACTGGCCATCATGGCATGAACGTAGGTCGGCGCAGCTTGAGTGGCGGTTACACGAGTCGCCGCTCCCTGCTTTCGCTCTACAAAACCTAAGGTTTGTAGCTGTGAAAGTGCGCTGCGGATGGTTGAGCGGCTCACGCCGAAACGAGCACAGAGTTCGGCTTCACTCGGCATTGGGTCGCCCACCTGCATTCCCCCGGCTCGGATATCTTGCATGATGCGCCGAGCTACATCGGTGTACCGCTTTTTCATTCCCCTGCCTTCGCATTCTTGAGCCAGCTGATCTTATTGCTTACTTGACAGTTATCCTAGCTGACTGCTACTTATTCGTACAAGTGTACTTGTCCGTACAAGATATGGAGTGCACAGAAGAACTACCGCATTCTAGGACTTCTGGCATAGGTCAAGCAGGAGACGCCAAGGCGTGAAGATACATGAATAACAATCAAGAGAACGGACAGGAGCCGGCGGTGAATGATGAAACCGCCGAATTGGATGCAGAAGGATATGACCGCACTTTATCGCCATGGCTAATGGGAGCGTTGACTCTATTCTCGGCAGGTTATGCATTGTTTCATCTTGCCGTGCTGAACTTTTGGGCAATCGATGAGTGGGTTTACCGGGCATTGCACGTCAATCTTGGAGCTGTCATCGCCTTCGTGGGACTCAAGGCGTGGCGAGGCGAGAACCGTTCTCGGGTACCTTTGCCAGACTGGCTATTGGCCATAGCCGCAGTTGGCTGTAGCGGTTACATCATCGTCAACCTTAATCAGCTGATTATGCGTACCGGGGTTATCACCACCACGGGAGACTTTATCTGCGGTGCCCTGGGGACGCTGGTGGTACTAGAGTTTGCCAGGCGGGTTTCTGGGTTGGTGCTACCGATCATCGCGCTAGTATTCGTGTCTTACGTCTTCGTGGGACCGTGGTTACCGGGGGTTCTACACCACTCAGGCTTCCAGGCGGATAATTTATTCTCATTTCTCTATAGCCAAGAAGCAATATTCGGCATGACCGTGGCGGCATCATCCCGTTACATCATTCTCTTTGTCGGCTTTGCCGTATTTTTGCAGGCCTCCGGAGCCGGACAGTACTTTATGCGCCTTGCAATGGCATTATTTGGAGGCGCACGGGGTGGGCCGGGTAAAGTCTCGGTCTTCTCGGGATTGCTGTTTGGTACGGTATCCGGATCGGCTGTAGCCAACGTAGTGGCTTCGGGGACGTTTACTATCCCCATGATGCGTCGTGTTGGGTATCCGCGTGAAAGTGCCGGTGCTATAGAGGCTGCATCATCATCAGGAGGGCAGCTGGCTCCTCCTGTCATGGGAGCCGGGGCATTTATCATGGCTGAAATAACTGGGATTCCCTACTCGGAAATCATTCTGGCAGCGGCGCTTCCTTGTTTGCTGTTCTATATTGCCATCTTCTTGACCGTAGACCGTCAGGCTTTGCGGTTGGGGCTCAGGGGCATATCGCGAGCCGAATTACCCAAGTTCCCTGAACTGGTACGGGACATGTTCATGCTGCTCCCATTGGTGGTGCTGCTTTATTTGCTAATGTCCGGGTATTCGATTATTGCCGCAGGAACCTGGGGGCTGGCATCGACCCTTTTGGTGATGCTCTGTCGCGAGCTGAAATTCCGCTCTACATTGCTGGCATTGCCGCTGGCGCTTTTTATTCTTTTGCCGTTGACGGGTATACAGATCAACTTTGCGGGGGCCATTGCGACACTGCTTAGTGCCGGTCTGATTATTATTTTCGCCGTTTTTCAGGGGCGGGTCAGGGAGCTTCCCAAGGCATTTCGAGCCGTTGGGGCGCTGACCTATTTAGGCATGGGAGACTCCGCCAGAAAGTCACTGCAATTAATTAGTGTCATGGCCTGTGCCGGTATTGTTGTCGGTGTGCTGGGTCTCACTGGGCTGGGAGGACGCTTCTCTTCGTTACTGCTAACCGCAGCGGGGAATAGCCAAGAGCTGGCCTTCCTACTAGCCATGATCATTTCCATTATCTTGGGCATGGGCATGCCGACTACCGCTGCCTACGCCATAGCCGCCGCCGTGGTAGCGCCAGCCCTTCAGCAGATGGGCATCTCGGCTCTGGCTGCTCACATGTTTGTGTTTTATTGTGCTGTCATCTCGGCTATCACCCCACCTGTTGCCATTGCGGCGTTTGCGGGAGCTGCAATAGCAGGAGGAAAGCCTTGGCCTACCTCTATACGCGCCATGCGTTTCGGGCTGGCGGCTTTCATTCTGCCATTCATGTTCTATACCAGCCCCGAAATCCTTCTGATGGGAAGCTGGTTGGAAACCGTGCACGTATTCAGCACGGCGCTGATAGCGATTTATTTTATTGCAGTCGCAGGGGAGGGCCAATTGAATGGCAGGGCAAGCGCCCTGGAAAGAATGTTCGCAGCCGTGGCTGCGCTTCTGCTGCTCTGGTCGAGCCCTTTTACCGATATTGTGGGTTTCGTCCTTGCGGCTGTGTTGATTCTATGGAGTCGGCGTAGAGAAGGGCCGTCATTTAAAGCGGCAGATTAGTTATCTTTATCCAGACCATGCAACACCAAAAACAACGAAGGAGTATTATACTATGGTACGTCTCCAATCACGCTTAACGCTATGCGTCACTGCTGCTGCAATAGCGCTCGCTAGCTTGTCTGGCACGGCACAGGAGCGCCCTTCCTCACTAACTGTTTCTACTGCTTCGCCGGGTGGAGTATATGCCATCTATGGCGAAGGGGTGGCCCAATTGGTCAGTGACGTTGTTGGTGTGCCTACTTCCACCCGCCAGACACAAGGGCCTGCTCAAAATCTAGTCCTGCTGCAAAGTAACCAAGCGGAACTGGCCATGGTGACTTCAGGCCCGGCTTACGAAGCTATGAACGGTGAACTGAGCTTAATGGCCGGGCAGGAGTACGATGATTTGCGTGTGCTTTTTGCCATGTATCCGACGCCCTTTCAGATGATTGCACCTGCTAGCGCCAATGTTTCCTCAATTGAGGACTTTAATGGTAAGCGTCTGGGAGCGGGGCCAAGAGCCGGCACGGGCGGCGAATACTGGACACGTTGGCTTGAGGACATGGGAGTTGATGCAGACCTGCAATATGGAGGGATAGGTGACCAGGCCAGTCAGCTCGCCGACGGACGTTTGGATGCCATCGTCACGGCAGGTGGTATTCCTCACCCTTCGTTGTCGGAGCTGGAAAATACTCAGGATGTTGTGATTTTCGGCATGTCGGACAAGGTGCAATCGGAAATCCTCAAGCTAAACCCCTATGCGGTGGAATTTACCATTCCTCAAGGAACCTACGAAACTCCAAAGAAAGATCTGCAAACGGTAGCCATGTGGAACTTCATGACCGCTGACGCCGACATGTCAGAGGAGTTGGCGTACGAGATCACCAAGGCGGTATTAGAGAATAATGAGCGCATGCGCTCTACCCACTCCGCTGCCAAGGACACCCTGGCCGAGAACATCGTCAAGAACACATTTATTCCTCTCCACCCTGGCGCTGCGCGTTATTACGAGGAGATCGGTGTCAAGATTCCCGACAGTATCCAGCCACAGCAAGAGGGTAAATAACGTATGAGCCTCGCATCGTCGGCCTCGGGCCTGCTATCGCAAAATGAGGAGTATCTGCGCTTGGCCGCCATCTTTGGTGAGGAAAGGACTGTCGATGCGTACTTGGCATTCGAACGAGCCTTAGCGGAAGTACAAAGTGAGTTGGGAGTCATTCCCTCGGGAGCAGTGGCCTTCATTGAGGCTACTTGCCGACTCAACGCACTGGATCTGGAGGCGCTGAATCGTGATGCAGCGCGGGTAGGGTATCCGATTGTCCCTCTAGTAGAACAGTTGGCCGAACGGGCCGGTGCTCCAGGGCAATGGATACATTATGGAGCCACTACCCAAGATGTTATGGATACGGCCCAAGCGCTACAAATGCGTGAGGCTGGTGACATAATACTTCAGAACCTTGGACAGCTTGAGTCACTACTGGCCGAGCTAGTCGTCGCTCACCGCCATACTTTGATGGTGGGGCGATCCAAGCTCCAGCACGCTGTACCCATCACTTTTGGATTTAAAGCAGCAGTCTGGCTGGACCAACTGATACGGCGACGCTACGTGCTAGTGAACGCGCTTGATGCAGCTTCCGTCGTGCAGTTTGGCGGCGCAACAGGAACATTAGCTTCGTTGCCGGAACAGGGATTGGCCGTACGTGCGGGACTGGCATGCAAACTTGGGCTCAGGGAGCCCGACATCAGCTGGCATGTCTCCCGTGACCGTATGGCAGATGTAGTCTATGCCTTGGCTTCCCTCGCAGCTGCATTAGGCAAAATTGCTGTCGATATCTCGCATATGATGTCAACGGAAGTCGGGGAGTTGTGCGAACCGGCTGCCGAGGGCCGGGGGAGCTCCTCGACCATGCCGCAGAAACGGAATCCGGTACTTTGCGAGGCGATCATCGAAGCCGCCCGTGACATTCGCGGCTGCCCGGCACGGGTATTAGATGCCATGTTGCAGGATCATGAGCGTGCCATTGGCCATGGCTATGGTGAGCGGCGCGCCCTGGTAGCGGCAATGACGGAGACGGCCGGCGCGGTATCCCTGGCAGTGGAGCTGGTGCAGGGCCTGGAAGTGAAGCCGGGTGCCATGGCCCATAACGTGAACCTGTCGAAAGGCTTAGCCTATGCTGAAGCGGCCATGCTGCACTTAGCCAAACAGGTGGGGCGTATCGAGGCACACCATGTCCTGCGTGACGTTTGCCAGCGGGTCGTCGACGAAGAGGGGCTCACCCTCAAACAAGCGTTGCGCGAGGCTGGGATTCATATGCCTGATAATATATTTAGACCAGCGAGCCTAGAAAGTGCACTCGCCGGTATGGTTGACCGCGTGCTCTCCAGAGTGACATGAAACGCCCAGCAAGGAAGCAAAGCCATTGAAGCGTCCCGTCTCGGGAATCGGAAACAACCACTGGATACGATCCACTAGCACTTACGTTAATGGCGAGAAGACGGCACACTCGAACGTATCCTGTCATGCCTTCAGCTGTTCGACGACCGCGCTATCGGCGTCGCAATATGATAGAGCGTCTGTTTGGCTGGTTGCAGGAGGAGGGGCAACTCTGTACGCGCTTCGGCAAGTTGGCAAAAAACTTACCACGCCATGGTCACGCTGGCCTGCATCGAACGCTGTCTCAGGATATTTTTTCAGATAAGCGTAGGGGAAAATGGAAGCCTACGACACATGGTCTGGGTTAAGCCGCCAGGTACGGCCACCATGGGCTACACCTATCTCGACGCCTAGCCAAGCCCTTATCGGTGATGAGCCCGTTACCTCTCTCTATGTGACTGACAATCCCATGGAAGGCATTTCCATTGTTATGTCCATCGGGAGCATGAGCACGGTGATAAGCTACCTGCGACAGGAGGAGACCACACAGTTGTCCGCGTAAGTCTGGCGTTTGCGTCGGCGTCGATCGTTGTTTCCTTTCGCCGATCTTGGGCGGGTATCTTTTGGTAGGTAGTGACTGCATACAGAACTGTCCCGCGTAGCATGCAAGCCACGGCCTTGGACGTTAACTTAATTACGCAAGCAGAGGATAATGGTCCAGACTGTCAGGCTTGGCGGCGCATGCGGGATTACAGGGAACCAATGACATATCCAGACTCGGCCATATCGCAGTTGGGCTTCGAAGCGATATTCAATGCCTCACCCAACGCCTATCTGCTGCTATCGCCAGAGCTTGTACTCACTAAGGCCAACAATGCGTATCTGCGGACAACGGGTCGTCTCCGCGAAGGGCTGATTGGTCGCGACGTGTTCGAGGTGTTTCCCGGCCTCGCCGATTTGTCAGGCGTCGAGCAGTTACGCGCCTCGTTCAAGCGCGTACTCGAGGAGCGCTGCCCCGATACCCTGACGCTGTTACATTACCCCATTGTTGCCACATCGACGGGGAAAGTCGAGGATCGCTATTGGAGCGCGACGAACATCCCCATTCTCAACGCCCGCGGCGACGTGGCAATGATTCTGCATCACACCACAGATGTCACCGAGCTGCAGCGCTTCAGACAACAGCTGAATGCCGAGGCGACGCGGGATCCCTTGGTCTCGGGCCGAGACGACCTGCACAGGTATGTGTTCGGTCATGCCCAGGATGTCCAGCAGGCCAATGAGTCACTGCTGGCCGAACGGACCCATCTGCGACGACTGTTCGAGCAAGCGCCTGGCTTCGTCTGCGTGCTACGCGGCCCCGAACATGTATTCGAGCTAGCGAATGCCGCCTATCGACAGATAGTCGGCCGTCAGGACCTACTAGGCAAGCCCGTCAGAGAGGCGCTTCCCGACCTCGAGGGGCAAGGGTTTTATGAGCTGCTGGATCGTGTCTACACGACAGGCGAGCCCTTTGTTGGCCAAGCGGTTCGAATTCATCTGCCGGAGGCCTGCCAGCATACCGAGGTTTACGTCGATTTCGTTTACCAGCCGATCACCGACCCAGAAGGAAGGATCACAGGCATCTTCGTTCAAGGGAATGATGTCACCAAGGCACACCAGCTGGCCCGCGAGATCCAGCATCAGGCAAGTCATGATGCCCTAACCGGGCTCGTCAATCGGAGTGAGTTCGAAAGCCGCGTCAATCACTGGCTCGAGGAAGCGTCACTAACGGGAACGGAATATGCCCTACTCTACTTCGATCTGGATCAGTTCAAGGTCGTTAACGACACGTGCGGTCATGCCGCTGGTGATGAGCTGCTTCGCTATCTAAGTGCGCAACTGAGTGAATGGACCCCTCCGGGGAGTATCCTGGCGCGTCTGGGTGGCGACGAGTTCGGGCTGCTGCTCAGGGTGGCGTCGGCCGGTTACGCCCAGCACATCGCCGAGGAGCTGCGTGAGCTGGCGGCGGGGCTGGAGTTCCGCTGGGGTAAGCTCCGCTTCGGCGTGCAGGTCAGTATCGGTTTGGTGGCCTTTGGACAGGGATACACGCTTAAGGAGATCCTAAGCACGGCGGACTCCGCCTGCTTACTGGCCAAGGAGAAGGGCCGCAACCGTGTACACGTCTATTCGCCGGATGATGATGAGTTATCGTCTCGCCTGCGTGAGATGAGCTGGATCGGCCGCTTGCGGGAGGCGCTAAACGAGGAGCGCCTGATCCTGCATGCACAGCGTATCGCCCCGATCCGAGCCGACAGTGACCAACAACGGTGGGAGGTTCTTGTAAGACTGCAAGAAGTGGATGGCAGCCTCGTGCCACCGATGGCATTCATCCCGGCAGCCGAACGCTATAACCTAATGCCGCTGATTGACCGTTACGTCGTGGAAAAAGTGTTCCGCTACGCCGAGAACTTGCCCGTTGCCGAGCGTGACCGGATGACGCTTTCGATCAACCTGTCAGGCGCGACACTGGGCGATAACGAGTTCCTGGCATTCGTGCAGGAGAAACTGACGCAGTATGCTATCTCACCGGAGCGAATCTGTTTCGAAATCACCGAGACGATGGCGGTGGCCAACCTTAAGCAGACCGCCCAGCTTCTTCACGCCTTGCGAAAATTGGGGTTCCGGTTCGCGCTCGACGACTTCGGCAGCGGTATGTCGTCGCTCGGGTACCTAAAGAATCTTCCTGTCGATTTTCTCAAGATTGATGGCGCGTTCGTCAAAGATATCGTCGACGATAGGGTGGACCGTGCCATGGTTGAAGCCATTGCCAGGGTTGCCAGCGTAATGGGCATACAGACTGTTGCTGAATACGTTGAGAATGACCGCATCCTGGCGCTGCTGGACTCCCTGGGCGTCGATTTTGCGCAAGGGTTTGGCGTACACCGGCCTGGGCCACTCGGTTCAACGGCGCATGAAGATGCCGGATTGAGCGGTTGACGATCCAGCCTTCGTTAACCGCGTCACGCACACTGGCATGCACTGCAAAAGAAACGCAAGATGCGCTTGAGGATACTGTCGGACCTTCATCTGGAACACTTCGACGAACCACGAGCATTACCGCAGCCCGATGCCGATATTGTCATTCTGGCAGGTGACATTCACTCGGGCGTTCAGGGACTGAACTGGGCAGTGGACCAATTTGCCGGTACGCCTATCCTCTATGTCCCCGGCAACCATGAGTTCTACGGCACTGCCATGCCGACGCTGCGGCGGAAACTAGAAGACGAAGCCACGCGGCTGGGCATCCACCTGTTGGACAATCGCACGCTGACCCTGAGCGGCATGCGCTTTCATGGCACCACGTTGTGGACCGACTTTGCCCTCTAGGCCGGACAGCCGGCTATGTTACCTCGCTCACCGAGGCCAGGGCGCAGGGCCTGATGCCGGACTTCCGAATCATAGAGCAGCCGAACGGGGAGGTGTTTACTCCGGCGGAAAGCGGAAGGGGAGCTATCATGGCCATTCAGGGGGCCGAGAGTAGTAATCAGCCACCATGCGCCCCTGTCGGACTGTATTCCTTCACGCTACCGAGGTGATTCACTCTCCCCGGCCTTTGCGTCCCATCTCCCGCAGCTGATGGGCCGCATGGATCTTTGGATTCACGACCATGTGCACGAGCCCGTGAATCTCAATGTGAACGGAACACGTGTCATCGCCAACCCTGGAGGCTATCCCGGCGAGTTCGTTCCGCCCCTGTACTCACCCGACCTGGTTATTGAGGTAACTACTCATGACATGCGCTAGCTCCGCTGAAGCGCTCTTTGCCTCTAGTCTTTAAGTCCCGAAGTGAAATGACCTTGGTACGAACCATTGTTCAAGAGACAGCTCTAGCCCAGGTATTCAAACGCGCCAAGCCCCCAGCTTCATACTCTCATCGACGTCCATCAACCAATTCATCCGGATACCCTTTTTCTCTTATTCTTCAGTGCCGGGAGGAAAATAAAAAATCAACTTTTTCTCTTAACAGATATTTCTCTGTGACATTTAATGTACTAATTATTGCTGATGGAGAAAATTAGATAAAACAAATAAGTCTATTTGCTTAATTGGCTATCTATGTTGCCGATATACTGACTGTGACGTCTGCAGTACACGTGCCCAATGGGTTCGTCCTTCCTTTACGTCACGCCCCGGCTTGTGCCGGAGCACCTGTATTGCGTATTTGCCTCAGCCACCGGTTCGTCGAACCGTGTTGGTTGGGGTTTTTTTCTTGCCCTGAGTTTGCCAAATCGCGTCGCCAACTTTGACCTCGCCGGGCATCCCCAAGAACGATAGCCTTGCTCCTGCCACTCACCTTAAGGAGCGTACCCATGGCAAACCGGAAAACTCGTGAGCAACTGAGCGATCGTGCCGATACGTTGAACCGCAACAAGGGCACGAACGGCCAAAACATGAAGAATGCCAAGGCTAACGGCAACCACAGCAAGCAACTTCAAGAGAACCGGTCCACCGGAAAGTGACAGCCTAGGGGACAGGGACGTCCCACGGACTCAGGACACCATGCCGCCATGACAGACTACGCGCTTCCCACACTCGGTGAATTCGTTAAGACCTTGTTCGATATCACTGGGGTGATGCCCCGGAAGCATGAGGCCCAGCAGGAGCCAACCGGCTTTTCCGAGAAGCAGAAGAAAACTTATCAGACCCGCCTTCAGCGCCTGGCGAAGGAGAGGGGGGAGCTGCAACCCAACGTCGATCAGTTGTTCGCCTTATTAGCACAGTGCCTGGACTACGCTATCCGCTGTCCGGTACGGGCCAGTCAGCTGACGGCCCTGATCAACGACTTATACGGCCTGTATGCATCCCTGGTAAAAACCCAAGGGACTTTCATGTCCAAGCGGGACTCGGTCAGGTTTCTACTGGTGACTTACCTGGCCGACGAAGGCACACGTTGCTTGATGAGGGAATGGTTGAAATCTCTGGGCTTCGTCATTCAACCCATCCGGCCGCCGGATCCCTTCTGGTTCCTGCCTACCTCAGAAGCGGGGCGCCAGGTGTCGCCGTTGAGTAAAGTGCTTCGCTGGGCCTATGAATCCTGTGGTCAGACCCTGGTGGGGTTCCATAGGCAGCCGAGTCCCGAAGGACAAGATCCCGATACCCATGAGTGGCGCAACGAGAAATCGGCCAGGAACTGGCAGCGAGGCGAAAGCATACCCTCCCTGGGCAACTTGATGCAGAACCTGGAAACATCCTTCGAAGTGCAGGAGGCCATAGGCAACCCGATCGATACACCCTTGCAGGATGCCATCGTGACCCACGCAGTTCTTGCCCGAATGGCGACCATGGCCGCTTCTCTTATCAGCCAAGCGTTTGGCCAGGCATTTCTGGAAAAACTCTGCGCACAGATCCGTGTATATGCCACCTGGATGAACGAGGAGCTCGACGACTTCAATCGAGAGTATGAGGAGCAGCGAGGCCAGATAGGCCCCGGCCAGGAGCAGAATGCTCAGGTTCTATTGGGGCTGAAAATGGCACCTCAATTTTGGGCTTTCTTCGAGGCCAAACGGCAAAGCGCCTCGGAAATTTTACGACACCATACAAGCCTGACAGGCGAACCAGATCCGTCGCTCGTGAAGCGGATTGAGAGCACGTATGGTTCCTATGTGGCACGAGTGCCTCTGGATGCCGTGTCTCGTTGGTGCCAGCCACCCCCCGTAGGTATCGTGGCGCTGATCGAGCGTGGCCTGTCGCTGCGCAAGGATCCTGAAATCAGCCCGGCGGCCATTGATGCGTATGAGGCGGACATGGCCCAGGCGGAGGTGGCTGCCCGACTCGCTTGGCTTCTGCACTGGCTGCGGGGTGTCGCCTGTTATCGCGCCGAAGACTTTGCCTCGGCGGCGACTCACTATCAGCAGGCGTTCGACGCAGCCAAGTACACGGCCGGTGAGTACCAATACCTGCTCGTGAACCAGTATATCGAGGTGATGGCAAAGACCCGCCAATGGCGGCCATTTAAGAAAGGTGTTTTGTGGGCATGCTATCTTGGTGTATCGGTTCGCTGGCTTCGTGAAGACGAGCCCACCACTGACAACCTGAAATGGGTCTACGGGCTCATGGGACTACCACAGGTGAACTACCCTCTCCTGTAAAAAAAGCGCCCCGGCACGTGGCCGGGGCGGGTAGGAGGCGTAGCCAATCACATCAGGTGCTGATTAGAACGCTTCCCACTCCTCCTCAACTGACGCCTGTGTGGCCAGCGGCTTCCTCGCGGCAGGCGCACCGATAGCAGGGCGCCGCAGAGGTTCACGCCCCTTGCCCGAAGGTTCGCCCCGGTGGGAATCAATCACTGGTTGATCGTCTCCCAATACAAACGAATTGATCAGACGGTTGAGGCGCTGAGCATGGCGGCTCATCTCGCTGGCTGCCGAGGAGGAGTGTTGGACCATGACGGCATTCTGCTGGGTCATGGTGTCCATTTCCGCCACGGCCGTATTGATCTGGCCGATCCCGCTACTCTGTTCCTTCGCCCCCGCACTGATTTCGGAGATCACATCCGTCACCCGGCCCACGCTCTCGACGATATCGTGCATGGTCTGGCCGGCCGAGCGCACCAGCTCGGCACCGGAACGGGTATGCGAGGACGATGTGTCGATCAGCATGCGGATTTCCCGCGACGCATCGCTCGAGCGGCTGGCCAGGGTACGCACTTCCTGAGCGACGACCGCAAAGCCCCGGCCATGCTCGCCGGCTCGGGCGGCTTCGACGGAAGCGTTGAGCGCCAGGATGTTGGTCTGGAACGCGATCGCGTCGATCATGGTGATGATGTCGCTGATCTTCTCGGCCGACGCGTTGATGTCGGCCATGGTCCGCTCGACCTGGTTCATCGCCGTCTCGCCCTGACGGGCCACATCAGCTGTTGTCTGAACCAGCTGATTGGCCTGCTGGGCCGACTCGGCACTGTGATTGACCGTCGAGGTAATCTCCTCCATGGAGGCAGAGGTCTCCTGCAGGTTCGCCGCGGCCTGGTCGGTGCGTGACGCCAACTCCTCGCTGCTTTGGGCGATCTCGCCGGCGGCTTGATGGACACTGCGGGTGCTGACGCGCACTTCACGCAAGGTCTGCTGCATACGTTCCACGAAGGCATTGAATTGGATGGCCAACTCGCCCACCTCATCATGACTTACCACAGCCAGGCGCCGGGTCAGATCGCCCTTGCCATTGGCGATGTCCTTCATGGCTTCGGCGGTGCGCCGGATCGGCTTTACGGTGCGACGAACCAGCAGGAAGGCAATGGCCGCGACGCCCAACAGCATTCCCGCACCCAGCACCGCGAAGACAACGATGATCTGACGCAGTTCCGCTTGGGCGGCGGCTTCGAGCGTGGCCATGGCCTCATCGACATCGGTGACATAGACTCCGGCCCCCAGGATCCAGCCCCATTTCTCGATGCCGGCGGCATAGGAATACTTGGGTTCGATCTGCTCGGTACGGGGGTGAGGCCAGCCGTACTGATAGAAACCGCCACCTTTCTTGGCGATGGCAATCATGTCACGTACCAGGTATTTCCCGTTGGGATCCTGCTTGTCGAGCATAGCGGTACCCTCCAGCTGCGGCTGGTGGGGGAGTACCAGGTTGGTGCCTGCATAGTCGTAGACGAAAATGTAGTTCTCGCCCGCGAAGCGGATCGAACGCAGCACATCGCGAGCGCGTGTCTGAGCCTCGGTGTCATTGGGCCCGGCCGCGGCCACGATGGGGGCGATGGCCGTCTTGGCGGTTTCAATCACGTTGCGAACCGCTGCCTTGCGATCCTCGATCAGCATGCCACGTTGTTCGGCAAGGTTGGTCTGGGTGTCCTTCATTCGCTCGAATAGCGATGCCGACACCAAGGTGCCGGTGACAATGACCAGCGGAATCAGGACAAGACAGAGGACCTTGGTCTGCAAGCTGAGCGACCGGAAGCGATGCTTGAGGGAACGGGCTGTCACGGGAACTCCAGGCGAAATGTTGTGAAGACGCTCCGTTATGGAAACGCTTTCTACATATCGGCATTGAAGGTGCAGTCTTGAATCCTTATTGACCCTGATTGCCAGTGCGCCCGACCTATCGGTGGTTGTCTCAGAAGGGCATCAACGTCCCGGTTTATTGCCAGCGTTCTTCTTTTGAGCATTGCTGCCCTTGCGGGTTGTTCTTCGCGAAGGTGCAGAGGAGCGTTGCGTTGTCGTTGGGGCTGATCGCCGACGGGCCTTAGGCTGCGTCACGGTCTTGCCTGATTGGCTACCAGGGGCTTTTCGGCGGGGCTTTCGCTGAGTCGGCGTAGTCTTGCTCGCTGGCTTGGGTGATGGCGGGGCTGGCGCGGCGGTTTCCAAGGTTCGACACGCCATATAGTGCAGCCCGCGCAGCCCACAGCCGATCATCCCGACAAGCGTGAAGCCGCTGGCCAGGCGATCGACGTCTTCGATCGGTCCCGGCGCCAGCTTGGCCATGCCCGGCGTGACGGCCAGGCCTAGCCAGACACCGATGGCCAGCGACAACAGGGCCAGCGGTAATACTCCATTCATCATGCCCCAGGCTGACGGAAAAACGCCTGGCCCCAGGCGATGGATCAACCATCGCCAAAGCCTGAACAGCACGCGGCTGCCCTTGTCCACTGCAAACAGCAACGCCACACCCAGTGCGGTGGAGACTGTCAGCAGGAGAAAAACGTAGCTCACCGCAATGATGTGCCGCCTCCTTACACCTATGGCGTCAGGGGATCATGGATCTCCATCTACCCAAAAACTGGTCCCGTCCAAGCAGTCTCGGGCAACGGCTCGCCTGCACTGCCTCATGTTTGACGGCCGGCTCATTATTTCACCCATCTCATTGCTTCCAAGGCCTGGGCCAGTTCAGCACGCATGACAAATTCATAATGGCCATCGGGGTTGGTGACCACCTCGTTACCGGTCGATAGCGTCCAAAACCACATCGGCTCGCCATTGCTTCGTTTGGGCGGCTCGTACCCCAGCTTTTTAGCCACCTCGCGGCCCAGCGTTCCATAGTGCAGGTTGGCGGCATTGTAGTTCTCATAGCCGACCGCCCGCGCCAACTCCGTGGCCGTGATGGTATGTGCCGGTGCTGCGTATTGGGCGCGTAACAGGGCAAGGTACTGGGTGTTGCGAAATTGCTTCTCGTCGCGAAGCTTGAGAAGCGCTTTCTGATAGTCGTCCTTGGTCGAAACCACTCTGCCTCCTTACTACCGAATTCTCGTCAGATCCACTCTAGCAGAGCGCATCGCGTCATCTGCAAACGCAGTCAGACTCTGCATTGCCAGTATCGCTTGTGCGATATAGTCCCTACCACGACGTGAACACATGCAAGCAAGTGACGGGTGATAGGACATGGGTAACCAGGACTGGGCGCCAGAAGGCTGGAATGAGCAGCAGTATGGTGAGTGCATCCCTGGAACGTAGCCTCACTCACCAGTGGTAGTTAAACCCGCCGGCGAACGTATCGAGGTCATAGTCAGTGGCACCGATGGAATGGCGCATGATATCGGCGTTCAGGCTGAACAACTCATTCACATCGATCTCGACGCCAAGGCCGATGCCCGGATTGGAATCCCGGTCACTGGCACGATAGGTTGCATTCCCGTAAGTCAGCGTCTCGGTGGCCTTGGCGTGCGAGACACCGGCCAGCGCATAGATCTGAAAGTCGGAGTTCACCGGTAGCACCCCTTTCAGATACAGCCCGGCCAGATAATCGAGCTCGAGCTCATCGGAAAGTGGGCCGTAGGTAAGGGTATCCGAACCACCACCGCTCAGCTGGGCCTCAATGCCAAAATAGCGGCTCACGTCATAGCCGAGACGGATCCGGGCTGTCGTGTCCTTGTACTCGTCGTCCAGACCATCGTATTCGAGTTGCCACTGTTGGGCGTCAAGCCCGAAATACAGTCCATCCAGGCCGACGGCCTGGGCGACCCCAGACAGGGTAAAAAGCGAGATAGCGGCGGCAAGCCCGGCCAGCAGAGTCGTTTGTTTCATTGTCGTTCCCGTTGAATGATGATGGCTCTCCGGCTCAAGCCGGGAGGACAGACAGCGCTGTCGGATAGCACTTTACCGCCGGGAGGCATACCTGGTGGTTGTGCTGGCGCCGGATTCGGATGCCAGTGATGTCTATCGGGAGGGCAATGTCTCTTTGACGCACGCCTATCTCTTCCCCATAGCAGAGAGAGGCTATGCATGAGGCTGCGAAGAATCGGATTCCAGTACCATGGGCAGATGTTGCGGCGCGCCCCATCATGGCTTGGATGATCGTAGACGGGTCAGGGAGGCGTTCGCCGGGTGGTGCGAGACATTGGCGATGATAACAGGCTGCCGAGGCCCTTTAGAGACCAGTGAGAGCCCCGTTGTGAGCGTCACTCATCATACCCTCGCCGCCAAGGGTTTCTCTCGGTGTCAGATGCATTCTGGATCTCCCGGTGCATGTCCCAGTCGGCTAGTGGTTCTTCCTGTGCCTGGGTCGGCGAGGCATTGATAGTCATAAACAGCATGACTGTCCCGATGAGCAACAGCCCTAGCAAGATGGTGCGTCCCATACCGATTTCCCTGCGTCATGATTATATCGTTGTCCTTTGAGCCTACCCATGTTCTGAAAACGGTGCAGTTACATTCCCTTAGGCTTAAGGCTAAGCGTGCCTTTTATAATCAGCCTTGGAGATTGGTCAGATAGTCCAGGGAGCAGCACTGCAATGGTGACCGAATGGCTTTGCAAAACGCTTATGAAATCGCCTCATCCGCACCGCTAGGCAAAAGGAAGCGCTGAAGTTATTAGCATTTAACTTAATCCTCGCGAGTAGACCTGATAAAGTACCACAGAGGTTAGGGGGCTCATCAGAGCCCCTCGAAATATTGCAGAATATATGGCAAAAATACGGGATGTAGCGGTAATACTAACGACGTGAAGGAGGAAAGAATTGATAATTAATGGCATCGACATAGAAAGAAGCAGCCGTGGTTTTTTTTCTGCTCGCGACCTTCATAGGGCTTCTGGTAAAAATATCGGCTTTAGGCCGGACGTATTTCTTGATGGCCAAGCCGCAAAAAATATAGTAGGAGTAGAGGTTGTTAGAAACCCAGGTGATTTGAAACATGTAGAAGAGACGACTGGCTCTCAACCAAGATTATTTTTTTCACCTTTATTAAGCATGGCATATGTAGCATGGCTAGATAATATATTTGAAGATTTTTTCAAAAGCTACGAAGAGGATATCTATAACAGGGGGTGCGAATACGGAGCCACCACCCAGGAACAAAAGATAAGAGATAAATTTATCGATGAGGGGTACCAAGCAGGGCTAAAGGAAGGAGAGGCTAAAATAGAAAAATTTACATCTAGCCTCCCGCCGCATCCTGTACAGGATAAAAGCATCAGCAGTAGCGAAGCATGGAATGCTGTTTACCCTGAGTCTAACCATGTGTCTCGTGATTTTCTCACATATTTGCTGTTAAGAGCAGCTACTTATAGAAATATGGGCAGGGAAGGACTTCTCTCTGAATATGATTGGGATAATAATTGCTATTGGCTGACGCCTGAGTTCGCATTCTCGGTTGCTTCCTTCTTTCCTGATGGAAGTGCTGAGAATTTACGGTTCTTAGGTTTCATTAGGTCTGTAACCGGTTCGAAGGTTTGGCGAAGTAATATTTAAAAACCTTGATAAACACAAATTCCGGTTGGCGTTTGGTCGTGGTTTTACGAGTTACTCCTGCACGGGATCTGTAGCAAAGATAAGCTATAGCCGCCTTTGCCAAGGAGGACGGACTTGAATTGAAATCCTGGGCTGGACCCGAACGCTTTGAGCATAGGGATGCTGGAAGGGGCAGTGCCGATCGAAGGTGGTACACGGCAACGTGTACCACGGCTTCGCCTTGTGTGTTGTAGCGCTGACGTTATCGGTTGGAGTTGCCCAGAGCGGATTCGCTTACGCGTTCAGCCTCGGTCCGAAAATCAAATAGGAGGTCATCTAAGCCGGGTCAGCCGCATATCGTCCGGCCAGCGCCTTGGTCGACCGGTAAGGAGTTCTTGGGAAATTTGTACTCGCCAACCTGGCAATGGCCGTGAATGCAATGATCATTGGTCGGATAAAAAATCACCCCAATCAGACTAGGCTTGACTCATGTCACGACAAAGGCACGGAGGCACCATGTGTGGACGTTATGTCCTATTCTTACCAGGCCCTTATTGGGCTCCTCGAGCAGGGGCGGTAGCCTCAGCGAACGAGCAGAACCCTCGATACAATGTGTCGCCGGTAACATGGGTGACAACGATCCGCCAGTCAGACGACGCAAGCCCACCCGCCGTAGTGGACATGTGGTGGGGATACCAACCCGGCTGGACTGGTGGCAAAGGGCGCCAGCCAATCAATGCGCGAGCTAAAACCGTGGCAACGTCGCCATTCTTTCGCAGCGCCTTTCAGAAACACCGGTGCCTCATTCCGGCTGATGGTTGGTATGAGTGGCTCAAGGGGACGTCACCCAAGCAGCCTCATTTCCTAACCCGGGATGATCGGCAGCTACTCTTTTTCGTAGTATTTTTGCCGATCGGGCTGATGGCGCTCCAGGATGCGCCATCATTACCGAGCCGGCCCGGGGCGTCTCTCGAGAAGTTCATGATCGGATGCCACTGACTTTCGACGAGGAGAGTCTCGCCTCATGGCTTAGTCCTGACCTGGCCGAGAAAGAAACGATCCGGCATATAGTGCACCATGTAAAGGCTGATTCCATTGTTCACTGGCCAGTTTCCACTCAGGTAAACCGGCCAAGTGGCCCAGGCGATAAGGCGTTGATCAATCCGCTATGATACCGTGGCCAGCCTGGTGCTCGCCATGATCCCGCTTTGCGTCGTGACATGACTGCCGTTACGCGCATGGGGGATTTGTGGACATGTTATCGCTGTTGCAGGGGTTGTGTCACGAGCAGGCTATGGCATGGCTGAGGCTTTCCGGCGGGATAACTAACTGGTAGATTCGCGCGTCAGGAGCGATAATGTGCGATCCGGACAGCGGATCACTAGTCAGGCCGTACGTTACCCTGGCTAGAGGTCGGCCTCGCATTGTTGGGAACTATTTCGTATGTGCTACATCCTACGAGGATGCACGACAGGGCCTGAGACCAAGCCTGGCGTGAAGCACGTATCGCGTAGTCAGAAATAAACTAGCAGAAGGAATGTATATGTCAGATCATAATATTGACGATTTTGAATCAGCGTTGAAAGATCAGTTAGAAGCCTTTAAGGATAAACAGGTTTACGAAAGAGAAATTGCCACAAAATATATAAGCAAGCCTGCAGGTTCACGCTCCGTTACCAAGCCACCCGTAGCCAAGCCGGTAAAACGCAAGCCCACAAAAAGCAGTGTCGGACAAACCCAGAAGGGCTTGCGTGTCAAACTCGCCGTAAGAAAGAAGCAAATTTCCCTTGATGAAGAATTTATCCATGAGTCCCGTAGTATCTCTCGCCTGGATGCACAGTTGGAAGCGGAGCGTGCCGCGCGTGCAGCTGGATATCCAATTGTTGGATACGTGATTGACATCGAATCTATGTGAGCGAGAGGAGGCAGAATGCTGTCCCTGGCCCACAGAGTATATGAGCCAAGAGATATGCCATTAACCTACGTGGTATTTCCGGGGCACCGTTTTTTCCTCTACTTATCTGGTTAGGCTGTTGTATTAATATGCACTCCCGCTAAATCTTTAAGCGCCTAACCTTTCCATAAAATAAGTGCAGACTAGCACAACTATTCTGAAGCATCAGAAAGGACTTGCTGATGGTCAGCCGGGTGCAACCCGTTGGTCACGGGAGTTGCTGTGGATTGAAACAACTCTCCTGTCTCCAGAAGGTGATGAGCCAGGCGGATATTCAGTGAAGTTAGCCCACCCCCCAGCCAGGCCTGCATCGCTTTGCGACTGCTTATCAAGTGGGGAGCCAGCGCAAGGGCCAAGTCGCGCTTCGTGCGTGACGTCACGATGCGGCAACGTCGCGGATCAGCCAGGCCTCGCAGGCCGTCCCTCAAATCCTCGTTCACTGCCTGAAGGTAAGGGGGTGAAGCAACGATCAGGTAGCTATCGTTGGGTGCGGCGTGCATGAGCGAGGCGAGCGAGCGCAGCCCTGTTTGGCCCGGTAAGCGGGATCGGCAGAGCCAGCGCCACCAGTCGGCCGAGTTGCCTGGAACGCTATCTCGGTGCCCTGGGGAAAATGTAGCCTGATAACCTGGAACACGATCCTCACCCTGTAGCAATCCCAGTCCCGCTGACAGTACATGCAATTGCGCTGGATAGGCTTCGAGCAGCTGGCGCACCTGTTGCCAATGGGCACCTTGGTACAGCGTATGCGCGGGCGAAGTCTCGAACTGAGCCGCGGCGTGGAGCTTGTCTCTCCAGTAGCGGAAACGTCGCGCTGCGGACTCGCTGGGGTGTTCCTCGCCCAGACAGAGCCCTGGAGGGGCTGCGAGCCGCTTGCGCTGGGCACAGGTGGTAATCAAGTGGAAGCTGGCTGGCCCCTGAGGCTTTATTGGTCCAACCCCTCTCCGCCGTGCACAAGGTGGCGACAAGCACGTCATGATCAGAACTCCCTGGCTGTTTGACATGCGCCGAGTCTACCTTCGTCACGAAAAATGCAAGCCGGCATGCCCTCCGGTTCACCGTGATAGTCGCGTCCATTATCGGGTCGAGGACAACCCAGTCCTGAACAGGGAACCGTTAGCATGGCAGGCATTCGTTTCCGGGGAAGTCTCTCGCATGTTATCTGTTGCCATTGCTTGTCAGTCCAAGCCATTTGCTGCCCATCTGTGGCGGTATCGTGACGCAATGCCGCCGGCCTGGTTCCCGGCTGGCCTTATGCATGCGAAAGGCAAGGGATCAGAGAGGCGAGTATCTATTCCTTCCGATAGGTTGATGCGTCCGCACGTTGGCCTCATGCTGCGCAGCTGCCGGCCTCAACGCCTGAGTCGTCGGTGAGCCTGCCGGGTAGAAGTCCATTTATACCGTTATCGTTTTTTGAAACTAGCATTATTACCGGTGGAGAACTCAAATGAAAGTTCTTGCCAGCGACACCTGGGCTGGACAGATCGAAGGCCACCCCGCCGAAATCAACTTCGTGGTGTATGCCGACCAGGTCGCGGAGGGCAGGGGGGAGGTCGACGTCAGCCTTTGCCAGGCCGGGCGCACTGAAGCGCCCCAGCTGCTGATCGGCACGTTTCAGCTGTTCCTTCGGGACTTCGATACCCCTTGGCTGCAGCGCTTCTGGAGCCTATACCAGCACAACTCCGCTTTTCGCCGAGAAGTCGACGCGTTCTACTGTCTTGCGGCCTATCAGACCCCAGTCATTCAACAGTCGATCAGTCTTCCCAGGGCAGAGGCCACGATCACAGTCGATAGCCCCTTGGCTAACGCGATCTGGGCATTGAATGCTCAGGGCTTCGAGACGCTGGCTTCCAGTGCCGGCGGGGCGTACCGCAAGGCATTCGTTACGGCACGCCATCTTCCGCGTGAGCTCGAGGAGGTCGCCCAGGCGGCCGGCTTCGCTGTTGCCAATGGCACGCTGAGCACCGATGTGCCGTTCTGCCAACCCCTGGCTGCCGAGGCCGCGTCACAATCGCTGGTGCAGATGCTGCATGATTGGTCGCAGGGGGAGTTGCGCCAGGCATCAACGTATCAAAGCTATCGAGCGCACGTACGATCCTGCTCACTGGTCCGTTTACCATCAGGAACCGTGCCGTCGAAGCCTCGTGCCGAGCCGATCGCCGCCCTGGTCCGCAAGAGTCTCGCTGGTAAGGCCGGGGTCAGCGATTATGCCCAGTTGCGCTCAGGGCGCGACGACTATACGCGGATGAAGTCCGCTGATTTGTTGCGAGTGCTCGAACTGCCGTCATTGCCGGCGTCTCTGCGTGACCGGGATCCGGCCTGGGCCAGGCGGGTGTTGCGCTGGATGGCCCGAGGCCTGTCAGAAGGCATGGCTCTGCAAAAGGTGGCGGTCGACGAGGCAATGACCGACCGGGCCCGGGAAAAGTCCAAGCGTGAAAAGGGGCTTGATGCAGCGACGTCTTCGTCATCGGAATCGCCTACATGATGGCCATGCCGCTGGCGTCCTTCGATGCTGAGACCCATAGCCAACCGAGTGCCTGCTTCGTGGTGGCCGATGGTGCCGATCTGCTGAGCTTGTGGCCCTTGGTGTCGCGACACGACCGAGTGTTTACCCTGTCACACCGCGACACTGAAAGGAGTGGCTCTCCACAGGATAGCGCCATTCGGATTGCCTCTGTGGTATCGGTACCGAACGGTTTGCCATTGTTGTCGCAGGCTACGGTCGCAGTGCTACAAAGCCGTCTGATACACCTGATTGCCGGCGAACCTGCGCTGGGCGCATTGCCCTGGATGGTCGTTCTACCTGCTCCGTGGCTAGAGCCGGTGCGTGAAACACTCAGCGGTGCCGGCATCAAGCATGTGGTTGCGTTGGAACTGCCGCGAGCCAGGTGAAAGCAGCAATCCCATCAGGCGTTTCTCTGTGACGTTGTCACATCAGAATCTCAAGATCGTTCCCTGTGCTTTGCAACGAGGCGCCGCTCCGTTATAGTTATCGAACGCTGTTTTTTAACTCAAGATCCGCCACGGCATTTTCTGGCCACCGCCGGCGGGCAGACCCTCTCCGTGCCAACCAAGGATAAGGCCATGGACACACATGCGCTGCTGATCACTGTCTTGCTCTACGTTTTCCTGCCGTTGTGGGGGGTTGCCGGGTTCGTGGACTGGTGCTGTCACCGGGCCTCTAAAATCGAGGCCACCTCTGGCCTGAAGGAATCGCTGATTCATTCGTTGATGGGTATCCAGATCGCCATCCCGATCCTGTTCTGCCTGGTGTACCGCGTGAACGTTTTGGTCCTGCTGGTCTGTCTGGTCGCGTGGGTACTGCATGAAGTCGCGGCACACCTGGATCTTCATGTCGCGACGCCACAGCGGGAAATCAGTGTCTGGGAGATGCATGCCCATACCTACCTGGGCAGCTTGCCCCTGTACATGCTGGCGATGATCTTCGTGATCAACTGGCCGGTAGTGCTGGACCTGGTGTCACTCGACTGGCAGGGACAGATGACGCTGGAGCCAATCCGGGCCCCCCATGGAGGTGAGGACTACCTGCCGTTCTACCTGACCTTCATGGGTGTGCTGTGCGTAGCGCCGTATGCCGAAGAGAACCTGCGCTGCCTGCGCCAGGCGCTCACCAAGCGGGGCGTGTGGCTATGAGCGTCTACATCACCAGTAGCGGGCATTTCCTGCCCGGGGAGCCGGTGGACAACGAGCGTATCGAGGTGGTCCTCGGCCAGGTCCATGGCAAGCGGAGTCGCCTGAAGCGTCGCATCCTGCAGTCCAATGGCATTTTGCAGCGTCACTACGCCATCGATGCTGAGCACAACACGCTGTACAGCAACAGCGAGATGGCGGCCAGGGCAGGGCGGGCGTGTCTTGAGCAGGGGTATATCAGCCCCTCGCGCCTGGACATGCTGAGTGTGGCCACCAGCCAGGGCGACCTGGTGCTGCCGGGCTTCGGCAGTATGGTGCAGGCCGAGCTCGGCCTGGCCGATATCGAGTTGCACAGTGCGCATGGCATCTGCTCGAGCAGCATGATGGCCTTGAAGGCGGCCTACACCGCATGCCTTGTCGGGGAGCACCGCAATGCCCTGGTCGTGGCCAGCGAGCTGGCCTCGCGCCTGTTCAAGGCCAGCCGCTACGAGGCGGCGGGGGAATCCGTCGACTTCAATGCCGAGTTCCTGCGCTGGATGCTGTCCGATGGAGCCGGGGCTCTACTCCTTGAGACCCGGCCGCGCGACGTCTGCTTTCGCATCGACTGGATCCGCGGCATCTCGCATGCCGACGCGTACCCGGTATGCATGAGCGTGGGGAACCCCAGCGATCCCCGTGATAACCGCACCTGGCAGGACTTCCCCACCTATGCCGAGGCTGAGGCCGCCGGGGCGTTACTGATTCGCCAGGATGTCCGGCTGCTGGACAATATCGTCAAGCTGGGCGTGGACGGTCTGCTGCGCCTGATGGATGAAAAGCGCGTCGACGTGAGGCAGATCGACCACGTTCTCTGTCACTACTCCTCGCATTACTTCCGGGGCCGTATTTTCGACATGCTCACCCAGGCCGGCGCTGCCATTCCCGAAGAGAAGTGGTACACCAATCTTTATAGCCGGGGAAACACCGGCTGCGCCTCGATGTTCATCATGCTCGACGAATTTCGCCGCACGCGGGACTACCAAGTCGGAGACACGCTGCTCTGCATGGTCCCCGAGAGCGGCCGTTTCAATAACGTGTATATGCACCTGACCGTAGTGGAGGAGTGAACGATGGACCATCGGGTATCCAGTGGACTGGGACAGGCCTGTCTTCAAGGATTGCTGCGGGAGTGGTTTGACTTCGAGCGTCAGCTAGGCCGGGTACCGATTATTCAGCGTCTCGAGCGGGGCCGGTTCACCCGGGACGACTATCTGACACTGCTCCTGAACCTGCGCCAGCAGGTCATCGAGGGGGCACGCTGGATCACCCGCGGGGCGTCCAGTTTCGATCGAGACTTTGCCGATGTGCGTTCGGAAGTCATTGGCCATGCCCAGGAAGAACACCGGGACTACGAGACGCTCGAGAAGGATTATGTCGCTGCCGGCGGCGAGCTCGAGGCGATCCGCACCGGTCAGCGCAATGCCGGAAGCGAAGCATTGCACGCTTTCATGATGTACCGCGCCAGCCAGCCCAACCCGGTCGACCTGATCGGTGCGATGTGGATCATCGAAGGGTTGGGGCAGAAGATGGCCACCGACTGGGCCCGGTGTATCGACGATGTCACTCAGGGTGATGGCAGCTATACCCGCTTCATGCGCTATCACGGCGAAAACGATGAGGCGCACCTGAACAAGCTGTATGCGCTGATCGATCGGGTTTGCCAGCGCGAGGCGGATGCGACCGCCATCCTGCGCACCGCTCGTGTAGTTGGACGGCTCTACGCGCTGCAGCTCGAGGAGGTTGAGCATGGCTAGGCCGCGCAGTCCGTTCCTGCGCGCCCTTGCGGTTGATGACTCGCTGGCGATCGAATCGGCGGCGGTCGAGCTGTGGCTCGAGGATGTCGAGAATCCGACACGCTGGTGGCTGCGCCCGGTGCTACAGGGGGGGTTCGCGGTGCTGCTGCACCTGACCTGGTTCTTCAAGCGCCTGCCGCTGCCCCAGTTCCGGGCCCATCGGTTGCTGCAGCGTTTGATCTGCTGGTTCTGTCGTCACTTCGTGAGTCCGCAGGCCAGTCAGCTGATTCTGCGTCACTACGCCACCGAATCGAACATACTGAACTTCCTGATCGACAACAGCGATGAGCTGAACGTAACGCCAATAGCGCTGTATCCCCGTCGCATCGAGGATATGGGCGAGGCCAGTTTTGTCCAGCATGACCAGGAGCTGTTCCGGGTTATCGAGGAGCTCGGCCACTGGCAGCCACCAACCGCGCCATTGGCCGATCAGACAATCCGCTGGACGCATTGGCGTCCGGTGGACATGGCCGCGATCGAGGTGCCCCGCCGGCGCACCCAGATCCTCGACTTCGAGACCAGCCATGCCCTGTTCATGTGCCTGTTCTGCCTGCTGCTGACCCGGGAGGAGTACCGGGACGCCATCAATGGCTTCAACCTGGATCAGTCGATCGCCATTCGTATCGGTCAGCTCATTGGCGAGCCGGGGCTGGTAGAGATGGCCTACAACAAGTATCCCCATTACCTGGTAGGGCCCGGCAACCTAAGCCAACGTTTCCTCATGCATGGCTTCTTTACGGAATACCTGTATGCCTGCCTGGAGCGGCGGCGGCAGGCGAGGCCAACCCCAGGCGTCAAACCCGTGGCGCTCGAGCCTCTGCCAGGTTGAGGTGCTGCTGCAGGAAGGTCTCGGCATTGACGGGACGACCGGTCAGATAGCCCTGCAGCAGGTCGACCTGGTACTGCGCCAGCGCCTGCCGTTGCCCTTCGGTTTCGACACCTTCGGCAACGACCTTGAGCCCCAGCTCACGGGCCAGCCCCGAGACGGCAGCCAGGATGGCGCCACCTTGCCGGCTCTCGGTGCTCAAGGCTTGGATGAAGCTTCGGTCGATCTTGAGCACCGAGACCGGCAGTTCCTGCAGGTAGCTCAGCGCGGAATACCCGGTACCGAAATCATCGATGGCAATGTGGCAGCCCAGGGTCCGTAGCGCTTCCAGGGTCTGCCGGGCCCGGCCTTCCTTGTCGATCAACGTGCTTTCGGTCAGCTCGAAGCCGAGCAACCCGGGGTCCAGGCCATAGTCAGCCAGCGTGGCTTCAATGAACGCGAGCAGGCCGTCCTGCCAGAACTGGCGGGTGGAAAGGTTCACAGCGACCGGTACCGGCTCGGCGCCACAACGCTGCCAGTCCCTCAACTGGCGGCAGACCAGGTCGAGTATCCGCTCGCCCAACGGAACGATCAGCCCGGAGCGTTCGGCCAGGGGAATGAACTCGGCGGGGGAAATGATGCCGCGTTCCGGATGGTGCCAGCGCAGCAATGCCTCGGCGGAATGCAGCTTGCCCGTGTCACGATCGATCAGGGGCTGATAGTGCATTTCCAGCCCGTCGCCGCTGTCCACGGCATTGCGCAGGGCAGTCTCCAGCGCCAGCACATTATGGGACTGGACATCCATCTCCATCGTGTAGAGCCGGTAGGTATTGCGTCCTTCCTGCTTGGCGCGATACATGGCCGCGTCGGCACTACGCACCAGCGCCTCGGCATCGGTGGCATCGTCGGGATAGACGCTGATGCCCACACTACAGCCCACCCGAAACTCATGCGAGCCAATGCGGCAGGGGGCGCTGATGGCATCGATCAGCCGCCGGGCTACCTGCGAGACTTCCGAAATGTCTTCCAGATCGGGGAGCAGCGCAATGAACTCGTCCCCGCCCAAGCGGGCCAGCGTGTCATCTTCACGCAGGCTCGCTCGGAGCCGCTCGGTGACCAGTAACAGGAGCTCATCGCCGATGGCATGCCCCAGGGTGTCGTTGACCTGTTTGAAATGATCCAGATCCAGAAACAGCACCGCGAGAAACTGCTCGTTGCGGTGGGCATGGCGAATGGCCAGTGACAGGCGATCCTCGAGCAGACGGCGATTGGGCAGGCGAGTCAGTGGATCATAGTAGGCGAGCTGTTTGACCTGTTCTTCGTTTTCACGAATGTGGGTGATGTCCGTGAACAGGCCGGCATAGTTGCTGATGCTGCCGCGCTCATCGCGAATCGCCGTAATCGTCAACAACTCCAGGTACAGCTCGCCGGATTTGCGCCGGTTCCAGATTTCGCCACGCCAGTACCCATTGGCCTGCAAGGTCTCCCACATCCGATCGTAAAAGGCCTTGTCATGGCGACCCGAGGAGAGCACCTGAGGTGTGCGGCCCAGCACTTCCTCGCGAGAATAGCCGGTGAGGTAGGTGAAGGCCGGGTTGGTAAATTCGATGCGGGACTGAGCATCGGTGATGATGATGCCCTCGAGTGACGACTCGATGACCCGTTCCGCCAACTGCAGGTTCTGACGTGACTGGGCCAAGGCACGGTCGCGTTGCTCGAGGGCCGCGCGCAGATCCTTGAGGTGGTGCTGTTCCGCCCCTGCCAGCATGTCGCCAAATCCCAGCAGTCCGACCACTTGATCCGCCGAATCACGTACCGCCAGATGTCTCACGCGATGGTCCAGCAGCTTGTCCCGGGCACGGATGAGCAGATCATGGGTACCGATCGTCAGCAGGGGCTGGCTGGCCAGCTCACCAATCGGCGTATTCCCCGGATGATGCGCAACGAAGCGCACCATGTCCCGCTCGGTAAGGATGCCGAGTGTCTCATCCGGGTAGGCAACCACGGCCGCGTCACGGTGGGTGCGCCGCATCTGGGCAGTGGCGTCGGAGAGCAGCTGGTCGCTGGCCAACACCAGCGGGCCATGGCGCATCGCACTGTGCACCTCGCGAAGCCGCAGGTACGGCTCCAGGCCCTGGTTGAGCGCGACATCGGTCTGCGACAGGATGCCCACCGGGGAGCCCTGAGCATCGGTAATCAGGAAATGGCGCATCCCTCTGGCGCTGAATTGTATCGCCGCCTCGCCGACCGTCGCGGTGGCAGGGAGACACTGCACGGGGTGGCTCATGACTTGGCTGATGGGAATCCGGACAGCCTCGAGGGTGGAGAAATCCACGGCCAGGGCATCCCGCTCGGTCCAGATGCCGACAGGCTGGTTATCCTGTATGACCAGAATCGAGCTGAAGCGGCGCTGCGCCATCCGTTCTGCCGCCTCGCAGAGGGGCGTTTCCGGCGAACAGCAAAGGATGCCGGTTTGCATGATGCGCTCTACGCAAAGTTCCTGTTCCATTGCCTGTCTTATCCCAAGTGAGACCTGTGCCGACCTGCTCCGGCGATGCCGTAGCCTGCTTCTGAAGCCACATAAGAATACGCGAATGAATTACCTCCTGTCCCCGGGCGCCGGTGGCGCTGAGCACTCATCTGGCCCCGAGTTGACCTGATCCGCGATAACGGAAGGCTCAGGTGCGATTCCATCCGATGACACCTTATCCACTACCGCCTGTATGGGCAGAGTGAGGGGCGTGATCCGAATGCCCTGTTCGATGAGAGCGGGTGACGCACAGTGGATGCCGACGTCGCGGCCGCGGTTGTGCAGGGTGGCTTTGAGAGTGCCTATGAGTATTGCCTGGCCTTCGACTGGGAAGAGGATATTGAGGCCTGTCAGGTGTCGCATCCCGTCGTGGCAGCGGCGGGCCTCGACCCCCTCGGGCATTTCCTGATGTGGGGCGCCGCGGAAGGCCGGGTGGTCAGTGCTATCGATGGGGATCTGTGGGGATAGCTGACACCGTAAGGCGGCGCTGGGGATACCGGCGCTATCCAACGTATTGCTAAGATGACAAAACGGTGAGGGGCAGCTTTGTCTGCCCCTTTTTGCTGGCCAAGTGGGCACAACCCCGTCTTGTGGCAAAGCCTCGTATCGATCTTTTTTCGCGATAACCCCTGCTCTCAGTGCGGGCCGCCCGGCCTTGGCAAGCGTAGCTAACAGATATCCAGGCAGATGCCATCTTGGCCGTCAGGGAGAGCCTGCGTTGGGCTAGCCGTGTTGCGATTCGCATCAATTGATATACTAAGGATATATCAATTGATGCGAAAAGGCTGCCATGCAAGCCACAAGCAATGAGTTTCGTCCGAAGGGATCGGCTCGGAAGCCAGACTTCTGGCAAGCCCTTGGCCTGCCTCCACGCGGCCCAAAGCTGCATGAGGCTTTGAGCGAAGGCGTTCCGTACGAGGTATTTACCCAGCTTGCCGCTGCGTCCGGCCTGGAAAAAAAGGAATTGGCTCGTTATGTGGTCATCCCGCCCGCCTCTTTACAGCGCCGTGCCAAAGCAGGGCGCTTCAAGCTAGACGAAGGTGATCGCCTGTACCGGTTTGCCGAGGTCTATAAAAGTGCCGTTGATCTATTCGAAGGGGATACGCAGCGAGCCAACAAATGGCTTCTCAACCCAGTGCGCGGACTGGGTGGCCATCGACCGGTAGACATGATTTCAACCTCGGCAGGTGTTGAAGCGGTGTTGGATCTTGTAGGTCGGCTTGAGCATGGTGTTCTTGTGTGAGCCAACTAAAGGGATACCGGCTGGTCAAGAGGAAGTGGCACAGGAACGCCTTCGATGGAGAGGGGGCCAGGTGGTATGGCGGTCGGTGGAACAGCAAGGGAAGGGCCTGTGTTTATCTGGCAAGCAGCGAGTCACTTGCCATGCTGGAGATAATGGTGCACCTGGAGGACTACCGCTTGCTTGAGACCTATGCGCTGATTGAAGTGACATTCGCTGAAAGCGCACTCATGCACCTTCCCAACGACCAGTTGCCAGCAGACTGGCAGGCAGAGCCCGCGCCATACTCCACTGCCGCCATTGGTGACAGCTGGCTCGAGAGCCAGTCAAGGCTAGCACTGGCGGTTCCGAGTGTTGTGGTGCCGCGCGAAAGAAATTACCTCGTCAACCCGCGTCACACAGGCTTCGAAGCGATGATCAGCGATGCCAAAGACATTGCCTTTGCCCCGGATAAGCGGTTGTCAGAATGAAGGGGTATGCCAAGGCTCTTGGGGCCAGGGACACGACATACCCCAGGGGAGAGAGGCGCAAAACCGGGAAACTGCTTTGCGAGCAGGCCAGCTCACTATGCGCAGGATCGCTTCACGCCCAACATCCACGTATTGGCTAAAGGTCAAGGGGCGCGGTGCCGATATTGCTCTCGAGTTGGCACAATTGCCAACCATGGCCTGAGTCCGGTCGACTCGCGGAGAGAATAAGTGATAATCACACAGGATTTCGAAGGCTCAACTGTTGGGTCCTCGTCTAGTCACGAAGCCACGTACGGAAAATTCGTATTTAAAGGTAATGGTAGCACCAATATTTCCATTGTTGATAAAGGGAACATAAGTTCAACAAACCAAACTCAGGACAAAATTTTATTCTACAGTGGGTATCAAGTTCCTGACATTACCGCGGTTTCCTTCCGAGGAGTGGATAATGAAGCATTCTCTCTAAGAAGTTTGGAAATCGGTAGTGGTGACGGAGGCGACCAGACATTCAAGCTGATTGGTAAGCGTGCTGACTACACTTTTGTCGAAGCATTCATTGACCTTACCGCTTCTTCGAGTGACGCTTCAGGTCTCGTTACGTTCACACGCTATGAGGCTGACCCACTTTATCCACAATTTCCAGCAGGCACCCTGACGTTCTCAGGCTGGGATAATCTGGTTGAGGTCTCCATTCAAGGCGGAGAACAGGTCGGACTTGATATCTACCTTGATGACATCTTGGCGAACTTCAATGTCCCGGCAACAGGCTCCGTGACAATACAGGGGAGCCCCACCCAAGGCCAAACGCTGACCTTGGTGCCCGAGAACGTCAATGACGTCGATGGCTCGGGCGAGTTCCACTATGCGTGGTATGCTCAGAATACCGACGGTACTTGGGTCACTATAGCCAATGGCAGTGATACCTTGGTGCTCGATGAGATACACGTAGGCAAAGCCATCAAGGCCTCGGTGAGCTTCACTGATGGACTGGGAAGCCATGAGGAAATTATATCCATGGAAACCCAGGCGGTTTTGGCTTACTCCAAGCCGCCGATAGTGCACTCAAGCGCTAGCTATATACTTGCTCCTGGGGATAAGTTTGTAATAAACGAACACATGTTAAGGACGGACGATAACGACAATCCGCCGTCTGAAGTTGTTTATACGCTGACATCCGTCCCCAACGATGGCAAGTTGCTGCTCAACGGGATAGCATTGACTATTGAGCAGACCTTTACCCAAGCCGACATCAACGCTGGCCATGTGAGTATCCAGGCCAGTAGCCAGATCGAGATCGAGCACTTTGAGTTTTCGGTGAGCGATGGCACGACGAGTGTCCCGGGCCATTCCTTCCAGGTACAGACCTATGTGCCACCTCCGGTGTTGCCGCCCCCGCCCGCATCACAGCCACCCATTGTCGAGGCAAACTTCACCTTGCCTGTTCTTGTCGGGGATACGCTTGTACTGAATGACTCGATGTTGAGAACAGTCGATCTCGATACCAGTCCTTCAGACCTCGTTTATACGCTGACGGGACTGCCGGATGATGGCAAGTTGCTGCTTAACGGGAATCCGTTGACAACTGGACAGACCTTCACTCAGGCAGACATTACTGCTGGCCATTTAAGTATCCAGGCCAGCGGTCAGGCTGAGATCGAGAGCTTTGGGTTCACGGTGAGCGATGGCATAACGAGTGTCCCAGGCCATTCCTTACAGGTCCAGACTTTCGTTCCACCGGTTATGCCGCCACTGCCGATAACCCAGCCCCCTTTTGTTGAAGCGAACGTTTCTGTTCCGGTACCTGTGGGGGATACGCTTGTACTGAATGACGCCATGTTGAGGACGGTCGATCTCGACACCAGTCCTTCAGGCATCGTTTACACGCTGACGGGGCTGCCGGATGATGGCAAGTTGCTGTTCAACGGGCAGCCGTTGGCAACTGGTCAGGCCTTCACTCAGTCAGATATTAATGCAGGACATGTGAGTATCCGGGCCAGCGGCCAAGCTGAGATCGAGCACTTTGGGTTTACGGTGAGCGATGGGATGACGACAATTCTTGGCCAGTCGTTCCAGGTTCAGACCTTCATACTACCTCCGGTAGTGCCGCCCCTACCCACGATCCCACCCACACCAAAACCGCCGACATCACCAACGCAGCCCACTACACCCAGCGAGACCGTTGATGGCGTCGAGGTGGGGCGAGGGGAAATGACGAACGGAGATGGCTCCATCTCACAGGTCATTACCATTCCGGTCGTCACTGGCGAGCGCTCGGAGCAGGTGGGCAACAACAGCGTGGCGGACATTCCCCTGGCCGCTATCGGTTCGTCAGGCGAATCCCTGCTGACTGCGCAGGTGCCTACCGGCTACGGACTGCAGGTCACGGGCAACAGCGCACCGGTGACGGCCGGCACCGGCCTGGCAGGGCTGATCCGGGAGATCCAGGCGCATACCCCCGCCGGATCGGACGATCAGTCCCTCCTCACCGGCGGTGGGACCGGTTTTCTGGGGGGCCTAGCGCAGACAGCACCGCTGCTGGTACAGACACTCGTGCCAAGCATGGCCACCGGCAACGCCCCAACGGGGCCTCTGGTCATCAACGGTAATCCGGGTGCCAGCAGTCCGGCCGCCACGGCGTTGGTCATCGACACGACGGCACTGCCCTCAGGCCCGCTCCTTGAGCTCAACAACGTCGAGTTTGCCGCGGTCATCGGCGCGGCAACCATCAGCGGGGGTGCCGGCGCCCAGCGTGTCTGGGGCGACAGCGCCAGCCAGACCATCGTACTGGGTGCTGACGATGATGTACTGCATGGCGGGGCCGGTAACGATACCGTGGGCTCCAAAGGCGGCGATGACGTGCTGTTCGGGGATGCCGGCGACGATGTGGTGTTCGGCGGCGAGGGTAACGATCGCCTGAGCGGCGGCACCGGCAACGACCAGCTCGATGGCGAGACCGGTGTCGACGTGGCCCGCTTCGAGACACGCTTCGACCAGGCCACCCTGACCTGGAACGATGATGGCACCTTGACGGTAACTACGACCGCGACCGGTACCGATACCCTGCAGAATGTCGAGCTGCTGCGCTTCGATGACCGTGTGGTACTGGCCCAAGCGCCTGACCTGGTGACGCCGCAGGTGATGGCCTTCGAAGAAAGTTATTACCTGGGACACAACCCGGACGTGGCCGAGGCGGTGGCGCGCGGCGACTATGCCAACGGCTATGACCACTATGTCCAGTACGGCGCCGGCGAAGGCCGGAGTACCGCTGAGCGTGGCGCGGCGTTCGATGAGGCCTACTACCTGAGCCATAACCCGGATGTGGCGGCCGCCGTTGAGCGGGGTGACTTCCGTAGCGGCTATGAGCATTTCGCCATGTATGGGCAGGACGAAGGGCGCAGTGTTTCGGACAGCCGCCCGGCGTTCGATGAGGCCTTCTATCTGGCGCAGAACCCGGATGTGGCGGCGGCCATCGCAGCGGGCGATCTTCCGGATGCGTTTACCCACTACAGCCTGTACGGGCAGAGCGAGGGGCGTGACCCGAATGCCCTGTTCGATGAGCGCTGGTATCGGGCGGAGAATGCCGACGTTGCGGCCGCGGTCGAGCAAGGTACCTTCGATAGCGCCTACGAGCACTACCTGGCCTACGGCTGGGAAGAGGGGCGTGATCCCTCGGCATGGATGGATGTCGAGGCCTACCAAGCGGCGCATCCTGACGTGGCGGCGGCGGGCATCGACCCCCTCGGGCATTTCCTGATGTGGGGTAGCATGGAAGGGCGTGTGGTCAGTGCCAACGATGGGGATTTGTGGGGCTAGATAACACCGCAAGGCGGGCGCCGGGGATGCCGGCCCCGCCACCAATGTCTCCCCTTAGTAGACGAGAGAGGGGCAGCTTTGGCTGGCTCTGTGGTACTGAATAGTACTGTTAATCACTCTCGAGCCCCCTTCGTAAGGTTTCCAGCCACTGCAGGCAACTATCAGGATATTCCATCGTGCTGCGGCTCATGTCGACAGCCAGAATTTCAAGTGGGTGCTTCGGAAGCCGATCATTCAGCAAGTCCAAGGCTTGGTCGAGTGTAGCTGCCGTAGCCACGCAGCGGGCGCGCTCACCTAACAATTGCATAGCAGTCAGGGCCGTGTCGTAGCCATTCTCCTCAAGCCGCAATACCCATTTGCCTTCATAGAGCGTGCCCCGATCAGCATCGACACGCACGAAATTCTGCAGAAGATAGGCTATGTCTGCGGCATCTTTACGGCGAGTCTCCGGCGCTCGTTCCGTCCAAGCAATGAGCTTCAACAGCACCTGGCACTCCAGATTGGCGACTTTAATCACAAGTGAGTCTGACCCCGGCAACGTCACACGGTAAGCCGTTTGGCAGGTTTCCTCGAAGCCCACGACGGACATCTCGATATGGCCCTTCGGTGGCCAACTGATCGTGTTGTCGGCGTTGGCCACGCCCCCAAAGGGAATGATGTCGATGACATAGCCAACAGGAGATCGTAATTCCTGCTGGTCGCGCCCTGGCTGGTATCCCTTGTCTATCAGGCCAGCCTGGATCTGTTGGAACTCGTCCCATCCTCGCACATAGATGGCGAAATCAATGTCAGCGGTAGCGCGCCGTATCGGAGCGCCAAAGTAATAATGCAGGATGATATCTCGAGCCGTCGCACCGATCAGGACGTAATCGATGCCATATTTTGCGAGTACCTCGGTACCGTCAGACAGGACAGTGCTAGCCCCTTCGTCAAGCGCCACCGAAAGCGTCAGCGAGGTAGCGCTCATCAAGCCTCCTGGCGATGTCAGCATTGCGTGCGTCGCCACTTCGTAGCAGCTCCGCATAAGCGAGCAGAGGGTGTACCATACTGCTCTCCGGGCGCTCGTCGAGCCAGAAGCGCTCCATGATCCGAAGGTTGGGCTCGATGCCTGTCGGAGGCTTTCGCAAACGGTGAGCCTGCATCAGTTGGGGCAGCTTCTCCCTGGAGAGATACAGTGTGGCGACTTGTGGTTTCAAGTGTCCGCTATAGTAGCTGCCGGCAATCTCACCGCCCCATGCTGCGTCCAGGCGGGTAACGCTATCTTCACCCCACCAGTCCGTGGCCTCGCTGTAGAATTCACCTATTATCAGTTTGGATGCCAGCTTTTCGCCATAGCCGACGACCCAGCGCTCCATCAGCTTTCGAGGCTCTGTGATCTTGGTGATCCTGCGATTTGCCTTCCGCAAGGTTGCTGCGAGGCCTCCCTCCACGAGCGCCTTGAGGACATTCTCGACGGTGCCGTGAGAGACACCGGTACACTGGGCGAGGGTGCGGATTGGCGCTCCTGCTAGCTCGGGCAGGGTCAGCAGGTGATAGATAACCACCAATCCCTTACGTTGAAACGCGCGCTCAACCGGATGTGACCTCTCCTCAGCCGCCATCGTCGTCGTGCGCCGGTTGCCTCGGATCAACACCTTGAGTTGGGGCTGATCAATAAAAGCATTGCCTGCGATATCAATGAACTGGATACCCCGGCTCTGAAGCGTCCGGGCGGCATTGACGTTGAGATAGTCAGCGATCAGCAGCCGATCAGGGGCGTTGGCCCACTGGTACGAAAGTGCGGCTACGTTGTGAGACACCCAGCGTTTCACCTCACCATGAAAGCGGTGTCCGCTCAGCTCAGCGAGGAATTCGTGCTGTGGAACGCCCTCCATGGCCGGACTAAGCGACGCGCTCAGTCCGGTTTCGGCTTGGAAGGCGGCGATGGCCGCTTCAGCCATGTCCCTGTCGTGTGACGTCGCCATGATGTCCAATAATTCGCTGCGTACATTAATAATATACGCCGCCAAAAAATGGACATCAAGACCATGGACGCTTCGGTCAGGCCTCCCTGATCTGGAACGATAAAGGCACGCTGACAATGAGTACAGACGCCACCGGTACGGATACCCTGCAGAGTGTCGAGCTGCTGCTCTTCGACGATCGGGTCGTGTTAGCCCAAGCGCCTGACCTGGTGACGCCGCAGGTGATGGCCTTCGGAGAAATCTATTATCTGGGGCACAACCCGGACGTGGCCGAAGCGGTGGCGCGCGACGGCTATGCCAACGGCTATGACCACTATGTCCAGTACGGCGTCGGCGAAGACCGAAGTACCGCTGAGCGTGGCGTGGCGTTCGATGAAACCTACTACCTGAGCCATAACCCGGATGTGGCGGCGGCCATCGCAGCGGGCGATCTTCCGGACGCGTTTACTCATTACAGCCTGTGCGGGCAGAGCGAGGGTCGTGATCCGAATGCCTTGTTCGATGAGTGCTGGTATCGGTCGGAGAATGCCGACGTCGCGGCCGCGGTCGTGCAGGGTGACTTCGATAGCGCCTACGAGCACTACCTGGCCTACGGCTGGCAACAGGGGCGTGATCTCTCAGCCTGGATGGACCTTGAGGCCTACCAAGCGTCGCATCCTGACGTGTCGGCGGCGGTAACGCACCTGGTGGTAGGTGGCTGGCTCAGCCAGCGAGGTGCCTGCCGATTGCTGGGCCTGGCAAGGTCGGTGGCTCAGTACCAAGCGATGCCGTGTAACGATGAGCCGCTTCGGGCACGCCTGCAAGCCTTGGCGACCTGTTACCCCCGCTACGGCTACTTGCTGCTGCATGCCTTGTTGCGTCAGGAGGGTCTGGTGATCAATCGCAAGCGTACCTACCGGCTGTACTGCAAGCATGGCCTTCAGGTCCGAACCCGGCGGCGCAAGCGGCTGACCCGGCCGAGAACATCGATGCCACTGCCGGACCGCCCCAACCAGCGCTGGTCGCTGGACTTCGCCTCGGATCAGTTGGCCTCAGGGCGTCGCTTTCGCATGCTGAACATCGTGGACGACTTCAGCCGGGAGTGTATCGGCCAACTGGTGGACACCTCCATTTCGGGACGTCGCTTGGCCCGGTTCCTGGACGAGATTGCTCAGCAGCGCCCGCTGCCAGCCTCGATTGTCTGCGATAACGGGCCGGAGCTGACCAGCAAGGCGATGTTCTTCTGGGCGCGTGAGCGGAAGGTGACGCTGGCCTTTATCCAGCCGGGCAAGCCGACGCGGAATGCGTTTATCAAAAGCTTCAACGGCAAGTTCCGGGACGGCTGCCTTAACCAGCACTGGTTCCTGAGCCTGGCGGATGCACGACACGAAATCACACAATGGAGGACCCACTACAACCACGTCAGACCGCATAGCTCACTGAATTATTTACCACCGGTAGCGTATGCCGAGCAGTGCGCATGAGGAGTGGTTCTCACATTGATAGCGGACCTAAACTAGGGAGAAGGTCAACTCGGCGCCAGCCTCACCGCGCTATACCAGTGCGGGAGCGAGAGAACTGGTAATTTTCCTGCACCACCCGGGAGGGGCAATCGCAGTTCAGCGAAGTAATAGGATCATTGACCGGCTTTACATCACGAGCTGCAGCTTCATCACAACCAGTTACTGCACCGATGCACGCAGCATTTCTGCTACTATCACATTCTTCACCATACAACTTCATTATGCACTTGGGCGATGCGGGAAACAATTGCCTTCCATCAACCTAACAAACCCTGTTGCGTTTGCACGATCGATGGAGTATTGATCGATTACACGTTGAGGAGTAGTTAGATACACCTCCTTCATTTTAGACACTGCTTTATCAAACCAATCGTTAAACTGATCCTTAGGCACATTTCTTTCTATTGGATGCTGAGCTACGTAATCAACAGTACAGGCTGCAAATGTCAGGTCTTGTTCCCCTACAGCCACATCATCCAGGTCAGCATCAGAGTCCTCAGCTTGACGAGCTTTTGCTAGTTGAACGATATGAGGGAGCAGGTCTTGTTCCTCTTGGTATTGTGTAATGAACTTAAACTGGTATCTGTAGTCGTGGATTGAATAGTCTTCTGCTTCACTATCCCCACATCCTTGTAAGGCAACTACAACCGCACCTGCTGCAGCAATTGACCGTAACATGAAATAGCCCTCACTGAGGTTTGTACTGCTCACATGATGTTTTCAACTCTTTTTGGAGAAGATGCCATTATAATGTCACCAACCCTTGCATTAGATATGATGTTTATAGAATAAACATAATAGCCTTGTTCGAGCGAATCAAGTACATTATCAAACTGGAAGTCGAATTCTTCTTCAGTCAGCTTCCGGTGTCGCGCCGCGCCACTTTTCGCGTCTTTTTCGCCAGCATCCGGTACACTCCGGGAACCTATTTGAATCGGCTGCGCCTCGAACATACCCCCAGGCGTTGATAGTCAGCCCCAGCCTGCCACCTCTGGAGCGTCCAGCTCACCATTTGCGCACTTGCTCCAACGGCACTACGGCGTTTCCTCCTCGGTCTATTGGCAGCGCTTCAGGGCATCGGCCACTCCCGCCTTGGCGATGATCAGTAAGTAACATCTCTATGTATGCGGTCCCGAAGAGTAATGATCTATCCTACCAACCATTGTCGGAGGATGATCCATGGCTCAGATAAACGCGCCACGACCACGCACGCCATCCGAGCAGAAATACAGCGATCGACAGATTCGGTCGCGACGTTGAGCCGGCGCTACGGCATTAATCTAAAAACTGTGCGTAAGTGGCGCAGTCGGGGTAGGTCGAGGATACTCGCATGGGCCCCAAAGCGGCTCGATCCACGTCGCTGACGCCCCTCGAGGAAGCCGAAGTTGTTACCTTCCGGCAGAAGACCCTACTGCCTCTCGATGACTGCCTTCATGCGCTTCAGCGAGAGATCCCTTCGCTTACCCGATCGAGCCTACCTCGGCTTTATCAGCGACACGGCATCAGCCAGCTACCCAAGACTGGCGGCCAGAAGCGCGAGAAGAAGCCGTTCAAGCGTTGGCCAGCATTATTCATTCAGCTTGGGAAGGCTCGGAGGATATCACCGACGATTTCCTCCTTTCCTACCGTACCCAGTACGAACTCCACCGCGACCGGAAAAAGGCCTTGGCGACATTCCATCGGGTCCGTAAACCCCGTGGCGGGGCCAGTCGTCCATCCCCGATGGCGCTCACCTGGCAGGATTTTCTGGAAGGTGTCCGCAACGATCCACACGGCAGCCCGAAAAGTCGGCTGGAGATCCTCGAGGCGGCACGCGACCTGTTCGAGCGTAAGGGTAGCCTGAAGCAGATGACGCAGAATGAGCGCTGTGCGATTGCCGGTACGGGCTCACAGCAGGAAAGCAAAACGTATCGGGGACTGCACTGGTCATGGTTCGGTACCATGCGGGGATTGGGCACCTTTGCCAGCCTGATCAATAAAGCGCCTGACAACATTTCGGATGCGCTGTACCATATTCCTTTGTCCGGGGATGTCGACCAGGAACATTACGAGCACTTCGTCGCGGACTTTAGCCGTGCCTTCACCGGTGAACCCCGCGCCGGCAACATCGCCACCGCCTCGCGTCTGCTGGCCATGAAGCGTCCTGATCATTTCATCGCCCTCAACCGTGCCAATCAGCGGGGTCTGGCCGAGGGGTTTGGTGTCGGCTATACCACCATCCGCCTTGATACCTATTGGAACAAGATCGTTATGCCTACCCGGCTGTCCCCATGGTGGAATCACCCAAAGCCTCGATCAGGGATGTTCAATCGCCGTGTATGGGACGCCCGGGCAGCGATGATGGGCTGTATTTACTACGTCGGAAACTGACCCCAACGATCGTCCGCCGTTCATCCCGCCCCGGCACAGCCTATGACGTTGGCCTCCCAAGCGACGTTAGGCCGACACAGCCGCCGGTGTCTTATACCGAAATGCCCGAATGGAGCTCAAAAAGGGCTCCTGTTCCAGCCGTTCATCGCTTCTGACAGCTCGGGTACGGGCCTCCGGCGGGAAGGGGGCGGGTTGGTTATAACGCGGCAGCTGGCCATCCTCTGACGGGACGAACAAGGGCAAGGCCACGTTCATGGCGCGACGGGGACGGCCATCCGGCAAAGGATCCTGATAGAACAGATTGGCCCGCATGACCGGGGCCTGAGTCTGAACCTGGGCCAGCGGTTCGGATGAGGGAATGCCTGCCAGGGCTCGCAGCTGTATCCGGACATGGGGCGCCTCGGTGTCCAGCCGCAGCAGCATGCTCTCGGCCTCCTGTACCGTGATCTTGCGAATGGAGCGGCCGCTGGTGTACCAGGCGAACCTGACCCGCTCGAGAGGTTGCTCCGCGACCGGGATATGGCGCCAGCATTGCTTCAGGTGCAGCCGGGTCAGACCGCTGCCACGCAGGTTGCTGTTCAGGGCAGGGTGGCGCTGGGCCAGGGTCAGCTTCACGTCGGCCAGCAATCGCTTGTCCACGGCCTTGATCTGACTGATCGTTGCGGCGAAGTGCTCCTTGGCAGTGTTGACCTCGGCAACGGCGGACAGCACCGTCTGGTTGGCAGCCACCAGGCCGACATAGGTCCGGGTCGCCCGGCCATCCTGTTCATCCTCATACCAAAAATCGAGCAGAACCTGCCGCAACCAGGCCTCATCCGGCGTAGGAGAATGAAGAGCCCAGGCGGCCCCCATGTTGTTTCGATACACTTCAATCAGTTTCTGGCTGGTCTCGACAACCCGATCGAAGCGCTGCTCGAGCTCGTGAAGCATTTTGTACTGTTGAACCATCGGTTCCTCACCCGTGGCTGTATTTTTTAACAGTATAGGCTATCCCTTCACGTTGAAGTCGAGGCGATGTCACAGATGCCAGTTACCTCACCAAAAAGGAACATAGGGTGGGGCCATCATTAATGACGCGTGCCATTCGGTGATGACCGATGACAGCACAACGCTCTATCCGCGAGTGGCAGCAATTCGTCGAGAACTGTCTCGATTGCTGCCCTGATGACGGCGTCTACCAGATGGCCCGTGAGATGTTCACCGATGAGGCCTTGTTTGACCTGGAGATGGAACTGACCTTCGAGAAGCAGTGGATTTTCGCGTGCCACGAGAGCCAGATCCCGAACACTAACGACTTCATTACCATGCAGGCTGGTCGCCAACCGATGATCATCGCGCGCGACGGTAAGGGTGCCTGGCCTTGTCGCTGCCCAGGAATGCGTCGAGCGAGAACGCGAGGATCAGTTCGCCGTGGTGGGGCTGGCCCTTGCCGTCGAGCGTGGCGGCCTTGGTTTCGTGGCCCAGCCCGCCGGCAACGCTTTCCCGGCAGGCTGGTACAGCTCGGTCTCGCCGTGGGTCACTACGCTGATGACAACATTTAAGGCGTACGGCGACTTACCGGAACGCGGCCGGGAAAAGGCGATGGGATTAGTAATCTAACAAGGGGAACATTCTCTAAACTACTATAAAAACCGGAAACTCGAGGATAAGCCGATTTTTTTAATAAATTTCAAAGAAATCACAGCACCATGGCCGCGACCCACCCAAAGATCACCAACGGAATGTTGTAGTGCAAGAAGGTCGGAACTACCGTGTCCCAGATATGATCATGTTGGCCATCAGCATTGAGTCCAGCGGTGGGGCCCAGCGTCGAATCAGAGGCTGGTGAACCGGCATCACCCAGCGCAGCAGCGGTGCCAACAAGGGCTATAGTAGCCATCGGCGAGAAGCCGAAGTTGAGCGCCAAGGGCACGTAGAGTGAGGCAATAATTGGTATTGTCGAGAAGGACGAGCCGATACCCATTGTGATGAATAGGCCCACGAGCAGCATGATCAGCGCGGCAAGCCCCTTGTTGTCGCCAATTACCTCGGCGGCGCTAGTTACCAGCCGCTCAACTTCACCAGTGGCCTGCATCACGCTGGCAAAGCCTGCTGCCGTGATCATGATGAAGCCGACCAAGGCCATCATGCGCATGCCTTCAGTGAATATACCGTCCTGCTCATGCCAGTGAAATACACCGCTCAGGGAGAGCACGGCGAAACCGAAGATGCCGCCCAGCACCATCGAGCCAGTATAGAGTTGAACCGCTACCGTACTGATCAGCGCGAGGGCTAGTACAGCCTTCTGCCAACCCTTCAGATGCTGAGCCGCCTCGGCCGGTGTCTCGTCACCACGAGCTAGATAACGATCATTATATTTACGCCCTTTGCGATAGCTGATGAGCGCCGCAACGACAAGCCCTACAGCCATGCCCCCGATGGGAATAACCATAGCCATCGGCACCATCTGTCGCGTCACCTCGAGACCCAGCTCGGCACCGCTCTCATTGAGATTGGTCAGTAGGATATCGTTGAGGAAGATGGCACCAAAGCCCACCGGCAGCAACATGTAGGGCGCGGTGATGCCGAAGGTGAGCACACAGGCAACCAGACGACGATCTAGTTGAAGGTGGTTCATCAGCTTGAGCAGCGGAGGCACCAATACTGGAATAAAGGCGATGTGTACTGGGATCAAGTTCTGGGAACTAACCGCTGCGGCCAGCAGCGCGGCTAGCAGCGTATAGGTCACCACATGTCGACTGCTGGCGCTGCCCGACTCGTCGATATGAAAGCGGCGAATGGCACGATTCGCCATCACCTCGGTTATCCCCGAGCGAGAAAGCGCCACAGCGAAAGCGCCCAGCACGGCATAGGCGAGCGCTACGGTGGCACCATTGCCAAGGCCGTCATTAAAGGCATCGAGGATGGCATTGATCGGCATGCCGGCATACAGACCGCCTACCAGCGTGGCGACAATCAGGGCAAAGACTACGGAAACACGGGCAAGACTCAGGCCGACCATCACCAGGATGGCCAAGACAATAGCATTCATGGAAAGCTAACTCTCTTATCATTGGAATTAAATGTGTTGTTTTCCCCGCAGCCTGACCGCGGGGAAACATCAGATGTGTCAGTGCTGACTAGGCAATGTGCCGGGGCGAGCCAGAGGGCTCAGAGTGCGGGCGGCAAGTAATTCACTGGCGGCTTCAATATCTGGAGCGAAGAAGCGGTCTTGTTCGTAATGGCTGACACGTTCTCGCAGTAGACGCCTGGCCTGCTCCAGCGACTCGGTGCTCTTCAGACCATGGCGCATGTCGAGCCCTTGGCAAGCTCCCAGCCACTCGATGGCCAGGATGCCGCGAACGTTATCGGCCATTTCCCATAGCCGCTTGCCGGCGGCCGGCGCCATGGAGACATGGTCCTCTTGGTTAGCCGAGGTGGGCAGGCTATCTATGCTGTGTGGGTGGGCCAAGGCCTTGTTTTCGCTTGCGAGTGCTGCTGCGGTGACCTGGGCGATCATGAAGCCCGAGTTGACCCCGCCGTTCTCTACTAGGAAGGGCGGTAGCTGGGACATATGCTTATCCATCATCAGCGATATGCGCCGTTCGGCAAGAGAACCAGTCTCGGCAATAGCCAGCGCCAAGTTATCGGCGGCCATGGCCACCGGTTCAGCGTGGAAGTTGCCACCTGAGATGATGTCGTCGTCCTCGGCAAATACCAGCGGGTTGTCGGACACCGCATTTATCTCAACGGCCAGCACCTCGGCAGCTTGGCGGATCTGAGTCAGTACAGCCCCCATTACCTGAGGCTGGCAACGCAGCGAATAAGGATCCTGCACCTTGTCGCAGTCGGCATGGGAGTCGCCGATGGCACTATGCTCCTCCAACAAGTGCCGATAGGCTGCCGCCGCGTCGATCTGGCCGCGTTGACCGCGTACCTCATGAACCCGGGCGTCAAAGGGGGAACGCGAGCCCAAAGTAGCCTCTACGGTCAATGCCCCGCACACCGTGGCCGCGGCGAACAGATCCTCGGCATCGAACAGGCCGCGCAAGGCATAGGCAGTGGAGACCTGAGTACCGTTGAGTAGAGCCAGGCCCTCTTTCGGTGCCAGCTCCATCGGGACCAGCCCGGCGATTTCCAGTGCTTGTTGGGCCGTGATCCACTCTCCACGGTAGCGTGCCTTGCCTTCGCCAAGCAGCACCACGCTCATATGAGCCAGCGGTGCCAGATCGCCAGAAGCGCCAACAGAGCCCTTGCAGGCCGTGTCAAAACGGCTTGCCGGAGGTCACTCCAATCGCCCCGCTTTTGCGGGGCGATTTCGTTGCAGTCTTGCCGATGTCACATTGATATAGTTCCGGCCTCAGACCGAGGCCCGCCTCAGCCGGGTCATCAGCGTCTCGATCCCGATATGTCGCATCAACCGCTTCAGGTTGTACGCCAGTACCGCCAGGCTGATCTCTCCCCGGGCTTTATCGAGCCCGCGCACCAGTAGACGCCCGGCGTTCCCCATCAACGTATCCTTGAGCGTACCGAAGGGATGCTCGACAGTGGCGCGGCGACGCGTCATCGCCTTAGGATCGTCTGTCAGGCGCTGTCGCGACGTCTCGAAGGCGCTTTCATACTGATGGCGCGTGACGGTTCGCCAACGCCCCACCGTACAGCGTGGCTTGAGGGAACAGCCGGCACAGGCCGAGGGGTTGGCATAGTGAAGGACTTTCTGGGACCTATGGCGTTGTTTCAGTGGCAGCCTGTGATCGGCCGGGCAGCGGTAGGCATCCCGGTCCGGTTCGTAGTGAAAGGCATCGGCTTGGTATAGCTGGCCGCCTCCTTGGTTGTTAACGGCCCGCCGGGGCGGGATATGGCACGCGACGTGGCGATCCTCGCAATGCTGCTGTTGTTCGCCGTTGGAGTAGCCGGCATCGGCCAGTAGCGAAATCGGCTCTGTCTTTCCGAGTGCCGCTTGTACCGCCTCCGCCATGGGCCGTAACTGGCGACTGTCATCGCCGTCCTGCACCGTCTCGTGGTGTACGATCAGATGGGTGTCGGTATCCACCGCCGTTTGCAGGTTATAGGCGGTCCGGCTTCCCTGCGGCGAGCGCATGAGCCGGGCCTCGGGCTCACCGGTGACGTGATGATGGATCCCAAGTCGTTCCATGCGCTCACGACTGTCCCGGGTCTGGTCACGCAGGGCCTTGAGCCGTTCGAGCGATCGCCGGCGTTGGCCATCGTCTGGCCCATCCCGATGCGTTTCCTCGCGATCGGTCTCGTCGAGGCCTTCCAGCCAGGTGTCGATACGCGCGTTCAGCGCCTGCTCCTCACGGGCCAGCGCCTGTCGACTCACCACGCGCTTCTTGCTGGCCACAGCACCGAATTTGCTGCCATCGATGGCCACTTCGCGGCTGGCCAGCCAACCGGCGTCACGGCAGAAACGCACGAAGTGACGGCACAGCTGACGAAACGCTTGCGGATGCTTGCGTCGAAACTCGGCGATGGTCTTGAAGTCGGGAGTCAGCCGATTGAGTAGCCACATCAGCTCGACGTTGCGCTGACATTCGCGTTCCAAGCGGCGTGACGAGCGGATCTGCTGAAGATAGCCGTACAGGTAGAGCCGGAGCATGTCGGCGGGATGATAGCCTGGACGCCCGGTTGCCGCCGGTCGAGCGCGCTCGAAGCCCAGGGCATCGAGATCGAGGGAATCGACGTAGAGGTCAATGATGCGAACAAGATGGTCGTCGGGGATCAACTCATCGAGGGAAGGCGGTAGCAGGTCGAGCTGCTCGCGAGACTCACCGGTGATATAGCGTGCCATGACGAAAACTGCCCATCAGGAAGCCTGATGGGCAGTGTGCCAGTCGAGACTGTGTTTTGACACAGCCTGCTTGAGCGGGATATGCGGGTAAATTTCGGTATTAATCAGCGTAATCAGGGCATCGAGTACCTCACGGCGGATGCCGGAGAAGCCTCTCGCCAAGCTGTTCACCTTAAGTACCATGATCAGCCGAACCAGATCGTCATCCATGGCCTCACCGACGCCGGTAGCGTGAGAGAGTACTAATGAGCGTTGCAGCGCCTCAAGATCCTCGTTGGCGATGCGAGTCTGGGCCAAGAGCCCAAAGCCGGTATTGATGCCATAGACGGTGCGGTTCTCGGCGATAACCCGGTTAACGCAATCGACGGACTTGGCGATATTGGCGTCGGCACTGGCCGACAGACTCACACTGACGGGTTCCTGGAAGACCTGGCGCGCCTGCGCCAGGGTCATCTGGCCGGGCTGAATCTCGAGATGAATCATCGGTAGGTCTCCTGTTATTTGTTCATCATCGGCAGATCAAGGCCGTATTCTTGAGCACACTCTTTGGCAATCTCGTAGCCAGCATCAGCGTGTCGCATGACGCCGGTACCTGGGTCGTTGCGCAGCACGCGGCCCAGGCGGGCGTGCGCGTCATCGGTACCATCGGCGACGATTACCACCCCGGCATGTTGGGAGTAGCCCATGCCCACTCCGCCACCGTGGTGCAGCGACACCCAGGTGGCGCCACCGGCGGTGTTGAGCAGAGCGTTCAGCAACGGCCAGTCGGACACGGCATCAGAACCGTCCTGCATGGACTCTGTCTCACGGTTGGGGCTGGCGACCGAGCCGGAGTCCAGGTGGTCGCGACCAATAACAACCGGGGCCTTAAGTTCACCGTTCTTGACCATCTCGTTGAAGGCCTGGCCCAGGCGGGCGCGGTCCTTGAGGCCAACCCAGCAGATGCGCGCCGGCAAGCCTTGAAAACTGATGCGTTCGCGTGCCATGTCGAGCCAGTTGTGTAGGTGCGGATCGTCGGGGATCAGCTCCTTGACCTTCTGGTCTGTTTTATAGATGTCTTCCGGGTCTCCGGAGAGCGCCGCCCAGCGGAAGGGACCGATGCCTTGGCAGAACAGCGGGCGGATATAAGCCGGAACGAAGCCCGGGAAATCGAAGGCGTTCCCGACGCCTTCCTCCATAGCCATCTGGCGAATGTTGTTACCGTAATCGAAGGTGGGCACGCCCATCTTCTGAAAATCGAGCATGGCCTGGACGTGTACCGCCATGGATTGCTTGGCTGCCTTGACGGTAGCCTCGGGCTGTGACTTGCCCCGCTCCACGTACTCCTCCCAAGTCCAGCCGGAGGGCAGGTAACCGTGCAGTGGGTCGTGGGCGCTGGTCTGGTCGGTGACCATGTCCGGCTTGACACCGCGCTTGACAAGCTCTGGCAGTACATCGGCTGCATTGGCACATAGGCCGATGGAAATCGCCTTGCCCTCAGCTGTATAGCGCTCGATGCGGGCTAGGGCGTCGTCCAGGTCTTGGGCTTGCTCGTCCAAGTAACGGGTCCGCAGGCGGAAGTCGAGGCTGGTTTGCTGGCACTCGATGTTGAGTGAACAGGCACCGGCTAGGGTGGCGGCCAGCGGTTGAGCGCCGCCCATACCACCGAGACCGGCAGTCAGAATCCAGCGACCCTTGAGGTCGCCGTCATAGTGCTGACGGCCGGCCTCGACGAAGGTCTCGTAAGTACCTTGAACGATGCCCTGGGAACCGATGTAGATCCACGAGCCGGCGGTCATTTGGCCATACATCATCAGGCCCTTGCGATCCAACTCGTTGAAGTGCTCCCAGTTGGCCCAGGCCGGCACCAGGTTGGAGTTGGCGATGAGTACGCGTGGCGCGTCCTTGTGGGTCTCGAATACGCCTACGGGCTTACCGGACTGCACCAGCAGGGTTTGTGTATCCTCCAGACGCTGCAGGGTTTCGACAATCTTGTCGTAGCATTCCCAGTCGCGAGCGGCACGGCCAATGCCGCCATACACCACCAGATCTTCGGGACGCTCGGCCACGTCGGGGTGCAGATTGTTCATTAGCATGCGCAACGGGGCCTCGGTGAGCCAGCTCTTGCAGCTGCGCGCGGTGCCGGTGGGGGCGCCGATGTTGCGGGAGGGGTCGTGACGCTTGTCTTGCATGGTCATGTATTGCCTCTGGAGTGGATGGTCATGGGTATAGAGCTTTCGGCTCTCAGGCATTCAAGGTCAGCAGATGCACCAGGCGAGCTGCCGACCTGGCGGTGCGGCCGTCGATATCACGGCTGGGATTGAGCTCCGCCAAGTCGGCCAGGCGCAGCTTGCCGCTATCTCGTACGCACTCGATCAACGGCTCGATCAAGGCGAGCGGAACGCCACGGGCGGCAGGAGCGCTCACGCCAGGGGCCTCGGCGGCCGGCAGCACGTCCAGATCGATGGTCAGGTAGAGGTGGTCGCAGTGCACCAAGTAGCGTTCTAGTGCGCGTTGGATGCCGTCGAGGCGATCCGGCAGAAAGTCACGATCTTCGTGGACGAGCACCCTAAGCTCGGCTGCGCGGGCAAACAGGGCCCGCGTATTGGCGGTACGACTCACCCCGAGACACGCGTAACGGAACGGCCAGCCGCGCTGAACGCAGTCCTCGGCAATTTGCATAAAGGGCGTACCCGAGGATCGAACATGGGCAGGGTCGCGCAGGTCGAGGTGGGCATCGAAGTTGATAATGCCTATGCGTGGCGCCGTCTCGCCTCTGGCCGCCAGATGCTGGGCGAGCCCCGACCAGCTGGCGTAGGCCATTTCGTGGCCGCCACCCAACACGATAGGCAAGTGGCCTTCGTCCAGCAGGGGGACGAGGTGGCCAGCCAGGGCTTGTTGGGCACCTTCCATGGCATCGCCTTCACAGCGCACGTCACCGGCGTCGTAGGCAGGCCCTTGTCGATGCCAAGCTAGCGAAGCCAGGGCCCGACGCAGCGCAGTAGGCCCCTCGGCCGCACCTACACGGCCCTGATTACGCGCTACACCAGCATCGCAGGCGAAGCCAAGCAGCGCACAGCCAGGAGTAGCACCCTTGGTAAGTGGCTGAACCATCTGGTGCCAGCGCTCGCTATCAGGCTCGGGATCGATGCGCCCCTGCCACAAGGTGCTGTCGAAATCGCGGTGAAGCGGGGTATCAGACGGCATGGGTCAGTTCCCCCTGAAACAGGCGCTGACGCAGACGGCCGGGTTGTACGGCATAGGCTAGTGCAGCCGGGGTATCGATATCCCAGACGCACAGGTCGGCCATGGCCCCTGCGTGGATTCGCCCCTCCCCCTTGAGCCCGAGGGCAGTTGCACCATGGGCAGTCATTCCGGCCAGTGCCTCTTGGGGCGTCAGGCGGAACAGGGTGCAGGCCAGGTTGAGCATTAGGCTGGGCATGAACAGTGGAGAGCTGCCTGGGTTGGCATCGGTGGCTACTGCCATGGGCACGCCGGCCGCACGTAGCGCTGCGATGGGTGGCTGTTGGGTCTCACGCAGGGTGTGGAAGGCGCCCGGCAGGATTACGGCGACGCTACCGGCGTTGCGTAAGGCGGCGATACCAGTTTCATCGAGAAACTCAATATGGTCGGCGGAGAGCGCCCCGTGACGGGCCGCCATGGCGGTGCCGCCGAGATTGGAGAGTTGCTCAGCATGGGCCTTGATCGGCAGGCTATGCGCCTCGGCGGCCTCGAAGACCCGCTCGCACTGCGCCACTGAGAAGGCAATCTTCTCGCAGAACACATCGACGGCATCGGCAAGGTTCTCTTTGGCGGCCGCCGGAACCATCTCCTGGCACACTAGGTCGATATAGCCGTCGCTGTCGCTTTTGAATTCTGGCGGAAGGGCATGAGCACCAAGCAGCGTCGTTACGACTCGCACGGGTAATGCCTCACCGAGGCGGCGCGCCACGCGCAGCATCTTAAGTTCATCCTCGACCGTTAGGCCGTAGCCAGACTTGATCTCCACAGTGGTAACACCATCGGCGATCATCGCCTCGAGGCGCGGCTTGGCCAGTTCGAACAGTTCGTCCTCGCTGGCTTCCCGTGTGGCGGTCACTGTCCTCAGGATACCGCCGCCACGCCGAGCGATCTCCTCGTAGCTGACTCCTTCAAGGCGCGCTTCGAACTCGTCGGCACGGGAGCCTCCAAACACCAGGTGGGTATGGCAATCCACCAGGCCAGGGGTCATCACGCCGCCACGCCCCATGTCATGGCAACCTTCCACCAATTTCTCGTCGAACTCCCTCATCGACACCAGCGACGCAACCCGTGCCCCTTCGGTGATGACTGCCATGGGCTCGGGCAGTGTGCGCAGCCCATCGAATACGTAGATATCACGCCACACACGGCGCTGGGGGTTGGTATTTGACATGGAGGGCTCCTCCGGTTGGCTCAGCAGATGCAATCCCAATGTATATACAATTAAACTCAGCGGCAGGAGCCTCGTCAAGGCAACAGCTAAAGAGGCAAAATAGTAACTTCCATCGTGTTCGAGAAAATGACGGAAATATACTTGCTAAAACAAAAAGATACCTTGTATTCCAGCCCTGCTTCTCGCTTACCCAGCCCCGGTTGTTAGACCAATGTCTAGCCTGGGTAACTAGGCTAGGGCAGTGGTCTGGCTTACTTTAATGTATATACATATCAAGGCAGGACGCCGAACCCAATCCAGTCACCACACGACACAAGACAAGAGGCGTGCTCATGAATCGCCAAGACACACAGGCTCGGCATCCAGCCGCTGCCGCTACTCTTCTCAAGCTGTTCCTGCCCAGTGTCCTGGGTATCCTTATCTTCTTCGTGCCCATCGAGATTTCAGGAAAGCGCACCATTCCTCTAGACCATATGGTGACCGGCGCGCGCACACTGCTGGGAGATGCCAGTGGACTTTATGCCTTGGCGCTGATCGTTGCCGGCGCGGCCTATCCCTTGATCCGGGGTTATTGGAACCGCAACCTGACCGAGGGCATCTTCACGGTGTTGAAAATTGCCGGTGTCGCCGCCGCGGTGATGGCATTGACCGGCTGGGGGCCAGCCTTCCTGCAAGAGCCCGATATGCTGCCTTTCCTGTTCAACAAGCTGGTTATCCCGGTGGGCCTGATCGTACCGATCGGCGCCATCTTCCTGGCGCTGTTGATCAGCTATGGCCTGCTAGAACTCATCGGAGTGCTAGTACAGCCGGTAATGCGCCCCATCTGGCGCACGCCGGGCCGCTCGGCCATCGACGCCGTAGCCTCGTTCGTGGGCAGTTATTCAATCGGCTTACTGATTACCAACCGGGTCTATCAGGCTGGGCAATATTCGGCACGGGAGGCGGCCATCATTGCTACCGGCTTCTCCACGGTCTCGGCCACCTTCATGATCATCGTTGCTAAAACCCTCGACCTGATGGACGTGTGGAACCTCTACTTCTGGCTCACTCTGCTGATCACCTTTATTGTCACTGCGGTGACTGTGCGGCTGCCGCCGCTGTCACGGATGGATGACAGTGCTAAAGATGGTGAGCCGGAAGCAGCACCCGGCAAGCGGCTGACCACGGCCTGGCAGACCGGCCTGGAAGTGGCCGAGAAAGCCCCGAGCCTGCATCGCAGCGTGGCGCTCAACTTCAAGGAAGGGCTGTTGATGGCTATCAGTATCCTGCCTTCGATCATGTCAGTGGGTCTGCTGGGTCTGATGGCAGCCAAGTACACGCCACTGTTCGAATGGCTGGGATGGCTCTTCTATCCCTTTGTGGCGGTTTGGGGTGTGGCGGATGCTTCTGCTCTGGCTCAAGCCTCAGCCGCTGGGCTCGCCGAGATGTTCCTGCCGGCGCTGCTGATGGCCGAGGCTGAGTTTGCGGCTCGCTTCGCCGCTGGCGTGGTTTCAGTGTCCGCGGTGCTGTTCTTCTCAGCCTCGATTCCCTGCATCCTCTCCACCAGCATTCCGCTTTCGGTGGGTCGTATGCTGGTGGTGTGGTTCATTCGCGTAGCTCTAAGCCTGTTGCTGGCGATACCCACCGGCTACCTGGTTCAGACGCTAGCCGGCTGAATCTGCCTTATAGTAAGCATATGCAAACGGCCGGAAATGCCGGCCGTTTGCGATCGTATTAGGTTATTCGGCAATCATTTCGGCTCGCGATGCATTGAGGAACGCAGCTTATACCGCTCGCCAGGATGGAGCAGTCGCGCATAGCTGATTAGTTGCTCTCCCGACCAAGTGCGGCGAATCATGCTTAGGCAAGGGCTTGCTGTATCGATGGCCAACCACTCGGCAGCCTGGCCATCAGGCAGAACCGCTTCAACGATGTGCTCGACATCAGTGATAGGGCAGGCCGCGACCAGCACCTCGTTGGGCGTGTGACGGGAAAAGTCGGTGTCGAGATAATCCGGGACCCAGCGTGGATTGACGAAGCGTTTTTCGAGCTGGATCGGCACACCATTCTCGAGATGAAGGATTAAAGTGTGGAAAACTCGGCTGCCAAGTCGCACCCCCAGGCGGAGCGCCACCTCGTCATCGGCCTCAATCGCTTCACAGGTCAGCACCGTGCTGCCATACTGGTGCCCACGGGACCGCACTTCCTCAGCGATGTTATACACTTCGATTAGTGACGACTCCGCCTTTCGATCGGTGACGAAGGTGCCAAGCCCCGGCTGGCGAGTTAGATACCCTTTCTGGACCAGATCACGGATCGCCTTGTTGGCAGTCATACGGCTGACCTTGAAATCACGGGCCAACTGCTCTTCCGGGGGAATCTGGTGATGTGAGGGCCATTCACCACTGGTGATCTTGTCTAGCAGGTGCTGCCGTATCTGCTGATAGAGAGGTGGAGCACTGGCCATGAGAATCCTGCGGTCAAATTAAATGTCTATACATTTGAAGTATACTTACAGAAGAGTGGCGGTCACAATGACCAAGTGCAACAGCTGACCCATCAGGTACCGTGTCACTAGGGCTCACTCGTCATACGGTCAGTGTTTCCGCAGGCTACGATGCCAGCCTGGCGGGTCATCGGGCACGGTTGGCACGTCATTGGGGCACCCCAAGTTACCTCCCGATGGGGAGCTATTCGAGCTAGTGGTCTATCTGCGTTGCCAATACTGGTCACCTCAGCAAATAGCTCGCACCCATGAAGGACATGTTTCCTGACGATACTCAGCGCCAAGCCTCTCACGAAGCCATCCACTACGCACTCTATGTGATGCCCCGCTGCAGCCTCGAGAAAGAACTTATTGCTTATATGAAGCAGGGCAAAAGCTAACGTTGTCCACGCAGCCGTGGCTGATCGTCGCGGCGACGGCGGACAGCACCGCCTCGTTGGCGGCCAGCAGGCCGACATAGGTCCGGGTCGCCCGGCCATCCTGCTCGTCGACATACCAGAAATCGAGAAGCACCTGCCGCAGCCAGGCCTCATTCGGCGTCGGGGAGTGGAGTGCCCAGGCGGCCCCCATGTTGTTTCGATACACTTCAATCAGTTGCTGGCTGGTCTCGACAACCCGATCGAAGCGCTGCTCGAGCTCGTAAAACATTTTGTACTGTTGAACAATCGATTCCTCACTCGATGCTGTATTTTTTAACAGTATAGCTAAACTGCTAGCGTTGAAAGACTAGCCTGGGAGGAACCATCGAGCGGCAAACACCCTCCCAAAGTTAACCGGATCGATATCTACATACAGCTGACCTTCCATAGCACGTCAGTAGCAGCGAATATCAGCGTCGCCACGAACGATCAGCGTTTCATGATGATTGTGCATCTCTCTACTCATTCGCGCTGTGACAGGTCTCGAGGAGAGGTAGGGACAGTGTGTCGTGAAGCGATAACGCGATTAAGGCCAGGAAGTTTGATCGACAGGCAGCCGGCCGTCTGGGTCGTAGGCTTCTAGCCGATCCTGAGCGTCAAGTGCGTCTGTGTAGACCACCAGATTCACCCCGCCCCGGTGGGCCATCGATGGAAACAGGATTCCGCTAGCGCCAGCCTCCATCGCCAAGTCGCCGAGTAACCAGCTCGGCGGCTCGACACGTTCGTTAAACCACTGTCTGCGCCAGTCACAAGACATTTCCTGCCAGAGCGAGTCCCAGTCAGCTGAGTATCCTTGGCGAAAGTCCACCACGCTAGCCAACTCTACTATGTAGCTTACAATCAACCCGGGAGGCATCAGTGTCGAGAGCTGCCGGTACTCCGTGAGAGCAGTCTGCTCGTCCAGAGCCAAGTAAAGGGCAGACACCCCGATACGATTGAGGCGTCCGCCATGCTGGGCGGAGCCAGCCCCACTGGTTGGCGCGATCGCCCAGCGGGGGACATGGACACGATAAGCCGGCTGATCTGCCAGGCTGGTAAGGATCATCCGGCCGCGCCCGCGATCAGCGATTGGACGTAGCGCAATAGATCCTCGGCACGCCCCTCACTGACCAGTTGCTCTGGGGTCTTGAAATCGAATGCGCTGATCGGCTCATTGCGGAACCAGAACGCGGCATCCTGGAAGGCGCCATTCAACTCAGCTGCGGCGCTCATGACTCGCACCGCGTCCCGTAGGTAGGCTTGCAGCTTCTCGGCCCCTTGGGCACGGTTCACGGTTACGCGATGCACGTGCGCCCGGGCAGCCAGTGTCTGAACATCCATGCCCAGGGCAAGGCAGAACATCTTGGGACTGATAATGGGGCTCTTGTCATGCCGTGCTCGAGCTTTCAGGTCAAAAATAAACTGATCGAAGGTATCGGGAGCTTCGTAGCCGGATGGCTCGATGATGGCTTCAGCACTCATAGCCTAACCTCCCTACAGATAGGCAGCAGAATTGCTACATAAATGCATCATAGTCGTTCCAGTCACTCCCGTCCACATCCCTGGCGATCGACACCGTAAGCATGCGCGGGTGCTAGCTGGCATTGATCAAGTGGCTGTCGTGAACCCACTGCATCCCGAGATCAATATACTCTCGCTGGTCAGAACCCAGGCCAGGATATACAACCCGAGATTGTTTCAGGGCATTGAGTAATGCCGTGCTCATGACGCTGCGTGCCTGGGGAGATAGCCCTGTAGCTTGCCGGCCGCTGGAAGCGGGAAAGGATTCCATCAGCACTCAATGCCCAAGGTACGCGATCGTCAGGTAGAGCAGGCCAAGATTGAGCAGGGCGACGAGAGTAAGCTTGGCGCCAAATCCCGACTTGCGCGTCTTGTGACGAAACATCAAGCGCCCCAGATACCCGCCCGGCCATCCGCCGAGGAGGGACAGCGAAAACAGCGTTGACTCTGCCGTGCGCCAGGTGCCTCGCCGTGCGGCGAGCTTGTCCCAGCCGAACATGAGAAACGTGGCCAGGCTCAAGGCGCAGTACCAGCCGATAAGCAGGGTGGGTAGACTCATGCCGGCTCCTCGAGGCAATGAGTGTCCTGATTGGCGGTACTCAGCTGCTCGAGGAAATAAGCCTGCTGGTGATCACTGCACAACCGAAATTCCAGAAAAGTCCCCTCCCGGTGACTGAGCTCATCAAATCGGCCATCCGTATCCTGATAGTACAGGCGGCGTTTCCCCAGACCCTCAAGAGCGGCGTCGACCCGGGCGACGACGCTTTGCGCATCATGGGTAATGGTGCGCCCACCGTCGTCCCGGTCTCGAATCAGGACAAATAGATCCGTCACCAATACAAGTTCATAGTGAGCCTGCATTACCATCCCATGTCTCCAGTAAACAATGATTCCTCAGGCCTGGCGTCGCTGACTCATAGCTCTTGCCATGATCAACGATATACCAATGAGAACCCAGAATATGTCAGGTAACAAAGACAGCAAGCGTAGAAAAGAAGCCTACCCATCCGGCTTATTGATCGGCGAGAGGAAGAGTGCTGCATGCACATCCGCTCGAGAGCTATTCTACAAGGGAACCGGGCGACGGTATGAAATACCAGGTAGGGGTTCACTCACCGCATACTGGATGAGGGATAAAGCAAAAAATAAGGCCGCTAAGCGGCCTAAGGTACACAGGGAACTGATAAATAGGGCATCTATATAGAGCATTCCAATGCCCTGGTCACGACGCTCAGGTGCGTCGCGATCGAAGACGCGGAGCATCCTTGCCAGGAATCCGTTCCTGAACCGCCATTCCTTGGCGGAGCAAGGCTCCCCACAGGTAAAGGAGCTGGTAAAGGGCATCCTTACCTGTACTAACAAAGTAATGCGATACACATGCCAGTCGCTCGAATTAACTAATTCTTTCAAGGTGTTAACAAGCTGATGTTATCCGTCTCCTCGCGGAATAGCTGGTGGAGATGGGGCGTTGTGTCGCAAAAAAGCAACGAATTAATGAATACAAAACCCCTGGACAACAATTTCAATGACTTAAGGTGTCTCAAATAAGAGACAGGTAGCAGGGAGTCAGGGTGACAACAGCCAGCCCTTTCGCAAGGCCTCAAGGATGGCAGCGTCGTTTGGGTGTTTCAGGACCTCTGCCAGAAGAGAGCGCGGTACCAGGCTAACCGCCTGGCTCTCCCAGCCCATCGAGGCTGGGGAGCCCCCAATGCGTCGGGCCAAGTAGTAGCGACAAACGCTGGTGGAGCGCGTCACATCCGTCAGCCAGCTCACCAGTTGCACATGGAGCCCTGCTTCCTCATAGGCTTCGCGGACGGCCGTTGCTTCGAGACTCCAGCCAGGATCGCGCTTGCCCTTGGGAAAGGTTGCCGAGTAGCCCCCGAAGGCATTACTGGGGTGAATGATCCAAACTCGCCCATCCGGCTCGAGAATGATCGTGCCGGCAGCGGGCTTATGTCCAGTCGCAACCGACATTGGTGGGGCGGAGGCAATAGTAAAAGGCAGGTCGCCCAGCATCGCCTGCCAGATATCAGGTTCCGGGGCAGGTGCTTCCCACTTTGAGAAGGCAATCCCATTCAGGCTGGACGGGAGCGGCCCACCGGGCACGACGGTGGCGAGGGCCTTAGGGTCGGTCCAGCTTGATAACGACGTAGGCGAGGAGGGGGTGGACAGTACGACGCGCTGGCCATGGTCATCGTTGAGAGGATGGTAAACGGACATCGCTAATAAAACTCCAATGTTGGCACCCAAGATACAGGGAGCCATATATTAAAGCTTATGTATAAAAGGTCGATAGACATAGGGATTTTGAACTTTTCAGAGACTCTGCAATGAAAAAATGGCTCGCATTTCTGTTCGCCCCCCTGCTGACTATTTGGGTAATGGACTTCATCAGCGCCTTTATTGTCGCCGGGATATTTCAGCAGGACCGAGGTAGCTTTATCGGCTGCGCTGTGCTGTTCGCCATTCACTTTGTGGGCGGCACCATGCTATACCAGTTGGCACCGTCAATTCGCAAGTTGCCACTGGCTATGCTGGGGGCATTCTTGTATACCGCAGCTTCAATCTACCTCGGCATTACAACCCATGGGCTGGAAGGCGAGTTCATGGGCGAGAAGGGAGTCCACCAGTTCCGGTTTTGGGTTGAACTCTCTCAAGCGGCCGGAATATTCCTAGGGGTTTATGGCTTGCATGCCAGTGAGAAAGAGGAACAAGCACGACTTCAGCATAAAGGATAGTTCTGTCACGCTGGGGCTCGGAGAGCCCCCTTTTTATTGCCCGTATAGGGTAGGGTAATAACTGCGAACTATATAAATAATAGCTTTAAATAAGTCTATATCCCATTTCCTGCTCCCCAATTTTCATAAACTAAACGGTGCTTATCCAAAGCTTTATATGCGGTTGGCATTCAGTTTGTCGCAACATTCTTTTGCAGTTTCTTGAGATGAAAACACGACAGGCAAACGGGCTTTATTGCCTATGTCCCTGATGCGCCACAGAACTTCATAGTTTGTGATCAAATGCAGTGCATCACCTTTAATAGCTATTGGTCGGGCGCACATAACAACAGTATATTTAAATTGCATTGTAAATCCTCGCCGGTAATATAAATTTGAGTATAAACCACGCAGCGGAGGGGTGCGTAGAAAGGGGGAGTTGGTTAATGCTTGGCTAAACCTTTGTTTTTGATGCATTATTATTAGCAAACCTTTATTTGCAAAATACATTTAAAACCGGATATGCATAATAGGAACGTCACAACAATAATTGTAGTACATGCGGAAAGTATCAGTCCACCAAGGCAAAAGCAGCCCGGTTATAAACTGATTTTTCTTGTAATCAATCTGGAGAAATGTAATGCTTGCAAAGCAAGGATGCGCTGCCAGCCAAGGATGGTTTTTTATAAAAATCAGCAACTTAGCACTCTCTGACGTAAGCAAAGCAGCATCCGCAGCATCGCATTTACTTATCTTCCGCAGTTTTGGCACGAAATCGGTCGGCGTTTAGATTGGCTGCCTTGGCTCGATATTCGCTGCTTTCGTCAAACACATAGGTTTCGGTGGTCGCCATTGATGCATGACCCAGCAATATCTGTAGCTCACGCAGCGCCATACCTGCGTTGAACAGATCGGTGGCGAAGGTGCGCCGCAAATCGTGGGGTGCGATGGATATCCCTGTCAATCCTTCAGCTTGCTTACGAATTACATCGATCCGGCTGTTGATGCTGGCGGTCGACAGGCCTTTCACGACGACGTCCGGCGCTTTGCGTTTATTCCATACCGGCGTAAAGAGTGCGCCTGGCTTGTCGCCCCGATAGTTTTTAACATAATCAATCAAGCGATCCCAAACCGCCCCGGGAACCTGAATCATCCGGTCCTTGTTGCCTTTGCCAGTGATCTTGATTTCTCGGGTCACGAAGTTGATGTCGGAAAGCTGGATGCCGGACACCTCTGCGCGGCGGGGACCGGTGGTGGCCATCAAGGCAATCATCAGGCCGTCGCGCCGAGATCGAGCATCGTCTTTGGCGTCGCACACATCCAGCAAGGCCCGAATGACGCGCTCAGGATGCGCCTTGCCGCCCGGGAGCTTTCTGTAGCGAATCGCGGAAACGCTCTTGATCAGCTCAAAGGTTTCGTGATCCATCAACCGAAGTTTCCAGGCTTCCTTCGCTACGCCGCGCAGGAGGGCCCGGTAGGAATTCCGAGTGGCGCCGGCAAGCTCAAGATCCCGAAGGTGAGCAAGCAGTTCGTCGACGACCTCGGAGCTGAGATCTTCCCAGTGCACAAAGTCGTAAGGGAAGAGCTGATTGGGATGGAGCTGACGGGCATCACCATCCACCCCCAGTCGCCGCGGGTTGGGGGCACCCAACAGCAGGGCGAGCTTGTTGAGCTGGCTGCGCTTGCTGACCGCAGAGACCGAGGATTCCTGGGCGCGGAGGTGGCGGTACCCGGGGTTGCGTGATCGGGGCAAGGGGGATGGCGAAATCCGGACCGGTGCGCGATCGAAATCCACCGGGAAAGGCTGCAAGGGAGCCCCGACAATGCCGCCAGCGGGTAAATAGTCGCCATTCTGGCCAGAAGTCGGCTGGGGAAAGGCGTTGTGTGTGGTCATTTGGCCTCACTTATTTTGTAGTCCATCGCACTGGAACCCGCATGGTTGGTGGCTTCGCTAGGATTTTACGGTGTCACACAGGGGTCTAATTTTAAAATCTGTGCAGTGCCACGGGCTAAGCATCCCAACTTTTCGCGTATAGGCCCTAAATCAGAGGGGATTCTCAATCAGGAATCGGTCGCCGCCATCAGCCACCGGTTAACCATACCGGGAACGTGAACCGATGCCGAGCATGAATTCTGTGACCTAAGGCCCCTGCTTTTTTAGGTCTATAAAACTAATTATAATCATCATTATATCAAATTTGGAGTATCGTAAAAGGCTCGCCCAATTTGCAGTTGCCTTGCCCTACGCGGTCTCACCTCGGGCCGGCTGACAACACCCGCCTCTCTTCACTCCCGGCGCAATGCAACGCTGCTTCTCTGCTATCACCTGTGATCTCTCGCTACCGATCATGGCAAGAATCTTTCAGAATAGTTCATCGGGACAACATTATGCCCCGCACCTGGGCCCGCTTCCTACTGATAGCCCCGCACTCGCCAAGCAAACCTTACGCATGCATAAGTCCCGGCAGAGTAGCGTGATAATATCACGCTTTAGAGTGAAGCCGGTCTCGGCACCACTTACTCGATACGGCCACGTGCGGCCATGAGATAAATCTCACTGTGGTGAAAACTGGGACCTAGGGGCAGATGAAAATATCCGGTCATTCCGGAACTCAGCGGCTCAACGGCAGTGTAAATTCCAAGATCTTCCTCCTTCGGACTTTGCTTATGCAGCATAACCACTTTGTCATCAGACCTGCCGTCTTCTAAAAGAATACGGAAAACAAGGCTATGTATCTGTATCCCCGCGACATGGAAACTCACTGTTCCAGAAAACCGATAAGGGGTCAGCGAGAACCAACTTGGCGATTCAATCTTTTCGCCATTAATGTTTATTGTCTCGTACAACCATACTAACGGTATATTATCCAAGTGCGGGGACAGCTACCTCTTTTGCTTCCTAGCAAGGCTCGCCTTTACTACGAATGGGAAATAAAGATGCTTGCGGCCCGCTCAGCTGTATGCAGTATTTTTCGTCATTGGCATACCCAGTCAGCGAGTATGGCAGAGCTGTACCGTCGCTTAGGAATAATGCCAGTGCGGCCGGGACTGCGAATATTCGCCTCATGGTTTATGCCTTCAAAGTGGTACGGCGCCTCTGCCGGCTGAAAGCGGATCGATAAGGATCTTCAGATATATCTAGACCGAGTCTATCGAGAAGGAGCCGCCCTTCTATTAATAGCTGGGCTAGCTCGAGTTCACTGTAGGGCCTGCTACTAGATAAAGTGTTAATTTGCTCGGGGCCGATTGCTTCGCATGTTCTCTGATCAATACTCTGGCTTTCTTTGAAGCAATTTATGACCGAGACGGCCGCTGATAAAGCGCTGAGCGAGATCTGATTGTATGCAGTTTCTGCGTCCTCCGCTTCCCCTTCTTCTACCATCATGAGGAGATCTTCCATAAAGGACATGACTATATTTTCAGTGATTGTACGTACCGTATCCACATGTATGCAAATTACATTTAAATTGTCCGATGAGATGCTTGAAGTTAACGGTATAAGTTGGTGTTGGTTTGGCTGCATGCCACTGCTCATACTCAGCATAACTCGTTGATTTGGTACGCGGGGGTTGCGTCCTCATGTAGGACGACTTTATATTGTGCGTCTACCATAGCATCGTCTGGTTTAATAGCTGCCACGGTATACTTCCTCACTGATTCGTTGTACATTGACTTCGCTAAATACGGTTACAACGGTGCGGCGGCCGTTTTCGTTAACTACGATAAACGTGATGTAATATCCACTCTTTCATGCTTCAACCACAGAAATACTGCCATATTTCCTCTGCTTATTTTTACGGACGTGATGCTCTGCCATGGAGATTTTATTTCCCCAGATTCTGACGATAAGTATATTGGTCGACAGCATACTTAGTCAAATAGACGGTGCATATGGAAGGGGGGGTTCTATTCTATCATGTTCCTCGCAATAAACTGCTTTATCAAAAAAATTTTCATCTCTAGATTATCTAGATCCTGAAACAATACTAGATCATGGCTTGCCGTTATGTTCCCCCATTCCAACCGTGCCTTTAGGAACCTGAATACGGTTTTAAATCTTTTTCGCTGAAGCTCCTTGAATAAGAGTATTTAACACCCCCTTTAGTTAATTACCAATGAACACTACTTCCTTTTGCAGGCTCTGAGAAGGAATAACGATGATGAGCCAGATCTCGGTCGCGTTGTACTTTGGTGCGGGTCTGGCTCCGTACGCTTCGGTTAGCTCGCTAGCATCGGGCATCACTTCGTCCTGCCGGGCCTTTTAGCGTATTCCCGGCGCTTCCTGAGTCGAGTTTGAAGCCGCAACCAATCCTCAGGCTGTATCCATCGATTGGCCCAGTCGAGAAGCAGTTCAGCGCGATGACGGTCGCTGTACTCTTCCGGATAGTTCACGAAATCGCTGGCCAGCGCTAGCAGCTGACTACGGCCATCACGTGCAGAGAGAATTAAGGCGTTCGTCATTCCATGCGCCTGGGCAGCCTTGTTGGCTAACTCGGCGCTCCGAGCAAGGTTGAGGGTCCGCGTTGTTGGATCAAATGCGGCGTCCAGAAGAATGCCGAGCCATAGGGATACCTCGGCTGGCTGAATTTTGCGAGCTCGTGCCATATGGGAACCTGGTAGTTTTATCTGTACCGTGATTTTATCACGTTTATTAATTAGGCAGAAACCATCCTCAACGAGCGTGGTGAGGTTTAAACGCCGATGAATTTCTCCATCACGGCATTGTCTAGGCAGTTACCCTTACGAGACATGCTGACTTCGGCGCCTCGGGCGGTCACCCGGTAGCGGTATCTGTCATTTGGTACTGCCAGCCCTGGTCGGAGTGCAACACCAGCCCCTTGGCGTCACCGACCTTCCTAAGGGCATTATCCAGCATCGTCACGCCCATCAGTATTCGGGGCGTGCGCGCCACTTCATAGGCCACGACTTCCTGGTTATACAGGTCCAGCACCGGCGAGAGGCGGACCTCCTCGCCTCGAATGTTGAACTCCGTGACATCCGTGGCACATTTCCGGTGGGGGCGGTCCGTCCGGAAGCCTCGCTGCAGCCTGTTGGGCGCGATGCGGCCCGCCTCAGCTCGTTAGGAGCGGTAGCGCTTGGGACGCACCCACGATTTCAGGCCCAACTGGCTCATCAGCTTCTGCACGGTCTTGTAATTGAGGCGGCAGCCCTCACGGCGCAGAGCCAGGGTGACGCGCCGGGAGCCGTAGCGGCCTTTGTGAGCGTGGAAGATGCGCTAGATACGCTGCTACTGGGCGGCATGGGCGTTCAGCACCCGGCACTAGTAGTAGGCGCTGCGTGCCAACCCAGCGGCCCGCAGCAAGTGCTTGTGCGCATGGTCATGCCTTAGCTCCTTGATCGTCAGCGTTTTTCTCGCCGGCCGAACGCTTTGCTTGAGCCAAGGCCTTCAGCTTTTTTAGATAAGCGTTCTCCGCCCGCAGATAGACGAGCTCTTCTGCCATCTCTTCGGGCGTCATGTCGCCAGGGGGCTTCTAACCGAGCTTCGGAGGCTTCTTCATGGGTCGGCGGACTTGAGGACGAGGGAGTAATGCATCGATGCCGCCTGCAGAATAGCGACGCTGCCAAGTCAGTATTGTCCTCCGCGCGGGAATATTGAAGTGACACAGGCTTCCCGGATCGATCGGCCCTGATCGAGAAGGCATAGGATTCCCGCTTGAAAGCCACACCATAGTGTGGACGTCGCCTACGCTGGATCAAGCCATCGTTGCCATGTTGGCGATAGGCCGCGACCCACATGCGTACGGTGCCATGGTCCAGGCCGAAACGGGCAGCGGTACGCTTGGCACCGCCACCTTGGCGCTCATGGTGGAGTACGACCACGAGCTTGAACTAGATCGAGAACTTGGCCATGCATCCCCCTTAGGCTGAATCTAAGTCTTACTTTCGGGGGCAGTTCCAATTCGGCGGATTTTTTCTATGTGACCTGCCACGAGATTTTTCCTCCATCGTCGATTAGAGTCCGACCTAACCGGAGGACGGACGATGAAACGAGCGAGATTCACGGAAGAGCAGATCATCGGCATTCTGGCCGAGCATGAAGCGG
>NZ_JAKRFI010000012.1 GCF_022348165.1 Halomonas sp. McH1-25
CGGCGTTCGATCTGTACTTCATGGTCGCCTTCGGGGTGTTCGGCTACCTGCTGCGCAAGCTGGAGATTCCCATGGTGCCGATCATCCTGGGTCTGCTGCTGGGGCCGGAGATGGAGAAGAACCTGCGCCACACGCTGGACATCGCCGACGGCGACTGGACCGCGCTGTGGGACAGCGGTCTGGCCATCGGGCTGTGGGTCGTGGCCATCGTCGGCCTGGTGCTGCCGGTCATCGTCGGGCCGATCCTGCGTCGGCGTATGCAGGCGGCGGCCGGGCACGGTAACCAGACGGATTGAGCCGTCAGTCCCAAGCCGGCCAACCTGGTCGATGAGGGCGAAGCCCCCGGCAGTGCAAGCTGCCGGGGGCTTCGACGTTCAGGAGGTCAAGCCTGTCCAGTGCCTGCCTGTAACCCACCGGAGGGCTGACGATCGGCACCCCAGCTGCGCTGGATCTTGGCGATCACTGTGTCGATGCTGTGGGGGTCGATGTTGGTGGGCGTTCCCGGTTCGAGCGGATCATAATGGAAGATGTACAACCGCGAAGCGAAGTCCTCGAAGGGTAGTGACGCTTCGCCGAAACGTTCCCCGTGCCCCGAGGTGCTGACGACGACACCGTCGCCCCAGTCTTGCCCACTGTCATTATTGGGATTGAAGAAGTACATCCGCATGACCTGTTGGGGATCGAGACTGACGCGCAGCAGTGTAATGGCATGCCAGCCGATGAAGCGGGCAGCGCTGTCCGTGATGGCGATGCCCGCCGGTTGGGGATGGATCAATGGCTGATTGCCGTTATAGAACGGATGGTAGCTGGCATAGAAGTAGCGCAGGAAGTCGTCCAGGCGATACAACTGACCGGTAGCGATGTCCACGGCAATGCGAAACCCTCGTCCGGCCCACCAGCCATGGAACTCGGGATTGATCCAACGGTGGGGATCTTCGTCGCGTCCGATACAGCGCCGGCCCATTTCCGCATAGATGCGATCCAGGTGCGGTACGACCAGCAGGGAAACCGGGTCGAGGTCGATCGGCAACTGCTTGGCGACGCCTTCGGGATTTTCCCGTGACGAGACCGGCTGGCCTTCGAAATGCATGATGATTTCATCGTCACGGGCAGCCCAGGCTACCATCTGCAGTAGATAGTCGGGGTCGTTGTAGGCCCACATCGACAATGCGCGTGCCGATTGGCAAGTCGGGTTATTGCCTTGGCCGACACCCAGCGGCTGGCCGAGCATGCACAGCACGCCTTCCATGAGACGGGCGGCGGGTGAGGGCGTGTCGCCGAACGCAATATGCAAGCGCTGCTGCGAATAGGGCGATAACGGTAGCGCGACCTGGCGCCATAGAGCTGGAGCGACCGGGGGTTGATAGAGAATGCCCCGCTCGAGCAGCAGAGCCAGGCCATAGATGGCCTGTGGCGTCTGAGGATGCACGGCGAGATCGATCATGGCGTGGACCAACTCACGGTAGCACAGCAGGCAATCGCGTCCGGTGCTGGAGAGCCCCATGGCCTCGCTCAGCAGGTGGTCGCCCCGGGTTAGCAAAAAACGCAGCAATTGCGAATGATAGGGCGAAACCAAACCCGTATCGTGCATTGCCCGGGCAAAGCCGGTGGCTTCGTATTGCAGAGCCGCGTTGTCCATTGCCTCGAGGCGCTGTTGGTAGATGTCCAATCCGGGGTCTTCCCGGCAGCCATTGGTGGTGCCGAACAAGCTGCTGATCAAGCGATCGGCCCCTTGGCCACTGCTGCCCAATTCGATGTTGGGATTGGCCTGGCAGGCAGCGATCTGCAGGATCATTTGCTTGACGGTATCCACCTGGATGGGACGCTGCTCCAGGATACGCCAGATCTCGTCTATCAATTTGTCGACGATATGCTCGTAGCCGATGCCGTCGGACAGATACTGGAACAGACGTCTTGTCAGCAATGCCAGGTTGCCCTGGCGCGTTCGCTCGGCCTCGCTGGGCGGCATGAACAGCAGGTCCAGATTGAGCGCAAGAACCTGAGTCAGGTGGTGGTGGGCCTGTTGCCGTGAAATCGAGGCGTGGGTGTAATTGCCCCGCGCGACAGCCAACATGCGCAATTCGCTCAAGGCTTCCAGCATGACGGTTTCCGTTGCAGCGGCTGCCAGGGAGTGCTTGGCCAAGGCGGGTAATAGAATTTGCGGCTGCGACCAGTCCGAGCCTTCGAAAATGCCGGCGCTTTCCAGCGTGGGCATACGCTTTTCGAGGGCCGCGCAGCCGCCATCGACCATGAGTACACGTCTTGCTGCATGCAGGACACGCCCGCTCTTGAGAGGCTTGGCGAACGAACTGGTCTGGGCCAGCGCCTGCGTCGCATCGTCCAGCTTGTCCAGTAGAGGGGGCAGTTCGCCCCCGCTGGAGGTACGGTCTTCGGTAGTCAAGCAGGATCCTTTCTCACCAATGGTCAGACATAAAAATCGAGTTCTTCCTGATGCTTGAGGAGATCGCGCATCTTGTGCGGCTCGTCACCGAAGAAATATATCAGACCCCAGTGCGTTCCGAACGCCGTACGTTTGGTGACGGTCTCTTCGAGGGGAGCCGTGAGCTCGTGGGATTCGAAGTATTCGTGCTGTTCGGTTTCTTCAGGAATCTCCAGTTTGCTGACGACGCGGCGGCGCGGATAGACCCCGAAGCATCCTGCGTAGCCCTTGGCATCCACCACTTCGCGGGGGAAGAAATTGGTGATCTCTTCTTCGGTGGTCTTGGGATCGAATGTCAGTACCATCGCCTGGTAGGCGTTGAATCCGTAGGCTCGCTCGAGCAGCTCGAAGACCTTGAAGCCCGGGGGGCGGTAGGCGACCTCGCCGAAGTACATTTCGCCATCGCTGGTGACGAAGTATTCGGGATGTATGAAGCCGAACTGAATATCGAAGGTTTTGATCAGTTTCTCGATTTGGGCCGTGATTTGGGGGCGGTATTTCTCCAGCTCCGGTGTGGCGGGAACGAAGACCGAATAGCCCAGCGTCACATATTCGGAAATATTGAGAAAGCGAATCTTGCCATCATGGATCCAGGCTTCGACTGCGAATTCCCAGCCATCCAGATGGCTTTCCATCAGGACGGGAAACTCTTCCTCGGGAATCATGTCGATCTCGTCCGGGGTGCGAATCACACGGTGCCCCAGGCAGCCTGCCTTGTCGAAGGCTTTGAGGTGAATCGGGTCGTTCGGGTCGCCGTCGAGCTTGAGAAGTGTCTGGTTGACGCGCTTGAGGAAGCGCACCACGTCCTCACGGTCGTGGGCTTCCTCGAAGATGCCGACACGAATGCCGCCCAGTTGGGCACGCCGCTTCATCAAGGCCTTGTCGCGAAACAGGATGGACTGACCATAGAGGCGGGGATTGTCCATGAGCACCGAGTTGATGGCACCGGACCATTCCACGGTTTCCTCGAACAGCGGAATGGCGACATCGACGCCCATGTCCTTTAGCGTCTCGGCGATTTCCATGGAGCGATCGTTGAGGCGCTCAAAGTTCCAGGGTAGGTACGGAATGTTATGCTGTTCGCAATATTCCTGCGCCCAGTCGGGGGCCACGATGACGTAGCGGCGGTCAAAACGTTCCAGGGCCTCGATAGCGTTGAGACTCCAACCGAGCATGGCGATATAGCCTTTATTCGGATCCTTGTCCATCAGTCCGCTCCTTTTAGTTAATATTATAAAAAGCAAAAATAATGCGGCGCTTTTTAATAGTAGAAATAAGGGTAGCAGCCAGAGAGATGAATAAAACGCCAAACTTTTAGTTATTTATATCTAATGTTTGTTTTTCTTTCGTTTCTCAGGAGCGAAGCCTGTTTCAGCGCAGGAGTGACAGGGGTGCTTGATGCGCCTTCTGGGTGCTGGTATAGTGTGGCCTCGTTCCACAACGCATTGATGCACAAGCGCTTGTGGGGCTTGTCTCGCCGAAACACGTTTTCGTGCAGGCACGTCTGTGGTGGCCCATCGGTCCTCCCGCAACGCTAAACCGCGAACCCCGCCAGGCCCGGAAGGGAGCAACGGTAGTGGTGGCTGCGTGTGCCGGGATGTGGCTGGTGGGCCGCCTCCATTTTTGGCTGTCGCAATCCTGGCCACGCTTTTCGCCTCTCCCCAAGCCGTTTAGAATAGTCCGTTTCGTTCACTGTCATCGATGGGCTGCCATTGGCATGCCTGGTCCAAGAGCCGAGGACATTCCTGCCGCATGAGCTATCAGGTACTGGCCCGCAAGTGGCGCCCACGCACCTTCCACGAACTGGTCGGTCAGGAGCATGTCCAGCGTGCCCTGGTCAACGCACTCGACCAGGGGCGGCTGCATCACGCCTATTTGTTCACCGGCACGCGGGGGGTGGGCAAGACCACGTTGGCGCGTATCCTGGCCAAGTGCCTCAATTGCGAAAACGGGGTCACCTCATCGCCATGCGGCCAGTGCAGCACCTGCCGTGAGATCGATGATGGCCGTTTCGTCGACCTGATTGAGGTCGATGCGGCATCACGCACCAAGGTCGAAGACACTCGGGAACTGCTCGATAACGTGCAGTACGCGCCAACGCATGGCCGTTACAAGGTGTACCTCATCGATGAGGTGCATATGCTCTCGACGCACAGCTTCAATGCATTATTGAAGACGCTCGAAGAGCCGCCACCTCACGTCAAGTTCCTGCTGGCCACCACCGACCCGCAGAAATTGCCTGTCACGGTGCTATCGCGTTGCCTGCAGTTCACGCTCAAGAACATGCCGCCCGAGCGCATCGTGGAACACTTGGCAAAGGTGCTCCAGGCGGAAGGGGTGCCGTTCGATGAAAGTGCCCTGTGGTTGCTCGGCAAGGCCGCCGACGGTTCCATGCGTGACGCCATGAGTCTTACCGATCAGGCGATCGCCTTCGGCCAGGGTGAAATCGTGCGGGCCGATGTGGCCGCCATGCTCGGCACGCTGGACCACCGTCACATGCTGGCATTGGTCGAGGCGCTGGCCGAGGTCGATGCGGCGCGGGTGCTGGCGGAAATCGCCAGTCTGGCCGAGCAAGGGCCAGACTTTGCCGGCGTACTCGATGACCTGGCGGGCGTGTTCCATCGCCTGGCCATTGCGCAGATGGTGCCGGAGGCTCTCGACAACGGTCACGGTGACCGGGATGAGTTGCTGGCGCTGGCGGCCCGCTTCACTGCCGAAGACGTGCAACTCTACTACCAGATTGGTCTGCAGGGTCGCGCCGATATGGAAAGCGCTCCCGATACGCGTACGGCATTGGAAATGACCTTGCTGCGCATGCTGGCCTTTCGTCCTCAGGGCGTACCCAAGCCGGCGCAGACGCCACTGCCCCTGCGTGGTCAGCAGGCGGAAACGCCTCCGCGGAGTGACACCGGCACGCCCGCGAACGTAACGGAGCGTCCGCCCGTTCAGCAATCCCCGCCCGTTCAGACAGCACCGGCACCCTCTCGCGGAGTGCCTGATGCGCCGGTGTCGGAAAGTGCGAAAGCCGGCGAGAGGGGAGCGAGTCAGCCACTCGCTGAGAGCAAGCCGGCCACGGACGGGGAGCGGCTCGGGGGCCAGGATGAGGAGCCTCCGCCCTGGGAATATGCGCAAGACGCTCGGCAAGACCTTTCTGCTGAGGAAGGTAACGTCGCCAGCGCCGAAGGCGACCCGGTACCAGTAGCTGCTATGTCCGAGGCGGCACCTGTCGCAGAAGCCCCGGCACCGGCAACGCCGGTTGCCGAGGAAGCCGTGCCGCCACTCCCGCCGGCGGATATGCCCGCGGAGTCGGCAGAAGCCACGACGACGGTCGCGGCATCTTCTGCGTTTGCCTCTCCCGAGGCGCAGGCTGTCACCCAGCCACAGGGAACGGGCCCACTCGATCATGCCGCTTGGCTCGACCTGTTTCCTCGCCTGAGTTTGGCCGGACTGACCCGCAATCTGGCAGCGCACTGCATTGTCGACCATGATGACGGCCAGACCGTGCAGTTACGCCTGGCGCCAAGCCAGGCGGCGATGAATGCCGAGGTGCATGTCGAGCGGATCCGGCAGGCGCTGGCTGGCGCAGGTCTGGAGCGGCGTGTGCTCATCGAGCCCGCCGAGCTTCCCGAGGGCATCGAGACGCCCAAGGCACGCAGTGATCGCGAGGCTGCCGAACGTCATGCCTCAGCGGTTGAAGCGTTGCGTGATGACCCGCATATCCAGCAACTGGAACAGGCTTTCGGTGCGCGCCTGCTCGTACAGACCGTTTCGCCCCAAGGGCAAGCGGAGTGATTCATGACACTAACGAGGTGACCACATGTTCAAGGGCGGAATGGGCAACCTGATGAAGCAGGCCCAGGAAATGCAGGAAAAGATGCAGCAGGTGCAGGAGGAGATCGCCCAGTCCGAAGTGACGGGCGAAGCCGGCGCCGGCATGATCAAGGTTGTCATGAATGGCCGTCACGATGTCAGTAAGGTCGAGATCGACCCCAGCATCATGGACGAGGACAAGGAAATGCTCGAGGACCTGTTGGCGGCAGCGGTCAACGACGCAGTACGCAAGGTGGAAACCAGCTCACGGGCCAAGATGGAAGAGGCCACGGCCGGGCTCAATCTGCCGCCCGGTTTCAAGATGCCGTTCTAATGAGCTTTTCGCCTCTCGTCGACCGATTGCTCGAATCGTTGCGGGTGCTGCCGGGCGTTGGGCCCAAAACTGCCCAGCGCATGGCACTTCACCTCCTCGAGCGGGATAGGGAAGGGGGGCGTCGGCTGGCTAGCGTGCTCGAACAGGCGTTGGAGCGCGTCGGCTATTGTCGACGTTGTCGCACCCTGACCGAGGAAGCGTTGTGCTCGATTTGCAGCAGCCCCCGACGTGACGTTTCGCTGTTGTGCATCGTCGAGTCGCCAGCCGACCTGCTGGCCATCGAAGATGCCGGTGGGTATCACGGTTACTACTACGTTCTGCATGGCCACCTGTCGCCCTTGGATGGGATCGGGCCCGAGGATATCGGACTCGACCAGCTCGATGCGCGTCTCGACGAAGGGGGCGTCGAGGAAGTGATACTCGCCACCAACCCGACAGTCGAAGGTGAAGCGACGGCACACTATATTGCCGAGCAGATACGCGAGCGTGGCTTGCGGCTGTCACGACTGGCCTATGGCTTGCCCATGGGGGGCGAGCTGGAGTATGTCGATGGCGGTACGTTGAGCCGGGCCTTCAATGGACGACAGCCGTTTCTCGGCGACTGACGACCGCAACAAGAACCGAACCAGACGATGACGCGATGCCTGTTGATCCCGATATACACTGGGTGGATACCCCAGAGACCTTGAACCGTGCCTGCGACGAGCTGGCGAAGGCATCGTATCTGGCCATGGACACCGAATTCATTCGCGAATCCAGTTTCCATCCGATACCTGCCCTGATCCAGCTGACGGGTGGCGACAAAGTCTTCCTGATCGACCCTCAAGCTCTGGAAGCGAACGATGCCGTGCGTCACCTGTTGGGCCAAGAAGGGCCGGTGAAGTTGCTGCATGCCTGTAGCGAAGATCTGGAAGTTCTGGCCAAGTGGTCCGGCGTCGTCGTGCAGCCGATGTTCGATACCCAGCTTGCCCAGGCCATGTTGGGTGAAACGCCCGCCATGGGTTACCAGCGCCTGGTCGAGCACTGGACAGGGGATGTGCTGCCCAAGGACGAGACCCGTTCCGACTGGCTCGAGCGTCCTTTGAGCGAGGCGCAATGCCGCTATGCGGCATTGGATGTCGTCTATCTATTGCCGATCTGGCAGTTGCAGCGTCAGGCCCTGGAATCCAAGAATCGCCTGGCGTGGCTGCAGGCCGACTGCGACGAACTCGTGAGCCAGGCCCAGCGTAGCGCCGAGAACGACGATGAATGGTATCGCCGACATCGCCAGTTGTGGCGGCTGGATCCGCGTTCGATCGCTGCCTATCAACGACTCACGGCCTGGCGCGAAGGGGAAGTGCGTCACCGCGATATGCCGCGCAACTGGCTAATCAGCGACAAGGTGCTGTTTTCCATCGCCGAGACGTTGCCTGCCAATCGCTATGAGCTGTCCCAGGTGGAAGGCGTCAAGCCCAGCCTGGTCAAGCGTGAGGGCGATACGCTGCTGGCCATTGTACGTGACGTGATCCATCTCGAGCCGGAGCAGCTGCCGGCGGCCTTGCCCTCGCCGATGTCGGGGGCATTCAAGCGTCGCCTCAAGGCGCTCAAGAGGTGCGTCAGCGAAGCGGCGGAGCGGCTGGGGGTGGCACCGGAACTGTTGGCGCGCCGGCGTGATATCGAAGCGCTGGTCGTGGCTGACATGGAGCGTCTGCCCCTGCCGTTACCCGATGGGTGGCGGGGCGAGCTGCTCGCCGACCCCTTCAGGAAGGCGTTGGACGCCGTAGCCGCCGAGACTGCAAGGAGCTGATATGCGCAAGATGATATGTGAAATCTTCAAGAGCCCCCTAAAGGACGAGATGTATCTCTACGTTGACAAGCGCCGCGGCCTGGAAGACGTGCCGGCTGCATTGCTCGAACGCTTCGGCCAGCCGGTGTCGCTGATGACCCTGCTGCTGACCGAAGACAAGGCGCTGGCACGAGCCGATGCGGGCAAGGTCATGGCAGCGATAGACGAGCAGGGGTTTTATCTGCAAATGCCGCCGGCCAAGGAAGAATATCTATTGGATCTGTATCGCACCCCGACGCAGGCCCGGTATTGATGCGTGAGCGGTTCTGGGAGCGCTTTTCGCTATCGGAAATGAGCGACGACGAGTGGGAAGCGCTCTGTGATGGCTGTGGCCAGTGTTGTCTGGTCAAGCTCGAGGACGAGGATAGCGGCGACATCGTTACCCTCGACCTGGCGTGTCGACTCCTCGTTATCCCGCATTGTCGTTGCAGTGACTACGCCAACCGTTTTACGCATGTGCCGGGTTGCACCAAGCTCAGCTTGGATAACTTGCCGGCCTTTCGTTGGCTCCCCGGGAGCTGTGCCTACCGACGGCTGCATGAAGGGCGCGGGCTAGCGAGTTGGCACCCTCTGGTATCCGGCGATCCACGCAGTGTGCAGCGTGCGGGTATCGGGGTGGCACGCTTCGCCGTCCCTGAAGGAAGCGTGCCCGACGATGAACTCGAAGACCATATCATCGCTGTGCTGTCCATCGATGACTGAATCCGCTAGCTGGCTCACCCATGCCGGGCATGGGTGAGCCAGGGGCTTCATTGTCTCCTGACTTAGCGTTCCGCCTCGCCCAGCGCCCACAGCACGAAGGCATCCTGCCGGGCGACATCGCGCCAAGCCTTGAAGCGTCCCGATGCACCGCCGTGGCCGGCGGCCATGTCGGTGTGCAGTAGCACCGGCCCTCTTGCCGTGCCCAACTCGGTCAGGCGGGCATATAGCTTGGCGGGCTCCCAGTAGGGCACCCGTGAGTCATGCCAGCTGCCTTGCAGGAAAACGCTGGGGTAGGGATGGGCAGCCAGGTTGTCGAGTGGGGAATAGGCGCGAATGCGACGCCGGACAGCGGGCTCGTCGGGATTGCCCCATTCGGTGTATTCCGCCGTCGTCAGCGGCAGGTCGGGATTCTCCATGGTGCGCAGTACGTCGACGAAAGGGACGTCGAGTACTGCAGCGCAGAAGGCCTGGGGAGCGAGGTTGATGCTGGCGCCGACCAGCAGTCCGCCGGCACTGGCCCCGTAAGCGGCGATGCGTTGAGCGTCGGCCAGGCCGGTATCGACCAGGGCATTGCGGGCGGAGAGGAAGTCGCGGAAGCTATTCTCCTTATGCTCGAGCTTGCCTGCCAGATACCAGGGTTCGCCACGATCGCCGCCGCCGCGTACATGGGCAACGGCAAATGCGATACCGCGCTCGAGCAGTTCCAGACGCGCCACCGAGAACCAAGGATCGAGAACCTCGCCATAGGCGCCATAGCCGTAAAGCAGCGTGGGCAGGGGATGCTTGCCCAGCAGGTCGGCGCGAGCCACGACCGATACGGGGATACGTTCGCCATCGTGGGATGTCGCCCAGATGCGCTGACAGACGAGCGCCTCGGGAGGAAGGTCGCCGTGGATCGGCATGCGCTTCAGCACGCTACGCGTATCGCTATCCAGGTCATGTTCGACCCAGCGGACCGGGAGCGTGAAAGACTCTTCGCGCAGGCGCAGACGCCGGGAAAAGAAATCGGGGGTGTCGCCCAACGTCAGGCTGCATGGCGTGTCGGCCAACGGCAAATAACGATCTTCACGAATGGCATGCCGGACGTCGAACTCGATGACACGCAGCAACACTTGGGCCTGTTCGTGGTCGCGTTCGGTGAGGACCACTCCCCAGTCGAAGGCATCGATGCCCTCCAGAGTATGATCCTGTCGGTGATCGAGCAATGGCTGCCAGTGGCCGGGTGTCTCTTCGTCGGCGATGTCGAGCCGAAAATGCGGAGCGGCGCGGTTGTGAATGACGTAGAAATGTCCGGGACGGTGTTCGATGCTGTATTCCACGCCATTTTCCCGAGGGCGAATGCAGCGCGGAGGGGCGGCTGGCGAACGCGCTGGAATCAGATGGCATTCCGAGGTGTCCTTGGAAGCTGTCTCGAGAACCAGCCAAGCCTTTGACCGGGTCTTGCCCAGTCCTACCCAGAATTCCGGATCGGCTTCTTCGAAAATGCACACGGGCTCATTGCCGTCTCGTGTCATTCGCCAGACACTCGAGGGGCGCTGTGTGGCATCGTAACGGGTAAATAATAAAGTCCGGTTATCCTCGGCCCAGGTAAGTTCGGGACCGATATCCGTGAGCATGAGCTGCGGTTCGCCATCGGGCAAGCGGCGTAGATAGAGTTCGAAGTATTCGTCGCCACGACGATCCTCTGTCCACGCCAGCCAGTCTTCATCCGGTGAAATGGCCAGGTCGCCGAGCTCCAGGTAGTGATGTTCGCTGGAGCGCCGTTCGAGATCGAGCAGGCATTCCTTCTGAGCAGGGATCTGATTGGGGTGACGCCACCAGACCGGATAGTCGGCATCCGCCGCGGTCTCGCTCCAGTAGGTGTAGCGTTCCAGCGGCGTTCGCAGTCCTTCGACGGCCAGTTCGCGACGCGCCAAGTGGCCTTGGTAAAGCGCTTCCATCAAGGGCTCGAGCGTTTTCAACGCCTGCTCGCTCTGTGCATTGGCGGCATCGAGAAAGCGCTTGACCTCGGGGTCGTCGCGGTCTTCCAGCCAATGCCAGTCGGGATCGTCGGCACGCGCGAAGCGGGCTACAGGAGATTCGGAGTTCGACGAAATGATCGGCGGCTGTGCTTTCATTGGGTGCGGTGTACCATGATGGACAAATGAGTTAGGGAAATAAGCAGATGCTGATATCCGATTCCATACCATTACTATGGCTGTGCTATGTGGCATTGTCGCTCGTCGTCCTGGGGACTGGCTACCTTGCCATTCGTTGGTTGCCGCGATTGCCGAAATTGGTGATTACGGGCGTGGTGGCTGGTCTGGTGTGGATGCCTGCCGGTTTTACCCTGACCCGGCTGGAGGGCGGCTCCACCTATGATGGCCTTGCACCCGCCGTTGTGGTGTCCAGTGTGGCGTTTCTGCAGCACGACGGCGAGGCAATGCGCGGTGCGCTAGCGCTGCTGCTGCTGGGTGCCGGCATTGGTGCGGCGCTGAGTGTAATGCTATGGGTATGGCTGAGACGGCGCGATGCCGGCGCAAACGATGGCGCAGAGGATGGCGATGCTCCGGTGAGCACTGCCCAGGATCGCCGGGAGCCGGTGATAAGATAAGGATACTCGATGCGAAGTTTGATCGCTGCGATAGTCATGGCGTTGCTGGCTTGGGCCGGCCAAGGGTGGGCTCAGGAGCGGCCGGACGTTCGCTTGGTAGTGGATGTCTCGGGCAGCATGAAGCAGAACGATCCCAACCGTTTGAGTGGCAGTGCACTGGAACTGCTGGTCTCCCTGATGCCATCGGGCGCGAGCAGCGGCCTTTGGACGTTCGGCAGCGATGTTTCCAATATCCTGCCCACCTCGCAGGTTGACGAGGGCTGGCGTCGGCGCGCCCTGGCCTTGAAACCGGCGCTCGTCGACTATCAGCAGTATACCGACATCGAACAGGCCATCCGTACGGCCGCCCAGGCCGATCCGGCATCGGGGGAACGGCATCTGATCCTGTTGACCGACGGGGTGGTCGATGTCCCCGCGCCACGCGGCGACAAGCAGGCGGCTGATGCCGCCTCACGGCGACGTTTACTTGAAGAGCTGGCGCCCGAACTGGCCGATCGGGGCGTGGTGATACACACCATCGCCTTCTCGCCAGGCGTCGATCTGTCGCTGGTCGAGCAGCTGGCTACCATGAGCGGTGGGCTTGCCACCGTGGCGGAAAATCCCGAAGCGCTGTTGCGCGCCTTCCTCGATGTACTCGACCGCATCTTTCCGGTCGAGCAGGTGCCATTGCAGGAAGGCCGCTTCACCATCGACGAGCGGGTCGATTCCTTTTCGGCACTGCTGTTCCACGATCCCGACTCGCCGCCGTTGACTCTGGTCGGTCCGGCCGGCCAGCGATACACCGCCAAGGATCATCCCGATACGATTCAATGGCAGGCCCAGGATCGCTTCGACGTCATTACTGTGCCTTCACCCGGCGCAGGCGAATGGCGTATCGAAGGCAACATCGGCGACGACAGTCGCATCAATGTCGACTCGTCCCTGACGCTGCGTACGAGCGAAATGCCGACCACTCTCTATCAGGGTTTCCAGGCTCCGGTCGAGGCCTGGATGGAATCCCGAGGGATCCCTCTGACCGAGGAGGAAGCTGCCGGACTCGACATCACCGCCGAGTTGCGTGCGACCGAGGGTGACGTCATCGAGTCGGTGACGCTGCGGCGTGAAGGTGATCGTTATCAGGGAGCGTTTCCTCCGCTGGAGGCCCTCGGCAATGCCCGCCTATCGGTAACTGCCAGGGGGCGCGGATACGTCCGGCAATTGCAGCAGGCGGTCAATGTGCTGCCGGCCATCGAGGCGCAGCTCGATGAAAACGCCGGGCGCGTCGCCCTACGCTCCGAACATCCGCGCATCGGTGTCGACAACACCCGGATCGAGGCACGGCTTTTGGGAGAGACGCTCGAGGTGATTCCTGTCGATGACAAGCGCTGGCGCATCGACCTGCCTGAGGTCGACCCCAATGTCAGCGTTCCTGTCACGCTATCGGCGCGTGTCGAACTCGACGGTGAGACGCGTATCCTGACCTTGCCCGATCTACAGCTCAACGCCGATGCCGAGACAGGCCTCGATAGCATCGGTTTCGGTGAGGGGCTGAGTGGCCAGGAATTGCAGGGTCAGGAGGCGACTACCCCTGACCAGCCGACCCTGGCGGATCGTGTAAATACCCTGTTGAATCGCGTGGCCAATGCGCTGCCGCGAGAAGCGCAGAAACTCTGGGGCGAGGGGAGCCCATACTTGCAGGAATATCGTTTGGCGCTTGGGTTTTGGCTGTTGGCCGCGATTGCCGTGGCAGTGTTGTTGATCGTCTGGCGGCGACGCGCATCGCGACGTCGCCGGGCCATGCGCCGGGAGGAGCCGCATGTGTGAGTTGTTGGGCATGAGCGCCAACGTGCCCACCGATATCTGTTTCAGCCTGACCGGTTTTCTGCGGCGTGGCGGTGGGACCGGACCGCATCGCGATGGGTGGGGAATCGCCTTTTATGAAGAAGGAGGCTACCGCGATTTCCGCGATCCGCATCCATCGGCCGACTCGCCGATCGCCCGCTTGATTCGCGATTATCCCATCAAGTCGAATGTCGTGATCAGTCACATTCGTCAAGCCAACGTGGGTGGAGTGCGCTTGGCCAATACGCACCCTTTCACGCGTGAAATGTGGGGGCGGCAGTGGTGCTATGCCCATAACGGCCAGCTCCAAGCATGGGAAACGCTGGCGTTGCCGTTTTATGCGCCGGTCGGCACGACCGATAGCGAACATGCCTTTTGCTGGTTGATGGGTGAGCTGAGACGCCGTTTTCCCTCGCCACCGGCGTGTCACGAGAGCCTCTGGAAGGCGCTGCACGAAATTTGCGAGCACCTCAGAACATTGGGCGTTTTCAATCTGTTGCTGTCGGACGGCCACTATCTGTATTGCTTCTGCTCCACGAAACTGGCCCATATCACGCGACGTGCGCCCTTTGGCAAGGCGCAACTCAGCGATACCGAGATAGTGGTCGATTTCGTCGAACACACCACCAGTCATGATGTCGTGTCGGTGATTGCCACCGAACCGCTGACCGACAATGAACGCTGGACTCGTATGGAGCCTGGCGAGATGCTGGTGTGGCGGCATGGCGAGGTCCAGGCACGCCTGGTCTCCCAGCGAGAGGCGAATTCCCCATTGGTCGATAAGTGAACGATTGTTTCAATCGTTCGTTTTACAGCGCGGCGGCCTTGTTATAAGGTGCGATCAAAGCACGTGCCTGTCCAGGCGAACGGCGCGTTCCACACTACGCTCGAGATAACAAGAAACCGGTACCGATCGGTTCACTGCGGAGAAAAATCCATGAGCCAGCACGCCACCGCTCCCATCCTTTCCGGACCCGCCCTTGAGGGGCTGGATGATTACGCCTCGGTCATGGACGTTTTTCATGCCTCGGTCAGGCGTTTCGCCGACAAGCCAGCTTTTAGCTGTATGGGGCGTACGCTGAGCTATGCCGAACTGGACCGACTGTCCAGCGATTTCGCCGCATGGCTGCAGCACGAGACCGATCTCGAGCCCGGTGATCGTATCGCCATTCAGTTACCCAATCTGTTGCAGTTCCCGATTGCCGTTTTCGGCGCCCTGCGTGCCGGTCTGGTGATCGTCAATACCAACCCGCTCTATACCGAGCGGGAAATGCAGCATCAGTTCACGGATTCCGGCGCCAAGGCCATCGTGATCCTGGCCAACATGGCGGACAAGCTGGAGCGGGTCATTGCGCGTACCGAGATTCGCCATGTCCTGGTGACCCAGATCGGTGACATTCACGGCTTTCCCAAGCGTCTGCTGATCAACGCGGCGGTGAAGTACATCAAGAAGATGGTGCCGCGCTACTCGCTACCGGAAGCGGCCGACTTTCGTCAGGCGCTAGCGAAAGGGCATGGACTGGGGCATCGCGAGATCGTTCGCCAGCAGGACGACGTGGCTGCGTTGCAATACACCGGAGGGACGACGGGGCTGGCCAAGGGCACGATGCTCACCCACTCCAACCTGGTCGCCAACATGCTGCAGTCACGTGCGGTAATCTCCGACGTGCTGGGTGAAGGCTGCGAGACGGTGATTGCACCGTTGCCGGTTTATCACATCTATACTTTCACCGTGAATTGCCTGTTCATGATGGAGACCGGCAATCATACGATCCTGATACCCAATCCACGCGATATCGACGCTTTCATCAAGTTGTTGAAGACCACGAAATATACCGGCTTCGTGGGCCTCAACACGCTCTTCAATGCGTTGTGCAATCGCGAAGACTTTCGTGGGCTGGACTTTTCGTCGCTCAAGCTGACGATCTCGGGCGGCATGGCATTGACCAAGCCCGTGGCCAAGCGTTGGGAAGAGGTGACCGGATGTCCGGTGGCCGAAGGTTACGGCATGACGGAAACCTCGCCGGTAGTGTCGTTCAACCCTCCGCGCGCCATCCAGTTGGGCACCATCGGCAAGCCGGTGCCGGGTACCTCGGTCAAGGTCGTCGACGGCGATGGCGAAGCTCTGCCCTTCGGCGAAGCCGGTGAACTCTGCGTAAAAGGCCCCCAAGTCATGAAGGGCTACTGGAACCGTCCGGACGATACGGCGGTCACTCTCGATACGGAGGGATGGATACGAACCGGCGACATTGCCGTGCTGCAAGACGATGGTTACATACGGATCGTCGATCGCAAGAAGGATATGATCATCGTCTCGGGGTTCAACGTCTACCCTAACGAGATCGAGGATGTGGTGGCGGGTCACCCCGACGTGATCGAGGCCTGTGCCGTCGGTGTCCCCGACGAGACCAATGGCGAAGTGATCAAGCTATTCGTCGTGTCGCGCAACGAGGCACTGGATGCCGAGACGTTGCGTCAATGGTGTCGTCAGCAACTGACCGGCTACAAGGTGCCCAAGTTGATCGAGTTCCGCGACGAGTTGCCCAAGACCAACGTCGGCAAGGTGCTGCGTCGCGAACTTCGCGTCAGCTGAGCATCGATTGGCCGCCAGAGCGGCGATGACGGTACAATAGCCTGTCCGCACCGGTCGCCGGTGCGGACAGGCTATTTTTACGATGCGAGGATGAATTGAGCCCGACCTCACCCCCGACCCAAGTCTTGAAAGAACTCGATCAGCGCCGCTCACGCCTCGACACGTGCCTGCTTCGCGATGCCCACGATCAGGCACGGCGCATTGCACGCCTGAGGCAGCGGGCGCGGGCCGGCAAACCAGTCGATCGGGCGCTGCGCGATATCGATGCGCGGATGTCCTCGTCACAGGCAGCATTGGAGGCGCGCCGGAAGTTAGCGGTGACCCTGCGCTATCCCGAGTCGCTGCCGGTCGCGGAAAAGCGCGAGGATATTCTCGCCGCACTTCGCGACCACCAGGTCGTGGTGGTGGCCGGCGAGACCGGGTCGGGAAAGACGACGCAATTGCCTAAGCTGTGTCTGGAACTCGGGTTGGGCCGGCGCGGTCTGATCGGGCATACCCAGCCGCGCCGCCTGGCGGCGCGCTCGGTGGCCACTCGCCTGGCAGAAGAGCTCGAGGTGCCGCTGGGTGGGCAGGTCGGCTACCAGGTGCGCTTCACCGATCAGACCAACGAGCGTACGCTGGTCAAGTTGATGACCGACGGTATCCTGCTTGCCGAGACACAGCACGATCCCGACCTCGAGCGCTACGAGGCGATCATCATCGACGAGGCCCACGAACGCAGCCTCAATATCGATTTTTTGTTGGGTTATCTCAAGCGCCTCATCGAGCGGCGTCCCGATCTCAAGATCATCATTACCTCGGCGACCATCGATGTGGAGCGCTTCGCGGCGCATTTCGCCATGCCGAACGAGGAAGGCGTACGCTGTCCGGCGCCCGTGGTTCAGGTATCGGGACGTACCTATCCTGTCGAGGTGCACTATCGGCCACTGGTGCGTGAGGCGGACGACGAGGAGGATCGCACCCTGCAGGAAGGGATCCTTCACGCCATGGAGGAGATCGAGTCCATTGAGCGCGAGAAACGCTGGTTCAGTGGGCCGCGCGATGTGCTGGTGTTCCTGCCGGGAGAACGCGAGATCCGAGAGACGGCCGATACGCTGAGGCGGGCCGACTTGAAACATACCGAAATCCTGCCGCTGTACGCGCGGCTCTCCAACGCCGAGCAGAATCGCGTTTTCCAGTCGCATAGCGGACGCCGCATCGTGCTGTCGACCAACGTCGCCGAGACCTCGCTGACGGTGCCGGGTATCCGCTATGTCATCGATCCCGGCCTGGTTCGTATCAGCCGCTATAGTTACCGGGCGAAAGTCCAGCGTCTGCCCATCGAGCCGGTGAGCCAGGCCAGTGCCGATCAGCGTAAGGGACGCTGCGGTCGCGTCGCCGAAGGGGTATGCATCCGGCTCTATAGCGAAGAGGATTTTCTCTCACGGCCCGAGTTCACCGAACCCGAGATACAGCGGACCAACCTGGCTTCGGTGATTCTGTCCATGCTCTCGCTCAAGCTGGGAGACATCGAGGCATTTCCGTTCGTCGATGCACCGGACTCCCGCTTCATCAAGGACGGTTTTCGTCTGCTGTTCGAACTCGGTGCCGTAGACGAGGGCAATCGGCTGACGACTACCGGTCGCCGGTTGGCACGGCTACCCATCGATCCTCGGCTGGCGCGGATGGTACTGGCCGGGGCCGAGCGTGACTGCCTGCGTGACGTGCTGATTATCGTCAGCGCCTTGTCGGTGCAGGATCCGCGCGAGCGTCCGGCCGAGAAGCGCCAGGCCGCCGACCAGGCCCACAAGCGCTGGGACGATATCGACTCGGACTTTGTCGCCTGGCTCAATCTCTGGACAGGCTTCGAGCTGGCCCGAGACGAGCTGTCAGGCAGTCAGCTACGCCGCTGGTGCCGCGACAACTATATCAACTACTTACGTGTTCGCGAATGGCACGATACCTACCGGCAGTTGCGCCAGCTGTTGCGCGACATGGACATCGAGGTGCCTTCGGTACCGCCAGCGAATGAGCAGGCCGAGCCTGACGAAGCGGTTTTGCGCGAGCAACGACGTCATCACTACGGTCAGTTGCACCAGGCCTTGCTGACCGGTCTTTTGTCTAACATTGGCCAATTCATCGAGAACCGTGAATATCTCGGTGCACGAAACCGACGTTTCATGATCCATCCCGGCTCGGGACTGGCCAAGAAAACGCCGAAATGGATCATGGCCGGCGAGCTCGTGGAAACCACCCGGTTGTTCGCTCGCGACGTTGCGCGCATCCAGCCGGAGTGGATCGAACCCTTGGCCACTCACCTGACCAAACGTTCCTACAGCGAGCCGCACTGGGAAATGAAGCGTGCCCAGGTGGTCGCTTATGAACAGGTTACCCTGTTCGGCCTGCCGATCGTGGCGCGTCGAAAGGTGCATTACGGACCGGTGGCACCCAGCGAAGCGCGGGCAATCTTCATCCGCCGGGCTCTGGTAGAAGGGGAGTACCGCACCAATGCGGCATTCTTCTCCCATAACCGCGCACTGATCGATGAAGTGGAAAATCTTGAAGATCGGGCCCGCAAGCGCGATATTCTGGTAGATGAAGAAACGCTGTTCGATTTCTATGACCAGCGCTTGCCAGAGGACATCATCAATGGCAAGGGGTTCGAGCACTGGCGGCAACAGGCCGAGCGTGACGAGCCGAACATACTGAAGTTCGACAAGGCGGCACTGATGGCGCGCAGCGCCGAGGACGTCAGTGCCGTCCAATATCCCGACGAACTGGTGCTGAATGGCGTTCGCTATCCCTTGAGCTATCACTTTGCGCCAGGGGCCGAAGACGATGGGGTAACGATGACCGTGCCGGCTGCCATGCTGCCGCAACTGCCGCGCTACCGTCTCGAGTGGCTAGTGCCAGGGCTGTTGCGTGAAAAGTGCATTGCACTGCTCAAGTCATTGCCCAAGTCGGTGCGACGCCAGGTAGTGCCGATTCCCGACTGGGTCGACGCGGCACTGGAAGCGCTGACCCCTGACAATGTGCCACTGACCGAGGCGCTGGGCGAGTTTCTGCGCATCAAGACGGGATTGCGCCTGTCGGGTGAAGACTGGCGGACCGAACAGCTCGAGCCGCACCTGCGCATGAATCTCCAGGTGGTCGACCACACCGGCAAGACGCTCGGTCAGGGCCGCGACCCGGCTGAATTGGAGCGGCGTTTCAACGCCGAGGCGAGTGCCGGTGCGCAGGCGCTGGGCGAGACTGTGGATGCCCGTCAGGATGTCGATGACCTGCCTGAAACACCGCTGGTCGAATCCAGCACCACCAGCCAGGCAGGCATACGTGTCAAGGCGTACCCTGCCTTGGTGGAGCAGGACAAGAGCGCGCACTTGTCGGTACGTTTGTTCGATCATCCCGACAAGGCGCGCGAGATGCATCGCCAGGGTATCAAGCGCTTGGCCATACAGCGTCTGCCCGGGCAGGCCAAGGCCATCAGGCAGCTCAAGGGCGTGGACCGCTGTGCGCTGTTGTTCACCAAGGTAGGCAGCAAGACACAACTGCTCGACGATCTGGTCGCAGCGACGTTCCTGCATGAGATTGCGTTCGACCCGCTGCCTCGTTCGCGTGGCGATTTCAACCAGCGGCTGGATGAGAAACGCGCCGACCTGGTGCCCTATGCCGAGACGTTGGTCGAGACGCTGCTCAAGGCGCTGGAAGGGCACTTGGCAGTGACCCAGGCGTTGAAAGGTAATCTGAATCTTGCGCTGGCCTTGGTATACAGTGATTTGAAGGCCCAGATGCAGCGCCTCGTCCATCCCGGCTTCGTCAGCGAAGCCGGAGAATGGCTCAAGGAATACCCTCGCTACATGGAAGCGGCGAGAATTCGGTTGGAAAAAGCGCCACGGGAGCGCATGCGCGACCAGATGCTGATGCAGGAAATTCACGATTTCGAGACGCGTTGGAACGATCGCCGACAAAGCGAGCGGCGCAGTGGATGGGAAGATCCGGCCCTCGTCGAGTTCGGCTGGTGGTTGGAAGAGTTTCGCGTATCGTCGTATGCCCAGCAGTTGGGAACGCGTTTTCCCATATCCGCCAAGCGCCTGGAGCGGCGCTGGGCGGAGATTACCGGGCGACGCAGTGAGTGACGCCCGGCAAGACGTGGCGGGTGGCAACGACCACCGCGAGGAGATAACCATGACAAACGCCGTGATTACCGGCACGGGCCTTTACACGCCGGAGCACGCTATCGACAACGACACCCTGGTGGCGGCTTTCAATACCTGGGTGGATCGTGAAAATGCCAATCACGCCGATGCCATCGCGCGGGGAGATAGGGAGCCGCTGGCATATTCCAGCAGTGAGTTCATCGTTAAGGCGTCGGGTATCCAGAGTCGCTACGTGCTGGACGCTCAAGGCATTCTCGATCCCGACCGCATGCGCCCGTACTTGCCACAGCGCCGCAACGATGAGGCGTCGATCCAATGCGAGATGGGAGTGGCCGCCGCTCGGGCAGCGTTGGATCGTGCTCGGGTGGAGCCGGCCGAGATCGATATGCTGATCGTCGCCTGTTCCAACCTCGAGCGGCCGTATCCCGCCGTGGCGGTGGAGTTGCAGGCGGCCCTGGGCACGGGCGGCTATGCTTTCGACATGAACGTGGCTTGCAGCTCCGCTACGTTTGCCATCGAAACCGCCAACAATGCCATCGCCAGCGGGAGCGTACGGCGAGCATTGGTCATCAACCCGGAAATTTGTTCGGCCCACCTCAATTTCCGCGATCGCGATAGCCACTTCATTTTCGGCGACGCCTGCACCGCCGTGGTTGTCGAGGCACGAGACTTGGTCAGAGCCGATATCGGTTACGAGATTCTGGGTACCCGATTGCTGACGCGTTTCTCCAATGCGATTCGCAACAATGCCGGCTTTCTCAATCGTGCCAGCGACAGCGATCCTTTGGCCCAAGACAAGCTTTTCGTGCAGGAAGGACGACGGGTGTTCAAGGAAGTTTGCCCTTTGGTCGCGCAGCTCATCACCGAGCACCTGGAAGCCCTGCAGCTATCGGGTAACGATCTCGATAGGCTATGGCTGCACCAGGCCAATCGGCACATGAACGACCTGATCGCTCGCAAGGTGTTGGGCTTTGACCCTTCGGAAACACAGGCACCGGTCATCCTCGACCGTTATGCCAATACCAGTTCGGCAGGCTCGATCATTGCCTTCCATCTGCATCGTGACGATCTTCCTCTAGGCGCGCTGGGCGTGATCTGCTCATTTGGTGCCGGCTACAGTGCCGGTAGCGTAATCGTACGCAGGATAAACGAATGAAAACGATAGCTATGGCCGTCGCGGCCAGTGTGATGCTGGGCGGTTGCGCCAGTCAGGCTCAACAGACCGCCGCCAATCCCGCCGATCCCTGGGAACCCTTCAATCGTCGGGTCTTTGCGTTCAATGATGCGCTGGATCGCTATGCCCTCAAACCGGTGGCGCAGGGCTATGACACGATCACTCCCGAGCCGGTGCAGACTGGCGTGGGTAATTTCTTTACCAACCTTGGCGAGGTGCGCACCATCGCCAACAGTATGCTGCAGTGGAAATGGGCAAATGCCGGTGTGGCCTCGAAACGCTTTATCCTCAACTCGACGCTGGGACTCGGTGGGATCCTGGATCCGGCCACCGAGCTGGGATGGACGGCGCGCGAGGAGGACTTCGGCCAGACACTGGCGACCTGGGGCGTGGGTGAAGGGCCCTTCGTTGTCCTGCCGATCTTCGGAGGGCGCACCCTGCGCCATGCCGGTGGCATGCCCGCCGACTGGTACGCGGACCCGGTAACCTATGTCGAAAAAGATGCCGTACGTTATGGTGCGCGTGGGCTCGAACTGGTCAACTACCGGGCCAGCGTCCTCGACGAAGAGGCTTTGATTCGCGGGGATCGCTACATCTTCCTGCGCGACACTTACCTGCAGCAACGGCGTTTCGAGGTCAACGATGGCGAAATGGGAGCGGATCCGTTCGCGAGTGACGATTTCGAATTCGACGATAGCGACTTCGCCGAGTAGAGGCCTGCCGACATGGCCAGTTCACGCATCCTGATCGGTTTGCTTGATCTGCCTGGCGAAGCGCGTGACGCCCTGGCCAAAACCATCGCCAAGGGATGTTTCGCGGTTGTTGCCGCCGAGCATATCGATGCGTTGCCGGCCGAGACCAGGCTGATCGTGGCCCATGTGCGTGCAGTGCCTGCACGGGACTGGCCGAAGCTTTCCCTGCGCCTGCCTACGGTCGTGGTTAGCGATAAACGTCTCGATGGCGACTTGCTCAAGGCCGTGGATGCTGGACTCGTGGACTATCTGGTGGATCCCCAGCGCCATGGCGATGTGTTGCGCCGGCTGATTGCGCGTACCCTGGAGCATCATCAGTTGGCTGAAGAGCATGCGCGTGACCGAGCGAGGTTGGCCGAGCTCAACGAGAATCTGGAAACGCATCTGGCCATGCTGAGACTCGATCAGCAGGGGGGGAGCCAGATCCAACGTCGGTTGCTGCCCCCGCAGCCGCTGACGGTCAATGGCGTCGAGTGCGAATACTGGCTGGCGCCGTCGTTGTACTTGTCGGGCGATTTTCTCGATTATCAGCGTTTCGACGATCGATACAGCGTGTTCTACTTCGCCGACGTATCGGGGCACGGTGCCTCGTCGGCCTTCGTGACGGTCCTCCTGAAGTATCTAAGCAACCGATGGTTGAGCGAGTGGGACGGAAGGGAGCCCGAAACGCTGGCCTCGCGCTGGCTGGCCCAACTGAACAATGAGCTTCTGGAGACCGGCATCGGTAAGCATGCCACGCTGTTCGTGGGGGTCATCGATCGTGAATGCCATCGCATGCATTACTCGCTGGGCGCACAGATGCCCATGCCATTGTTGACGGCTGGCGATGCAGGCGAGGCCCCTCAGGTGATCGAGGGAGAGGGAATGCCGGTCGGTTTGTTTCCAAAAGTTACCTATCCATCCTATGATGTTACGTTACCAGATAAATTCCGCCTCTGGCTGTGTTCGGACGGGGTATTGGAATGTCTGCCAGGTAACACGTTGGATGAGAGACTCGTCGAGCTGAGACAGCTCGTAGCGCAATGTCGGAATGTCGCGGACTTGCGGACCGGCCTGGCCGTGGATCGCTCGGTGAACGACGAAGTGACTGAACGTCAAGAATTGCCGGATGATTTGACCATCATGTTATTGAGCGGATTTGACCATGACGAGCGGTGAGGGACGAATCAAGGCGGCGTACGAAGCCGGTGTGTTCGTACTCAAACTGTGCGGTGACGTACGCCTCACCCTATGTGCAACGCTGGACAACGAGGCACAGCGCTTGGCTGATATGCCTGGGTTGAAAGCGGTAATCGTCGATCTGCGTGAAGCCACCAATGTCGATTCCACGGCGCTGGGCTTTCTTGCCAAGGTGGCCATGGCCGTCCAGGGGCGCTTGTCTCATCCGCCGACCATCGTGGCCGACCATCCCGATGTGCGCCGTATGTTGGATGTCATGGGATTCGCACGTTACTTTACGCTGGTACGAGCCCCGCTCGTCGAGCCTGCCGAACTGGATGAACTGCCTCAGGTGCAAGCCGATGAGATGGGTATGCAGCAGCGTATTCTCGAGGCGCACCGAATCCTGATGCGCATGAACGAGCACAATCGCGAACAGTTTCAGCCGTTGGTGGAATTGCTCGAGGCCCAGGAGAGCAAGTCGACGCACTGAGACGACGTGGGGAACGACAATGAAACGCCCGGCTCATGCCGGGCGTGTTTGCAACGAGTTGGACCTGGTGACTCGTACGCTAGCGACGTAGCTCGGCGAGTAACCGTTCGAGTTTGCGCTGGTCGGCCATGAATTTACGAATGCCTTCGGCCAGCTTTTCGGTGGCCATGGCATCTTCGTTCATTTCCCAACGAAATTCGCTTTCGAGGTAGGGTTCGGGGGGAGAGGTCTCGGCTTCGAATGCGACGAGTTGGCGTTCCAGAGAACCTTCGGTCGTGGCCAGTTCTTCGAGCAGCTGTGGCGAGATGGTCAGGCGGTCGCAACCGGCAAGCGCCTCGATCTCGCCACTGTTGCGAAAGCTCGCTCCCATGACCACTGTCTTGTAGCCATGTCCCTTATAGTGCTCGTAGATGCGCTTGACCGACTGTACGCCCGGGTCGTTCTGGCCGGAGAAGTCGGCGCTGGGTTCCTTTGCCCTGTGCCAGTCGAGTATGCGACCCACAAACGGTGAGATCAGCGTCACGCCCGCATCGGCACAGGCTTGGGCCTGAGCAAAGCTGAACAGCAGCGTCAGGTTGGTATGGATGCCTTCGCGTTCGAGTTGTTCGGCGGCGCGGATGCCTTCCCAGGTAGAGGCCACCTTGATCAGGATTCGATTCCGAGCGACGCCGCGCCGTTCATAACGCTCGATCAGCGAGTGTGCACGAGACAGGGTGGCCTGGGTATCGAAGGAGAGCCGGGCGCTCACTTCCGTCGAGACATAGCCAGGCACCAACTCGCTGATTTCGGATCCGACTTCGACGGCCACGGCATCGACGGCATCGTCGATGTCAGTGCTTTCACGTGCCAGTTCGGCCATTCTCGCCCGACGGCTTTCGTGCTGGGCAGCTTGCAGTATCAGCGACGGATTGGTCGTGGCATCGGTCGGCGCGAAGCGTCGAATCGCTTCCAGATCGCCGGTATCGGCGACCACCGTGGTCATCGACTTCAACTGGCTCAGCTTATCCTTTGCCATGTCATGCAGTTCCTTGGTTCGAGACGATCGACAACTTTATCAAGCGTGCCACGATGCGCCTAGCAATCATGCATAGGCCGGTGCCGGTGAAATAAGGTCCTCGGTGTCGGGTGAGGTGGGCAGTGCTTTCGGCTCCGGCGAGGGTCGGGAGGGCAGCGATGTCATTTCGTGGGCGTCGTCGCTTTCTGCCAGGCGAAAGTGGGCGACGCTATCGCGAAGCGTAACGGCCGCCTGCTCCAACGCCTGTGACGCTTCGGCGGCTTCCTGCACCAGTTGGACGTTCTGCTGAGTAACCCGCTCCATCTGGCCGATGGCCTGGTTGACCTGGTTGATGCCGTGGCTCTGCTCGGATGAGGCCGCGGCGATCTCTTCCATGATGTCGTTGACGCGCTGAATTTCGCTCACGATGTCTTGCATGGTCTGTCCGGCCCGGTCTACCAGTGCCGTACCGTTAGCCACCTTTTCCGATGACGCCTGAATCAGCTCACGAACCTGGCTGGCTGCACTGGCGCTGCGACCGGCCAGGGCCCGGACTTCACCGGCAACCACGGCAAATCCACGGCCTTGTTCTCCGGCACGGGCTGCCTCGACCGAGGCATTGAGCGCCAGGATATTGGTCTGAAAAGCAATCTCATCGATCACGCCAATGATGTCAGCCATCTGGCGCGCACTATGGTCGATGTCGCGCATGGTATCGACGACATGACCGACCACTTGGCCGCCTTGCTGCGCCGTCTGTGAGGCATTGGCGGCAAGCCTACTCGCCTGGCGGGCGTTGTCGGCATTCTGGGTCACTGTCGCTGTCAGTTCGTCCATGCTGCTGGCTGTCTCGACCAGGGCGGCGGATTGCTGCTCGGTACGCGACGAGAGATCATCGTTGCCGCTGACGATGTGGTGAGTGCCGTCATGGACCTCCTGGCTACTGTGGCGTACGTGGGCCACGGTGGCGGCCAGGCTTTGTTGCATCGCGCTGAGTCCCTGATAGAGCCTGCCGATTTCATTGTCGCGACGATGTGCCAAGGGCTTCGACAGATCGCCTTGCGCAATATGCTCGAAATGCTCTCCGATTCGACGTAGGGGACGTATCACATTGGCGGTGACGCCCCAAAGCACCAGGCCTGCCAGCACGAGAGCGAGTGCAACGGCAACGGCAATGGCGCGATCCATCCAGCCACTGGAACGATGGAATTTTTCAACCAATGCATTGCCACTGAGTTGAGAGGCCTGGAAGAAGGCGTCGGCGCTCTCCATGAAGGCTTGGCTCATCTCGCTGACCCGGGCTTGCCCCGAGCGATACCCGGAAAAGTCGCCATCCTCTAGGACCATGAGCTGCAGTGAAAGGCCTGTATTCAACAATGACTGGAAGCGCTGGGACAACGTTTCGACGGCCTCTTGCTGGCTTGCCTGGGAGGGCACGGCCAAAAAGCGCTCGAAGGCGGCATCGGCGCTTTTCATCAGCGCTTCTGCGCGCTCTATGACCGGCCCGGGTTGGTCGAACGAAGGTACGCGAATCAGTTCTGCGGCACGGTCCATTTCCACGCGCGCGCGTAACATGTCGACATAGGCGTGGTTGAGGGCCGTGGTCTGCTCGACATTGAGTTGATTCAAAGTGCCGAACGCCTGTCGGCTGAAGTGATTCGAGTAGAGCCCCATGGCGCCGACGACGATCAGCAATACGCTGAAGGCTGTGAGAACCAGCATCCAACTGAAGCGAACGGTCATGTTGTCGAGTGCTTTCATCGTAGTCCCTGCGTGGCTTCTTTTTTACTTGCCAAGATCGACGGTGTCGCCTTGGCCGAGTCGGGTTTTTCCCGATTTCTAGCAAAGGTTTATTGCACTTTGAGGAAAATCCACGGAGCCTAAATGGAAATGAAAGCGTTTGGATGGTTGACTGGTGTGTCACGCTGACCGAACAAGAATGCTCACCTAAGTAGGTAATCCACCGTTGTCGTTAACCGATCAAGCCTTCCGGCAGAATCTGACTGCGAAAATTTTTCATGGCGAGGGCGAGCTCGCTCGACGCTGCCGTGAAAAGGACTGGTCGCAGACCCCCCTGGGGCCCGTAGAGAGCTGGTCGATGAGTCTGCGTACTACTGCCGGGCTTGTCGTCGCATCGCCTACGCCCATGATACTGCTCTGGGGCCCGCAACTCGTACAGATCTATAACGACGGTTACCGCGTTGTCATGGGCAACAAACATCCGGTTGGCCTGGGCCAACCCAACCGGGATTGCTGGCCTGAAGTCTGGGAGTTCACAGCGCCCATTTACAACGGCGTGATCGCACGTGGGGAATCGTTCAATTTCGATGACCAGCGGTTGGTTCTGGAACGAAACGGGCGTCCGGAAGAAGCATTCTTCACGCTGGCATACAGCCCTGTACTCGATGATGACGGTGATATTGGCGGAGTGTTGGCTACGGTGCTCGAGACGACCGCCTTGGTGGAGCGTGCAAGGGTGGAAGAGGCGTTGCGTGAAAGTGAGCAGCGGATTGCACGTGCGCTGAAGATCGAAATGGTCGGGGTATTGTTCTTCGACATGCGAAGCACGTTTCTTGAGGCCAACGATACGTTTCTGCGCATGACCGGGTTGCGGCGAGGGGCCCTGCAACGTGGCGAACTGAATTCGGCGTTGGTGACACTGCCGGAGTGGATGCCGCGCACATGGCAAGCCTTCGAGGAACTGAAGGCCAATGGACGTTTTGCCCCTTATGAAAAAGAGCTGGTGCGCCCTGATGGGTCGCGCTGGTGGGGATTGTTTGCCGGTGCCCAGCTCAGCGAAAACGAGTGTGTGGAATTCGTGATCGATATCACGGCGCACAAACGAGCCGAACAGGCACGCTATGAAAGCGAAACCCGCTTTCATGCCATTGCAGACCTGGTTCCCGACATGCTCTGGCAGGCCGACCCCGGTGGGCAGCGAGTGTGGTGCAATCATCGCTGGACGGAATATACCGGCCAGTCCTCCCAGGAGGCGAGTGGTTATGGCTGGGTGGAAACCATCCACCCGAGCGAGCGAAACGCCGTCCTGCACAAGTATCGGCGTGCGATGGAGACTGGCGTGCGCTTTCGCAATGAACATCGCATGCGCCGGGCCGATGGCGGCTACGGTTGGTTTCTGGTCGAGGCCGTACCGATATGCAATGACGCCGGCGACATTCTCCACTGGTTCGGGTCGGCCAACGATATCAACGATCAGCGCATGACAATGGATCGACTCGAGGAATTGGTAGCCGAAAGAACCCAGTCTCTTGCCGAAAGCGAAGAACGTTTCCGCCTGCTGGTGACCACGTCGGCACAGATCATCTGGAGTACCGATGCCGCGGGACGTGCGGCCGAAGACTCGCCTTCCTGGCGTGCCTTTACCGGACAGGATGCGGAGTGCTGGCTGGCGGGAGGTTGGTGGAGTGCGGTGCATCCGGACGATATAGCATCGACTGAACGGACTTGGCAGATTGCCGTCGGCTCCGGGCAGCCCTTCGTCGCGGAATATCGTCTTTGGCATGCACGCAGTGGCAACTGGCGCTGGGTGGCGGCGCGTGGCATTCCGCTCTGCGACGGGGTGGGGAGAACGTTGGGATGGTTTGGCACCAACACCGACATCGACGAGCGCAAGCGGGCGGAAGAAGAAGTCCGTCGTATGGCCTACAGCCTAACCATGGCCGAACAGGAGGAGCGTCGACGGGTATCGCAGATTCTGCACGATGACCTGCAGCAGCTATTGTACGCCTTGCAGCTGAAACTGCGCATGGTCATCAATCGCTTGGCCCTCGAAAAGCAATCGGCCTTGGCCGAGATGATCGAAGAGGCACGCGTTATCATCAAGCAAGCCATCACTACGACGCGACAGTTGACCGTGGACCTCAGCCCCCCGATTCTCAAGACAGAGGGGCTGGCCGATGCCTTGGAGTGGTTACAGCGACAGATGCTCGAACTGCACGGCCTCGAGGTCGAATTGGTGAGCAGGCCTGTCATGCCTGGCATCGATGAAGATCTTCGTGTCATGCTTTTCCAGGTCGTGCGTGAATTGCTCTTCAACGTGAAGAAGCATGCCGGGGTGGAACGCGCCACCGTTGTGCTCGAGCAGGCCGATCGCGACCTGATCATTCGTGTCGAGGACGACGGGTTGGGGATGGGTAGATCGGCGGATGTTGCGTTTCAGGGAACGGGCTTCGGATTGTCGAGCATCAGGGAGCGACTGCGTCAGGTCGGTGGGAGTATGGGCATCGATTCGTCTGTAGGCGCTGGTATGCGGGTGACGATTCGCGTGCCGTGCAATCCGATAGGTATCGGCAACGTCAAGGAGTGATCATGGTACGGGTATTCGTGGTTGAGGATCATCCACTGATGCGGGACATGTTGACCGAATTCCTCGCATTGGAGGAGATCTTCGAGGTAGTGGGCGTCGTGGATAGTGCAGAAGCCGCACTTGAGCGATTTCCCGATCCGTTGCCGGATCTGGTGCTCATCGATATGTCGTTACCCGGCATGAGCGGCATAGATCTGCTCAGAAAGCTTCATGAGCGACAGCCTGGCTTGCCTTGCGCCATGCTGTCGGGGCACGGAGAAAAGCATTACGTCGAACAGGCCTTCGAAGCCGGCGCCAGCGGCTACATTCTCAAGGGGGAGCCCGACGAACTACCGCAGGCAATCCAGCAGATACTTGCCGGCAAGCCGTTCATCAGCCCGGAGCTACAGCGCTAGTCAGGCGGCTAACCATACACGCTGGCCACGCTTTTTATAGTCCCGCTTATAGTCCCGTGCCTTCCTGGACCCCCTCGTTGTACTGAGTTGCTTTGCGTTTGTCGTGCAGAAGGGCGCGATACGCGCGCCCTGGCATCTTCGCTGTTATGATTAGCCCCCTTACGTCTTTATGGTTCCTGGCGCTGGACCTGCAAGGAGGCTTATGCATCAGTTCGATTCCCGACGCATCGCATTACTGGTCGCGGCAAATACGGCCCTCGCGCCACTGGCTATCGACGCTTACCTTCCGGCAATTCCGGCACTCGCCGAAAGCGTTGGCGCAAGCGTTCATCTTACCGAGTTGTCCGTCAGTGTGTTCCTGTTCGGCTTTGCGCTGGGCCAACTGGTCTTCGGGCCATTGTCCGATCGGGTCGGCCGACGGCCTGTCCTTTTCGGCGGTATTCTGACGTTCCTGCTCGCCAGCCTGGCCATCACCCAGGTCGAGTCACTGGAAATGCTATGGGCGCTACGTTTCATTCAGGCCCTGGGTGGCGGAGCATCGGTGGTCAATTCTTCGGCCATCGTGCGTGACTGTTTCAGTGGGCGCGAAGCCGCCAAGGTCTTCTCGACCATGGTCATGATCATGTTGCTGGCGCCATTGGTGGCCCCAGCCCTGGGCAGTGCGCTGTTGTACCTGGCCGACTGGTGGCTGATCTTCGTCTTCCTCGGGGTGTATGCCGCGTTCTTGCTGTGGCTGCTTAACCGCTATCTTCCCGAGACGCGGAGTGCCGACGCCGAGGTCGCCGGGGTCCGCCAGATACTCGCCAACTATCTGGCCGTGCTTCGCCACCGTGAAGCGATGGGTTACATCAGCGCCGTGGCCATGTCGTTCGCCGGCATGTTCGCCTTCATTACCGGATCGCCGTTTCTCTACATGGACTATTACGGGGTCTCGCCGGCGGTCTATCCCTTCATCTTTGGTGCCAATGTCATCGTGATGGCCGGGTCCAACCGATTGAACATTCGGCTGCTCAAGCGGCGTGCTCCACAGCAGAACCTGTTATGGGGGCTGGGTATCCAATTGGCGACCGGGCTTCTGCTGGTGCTGGTGTTCGCTACCGGGCTCGACTCGTTGGCTGTCGTCGTGCCGCTGATGACGCTATTCGTCGGTATGCAGGGGCTGATCAGTCCGAATGCCATGTCCTCGATGCTGGACCATTTTCCCGGCATGAGCGCCACGGCGACCGCTCTGATGGGCAGTATCCAGTTTTCCTGCGGTGCATTGGCCGGGGTGCTGGTCGGGGCCTTCGAGATTCCCAGCGCCTGGCCGATGGTATTGACCATGCTGGGGGCGGCCGTGCTCGGCAACCTGGGGGTCCGGGCGCTTTCAGGGTCGGCATTGCGTGGCTGAATGGCTGGACGTTTCGTTTTGGGTCTGGCTCGGGTGTGCAGGTAGCCTGTGTCTGGGCGCCTTTGTCCAGCGCGCCACCGGGTTCGGCCTAGCGGTCATCGGCACACCGTTGATATTAATGCTGGAGCCGCGCCTAGTGCCGGCCGTTCTGGTCATGTTCGGCCTGCTTGTAGCAGTGATGATGGTCGGGGCCTACCGACGGGAAATTCGTCTGAATGCGGTCGGGATGGCGCTGGTAGGACGGGTTCCGGGTACCGTATTGGGCATCTGGCTGCTGCTGGCGGCCCCACTGGCCGTTCTCGAAAAGCTCATTGCCCTGATTGTGCTGTCGTCGGTGGCGGTCAGCCTGCTCAAGTTCAGCGTGCCTCTGAACAGGGTGAGCCTGTTCGTTGCCGGTATCGTCTCGGGCATTTTCGGGACCGTGTCGGCCATCGGGGGGCCACCGATCGCTCTGCTCATGCATCGTCTACCTGCGGATGCGGCGCGTGCGAACCTGTCTGCATTCTTCATCGTCAGTGCCGCGATGACGCTGTTGGCTCTATTGCTGGCCGACAAGATCCAGCTTTGGCATTTAGGGATGGCGACCACCTTCGTTCCTGCCGTGGTACTCGGCCATTTGCTGGCGTCACGTATCGCCCATCGCCTCGATCGGCGAGCGTTGCAGTGGTCCTCTTTGATATTGAGTACCGTCGCCGCCCTGGGGTTACTGTTCTGACCGGCAATCACCGTAGCGTCTGTCATGAAGTTGTCATCTTTGTTGGGCATCTTGTGCCTCGCGAAGGTTGAACACTTTCATCGACAGGAGTTACCCATGAATCGCATCCTCAAGAACACCGCCATTGCTGTCGCCGTCATGGGCGTGGCCGGTGTCGCCCAGGCCCGCGACCAGATCCGCATCGTTGGTTCCAGTACGGTCTATCCGTTTGCCAGCTATGTGACCGAGGAATTTGGCGCCGTTACCGAATATCCGACACCGGTCATCGAGTCCACCGGGTCTGGTGGCGGTATCCGCCTATTCTGTAATGGCGTGGGTGAGGGGACGCCGGATATCTCCAACGCTTCGCGTCGCATCAAGGCTTCCGAGCTTGAGCGTTGTGCAGAGAATGGTGTTACCGATGTCACCGAAGTAAAGATTGGTTCTGATGGTATCGTGTTTGCCCAGTCGAGCGAGAACGACGAGCTTGAGTTGACTCTGGAGCAGTTGTTCCTGGCGGTGGCCGCTCAGGTCCCGCAGAATGGCGAGCTGGTCGATAACCCCTATCAGCGTTGGAGCGACATTGACTCCTCGCTGCCTGATCGCGAAATTTCCATCTACGGGCCGCCCAGCACATCTGGTACCCGCGATGCCTTCGAAGAGCTGGTCATGGAAACGGCTTCTGAAGACATGGAAGCCTACGGCGGTGAGGCATATACCGAGATTCGTGCCGATGGTGCATATATCGATGCCGGTGAGAATGACAACCTGATAGTCCAGCGTCTGAGCGAGGACACCGATGCCTTCGGTATCTTCGGTTACTCCTTCCTTGAGGAAAACTCACGCTCACTGAATGCCGCCAGTATCGATGGTGTCGAACCGGAGCCCGAAGCGATCAGTTCGGGCGACTACCCGATCGCCCGTTCGCTGTTCTTCTATGTCAAGAACCAGCATGCTGATGACGTGCCGCCGCTGTATGACTACGTCGACATGTTCGTTTCCGAGCAGATGATCGGCGAGGGTGGCTACCTGGCGGATATCGGTCTGATTCCGCTGCCCGAGAGCGAGCGTGAACAGGTTCGCAATACCGTCGAAGAGCGTAAGCAACTGCAGGCTTCCGATCTAGAGTAACTGCGTTAATGGGCAGACATGCCTGAGCCGACCGGCAGCTTAAAGCTGCCGGTTGCTGCACTTCTCCGGTCGCCCTGGGCGGCCGTCGCGACATTCACCGAGAGAGCTCTATGCAGACCAACCAACTCCTGGCGATTTTCAGCGGCGTCCTGCTGCTGCTGGGTCTGGTAGCCTTCTTCCTGGGCCGTGCTAAAGCGGCGCGCGTGCGCGCGTCTGGGTCAGCCATGAGTGCCCAGCCCGAACAGTATGCCTGGTTCGCGGTGCTGGCCACTGCGGGGCCGGCGTTCGCCGTAAGTTCGGTAGGTGCCTTCATCATGTTGTTGTTGGGCGCCGATATCCCCACATTTTTATTGTTGGCTGGCAGCCTTGTTGCCGCCGCGCTCGGCCTGATGGTTGGGGTCAGCCAAGTAAAACCCGCCTTTCACGCACGTCAGGCCATTGAAAAGGTTATTCAATGGATTCTCATTGCCGCGGCCCTGATCTCTATCTTCACGACCTTCGGCATTCTATTTTCCATCATTTTCGAAGCGCTGCGCTTCTTCCGGATGCATAGCTTCTGGGAATTCATCACAGGTACCGTCTGGAATCCAGGGGCGAGCTTCCTTGCCGCGGCCGGGCGTGCTGAGGAGGGTGCCAGCGCAGCGCAGTTCGGCTCGGTACCGCTGTTCGCCGGTACCTTCATGATTACCGCCATCGCCATGCTGGTGGCGATTCCCGTAGGGCTTTTATCGGCCATCTACATGTCTGAGTTCGCTCCCCAACGGGTGCGCACCCTGGCCAAGCCGACTCTCGAAGTATTGGCAGGTATCCCCACCGTGGTTTATGGCTTCTTCGCTGCGATCACCGTGGCGCCGATTATCGTTGATGTGGCGGGCTTTTTTGGCCTCGACTCGTCATTCAACAATGCTGTGGCGCCTGGGGTGGTTATGGGAGTCATGATAATTCCTTTCATTTCGTCGCTTTCGGATGACGTCATCAACTCTGTCCCCGACAGTATGCGCCAAGGATCACTGGCGCTGGGCATGACCAAGGGCGAGACAATCCGCGACGTAGTCATTCCGGCTGCACTGCCGGGCATCATCTCCGCCTCGTTGCTGGCCGTTTCGCGGGCGCTGGGTGAAACCATGATTGTGGTCATGGCGGCCGGTATGCGCCCCAACCTGACGGCTAACCCCCTGGAAGACATGACGACGGTGACTGTGCGTATCGTTGCTGCACTGACCGGAGATCTGGAATTCGAGAGTGCCGAAACGCTTTCCGCTTTCGCTCTGGGTCTGGTGCTGTTTATCGTCACACTGAGCCTAAACTTGGTGTCGGTACTCATGATCCGCCGCTTCCGCGAAAAATATCGCGTCAATAATCTGTAAAGCCGAGGAAACGCAGATGAGTCAATCCTTCGACGACATCAGCGCCCAGCTAAAGCGGCGCCATCGCAAGTCGAGTAGGTTGAAATGGATATCCATGGGCGCGCTGGGCCTGGCCGGCCTGTTCCTCGTTCTATTCTTCGCCGATATGCTAAGCAAAGGCCTGCCGGCCTTTCAGCAGGCCTATATCGAGGTCGAGCTGGACTACAATGAAGACGCTCAGCGGATGGGGCGTGCTGCCCTCGACCCCGAGGTTTCTCGGCTGGTCAGCCGCAGTTTCGAGCGGCTGATACCGGGCATGCTGCGCGACGACCCCGGCCTTATCGGGACAACCGAGCAGCGTTGGGTGCTCGCCGATAGCGAAGTGGATCAATATCTCAAGGGGCACCGTAGCCGGCTTTCGGAGGATGAGCGCGAGACGGTGGACGAGCTCGTCGAGAGCGGTCGCCTGGAGCTGCAATTCAATACCACCTTCTTCACCGAGGGCGACTCCAAGATGCCCGAGCGGGCAGGTATCCTGGCTGCCGCCGTGGGTACCGTAATGACCATGCTGGTGACGCTAGCGATCGCGTTTCCGATCGGCGTGATGACGGCAGTCTATCTCGAAGAGTTCGCGCCTGATAATCGTTTTACCCAGCTGATCGAGATCAATATCAACAACCTGGCAGCGATCCCTTCGATTCTGTTCGGCTTGCTGGGCCTGGCGATTTTCATCAACTTCTTCGGTGTGCCGCGCTCTTCAGCATTGGTCGGTGGCATGACCCTGGCTTTGATGACATTGCCGGTGATCATTATCGCTACACGTACGGCGCTGCGCAGCGTGCCTGATTCGATCCGCCATGCGGCCTTCGGAGTAGGCTGTTCTCGCTGGCAGGTAGTCCGCGATCACGTACTGCCGCTAGCCACGCCCGGCATCATGACCGGTTCGATCATCGGCTTGGCCCAGGCCATGGGCGAGACGGCGCCGCTCATCATTATCGGAATGGTGGCTTTTATTCCCGATGTTGGCGCTTCCTTCACTAACGCTTCGACAGTGCTACCGGCGCAGATATTCACTTGGGCGGGCGAGCCCGAACGTGCTTTCGTCGAGAAAACCGCCGGCGGGATTCTGGTGCTCTTGAGCATACTGATCGCGCTCAATGCCGCTGCGGTGGTACTGCGCAAGAAATTCGAGCGTCGCTGGTAAATCGCCGCTGCACACACAGGATTGAACCCATGAATATGCAAGTTGCCGAGCGGGAGCGTCTCTCCATGTCTAGTCAGCACGCCGGACAACCGGTTACACGCAACGATAGCGCCAATCATGAACTAAGCATTCGTGTACGTGACTTGAACCTCTGGTACGGCCAGAGCCAAGCCCTGAAGAATATCAATCTCGATATCTTTCAAAAGAATGTCACGGCATTAATCGGGCCGTCGGGGTGTGGCAAGTCGACTTTCCTGCGTTGCCTGAACCGCATGAATGACTTGATCCCCGGTGTACGCACGGAAGGGTTGGTGGAAATGGATGGCCGCGACGTCAACGCGGCGAAGATGGACGAAGTCGCCTTGCGTCGCCGGGTAGGGATGGTGTTCCAGAAGCCTAATCCGTTTCCCAAGTCGATTTTTGAAAACGTAGCCTATGCGCCCCGCATGCACGACATGGTCAGCCGCAAGGCAGAACAGGATGAACTGGTAGAGCAGGCATTGCGCGATGCAGGGCTATGGAACGAGGTCAAGGACAAGTTGCAGCAACCCGGCACGTCTCTCTCGGGCGGACAGCAGCAGCGTCTATGTATTGCACGTGCGATCGCAGTGAAACCGGATGTGATATTGATGGACGAACCTACATCGGCTCTCGATCCGATTTCCACGGCAACCATCGAAGACCTGATGGACAAGCTCAAAAAGCAGTTCACCATCGTCACGGTCACTCACAACATGCAACAGGCTGCGCGTGTCGCCGACTACACCGCGTTCTTCCACCTGGGTGAGGTGATCGAGTACAACGATACTCGCATGATGTTCTCCAACCCGCATACCAAGAAGGCCGAAGACTACATCACCGGTCGTTACGGTTGATGCAAAGAAGGCCGGCGCAATGCCGGCCTTCTTGCGATTGTCGGCAGCACGGTTTCATTCGAGCAATTCGATTGCCACGGCCGTTGCCTCGCCACCACCAATGCACAGGCTGGCAATGCCTCGTTTGCCGCCACGCTGGCGAAGTGCATTGAGTAGGGTGACGATGATTCTCGATCCCGTCGAACCGATCGGGTGTCCTTGAGCGCAGGCACCACCAAAGACGTTGACCTTGTCGTGGGGAATGCGGTGGTCATCCATGGCCATCAACGTCACCACGGCAAAGGCTTCGTTGATCTCGAACAGGTCGACGTCGTCTACATGCCAACCGAGATGTGTCAGTAACTTGCCGATGGCGCCGACCGGGGCGATGGTGAATTCACTTGGGTGCTGAGAATGCGTGGCGTGTCCGAGAATGCGTGCCAAGGGTCTGGCGCCCTGAGACTCGGCGGCCTCGCGATTGGCCAGGATCAGTGCCGAGGCTCCGTCCGAGATCGAACTGGCGTTGGCTGCCGTGATCGTTCCGTCCTTGGCGAAGGCCGGGCGCAACGTTCGAATCTTGTCCAGGCGGGCGGAGAAGGGCTGCTCATCGCGGTCGACCACGCTCTCAGCGGCACGCGAGGCCACCGTGGCCGGGGCCATCTCCGCCTCGAGCCATCCCTTCTCTTGCGCGGTCATGGCGCGTTCCAGCGAGGCGATGGCGAAATCGTCCATACGCTCCCGGGTGTAGCCGCGTTCGTCGGCAACATGCTGGGCGAAAGTTCCCATGAGACGGCCGGTCTCGGCATCTTCCAGGCCGTCGAGGAACATGTGGTCCTTGAGTTCGCCATGGCCCAGGCGATAACCGCCACGCGCCTTGGTCAGCACATGGGGGGCGTTGGACATCGACTCCATGCCGCCGGCCAGCACGATGTTTCCGCTGCCGGCGCGGATCAGGTCGTGGGCGAGCATGGTCGCCTTCATGCCCGAGCCGCAAAGCTTGTTGATCGTGGTGGCACCGATGCCGTCCGGAATGCCGGCCTGCCTCATGGCTTGGCGGGCGGGGCCTTGCTTGACGCCGGCGGGAAGAACGCAACCCAGAATGCCTTCGTCGATGGCATCGGCGGCAATGCCGGCGCGGGCGATTGCGCTACGGATGGCGATCGCGCCCAGTTGTGGTGCAGTCAGGCTCGAAAGGCTGCCCAGCATTCCGCCCATTGGCGTACGGGATCCGGATAGAATGAAAACGTCGTCAGCATTGGTCATGGCATTCACTCGATTGACCATGGCGTGGGGCTATGGTTTGCTCAGGATTAACCAAGCAAGCGCTAGTGTTAATTCGATGACTTTAGTGAACGCCTCCAGCCGTCGCAAGGAACTGATCCGGATCGCTGCTCGTCTTTTCGTCGTAGAGGGCTTCGATCGGACGACCGTACGCATGATGGCGCAGGAAATGGGGATCAAGTCAGGCAGTCTGTTCCATCATTTCAGGGACAAGCAGGAAATCCTCTGTGCAGTCATCGAAGAGGGCATGCATAACGCCCTGGCGCTGGCACGCCAAGCGTTGAGCGACGCCGACGACACGCCACGAGCGAGACTCGACGCCATGGTCCGTGCACATCTGGAAACCCTGCTTACCGACCGCAATGCTCATGTGGTTGCGCTCTATGAATGGCGGCGCCTCGACGATGAATCCCGATGCCATCTCGTTCACTTGCGGGATGCTTACGAAGCGTTATGGAAGAAAGTGATCGATGATGCCCTGGACGCCGGCCTTATCTGCGGTGACCCGTTAGCGGTGCGTCGCTTCGTGCTTGGCGCGCTCAACTGGACGGTTCGCTGGTACGACCCGGAAGGACCGCGCTCGCCGGAGTCGCTGGCGCGGGAGCTGGTCGCAATGATCACTCGTTCTCCCACTTCTCTCCGATGAAGCCAGACATCGCGCCCTTGTGCATGTCAGGCACCATCTGTACGCCGTTGAGACAAGACTGGACCGTGTCTTAAAAATCGTTCGAAGCAGACATTCTTCGGACAGGCCGTGGCAACAGCGGCTATTACTCCATTACCCACGTCATGAGTGGGCCATGTCGTCGACAAGAGGGAAGCGCATATGCAATTGGCACACCATACGTTTCTAGTGACCGGGGCTGCATCCGGTCTGGGGGCGGCGACTGCCGAGCGACTGGCGGCAGGCGGCGCCAATGTCGTACTCACCGACCTCAGCGAGACCGTCGAACATCAGGCGAGGCGCTTGGGAAGCGCCGCCGTGGCAGTTCGCGGCGACGTGGTAAGTCCCGACGACATGCAGGCTGCCGTGGATTGTGCCGTGGCGATGGGCGGCCTGCATGGCGTAGTGCATTGTGCCGGTGTCGTCAGTGTCGCCAAGTTGCTCGATCGCGAGGGCAACCCGGCCGACTTGGAGGCATTCAGGCGAACGGTCGACATCAATCTCGTAGGCACGTTCAACGTGTTGCGGCTTGCGGCGGCGGCAATGCTCAAGAATGCCCCAGAAGGGGACGATGGCGAGCGGGGCGTGATCATCGATACCGCATCGATCGCCGCCTACGATGGCCAAGTGGGGCAAGCGGGCTACAGTGCCTCAAAAGCTGGTGTGGCCGGAATGACACTGCCGTTGACACGTGAACTGTCGCGTTATGGCATTCGTATCATGACCATTGCTCCCGGCGTTTTCGAAACGCCGATGATGCAGGGCATTCCCGCCGAGGCGGTCGCTTCTCTATCTGCGTTGGTGCCGTTTCCCAAACGGCTGGGCAAAGGGGCGGAATTTGCCGCATTGGCAGAGCACATCGTGACCAACCCTATGCTCAATGGCGATGTGATCCGCCTCGACGGGGGGATCCGCATGCAATGACCAGTTGACCTGATACGCACAATGGCATGGATGTCAGGGTTCAAACGAACGCTTGACTTGAGGGGGGCGCTTGGCCTAGTTTCAAACGCATGTTTGAAGGCGCGTGAGGCTGCCTTCCATGTCGAATGCCAGGAGAGATGACATGCCGGATTACCAGGCCCCCTTGCGCGATTTGCGTTTCGTGATGAACGAAATGCTCGATTATCCTGCCCACTATGCACGTCTGCCCAACGCTGACGATGCGACTCCCGATGTCGTGGCGGCAATTCTCGATGAGGGCGCGCGCTTCGCCCGCGAGGTCCTCTTGCCGCTCAATCAAGTGGGCGATCGTGAGGGGTGCCGTCTCGAAGGTGGTGACGTCAAGACGCCTCAAGGATTCAAGCAGGCCTATGCCCAGTATGTCGAAGGGGGCTGGCCGAGTTTGGCGGCCGATCCCGAATATGGTGGACAGGGCTTGCCGCCCTCATTGGGCATGGCGCTGTCCGAGATGATCTGTGCAAGCAATCTCGCCTGGGGAATGTATCCAGGACTGTCGCACGGCGCGGCCGATGCGCTCCGCCACCACGGCAGTGCTGAATTGAAGTCAGCCTATTTGAACAAGCTGGTGGAGGGGGTATGGACGGGCACCATGTGCCTGACCGAGCCACACTGTGGAACCGACCTGGGGTTGATCAAGACGCGGGCCATACCCACGGATGGCGACGCATACCGCATCACGGGCACCAAGATCTTCATTTCGGCGGGTGAACATGACCTTGCCGAAAACATCGTCCATTTAGTGCTTGCCAAGTTGCCGGACGCCCCCGAAGGGTCGCGAGGCATCTCGCTGTTCGTGGTGCCGAAGTTCCTTCCCGATGCTCAGGGCAATCCTGGCGAGCGCAATGGCGTAACGTGCGGTTCGCTAGAGCACAAGATGGGCATCCACGGTAACGCGACTTGCGTCATGAACTTCGATGGCGCTAAGGGCTTTCTGGTGGGTCCGCCCAACAAGGGCTTGGCCTGCATGTTCACGATGATGAATGTGGCGCGTATCGGTGTCGGTATTCAGGGCTTGGGCTTGATGGAAGCAAGCTTCCAGAATTCGCTGGCCTACGCGCGTGACCGCCTGCAGATGCGCGCGCTCTCCGGTCCCAAGGCTACAGACAAGCCTGCCGATCCGATTATCGTGCATCCCGATGTGCGGCGCATGTTGCTGACCCAGAAGGCACTCGCCGAGGGTGGGCGAATGCTGGTGTTATATACGGCGCAGCTGGTCGACATCGTCGAGCAGGGGGAAAATGAGTCCGAAAAGGCGGATGCCGAGGCATTGCTGGGGCTGCTGACACCTATCGTCAAGGCCTTTCTCACCGAACTGGGGTTCGAGGCGACCAACGAAGGCGTACAGATCTTCGGCGGGCATGGCTTCATCCAGGAATGGGGCATGGAGCAGTTCGTTCGTGATGCCAGGATTACGCGCCTTTATGAAGGCACTACCGGTATCCAGGCATTGGATCTGTTGGGCCGTAAGATCCTCATGAACCAGGGTGAAACATTGAAAGTGTTCACCAAGGTAATACACAAGTTCTGCCAGGCCGAAGCCGACAATGCGTCTTTGAAAGAATTCATCGAGCCATTGGCACGTCTCAACGCCGAGTGGGGCGAACTCACCATGACGGTAGGCATGAAAGCCATGAACGACCGTGAAGAGGTGGGAGCGGCGAGTGTCGACTACCTGCTCTATGCAGGCTACGTGACGCTGGCATACCTTTGGGCGCGTGCTGCACGTACCGCACAGTTGGCCCTGGAGGCGGGTGACGATGCATCCGCTGATTATTATCGGGCAAAGCTCGATACGGCGCGCTTCTATTATCAGCGGCTACTGCCACGCACGCGGGCTCATGCCGAAATGCTTAGGGCGGGGAGCGAGTCACTGATGGCCATGTCAGCCGAGTCGTTCGGTTTGGGATTCGAGGTTTGAAGATCGGTTAGCTCTCTCTGGGTCAGGCGCTCTGACCAGTCGCTTGCAGCGGGCCTCTTGGCCCGCTTTTTTATTGTCCTATTTAGTGTGGCTGATTGTCGAAGCCTCTTCATGCCGTCATCATGCAGGTTAGAGTCATTTTGCCAGGAAGGCTTTCATGGACCACGATGTCGATCACGGTAAGCGCACCATCCCTTTTCATTTGCTGCTGGCGCTGGCTGCGCTGGTCATCATTATTGCCGGGATGAAACTCGGCGCAGACATTCTGGTGCCCTTGGTGCTGTCGTTGTTCATCGCCGTCATCTGTACGGCGCCGGTGCAATGGCTGCAACGCCTAGGTCTGGGACGTCATATGGCGGTGCTTGTTACGCTGCTCATCCTTGGAATATGGGTAGTGCTGCTAGGGTCGCTGCTGGCGGGCAGTATTGCCACGTTCATGGAAGTGCTCCCCAACCTCGAGGAGCAGTTACTCGCCCAGTACTATGCCCTGATAAGCTGGGCGCCAGAGCTCGGCGGTTATCTTCAGCCGCATAGCATTACCACATGGCTCGACATGTCGACCTTGTCTCAGTTCATGCCGGCCGTTCTCGACAGCCTGGGTAGTCTGATTTCGCAAAGTCTGCTGATCACTTTACTGGTCAGCTTCATGTTATTCGAGACACTGCACTTTCGAGACAAGGTGCTTTTTGCCTTGGAAGATCCTGTGCCCAGCCTGATGCGCTTCAATGAGTTCAGCGCCAACCTCAAGCGCTATCTGGCGATCAAAACGCTGATCAGCCTGGCGACAGGCGCATTGATCTTCCTGTCTTGCATCGTTATCGGTGTCAGCTTTCCCCTGCTATGGGGCACGGTGGCGTTCTGTCTGAACTATATACCCAACATCGGCTCTGCCTTGGCAGCGATACCTGCCGTATTGTTGACTCTAGTGATGCCGGAGGGAGGACCCTGGGATGCTTTCATGCTGGCCATCGCTTATTTGGTCGTCAACTTTGTCATTGGCAATTTGATCGAGCCACGAGTCATGGGACACACACTGGGCCTGTCGACGCTCGTGGCCTTTCTGTCACTGGTGGTCTGGGGCTGGATATTGGGACCTGTAGGTATGCTGCTGGCTGTACCGCTGACCATGACACTGAAGATAGCTCTCAATAGTCATCCTGAAACACAGTGGCTGGCGCAACTGTTAGGCGGTAGTTCAGAGCAACGCCGAGCAAGGCCGCGTTTTTATAAGCGGCAAAAATAACTTTAAAGTTATAAAAATTGGACTGGGCAAGGGCGAGGGCGTGTGTACCCTCGCAACACCGGACATCGGCTGCCACTTGAACTTCAGTCCGCTGGTAGTGTTCTTGAAGGTCTTACGTTTCTAGCTGCTCCATAGGGCTACGTGTGGAGGTCTTTTCGGTATCTTCATGTCTTTTGTTGATTACCGTAGGTACAAAATTTTCGAAAAGATTCTTCTTTTCTTCAAAGCTGGCTTCTGCATCGATTTCAATGACTCTGCATCCGAGTGAAACGGCTAGATGGACCAGTCGTAAGTTACTTTCATTGTACCTCTTGATCATGTCATGGGCTTTCTGGAGGCCTAAGTTACCAATCCAGTCATTGCCTGCGCCTGGGGTTTCTTTTTTGCGCTTTTTTAAGTTCTCCAGGATGTAGTGATCGCTGGCCATGAAGTTTACGACATGCCTTTTCCGGAACAGGTTATTCATTGTCAGGAGCAGATCGGGCGAGGCGCCAGTCCTAACAGATACTAACTCGTCACAGAAATTCAACAGCAGGCCTCCTTCGGAAAGTAATCCCTTGCCAAAGTTTGCCTTTCTAAAGAATATGTCCGTTTTCATTTCCTTGGTGAGGAAACGGTAAATGCCATCACTTACTGGTAGAGAAAGGTCGTCTTTGATAAGGCTTTGATAAGCCAAATCCATGACCTGCGAAACGACCTGTTCTTCTTGTTTGCTTAGTAATTTGAATGAGTCGTCCAGTTCATGAACGTGAGCGAGGTCGTCCTTGAAAAGCCAAGTATGTTTGTATTCGTCTTTTATACGTTGAAAGAACGTGGTCTTTCCAATGCCCGATGGCCCGACGAATTCAATGATCACCCCGGAGCTAGGCGCTTGAGGGATGCTTTTTAGCTTATGCAAGTTTCCCTTTCTGTTTATATCGTAACCAACTTTGTGTAAGGTCTTTTTTGTTAGGCTCTTGATCATGGCCCTGCACCCTGATGACTCATTTTTTAGCGTGTTGCATAAAGGTTAGAGCGGTGACACAAAAAATCCACAAAAAATTCATGTTCTGTATATAAAACCGACATATGTTTGGGTTTTTGGTTATTTATTGCATTAATAAAACAGGTCCGCGCCTAGGGGGTAGGACTGCTTTTTTGTATTTATGGGGTGGCTGGGCTAATTAAAATAAACAACAAAAACACGAGAACTGTTAATGCCGAGGTGGTGAATGTTTTCATGGATGCCGATAAGGTTGTTTATAAATCGGTAGGTAGAGGCTGGAAAACAAAACGAACGTCCAGAGGACGTTCGTTTTGGGGGGCTATTGCTAGGATCAGGCGTTCTGATCGATGAACTGGTTGAGCTGAGACTTGGACTGGGCACCTACCAGAGAAGCAACCTTGGCACCGGACTTGAACAGCATGACGGTCGGAACACCACGCACGCCATGTTCGGCTGCGATTTCCGGTGCATCGTCCACATTGATGCTGACGACTTTCAGATTGTCAGCTTTCTCGTCGGCAACCTCTTCGACGACCGGCGCCATCATCTTGCACGGTCCACACCAGGGTGCCCAAAATTTGAGCAGAACCGGCTTCTCGGACTTGAGCACTTCCTGCTCGAAATTGGCAGTAGTGACGTCGACATTGTTGGCCATGGGAAATCTCCAATTGCTTGCGCTTACCACTAGCGTAGTAGTGTAGTCGGCTGATGGTAGCGTTAGCCTGCTTGGCTGGCAAATGGCTCCGCCAGGAAAGACGAAGGCTAACTGTTATGCGGCTACCCGGCAGGGCGTCTCTTGCCGTTGGTCAGCGAGCCGACTATGATGCTTTTATATTCTATTTGGTAATCATTTTCTAGAATTTTATCTCTTTTTAGAATTAAGGGTGGCAGCCAATCGGCTTTCCCGCCCTTGCGCGGAGCAGTCGGCATGAAGCTACAGCAGCTACGTTATATCTGGGAGGTTACCCGGCACAATCTGAATGTTTCGGCTACGGCACAGAGCCTGTTCACGTCCCAACCGGGCATTTCGAAGCAGATTCGTCTGCTCGAGGATGAGCTCGGTGTCGAGATATTCGCACGTAGTGGCAAACATCTTACGCGAGTGACACCGGCGGGACAGTCGATCATCGATCTGGCAGGGGAGGTCCTGCGCACCGTCGACAATATCAAGCAGGTTGCGCAGGAGCATAGCGACGAGCGGCGAGGGAGCCTTTCCATCGCGACAACCCACACCCAGGCCCGATATGCATTGCCGCCGCTGATTGGCGAATTCACTCGCAAATACCCCGATGTAGCCCTGCATATGCAGCAGGGCACCCCAAAACAGATCGCTCAGATGGTAAGCGAAGGGGCAGCGGACTTTGCCATTTGCACCGAGTCGCTGGAATTGTTCAACGATTTGGTGCTATTGCCGTGCTATCGCTGGAATCGGTGCGTTCTGGTGCCAAAGGGACATCCCTTGGCCGAGCTTGGTGAGCTGACCCTGGAAACCCTGGCTGAGTATCCGCTGGTGACTTACGTTTTTGGCTTTACTGGTCGCTCTCAACTTGACGATGCCTTTCGTGGCAAGAACCTGACCCCCAATGTAGTGCTGACGGCGGCGGATGCCGACGTTATCAAGACCTATGTGCGTCTTGGTATGGGAGTTGGCATCGTCGCGCGCATGGCTATCGACCCCCAGGCGGATCAGGATCTGGTACCCCTGGACGCCAGCCATCTCTTCGCGAGTTCGACGACCAAGATCGGTATTCGGCGAGGCACTTTCATGCGCAGTTTCATGTACGATTTCGTCGAGCGCTTCGCGCCCCACCTTACCCGTGACATCGTCGACGAGGCACTGGCGGCCGGCCCACGACATGAGCAAAGACTGTTTGCCGAACTAGACTTGCCAGTGCGTTAGGTGCAAACCAAAAAGCCCTGCCATAAATGCATGGCAGGGCTTTGTGCCGAACGACTGCAATGTTTTTAATGTTGCAGATGTAGACCGCACTCGCGCTTCTCTTCGACCTTGGTGGGGTCGAAATAATCAAAATTGTTGGGTAGATCGTGTTTTTGCAGATACTGGTACATGTCCTTGGCTGTCCAGTGCAATACCGGCGCTACCTTTATCAGTCCACTGCCGTTGATCGATACGGGCTGCATCTGAGCGCGTTGCGCCGTATCTTCAGCCCGAACCGCAGTGAACCAGACCTCAGGGGCCATCTCACGCAGGGCGCGTTCGAACGGTTCGAGTTTCACTTCCTCGGTGAAGGCCGCATGACGAGGTTCGTCGATGGTCGGCGCCGGCCCCTCCAGTGCCTCACGATGCGCGCGTGAGCGTCTCGGATGGTAGATGCTCAGGTTCAATGAGAGTCGCTTGGCGAGGTCATCGGCAAACCGGTAGGTTGCTTCAGTGTTATAGCCGGAGTCCATCCAGACGATGGGAATGTCGGGTTGGACTTGCGTGACCATGTGCAGAATGACGGCTTCGAAGGGACGAAAATTCGTCGTGCAGATGGCGCGCTTGCCGAGGCCCAGTGCCCAACGGGTCAGAGCTTCGGGATCATTGCCATATTGCTCGTTGATTGCATCGATGTTTAGGTCCATAAGCCCTCCAGAAACGTGAAGGAAGCAGGCTTCCCAGAATGTCGTTACCCTAACAAAGCCTGCGCTTACCGCCCCAATACTGTTTTGTTCGGTACTTATATAGCTGGAACAGGGGGTTGAGCCGTCCTTAAACATCGATCTCATAAAATCTGCGGGGTGCCGTCATCGTGCCTGCCTATGCCGTTGAGAGCGCGTCCATCAGTCGGGTTATCTTGGCCAGGCTCTCCTGATATTCCTCTTCTGCGCTGGAGTCGCTGACCAGACCGCCGCCGCCCCAGACATGGAGTTGCCCGCCATCGGCGATGACGGTTCGAATTGCGATCGAGGTATCCATCGCCCCCCGTCGGTCGATGTAACCGAGACTGCCGCAGTAGACGCTACGCCGGCTGGGCTCGAGCTCGTCGATGATTTGCATGGCGCGTATCTTGGGGGCCCCGGTAATCGAGCCGCCGGGAAACGCGGCGGCAAGCAGATCGATCGGCGAGTACGAGGATGCCAGTTCGCCCGTGACCACGCTTACCAGATGATGCACATTGGCGTAACTTTCCAGTCCACACAGCTGTGGCACCCTGACGCTGCCGGGGCGGCAAACGCGGCCAAGATCGTTGCGTAGCAGGTCGACGATCATCACGTTCTCGGCCCGATCCTTGGGGCTGGCCGACAGTTCCGTAGCGAGTCGAGCGTCTTCTTCTGCGGTCATGCCGCGCGGACGGGTTCCCTTGATGGGACGGGTTTCCACTTGTCCCTCGCGCACTTGAAGGAAGCGTTCAGGAGACATCGAGAGAACCGCCTTGTCATCCCAAGCCATGAAACCGGCAAAGGGAGTCGGAGTGGCGCGCCTCAGGGCCAAATAACCCTCCCAGACATCGCCTTGGTAAGGGGCGCTGAAGCGCTGGGCTAGGTTGATCTGATAACAATCCCCCGCCTGGATATAGCGCTGTATGGCCTGAAAGCGCTCAGCGTAGCTCGCCTGGTCCATTTCCGCACGAAATGGGGTCTTGACGTTGAAAGAGGCAGGCGCCGGGGGCGTACGGGTCAACCACGCGTCGACCTGCCGTCTGCGTTCCGGTGTAGCGACCAACCACGCTTCCCGGCGCAAGTGGTCCTGGATCAGGGCCCAGTCGTAGAGGCCCAGGCGGCTCCAGGGAAGCGTCGCCGCTGCCTGGGCCCGGTTCGGCAATGTTTCCAAGCGTCGGCCGAGGTCATAACTCCAATAGCCTATCAATCCGCCAAGAAAGGGAAGATCGCTGTCAGGCAGCTCGACATCGAAACTCTCGAGTAACGCTTGCTGAGCCGCGAACGGATCCTCAGGCAGGCTGGGAACGCGATCGCAATGTACCTTACCGTGGGTGTCGACTTCGAGAATGGCGATAGGATCGCTCGCCAAAATATCGTAGCGCCCGCCGGGGCCCTCGGGGCGACCGCTATCCAAGAGAACGGCACCCTCCCGATGACGCAAGCGGGCGAAGCGCTCCAAGGGGTCGGCATGGTACGGCAGGGGAGTGATAACGGGCTTTGAGGTCATGCAATGCGACTCCTTCGACAAGCGAGACATTCTAGGGGGAGCGGTCGCATTTGTCCGCCCTCCCGGCGGACGGGATAATGCAAGGCTTCTTCTGACACCGATCACTGGAATCTGCCGATGCATGCCGATTATCGCCTCGAACAAGGAAGACTCGAACGTCGGGACCAGTGCGTAGCCTGGCGTCATCTGCACCGCTACGGGGAGGGCGGTAAGGGAACGTTGCTGTTGCTCCATGGTGCAGGGGTCGCCGGTGAGGCGACATGGCAACCTATGCTCGGTCATCTCGATGCGTGGCAAGACATCGTCATTCCGGACCTGCGAGGGATGGGACAGACCTGCCATCCCGATGGCCAGGAGCGCAGCTTCACTCTGGATGAGGTCGTAGCCGACATCGAAGCGGTATTGGACGCTCGAGGTTGTGATCGGCTGGACGTCGTTGGCTATTCCTTCGGTGGGCTGGTCGCCATGCGCCTGAAACAGCGGCTGGGAGCAAGAGTCGCTCGCATGGGCCTCATCGAACCGGCGCTTCTCGAGAGAGAAGATCAGGCCACGATGATCCAAGTGCGTGAAGCCTACGCTGAGGCGGCGGAGCGGATCCGGCAAGCCGAGACGCCTGAGGCCGGCATCGTGGCTTTTCTCGACCTCATTGCTCCCCACCGATCCCGCAACCCCCGTGCGGAACGACTGTCGGTTACGCGCCTGGCTCATCGGCCGCTGGGGTTTGCCAACGCCCTGGATTGCGTAACCCAGGCTGTCCGGTACGTGGATCGCGAGGCGCTGCTCCAGGCCCAGGAGCACGTTATCAGCATTGTCGGCAGCAAGAGTCTGGAAGCGATGAAGCGTTATCATGCGTTGCTGGACGATTCACGCGCCGATTGGACCTATCGGGAACTTCCCGGTACCGACCACTCCTTACCGTTTCAGAAGCCTCGACGCATTGCATCGTTGCTGACGGCTCATTTAACGTCAACGTAACCCCATTGTCGACAACGCGGCGGCGATAGCTACTTGCTTCTACGCCCAAAGGTGTAGAAGATCGATGGTCAAGCGCTATTGACCGGTCAGCCAGGGCTGGCTAGAGTTCCTTCAATCACTTATTGTCGACAATTAACATGAATTCCAGAATGCAGGATGGTGTGCTTCCCGAAGTGCGAACTCTGGCCGAGCGGGTCTTCAACCAGCTCCAAGATGCCATCGTTCGCGGTGAACTGGCGCCAGGGACCAAGATCACCGAACCGGGATTGTCGAAAACGTACGGCATTTCCCGCGGGCCTCTTCGCGAGGCCATGCGGCGACTGGAAGCCCATCGCCTAATCGAGCGAGTGCCCCACGTGGGTGCACGGGTGGTCAAGTTGTCGATGAAGGAGTTGCTCGAGCTTTTCGATGTACGCGAAGCGCTGGAAAGCATGGCGGCCAGGCTGGCTGCACGTCACATGAGTGGCGAGGAAATCTCAGGCCTTCGCGAAGTGCTGGCCTTTCACGAACGTCAGGCCGACCTGCAGCGCGGTGAAGCCTATTACCAGCGTGAAGGAGACCTAGATTTTCATTACCGGATCGTTCTCGGCAGCCACAACCGTATGCTGATGACCATCCTCTGCGACGATCTCTACTATCTGGTGCGCCTGTATCGCACCCAGTTCAGTGCCAGTGGATCACGACCGCAGCGCGCCTTTGTCGAGCATCATCGTATCGTCGATGCCATTGAAGCGGGGGATGAAGAGCTCGCTGAGCTGTTGATGCGCCGCCACGTTAGCGCCTCACGAGAAAATGTGGCAGAGCGCTATGCCGAAGTGCTTAAGCAGGAAGAAGCCACGATATCGCCCATTCAAAGGACGACCCTATGACCCAACCCACGCCTGGCGCACGTTTCCGTGCTGCCCTAGATGCTCATCGCCCGCTGCCCATCGTAGGCACGATCAATGCCTATTCGGCATTGATGGCGGAAAAGGTAGGCCACAAGGCTATCTATCTTTCCGGGGGAGGGGTCGCCAATGCCTCGTTCGGGTTGCCCGACTTGGGAATGACCACCATGAACGATGTCGTGGAGGACGCCCGGCGCATTACCGATGCCAGCGAACTGCCCCTGCTGGTAGATATCGATACCGGCTGGGGAGGGGCCTTGAATATCGCACGTACCATCAAGGAGATGGGGCGTGCCGGTGTCGCGGCCGTGCACATCGAAGACCAGGTGGCGCAGAAGCGATGCGGGCATCGTCCCAATAAAGCCATCGTATCCAAGCAGGAAATGGTCGATCGCATCAAGGCGGCTGCCGATGCCAGACCGGATCCGGACTTTTACCTGATCGCGCGCACCGATGCGTTCCAGAAGGAGGGGCTGGATGCAGCTATCGAGCGTGCCAATGCCTGTATCGAGGCGGGCGCCGACGCCATCTTTGCCGAGGCCGTGCATACCCTGGACGATTATCGGGCTTTCTGTGAAGGCATTGATGCTCCGATCCTTGCCAATATCACCGAGTTCGGCGCTACGCCGCTATTCTCGCAACAAGAACTCGGTGAGGTAGGGTGCCGTATGGTGCTGTATCCATTGTCGGCGTTTCGGGCCATGAATGCTGCCGCTCTCCAGGTCTATCGCAGCATCCATGAAAAAGGTCATCAACGGGATGTGGTCGAGCTGATGCAGACCCGCGACGAACTTTACGATTTTCTCGATTACCACGCCTTCGAGCGCAAACTTGATGCGCTGTTTGCCGAGAAAGGTGACGAATGACTTTCCGGCTGAATAACAACGATAACGACAAGCTCATCGCGTCCATAGGAGACATGCCATGCCAGAGAAAGCGAACAATGGGGCCGGTTTGCGCGGCCAAAGCGCCGGTAGCACGTCATTGTGCACGGTGGGTAAGAGCGGTTCGGGCCTGACCTATCGCGGTTACGACATCCATGACCTGGCAGAGCATGCCCGCTTCGAAGAAGTCGCTCACCTGCTTCTCAAGGGCAAGCTGCCCACTCGCCAGGAATTGGAGGATTACATTGCCAAGCTCAAGACGTTGCGTGGTCTACCCCCTGCGCTGAAAACAGTGCTGGAACAGATCCCTGCCGATGCCCATCCCATGGATGTGATGCGTACCGGGGCGTCGATGTTGGGTAATCTCGAGACAGAGGAGAGCTTCACAGAGCAGCAGGATCGCAGCGATCGCATGCTGGCGGCATTTCCTTCCATCATCAATTACTGGTACCGCTACTCCCACGATGGGGTGCGCATCGAGACCGAGACCGACGATGTATCGATCGGTGGCCACTTCCTGCACTTGTTGCATGGTAAACCGGCCTCCGAGCTGCATGCTCGAGTCATGAACGTGTCTCTCATTCTGTATGCCGAGCATGAGTTCAATGCCTCGACTTTCACGGCTCGGGTCTGTGCCTCCACGCTTTCCGACATACATAGCTGTGTCACGGGAGCCATCGGTTCTCTCAGGGGGCCGCTGCATGGTGGCGCCAATGAAGCGGCGATGGCGATGATCGAGCACTGGCAATCGCCGGAAGAGGCCGAGCATGAAATTCTTGGCATGCTCGAGCGCAAGGAAAAGATCATGGGGTTCGGGCATGCCATCTACCGGAAATCCGATCCACGCAATGCCATTATCAAGCAGTGGTCGCGCAAGCTGGCCGAAGATGTCGGGGATACGCGCCTCTACCCGGTCTCCGAGCGTGTCGAGCAGGTCATGTGGCGCGAGAAGAAGCTGTTCTGCAATGCCGATTTCTTTCACGCCAGCGCGTATCACTTCATGGGTATACCCACCAAGCTGTTCACACCGATTTTTGTCTGTTCACGTCTGACTGGCTGGTGTGCGCATGTGTTCGAGCAGCGCGCGAACAATCGCATCATTCGACCGAGTGCCGATTACACCGGTCCCGATAAGCAATCCTGGCTGCCAATCGAACAGCGCGATTGAAGCTCGCTGTAACCGGCACCGATCTTTTCTCACCCGATCAGGCGGGATGAAACCGCCATACCAAGGAATGTTTTCGATGAGTGCCAATGTCGACATCAACAAGCGTCCAGACTATGACGTCGAGCTGCAAACGATCGCTGACTACGTTCTCAGCTATAAGATAGAAAGCCAGGAGGCGTTGGATACGGCACGTAATTGCCTGATGGATACGCTGGGTTGCGGTCTCCTGGCGCTACGCTTTCCGGAATGCATCAAACACTTGGGGCCAATAGTGGAAGGGACGGTCGTGCCTCACGGGGCGCGAGTGCCAGGCACTTCATTTCGCCTGGACCCGGTCAAGGCCGCCTGGGACATTGGATGCATCATCCGGTGGCTTGATTACAATGACACGTGGTTGGCTGCGGAGTGGGGACATCCTTCGGACAATTTGGGCGGAATCCTGTCAGTCGCCGATCATTTGTCTCAAAAGCGGGTTGCTGCAGGCAAATCGCCGCTGACCATGCGTGACGTGCTCGAAGGCATGATCATGGCGCATGAAATCCAAGGTGTGCTGGCGCTGGAAAACTCCTTCAACCGCGTCGGACTCGATCATGTCGTACTCGTCAAAGTGGCGTCGACGGCCGTGGTTGCCAAGCTGATGGGCGCGGACCGAGAACAGTTGCTGTCTGCCTTGTCCCACGCATGGGCGGATGGCCAAAGCTTGCGCACGTATCGCCATGCCCCGAATGCAGGGTCGCGCAAGTCCTGGGCTGCGGGAGATGCGACCTCCCGCGGGGTTCGGTTGGCCGATATCGCCATGCGTGGCGAGATGGGAATCCCCGGTGTGCTCACTGCACCGCAGTGGGGCTTCTACGATGTATTGTTTTCCAAGACCAACAAGGATCAGCAGATCAAGGACGCGAGTGAACGTAAGTTCAAGTTCACGCGTAATTACGGAACGTACGTCATGGAGCAAGTGTTGTTCAAGATATCGTTCCCGGCGGAATTCCATGCCCAGACGGCTTGCGAGGCGGCAGTTCTTTTGCATCCCCAGGTCAAGGATCGGCTGGAAGAGATTGACCGTATCGTCATTACTACGCATGAATCCGCGATCCGTATCATTTCCAAGTCCGGCAAGTTGGCCAACCCGGCCGACAGGGATCACTGTCTGCAGTACATGGCAGCGGTACCTCTGGCATTTGGCAGTCTCGTGGCCGAACACTATGAAGACGAATTTCATGAGGCCAATCCAATCATCGACGAGTTGCGTGAGAAAATGGAGGTCGTCGAGGACGAGCGGTTTACCCGTGAGTATCTGGAGTCGGATAAGCGATCGATCGCCAACGCTATTCAGGTTTTCTTCAAGGATGGTTCGAGCACCGAGAATGTCGTGGTCGAGTATCCCATCGGCCATCGTCGTCGGCGTCAGGACGGCATCCCTCTGCTAGAGGCCAAATTCAAGGCCAACCTGGCGACACGTTTCCCTGCCGGACGTAGCCAAGCCATCTTCGATCTCTGCAAGGATCAAAAGGCACTGGAAGCGACACCGGTTCAGGAATTCATGGACCTTTTCGTTATCTGACGTTTCGTACGACGGAAGCCTGGCTTTCTCTGCGGCGCCCAAAATCTTTAGCGACTCGTATGGCGGGCGCCGATAGCTTGGACTACAATTTTTTCTGCTTAGGCACTTGCCAAGTCGCCTGGCGATCCGTAAAGTACGCATCCGCTGCTGACGACGGGCACACGTTGTTGGCGGTGAAGGTGGCGCAAGGCGCTGTTTCTGTTGGGGTTTTTCTCGGTTCGCTGAGAAAGGACAGTTGACAGACAGGCCGCATTCGGTAGAATGCACCGCCACGGATTCGGGGTTCGCCCGACAGGATGGAAGCCGCTTTCGAGCGTCACTTCGGTCCGGCCAGTGCCTCTCGAGGCATCGCGGCCAACGGCGAAACAGGTGCTTGACAGCGCGGCTCGAATCGGTAGAATACGCCTCTCTCGCAACGAGGCAGCCCCGAGGGGCAGGAAGGTTGGCTGGGTTGAATAGCCGCTTCCGGTTGCAACGCTCCACTCTTTATAAGAGCCC
>NZ_JAKRFI010000013.1 GCF_022348165.1 Halomonas sp. McH1-25
CCGCTTCATGCTCGGCCAGAATGCCGATGATCTGCTCTTCCGTGAATCTCGCTCGTTTCATCGTCCGTCCTCCGGTTAGGTCGGACTCTAATCGACGATGGAGGAAAAATCTCGTGGCAGGTCACATCGAATTGACAGCACGCAGGCGCCTGGACGAGGATAGACAGCCGATGTGAGCGCACGGCCCTACCCGCCCACCAGGGTGAGTCAGAACGGCGAGGATGATCATAAGCGCCATGTTCTAGTCGGTACTCTTGGGCTGGTTCTTGTCGCAAGTAACGGCTGCCATTGTGCAGGGCTAAGACGGTGCGCACCCTGTCATGGACAGCCACACCACTTTGGAATCTTGTCAACTTATTCCATTAAAACCGACTTATCTGGAAATGATTCAGCCCATCCTTTTTTCAACGGGGCCACGAATACATTTTCAGTGCGCGTTCTGGTTATTTTCCAGCGTCCATCCGGCTCCTTGCGAAATGCATTATTCAAGCGCGATGAGCGCAGCAGCGATTTACCATCTGAAAATATCCACGGCTGGCAATGTATCCACTGCCCTTCTGCGATATCACCATTTACATGAATCTGTTCGGATGTCAAGTAATGCACATTGAAAAGTAATTCGGGATCCTGTTTTTCCCCCCAAAACTTTTCGAAATGATGTCGTATAGCTACTGCCCCTTCCAAGCGACCAAATTGGTTATCATAGTAGGAGCCGACTCCCTCCCAAATGGCATCCTCAGTATATAGATCCATGATGCAGTCAATCCGCTCAGCATCGCTTTTCAGTCCTGGCTTAGGAAGCGGAGTATCACACAAGAACATATAGTGTGCCTGTATACGTCGAATTTCCGCTTCTGCCTCAAGCACTTCAATGCGCTTGATAAGAGAATTAAGATCCGCAATAGAGATTTCCTTCATTTAATTTCTCCCCTTATGGCTATCTTTCCATTCTTCTCCTTGAATTTTCTGCTAATTATTTTCAAGGATAAGAAAAGATATGAATGCATACATCTTTTCTCAAACACGGCCTTTTAGGTGCTCAATAACACTGGTCAGCCCAGCCTTCACTGTGTCCATCTCATCTGGCTCCAGCCAATTTAACAGGCGGCTTTCATAATCATCTGCCATGGCCAGTAGCCGTTGTGATAAAGCCTGCCCTTCGTCGCTGAGCTCGGCTTCTTTAGTTGGTTTGATCCGTACTAGACCCCGCTCGCAAAGCCCACTCAACGTATCTTCAAAATGCTCCATAGGCTGAGCGACACGGCGAGCAAGAACCTCACAGTTCAGAGGGCCGCGATCCGCAAGTAAAGTTAGAATCCTCCAATCTTTGTCATTAACCCCCAAGCTGCTCAAGCGTGGATAGAAGTCGTTACAATAGGCTGATAAAGCTTGCCGCAGCAAGTAGAGAAGATGTTTTCCCAAACGGCCATCTGTAGCAACCTCTTCATCGACGGGAAGCATAATGGGGTGTGGCTCAGGCACTGCATAGCGGCCATTGTAGAAAACCAGAGCGTTATTTCCATCACGTAAGCTAAAGTCTAGTACTTCGCCTATGATGATAAGGTGGTCTCCACCTTCGTAAACGTTCCAGGTGCGGCACTCGAACTGGGCATTTGCCCCATCAATTTTTGCTGTACCGCCAATTCCTTCGCTCCATTCAGTGCTGGCGAACTTATCTTCACCTTTGCGCGCGAAGCGGTTGGATATATCTACTTGTCCGGTACCCAGCACGTTAACTATAAAGTATTCGGCTTTTCGGTAGGCCTCTAGACTATAAGCGCCCTTATCGATACTCCAAAGAATAAGGGGTGGATCCATAGATACTGAATTGAAACTGCTAGCGGTAACTCCGTAGTGCACTCCAGCTTCATCGCGAGCTGTGATGACCGTCACACCTGTCGCGAATTTTCCCAGTGCCCGCCGGAATTCTTTTGTATCTATACTCATCTTATTCGCCTCCGGCAAATGTAGTTTAAAAATTAACGGCCGAGCTTTTCACCTGTAACACCGCCAATGCCGTATTCGCTCTTAGGTATTTCACTAATAATTACACGAACGTTTTCTTTCGGTGCGTCTAGGGCACTCACAACAGCTTCGGTCACCTCGTGGATCAATGACTCTTTCTGAGTTTGAGTGCGTCCCGACATCATGTAAACATGAACAGTGGGCAAGGTAGCTACCTCTTAGATGTCGATAACCAAACGTGAGCTTTTCGCTCGCGAACAGCACACAGCGATTTGGTCGTTGTCTTCTTTTTCCTCATCGCTTAAGAACTGATCGCGATGGTCGGGTATCCCCTCCAGTACATCGCATATACAAGTTCCGCATACACCTTCCTCACAAGAGACATTTACTTTAACGCCGGCGGTTTTAAGCGCCTGTGCAATTGACATTCCTTCTTCTACTTGAACGACGACACCGCTTACTGCCGCCTCTACCTCAAAGGCAACACCGCTGGTATCCACTTCAGCTGTGAAGTACTCGGAGTGTACCCGTGACTTTGGCCATCCTACTTTGTCAGCTGAGCCAATAACCCAGTCCATGAAGCCTGCGGGGCCGCATACGTAAAGATGTGCATCTGAGGGTTGGGCGGCAAATAAGGATTCTGGATCTAATATCTGAGAGGTAGGGCCATCATCAAAATGCAGTACCAGTGCCTCACCAAACTGACTTTCCAGTTCATCGACGAACGCTGCCTTATCACGAGAGCGGCAACAATAGTGCAACTCAAAGGAGCACCCCGAAGCCTGCAGTGCATAAGCCATGGCAATCATTGGCGTAATGCCGATGCCACCGCCGACTAGCAGGCTATAACTTGCTGACTCAGCGAGAGGAAAGTGGTTACGTGGTGCCCCAACTTCGATCTCTACTCCCTCGTGTAGACGCTCATGAACTGCACGAGATCCACCTCGCGAGGCGGGGTCGAGTAATACACCCAAACGGTAGCGATGACATTTACCAGGCGCATTGCTTAGCGAGTACTGGCGCACCAGCCCCTCGCCAAGATGCATATCGATGTGTGCTCCCGCCTCGAAGGCGGGAAGTTCGACGCCTTCGGGATCACCCAGCTCGATTACCGCGATTTCATTGGTGTGGGCTTCGCGCCGCACGACCTTCAAGGTCAGAGTTTTATCTTGCATGATCATCTCCAGGTACTCAGCGCATATAGATGCCGCCATTGGCATCCCAGCAAGCACCGTTGACGAAGGCAGCCTGAGGGCTTGCCAGAAAAGCCACCATCTGTGCCACCAGTTCAGGAGCTCCCAGTTGACCGACCGGAATATTACTCAGTGCCTTTTCAAGGTTATCTCCGAGCACACTGCGTACCATGGGTGTGTCCAGCGGACCTGGAGCGATAGCATTGCAAGTCACCCCATCGGCTGCGAGATCACGGGCGAATATCTTGGTCAGGGTAAGAATTGCACCCTTTGAGGCCGCATAGTGGGCCCCGGTAGCCGTGCCACCATTCTGCCCAGCCAGGGAGGCTAGGTTCACCATCCGACCGTAGCCGCGTTCCTTGAAATGGCGTCCAAATGTTTGGCAACCCGCGAAGACGCCACCGGCATTGATAGCCATAATCTCATTGAAGAAACTGGGGTCGATATCAAACAGACCCTGAGCCGCGGTACGTGCAGCGTTATTGACCAGCACCTCGCAGCTCCCCCAGCGTTCAACTACCCTATCTAGTACTTGTTGGAAATCGTCAGGATTAGCCACATCCAGGGTGGCCGTGACTGCAGTTTCTCCTGAGAGGTCAAGTTCTGAAGCCAGTTTTTCGGCAGGCTCAGGATCAATATCGCTAATGACCACACGGAAGCCTGCGGAGTGGAGTGCACGCACGATGTGAACCCCGAGGCCACGCGCCCCACCGGTAACGACTGCAGTTTGAATTTTGTCAGGGAGTGGTGCAGACATCAGAATAAATAGCTGAACGAATTCAGCACTCCATCTGAATTGAGTAGACGAACCACCTTCTCCTGAATTTTGAAGCTGGAGTCGGTGGACTTAAGGGTGTAACGAACATTTGACGCCCAAAGTCTCTGGCGCCCAAATTTGTCTTCAACCAGATGCTGCCCGCACGAAACGATGACAGTATCGCCATCGACCGCGTCGATAACGAACCGCGACAAGGTACGTACGGTAATCGCCGGCGGTGCTGATGAGATGGAGAACCCTTCTTGGAATCGCTTGATCCGGTCACGACGCATCTTGTCATCGTCGTAACAGAGGTTCAGCACCTCCGCGTAGTCTTCAGCATCTTCAATGGGAAGGATATATATACCCTCCGGCTGCCAGAGATCGAGCCAAGCGTCGTACTCCCTCGCATCTAAAATTGCAGCTTCGTTCCAGATGAATTGTGTTACATGCCATAGCAGGCTGCCTGTATCGGTCTTATTCATATCGCTCACTCCTGCATCATTCTTTTCCACATGGCATAGGCCGCGCGCATCCCTGTTTCATCCGAAACATGTCCTCGTGGGCCGGCTTCACCAGGCACCTCCTGCCCCAAACCTCGATTGACTAGGATGGGCAGCTCTGGCCCACCGTCAGTGCCCCGTTGAATACGCTCCCAAACCTCGGCATCGTCGGGGGAGCCGAAGCCCATGGGACCTTGAAAATGCTCATGCAGGCGTAGACGCATGCGGTTGGCGGCTTCGGGCCCGCCCTCCATGCCCAGAGCGATATGTCGGATCTCTGTCTTATCGACCGCAGCGGGTGTTAGCACCCGGAAAAAGGCCATTGAGCACGCTACGTTCGGGAAGAGGTTGAGGTTGAAGCCTGATCCCCCCACCGCACGCACAATCCGTCGTACCTGCTCTTTGGGGTAGCCTTCGTCACGCAGTTCCTGAGCCAACTCCTCGAAACGCTCGGGTATCTTACGGTCTAGGTCTTCCTCAAGGTCAACCAGCTCGGGAATCATGACCATGACGGAGTGGCCGTTACCCAAATCCTCGACGAAACCCTCCCCATCGAGGAACGTGAAAGTCTCCTCTGCCTCGTCATCAAGGGACTGTAGGAAAGATTTATGGACAACCGGAAAGTGATAAGCGTCAGTGGTGTTCTCAAGCTGAACTTTCCAGTTCATCGGCACCGCGAACTGATGTTCACCAAGTGTCTTCACCGGGAAACCACCGCCCTGTTTCATGAATAGGTCGATCCACTTCTTGGCAGCGCCGAGAAAATCCTCAAGCGGCTCAATGTCTTCATTGAAGGTAGCGAAGACCATGCCTTGGTAACTTTCCGTGCGCAGCTTGAGCAACCCGTGCTGGGACTTGTCGAAATCATCCCCATACTGCTCAGGATGAGGCAGGGCGCGTAAGCTACCATCGAGCCCGTAGCCCCAACCGTGATACGGGCACTGGAAGGACGAGGTCTTACCCTTATGAATCTCGCACACCGTCGCAGCCCGATGGCGACAGCGGTTGACCATTACATGTATGTTAGCCTTGCGGTCACGCACCACGATGACCGGTTCAAGGCCCACTTTGGATAGCTTGAAGGATCCTTTATCCGGTATCTCACTTTCATGCGCTACCCAGACCCAAGTCCTGCGAAAAATCTTTTCCTGCTCTTTCTCGAACAGCTCCGGGCTGGTGTATAGCGGAGTCGCAACCGTTTCTTTGCTCACCAGTCTGTCTGGATCGAGGGTAATATTTTTGACGTTAATTAATTGGTTCATCTCGTTCTCCTCATGCCTTGGCCAGCGGATGCTGTTTTTATTCAGGTACCACCAGCTCCCGGCCGATGCGGGCCTCGACACGTGCGTATTTCCACAGCTTATAAGTACCATCACCCACTGGGGTGGAACGGAAGAAGTTGCAGGCCGCCACGACAGTATCGTAGTCAGGTACGTCAGCCATGATGTAAGCAGTCCAGGGTGCTGTGGTAGATGGACCGACCATGATGCGGTCATCATCCATGATTCCCAGGATGTTGACGCCGGGCAATTCATCGATGCCTTGCATCATCTGGCTGAATGCTTGCCAGACTTGCTTACCTTCATCAGCAGTAGCATTCATGAAGTTCTGGTTGATGCCGATGCAGAAAAGTACGCGATGCATATTTAAGTCCTTTAATCAAAATGAAAGGCTGAATTATAGATAGCCGGGGAGAGGATCATGCCCAAAGAACATGGCGCCAGCATTCTTCCAGGTAATCTCTCCCATGAAGGCGTGCTGTGTAACCAACATGGAGTCACGCACAATTCGTGACAGAGGGTGATTGTTATCGGCACCGCTCATGCCACTAACTTGATAGATGTTGCGAATGGCTTCGGCACATTCATGGGTAAGATGAGTACTAGAGAGGCGCAGCAAGTTGATCTGTTCACGGCTGGGTTCTTCGCCAGTCAGAATAGTAGCCCATACCGCCTCGGTACTATCAAAGAAGAAGGCGCGAGCTGCACGTACCCTGGCCTCGGCCTTTGCTAAAACAATCTGGGCATATTCTCGCTCACCAAGCAACGGTGCTCCGGTAACCGATTTACGTCCGGCAGCAGTAGCACGCACAATATCTAGTGCTTCCCGAGCTAACCCCAGTGTGGTTACCGCTAATACCTGCGTAGCGAAAGAAATCGAAGGATAGCGAAAGAAGGGGGAGTCAATATTGGACTGCCCTCCACGAACGAATGTCCATTCCTCCGGTACATAGGCATCCTTTATCACTAGGTCATGGCTACCCGTACCTACCATGCCCATCATATTCCAGGTCGGATCAATCTCGACCTGCTCACGGGGTAGCACTGCCATTCGCGGCAAGGCCCCTTCCTCATCGGGCAGGATCCCTACGCCGCATAGCGAGGCACCCATGCAACCGCTGGCGAATTTCCACCGGCCAGAGATACGAAAGCCCTTATCGACCCGGTCTGCGGTTTGAGGTGGAAAGATACCACCTGCAAAAACAATGTCAGGAGAATCCCGCCAGATTTCTTCGGTAGTCGCTTTGGGGAGCGCGGCCAGGTAGGCCGGGTTCATGCCGAAACTAGCAACCCAGCCAGCGGAGCCATCTGCCGCCGAGATCGCTTCTACCATCTTCAAGAACTCAGCGGGGGATCTCTCGTCACCACCATAGCAGGACGGCACCATGGCGCGATAAACCCCAATGGCCTTGAATTCATCAATGATGTCATCTGAGATACAGCGCTGGGCCTCGAACTCCTCACGGCGCTGTCGTATGGCTTGGAGTAGCGCATCGAAGCGCTCTTCGCCGCCCCATAGAGATTTATCGATCAGGCTATGCATATAATCGTTGCTCCTATTATTTTGTCAGGCACTCAAGCTGTGTTCCGATTCGCCAGAAAGTACGCAACTCGGCAGACCTCAGCGTCATCACCTCTCCGCCCGACAAGCTGTAGACCCACCGGGTTTCCTTGCTGTGGCGAGAGCGGTAGTGTCAGTGCGGGATGTCCCGAAAGATTGAAGGGCCGAGTAAACATTGAAATAGTCAGGTCCTGCTGCCCTGCTTCGGCTGCGGCTCGAGTCATTGGAAAATGCGGTAAGGTCGGTAACACCAGGACATCATGCCTTTCGAGCAAGCGATCCACTTCGGCCGAGAATGCCTTGCGTACTGCTTCAGCATCGTGTAATTCGGCTTCCCCAATGCTCCCTGCGGCACGAAGCCGTCGTTCAACATCTTTACCGAGACGGCCACTATCGAGCCATGTTTCGCAGGCCAAATAGGTTTCACGACTGATCACCGCCATAGCCGCTGAATAGGCATCATTCATTAGCGGCAGGATGCTTCTCGTCATAGCCATTTTCGTGGTGACGAGCTGTTCCTCAACTGCGGCAAGTACCGCTGGATCGGCATCAACTTCCAGCCATGCTACACGGGGCACATTCTGGGACTCACTTAGTACGAATGAGGGATCGACTGCAGCCATGAAGGCCACTAATTTATCCAGATCGGCGGCGATTGGTCCCACGCAATCGAGACTGCTGACGGCCGGCATAACACCACGCCGATCGAGACGTCCAAAGCTAGGCTTGAGTCCATAGACACCGCAGCAAGCCGCTGGCACACGAATTGAGCCACCTGTATCTGTGCCTATACCGATTTCAGCCAGTCCGGCTGCCACTGCTGCCGCCGAACCACTCGAGGAGCCACCCGTTATCAGCTCGGGAAAGCATGGATTGTCAGGTGTACCCGTCCAAGTATTGAGGCCAGTCATGCCAAAGGCCAGCTCATGCATATTGGCCTTGCCAACTAAACGGTAGCCGGCTGTCAGTGCTTGTTCGACGATGGCAGCATGACGCGCGGCTGGTAGTGCCTCTGCTAGAGCCGCTGATCCAGCACGAGTCGGATAGCCAGCGATATCTATGCAGTCCTTCACCACGACCCGCAGGGAGCCTGAGCCGATGTCAATGTTTTCGGTGAGGTAGGCCATACCTAGATCCTTAGTAGACTTTTCACATGAAACTTCAATTACCTGCTCGCACTAGGTTTTATGCGGGTTTGTTTTTGAAGCAGAACTAAGTGATCTCAGGGACAGCAGCAGGTGGCCCAAACATGGCGACCCGGAATGGCCCTTGCCGCGAAGATCACACGCTGCAGCATTCGGACCCGAGCCTTTAAGCTCTGAAAGCGTGACGCCTACGGATGGCGTAACTACCGTTCGCGTCAGCTTCACCATAGCATATTGATGAAATATCACATGAAATTTCAACAATGTGTATAAAGCGCTGCCAACCCTCTTGCAATCCCAAGCTTCGCTGCAGTTGGTCAGTGGTAATAACCTGACTTATTTTACAGGAATTTTCAAGTAAATTTACTTACTAACCGCTATCCCCGCCATTAGACTTTCGTCCTATCATTTGTAACCGAATGTACAGAGCGTCACTTCGTTTACTGGGGTTCACCAGCTTGCACCCGCTCTCTTACTGATCGGCTCCAATTGGCCATCAACGGCTACTTTACAACCACCAAAGGGTTCATCATGCCGACCAACCCCCATCCGCTCACACATAACCTCTTTATTAGTATACAAAGTGGTAGATACCATAATGGAGAGAGACGCGCCGTTTAAGAACGGCGCTGATACCTAGCCAATGATAATTTTGATTTACTCATTACTCTAACATTAACTGCCTCTAAGGAGTCTGATATTCTTTTATCATTTCATACATACGCTCGGCAAACCTCTTGGCAGGTAGCCCTTTATTTTCTGCCTCACTGAGTATAGCCCCATTGACCGTGGCGAGCTTTTCATCCCATTGCTCTTGCTCTTTATTACTCAGATTTATAATCTCAACTCCCTCTTCTTCTTGAGCCCATTCCATTGATTTGCTAATGTGCTCATCAAGGTATTCTCCAGTGAAGGAAGCCATTTGAGGCCCTAAATCGTTGATAACCTCCTGTACATCTTCGGGTAGGCTCTCCCATTTTTCACGGGTCATAAGAGCCGCAAAAAGGGTATTAGTTAGAGGGTAGTCAGTTACGTATCCGATCATGCGAGCGAACTGCATATCCATCAATACCTCACGAGACGCTGCATACCCATCAATCACTCCCGACTGTAGTGCCTCGCTTGTTTCTGCTTGTGACATACCAACAGCTGACGCCCCCAGAGCCTCAAGCGCACGAGAATTACCACCAGAGATACGAATATCGAGTCCTTCTAGATCCTTAGTGGTGCGCACTGGATCGAGAGTCTGTATATAGGCAGGTTCCGAGGTAAATGCTGTAACTACCTTAAAGCCTTCGAAGCCAGGCATTTCATCCTCAAACTCTTGGGTCAAGCGAAAGGCTACCTGACTTGCAACTGTTGAGTTGACTCCCTGGCCCGTCAGGTTACCAGCCAAGTTGAAAAGTGGGAATCGTCCAGGCTCATAGGATGTCGCTGATAATCCTATATCTGCAACACCACTCAGCACACCATCGTACATATTCTGAGCCGTCAGCAATGAACCACCTGGAAACAGCGCTACCTCCACGCGCCCCTCAGTGCGCTTATTAACTTCGTTAGCCCAGCGCTTCATCTGCACCGCAGGAAAGCTATCAGCCGGTGCAAAAAAAGCGTAGCTTAAGGTAATAGGCTCTACCGGCACTTTCTCTTGCGCCCACGCCTCATTTTTCTCCCCACTGAAGCTAGATAAAAGAGACAAACTTGCAACGATAACAGATAATCCTATTGTATTATTCATGGATTCTCCTAAACCAAATATTTTTTAATATAGATCTTTTTCTGTACTCTCAGACCAAACTATAAAGTAGCTGGCATGAGCCGTGATATCCTCAACCTCTCGATAAACGCATCGGAGCGCCGCTTCCTATGCTCTTCCAAATCGATTCCTTTATACTCAAAAAAACCGCGACCATCTCGAAACCCTCTTTTCTGCAGCCTCATGTTTTCTTGGACTACATCAGGCGCCTTAAATCGCTCGCCTAGCATCTCGCTGAGATAGTCGGATGCATAATAAAGAGTATCTCCACCGCCCCAGTCTATAAATTCTAGAACACCTAGTACTGAATACCTTAATCCAAAACCGATACGTGTCGCAGTATCAATGTCCTCAGCGCTGGCCACGCCCTCTTCTACCATGCGTGCCGCTTCATTCATGATTAGCACTTGTAGCCGAGGCACAATATAGCCCGGCGAGGCGTTACAAAGAACCGGAACTTTTCCTATTTCTTGGAGAAATTTGAATAGAAAGTCTATAAAATGCTGCTGAGTATTTTCACCCTTGCTTACCTCAACCAAGGGCATTAGATAGGCTGGATTGAGCCAATGCGCGTTCATAAAGCGTTCAGGGTAACTCACCATCTCTGATAACTCTGTTACCAGAAAGGTCGACGTGGTCGATGCAATGACTACATCTGAATAGAAGTGTTCGCTAGCCCAAGCTAAGCATTTTCGCTTAATTTCTTTAACTTCTGGCACTGCCTCGAAAGCCAGCTTAATATCATTATATCGTCCATTTACTATATTGGCGTCAACTATCTGCAACCGAGAAACTATTTCATTGCTCATCCCTTCTCGGATATTAGACCTGCTTTCAAGATAGCGCAACTCTGCTAATAGTCGATTTTTAATCTCCAAATAATACGTATCTCGCTCCTCCTCCCCTCGTGACTTAAAATCGAACATTACAACGTCTTGTCCGGATAATATAAAAGAGAGGGCAATGCCTTCCCCCATGCGACCAGAGCCTAAAATTGCAATTCGCTTATTCATATTTACTCCTATGCAGAGGTCAGCATATTCATGCACTGGCTCCATAAAATAATAGATTTTGCATTTGATCTCGGGAAAGTTTGGCTAGGCCCAAATTATCTAGCGTCCGTCCCTCAGCATACAGATCACGCCCTGTAATAGCAGATGCCATACTCAGCAAGCCCTCAGCCACTGGAGTTGGCTGTCCAGCCCAGCGCCCAACCGAAACTATGAAGGATAGCCCTAACCGCGTATCTTCCAGCATGTATCTATGGGTTAATAAGTCAATTTTTTCCCGCCAGTCGCCACTATCAGTAAGCTTTCCATGAGCACCTCGCCCGTACATCCATTCCTCCCCCTCTTCTGCATAATGATTTTTTAGAGGGAAATGCGAAGGACCATAACCCAGAGCTTTACGAACTGCGATACGTTCATTATCCAAAGCGGTTGTCACACTACGAATCGAGCGCTGTGTTCCCTCATTATGTATATCCCATGATTCAAAATGCTCAAGCGGACCAGCATTCATCATAATCAGCGGAGGATGAATGACAGGGCCGGCATTCATCAGTGCTGCACTCAATCCATCTTCGATCGGCTCAACGCTCGGATAGGCTTCTTGCAGAATGTTGATTGCTTGGTCCGTTAGCTCCTTTGGAAATACTCCGGTGGGTAGGCGTGTAGCATAGACACTGATAACAACTTTATTCGGCCCATGCTTACGGGCTAAGTATGGTAGAGTTCCTGTCTCGCAAAACGCTACCTTGCTCTGATTACCAGAATCACGCATAGCTTTATGAAAGACATAGCAGCCAAAGGTACCAGGCGGCAAGAACACTACTTGCCCATCTTTAAACAATGGCGATAAGTCTTTAGCTAGGCTCTCGTGTGAAGTGGAAGGTAGAGGTATAATTATCAATTCAGCATGGGCAACTGCGTCTTCTAGACTGTTTGACAATGCTAACTTCCCTTGGCCTTCGCCAATAGCAATATGTCGCTCCCCTTTTGCATCTTTTACATTAATATTTCCTAGCTCGGCCAACTCACTGATTGCTGAAGCATCTCGCCTCCATAGGACTACTTCTGCTCCCTTCTCTACCATTTCTACCGCTGCGGCATAACAACCATGGCCACCACCGATCACACTAATCTTCATTTTTACTCCAGTTCGTCTTGGCAATCTTACGATCAAAATAGCATTCAGCTGCACCGGGTTGCTATCACTCAAACGAAGCCTTCATTCAAAATGCGCAAGCTACTTGACTCCACTTCCTAAATCTGATGTCTGGTTTCGCCTAGGGTCTCTGGCCCTGCTCTAGGCAACTTGGTCCACCGGAAATATCGGATTCCCACTAAGTTTACTCCGTCAGTTTTTGCTGAAGTGCATGAAGACATTCAACGAGGGTAACTGGATCTCCTGCCGGAAAGTGACGGCAGACGCAGCCAGCGACGTGGAACGAGGCGCCTTGGATCTGTACGGGTATTCTCGACTGCATCCCGGCTGCACCACCTTCGTACGGTCTTGGGGTTGATAACGTAGCGTCGGAGTAATATCGCGGCATACTCCGTCGATCGCTCTATCTCTTAGAGGGCGGCGTGCGTGGTCGTGGCGCATTTATAAAGAAGCCAAGCCTTGACTCCTCTCCTCCCTTCTCGCTTCGAGGAGCAGGAAGAGAATTCCTGGGCGCCCACCCGCGAAGAGGGCAAACGGGCACCATGGCTGGCTGGGTGACCATCTGAAAGCGGCTACGCTGGCGTCCTGAGCTTCTTCCACCACAACAAGATCATAATTGCCCATCGGATTGAGGGTAATTCGCCGGTCAATCTCGAGGAGATTCACGGTCACGGGCATAGCCTGTGTCCATAGCTTGATCACGGCCTGAAACGTCAGAGGTGCCGTGCCTGGCGCACTGTTGCACTGGGAGAACCAGACATCGCAGGCCACGGCCAGAATATGCCGGGTTTCACTGGGATGGTTGATCCAGTCAGGCTCGTTTGGTCGCCACCGTTGTGGGGAGATTGGAGGGCCCGGGATAACGGTTGTCACTCTCGTAGAAGTGCGCCAGCACGCGCTTGACCTATGAACGTCGGCAATGACCTGTGAAGGTGCCGGCGGCGGGCCGGGCATGCGGAAATATCAGGTGGTGCGGTGGGTCTGAAACGATAAAACCGCCCTGGTTAGGCGGTTCTGCGTGCAGGGCTATTGGTGGCAGCCCCGCATGGTCCTTGGGACCAGCGTGTCGGCATGAGTAAGGTTATGCCTAATTTTTCGTCCTATCAAGCTTTCGCTTGATGCGGGACCAGTCGCGGCCGCAATTATTTACCGACAGACTGCTTTGTTAAAGCGGTGCCGCCCCGTTACCCTATGTTTATCGACGGCCTTGAGAGGCCCGTGCAGGCAGCTTAGAAATCCAAGCTGGTGATGCCGCGCGTCGGTGAGCGGTTCACTGCCGTGCAGGCAGCTTAGCAAGATGCGCTCATGAGGATGGCATGACGCACCACAACCGCTGGCAAACCCCTTGCCGAATCATGGTCGGCGCCGTCGCCCCGCAACTCGACCAGCCCCGCAGCGCCAGCATGACGAACCACGAAGACCCTGGGCTCATCGGAGCAGAGACTCAATGCACTGCCACGATGCCGATGCCATCGCGGGTGATTTCCGTGATCGGGAAGCGCGACATGCCTCGCACTTTTAGTGCGGGAAGGATAGCGCGGGGCACGAAGCGCCCTTCAATGTGAGCGGCTCTGCTGCTCGATGTATTGGCGAACCACGGAGATCGCACTGAAGATCCTGCCTCTGTACTTGGTAACAAACACCAAGTGCACGTGGAGCATGAAAACGCAGTGCCTGCCGGTTCTATAAGGTTGTCTAGTATCCATAGACCAAGCATACTCGAAGCCATGAAACAGACAAAGACTCTTAAAGTTCGAGTAAAGGACAAGCACGTCGCCCAACTTAACCGTATGGCGCGCAGCGTGAACTTCGTCTGGAACTACATCAACGAGCTGAGCTCTCGATCGATCCGGGAGCGCGGGGTTTCCTCTCGGCCTACGACATCCAGAAATACACCAATGGTGTTGCCAAGGATCTAGGCCTGCACAGCCACACGGTGCAATGCGTAGGCAAGGAATACGCCACCCGCCGCAAGCAGTTCAAAAAGTCGCGCCTGGCATGGCGGAAATCTCGGGGCGCGCGCCGTTCCCTTGGCTGGATTCCGGTTAACACAGGTGCCGCCAAGTGAAAGAACGGGCAAGTGTTCCACAACGGCAGCTACTTCAAGGTCTGGGGCAGCCGCGGACTGAGCCAATACAAGTTCCGGTCGGCCAGCTTCAACGAGGATGCTCGGGGTCGGTGGTACATCAACGTAGCGGTGGAGGTGGAGGCCCAGCCGTCCGCTGGCCAAGGCGCAATCGGTATCGACTTGGGCCTGAAGGACGTGGCGACCTGCTCCAACGGTGAGAAGCTGGAGAATGGTCGCTTCTACCACAATCTCGTAGACAAGCTGGCCACCGCCCAGAGGGCTCGCAACAAGCGCCGGGGGAAGGCGATCCACGCCAAGATCAAGAATCGGCGCAAGGACGCACTGCACAAATTCTCTCGTCGGCTGGTGAATCAGCACGGCGAAATCTATGTGGGCGATGCCAGCCCCACGAAACTCGCGAAGCCCCGCATGGCCAAGTCGGTGCTGGACGCTGGCTGGGGCCAACTCAAGACGATGCTGGAATGCAAGTGCGATCACGCAGGCATCGTCTTTCGAGAGGTTCGCGAGGCCTACACCAGCCGTACCTGTTCGTCGTGCGGCTCGCTTAGCGGGCCACAGGGCGTAAATGGGCTACGAGTAAGAGGCTGGGAATGCGCGGAGTGTGGTGCACTCCACGACCGGGACGTGAACGCAGCCCGGAATATCCTCAGTCTCGGGGCAGGACGTTGCCCTCAAGCAGTTGGAATCTCCGTCCTTTAGGGCGGAGAGGACGTCAATCCGATTGGCAGGAAGCTGTAATTCTCAACCATGTCGACGGTGAACGCCTCCGGCTGCGGATCGATACTGAAAAAGTCCTGAGGATAAGGATAGAAGGTATTGGTACGGCTTGAGGTCATGGGTGTCATCTCGGCAAACCTTCCGACATTGGTTGAATACAGCCATCCTATCCAACCCGAGGAAAAGGCCGAAAGATGCCGGTCAAATCGTTATGTACCCGGGGTGGCTGTGCCGGGAAGACTGAGTGTCGCGCCAGCCTGCAGGGGCAGCGACTCGACTGGGTTCTTCGCCTGGAGAATCTCCAGCGGGATGCCGAGAGCCTCACTGATTGTGGCCAGGGTATCGCCCTGCTGAATCTCGTAACGTGCAGGGGCCTTCGCCGCTGCTGCCACGGTTGCTGGCGCGACGACTGGCAAACCGCCTGCCCTGGCCTGTTGGGCGAGCCATGTGCCGGCTGGCGCGTGTCTGTCGAAGTGAGCGATGAGGCCGTCCCGAATAGCCTCCGCGAGCTTCGCCTGATGGGCAGGGTCCTTCAGCCGGCGCTCTTCGTCGGCATTGGTGATAAACCCCGTTTCGACCAGCAGCGAGGGAATATCGGGGGACTTGAGCACCACGAACCCCGCCTGCTCGACACGCGGCTTGTGCAAGCGATTGACCTTGCCCACGGCCGCCAGCATTCGGTCACCGGCAGAAATCGAGTCGTTGAGCGTGACACCCATCGCCAGATCGAGCAGGACCGAGCGCAACATGGGGTCGGCTTCCGCCAAGGCAATATGCTCATCCTCTCCGCCAAGTAACGAACTTTCCTGCCGCGTCAGCCACCGTGCCGTTTCCGAGCTGGCGCCTGAGGTCGACAAGGCGTAGATCGAGCTGCCCTGGGCGCTATGGCGCTTAGCCGCATCGGCATGCACCGACACGAAGAAATCAGCGGAAAGATCCCGAGCGAGCCGGGTCCGGTCGCGCAGGCTGAGGAAGGTATCATCCTTGCGTGTCAGCTCGCCCTCGAAGCCTGGCGTCTCGTCCAGAAGCCTATCCACTCGCTTGGCGATCGCCAGCACGATATCCTTCTCATAGGTGCCCTTGGCCCCGATTGCGCCTGGGTCCTTGCCACCATGCCCGGCATCGACCACAACGATGATGTCACGTCCCGTTGCTGCGGGAGCGCTCGGCAATAGAGAGGCCGCTTTGGTGGTATTGCCTGCATTTCCTGGATCGGAAAATGATAGGTCGATCACCAGCCGATCGGGTTGCCCCTGGTGAGGCGCCAGCAGGAAATGCTTATGCCGCACAGGTCCGTTGAGATCCAGCACCAGACGGGTCATGTCGCGGTGCTCACCAGAGCGAACAGCAGTGATCGGAGAGCGCGACAGGTCAAGGCGGTCGGTCAGGCCTTGAACAGCAGTCGCCCCGGGCAAGTCCACTACCAGCCGGCGAGGATTCGACAGCTCGAAGAGGGTTGGCGTTACCGGCCCCGTCAGCTCCAGCACCAGCCTCGTCTTGCCAGCGTCAGTCCATGCTCGTGCCTGGGCGATGCCCGCAGCATGAGTGGCTGAGGAAAAGGTGGCCAGAGCCAGTAAGGCGATAATAATCGGCCTTAAGCGCATGGTGAAGGTTCCCTGCTGAGCGCCCTGCGTCGGTCGCTATCTGTTTGTTTCGCATCGCTCGGCGGCAATATCGATGTACTAAACAGAATACCATTTTAGGTGACGTTATCGCTGGGAACCGACGCCGTAGGGCCAATGCTAGCCAGGACAGAAATGAGAAAGCAGAATGGCTGAGCTGCTTTCAAGGTTTTGAAAAGCACTTTAACTCGCGGTTGAAGGTCATAGGCTGAGCCCCATTGCTAGGAGATACTGTGAGCAATGCGCCTTATAACATCGATTCGCCATCCATTCCGCAAGGCGGGTCAAAAGTGCCATGCCAACCAACTAGGACAAGCTCAAATGTGTCTGTAAAGTATCTTGCGCCGCTTGGAATTCTTACCACCACCCCAGCATAAGCAACAACATGCCCCCTGCTGCTTGATGTTCTATAGCCTCTCCCCAAAAATTACTACTAGGTCGCAGGCCTGAATCGTCCGATGCTGCCCAGAGTGATTCCTCGTCTTGTAGCGCTCCGCCGTCTGTATACACTGGATAGCTGATTACACTGTCAGGCAGGAGCGCCACGTTCTATCAGGTACTGCTTGAAGACCTTGCCTGCTGCACACTTATCCAGAAAATCGAGGGCGCCCGGGAGCAATGTGGCATCGGTCAGCCCTTCCTGAGCTTGGATATCCCGAGCAATACCACTGGCCAAGGGAAGGGATGGGCCCTCCTCATCGTCGATTTCGGCAATGTGATGCCCCGAGGCTACCACTAGCTCGGCAATGGCTGGCGCAGTATCGCTGCCCCATCCTTTCTATGGATTACGCAGGGCAATTCGCCGACTTTTCTATGGACCCTGCGGCGCACTTTTCTTGAATGGCCAGTTATCAGTGTCTTTAGAGACCTCGTGTATAGATTAACGGCGCAGTTTCCCCGGGGGTCGGGGGTCGGGGGTCGGGGGTCGGGGGTCCGCTACAGCAATGACCAAATCCAAGGGCAAGTGCAGAAGTTCCACGACGCAACTTGAAGCCTGCTGCCCCGCTGGCGCCAGCCCGAAGACCATGATTTATGGATTCCGCGGAGCTGAGATCGCGAGCCGACCCGATACAGCCGTTTAAGTGTGCAGGAAACCGTCATGATTCGCCCGCTCTCGCTCTCACCCGGTTGGCTCGTCAAGCGTCAGTGCATGAACAGCTCATCGAGGGAGTTGGCGGTCAGGATTGCAGCTGACCAGTCTTCCAGCTGCTCGGGGGTCGCTTGCTCCAAGCGCTGCTCAGCCCACTCAGGCAGGTCACTGAACTTGAGGTTGATCTGTTTGCGCAGAATCCGTTGTGCCTCTTCCTGACGACCTTCCTGACGGCCTTCCAACCGTTCTTTCTTGACCAGATTCTCTAAATTCTCTGCCAACATATCTTTGTCCTCCACCAGGCTTTCGAGCCGTTCCAGGTTGACCCCGGCCCCCAGCCGATTCAAATGGCGCTTGAGCCACCGCGTGATGATCCGGTCGGTGCGCTCCTTGTTCGGATCAGCCTGGATGATCGCCACCACGCGGTCCACGGCGAGCTGCAGGGCTTCCCAACTCTCACCAGCGTTCTCGACGCTGAACACGCCGCTCAGCGGGGTCTGGCGCAAGCCCAAGTCCGCATCAGTATAACGCCCTTCATCGACCAGGTAGTAGCGCAGATGTGGCTGATAGACCTGCAGGAAGCCTGGCAGTTCCGGCTGTACCATCTCATAGATATCCAGCGGGGCCGTCCAAGGCTTCGAGCCGTTGTAGAGTACCACCGAAAACACCGGCGGCAGGCCTTGGCCGGGGGTGATGACCTTCTGCTTGAGCAATTCGTTGTAGAAACAGGCAACATAGTGCATCAGCCGAATCGGCATGGTACGATCCACCGAGGATTGGAATTCCAGCAGGATGTACAGAAATACCCGCTGGGTCACACCTTCCCAAGTCACTTCTACCGACCACACCACGTCCTCGATCTTCTCCTCGAACAGCGGGGTAATGTAGTGGCCGCTATGATTCTTGAGCGTCGAGAAGTCCATCAGTCCGGCGATATCGGGTGGCGCAAAACCTTCGATTAGCTGCTGAACGAACTCGGGGTAGCTGAACAGCTCCTTGTAGCCGGTATCGTGGTGGTTACTGACCATGTGGCGCCCCTGACGATTGGAGGCAGTCAGGATATCATGCCGCTTCTTTTAGTCGTCAGCCAGGCCATGGCCCCTTTCGATCAGGTCTTTGGTTCGATTGCTCAGCGACCGCGCTCAGGTGACAAGGCCCCCCAGGCCCGCGACATCGACCAGGCCAAGGCCATTGCCGCGCAATGGAAGGAGTGACCCGATGACCCATCCTGTGACGTTCAGCCATTACGATACCGCTGACTATCTACAGACCGAGGAAAACATTGCCGCCTACCTCGAGGCGGTGATGGAGGAAAACGACTCCGCGCTCCTCGCTGCTGCCCTGGGCGATGTTGCCCGCGCACGCAACATGAGCCAGCTCGCCAAGGAGGTGGGCATGAGTCGTGAGGGGCTCTACAAGGCGCTGTCCGGCGAGGGCAACCCGGCCTTTTCCACCATCAGCAAGGTCGCCAATGCCCTGGGGCTACGCCTGACGATTGAACCCCTGTCGCGGCCGGACGCTCACAGCTGAACCGCTGAAGCCCGCCACAGCGTTGACAGATATATAGAGGCCGCTCCACTCGGAGTGGCCTTTGTGATCCGCCCTGCCCTGACGATCTCCCCGCACGTACACGTCCCGGTCGTTGGCAGGCGTTCCACGGGCATTGATGCCTCCCTCGCTCCGCATTCAGCAGCATTTATCCCCACATTCCGAACGGACGCACCCAGCCAATCTGCCCCACTAATGCACGCCCCGCGGTCGCATGGGCATACTCATGACGATATATAAGTAATCCAATACGTTAGGCTAGCCATGACAATTCTCGATGAGATCAAGCCAACCCGGCGGCAGCGATTGTATGACCTAGTGCGCGACGCAGGCATTGATGTCAGCCACTGGGAAACCACCAAGGGAAACTCCAGTAGCGCAGCGTCCAATCCCAAGTATTGCTACAACTGGTCTTTTGTTCGCGACGATGTCGTCGTGCTCAACCTCTGGCATCAGGAGATGGAGGAAACAGAGGGTGTCGTCCGGTGTGCGTTGAATCCGAGAGAGACGGCCCGACAAGACACATGCGTCAGGGTGGCTCGCGCCCAGCAAATGGACCTCGCCCTCCGCCAGGCCAAGATGGCTCACCTTCCTATCCGAGTCATTATCAACGCTGGTGCACGAAAGAAAGCGTCAGGCAACACATCTCAAGTCAAGCACCGGCTGCTCGACTCTGTCGAGTGGAGCGTTGAATCATACGATACGCTGACGGGACACTGTACGCTGGCCCGTGGAAAGCCCCAGCCCGTTTTCATCGATCAGTTCACCGCCTGGGCAGAAGGATTCGAGTCTCCGAAGAAAAAGACGGTGACGACCGAAGTGACTGAACGCTGCTCAAAGGTTCGACGGCAAGTGTTGGAGCGAGCAAACGGATACTGCGAGTACTGCAAGTCTCCCGGCCTTAACACGCCTACTGGCCAAATCTTTCTCGAGACCCACCATGTGATTCCGCTCTCAGAAGGCGGTCCTGATAAACCGGATAACGTCGTGGCCCTGTGCCCGAACCATCATCGTGAGGCCCACCATGGCGCTACGCAAGATTCCATCCGCCAGCAGCTGCTTGCACACCTGAAAACGATTGCCTAGATCGTCCAGCATAGTGCCAGAAAGGAAAAACACATGTCCTCATCCAGTCCGCTGACTCCACTTAACTTGGGGGAAGCAACCGACCATTGTCATCGCACCATTGAGGCTATTTGGACCATGCCGCCCTTCTGGCTGGAGCATACCACGACTATTTTCAATGGCTGTTTCCGATTCCCGAGGCGGGACCCTTCAATGGCTTTGCTCCCTTGCTGGGCGAGGAAGAGCGTGCCAGCTTCGCCGCTTCTGATGAACTGCGCGAGCGTAAGCGCAAGTCATTGGATGTGATGCTGGCCTTCTTAGGGATGATCCGGAGCGCAGAGGCCGCCGAGCCACTGCCAAGTCTCAACATGCGCGCCCACAGCGTACGTGCCGTCTTATTGGCCATTGACAACCACCGTCACGTTGACGAAACGGCGCCGGTCCAAGTTCATCGCTATTTAAGTGGCTCCTTGCCGTTCATGAGCACCGAGCGAGTACCATGAAACAATAGCGTACGCAGATAGGTATCCCCGCGCTTGCTGTTGCCCTGCAGTCTCACTCGACCGCCGGTGCCGGTCTGTCACGCTATCAGTCCCAGCCAGGCGACAAATGCCCTGCCGGATTTGAAGGCCATCGCATTCCCAATCGTGGTGATCGCGGCCGTAGAGAATATTGGGCTAGGGAGGTGTCCAACTCGACCTCCACGGCCTTGGCGCAACAACTCATGCAACGGATCAGAGGTCTCGGACTCTGGCTGTGACAGGGCTCGGAGGGTAAATTCGGTCATGGCGTATCCATTCATGCTGATTGGATCTTGGTCGTGAATAATCAACAGGATACGTCGCCCTTCCTACCTCCTCCCGTACTCAAGAATCATCATAACTCACTTGTTGGCCGCGAGGCGGCTCAACAGCAGTAACGAGGCGGCGTAATAGTCGATATCACTGGGAAGCGTATCAGGTATGTCGTCCGTGTTACCTTGAAGCAGTGAACGTATAGCCAGCACGCCAGCAATTACCTCGCCCAATGTTCAATAATCCGACCAGCTATGGTGAGTTCGGCTATGACATGCGAAAAGCGTTCTAATCCTTCGAAAGCGGTCTCTCGATTAAAGTCAATCGGCCTAATGGTTCCTATAGGCTGACTTTCGGCAGCGCGGATTGCCTGATTGCGTAGATTTGAAAAATTGTTGTGAAACTCCCTAGAAGAAAGTGTCATTTCAAGAGGATAACAGAGCTGAGAAATTAGTCCTTTCTGGATCGTGAGGTGGCGCCACAGGCTAGGAACAATACCACTGCAAGATGCTGGCCCCGCTAGTGTCAAGCGTAAGATTAGCTCAAGGTCTGCCTGTGTAACATCAGAAAAACTAGGAAGAGATGGAAGCTTTCTTAGCTTTCTTTCCTTTAGCTTCACCGCAGGTGGAGTGTAAGAGGTTTTATACGATCCGGGTAGCGCGCATACCCCTTCCATTAACAGCAGCACACGGGCAAGGTTAGCTACATTATTTCTATTGTAGGCATTAAGAATCGCCCATGAATCATTGCTAAGAGTTAGGGAAGTATCCAACGACATGGCTTTGGCAGTCATCACTGCTGCTAAATTTGCTTGCTCTTCAATGTCGTGCTCAAGCAGGGAACTGTCGTTTATACTTAAGAAATCCCAGGCCCAGTGAGCCGCACCGTCTATAGTTGCCAAATGGCGCCATATGTAATTTACTAAAGGAGATCCGGTTTCTAATCTTATTGCTTCATAAAGTTCAGCAACTTCGTGAGTAGCTTCATCCTCGGGGATTTCGGGTAAAGTTTGTATCATATCCAAACTCCTGTAGAGCAAGAAAGCAAATTCTATAAATCATCTTTACAGCCAGACCAATTCTGCCCTAGCCCTGAGATTAACAAAACTCTCATTACTTCCTTCCGAAATCCTCTCCAGATTCAACGTTTTCCTTTACAAATACTTCCTTGGCTATCTTAAAACTATCAATCGCAGCAGGCACACCGCAGTAGATAGCAGTTTGTAGGAATACTTCGCGTATTTCCTCCATGGTCACACCGTTATTTATAGCTCCTCTAACGTGTAGTCTTATTTCGCTCGGACGGTTAAGCGCTGTGAGCATTGCCAAATTTATAAGGCTCCGTGACTTGTGTGATAAGATATCATCCCGTCCCCAAATTTCTCCCCAGCAGTACTCAGTCACCAGTTCCTGTATCGGGCGAGAAAAATCATCTGCTTCCTCAAGAGATCGGTCAACGTACTCTTTGCCTAGCACTGCGCTTCGGATTTTTAGGCCTTTGTCGTATAGATTTTTGTTCATAAATTGACCTTTTCGGTTATTTTCCTCGTGAGCACAACTAGTATGGCCTATGACTACGCCGGTAGCAGAAAGCGATCCTGCTTTGAAGCTATTAAATTTTCTGAATCCAGAAAAAATTGTTTTGTATGCTCCGCTTCAAGATGAGCTTTGAATGATTCTCTGGTGGAGTAAATTTCATAGAGAAGAAAGCTCTGATGGTCCTCTCCCTCAACTAAGACATCGAAGTGCAGGCAGCCTTTCTCGCATGCCAAGCTCCTTTCAGCCTGGATTTTCAGTAATTTACGTAGATCTTCTCCTACTCCTGAATGAGATCGAACCTCAACAAGAACGATAAACATAACTACCTCCATCTATATTATTCTAATTGGTATAACTAGCTTACCAAAAGAAGCTAAATTTTTCCATGTCATTGTGTGAGGCTCAGCTTTTGCCGCCACGCAAAGTACATAAACGTGAATGTTTCATCTCGCAGGTGGCCGGTTCCTGCCGCTGATTGCCTACGCTGTCGCTCAGATACTTTAGTGCCCCCCGCCCTGATACTGTTTGTGGCTGCTCGCTCGCACGTTACAAGGACGGCCCTGTGAGCATTCTCCGCGAGACTGCGGCCTACGGTTTCGCCTAACGATAACTGGTCCAGTAGTGCCTCAGGAGATCGATAAAGCGGATACCGCATGTTGTTCCTTTCTTCATGAAACGAGACGGCTCGGTCTCTACCTCTGGACAAAGCTGTGGTAACACGTCCTCCCCGGGTGGCGAAGGCCTGTCTGATAAGGCTAGCGAAACCACTGCTACTAAAGTCACGTTGTAGAAACTGGTGTGATAGGTGTATAGGTGCTATAAGTTTGTTGTGCTCACAATAAAGATCTATGAGCCAATTCGATAAAAAACTTTAAAAACAATACAGCGGAGAACAAGCATGCAGCTCTTTACAGCAGAAAACAAAGCAAGCTTCCAAGTATCCTCCAGCCCCCTTAGCATTGCTATCTTGGGCATGTTAACTGTCGGGGGGAGTGCCTCTGCCTTTGCCCAGGACAAGATTAACCTAAGTATTGCGCATGTGGGAACGAATCCAAGCCATCATTTCCATTATGGCTTTGATCAGTTCGCCAAAATTCTTAACGATTCATGTGATAACCAATTTAATGTAGTAATTCATCAAGGCACTATGGGCGGGCAACGTGAAAGCATCGAGCTAGTCCAGGAGGGTGTCTTAGATATGACGAGTTCATCACTCTCTGTGCTCGGTAACTTTGGAGGATCCACGGGCGTCTTTGACCTACCGTATCTCTTCGCCGATCGCGAACAAGCTTATCGCGCTCTAGACAGCAAGATTGGCAAAGAGGTGGCGGAGCCTTTAAAAGACTCAGGGCTCCGCCTCATTTCTTATTGGGAAAATGGCTTTCGAAACGTTACAAACAACCGCGGCCCTATCGAAACACCTAACGATTTAAAAGACCTAAGCATACGAGTACCAGAGTCAAACGTTTATGTGGAAACGTTTGAAGCTCTAGGGGCTAACCCAACTACTATTTCTTTTAGTGAGGTTTTTTCTGCATTACAGCAGGGTGTAATAGATGCGCAGGAGAACCCATACGGTAATATTTGGGACGCAAACCTTTACGAAGTTCAAGACTACCTATCAGAGACACAACATGTCTATGCAGGCAATGGTGTTGTGATTAACAATGACAGGTTCATGTCGTTAGATAAAGACATACAAAAATGTATTATCGATGCTGCATCCCAGGCTAAGGACCTCCAGCGCAAATATGTACAGGACCAAGAAAGCGAGCTGCGCAGCAAACTCATAGAACAGGGCATGAAAATAAATAAAGTCAAGGACATCAATACCTTCATTGAGAAAGCCGAGGGCGCTTACGAGGCCAGTTTCTACGAAACTTACGGAAAAGACCTGATTGAACGTATTCGTGCGGTAGCACGCGGCGAAGCCTGACCGAACGAGACTTGGGCGTGTAGCTACTCGACACGCCCTAGCCTCATCACCCTATCTGTAATTGCGGAAGTAGGGTTTAAGCTATGCGATACCTTGATTGGGTTGACCAATGTTGCCGCTTTCTAGTAGCTGTTGGCGTTCTAGCGATGATTATGGCAATAATTATTCAAATCAGTTTGCGTTACTTCTCAGGAATCTCAATTGGCGGAACCTCTGAGATTGCTCGCTTCTCGTTTGTTTGGGTCACTTTCCTGGGCTCTGCGAGCGCGTTTCGCCAGCGCCGGCATCTGTCTATCGATTTGATTGCTGGACTATTGGGACCACGTAGCTCAAAATTACTTGATACACTATTATGTGCGTTAGCTTTGTTAGCCTGTTACTACCTTGCACGATATGGAATGGAACTTACTCAGCGCACTTGGACACAAAATTCCCCAACACTTGAACTACGCATGGGTTATATCTATTTGGCTATTCCAGTTTCAGCTTCTCTGATCGCTATCTACGCTGCATGCGATATTATTCGCCAAGGTTGCGAATTAATACGCGGAAAAGATACACCTGGGCCTAATGATAGCAGGAAGTCTAAGGAGGTAACAGAATGAGTGCAATCTTCTTTATCTCCTTTATAATCTTGGCTGTCCTTTCGCTTCCTATTGCCTTTTCAATGGTTCTTGCTGGTGTAATCGCTATCATTGGGGCGGATACTGGTATGCCGCTGACTAGCATCCCTCAGCGTATGTATGTCGCAGTTGACTCTTTCCCATTTCTTGCAGTGGCTTTCTTTGTGCTTGTAGGCGATTTAATGTCTATAGGAGGTTTAACGCGTCGCCTCATTGACCTAGCTGCATCCTTTATCGGCGCACTACATGGAGGACTGGCTATCGTTACGCAGGTGGCAGGTTCGATGATGGACGCTATGTCTGGTTCATCAGCGGCCTCTACTGCGGCTATGGGATCTGTTATGCTGCCAGAGATGATCCGAGAGAAATATGATAAGGGCTGGTCTGCTACTGTCGTCGCAGCCAGTGGCGTTACTGGCGTTATAATACCGCCTAGCATCACGTTCGTCGTATATGGTTCTGTAGCCAATGTTTCTATTAGTCAATTATTCTTGGGCGGTGTGATTCCCGGCTTCCTGATCGTCCTATCGTTGTGCTTACTCTTTTCCATACAGGCTAAACGGCGCGGCTATCCAGTACGGGAAGTAACGTTCACGGCAACGCACTTTTTTGTGGCTTTTCGACGGGCCGGCTTAGCACTGTTTATTCCTGTAATTGTGCTGGGAGGAATATACGGAGGCATTTTTACGCCCACCGAGGCCGGTGCAGTAGCTGCTCTTTATGCCATAATATTATCGGTGTTTGTTTACCGAGACCTAGCCATCCGAGACCTCGCCCAAATATTTATACGTTCGGGGGTTACGACGGGAACAATCATGATTGTAGTAGCCGGAGCAAATATTTTGGGCTTCGTGGTTACTTTCGAGCAGGTTCCTCAGCAGGTTGCAAATTACGTCTTGGCTTTAAGCGAAAGCCCAATCATCATACTTTTGTTACTGATGGGGCTTTTTATGGTAGCAGGTATGTTTATAACTGCATCCGCCGCTGTTGTTATATTAGTCCCTCTAGTTACACCCATGGTTGCTCATATAGGTATTGATCCGGTAATGTTCGGAGTGCTTGCAGTAGTAAATCTAGGCATTGGCACAGTAACTCCTCCGCTGGGAATTAATCTCTTCATAGTCAGCGGTATCGGTGAGATTCCAATGGACCGAATCTTCCGGGAACTCGGCCCCGTACTTGCTGTGCTTTTGTTAGATTTAATGGTTTTATGTTTTTTCCCTGACATCATTATGTTCCTGCCAGAGCAGGTAAGATAACAGTTAGCCAACTATCACTTTATTGGAGGCGAAACATGAACACGAAACCCTTGCGGAGCTGGCTCTTCGTCCCTGGAATGGATGAACGCAAGATAGAAAAGGCGGTAGCCTCGGAAGCGGATGTACTGATTTTGGATTTAGAGGATGCAGTTGCCCTCTCAGAGAAACCTCAGGCAAGAGAAATCACACGCAAGGCCATTGAAGCGCATGGTCAGGATAAGCCGATATTTGTGCGGATAAATGGCTGGTCTACAGGGATGGCTGGTGAAGATTTGAGAGCCGTTTGTATACCTGGGCTTACAGGAATACTTCTGCCGATGGTTGATGAGGCGGAGACAGTACGAATCGTCAGCGCGCTGATCGCGAGCTTGGAAGCGCAAAACGGTATTCCTGACGGGGCTGTAGCGCTGATGGGCCTAGTTGAAACGGCCAAGGGCGTACTAAACATTGCAGAAACCGCTAGTGCGGGGGGGCGTCTCCAAGTATTGATGCCGGGAGCCGGGGACCTTACCCAGGATCTAGGCATACCGACCTCCAATGTCGGTCCGCATATTCTTAATGCTAAGATCCAAGCCTCTTTGGCTAGCCGTGCTGGCGGGCTACAGGGGCCCGTTGATACTGCATTCTTTGATGTAACAGATTCTGAAGGGTACCGAGCTGACTGTGAGCAAGCTAAGAGTCTAGGCTTTCAGGGGAAAGCAGCTATCCACCCAAACCAGGTTGCCGTTGCGAACAGAGTTTTTTCACCCAGCCAAGCTGAGATTATAGAGGCGAGAAAAATAGTTGAGGCTTTTAGGGAAGCTGAACGTAATGGAGTTGGTGCTATTACGGTGGATAACAAGCTAGTTGATTACGCTATGGTAAAAACCGCAGAAAAGCTTCTCGATAGGGCCCGGGCACTTGGCCTTTTACAAGTTTAAGCTTAGGAAAAATAGAGAGCTATTATGGAAAAAGTTAATCACACACAACTTCCTCTGGAAGGCGTTAAAGTACTCGACCTGGCCCGACTCGTCGCAGGCGGCTTTCTCAGCACGATAATGGCAGATTTTGGAGCTGAAGTCGTTAAGGTTGAGCAGCCGGGGAGTGGTGATCCTTTGCGTGCTTGGTCGCCTGCCAACTCTCAGCTCTGGTGGAAGGTCTACGCTAGGAATAAGAAGTCGATGACTCTCGACCTCTCACGTGAAGAGGGGCGAAAAATCCTATTGGAGCTAGTCCCCCACTTTGATGTTCTTACGGAGAGCTTTGTCCCAGGGAAACTTGAATCATGGGGTATCGGTCCTAACGAATTACATAAGGTAAATCCTAATCTTATTATTGTCCGCGCTTCCGGTTGGGGCCAGACTGGCGCTTATCACAAGCGGCCAGGCTTCGGTACGTTGATAGAAGCCATGAGTGGTTTTGCAGACATGACAGGGTTTCCCGATCGCCCCCCGACTTTACCACCTTTGCCATTAGCAGACATGGTGACAGCTCTTTATGGAGCTACGGCTACCATGATAGCGCTTTTCGACCAATTGAGGAGGGATGATGGCGGACAAGTCATAGATTTAGCAATTTACGAACCTTTAGTCTCCATACTCGGTCCGATGGCAGCCGAATACCAACACTTCGGGGTCAAACAGAAACGCCGTGGTAATCGTGCACCGACAAATGCACCACGCAACATTTACTTCACTTCAGACGAGAAGTGGGTCGCCATCTCGGCAGCAACCCAGTCGATGTGCAATAAATTCTTCCGTTCTCTTGGTCTTGAGGCACTCATTGAAGACCCTCGCTTTATAACAAACCATGACCGTATTCAGAACGTGGAAGCGCTAGATGATTTAGTACAGGCCGTCATAGGAAATAAAACGCAGGAGGAGAACCTTGAAACGTTTTACGCTGCTGGCGTTACTGCCGCTCCGGTATATGATATCGAGCAATTATTAGCTGATGATCATGTCAGAACACGCGAAGTGATCGTAGACGCTGAAGATGATGATTGGACGCAAGTAAAGATGCATAATGTAATCCCACGCCTATCAAAAACTCCGGGACGTATCGGCCACACCGGACCTAAGTTGGGTGAACATACCGAAGCAGTTCTCGCTGCCAGTGGCTTCAGCGCGGATAGGATTGTTCAAATTAGAGCTGACGGCCTATTTGGCCAAGATAGGGAATGAACGTGATGGATCAGAAGGAAGCGAATATCAAACGAATAAGCTATCCAGCCCTACTAGATTTCGTCTGCCAAGTACTCACTAGCCTTGGCGTCCCTGAATGCGAAGCGGAGCTCGTATCCGAAAGCCTAGTCGATGCGGATCTGAAAGGAGTACACTCGCATGGTGTCGTTCGCCTGCCGATCTATGCCGAGCGTCTACGTGCCGGTGTTATTAATGCTAAACCTAATATTAAACGAAAGCGGGAACAACTAGGCAGCTGTATCGTAGATGGCGATAATGGCCTAGGGCACCTTGTTGGGCACCTTGCCATGGAAGTTGCTATTGATAAAGCCCGAGCCAACAGCGTCCCATCTTTCGTTGCAGTCGAGCATAGCAATCATTATGGGGCAGCTGGTTATTTTGTAGAACAAGCGACTCGTGCCGATATGATCGGATTCAGCTTTACGGTCGGTGCTATCAACCATATGGCCCCCTGGGGAGGGCGCGAGGCGCTACTTGGGAATAATCCCTTTGCGATTGGGCTCCCTAGGATGCAAGGCCAACCCCCGGTTATTCTCGACATGGCCTGTTCTGTTGCTGCACGTGGGAAAATTATTGTGGCGGCTCGCAATGGCGAGAGAATCCCAGCAGACTGGGCCTTAGATCTACAGGGCAGGCCAACCACTGACCCCATCGAGGCACTGAAAGGGCTGGTTCAACCTGTTGGTGGTCCCAAAGGATATGCCCTAACTCTGGTGGTAGGCTTACTTAGTACCATGTTGACATCAGCCCTATTTGGGTCGGGGCTTCGGCATCTTTATGAGGATCTCGAAAACGAACAGAACTCAGGCCATTTAATGGGAGTTTTACCTATTAACCTATTCACAGCTCCAGAAGCCTTCAGTGAACGGATGAGCCAAGTAAGCTATGAAATACATAACGCAGAAAAAGCCTCTGGCGTCGAGGAGATCTATCTACCCGGTGAGCGTGAGCATCTAAGTCGCGAGCGAGCTATACGTGATGGGGTTCCTTTGGGAACTGGCGTAATTGAAGATCTCAAGGCTTGTGGTAGGCAGCATGGAGCTAAACTTCCTATTCCATACTAGCAGTATCATTAGACCTTTTCCCCATTATCACAATTTTTAATCGCCACGTTTCCAGTATAAGACTTCAACTTGCTCAAGATGGTTTTTCATAGCAGTCTCTGCTGCATCGGGATCGCCCTCTTCAATCGCCTCGAATATTCTTTTATGAGCTTCGTAGGCCATGAGGGCGGCCCCGCTACGTGTCAGTGATGTGCTACGCTGCTCAGCTAGCCACTCTCTCAGAGCCGTGTTGACGGCAGTAAAAATGGAGTTATCTAGGATCTGGACTATACGATCATGAAATGCTAAGTCTGATTTCGCGAAACCCTCCAAATTATGAAGTAAACGCTCATTCTCCTCCAGCAATATTTTCAAATCAGAAATATCCTCTTCTTTTGCGCACTGAGCAGCATATCGTACAATGGATACCTCCCAGAAGGTGCGGGCCTGCTGAAATTCTTTAAGTCCTTCTTTGGTGGCAAGAAGGTCTTCCGCGATTCCACTAAGGTCTTTTAGTAGCAGTTTAGGATTGGGGCGGGATACAACTGCCCGACTTCCGTTTTTTAGCTCAACCAATCCTGATCTATCTAAGGAGAACAAAGCTTCCCTTATGGAAGTCCGGCCTACGCCCAGCGAAGACATTAGTTCTCTCTCTGAGGGGAGTTGGTCACCCTCAGCAAAATAGCCACTTCGAATCCAAGACTTAATTTTCTCTGAAACATCCTCAGAGAGCTTACGCCTGTGGATTTTCTCGCTGGGCAGTTTATCCTTTGGTCTGGGCGTGCCCGGCTCCTGCTGATTTGCTTCTTTTAACCACTTATAGATGGTAGCCATCGAAATGCCTTCCTCTCTGGCGATATCGCTGATACTTCGCCTTCCACGTAAAAATAACTTTTCAACTACCGCTCTTTTACGAGATTCAGGATAGCGTGGCATAATTGGTCCTAGATTATTAGCTAGTAAACAAATAGTTAAGTAAATTATGGTACATTCAGTGGCTTATGGAAAATTAGATAGTAACGCATTATCATCTCTATGTGAATGATAGCTTCGGTAGGAAGCAGGGTCTAGCTGTAAGGTCGGATGATAGGTTAAGCCGTAGGAGCTACCCTCTGTTGGCAGCGTGTGATCATTGCTCAATTCATCGTGGAACAGCGAGATGGATAACAAACTGATTTGATGGCGACCACTACACTGCACATCTTTAAAGAGGTCCAACAGGCGCCCGCCCCAGTCAGTGGGTGGCTTTGTATCCGCTACACAGCCGCGTATGCTGACGATACTAAGCGCCCCCATCATTTTATGATTTTTAAATATTATATTAAAGGATATGTCGTATATCTGAAAAATCTGGAATAGCTTTTAATATTAGGCATTTGTTGTATACACTAGCGCGGATAGAATTTCTGTTTTTCCTTTGCTTATCTCTAATTTTATAACGAAGTGCGCATAAGATAACGACGATATCAATATACCCCTCGCAATCCATTGAATAAAACAAGGATTTAATACATACCGGATCGCAAACAATTATTTTGCAAAGAAAACTAGTGAAAAAGTTAACCCCTATATTTTCAGATATCATCTATATATATTTGTAATATTTTTTACAAAGCAAGCGTATAGGTAAATATTAAGGACTCTTGGCACCGAGCCTATGGACCGCCGAACAATTGGCAGTGGTCGGCTGGGACTTAAAGCACGGCACGCTCACTTCATAAGCGATCACTTTCCAACCATTGTAGACAGTCAATTTCGTTGGCAATCAGGGCATCCACCAGGCCAGGCTCAAGGTGCACCGACCCCATCAGCAAGGCCCTGTTATCGCCCTGCCAGAACCAGATTGCAAGACGAACAAGCTAAACAGCCGTAATAGGTCTTGGTTAGACCTTGTTGAGATCTTTCCTGTAGCCGAAGAGGTTCTTGATGACATGAAACGTATACTCGACCGCTGGCCTTGGCGTTCTCGAATTCCAGCAGTAGCATGCTCATCGGGCTGTCCTCCTCCTTCTCGATCGCGCCGCGTTTGGCAGCGACACAGCCCAGGATTTCGGGGCAGCCTTCTCTTCGTGCAGGCGCTTTCACATGCTGGTGTAATCCGCTTCGCCGTGCATTGGGAAGCTCAGCAGCCAATGCTAGTTAAGGTAGTTGCCCTGAGACTTGCTGTTAGTACCTTCGATAAACGGATAACGCGTCGTCTTGCCTAACTGGATATAGGCCTGAATGACATTCCACTCGCGCGCCCAGGAAACCATCTCCTTGCTGGTCAGGCCCAGTCTATTACCGCAAACAATCGAGGCAGTCAGAATCTCTGCTGTGCGATGTCGTCCTGGAACCTCGCCAAGCGGCGACCAGAAATTGATAAGTCCACCAACTGGCCGACACTCACTTGGCTAAAGTATCTACGATGTTCATATGCCCGGAGTGGCCGTGCTAGGCAGACTGAGTGTCGCGCCAGCCTGCGTAGGGCCGATGCTAGCCAGGACAGAAATGAAAATGCAGAATGGCTGAGCTGCTTTCAAGGTTTTGAAAAGCACTTTAACTCGCGGTTGAAGGTCATAGGCTGAGCCCCATTACTAGGAGATACTGTGAGCAATGCACTTTATAACATCGATTCGCCATTCATTCCGCAAGGCGGGTCAAAAGTGCCATGCCAACCAACTAGGATACGCTCAAATGTGTCTGTAAAGTATCTTGCGCCGCTTGGAATTTTTACCACCCCCCAGCATAAGCAACAAGCATGCCCCCTGCTGCTTGACGCTCTATAGCCTCTCCCCAAAAATTACTACTAGGTCGCAGGTCTGGATCGTTCGATGCTGCCCAGAGTGATTCCTCGTCTTGTAGCGCTCGCCGTAAGAGGGCTGCCAAAGCCGTATGCCCCTTCTCCTGTGAAATATCTGCAGCTAATTTGCCGTCATGAGCCTGCCTTCCGGCAGAAGCCCCTAACCGAATCAATTTCCGACAGGCTTCCTCATGTCCGAAATAGGCTGCTTGATGCAAGAATGTCCAACCAGAAGATTCTTTTTGATAGCGACTACACCGATTTGCGATAAACGGTATTTCTCTCCACTCGGAAAAGACTCGGTCCCAGTCACCCATCTTTGCTTGCTCGTAAACTTCCTCAGTGTAGGTCTGCAACTCGCTCATAGTATTTCCTATTCAAAAGGAATCAGTATAGCTTTTCTTTTAAGCCCATCGCACTCAATTAGTGCTCCGCCGGCTGTATACACTGGATAGCTGATTACACTGTCAGGCAGGATCGCCACATTCTATCAGGTACTGCTTGAAGACCTTGCCTGTTTCACACTTATTCAGAAAATCGAGGACGTACGTGAGCAATGTGGCATCGGTCAGCCCTTCCTGAGCTTGGATATCCCGAGCAATACCACTGGCCAAGGGAAGGGTTGGTCCTCCTCATCATCGATATCGGCAATGTGACGCCCCGAGGCTACCACCAGCTCGGCAATGGCTGGCGCAGTATTGCTGTCCCATCCTTTCTATGGATTACGCAGGGCAATTCGCCGACTTTTCTATGGGCCCTGCGGCGCACTTTTCTTGAATAGACAGTTATCAGTGCCTTTAGAGCCCTCGTGTATAGATTTTACGGCGTAGTTTCCCCAAGGGTCCGCTACAGCAATGACCAAATCCAAGGGCAAGTGCAGAAGTTCCACGACGCAACTTGAAGCCTGCTGCCCCGCTGGCGTCAGCCCGAAGACCATGATTTATGGATTCCGTGGAGCAATATTATCCCTCGGATTTCCCGGGGCCATGGATTTTCCCAGTGTAGCCATGCTCCAGAGCATCGTCATCACAGCGCTATGGGCCGGCGTAAGGTCCATGGATTCTGCGTCGCAATTCTTATGAGTGCCGAACTGCCAGGTGTCTCGCGAGGTGCTCGCGGCGTGGACACGCTTGACGAACGCTTTGCAGTGTCTAATGACTTACGCTCGTGGCGCTTCCCGCCGAGTGGGTGCGTTTCGACAAGGCGGCGGGCGGTATACGGAACCAGCGTATGAGTTGGTACGGCACTCACTTGGTAGCGGCATGGGATGGAAAGTCACCAGGGACGCGGATGATAGTCGAAATGGCGAAGCAGGACGGCCTGCCTGTTCGGGGGGGGGGGGGGGGGGAATCGTCGACGTACTCGACGATCTCGGCCGGCGT
>NZ_JAKRFI010000014.1 GCF_022348165.1 Halomonas sp. McH1-25
CGGTGAAGTTGATGCGTCGCACCGCGGCATGATCGATCAGCGCGCCGACCACGTCGGCGGCCTGGGCCGGCGCGTTGGTGATCACGTTGACGATGCCGTCGCCGAGACCCGCCTCGACGAGCACCTCACCGATCAGGTGATGGGTCGCCGGGCACTGCTCCGAGGCCTTGAGAATCACCGTGTTGCCGCAGGCCAGCGGGGTGGCGATGGCCCGGGTGCCGAGGATGATCGGCGCGTTCCACGGCGCGATGCCCACCACCACGCCGCACGGTACGCGCACGCCCATGGCCAGGTTGTCGGGCACGTTGGAGGGGATGATATCGCCGTTGATCTGCGTGGTGAGTGACGCGGCCTCGCGCAGCATGCCGGCGGCGACCATCACGTTGAAACCGGCCCAGCCCGGCGTGGCGCCGGTCTCGTCGACCATGCGCTCGATGAAGTCGGCCTGGCGGGCTTCCATCCGTTCGGCGGCCTTGAGCAGCTTCATGCGCCGCTCGCCGGGGCCGGTCTTCGACCAGGCCGGGAAGGCGCGCGCCGCGGCGTCGGCGGCGGCGCGGGCATCGTCGACGGAGGCGGCCGCCGCGCGGGTGACGGTCTCACCGCTGAGCGGGTTGGCGCGGTCGAAATCAGCGTTTTCCTGGGCTGGCCGCGACTGGCCACCGATCAAGAGTTCGAGGTTCATTGGAGTACTCCGGTTCCTGCGGATGCGGTTGTTGGGCGACGCTGCCGGGCATCCGTCAGGCAGCGTCTCGCGAAGGGGATAAGCCGATCAGCGGCGGTAGCTTTCCAGCCCTGGCTTGATGCTCTTGTCGTCGAGAAACTGCTTCAGGCCCTGCTCGCGGCCACGCTCCGGATCCAGCAACTGGGCCTGATCCAGCTTGGCGTACAGGTACTCTTCGTTCTGTTCCCAGGTCAGTTCACGGCATAGCTTGAAACCGATCTTGGCAGCGCGCAGGACGACCGGGTTCTTTTCGCGCAATGTCGCCGCCAGCTCTCGCGTGGTCTCGCGCAATTGCGCCAAAGGCACACTGCGGTTGACGAGTCCCATATCGGCGGCCTGACTGCCGGTAAAGGTTTCGCCGGTCATGATGTAATAGAGCGCCTGACGGTGACCGACCGTATCGGCCATGGCCTTGCTGACCAGGTTGCCCGGAGGAATGCCCCAGTTGATTTCCGACAGGCCGAAAACGGCATCGTCCGAGGCGATCGCCAGATCGCACGCCACCAGCGGCGAAAAGGCGCCACCGAAGCACCAGCCGTTGACCATGGCAATGGTCGGCTTGGCATAGTTGCGCAGCAGCTTCCATTGCCAAGTCGATGCATCGCGGCGGACCTTGACCTGGACGATCTCGGGGCTGGCATCGATTTCGCGGAAATACTCCTTGAGATCCATGCCGGCGGAGAACGCCTCGCCTTCACCGGTGAGCACCAGCACGTGCGCGTCCTGGTCGAGCTCGACAGTTTCCAGGACATCGATCATCTCGCGGTTGAGCGTGGGGCTCATGGCATTGCGCTTGGCCGGACGGTTCAGGGTGACCCAGGCGATGCCGTCTTCGACGTCGACCTTTACGGTTTCCCAGCGATTGGTGTAGTCAGTCATAAAGTTACCTGCCAATTTAGTATCAAGTAGGTTGATGTTTACCTGATCTATACTAGTGCGCTACTCTGCGCTTGAAAAGAGGAAAATCCCCCATGCCCAGACAATTCGGAACTCGCTCCGAAGCGCAGGACCCGCATCCCCATCAGGACGAAGAGAGCCCTCGCGTTGCGTACCTGATAGGCCGTTTGGACCGCGCGCTACGCAAGCACATCGGCGATGCCGTGCGTCCCCTTGGCCTGACCATGCAGCAGTACACGGCGTTGTCGGTACTGGCAAAGCGCAGCCCGTTATCCAATGCCCAACTGGCCGACAAATCGCTGGTATCCCCCCAGGCGGCCAACGAGATGGTCAAGCTCATGGAGCAGAAAGGCCTCGTCGAACGCTGCCCCGACCCCAACCACGGGCGCATCATCCAGATCAGCATGACCGGCGAAGGACAGCGCGTACTCGCGGAATGCGACAGGGCGGTCATCGCCTTGGAAAATTGCATGATGGAGACCATGAGCGGGCAGCAGCGTGTCATGTTTCAGCGTCATCTCAAGGAAGCGTTGAAGGCCCTGGGAGCCGGCCTGGTCGAAACCGACTGACGTGCACCGGCTCAGGGTGCCGGCGCGGACGTGTCGTCAGTTGCGGGTATATTTCAGCACCAGTCGGTTGGCATCGTCGTACAGTTGCTGGCCATCGAGCCCTGCCTCGTCGGCCTCGGCGATCCACCCATCGACGACATCCTGGCCGATGGCCTGCCAGCGCTGGGTCTCTTCGCCACTCAGGCGATGGATCGTGCCAGGCTGTTCGCCGCTCTGTATCTTGTGGATCTGTTCGAGATCGGCCCGATCCATGATCTGGCCGATTTTGTAGGCTTCCTGTATTCCCGAGTGGGCATCGATGACGGCTTTCAGGTCGTCGGGCAGCGCATCGTACTTGGCCTGGTTCATGGCCACGATCATCATTGTGGTATAGAGGGCGCGGTCTCCGCTGAATGTGGTGTGTTCCGTGGTGATGTCGGCCAGTCCCATGGCGGTGATCGCTTCGAAAGGAATCACCGTGCCATCCAGTACGCCGCGGGACAGGGCTTCCAGCGCCTGGGCGACCGGCATGCCTATCGGTTGCGCGCCGAGCTGGGACAGGTACTCGTTGACCAGCCGGCTAGGACCGCGGATCTTGAGCCCCTTGACGTCGTCCAGCGACTCGATGGGCGCGTCCTTGGTATGTAGGGCGCCAGGGCTATGGGTATGCACGGCGATGGGGTGTACCCCGGCGAGTTCGTCCTGCATGTGTTGCATGGCGTACTCGTGCGCAGCCTGGCTGGTTGCGGCGCCGCTGGTCGGGAGAAAAGGCAGATCGAAGACTTCCGCCTTGGGGAACCGGCCCGGATTGTAGCCGAGCACCGTCCAAATGATATCCGCCTGGCCATCCTTTGCCTGATCGTAGAGCGAGGGAGGCGTGCCGCCCAACTGCATCGCCGGAAAGAGTTCGACGTTTAAACGGCCGCCCGATTCTTTCTCGATCGCCTCCTTCCAGGGAATGAAATAGTGTTGATGGACGGGAGCGGAAGGCGGAAAGAAGTGATGTAGTCGTAGCGTATAACTTTCCTCTTGCGCTTGGGCGGATAACGGAAGGGCAAATAACGAGGACAGGATTAGCGTGAATAGTGTCTTCGCTGACAGTCTTTTCAGGGTGTGCTTGTGCATTTTTATTCTCCGTCGATTTTATATTGTTATTGTATTAGTTGACCGCAAACAGATTGACGATAACGCTGTCCGGCATTCTTTCGGCATCGCCGATAAATATCGTTCTGTTAAGCCAGTCGTAGTTTTTACTGGTTGACTGCAAACGAGGCGTGGTTTGGAAATAATATTCGTCAGGCGCCACTATTTCTCCGTTGAGAAGGCGCTCCATGATAGCCGGTGAAGCATGCCGATAGCCGGTGTTGGTCACTTCGATAAGGTCGCTTTCATGGGTTTGCAGGAAATAGCGCGCCTCGAGGACGGCAGTGCCGTCTTCGCGTAGCGTTTGCCAATCTCCGCCGCCTGCAAGAATACGCCCGCTCAGGCCAGGGCCTGAAAAGCTGCCCCCGGTGATGGGAATGAATCGACGGCGGCCTTCCGCGGCCAGGCCCAGTTCCAGCGGCGAGTCGACCTCGACCTGCAGGCGGGTGACGAATTCCAGCGTGGGGTAGCGTTGTGCGACGGCAGTGGGCATGTCGGGCACTCCTCAATACAGGAAATAAACGAACCAGAGGGTAATCGCCGGAAAGCAAACGAGCAGGATGACCCGCACGATATCCGCCGCCAGAAAGGGCAGGATGCCCTTGAAGATTTCCATCAGCGGGACGCGGGGCGCCATGGAGTGGATGATGAAGATGTTCAGGCCGACCGGCGGAGTGATCATGCCGACCTCCACGACCACCAGCGACAGCACCCCGAACCAGATGGCGACGTCGGCGGCGGGCATGCCGAAATCCATGCCCACCATGATGGGCAGAAAGATGGGTACGGTCAGCAGGATCATCGACAGGCTGTCCATGAAGCATCCCAGCACCAGATAACAGAGCAGAATCCCCGCGAGGATGATCCAGGGGCTGATCTCCAGACCCACGATCCAGGCGGCGGTCATCTGCGGGAGCTGCGTCAGGGCCAGGAAGCTGTTGAAGATGCTGGCGCCCAACACGATGAAGAAGATCATGGCGGAGGTGATGGCCGTCTCCAGCAGACAGTCCCGCAATCCGTCCCAGCGCAGGCCGCCCTGAATGAAAGCCAGTGCCCCCGTGGCGACGGCGCCCACGGCAGCGGCTTCGGTCGGCGTGAAAATGCCGGTATAGATCCCGCCGATGACGAGAATGAAGATGGCGGCGCCAGGCCAGACCCGGATAAGTGAGCGGAGTCGCTCACCCATGGGCGTCTTGGGCTTGCTGGGGGCGCTGTCAGGGAAAAGGCGCACGAACACTGAGATTGCCAGCATGTAACTGAGCGCAGCGAACAGGCCGGGCACCAGCGCGGCGGCAAACATCTCGTTGATGTTCTGTTCGGCGAGAATGGCATAGATGACCAACACGACGGAGGGCGGAATCAAGATGCCCAGCGTGCCGCCGGCGGCCAGTGACCCCGTCGCCAGGCTGCCGCGATACCCTTGGCGTTCCATTTCGGGCAGCGCAACCTGGGTCATCGTGGCAGCCGTCGCCAGCGAGGAGCCGCAGATGGCGCCGAACGCGCCACAAGCGCCAATCGTCGACATGGCTAGCCCGCCCCTGAGATGCCCCAGCCAGTCGTTGGCCGCCTGGAACATGCTGCGTGAGAGCCCGGCGCGTGCGGCAAACTGGCCCATCAGCAGGAAGAGCGGAATGATCGACAGGGTATGGCTGGAAAAGTGTTCGTAGGGCAGTGTCTTGAGGCCGTTCAGGATGCCCATCGGGCCCATGATCAGCATGGAGCCGGCCGCGCCGATGACTAGCATGGCCAGGCCGATAGGAATCCGTGCTCCCATCATCGTGAGTAGCAGGGCGAAGCCGCCCACGCCCAAGGTCATTGGTGTCATCAGGCGTCTCCTACTTGGGTGTCGCTGTCAGGGGTTGCGCGAAGAGACGCGAACGAGCGGTAGAGGCATACCAGGGTCAGCAGGGCGAAGCCTACAATGCCGGCGGCGTAGCCCCACCATAGCGGGATGCCCAGCAGCATGCTGGTTTCCATGTAGCGCTGCTTGTCGAGAAGGCCGTGATACAGGCGCCAGGTCATGATGGCGGAGACGAGCGTAAACAGGACCTCGGCTATCACTGCCGTGGCTCGCTGAACGATGCGTGGAGCATGCATGACGATCAGATCCACCGTGACGTGGCCGCCGCGGAGATGGCAATACGGCAGGAACAGGAAGATCGCCGTTGCCGTACCCATTTCGACGAGTTCGTAATCCCCGCTAACGGGGCCTACCCAGTCGAGTCCAGGTAGTGCGCTGAGGTAGGGAAGGCTGGCAATCCATCGTCCGGCGATGCTGCATACGGTCATGATGGCTAGCGCTGCGATCAATAGACCGCCGAGAACGGCCGCAGCTTGGCAGCACCTTTCCAGGAGGCGCCACACGGATGTCGTGTCGGCTTTTTGTGTCATCGTTGAACCGCTCATGATTGTTCTTGACCACCTTGTGAGGCTGGGGCAGCGAATCGGTCACGTTGTGATTAGTTGCTTTGTATAATTAAATTTCCTGCCTGACGCTTGCAAGCCGGAAAGCGACAAATCGCTGCGAATTGCGGCTAAAGGATTAGTCCACGTTGTCGGCAGGACTGTAGATCTTGCGCAGCAACATGAGTAACTGGCGCCGCTCGATCTCGCTTAGGGCCTGGGTTGCCGCCAGGTCGCTCTGTCTCGATAGCTCCTTGAGCCTGTCGACGAGAGCTTCGCCCTGCTTGGTGAGGAAGATGCCGTGCGAGCGACGGTCGCGCTTGCAACGAACCCGCATGGCCAGGCCCCTCTCCTCGAGACTGTTGACGAGGTTGACGACTCGGGGCGGATCGATGGCCAGGGTCTGGGCGAGGCTGGATTGCGTCACGCCGGGATAGCCTTCGATCACCACCAAGGAAGAAAACTGCGCGGGGCGAATGTCGTGTTCACGCATGGCTTCGTCAAAGTGCTTGAAGACTTTGAGCTGTGCACGGCGAAGGGCATAGCCAAGGCGTTCCTCCAGTACCAGGCCGTCCACGGGGCCAGTGTCGGTGTCTTCGAGTGCCGCCTGGCGGATCGCGGGCTCGTTGTCGGAAGGTTGCATAGCGGTTACTTCCTCACAGAGTTTCATTCGTTTCGTTGATATACATAACTTTTTATCGGCAGGCCAGCACGCCGAGATGGCAGAAGCCTGATGCCGCTTAGCCTAAAGTCTCACCTGGGTATTCTAGCAAGATAGATAGTTGGAGTTTATAACTAAACGGCACTGGCATCGGGGCATAAAGCCAAAAATTTTCGATGGAGTACGCCATGTTGCCTGAAAATGGCAGAACGCTGGATGACCGCACCAAGCGGGACGGGGAGGTTGCGACCTATCGGCTGAGCGGCGGTGACGTCGATGGCTATTCACGCTGCATTACCGAAAATCTTCTATATTGGGCCGAAGCACGCCCGGACAGTATTTTCCTGGCTCAGCGAGAAGGTGAGGAACGTCGTTGGAAGACGTTGACGTTCGCCGAAGCGATGCCGCTGGTGATGAGACTCTCCCAGGCGCTGCTCGATCACGGCTTGTCCGTCGACAGGCCATTGATGGTCATGTCCGGCAACGACATACCCCATGCCTTGCTGGCCTGTGCAGCGATGCACGTGGGAATACCCTATGTGCCGGTATCTCCCTCATATGCCCTGCTGGCCAGCGACTACGCCAAGTTGCGTTACGTCTGCGACTTGATAACGCCAGGCATGGTCTTCGTGGATGATGAGGCGCGTTTTGCAGCCGCTCTGGAAGCGGTCTGTGGTGAAGAGATGACTATCGTATCGTCGCTGGCCTCGGCGCGTGCCAAGTCTTTCGCTGCTCTCGCCGACACGCCTGTCAATGAGGGAGAGGTGGAGCAGGCTCACGCTCACGTGTCGCCCGACAGCGTGGCCAAGCTACTGTTCACGTCCGGATCGACCGGCATGCCCAAGGCTGTCATCAACACCCAGCGCATGCTGTGCAGCAACCAAGCGATGCTGGTACAACAGCTGCCCTTTCTGCAACGACAAGCGCCAGTGCTGGTGGATTGGCTGCCCTGGCACCACACCTTTGGTGGCAACACGATTCTAGGCATGACCATTCACAATGGCGGTTCGCTCTACATCGATGATGGCAGCCCAACACCTCAGGGCGTATTGAGGACCGTCGACAATCTGCGCGAGATTTCTCCGACCTTCTATTGCAACGTGCCCAAGGGATTCGAGGCGCTGGCCGATTATTTGCGCGATGATGAGGCGTTGAGGTCGTCCTTCTTCAAGCGCCTGAAAATGCTGCACTTCGGAGGCGCCGTGCTGCCGGCGCATGTCAGAGACACGCTCGATGACCTGGGGCGTACCACGACGGGTCAGCGTGTTCCGATGTTGACGGGACTGGGCTCGACGGAGGCCTGCCTGGCGTTCTGTACCGATGACGACTCGGCCATTTCCGGCCTGGTGGGCCGGCCGGTACCGGGCATGCAGGTAAAGCTCGTTCCATCCGGCAATAAATGGGAAGCGCGTCTCAAGGGCCTCAACGTGACTCCCGGCTATTGGCGGGCACCGGACAAGACTGCCGACGCTTTCGATGAAGAAGGCTATTACTGTACCGGTGATGCCATGCGTTTCATCGATCCGGAAAGGCCCGAGCAAGGCCTGATTTTCGATGGACGGCTCAGCGAGAATTTCAAGCTGATAACGGGAACCTGGGTCAATGTCGGGGTCTTGCGCTTGCAAGTCATCGAAGCGCTTGCCCCTGCCGTGCAGGACGTCGTCATCATTGGCGAGGGGCAGGGGTACCTGACGGGGTTGGTGGTCCTGAATCCTGCAGGTTGTGCCCAGCAATTGGCTGCCGAACCCGACCAGGAATTGGCGACACTGGCGCATAGCGCGCCGTTGCATGCCTTTTTGGCTGACCGGCTGGCTGCCCATCGCCAGGGTAAGTCGAGTTCCATGCGCCTGGAACGCTTGCTGGTACTCGATTTTTCGCTTTCGTTCGATAAAGGCGAAGTGACGGACAAAGGCTCCGTCAATCAACGCCAGGTCCGCGAAAGCTATCCGGACTTGATTGACGAGCTTTACGCCAGCACACCCTCGTCTCGTGTGATTCTGCCTAGCTAGGCCACACTCTTCAGTCAATCCGAGCCGGGGGCATTAGCGCCCCCGCTTTCGGTTCCGCCTACCTCACTGTCTCCCTGTCGTGATGCCTGATTGGGCATCGGTCAATGCTGTCATCATTGAGCCGTTGCTTGGCATCGGCGTACTGAGAGGAAGCAAAAAACTGGCCCCGAAGGGGCCAGTGCAAGGATCGAAAAGCCAGTCGAGAACAGCGCTCGCCTTAGAAGTGGAAGAGGGCACTTGCCATCAGGCGGCTGGCATCCATGGACTCGCCAGCGACGTTCTCGACGTCGGCATACTGATACTCCAGGCCGAGCATCGTGCGGCTGGTCACGTCCCACATGACATTGGCAAAGGCATAGTCGACCGTGTCGAAATTATTATCGTAAGCGCCATCGTCAGGCAGGTCCTGGGTCAGGCGCGAGTAGCCAATGGAGCTGAACCAGTCGGCCGTCCAGTTGTGGTTGAGCGATACCCCGAAACCCAATGTATCGATCGTTTCCAGCTCACCGTCTTCCAGATAGACATCGGGCGCATTGCGGTGGCCGGTATTGCCGGGGTTGCCCATGTAGTTTCCAATGCCGCTACCGTAGGTCACGCTACCGTTTAGCTTGGTCGCCGCCCCCAGCGGCAGGCTGGCTTGTGCCTGCACGCCGTAGCCGGTTGCGTTGTCATCCACGGAAGACACATTACCGTTGCTGGCTAGCTCGCGAACCATCCCGGACAGCGCAAAAGCCCGCTTGTACTCGTAGCGTACTGTCAGGTCGGGCAGCTGGCTTTCGGTGCTCGTCAAGCCATCGGCCTGGCGGGCAATGACAGTTTCGGAATCTTCCAGTGAGAACGACAAGGCGCCTGCGCCGAGCTGCGTCGTGTAGCGAATCTGTGGGTTGCGGTCGAACGAGTAGCCCTTGGGATCGCCGAGCGCGAGCGTGCGTGTGCCACCCACGAAGCTCATGAAGTTCGACCAGGTCTGGCCGGCCAGGAAGCCGTTGAGCTCGCCATAGGCGTGGCGCAGACCGAAATCTCCAGCGGGCATGAAATGCCCTTCGAGGAAGGTCGTGAGCTTGCCGTAGTCAGTCGCAGTATGCGTACGGAAGTTCAGGCGCGACTCGTAGGCAGTAAATTGTGTACGGCCATCGGTCTCGTTATTGGGATTGAGCAGTGCGAAAGGATCGGTTCCTGCGTCGTAGGGCGCGCTCAAGTCGTAATCGAAATCGTATGTTGCATCCAGTTTGACGTAACCGCCGAAAGCGATGTCGGTCTTGGTGCCGGGGATGTTGATCGTCGTGCGATGGTTCCAGGGCGGGCCGACGCGGCTAGGCTCGCCGGTCACCAGGGGTTGTCCCGCTTCGACGACATCGAAGGCATGCGCCTGCGTGGCGAAAAAACAAGGAGAGAGCAGAATGCAGGCCGTTATTTTATTGAGTTTGAACATCGAGGGTTCCTTGAACTTATTGTAGGAGCTAAGCGTTATTTATAATGTTCGCTTTGCGAACAAATATTCGCAAAGCTGTTTAACTATGCAGACAGTTCGTTGAGAAGTCATTCCTCCAAAAGTCTCAATCGTTAAAAAATCAAAGAAGATGTTCGTGAGGCAGGCTTGTGATTTTTAGCGATATAAAATAAATCCTCCCTCTTCGGGTATAGAAAGGGCTTATAAGTTTTCGGGTTCCAGTCTCGGGTAAATGAGTTTTTCAGGGAAATCAGTTTCCAGTGATCGGCAATGCGATTTGTTTATATGCAACTAAAGTTGATCGAGGGGTTGGTGTTGAACTAGAGCCTTGTCGTTGGGGTTTTTGTCGTTTGGCGGCAGTATCGCTGTCTTTATGCAGAACTGACCACGCTGTCTCGGGTGCGCCAAATGCCTTATATCAGCGCCGGCGTGTCGCGATATATAGTCCTGCCGCGACGATAAGGATAGCGCCGAGATAGGTGTTTAGGCTGGGCACATCGCCGAACAGCAGAAAGCCGAAAAGCGATGACCAGATGAGCTGGGCGTAGAGGAAGGGAGAGGCCAGCGAGGCAGGCGCAAAGCGCATGGCCTGGATTAGGCCGAACTGACTAGCGGCCCCGAGCAGGCCGATGCCGAGGAACAGCCAGAGATCCTGAGTGGCAATCGGCGTCCAGAAAAAAGGCACGACGAGGCTGCTGATCAGTGCGCCTGCCAAGCCAGCATAAAACAACGACGTCAATGGGGCATCCGAGCGGCCGAAGCGCCGCGTGCTCAGTTGGTAGAGCGCGAAACAGAAAGCCATGCCGAAGGGGTAGAGCAGCACCGGATCGCTGCGCCAGTCGGTAGGGCCGATGGCGACGATTACGCCACTGAAGCCGAGCAGCACGGCGATACCGCGTTTGATGTCGAGCTTTTCACCGAGCAGCGGTACCGCCAGTACGGTGACCAGCAGTGGCGAGGTGAAGTTGACCACATGCACTTGCAGTAGGGGCAGCTGGGCGAGCGCAGTATAGGCGAAGGTGCTCGCGGCCAGCAGCATCACCCCGCGCAGGAACTGGCCCGGGACCGACTCGGAGATCAACAGGCGCTTGCCGGCACCACCGCGATAAAGAAGATACAGGGCGATGACCGCCACATGGCCGGTAAAGCGTGCCCAGACCACCTGCACCGAGGAATAGTCCTGACCTAGGGTCTTGGCCATCGAGTCGAGCAGGACGAAGAGCAATCCGGCGAGAAGCATGAAGCCGATGCCCAACAGGGGACGGTCGTTATGCACTGCCACGGTTCCATTGGCCATGAGGTTCCTTGGGAATCGGTCCCATTGTCATGCAGGCGGCAGGTTACGGAAGGCCGTTAACTCGCTAACGCTACGCGGTTTCATGGTGAGGCGTCAATCGGGCGACGTGTTCAACCAGAGAGGGAGCCGAGTAGCCGTTGGGTCTTTTCCAGAGCCATGCGCGCCCGGTCCAGAGCGCTGACGCCACGTTCACGCAGGGCCTGGGTGGGTATTTCCAGGCTCAGTGGAACATCGCTGGGCAACACATGCAGTAGGCCCTCGAGATCGATGTCGCCGTCACCGGGGAAACAGCGCTCCTGGCGGGCCTGGCGTATGATTTCAGCCATATCGTCGGGACGTGAGCCAATGACATCGCATAGCTGAACGTAGTGCATCCACCCGGCGGGAATGGTGGCCAAGTCGTCAAGGTGGCTACCCGAGCGGTCGAAGTGGAAGGCATCGACCAGCAGGCCGGCATTGGGTCGGGCGACGGCAGTCACGATACGCCGTGCCTGCTCGAGGTTTTTGACGCCGGTCCAGGGCATGAACTCCAGGTGTGGGTTGAGACCGAAGCCGGCCGCGAGGTCACAGAGCCCGGTGAAGTTGTCGGTGAGCCTGGCTTCGTCGTCGTCATTGCCTGCGACCAGTACCTGACTGGCGCCCAGTTCGGCACCGATCTCCAGCGCGCGGGCGAAGTCGGACTCGACGCGGGATTCGGGTTTGAGGCGCAGGATCTCGATGTCGAGTACCTGAATTCCGGTGTCATGCAAACGGGCCAATGTCTGCCGGCGCAGCGCGGCATCGGCAACGAGCGGAAAATGCTGTTCGTCTGGCGTCGCAGGGACCAAGCGTAGCCCGACCTGCTGGTAGCCGGCCCGGGCGGCGACCTCGACCATGTCGGGTGGCGAGAGCTCCAGGACGGTCAGAGCGGCCAGGGAAAAAGAGCGTGTCGGCATGCGGCTCCTCGTTATCCTTGTTCAGCGTTGGCCGGCGACGTGAAGGCCGGCGATATGCCCGAACGCCATGGCTGGCCCCAGGTTGACGCCGCCCGCTGGGTAATAACCACCCATGATGCTGGCCATGTCGGTCCCGGCGGCGTAAAGCCCGGCGATTGGGTTAAGTGAGGCGTCGAGTACCTGGGCGTGTTGGTTGGTCCTGAGCCCCGCGAAGGTACCGAAGCTGCCGGGCACGACCTTTACGGCGTAGTAGGGGCCCTCATCGAGCGGGGCGACACAGGGGTTGGGCCGCTGCGCTGGGTCGCCCTGCTTGCGATTGTAGGGCGTCGAGCCTCGCCCAAAGCTCGGGTCTTTGCCCTGACGGGCATGCACATTGTATTCGTCGACGGTGCGCCGCAGTCAGCGAACTGCAGGGCAGTATGCGTTTCGAAAAAACTCACCATCTGCGGCGCGGCCTCGAGGAAGGCGTCGATGCGTGCGGCATCGTAACGGTCTCCCAGTTCGTGGCGCAGATAGGTGCGTACCGTATCGATGTCTTCATGGATGCCCGCGCGTTGCGCCAGCGTGTTGCGAGGGACCCACATCCAGCCACCCGACCAGGCAGTGGCGCCACCCATCACCTCGTCTTTCTCGACGATGCATACCTTGAGGCCATGGTAGGCGGCGGTGACTGCTGCCGACAGGCCGGCGGCACCGGACCCGACCACGACCAGATCGTAATCAAGCGATGTCTCGCTCATGTGCGGTATCCCCTGGGATTGGGTCTCGCCTGGCCAGTCATCCGTATGGTCCAGATTCGAAACGCTTTGGGGTAATCTAGAACAACGTTCCATATTGCGCAATACGGACAAAAGTACGATAAGCGAAATTTTGCCTGCCGATCTTTCGCTTATCCGGCGAAGCCAAACAACTCGAAGGTGGAAACGATCCAGAGCAGGGCGCTGATGGTAACGAACGAGACCAGTGTCGTCCCCATCAGGGCCGCCGTACATAACTCCGGATGACCGTAGCGCTGGCCGAAGATGGGGTAGACGCTGAGCATCGGGGCACTGGCGAAGACCACGGCTGCCACCGCCAGGGCCGGATCGAAATCCGGTAGCGCCATGAACACCAGCAGAACAGCCAGCGGGTGGATGACCAGTTTGCCGCAGGCGATTTGGCTGGCGTCCTTGCGCATGCCGCGTGTTCGTAATCCATACAGCGTGCCACCGATCACGAACAGGGCGGTAGGCGCAGCGGCGGCCGCCATCATGTCGATGGCTTTGAACAACGGGGCGGGCAGAGGCACGCCGAGAATGGCGATGGCCACACCGATCAGTATGGCAATGATGATCGGGTTGCGACCCAGGCGACTCATGGATTGGCGAATGGCAGTGCCGAACGAGCTCCCGCTTTGCGAGCCCACTTCGGCCAAGGCTAGGGCCAGCGGAATGATCAGCAGGTTCTCGATGATCATGTTGAGTGCCATGGCAATGACCGCCGGGGAGCCCACCACCAGCGCGGCGACGGGGTAGCCGATGAAACCGCTGTTGGCCCCGGACATGCCCAAGGCATAAAGCGAGGCGACATCGAGTGACTTGCGACGTACGCGCAAGGCGAACGTCAGGGCGACACCGAAGACGATGACCGAGGCCAGCCCGTATCCCAGCAGATAGAAACCATTGAAGGTTTCTTCTATCGGACGCTGAATCAAGGCACGAATGATCAGGGCTGGTAAGGCAAAATTGATGACGAATCCACCCAGGCCTTGTATCTGGGGCTTGGCGATAAGCCGAGTCGCCACGGCGAAGTAGCCAACACCGATCAACAGAAAGATAGGGGCGGTTATCGAGACGATGGCAAGCACGGCACGTCCTTGTCAGGCAAGTGGATTCGAGTGGAGCCCGCCAGACACGACAGCGGGCAGATATCCGGCCGTGGAAAACCGGTTCAGGGAAAGAGTCGCGAGGACTGGCTGATTTGTGAAAGTTCCTCGGCGGCACGCAGCACGAGCGGGGCAAGCTGGTGCATGCGGTTCTCGGTCAGGCGCACGCTTGGCCCGGCCACGCTGAGCACACCCAGGGGATGCCCCTGAACGGGATGGCGGATCACAGCGGCGAATGCCGAGGTGCCCAAGGACGAGCTGTCGATCAACCAGCTATAACCGCGTTGGCGCGCCTGGTCGAGGTGGCCGATCAGTTCGGCCCGGGTTCGGGGCGCATTGGGCCCGTAGCGGTCCGGGTCGTCGGGGCCCTGACGTTCGACAAGTGACAGTGCCTCATCGTTATCCAGGCTGGCCAGCCAGGCATGGCCCGAGGCGGTATAGCGAAGCGGAGCTTCGCGTCCCATGTCGGGATCGTAGCGTAACCCCGAGCGCGACCCCTGTGCCTTGGCGATCCAGGTCTGGCGATTTCCTTCGATGACGCCCAGACGTACCAGTTCGCCCGTGTCTTCGGCCAGGCGATCGAGAATCGGCTGCACAGCATCGCTGGCACCGCTACAGGCCAAGTAACGAAAGCCCAGCGCAACGAGTCGGGTAGAGAGCTGATAGCGCTGGGACTGTGCATCTTGACGAACATAGCCCAGGCGAATCAGCTCGGCGCAGATGCGGTGCGCCGCGCTTTTAGGGATCTGCAACTGATCGGCAAGCGCCTGTAGTGGCAGGCCGTCGGCCGCGCTGGACAATGTCTCGATGACATTGAGCGTGCGTTCGATCAGGCTTCCGGCCATCGAATCTTCCTTCCTTTTATATTAAGTAGTGAAATAGTGAAGCAGTGAAATCTACAACCTAGTTCCAGAAATTTATCTATTCAGGTTACCTGCATCTGGATCTGGCGCGTCTTCTCCTGCAGTAACGGCAGGAAACTGTCGGTCAGGGTCGCCAGGTCGATGCGGGCGGCATTGGTGCTGATGTTGATGGCCCCCAGCATCTTGCCATTGGCATCGAAGGCCGGCACCGCCAGTGAGCGCAAACCGGAATCGAGTTCCTGATCGACGATGCAGTATCCCTGGCGGCGGACTTCCGCCAGACAGTCGCGCAAGGCCTGCTTGTCGGTGATCGTATGCTCGGTATAAGCCTTCAGCTCGGTCTTCGCGAGCAGCGCTTCGCGCTCGTCGTCGCCCAGGTAGGCCATCAGCACGCGCCCCATCGAGGTTGCCACGGCGGGCAGGCGGGTACCGATCGACAGGGTGATGGCCATCAATCGGTGCGGCGCTGAGGAGCGCGCCACGTACATGACCTCATTGCCGTCGAGTACCCCCAGCGATGAGGATTCGCCCAGCGTCTGGGTGATGTCTTCCAGGTGCTGCTGGATCACCGAGCGGTAGTTGTTGGCCGACAGGTAGGCATAACCCAGTTGCAGCGCCTTGGGCGCGAGTTCGAAGTGACGGTTCTGCTTGCGTACGTAGCCGAGGGAGTGAAGCGTGAGCAGAAAGCGCCGAGCGCGGGCACGGTTCATGCCGGTCTTGGCGGCGACCTCGCTCAGCGTCATGCGCGGCGTGTCGCTATCGAAGGCCAGGATAACGTCGAGGCCACTGGCCAGCGCCGTCACGAAATCACGGTCATCAGGACTCAGAGTCTCTTCTTTCGGTTGCGTCGACATTGCGGCGACATCCTTATTGTTACGTTGCTCCAATGCAACAAATGACTCTAGCATAGAGTTCGTTAAGCGAACATCTGTGCACCATTGCACTTTCGGACAGTACGATTCAGGGAGACACTGTATGTACGATCTGCTGCTGCGCCAGCCCTTCATGAGCGAAACGGGCATGCAAGCCATTCGTGCCCAGGCGCTAGTGGCCGCCATGCGCGAGGTGGAGCTGGCATTGGCGGCCGAACAGGAGGCCCGCGGCCTTTTGCCCGAGGGAACCGTCAAGGCATTGCAGACGCATCTCGATGACCATGCGTTCGACATGCAGGCGCTGGCCGAGGAAACCGCCAAGGGCGGCAACGCCGCGATTCCCTTCGTCAAGCAGGCCAAGGCGGCGCTGCCCGATGAGCTCAAGCGTCATTTCCACAAGGGCGCCACCAGCCAGGATATCGTCGACAGCGCGCTGATGCTCGTGCTCAAGCCGCGCCTGGAACGCTGCCTGTCGCTACTGGCCCAGGCGAGGACGTCCGGCTGCACGCTGATGCAGACTCATCGCGGTACCGCCATGGTCGGGCGCACCCTGATGCAGCAGGCGCTGCCGATCACTTTCGGTGCCAAGGTCGCCAACTGGCTATGGGGCCTCCACCAGGCCGAGCGTCGCCTCGACAATGTCGTGGCCAGCGGCTTGTACGTGCAACTGGGCGGGGCGGTCGGTGTGCACTCGGGGCTCGACGAGCATGGCCTGCCGTTGATGGATGGCCTGGCCGCGCGGCTTGGTCTTAACGCCCCGCTGTTGCCCTGGCACACCGATCGCCAGCCGATCCTCGCGCTTGCCGGCGCGCTGGATGCCGTGGCGGCCGGTGCCGATAAGATTGCCCTCGATGTCTCGCTACTGTGTCAGACCGAGGTGGGCGAGCTCAGCGAGCCGGCCGAGGCGGGTGTCGGCGAGTCCTCGTCGATGCCGCACAAGCGCAACCCGGTGGCCTGTGCCCGCATTCGCGCCGCGGCGCGTCAGGTGCATGGCAATGCCGGAATCATTGCCAACGCTGCCGCCCAGCCTTTGGAGCGAGGGCTGGGCGAATGGCATGCCGAGTGGGCGCCGCTGGTGGATAGCGTGCTGCTGCTCGAGGGGGCGCTGGAAACCCTGACTGCACTGCTCGATGGATTGGAAGTGCATAGCGAGGCCATGCAGCGCAACCTGGCGGTGACCGGCGGCGCGATTATGGCCGAGCCGGCCGCCCGGGTGCTGGTTCCGGCGGTGGGCAGCGACGCCGCCAAGCGCATCGCCCGCGAGTCGTCCGAGACGGCCCGCGTACAGGGGAGGCCGTATGCCGATGTACTGCTCGAACACGCCGAGGTGGCCGGTAAGGTCGACGAGGCGACGCTACGCGATGCGGTGCGACCGGAATTATACATTGGTAGCAGTCTGGCGCAGGTCGAGCGGGCCCTGAACGTGCTCAGATAGTTAGCAAGCTGTTGTTTTCATTAAGGTGAGCCTGTCAGGCAGGGCCGGCTTCACTCTCCGGCCCGCTTTTTTAGCGGTTTGACGCCGACGCCAATCCTAGGTAATTTTGTTCGTATCACAAACCAGTGTTCACAATGCGAACAAAGGCGTTGGGAACGACAGCGTTGAGAGAGGCAAGACCCATGGCCGAATTTCTCAGCCTGCATGACGCGGTGGCGCGCTACGTCGAGGACGGCGCCACCGTGGCCATGGAGGGCTTTACCCACCTGATTCCGTTTGCCGCAGGCCACGAGATCATCCGTCAGAGCAAGCGCGACCTGACGTTGATCCGCATGACCCCCGATCTGATCTACGATCAGCTGATCGGGGCCGGCTGCGTGAAGAAATTGATTTTTTCATGGGGTGGCAATCCCGGTGTGGGGTCGCTGCATCGCCTGCGCGATGCGGTCGAGAAGGGCTATCCGTGCAAGGTCGAGATTCTCGAGCACAGTCACGCCACCATGGCCTGCGCCTACGAGGCGGGTGCCGCTGGCTTGCCGCTGGCGGTGCTACGTGGCTACATCGGCAGTGATCTGCCCAAGGTCAACGACCAGATCAAGTTCATCGAATGCCCGTTCACGGGTGAGCGTCTGGCCGCCGTGCCCTCGATCCGCCCCGATGTCAGCGTCATTCATGCCCAGCGCGCCGACCGCAAGGGCAACGTACTCGTCGAGGGCATCATCGGCGTACAGAAGGAAGCCGTGCTGGCCGCCAAGCACAGCATCGTCACCGTCGAGGAAATCGTCGATGACCTGGGCGCCACCCCCAATGCCTGCGTGATTCCCGGCTGGGCCATCGATGCCATCGCCGTGGCCGAAAAGGGCGCCTATCCGTCCTATGCGCACGGCTACTACCCGCGTAACAACCGTTTCTACAAGGAATGGGACGCCATCGCCCGGGACCGCGACGCCTTCAACGACTGGCTCAAGACCAACGTGTTTGAAGCGGGAGGAGAATCCTGATGAGCAACTATACCTCCGCGGAAATGATGACCGTCACCGCTGCGCGGGCGCTGGAGAACGGCACCACCTGCTTCGTCGGCATCGGCCTGCCCAGCGAGGCGGCCAACCTGGCCCGCCTGACCCACGCGCCGGATGTGGTGCTGATTTATGAATCCGGTACGCTGCAGACCAAGCCCGATGTACTGCCGCTGTCGATTGGCGATGGCGAGCTGTGCGAAACCGCGCTGACGACCGTCTCGGTCCCCGAGATGTTTCGCTACTGGCTGCAGGGCGGCAAGGTCGACGTGGGCTTCCTGGGAACGGCGCAGATCGACCGCTACTGCAACCTCAACACCACGCTGATCGGCGACTATACGGCACCCAAGGTACGCCTGCCGGGCGGTGGCGGAGCGCCGGAGATCGCCACCAACGCCGGCGAAGTGTTCATTACCCTGAAGCACTCCAAGCGTACCTTCGTCAGTGAGGTGGACTTCGTCACCACGCTCGGCTTCGGACGCGACGGCAAGGGCCGAGACGGTGTGCCCAACATCGGCAAGGGCCCGACCCGGGTGATCACCGACCTGTGCGTGATGCGACCCGATCCCGACACCAAGGAGCTGGTGGTGACCTCGCTGCATCCGGGCGTGACGGCAGAGCAGGTCCAGGAAGCCACCGGCTGGGAGATTCGTTTCGCCGACCAGCTCGAGACCACGCCCGAGCCCTCGGATCGCGAGCTGGAGGTGCTGCGTGAGTTGAAGGCACGAACCGACCGTCACCACTCGGGAGAGGATGCATGAGAGACGTTTACCTGTGTCATCCGGTCCGCTCGGCGGTGGGCAAGTTCGGCGGCGCGCTGGCAAGCGTGCGGCCCGACGACCTCGCCGCGGATATCTTCAAGGCGCTCCTGGCGCGGGCACCGGATCTCGATCCGGCGGCCATCGAGGACGTGATCATGGGCTGCG
>NZ_JAKRFI010000015.1 GCF_022348165.1 Halomonas sp. McH1-25
CCGCGAGGAACTTGTGGTCGAGGGTAAGCGCATCGAGGACCCGGCTGAGATTACCAGGCGTGAGCTGGAGGGTCCGTTCACCGAAGTGGTGTTTGATGTCGAACTGGCCCGAACCGATGCGCCCGAATTGCAGGTGCGTCATAAGCGTCCTCGGGCCTTGGAAAGTGAGGAGCAAGATAGTCAGTTAGCGAGTAATGCTAAAGTATAGGGCTAAGCGGATCGCGGTTATTAGGGATATACCGCTTTACAGCCCTTGGCTCCGAAATGATCGAAGCCAAGGAAGGCTGGTGGAAATAACAATCATTGTTATTAATCAGTGATTGGAAGCTGCTTAGCAAAAGCTAAAAGAAGCCTAAGTAAGTAAATAGCTGGATAGATGATTTTTCATGTGATAAATATAGTTCTTGATCTTCACATACAACGCCAACAAAGCGAAGGATGTAGATATGTTAGGCAAATTCTCTGCGATGAAAAGAACATTGCGAATCTTGGCTTCGGCAACATTGGTGACTACTAGCTTGCCAAGCTTGGCTGCTGAAACAACGCTAAGCTATGCTTTTTTTGCACCAGCACAGACCTTTCCCGCCGTACAAATGCAGAAATGGGCTGACGAGCTGCATAAGCGAACCGATGGTCAAGTATCTGTCAATGCCTTCCCAGGCGGGGCGCTACTCACCGCAGACAATATGTTCGATGGAGTCAGAAACGGTGTGGCCGATATTGGCTTATCAGTTACATCATATGAGCCGGGAAGATTTCCGCTATTAAATTTAGCGGGTGGATTGACAGGGATTGATGTGAACTCGGCGGTGGCTAGCCAAGTAGTCTATGACTTAATTCAAGAATATCCAGCAGAACAGATGGGATTGGATGGGTTTAAGGTGATTACAGCTTTCACGTCAGAGCCCGGGTATCTACATACGAAAACACACGTTGACAGTTTAGAGGACTTAGAAGGGCTAGAGATACGCGTCCCGGGAGATGCAACAGAAGTTATCGAGGCTTTGGGCGGTGTCCCGGTAGGGCTTTCGCAGGGCGAAACAGGAGAGGCATTGCAGTCCGGTGTTGTTGATGGTTATGTAAGCTCTCGGGAAGCGCTTAAAGATCTCCAATATGCCCGGGACGTAAAATATGTCACAGAGTATCCGCTGACCAATACCGTCTTTGTTGCGTTGATGAATCAGCAAAGCTGGGAGTCGTTGCCTGAGGATGTTAAGAAAATTATTAATGAACTAGGCGCAGAAATGGCGCATTTCGCGGGTAGCTATCTTGACAGCCATATTACCAAATCACTTGAATGGGCCCAGAAGGAGGAAGGGGTAGAAATTGTCTCTTTGTCCGATGAAGAAGCTAAGCGCTGGAGCGAGCGGCTAAAACCCATCAATAAAAAGCGGCTCGAGGGAGTCGAAGAAATGGGCTTGCCTGCTGAGGAGCTACATAAGCGTATGCTTGAGCTAATTGAGAAGCATCAACAATAAGTAAAATACCGAGGGGCTGGGCAATTTGCAGCTCCTCGGCCTGATGCTTAAAAGCCGCTTATGTACTAGGGGGGAGCATGGAAAAAATTACTCACATGGTCAATAAATTGCTTTTGGGGATCGCAGGTTTATCCCTATTGTTGATAGTAGTGGTTGTGACTACTAATATCGTACTTCGTCAAGTGGCATCTTCTTTTGGAGGGGTTACAGAAATAGTAGGTTGGTTGACTGCCGTCATAGTCGCGCTATCTTTGGCCTATTCACAACAGACAAAAGCCCATGTCGAGTTAGATCTTCTTGTCGGAGCATTCCCAGAAAAGGCCCAAGAAGTGATCCAGGTACTACTAACCGTAGTCAGCCTACTTTTCTTTACTCTGGTAGCTTGGAGGCTTTGGGAATATGGCTATGCTGCAATGACGCGCGAATCTCTATCACAAACACTACGTGTTGCTTATTTCCCCGTGGTTTACCTGGTTGCACTTGGGTTTACAGCCTTCTGCCTGGTACTGCTGGTTGACTTGGTAACAGATATCAAAAAGGCGTTTGCTATATGAGCTTTACTCTAGTAGCGATTGTGGGTATATTGACGCTATTTGCTCTAGTTCTGTTTAGAATGCCGATTAGCTTTGCCATGTTTGTTGTCGGCTATTTCGGCATGATGCATATAACCAGCCCCGCAGCAGCGAACAATATCATTAGTTCAGGCATATGGGGCCAGCTGTCTTCATACTCATTAAGCATAATTCCACTTTTCATTTTCATGGGGGAGCTGCTGTTTCGATCTGGCATTACCCGGAAAATATTTGCCTCAGCTTACGCCTGGATCGGGCATTGGCGAGGGTCAATGGCAACAACTACGATTCTGAGCTGTGCTGGTTTTGCCGCAGTGAGCGGATCCAATACTGCAACTGCAGCTACTGTAGGTACAATAGCACTTCCGGAGATGAAGAAGTTCGGATACAATAAGTCTCTGAGCTCTGGAAGTGTAGCGACAGGTGGGACTCTAGGAGTTATAATTCCACCTAGTTCAGTCTTGATCGTAATCGCACTGCAGGCACAGTTGCCAGTACGTGATTTATTTATTGCTAGCATTATACCAGGATTGATTCTGGTTTCTCTGTTTATTGTCATGATCTCCCTTCTTTGTTACAGAAACCCTGAGATGGCACCGGCAGGAGAACGCTGCTCATGGCGCAAGCGCATATCCTCGCTTAAGGGTGTCATAGAGGTTGTACTACTCTTTATGCTAGTGCTGGGTGGGTTGTTCACTGGGTGGTTTACGTCAACCGAAGCCGCAGCCGTAGGTTGTGTAGGCGCAATGGCAATTGTAGCCACACAGGGCAAGTTCACGTTAGTTGTGCTGAAGGATTCGATAGCTAGCTCGCTGCGGTCATCAGCGATGATTTTAATGTTAATAACGGGGGCGGTCATATTTGGTCGATTCCTGACTGTTACGCGTCTCCCTTATCTCGTGGGTGAATGGGCGGCTACATTACCCTTACCCGCGGTAGTCATAATGGGCTGTGTGCTACTAATTTATGTTATTGGTGGTGCCCTCATGGATGCTATGGGTTTCCTAATTATTTCAATACCTATTTTCTTTCCGGTAGCTGATGCATTAGGTTATGATCTAGTATGGTTTGGTGTAATGGTGTGTATCGTGACTAGTATGGGGGCGATTACGCCACCTGTAGGCGTAAACGCTTTTATCGTGAAAAGCCTAGACGTGGAGTTAAGTATAGGGGACATTTTCAAAGGGGTAGGGTATTTTATGCTTCCGTACCTTGCCTGCATTTTTCTGCTTCTTTTTGTGCCAGAGATAATTCTTTTCGTACTGTAGTCTAAGTTATATTCTAGCCCTGCCGCATATGCTGGCACGTTCTGATTTGCTAGGTAAGGATGGCAGGGCATTTACAGTAGCACAACAGCTATATCTTTTACTGGCTGGTCATTAATGTATTTGTATGATTGCTAGGATAAGCGCAGAATTTACATGCGCTATAAAATTCTGTAGCCAATTTGAGTTTATAACCTGTAATATTTTTTGGAAGAGTTATGATTGTATAGGTATAGGTATAGGTGGAGGTGGAAAAGGTATTGGTTCAGTCCATGTGACTGTTGTACGGTGACCATGCGGACGATAAAAATAATAGGTGAATGTGATGCAAAGAGTTGTAGATAAGATATCGCTCTGTGTTATGCAGGCTGCTGGGATCGCGATTCTGCTAATAGCATTTGCTATAGGGTTTGGAGTTTTTATGAGTCTGCTAGGCTCAAAAGTCGCTGTTAGTTTTGATCATGCTTACTTTTTAATTGGAAAAAATGTTTCCTTTAATACGTTATTAGGAATTCAGATGCTGTTGTTTTCCTTTGCTATTCTGGCGGCTGTCCCTTTCACTTGGCTTAATGATCAGCAGGTCCGAGTAGATTTTATCTATAGAAATTATAGCGAAAAGAATAAGCATATCGTAAATATAATTGGAAATATAGTATTTGCGGTGCCCTTCCTTTTTTTTCTTATTCCGTCTTCAATTGATTTTGCGCTAAGTTCTTTTGCAGTGGATGAGTCTTCTAGGGACGGTGGACTTGAAGACATATATGTGGTTAAAGCTATGATTCCCTTGGGGCTTATTTTGATGAGTTTGGTCTGCATATACATCACAATAAATAGCCTTTTATCTATTGTTAGGAAGAGGTGAGCTTATGGATATCATACTTCCTTTGGCCATGGTAGTAACCCTACTCCTCGGCATTCTTTCCGGATATCCGGTTGCTTTAGTCATGGGCGGAGTTTCTTCAATATTTTTATTAATTTCAGATCTGCCTTTAGCTTTTTTTGATATGATGATTAGCCGTATATATAGTAATGCTATAGATGGTTGGCTTTTTATTGCAATTCCTATGTTTGTTTTGATGGGGCTGCTTTTGGAAAGAACAGGGCTTGCAAGAGATTCATTCAAAGTTACAGAATATTTGTTTCGGCACATCCCTAGCCACCTTGCACTGACTGTGTTGTTATTAGGAAGCCTCTTGGCAGCAACAACTGGAGTAGTAGGAGCGTCAGTAATACTACTTTCTGTCATAGCATTACCCAAGATGCTAGAGAATGGATACTCTCCTTCTCTAACGGCTGGTCTGATTTCGGCATCAGGGACCTTATCTATCCTTATGCCTCCATCAGTTATGCTTATCGTGATGTCTAATTTGGTTTCAGTTTCTGTAGGGACCTTGTTTAAGGCAGCGCTGGTTCCAAGTGCAATGATAGTTATTATATATGCTATCTACGTTATGTTTTCTTCTGAAATAAATAGGCAGGTTAACAATACCTCTTATCCATCCGCTAGGGGTATTCAAGAGGCCGAGCATTTAGAACGTGGCTTTTTTCAAAGCTTACTATCATTAGCACCTTTCATGTTATTAATTCCTAGTGTGCTAGGTACCATTATACTGGGGGTTGCCACGCCGACAGAGGCTAGTGGTTTAGGCGTTCTTGCAGTTCTTAGTTTTGCTATTCTTACTAAGAAACTGCGTCTCAAGGATATGCTTAGTGCTAGCCGGGATACAGCGGTAGCTAGCTCGATGATTATGTTTTTGGTTATAACGGCCACCTGCTTTTCGCTTACGTTTAAAGGAGTAGGTGGGGACCAGATGATTCATGGCTTAGTTGACATGATGGGAGGGAGCGACTGGGGAGCCCTTATTTTAATGATGCTACTTGTATTTTTTCTTGGTTTCTTCCTTGACTGGCTTGAGATCTCCTTGATATTAATGCCACTGCTTTCACCTATTGTTATGCAACTCGACTTGGGCAATGATCTATCTGGAACACAGCTAATGGCGTGGTTTGCTATTCTAGTTGCGATTAACCTACAGTCTTCTTTTCTCACTCCTCCCTTTGGCGTCTCCTTGTTCTACCTGAAAGGCGCTGTCGGTGAGGCAATATCAACACCTCACATCTACCGTGGTGTGGTTCCATTTATAATAATACAAATTATTGTCGTTGTTCTCGTGATGATGTTTCCAAATCTACTTGCTATATAAATAAACAGGCTAGGAGTAAAGGAATGAAAATCAAAGGCGCTATAAGTACAATTGGCCTAGTAACTTTTGCTACCGCTGCAAATGCAGAATCGTTAATACTACAGTCAGCTTTCCCATTTAGCTTAGAAGTTATTGATAGATCGATACATGACTTTTCTGATAGGGTAAATACGCTTACTGAAGGTGGGGTGGAGTTTAAACCTTACGATGCGGGAGCTCTTTCTCCACCTTATGATATTTTAGAAAATGTAGGGAATGGTAGCCTTGATGCTGGCTGGGCCGCTTCCAGCTATTGGGCAGGTAAGATGCCTGCAGCAGCTCTGTTCCAGAGCATTCCTTTTGGACCGGACGTGCCAGAATATATGGCTTGGCTTTACGGAGGTGGTGGGCTGGAATTATGGAGAGAGCTTTATAAGCCTCATAATGTTGTTCCTGTTCCCTGTGGGACGATGGTGTCTGAGGCCGGCGGTTGGTTCCGAGAGGAAATCAAGACCGCGGAGGATTTGAAAGGTAAGAGTATGCGCATCAGTGGCCTGGGGGGCCAGATCGCGAGTGAGCTTGGTATCTCCCCTGCCTCTATTCCAGTCGGCGAAGCTTTCCTTGGCTTAGATACTGGTCGGATTGATGCTGTCGAGGTTAGCTTCCCCACCATTGATAAAAGTGTAGGATTTCAAGATGTAGCTAGTCATTATTATTTTCCTGGCTGGCATCAGCCAGGGAGCTTTAACGAACTAATCGTAAATGCTGATGTTTGGAAAGGGCTTACATCACCACAGCGTGCTGCTATTGAGGCCTCTTGCAGCGATCTTAGCATTCGAATGTACGCTCAGCAGATGGCAACGCAGGCTAATCAGCTTGACCAGTACCGAAGCGAGGGCGTAACAGTAGAAAGATTTCCCGATAGTGTAGTCGCAGCTCTTCAGGATGCTACTTCTAAGGTTTTGAGAGTTAAAGCTAGCGAGAACAAAGAATTCTCGCAGATATTAAAATCCTACAGTGAATTTAGCGAGGGGTACAGAATATATAAAGATCTTACCAAAGTCGATTGAGTGGCAGTTGTATATCAATTCATAAATAATAAGGTTAAATTATGCTTAATGTTTTCAATAAGAGAATTCTGATTTTTGCGCTTGCTCCAGTTTCAGTTTTGGGTCTTTGTACCGCTTCTCAGGCTTATGAAATAAATGTAGACAATACCAAAATCAACCTGTATGGTTTTGCGCAGCTAGATGTTGCTTATAATTCTGGTCCTGAAATGGCTGCAAGTGGTTTTGTGCCACTTCAAATAAGACCTGATGATGTTGATGGCTCTGAGGGTCACACTGATTTAGGCGCTTATACAAGCCGCTTAGGAATTAGTACAGTTACCCCTACTAAGCACGGCCCGTTCAAGACAGTGATAGAAGGGGATTTTAACGGCAATGGAGGTGGTAGTTTCCGTTTGAGGCACGCATATGGCGTGTGGAACGGGATCCTTGCTGGTCAGACCTGGACAAATTTTTCCGGCGTGGTAGGGCTTACTCCGACAATAGATTTTACTGGTCCGGTTGGGCGCCCTAATGCCGGCCGCTTAGCGCAGTTACGTTATACTACTGGCAATTTTTCTGTTGCTCTTGAAGATCCCGACACGTTCAGTGCTGACATAGCTGGAAGCGATCCTAGTGAGCTGGATGAATACAACAATTATTATGAGATTGAAAATCAGAGCCGGCTCCCTGCATTAACCATGCGCTATAAAAATTCGCAAGGCCCATTAAGCTACGAATTTGGTGCATTGATACGTGAGTTAGGCTACTATAATAGCATCGAAGATAATGATGAGTACGGATGGGGATGGGGCTTAAATGCCGCGGCATCTTATACGTTTAGCCGTGATATCGTTCTGCGTGGAGTCATCACACATGGCGATGGCATCGGTGGTTATACTTTTTTTAACCCCGGTGGTGCAGGATACGTTGACGAAAGTGGTGATATAGAAACTATCGAGGCATCAGCCGCTGACTTTGGTGTCACAGTGCCTGCTGGTCCAGGTGCTTTCAATATCTCCTATGCTATTGTTAAAGCAGACTTAGACGGGGTTGTTGATGATGGTCGTGTTCTGCCAACTCCCTATGGCTACGAGCAATATAATAGCGTTTTCGTCAACTATATCTGGTCGCCAATCGAGCGCGTAGCTTATGGTATAGAAGCTGCCCACCACAAGACTGAACAGGTAACTGGTGGTAGCGGCGATACTTACCGGGTGCAAGGTATGATTCGGTATAAGTTTTAAATAACTTTGAATTTGTTTAACTAGCTTTTACCCATCGTTCGCGGTGGGTCTTTCTCACTACTAAAGAAAGTAAATGAAAAACTCACAACATGATCCAAATTGTTTCGTATCATCTTTTGCTAATGGGATTGATATCCTAAGAATTTTTAATAGGCGCCCAGAGCCTAAGACTTTAAGCGAAGTTTCATCCTTGGCAGGTTTAAGCCGTGCTAGTGCTAGGCGGTACTTGCTAACTTTGTGCTCTTTAGGTTATTTAAAGAAGCGCCGATCTTCGTATGAGCTTTCCTATAAAGCATTAGAAATAGGGAATGCTTACATAAAGTCAAATTCTAATCATGGAATTATAAAAGAAATTGTTAATGAAATCTCTAGGGATACTAGAGAGCTGGCTGCCTATGGTATGTTTTGCGGTCAGGATCTAATTCACACGGTATGTGCCAGGAAGTCGAATAAAATCATTTCAGCTGATCTCACCTCAGGATCTGATCTACCAATATTAGAAACTGCTTTAGGTTATGCCATATTAGCTAATATGGCTGCATCAGAGCGTGATATTGCTCTTAGAGGCTTGGCAGAATCTACTAATTTCAAGTGTAACGTTGCCAGCCTCAAAGAGATAGAGGTTATGCTAATGGAGGATAGTCGTAACGGATACTCCTGTTTAAATATGGGAGATGAGGTAGGTTTGTGCTCACTTGCTGTCCCTGTCTTTGGCTCCTATGAGAGAGTCTCAGGATCCATAGGAGTTTATATAAATTCATTGGCTATTGATTTAGATAATCTAAAAGAAACCATTTTGCCTATCCTTCAAGACAAAGTAGATGTGCTTAATGACCATCTCTGCAATAACGCGATTGCTAGTGACTAATTCTTTCTAGTTGAGATTATTGAAAATCTTACTTAGGCACCTGTTCAGTTGGGTAATTTCGCTGATTTCAAGTTTGGCGTAAGCTCTCTCAACCAAGCGGTGAGTTGCTTCTTTGGCTTCTTGCAACTTTTTGCTCCCCTGGGGTGTCAGTTCCACCTCACTAACCCTACCATCTTTCAACGAAGCAGAGATGTCAACCAAGCCATCCTCTCTCATTTTATAGACTATTTTTGTAATTGTAGAGAGTTTAGCAACCGAATGGATGGAGATATCTGACATACTGAGCCTTCCTTGCTCATTGAGAATCATTAAGACACGCCATTTTGTTGAGCTCAGTCCGCGAGGTTTAAGCAAGGAATCCATTTCTGAGCTGTATTTTGCATTTAGCCTCGCCACCCAGTAGAAAGGTGAGTCCTGAGATTTAAACTCCTCAGAAAGAGGGTAGAAAGACATCAACTCTGTATCTTTACTCATAAGGCTGCTTCTAGTTCATAGGTAATTTACCAATCGTAGCACGCGGCTGCGACAATGGTAAGCTAGACTGGTGTCGATCTTCAGCACTACTCCTCCAGCTTTACTGTGCCTTCCTAAGGAACCGGTGCGGATGATGGGTATCCTCGCTGCTTCCGAGGGGCTGCTGCTAATCCTTCCTTGCCTGCGTTGTTACTTAGCATCATTTACGCCTTGGCTATCGATGTCCCTCGAAACGCCGATTCAAAATTTTTCGGGTGGTTCTGCGCCCTAGGCTAGCTGCCCCAACGGGTTGTTAACTTAGGTTACTGCCTCTTTCACCTGTGTCAGCCGCCACCTCGGCCTACTATCAGGCATCCGCTTCTGACTTTGAAAAAATCAAGATGTTATTGATTCCACGGCTAGTGTATTAACGGTGTCTAGGGAGGCAATAAGCCAATCCTTGGTAGTCCTGTCATAAACAATTCACTGCACTGGATAAATAACAGTATTTTGCTAATTTACTCTTAGTAAAATATTTGCAAATAACGAAAAGTTTGTTTTTAGGTGTTATTAGCTCTGTTTCGTTTTTGAACTACATTAGCGTGCATTATCTTTGCCTATGATTTTTTTGTGATCCATGGAGATGTTGTGACTTTTTACTTATTAGGTTTGGACAAGACAGTTATAGATTTCAGCTCCTTTTCAATTAATCTTCAGCCAACCGAGAAGTGGTTTCAGCCTGGTTACCAGTGTTATACTATAGAGCATCTCTTTTATTATCTGGGGAATACATGAAGATTGCAATTGTTGGAGCTGGGGCTATGGGGGGGCTATTCGGGGTACGCCTAGTGCTGGCGGGACTGAATGTTGTCTTTATAGAAGCTGTAAACAGTACTATCCAAACCATACGAAAAGAAGGCATTACACTCGAAGCCTCTGACATTAATGTTAACGTTAAAGTACCGATTGGCCGTGCCCTTGATTTCCAAGGAGTGTTTGATCTCTTGATGATTTTTACCAAGGGCGTTCATACTTATTCCGCTATTAACTCTGTACGCCACCTCGTTGGGCCAAGTACATGGGTCCTGTCATTACAAAATGGTTTAGGTAACGCTGAGATCATAGCTAATATTATAAATCCTGGTCGTGTTATCGTAGGCATGACAGACCTACCTGCTGATCTGGTAAAGCCTGGGGCTGTGCGGAGTCATGGAGAAGGGCATGTTGAAATATGGACTTATAATGATACAGAATGTCCTGAAGTAAGTGTGGTTGCAAATGCTCTGCGAAGCTCTGGTATCCCTTGTGCTGTTGGTCCTCAAGCTAAGATAAGTGTTTGGGAAAAAGTTGCTTTTAACGCTGCTCTCAATGCAATATGTGCTATTTCACATCGAGACGTAGGTCAAGTTGGGAATTCGAAGTATGGTCGTGAGCTAGCAATCAAAGTTGTTAATGAGGCCGTGTCAGTTGCAAAATCAGAAGGCGTGGATGCCCGGGAAGATAGAATAGTTAACGCTGTTCAGCACGCCTTTGATAATCAATCACAACATAATCCCTCAATGCTTCAGGATCTAAAGTCGGGCCGTATAACCGAGATTGATTTTATCAACGGGGCTATAATAGAAAGGGGAAGTAAAAATGGTATCCAAACACCTATAAACGAAACCCTTTTTTCTCTTGTTAAGCTTGTCGAAGCTGGCTACATGAAGTAGCCAGAAGATTAAGGAGGGGGCTGGGGCGGGAATTTTCCGTGGTTGTGCAGCTCATTCTGTATTGAGTTCATAGTGCCCGGCTGACCTACAGCACCAGCTGGAATATGTGTCGAAGGGCACCGTCATAGTGATCTGTTAAGAAGTAAGCTAATCGCGTTGTCCAGTCTCTTTCGAAGTCAGACATTAACAAGTTACCTTTAAGGATTCTTTTCAGATTCTGATTTCGAGCTTATTCAGACGGACCAGGGAGCAGTCCAGTAGCGCAAAGGCATAATGAATATCGACTCGGCTTTCATAGGGAGTAGCGAGTCGCCTCATCCTTCCCAGCCATGAAAAGGTCAGCCGAAAACCCAGCGACGACACCCGATACGCTGGCTATTCTATACACCTCGGCGGAGAGTACGGGGCGGGATGCTACGCTGCCGACACGCTTTGCGAAATCGTCGATGAGCGTATGCCTGACCCACATGTAACTTAATATGGCGGCAGCGAGGCCGCCTTGGCCGGCCGACGCTATCGGAGGCTCGCTAATGAGCAGCGCTGCCAAGGAGTGCTGTAATTCATGTTGGCTCTCGAGAGCAGGACGGCCCAGATACTCCCTGTTCAATGAGGTCAGCACTAAGCTAGACCTTAGCAAGAATATTAGCACCTCGGTGAAGCTGATACTAACCGCCGTGCTACTGCCCTTGGTTATTTTCACCTATATGAGCTTCGTATCGTTTGCTTCCGGCTCTAGCTGCACCTCGGCGCCTCGACGAGCTCGTGAGGGAGGAGTTCGCCTGAGGCTTTCGTCATGTTCCGCCGGGTTACTACGATCAAGTTACGATGTACTTTTAGCGCTATAATTTCCATCCGCACGTGGTGCAATACGGTGCCTACAATATTGCTATTGTCCGCATGTTGGCTGCTGGCCTGGGCATCGTCATCGTTCCGCTGCTAGCATGCCATGCTGGGAATTCGCTTGGTGTCTAAAAGAACTCGATGATCGCCACTTGCCGCTATGGGTCGCCTGGAAGCGCGGGGACGAGTCATCGTCACTTCAAAATTTCATCGACATAGCCGAGGCGTCAGACTGACAAGGTATTCGCTAGGGGTACCGGCCGCTGCGACGATTTTCTACTAATATTTCTAAAATTTTATTAGCGCTACGCATAATTGCTGACGGAGGCTCTTTGCGCCGGCTACAGATGATTGGAGTAGTAATGCTTTTTTCAGCTAGCGGTACATAGACGATCCCATCACGTTTGAGTCGGCTGACCTGCTCGGGGACTAGGGTAATACCCAGGTCCGAGGCCACCAGGCCGAGTGCCGTCTGTAGCTCGTTAGCTTCCTGAATCACGTTCACTTTGAGTCCGCGTCGCCTGAACATGCCCAGTATGACATCGGCAAGACTCGGCCTAGGCGCGGACGGAAACAGGATCAGTGGATACTTGGCCAATTCGATCAGGGTCGGCTGGGTATTTTCTAAGGGATGTCCGGCTGGCAGTGCGGCAATGATAGGTTCCTCGAACAGAATCTCCTGTTCCACGTCCGTGTCGTCGATCTGTAAGCGGCCGAAGCCGATGTCGATTCGCCCGGCCTTGAGCGCCTGGATCTGCTGCACTGTGGTCAGCTCGACCAGTGACAGCTCGACATTATTCTTTTGTCGCAATCCTCGTATGAGTTGTGGTAGCTGGCCATAAAACACTGAAGGCACGAAACCTATCCCAAACATCAACAGGTTACTGCGATCGATGCGCCGGGTGGCGGCAATAGTGGTGTCTACCTTTTCGAGTATCTGAAGCGCGTGTTCATAGAAGAATTGGCCCGCCGTGGTCAGGGCCAGCCCTTGTCGGCTTCGTACGAATAGGATAGCACCGATCTCCTCTTCCAACTGTTTGATCTGCCTGGATAAAGGAGGTTGGGCCATGTGGAGGCGATGCGCTGCACGAGTCAAGTTCAGCTCGTCGGCAACGACACAAAAATAGCGTAGGTGACGTAGCTCCATAATACCTCCAGAGTATGGCAAAGCACCCAAACGATATTGGTTTCGGCTCCGACACGCAATCAAACTGTTCTCAATCCCTTACAGGGCGCAAACTTGGGAGCCACGCATGTCCGCCGTGATCGATACCATCGAAACCCATCTGGTCGACTTGCCGACCATCCGGCCGCACAAGCTGTCGATGACCACCATGGCCTGCCAGACATTGGTCATCGTGCGCATGCGCCACTCCGATGGCATCGAGGGGCTGGGCGAGGGCACCACCATCGGTGGGCTGAGCTACGGCCCGGAGAGCCCGGAAAGCATCAAGCGCAACATCGATACCTACCTGACACCGCTGCTCGTCGGCCAGCCGTCGGCCAATATCAATCTGCTGCGGACACGCATGAATCGCCATGTGCGCGGCAACGCCATCGCCAAGTCGGCGCTGGAAACTGCGCTGCTCGATGCCCAGGGCAAGCGCCTGGGGCT
>NZ_JAKRFI010000016.1 GCF_022348165.1 Halomonas sp. McH1-25
CCGCGAGGAACTTGTGGTCGAGGGTAAGCGCATCGAGGACCCGGCTGAGATTACCAGGCGTGAGCTGGAGGGTCCGTTCACCGAAGTGGTGTTTGATGTCGAACTGGCCCGAACCGATGCGCCCGAACTGCAGGTGCGTCATAAGCGTCCTCGGGCTTTGGAAGACGCGCAGGACCAGGCCAGTCAGTTGGCCGGTACCGCCGAGGTTTGACAGTCGCCCCTTGACCATACTTGAACCCGCTGGCGAGATCGTTCTTGTTGGCGCGGCTGAGGGGAAGGAGCCTGCCATTGCTAACGGCCGGCTTCTACGAAGACAACCATGACAACACTGAGGTACTGATCATGACCACACAGCTTGATCGTCTCGAAGAACGTGTCCGCGGCGCCGTCGTAGATGACCCCGAAAACGGCATCTTCCGTTGCCACCGCAGCATGTTCACCGACCCCGCCTTCTTCGAGCTAGAAATGAAGCACGTTTTTGAAGGTAGCTGGTTGTTCCTGGCTCACGAGAGCCAGGTCCCCGAGCCGGGCGACTACATGACGGTGACCATGGGCCGTCAGCCGGTAATTATCACTCGCGACAAGCAGGGCGAGCTACACGGGCTGCTCAACGCTTGCTCTCATCGTGGCGCCACGCTGTGCCGCAAGAAGCGCGGTAACAAGGGCACCTTTACCTGTCCGTTTCACGGCTGGTCGTTCAAGAACGACGGCAAGCTGCTCAAGGCCAAGAATGAGAAGACCGGTGCCTACCCGGATGGCTTCAAGCAGGACGGCTCCCATGATCTCAAGCGCATCGCGCGCTTCGAAAACTATCGCGGTTTCCTGTTCGGCAGCCTGAGTGAAGACGTTCAGCCCCTAGCTGATCACCTGGGCGAGACCACCAAGGTCATCGATAACATTGTTGACCAGGCGCCGGAGGGCCTCGAGATCCTGCGTGGCACGTCGTCCTACACATTTAACGGCAACTGGAAGTTGGGCGCCGAAAACGGTGCCGACGGTTACCACGTCAGCACGGTGCACTGGAACTACTCCTCGACTATGGACCGCCGTAATTATGATGCCGGCGGCACCAAGGCGGTGGATGCTAACGGTTGGTCGAAGAGCTTGGGTGGCTTCTACTCGTATGAGAACGGCCACATGATGCTATGGACACGTCTGCTTAATCCTGAGGTGCGCCCGGTCTATCAGCAGCGCGAGTGGATCGAGAAGGAGCTCGGCGAGGCACGCGCCGATTCCATCGTCAACCAGACCCGTAACCTCTGCTTGTACCCCAACGTCTACCTGATGGACCAGTTCTCCACACAGATTCGCGTCATCCGACCGATCGCCGTGGACAAGAGCGAGGTTACCATCTATTGCTTCGCGCCCAAGGGTGAGTCCGCCGAGAACCGTGCATTACGCATTCGTCAGTACGAAGACTTCTTCAACGTCAGCGGCATGGGCACACCGGACGACCTGGAAGAGTTCCGCGCTTGCCAGAGCGGTTATGCTGCCCAGAACGCTGAGTGGAACGATCTCAGTCGCGGTGCCAAACAATGGATCGAAGGCGCTGACGACAATGCCAAGGCGATTGACATGAAACCGCTGCTCAGTGGCGCGTCGCCCGAGGATGAGGGCCTGTATGTGATGCACCATAAGCACTGGGTCTCTGAGATGCTGCGCGCTATAGACAAGGAACGCAGCCAGTTTATCGCCACCGAGACTGCGTGAGCATCGTAGCGACAGAAGAAGGGAGAGCATCGCCATGAGCATGAATTTTCTGGATATCCAGGCCTTCGTCCATCGGGAAGCGCGTCTGCTCGACGACCGCGAGTGGGACGAGTGGCTGAGCTGTTACAGCAAGAACGTGGTGTTTTGGATGCCGGCCTGGGACGACGATGATCAGCTGACCCGTGATCCGCAATCCGAAATCTCGCTGATCTATTATCCCAACCGCGAGGGACTGGAAGACCGGGTCTACCGCATCAAGACTGAACGCTCTGGAGCGACCAGTACCCCCGAACCGCGCACCACCCACCAAATCTCCAACCTGGAGGTATTGAGTCAAGATGGTGATAAGGTGGAGCTGCGTTTCAACTGGCACACCCTGAGCCATCGCTACCAGCAGACTAACGCCTACTTCGGCACGTCCTTCTACACCTTGGACGTGTCCGGGGACGCCCCGCTGATCGAGCGGAAAACGGTGATCCTCAATAACGATTATATCCACCAGGTCATTGACGTTTATCACGTCTGAGTATCGGCCGGGTGGGAGGAGAACGACCATGAGCTACACCATTGCACTCAACTTCGAGGACGGCGTGTCCCGCTTCATCACCTGCAAGGCAGGAGAGACGGTACTCGACGCTGCCTATCGACAGAAGATCAACCTGCCGATGGACTGCTCCGATGGTGTTTGCGGTACCTGCAAGGGACACTGCGAACAGGGCGCCTTCGACATGGGCGACGACTATCTGGAGGAAGCGCTCTCAGAAGAGGAAGAAGCCGAGGGCAAGGTGCTGACCTGCCAAATGGTTCCATCGTCCGACTGCGTCATTCAGGTGCCGGTGGCCTCGACGCTGTGTAAAACCCAGGTCGGCGAACTCACCGGTCAGGTGGCTCGGGTCGAGCAACTTTCTGAGGATAGTATTGAGCTGGTCGTGGATCTGGATGACGAGACTGAGCTGACGTTTCTGCCCGGTCAGTACATCAATATCAAGGTGCCGGGTAGCGAAGAGACGCGTTCCTATTCGTTCAGTTCACGTCCAAGTGACAAGTGCGCATCGTTCCTGATCCGCAACGTGCCGGATGGCTTGATGAGCGGTTACCTGACCGGAACGGCCCAGCCGGGTGATAGCCTGACCATGACCGGGCCGCTGGGTAGCTTCTACCTACGTGAGGTAAAGCGCCCCCTGCTAATGCTGGCTGGCGGCACGGGGCTGGCGCCATTCCTTTCCATGCTCAAGCTGTTGGAAGAGAAAGGCTGCGACCAGCCAGTTCACATGATCTATGGTGTCAGCCGCGACGATCACTTGGTCAAGCTCGAGGCACTCGACGCCTTCGCCGAGCGCTTGCCCGATTTCAGTTACACCACAGTGGTGGCTGATGAGACCAGTGAGCACCCGCGTAAGGGCTACGTGACCCATCACATGGAGACCGACAAGCTGCACGACGGTGAGGTGGACGTATACCTGTGCGGGCCACCGCCGATGGTCGATGCTGTGCTCAAGCACTTCCGCGAGCAGGGCATAACCCCGGTCAGCTTCCACTACGAGAAGTTCGCGCCCAGCCTGACGCCCGCTAGCGAGGTGGTTGCATGAATGTTGCACGTTTCGATGGCAAGGTCATAGTAGTGACCGGAGCTGCCCAGGGCATCGGGCAGCGGGTCGCCGAGCGCGCCGCAGCTGAGGGCGGTCGCCTGGCACTGGTCGACCGTGCCGACGTGGTGCATGAGGTCGCGGCGGCCATCCATGACAAGGGTGGCGAGGCCATCGCCATTCAGGCCGATCTCGAAACCTGGGAAGGAGCCGAGGACGCTATGCGGCAGACCCGGGAGCGCTACGGCCGGATCGATGTGTTGATCAATAACGTCGGAGGGGCGATCAACTTCAAGCCGTTCGTCGAGTTCACCGAGACCGAGATCAGCGCCGAGATCACCCGTTCGCTGATGCCGACCCTATGGTGCTGTCGGGCTGCGTTGCCAACGCTGGTCGATCAGGGCCGTGGTGTCATTGTCAACGTCTCCTCGGCGGCTACCCGCGGCATCCATCGCATCCCTTACTCAGCCGCCAAAGGGGGGGTCAATGCGATCACCGCCTCGCTCGCCTTCGAGTATGCGAATGCCGGGATTCGTGTCGTTGCCACCGCACCGGGGGGAACAGAAGCGCCGCCACGGCGAATTTCTCGCGGTACGCCGGAAGCTAGCAACGAACAGGAGCGGGCATGGTTCCAGGCACATATCGACCAGACCCAGGCGAGTAGCCTGATGCATCGCTACGGCACCTTGGACGAGCAGGCCGCACCGATTCTTTTCCTGGCCTCGGACGATGCCAGCTACATAACAGGAAACGTTTTGCCGGTAGCCGGTGGTGATATGGGATAGATTACTTCTAACACGTATAGGCTCACTGGCTACGAGGGCTGGCTACGGGCTGTAATCAGTTAGAACGGGCATGAATCGTAGGGCACCGTCAGCCCTCGTGACCTGTAGTTCGTGCTTAAAATTATGGCCTCGGCTAGGGCCTCTTTACCCGCAAATACCTGCGGGTTTTTTTGTCTACCTATTTCTTGTTGTTCTTTGGTCTAGGGCTTAGATTTTCGTTTAATGGATGTAGCTAATTCTCCCTTGGGCTGGCAGTTTTTGTGAAGTCTAATAGCCTAAAAATCATAGTTTTTGCTGATAAAGTTAGCATGCTATTATTTTTTTTAGGATAACACCTTGTTTTATATATAAAAATTCGGTGCGTAGGGATAGAGAGGTAAGCATTTTCCATACTCATAGGGTATCTATCCTTACCTAAATGATATTGGTTGTGGCCAAGGCAAAAAGACCAGAATACAGAGGTTTAAAATCATAAAAGTTACAGTTTCAAGACTGTACGAGTAAAACCTTAGAGTCTGTTGCTAACTTTATGGCTAGTAGTAACTGATAATCACAATAGCTAAAACCTCTGGTGATGAGATGACTAATAAGTTGAAGCAGAAACTGTTGGCTTCCCTCTTTGGTGCGGGGATAGCGATTTCAGGCACCGCCAACGCCAATAATGAGGATCCGATCAAGCTCGGCTTGATGCTGCCTTACTCTGGAACCTATACGGCGCTGGGTGAAGCCATCACCAACGGCCTAAAGCTGGCTATCAAGGAACAAGGCGGTCAGTTGGGGGGGCGTGAGATAGAATACGTGCAGCTCGACTCTGAGGCCAATCCCTCCAAGGCGCCACAGAACATGAGTCGGTTGGTCAAGGGAGACAATGTCGATTTCGTGATCGGGCCGGTGCACTCCGGGGTTGCCATGGGCATGCTTCGGGTCGCCAAGCAGACGGGAGCGCTCACGATTATTCCCAATGCTGGGCTGGAGGCAGCTACCAACCAGTTGTGCATGCCCAACGTGTTCCGCACTTCGTTCAGTATGTGGCAGGACAGCTATCCGATGGGCAAGGTCGCCTACGATCAAGGCCATCGCAAAGTGGTAACAATTACCTGGGACTACGCGGGCGGCAAGGAGGATGTTGCCGGTTTCGAGGAAGCCTTCACCGAAGCGGGAGGCGAGGTAACCAAGCGAATTCTGGTGCCGTTTCCGAGCACCGAGTTCCAGAGTTACCTGACTCAGATTGCCAGTCTCAAGCCGGATGCCGTCTACACCTTCTTTGCTGGCGGTGGCGGTGTGGACTTCGTGCGTGATTACTCAGCGGCCGGACTGAAGGAAAGCATTCCACTGTTGGGTTCAGGCTTTCTAACCGAAGGTAACCTCCAGGCGCTGGGCGAGGCAGGGGAGGGCGTCATGACCACGCTTCACTATGCCGATACCCTTGAGAGCGAAGCGAACCGCAATTTCGTTTCAGCTTACCAAGAGGCCTATGGTGAGCTGCCCGATACCTACGCCGTTCAAGGCTACGATACTGGAATGATGCTTGCCCAGGCCTTGTATGCCGTCAAGGGCGACACCGAGAACAGGGAAGCGCTGATCGAGGCACTCTCCAATGTTCACTTGAATAGCCCTCGTGGACCGATGACTTTCTCCGAGTCTCATCACCCCATCCAGAATGTTTACCTGCGTGAAATCCGCGATGGTAAGCATGAGGTCGTCGATGTTGCCTACGAGCAGCTCGAAGTACCGGATGATGCATGCAAGATGTAACCCGGTAAACGGCTGACTGGCCGGGCAGGTTTGGCCCGCCCGGCCCCTCGCAGAGGAGACCTTCATGGATCTCGCATTTTTTGGAGTACAGCTCCTCAACGGGCTGCAGTATGGGCTGTTGCTGTTTCTTATTGCCAGCGGCCTAACGTTGATTTTCGGAATCATGGGCATTATCAATCTTGCCCATGGCGCCATGTACATGATCGGGGCCTATCTGGTCTACGACCTAACCTTGCGGTTAGGTAACTTCTGGGTAGCGATCCTCGTAGCTGTGCCGATTGCTATTGCCTTAGGTCTGATTATCGAGCGCCTCTTCCTGGATACGCTCTACAAGCGTGACCACCTCTACCAAGTGCTGCTGACCTTTGGCCTGATTCTGGTCCTCAACGAGGCCCAGCGCATTATTTGGGGAGGCGACGTACACAGTGTACCGGTGCCGGCGCCCTTCGATGCCAGCTTACAGCTCACCGACAACCTGCAGTATTCAGTTTATCGCCTGTTTGTTATGGGCGTGTGCCTAGCCTTGGCAGCGGCTATCTACTGGGTAATCCGACATACCCGGCTAGGCATCATCATTCGTGCCGGTGCTGTCAACCGCGACATGGTGGAAGGACTGGGCATCAATGTACGCACACTGTTCACTCTAATCTTTAGTGCCGGTGTAGCGTTGACGGCTTTCGCCGGTATGATCGCCGCCCCCCTATCCTCCGTCGCCCCAGGGATGGGTGACAGTATTCTGATTACTTGTTTCGTGGTGGTAGTCATTGGTGGCATCGGCTCGATCAAAGGCGCCTTCTGGGGAGCCATCCTGATCGGCATGGCCGAGACTTTCGGCTCGGTACTGATACCCAGTTTAGCCAGTATGGTGATCTATCTGATTATGGCCGCCGTACTGCTGGTCAAGCCACGCGGGCTTTTCGCCTGAGGAGACAGTTATGCTGCATCGTTATCCGAAACGCGTCGCTATCATCATGCTAGTTCTGACGCTCCTCGTCGCCGTATTCCCGCTGTGGGGCCCCGCTGTCTTCGGTGATCAGGTCGATTTCATACAGGAGAAGCTTACCCTGATGGTCATTTTGGCATTGTTCGCCATGAGTCTGGATCTGCTGGTGGGCATTGTCGGGCTGGTCAGCCTGGGGCATGCGCTGTTCTTTGGGATCGGCGCCTACACGCTGGCTTTAGCCAGCCCCGATTATAGCGCTGCTTCTCTGTGGTGGATGCTACCCTTGGTCATTGCTGTCTCTGCTATGACGGCGCTGATGGTCGGCCTACTGGTGATCCGTACCAAGGGCATCTTCTTTATCATGACTACCTTGGCCTTCGGCCAAATGTTTTTCTACTTCATAAGCACCTCGCAATTCGCCGGAGGAACGGACGGCGTCTTCATCATGTTCCGTCCCAGCGTCACCGTCGGCGAAGCGACGCTGCTGGACTTGAGCGATCCGCAGACGTTCTTCTATTTCTGCCTGGGCCTGTTGATTGCCGGCTATCTGTTCTTGCGCTGGCTGACGCGTTCCTACTTCGGCCAGGTGCTTGACGGCATCCACGACAACGAGCACCGCATGCAAACGCTGGGGTATGCCACGCATGGCTACAAGTTGGCCGCGTTCGTGATCTCCGGAGTAATTGCGGCCATTGCCGGCATGCTCGCTGCCATGCAGTACGGGTTCGCCAACCCCGCACAACTCGGCTGGCACGCTTCTGGTGAAGTACTGATGATGCTGATTCTGGGGGGGATGGGCACGATTTTCGGTCCGATCTTGGGCGCCTTCGCCTACGAGATCCTACTGTACGTCTTCGAACATCTGACCATCCATTGGCCGATCCTGATGGGGCTGACCATCATAGGTGCCGTGCTGGTACTCCCTCGCGGCATCGCCGGCTTGATCATCGCACCCCCTGGCGAGAAGTCAGCCGACACTTCACGCCGGAAGAGTGAAACAGTTTCGCCTGTTGATGCATCCGCCCAGCCCGTTGCAGCCCAGAACAAGGAGGGATAAGCCATGCATAGTGAAGCCATGCTGGTAACCCGAGGCCTGACCAGGCGCTTCGGCGGCCTGGTCGCGGTCAACGCGGTGGATTTCGATGTTAAACCTGGTGAGATCCACGCCATTCTAGGGCCTAATGGCGCTGGCAAGAGTACCTTGATCAATCTGCTGTCCGGTGAGATCCCGCCTTCCGAGGGAGAGATCCTCTTCCGTGACCAGCCTATCCAAGGCAAGAGCGTACGCCAGACTGCACGTCTGGGCATCGGGCGTAGCCATCAAAAGACCAATATCTTTCCTCGCCTGACCTGTCTACAGAATTGCCAACTGGCTGCACGCGTACATATGGGAGGCATCTTTGCAAGTTGGCGTTCACGTGCCCATGCCCGAATGGTGGATGAGCGGGCCCGTGAAGTACTTGAAACCTGTCATTTGATGGCACGTGCGGATACGCCCGCTGCGGACATGAGTTACGGCGAGCAGCGTCAGCTTCAGATCGCCATGGTATTGGCGACAGCTCCGTCACTGATGCTATTAGACGAACCCATGGCGGGCATGGGTCACGAGGAGACGGCTCAGGTGACAACGCTGCTTGAGCGCCTCTCGGATCGCTACACCTTGGTGCTGATCGAACATGACATGGATTCGGTGTTCCGTCTGGCTGACCGAATTACCGTAATGGTAGATGGTTGCGTGCTGGAGAGCGGCCCCACTGAGCAAATACGACGCAGTGAGAAGGTACGTGACGTTTATCTTGGGCGTCACCACGAGGAGGCGACGGCATGACAGCTGCCCAGCAAGTGACTACTCCCTTGATCGATGCTCGCAATATTCACACCTACTATGGCGAAAGCCATGTGTTGCACGGTGTCGATCTTGTTCTTATGCCTGGGGAAACGCTCAGCCTGCTGGGGCGTAACGGTATGGGTAAGACCACGACGCTCAAATCTATCCTAGGTTTCGTGCCTCCACGCGAGGGCCAAGTGGCCATAAAAGGTATACCTGTGGCGAAGCGTCGCCCCTGGCAGCTGATTCGCCAAGGGATCGGCTACGTACCGGAGGGCCGAGGGATTTTTCCTGGTATCAGCGTACGGGAGCATCTGACTATGGCGGCCCGGTCCAATGATCGGGGCGAGACACTTTGGACTTTAGAGCGCGTGCTGGACACGTTTCCACGGCTTGGGCAGCGAATCAATCATGATGGCTCATTCCTGTCTGGGGGCGAGCAGCAGATGCTGTCGATTGGACGCGCGCTAACGACCAATCCTGATCTGATCATCCTCGATGAAGCTACCGAGGGCCTGGCTCCGCTCATCCGCGATGAAATCTGGAAAATCATTCGCAATATACAAGCGTCGGGCATCGCCAGCATTATTGTTGATAAGAACATAGACAACCTGCTGGACGTAGCAGACAGACACCTACTGCTGGTCAAAGGCCGAGTCGTCTACAGTGGCGATTCCCATGGGTTGAAAGCAGACCCCAGCATTCTCGACACGCACCTTGGCGTTGCCTGAAAAATGGATGTGTTCTTGTCCTGGTACGCCGGGGCAAGAATTTTTGTAGCTCGAAGGATCTGCCATGAAACTTCATAGAGACTGGTCGATATCTGCTATTACTGCCGGCTTCGTGGCGGTGCTTGTCTCCTATTCCGGCCCACTGGCCATTTTTTTCCAAGCTGCTCAGAGCGCCGAGGTTTCGAGCGCCATGATGACCTCCTGGGTATGGGCGATTTCCATCGGGGCGGGCATTTCAGGCATTCTGCTCAGTGTATGGCTGAAAGCGCCCATCGTTACCGCATGGTCGGCACCGGGTACGGCACTGTTGGTCACGTTATTTCCCGGATTATCGCTGAATGAAGCCGTGGGAGCCTACATCACGGCTGCTATCATAATCTTCATAATCGGTATTACCGGCTCATTCGACCGCATCATCAAAGCCATTCCACCAGGCATTGCCAGCGCAATGATGGCGGGGATTCTCTTTCAGTTCGGCCTGGGCGTCTTCGTGTCGTTAGAGTCGGTTCCGACGCTAACGCTCGGCATGATTCTCGCCTACTTGGTGTTCAAGCGCCTGACGCCACGCTACAGCTTGGTTCTATTGTTGATTGTGGGCGTTGGGTTAGCGGTGGGTTTGGAGGGGGCTAGCCTGCAGGGTGTCACACTGCAGTTTGCTAAGCCGCAATTTATTAACCCGGAATGGACCTGGGGCGCCACGCTCAGCTTGGCGATCCCTCTGGTTCTGGTCAGCCTGACTGGCCAATTTCTACCGGGGATGACCATTCTGCGTACCTCAGGTTATTCCACTGCGGCAAGACCGATTGTCACCCTGACTAGCTTGACCTCACTAGTGACCGCCTTCTTCGGTGGCATTACCACAGTGATTGCAGCTATTACGGCTGCCATATGTACCAGCCCCGAGGCACATCCTGATCCAGACAAGCGCTATGTAGCTGGTGTGGCCAATGGGGCTTTCTATCTAATTGGTGCCAGCTTCGCTGGCACTATCGTGCTGTTATTTACTTCGTTACCTGGCGAGTTTGTCGCAGTATTGGCGGGGCTAGCATTGATTGGCGCTATCTCTAGCAATGTCAGCGCTTTCGCAGCCCACAAGGACCATTTGGAGGCCTCGGTGATCACTTTTATCGCTACAGCCTCTGGAGTCAGCTTCCTGGGGTTGAGTGCAGCATTCTGGGGAGTCGTTATCGGGGCATTGGCTTACTTCATTTTGCACAGGCCATGGAGGACAGCCGGACGGCACCCCGAACAGTCCATGGCAAAAAAGCAACAATAAAATGCGAAGGAGGCGAAAATGCCCACTATGTATTTAGCAATGGACGATAGCGACTATGCGCTGCGTGGCCTACCACTTGGCCAGAGGCTGGCTCAACAGTTGAATGCTTCGCTGGGGGTAGTGTCTGTAGTCTCTGCACAGAACCAAGTGGAATCTCGGCGTGCGGTGCTGATAAAAAGGTTAGCAGCGCAAGGGGCCGGCGAGGTTGCTGTCGATGTGGCGTCTCATGCCAGTGCCAAAGATCATTTGGCTGCCCTGGCGCGCCAGGAGGATACCTGGCTATGCATGACTGCGCATGGACGTCGCCCCGTACCCGAGATGCTGCTTGGGAGTGTTCCTGCTGGTGTAGTGAGACGGACCAACAAACCCGTCTTTCTATGCGGCCCTTGCTTCGATACCCAAGCCCACAAGCGCGTGGAAGTGGTGGTGATCTGCATGGATGGCTCTCGACTAGCTGAATCTATGCTGTCTCATGCCGTGAATCTCTCCCGACTTCTAGGTGCCCGTCTTCAGTTACTACAGGTGATTGCACCGCAGCGGGCTGCAATAAGGCAGGCCGAGGCGAGCGCGTACGTAGACGTAGCCGAGGCTAGCTATGTGCGTGGCTTGGCACGTCGCCTGCGCGAGACCCACCAGGCAAAGGTGGATTGGGAGGTATTACATGGCGATCCTGCTGAATCCATTGTTAGCTACGCGATTGAATACCCTAATATTATGCTTGCGATGACGACCCACGGGCGTAGCGGGCTGTCACAAGTGGTCGCTGGCAGCGTCAGCCATGAAGTGCTGCACGAAGCATGCTGTCCGGTTGCCGTGCTGCGTCCTGATGAACAGGCGTAGCGTACTGGCCCGGCGCCTCCTAGCGCAGTGTTTTAATGAGGAGTGTGCTGAAAAAATACTCTGATCTGCTTCACAGAACGGGTAGCCATCACCTCAACCCAATGACTAACTAGGATGTCTTCGTGCTCAATAACGCATGCTTGTATTGGAGCCGCCAAGTTGATTCCCACCAATCACGACATGTTGGTCACGTTGGAACAATGGATGACTGAAGGAGAGGCACCCGAAGATGCTCTCTTGCTGTCTCACAATAAGGCGACGGCGCCCTATACGACGTCCACACAGCTATGTGCCGATACCCGCACTACCCGCACTACATCGGTGGCGACCAACATATTGCTTCCAGCTATGAGTGCCGACGGGCTACGTAATGAGAGTATTAGTTTAATTTCACTCTTGATAGATCGCGTATCTAGTAATCAAGCCTTGGGGAGGGGATATAGATGGCCACTGGCAGTGCCAGTCATGAAATCCTTGGCCTGAGAGCCGCCTGACCCATGAATTTTAAAGAAGAGAGGAGAAGCCTATGGATAATGTATCTTCCGCCGAAAGGACACCGGAGTATGATGAAATCATACGTGTGGTTCAGCTCTATGTAGATGGCTTTGAAGATGGTATGGACAAGCTTAGGGAAGCCTTTCATGAAGACGCCTGGATATTTGCGATAGATGAAGATGGTGATCTCAGCAAAGGCCTGGTTAGTGAGCGTTTCGAGCGCTGGGCAGCCAGCTACAGACCAGTTAGTGGACGCGTTATTTCAGTGGTCCAAGCCGGGAGCGTGGCTAGCGTCCTGCTGGGCTTTGATAACACAGAGAGCCTGTCGGATTCGTGGGTGGATGTGCTCGCCCTGATAAAGCTCAACGGCGTCTGGAAAATCACCCATAAAAGTGCCGTCCATAGCAGTAGGGCGTCTTGGGCCAAGCCAGCATAGTACAGGCATCAAACCGGCAACCTAGGGGCGTCACGGCTCGGCGAATATGTCGTGGATCAGCCTACGCAACCACTGGTTGCCGGCATCCTGATGGAAGCGTCGGTGCCAGAATAGATTGATAGGAATATCTGGAAAGTGCAAAGGATGTTCGCGTATCACTAGCTCGAATCGGGACTGCGTAGCATGAGCCAGTTTATCTGTAACAGTTACTAGCAGGTCACTCTCACTTATAATGTAGGGCACAGCTGCGAAGTGGGGAAGCTTCAATCTCACCGGTCGCTCTATGCCTGCGCGGATCAGTTGCTCTTCTACAATACCGTGGCCGGTACCCCTCGCTACCACTACTGCGTGTTTGGCGGCTATGAATTCATTCAGTCCGAACTCATTAAATGAGAGAGGATGGTTCTGACGCATCAGGCAAACATACTGACCTGCCACCGAACTTTCATCCAGCGGCTATTTGAGTCCCGTTAGTCTTCGTGTCGATTCGTGCAGCTGTCAGCGTCTGCGCATAAGCCACCGGGGTTTGGTAATCCAGGGCCGAGTGCGGACG
>NZ_JAKRFI010000017.1 GCF_022348165.1 Halomonas sp. McH1-25
CGCCCGCTTCATGCTCGGCCAGAATGCCGATGATCTGCTCTTCCGTGAATCTCGCTCGTTTCATCGTCCGTCCTCCGGTTAGGTCGGACTCTAATCGACGATGGAGGAAAAATCTCGTGGCAGGTCAATACCTCTGCATGAAAAGCCTTTGTTGATAGAAACCGGCACCAAGCTGTGGAATCAACCCGATAGCTAAGTCAACACTACCTTCCTCCATTTCTCGCTTAAGATCTTCATTTTGGCTGCGCACTGTACTCAATGAAACGCTGGGGGCCTCTAGGGCCAGGCGCTTTAGCAAGCGAGGCAAAAAAACAATTTCGCCGATGTCAGTCATCGCTATGTTGAAGACGCGCTCGGTCTCTATTGGATCGAAGTGTTTTTTCCTGTTTACGGTCTCCTGTAGTAGAACCAGGGCTTCGGCGATGGAGGGATGCAAATTTGAGGCCAGCGGCGTAGGCATCAGCCCCTGAGAAGTGCGTTCGAAAAGCTTATCCTCCAGCAATGTACGAAGTCGCTTAAGGGCATGACTGACCGCAGGCTGGGTAATGCCGAGGCGTAGAGCTACACGCTGAGTGTTTTGCTCCTGATAAAGGAGGTCGAATACCACCAGCAAGTTTACATCGATTTCAGCTAACTTGATCATGGGCTTCCTATCTTCATGGGGATAGTTTTTATTGGACTATCCTGATATTGGACATAGGTCGAACTTGGCTGAATTAAATCTTCCCAACCCTTTGATATATCGAATTATTATTAGTATTTATAGCCAGTATCAAGCAGGTTATGTGGAGCTTTCGGGGCAGAGGGGATAGCGTAAGGAATATCAAAATACCCCCTGACTGGAGACTCCAACATGGTTGAGGACAATTCATACAAGCGTCTTTCCATCGGCATCGTCGGTGGCGGTATCGGTGGTGTAGCCTTCGCCGCGGCTCTCTCTCGGTCCTCCTCCCTCGACATTCATCTCTTCGAGGCGGCACCGCAGTTCTCCGAAATTGGCGCAGGCGTTTCCTTCGGGCCTAATGCGGTAAGAGCCATAGAGCTTCTCAACCTCGGAGGCTCCTATCGCCGTATTGCAGACGCTTCGCCAGCTCCCTTCGAAAATGTCTGGTTCGAATGGCGTCGTGGTAGCGACGATGCTTATCTAACTGCCAGCTTAGCGCCTGGCTGCGGTCAGTCTTCAGTTCACCGTGCCGATTTTCTGGATGCTATCGTTACTCACCTGCCAAAAGGGGTCGCCCATTTTAGCAAACGCTGTATTGATGTGCAGCAGGATGGCGGCGGCGTCACTGCGAGCTTCGATGATGGCACCTCCTTCACTGGTGATATTCTGATCGGCTTTGACGGCATCAAATCTACAGTGCGCGATCATGTGCTGCCTCCCGGACAGCATAGTGACTGCAGTCCCTTCTGGAGTGGCACATACGCCTATCGAGGCATGATCCCTACCACGCAGTTGGAAGCGGCCATGGAGACCAGAGGTGCTGACAAACGCTTGGCTATGGTGCCTCAAATGTACCTTGGTACTGATCGACATATCCTAACTTTCCCGGTCAAGCAGACAGAATTAATAAATGTTGTGGCTTTCATTACTGATCGCACCACGCCAGATCCCAAGTTGGCTGTGGGGGAAGCATGGGTTAATGTAGTGAGTCAGGACGAAATGCTTAAGGTATTCGAGGGCTGGGGCGCCGCCTCTCAAGCCATTCTCTCCTGCATCCCTGAGCCGACGCGTTGGGCACTGCATGAGCTGCCGGAACTACCTCGCTATCAACGTGATCGCGTATTAATCGTGGGGGATGCTGCCCATGCGATGGTACCTCACCAAGGAGCGGGTGCTGGGCAGGCGCTGGAGGATGCCTATGTGTTGGCCAGTTTGCTAAGCGATGAAGCATGCAATCGAGAAAATGTTCAGAAAACTCTTGCGGCCTTCGAAGCTGTTCGCCACGAGCGCACCTGCAAGGTTCAGCGTACTTCGCATGAAGCGGGAGATGTTTACGAATACAGCGCACCCAATATTGGTGATAACGAGGCGCGCCTTGTCGCCGAACTGGAGACCCGTTTCGACTGGCTCTGGAATCATAATCCTCAAGATGACGTTGTTGAGGCCAGAGTGCAGCTAGGCTGGGAACCTATCTCATTCACTGCCTCGGCCTGAAACATAACATTAAGCAACACATCGAAGGGAAGGCACCGTTGTTTCATCTATACCCGCAACTTCTCTTTATAACTGCATTAAAAAATCCATTGCTGCATGTTATTGTCAGTTAGGGAATAAATTTTTAAAAAACTTTAGCTGTTGCTGTTTCGAGCTATAAAAATAGCTGGTGCTGACGGTTTTCTTAAACCAAAGACAGTTAGTCAACGATAATCATAACTACCAAAACCTCTGGTGAAAAAATGAAAGAATCATTCAATAGTACATTATTGGCTTCTCTTTTGGGGGCGGGGATTGCATTTTCAAGCATCGCCAACGCCAACAATGACGATCCGATCAAGCTCGGCTTGATGCTGCCTTACTCTGGGACCTATACGGCGCTGGGTGAAGCCATCACCAACGGCCTGAAGCTGGCTATCAAGGAACAAGGCGGTCAGTTGGGGGGGCGTGAGATAGAATACGTGCAGCTCGACTCTGAGGCCAATCCCTCCAAGGCGCCACAGAACATGAGTCGGTTGGTCAAGGGAGACAATGTCGATTTCGTGATCGGGCCGGTGCACTCCGGGGTTGCCATGGGCATGCTTCGGGTCGCCAAGCAGACGGGAGCGCTCACGATTATTCCCAATGCTGGGCTGGAGGCAGCTACCAACCAGTTGTGCATGCCCAACGTGTTCCGCACTTCGCACAGCATGTGGCAGGACAGCTATCCGATGGGCAAGGTCGCCTACGATCAAGGCCATCGCAACGTGGTAACAATTACCTGGGACTACGCGGGCGGCAAGGAGGATGTTGCCGGTTTCGAGGAAGCCTTCACCGAAGCGGGAGGCGAGGTAACCAAGCGGATTCTAGTGCCGTTTCCGAGCACCGAGTTCCAGAGTTACCTGACTCAGATTGCCAGTCTCAAGCCGGATGCCGTCTACACCTTCTTTGCTGGCGGTGGCGGTGTGGACTTCGTGCGTGATTACTCAGCGGCCGGACTGAAGGAGAGCATTCCACTGTTGGGTTCAGGCTTTCTGACCGAAGGTAACCTCCAGGCGCTGGGCGAGGCAGGGGAGGGCGTCATGACCACGCTTCACTATGCCGATACCCTTGAGAGCGAAGCGAACCGCAAATTTGTTTCAGCTTATCAGGAGGCCTATGGTGAGCTGCCCGATACCTACGCCGTTCATGGTTACGATACCGGAATGATGCTTGCCCAGGCCTTGTACGCCGTCAAGGGCGACACCGAGAACAGGGAAGCGCTGATCGAGGCACTCTCCAATGTTCACTTGAATAGTCCTCGTGGACCGATGACTTTCTCCGAGTCTCATCACCCCATCCAGAATGTTTACCTGCGTGAAATCCGCGATGGTAAGCATGAGGTCGTCGATGTCGCTTACGAGCAACTCGAAGTACCGGATGATGCCTGCAAGATGTAAACGGCTGACTGAGGCCGGGCGAGCCAGATCTGCCCGGCTTTTTGGCTTGCGCAAGCGGATGAGCTCGAGAGGCTTTATGGCAACCCGAACCATTACTTCACGACTTCGCGGGACCAAACAGCTAGGCTCTTTACAGCTAGTCGGATTCTCCAAGTGCTGAATGGAAAGGCTACGGCAAGCCACTGAGCTTGGATAGTAGGTCGATGGCCGTGTACGAGGTGGGGAGAAAGACCGTAAGTGCACTAGGTGAGGCTTCAGTCGGCGTATTCAAAGCCATGCATAAATCGGCTAGAAGCGAAACATTGGGTGCTGCGGTGTCGCTTTTCCGATTGTGCCAGTCAGATCCGGGCAGTTTATTAGTTATAGTGAAAACTTCGTACTTCTAGTGCGAGGATCGATGGGGCCGCCGAGGTAGCGCGGGGCTCCCCTTATTCGGGCCTTCTCTGCTGAGCAATGAACTGTTTGACAATGCTCAGCGGGGCGCCGCCGACGCTTCCAGCAAAATAGCTCGCACTCCACAATGCGTTTTATCGGTAGCAGGGCTGAACCAAGTCAGGATGTAGTAACTTCATTCGCCTGCTCGAAGCACCTTTTAAACTGTTGGCCAGCTTGGAAACCGCTCCCTTGGGCGGGAAGTTCACCAGCAAGAAAGAGCCCAGGCAGCGCACCTGCGCCATTCACGCCAATATCAAGAACCGCCGCAAGGATGCCCTGCACAGATTCTCTCGCCATTTTTTCAACCGGTACGGTGAAATCACCGTGGCGATGTTAGCCCACAGAAACTAGTACGAACCGGTATGGTGGAACCCGTGCTCGATACCGGATGGGCCAGTTGAAAACGATGCTGAAATAAATGTGCTCATGCAGGCATCGTGTTCAAGAAAGTGCGAGAAGTTGCAAACACCCGCATCTGTTCGGTGTATGGCTCGCTTAGCGGGCCACGCCCCGTGAGTGGGTTGCGAGTAAGAGGCTGGAATGCATGATATGTGGAGTCGCCCATGACCGAGACGTAAATGCGGCCCTGAGCATTCTCAATCTCGCGGCGGGGCATCGCCGTCCAGAGTAGTTGGTTCTTCTTTGGAAGAGCCTCTCCCTGCTGGTTAATTTCTGCTTCTTAAAGCATGGTTGAGTGGATCCCGCTTACTTACCAGGCACTATATCTAAGAATCGCTACTCCTCGCCGGTTCTACGCTGCCGCTAGACGTGGTCCTGCTTTATAAATTGTGGCTGCCATTAAGGCCGAGGTTATCCTTTTGGCTAATTAATTTAGATGACACTTTTTCGCATGCCTAAATATTACGTATGCGTTTCTTATGAAATGCTGTATGGAAGGCCAGTAATCTTGCCGGTTTCGCAAAAAACTGCATGTCTATAATACCTTCTGGGTTTTTTGTTCTACTTATAGAGTATTTTTAAGATGGATAAGTAGAATGTATTTTTTTAAAAAATATGTCAGGAGGCGATGATGATAAATTATAACGCTGGTGCAGTCGTTTGTTTCTCTCTATTTTGCTTATCTTCGGAAGCAGTTTTGGCAGACCGCGGAGAACGATTAGATGTGGCAAGCGCCTACTCTACCCAGAATATGTTCGGACAGAGCGCTGAACGTGTTGCTTCCCAACTAAAAAAAATTTCAGGAGGTAAAGCTGGGATTTCAATCTATGACCCTGGCGAGCTAGTGCCAGCATTCGAAATTTTTCCTTCCGTTTCTTCTGGTGCTATTCCAGCTGGCTGGACGAGCATTGCTTACTTAGCGGGCACATTGCCGATTGCCAATCTTTATGGGGCTCTTCCCTTTAGCCCGCCTGCTGAGGCCGTATTTTCCTGGACATTTGCCGGGGGAGGGTTGGAGCTTCTCCAAAAATCCCTTGATCCTTATAATGTCAAAGTTCTGCCTTGTTCCTTTCTGCCACAAGAACCAGGCGGTTGGTTTAATAAAGAAATAAGTAATATTAAAGACCTAGATGGGCTCTCCATGAGAATCTCGGGCCTGGGCGCTAAGGTTTTGAACGCTCATGGTGTCTCTACCCAGCTGATTCCTGGAAATGAAGTATACTTATCTCTTGAACGTGGTAGGGTAGATGCTGCAGAGTTTTCCATACCTGAAGTCGACAGTGCCATGGGGCTTCCTGATATTGCAAAAAACTATTATTTTCCAGGCTGGCAGCAGGGGGCAGGGTGGTTAGCATTGCTAATAAATAAGGGTGTATGGAATAGCTATGATGAAAGCCGCAAGGCCCAGTTTGAAGCAGTTTGTCGATCTAATATTCAAGAAGAGTTTAATAAGGTAATTCCTGCCCAGGTGAAGACCTTGGAAAGGCTGGAGAAGAACGGGACTTTAATCAATCGTTTTCCCGAAAATGTCCTTGCTGAGTTACAGATGACTTGGGAAGAAGTGCTCCAGGAGGAGAGAGAGAGGAGCCCGGACTTCAGTGAGGCTTACAAGTCTCTCATAGAGCATGCAGCACTAATGGATAAATGGTACGAGCTACAGGCACTTCCGGCACCCAAAGCCATCCAGGGTGAAAGCCAGCCCACGCCGGTCCAGGCTGAAGGAGACGCGTGATGACCGACGCCCGCCTTGCGCCCTGGCGTGAGCGCGGTGCGGCGGTGTGTGCCGCCCTGGCCAGACCGCTGGTCTGGCTGGGGCTGTTCGTCGGTCGTGTCACCAGCTGGCTGGTCCTGCTGGTGATGCTGGCCGTACTCACCACCGTCACGCTCAACGCCCTGGGCATCAACGAAATCGCTCGCTGGCAGGAGGACGTGCTGCTGTTCGGCAATGCGCTGACCATCAACAGCGTGACCGAACTGCAGTGGCATCTGTTCGGCGTTCTCACTCTGCTCGGCGGCACCTATGCCCTGCATCACGATACCCATGTGCGCGTCGACCTGGTCTACCAGAAGCTCACGCCGCGTGGCCGGGCCATCGTCGACATTCTGGGCCACCTGCTGATGCTGATCCCGTTCTGCCTGCTGATCGCCTGGCTGTCGCAGCACTTCGTGGCGATGTCCTACGTGTCCGGCGAACGCTCCAACTACGGCGGCCTGACCGACCGCTATCTGATCAAGGCGATGCTGCCGATCGGGCTGATGTTCCTGGCCATCGGGGCGCTGGGCCAGGTGCTCAATAATCTGGCCGGCCTGTTCGATCCGTCCCGTCTAGCCGCGCCCACTCACGACAAGGAGCCGATCCATGGCTGAGTTTCTGGCCGAGTACGCCCTGGCCATCGCCATGGTCGTGGCCCTGTTGGCGGGGATCTTCACCGGCTACCCGGTAGCGTTCCTGCTTGGCGGGCTGGGCATCGCCTTTGCCTTCATCGGCGGCATTCCAATCCCGTTTTTGGGGACGGTGGGCTCGCGTATCTTCGGTGGGGTGATCGAGAACTGGCTGATGATCGCCATTCCGCTGTTCGTGTTCATGGGCCTGATGCTGGAGCGCTCGGGCGTCGCCAAGCGCCTGCTGCTGACCCTGCAGCGCCTGTTCGGGCGCACCCCTGGCGGCCTTGCCATTTCGGTGGCGATTCTCGGTGTGGTGATGGCGGCGAGTACCGGCATCATCGGCGCCTCGGTGGTCATGCTGGGCCTGCTGGCATTGCCGGTGATGATGAAGCAGGGCTATCGCGCCGAGATGGCCTGCGGCGTGATAGCCGCCTCCGGCACGCTGGGCATCCTGATTCCCCCCTCGATCATGCTGGTGCTGATGGGCTCGATCCTGCAGGTGTCGGTGGGTGCGCTGTTCAAGGCGGCGATGATTCCCGGGCTGCTGCTCGGCGTGCTGTACATCGTCTATCTGCTGGTCACCGCCTGGCTCAAGCCCGACTGGGCGCCTCTGGCCGACCCCGATGCGGTGGACGCCGACACCACGCCGCTGCCGCTGGCACTGCTGCGCGACCTGCTCGGACCGGTGGTGCTGATCGTCGCCGTGTTAGGCTCGATCATGGCCGGCATCGCCACCCCCACCGAGGCGGCGGCCATCGGCGCGGCCGGCAGCCTGCTGCTGGCGCTGGTCATGCGCAGCCTGGACTGGGCGACCCTGCGCGAGGCGGTGCGCGAGACGTCGCGCACCTCGGCGATGATCCTGTTCGTGGTGATCGGGGCGACCTGCTTCTCGGTGGTCTTCAAGCGCCTGGGCGGCGACTACATGATCGAGGAGATGATCACCGGTACCGGTCTGGGGCCCTACGGACTGCTACTGCTGCTGATGGCGCTGATCTTCGTGCTGGGCTTTTTTCTCGAGTGGATCGAAATCAGCTTCGTGGTGCTGCCGCTGGTGGCGCCGGTAGTCGAACTGCTCGACTTCGGCCTTGGCCTGTCGGGTCAGGCGCTGCTGATCTGGTTCGCCATTCTCGTGGCGATCAACTTGCAGACCAGTTTCCTGACGCCGCCATTCGGCTATGCGCTGTTCTACCTCAAGGGCATCACCGAGGGACAGATCGGCATCGGTACCATCTACCGCTCGATCATTCCCTTCGTGGTGCTGCAGCTCACCGGGTTGGCGCTGTGCATCGCCTTCCCGGCGCTGGTGCTGTGGTTACCGGGGCTGCTGTGAGGAGCTAGCCACAATTCCTATATAGCTCAAGGGAGTTACGATCTGGCCGCGTCTCCAATAGCGATTGAGTGCCGGCCATGGATGGCTTGGCATTTATGGTGCCCGGCAGGGTTGAAGCGTCGGCCCTACGCGATGCAGGGCAACCGGAATTATACAATGGTAGCAGTCTGGCGCAGATCGAACATGCCCTTAAAGCGCTCTGGTAGCTAGCAAGCTGCTGTTTTTCATGACTAAGGCTTATTGGCAGGGCCTGAGACACTCTCCAGCCCCTCTGCTTTTTGCGGTTTGACGTCGGCAACAACCCTAGGTAATTTCGTTCGTTTTACAAACTTATGTTCGTATTGAGAACATAATTGTTAAGCTATTGTCGAGCTGAGAGAGGCAAGACCCATGGCCGAATTTCTCAGCCTGCATGACGCGGTGGCGCGCTACGTCGAGGGCGGCGCCACCGTGGCCATGGAGGGCTTTACCCACCTGATTCCGTTTGCCGCAGGCCACGAGATCATCCGTCAGAGCAAGCGCGACCTGACATTGATCCGCATGACCCCCGATCTGATCTACGATCAGTTGATCGGGGCCGGCTGCGTGAAGAAATTGATTTTTTCATGGGGTGGCAACCCAGGTGTGGGTTCGCTGCATCGCCTGCGCGATGCGGTCGAGAAGGGCTATCCGCGCAAGGTCGAGATTCTCGAGCACAGTCACGCCACCATGGCCTGCGCCTACGAGGCGGGTGCCGCTGGCTTGCCGCTGGCGGTGCTACGTGGCTACATCGGCAGCGATCTGCCCAAGGTCAACGACCAGATCAAGTTCATCGAATGCCCGTTCACGGGCGAGCGTCTGGCCGCCGTGCCCTCGATCCGCCCCGATGTCAGCGTCATTCATGCCCAGCGCGCCGACCGCAAGGGCAACGTACTCGTCGAGGGCATCATCGGCGTACAGAAGGAAGCCGTGCTGGCCGCCAGGCACAGCATCGTCACCGTCGAGGAAATCGTCGATGACCTGGGCGCCACCCCCAATGCCTGCGTAATTCCCGGTTGGGCCATCGATGCCATCGCCGTGGCCGAAAAGGGCGCCTATCCGTCCTATGCGCATGGCTACTACCCGCGTAACAACCGTTTCTACAAGGAATGGGATGCCATCGCCCGGGACCGCGACGCCTTCAACGACTGGCTCAAGACCAACGTGTTTGAAGCGGGAGGAGAATCCTGATGAGCAACTATACCTCCGCGGAAATGATGACCCTCACCGCTGCGCGGGCATTGGAGAACGGCACCACCTGCTTCGTCGGCATCGGCCTGCCCTCTGAGGCGGCCAACCTGGCCCGCCTGACCCACGCGCCGGATGTGGTGCTGATTTATGAATCCGGTACGCTGCAGACCAAGCCCGATGTACTGCCGCTGTCGATTGGCGATGGCGAGCTATGCGAAACCGCGCTGACTACCGTCTCGGTCCCCGAGATGTTCCGCTACTGGCTGCAGGGCGACAAGGTCGACGTGGGCTTCCTGGGAACGGCGCAGATCGACCGCTACTGCAACCTCAACACCACGCTGATCGGCGACTATACGGCACCCAAGGTACGCCTGCCGGGCGGTGGCGGAGCGCCGGAGATC
>NZ_JAKRFI010000018.1 GCF_022348165.1 Halomonas sp. McH1-25
CCTTGAGCAGCTTCATGCGCCGCTCGCCGGGGCCGGTCTTCGACCAGGCCGGGAAGGCGCGCGCCGCGGCGTCGGCGGCGGCGCGGGCATCGTCGACGGAGGCGGCCGCCGCGCGGGTGACGGTCTCGCCGTTGAGCGGGTTGGCGCGGTCGAAATCAGCGTTTTCCTGGGCTGGCCGCGACTGGCCACCGATCAACAGATTCAAACGTTCCATGGCGTGTTCCTTATTGTGTCGAGAATACTGTTAGCATCCTAACGCCGACGCTCAAGCATCGCACTGATTGCGCAACGCCAAGGCTTTCTCATAGATCTCATGGGCGTTATCCAGACCGCGTGCCTCGAGCCGCTTGAGATAGTTTTCGGTGCCTTGCTTGAGCGGCGCAGCCCAGGCGGGATCGTCGAGCGGATTCTCGACGACGTGGATGATGTTGCCCTGGGCTTCGGCTTCCTCGCGTCCGGCCTTGTCGAGCTCGTCGAAAACCTGCCCCGCCTTGAGCGCCCACGCCATGCCGCTATTATCGTCGATCACCGCCTGCATCTCCGGAGATAGCCGGTCATAGGCGGCTTGGCTCATCGTCGCCACGATGGCGCCGGCGTAATACGGCACCTGCAGGTGATAGTTCGTCAACTCGTTGATCCGAAATACCTTCATGGCTTCCCAAGGGAAGCTCAGGCCGTCCATCACTCCACGCTGCAGCGCGGTATAGATGTCCGGCGCCGGCATGCCCAGGGGCTGGGCCCCCATGCTGGCGAGCATCTCGCCGGCCACCTCGCTGGGGCGACGGATGCGCAGGCCCTGAAGGTCGGCAGGAGTCTTGATCTCTGTCTCTCGTGTATGCAGGTAGGCCGGTCCGGTGGTAAACAGGAACAGCACGTGGGTATCGTCGTACTCGCTGGCAACGTCACCTTGTTCATACAGCGACTGCAGAATACAGGCACCTTGAGAAGCGCTGTTGACCACCCCCGGCAACTGGACGATCTCGGTGAGCGGGAAGCGGCCGGCCGTATAGCCCTGCAGCGTGACGGAGATATCGGCAATGCCGTTGGCCGCCGCATCGTAGGCCTGTTCGGACTTGGCCAACGTCTGCGAGGGGTAGATCTCGACGTTAAGCTGACCGTTGGACTCCTCTTCGATCCGTTTCGCCCAGGCCTGATAGAGCTCCTGGTTGACCGCCGAGCCGGCCGGCCACAAGTGAGCCATGCGCAGGGTGGTTTCCGCACCGGCCGAGGCGCACAGCCCCAGCGTGGAGGTGACGAGCAGCAGGCGTGAGATGGCGTGTTTCATGCGTTTTTCCTCTTATCGTTGTTGGTGTCTTGCATTGCCGTGATCGGCGTCTTCTGTCATCAGGGTTCGATGGTCGTCGTCGGTACCTCGATCAGCATGGGCTTCGTGGCATTCAGGGCCTGGCGCAGGGCATTCTCGAAAGCGTCACGAGTATCGGTACACACCGCCTCGACGCCGTAGCCGCGCGCCAGGGCGCAGAAGTCCAGTCCCGGCACGTCGAGGCCCGGCGCATCCTCGGCATCCAGCATGCGCGAGAACCAGCGCAGCGCGCCGTAGGTGTCGTTCCTGAGGATGATGAACACCACCGGCACGCCGTACTGGGCCGCACTCCACAAGGCGCTGATGGCGTAGTTGGCCGACCCGTCGCCGATCACCGCGATGACCTGACGCTCGGGCCGGGCAAGCTGTACGCCCACGGCGGCAGGCAGGCCGAACCCCAACCCCCCGGCCGCCGGGAAGAAGTAGCTGTCGGGATGGCGCATTTCCACGCGCTGCCAGAAGGCGGTGACCGTCGAGGTCGATTCCTTGACGAAGATCGCATCCTTAGGAGCCAACGCATCCAGCGCATCGAAGACGCTCTCCGGCGCCAGACGACCGGGCTCATCCGCCATCGGTTGCGGCAATGGCAGCGGCTCGGGCATGGCACGCTCGCTCTGCGTCAGGGTCGGCAGCAGTTTTTCCAGCGTGGCGTACAAACCACCGACCAGGGCATCGCCCATCGGCGCGCGCGCAGCTTCCTGCACATCACTGGTCAGATGAATCAGCTCGGCGCCCTCGGGCAGGTAGCGCCCCGGCGCGTACTGGTGATATCGGAACACCGGCGCACCGATGACCAGGATCAAATCGTGGCCTTCCAGCTTGCCGGAAATCCCCGCGATCGCTGCCGGCAATACCCCGCGGAAACAGGCATGGCGGGTCGGGAACGGGCAGCGCGAGGCGGACGGCGCCACCCAGGCCGGCATGCGCAGGCGCTCGGCCAGTTCGACGGCCAAGGCATTGGCATGCTCCGCGTCGACTTCGGGCCCGAGTACCACGACCGGGTTGCGTGCCCGATTGAGGCGTTCGGCCAAACCGGCAAGTTGGGCGTCGGACGGCGTCCCGGCATGATGCACGTCGCGTCGGGTCACCAGCGTGGCGTCCTCTTCGACCTCTCGTCCCCAGTCGTCATGCGGAATCGACACGTAAACCGGCCCCTTGGCGGGCAGCGATGCCATATGAATCGCCTGGCTGAGGGCGCGTGGCACGTCTTCGGGACAGGCCGGTTCATAACTCCACTTGACCAGCGGGCGCGGCAACGAGGGCGCATCGACATTGGCGAGCATGGACTCGACGCCGATCATCGAACGGGCCTGCTGGCCGGCAGTGAGTACCAGGGGCGAATGCGAATACCAGGCATTGGTCAACGCGCCCATGGCGTTGCCGGTACCCGCTGCGGCATGCAGATTGACCAGCACCGGCTGGCCGCTGGCCAGGGCGTAGCCGTCGGCCATGCCGACCACGACACCTTCATGCAGGCCGAGGACGTACTGGAAGTCCTCGGGAAAATCCTTGAGGAACGGAAGCTCGTTGGAGCCGGGATTGCCGAAGACGACATTCAGCCCCTGGCGACGCAGGAGCTGGTAGGTGACGGAATGCACGGTAGGCATGGCGGGGCTCCGAAATGACTGTGTGATTCCACGCTAGCCTTCGTGCTACCATCGATCAAATCGATAGTTTTTCTATAAAAAATAAACTGTATCTATTTTATGGCTGCCATTGATCTTAACCTGGTGAGGGTCTTCGTCACGCTCTACGATGCCCGTAGCGTGACCTTGGCCGCAGAACGGCTGCACGTCACTCAGCCCTCGGTGAGCTACGCTCTGTCACGCCTGCGCGACCAGTTCGGCGATCGACTGTTCGTACGCTCCCGCGACGGCATGGAGCCCACCTTTACCGCCATGCAGCTCTACCCCGCCCTGCGCGATTCTCTGGCTCAGATCGACAGCGTTCTGGAAAGCAACAATGAGTTCGAGCCTCGCCAATCGCAGAAGCGTTTCCGCCTGGCACTGACCGACCTTGGCGAAATGTCGCTGCTACCGCGCATCCTCGCGCACCTGCATGTCCAGGCACCCGACATCGAGCTCGAGGTCGTTCCGCTGGAAATCGACAAGGTCGAGGACTGGTTGGCCACCGGCAAGATCAACGCCGTCATCTGCAGCCGCCCTGTCGGTGCGACGGGCGTCGAGCGGCGCGTGCTGCTCAGCGATCGTTACGTGTGCCTGCTCAACCGCGACCATGACACCATCGGCGACGCCCTGAGCCTGGAACAATTCATCCAGGCCCGGCACGCCGTGGTCGCCGCCTCGACCGGACACGGCCTCGCCGAGGACGTGCTTCGCGAGCAAGGGCTGCAACGCAAGGTCCGCCTGACGGTATCGCATTTCTCGAGCCTGCCGCGCATCCTTCAGGAAAGCGACCTGCTGGTCATCCTCCCCGAGCAAATCGCCAGCGCCTTTGCACGTGAGGCTCCGCTCAAGGTGCTCGACCTGCCGTTCGAGGTGCCACCCTTCGACGTTGCACTTCACTGGCAGTCCCATACCACCCGTTCCCCGGCCCAGCGCTGGTTCTGTAACCGCCTCGTCGAGGCGATCACCGGGACCTGAAACCCTAACGAAAAACGCCGACGGCAGAGCCGTCAGCGTTTGCGCTTGCGATTTCCGGACAGGCCGCTATCCCGTGACCAGGTACAGGCTGAGCACCGGGAACAGGATCAGCAGCGCCAGGCGCACGAAATCCGAGACGATGAACGGCGCCACGCCCTTGAAGATCTCGCCCAGCCCCACGTGCGGGGCCATCGCCTTGATCACGAACACGTTCATGCCTACCGGCGGGGTGATCAGCCCCAGCTCCACGGTCAGCACCGTGATCACCCCGAACCACACCGGGTCGATGCCCACCGCCTGAATGATCGGGTAGACCACCGGCACGGTGATCACCAGCATGGCGATCGAGTCCATGAACATACCGAGGATGAAGTACATCGCCAGGATGCACAGCAGCACGACGATCGGTGCCAGGTTCAGGCTGAACAGATAGTCGGAGATGGAGAACGAGATGCGCGACACCGAGATGAAGTAGCCCAGCGTCTCGGCGCCCACCAGCATGAAGAACACCACCGTCGACAGCGCCAGGGTCTCCTGCAGCGCCTGCCACAGCCCGGCGCCGCGAATGCCCTTGACCAGCGCATAGATCAGCGTGGCGAAGGCGCCCACACTGGCTCCTTCGGTGGGCGTGAACAGCCCGAAGTAGATGCCCAGGATGATGATCAGGAACACCGCGAAGAACGGCACCAGCCCGGCCAGCGAGCCGGCTTTCTCGCGCCAGCTCGTCGGCTGCCCCGGCACTGCCAGGGTCGGCTTGATCCGCATCATCACGGTGACCGTCAAGGCATACATCACCAGCCCCAGAAGGCCGGGAATCAGCCCGGCCATGAACATGTCGCCCACCGACTGCTCGGTAAGGATGGCGTAGATCAGCAGTGCGATACTCGGCGGAATCATGATCCCCAGCGTGCCGCCGGCGGCCAGGGCGCCGGTGGCCAGGCCGCGGTTGTAGCCGTAGCGCTCCATCTCGGGCAGAGCCACGCGGGTCATGGTGCTGGCGGTGGCCAGCGACGAGCCGGAGATCGCCGAGAAGATGCCGCACGAGCCCACCGCGGCGATCGCCAGACCGCCCTTCCAGCCGCCGCAGATGACCCGCGTGGAGTCGAACAATTTGCCGGCCATGCCCGAGTGCGCGGCGAGCACGCCCATCAGGATGAACATCGGCACGGCGCTGAAACTGTAGTTGGTCAGCACCTCGACGGGCACCGACTTGACCATCGAGATCGCTGCGTCCCAGCTGATGACCTGCGAGAAACCGCCCACGCCGATGATCAGCATGGTCAGCGCCACCGGCACGCGCAGAATCATCAGGATCAGCAACAGGCCCAGGCCCGTGGCACCGATCATTTCGCTACTCATCTCAGATCTCCTCGACCGATGCCACGCGGTAATTGAACACCAGTCCCAGCAGGGCGAACGCCAGGCTGCGAATGCTGAGCAGCAGGCTCAAGCCCGCCGCCGTCCAGTAGATCGGCCCCATCGGCAGGCGCAGATCCTGGGTGACCTCGCCGTGCGCCCCGGCACTGACCGCCGAGTCCCACAGGCCGACGGCCACCACCAGTCCCAGGGCGGTGAAGCCCAGCAGATAGAAGCCGTTGAGACGGGTCTTGATGGTCGCGTTGAGCCGGTGGCTGAACGCCTCGACCACCACCTGGCCCTTCTCGACGTTGGCGGCCATGGCCGCCAGCAGCGCGAACAGCATCAGGTAGCTGACCAGCTCGACACTGCCTACCACACTCCAGGCCAGTGCCCCGTCGCTGAGGCGATACACATAGCGCAGCGTCACGTCGACGACGGTCACCGCCAGCATGCCCGTCAGGGCGATGCCGGCGATGAGCTTGCACAGGGCTTCCAGCCAACGACTGAATCGAACGAGCCCTTGCTGCATGATGACCTCCTAGAATCGGGTTCTACGGTTAGGAGGACTGCTCAGAGCAGGCCTGCTTGGCGTCGAGTGCCGCCTGGTAGACGTCATGCGCCTGGTTCAGGCCACGCTCCTCGAGACCGCTCAGGTAGGTCTCGATCCCCTGATTCAGCGGCGCCTGCCAGTCGGAGTTCTCCAGCGGATTGTCGATCACGCGAATGGTATGCCCCGCTTCCTCGGCTTCCTGCTTGCCGGCCTGGTCGAGACGGTCGAACACGTCACCGGCGTTCTCGGCCCACTTCATGCCGGAGTTGGCGTCGATGACCGCCTGCTGTTCGGGGGAGAGGCGCTCGTAGGCGTTCTGGTTCATGGTGGCGACGAAGACCAGCGTATAGAACGGCACCTGGGTGTGATAGTTGGCCAACTCGTTGAGACGGAATACCTTCATGCCTTCCCACGGGAAGCTCAGGCCATCCAGCACGCCGCGCTGCATGGAGGTATAGATGTCCGGGGCGGGCATGCCGACCGGCTGGGCGCCCATGTTCTCGAGCATGTTGCCGGCCACCGCGGTCGGACGACGGATACGCAGGCCCTGCAGGTCTTCCGGCGTCTGAACGTCCGTCTCACGGGTATGGATATAGCCCGGCCCGGTGGTGAACATGAACAGCACATGGCTGTCCTTGTACTCATCGCCGAAGTGACCTTCGTTGTAGAGGGTCTGCATGATGCAGGCGCCTTCCGGCGCCGACTCGGCCACGCCGGGCAATTCGACGATCTGCGACAGCGGGAAGCGTCCGGCAGTATAGCCCTGGGCGGTGATGCCGATATCGGCAATGCCCTTGACGGTGGCTTCGTAGGTGTCGTCGGCCTTGCTCAGGGTCTGCGACGGGAAGTTCTGCACGCGCAGTTCGCCATTGGACTCTTCTTCGATGGTCTTGGCCCAGGCCTCGAAGATGTCCTTGTTGATCGCCGAGGCACCCGGCCAGAAATGCGACATGCGCAGGGTGGTCTCACTGTGGGCCGCAGTGGCGACCCCGGCAATGGAAAGCGCGAGCAGGCAGCGAGTCAGGGTACGTTTCATGGCTAGGGTCCTTTTATCGTTGTCGAACGAGGAAGCTGTTTAACGGCTATGCTCCCTCATTCCTGCGAAGATGACTATTAGACGAACGATAGTTCGCATAGCGATCAAAGCCAATGCTAGCGACTCTCGGCGCGGAGGAAATCGCGACTTTGGTCTAAGACGACTAGCCATCGGTTCAACGCAAGCTCAGTCAAGCGCTTCGCCCCAGCCGAGTTTCTTGGCCATGGCGAAAGCATGGTTGGCTGCCGGTACGCCGCCATAGATCGCCACGTGCATCAGCACCTGACGCAGTTCGGCTTCGGATAAGCCGATACGCTTGGCGGTCTTGAGGTGCAGCTCGAGCTCCTCACGGCCCAGCGCGGCAAGAATCCCCGTGGTGATCATGCTGCGTTCGCGACGCGTCAGCTCGTCGTTGCTCCACAGCTCGCCCCAGGCCAGACGCGTGATCATCTGCTGGAATGGCGCATCGAGCGTGGTTGCCCCGGCGCTGGCCCGGGCGACATGCTCTTCGCCGAGCACCTGCTTGCGGGTCGTGAGCCCCGTGGCATAAGGCACGCCCTGCTCCCCGACATTGCCGAGATTGACCGACAGCCAGCCCAGTAGGCGCTGGGCGAGGTCGGCTGAGCATTCCACCGACGGCACATGGGCGACATCGTCGAGGATGTCCAATGGTGCATCCCCACACTCCTTCGCCAACGTTTCCAGCGTGGCTGGCGGTGTCGCCATGTCCTCGCGACCGCCCAGCAGGTGGACCGGCACCCCATGTCCGGTGAGCTTGTCGCTGAAGTCGGTACGGCCGAGCATTTCGCACAGGCGCGCATAGCTTTCGCCGTCGGTGCGTGCCATCTGTACCTTCCAGCCCTCGGCGAGCGCAGGCTGCGCCTCGACCAGCGCCGGCGCGAACCAGCGCGGCACGATCTCGCCGGCCATGGCGGCAAGCCCTTCCTGGCGAACGCGGCCTGCGCGGGTATTCCACAGGTCGGGGTTACCGATCACGGCGCCGGTGTTGGTCAGCGTCGCCGACAGTAGCCGCTCGGCATGCGCCGTCAGCAACTGCTGCCCGACGACGCCGCCGATGGAGGTGCCCACGAAATGAAAACGCGAGGCCCCGGCATGGTCGGCCAGCGCCAGCGCCTCGGCCGCCAGGCTGGCGGGGGTGATCTCGCCACCCGCCTCGGGCCACGCCGCACTCGCGCCATGCCCCGGCAGGTCCCAGGTCAGTACCCGGTAGCGCGGCAACAGCACTGGCAGCAGGTCGTCCCATACCGCCTGGGTCATGCCCAGCGGATGAGCCAGCACCAGCAGCGGCAGCGCCTCGGCGCCCAGCAGGCGATACGCGACGCTGCGTCCGTTCACATCCAGAAAAGCCATGATTCTCTCCTTTGACCAAACGAGAAAAGCCGGCGAATCGGGCTGCCGGCCTTCGTTGCGGTACTTATCTCACACGGCTCACACGCGCTCGATGAGCGTTGCGATCCCCTGGCCGACGCCGATGCACATGGTGCACAGCGCGAAACGACCGCCGGTCAGCTGCAGCTCGTGCATGGCGCTGGTGACGATGCGCGCCCCGGACATACCCAGCGGGTGACCGAGGGCGATGGCGCCACCATTGGGGTTGACCCGCGGATCGTCGTCGGCGATACCCAGTTCGCGCAGGCAGGCCAGCGCCTGAGACGCAAATGCCTCGTTGAGCTCGATATGATCGAGCTGGTCGGTGGTCATGCCCAGACGCTTGAGCAGCTTTTGCGAGGCCGGCACCGGCCCGATGCCCATGATGCGCGGCTCGACCCCGGCGGTAGCCATGCCATGGATGCGCGCCATCGGCGTGAGGTTGTAGCGTTTCACCGCCGCTTCGCTGGCGACGATCATCGCCGCTGCGCCGTCGTTGACGCCGGAAGCGTTACCCGCCGTCACCGAGCCCATCACGCTGGAACCGGCGGCACGGAACGGCGTCGGCAATGTGGCCAGTTTCTCGAGGGTGGTTTCGCGCGGGTGCTCGTCGGTATCGAAGATCAACGGATCCTGCTTGCGACGCGGTACCTCGATGGGCACGATCTCCTTGGCCAAACGACCGTTGTCCTGAGCGCGCTTGGTCTTGAGCTGCGAGTGGTAGGCGAACTGGTCCTGATCCTCGCGGGAAATCTTGAACTGCTCGGCGACGTTCTCCGCCGTTTCGGGCATCGAGTCGACGCCGTACTGCTTCTTGAGCAGCGGATTGATAAAGCGCCAGCCGATGGTCGTGTCTTC
>NZ_JAKRFI010000019.1 GCF_022348165.1 Halomonas sp. McH1-25
CGTCCGCACTCGGCCCTGGATTACCAAACCCCGGTGGCTTATGCGCAGACGCTGACAGCTGCACGAATCGACACGAAGACTAACGGGACTCAAATAGCCGCTGGATGAAAGTTCGGTGGCAGGTCAGGCATTCTCCCTCCTTGAGCCCTTTTCCCTGCGTCACTATCGAATATCGGCCTGCACCCTGCAGGCTTTAACCATTAGTGGTGTTTGTCGCTCATGCCCTGTTCCTTCAAGTTGAGCTCCAGGCAGGTCAGCTTGGCTTCTACTTCACTCTCAAAACAGATAGCACCTTCTTCCTTGGTGCGTGTGTTGAAAATGATAAACCCTGCCATGTGAGGCATTTGACCATTCTTGACGCTGCTGCTCAGTGGTTTGTACTTGTAACTGTATGGCATGGATAGGCACCCGGTTGGTCCATTTTTAATATTCACATAGACGGTCTGCGTACCTTAGGCAAGGTTCGGCCTGGGAATGGAGAACTTACTTCTAGCCCCGGGAGCACCGGGGCCTTCACGTTAACCGACTTACAGCAAGGCCAACCTCATCGCAATAACGTATGTTGCTAAATGAACTCGACCTCGGCGTTATAGATGCCAACAAGCTCTGGCGTTGTTGCTTCGTCCAGGTAGGCCTCCTCAGCGCTCATGACAGCTTCATCACTATTCAGCTCTGACAGGTCAAGTTCCTGGCTGTAATCCATGCCTGACGTCAGGAAGGGAGACCATACATCATCAGTAGGGGTGTAATCTTCGAAGGTGAAGTCCGAGCTATCCGCAGTGTAAAGATCGGGGCCCTGCTCAACGCCATTCAAAACTAGGCTTTCGAGGTCTACATAGAAGGTGTCCTTGCTATCCCGATCGACGACAAAGCTGATGCTGACCCCACCACTGTCCATGCCATTAGTCGCATCCATGCCAATGTAATATACAGCTTCGTCACCACGAACAGACCCACTGATGCTTGTAGACGATATTCCACCACCGATAAGGCCTATGGAATGGTATTCAGTGTCAGATGGAAAGCTTAGAGAGAGGTCGAGGCTGTTACTTGTGTTGAGCCACCCATCGCCAGCGTCCAGAGGAATCTGAACGGTTGCCAGCACGTCCTCGGTAGGAGGATTAGCCGCCAAGTCTAGAGAATCCTTTACACGGGCAACAGACGATGGATCCTCGGTCACATTAGCAATCGACTGCTGCAGTTCATCTAGGCTTCCACTTGGCAGACCCAATGTGGCGGAATGGTAGACGCCTGCCTCGACCTTGTTCAGGAAGGTATCTGCAGCATTCGCGAACTTGGGATCGTCAGTGTTGTAGAAGAACTCGCCAGCCTCAACCAAGAGCTCCCAAGGGTTGCGACCAGCAGCAAGGTTATTGTCGAAAAACGCGAAGGCCTCAGCATATGTAGGGCTATCTTGAGTAATGCTTAACCCTTCCAATACCTTGTCGATCTTTTCAGCCGTGCTCGTCATGCCCTCGAACTGAGAATTGAATGCCTCTGTGGCGGCAAGGTTGGCGGCAATCTGCTCGATGCTCTGGCCTTGCTCCAAATAGCCTTCGAATTCAGCGAGGAACTCGGCTCCAGGCGGCGCATTGAACATAGCAGTAGTGAGGGCAACGAGGTGTTCTTGCTGCTGCGGGGTGACGGCCATGTCAAAATTCCTGATGAGTGAATTGCTTTGTGTAGCGCAGTACACCTTACCTTGACAATGCTTAACATAACAGCGGGCCCTTGCCAGCTACAGGAGAGTGCTCACGGGTGAGCGCAACCGTGGCGTTTGGCAAATGTCCTACACTTTAGTACCGTCAGCAGCTCCCCCCATCAACCCGAATGGCTGAGCCATTTGGCCGCCTATGGTGATGAAAGCCGCCCGCCTCATGCTCCACCCCGGCCTAGTCTCGTTATCCGCTTGACCACCACCGGGAGCAGCCTATTGCTAGGTTATGTTTACCCCTGGCAGACGCCGAAGCCAAGCTAGGTAGCCTAGCTGTTCACCTATCGCGGCAAGCATATCGCCACGCTTTATGGTAAGGATGAGAGCGCACTGCTGGCCCGCTCTGCTCGCTGGCGCAGATGCTACGTCGCCTTCGCTTGACCTTCGAGCACACCCCGCCGACGGGGTTCTACAAAGCCGCCTAGATGGCTGTAACGGAGACCAGCCGGTGAGTGCCCCGAACCAGAAAAACCCCGACAGCCTGCGCATGCTCTATCTTATGGCATTGCGACAGGCACTACCTAAGTGGGATTATCCCACTGTGCCGGCCTTGGTGGTAAAAGTTATCTCAGAATCATGATTACCGATGCGAAGATAGTCGCCACAAGATGTAGCATCCCAACTTGATTGAAGCCGGAGCTTTATGCCGTGGCCGACATGACCACCTCTGCCCGGTCAGGAGTTATCGTCAAATCTGGTGGATGGCGGTCAGGCCGCAGTCCTGTCTGATTGATCGGCTACCTGCTCCCCATCCTGGAACTTGACGTTGCTGACGACCAGCTCCAACTTCTGGAAGTGCTTGATCCGTCTCCAGCGTTTCTGGGCGGACTGGAGCAGTTTGAAGACCATCGCCAAGGTCGTGTCCCGGGAGCCGCAGTTCCGGCTGCGCTTCGTCCTCAGGCGGACCGTGGCGAAGGTCGACTCGATCGGGTTGGTGGTGCGGATGTGCACCCAATGCTCTGCCGGGAAGTCGTAGAATGCCAGCAGTTCGTCCCGATCCTTGGCCAGGCAGTCCATCGCCTGGGGGTACTTGGCGCCGAAGCGCTTCAGCGTGCGGTCGAAGGCCTGATGGGCTGCTTCGCGCGTCTCGGCCATCCAGATCTCGTGAAGGTTGGCCTTGACCTTGGGCTGCACCGATTTGGGCAGCTTATTCAGCACGTTGGCCGTTTTGTGGACCCAGCAACGCTGATGTGCCGTGTCCGGGTAGACCTTGCTCAGCGCCTTCCAGAAACCGAGCGCACCGTCGCCGATCGCCAGCCTGGGTGCCTCGATCAGACCACGCTCTCGCAAGCCCGTGAGCAGCTCTGTCCAGCTGGCCTCCGACTCCCGATGTCCATCCTCGACGGCGACCAGTTCCTTGCGGCCATGTTCGGTGACGCCAATGATCACCAGCAGACACAGGCGATCATCCAATCGCACATTGCTGTAGATGCCATCGGCCCACCAGTACACATAGCGGCGATCCGCCAGGTCCCGCTGACACCAGGCCTTGTGCTCATCGAGCCACTGGGCCTTCAGTCGCGAGACCGTGTTGGCCGACAGGCCCTTCGCTTGGTCACCCAGCAGGGCCGACAGGGCCTCCTGATAGTCGCCGGTAGAGACGCCCTTGAGATAGAGCCAGGGAATCAGCTCTTCGACGCTGCGGGCCCGTTTCAGGTAGGGCGGCAACAGGGTGCTGTTGAAGCAGGCCTGGCCGTCACTCCGGTCCCGCACCTTGGGCACCTTGACGGTGACGGCACCGATGCCGGTCTGCACGGTGCGCTCCGGCAGATAGCCGTTGCGTACCACCGCCTGCCGACCGTCCTCCAGGGTCGTGTCGGCATACTGGGCCAGGAAGGTGGCCAACTCGGCCTCCACGGCCTTGGCGATCAGGTCTCGAGCCCCTTGGCGCAACAATTCGTGCAACGGGTCGGAGACCTCAGGTTCTGGCTGCGACAGGGCTCGGAGGGTAGAATCGGTCATGGCGTATCCGCTCTTGTTGATTGAGATCTTGGTCGTGATCAATCAACAGGATACGCCACCCTTCCTGCCACCTCCCGTACACCAGAAATCACCATAGCTCCCCGGTCAGACTGACCGACCAGTTCAAGAATGTCATTTTGGCGTTTCGATCGTTCCAGAGCGTTTCAGAAAAGCGGCACTGCTACCTGCTGAGTAAAACCCGGCAGGCCGGGTACAATGCGCTACCAGCACGAGATGTCATAGGAATAAAGAATTGAAGAACACCGATGCCATGCAAACATACATCGAGCTATCAGCCCACACCTTAGAGAAAGGGGCTACTGGGTCAGGGAAACTATCCAAAGCTCAGTACCACGCCCTAAAGAACGCACTCGGAGGCATGTTCGGGGCCCAGGACCCCGATTTAAGGGAGGCCGCCCTCAAGGTCTGGCAGATGCTTGATGATGCAAGAAAGCCGCTGTAGACACTGATGCGTGGTGGCGTCTACTCGGGTTCCAAGGAGTAAGCCCGATGCAGCCCAAATGGTTTACCGATTTCGATGTACGGCCCACCCCGCTTCCAAGTCCGACGGTAGCCCTCGGCTATCGCTCGCGTACTTCACGGCGCCTTTCGCAAGGCACGGGGCCGGTACACATTGGCCATGCCCGGTCATGACCGATTACAATATTCTGTGCTGAGGGTGTTTGCCTCGAGCCGGGATGAGCTGGATACACTGATCGAGAACGTGCGTGCTGCTAAGACGCTGCGTGAGCAGGCGATCATCCAGTATCCACGTTCGGTACCAGAGGATTACGTCGGCTCGTGGAGCCTTTACCAGCGCTTCCGTATTCCCGCTCGACGCTCCGAACGCATCCCGGGCCGATCGGTGCGGCTCAAGCACATTCAAGAAGCCCATGATCAAGAGCTGCCATTCTTCCAAATGGTAAGCGAGAGCAATGGCGGCCGGTTCCGGCTTTGCTGGTCCGTTGTAGCTTATGAAGGAGATGCCCCCCTTGCGCTCGAGTCCCATCCGGGTCTCCAGGGGGCTGTCCACTATGGCCAGTCCAGTGCCGTTACCTGACCTCAGGTAAAATTGTCTAGGACCCTTTTTTCGAGAGTGGAAAGAAGAAACCGAATTTCAATAAGTTAAGGTATGCTTTCGAAAAAGGGCCGATTGCTCTTTCACAACGTAGCTCATTGATTACTTTGAGAGATGCTGCTGTGGCGCTCTAGTTCACTGCCGTGCAGGCAGCTTAGAAAGCGTCGGTGATGTTGTTCTGCGACTGCAGGACGTTCACTGCCGTGCAGGCAGCTTAGAAACTGGTAATCGTAGGCCGGATCGATGGCCCACGGTTCACTGCCGTGCAGGCAGCTTAGAAAACGTCCGCCGCAAACTGCCGCCCAGTCTCGAAGTTCACTGCCGTGCAGGCAGCTTAGAAATGCCATTGGATGCCATCAACCCCGAAAAGGCGTTCACTGCCGTGCAGGCAGCTTAGAAACGGCGAACGAATACCCGGCATTCTGCGAGCGCGTTCACTGCCGTGCAGGCAGCTTAGAAAAGTGGAATCCCATGATCTGGAACAAGCCCCAGGTTCACTGCCGTGCAGGCAGCTTAGAAATCTGCCTGGCGGCGTAGGCGTTTGATCTCGGTGTTCACTGCCGTGCAGGCAGCTTAGAAATGAAGCACCTGTCGAAACTGTTCCTCGGCTACGTTCACTGCCGTGCAGGCAGCTTAGAAATCCTGCCGCCTGACGGTCACTCTGGATCGAGCGTTCACTGCCGTGCAGGCAGCTTAGAAAGTAACCTCGATCCCATCGCCACCCCGTTGAAGGTTCACTGCCGTGCAGGCAGCTTAGAAAGGCGGACGCTCATCAGGACGCACCTTGCCCATGTTCACTGCCGTGCAGGCAGCTTAGAAACGCCGCGCCCACAACCACGGGCATTGCAGCCAGTTCACTGCCGTGCAGGCAGCTTAGAAAACCGCCGCCAAGTCGCATGTGACGCACCCGGTGTTCACTGCCGTGCAGGCAGCTTAGAAATGACCATGTGCGCGGCCAACGCGGTCGTCACCGTTCACTGCCGTGCAGGCAGCTTAGAAACATCCGGCTAGCGGACTTCCAGAAGCAATTCCGTTCACTGCCGTGCAGGCAGCTTAGAAAACCATGCAGACGCGGACAGGATCACCCGAACGGTTCACTGCCGTGCAGGCAGCTTAGAAACAGGAGAGAGGTCCACGTCTGGTGTGATCGTCAGCTTGGTGACGAGCGTACAGAGCCGAATGGGGGCCTCGCGATACCAGCGACGCCAGGGGTGTGTTCACAGTATGAAATCTTGAAAGAATAGGTGAGCGCTGCGTCTTTCTGAGCCCCTCAGGGGTGCTTATAACAGTGCCCGGCCACTCAGGCGCTCACGTGGCCACGGTGGTACCATCCTCGACGTAGCGTGCTAACGCGTCATGCAGTCTGAGAACTTCAACTATGGATCTTACCTCTCCCATCTCACAGCTGCCAAACTAGATACTCGTAATGCACACCTTAGTTTGCAAGGGAAACAAAGCTAAACACGCTTCATATCGATACCAAATCGCAGAAGTCAGCGGGCCGGAGAATGACTCCGACCCTAGAGAGTCCCCGCAAAGCGGCAACGAATAGATATTGCACGGGGCAATACGAAGCCGCTGCTTGCTGATGAGCTTAGCAATTTGCAAGTTAATTTGTTTTATTATCTCAGACTACGCTTCCGAGCCACTGAGCGCTCAAAAGTAAAGTCGAAGTCCTTGAACTCAACTAGCATCGAGAGACCAACCCCCAACACCAATGCCCAGAAGGAGGAACCAATACCTAGAAGCTGAATCCCTGAAACAGCAATCAGGAAGGAGAACATAGCGCCGACTTCGTGCTTACCTGAGAAAGTGATGTGCATCGCGGAACTGATCACTCTCAATAGCGCAAGACCAGCAATGATGGCGATAAAGTAACTCGGCATGGCCTCGATCAGGCTAAAGACGAAGCCATAAAAGGGTGCTGCTACTATAAAGATCATCCCAACAATAACGGCCGCGACCCAACGTTTATCATGGCTACCTGCCTCAGGGCCTGAACAGATACCCGTCATAGGAGCTGCGATACAAGTGCTATGCAAATTGAAAAATGCAGAGATCATGGTACCTAAACCACCTACTGCGGTGATGGCATTGGCTGGCGCCTCCTTATAGCCCATGCCCTTGACGAGCCCGACCCCGGCGGGCGTTTCCATCCCTACAAGGATCAGGGCAAGTGGTAGGCCATAAGCGAGGAATGCCTCCAAAGTGAAGGTCGGCATGATGAACTCGGGGAACTTCATTGAGAAGGTGACGCTCGAGAAATCAGCACCAAAAATCGCCATGTAGCCTACACCTACCACCAATGTGACGACTAACGGAGGCACCCGGCGCAGATAACGCGCGGAAAAGAAGAAAGAGAGAATCATCACTATCGCAGGTAACGTGGCATCCTGCAGCGGCATCACCATGTTAATACCGAATTTGAGCAGTATACCCGCAACCATGCCCATTACGATGGGCATAGGAATCACTTTCATGATAAGGCTCATCATTCCAGCCAAACCAACCATCAAAGATATCGCTCCTGCGATTAATGTCGCCCCCAAGGCCTCGTTGAGTCCCACGACCGGAATGATCGCAGCGAACAGCAGCGCACCGGGAATCGAATTGGCCATCGGTAAGGGAAGGCGGTAGTAGGCAGGCAAGAACAGCCCAAACAAGCCGTTGATCATTAAATAACTGATTACCCAGAGCAGAGTGAATTCCTGAGGAAGCCCGGCTGCCGTGCCAGCGCTAATATGAATGATCCCAGCGCTGAGCCCGAATATACCGGCCACAACTCCTGCGCTGAGATTGTCAACATTGAAGTCGTTAATAAAGTCGCGTGGCGCTGACATGAGGCCAGCGCCCTTCTCTATATGTTTCATGGCGTACTCCAGAGAGCTTAGAAATATTGCTGTTGGAAGCCTCAGGCGTTGCGCTTCCTAGAAGACGCAACCTCTCAGACCCGTTCGATGAGCGTTGCGATCCCCTGCCCGACGCCGATGCACATGGTGCACAGCGCGAAACGACCGCCGGTCAGCTGCAGCTCGTGCATGGCGCTGGTGACGATGCGCGCCCCGGACATGCCCAGCGGATGACCGAGGGCGATGGCGCCACCATTGGGGTTGACCCGCGGGTCGTCGTCGGCGATGCCCAATTCGCGCAGACAGGCCAGCGCCTGAGACGCGAATGCCTCGTTGAGCTCGATATGATCGAGCTGGTCGGTGGTCATGCCCAGACGCTCGAGCAGCTTTTGCGAGGCCGGCACCGGCCCGATGCCCATGATGCGCGGCTCGACCCCGGCAGTGGCCATGCCATGGATGCGCGCCATCGGCGTGAGGTTGTAGCGTTTCACCGCCGCTTCGCTGGCGACGATCAGTGCCGCCGCGCCGTCGTTGACGCCGGACGCGTTACCCGCCGTCACCGAGCCCATCACGCTGGAACCGGCGGCACGGAACGGCGTCGGCAAGGTGGCCAGCTTCTCGAGGGTGGTTTCGCGCGGGTGCTCGTCGGTATCGAAGATCAACGGATCCTGCTTGCGACGCGGCACCTCGATGGGCACGATTTCCTTGGCCAGACGACCGTTGTCCTGAGCGCGCTTGGTCTTGAGCTGCGAGTGGTAGGCGAACCGGTCCTGATCCTCGCGGGAAATCTTGAACTGCTCGGCGACGTTCTCCGCCGTTTCGGGCATCGAGTCGACGCCGTACTGCTTCTTGAGCAGCGGATTGATAAAGCGCCAGCCGATGGTCGTGTCTTC
>NZ_JAKRFI010000001.1 GCF_022348165.1 Halomonas sp. McH1-25
GATTCAGCACCTGGCGGGGATGAAAGACTCCAAGGTCATCGTGGCGATCAACAAGGACGAGGAAGCACCGATCTTCCAGGTCGCGGATTATGGTCTGGTTGGCGACCTGTTCCAGATCCTGCCGGAGCTTGAACAGAAGCTGTAAGCTCAGGGCAGTGACGCCTTCTGAACCGGCCCTCGAGGGGCCGGTTTTTTCATGCAAGTTGCTGGGCTTTATTGATAATTGTTCTTGTTTGTATTAGCTTGGTCATTTGTACTGTCCGATATGCTGTGGCGTGACCCCGAGTCACGTACAGCGTCAGTGAGGAATTGATGAGCGCAAGACACATGAAGCAAGGACGATTGCGCCGTTCCCGTCGTCTATCCGTCGTCATGCTCCTGATGGGAGCCTGTACCTTGGCGCTGGCACAGACCGAGGTGCGCGAGGAAAGCATCGAGGCACAGCGAGAGCAGGCCGAGCTGCAGGAAAAAATCGATGCGGCAGACGAGGCGACGCGAGAGGCGCTACGCAAATTGCGAGCGGCAGAGCGCGAGGCCGACCGGCTCAAGGCCTACAATGCAGAGCTCGCCCCACTGGTCGAGCGGCAGGCAGACACCATTGCCCAGCGTGAACAGGCGCTGAATACGCTGTCGGAAACACGCGAAGCCATGCCGGTACTGATGCGTGACATGGTCGACCGGTTGCGCCAATGGGTAGAAACGGACCTGCCGTTCCTCCAGGAGGAGCGCCTGGCACGCGTCGACGAACTCGAAAACATGCTCGCCAACGCCGAAATGAGCGCGTCGGACAAACTAGACCGGCTTTTGGGTGCTTGGCGCACCGAACTCGACTATGGGCGCGAGATGGATGCCTGGCAGGGGCAGCTCGCCGGCGCGGAAAACCGTGAAGTCGATTACCTTCGCCTAGGGCGTGTGGGGTGGTACTACGTCGCCCCCGACGGCAGTGAAGGCGGTGTCTGGAAGAGCCGTGCCAACCAGTGGCAGCCGCTCAACGACGACCAGCTGGCTGAAGTTCGCAAGGGGTTGCGCATTGCGCGCGAGCAACGCGCGCCGGAACTGCTGGCCTTGCCGACCTCCATCGAGGTGACTGCGGCGGGATCGCAGAGCGGGGGCGCGTCATGAAGGTTCGCTTGCTGCTGACATTGGGTGTGCTGTTCTGGGTACCGTTGGCATTCGCCCAAAGTGGTGATGGCGAATCCGGGGCTGAAGACGTCAGGCAGTCGTCCGATCAGTTATTGGAAACTCTGCGTGCCGATCGCCAGGCCGCTGAGACTCGCGATCGCCAACGTCTCGAAGCGTTACTGAACGATCAACAGGCTTTGGATACCGCATTGTCCGAGGCGCGTGAGTCTCTCGCTCAGGCGCGGGAGCGTCAGGAGACGCTGGAAACCCGGCAGTCCGAGCAACAGGCACGTCTTGCCGAGTTGCGGGAACGCCGGGGCGAAGAAGCTGGCGATCTGGAGAGCGTCTACGATGTTGCGCGACGCCATGCCAGCGACCTGCGCAACGCGCTTGACGCCAGCTGGCTCACGGTCGGTGGGCAAGCCGCATTGCCCGAGCGTCTCGATGACGAAGGTCTGCTGGACGTGGCTACGCTCGCCTCACTTGGAGACAGTCTGATTTCCCTTACGCTCGAGAGTGGCCGAGGCATCGAAATCACCGCGCCGGTCGCCGATGCTGCCGGCAATGTCTCGTCTCGCGAGGTCGTGCGCCTTGGCGACTACCTGGGCTTCAGCAATGGCCAGTTGCTGCAAGTGCCTAGTGGGTCGGGGCCGTTGAGCGTCGCCGAGCATACCCCGTCCTATGTATCGGAGCTTCTTGAGGCGTACCAGGCAGGAAACGGCGATGTAGTGGCCTTCGATCCGACGCGTGGAGCCGTGCTGGATGCCCTGGCACAGCAACCCACGCTCTGGGAGCGCTTCCAGCAGGGCGGTGCCGTGGGTTACGTCGTCGTAGCGCTGGGGGTGCTTGGTCTTATCATCGCTCTAGCGCAGTATGCCTATCTGCTGCTCGTCACGGTGCGTATGCGTCGGCAACTGCGTGAGCCGAGTGCCCTGCGTCAGGACAATCCCCTGGGGCGTGTCCTGTCGCGGTTCAATGCCTTGGGGGAAGGGCACGCCCCGGAGGCGTTGGAAGCTCGCCTCGACGAGGCGCTGCTGGCCGAGCAGCCTCGCTTGGAGCGTGGCCAGCCGCTGGTCAAGTTGCTGGCCGCCGTTGCGCCGCTGCTGGGACTGCTGGGAACCGTTACGGGGATGATCGTCACTTTTCAGTCGATCACCGTGTTCGGTACCGGTGATCCGCAATTGATGGCCGGTGGGATCAGCCAGGCCCTGGTAACGACCGTGCTGGGTCTGATTACGGCCGTGCCCTTGCTGTTTGCCCAGACGGCCCTGGCCAGTCGCAGCCGCAATCTGATCGGCACTCTCGAAGGACGGGCCAGCGCCGTATTGGCGGAACATCTCGAATCTCGTCCGACAGAGGTCAGCGAGCGTCGCCATGCCACTTTTGCTTGAACCGCTTTACCGTCTCGCCGAGTCCGGCGGGGCGGTGCTGGTCGTGATTGCGTTGGTGGCCACGGCCTTGTTCGCACTGGGGCTCGAACGGTGGTTCTACTGGCGCTTTGCCCATCGTAAGGCTCGACAGGCGCTGGTATCGCAATGGGCAGCGCGCCGCGACCACGCCAGTTGGAGTGCACTGACACTGCGTGAGATCTGGACCCGAGATCTGATTGCACGTTTGCGGCAGCCACTGCCGTGGCTCAAATTGCTGGTTGCCTTATGTCCACTGTTGGGCCTGCTGGGGACGGTGACCGGCATGATCCATGTGTTCGATAGCCTGGCCATGACGGACGTCGGCCAGGCCCGGGCGATGGCCGATGGGGTGGCGCGAGCGACCTTGCCGACGCTGGCCGGCATGGCGGTTGCCGTGGTCGGGCTGCTTTTCACCACACGCCTGGAGCAGGTGATTCGGCGCGAAGACCAGCGGTTGCACGACCGCATGGCCCGTGCTGCAGAGGAAGATATGGAGAAGAGCCATGCGTAGGCGCCGGATGCAGGGCGAAAGCGAAGCGGCCGAGATAAATCTCACGCCGATGTTGGATGTCGTATTCATCATGTTGATCTTCTTCATCGTCACGACCAGTTTCGTCAAGGAAAGTGGTATCGAGATCGATCGTCCCGAGTCATCTGCCGCCTCGCCGCGCCCGGATGCCCAGGTCATGGTGGCTATCAGCAACGAGGGGGCGGTTTGGGTCGATGGCAAGCCGGTGGACACCCACCGGGTCGGGCCGGCGGTGGCCGATATGGTGAGCGCCGAGGGAAGCGTCGTCATTCAGGCCGACCGTAACTCGACGACGGGATTGCTGGTGGAGGTCATGGATCGTATACGTGAGGCTGGCGTCGACAACGTCGCCGTCGCTGCAACCCGAGGGGGTCGCTGATGCGTTACCTGCTGGGTGCAGTGGGCGGCATTGCGCTGGCGCTGGTCCTGTTCTTCTTGCTGGCGCTACTGGTGGCGCCGCCGGAAGACGAGCGGCAGGTCATCGAAATGCCGCTTTCCGTATCCATGGTCGAGGCGCCCGCTGAACAAGCGCCCGAGCAGGCAGCGAGTCCGGCGGAAGCGCCGCCGCCCCCGCCGGCGGCTGCACCGCCTCCGCCACCCGCACCGCTGCCGAGCCCGGCAATCGATGGCAATATCGTCATGCCGGAGCCTGACTTGCCGGCGATGGAGGCCCCTCCGGTGCCTCAGGAAATGGAGCTTCCCGAATTGGCCGAGATCGAGCCTCAGCCCGAGCCGACACCGCAGCCGGAGCCGCGTCCTGAACCCGAACCGGCTCCTGATCCCGAACCGACTCCCGCTCCGAGTCCGCAACCTCAGCCGACCCCTGCCGAGTCGTTGGCCGATAGTGGCCAGGCGGCCGCTCCCGCGCCGGCGGCCAGCGGAGAAATCGTTTCCCCGCAGCCGACACGTCGGGTGCCACCCGAGTACCCACGGCGTGCACTGAGGCGAGGTATCGAAGGGTATGTCGAGGTACGTTTCACCATTCAGCCCAGCGGCAAGGTGGATCAGGGATCGTTGCGCGTCGTCGAGGCTCGGCCGCGTAACGTATTCGAGCGCGCAGCCATGAGGGCTATCGCCGACTGGCAATTTCCTGCCGCGTCGGCACCGCGCGAGGCGCGTCAGCGTCTTGAATTCAAGCTCGAGGGATAAGGCATGGTGACGCATAGGCAGCTTCTTGCGCTTGTGTGCAGCAGCGCTATCTTGGCAATCGTCCTCTTTCCTGCGATCGGTCAGGCAGCACCGGCGTTGCGTCCCGATATGGTACGCAGTCTGGAGGCCATGCAGCAGCGCTTGTCCGACGGGGACGCCGCCAACGTAGCAAGCCAGGCCATGAGTGCGGCCGAGCGGCTAGAAGGCGGCAACGCTGCCGACCGCTGGGCCAGAGCGCTTTTTCTGCAACTGGCCGCGACGGCTCAGGCGCGTATGGGGAATGAGGCACAGGCGGCGGACCTGTTTGCCACGGCACGCGGCATCGATGGGGTGGAGTCCGCTCAGCGCCTGCGGTGGTTGAATCAGGAGGCGCGATTACGGCTGCGCGCCGGGCAAAGCGAGAGGGGAATCGAGCTTCTCGATCGCTGGCTGAACCAGGCCGAAGGGCAGGCCGGAGCTGACGACTATTGGCTAATGGCTCAGAGTTTGGCCACGCAGTCGCAATGGCAGGCAGCGGCAACGTGGGTGGATCGCGCCCGTCGCGCCGATGCAGCGATGACGCAAGAGCGTCTCGGCCTGGCGGCGAGCATCTATCAACGTGCCGGGCGCAATGAAACTGCACTGGCCATTTTGGATCAGCTACTCGCTCAGGGCAGCGCCGATCCTGCCTCTTGGCGCCGCGCCGCGGCATTGGCCCAGCGCTTGGGCGACGTTGGAAGGGCCGCTGCGCTCTGGGACGCCGCCTGGCGTCAAGGCGTGCTGTCGTCCTCGGAGGATCTGCGTCAGTTGGCGCAGTTGCACCTGGCGGGCGGTACCCCGGCGAGAGCCGCGGAGTATTTGCGTCAGGCGCTGGAAGATGGCGAGCTGGCGCGTAACGAGGCCAATCAGCGCTTATTGGCCGAGGCATGGACGGCAGCAAGAGATCGCGATCAGGCCCTCCAGGCATGGCAGGCATTGGCCGAACGGACCCAGGCGGGACAGGATTGGCAGCGTCTCGGCGAGCTGGCATATGGTTGGGGATATTGGCAGACCGCTATCGACGCCTTGGCCAAGGCACGCGAAACCGGGGGAGATTCGGCACGTGCCTGGCTGCTTGAAGGCGTCGCCCATGTCGAACTCGGCGAACGGGACGAAGCCCGACAGGCCTTCCTGGCGGCACGGCAAGCCGGTGCCGACCAGGCCGAGGCTTGGCTGGCCAGCCTCGATAGTGCAAGCGAGGCGGAGGTTCCGAACCCCCAGGCCGGGATTCGGAACGAAAGTTGATGACCTATAGGTCGAGTTCGGCCCATACCGGTGCGTGATCCGAAGGCCGCTCCATGCCACGCAGCACGTAGTCGATGCCGGAATCCGTGACATGCTCGGCCAGGGGCTTGCTGACCAGAATGTAATCGATTCGCAGGCCGCGCTTGGGATCGCGCTCGAAGCCTCGCGAACGATAGTCGAACCAACTGAAGTTATCGCAGCTGTCCGGATAGCAGAGCCGGTAACAATCCTGCATCCCCCAGGACTTGATGCGTCCCAGCCATTCTCGCTCGATCGGCTGAAAGCTGGTCTTGCCCTCACGCAACCAACGCTTGCGACTGGGCTCGCCAATACCGATGTCGCTGTCTTCCGGCGAGATGTTGAAGTCGCCCATGACCGCTATGCGTTCCTCGGGGCGGTGCGTGTCTTCGAGAAGGCGCTGCATCTGGGTGTAGAAGCGCTCCTTATTGGGGAACTTCGTCGGGTGGCCGATGTTTTCCCCCTGGGGGAAATAACCGTTCCAGACGGTCATGGTCTGTCCGTCAGCGCCTTTGAGGCGGGCGCCGATCAGGCGACGCTGGGCCTCTTCACCGTCGTCCGGAAATCCGTAGAAGACCTCGTCGGGCTCCTCGCGGCAGAGCAGTGCCACGCCATAATGGCCTTTTTGGCCATGATAGTAGACGTGGTAGCCCAATGACCTTACGGCATCGGCCGGGAACTCATCGTCGTGCACCTTGGTTTCCTGCAGGCCGATGACGTCCGGCGAATGCGTAGTCACCAGTGCCTCCAACTGGTGGAGCCGGGCACGAATGCCGTTGATATTGAAGGACACAAGGCGCATCACTCGTCTCCTTTTCCATGGCCATCGCCCGGACGATGAAGGTCCAGTTTAGGCGCTTGCTGTTGGCGGGCCTGCTTGCGCGCAGCCTGCGCCTTGCGCTGCTGGCGCTTTTTCTGGACGAATCGCCGTGAAGAGGTCACCTCGTCGGGATTCTCATGGCGCCACTTGCGATAGTCTTTGCGCCGACCGGTACGCAGGGTCACCTTGTCGGCCAGCGAGCGCGTCTTCTTCTTGCGTGTCATAGCGTTTCCCTGTGTTGGATGAGGGCGATTCTACCAGCTAGGCAGGAACGGCCGACAGATACGTGCGAGTGTCGGGGCGCGCCCTGATGGCCAATGACTGTTACAATGGCGGCTTGTTTCTCCATCCATCGAATTCCGGAATAGAATCTCAAGCCTATGAGTGAGTCGGAAAAGACCCCTGCACCGGCCCAGAACCGCAAACCCAAGCGTCGCCGTCGCAAGCCGCGCAGATCGCAGCCCAGCTGGGACCTGCGGCAATTTCAGGTGGCGCCGGTTGCAGGCAAGTGGCGCTTCCATGATTTCGATCTGCCGTTGCCGCTGATGCGGGCGATCCATGCCCTGGGGTTCGAATACTGCACGCCGATTCAGGCCGAGGCGTTGGCACACACGTTGCTGGGTGGCGACGTGGTGGGCAAAGCCCAGACCGGCACCGGCAAGACGGCGGCCTTCCTGATCTCCATGCTGGCCTACTTCCTCGAGGAGGAAGTCCCGGACGGGCAACTGCCAGGTGCGCCGCGTGCGCTGATCGTGGCACCGACACGGGAACTGGCCCTGCAGATCGAAAAGGATGCCAAGGCCCTTGCGCGCTTCACGTCCCTCAACGTGGCCAGCGTGGTCGGTGGCATGGATTACCAGAAGCAGCGCGACAATCTCGGCAAGACGCTCGATATCCTCGTAGCTACGCCCGGTCGACTACTCGACTTCCATCAGAAACGCGACGTCGATCTGAGTCAGGTCGAGGTGCTGGTGCTCGACGAGGCGGACCGCATGCTGTCGATGGGGTTCATCCCCGACGTCAAGCGTATCATTCGCTACACGCCCAAGAAGGAGGAACGTCAGACCTTCCTGTTCTCGGCAACGTTCACCCAGGACATCCTCAATCTCGCCAGCCAATGGACGCACCAGCCGGCCCACGTCGAGATCGAGGTGACCGTCGATAACGCAGCGCACATCGATCAACGGGTCTATCTCGTTGGCGACGATGACAAGCAGCGCCTATTGGTGAATCTGCTCAAGCAGGAGGACTTCGAGCGCGTCATGGTATTCGGCAACCGTCGCGATCTGGTTCGCAAGCTGGACGATCTGCTGCGCAAGGCCGATATCAACGTGGCGATGCTATCCGGGGATGTGCCCCAGAACCAGCGTATCAAGACCCTCGAGCGTTTCCGTGAAGGTGAGGTGACGGTGCTGGTTGCCACCGACGTGGCGGGTCGCGGCATTCATATCGATGATGTCAGCCATGTCATCAATTATACGCTGCCGGAAGATCCCGAGGACTATGTGCATCGCATCGGGCGTACCGGGCGTGCCGGGGCCAAGGGCGTGTCGATTAGCTTCGTGGGTGAGGAAGACGCCTTTTCGCTGCCCGAAATCGAGCGCTTCATCAATGACAAGCTTCCCTGCGAGCATCCGCCCGAAGGATTGCTCTGAGAAAAGCCATGCTCGAAGAGTCCCTGAAGGACGAGATCCAAACCGCCTATCGTCGGGTCCTGGAGGGGCTCGACCTGACTCCTCGCTACGGCCAGCGACTGATGATCGCCGAAATTGCTCGGACTCTGGCTTCCATCGAGGCGGACGACAGCGGGCGTCGCCTCTCCAATGAGCACATCTGTGTGCTCGAAGCCGGGACGGGAACCGGCAAGACGCTGGCTTATCTATTGTCGGCATTGCCGGTGGCCCAGGCGCGTGGCAAGCGGCTCGTCGTTTCGACAGCCACCGTGGCGTTGCAGGAGCAGGTGTTGCATCAGGATCTCCCCGCGCTCAAGAAGCACAGTGGGCTGTCGTTTCATTATGCCCTGGCCAAGGGACGCGGGCGCTATCTGTGTGTGGCCAAGCTGGATCAGGCCATGGACGGCGTCGAGGATAACCCGACGTTGTCGCTGTTCGAGCAGGCACTCGAATCCCGCGACGGGGACGATTTCCATGCACTGGTGCAGGAACTGGCGGAAGCCTACGGCAATGGCCGCTGGGAAGGAGACCGGGACAGTTGGCCCGGTGCCATTGAGAACGGCCATTGGCGCCGCCTGACGACCGACCATCGGCAATGCACCAACCGTCGCTGCAGTCATTTCAGTGCTTGTGCGTTCTTTCGCGCGCGGCGCCACCTCGATCAGGCCGACGTCATCGTCGCCAACCACGATCTGGTGCTCGCGGACCTGGCACTGGGCGGTGGTATCGTGCTGCCGCCGCCCAAGGACTGCATCTATGTATTCGATGAAGGGCACCATCTGCCGGACAAGGCATTGGAGCACTTCTATCATCGCTTTGGCGTCAATGCCACGCTGCGCTGGTTGCGTACGCTCAAGAAATCGTTGACCGAGTTGAACACGGCGCTTGGCGCCCAGCCGACGCTGGCAAGGTTGTTGGCCGGTTTTCCTGAGTTGATCGCGGCGCTCGAGCCCCGTCTCGGTGAAGCCTTTGCCCTGGGGCATCAGCTTGCCGACCTGCCTCATGGTGCAGGCGAGGAAGCTCGGCATCATCGCTTCACGATGGGGCGTGCGCCTGGTCCGCTGCGGGAATTGGCGTCCGCCTTGGTCGTGCCGTTCGCCGAGCTGTCGCGCAACCTGGAAACCATGGCCGATATCCTGCGCGAAAGCCTCGACCCGGAGAAATCGACCGGCTTGGCGAAAGAACAGGCCGAGCCTTGGCTGCCCTTGGTGGCTCTCCTGCACGGTCGTGCCCTCGAGGCTCATGCCTTATGGCAGGCCATGGCCGCGGACGATAGGGAGGGAGAACCACCGCAGGCGCGCTGGATGACCTTCGAGCAGCAAGGGGGGGATAGCGAACTGACGTATTCGGCTAGCCCCGTTTCGGCGGCAGAAACCCTGGCTCGTTATCTCTGGGGCAGTTGCTTCGGGGCGGTCATCACCTCCGCGACGTTGACGGCGTTGGGCCGATTCGAGCGAATTCAGGAGCGTGCCGGGTTAGCCAATCGTTATCGTTATCAACGTTTGCCGAGTCCTTTCGATTATTCCAAGGCAGTGCTGAGTATCCCGCGGATGGCGGTCGATCCAGTGGACCGCGAGTCTCACGAGAGAGCCATCGTCGATTTCGTCGCCTCGCTGGAAGCGAGCGAAGCGGTGCTGATGCTGTTCTCTTCGCGGGCACAGATGCGTGCCGTGGAAAAGGCATTGCCTGGCATGCAGCAGGATCGCGTCCTTTCCCAGGACCGATTGCCTAAGCGGGAGCTCATCGAGCGTCATCGCAAACGAGTCGATGCCGGCGAAGGCAGCATCATTTTCGGTCTTGCCAGTTTCGCCGAGGGTATCGATTTGCCGGGCGACTATCTGACCCACGTAGTCATCACGCGGCTGCCCTTTGCCGTGCCTGACGATCCGGTCGGCGCCACCATGGCCGAGTGGATCGAGAGTCGCGGCGGCAATCCTTTCATGCGCATTTCCGTGCCCGATGCCTCGATCAAGCTGGTTCAGGCCTGTGGGCGACTGATCCGCAAGGAAGCCGATCAGGGGCGTATTACGCTCTTGGATCGGCGCGTCCTGACGCGTCGCTATGGTCGGGCGCTGCTCGATGCATTGCCACCGTTCCGGCGCGAGATCGATGGCGTGATGCAATGAGTCAGGCAAGCCGAAGGCCTACCGTTTCCGGTAGGCCTTCGGGATTTGGAGCGTTTCGGCCTGCGTTATGCACTGCGGCGCTGGGATAGAACCGGCTTGAGCTTTTCGGCCATGCTATGGAAGGTCTTTTCGGTCGTTTCCCAATCGATGCAGGCATCGGTGATCGAGACGCCGTATTTCAGTTGGCTGCGATCTTCGGGAATCTTCTGGCTACCCCAGCCCAGGTGAGATTCGACCATCAGCCCCATGATGGAGCGATTGCCGTCGAGGATCTGGTTGGTGACGTTCTCCATGACCAGAGGCTGCAATGCCGGATCCTTGTTGGAGTTGGCATGCGAGCAGTCGATCATGATGTTTGCGCCAAGGCCTGCCTTGTTGAGTTCCTGCTCCGCCAACGCCACACTGACGCTATCGTAGTTGGGCTTGCCGTTGCCGCCCCGCAGCACGACATGGCCGTAGGCATTCCCTCGGGTGCGGATGATGGCGACCTTGCCGGTCTGGTCGATACCCAGAAAATTGTGCGGATGGGCGACGGACTGTAGGGCATTCACGGCGACGTCGAGGCTACCGTCGGTGCCGTTCTTGAAGCCGACGGGAGAGGACAGGCCGGATGCCATCTCGCGGTGGGTCTGGGACTCGGTGGTGCGTGCACCGACGGCTGACCAACTGATACAGTCCTGCAGATACTGCGGAGAGATCGGGTCGAGCGCTTCGGTGGCGAGCGGGAGGCCCATCTCGGCCAATTCCACCAGTAGGCTGCGAGCGATATGCAGACCTTCCTCGATCTCGAAGGAGTCGTTGAGGTGCGGGTCGTTGATCAATCCTTTCCAGCCGACCGTAGTGCGTGGCTTCTCGAAGTAGACACGCATGACGATATACAACGAATCCTTGACCTCTTCGGCCAATGTCTTCAGGCGACGGGCATAATCCCTGGCGGCTTTCACGTCGTGGATCGAGCAAGGGCCTACCACCACGACCAGGCGGGGGTCGTCGCCATCGAGAATGCGCTGAATGGTCCGTCGTCCTTCGATGACTGTCCTTTCCGCCGCTTCGGACAAGGGGATATCACGCTTCAGGTCATCTGGCGTGATCAATACGTCCTGTGCCAGGACGTTGATATTGTTAACCTGCTGTTCTGACATTCAGCTACCTGTAACTGTTCGCGCTGGGAGGGAATGTTGTCTACTATCGCGCGTTGGCTGATAGAAAATCAATGCCGGTGGGGCGAAAGGGACTCGGTCGGCACTATGCTGGAAGCGGTCTGCCGCCAAACTTGAAGGTATTTCAATAAACAGGAACACTTGTGTTAACGATGACCAGCACGGGGCCACAGACCGACTCCATGATCCTGAAGCGAACCATGCCACTCATGACCGATCCCGTACGCGCTGAGTACGCGCCCCGTCCAGCCCGCAAGGGGAGAGGGTGAATGGGCAACAGGGAAACCGATCAGCAACTCGTGGAAAGAGCCCAGCAAGGTGATACGCGGGCGTTCGACCTACTGGTAAAGAAATATCAACACAAGATCATCGGTCTGATCGGCCGCTACGTGCACGACCATGCCGAAGTGCAGGACGTTGCTCAAGAGGCGTTCATCAAGGCCTACCGGGCCTTGGACAAGTTTCGCTCCGAAAGTGCCTTCTATACTTGGATGTATCGAATCGCCATCAATACCGCCAAGAACCACCTGGTCTCCAAGGGGCGCCGCCCGCCTGGCAGCGACTTGGACATTGGCGACGCCGAGGTCATCGATCAGAGTGGGCGTCTGTCGGACATCGAAACGCCCGAAGCCGCGGTGTCGCGCGACCAGCTCGAAGCGGCCGTCTTCGAAGCGTTGGAGAATCTGCCCGAGGACCTGCGTACGGCGATCACGCTTCGCGAACTCGATGGCCTGTCGTACGAGGACATTGCCAATATCATGCAGTGCCCCGTAGGTACGGTGCGTTCGCGTATTTTCCGTGCTCGTGAGGCCGTGGACAAGCATATTCAGCCCTATGTGGGCACGGCACGTACCAAGGATCTTGTGCAGGAATGACGGCAAAAACTTTTTTCGTGAACCGAATGAACTGTCCAGCGCTCGTGACGTCTCAAGAGGTGTTCGCGCCACACGGTGCGAGGGGAATGGTGCCAGTATCCTGGAGATGCTTGGGCATGGTACGTAACGAGCTGATAATAATGGATCGGAGCGACTCCGACCAAGCGCATTGGCGAGTATGAGGGTGTGAGGATGAAGGACGATCTGTGCGAATCACTGTCTGCGTTGATGGACAATGAAGGCGACGAACTCGAATTGCGACGTGTGCTAAAGGTTCTCGACGATTCGCCTGATGCCGCTGAGCGCTGGCGCCGCTATCATCTGGCCCGCAGTCTCATGCAGCGCGATCGAGACATCGATGTCAGCGCCGATCTGTCGGCGGGCATCATGGCTCGTATCAAGGACGAGCCTGTACCTTACATGGCTGACACTTCCCGGCAGACGCGTCGCCATGGCTCGTTCTCCTTCGCAGGCAGCGCGGCCGTTGCCGCCGCCGTTTCCTTGATGGTGATCACCGGCGTGCAGTTCTACAACGGTCTGGACGCTGACGGAACATCCGACATGGCCAGCCGCAACGTCGACAACGCCACATCCTTGCCGGTGGCATCCTCGTCCATGGCGACGGCCGACTCGTTGGGAACGCCGGTCGACATGCCGATGTTTCAGACGTCGCCGATGCTTGGCGGCGGCCTGATGTCCGTTGGTGCTGGCGTCGATAACGCGCCGCTGTTCATGTCACCGAATCAGCGCCAGTCTCAGCGTGCGGATCTCGAACAGGCCCGGGTGCTCCAGTCCTATCTGGACCGACATGCCGATGGAGCGGCCTATCGCTCCGGTGAAGCCTGGATGCCGCTGTTGCGTGCATCCGCACAGGAATCGCTGAGTACTCGTTGATGGTCAGGTCGCGTTTCGTTATGCGTAAGGCTGTCAGCGTGTTACTGATGTCGTTCGCGGTGTCGGCCAATGCCGAGCCCAAGGGATTCGATTGCCGTCGGCTCGCCGATGAACCGACGCCGTCCATGGCAATCGAATGGCTTGAGCGCAGCATGCTGGCAGGGCACTGCTATATCTTTCAGGCACGTGCCGTTCGTATCAGTCGCGAAGGGGTGCGGACGCTGGCGCTCTCTCACGACATACGCAATGGCGTGGTCCGTGAGGTTGCGAGCTACCTCGATGGTCCGCCCGTCGTCTACGAACGGCATGGCAAGATCGTCGGGAGCGGCAGTAGCGTCAGCGAAGGTGCCAAGCCGATTGCCTCATCGATGGATGCAGAGCATATAGGGCAATATTATCGTTTGACGCTGGGTGGCGAAGAGCGGATTGCGGGAAGGCGCAGTGTTCGCCTGGACATCGAGCCCCTCGACGCTCTCCGTTATGGTCATCGCTTTTGGCTGGATACCCAGACGGGACTGCCTCTGAAGCAGGTCCTGCTCGATGTGGATGGCCGCATCCTGGAAACCTTTCAGATGACGGAACTCGTCGATCCGTCACTGTACGAGCAATCGATCTCTTTCGAAACGTTCACCCCTCGTCCCGAAGGGCCCTGGCAACCCGGCTGGCTGCCTGCGGGATATCAGCTTTCGCCGTTGCCCGATACGGGAGAGGCGCCGAGAAGCGCCCTGTCGCATCGGTTATACAGTGATGGCCTGTCGAGTTTCAGCTTGTTCATCGAACCCTTGTCCGACGATTCTCCTGCTTTGCGGCCGGGCCTGCATCGTCTGGGCATTTCCTACGCCGCTGTACGACACTTGCCCCTCGGCGGGCGGCTGATGCAGATCGTAGTGATGGGTGAATTGCCTCCGCAGATCCTGGTGCGTGTCGCAGCGGAAATGCAGTTCCAACCCGATTCCTCTCGCCTCGCGCCCGCGTCGTGACGTTGTGATGGTGTACGATTCGGATATTGCCTGGCTGGAGACACCGGGCCGTGTAGTGGATGTACTCTCCGAAGGCGTCTGGATAGAAACGCTGCCGCTGACGGGCTGTCAGGGCTGTTCCGGACGTACCTCCTGTGGCATGGGGTTGCTGTCACGTCGGCGGGCCCGCTCCCGTCTCTGGATCGCTACTTCGAGTACGCTAACGGTGGGCGATATCGTGCACGTCAAGGTGCCTGCACGTGGCTTGTTGAATGCCGCACTGACGGTATATGCCTGGCCACTGGGCTGCGCTTTGTTGGCGGGAAGCATTGCCGAGGCGATGGCTGCGCCGGGGCATGCCAGCGTACCGCTGATGTTCGTTGGCGGACTGATGATCGGCGTGAGCGTTGCGCGCTGGCGTGGCCGGAGCTGGGGCCGCCGTTATCGCCCGCATCTGCTGGTCGATGGAACCTCGGCGTGACAGGCTGCCAATGATTTTGGCGCCGATGATGAACTCTTTTCTTGCCTTGCTATCAAAACTGGCGTTCCGAGCGTTAACGAGTCGTCCCGGCTCGCAACCTCTGGTCATGACAAGACTGTAATTTGCTTAAGCTCAAGTGCACGAAGCAGGAGTACCCAATGCAACGCATTAAACGACAATTCTCCGTGTGGCTGTTGCTGCTGGTCGCTACGCTCGGTGTGCAGGCCGCACAGGCTCAGGAATTGCCCGACTTTACCGAGCTGGTCAAGCAGGCTGCGCCGGGAGTGGTCAACATCTCCACGACGCGTCAGGTCGAGCGTCGTAGCATGCCGTTCTCCGGCCCTCAGGGGCAGGAAATCCCCGAAATCTTCCGCCACTTCTTCGGCGATCAGATTCCTTTCGGGCAGGGCGGCATTCCTGGCGGCTCGGAAGAGCGCCATTCGCTGGGCTCCGGCTTCATTATCGACAAGGATGGCTACATCCTGACCAATGCGCACGTCGTCGACGGTGCCGATGAGGTCGTGGTGCGTCTGAACGATCGCCGCGAACTCAATGCCGAAGTCGTCGGTTCCGATGCCAAGACCGACGTCGCTTTGTTGAAAGTGGATGCCAATAATCTGCCGACACTCAATATCGGCGATTCCAACCAGCTCGAGGTCGGTGAATGGGTGGCGGCCATCGGCTCGCCGTTCGGCTTCGATCACTCGGTGACGTCAGGTATCGTCAGCGCCATCGACCGTACCCTGCCGAGTGATGCGTATGTGCCCTTCATCCAGACCGATGTGGCGATCAATCCAGGCAATTCCGGCGGTCCGTTGTTCAACCTCGACGGAGAAGTGGTAGGCATCAACTCCCAGATTTTCACCCGCAGCGGTGGCTTCATGGGGCTGTCCTTCGCCATTCCCATCAACGTTGCCATGGACATCGCCGACCAGCTGCGCTCTGAAGGTCGTGTCAGCCGCGGTTGGCTGGGTGTCGTGATTCAGCCGGTATCGCGTGATCTGGCGGAGTCCTTTGGGCTGGACGGTGCCAAGGGCGCCCTGATTGCAGAAGTGGCGCCGAACACGCCGGCCGCCGATGCCGGACTCAAGGCAGGGGATATCATCCTGTCCGTGAACGGCGAGGAGGTCGATAGCTCCACGACGCTGCCGCGCCTGATCGGACGCGTCAATCCCGGCGAAGAGGCCGACCTCGCAGTGCTGCGTAACGGTGAGCGCGTCGAAAAGACCGTGACCGTGGGCGACTGGCCGGAAGAGGCCCGGGCCGGTGCGTCCGGTGACGCACGTGATCCGCAATCACGTCTGGGGATCAGCGTTGCGCCGCTGGAGCAGGAGCAGCTCGAGCGTCTCGAACTCGACTCCGGCGTGCGTGTGGTCCAGGTCGATCCTGCCGGTGCCGCTGCCAAGGCGGGTGTCCGCGCCGGCGATATCATCGTGTCGCTGGATCAGCAGGATATCGCCTCTCCCGAGCAGTTGGCCGAAGTGATCAGTCAGGTCGAAGGCAATCGCGCCGTGCCGCTGCGCCTGTACCGTGATGGTCGCTCGCTGTTCGTTGCCCTGCGTCTGGGGCAGGCAGAGTAAGACAGTGCTAGCGACATGCCAGTGATTGCGACGGGGCCATGCGGCCCCGTCGCTGTTTCGTCACCGCGTGAGCCGGCTCGCTGTCCTTGGTGCCGGCTTGTCGGTACAATGGCCGGCAAATTTGCCCGTTGCGCCTGGACAAGGGCGCGCAACCAGCATGGCGGATATAGGTTAAATGACAGACAAGGCAAGTCCCGGTCGCATCAGTCACATACGAAACTTCTCGATCATCGCCCACATCGATCACGGTAAGTCGACCCTGGCCGATCGCATCATCCAAATCTGCGGTGGCCTGACCGAGCGTGAACTGAAAGAGCAGGTACTCGACTCGATGGATATCGAGCGCGAGCGGGGCATCACGATCAAGGCCCAGTCGGTTACGCTCGACTACCAGGCCGAGAATGGCGAAACCTATCAGCTCAATTTCATCGACACGCCCGGGCATGTCGACTTCTCCTACGAAGTCTCGCGCTCGCTTTACGCCTGTGAGGGGGCGTTATTGGTCGTCGATGCAGCCCAGGGCGTCGAAGCCCAGTCGGTAGCCAACTGCTATACGGCGATCGCTCAGAACCTGGAAGTCCTGCCGGTGCTCAACAAGATCGATCTGCCCCAGGCCGATCCGGATCGTGTCGCCCAGGAAATCGAGGAGATCATCGGTCTCGATGCCGTCGATGCCTGTCAGGTCTCGGCCAAGACAGGGCTCGGCATGGAAGGGCTTCTCGAGCGACTGGTGCGCGATATTCCGCCGCCCAAGGGCGATGCCGACGCTCCCCTGCAGGCGTTGATCGTGGACTCCTGGTTCGACAACTATCTCGGCGTAGTGTCGCTGGTCCGCCTCTTCGACGGCACGTTGAAGAAGGGCGACAAGATCCGTATGAAATCCACGGGCCGCGATTGGGACGTCACCGAGGTGGGGATCTTCACGCCCAAGCGTCACCAGACCGGTATGCTGCGTGCCGGTGAGGTCGGCTTCGTGGTGGCCGGCATCAAGGATATTCATGGCGCGCCGGTGGGCGATACCATTACCCATGCCAAGACCCCCGATGTGCCTCGCCTGCCCGGTTTCCAGAAGGTCAAGCCGCAGGTCTATGCCGGCATGTTCCCGGTGAGTGCCGACGATTACGAAGATTTCCGCGATGCGCTGGAGAAATTGGCGCTGAACGATGCCTCGCTTGACTACGAGCCGGAAAATTCCGATGCCCTGGGCTTCGGCTTTCGTGTCGGGTTTCTCGGCACGCTGCACATGGAAATCATCCAGGAACGGCTCGAACGCGAATACGATCTCGATCTGCTCACCACCGCGCCGACGGTTGTCTATGAACTGGCCATGGATAACGGTGAGATACGCTATGTCTCCAACCCTTCCAAGCTGCCCGACATGGCCAACGTCGACGAGATGCGCGAGCCCATCGTGCGTGCCAGTATCCTGGTGCCGCAGGAGTTCGTGGGCAATGTGATCGCCGAATGCGAGCAGCGGCGGGGCGTGCAACTCGACATGCAATTTCTGGGCAACCAGATCCAACTGACCTATGAACTGCCGATGAGCGAAGTCGTCATGGACTTCTTCGATCGACTGAAGTCGATCTCGCGCGGCTATGCTTCCCTCGACTACAGCTTCGAACGCTTCCAGGCCGCCAAGCTGGTGCGCCTGGACGTGCTGATCAATGGTGACAAGGTCGATGCCCTGGCCGCTATCATTCACCGTGATCATGCCCATGGGCGTGGACGCCTGCTGGTCGAGAAAATGAAGGAATTGATCCCGCGCCAGATGTTCGATGTCGCGATACAGGCGGCGATCGGCGGCCAGGTCGTGGCGCGATCGACCGTGAAGGCACTGCGCAAGAACGTGACTGCCAAGTGTTATGGCGGTGACGTCACGCGTAAGAAAAAGCTCCTCGAGAAGCAGAAGGCGGGCAAGAAGCGCATGAAGCAGGTCGGTAGAGTGGAGATTCCGCAGGATGCCTTCCTTGCCGTGCTCAAGGTGAACGACTAGGAACACGAAACTCATGGATTTTTCGCTGCTTTTGGTGGTGGCTGTCGCCGTCACGGGGTTGGTTTGGCTGTTGGACGTGGTCTGGTGGCGCCGGCATCGCCAAGCTCGCTTGGCCACTGCCGAGGCGAGTGCGGGAGGTCCTCTGGAGCCCAAGGCGCGCCGCAAGCTGGCCAAGGAGCCCTGGCCGGTGGATTATGCGCGCTCTTTCTTTCCGGTGTTGCTGGTTGTGCTGGTGCTGCGCAGCTTCGTCATCGAGCCGTTCCAGATTCCTTCCGGATCGATGCGGCCAACGCTGAAGGTGGGCGATTTCATCCTGGTGAACAAATTTACCTATGGCCTGCGTCTGCCGGTGTTGCATACCGAAATCGTGGACCTGGGCGAGCCCGAGCGGGGCGACGTGATGGTGTTCCGCTTTCCCGAAGAACCCTCCGTCAACTTTATCAAGCGAGTGATTGGCTTGCCTGGCGACCATATTCGCTACGAGGACAAGCAGCTGTATGTCAACGGCGAACCCGTTCCCAAACAGTTGATCGATGCATCGCCACCGGCAGCGCCGGGTGAGTTGCTGTTCGAGGAGGAACTGGGCGAGCATGTTCACGGTATTTACAACAATCCACGCGATCCTGGCCCTCAGGTGCGTGAATTGGTCGTTCCCGACAATCATTATTTCATGATGGGCGATAACCGTGACCACTCGAACGACAGCCGCTACTGGGGCTTCGTTCCGGAAGAGAACATCGTCGGTAAGGCGTTTGCCGTATGGATGCACTGGGATGGCGGCCTGCCGAGTTTCTCGACGGTACGTGCCATTGAATGAACCGGCCGGCTTCAACCGGCACGCCAAGCCAATACATAAAGCAGGTGTTTAGTGAGTACCTCCCATCAAGCCTTCAGCCGACGGATCGGCCACTCCTTCCGCGATCCCTCTCTATTGGAGCTGGCGTTGACCCACCGCAGCTACGGTGGCGATAACAACGAGCGGCTGGAGTTTCTGGGTGATTCCATCGTCAATTTCGTCATTGGCGAGGCGCTTTTTCAGCGCTTCCCCCAGGCACGAGAGGGGCAGCTTTCGCGGTTGCGCGCTCGTCTGGTCAAAGGACAGACACTGGCGGAGCTGGCACGTGAATTCGCCGTCGGTGAGCAGTTGCGTCTTGGCTCTGGCGAAATGAAGAGCGGAGGCTTTCGGCGCGACTCGATTTTGGCGGATGCCATCGAAGCCCTGATCGGCGCCATCTATCTGGACGCCGGTATGGATGTCGCCAAGGCGCGGGTTCTATCCTGGTACGGTACACGGCTCGAGTCGATCGACCTGCAGGACACGCAGAAGGATCCGAAGACCCGGTTGCAGGAGTTCCTGCAGTCGCGTCAAGCGGCGTTACCCCGCTATGAAGTGACGAGCGTGCAAGGCGAGGCCCATGCACAGACGTTTACCGTCGAATGCCATGTCGACATGATCGATAAACATACACTCGGTGTCGGTACCAGTCGGCGCCATGCCGAACAGGAAGCCGCCGAGAAAGCATTGTCGCTGCTAGAGCCGAAAGGAGGGCGAGCATGACCCAGACCTGTGGTTTCGTAGCGATCGTCGGGCGTCCCAACGTCGGCAAGTCGACACTGATGAATCGAATCCTGGGCCAGAAAATATCGATCACTTCGCGTCGCCCGCAAACCACGCGGCACCAAGTGATGGGCATCAAGACCGAGGACGATGCGCAGTTCATCTATGTCGACACGCCTGGCATGCACATTCAGAGCAAGGATCGCAACAAGGCGATCAACCGCTTCATGAACCAGGCCGCCACCCAGGCCCTGCGTGACGTGGACTGCGTGGTGTTCCTGGTCGACCGGACCCGCTGGACCCGGGAGGACGACAACGTGCTCGACAAGCTGACGCATGTCGAGGCGCCGGTCATCCTCGCCGTCAACAAGGTCGATTGGGTCGAGAACAAGCAGGAGCTATTGCCCTGGCTCGAGCAGTTGCAGACCAAGCGAACGTTTGCCGCCATTCTGCCGATTTCGGCCAAGCATGGAACCAACGTCCCCGAGCTGGAAGCGGAAGTCGCCAAGTACCTGCCCGAGAGCATCCATTACTTCCCGGACGATCAGATTACCGACCGTAGTCAGCGTTTTCTCGCCGCCGAACTGGTGCGGGAAAAGGTCATGCGCCAGCTCGGCGACGAGCTGCCCTACCAGATGACGGTGGAGATCGAGGAGTTTCGCGACGAAGGGCGGATTATCCACATCAGCGCACTGATGCTGGTCGAGCGCCCGGGACAAAAGAAGATTCTGATCGGCGAGAACGGTGAGCGGATCAAGAAGATCGGTCGCGAGGCTCGCCTGGACATGGAGAAGGCGTTTGGCGCCAAGGTCATGCTCAATCTATGGGTCAAGGTCAAGCGTGGCTGGTCGGATGACGATCGCGCTCTGAAAAGTCTCGGTTACGATCTCGAGTAACCGGAATGCAGCCGCAGCCGGCGTATTTGCTTCATAGACGTCCGTACCGCGAGACCAGCGCACTGGTAGAACTGCTCACGCTCGGCCACGGCCGGGTGCGCGCAGTCGCTCAGGGTGTACAGCGCGCAGGCAGCAAGAGTCGTTCGCGCCTGCAACCGTTCGCCCCCCTGCACGTCACTTGGATCGGTAACGGCGATCTCAAGCGCCTGCGTCTCATGGAGTCGCGAGGCGCGTCGGCGCTGCTGGCTGGCGAGGGGCTACTGTGCGGCCTGTACGCCAATGAGCTGCTGAGCCGCGTGTTGCCGGTGGAATTTTCCGTTCCCGAGGTGTTCGCCTTTTATACATCGCTGCTGGAGGCGCTGCCCGCGCCGGAGCGTCGTGCGCCTGGCTTGCGGCGGCTCGAGCTCGCGGTGCTGGAGGCGCTGGATGCGGACCCTGTGTTTCGCGATATCGAGGATCGTGAGCTGGATCCCCAGGGACGCTATGTCTATCGTGCCGGCTATCGCCGCTTCGAGACGGCGCCTGACGGGCAGGGCGGTGTCGATGGCCGCAGCCTTCGTCTGTTGGCGCAGGGCGATTGGACACAACCCGGATTGGCGGGGGTCGCCAAGGCGTTGACCCGCGCGGCATTGTCGCCTTTGCTGGGGGACAAGCCGCTGCGCTCGCGTGAATTGATGTACCGCTTGGCAGCGCGTCGCCGTCCTTCCTGACATTCTTTCGTTTGCATGGAGTTGCTATGAACCCGCCGCGTATCCTGCTGGGCGTCAACATCGATCATATCGCTACCCTGCGGCAAGCCAGGGGAACCCGCTATCCCGATCCGGTTCAGGCCGCCTTGCTGGCCGAAGAGGCCGGCGCGGATGGCATCACGGTGCATCTTCGCGAAGACCGCCGACATATCCAGGATCGCGATATTCGGATCCTTGCCGATGTGTTGAACACCCGCATGAATCTGGAGATGGCGGTCACCGATGAGATGATCGCATTGGCTGAACGGATCCGGCCGGCCCATGTATGCCTGGTGCCGGAAAAGCGCGAGGAGCTCACGACCGAGGGCGGACTCGACGTAATCGCTGGCCGTGAGCGGATTGCCGATGCCTGCCGGAGACTGGCGTCAGCCGGCTGCGACGTCTCGTTGTTCATCGATCCCGACCCCGACCAGATCCGGGCGGCGCTCGACGTGGGCGCGCCAACGATCGAACTGCATACCGGGGCCTATGCGGAGGCTGTCGGTGATGCGATGCGCATCGAGTACGAACGCATTGCCGCCGCGGCGGAACTTGCCAATGAGCTTGGTCTGACCGTCAATGCCGGCCATGGCCTGCATTATCACAACGTTGAGGCCATCGCGGCGATTCCCGGTGTGAACGAACTGAATATCGGTCATGCCATCATTGCGCGTGCCTTGTTCGTCGGTTTGAAAGAGGCCGTCGCCGAGATGAAGCGGCTGGTGATTGCAGGACAGGAAGCCGGCTTCGTGGCTGCTCTGGAGAGCCACGACCATGACCATGACCATGGCCATGAAGAGGGCAGTGACTGCTGTCATTGACGCGGCTCAGCGAGCCTGCGACGCCTGCCATTCACGCAGGCGTTGCATGGCCTCGAAAACGGCATCGAGCATGTCATCGATGGCCGTTATGCCCTGCGTGCGCAGACGTGTTTCCAGGGATTCACAGAGCAGGGCCAGTTGCGGCACACCGCAGTAACGGCAAGCGCCGTTCAAATAATGCACGGCGTCGAGCAACGCTTCCGAATCGCCTTGGGAGTACGCCTGGCGTAATGTCTTCTCGTTGTCGTCCAGACTGTCGAGTAGCATTTTCAGGGTGTCTTCGGCCAGCTCAGGGTTGCCTCCGGCCATGGCGCGTCCCAATTCCATATCCACGACCGGCAGTTCGTCTTCCGTGTGATGCCGCTCATGTTTCGTGCGCAGTTTCAGTTTGATGTCCAGGTAGGTTTCCAGCACCTTGGCGAGCGAGCGCTCTTGCAGCGGCTTGGTCAGCACTTCGTGCATGCCGGCCTCAAGCAGCTTGCGGGTTTCATCCTCCAGCGCATGGGCCGTCAGCGCAATATACGGGCAACTCGCCCAACTGCCTCCCAGACGGCGCAGGGACTGCATGGCCTCGACGCCATTCATGCCGGGCATGCGAATATCCATAAGTACGAGCCCGACGGAATGTTCATGGGCGAGGGCGAGCGCTTCCTCGCCGCTGGCGGCGAGAAGGCATTCGAGGCCCGCCTGATCGAGAAGCTCCTTGATGAGCAGGCGGTTGGAGAGGATGTCGTCAACCACCATGACGCGATGCTGTCGCAAGCCGGGCTTGGCGCCGTTGGGAAGGTTATCTTCCTGGCCCCGGGCGTCGCTCTGGCCGAGCAGTCGCCGTACGCTATCCGCCAATTTTCCACGCCCGAACGGCTTGGGCAATATATCGCTCCGCGGCGGCAGGCGAAGTTCGGTTACGTCATAGGGATTGGTATTGACCAAGGCCAGGACAGGACAGGCCAGGCCAGACAGACACTCGTTCCAACTCTGCAAGGCGTGTTCCTGAAGTTCGTGCCGCTGTAGCCCCACGATCATCAGGTCGAAGCGGGCCGGCTCCAGGGCATGATTGCCGCCAATGACATGAACGCTGGCGCCCCAGCGTTCGAAGAGATGGCACAAGGCTCGGCGCGTCGCGTCGTGCGGCTCGTAAATGGCGACTTGCGGACCATCCAACTGCACTTCGGGCGGTCGTTCCGTTTGGTGTACGTCAGTCAGCCGAAGGGGCAGCGTGAAGCGAAATTCGCTGCCCTGACCGGGGCGGCTGGAGACGGCGATTTGGCCCCCCATCTGTTCGATCAACTGTTTGCAGATCATCAGGCCCAGCCCCGATCCACCATGGTGGCGCGTACGTGCCGTGGAAACCTGACTGAAAGGCTGAAAGAGGCGCTGCTGGAGCTCGGCGGAAAGCCCTATGCCGGTATCGTTGACCTTGACGCCGAGCACCGGGTCGCCATTGTCCGATTCCTCGACCAGCACTCTCACGATGACTTCACCCGTTTCGGTGAATTTCACGGCGTTGTGCACCAGGTTGGTCAGCACCTGCTTGATACGCAGGGGGTCGCCTATCAGCTCGGCAGGTACATCGTCATACACCAGGCCCAGGAGCTGCAGGTCCTTCTGTTGTGACGTTGGTGCCTGGAGCGTCAGTACTTCGTCGACCATCGCGACCATGTCGATAGGTACGGATTCGAGTTCCAGCTTGCCGGCTTCGATCTTGGAGAAGTCGAGGATATCGTTGATGAGCGAAAGCAAACTGTCCGAGGCCGTTGCCACGTGGCCGAGCCACTCGCGCTGGCGAGCATCGAGACGGCTGCGCCCTAGCAGACGGCAGAAACCGATGATGCCGTTCAGCGGTGTGCGTATTTCATGGCTCATGTTGGCGAGGAATTCCGACTTGATGCGGTTGGCCTGTTGCGCGCGACGGCGGGCCATGTCGAGTTCGATGTTCTGGATTTCGATGGTTTCCATCGACTCCTGCAGGTCCGCGGTGGTCTGCTCGATCTGTTGGCGCATGTTGTTGCGGCTATCGAGGAGATGTTGGCCTATGGCATTGATGGCCTGGGTCAGGGGAATCAATTCCTGGGGCCCGCGCGTGGGGAGCCGATACTCGTAGTCGCCGGTGCTGAGTCTGGCCAGTGCATCGCGCTGCGCGGATAGCACCGGAAAGAAGCGGCGGTGAATGACGTAGGCCAGCGCCAGCAACAGCAGGGCCATGCCAATCCAGACCAGGGCATGGTTGGCCAACTGGCGATAGGTCATGAGTTCCATCTCGTTACCGTTGATGGCCAGGTCCACCCAATACTGATTGCTGCGCGTGGCCCGTGAGTCGCCTTGCGGTGTGACCACCGGCAGCGGCTCGATGAAGCGCCAGCTTTGCTCGCCTTTGACCAGTGTCGTTTGGTTGGGTAGGGGCAGCGCCGGGACCGACTGGGTGGTGCCCATGCGCAGCAAGGAGTCTCCGGATCGCTGTCGGAGCGTCACGGACTGAACGCCGCGAAGGTCCAGAAGACGTTGCGTAAGCTCTTCGAGAGAAGCCATGTCGCCTGTATTGAGCGCTCCGGCCATGGACGGCGAGAGAAGGTCGATGGCTTCTTCCAGGCGCACCTGGAGCATGGCAGAGCGCTGTTGGCTGTCCTGAGCCAGCAGATAACCGGTATATAACAGGGTCAACAGCAAGGGGATGCCTAGCGAGAGCGCAAACAGCCGGGTCTTCAAGGCCATGAAATATCCAGCGGACGATGATCAGGGTAACAGTATGCCACAGAGTTCAAGCCCGCCTGTCCAGTGCGGGGTAGCATGGATATAATGTCGGCAACGAATTTTTCGCCCAGTTGCCGATTGTTCGAAAAGGCTCGGATCTCTCGGCTAGCAAGGATAAGCCAATGCAGTTTCCTACACTCGAGGATGTCGTCGGCAATACGCCGCTGGTGCGCCTGCAGCGTATCGGTGCCGGACGCAACAATACCCTACTGGCCAAGCTCGAGGGCAACAATCCGGCCGGCTCGGTCAAGGATCGGCCGGCGTTGTCGATGATTGCCCAGGCCGAGGCGCGCGGGGAAATTGCACCGGGCGATACGCTGATCGAGGCAACGTCGGGCAATACCGGAATTGCGCTGGCGATGGCGGCAGCCATCAAGGGTTATCGAATGGTGTTGATCATGCCCGATAACGCCTCGAGCGAACGCAAGCAGGCCATGGCGGCCTATGGTGCCGAGCTGATCACCGTGACCAAGCAGCAGGGCATGGAGGGGGCGCGTGACCTGGCTCAGTCGATGATCGACCGGGGCGAGGGCAAGCCGCTCAATCAGTTCGCCAACCCGGACAATCCCGAGGCCCATTATCGCACTACGGGGCCCGAAGTGTGGCAGCAGACCCAGGGCACCATCACCCATTTTGTCAGTTCGATGGGCACTACCGGCACGATCATGGGAGTGTCGCGCTATCTCAAGGAGCGTAACCCGGAGATTCAGATCGTCGGTCTGCAACCCGAGGATGGGGCCAGCATCGCCGGTATTCGCCGCTGGCCCGAGGAGTATCTGCCGAGCATTTTCGACGCCAGCCGGGTCGATAGCGTGCTGGATATCGGCCAGCACGAGGCCGAAGAGAACATGCGTCGCCTGGCCAGGGAGGAAGGCATCCTGGCCGGTGTCTCTTCCGGCGGCGCCCTGGCCGGCGCATTGCGGATCGCCGAACGGGTCGAGAATGCCGTGATCGTGTTCATCGTATGCGATCGCGGCGACCGTTACCTGTCCACCGGCCTCTTTGCGCCGGGTCTCTGAACCATGGCCATGTTGGGAAAGCGACGCTCGGTTACGGCAAAGAAGACGGCGTCGCAACGTCATTCCGGCCCCGACACTCCTCCGGCCAATGGTCGGGCAGGCGTCGAGGTGACTCGTCTGGCTCACGATGGTAGGGGGGTCGCACGTAATGCCGAGGGCAAGACGCTGTTCATCGACCGTGCGCTACCGGGTGAGCGGGTGGATATCGCCGTCCACCGCAACCGCAAGCGCTACGAAGAAGCCCATGTCCGGGAATGGTTGGTCACGTCACGCGAGCGGGTCGAGCCCGTCTGCCCGCATTACGAGCGTTGTGGGGGCTGTGACCTGCAGCACCTGTCGCTGAGTGCGCAGCGACGCCACAAGCGCAGCGTGCTCGTCGACCAGCTGGCGCGCCAGGGGCTATCGTTGCCCGGCGAGCCCATCGTGCTCGCGGGCGAGGGCGTGGGCTATCGTCGCCGGGCCCGCCTTGGCGGCAAGGTCGACTCACAGGGGCGTGTGCACCTCGGCTTTCGCGAACGGAACAGCCGCCATCTCATCGACATCGATTCCTGTCCGGTCCTGTTACCCGCCCTGGAGACGCTACTGCCTTCGCTTCGCGAATGCCTGGAACGTCTCCGGTCGCCACGCCTGGTTGGCCATGTGGAGCTGGTGGCCGGCAGTGAACAGGCGGTGGTAGTCATCCGTCAGTTGCGAGACGATACGCTGGACTGGCAACGATGGCAGACATGGGCCAGCGCGCACGACGTTGCCTTGGCCCGTCTGATAGGTCGCGACGCCCCCCGGCTCGAGTGGTTCGGCACAGCGCCGGACTTGGGCTATACCCTCAAAAGCGGTGATCGCCACCTGCGACTGTCCTTCTTGCCAGGCGATTTTCTGCAGGTCAACGCCGAGATCAACCAGCAGATGGTGTCGCTGGCGCTCGACTGGTCGCAGCCGGCCGTGACCGACCGGGTACTCGACCTGTTCGCCGGGGTGGGGAACTTTACGCTGGCACTGGCGCCTCATGTGGCGGAGGTCATCGGCATTGAGGGCAGTCCGGATATGGTGACGCGCCTGCAGGACAACGCGCGGGGCAACGGTTTGCACAATGTCGAAGCCAGGCAGGCCGATCTGGGGCAGGCACCGGCACTCGAACCGCTGCCCGATCTGGTGGTGCTGGATCCGCCGCGCGATGGCGCCGAGGCGGTTTGCCGGGGCCTGGCCCGATCCAAGGTGTCGCGCATTCTCTATGTGTCCTGCGATCCGGCAACGCTGGCCCGCGATGCGGCACATCTTGTGCATGCCGGATATCGCATCACGCGTGCCGCCGTCGCCGATATGTTCGTTCAGACGGCGCATCTTGAATCCATGCTGCTGTTCGAGCGTGGGTAGGGTTCGTGACGTTCCTGTCAGTATGGTCGGGAACAGGAGGGGTCCAATAACATGGTCAAGGTTCGTGAAGACCAGCCACTGACCGCTACGGGCAGTGTCGATATCGGGGTTTGGCTTGAGCGGTTGCAAGACGATGTCGCGCTACGTGATGTCGGCGAGATGCGGGCCGCGTGCGAGCTCGCCGAACGCTTGGCGAACGAGGCGGATAAACCCCACAAGGCCTGGCTCGAAGACGGCTCCAGTTTTCGAACCGGGCTGGAAATGGCCGATATCCTCAGCGAACTGAAGCTGGACCAGGAGGCACTGGAAGCCGCTGTCCTGTATCGGGCCGTGCGTGAGGGGCGGGTCACTCTCGAGGCGATACAAAAGCGTTTCGGCGCGAGCGTGTCCCGGCTCATCGAAGGCGTGCTCAACATGGCGGCCATCAGCCAGCAGCAGGCACCGAGCCATGGCATGACGCAGCATAACCAGCAGGACAACCTGCGCAAGATGCTGGTCACCATGATCGACGATGTGCGGGTCGCACTGATCAAGATCGCCGAACGTACCTGCGCCCTGCGCCAGGTGCGTGAGGCGCCTCGCGACAAGCGCCTGCGTGTGGCTCGCGAAGTGTTCGATATCTATGCGCCGCTGGCGCACCGTCTCGGCATCGGCCAGTTGAAATGGGAGTTGGAGGATCTTTCCTTCCGCTACCTGCACGAGGACGACTACAAGTCGATTGCCAAGCTGCTGGCCGAGAAGCGCCTGGATCGCGACCACTACATTCAGGATGTCGTTTCCCGCCTGGAAGAACTGCTCGAAGAGCACGGCATTGCGCGCTATCAGGTCGATGGCCGGGCCAAGCACATCTATTCCATCTGGCGCAAGATGAAGCGCAAGCGCATCGACTTTTCGCAGGTCTACGATGTACGTGCCGTGCGCATCCTCGTCCCCGAAGTCACCGATTGCTATACCGCACTGGGCATCGTGCACTCGCAGTGGCGTCACGTGCCCAACGAGTTCGACGATTATATCGCCAACCCCAAGAAGAACGGCTATCAGTCGCTGCATACGGCACTGATCGGCCCCGAGAACAAGGTGTTGGAGATCCAGATACGCACCTTCGCCATGCACGAAGAGGCGGAGTTGGGCGTCTGCGCTCATTGGCGCTACAAGGGCCACGATATCAATGCCAAGAGCCGGGGCTACGAGGAGAAGATCGCCTGGCTGCGCCAGGTCCTCGAATGGCAGGACGAAGTGGGCGACCTGGGCGATCTCAAAGAAGGGCTGTCCAGCGATGTAGCGCCGGATCGCATCTATGTGTTTACGCCCGATGGCCACGTCATCGACCTGCCGCGAATCGCGACGCCCATCGATTTCGCTTACCGGGTACACACCGAGATCGGCCACCGCTGCCGTGGCGCCAAGATCAACGGCCGTATCGTGCCATTGACCTACAAGCTCAAGACCGGTCAACAGGTCGAGATTCTGGCTGCAACCAAGGGGGGCCCCAGTCGCGACTGGCTCAATCCCTCGTTGGGTTTCGTCAAGACCTCGCGTGCGCGGTCCAAGATCCAGGCTTGGTTCAAGCACCAGGCGCGGGATCAGAATCTCGAGGAAGGGCGGGCCCTGTTCGAGAAGGAATTTCGTCGCCTGGACCTCGAGGGCTTCGACCTCGACACACTGGCCAAGTCGGTCAACTATCAATCGCCCGACGACATGTACGCCGCCATCGGGGCGGGCGATCTGCGTATCGGACAAGTGCTTCATCAGGCCCAGCAGTTGTTCGGCGACACCGAGGACGAGGACCAGCTCGATCGCCTGCTGACCAAGCCCAAACGCAGCGGCAAGGTCAAGGACGACGGCATCACCGTGCTTGGCGTGGGTAACCTCAAGACCGCGATGGCCAACTGCTGCCATCCGGTACCCGGCGATCAGATCGTCGGCTACATTACCCAAGGACGAGGCGTCACCGTCCATCGTCAGGATTGTCCCAACATTCTGCAGCTGCGTGCCGAGGAGCCGCGGCGTATCGTCGATGTGGAATGGGGAAGCCAGGCACGCGCTCACTACCCGGTCGACATCGAGATCGAGGCGTGGGATCGCTCGGGCCTGCTGCGCGATGTCACCAGTGTGCTCAGCCATGAGCGTGTCAACGTGCTGGCCGTCAACACGGCGACCAACGCGACCGATAACGTTGCCCGTTTGAAGATCACCCTCGAGGTCGATGGTCTGGAGTCGCTGGGGCGTATCTTTTCGCGCATCCAGCAATTGCCCAACATCATCGACGTCAAGCGCCTGCGCAGTGGCGTCAGGAAAAAGGCCGCTTCATGATCGACTCACGCCACTCTCTACCGGACCTGCTGACGCTCATGGCCGTGCTTCGCGACCCCGAGCAGGGCTGCCCATGGGACATCAAGCAGGATTGGGATTCCATCGTTCCGCATACCCTCGAAGAAGCCTACGAGGTGGCGGATGCCATCGAGCGGCGGGCCTACGATGAGCTGCCCGGTGAACTGGGCGACCTGTTGTTTCAGGTGGTCTATTACAGTCAGTTCGCCAAGGAGGAAGGGCGCTTCGACTTTCATGACGTGGTCGATACCCTAACCGCCAAGATGATTGCGCGTCACCCCCACGTGTTTCCCGATGGCACGCTGGCATCGCGGCGCCAAGGCGTCGATGCCGCAAAGGTCGAGACCGCCCAGGTAAACTCCCGGTGGGAAGCGCTCAAGGCTCAGGAGCGTCAGACGCGACAGGCGGATTCGGCGCTCGACGACGTGCCGCGGGCCCTGCCGGCGCTGTCGCGTGCCGCCAAGCTGACCAAGCGAGCGTCGAGGGTCGGCTTCGACTGGCCGGATACGCGTGGCGTCCTGGACAAGATTCGCGAGGAACTCGACGAAGTCGAAGAGGCGCTGGCGGCGGGCGACGACGCCCATGCCCGCGAGGAAGTCGGCGATCTGCTGTTTGCCGTCGTCAATCTGGCGCGACGGCTCAAGGCCGATCCCGAGCAGGCCCTGCGCGCTACCAACGCCAAGTTCGAGCGCCGTTTCCGGTATGTGGAACAGGCCCTGGCCCGCTCGGGACACATGCCTGTCGATGCCAGCCTGGAAGAGATGGATGCCCACTGGAACGACGCCAAGCGCCTGGAGAAGCATTCGGAACAACGTTGATCGCGCCTGTATTCGGGAGCATGCCGGCCCGTGAAGGAGCGTAACAGCCCAAGGAGAGCTGCATGAGTGATGACCTGCATGAATCGCTACGCGACAATGTCCGCGTTCTGGGCGACAGTCTGGGACACACCATCGCCGACGATCTGGGCGATGCCTTCGTCGACAAGATCGAGACCATTCGCGCCTATGCCAAACGCGGCAGGCAGGGCGATGCACAAGCCCAGCGCGAGCTGATCGATTACCTGCGCGGCTTGCCCGATCAGGATCTGCTGCCCGTGACGCGGGCCTTCAACCAGTTTCTCAACCTGGCCAATATCGCCGAACAGCACTACCGGGCCCGTTTTCGCCGCGTGGAGGACTACAAGCCCGGCTTTCAGCCAGCACTCGGCGAACTGCTGCAACGTATCCGCGAAGCGGGGCACAGCCCAAGACATATCGTCGAAACCCTTGCCGGCATGCGGGTCGAGCTAGTTCTCACCGCGCATCCGACCGAGGTCATTCGACGCACGCTGATTCAGAAATACGATGCCATCGATGAATGCCTGACGCTGATGGAGAGCGCGGCGGACTATCCCGAGAAGGCTACGCGAGCGCATACCCGTCTCAACGAGCTGATCGCCCAGGCCTGGCATACCGACGAAATACGCCATGAGCGCCCCACCCCGGTGGACGAAGCCAAGTGGGGCTTTGCCGTCATCGAGAATTCGCTCTGGGAAGCCGTTCCCAACTTCCACCGGGACCTGGACAACCTGCTGCTCGAAACGGCCGGTGAGCGGCTGCCTCTGGATGCCGCACCGCTGCGTTTCGCGTCCTGGATGGGGGGCGACCGGGACGGCAATCCCAATGTGACGGCCAAGGTGACGCGTGAGGTGCTCCTGCTGGGCCGATGGATGGCCGCCGATCTCTATCTGCGCGACCTGGAGCAACTCAAGGTCGAACTGTCGATGTGGAAGGCCAACAGTGCATTGAAGGCCGAGGTGGGCGACGACCCGGAGCCCTACCGGGCGCTGCTCAAGCGCTTGGTGGCACGTGTCGAGGCAACCCGGGACTGGGCGCAGGCGACCCTTGACGGTGAGAAGTACGACGGTGGTCCGATCATCGAGACCCGGGACCAGCTCTATGCGCCGCTACTGGCCTGTTATCGCTCGCTGTGCGATGCCGGCCTCGATGCGATTGCCAATGGCGTTCTACTCGACACTCTGCGGCGTATCGCCGTCTTCGGCGTCACGCTGGCCAAACTCGATATTCGTCAGGAAGCGGGGCGCCATGCCTTGCTCTTCGACGAGCTCTGCTCCTATCTAGGCTTGGGGCACTATAGCGAGTGGGACGAGGAGAAGCGACAAGCGTTTCTGCTGGCGGAGCTGGAGTCGCCACGCCCGCTGATTCCACGTCGCTGGGAGTGCTCCACCGAATCGCGCGAAGTCATCGATACCTTCCGCGTCATCGCCAACGAGCATCGTGAAGCGCTGGGGACTTACATCATCTCCATGGCGGCACAACCCTCCGATGTGTTGGCCGTGGCCCTGCTAATGAAGGAGGTTGGAGGCGACGTACGCCTGCCGATCGCACCGCTATTCGAAACCCTCAACGATCTCGATCATGCCGCTGAGGCTATCGACAAGCTGCTGTCCTTGCCCGGCTACCGGCGGCTGATCGGCGATCGCCAGGAGGTCATGATCGGCTACTCGGACTCTGCCAAGGATGCCGGCCAACTGGCTGCCGCCTGGGCGCAGTACCGCGCTCAAGAGACCCTGGTCGAGGTCTGTCGCAAACACGGCGTCGATTTTACGCTCTTCCATGGCCGAGGCGGCACCGTGGGACGTGGCGGCGGTCCGGCGCATGCCGCGATCCTTTCCCAGCCGCCGGGGTCGGTCAACGGCAGCCTGCGCGTGACCGAGCAGGGCGAGATGATCCGCTTCAAGTTCGGGCAACCGGATATCGCGCTGCGCTCGATGGAGATTTACACCAGTGCCGTTCTCGAGGCGACGCTTCTGCCGCCGCCATCCCCGCAGCCGGAATGGCGCGAGGAAATGAACCGACTGGCCGATATCGCACACAAGGCCTATGTCGGTGTGGTGCGCGAGGATCCGGATTTCGTGCCCTACTTCCGGGCCGTGACACCGGAAGAAGCGCTGGGACGTCTGCCTTTGGGATCGCGTCCGGCCAAGCGCCGCCAGGAAGGCGGTGTCGAGTCGCTGCGGGCGATCCCCTGGATCTTCGCCTGGACCCAGATTCGCCTGATGCTACCGGCCTGGCTGGGCAGTGGTGAGGCCTTCGCCACACGAATGGAGGAAGAAAACGGTCTCGAGCGGCTGCGGGAGATGCGCCAGCGCTGGCCGTTTTTCGGCACCTATCTCGACATGCTTGAAATGCTGCTGGCCAAGGCGGACATCGAGATTGCCGCCTACTATGAGCATCGCTTGGTCGATGAGCCTTCGCTGAAGGCGCTGGGGCAGCAGCTCCGGGATCGCCTGGTGCGTCTGCATGGCGTGCTGCTGGACATTCTCGATCAGCGCGAACTGCTCGAGGGTACGCCATTGATCCGACAAGCGATCGAAGTGCGCAATCCGTATATCGATCCGCTGCATGGTCTACAGGCCGAACTGCTACAGCGTAACCGCGATGCGGACGGAGCGATCAGCCCGGCGCTGTCGCGGGCGTTGATGGTGACGATGGCGGGGATAGCAGCCGGCCTGCGCAATACTGGTTAAGACGGGCTGCGCTTCAGCCAGACAGTGTTGGAAGCGGGCTCGAAAATGCTCATTTACTGCATGTAAACTGCGCTTTTCTCGCCTGCTTCCGCCTTGTCTGGCTATTGCTCGCACCCTCTTGCTGTCCAGTCTACCCCGGCGTGTTGCGGTACAGCTCGGTCAGGGTGGGTGTTGGCATGCCGTGGCGCTGTGCGGCGTCGAGCAAGGGGCCGAGGATGGCGTCGCGTTCGGTGGGGCGACCAGCGATCACGTCCTGCAGCATCGATGCACGGTTGTTGGCGGTGGCGCCAATGACACTCCACACGTGATGCGACCAGCCGGCATCCGGGGCGTCGATGCCTTCGGCGTCCATGAGTGTAGCCAGATCGTCGATGATGGCCTCGACCATGGCACGATAGGGCGGATCGCGCAGTTGGCCGTTACGAATGCGATAGCGTGCCACGAGAGGGTTGATCGCGGCATTGACGGCGAGCTTGTGCCAGAGCCGTCGACGTATGTCGCTGCAGGGTTCGGCATGCAATCCTGCCACGGTCAGGGTGACGGCAATGCATTCGGCAAGCGCCGGGTAGCGTCCGTCCAGATGACCGATGTAGGTCTGGCCATGCCCGGCATGCACGACACTGTCCATCCCTTCGGTATAAGCGCCTTCGCTGGTGGTTGCGCATAGCACCGGACCAGGCCATCGGCGCGTGACCGGCTCTTGGACCTGAAAGCCGTTCTGCCACAACACGATGGGTGTATCGTCGTCGATCCGCTGGGCAAGACGATCCAGCGCCTCGTCTACGGCATGAGTCTTGGTAGTGATATGCACCATCAGCGGACGTTGCGGAACCTGTTCGAGGGAGAGTCGCGGCACGTAGCGGATACGGCTTTCGCCCTCGGGCGTGCTCTGCATGAACGGTTGCTCACTGGCCTGACGCCCGATCACGGCCAGGGGCACGTGGCCCGCCAGTTGAACGGCCAGCAAACGCCCCAGAGCGCCGGGGCCGAGAATCAGCCAAGTGCCGTTACTCATGCCTTCTCCTTGCTCTCGCTACGCGTTCTTCGCGTGGTACGCCGCTTCGTCGAGGTGCCTTTCGCACTGCGTCGCCCGGTCTTGCGCACCTTGGATCTGGCTGACGCCTCGAAACCTTCTGCCGTGGCCAGCGCCTGACGCATGCGTCCCGCATCGGCGCAGGCAAGCAGTGCACGTAGATCGCCGAGCAGTGCATCGAGAAAGGGGGCGGCCTGATCGTTACCTTCGGCGATGGCGCGCAGACGTTGCTCCCATAGCGCGGTACGCTCGGGGCGTGTCGCCGCGTCGGGCAGTGCCGCGATCAATGCCTGCCCCGTGCGGGTGGCACGTAGCGCGCTGCCTTGGCGAACGATGAAGCCACGCTCGAGCAGGGTCTCTATGATGCCGGCACGGGTAGCTTCGGTGCCCAGGCCGTCGGTGTCGCGCAATGTCCGCTTGACCGCATTGTCTTCAACATAGCGGGCAATGTTCATCATCGCCTTGATAAGGCTAGCATCCGTGAACGGCTCGGGGGGACGCGTTTGCTTGTCCTCTACCGCTCGATCGACGACGCGTGCTGCTTCGCCCTGGCGTAACGGCGGGAGTGGGGGCGCCTCGTCGCGGGTCGTGAACAGGGGTTTCCAGCCGGGCACCAGGATTTCATGCCCTTGGGCGCGAAAGCGTTCGCCAAGCACCATGAAGTCGGCCTTGACCTCGCGGCTTTCCAAGGGAGGATAGAACTGCGCAAGGACGTTGCGCACGATCAGGCGAAAGACATTGGCTTCGGTCGCGTTCAGACGCGTGAAGTCGGGGCGTGCCCCGGTCGGCGCCAGGGCGTGGTGGGCGCCGACCTGCTTGTCGTTCCAGGCTTTGGAACGCAACGAAAAATCGGCGCCGCCAAACCAGCCGGCCAGTTGATCGTCACCGAGGCAAGCGCCTTCCAAAGTACGCCGTGCCTCACTCCAATGGCCCTGGGGAAGGTGGCGGCAATCCGAGCGTGGATAGGTAATCAAGCGATGGCGTTCATAGAGGGCCTGGCAGGCATCGAGCACGCTTTTTGCCGAAAGCTTGTAGCGTCGCGACGCATCGACCTGAAGCGCCGAGAGCGAATAGGGCAAGGGAGCGGCCTGACGTTTCTTCTGGGTATCGAGGGCCGACACGTTGCCTTGGGCACCTGGCAAACGCGCCGCCAGAGTCTCGGCGGGTTCGCGCTTTAGCAGACGGCCCTGGTCGTCCAGGGCGTGACTGTCGTCGGGCTGCCACCAGGCCCGGAGCGTTCCGTGCTCGACCTGAAAATCGGCCCAGAGTACATAGAACGGTCGTGGAACAAAGTCGGCGATCTCGCGGTCGCGCCTGGCTACCAGGCCCAGCACGGGCGTCTGCACGCGGCCCACCGAGAGTACCCCGTCATGGCCTGCCTGACGTCCTGTCAGGGTCCAGGCACGTGACAGGTTGATGCCATACAGCCAGTCGGCGCGGGAGCGCGCTTCGGCAGCGTAATACAGCGCTTGATAGGCGCGGTTGTCTTCCATCCGCTCCAGGGCCCGTACCACGGCGGGCCGGTTGAGATCGCTGATCAACAGGCGATCGACCGGGCCACGCCAGCCGAGGTAGTCGATGACCTCCTGCACCAGCAATTGTCCCTCGCGGTCGGGATCGCCGGCATGAACGACACTGTCGGCCTGCTTGATCAATGCGCGCAACACCTTGAGTTGGCCGCGGGCGTTGTGACGGGGAATCAGCTTCCATTGTTGGGGAACGATCGGCAGGTGATCGAGGCGCCATTGCTTGTAACGCGGATCGTAGGCATCCGGGGCTGCCTGTTCGAGCAGATGACCCAGGCACCAGCTGACTTGCGTTTGCCCAACGCGCAGCGAGCCTTCCTCGCGTGAGACGTGGCCCGGCAAGGCATCGGCGATGGCGCGGGCGAGGCTGGGTTTCTCGGCAATGATCAGGCGCATGACACACTCATCTTCAGGCGGTCTGTATATTCTTACAGTCTTTGACGATGTTGCCAATCAACGCAGGGCACGCCGTGCCCTGACCAGGGCACGGTACCAGTCGCGCTGGGGCGCATTGACCACCGGCGGACGCTGACTCAGGTAACTGACGGGGTGTGCCGGACTGCGCGATTGCTGGGAAAGGTAGTTGGAGAGCATGTTGAGGGTTGCCTCGCGCGCGCCGTATTGGCTGACGAGAAAGTCCTTGGCGGCCGGGTCGAGGTCGACGCGGTAGTGCCTGACCAGAGCCAGGGCCAAGGACTCGGCAGGACGTGAGAGATCGACGTCGATCTCCTTGACCATGGCCGCCCCCAGGGCGGCCTTGGCGGCGGCGGAAAGGTTCAGCTCCAACTGGCCGAAATCGGCGGCATTGGTGCTGTTGATGGCGCGCTGCACCTCGGGCCGGGAAAGCTGGATGTGCGGCTCCAGCGCCAGGGCGATCTCGATCGCCAGACGCTTGGCCGCATCGATGCCCATCGTCAGCAGGCGCTCGTGTTCGATTCTCGAGCCATTGCGCAGATGGTTGACCTCGCCGCTCACCTCGCCCAGATACCTGGCCAGGTGCTTGCAGACTTCGGCCTTGGCGGCATCGTTGAGGGCGATGACGTGTTCGCGAATGCGCAGCCCGCGACGTCCCGGACCCAGGCGCAGGCGCGTCTTGCGATCGTCCAGACCGGCGGTCACGTTTTCCCAGCGCTGAGCCGCCTTGAGTACCTGGACATGATCGCGTCCGACCTGGGCATAGGCGTTGTAAGCCGTGCGGTACAGGCGAATGGCAGTGGCCAGTTGGTCGGCCTTGTAGCGTAGTTGGCTCTTGCGCTCGGTCTGGCCGCTGGCCACTGCGTGGGCCAGATGCTGGGTCTGCTCGGTCAATGCATCGAGTGCCTGAACGGCGCGCTGCTCGAGGACTTCGGCGCGCAGGCCCGTAGCGGCATCCTCGATCAGCGTGCCGGACTGTTCGGCGAGATAGGCGGTCAACGCCTTCAGGCGGGAAAGACCGGTCGCCTGGGCGATGCGATAACGGGCACGCGACTTCTCGAGTGCATCCAGCGCCTGGGCCAGGCGCCAGCGGCCGCGATACTCGAAGGTCAGCATGGGGATGCGGCGACCGCTGATCAGCTCGAACGCCAACACGATCATCTCTTCGACATCCTGCAGCGTCATCAGCAGCTCGTCGTCCTGCTCGATGGCGGCGAGAACGCGTTCGATGAAGTTGTCGTCGCGTGCCACGCCGTGGCGAATGTCGGGTGCATGGCCTTCGAAGCGCTGACGTAGCAGGGCCGTGGCATCCGGAGCCAGTTCGGCCAGTTCGCTAAACTGAGGCATGAGTGTGTCCTGATAAAGACTCGTCAGGTCACGGATACGCGCTTGCAGACCGATTCGGCGGTAGATCTCGATCTGGGCGATGATGCGCGCGCTGTCGCGATCGTCGAGCAACTCGATGGCCGCCAGCTCCACACCCTCGGGCGAGAGATCCTGCTTGCGCAACAGCATGGCCGCGGCCTCGCGTCGCCTGGCGTCACCCTCGAGGCTTTCGACGATCAGATTACGGGTGACTAGCAGTAGCTCGGGCAAACTGCTGATGACTCGCTCGACCTTGACTGCGGTGCGTTCCGCCTTGCGCCCGCCGGTCAGGTTATGGGCGAGATTGGCGATAATGCCCGCCGCCCCGGTGATCACCGTATAGGAAATGAAAAAAATGTAATTTTCGGCAGTGGGCGCCTTGCCATAGCCCATCAGGTAACCGCCCCAGGCCCCGAGCAAAGTGACCGGGCCCGCGGTCCAAAGGATCTGAAGCAGGCTGACGGTCCATGGCACCCTTTCGACCGCTGAGGTGATGCGACGGATTTCGTCACGCCCTTCGCGTTCGAGGCGCACCTGAGGGGTTTCGGTATGAGAACGGGCAGGGCGACGAAACGGCAGGCGCAACTGACTGATCCTTGTACTATACGAAGGCAGGAGGCCCTAACCTAGCATCGCCGGGAGACGGCTGCCAGCGCTGCAGCGTGATGAGCGCCAATCGGTCGGCATGCTAGACTAGGGCGGTTTTCATGAGGAGGGGTGCGATGCTGGCAATGTGGGTTGAGCAATTGCTGGGGTATGCCGCAGGCGCGCTCGAGACGATTCGTAGCGACGAACATTACCCGGCGCTAATGGCCTGGGCGCGAGATGAGGGTGCGCAACACGTGGGCGGGAACCTGGCCTTGGCGCAGGCGCTGGCCCCCGAGCTGTGGAACCAGACGCCCTTGGTGCGACTCGATTTCGATTGCGAGGCGTTGGCGTTGCCTGGCCGGAATGAACCTTGCTGGTGCGACTCCGGGCGCAAGACCAAGCAGTGCTGCGGCGCCGTAACGCTGCCTGGTCCGATACCGCCGCACCTGATGTGGATGCTGTCGCTGCGTGAATGGAAGGGCGACACCCTGAAAGCGGCGTTGGAAAGCGGTCGTGCACCTGCCCAGGCCCTGCTCGAGGCCGGTCTGATTGCGGCCGAGGGCGGCCAACGCGGTCGCGCCCAGCAGATTCTCGAGGCTCTTTTCGATACCAGCGACTGGAGCCGGTTGCCTGAACAGGCCGAGCCCGCGTTCGAATTGCTCACCGATCTCTACCAAGAGCGCGGATTTCACCGCAAGAAGGCGGCACTGCTCGATGCGATTCTCGACAGGGGCCCGCTTTTCCTGCGCGGCGTGGCGCTCGAGCGGTTATGCCTGATGCATCTCGACAGCGACGACCTGGCCAGTGCGCGCGAAGCCTTCGTGCGCGCCCAGCAGACGCTGCCCGATTCCCCGACGCTGGCCTACATCGAGGCCATGCTGTTGCTGCACGAGGGGCATGCCGACGAGGCACGCGAGCGGGCGCGCTTCTGGTTCCGCCGCCTGGCCCGGCGCGGCGATCTCGACCCCGAGCAGCTCCAGTTCCTGGCCGATCTGGCGGAAAACCCCGGAGCGACGCTGGCCGAGCAAATGGTCAATTCCGAAGAGGCGCTGGCCGAGCCCTTGACCGCACTCCAGGCGCTACTCGAAGCGTTGTCCGGTGCGCCGCGTCTGACCTTCACGCATGCCGCCGACGGGCGCCTCGAGTACCGCACCTCGGCGCGCGAGGATACCCTGTTCGCCGCTTGGCAGAGTCACTTCAAGGCGCTTGTCGATGAGGAAGCGGCGCTGGGTTTCCAGGAAGACCCTTGGCCCTATGCCGGCGATTGGTTGCCGGAACTCTGTGCACATCCGGAGTGGCTGGATTCTCCGCAGGTGGTCCAGACCCTGGCGATGGCCCTGGCCAGCCGTTTCGGCAGCCTGCCGTGGATGGCGGATAGCTTCTTTGCTCCCTTGGCGGGTCGCTACGAGCGCTGGCTGACGCAGGTCGAAACGGAGGGGGGGCGCTTCGCCTGGGACGATGCCGACAATGCCTTGCTGTTGAGGACCGGCCTGGCGCTGGTGGTCGGCATGGAGCGCGGGGATCGGCAGCGTTCGCGACAGCTGGCCGAGCGCCTGCTGGTGCTGGACGATCAGGACAGCCTGGGTCTGCGTGAACTGGTGCTCGATCAGTTGCTGCGCGAGGGACGTGACGAAGAGGCTCTCCAGCTCAGCGATCAGGCCGAACCGGCTGGCCAGTCGCCACTGCTGGGCGTGCTCATGGGCCGTGTTCTCGCGCTTTATCGTCTCGAGCAACTGAGTGAAGCCCAAGCGTCGTTGCGTGCGGTCCACGAACTGAACAGCCATGCCATCGCCATGATGTGTGCCGAGAATCCCCGACCGGTTCCGTTGGCCCTGGAAGTCCCCGAGCCGGGTACCAAGGCCGAGGCATGGCAATACCGTGCCCTGATGCGCGACCAGTGGGCGGCGACGCAGGGTGCGTTGGGCTGGCTGGCGGAGCAGCGGCGCCAGATCCTCTAGGCGTGTGTTCGGCACAGGTCTTCAGTTGGCAAGCCTGTGCCGAGTCGCTTAGGTATCGCTAACGGGATTGCCCATAGGCACTAGCGTGCGGTCCCGGGCGATATACCAGGCCAGGACGATGGCAGGCAAGCCAAGCAGCGAGGCCAGCAGGAAGAAAGTGACGTAACCCTGACTGGCCACCACGATGCCCGAGAAGCCGCCGATGAATTTGCCAGGCAGCGTCATCAACGACGAGAACAGCGCGTACTGGGTCGCCGTGTAGGCGCGCGAGGTCAGGCTCGACAGAAAGGCGATGAACACCGTACTGGCCAGCCCGTTGGCCAGGTTGTCGCCCATGATCGTCACCACCAGCATGGGCAGTTCGGCGCCTATCGACGCCAGGGCGGCAAACAGCAGGTTGGTCAGCGCCACGATCAGTGCGCCGGCGACCAGCATCGGCCCGATGCCATAGCGCACCACGAGCAGCCCCCCCAGGATCCCGCCGGCAATGCTCATCAGGATGCCGAACACCTTGGTCACGTTGGCAATCTGGGACAGTGAGAAGCCCAGATCGATATACAGCGGATTGGCCATGGCGGCCATCGACAGGTCGCTGATGCGATAGAGTCCGACCAGTAGCAGCAACCACAGCGCCTTGTGGCCATAGCGCCGGAAGAAATCCGTGAACGGGCATACCACGGCGCCGATGGTCCACGCCCCCACGCGCCTCCAGAGCCGTGGCTGCCCACGTGTCTTACGCAAAAACGCGCGTACCTGGGGCTCGTGGATCAGCTGTATGCCCAGCGATGAACGGGGAGGCTCGGGACGCAGCAGCACGGTCAGCATGCCGACGCCGACCAGCATGGCCATGGTCAGGTAGGCCCAGTACCATGAAGCCAGGTCGGCCACATAGAGCGCACCGGCGCCCGCCGCCAGCAAGCCGCCCCGGTAGCCGATGATGTACGTCGAGGCCATGGCGGCCTGGATTTCCTCGGCGGCGGACTCGATGCGAAACGCATCGATGACGATATCCTGTGTCGCCGAACCGAACGCCACCAGCAGCGCAAAGCCGGCGACCGCCGCCAAGCTCGCGGTGGGGTCGACATGCGCCAATCCCACCAGACCGCCGGCGATGGTCGCCTGGGCGAGCAGCATCCAGCCACGGCGTTGGCCGAACAGACGAGTCAACCCGGGCAGTGGCAGCCGATCGACCACCGGCGCCCAAAAGAACTTGATCGAGTAGAGCATGCCGATCCAGGAGAAGAAGCCGATCGCAGCCACCTCGACATTGACGTCCCGGAGCCAGGCCGTCAGTGTCGAGAACACCAGCAGAAAGGGCAGGCCGGCCGAGAAACCCAAAAACAGCATGGCGATGACCGGCGCCTTGAAATAGACGCCAAAAGCGTCTAGCCAAGATCGGGATGGGGGGCGGTGCATCAAGAGGTATTCTCCTAACCGAAAAGGCGTGATTGCCGATAGCCGACGATACCGGCTGCAATGATAAACTGAGGGATAACTTACGTTGTTCATCCCCGGCAATTCAACGCCTTGCCGTTGCCAGTCTGTTGGCAGCGAGCCGTGAGGCCATGACGTTTGTGGAGCATTATGAGTGATCAGATGGAGGATCGCAGCCTGAACGGACAAGACGCGACTCCGCGTTGGTATGTGATCCAGTGCAAGGGGGGGGAATCCTTTCGTGCCGCGGAGCATCTGGGCAACCAGGGCTACCGGGTCTTTCATCCCGTTCTACAGGTCCAGAAGAAGCGCCGCGGTAAGCTCTGCTGGAGCGAAGAACCGCTGTTTCCCTATTACCTTTTCATTCACCTCGACCGTGTTGCCAGCAACTGGCGTCCAATCCGTTCTACCCGTGGCGTACTCAAGCTGGTCGGATTCGGCGACGATCCGCTACCGGTCGATGACCGCCTGGTCGATGTCCTGCTCGAAAAAGCCAGTCAAGAGGCCGGGCCTCACGATACCAACGTCTATTTCCGTGCCGGTGAGATCGTCGAGATCACCGAGGGGCCGTTCCGCGCGCTTCAGGCGGTCTTCGAGAGCCAGAAAGGCGAAGAGCGCGCCATCGTCCTGCTCAATATGCTGCATCAGCAGCAGCGCCTGGAAGTGCCCGTCGGGGATCTGCGTCGGCATTAAGCGTTCATGACGAGTCTCAAGCCAATTCGTGCAATTAACGAGGTAACCATGCCGATAATCCCCCAGCAGGTCGTGACCCTGCATTACATGCTTCGCGACGCTGAAGGGCATGTACTCGACGATTCGAGACAGCGCGATGCGCCGTTAAGCTACTTGCATGGTCACGACAATATCGTGGCCGGCCTGGAGCAGGCGCTGACCGGGGCCGAAAGCGGAACGCGCTTGACCGTGACATTGGCGCCGGAGCAGGCCTACGGCAGACGCGACGAGGCCTTGGTCCGTCATGTCTCGCGCAGTGCCTTCGGCGATGTCGCCGATCTGAAGCCCGGCATGCGCTTTCAGGCGCAAGGCCCCGACGGTCCGCGAACCGTGACGGTGGTCGATGCCGACGATACCCGGGTCACGGTGGATGCCAACCACCCCCTGGCCGGGCAGACCCTGCACTATGACGTCGATATTCTCGAGGTGAGAGAGGCCACGCGTGCCGAACTCGCCAAAGGGCACCCGCTGGATGAGGATGTCGATCACACCCAAGTCGAAGATCGTAAACAGTTCTGAGTTTCTGATCGGGATCAAACCTGGCGGTACGTCTTGCACTCGGCAGGCAGGACATTGACCTGGGTCAGTACTTCCCCGTCTTCTCCCCGCTACATTGGGTTCAACATCGGTTGGGGGACAGGATCATGTACTGGGATGAAGCGGTCGTTTTCGGGCTGGTGACGGTAGGTCTGCTGATCGCCTTCATGGGCGGAATCTTTGCCTTCGTCGTGCATGACAACAAGCGCGGCAAGGGAAAACGCCCGCGCTGATCCCAGTGTTTCAGGTTGTCGTCAGGGGAGGGGGCTGCTGCCCCCGCTAGCCGGCCTTCGGGCCGGCATTTTTATTGGGCGCTTTCACTCCGAGGTCATCGAACAGGCTTGCAACTCGGGCCTTGCGAGGAACGTCTCGACCGGCTCGGGATAAGCCAGATAGTAACCCTGCATCATGCTGGCCTGTTGCTGACGCAGAAACTCCAACTGAGTGGCCGTTTCCACGCCTTCGGCCACGAGACGCAGATGTAGCGTGCGTGCCAATGCAATGATGGATCGGGCCAAGGGCGCATCGGCACCGTGCTGGACGGGATCGATGAATGCCTTGTCGAGCTTGATCTCGTCGACAGGGAATTCCTGCAGGTAACGCAATGAGGAATAACCCGTGCCGAAGTCGTCCAGGGCGAGTTGCACGCCCAACTGGCGCAGTGCACACAAGGTCGTGACCATGCCGGGTGTGGCCAGCAGTGATTCGACGATTTCCAACACCAGGCGTCGGGGGGCGAAACCGCCTTTATCCAGGAGCGTTTCGATGCGTGACAGAAAATCGTCGTCGCTGAGCTGCTGGACGGATACATTGACCGATAGCGTCGTATCGGTACCCGACAGCGGGCCACGCAGCAATTCGACGGCTTGCTCGAGTACCCAATAGCCTATCGGACGAATCAATCCGCTGCGTTCGGCATGGTCGATGAAGTAGCCGGGCGCCACCAGGCCGTGTTCCGGGTGTTGCCAACGCAACAGCACCTCTGCGCCGCGCAGTTCGCCCTCCGGTGTGAATTGTGGCTGCAAGTGGAGCCGGAACTGTTGCGTGTCGAGCGCCAGGCGGAGTTCGCGTTCGATCTGGATTTGCTGGCGTTCCCACTCGCCGAGAGCCGGCTCGTACTGGATGAGCGCCGGTATGGTTTGTTGACGGGCATGCTTGAGGGCCAGCTCGGCACGCTGTAGCACGAGCTGCAAGTCGTTTCCGTCACTGGGGTAATGCGCCATGCCTGCCGAAAAACGCAACTGGCAGGACTGGGCCTGTACTAGCCAGGCCCGCTCGGTCAGATTGCTCAGCATTTCGCCAAGGCGTTGCTGAAGCCAGGCATCGAGCCCCGTACCCGGAAGGATGATGGCCAACTGGTTGGCGGGCAATCTCACCAGACGGGGAATGCGACGATGCGGCAGCAGGTAACCGCGGATTTCCGTGGCGACCTGGCGCAAGGCTTCATCACCGCCACCCTGGCCGAGTAGTGCATTGATGTGTCCGAGCCCGCGAACGCGTATCAGAACCAGGTGAAACGCCGGCATACGACTCGCGGTCCGTTCGAGCGTCTCGTTCAGGGCGTGAATCGTCGGCAGCCCGGTCACATGGTCGTAATGAATGTGCTGATACAGGTCGTGTTCGATTTCGCGCCGCCGGAGCGATTCGGCAAACTGCGACAGCAGTCCCGAAACGCCCATGACACTATTGATCTCATCGGCACGCCATTCGCGGGGCTGTAGCGATTCGCAGCACAGGGTGCCGCGCAGTTCTCCGCCAACGAAAATGCCCACTTCCATGGTGGATACAATGCCGTGTTCGACAAAGTAAGAGCGCAATGCCTCCAGTCTTGGATCCTGCTGAGAATGGAGCGTGGCCAGGCAAGGCGCGCGATGCAGCGCTTCGATGTACTTGCCGAGCGAGGTCATGTCGATCTGGACACCGACGAGCGACGTTTCCAGGCTGCTTCGGCAGGTCATGGCGCCCGGAGGATCGTCGAAGAACCATAACGAGATGCGATGTACGTTCAGCAATTCACTAAGTGCGACCTGAACCGCCTGCAGAAAATTCTCTTCGGAAATATCCTGATGGTAGAGGTCGCGCAAATGTTGCCAGATCTGCTGCTGTTGACGTAGCCGAGCCTGGGTGTCGCGCAGTTCGTCGTTCTGTCGGGACAGGACCCGGCCATGGTGAGACAAGTAGCGATAACCGAGAATCGCCACGATGCCGAGCAGGCCCAGGCTAACCAGGATGGCAGCTAGCATTTGCAGAAACAGGCTGTCTGGGGAGGAATCGGCTTGCTGTTGGTTCACCCATACGATGATGAGAGCAGCGGCCAAAAAATTGCCCAACAGGAGCATGGCCAACAGTAATCGGGCCCGGTAGCGCCCGTGGCTGGAACGGAGAGCGGGTTGTCGTTCTTCTTTCGTCATGCCAAGTGTCAGCCCCTTATGGGGCCTCAAGGCGGCGGCAGTAGGCGCCGAATCATGAAAGTCTGACGACTTGCTGCGTTGATCGTCAATATCTCGCCTATCAACCCAACACTGACAATGGGATCGCGCGAGTCTAGGTAAGGCGGGTATCGGCTTCCGAGGTGAGCCCGACATGTGCGGGCCGGTACTCCGCTATCCATGCCAGGACCTTATCGGCACTCAATGGACGTGAAAACAGGTATCCCTGAGCCTGATCGCAGCCGGCTTCGGCAAGCAGCGAGAGATGTTGTTGCGTTTCGACCCCTTCGGCGATGACCTGAAGGCCGAAATTGTGGGCCAGCATGACGCTGGCACGCACGATCACCGCATCTTCGGGCTGTAGCGGCAGATCGAGTACGAAGGACTTGTCGATCTTGAGGGCGTCGAGAGGAAGGCGGCGCAACTGGGCCAGCGAGGAGTAACCCGTGCCGAAATCGTCGATGGCGACACGAATGCCATGGTCGCGAAGCTCGCTCAAAAGCTTGGCCGCCAGGGCGGGGTCTCGCATGACAGCCTGCTCGGTGATCTCGAGCATTAACAGATGGGGCGCAATACCCTGCTGTTCCAAGTTGCGTAACAGGCGCGTCGGAAGTTGACTGTCTTCGAGATCGTCGGCCGTGAGGTTGACGGCGACTGTCTGTGGCTCTCCCAGGCTCTGCCAATCGGCCATTTGCTGGATGACCTGGCTGAGCATCCAGTCGCTAATCAGGCCCATGTGGCCCGATTGCGCGGCCAGGGGAAGAAATTCGTCGGGTTGGAGCAGCCCGAAGGCAGGATGCCGCCATTGCAACAGTGCCTCGAAACCTCTGACTTCGCCGTTGGCGATACCGACCTTGGGTTGATAGACCAGGTGCAGCTGTTGGTCGCGAACCGCCCTGACCAGGTCGCGCAGAAGCAATCGGTCACGCTCATAGTTTCGATCGTGGCCGCTCTGGTAGGCATAGTAACCATCGTTGGTATCCCGGGCGAGCCCCAAGGCGATGGCCGAGCGCCTCAGCAGGCGCCGGGGATCCTGCCCATGCTCGGGGCTCTGCAGGTCGGCGATGGACAAGGACGGTACCAGGGCGGTGCCGTCCAGTTCGAGCGGTAAGCAGAGCTCTTCACGCAGCCGGTCGGTTACGGCGACAGACGCTTCCGGATGGTTGACCAGCATCAGGAACTCATTGCCACCCAAGCGGTACAGCCGGCCGTGATGAAAATCCAAGGACAGGAGACGATGTGTCAGGGCAATGAGGAACTGATCGCCCAATGTATGGCCCAGTGTCTTGTTGATCTGCTTGACGTTATCGACGCTCAGTCGAATCAACGAAAACTCGGCGTTGGCTGTCACCAGCCGATCGATTTCCTGCAGCGCACTCACGTAGGTGCCGAGGCCGGTCAGGGCGTCGAGGTTGCTGGCGTGAAGTGGCGTCTGCCATGCCAGCAGGCGTTTCTGAAACCGGTTGAGCAGGCTTTGCTGACGGTTCATGAGCGGTGTCGGAGGACAGCGGGCCGAGGCTGGCAGCAGGGCCATCGCCAAGTGACTCGCACCTAGTGCCAAGCCTAGCAGTAACAATCCGAGGCAGCGTCGAAAGTTGGCTAGCATCACGTTGAAGAGTCACTGTACAAGGGTAAGGGATGAACGGAACCGTTCCTTTCCGGAGCATAGCCGTACAGACGCCGGCTCAGGACAGGCATGATAACGGCAATTGTAAACGCTTTGTTACTGACTTTGACTGCGGCGACGCAAAAAAGTGCGCATGGCGGCGCGTTATTTAATCGGCGTCAGACGTCCACCAATACTCGACCCAAGCCTGCATGACTCGCTCGGGATACCATGTCTGCCCCAGGCTGCCGTTGTAGCGTGCCAATGCACGGGTGAGATCGCCACTTTCTAATTTTAGATAATAGGCAAGTATCGTACAGCCATAACGCAAATTCAGGCCGGGATCGAGAAGATTGTCATCGGCACGCCCAATGGCCTCTTTCCAGAATGGCATGATCTGCATCAGTCCTTGGGCTCCGGCGGAGGAAACGGCATGGCTATCGAACCCGCTCTCGACCTGGATGACCGCCATGACGATATCCGGCGAAAGGCCGGCCAGCGTCGCTTCTGCCTGTACCCCGGCGAGTAGGGCGAGGCGTCGTTCTGCCTGGGGGGCGAAGCGCGCCAGCCGATCGTGGCGATGGGCAAGCCACGTCTCGGTCGTGGCCCGTCGTTGGCTATCGAAGGGAAAGGTTGTCGCCTCGGTCAGCGTGTCGATCAATGTAGGAGGCAGCGCCTCGGGCACCTGCGCGGCGGCCGTCGCTGGTGTGGAGGATGAAACGTGCAGGAAAGTCGCCATGAGCAGGCTCATGGCGACGCGAGACTTACCCTTGCAAACGTTCACGCAGGAACGTGACCACATCGTCGGCTGGGATCATGGTATTGGCCTCGTCACGGCGCCCTTTGTACTCGAGTTCGCCATTGTCCAGGCCGCGATCGCCGATGACGATGCGGTGGGGAATGCCGATCAGCTCTTGGTCGGCGAACTTGACGCCGGGACGCGTGTCGCGATCGTCGAGCAGCACGTCGAAACCCTGAGCGGTGAGCTCGGCGTAGAGCCGCTCGGCGGTTTGCCGGACGCGTTCGGACTTGTGCGCATTCATCGGCACCAGAACGACCTCGAAGGGAGCGATGGCATTCGGCCAGATGATACCGTTGGCATCGTTATTCTGCTCGATGGCGGCCGCAACGATGCGCGTAATACCGATGCCGTAGCAGCCCATCCACAGGGTGGCGGCCTTGCCGTTCTCGTCGAGCACCGTGGCGTTCATCGCCTCGGAATACTTCTTGCCGAGCTGGAAGATGTGTCCGACCTCGATACCGCGCTTGATGGACAGCGTGCCCTTGCCGTCCGGGGACGGGTCGCCCTCGACCACGTTGCGGATGTCGGCCACCTTGGGCAGGGCGACATCGCGCTCCCAGTTGATGCCGAAGTAGTGCTTGCCATCGATGTTGGCGCCGGCCCCGAAGTCGCTCATCAGCGCCACGCTGCAGTCGATGACGACCGGCATGTCCAGATTGACCGGGCCCAGCGAGCCCGGTCCGGCCCCTACGGCTGCGCGAATTTCCTCTTCGTTGGCCATGGTCAGCGGTGCCTTGACCTCGGGCAGGTTCTCGGCCTTGATCTCGTTCAGCTCATGGTCGCCGCGCACCAGCAGGGCGATCAGGCCGCCTTCTGCGGCATGCACCATCAGTGTCTTGATGGTTTTCTCGATGGGCAGGCCATGCTGCTCGACCAAGGCGGCGATGGTCTTGGCGTTCGGCGTATCGACCAGGCGCAGTTCCTCGCTGGGGGCGGCACGCTCGACACTCTTGTCTTGCGGGGCTGGCAGCGCCTCGGCTTTTTCGATGTTGGCGGCGTAATCGGACTCGCTGGAGAACACGATGTCGTCCTCGCCGGAATCGGCAAGAACATGGAATTCATGCGAACCGGTGCCGCCGATGGCGCCGTTGTCGGCCAGCACGGGGCGGAAGTTCAGGCCCAGGCGAGTGAAGATTCGCATGTAGGCGTCGTACATCGCCTGGTAGCTTTCCTTCAGCGAGTCTTCATCGACGTGGAAGGAGTAGGCATCCTTCATGATGAATTCACGCGAACGCATCACGCCGAAACGCGGACGGATCTCGTCGCGGAACTTGGTCTGGATCTGGTAGAAGTTGCTCGGCAGCTGCTTGTAGCTGTTGATCTCGCGACGCACCAGGTCGGTAATGACCTCTTCATGCGTCGGCCCGAAGCAATAGTCGCGCTGGTGGCGATCGACGATACGCAGCAACTCGGGGCCGTACTGCTCCCAACGCCCCGACTCCTGCCACAGCTCCGCCGGCTGGGCGGCGGTCATCAGGATTTCCTGGGCGCCGGCGCGGTCCATCTCCTCACGCACGATTCGCTCGACCTTGCGCAAGGTACGCAAGCCTACCGGCAGCCAGGTATACAGACCCGAGCTCAGCCGACGGATCATGCCGGCCCGCAGCATCAACTGGTGGCTGACGACCTCGGCATCGGCAGGAGTTTCCTTGAGAGTGGCGATCAACAATTGACTGGCGCGCATGGGTCCGGCGATTCCTTGGTAAGGGGTAAACGAGCGTGGGTGCATTGTACGGCCAAGCGTGAGCGGCAGCAAAAGCCCCCTATGGCCTTAGCGCAGCGACAGGCGTTTCACCGTATGTTCGAGACGTTCGTGCTGCAATGGCCAATCGTCATGGTTGTTGACCTGGCCGGAATTGCGCAACTCGTGAATGGCATCCAGATCGAGGCGGGCATACTGCCAGCCGGGTGTACTGTCGTCGGCCAGCGCAAGGACGCCGTTGGGTGGAAAGCCATGATCGCATGGCGTGTAGACTGCCGCGCGCCCGATATTGATATCCACGGCCGGTGACCAGAGTGCCTCGCCGACCGTGGGCGAATGAACGACCGCCACCTGTTGTTCGATGGCACGGGCCTGGGCGCACCAGCGCACACGATGATAGCCGGCATCGGTGTCGGTGCAGCTGGGCACCAGCAGAAGCTCGGCGCCGGCTTCCACCAGGGCGCGGGCAAGCAGCGGAAACTCGCTGTCATAACAGATCAGTACGCCGAGCCGGCCGGCAGGCGTATCGAACAGCTTGAGGTCCTGGCCGGGACCGATGCCCCAGGGGCCACGCTCGAAGCGGGTCATGATCTGCTTGTCCTGGAAGTCGGCGCCTGTCGGGGTGAACAGCCAGGCCCGGTTGACGAACCGCTCGTCGTCGAGCTGCCAGGGCATCGACGGGGCGAGTAGCGTCACACCATAGCGTTGCGCAAGGTCCCGCCACGTGGCTACCACGTCGTCGCGCATGGGCTGCAGCGCCCTGACCTGGGCATGCAGATCGTCACGGATGGAATCCGCCAACAACGACGCCAGCTCCATGCTGCCGTATTCGGGCAGGACCAGCAGTTGCGAGCCATGACTGACGGCATCCTGGACCCAGCGTGCCGCCTTGGCCTGAAAATCCGCGAAGGAGGTGAACGTATCGATCGGGTACTGCGCAGTGGCGACGTCGAGTGTGCGGGCCATCAGGCGCGTTCCTCCTCGGGTGACTTGAGCCAGAAGGTCATGGGTTTTTCACTCTCGTCACTGTCACCCACGTCTTTCCAGGCAAAGTGCGTGGTCAGTTCCGGATGACGTTGGTAACCGCGGCTTTTCCAGAAGCCGTCGAGCGGTCGATAGTTCGCTGGACGGGCAGGGTGGTCCTCGGCACGCTGGACGGCGCAAAACGCGACGAGGTCGTAGCCGGCTTGCGCGGCGTGTCGCTCGCGCTCGGTCATGAAGGCTTTGCCGATGCCCTGGCCACGGTACTCGGGAAGCAGGACGGATTCACCATAATAGAAAATACGCTCGATAGCGTAGCCATGCGCTTCGAACGGTGCGCGAAACTCGTCGCATTCGGCGCGTAACGGCATGCCGGTGGCTGCGCCGATCAACGCCTCGCCATCGAAAGCCAGCACGAACAGGCTGTCGGGGCACTCGGCGTAGCGACGCAGATAATCCGACTCATAGCCATGGTCGCCGTCGTAAAGGTAGGGATAATCGCGAAATACCCTGATGCGCAGCGTGGCCAATGCATCGAGAAACGGTTCGATGGCGTTTCCCTGCAAACATCTTATGTCGACCATGTGGTTTCTTTCCCGATGACAATGGCTTTGGAAAGCACCCTACCAAGTGCCGGGGCGGTAGACCAGCCAGCGGCGTCTGCTCGCAAATGGCCCGGCTATATCTAGACTGTAGTCGGGACCGGATAGGCTGAAGCCGGGCCGTGACAAAGGAGCCTGTCATGCGAACCTATGATTGCACCTGCGGGAATCGTCTGTTCTTCGACAATAGCCAATGCCTCAACTGCGAGCGCGAGGTCGGCTGGTGTCCCGTCTGCTCGCGGATCGCCGCACTCGAGCCGCTGTCCGAGGGTGGTTACCGCTGTACCTACGAGGATTGCGCAGCCGCGCTGCTCAAGTGCCTCAATTACAGCGAGTATCAGGTGTGCAATCGCATGGTGGCGATGCAGGGCGATGCCGCCGAAGGCGAAGGCGAGGCCAGTGCCCTGTGCGACTGTTGTCGCTACAACGCTGTGATTCCCGACCTCACCATTCCCGGTCATCCCGAGCGCTGGGCGGCACTGGAATCCGCCAAGCGCCGTCTGTTCTACACCCTCGATCTGCTGGGCTTGCCCCACGGCACGCCCGAGGACGGTGTCGAGCCGCCGCTATCCTTCTCGTTCATGGCCGATGCCATGCCCGACGCCGGCCTGTGGCGGACCATGTCCGGGACGGACAAGGTCTATACCGGACACGCCGAAGGGCATATCACCATCAACCTCAAGGAAGCCGACGATGTCGAGCGCGAGCGGTTGCGTGTCGACATGAACGAGTCGCATCGCACCCTGATCGGCCACTTCCGCCACGAAATCGGTCACTACTATTGGGACGTGCTGGTCAAGGGGCGCGACGAAGAGAACAGTCGCCGACTATTCGGCGACCACGCCAACCCCACCTATGGCGAGGCCCTGGAGCGTTACTACGACCAGGGGCCGCCCGATGACTGGCCGGAGCATTTCGTCTCGGCATACGCCACCATGCATCCTTGGGAGGACTTCGCCGAAACCTTCGCCTTCTATCTGGATATCGTCTCGGTGATCGACACGGCGCGCAATCTGGGGCTATCGCGAGTCGAGTACGATGACAGCTTCGCATCGATACTGATTGCCTTTCAGCAGGTCGGCCTGGCCGTCAACGAACTCAACCGCGACATGGGGCTTACCGATCTGGTGCCGGAAGTCATTACCCCGACGATCCGCGATAAACTCGAATACGTTCACGGGTTGGTCAGATCGCCCGTGAAGCGAACGGAGGCCGATGCGCAGCAGGCCTAATCTTCCTCCTCGTCCAGTTCGGCTTCGGCCGTGACGGCGCGCGGTACGTCATCGAAGCGTGCGAAGTAGGTGGCAGAGATGGCGTCGTGAATGTTGTTGAAGCCGATCTGCAGTTCATCGATGAAGGCATGCAGGTCGTCCGGCGAGCGGGCCAGGGTTTGCACGTCGGCTTCCAGCACGTCGGCTCTGACCAGCGCAGCCGCGGCCAGGGCGCGATCGTGGCGGGGAAGGGTTTGCAGCTCCCACGAGAGGGCCTCCAGGCTGCGGGCCACGGCGCGGGGAAAGTGTCTATCCTGCAACAGAAAACGCAATACATCCGGGCCGCGCACACGCAGGCGCACCTGCTGACGGTACATTTGGTAGCCGGTCAGCGACTTGAGCACGCTCATCCATTGCAGATTCTCGAACGGTCGCAGTTCCTCGGGATCCTTGGGCAATAAGTTGCCCGAGCGGACATCGAGGATGCGTGTGGTCATGTCGGCACGCTCGAGATGACGGCCCAGCTCGATGAAGCAGCGGGTCGCGGTATGGCTCAAGGTACCCTCGATGAGCCCGGTGACGGTCTGGCAACCGCGGATGACGCGTTTGAGGAAAGCGTCGCGGCGGCGCGGCGCCAGGCCGGCGTCGCTCGACTCTCGTACCTCTAGGTAGAGTTCGTTGATCTGTTCCCAAATCTCGCGAGAGACCACGTCGCGTGTAGTGCGCAGGTTTTCCCGGGCGCTGGCCAGCGAGGCCAGGATCGAGCCGGGATTGTCGCGTTCCATGCACAGAAAGTGCAGGACGTTCTTCTCGCTACGCCGCTCGAAGCGCTCGTCGAAGAGCTGATCGCTGCCGGTGATGTCGATCAATGTCGACCAGCCCAGCGCGGTGTGGTGGGGCAGGTCGAGCAATAGATGGCTATTGACGCTGACCAGGCGGGCCGTGTCCTCGGTCCGCTCGATATAGCGTGCCGTCCAGTAGAGGTTTTCGGCGACTCGCGACAACATGGCAGTTACTCCTCGTCCGTTTCGACGATCCAGGTATCCTTGCTTCCGCCGCCCTGCGACGAGTTCACTACCAGCGAGTCCTTGACCAGCGCCACGCGGGTCAGGCCACCCATGGTGACCTGGATGTCGGGGCCGGAGAGAATGAACGGGCGAAGGTCGACATGGCGAGCTTCTGTCGTGCCGTCGCACAACGTCGGGGCAGTAGACAGGGCCAGGGTCGGCTGGGCCATGTAATTGCGCGGGTTGGCCTTGATGCGCTCGGCGAACTCCTCGCGCTCCTTGGCGCTGGCGCGCGGGCCGATCAGCATGCCGTAGCCGCCGGATTCGTTGGCCGGCTTGACCACCAGTTCGTCGAGATGCTCCAGCACGTAGTTGCGGTCGTCCTCGAACATGCACAGGTAGCTTGGCACGTTGGGCAACAGCGGCTCTTGATCCAGGTAATACTGGATGATCCTGGGCACGAAAGCGTAGACCACCTTGTCATCGGCCACGCCGGCCCCCGGCGCATTGGCCAGGGCCACCTTGCCGTTGCGCCAGGCACGCATCAGGCCGGGTACGCCAAGCATGGAGTCGGGATTGAAGGCCTCGGGATCGAGGAACATGTCGTCGATACGGCGATAGATCACGTCGACCCGGGTCAGACCTTCGACGGTACGCATGTAGACGATATCGTGATCGTCGACCACCAGATCCGGCCCCTGGACCAGTTCCACGCCCATCTGCTGGGCGAGATAGGCGTGTTCATAATAGGCGGAGTTGTAAATGCCCGGCGTGAGCACGACGATCTGCGGTTCGTCGTAGGGGCGCGGCGACAGGCTGGCCAGCATATCGTAGAGCTGGGCGGTGTAGTCATCGACCGGCAGGATGCGGCCCGTGGCGAACACTTCGGGGAGGACGCGCTTGGTGACGTTGCGATTCTCGAGCATGTACGACACTCCCGACGGCACGCGCAGGTTGTCTTCCAGCACGTAAAGGGTGCCGTCGCGGTCACGCACCAGGTCCGAGCCGCAGATGTGCGCCCAGACCCGGTGGGGCGGGTCGATGCCCCGGCACTGCGGGCGGAAGTTGACCGACTGTTCCAGCACTTCGGCCGGTAGTACGCCGTCCTTGACGATGCGCTGGTCGTGATAGAGATCGTCGATGAACAGGTTGAGCGCCTCGACGCGCTGCTTTAGCCCGGCCTCGGTGCGCCGCCACTCGTTGGCAGGAATGACCCGGGGCACGATGTCGAACGGCCAGGCGCGGTCGATCATGCTGCCTTCCGAGTAGACCGTGAAGGTGATGCCCATGGTCTGGATGGCGATTTCCGCGGCGGCCTTGCGCTCGGCCAGCTCCTGGGGACTAAAGCTGGCCAGGACGTCGCACAGATCGCGCGCAGCCTGGCGGGGAAGGCCGGGGGCTTCCATCAACTCGTCATAGAACCCCTTGCTGTCATAGCTTTTCCAGTCGATCAGACTCATCGGCATTCCCTCGCCCTGAGCGGCCGAGTGACCGCTTCTTCTGCAAAGTTGCAGACATTGAAGTTATGTAAACTAGGCTATACCAGAATCGCTCCGCTCGACAGGTCGGTGCGTTGAAACGGGCTTTGTGTCGATTTCCAGCCTACTTGCTAGTGTGACAGACGCCGTACAGGCGGCGAGCCGTGGAGTCCTTCATGACCATTCGCGTTGTCCTGCATCACCGCACCCGTTACCGCTTCGATCGTCCGGTCCAGCTATCGCCGCATTTGATCCGCTTGCGGCCGGCACCGCATTGCCGTACGCCCATCGAGGCCTACTCCCTGGCTATCGGGGGCGGAGCGCATTTTCTCAACTGGCAGCAGGACCCCTTCGGCAATTTCATCGCCCGCACGGTCTTCCCCGACAAACTCACCGAGCTATCCGTCGATGTGGAAGTGATCGCGCCGATGACGGTGATCAATCCCTTCGACTTCTTTGTCGAGGAGTACGCCGACAGCTTTCCGTTCGGCTATCCTGAAGCGCTGCGCAAGGAGCTGGCGCCGTATCTCGAAGTTCGTGAGGACGGCCCCCGCCTGGCCGAATGGTTGGCTCAGGTGCCGCGCGAGCCGCGGGGTACGGTGGATTTCCTCGTGGACCTCAACCGGCGGCTGCAGCACGACATCAGTTACCTGGTGCGCATGGAACCGGGAGTCCAGTCCTGCGAAGAGACCCTGGGCAAGGCCAGCGGCTCGTGCCGCGACAGTGCCTGGCTACTGGTGCAGATCCTGCGTCACCTGGGGTTGGCGTCACGCTTCGTATCGGGTTATCTGATTCAACTCGCCGCCGACGTCAAGGCGCTGGACGGTCCATCCGGCACGGACGTCGACTTCACCGATCTGCATGCCTGGACCGAGGTGTTCATTCCCGGGGCCGGCTGGGTCGGGCTCGATCCCACCTCGGGACTGCTGGCCGGCGAAGGCCATATCCCGCTGGCCGCGACGCCGGAGCCCTCCAGCGCGGCGCCGATCAGCGGCTTCAGCGACGAGTGCGAGGTCGAGTTCGAGTTCTCCATGCAGGTGGAGCGTATTCATGAAGACCCGCGCGTCACCAAACCCTACAGCGAGGAACAATGGGCCCGCATCATGGCGCTGGGCGAGCGGGTCGATGCACGCCTGAACGACAACGACGTACGCTTGACCCTGGGCGGCGAGCCGACCTTCGTGTCGGTCGACGACATGGATGGCGCCGAGTGGAACACCGCAGCCATGGGACCAACCAAGCGTAGGCTCGCGGGGGATCTGCTCAAGCGGCTACGGCGTCGCTTTGCCGCGGGCGGCCTGCTGCACACCCACCAGGGCAAGTGGTACCCGGGCGAGTCGTTGCCACGTTGGGCGCTAGCCTGTTATTGGCGCAAGGACGGCACGCCGCTATGGCGTGACGAGGCCCTGCTGGCCGACGATCGTCAATCCGGTCGCTATGACGTTGCCGATGCCCGGCGATTCGGCGAGGCACTTTGCCGACGCTTGGTCATTGCCGGCGACCGCCTGATTCCCGCTTACGAGGACGCCTACTATTATCTATGGCGCGAGCACACGCTGCCGGTCAATGTCGATCCTCGCCGGTACGATCTCGATGACGACGAGGAGCGTCGTCGCCTGGCCCGCTTGCTGGAGCGGGGCCTGGGCGAAATGACCGGTTTCGCCTTGCCGCTGCGCCATTCGCTGCGCGAGGCGCACACCTGGGAGAGTGGGGCATGGCCGTTGCGCCGCGATCACCTCTACCTGGTTCCCGGCGATTCGCCGATGGGGCTACGCCTGCCGCTAACGGCACTGCCATGGAGCGAGCGCCCCGACATCCCTCATCCCCAGTCGCTGTTCGAGTTTCGGCAGGGGCTCGGCGATGTGCACGGCGAAGTGATGCGCCGCCACAGCCAGTTCCATCGCCTGGCTCACGACGGGGTGCATGAGCGACCGCGCCGTGGCGCAACCGGGCAGGACTGGCAGGAACAGCCGTCCATCGACGCCGGCGAACGGGTCATCCACACCAGCCTGTGCCTCGAGACGCGAGAAGGGCGCCTGCACGTCTTCCTGCCGCCGTTGACCAAGCTGGAGCACTACCTGGACCTGGTGGCCAGCGTCGAGGACACCGCCGCAGAGCTGGACATGCCGGTGGTCGTCGAGGGCTATCCTCCGCCCGCCGATCCACGCCTGCAGAAATTCATGATCACGCCCGACCCGGGGGTGATCGAGGTCAACGTCATGCCGGCGGGAGACTGGCCCACGCTGGTCGATAACACCACGATCCTCTACGAGGAAGCGCGACAGGCACGCCTGGGCACCGAGAAGTTCATGCTCGACGGCCGGCATACCGGTACCGGCGGCGGCAATCACGTCACGCTGGGCGGTGCGACGCCGATCGACTCGCCGTTCCTGCGTCGCCCGGACCTGCTGGGCAGCCTGTTGACCTACTGGCAGCATCACCCGAGCCTGTCCTACCTGTTCGCCGGCCTGTTTCTGGGGCCGACCAGCCAGGCGCCGAGGGTCGACGAGGCGCGCCACGAGTCGCTCTACGAACTCGAGATCGCCCTGTCGCAGATACCCGAAGGCGAGGTGCCTCAGCCATGGCTGGTGGATCGCCTGCTGCGCCACCTGCTGGCCGACATCACCGGCAATACCCATCGCGCCGAATTCTGCATCGACAAGCTCTACTCGCCGGATACCGAGACCGGGCGGCTGGGACTGGTGGAGTTGCGCGCCTTCGAGATGCCGCCGCATGCACGCATGAGTCTGATGCAGATGCTGTTGATTCGCGCCCTGGTGGCGCGCTGCTGGGAACGTCCCTATCGCGGCAAGCTGGTGCGTTGGGGCACGGCGTTGCACGATCGCTGGCTGTTGCCGCACTTTCTATGGGCCGATCTAGGTGACGTGCTGGACGATCTGCGTGATGCCGGTTTCGACTTCGAGGCGGCATGGTTTGCGCCGTTTCTGGAGTTTCGCTTCCCGGCTCATGGACGTGTCGCCTACCGCAATGTCGAGCTCGAATTGCGCCAGGCCATCGAGCCGTGGCACGTGCTGGGCGAGGAGAATGCCGGCGGCGGCACGGCGCGCTATGTCGACTCCTCCGTGGAACGCCTGCAGGTCAAGGTGACGGGCATGAGCGGCGATCGCTACGTGGTGACCTGCAACGGACGGCGCGTGCCGCTGCACCCCACCGGGCGCAGCGGCGAGGCGGTGGCCGGCGTGCGTTATAGAGCCTGGCAGCCGCCATCGGCGCTTCATCCGCGAATTCCGGTGCACGCTCCGCTGGTGTTCGATATCATCGATACCTGGAATCAGCGCTCGGTCGGCGGATGCACCTATCACGTATCGCACCCGGCGGGGCGCAATTACGCTACCTTCCCGGTCAATGCCAACGAAGCGGAAGCACGTCGCCTGGCGCGTTTCTGGGCCCATGGCCATACTCAGGGGCGGGTGCCGGCCACGCCGGAGATCCCGAGTCTGGAACTGCCGCTGACGCTCGATCTGCGTCGGCCCACCTGAGCCGATTCGATGAGATAGCCGGGCTGGGGGTGTGTAATTGGCGCATACGCCAGCATGCCCGGCATGTATCGTCGTGGCGAGTAGTGCGATGGCCGGAAACGGACAAGGAGCGTCGCTTCATCCCGGCCTGTTTGCGCGTTCAAACGGGTAACTTTCCATGCTGGGTGAAGTTCAAGGCAGCGGAGCCGATATGGCGTCACCGCTTGATGAAGACGATGCGGTCGCCAAACTGCTCGCAGGCTACGTTCCCGCAGGGCAATACGACGTCCTGTTTAGCGACGAAGGGCGAGTGCGCGAGCATTGGCGCGGTCTGCTCGGTGAACTGGCGACCCTTGGCGAGCAAGGCCTGGCGGAACGTGCCGACGAAGTCCAGCGCCTGCTTTACGAAAACGGGGTCACATTCAATGTGCACGACGACACGCACGGTCGTCTGCGCACCTGGCGTGTCGACCCGTTGCCGTTGGCGATTTCCCCAGCCGAGTGGCAAGAGCTCGAGGCTGGCCTGATCCAGCGCAGCCGACTGCTCAATGCGTTACTGACCGATCTCTACGGTCCGCGCCGCTTGATCGACGAAGGCTACCTTCCCCCCGAACTCGTTTTCGGTCATCCCGGTTTTCTGTTGGCCTGCGACCAGAGCCTGGCGACACAGGGTCCCGGCCTGGTCTTTCACGGTATCGATCTGGTTCGCGACGCCCAAGGCCAGTGGCGGGTCTTCGGCGATCGCCTGCAAGCCCCGTCAGGGGCCGGCTATGCGCTCGAAAACCGCATCATCCTGGCGCGCGCCATGCCCACGCTATACCGCGAGGCGCCGCTGCGCCGCCTGGCCGGCTTTCTCGAAGCCGAGCACATGGCGCTGACGACCATGGCACCGGTGCAACGCGAACAGTCCAATATCGTGCTGCTGACGCCGGGCCCGGGTAGCGACAGCTATTTCGAGCATGCCTACCTGGCCAACTACATGAACCTGTCGCTGGTCGAGAGTCTGGACCTCGTGGTGCGTGACGGCCGCGTGTGGATGCGTACGCTAGGGGGGCTCAAGCCGGTGGATGTCATCCTGCGTCGCCTGGAAGACGCCTGGTGCGACCCGCTGGAGCTGCGCAGCGACTCGGTGATCGGCGTGCCCGGCCTGGTCCAGGCGGCGCGTAGCGGTCACGTGGCCATGGCCAACCCATTGGGTGTCGGCGTGCTCGAACATCCCGGGTTGGCGCCGTACCTGCCGGCGCTGTGCCAGCGATTGCTTGGCGAACCGCTGCGGCTGCAGGCGCCGGAAAGCTGGTGGTGCGGCGATCCGGCATCGCTGACGCAAGTGCTGGCGCAGTTCGAGCGGTTGACGCTGCGCACCATCGATCCCGGGGCGCTGCCTGTCGCAGTGGCGGAGCTCAACGACAGGCAGGCCGGCGCGCTGCGCGACAAGCTGCTGGCCCACCCCGAGCGTTATGTCGCTCTGCGTCCCGTCGCGTCGGCGTCCGCGCCGGTCTACGATGACGAACAACGGCGGTTCGTCTCACGGCCCTTCAATCTGCGCATGTTCGTGACCCGCGAGGCGGCGGAGCGGGACAGCAACGAGTGGGGATACCGCGCCATGCCCGGTGGGCTGGCCTGGGTGGGTGCGCCGGGCCTGCCATCGCTGCGCAGCGAGGTGGTCAAGGACGTCTGGGTGTTGGCCGAAACGCCGCAGCCGCACATCAGCCAGCTTCGCCAGGCCACCGGACCGATCGTGGTCACTCGCGACGGCGTCGATCTGCCCAGCCGGGTGGCCGACAGCCTGTTTTGGCTGGGACGCTACGGAGAACGTCTGGACGTGCGTTCGCGGCTGCTGCGCGAGGGGTTGTTGCGTCTGCTCGAACAGGAGCAGGACGAATACGCCGACAGCACGCTGATCGATCTGTTCGAAGCGCTCGAACTCGAGATGCCGGAAGTGGCCCAGGGCGAGCGTCGCTTCCTGGAACTGCGTGCAGCCTTGCTGACTCTGCTAAGCGACGAGGCCGTAGGTAGCTTACCCAGGTGCTTCCAGCAGATGTTGCGCAATTGCCGGGCGGTACGCGACCATCTGGGTGACGACTCCTGGCGGGTGATCAATCATCTTCGCCGCCATACGGCGGCGTTGCCCAAGGTGCCTTCGGCCAGCGCCGGCCGGCGGGCCTGCGAGGAGAATATCACCCAGTTGGCGGCTTTCTTCGGCCTGTGCAACGAAACCATGCCGCATCATTACGGCTGGCGTTTCATGGACATCGGGCGCTTCATCGAACGTGCGCTGGGAACGCTCGAGTTGCTGCGGCGCGTGCTGACCGATGCGCATGAGCCCGGCATCCCGTTGTGGGAGGTCGTGCTGGCCACCACCGACAATTTCACCGCCTACCGGCGGCGCTATCGCAGTGAGCTGCATCCTACCGCGATCCTCGACCTGCTGCTGTTCGACGAAGGCAACCCCCGCTCGGTGGGCTACATGCTCAGGCGTCTGGGGCAGCAGATCGAGCGCCTGCCGCAGCCTGCCGGTACGCCGTATCGCTCGCGCGAGCAGCGGCTCATCCTGCAGGCAACGAGTACGTTGCAACTTGCCGACATCGCCCTGCTGTCCGACGTGCATGCCTCGGAACCGGCGCGTGAGGCACTGTCGACGCTGTTCGCCGATCTGCTCGAGCCGCTGGAACAGCTTTCCGATGCGATCAGCCACACGCATTTCAGCCATGCCGAGACGCCCCGGCAACTGCTCAGGATGCAGGTGCAACCGTGATCTACCAGCTTTCCCACACCACACGCTACGAATACAGCGCACCGGTCGCACTCTGCCACAATGAGGCGCGCATGCTGCCGCGCGAGCTGCCGTGGCAGCGCTGCGAACCTTCCCGGGTGCAGATCGCTCCGACACCGGCGGTGCAGAGCGAGCGGATGGACTTCTTCGGCAACCGGGTCATGTACTTTGCCATCCAGGATATTCATCAGGCACTGGAGGTGACGGTCAGCACGCGTTTGCAGACGCTCGCCAGGCCTACGCTGCCGGCAGCCTGGAAGGATGACTGGCAGAGCTGCCGCGCTACCCTGGCCGGCGCTGCCGAGCGCTCCTGCCTGCATGCCCGCATGTTTCGCCTCGATTCGCCGTTCATTCGCAGCGATGCCCGCCTGGCCGATTACGCCAAGCCGAGCTTTGCCTCGGGACGACCATTGCTCGAGGCGGTCCAGGATCTCAATCGGCGCATTTATGAGGACTTCACTTACGATCCCAGCTTCACCACCCTGGCAACCCCGCTGATGCACGTCCTCGAGCAGCGTCGCGGTGTCTGCCAGGACTTCGCCCACCTGGCCATCGGTTGCCTGCGCTCCATCGGGCTGGCGGCGCGTTACGTCAGCGGCTATCTGGAAACTCTGCCGCCACCGGGACAGCCCAAGCTGGTCGGCGCCGATGCGTCGCATGCCTGGCTGGCCGTGTTTCTGCCGGGCTGGGGATGGCTGGAGCTCGACCCGACTAATGGCAGCCTGCCGGGTGAGCAGCACATCGTCGTCGCCTGGGGCCGGGATTACGGCGACGTACCGCCCCTGACCGGCGTGATGAGCGGCGGCGGCGAGCATAGCCTGGAAGTGGCGGTGGATGTGATGCCGGTGACCGAGGCGGCCTGATACGGTTTACAAGCCCTGGCAGTTTCGTGGCCATGCCGGGCCGGGGCAGGCCTGCGTGAAGGCGCTGTAAATCCTTCCCTGGACGCTACATTCGCCATCCCTGGCGAATGACCTTCACTCCGACTTGCCCCGTCCCTACGCGATGCCTGTTGCGATTCGACTGGCTACGCCTTGCAATGGCAAGACGCCGTGCGGAGTCTAGATGTCAGGCCTTGTTGGAACGCCGCCACACGACCAGCGCCGCCAGTCCCGCTAGCAAGCCCCAGAATGCCGAGCCGATGCCGAGCAGGCTGATCCCCGACGCCGTCACCAGAAAGGTGATCAGGGCGGCCTCGCGGTGCGTGTCCTCCCTGACGGCCGTGGCCAGGCCGGAACCGATGGTCGCCAGCAGGGCGAGCCCGGCGATGGCCATGATCAGCTCGCGGGGAAAGGCCGTGAACAGCGCCGTCACCGTCGCGCCGAGCACCCCCATGAGCAGGTAGAACACGCCGGCGGCGACTGCCGCGGTGTAACGCTTGGCGGGTTGATCGTGCGCTTCGGGCCCCATGCAGATTGCCGCCGTGATAGCGGCGAGATTGAAGGCGAAACCGCCGAACGGCGCCAGCAGCAGGGTGGCGACGCCCGTCCAGCCGATCAGCGGGGAGAGCGGAGGGGAGTAACCCGAGGCGCGGATCACGGCGATACCCGGCAGGTTCTGCGAGGCCATGGTCACCACGAACAGGGGGATGCCCACCCCGATCAGCGTCGGGAGCGAAAAGCTCGGCATGGTGAAGACCGGCACGGCTAAGGCCAGCTCGACGCTGCCGATATCCAGCAGGCCCTGTGCCAGGGCAACGACAACGCCTACGGCGAGTACGCAGACGATGGCATAGCGTGGCCACAATCGCTTGGCGAGCAGGTAAGCGACGAACATGCTCAATGGCAGCAGCCAGCGCGACTCCATGGCAACGAAGACATCCAGCCCGAAGCGCAGCAGCACGCCGGCGAGCATGGCCGACGCTATCGCCGGGGGAATGCGATGCATGACCCGTTCGAAAAGACCGGTCGCGCCGCACAGGGTAATCAGCAGGGCCGAAAACAGGAAAGCGCCGATGGCCTCGCTCATGGCAATGCCCGGCAGGCTGGTGGCGAGCAGGGCGGCGCCCGGCGTCGACCAGGCCGTGAGCAGCGGCATGCGATAGCGCAGCGAGAAGCCCAGCGTCGTCAGCCCCGTACCGATGCCCAGCGCCCATAGCCAGGAGCCGATCTGGGCTTGGCTGGCGCCGGCCGCTTCCGCCGCCTGGAAAATGATCGCCGCCGAACTGGTGTAACCCACGAGGACGGCGACGAAGCCCGAGACCACACTGGACGCGGCCATATCGCGAAATAGCGAGAAATGCCGGGGGCGCCGGGCGGTCGTTGAGGGTTCCTGAGCCATGTGCGCCTCGTTGTGTCTTGTGCGTTATAACGCACGATGGAGTGCAACATACCACCGGGCGTTATGACGTACAATGGTGGTCCGCATCGGGAGCCCTTCATGCAGGAAATCGCCCAACATATCGCCATTACCTTGAAGACGTTGCGACAGGCACGTGGCTGGAGCCTGGATCGTACCGCCCGGGAGACCGGCGTCAGCAAGGCCATGCTGGGACAGATCGAGCGGCATGAGTCGAGCCCCACCGTGGCGACGCTGTGGAAGATCGCCAGTGGGCTCGGCGTGTCGTTTTCCCAGTTTCTCGAAACTTCGGGCGTGGCCGAAGGCACGTTGCTTCGACGTGGTCAGACGGCGGCGCTGGTCGAACGTGCGCCGGGAATGCAGGTGGTGCCGCTGTTCCCGTTCGAGTCCGAGCTGGGCTTCGAGTTCTTCGTGATCGACCTGGCGCCGGGGGCGCTCAGCGAATCCACGCCGCATGCCAGGGGCGTGGTGGAACACATCGTCGTCATCGAAGGAGAGATGGACGTCTGCGTCGAAGGCGTCTGGCAGCCTCTCAAACCTGGCGAAGGGCTACGCTTCGCGGCCGACAGGGCGCATGGCTATCGCAATCGACACCACAGCGCCGCGCGCTTCCATGACGTCATCCACTATCCGCGCCGGATCGACGTCTGACGACAGCGTAACTCAGGGGGCGGCATCCAGTACGGTGCGCAGACCGAGCCCGAGCATCAGCGTCAACGAGAAGCTGAGCATGGTGCCGAGCAGGACATATTCGGTCAGCTTGCGGTCGCGATCCTCGCGCAGGTCGCCGAATCGCAATACCGACTTGGCGGCCAGCAGGAAGCCGATCGGCGTCCACTCCCCGGCCAGCACGAAGGTCAGCACCAGAAACCGCTCCAGCATGCCGATACGCGCCCCGGCGTCCGCCAGGGTGCTGCGATTGTCGACCTGGGCGCTCCAGCGGCGCATGACCAGCGCAATCAGGATCGACAGCGGGCGGGTGATCAGCAGGTAGGCGAGCAGGGTGAGTAGCGTCTCCGGGCGCAGCAGCCACTGGCCGAAGGCCGTCAGCGCCGCCCAGGGCTCGCTGAGCCACAGCCAGACCGACAGCAGCATGAGCAGATGCAGCAGTTGGTCGAGCAGAAAATACCCCAGACGCTCGGGCAGGTGACTTTTGACGATATCGATGCCCAGGTGGGTTGCACCGATCACCAGCGCGCCAGCCACGGCCGATCCCCAGGGCTGCTGCGTGATCAGGAGTGCCACGAGACTCAGCAGGGCATGCACGCCGGCATGCTTGTAAAGGGCAGGCGAACGATGCTGCAGATTCTTCTTGCTCTGCACCCAGGCCTTGCCCTGGAGCAGAAAATCGCCGCCCAGATGGGCCATCAGCAGGGCCAGAAGCGAGCCGATCGAGTCCGTCATCACGTCGCAACGCTCCCCAATGCTTTTTGCATGTAGTCGAGATAATCGCGGATCAACGGCCAGCGGGCCGCTGCCAGTCGACGGTTGACGGTCGGCTGAGCGCGGCCCAGGCGCTTGGCCAGTTGCTGTTGCGATTCGCGATGCAACAAGCTGAGCGAGACCACCTCGGCGGAAAAGCTCGACCAGTGACTGACGATGTCGTCGGCGAAGCGCGTCAACAGCGCCAGATGCCCTTCGGCGGTTTCTGCCGGCGTGACGATGGCCAGGCGATCCGGGCCGTCACCCAGGGCGTCCAGGCGCCGCCCCGACAGGACGAAGGCCTCTTCCTGGGCATCCGAGAATCGATCGCTGGTGGGCAAGCGGCCGCCACCGACGGCCACGGCGATCCGGGCATCCCACATCGCCGAACGCGACGGGGAGTGGCGGATCAACGAGGCGCGCAACAGGATGGCGGCCAGCATGGCCTGGCCGGGGTTCGGAACGGCAACCTGGAAACCGTCGCCGCGATAACGATCGCTACGTGCGCCCAACGTCGTTTGTAGCAGGCGCAGGCTATCGTCCAACGCATGGCTGAGCGCTTGCTTGTCGTCGATGCGTTGAGAGCCGACCACATCGCCGGTCAAGACACCGATGTTGGCCATCGCGGGGTCCTCGTGCGTATTCTATAGCTTAAAAAAGCTATTAAACGAGATAATAGTCAAATATGGCTATTATAGATACCAAGTTTCCATACTGTATTTATGTACAGTATATAGCGACTGGCTAGGCATTGCAGCCCTCGAGTTGTATAGGCATGTAACCAACCGGCGCGAGCGGAAATATCTCAACGCACCAGTTCGCGAGCGGCTGCGTCGAGCCCCTGTACGCTCAGGGGGTACATGCGATCGCCGATCAGCTCGCGTATCAAACGGGTGGACTGGGTGTAGTCCCAATGCCGTCTCGGGGCCGGATTGAGCCAGGCAAAGCGGAGATATTTGTGGGTCAGGCGTTGCAGCCAGATGGCGCCCGGTTCGTCATTGAAATGTTCGACGCTCCCCCCGGGGTGGGTGATTTCGTAGGGCGACATGGCGGCATCGCCGACGACGATGACCTTGTAGTCGCTGTCGTAAGTGCGCAGCAGCTCCATGGTGGGCAGCCGCTGGTCGCGGCGTGAGTTGTCACGCCAGACCCCTTCATACGGGCAGTTATGAAAATAATAAGCCTCCAGATGCTTGAACTCGCTTCGGCAGGCAGCGAACAGGGCTTCGCAGATACGCACGTGATCGTCCATCGAGCCGCCGACGTCGAACAGCAGCAATACCTTGACGGCGTTGTGTCGCTCGGGGCGGGTACGCACGTTGAGCAGTCCGCCGTCGCGGGCCGTGGCGTCGATGGTGGCATCGATGTCGAACTCTTCGCCGGCTCCGGTGCGGGCGAAGCGACGTAGGCGGCGCAGGGCCATTTTCATGTTGCGTGGACCCAGCGTCAGGGTGTCGTCGTAATCGCGGAACTGGCGTTCGTCCCATACCTTGGCCGCGCGGCGCTGGCGTGACTCGGGCTGGCCGATGCGAATCCCCTCGGGATGATAGCCGTAGGCGCCGAAGGGACTGGTGCCGCCAGTGCCGATCCACTTGTTGCCCCCGGCATGGCGTTCACGCTGTTCGGCGAGGCGCTGCTTGAACGTCTCGATCAGTTGGTCCAGGCCGCCCAGGGAGTCGATCTTCGCCTTCTCCTCCTCGGACAGCGAACGCTCGAATTCGCGGCGCAGCCACTGCTCGGGAATCAGCGTCTCGAGAGCGGCATCGAGATTGCCGACGCCTTCGTACCAGGCCGAGAATGCGCGGTCGAAACGGTCGTAGTAGCGCTCGTCCTTGACCATGACCAGCCGGGCCAGGCGATAGAACGCGTCGATGTCGGCGAACGCGACGCCGCGTTCCAGCGCGGCATGCAGGTCGAGCCATTCGCGTAGCGATACCGGCACGCCGGCGCGTTTCAGCAGGTCGAACAGATCGATGAACATTGCCCTAGCGCCTCCGCTCGCCGCGCCGGACCATGAATGCCAGGCGGTCGAGCAGGGTGGTGTCCTGTTCGTTCTTGATCAGGGCGCCGGCCAGGGGCGGCAGCGTTCGCGCCGGGTCGCGCTCGTGCAAGGCATCCTGGGCGAGTTCATCCGACATGAGCAGTTTCAACCAATCGACCAGCTCCGAGGTCGAAGGCTTCTTCTTCAGGCCCGGGGCATCGCGCAGGTCGAAGAAGACCTCCAGCGCTTGTTCGACCAGGCGCCTGTCGATATCGGGAAAGTGGACATCGACGATGGCCTGCATGGTCTCGCGGTCGGGAAACTCGATATAGTGGAAAAAGCAGCGGCGCAGGAAGGCGTCGGGCAGTTCCTTTTCGTTGTTGGAAGTGATCACGATGATCGGACGGTGGCGGGCACGGATGGTTTGATCGGTTTCGTAAACGTAGAACTCCATGCGGTCGAGTTCCTGCAACAGGTCGTTGGGAAACTCGATATCCGCCTTGTCGATTTCGTCGATCAGCAGAACCACGCGCTGGTCGGCCTCGAAGGCCTCCCAGAGCTTGCCTGGCCGGATGTAATTGCTGACGTCGTGCACGCCCTCGACGCCCAGTTGGGAATCGCGCAAGCGGCTGACGGCATCGTACTCGTAGAGCCCCTGATGGGCCTTGGTCGTGGACTTGACGTGCCAGGTGACGAGCCGGGTGCCCAGCGAGCGTGCCAGTTCCTCGGCCAGCAGCGTCTTGCCGGTACCGGGTTCGCCCTTGATCAGTAACGGCCGCTGCAGAGCGACGGCGGCGTCCACGGCCAGGCGCAGTGCATCCGTGGCAACGTAGCTGGAGGTTCCTTCGAAAGCCATTCGCCTTCCTCGTCGATAGGTGTCAAACGAGTGTACGAAAGCCTTGGCGGTTGCTCAATTTTCCAGCTGATCAGGTCGTGGAGAGTGGCAGGCTTTCCAGCATCTGTGGATCGACGATGGAAGCGACGCTGCAGTTACGCCCTTTGGCCTTGCACTGATAGAGTGCCGAATCGGCACAGGCGATCAGCGTCTCGACATCGATCGGCGTGCCGGAAAGCGCGGTGGCGACCCCGATGCTGACGGTAACCACCGGGGCGGCGCTGGACTTCTCGTGGGGAATGCCGACGGCCTGCAGCATGCTGCGCATGGCTTCGGCCAGGCGCATGGCTTCGTCGAGACCGACATCGAGCAATACCACCAGAAATTCCTCGCCTCCCAGCCTGACGACGATGTCCGTTTCGCGACGAAAGGTGTCGCGCAGCACGTTGGCAATCTCGACCAGGCACTCATCGCCGGCGGGATGGCCGTAGTGGTCGTTGTAATCCTTGAAATGATCGACATCCACCATCAGCGCCGACAGTGGCGCCATACGGCGCCGGCTCAGCGGTAGGGCGACATCCAGGCGCTGCTCCAGCAGGCGTCGGTTGCCCAGGCCGGTCAGGGGGTCGTTGAGTGTCTGTTCGAGCAGGCGCTCGTTCTGCTCGCGAAGCGTATCCAACAGGCTTTGTATCTCGTTGGTCAGCAAGCCTATGTCGTCGTCTCGTTGCAGCAGCGACCTGGGAGGGGAGGTAGCGTTTCCTTCGCGCTGTTGCCTGACGTACTCGACGAGATCGTGGACCGGGCGGGTAAAGCAACGCTGAAGGAACAGCACCGTTGCGACCAGGGCCGCGATCAGGACTGCAGCGGACAAGGCCAGGCGTAGCGGTAGGGAAGTCGCTTGCAGAAAATAAAGCCGTGGCGTGTCGTGGGCGATACACCACATCAACGTACCCGCCACCAAGAGCAGCGCCGCAAATACGACGAGGAAACGTCGGTGGGTCGATTTATTGTGCGTCGTGGACTGCATGGCTCAGCGCTGGTGCGGGGCGTCACGAAAGCACCGTAGGGGCACGTCCGACGGCCAGGTTTCTGGAGTCTCCTACCCACGGATATCGGCGGCCGAGCGTGACTCTTTAACGCTAATCGAGCCCCAAGGAGCTGACGCTGTCATGATCTGCGGAGCTCGCTGAGCCGGTGCCGAACTGCAGGCTGGCCAGATGACGATAAAGCGCATTGCTTTCCAGCAGATGACGATGGGGACCTTCGCCGATCAGCCGGCCATGGTCGAAGACCAGCAGCCGGTCGGCGGAGACCACGGTCGAGAGCCGGTGAGCGACGACCAGGGTGGTGCGGCCTTGCATGAGTCGGTTCAGCGCTTCCTGGACCAGTCGCTCGCTCTCCGCATCGAGCGCACTCGTCGCTTCATCGAGCAACAGCACGCGGGGATTGCGCAGCAGGGCGCGGGCGATGGCAAGGCGTTGACGCTGGCCACCGGACAATTGCACGCCGCCGGGTCCCAGGTGGCTATCGAAGCCGTGGGGAAGGGCCTCGATGAAAGCCAGGGCATTGGCGTCATGCGCCGCGGCACGCACCTCGGCATCGCTGGCCTGGGGGGCGCCGTAGCGAATGTTGTCGGCAGCCGAACCGGTGAACAGCACCGGCTCCTGGGCGACCATGCCGATGACCGAGCGCAGTTGGGCCGGATCGAGGTCGCGCAAGTCCACACCGTCGAGACATAGCCTGCCGCGATCGGGATCGTAGAAGCGCAACAGCAACTGCAGCAGGGTGCTCTTGCCGGCCCCCGACGGGCCGACCAGGGCGATTCGCTCGCCCGGACGGATATGGATCGTGACGTCATCGAGAGCGGGGGTGTGGCGCCGGCTGGGGTAGGCGAAGGAAACGCGCTCGATGTCGATGGCGCCTTGCAGCGGCGACGGTAGCGGCATCGGCCGGTCAGGCGGGCGAATACTGGACCGGGCATCGAGCAACTCGAGCAGGCGCTCGGCGGCGCCGGCGGCACGCTGCACGTCGCCGGCCACTTCCGATAGCGCGGCGACCGCACCGGCAGCCAGCACGGCATAGAACACGAAGGCGGAGAGTTCGCCGGCAGTCATGTCACCGGCCAATACGGCGTGGCCGCCTTGCCAGAGCATCAGCCCGACGGCGGAAAAGATCACCAGCATGGCGATCCCGGTCAACCAGGCCCGCTGACGGGTGCGGGCCACGGCGACCCCGAAGGCGGCCTCGACATGCCGGGCATAATGGCGGCGGTCGGCCGCTTCATGCCCAAAGGCCTGGACGGTGCGAATGCCGGTCAGGGTTTCGCCGGCATAGCGCCCCAGCTCGGCAACCTGATCCTGGCTGTGCCGCGACAGGCGACGCACGCGACGCCCGAACCACAGGATCGGCAATACGGTTGCGGGTATGCCGAGCAGCACCAGGGCGCTGAGCCAAGGCTGGGTGACCAGCATTAGAATGGTGGCGCCGATGAGCATCAGCAGGTTGCGCAGCGCCACCGACAGCGATGAGCCGAACAGGCTCTGCAGCACGCTGGTATCCGCGGTCAGGCGCGACTGTATCTCGCCCGCTCCCTGATTGTGGCTGCCATTTTCGAAAAAGGCCGGGTCGAGGGTCAGCAAATGATCGAAGACGCGACGGCGCAGATCGGCTGCCAGGCGCTCGCCGATCCACGTCACCAGGTAATAACGCAGGGCGGACGCCCCGGCCAGCACGCCGACGACACACAGCATGGCGAACAGCGCCTGGTTGAGGTCGCTGGCGTCGCGGTCCATGAATCCCTGATCGATGGCCAGGCGCAGCCCCTGGCCCAGCAGCAGCACGCTGCCCGAGGCAATTAACAGTGCCGCTCCCGCCAGCGCCAGGCGCACTCGATAAGGGCGCAACAGGCCGAGCAGGCGCAGCAGGATACGCGGATTCGGTCGCGATTGGCTCATGGGATATCCAGGCTGGGAAAGGGACAATCTCGGCGACGATATCCTGGCAGCGTAACGGGATTGCACCGGCCTGGCCATCCACCAGGCCGGTGCTGACAACGATGCCGCTCAGAAGGGGTAGCGGCGGGGCTCGTGCTGGACGGTGATCCAGTGGTCGGTAGTGAATTCCTCGATGGCCCAATCGCCGTTAAAGCGACCAATGCCCGAGTTCTTTTCGCCGCCGAAGGGCGCATTCGGCGAGTCGTTGGTCGCCATGTCGTTGACGTGGGTCATGCCGGCTTCCATGCGGCGTGCAAAGCGTACGCCGCGTTCGAGGTTGCGGGTATAGACGGCACTCGACAGGCCGTATTCGGTGTCGTTGGCCAGTGCCAGGGCATGCTCTTCGTCGCGGGCGCGCAGGATGCCCACCAGCGGACCGAAGATCTCCTCGCTGGCAATGTTCATGTCCTGGGTGACGTCGCCGAAGACGTGCGGTGGCACGATCTGGCCTCGGATCTCGCCGTCGAGCAATACCTTGGCGCCTTCACGCTTAGCCGTCTCGATCTTGTCGCGAAGCGAGTCCAGTTGCTTGGCGTTGATGATTGGACCGATCACGGTATCTTCCTGTCTGGGGTCGCCAACCGGCAGCTGTCTCGCACGCTCGACGAAGCGTTCGACGAAGGCGTCATGGCAGGCATTGGCGGCGATGATCCGGTTCACCGCCATGCACACCTGGCCCTGATGCAGGAACTTGCCGGCAATCGCACCATCGACGGCCTGATCGATGTCGGCATCGTCCAGTACGACCAGCGGGCCGTTGCCACCCAATTCCAGCGCGACGTGCTTGATGCAGTCGCCACCGTTGGCCAGTTTGCCGAGGTTCTTGCCCACGGGCGTAGAGCCGGTAAACGAAATCAGTTTGGGGATCGGATGCTCGACAAAGGCATCGCCGATCTCCGAACCAGGCCCGACGACGACGCTCAGGACGCCTGCCGGCAGTCCGGCTTCTTCGAAGATGCGCGCCAACAGCAGTCCCCCGGTCAGCGGCGTATCGCTGGCGGGCTTGATGACGACCGCATTGCCCACCGCCAGGGCCGGTGCGACCGAGCGCTGCGACAGTTGCAACGGAAAGTTCCACGGGCTGATGACGCCGACCACACCCAGCGGCTCGCGATAGACGCGGCTTTCCTTGCCGGGAATCTCCGACGGCAAAATACGACCGTGCACACGGCTGGGCAGGCTGGCCGCTTCCAGCGTGACGGCACGTACCAGGTCGATTTCCAGTTGGGCCTTGATATAGGTGCTGCCCGCTTCGCGTATCAGCCAATCGGCGATTTCGTCGCGGCGTGCGTCCAGAATGCCAACCGCGCGTAGCATGACCTCGGCGCGAGCCGCCGGACCCATGGCCGCCCATTCGGGCTGAACCTCCTTTGCCTTGCGATAGGCGGCATCCATATCGTTGCGATCGGCCTGGCACAGCGTAAGCAGAGTGCTTTGGTCGTAAGGATTCTGCACATCGCGGGTGCGTTCACTGCTCCCCTCGCGCCATTCGCCAGCGAGAGGCATCAACTGCAAGTCTCGATAACGTTCGTGCATGGTGTCGTCCTTGAAGTGAGGCGTATGGATCGAAGTATGCAGTCGTTAGCGTAGACGCCCGCGAGAGGGGAAACGTATCGGCGGGTTACCGGCGCAGGCTACTGTGCATGCGTTGATTGCCGCATGTCACTTTTTTCGGATGCAATGTAAATTGCGGTAATTTTTAGCGTTTTTTAATCTCGCATGGCCTATTGGCAGGTGACGGGAGAGCGTGGATTGCTAGCCTATGGGACGTAAGGAACGCTACGCCAATCCACAAGGACGGAATCGCCATGGTCAAAAAATTCGCACTCATCTTCGGCATCGTTTATGTCCTGATCGGGATCATGGGGTTCATTCCCGGCTTGGTTACCCCGCCGGAAGCGACCCTCGATATGCCTGCCGATACGGGTTACGGTCAGCTTCTGGGCCTCTTCGCCGTCAATCTTTGGCACAACCTGGTTCACCTGGCCATCGGGGTATGGGGCATAGTCGCCGCCAAGAGCTTCGGATCAGCGGTGTTCTATGCCCGGGCCAACACGGTGATTTTCGGCGCGCTGGTCATTCTGGGGCTCTTTCCGGTCACCAACATCCTGTTCGGTCTGGCGCCGATCTATGGCAACGATATCTGGCTGCACCTGCTCAATACGCTGGTCGCCGGCTATTTCGGTTTCGGTCCGCCAGCCCGCCAGAAGGCAGAACCGATGCATCATCGGCCCCAGTAACCGGCTGGCTTGACCTCGCCAGGGGCCGCCAGCATAGTTTCCGATGGATCCAGCGTGTGGAGTGAGATCGATGAGTGAGGCTTTATTGCTGGCGTGTCCCCATTGTCTGGCGATGAACCGGGTGCAACGGGCGCGTCTCGAGGATGCGCCCAGTTGTGGCAAGTGCAAGCAGGCGCTGTTCACGGGAGTTCCCATCGACCTGACGGCGGCCAATTACGATGCCGTCGTCGTGCGTAGCGAGTTGCCGGTGGTGGTGGATTTCTGGGCGAGCTGGTGCGGGCCGTGCAAGGTCATGGCGCCCGTCTTCGCCCAGGTGGCCGGTGAGCTGGAACCCCGCATGCGGTTCGCCAAACTGGATACCGAGGCCGAGCAGGCATTGGCGGGGCGCTTCGGCATTCGCAGCATTCCAACCCTGATCGTCTTCAAGCACGGCCAGGAAGTGGCCAGACAAGCGGGAGCGATGCAGGGCTCTCAGCTCAAGCAATGGCTGACGCCGCACCTGGCTTGAGCCGCAAAGCGCATGTTCGGAACCGGTAGCGCAGTACGTGTACACTGATGGCAACATGGACTGCTTATCGGGAGACGACGTTGACTGCGACTTACCGCACCCAGGGACCGATCATCACTTCCCTGCTGGACACCGACTGGTACAAGCTGACCATGATGCAGGGGGTGCATCACAAGTACCCCAACGCCAGCGTGACGTGGGAGTTTCGCAGCCGGAATGCCGAGGATCTCGAACCGTTCATCGACGAGATACGCGAACAGATCGACAATTTGGCAGCGATTCGGCTAAGTCCCGAGGAATCGGCGTACCTGAGTACGTTCCCCTATCTGTCGCCCGACTTCATCCGCTTTCTCGAGCTGTTCCGCTTTCGCCCGGAATATGTCGATGTGCACATGGAGGGCAGTGAACTATGCATCGTCATCGACGGGCCCTGGACGCATAGCATCCTCTTCGAGATCGTGATCCTGGCAATCGTCAGCGAGGTGCGCAATCGAGCCCTGTATCCCGAGGTGATGATCGACCAGGCCGTCGCGCAACTGCGTCGCAAGCTCGACGGCTTGCGCAGCCGCTATACGGCAGCGCAACTGGAGGGATTCAACCTGGCCGACTTCGGCACGCGCCGGCGTCTTTCCCAGCCCGTCCAGGAAGCCATCGTCGAGGTGCTGGCCGAGGAATTTCCCGGCAACTTCGTCGGCACCAGCAACGTCGATATCGCGCATCGCCATGATCTGTGTCCGATGGGTACCATGGCCCATGAATGGGTCATGGCCCACCAGCAATTGGGCAGCCGGCTGATCGACAGCCAGCGAGCGGCGCTGGAGGCCTGGGTACAGGAGTACCGCGGTCATCTGGGTATCGCATTGACCGATACCATTACCCTCGATGCCTTCCTGCACGATTTCGATCTGTATTTCGCCAAGCTGTTCGATGGCTTGCGTCACGATAGCGGCGACCCAATGGTATTTGCCGAAAAGTGCATTCGGCACTACGAGTCGCTGGGAATCGATCCGATGACCAAGACGTTGATCTTCAGCGACGCGCTGACCTTCGACAAGGCGATGGGCATCAAGCTGGCGCTGGACGGACGGATCAGGAACAGCTTCGGGATCGGCACCCACCTGACCTGCGACGTGCCCGGCGTGCAGCCGATGAACATCGTCATCAAGATGATGTCGTGCAACGGGCAGCCGGTGGCCAAGATTTCGGACGAGCCGGGCAAAGCGTCATCCCGGGATTTGAGTTACGTGAACTACCTTAAAAAGGTCTTTCAGGTCGCGCACTGAGTGTCCGGCAAGAAAAAACACAAAGGAACCATCGATGCACAAGGTCATGATCGTCACCGGCGGCAGCCGGGGCATTGGCGCCGCCACGGCAAGGTTGGGCGCCGCCGCCGGGTATCGTGTCTGCCTCAGCTACCGGGGTAACGAAGCCGCTGCGCAGTCCGTCGTCGACGGGATCGAGCGGGACGGCGGAACCGCCATCGCGGTGGCAGCCGACGTGGGCAACGAAGCCGATATCCTGCGGCTGTTCCAGACCACGGACGAGCGCCTGGGCCCGGTCACGGCGCTGGTCAATAACGCCGGTATTCTCGAGCGCCAGATGCGCGTCGAGGACATGGACGCCGAACGCCTGTCACGTATCCTTGCCGTCAATGTCGCCGGCAGCATTCTGTGCGCGCGCGAGGCCATCCGGCGCATGTCGACGGCCCATGGCGGGCAGGGTGGAGCCATCGTCAATCTGTCTTCCGTCGCGGCACGCCTGGGCGCGCCGAACGAGTACGTCGACTATGCGGCGACCAAGGGGGCCATCGACACCTTCACGCTGGGACTGGCCAAGGAAGTGGCCGCCGAAGGCGTTCGCGTCAACGCCGTCAGACCCGGCATCATTTATACCGATATCCATACCAGCGGCGGCGAGCCTGGACGAGTCGACCGACTCAAGGACACGGTGCCCATGAAACGCGGCGGGCAGGCCGAAGAAGTGGCGCAGGCGATTCTCTGGCTGCTTTCCGATGCAGCGTCTTACACCACGGGAACGATCATCGACGTGACCGGTGGACGTTGACGGTGGCTTAACACGGTTGTACCGCTGAAGGCCATAACAAGGCGCGTCTTGCAGCGTTAAGGGAAATTAGCCAATGTGGTAGACGTCTTGCCGTAGACGAGCCGCCATGACTAATACCTTGCATAACGAAGCGGAAGAGTATGAACGCAAGCGGTTGTTTGCCTTGCGACAACTCAATCTGCTCGACACGTCGCCCAGCGAAAGTTTCGACCGTATCACTCGCATTGCCAGCCAGCTTTTCGACCTACCCATTGCCGCGGTTTCGCTGACCGATGCGGACCGTCAGTGGTTCAAGTCCCGGGTCGGGGTGGAGCATTGGGAGATTCCACGTTTCAAGGCCTGCTGTGGCGAGGTGGCCGATAGCGCCGATACCCTGGTGATCAACGATCTGCTGGCGTCGAACCACTATCGAGACAGTCCGTTGGCCCAGTCCGGCATTCGCTTTTATGCCGGGGCGCCATTGGTGACCAACGATGGTTATACGCTGGGAGCCATGTGCGTGCTGGGCAAGCAACCACGCGAGATCACCGAGCACGAGGTGGCGATACTGCAGGATCTGGCAGCCATGGTCATGGCGCAGATAGAGTTGCAGCATGCCTTCGGTCGTCTCGATCCGCTAACCGGCCTACCCAATCGAAGCAAGTTCGTGGAAGACCTTCAGGATCGCGCACGGGACAATACCGGGTCGATATGCTTCGCGCTGTTTATCGATCTGGTCGATACCGCCGGGGCGAGTACCCTGCAACGGGTCATGGGGCCCGCTTATCTGGATGACCTGTCCCGCGATTCCGCCCGCTTTCTTCAGGAGCTGCTGGGTCTCGAGGTCACTTTATACCATATGGGTCCCTGCCAATATGCGCTGGTATTGGAGGACGCGGAACATGAGCAGGTAGTGAGCAGGGCGGCTTGGCTTCAGCAGACGCTGGCAGCCATGGAGAATGCCGATAAGCTGCCTTTCATGTTGAGTCCCGCCGTCGGCGTGACTCCCTTCCATCTGGGCAAGGAAGACCCCGCCACGATCCTGCGTACGGCACATAGTGCCTGTCAGGACGCGCGACATGCAGAAACCGGCGTCGGCTTCTATTCTCTCGCGCTGGATGCCATTCATCAGCGCCGTTTTTCCCTGATTGCCGGGTTTCGTCAGGCCCTGGAGCAACCGCAACAACTCGGGCTGGCGTACCAGCCGCGGGTGTCGATGAGCACAGGCGGTTGTGTAGGCGCCGAGGCGCTCATCCGTTGGAACCACCCTCGACTCGGAACGATCTCTCCGGCTGAATTCATCCCTTTGGTTGAAAAAACGCCGCTGGCACGGGCATTGACCGATTGGGTCATTCGCCATGCCGTTGCCCAAGCGGCCCAGTGGCACCGACAAAACCTGGGAATCCGCGTTTCTATCAATATTTCCGCCACCAATCTTGAAGAAAAGGATTTCACGGCACGTTTGCTGGCGACATTGGCAGCGCAGAACGTGCCGTTATCCGCCATCGAACTGGAGTTGACCGAAAGTGCATTGGTCGGCAAGGGGCGCGCGGCGCGTGACGAGCTCGATGCTCTTGCCAAGGCGGGCGTGCGCATAGCCATCGACGATTTCGGCACGGGTTACAGCGGCCTGTCGTATTTGCAGCATGTTCCGGCACAAGTCGTTAAGGTCGACCGCTCTTTCGTCGCGCAAATCGAGAACGAGGCGCGCAGCTGGACGCTGGTGAAATCCATGATCTCAATGGCTCACGAGCTTGGATACCATGTCGTTGCCGAAGGCATAGAGACGCATGAAGCCTATCGGCTGCTACAAGCATTGGGATGTGACGAGGCGCAGGGCTACCTGTTGGCCAAACCCCTGCCTGCCCAGGAGTTCGAAAGTTGGTTGAGCGCACGGCATGAGGGCGAATCGAGCCTCGGGCGCCGTGATGTTCTTGGATGATTACGCTGTGGCGGGGCCTGGGTGGCAAGCGTTATCGAGCCTCATCTGTCGCGTTTCCCTGGCTGTCATGCCGAAGCGCGCTCTGTAGGCACGCGAGAAATGTGCCTGACTCAGAAAACCCCACGAGTAAGCGATCTCGGCAATGCTCATGTGCCGGCATTTCTCGTCGCCCAGCATCCTGTGCACCCTGTCGAGACGTTTCGTCATGATGAGCCTGGCAACGCTTTGTTCCCGCCGGGCAAACAACCGATTGAGGTGGCGCAGCGAAATGCCCGCAGCGGCGGCGATGCGGGCACCATCGAGTTCGGGCTCGTGCAGATGGTCTTCGATGTATTGCCCAGCGAGAAGCAAATAGGCCGTGTCCAGGGAGCTCGCCGGTCGTCGCTCGTTCATTAGCATCAACTGCAGCAGTTCACGCATGTCTCCATGCAATGCATTGCCATTGTCCGCTGCAGGGCGGGTCAGGGCTTCAAGCAGGCGTTGCCGAAAGGTACGCAGCAAGAGGCGTTCGCTGCCTGAGACGGGAGCGATCTTGATAGGCGACGCCAATGCTGTCTCCGGTAAGCCCTGCAAGCAGGCCTTGGGCAGATCGACGAGCAGCTGACGCATCGGATGGACGAAGCCGTACAGGTAGGGGATGTCCGTATCGTAGACGATCAGCTCACCGGGGCTGACATTGACGCAACGGTTCCCTTGGTAGAAGAACGCCTCGCTTTCCAGCAACAAACAGGCAAAGACGGAATCCTTGGCATTCCTTCTGACGAGTTCCGGTGTTCGCTCGATAACATGCTCATTGCCTCGGATGTCGCTTAGTCCCAAGCCGGGTGTCTTCAGGTTGAGCTGTTCTGCATCGAGGCCTGCCTCGGCAAACGAGGAACAACGCAGTCCGACGATGGTCTCGCACGCCGAGCTTTCCCAATAGGCGAGGCGCTGCTCTCGAGGCACGTCTCGCGTCGATATGCGGCGCAATGCTGGCAGGGCCATGCGTCTTTCCCCAGTGATGGCATGTCCCGTAGAGTCAAATGTTCGGTCCGCTTGGGTCAATGCGGCCTTTGGCTGAGTTGCTAAGGTCTAGCCACGGCAGTAGCCGATTGACAACGACAACACCGAGGAGAACATCCATGCCCAACCAGGCGACGAACGAATTCTGGAAAGACCTGCCGCCCATTGCCAACAGCTTCAAGCCGGATACCTTGCCAGAAGTACACATTGCCAATGCGCCTACCGACGACGAGCGTTACTACGTACCGTTCAGTGAAACGGTATCTTCGCGGCCACTATGGATCTCGCCATCACAGAACCGCTGGTGCGACGTACTGATGGCCAAGGGAGCAGGGCTGGTCAACCGCCACTATCATCCCAATGAGGTCTTCGCCTATACCATTTCGGGCAAGTGGGGCTATCTGGAACATGACTGGATCGCCACGGCGGGTGATTTCGTCTATGAAACGCCAGGCGAAGGGCACACCTTGGTGGCTTATGACCATCCGGATCCCATGCGCGTATTCTTTATCGTCAAGGGGCCGCTGATCTGGCTGGACGAAAAGGGAGAGGCGAATGGTTATTTCGACGTTCACGACTATATAGCGTTATGCCGTGAGCATTATGAAAAAGTGGGTATTGGCGCGGCACACGTCGATACCCTGTTCCGCTGATCTGGACAAGCGATCAGGTAATGACGGCGCCTCATCCAAGGCGGATGAGGCGTTCTCCGACCGGGAAGTAGGGGTCAGGTGCCGACGTTCATGCAGTTATCGTAGAACGTCACGGTCGCCGGCCAGTCCGAGAACAGGCCCTTCACCCCCACGTCGCGGGCCAGCACGTCCAACGTCAACAGCTTGTCCCCGTCGCTGTCGATCACCTCGTCCGTGGTGCGGTGGTACCACTGGCCGTCCTCGCTCAGCGGGCCAGAACGCTCGAAACTCCAGGCGATGACGTCGAGCCCCGCCTGTCTGGCGCGTTCGGCGTAGACCGACGGCACGATGCGGCTACCGGATTCGCCAGCCTCGGGATTGGAGGCCAGCAGCATCCACAGCGGTGGGGCGATGATGTTCACGCCCTCGTCGGCCAGCGCCTGCATGCTGGGCTCCCAGGTATCGGGTTTGGCGTGATCGAAGCCTTCCTCGTCATAGCGGTCGTCGAGATAGACGGCCTGCTTGCCGAACTCGGGCGTATGCTCGATCCAGTAACGCACGTCTTCCAGCTCGAACGATTGCGGATAGACGTCGCTGGGCGCAACGTTGGCAGCTCGATACTCGTCGATGAGCTTCTGCGCGTAGTCGGCCTGCGACATGTCGTCGAAGGGCATGGCCACGCTCGGGGCCTTGAGCTCCGGCGTCATCTTTACGCCCATGGCCTTGAACAGCTCGATACTCTCGGCATGAGTCATCAGCGTGCCGCGCTGAGCATACAGGTCGGTTCGCCAGTTGGGTGTCCCGTCCATGTAGGCTGCGATGCTGCGCGCCTCGGTATCGGCGCCTTCCATCTTGCCCTTGAGCGTCTTGAACTCGGCCAGGGTGATATCGCTGGTGCAGCACTGCACTGCCGGCGCATTGGTCAGCTCACCGCTCCGGTCGAACTTGGGCGGCACGTTGCACTTCTGCGCCAGGTCCGTTGCCAGAATGCTCGTGGTGGTGTGCAGGTCGCACTGGGAATGGCGGCAGACGAGTTCCTTGTCGGCGGTAAAGGTCACGTCGCACTCGAGAATGCCCGCGCCCATCTGCGCGCCGGCAATGTAGGCCTCCCGCGTGTGTTCGGGAAACTGCAGCGGCGCCCCCCGGTGGGCGATGGAAAATTCCGTGCGCTGCCAGTCGCCGCGTTGGGCCGCACAGTTCAGCAGCCTGGTCTTGAGGTCGCGCGAGCGCTGGGTGTCTTCGTCCATGTCCTGAACGAGAAACAGTGGGCGTGGCCCCAAAGTGATGTGGTCGGTGGCGGCAATGACCGCCTGCTCAGCGTCGTCCGCCCAAGTCGGGGAGGCCATGGTGGGCAAGGCAACCAAGCTCAGGGCAACAGATAGGGCATTCTTCTTTTGCATGGTTCGACTCGCTGTCTTCTTCCTGAAAACGGGGGCACGGCTGAGTATGGACCACGTTGTGTTACGGGGCGGCGACAAGGGGGTGAAGGTGGGGCTAACGCAGTATCAGGCCCAGCGGGGATCGGCGGTGAAGGCCACCGTGAACCAGCGGTTCTGCGGCGGGATGCTCAGGTTCGCGGCGATCTCCTCGCGAATCTCGTCGAGTTCGGTCATGCCGCGCTGCGAGGCGAAGTCCTTGCGGGTGATGATATGGATTTCGATGAAGTGGCCGCGCCCGGTCTTGGCGACGTGGCTGTGATAGCCGAGCAGGCCGTCGCGCTGCATGATCCGTTGCATGGCATCGTGAACCTCCTGGTCGATGTGGCTCGGCGCGATGAGGAACACTTCTTTCATGGCGCGGCGAACGATGCCCAGTGGGACCGGCAGGAAGCAAACCGTCAACACCGCCAGCAGCAGTGAATCCACATAAGGCGTCCAGTGGTCCAGGGGAGTGCCTTCGAGCAGCGCCGCAATGACAAAGGCGACCAGCAGCGCGGAGGTGATCAGGGCCGCCATCAGCCAACTTTGCGTATCGATGCGCAGGAATTCGGAATCCGCTTGTCGATTGACCCCTTTCTCGAAGACGTACATGCCGAAGCAGACGCAGGCGACCACGACTGCATAGGCGATGGCCGCGCCGAAGGCGAGGTCGCGCCCGCCTTCGAGTAGCCCCTGGACGGCATTCAGAAAGGCATAGCAGCAGAGTAGTGTCAGCACGGCGCCGTTGAAGGCGGCCACCATCGGCTCGAAGTGCCAATAGCCGTGCTGAAAGCGCTCGCTGGCCTCACGCACGGCCAGTCGCGACACCAGCAGGGCGAGTCCCGACATGGCCGCATCGATGGTAGAGAACATCCCATCGAAGAGGATGGATTGCGAGCCGGCCAGCAGGCCCAAGGCGACACCCAGCCCGGCGACGAACAGCGTCATGCCAATGGAGATTTTCAATGCGCGCTGTTCGAGGTGGGATTGCATGAGCGAGCCGCCGCTTGGCCAAACCGCTAATATACGCCCTGGCTAGCGCAGGTAGCCAGTAATCCTCGGTGTCGCAGCTCTGGCTGACGCCTCACTTCCACTTGATGCTGCAGCCCATCGAGGGCGTCTGGTTGGCATTCGGCTGTTTGCCCTTCAGCAAGGCATCGGCAGCGGCTCGCAGGTCCTTGCCATTCGGCGTGCCCTTGCCGGGCCGGCTATCATCGAACTGTCCGTGGTAGGCCAGCTTGTGTTCGCTATCGAATAGGAAGAAATCCGGTGTACATGCCGCCCCGAAGGCACGCGCCACTTCCTGACTCTCGTCCACCAGGTAAGGGAAGGTATAGCCGCGAGCTATCGCTTCCTTGCGCATGCGCTCGGGACTATCGTCCGGGTGGGCGTGGAAGTCGTTGCTGTTGATGGCGATGACCATCAGGCCCTTTTCGATGTACTCACTGGCGAAGGCCGCAAAGCTATCGGCGATATGCTGCACGAACGGACAATGGTTGCAGATGAACGCGACGAGCAGTGGATGGCCGCCGTACTGCTCGCTGGAAATCTCGTTTCCTTCGGGATCGGGCAGCCGAAACTCCGGCATCGGCGAGCCCAGCTCGGTCATGTTGGAAGGTGTCAGTGCCATGACGATCTCCTTTCCTCGAGTGTCGAAATTACGCTTTAGTTGCACGGGCAGAGCTATCATTACCAAGGCTCTGTATTGATTCCAGGTCCTACACTTATAGAACCCATGTCGACAACAGCCAACACGCCTGAACCGCCATACTACGCCGTCATCTTCAGCAGCCATCGAACCGAGGGCGATCATGGCTATGCCGCCATGGCCGAACGCATGGTGGCGCTGGCCGCCACGCAGCCGGGTTTTCTCGGCATCGAGTCCGCCCGGGAGGAACTGGGCATCACCGTATCGTACTGGGAAAGCCTGGAAGCCATCCGGAGCTGGAAGCGGCACGCCGAACACCTGGAGGCACAGCGACTGGGCCGCGGGCAATGGTATAGCGACTTTCGGGTGCGCATCGCCAGGGTCGAGCGCGAATACGGCATGTAGGCCTTGACGTTGGTTCTCGCCGGCATGGGGTAGGGCGGCCGGAGGGAATTTTTGACGGCTGCCCAAGACGCCGGGTGGCAAAATCGGGATAATGGCGGGCCATATCTCAAGACTCCCCGAAAGCCATCAACCCGGCTCCCGCTTATGGAAATCAAGGTCAACTATCTCGAGAACCTGCGTCAGGAAGCCAGGTTCGACGACTTTACCGTCATCACCGATCAGCCGATCCGCTACAAGGGCGATGGCTCCGCCCCGGGCCCGTTCGATTACTTCCTGGCCTCGTCGGCGCTGTGTGCGGCCTACTTCGTGCGGGTGTACTGCAACGCGCGGGACATCCCCACCGAGAACATCCGGCTGTCGCAGAACAACATCGTCGATCCGGAAAACCGCTACAACCAGATCTTTCGCATCCAGATCGAGTTGCCGAACGACCTGTCCGACAAGGATCGCCAGGGCATCCTGCGTTCCATCGAGCGCTGCTCGGTCAAGCGGGTGATCCAGAATAACCCCGAGTTCCAGATCGAGGTGGTCGACAACATCGACGAGGATGCCCAGGCGCTGCTGATGGGAGGCACCGTCGAGGGTGAGAACACCTGGATCGAAGGCAAGGACCTGCCCCTGGAGCAGACCATCGCCAACATGACCGGCATCCTCGAGAAGCTCGGCATGAAGATCGAGATCGCCTCGTGGCGCAACATCGTGCCGCACGTATGGTCGCTGCACATTCGCGATGCCGCCTCGCCGATGTGCTTCACCAACGGCAAGGGCGCCACCAAGGAAGCCGCGCTATGCTCGGCGTTGGGCGAGTTCATCGAGCGCCTGAGCTGCAACTTCTTCTATAATGACCAGTTCTTCGGCACGGAGATCGCGGATAGCGCATTCGTGCACTACCCGAACGAGCAGTGGTTCCAGCCGGGGCCCAGCGACGCACTGCCGGAAGGCATCCTGGACGATCACTGCCGGGCGATCTACGACCCCGACGGCGAGCTGCGCGGTTCGCACCTGATCGATACCAACTCCGGCCGGGCGGATCGCGGCATCGTCTCGTTGCCGTTCGTGCGCCAGTCCGACGGCGAGACGGTCTACTTCCCCTCCAATCTGATCGAGAACCTCTACCTCAGCAACGGCATGAGCGCCGGCAACACGGTGGCCGAGGCGCAGGTGCAGTGTCTCTCCGAGATCTTCGAGCGGGCGGTGAAGAAGCACATCATCGAGGAAGAGATCGTGCTGCCCGACGTGCCCGACGAGGTGCTGGCGAAATATCCCGGCATTCGCGAAGGCATCGAGGCGCTGGAGGCCCAGGGCTTCCCGGTGCTGGTCAAGGACGCCTCCCTCGGCGGCCAGTTCCCGGTGGCCTGCGTCACGCTGATGAACCCGCGTACCGGCGGCGTGTTCGCCTCCTTCGGTGCGCATCCCAGCCTGCAGGTGGCGCTGGAGCGCAGCCTTACCGAGCTATTGCAGGGACGCAGCTTCGAAGGGCTGGACGACCTGCCGCCGCCCACCTTCAACTCCCAGGCGGTGGCCGAGCCGAACAACTTCGTCGAGCACTTCATCGACTCGTCGGGGGTGATTTCCTGGTGCTTCTTCAGCTCGCATGCCGATGTCGAGTTCTGCGAGTGGGATTTCTCGGGTACCAACGACGAAGAGGCGCAGCGCCTGTTCGGGATTCTCTCGGAAATGGGCCTGGAAGCCTACATGGCCGTTCACGAGGATCTTGGCGCGCCGGTGTGCCGCATCCTGGTGCCCGGCTATTCCGAGGTCTATCCGGTCGAGGACCTGGTCTGGGACAACACCAACATGGCGCTGGCCTTCCGCGAGGACATCCTCAACCTGCATTCGCTGGACGACGGGCAACTGGCAGATCTGCTCGAACGCCTGGAGGAAAGCGAACTCGACGAGCAGATGAAGATCGTCACCCTCATCGGCATCGAGTTCGACGACAACACCGTCTGGTCCGAGCTGACCATTCAGGAGTTGAAGCTGCTGATTCACCTGGCGCTCGGGCAGCATGAAGAGGCGCTGGATCACGTCGCGATGTTCCTGCAGTTCAATGACAACACCGTGGCGCGTGGGCTGTTCTACCAGGCGATGCAGGCAGTGCTGGAAATCACTCTGGACGACGAACTGGCGTTGGACGATTACTTCGCCAACCTCAAGCGCATGTTCGGCGACGAGACCATGAACGCCGTGGTCGGCTCGGTAACCGGCGAGGTGCGCTTCCACGGCCTGACGCCCACCAGCATGAAGCTGGAAGGCATCGATCGCCATCAGCGCCTGATCGAGAGCTACAGGAAGCTGCACGCGGCGCGCGCTGCCAGAGCGGGAGTAGCCGCAGTCTCAGCCTGATCGTTGCCTCATAGGTAACGTAGCCCCCGCGTCGGTTTCCCGGCTCGGGGGCTTTTCGTTAATCTCGTATAGCCCTACAGTGAGATATTCCACACTATTCGGGACTGTGTACTGGTGTGGAACTGACTTGCCATCGCCCCGGACGGGCGGCGTCAGGCTAGCAGGAGGGCGCATGCAGATAAGAATGGTAAAAGAGACTGATCTTGAGTCACTCAGGCAACTGTTTCGCGAAGCCTTCGAGGAGGAGGGTGAGGCTGTATCGAATCTGGCCCTGTCGCTGATAGAGGATAAATCCGCACAGCCCCGGGTAACCCTCGTGGCGGAAGAAGGTGACCGGCTTGTCGGCAGTGTTATTTTCAGCGCGGTAACGCTTGAAGGCGCCGAGCAGATCTGCAGTTATATCCTGGCCCCATTGGCGGTCGTCAAGGACGTTCAGCGTTCGGGAATCGGCCGCAAACTGATCGAAAGTGGCTGCGAAGCCCTGTGTGAGCAAGATGGCGATGCGGTGTTCGTGCTGGGTGATCCCGAGTATTACGGTCGCCATGGCTTCTTCTCGAAACACCACGTTCATCCACCATACGAGCTCCCCTATCCCGAAGCGTGGATGGCTCGCTCACTGCGTGGTATTTCGCTCGAATCGCTGCAGGGGCGACTTATATGTGCCGACTCACTCATGCGCCCCGAGCTTTGGTAAGCCGCAAGCTCCGAGCCAGTCGTTAGTTCGGCCGGAAGCTGCGTCGGGGCGACTGCGCATCGAAAACGGGCAGCGGAGCTATTTCTGATCGGTTTCGAGCAACGCGACGGCCAGACGCACGAAATCCACGGAAGAAAGAATGCCGACGAGACGACCTCCGTCGTCCAGTACCGGCATGGCGCCCTGGCGATGTGCCAGCAGTTGCCGCCCGGCGTCGGCGAGTGGCGTGTCGGCCGACAGCGTGAGCACGTCCCGGGAAATGACCTCGGCAAGCGGTATCCGCCCGAGATGCTGGCTCAAACGCTTCGAGCCGTAGGTATCGGTGATTCGCAACGCTTCCCGCAGCACGACCTTCTGATTGAGCAATCCCGCCAGTTGGCCCTGGTCGTCCAGCACCGGCAGATGCCGTATCTTGTGTTCCCGCATGGTCTCGTTACCGTCGTTGAGTGTCTGCTCGAGACGTAGTGTGACGATGTCGCGGATCATGATGTCGGCTACTACGGTGGGAGTCTCTTGGGTCATCGGAACAATTCTCCATCGAATCGAGTAGGGGGCTCTGCGCTTTATCGGCAGGGATAGGCCAGACAGTAGTCGGATGGCGGGATTTATCGAGCAAGCCGACATTGGCTGGCTTTCCTTTGACATGGATCAAGACAGACAAGGTGCAAGGAGGCACGATGCGCAGTTTCATCTACGACACGCTTATCCTCAGGCTCACTTCCCGGTGGTATGCGGAGGTGCTGCAGCGCGTGCCCGAGGGCGCTGCCGTGCTGGATGTCGGTATTGGCACGGCGGGCGCATTGCTGGCCAATGCCGAACTGGTCAGGCGAAAGCGCCTGCATGTGACGGGCATCGATATCGATGCCGATTATATGCAACGTGCCCGGCAAAGGTTGGTGGAGTCGCCACTGGCTGACCATACCGACATCCATCTCGAATCGGTCTACGAGCATCTGGGCGGGCCATACGATGCCGTCTATTTCTCGGCCAGCTTCATGCTCCTGCCCGAGCCTGACCGGGCGCTACGGCACTGCTGCGAGCTGTTGCGCCCGGGCGGACGGATATTCTTCACGCAAACCATCCAGACGCGGCCATCGCGCTGGATGGAGACGCTAAAGCCCGTACTCAAACGGGTAACGAGTATCGATTTCGGCCAAGTGACCTATGAGGACGATTTCAAAGCCCAGCTTCGTGATGCCGGTCTTGAACTGGAGGAGTTCATCTTCCTGGCGCATCACGGCAGTCGAGCGTCATGCCTTGCCGTGGCTGGGCTGGTTGGTGTGCACTAAGCCTTCCGCTGGCTCAGCCTTTAGCTTCAGTAGTGGTAACGAAGTTGAGCAATAAGCAGCGCATCATCCGTCACCTTGTAGACCATGCGGTCTTCTTCGTTGATTCGCCGGGACCAGTAGCCGGCCAGGCTATGCTTGAGAGGTTCAGGCTTACCGACACCTTCGAACGGCTCTCGCTTGGTTTCCTTGATCAGCTTATTGATCCGGTTAAGGGTCTTTTTGTCGGTTTTTTGCCAGTACAGATAATCTTCCCACGCGTTTTCGGAGAAGAGCAGCTTCATTCAAGGAGTTCCTTCTCCTGACCACGGCCTTGCTCCAGTTCAGCGACAGATTCCAATAAGCGGCGAGTGTTCTTCGGCGCACGCAGCAGGTAGGCGGTTTCCTGCAGCGCTTCGTAGTCCTCCAGGGAGATCATCACCACGGACTGCGCTTTGCTCCGGGTAATGATGACTGGTGAATGGTCTTCACAGACCTGCTCCATGGTTTTGGCTAGATGAGTTCGCGCTGCGGTGTAGCTGATGGCGTCCATAAAGCGCTCCTGAGCGGGATGTCATTTATGTACAGAATACTGTACATGTACTGGCTAGGCAATCGCTTGTAGAATGGCGCTTCTCCGCTGCTTTGCTATGGGAGCCGAGGGCCGTGTCTTGCCGTGGCTGGGCCGGCTGGTGCCTAGTCACGTTATCGGTGAAGCCTGCTCCACTTGATAAAGATTATCTACGTCAGACTTGAAGAAAGAGATAATGACAAATAAGAGCTTCACGGCCTTGGACAAAGCCGTCCATGCGACCGGGGCGTCCCAAATTACCGCTGCCGCACGGAAAAAGAGGTGTCATGGCTTCAAAGTTCCTTCTGTGGACCATTCGGGTGCTGGCGCTCTGCATGGCACTGGTGAGTGTGCTGCCAGAGGTCCCCAGCGGTCAGTGGTGGATCAGACTGTGGGAATTTCCACGGCTTCAGTTGGCTTGGGCGCTGCTCCTTCCCTTGGCGCTGCTTGCAGTGCACGCCTGGTGGAAACGTCCGCGGAAAGAGCATGCAGCGTGGTTGGGAATAATCCTCGCGGCGGGGATATGGCAGCTGTCACATATCCTGCCGTTCACTCCGGTCTGGCAGCCCGAAGTCCCCGACGCTGAGACTCACCCCAACAAAGCCGGGGTGACATTCAAAGTCATGACCGCGAATGTCACCTACACCAACGATCACTACAGCGAGGTCTTGGAGTTGGTGCGGCATGAGGATCCAGACCTTTTGCTAACGCTCGAAATCGACAGCGAGTGGAACGAGGGTCTGGCGCCGCTGAATGAGCGCTATGCCCATCGGATTGGAGAGGTCCGTGGCGAGGGGCTGGGAATGGTGCTCTGGTCGAAGTTCCCGCTACTGGAACAAGAGATCAAGTATCTGGTCTCCGAGCGCCGTCCCTCGATCTTTACGACCCTGGATATACCGGGAATCGGACCGGTCCGTTATGTCGGTATCCATCCGGTCCCGCCAGGGCTGCGTGACCGGATTGCCCGTAACGACCAAACCTCCGAGCGTCGCGACAGCCGAGTCCGCGACGCGGAGCTGATGCTAGTCGCTCGCGAGGTCGAGGAGGACGCAGACAACCGCTGGATCGTCACCGGGGACTTCAATGACGTGGCGTGGTCGGATACGACGCAACTGTTCGCTGACCTGACCGACTTGAAGGATCCGCGCCGTGGCCGGCGGTTGCTGGCTACCTACCATGCACAGCACCCCCTATGGAGATATCCTATCGACCATCTGTTCGTCTCCGACGGCTTCCATCTGGCCGACTTCGGCCGGCAACGGGTGTTCGGCTCCGATCACTTCGCCATTACCGCGACACTGGCCGTCGCGAATAAGGACAACGCAAAGCCGCGAGCCTCTGCTGAGGAAGCAGAGAGGGCTCGGGAAATGGTCGAGGAAGGATTCGAAGACGCTGCCGAGCACGAGGTTAGCTCGCCACCGTCGGATTGAAGGGGTCAGGAATCAGGCGGGGAAGGCCTTATCTTCGATTGAAGCCAGCGGATCAAGAAGGCAATAAATTTTCAAAGGTGGCTGCGTTCCGCGTTAACGCTACCGACAACCTTGAGCCAGGCACCGGCTTCACACTTGAGACGTTTCGCATCGATGCTGCCATTGACCCGCGCGCTGGACAGCAACAGCGCCTGATCCGTGGCGACTAGCCGCCCTGTGACGCGCCCCGCGACGCTAATGACGCGTGCCTCGATGGAATGGCATACGCGCCCCGAAGCGGCGACATTCACGCTATGCTCCCTGGCCGTCACGCTACCCTCGATGGTGCCGTGGATGGCCAGCGATTCCCCTGAGTCCACTTTCCCTTGGATAAGCAACGTTGAGCCGAACTGGCTGCCTGAATGTGACGGAAGCACATGAGCGAGCGCTGCGGCGGGAAGAGCCGGCAAGGGAGTATCCGTCTGGTTGGCCGTTTGGGTCGCCGGCTTGATGGACTCGCGGGGTAGTAGGGCTACTCGATCCTGGACAGCTTCCACGGCGGCCGGCCGGAACGCCACAGCACGCTTTCTGCTGCGCCGCTTGCCGTCGAGTATAAGGATGATGAGCGCCACGACGCCCAGAACGAACAATACGTCCCTGCCCCCCATAATAGCCCCTTGATCGGTGTGGGATGCCCATTGCCAGTATAAGTGGGCTGCCAGACGCTGAGAATTGACGACTAACCGGCTTTTCCGCTGGCTAATTCCTGCTTTGATCCGATACAGGCCAGGCAATATCCACTAGTGTGCGATTCCTTCATGCGACCCGGAGCCTTTCCTCATGTTCAGCAAGCACAAGCCCGCCAGTGACCCTGCCGATCAAGCGGCGACGCCCCCCGCACGGCCACAGCGTGCCTCGAGTGCCGATGAGCTGCGCGGCAGTGGCGTGCGACCCTCCATCATCGGGGCTAATACCCGCGTTGAAGGTAGCGTCATTGGGGAGGAAGAACTGATCATCGATGGCCAGATAACGGGCACGGTGGAGTTCAAGCGCAACGGCGTCAGCATTGGCAGCACCGGGCGCGTAGAAGGCGATATCTATGCACAGACGCTGCATGTTGCCGGTAGGGTGGAAGGGCGTCTGATAGCCTCGAAGAAGGTCACCGTGCACCGCTCGGCGCATATCGTGGGATCGATCATCACTCCCTGCCTGGCGCTGGAGGATGGGGCTGTGTTTCGTGGCGACATCGACATGAATAGCGAGAATGAAGTATTGGTCGCGGCGTTCGATAAGGTAGATAGCGCAGCGCCTGCCCAGACTGTGATGCGTGAAGACGAGGCGTCAACTCCCATTGATCAGGAAGAGACGTTGGCTGAGACAGACATGACTCGCGAAGATAAGGCCTGATGCATAGGGAGTCGCTGAGGCTCCAACGACCCGCCAGGCTCTGAACATGATACTTCGTAAACCCCGAGCCAACGTATTGACTCGGGGTTTGCCATTCATAATCCGGTGAGTGTCAGTGTGTGACGTTACACCTTGCTGACGATCAGCGCCGCATTCACCCCGCCAAAGCCAAAGCCGTTACACAGCACATGCTGTGTCGAATGCTCGCGCGCCGAGCCCGAGACGAAGTCCAGGTCCTGAATATCCTCGTCGACGTTTTCCAGATTCAGGGTCGGGGGCAGCCGGTCGTGCATTGCCGCCAGAGCGGAGAAGATGCTCTCCACGCCGCCGGCGGCACCGAGCATATGGCCGGTGGCCGACTTGGTCGCGGAAATCGGAATGCCGGCGAGGGCATCGCCAAAGGCATTGCGCAGGGCGGCGATCTCGGCCCGGTCGCCGACCGGCGTCGAGGTGGCATGGGCGTTGATATGGCTAATCTCCTCGGGAGAAAGCCCCGCCATCTTCAGCGCTGCGCGGATGGCTGCCGCGGCTCCTGAGCCGTCTTCCGGGCCGGCGGTGATGTGGTAGGCATCGGCGCTGGTGCCATAGCCACTTAGCACGGCCAGGGGCGTTGCCCCGCGTGCCTCGGCGTGGGCCAGGGTTTCGATCACCAACAGCCCCGCACCTTCGCCCATGACGAAGCCATTGCGAGCCTGATCGAAGGGCCGCGATGCCTTGGCGGGCTCTTCCTGCTCTGTGGAGAGTGCCTTCATGGCATGGAAGCCGGCCAGCGACAGCGGGTCGATACAGGCCTCGGCGCCGCCCACCAGGGCCACCTCAGCCTCGCCGCTGCGTATCAGACGCATGCCGTCGCCGATGGCCTGCACGCCTGCGGCACAGGCGGTCACCGGACAGCCCAGCGGCCCACGAAAGCCATGGCGAATCGACACATTGCCTGCCGCCAGGTTGGCCAGGAAAGCCGGTACGGTGAACGGAGAGAGCCGGCGGTAGCCGCGTGTCGACAGGGTGTTCTGCGCCTGGGTGATGGTAGGGAAGCCGCCGATGCCGGAACCAACGATGGTCGCGGTGGCCAGGCGGTCCGCATCGCTGGTCGGGAACCAGTTGGCCTGGGCCAGCGCCTCTTCGGCGGCGGCCATGGTGTAGAGACTGAACAGCTCCAGCTTGCGCCGCTCCTTGGCATCGAGCACACGATCCGGGTCGAGGCCGGCCTCGGGGTCGTCGGCGATATCGGGCACCGACCCCGCGACCTTGATCGGCAGGTCACCGGTATCGAACCGAGTGATCGGGGAAATGCCCGAGCGGCCGGCAAGAAGGCGCTCCCAGCCCGCCTTGACGCCGCAACCTAGGGGACTGATCATGCCCATGCCGGTGATGACGAGCGGTGATTGCATGGTAGTTTCCTGAACGACTTGGGATCGTGCCACGCTAGCACCGGGCTTTATATGATCAAGGTAATATTCAGCGCAGGAGATGAGAGTCGCCATGCCCTACTCGACTCATCACAAGGCCAAATCGCGGGAGCGCATTCTCAAGTCCGCTATCGAGCTGTTCAGTCGTAAAGGCTTCGAGAAAGTCTCCATCGGTCAGATCATGAAGCTGGCCAAGATGACCCATGGTGCCTTCTACGCGCACTTTGCCTCGAAGGAAGCGCTCTATCACGCCTCGGTACAGGAAACCCTGGAGAGCAGCCGTGCGGCCAGGCTGGTCAAGGGGCCCTTGTCGGTAAAGCACCTGACGGAACTGGTATCCAATTGCTGGAATCTCCAGGAGTTGGAACGCAAGCACAAGCCGGGCCCGGAGTCGGTACTGTTCAACGAGATCGGCAACGAGAACGCCGAGATCCGCACGCTGTTCGAAGCCTCCTACCTGCGCATGAAGAAGATGCTCGAAACCCGCCTCATCGCCCTGAGCCGCCTCAAGAAACTGCCTTTCGAACCCGACCGCGACGTCATTGCCGACAAGTCCCGCGTCATTCTTGCCTCGCTGGTCGGCGCCGTGGCCATCGCCAAGAGCCTGCCCGGCGAACAGGAGCGACAGCACATCCTCAACGCCGCTCAGCGCAACATTCTGCGGATGCTCGGCGTCAATGAAAGCGAGCTGGAAAGCATGCTGGGCGCCGCTGGAGCAGAGAGCGCTTAAAAGGTACTGATTCCATCACCGCCATTGAGACAAGCATGACACTCGACTACCGCTGGCTTTACGACACCGCACGCAGGCGTTTTGAATCCGACGAAGCCATGGAAGCTTTCCTGCCCAAAGCGCTTGCTGCCGACGAGCTGAAGCAGAAGGGCGATGACCGTTACCTTTCCGCCATGAGCCAGCGGGTATTTCGGGCCGGTATGCAACACTCGGTGGTCGATGCCAAGTGGCCTGCCTTTGAAGAAGCGTTCTGGGGTTTTGTTCCTGAGACGATGGTGTTGCTCAGCCCAGAGCAAATCGAAGGCTATATGAAGAACGATCGAATCATACGCCACCGCACCAAACTGCAGACCATCCCCAAGAATGCCCAATTCATACTGGATATTCGCCAGGAGCAGGGCAGCAGTTTCGGCGAGTTCATTGCCAACTGGCCGAGCACTGACATCGTCGGCTTATGGCGTTTGCTGGCCAAACGCGGCGCTCGCCTGGGCGGACGCTCGGCTTCCGCATTTTTGCGCTTGGTCGGAAAGGATACGTTCCTGTTGACCAGCGATGTGGTCGCACGCCTGATAGCCGCAGGCGTTGTTGACCAACCCCCTACCAGTCAGCGCGATATGCAAGCCGTGCAGGGCGCTTTCAACGAGTTGCAGCAGAGTTCTGGAAGGCCGTTGTGTCAGTTATCGGCCATGCTGTCGTTGAGTATCAATCCAAGATTCTAAGGCTGACTGTTCGACTGCCAAGGCTTCGAGAAGGCCTCGATCGGCTAGATCAGGGCCTTTTCGTTCGAGCCATTCGCAGCCTAAGTGATTGCTCTTATAGGCTTTTCCTATCATGGCTAAAGCTTCTCTCTGCTTGACGGCTGTGTTCCTGAATCCTTCACTGTATTTTGATGGCTTATAAGAATTTCAAAGCCTCCAGCATAGGCCTGAAGGTAGTCCGCAGCCCCAAGACGATATGAATCGTCGGATTTTCCTGTGGGCCACAATCCTGTCGAGGAGAATAATTACTATGTCCGACCAGAAGCCTAAGCGCCCGGAGTGGGCTGCACGCACGACGCCGCGCCTGCAGGGCAACGAGCATTGGTGGCCCGACCAGCTTACCCTTCACATCCTGCATCAGAAGCACCCCGACGCGAGCCCGTTCGGCCCCGAGTTCCGCTATGGCGAGGCGTTCTCGCGACTCGACGTCGATGAACTGACCGCCGATGTCGATGCACTGATGACCGACTCGCAGGACTGGTGGCCCGCCGACTGGGGCCACTACGGGCCGTTCTTCATCCGCATGTCATGGCACGCAGCAGGGACCTATCGAGCAATTGACGGGCGTGGCGGCGGCGGCACCGGCGCGCAGCGCTTCGCACCGCTCAACAGCTGGCCCGACAACGGCAACCTGGACAAGGCGCGCCGACTGCTCTGGCCGATCAAGAAGAAGTACGGCGAGAAGATCTCCTGGGCCGACCTGCTGGTCTTCGCCGGCAACCGCGCCCTCGAGACGATGGGCTTTCGCACCTTCGGCTTCGGGTTCGGCCGCGCCGATATCTGGGCACCCGAGGACGACATCTACTGGGGTCCCGAGACTGAATGGCTCGCCACCAAGGACGAGCGCTACACCGGTAGCTGGGAGGACGGCAACCGCTTGCTGGACAATCCGCTCGCTGCGGTGCAGATGGGGCTGATCTACGTCAACCCCGAGGGCCCCAATGGCATTCCTGACGCGATGAAGTCCGCTAAGGACGTGCGCGAAACCTTCGCACGCATGGGCATGAACGACCGCGAGACGGCGGCCCTGACCATTGGCGGTCACACCTTCGGCAAGATGCACGGCAACGGCCCGGCGGATGCCGTCGGCGAGGCACCGGAAGGCGCGAAGATCTTCCAGCAGGGGATCGGCTGGGCCAACAAGCACGAGACCGGCCTTGGCGAATACACGGTGACCTCGGGCCTTGAGGGTGCCTGGACGCCGACCCCGACCCAGTGGGACAACTCCTACCTCAACACCATCTTCGCCCATCAGTGGGAGGTCAAGAAGTCGCCGGCTGGCGCCAACCAGTGGGAGCCGGTCGAGGTGAAGGAGGGCTACTGGGTGCCCGACGCCCACGTCCCAGGCAAGAAGAACCCGCCGGTGATGAACACCGCCGACATGGCGATGATCACCGACCCTGCCTATCTGGAGATCTGCAAGGAGTTCCACCAGAATCCGGACAAACTTGCCGACGAGTTCGCCCGTGCCTGGTACAAGCTGCTGCATCGCGACATGGGCCCGCAGGCCCGCTACCTCGGCCCGCAGGTGCCTGACGAAGTGCTCGTCTGGCAGGACCCGGTACCCAAGCACGAAGGGCCGCTCGTCGATGAGGCGCAGATCGCTACGCTCAAGCAGCAGATCGCCGACTCCGGCCTCACCGTCAAGCAACTGGTAGGCACCGCCTGGGCCTCAGCCTGCACCTACCGCCAGACCGACCACCGCGGCGGCGCCAACGGGGCACGCATCCGTCTCGATCCGCAGGCCGGCTGGGACGTCAACGTGCGCTCCGGGGTGCCCGAGGTGCTCGACCGGCTCGAGCAGATCCGCAGTGACTCCGGCATCAACATCTCGCTGGCCGACATGATCGTGCTGGCTGGCAGCGTCGGGGTCGAGACGGCCGCCAAGGCGGGCGGCCATGACATCACCGTGCCATTCACTCCGGGCCGCACCGATGCCACCCAGGAGATGACCGAGGTGGATACGCACGCCTACCTGGAACCGAGGCACGATGCGTTCCGCAACTACATGCAGCCCCAGGTGACCGCCATCCCCGCCGAACACCTGATGGTCGACCGGGCGTTCATGCTCAACCTCAGCGTACCGCAGATGGCCGCACTGCTCGGCGGCATGCGCGCCATGGGCATCAACGTCGGCGACAGCAATGAAGGCATCTTCACCGACCGGCCCGGGCAACTGACCAACGACTTCTTCGCCAACCTCGTCGACATGGGCACCGTCTGGGAGCCGGTCGATGAGAGCGAAGAACGCTTCGTCGGCAAGGACCGGGCCACGGGCGAGCAGAAGTGGACCGCCACCCGCGTCGACCTTATCTACGGCTCCAACTCGCAGCTACGCGCCATCGCGGAGGAGTACGCCGCCGATGGTGGCGAAGAGCGAATGATCGACCGCTTCGTCAAGGGCTGGGTCAAGGTCATGGAGAACGACCGCTTCGACCTGCACCGCTGAGGATTAGGCCCGTAGCAGTAGAAGCCTCTCGCTGATGAATGAACCCCGAAGGCTGATTCAGCCTTCGGGGTTTTTTTGTTGCAGAACTAGATCAAGAGGCGTGGCTTAGTACCGCCTAATGCTTTGGTTGGCGTTGTTCTCAACGTTACGGTTGGTTACGGTATGCCCAAAGCTGACTTGGACGGCTAAGGAAATAACAGGGTACTCAGGGACTGCCGCACTAGGGATGGCTAATTATCATCCATTCTGACGGGTAGGGCGGTAGTGTGCCCGTCCCTTGAATTCTAACCGGATTGATTTTGTGGTCTCCGGCACATGCAGCTCCACACTGCAAAGGCTCTATATGCATGCGTCTCGGAAGCTCCCATGCAGGCCGGATAGCGCACTCCATGGAAACGAATGAAATGCCGAATTATAGTTGTTGGTTTTAAATCAGTGCATTAGACAGAAAATGGTACGCTAAATAATATTCTTGAACGCACATGCGCTTTCAAATGAATAAACGAGCGTGAAGTCTAATACCTGTTGGGACTAAAAAGCACGAGGTAAAGTATCTATGAAGGAATACCTGTTCCGAGAAGCTCGATCAGATGACCTTGCAGCTCTAGTCGAAATGCTTGCTGATGATGAGCTTGGGCAATCTCGTGAGCTACCGGGAACGCCGTTGAACTATGGCTACGCTGCAGCATTTAAATCTATCCAAAACGACCCAAATAACGAGCTCATCATTTGCGAATCGGATGGACAGGTACTTGGTATGCTCCAAATCACGTTCATACCTTATCTGACCTATATTGGAGGCTGGCGAGCGTTGATCGAGGGCGTTAGGGTTGCGTCTTCTAAGCGAGGTGAGGGAGTTGGTGCCAAGCTTCTCGAATGGGCGATACAACGAGCCAAGGAAAAAGGTTGCCTAATCGTCCAATTAACCAGCGACAAAAAAAGGCCGGACGCAATTCGTTTTTACGAAAAGCTCGGGTTTAGCGCGTCGCATGAAGGGATGAAGCTCTGGTTGAACTAAAGAGTGTCCAACCGATCGCTGAGGTTGTCCGCTGTTTTACTTCGATCCATAGGGGCAACTGAGCTTCGGCGATAAGTTTAAATCGGGATCGGTCATGGATGAAAAAATACGAGCATCCTGGGAGCGGACTCTTCACCCAGAAACCCTTAAAACCAACATCATCACAGCGTCAATATTCTCGATGGCTTTCGAAATGCTGAAGAGCAGCATTGTTGAAAAGATCGAAGATTTCTTTACGAACGGGTTTGAACAGAATGGACCGCTTGTCAGCCCAGAATACAAAGAAAAGGTCCTTTCTCTGAACAAAAGCCCCCTCTACGCGTCATTGAAGTGGCTGCAGGGAATGGACGCCATCAATGCTGAGGACATGGGAAAGTTTGAACACAATTAAAAAGTGTCGCAACACGTTGACACACGAGATGCTTTCTTTCGCTTCCAATGGCGTAGATTTCAACATTGCGGAAGCATTCGACGAAATGGTAGCTCTGTTACGAAAGATCGAAATGTGGTGGTTCGAGCATGTTGAAATGGCAATAGATCCGGAATCCTATCCAGAGGATTTAGATATGGATCAGGTAATTCCCGGGCCAGTCTAGAGTCTCCAAATGCTTATAGATGTTGCGTTGGGACCAGAGGAAGAGGCTGAGAAGTATTATGATCTGTTTGTGGCAGCCGCAGACAAAACTTAACCAGCGGATGAAGCCTACCGGTACTACGCTGGGCTCCGTCCCGGCGGCTTACCCAAGGCGCTAGAGGTTAAACGTATGAATCTACGCCTCAGACCGGCCTTAAACGACGAATACGACTTTGCCTATCAGGTGAAGAAAGATGCAATGGGCCCTCACATTTCCGCGAGGTGGGGATGGGATGAGGCCTTTCAGCTTTCTATTCATCGGCAACGATGGAACGAGAAGCCTTGGTCAGTCATTATGTACGGAGAGAACCGCATAGGAACTTTATCCCTCTTGGATGAAGGAGACACTTTACGCTTCGGAGAGTCATTGGGGCATTCACAGGAAAATCCTTTTTCTTCTCCAAAGTTTAAACGGCTCGAGTGCCTGGGTGGTGGCGTGCTTGTGCACCTTCATTGGCCAAAGATCGGGGAAATGCGCCAGCATCTGGTACGAACTTCGGTAATCGAAGCCCGCTTCGGCGGCACCGTCCCGATCGACCGCGTAGATCACCTCGTCGATACCTGCGAAGAGGGCGTTTAGGTAGCACATGGCACAGGGCTCGCCCGAAGCCAAGAGCGTCTTCCCCCGCAATTGGCTGCCGCCGACGTTACGACACGCGTCTCTGATAGCCTCGACCTCTGCGTGGGCGGTCGGGTCGTGATGTTCCAGAACGCGGTTTACGCCACGTCCCAGAACCGTTCCGGTGGCATCGACGACAAAGGCAGTGAAGGGGATGCCGCCATTGCGGACATGCTCGCAGGAGTAGTCGACAAGATTTTCCATGAGCTGCGAGAAGCGTTCAGTTGGGCTAGTGGACATCAAGATCTCCGACTGAGTGGATCCTCCACGAAAGGACAAGCAGCTTGCGGTTGCTTGTCCTTCCGGAAGGGTTGTGTGTCTTTTAGGGCGCTATAAGGCTCGATTCGTCGGCTTGCAGCTTCTCGCTACTGGCCAGTTTCAGCCAGATGACGCCCGCAATAATAATTGCCAGCCAGAACGCCTGGCTCAACGTGAGGGATTGCTCGAACAGCACGCTACCGAAAACAGCTGAACCTACAGCGCCGATGCCCGCCCATACGGCGTAGCCAATCCCGACATCGATCGTCTTGAGGGCAACACTGAGCGCGTATAGCGTGAGCAAGAAGAAGACGATGGCCGAGATCGACCAGCTCAGAACGGTGAAGGCTTCACTACCAGCGACACTCAGGGCATAAACGATCTCGAAGGCGCCGGCGAGCAATAGCGCGATCCAGGCACGCCCGTTGCTAGTTTGGCTTGTAGTTGCATTAGTCATGTCGATTTCCTTTGGTCTAGTGTGGATGTCATACGTATCGCTACTGCGTTGAATGCTGGATTAGTCTTACGCCGCGCCGCTTAGCCGAAGCCCGATGACACCGCCAATGACCATGGCGATGCCCGAGAGCTTTCTCAGGTTGAGCCGCTCCTGGAAGAACACTGCACCCAGGATGACAATCCCGACCCCGGCAACGGAGGTCCAAATGGAGTAGCCCACGCCGACGTCGAACTCGAGAAGCGCGAGACTGAGGAAGAAGGTGGCAATGGCTCCGCTGACAAGCGTGGCAATCGTCCACCAGAGTCGGGTGAACCCCTGTGCATTTCCTGCTGAAAAGGCGACGGCAATTTCAAAAAGGACGGCGACGCTGAGGTATAGCCAGCTGATCATGATGTTTACTCCTAGAATGTTGGAACGTTGGTTGTGTTTGGCCCTGTTGGTGTGGGCCTAGCGTGCGTTGCCTGCGACCGAGGTATCAGGCAGGTGCTGCTCGTGGCCCGTCTCGATCGAGACCTGTTCCAGTGCCCGGCGAAGCTCTCCAGGTAACGGCACGCCACGGAACACCTGCTTGCCCACCACAATGGTGGGTACGGACGTGATGGTCATATCCTCCCGGGCATGACGCAGGGCCTCGCGGTGACGCTCACGGTAAGTACCCTTGGCCAGTGCGCTCAGTACCGACTCGCGCTCGAGGCCCACCTCGGCCCCCAGATCGGCCAGTATCTCGGGGTTGCCGATATCCTTTTCCTCTTGGAAGAAGGCTTTCAAAGCGCGCATCGAAAACGCATGTCCCAGCCCTTGCTCATCTGCCATCGCGAAGACTTCGAAGGCCTTGTCGGTGCGTGGCTGGGGCGAAATGGCCGGCAGCTTGATCGGAACGCCGAGTCGCTCCGCCATCGGGTAAACCGATTGCTTCCAGATCTGTGGCAAATAAGGATCCTCGACGCGCAGGGTCGGTACCGGTTCGGGCCGCAGCTCGTAGGGGCGCCAGTTGATCTCGACGTCCTGCCCCTGAATCGCCTCTTCGATGATGTGCTCTGCCAATAGGCAGTACGGGCAGACGTAGTCGGTATAGATAGTGATTTGTTTAGACATACATTCACCTATGGTTGTACATACAAATATTTGATATTAAACCATTGTGATCATTACGGCATTTTTGACGATGGGCATCTTGGCCAAGGCCTGCTCGATGTCCTCTAGGTTGGGGCGCACGCCACGGACTTTAGCGATGAAGTCGTTGCGGTCGAGCAGGGTCAACTGGTCACGTTCATCGCGTAAGGGCAACTTCATCATGTGCTCCGCCCATGAGGATGCTTCAACATATGCTTGCATGTGCAAGCATTCACAGGGTAGCAGGGCGCGCTAGCGTGTCAACATGTTTGCACATGCAAATACAATGAATGTTGTGCGTCATTTCGCTTGCAATGGTTGTCTGTAACCGAGGGTGATTATCCTAATGCTATGAAATATAAAATTTTTATTGGTGATTAGTGATAAAAGGGGCAGTGGTGACTTCGAGAGGAGATCAGGTGAACATCGCGCAACGTGGCAAATTTCCTACACGTTCCGAGGCTTTGGCTGGCGCATAGGTCAGACATCGGCTAGTGTATGCATGTACAAGTATCGAGGCTAATAGGTAGCGATAACTGCGACTGCTTAGATGAGAACAGCTATGACCCCCCAATCAGTAGTGTGGCAACAGGTTCGGAATGTCTTCGAGTCGGTAGAGAGCCAAGTTGCGAAAGACCTGCAGCGTGAGCATGGCTTGGGTCTCACTGAATATCGGGCATTGCAGTTGCTTGCAACAGCAACCGACTCCGAGCTACGCATGCAAGAGTTGGCCAATAAGCTCGGGTTGAATCAGAGTTCCGTGACACGACTTGTGGAGCGCATGGAGCGCAATGGTTATACAATCCGTGATGCTTGTCCTAACGACAAACGTGGCGTTTATACCGTGATTACCAAGCGAGGACGACAGATACAAAGCGAGGCCGGAAAAGATTACGATAACTTCCTGAATGCGGCACTCGACGAGGCATATAGGCAGCAAGAGAACTCAGAGATAGTTAGTTGTTTGCGGCAAGTTCTTGGGTCTAATCGTTCAAAGTCGAGTATGTAAACGATGAATGCCACCGGTCCGAAACGTTGCAGCGATGCGACAATCGAGTAGTCGATGTTTTGCGAGAAGGATCGTTGTCGGCGCCGAACATTGCTGCTGCTTCGCCACCCGATCTCATCTATGAATTCAACTCGCAGCAACGCGCCATCGCCAAGGAGTACGACCCCGACGATGGCGAGGAGCGAATGAAAGATCGATTCGTGAAAGGGTGGGCCAAGGTCATGGAGAACGACCGCTTCGACCTGCACCGCTGAGGGGTAGTCCCGTAGTGGGAGAAGCTCCCCTCGTATGAAACTAACCCCGAAGACTGTATTCATCCTTCGGGGTTTTTCATTTTGCAGATATCAATCAAGATCCGCCGCTTAGTGCCGCCTAATGCTAATGTTGGCGTTGTTCTCAACGTTACGGTTGGTTACGGTATGCCCAAAGCTGACTTGGACGGCTAAGGTGAATTCTTCAGCGTATCGTTGAGGGCTCATGGAACCTCCTGATGCCTTCAGTATAAGGCTTGGAGGTGTCTACGAAACTAGGGACGATTCTGGTCAGTGACAGTAAGTGGCAACTGGAGTGTGACCTTCTGGTTTGAAGACGGAGATGCCGAGATTGTGAACTACGAGGATTATCACTGAGGTACCGCCAATGTTAATGCACAACCCTCCGCACCCGGGTGAAATACTGCGAGAGCTTTGTCTTGAGCTCCTTGGCCTCTCTGTCACGGCGGCGGCAGAGGCACTGGGTGTTAGCCGCAAAACGCTGAGTGCCGTGTTGAATGGCAAGGCCGGTATCAGTCCAGAAATGGCAATCCGGCTCTCTATCGCTTTCGATACCTCCGCAGAAAGCTGGCTGAATCAGCAGTCCCAATATGAACTCTGGCATGCCGAACAACATCGCAAAGAGCTCAAAGTGAAGCGGCTTGTTGCGGCCTGAAGCAGCACATAACCAGGGCATGCACCGGATTCCAAAACCTCCGCTGCGGTTCGGTCACCGGTGATGGGGGCGTTAACCACCATCAAAAATATCCCCAAGGTCGGATGAATGTTCAACTCTCGGAGTGCAATTCAGACCGCTGGCCGGGGTTTTGATTCAGGTCTGTTTACTTCGCCGCCAACGCCACCCCTACCTTCGACCGGTTCGGTCGCCCAATCGCTTGGGTGATCCAACTGCCGGTTCCTGCCAGCTTGTTCAGATTGATTCCCGTCTCGATGCCCAGCCCATCCAGCAGATACACCACGTCTTCACTCGCCACGTTACCGGAGGCCCCTTTGGCGTAGGGGCAGCCTCCAAGGCCGGCGACGGAACTGTCGATAACCGCGATGCCTTCTTCCAGCACGGCGTAGAGGTTGGCGAGTGCCTGGCCGTAGGTGTCGTGGAAGTGGGCGGCGAGCTTGTCGAGGGGAATGTCTCGGCTCACGGCTTCGATCATGCGCTTGGCCTTGAGCGGGGTGCCGGTGCCGATGGTGTCGCCGAGCGAGACTTCGTAACAGCCCATCTCGTATAGCGCTTTCGAAACCTCGGCGACCTTGGCGGGGTCGATCTCGCCCTCGTAGGGACAGTCGAGCACACACGAGACGTAGCCGCGCACACGCACGTTGGCGGCCTTGGCGCGCTCCAGCACCGGTTCGAAGCGTTGCAGCGATTCGGCAATCGAGCAGTTGATGTTCTTCTGCGAGAAGGCCTCGCTGGCGGCACCGAAAACGGCGACTTCCTCGACACCGCATTCCAGTGCAGCTTCCAGGCCCTTGAGGTTGGGGGTAAGGACGGAGTACACCACGCCGGGGCGGCGGGTGAGGCCGGTCATCACTTCGCGGTGATCGGCCATTTGCGGCACCCACTTGGGCGAGACGAAGCTGGCCGCTTCGATATGCCGGATGCCTGCCGCGCCGAGGCGGTCGATCAGTTCCAGCTTGGTGGCGGTGCTGATCGGCTCGGGTTCGTTCTGCAGGCCGTCGCGGGGGCCGACCTCAACGAGCCTAACTTGATTAGGAAATGCCATTCCGTTTACTCCAGTTGTTACCGCTCAACTGATTCTGTCAACGCGGCTTCTCCGTCGACAGGGCTATGCGGAGGCGCTGTAAATCCTTCCTTGGACGCTACATTTGCCCTCCCTGGCAAATGACCTCCGCTTCGCCCTGTCCCCGGCGCCGCTCACCTTGGCGCTCTCAGTTTCGCTTTAGCTTATTCAGAGGGAGCGAACTCCACCAGCACATCTCCCTGTCCCACCGTATCGCCGGCCTGGAAGTGGAAGCTTTCCACATGGCCCTCGGCGGGGGCGTTGAGGGTGTGCTCCATCTTCATCGCTTCCATGACCATCAGCGGCGTGCCTTTCTCGACGGCCTGGCCGGGCTCGACGAGCAGCGCGACCACGGTCCCATGCATGGGCGCGGTCAGGGTGGCGTCGACTTCGTGGTGGCCATGATCGACGGCATCGAGGCGTCGCCAGAACAGCCGGGTCTCGCCCTGGGCGTTGCCCAGGATGAGGGTGTCGCCGTGGGCGGTACGCTCGGTGCGGGCCAGCAGGCGGCGGCGATGCCCGTCCAGGGTGATTGCCGCAGCGTCGCCTTCCAGGCGTTGCAGGCGGCCGGTCAGGGTGTCGCCGCCGATGTGCAGGCGCCAGTCGTTGTCGGTCATCGGTCGCTCGGCCAGTACGGTGACGATGGCGTCGCTGTCGGCCTCGTCGCTGGCATGCGCCGGGGCGGTGAGGGCGATGCGGATGGCTGCCGGGGCGTTGAGCCGCCAGCCGTCGCGGCGTGCCCAGGGGGAGGCGGCGCGGGCCTCGTTCTGCAGCCGGTCGATGGCGACCAGGGCCGCTGCGGCATAAGCCTGGGCATCGAGCCGTGGGGCGGCGAACAGGCTGTCGTGGTGATGCTCGATGAAGCGGGTATCGAGCTCGGCCTGCTTGAATGCAGGGTGGCTGGCCAGGCGCTGCAGGAAGGCACGGTTGGTGATCACGCCGGCCACGTCGAGCGCGCTCAGCGCCCGGTTGAGGGTGGCCAGGGCCTGGTCGCGCTCGTCGCCATGCACGATCAGCTTGGCGAGCATCGGGTCGTAGTGCATCGAGACCGCGTCACCGGCCTCGACGCCGCTGTCGAGCCGCACACGCTCGGCGTCCAGCCCCGCGCCGGTCAGATCGAGCCCGAAGCGCTCGAGCGTGCCCGTGGCGGGGAGGAAGTCCTGCTCGGGGTCCTCGGCGTAGAGCCGCGCCTCGAAGGCATGGCCGCTGATGGTCAGTTCATCCTGCGCCTTGGGCAGCGGCAGGCCGGCGGCCACGCGCAGTTGCCACTCGACCAGGTCCTCGCCGGTGATCATCTCGGTGACCGGGTGCTCGACCTGCAGGCGGGTGTTCATCTCCATGAAGTAGAAGCGGCCATCCGCATCCAAGAGGAATTCGACGGTACCCGCGCCCACGTAGCCGATTTCCTTGGCGGCGCGCACCGCGGCCTCGCCCATCTCGCGACGCAGGGCCTCGCTCATGCCCGGTGCGGGGGCTTCTTCCAGAACCTTCTGGTGGCGGCGTTGCACCGAGCAGTCGCGCTCGAATAGGTAGACGCCGTTGCCCTGGCTGTCGCAGAACACCTGTACTTCGACGTGGCGGGGCTGGGTCAGGTATTTCTCGATCAGCATGCGGTCGTCGCCGAACGCAGCCCGGGACTCGCGGCGGCAGCCGTCGAGGGCGGCCTGGAATTCCTCGCCACGCTCGACTACGCGCATGCCCTTGCCGCCGCCGCCGGCGCTGGCCTTGAGCAGGGCCGGGTAGCCGATGCGATCGGCCTCGGCTTTCAGATGGTCGTCGGCTTGCTCATCGCCGTGGTAGCCGGGCACCAGCGGCACGCCGGCGGATTCCATGCGCGCCTTGGCGGCGGACTTGTCGCCCATGGCGGCAATCGCGCTGGCCGGCGGGCCGACGAAGACGATGCCGGCCGCTTCGCAGGCGGCGACGAAGGCGGCATTCTCGGACAGGAAGCCGTAGCCGGGGTGGATGGCGTCGGCGTTGGTGCGCCGGGCCGCTTCGATGACAGCGTCGATAGCCAGGTAACTCTCGCGTGCCGGGGCCGGGCCCAGGCGCACGGCCTCGTCGGCTTCGCGCACATGGCGGGCATTGGCATCGGCGTCGGAATAGACCGCCACGCTCTTGAGGCCCAGGCGGCGGGCGGTGCGGATCACGCGGCAGGCGATCTCGCCGCGGTTGGCGACGAGGACCGTCGCAAGCGGCTTGGGGGCGTTGGCGAGGCTCATGCACCCGGCTCCTTGTCGTTGTCTTGTTGGGGCTTCCAGGCGGGCGGGCGCTTGTCGAAGAAGGCGCTCAGGCCTTCCTGGCCTTCGGCGCTGACACGCAGCTCGCTGATGACCTGGCAGCAGCGCTCGCGGGTCGCGTCGCTGTCCGGGGCGCGGGCGACTTCGGCGAGCAGGGCCTTGGTGGCGCGGCTGGCCTGGGGCGAGGCGTCGAGCAGGGTGTTGACGTACACCGCGACGCGCTCGTCGATTTCCTGCTTGCCGGTGACTTCGTGGACCAGCCCCAGCGTCTGGGCGGTGGTCACGTCCATGACCTCGGCGGTCAGCGCGTAGCGGCGCATCTGGTGGCTGCCGATGGCGCGCAGCACGTAGGGGCTTATGACCGCCGGCGACAGGCCGATCCTGACCTCGGAAAGGCAGAAGCGTGCCGCCTCGGAGGCAATGACCAGGTCGCAGCACGCCGCTAGCCCGACGGCGCCGCCGTAGGCCGCGCCCTGGACGCGACATACGGTCGGGCAGGGCAGGGTGTCGAGGCGGTGCATCATGCGCGACAGCTCGCGGGAGTCGTCGAGGTTGGCATCGAAACTGTACTCGACCATGCGCTTCATCCAGTTCAGGTCGGCCCCGGCGGAGAAGTGCTTACCTTCCGAGCCCAGCACCACCACGCGCACCTCGCCACGTTCGGCGGCGCCATGCAGGTGATCGAGATGACGGTTGAGTTCGGCAATCAGCGCGTCGTCGAAGGCGTTGTGCACGTCGGGGCGTGCCAGGGTCAGCCAGGCGACGCCGCGCTCGTCGATGTCCAGCTTGGAATAACTCTGTGTATCAGCCATGTCTGTCTCTCTTCCGGCTAGTCCCATTCACAGCGCGCGGCTTACCCGGGAACATGAACCGCGAAGACGCTGTAAATCCTTCCTTGGACGCTCCATTTTTCGTCCCTGAAAAATGAGCTTCGCTTGTTCCTGTTCCCGGCGCCGCTCATGTAGGCCTTGCATTCGGGCCTAATGGGCCGGTTACATCCGGAACACGCCGAATTTCGTCTCTTCCACGTCCGCATTCATCGCTGCCTCCAGCGCCAGCCCCAGCACGTCGCGGGTCTGTAGCGGGTCGATCACGCCGTCGTCCCACAGCCGGGCGCTGGCGTAGTACGGGTGGCCCTGGCGTTCGTACTGATCGCGGATCGGTGCCTTGAAGGCGGTTTCGTCGTCGGCGCTCCACTCGCTGCCGGCACGTTCGTGCTGCTCGCGCTTGACCTGGGCCAGCACGTTGGAGGCCTGGTCGCCGCCCATCACCGAGATGCGTGCGTTGGGCCACATGAACAGCAGGTTGGGGTCGTAGGCGCGGCCGCACATGCCGTAGTTGCCGGCGCCGAAGCTGCCGCCGATCAGCACCGTGAACTTGGGCACCTTGGCGCAGGCCACTGCGGTGACCAGCTTGGCGCCGTGCTTGGCGATGCCTTCCTGCTCGTACTTCGAGCCGACCATGAAGCCGGTGATGTTCTGCAGGAATATCAGCGGAATCTTGCGCTGGGCGCACAGCTCGATGAAGTGCGCGCCCTTGACGGCGGACTCCGAGAACAGCACGCCGTTATTGGCGAGAATGCCCACTGGACGACCGTGCAGGTGCGCGAAGCCGGTGACCAGGGTGTCGCCGTAGTAGCGCTTGAACTCGTCGAAGTCGGAGTCGTCGACCAGCCGCCCGATGACCTCGCGCACGTCGAAAGGCTTCTTGAGGTCGGTACCCACGATGCCATAGATCTCGCGGGGGTCGAGACGCGGCGGCTTGGGGGCCTTCATCGCCAGACTGCCGCGCTTCTGCCAGTTGAGGCGCGACACGGCGCGGCGCGCCAGTTGCAGGGCATGCGCATCGTTGTCGGCGTAATGGTCGACCACGCCGCTGACCTTGGCGTGCACGTCGGCGCCGCCCAGGTCCTCGGCGCTGATCGACTCGCCGGTGGCGGCCTTCACCAGCGGCGGGCCGCCGAGAAAGATGGTGCCCTGGTTGCGCACGATGATCGATTCGTCGGCCATGGCCGGCACGTAGGCGCCGCCGGCGGTGCACGAGCCCATTACCACGGCGATCTGCGGGATGCCTTCGGCGGATAGCGTGGCCTGGTTGTAGAAGATACGCCCGAAGTGGTCGCGGTCGGGGAACACCTCGTCCTGGTGGGGCAGGTGCGCGCCGCCGGAGTCTACCAGGTAGATGCACGGCAGGCGGTGCTTGCGGGCGATTTCCTGGGCGCGCAGGTGTTTCTTGACGGTCAGCGGGAAGTAAGTGCCGCCCTTGACCGTGGCGTCATTAGCGACGATCACGCACTCGACGCCGCTCACCCGGCCGATGCCGGCCACCGCGCCAGCAGCGGGCAAGTCCGTGCCATAGACCTCGTGGGCGGCCAGCGCGCCGATTTCCAGGAAGGGCGCACCTTCGTCGAGAAGATGATCGATGCGGTCGCGCACGAACAGCTTGCCGCGTGATTCGTGGCGTTCGCGGGCCTTGTCGCCACCGCCCCGGGCGATGCTCGCAGTCAGTGCGTGCAGCCGTTCGACCTCGGCGCGCATTGCCGCCTCGTTGGCCTGGAAGGCCTCGCTGCGCGGATTGATCTGAGTCGTCAGAATAGCCATGTGTCGTCGCCCTTATGCCGACTCGTTGAACAATTCGCGTCCGATCAACATCCGCCGAATCTCGCTGGTCCCGGCGCCGATCTCGTACAGCTTGGCGTCGCGCAGTAACCGCCCGGTGGGGTATTCGTTGATGTAGCCGTTGCCGCCGAGCAGCTGGATGGCGTCGAGCGCGACCTGGGTGGCTTTCTCTGCACAATAGAGAATGACCCCGGCGGCATCCTTGCGTGAGGCCTGGCCCCGGTCGCAGGCGCCGGCCACTGCATACAAGTAGGCGCGACAGGCATTCAGCGTGGTGTACATGTCGGCGACCTTGCCCTGCACCAACTGGAACTCGCCGATGGCCTGGTTGAACTGCTTGCGCTCGTGGAGATAGGGCACCACCACGTCCATCGCCGCCTGCATGATGCCGATGGGGCCGGCGGCCAGCACCGTGCGCTCGTAATCCAGCCCGCTCATCAGCACCTTGGCGCCGCGATTCTCCTCGCCGAGGACGTTCTCCGCCGGCACTTCGCAATCCTCGAACACCAGCTCGCAGGTGTTGGAGCCGCGCATGCCCAGCTTGTCGAGCTTCTGCGCGGTGGAGAAGCCGGGAAAATCCTGCTCGATGATGAACGCCGTGATGCCCTTGGAGCCCGCCTCGGGATCGGTCTTGGCATAGACCACCAGCACGTGGGCATCGGGGCCGTTGGTGATCCACATCTTGTTGCCGTTGAGCACGTACTTGTCGCCGCGCTTCTCGGCGCGCAGCTTCATCGACACCACGTCGGAACCGGCGCCGGGCTCGGACATCGCCAGCGCGCCGACGTGCTCGCCGCTGATCAGCTTGGGCAGGTACTTGGCTTTCTGCTCGGCACTGCCATTGAGCTTGATCTGGTTGACGCACAGGTTGGAGTGCGCGCCATACGACAGCCCCACCGAGGCGCTGGCCCGCGAGATCTCTTCCATGGCGATGCAGTGGGCGAGATAGCCCATGCCGCTGCCGCCGTCTTCTTCCGGCACGGTGATGCCGAGCAGGCCCATGTCGCCGAACTTCTGCCATAAATCGTTGGGGAAGACGTTGTCCTGGTCGATCTGCGCGGCACGCGGGGCGATCTCGTCGCGGGCAAAGGCGTTGACGTGATCGCGCAGCATGTTCAGCTCGTCGGGGAGGCCGAAATCGAGAGGGGTATAAGCGGCGTGCATGGCCTAGCTCCTGGTAATTGTGTCTGTGAGCCGTTGTGCTGGCTGCGGAGTCGCAGCGTAATTCGATATGAAAAGCAGGATAGGAGGGGTTTACGTTAACGTAAAGTAGAGCTTTGGTCGCAGAGGCAAACCAGACTTGCGCGCTAAAAAATAGACAGAATTGACAGGTCAAAGAACGGTCAGAGTGGGAAGGGGTGAACTATATTGAAATAGATGGGCAGAGGGTTCATCGACTCTACACAACAAACATACTTCGACCGCGCCGAGCCTTGAACGACTCGACTTCACGTCGGGGGAGGCTTCGACCATGGCACAGGTAGATTGGCGTCTCGAAGGGGAGTGGCTCAAGAACTGTAATTGCGCGTTCGGTTGCCCATGCGACTTCAACGCTCGACCGACGAACGGTGAATGCAAAGGGCTACTGGGTATGCATATCACCAAGGGGCACTACGAAAATACTCACCTGAACGATCTGAGCTTCTTCGTGGTCGTGCAATTCCCGGGACCGCTACATGAAGGAAACGGCCAGGCACAACCGATCATCGATGAACGTGCCAGTCCGGAACAGCGCGAGGCGTTGTTCGAGATCATGTCGGGAAAGCACTCGGCGGAAGGGACCCTGTTTCATATCTTCAGTCTCATCGTGAACAAGATGCACGATCCGATCTTTGCCCCCGTGACGTTCGAGTTCGATGAATCAGCGCGAACTGCACGGCTATCCATTCCCGGGGTGCTCGAAAGCAACGTGGAGCCGATCAGGAACCCGGTGACCGACAGGCCCCACCGTATCCGGGTCGTCATGCCGGAAGGGTTCGAGCACATCACGGGCGAGATCGCTAGCGCCACCATCCAGAGCAGTGGAGCGATTGCGTTTTCCACGCAGGGGTCGCATAGCACGCTTGCGCATGTGGTGCAGACGCCCGAGGGGGTTGAAGCATAGCGTAAGCGAGATCGGTAATGGCGATTCCAGTATTCGAAAGAGCGCTGCGGCACGATCGGGTCCTCTTCATATCCGCGCTACTGATCGCCGTCGTCCTGTGCTGGGCCTACCTGTTGGCAGGGGCAGGCGTCATGACGGGAATGACAGGCGATGCGGACGAGATGGCCATGTCTCCTTCAGCGTGGACGCTGAGTCATGCGCTGATGATGTTCCTGATGTGGTCCATCATGATGGTGGCGATGATGTTGCCTGGCGCTGCGCCCATGCTGTTGCTATTCGCCACCATTGCCGGGGCGCGGCAGACCCCTGCGAGGCGCATGGTTGTATCGGGTACGTTTGCGCTGGGGTATATCTCGGTCTGGACAGCATTCAGCCTGGCCGCTGTCGCGTTGCAGTTCGCCTTGGAAAGGGCGGCGCTGCTCTCACCAATGATGCAGGCAACCAGTACGGCCATGGCGGGCACGGTACTGGTCGCTGCCGGTATCTACCAGTGGACGCCGCTCAAACATGCCTGTCTCAGGCATTGCCGCTCACCCCTGGATTTCGTGCTCATGCATTGGCGTGAAGGGCTGTATGGTGCGTACGCGATGGGGTTACGTCACGGTATGTACTGTCTGGGGTGCTGCTGGATGCTCATGCTGTTGCTATTCGTTGGCGGGGTCATGAATCTGGCGTGGATCGCCGGGCTAGCGCTGCTGGTCCTGGTGGAAAAGCTGGTACCCGCCGGGCATTGGGTGGGGCGGATCATCGGCGCTGTATTGGTGACGTGGGGTAGCGTCGTCCTGTTGACGCTTTACTAAGTTGCCTTCCAGGCGTCGAAGTTGGCCCCGGTGCTGTGCAGCCGGGACCTGGGCGGCAGGAGGGCGTTCAGACGTCGCTGCGCATCGATTTTTCGCTGTGCGGCAGGATCAGGTTGAGCACGATGGCCACCAGCGCGCCGGGGATCAGGCCGGACTCGATGATCGCCTTGATGTTGTCGGAGTAGCCGGCGTAGAGGCCTTCCTGGGCCGGCAGGCCGAGTGCGGTGGCCAGCGCCAGGGCCAGGATCAGCATGTTGCGCTTGTTGAAGTCGATGCCGCTGAGCATCTTGATGCCGGCACTGGCGATCATGCCGAACATGATCAGCACCGCACCGCCGAGCACCGCATTGGGGATGCCCGAGATCAGCCCGCCCAGCTTGGGAAACAGGCCGGCGATGACCAGGAAGGCGCCGCCGATGGCGACCACGTAGCGACTGACGACCCCGGTCAGGGCCACGATGCCCACGTTCTGGCTGAAACTGATCTGCGGGAAGGCATTGAAGATCGCCGCGAAGACGCTGGCCAGGCCGTCGGCCATCACGCCGCCGGAGAGTTCCTTTTCGGTGGGCTCGCGGTTCGCTCCGCCGACCGTGGTACCGACGATGTCGCCGATCGATTCGGCGCAGGTCACCACGGCAAGCAGTACCACCGGCAGGATGGCGCTCAGATGGAATTCCACGCCGATCGCGAAGGGCACCGGCAACGAGAACCAGGCGGCCTTGCCCACGCTGGAGAAATCCACATAGCCGAACACCACGGCAACGACAAAGCCCACCACCAGGCCGATCAGCGGCGCGGTTTCACACCAGATGCCACGCCCGAACTGATGCAGGCCGATGGTGATCGCCATGACCAGCCCGGCCAGCAACAGGTGATGCAGGGCACCGAAGTCCGGCGCACCGAAGCCGCCACCGACGTACGCAAAGCCCACCGGCATGAGCAGGGCGCCGATCATGATCACGAACGCGCCGGTCACCACCGGGGGAAACAGGAAGCGCACATAGGGCAGGAACAGCCCCACCAGGGCCATCGCCACACCCCCGCACAATGCCGCCCCCAGTGCGGCCGGCACGCCCATGCCCACGGCGATGGGAATCAGCACCGGCACGAAGCCGAAGCTGGTGCCCATGACGATCGGCAGCCGTGCGCCGATCGGGCCGAGGCCCAGCGACTGGACCAAAGTGGCGACCCCGGCGACGAACATCGCCGCCTGGATCATCATCGTCGTCTGGGCCTCCGACAGGCCCGCCGCGCCGGCAATGATGATCGGCACGGTGACGTTGCTGACGAACATCGCCAGGACATGCTGGATTCCCAGCGGGACGGCGCGCCCCAACGGCGGCATGGCATTGACGTCGTGGGTACTGCGGACCCGAGGGGGATCGGCCTGCAACTGCTCGGATGCGGGAGTGGGCATCGTGGTGATTCTCCGTTGTTGTTGTCGGATGTTTTTTTCCGAATAGTCGTTATCGAACTGGGTTACAGGGCGGCGCGCAACCGGCGTGCCGCCTCGTCATGCCTGGCCATCAATGCCTCGAGATCGACCTCGCAGGGCAGGGCGTCGATCACCCGCCAGCGCCCGGCGACCATTACCCGGTCAGCACGATGTGCGCCGCACAGCAGCAGGGCGGCCAGGGAATTTTCGGCCCCCGAGAAACGCAATTCGTCGAGGCGGAACAGCGCCAGGTCGGCTTGCTGGCCGGCTTCCAGCCCGCCGATGTCGTCACGGCCCAGGCATCGCGCGGAACCCCGCGTGGCCCAGCGGATCACCGCATCGTGGGTGAGCTCGCCCGGCGAATAGCGCAGGCGGCCGAGCAGCATGGCCTGGCGCATCTCCTCGGCGAGATTGGAATGATCGCAGGAGGCCGAGCCGTCCACCGCCAGCCCGACCGGTGCGCCGGCGGCCTCGAGCTCCAGCGTGCGGCACATGCCCGAGCCCAGCACCATGTTCGACGACGGGCAATGCGCGATGCCGGTGCCCGCCCGGCCCAGGCGCTGCACCTCGTCGTCGTTGAAATGGATGCCGTGGGCCAGCCAGGTCCGGTTGGACAGCCAGCCGCAATCTTCCAGGTAATCCAGCGGACGCATGCCGAACAGGCGCTGGCAGTAGTCGGTCTCGTCTTCGGTTTCCGCCAGATGGGTATGCAGGCGTACGTCATGCGTCTCGGCCAGGCGGGCGCTCTCCTGCATCAGTTCCCGGCTGACCGAGAACGGCGAGCAGGGCGCCAGGGCCAAAGTGACCATCGCGCCGTCGCCGCGCTCGTGGTAGCGCTCGATCAGGCGTTGGCTGTCGTCGATGATCGTCCGTTCGTCCTGCACCACCGTTTGGGGCGGCAGCCCGCCGTCATCGCGGCCGACGCTCATCGAGCCGCGGGTCAACGCAGCGCGCACGCCCAGGCGGTGGGCCGTCTCGACCTGCTGGTCGATGGCGTTGAGCAGCGCACCGGAAAAGACGTAATGATGGTCGGCCACCGTGGTGCAGCCGGACATCAGCAGTTCGACCATGGCCAGCTCGCTGGCCAGCGCCAGTTGCGACTCGTCCAGGTTGGCCCACACGTCGTAGAGGGTGGTCAGCCAGGGGAAAAGCTCCTTGTTCAGCGCGGGGGAATAGGCGCGGGTCAAGGTCTGATAGAAGTGGTGGTGCGTGTTGACCAGCCCCGGCAGCAGCACGTGCCGTGAGGCGTCGAATACCTCGTCCACCGCCCGGCTGGGCTGGCCACCGGCGGGTACGGCTTCCACGATGCGTGTCCCGGCAACCACCACGCCGCCGGCGGCGCGGTCGTCGGCGCAGGCCAGCGGGTGGCGGATCCACAGGGTGCGTGCAGTCTCGGTCATGGTGTCTCCTCGGCGATCGAACACCCCCTTCCAGTTCGAAGGGTTACCCACTCGCAGGGAAGCCCGGTCAGTGGTTCAGGTGCCTTGCTCGTCGTACCGGAGGTGTATTGTTTTGTGTACCTGAGTTGTATACCAAATTGCTAATCGCAGTGTCGACTGTAAAGCGACACCCGGCATTTGCCGATGCAACTTACGTAGGGGGCGCTTTTTATTTAAGCTTCATGACTGACACGAAAAAGAAGGAGGAGCCATGCGTCCGCGTTTACTGATTGCCGCTGTACTTTCCCTGGGTATCGTCGTTAGTGGTTGTAGCTATACCCCGGCACGTATCGATCCCGAGCCGGTCATCGAAATCGGCGATGGGCATCACGATCATCGCGATCGCGACCATGATCGAGGCGACTTCTGCCCGCCGGGGCAGGCCAAGAAGGGGCGTTGCTGAATTCGTCCGGGGCGGCAGCGCTTGCCGCCCCGTGCGCTCACGCGAGGCTTCCAGATCTAGCCGTCCAGGGGTATGGTGAAAGAACGCATCCCAACGGCCATCGATAACAACAACATCATGTCCTTCTTCAATTTGCGTACCTGCAACCTGATGCAGCAATACATCGCTCACGAGCACCCTTACCACCAGCTGATCCTGGCGACGTCGGGCGTCACCGAGTTGCAGATCGAGGGGCGGGGCGAACGCATCACGCGCGAGCGGGGCTGCCTGATTCCTTCCACCTACCATCACGAGTACATCGGCGACGGTGCCAACCAGACCCTGGTGCTGGACATTCCGCTGGCCAATCTGGCGCTGACCTCCTGTGCCGACGAGGTGAGCCGGCTCTTCGAGCGGCCACGCTTCTTCGACGTGCCGCAGACCCTCTATCAGCTGGCGAATGGGCTCCTTCCACAGGTGCAGCAGCACACGGCGCTGCATACCGAAATCGCCACGCTGGTGCTCAGAGCCATCTACCTCAATCTGCACGACGAGGCGCTACCGGCGTCGCCGCGTCGCGGGCAGGCGCGGTCCCGGATCGATCTCGCACGCCTGGACGGGTTCATCGACGCCCACCTCGACGAGGTGATTCTGGTCGATGATCTGGCGGCACAATGCGCCCTGAGTCCCGGCCACTTCCATGCCTGCTTCCGTGAGCATGCCGGCATGACGCCGCTGGCTTACGTGCAGCAGCGACGTCTGGCCCATGCCCGCGAGTTGATCGAAACCAGCATCCATCCCCTGGGGGAGATTGCAGCGCTGGTCGGTTTTCGCGACCAGGGCAGCTTTTCCCGCGCATACCGACGCACTTTCGGCGTGACGCCTTCCATGCAGCGCCGCTGCCTCGACCACTGAGCGCAGACGCTTTTCAGCCGGACCCCGGCCAGATTCAGCCAGACAACAGTAACGGGCAAAACTTCCCGAGCCTGGGGCAAGCGCCCCGGCCCCGACCGCCATACGCTTGAAAGAATGCTGCTTTGATCCTCTCACAACGATAAGCAAGGAAAGGCACATGCATCTCCACAAGCTTCTCACGGTCACTGCCGTCGCGGCAGCGCTGCCGATGGCCTTTGGTGTCGCCGATGCCGAGGCCCAGGAATACGAGATGGCCATCGCCACGTTGATTCCCGAAAACCTCACCAACAACAGCATTTATCCGGCCCTGGTCCACTTCAAGGATCTGGTCGAGTCGCGTACCGACGGCGACGTCGCGGTGAGCATCTTCGGTGGCGGCCAATTGGGCTCCGAAGTGGAAACCGGCTCGCAGGTCCAGTCCGGTGGGCGCGCCCTGCAGTCGACCATCCTCACCTCCGGCGCCATGTCCTCGTTCTATCAGGACTATCAGGCCGTCACGGCCCCGTTTCTGTTCGACAACTGGCGTCAGGCCTGGGCCTTCTTCGACGGGGAGTGGTTCGCCGACTTCATGCAGGGCACCATCGATGCCGCCGACATGCGTTATCTGGGCACCTTCGACGACGGTGGCGGCTTCGTGGCCTTTACCAACAACGAGCGCCTGATCAAGACCGTCGACGACCTCGAGGGACTCAACATCCGCACCGAGGAGAACCCCGCCCACGTCGCCACCATGCGCGCCCTCGGCGCCTCCGCCACGCCGCTGCCATGGGGCGAGCTGATCACGGCACTGGAGACGGGGCTGGCCGACGGGCAGTTCAACGCCCCGGTGATCAACACCACCTACGGCCTGGACGAGGTGACCGACTACACCACGCTGACCGGGCACGTCTACAACAGCGCCAGCTGGGTGGTCAGTGAGGCGTGGTATCAATCACTGCCCGAGGAGTACCAACGCGTGATCGCCGAGTCCGCACGCGAGGCCATCGCGTTGAGTCACGGCGCTTCCGGGGCACTGGCGACGGCAAGCTGGCAGAAGTCCTGCGAGCTGTTCGAGGAGTGCTACATCATGCCCGCCGACGAGCGCGCCAAGATGGCCGAGATCGCCCGGCCGGCCTGGAAGGAGTGGATCGTCAACGAGTTCGGCATGGACGAGCAACTGGTCAACGACCTGCTCGCCGAAGTGCAGACGCTGCGCGAAACGCTGCCCGAGCAGGCCTACCAGCGCTACGGCCAGTAAGAACGTTGTCCCGTCATGCCGCCCGGCATGGCGGGGCTGGCTAGCTGCTTCGCTTTTTTAGTCACTCCAGGACCAAGCCATGTCGCTATTGAGTGCCGCCCGCCAGGTGAGCGATGGCGTCAACCGGGCCGCCATCGTGCTGTGCGTCGGTTGCGTGCTGGCCATGCTGGCCATCTCGTTCAGCGGGTTTCTCTACACGCTGTTCACCGGCGATGCCTTGAGCTGGACCTATTCGCTGGCGCGCCTGTTCCTGCCGTGGATCGGGCTGATATCCACCACCATTGCGCTGCGCTCCGGCGAACATGTGGCCATGACGCTGCTGGTGCGTCTGCTGCCTGCGCCGTTGGTCAAGCTGGCCGCCATCGCCACGCTACTCGTCATGGCGTTCTTTGCGCTGCTGATGATCTGGTACGGCTGGAGCTTTTTTGTGAATGCCACCCAGGTCTATATGGTGTCGGACAATATCCAGATATCCCATCACTGGACGGCGATTACCGTGCCGTTGACCGGGGCGATCTTCCTGCTGCACCTGGTCTACGGTTTCGATCTGCTTGAGCATTTTAGAGATGAAAATGCGCTGATCGATGACGCGTTGGATGATCCGGAGACCGATGATTCCGTACTGGATAGCAAAAGCGAGGTCCGGCCATGAGCGTTGCGATCGTAGCCTTCGTGGTGGTGTTGCTGATCGGTGCGCCGGTCGCTGTGGTCATGGCGATCTCGGGTGTCGCCGGGGTCTATTCGCTGGGCGGCGAGCGCCTGGTCGGCATCATCGCCGACCGCATGTTCTCCGGCGTGTCCGGCTACATGCTGATCGCCGTGCCGTACTTCATCTTCACCGCCGAACTGATGAACCAGGGCGGCCTGACCCAGAAGCTGATCACCTTCAACAACGCCTTGCTGGGGCGCGTACGCGGCTCGCTGAGCCACGTCAACGTGACCGTATCGCTGTTCTTCGCCGGCCTGACCGGCGCGGCGATCACCGATACCGTGGCCATCGGCAAGATCATGATTCCCGAGATGAAAAAGCAGGGCTACGATGCCGAGTATGCCGCCGCCGTGACCGCCTGCTCGTCGATCATCGGGCCGATCATTCCGCCCAGCGTGGTGATGGTGGTGTATGCCACCTTGCTGCGCGACATCTCGGTCATCGACCTGTTCGCCGGCGGCATTCTGCCGGGGCTGCTGATGGCGCTGACGCTGCTGGCGACCAGCATGGTGCTGGCCTGGGTGCGCGGCTATCCGAAACAGGGCGCGACGCCGATCAAGGTCGCGGTGATGGCGTTCTTCTCGGCGCTGCCGGCGCTGCTCGTGCCGTTGATCATCCTCGGCGGCATCCTCTCCGGCATGACCACGATCACCGAAGCCTCGGGCTTCGCGGCGGTCTATGCCATCGTCATCGGCTTCGTCTTCTACAAGAACCTGACGCTGCGCAAGGTGTGGGAGGCACTGGTGACCACGGTGCGCTTTTCCGGCGTGGTGTTCTTCCTGCTCGCCACCTCGGCGGTGCTCGGCTGGTTCGTCACCCGCTCGGGCATCGCCCGCGACGCGGCGGAACTGATCACCACCATCAGCGACGTGCCGTTCATCCAGATCATGCTGGTGTGCCTGCTGCTGATCGTCATCGGCACGGTCATGGACGTGCTACCGGCGCTGGTGGTCATCGGCCCGGTGGTCGTGCCGGCCATGGTCAGCCTGGGGTTCGATCCGCTGCATTTCGCCATCGTCATGATCGTCACCCTGAACATCGCCAACGTGACGCCGCCGGTGGGCATGACGCTGATGACCGCGGCACGTATCGCCCAGGTGCCCTACGAGCGGGCGATCGTCGCCTCGCTGCCGTTCTATGTCGCCTTTCTCGCGGTGATCGTGCTGCTGGCGCTGTTCCCTGCGCTATCGACCTGGATTCCCGGCCTGCTGGATTGAGGTGCCCATGCAATGCTTCTATTCCCCGGCGCAGGATCGCCATGCGCCAGCCACGTTTCTGCTTCGCGGTGCACCGGCACCCTCGCCGGAACGGCCGGAACGCGCCGAGCGCCTTGCCGAGGCCCTGGGCGACCTGGGGCTGAGGCTCGAGTCGCCAACGTGCATCGATAGCCCTGGGCTGCGCCAGCGGTTGGAGGCGATTCATACGCCGCGCTACCTGCAGTTCCTCGAGACCATCCACGCCCGCTGGCGCGCCATGCCCGGCGCCGCCGAACTGGTCGCGCCCAATGTGCATCCCACCGGCGGCGGCCATCATTACCCCGAGCATCCGGTCGGGCAGGCGGGCTGGCATCTGCACGACATGGCCTGTCCGATCGGCGCGGACAGCTTCGCCGGGATCCTGGCCAGTGCCGCCAGCGCCGAGGCCGCAGCGGACGCGGTGAAGGGCGGCGAACGTTCGGCCTATGCCCTGTGCCGGCCGCCGGGCCACCATGCCGGCCCCGAGCGGGCCGGCGGCTTCTGCTTTCTCAACAATTCGGCGCTGGCCGCCAGTATCCTCCGCGAACGCTATGCGCGCGTGGCCATCGTCGATGTCGACCTGCATCACGGCAACGGCACCCAGGACATCTTCTATGCGCGTGGCGACGTCTGGACCGGCTCGCTGCATGCCGACCCGAGCGGGTTCTATCCGTTCTTCTGGGGCGGCGCCGACGAGCGGGGCAGTGGAGACGGCGAAGGCGCCAATCTAAATATACCGTTATCTATCGGCAGCAATGACCTGTGCTTTATCGAAGCGCTCGACCGACTGCTGGAAGACATGGCGGCATTCCGCCCCGAGGCGCTGGTCGTCGCGCTGGGGCTGGACGCGCACAAGGACGATCCATTGGCCGGGCTGGCGCTGGAAACCGAGGATTTCACGCCGATCGGCGCACGGCTGAAGGCGCTCGACCTGCCCACCGTGCTGGTGCAGGAGGGCGGTTATCCCACCGCCAGCCTAGGCAAGAATCTGACCGCTTTCCTACAAGGGTTCCGCTGAGGAGCCGCAATGACACAAGGAGATACATGACATGAGCGATATCCGCTATACCGACGCCAATAAGCGCATGAGCCAGGTGACCGTGCACAACGGCACCGTCTATCTGTCAGGCCAGGTGCCCCACGACACCAGTGCCGACATGCAGGGCCAGACCCAGCAGGTGCTCGACTCCATCGATCGGCTTCTCGCCCAGGCCGGGTCGGGCAAGGGCCGCCTGCTGTCGGCCACGGTCTGGGTCACCGACATGGCCGAATTCGACGCCATGAACGCCGCCTGGGACGCCTGGGTCACACCCGGTCGTGCGCCGGTACGCGCCTGTGTCGAGGCGCGCCTGGCCAAGCCCGAGTGGAAGGTCGAGATCATGGTGGTGGCCGCGCTGGCGGAGGGCTGACATGCGCATCGTTTCCGCGGCAGAAGTGGCGGCGTCCCTGCCCTGGCTCGCCCTGATCGACCGGCTCGGGGATGGCTTCCGGCAGGGTGTGGAGGCACCGCCGCGCCACCATCATTCCGTGCAGCGCAGCGATGGCGAGGCGACCATGCTGCTGATGCCCGCCTGGGAGCCGGATGGCTACATCGGCATGAAGATGGTCAACGTCTTCCCGCAGAATGCCGAGCATGGCCTACCGGCGATCTCGGGGCTGTATGTGCTCTGCGAAGGCAGGCACGGCCGGCCGCTGGCATGTATCGAGGGCAGCGAGCTGACCCGCCGGCGCACGGCGGCGGCCTCGGCGTTGGCGTCACGTGCCCTGGCCCGCGAGGACGCGGAAACCCTGCTGATGGTAGGCACCGGCAAGCTCGCGCCCATGCTGATCGAGGCCCATGCCGCTGTTCGCCCACTGCGCCGGGTCAGGATCTGGGGGCGCAATCCCGACAAGGCCGCCAGGCTCGCCCGCGAGTATGCGGATCGCTTCGATTGCGCGGCGGTCGAGGATCTGGAAACGGCGGCGGGCGAGGCGGATATCGTCAGTTGCGCGACGCTTTCGCACGAGCCGCTGATTCATGGCGACTGGTTGCGGCCCGGCACGCACCTGGACCTGGTCGGGGCGTTTCGATCCGCCATGCGCGAAAGCGACGCGCAATGTCTGGTGCGTGGCGAGGTGTTCGTCGACACCTACGCCGGGGCGCGTGGCGAGGCAGGCGACATTCATCAGGCCATCGCGGAGGGGCGGTTCGACTTCGACGCGATTCGCGCCGAACTGGCCGAACTGCTGCGCGGCGAACACCCCGGTCGGAACACCGAGCAAGCCATCACGGTCTTCAAGTCGGTAGGGGCGTCGCTCGAGGATCTCGCCGCTGCCGTCGAGGTCTGGGAGCGGCTTCAGGCCAAGGGCCAGGGCCAGGACCAGAACAGGGACGAAACGGCATGACATCCCCCGCTTGCGGCTTCTACTGGCACGAGCGTTGTTTCTGGCACGATCCCGGCGCAATCGGCGTGTTCTCCGCGCCGGGCGAGTTCCTTCAACCGCAGCCGGCCTCGGAAAGCCCGGAAAGCAAGCGCCGCCTGAAGAACCTGCTGGAAGTCTCGGGGGTTATCGACGAGCTGACGGTCAGCAAGCCACCTGCCGCGACCCGCGACGACCTGGCGTGCTTTCATACCCCACGCTACCTGGATGAGCTGGAAGCCGGCGCGCAGCGGGGCTGGGGCGACGCCGGGGAAGGCGCGCCGTATACGGCAGGCAGTCTCGCGGCGGCGCGCCAGTCCGCCGGCTTGGCCATTGCCGCCATCGACGATGTGGCCCATGGGCGGCGGCGTAACGCCTATGCGCTGTGCCGCCCACCGGGGCACCACGCCGAGGTCGACCGTGGGCGCGGCTTTTGCCTGCTGGGCAACATTCCCATCGCGCTCATGCGCCTGCGAAAGCACGGCAACGAGTCGACGCCACGGCGTATCGCCGTGATTGACTGGGACGTGCACCACGGCAACGGCACCCAGGCGGCCTTCTACGCCGATCCCGAGGTATTCAGCGTGTCGATTCACCAGGCCGGCAACTATCCGCTGGACACCGGCGAGTTCGAGGAACAGGGGCAGGGCGATGCCCTCGGCGCCACGCTCAACCTGCCGCTGCCGCCGGGTTGCGGCATCGGCGCCTATCGTCATGCCATGCGGCGTTTGGTGCTGCCCGCCGTGGCTGCCTTCCGCCCGGAAATGATCGTCGTCGCCTGCGGTTACGATGCCTGCGGCAAGGATCCGCTGGGCAAGATGCTGCTTAACAGCGCCGCCTTTGCGGAAATGACCGCCCAGGTCCAGGCGTTGGCGGACCGACTGTGCCAGGGGCGCCTGGTGATGATCCATGAGGGCGGATATTCGGAAGGCTATGTGCCGCTGTGCGGGCATGCCGTGATCGCGACCTTGTCTGGCAGCCGCATTGAAGTCCACGATCCTCAGAACGCCGAGATCGCGGCGTGGAAGTATCAGTCCCTGCAACCGCATCAGCGTGAACTGATCGAGTCCTGGCGACACGGCTGGAAACGTTTCGGTAGCTTGCACGAGGCCGATGACCTGGTGGAATCCTGCCTGGCTGTCGACACCCAGCAAGCTCGGTGACCCCAATGACAGCGTATGCGGATAGCCGTGACCCTGCGATTTGAGCGATAACCACACATCAACAACAAGAAGGGCAGACCATGGATTCGATCAGCGATCGCGATGGCTGGTTCTGGCTGAACGGCGAATTCATTCCCTGGCGCGAGGCCAAGGGGCACCTGCTGACGCATACCCTGCATTACGGCATGGGCTGCTTCGAAGGTGTGCGCGCCTACGACGGGCCGAACGGCGCGCATCTGTTCCGGGTCGAGGCGCATACCCGACGCCTGCTCGATAGCGCCCACTCACTGGACATGGGGCTCGAATACACCGCCGATACGCTGATCGAGGCCCAGTGCGAAGCTCTGAGTCGTAACGGGCTAACCAACGCCTATCTCAAGCCGACCGTGTACTTCGGCGCCGAAGGCATGGGCCTGCGCGCCCAGGGGCTGAGTACGAACGTGATGATTCCCGCCTGGTACCTGGACCATTACATCTCGCCTGACGCCGCCGAGCAGGGACTGAGGGTGCTGACCTCGTCGTGGAGCCGTCATCACGTCAACATCAGCCTGTGCCGGGCCAAGACCAACGGCCACTACGTCAACTCGATGCTGGCGCTCAATACGGCCGTGAAGGCGGGCTTCGACGAAACGCTGATGCTCGATCCCGAAGGCTATGTCGCCGAGGGCTCGGCGGAAAACATCTTCCTGGTGCGCGACGGGGTGTTGCATACGCCCGAGGTGACCTCGTGCCTGCAGGGGATCACCCGCGACACGGTGATCGTGCTGGCCCGTGAACGGCTGGGCATGACGGTGCACGAACGCCGCATCACCCGCGACGAAGTCTATACCGCCGATGAAGCCTTCTTTACCGGTACCGCAGCGGAGATCCTGCCGATCCGCGAACTGGACGGACGCCGGATCGGCCGGAGCGGCGAGCGCCCGGTCACCCGCGACATTCAGCGGCTCTATCGTAGCCTGGTTCGCGGTGAACGAGACAACGGTCTGGCGGCCTATTCGGATTGGCTGCATCCCGTGTGAGTTGAGCAGGGCAGCTCAACAAAAAGAAACGCCATGGAGGGGCTCCATGGCGAAATATTCTTCGTCATCCCTGGTCAGCGTCCTGCTGTTTGGCCCGCGGCCTGTCATCCTTGAGCACATCCTGTGCCTGCCTTCCCCTCTTTCTTGCCCTCTTCGTGTCCCTACACGCTGAACGACATTGTCCATTTGTCTTGAGGGGGTGAACGGTTGCCCGTCAGTGCTAACCGGCATGCTCAGGATGGCGTTTCCACGTGACAGCGCCATGACCATTGCATGAAGAAATGGTGCATGGCGCCCAAGCCTGGTTCATGCGCTAGCGCATGAACCAGGCCTTCATCACCGTGGTGATGCGGCGCATCTCATCGAGTGAGGTCACATACGCCGGCATGGTGTACAGCCAGCGCCCGAACGGGCGCAGCCACACGCCACGCTCCCGGGCGAAATCCTGCACGCCGGTCAACCGTTCCGGCGACTTGGCTTCGATCACGGCAGTCGCGCCCAACACGCGCACATCATCGACCTGGGGGTGCTGGCGCAGGGCATCGTCTTCCAGGAGTTCACGGCGCAGGATGCCGTTCAGTGCAGCGATCTTGCCCAGGTAATCCTCCTCTTCGAAGATCGCCAGGCTTTCCAGCGCCACCCGACAGGCCAATGGATTGCCCATGAACGTGGGACCGTGCATGAAGGCATGGCCGGGATCGTCACTCAGGAACGCTTCGAAGACGCGGCTCGTCGCCAAGGTGGCGGCGTGACCCAGGTAGCCCCCGGTCAATCCCTTGGACAGCACCATGATGTCCGGCGTGACGCCGGCGTGCTCGGCGGCAAACAGCTTGCCGGTGCGCCCGAAGCCGGTCGCGACCTCATCGAAGACCAGCAATACGTCGAACTCGTCGCACAGCTCCCGGGCGGCACGCACATAGTGCGGCGAAGTCATGTTGAGCCCACCGGCCGCCTGCAGCAGCGGCTCCATCAGCAGGGCGGCGATGTCTTGATGATGCCGCTCGAAGGCCTGACGCAGCGCCGCGATATCGTTCTCGGCCGCTTCTGGCGGCGCGTCGAACGGGGCGCTAGGTGCCGGTGCAAAATGGTGGCGGGGCAGAAAGCCCGAGAATAGCGAGTGCATGCCTTCCTCGGGATCGCATACCGCCATGCAGCCGGTGGTATCGCCATGGTAGGCGCGCATCAATGACAGCATCTTGTGCTTTCCCGGGCGGCCCCGTTGCACCTGATACTGCACGGCCATCTTCATGGCGACTTCCATGCCCACCGAGCCACTGTCGGAAAAGAACACGTGATCGAGCCCGGCCGGGGTGACGCGCACCAGGGCGTCGGCCAACTGCTGGGCGGGGTCGTGGGTCAGCCCGCCCAGCATGACATGGCACAGGGTGTCCGCCTGGGCCTTGAGCGCTTCGACCAGGCGAGGGTGACCGTAACCATGAATCATGCACCACCACGAACAGGTGGCGTCCAGTAGCGCCTCGCCGCCTTCGAGATGCAGCCAGGCGCCCTGACCACCAACGACACGCGGGGCCTGGGGCTGTGTCTTCATCTGAGCGTAAGGGTGCCATAACGTCTGGGTGGGGTGGGGCATGCTGAAATCGCTATGTTAACCTTGGTCTATATGAAAGGTTAACATGCGAGGCCGCCAGCGAGACAGCACGCTGGCATTCTCAAAGCGCTTCCTCACGCTGACTCCTTGGCAGACGACGCCACTACGCCAATAATGGGCCGCAGCTCATCCCCTCACCAAAGGCAATACCCACATGTCACTGCTAAGCGAATACCTGCTCAAGGAGCAGCGGCTCAACCAGCTCAGCGATGAGCTCAAGCAACTGGAAAGCGACCAGCAGCTCCAAGCCGACCTGGCCTTCAAGGCGCAGTTGGAGTCGCTCATGGCGGAGTTCGATAAGCGCACTAGCGACGTGGTCAATCTGCTCGAAGCGCTGCCTGTGTTACAGAAATCGGCCCCAAGCCAGGCGTCGGCTCCCTCCGATGGGCGCCGCAAACGCAAGCTCAAGGTCTACGAAAACCCCAGCACCGGCGAGCGCATCGAGACGCGTGGCGGCAACCACAAGACGCTGAAAGCCTGGAAGGACGAGCATGGCGCCGAGACGGTCGAATCCTGGCTCGTCCATAGCGAAGGTTGAGAGCGGGTCGTTAGCGTTGAAAGTTGATACACACAATGTAATGAATTGTTACGCAATGTAAGATAGGATGACCTGGATATCAGATTCCAGCATGAATCCGGTATTTCCCTGTTTTTGATGCCCGGCCATTAGGCCGGGCTTTTTTTCTTTCCGCCGGGTATCTTGACGAACCAACGTGGATTGAGTTTCCATTCATCCACTGCATAAATGCACAGCAGCCCCGCGTTGTGTGGATACGACGAGCGTACCCGTATCGCTAACGCTCCTGGGGCAGCCAGTTTTCATACAAAGCCCAGGTTCCCGCAATGGGGCCTTTCACTTGGCCAGTTCTCTCAGGCCATTAATGCCAGTTCGTTGAATAAACCGTGGTCTTCTCGATACATGAAATCTTTCAAACCGCATTCTCGTCAGATGGACGAGAGAGAAAAGTTGCGCAAGTTCCGAGAACTCGATGACGCCTTCGCCCAAGCCCTGAGAGAACTCGACAAAACCAGCCGCAAACCCGAGCCTGAAGAAGCAGCGCCGGCCCAGGACGAGCCCCACGAATCCGATCCCCACGGATTCGAGAATCGCCTGCGCGCGCTGATGGCCGACTACCAGCAGAGCGACACCAGCGTCGATACCTTGCTGCGCACCATGCTCAAGCTCGGCAAAATCGCCTGAAGGCGAGCGCAGCACTGCGCTAAGCCCGCAATTTATCGATAGTTTTCCCGCTAGCGTTAAGTTTCATGAGCTAGTGCCGATAGGTCCTTTGCATTACAATCCCGTGACAGTGCGGGTTGGCACCGTGCTTTTTTTGTGTATGCCATTTAGAAAAACGTCGCTAAGTCCGACGTTACGTACAGGACCGTGAAATAGCTCCCATGATTCGTTCAGTTGGAGATCGTGTTCGCAGCATCCATGGTTTGGAGCTGGCGCTACGACGTTGATTAGCTGCGTAGGTCCGCTTGGGCTATCTCTTAGGTGCGGAACGGACCATTCCCACACACGGTTAACCTGTCGCTTACATGCGACGTGGCGCACACAAAATTCATACGCCTGAAACCTAGAGGTGCCTAGGCCGGTTCTCTAGAATAGCCGCTTGGCAGAATAACAGAGCGTAACAAGAGCGTAGCTGGAGCTGCAGTCTAAGGGACCTCAGATGCAGTGTTGCGAGGAATGAATGTCGCTGCGCTTCTTTCCCTACGCTTGGCAGCATCAGGAATTTGTGCAGTTCAGGGCTTTGGGAAGCTGCCCGGATCAATCTCTGGGCGGTAGCGTGTCTGATCACTTTGCGTAGCCAAACATCGCTAAGTAAATTCTCGCAAACAACTAACGCTTTTCTATTAGGCAGGCATACCTATCCATCGCTTGCTAGGATCAAAACATGAACGTAACGGTATTCGGGACCGGCTATGTTGGCCTGGTCCAAGGGGCCGTACTGGCCAACGCAGGCCATCAGGTCGTCTGTATCGATGTGGACAGTCATAAGATCGAACGGCTCAAGGAAGGGCATATTCCCATCTACGAGCCCGGTCTCGAGTCCTTAGTGAAGGAAAACTACGCCGAGGGCCGTCTAGAATTCACGACCAATGCCGTATCAGCCGTTGCCCATGGCGACATTCAGTTCATTGCCGTTGGTACACCGCCCGATGAAGACGGCTCCGCCGATCTGAAATACGTGCTGGCCGTGGCCGAAACCATCGCCAAGCATATGGACCGTCACCAGATCGTTATCGACAAGTCGACCGTGCCCGTGGGCACTGCCGACAAGGTCAAGGCCAGGATTGCCGAGACGCTAGCCGCCCGCGGAATAGCCGATCTGACGTTCGATGTGGTGTCCAACCCAGAGTTCCTCAAGGAAGGCTCCGCCGTTGCCGATTGCCAGAAACCTGACCGGATCGTCATCGGCACCGATAGCGAACATACCGAAGAAGTGATGCGTGAACTTTACGCGCCGTTCAACCGCAACCATGAAAAGATCATCGTCATGGATGTGCGTAGTGCAGAGCTGACCAAGTATGCCGCCAACTGCATGCTGGCGACCAAGATCAGCTTCATGAACGAGATGGCCAACCTGGCCGAGCGCCTGGGCGCGGATATCGAGATGGTTCGGCAAGGCATCGGCTCCGATCCGCGCATTGGCTACCATTTTATCTATCCCGGCGTTGGGTATGGCGGCTCCTGCTTCCCCAAGGACGTGCAGGCCCTGATTCGCACCGCAGACGTTATCGGTTTCGATGCCAAAGTGCTCAAGGCCGTAGAAGCGCGTAACCATGAACAGAAAACCACACTGTTCCAGAAGATCCAGCATCATTACGAAGGCGATCTGCAGGGCAAGACTTTTGCGTTATGGGGCCTGGCTTTCAAACCTAACACCGACGACATGCGCGAAGCCCCCAGCCGCGTGCTGATGGAAGCGTTATGGCAGGCCGGCGCCAAGGTTCAAGCCTATGACCCCGAGGCCATGGAAGAGACCCAGCGCATCTACGGCAACCGCGACGATCTATCCCTTTGTGGCACCAAGGAAGCTGCGCTCAAAAGTGCAGATGCTCTGATCATCGTGACCGAATGGAAGTCGTTCCGAGCGCCGGACTTCGAGCTTATCAAGCAACAGCTAAGCCAGCCGATAATTTTCGACGGGCGTAACTTGTACGAGCCCAAGAGGATGAGCAAGAAAGGCTTTATCTATTATTCAGTAGGACGTACATGACTGGCTGCTGGTCCGCTCGGCAGAAACTGCGCTCGTGATTGAAATACCAGCCGCAAAGCTGAAATTGAATAAGTAGGGGTGGACTTGGTTACACCGAAAGTGGCGGTGCTACTAGCAGCTTATAATGGAGTTTCTTGGCTTTCTGAGCAAGTAAGTTCAATTCTTGGGCAAATAGAAGTAGATGTTGAAGTTTTTATAAGTGTAGATAGTTCGCAAGATGGCACCGAGGCATGGGTCTCCAAAGTTGCTTGCGAAAATAAAAATGTAAAACCCTTGCCCTATGGGTGTGAGTTTGGTGGGGCTGCAGTCAATTTCTATTGGCTGGTTAGGGAAGTTGACGTCACGGAGTTTGATTATATCGCCTTTTCTGACCAAGACGATATCTGGTTTCCGGATAAGCTGATACGTAGCATTCGGGTTTTGGATGGAAATAAATACGATGCATACTCAAGCAACGTGATAGCCTTTTGGCCTGACGGAAGAAAAAGTTTGATTAATAAGGCTCAGGCGCAGAGAGAAATGGACTATTTGTTTGAGGCGGCAGGGCCTGGCTGTACTTATGTATTAAATAAGGGTTTGGCGGTTGGCGTTAAAGAGTTTATATTGGGTAACTGGGCTGTGGTAAAAGAAATAAAGCTGCATGATTGGTTATTCTATGCATACGCTAGATCACATGGATACCGTTGGTTTATCGATCCTGAGCCTACGATGTTCTATCGGCAGCATAGCAGTAATCAATTAGGTGCAAATATAGGTTTTTACGCTGCCTTTAGGCGTATCCATGCCATAGCTAGTGGTGAATGGATGTTGCAAGCAAAAACCATAGCAGCTCTTGTTAGTCGCGAAGAGAAAAGTTTGGTTTCTTTGTTTGGCAGTTTCGAAAGAATTAAGATGCTTAAGCTGGCGATTGCCCCTTTTCGTTATAGACGACGCTTTAGGGATCAATTTTTTTTAAGTTTGGCTTTTGTTTTTTTAGTTTTCTATAAGCCCAGGAAGCTAAGATTCTAAAACATATTAATATAAACGAACTAATACTATGTTTGAGAGACGGCACTCGCGCTGGTATGAAAGGTTGCTTCTTGGCCTGCCTCTGCATTTCGCGATAGGCTTGCCTTTAGTGATCTTGCTTCCATCCTTGGAGCGATGGGGCTGGGAGTTTTGGCTGTATTTGCCTGATTTGCGCACCAATACTCTTATTGCTGTCGCAATTTCTTTTTCTTTAATAGCTTTTACCTTGAAACGAATTGCTACGCTGCCTGGGTCTCAAATTGTAGCGTATATAATACCCACCGTTACTTTCTTTTTTCTATTTTCGATAGCTGTGCTTTTCTTTTTACGTGAAAGCTATACTAGGCAGGTCTTGTTTACAAGTTATATTTTAAGCTTGTTATGGTTTTTCTGTGGTTATTTTATTGGGCGTCGTTATCGACGGTTAAAGCTTGCTGTGGTTCCTTACGGTGAAGCCTGTCTGTTGCCAGAAAATGCTCATATTGATTGGCGCTACTTATCTGGCCCAAGTTTGGCAGGAGTTCGTGTTGATGGTGTCGTTGCTGATCTTCGCGCTGAAGAGCTAAACTCCGAATGGGAGAAATTTATAGCTGCCTGCACACTTTCACATATACCTGTATACCACACTAGACAAATACATGAATCAATGTTTGGTCGTGTAAAAATAAACAGGCTTAATGAAAATGATTTTGGAAGTCTTCTCCCTTCTTCTTTGTATAGCGGGTTTAAGTTTGTAATTGATTTTTGTGCGGCGATTTTATTGCTTCCGCTATTGCTGCCAATAATGCTGATTATTGCTATTGCTATAAAAATAGACAGCAGGGGGCCTGTTATTTTTAAGCAGCCGCGGATTGGATATAGAGCCAAAGAGTTCAATATGTATAAGTTTCGCAGCATGTACCACATGCTGAGTGGCGAAAAGTTTACGGTTTCATCAACCGATCCAAGGATAACTCGCGTAGGGTGCTTTATAAGAAAGTACAGGCTAGATGAGCTGCCGCAGATATTTAATATTATAAAAGGGGAGATGAGTTTTATAGGCCCCAGGCCGGAATCCAAAGAGCTTTCGGATTGGTATGAAGAAGTAGTGCCTTTTTTTAGCTATCGGCATGTTGTCCGCCCTGGAATTACTGGCTGGGCGCAGGTTGAGCAAGGCTATGCCGCTGAAGTTGAAGGAATGACTGTAAAGTTGCAATATGACTTTTACTATATAAAAAAGTTTTCTTTCTGGATTGATGTGCTGATTGTTTTTAAAACATTCAAAACCTTGGTTACAGGGTTTGGTGCTAGGTAAGTTGTTTTGCTAACTTTGTTTAAGCGTTCAAGGAAGTAGCATATTGGCTTGTGCAGGTACACGTCTCGACTCGCTGTTTTTTCAAAAATCAAAACTAGGGGTGAGTTATCCACGGGCCATAGAATGGGTCGGCGTCTTCTTTCTAGCTCTGTACGCGCTATGCCTAGTAGCCTGGCCGTCTCTTGGCAGTCCATCAGAAACGGTAATGGCGATATCAGGTTTGCTGGCTTTGTTGGTCTGGGGAAGAACCCTGCGCAACAGTGCTGCTTTATGGTTGCTGCTAGCTGTTATCCTAGTGCAGTTTGTTTCCTGGGGGCTAGGTTATTTACACCACCCACAGTGGGTCGCAGACAATCCGCAGATCGACCGCCTTGCCAAGCTGTACATTTTTATCGGTGTTGCTTGGTGGCTGGGAGGTAGCACGAGGCGGACACTTGCCATTTGGTCGCTTGCGCTTATTGGTTATTTCGCAGCCTTATTCATTCGAGGTGATGGAATGGCGGAATTCTTAAGAGGTGTGGGCGGCGACAGGGTAGATTTCGATATTCGCAATGCTCAGCACACCGCCATGTATTTCGGTACGGGGCTGCTGGGGCTGCTAGCCTTTGCTCGGCGTAGTCTGGCTCTGGGCAGTTTGGCTATAGTTCGGCGCTTTGCCTGGGCATTGGCGACGATCATCTGTCTTACCGGTGTGATCATTACGCAAACTCGGGGTGTGTGGCTGGCGCTGATTGTGGCAATGCCTCTCATGGCCACCTTGTTCTCTTGGTGGTACTTGCGATTCCATCCTCTGAAGCATGCCCGCTCGGTACTCATTGGCAGTTTCTTGGCAGTAATGACAGTTGGCATTCCTGCAGCGAACTTTGGATATGAGGCCATCGCTGACCGACTGGAGCAGGAGAGGCCTACCATTGAAAGCATACTTGCCGGTGACTTTTCCGAGATTCCCTATAATAGTGCAGGAATCCGTTTCCATACATGGCGCGCCGCTACGGAGTGGATCGCCGAGCGTCCCCTCGTCGGTTGGGGTGGAGCTGGCCGAAGCCTGGCTATAGACGAAACGGAATGGATGCCGCAATGGGTCAAGGATCAATATGGCCATCTACATAATTACTTCCTTGAACTTTTTGTCGCGTATGGGCTGTTAGGAGTTGGCGTATTTGTCGCTTTGGCGTTCTGGGTAGGGCGCGGTACATGGCTGGCTTGGCGTGGTGGCGTCATGCCGAATGACATGGCGTTGTTCGGCGTCTCGTTCTTTATCTATTGGGTCATCGTCAATCAGTTCGAGTCGTACAATTCATTTTGGACGGGCGTGTTCGTACACAATCTTGTCGTGGGCGGGCTGGTCACCCATTACTGGCGTTGGCAATTGATCCGTAAGCGAGATGACGATAGCCAACTGCAACCTACCAGTCAGCCAGAGTAAGGACCTTTTTTGCGAACCTTGGTGATCGTACGCAGCCTGAAGATGGGCGGCATGGAGCGGGTAGCCTGTAACCTGGCCGATGCCTTTGCCGAATCCGGTCATGAAAGCCATCTGATGGTTTATCGCAAGCGAGAGCAGGGGCTCGCGCCGGAACACCCTAACGTCAGGCTGCATGTGTTTCCACTGCGTTGGTGGCTGCGTGCCACCATCGTTGGCTTTTTTCTGGAACTGCTGGCTCGCTTGGTCATGAATCCCTTGATCCCCCGGTCATATTTCGTATGGACCGGGTGGCTAGGCGGTCAGTTATTGCGCCTTTGGCTGTGGCGATTCGAGAAGCGACATGGGCGGCTTGATCGAATCGTGTTTCGTGGTGTTGGTACCTTCGAGCTGGTGTGGAGTTATCGCGATGCACGGGCCCGCTTCGTGTTGGAGAACAATCTGCCAGTCAAGAAGGATGCTTGGCGTTATCGGTTGTTTGCCAAGTGCCTGTATCCCGGTAAGCATCTAGTGACTGTTTCGCAAGGCGTGGCCGAGACAGTACGTCAGGCGCAGGCAAAGTGGTCGTTTCGCCCGGCGTCGTTACAGGTCATCGTCAACCCTTGTCCGGTGGGGCGAATTCGCGAGCTGATGCGCGAGGAAACGTCCGATCTGCCAGACAAGCCCTATATCGTCAATGTGGCGCGCCTGGTGCCGCAGAAAGACCATGAATTGCTGTTGCGTGCCTACGCCCAGGCGCGGCCCGAGCTGCCCCTGGTCATCGTCGGCGATGGCCCTTTGCGCGAGTCGCTGGAATCGCTGGCCGTCAGCTTGAATATCGCTGACCGAGTGCGTTTCGTCGGCCATCGCAACAATCCTTACCCGTGGATGCACCATGCCCGGCTGTTCGTGCTGAGTTCCCGCGTGGAAGGAATGGGCATCGTGCTCACAGAGGCCTTGGCGTGTGGCACTCCGGTGATTTCCGTCGACTGCCCCGGCGGAATACGCGAAGTCCTGAAAGGCGAACTGGAGGAGGCCATTGCGCCGCATAGTGCAGAGGGCTTAGCCGAGAAAATGAAGGTGGCATTGACCGGGCCCAAGCCGGCCGTAAACGATGCTTGGCTACACGATTTCCTGCCCAGCAGAGTCGCAAAGCGTTTTGTTGAGTGAAATGGGCCGTGCAGAAGACGTTTTTTGAATAGCTCAGGGAATGGTATGGCTACTATCGCTGACGGAAATAGTAAACCTCTGAACCCGCGCATTGGGCATCTGGTGAGCCTGAAAAATCTTGGTGGGATCGAGCGCTACTTCACGCGGTACTTTTCCCGTTTCGCTGCCGAATATGACCAGCACATATTGAAGCAGACCGATGGTATCCATCCATTACTTGAGCCTTACTACAAACAGCATGCGGCGGGGCGTATCCACAGCATAAAAGGGCCTGGGTTCGTCAAGATTCCCCGCGCCTTTCACAATATTCGCTCCCGCTATCAGCGTTCGCTACTCGAACGGCTGGGCATAGAAGCGATTCTTGTCTGGGGTAAGATCGTCAATCACCCGCTAAGATTTCCAGACAACACACCAGTCGTACATTTCGAGCGGGGCAGTGCCTGGCTTGTGGATGATCAGCCGGCCTTGCATACCTATCTGAAGCGCCTCGACGGGGCGCTATGCAATTCCCACGCGGCGCTACGCATGTTGCAATTGAAATGGGGGCTGAGCTCCGAGCTACCCTCGCGCGTGCTTTACAATACCATTGAGTTACCGTCCAACCATGCGCTTCACCCCGAGGGGCGTTTTCGCTTGGGCTTTGCAGGCCGTCTGGTGCCATTGAAGGCGCCCATGGTCGCGCTGGAAGCGTTTGCTGGGTTGAAAACACAGTACCCCCAGGCGGAGTTCTGGATAGCGGGGGAAGGGCCACTGGAGGGAACACTGCGCAAGCAAGCCAAGCAGTGGGGGCTCGAAGGCAGCGTACGCTTCTGTGGGCTGGTCGATGATATGGCGTCGTTCTATTCGTCATTGGATGCCTTCATTTGCCCCTCCTGGCGTGAGCCGTTCGGCAATGTGGCTCAAGAGGCCTTGGCTTACGGCGTGCCTACCTTGGTCGGCGCTGTCGATGGATTGGCGGAACAGGTGCAGGATGGCGTCAACGGCGCTGTGCTGTCGCCCAGGCGGAATCGTCACGAACTGGGCAAATATGGCCAGGCCTGTCTGCAGGGGCCGGATGAAGTCTATTCCCCGGAACGGGATGCCATCGTCCAGGCGGGTATTATCGAGCCGGAAGAGACGGCGCGTGTACTGGGAGAATGGGCCGGCAATCCTGCCCGTCGTCGCGAGATGGGCGCCAGGGCGCGAGCGAGAATCCGCGACGAATTCAATATCGATCAGTACGGCCAGCAACTGGTCGGTTTCATGAGCGAGGTCATCGCAAGAGGGCGGTGACCTTCAGTCTCAAATCGTCTGGTCCCGCCACTTTGCCATGCGTTTCATGAAGTGCGCCCATTGGCGTTCGACCTTGCTGCGCCCCAGAATGGGCACGACGGATGCCAGCTTGATGAAGTCATGATTGCCCAGCCCATCGATGAGATACAGGCGCGGACTGTCGGCGCGAGTCATGTCGCAGGCGATGTTGCTGTCCCGCATGTCGCTGGTGAAGATCAGGTTATCCAGCAAGTAGCGGTGAAATCGTTCCAACTCCGGTGCAATATCCGCATAGTGTACGTCCCGCCGCGCCAATAGGTGCTTTAGCGTGTCGAGCGGCTTGCCGTCTCGATCCTGCACCAGGTCGAATACCAGGCCTTCCCCCCGATTCGTCGTTACCCAACCGTGCATGCGTGGCAGGTACGTCCAGGCAATGTCGCGCTTCTCAAGTTTCCGGTAATACGCATGATCCCTGGCATTCTGGCTACGGCGGCTCTTGTGGCGATGAGTGACCTTGATGCACAGCCCATCGTCGCTCGGATGCCTGAAGCAGGCACGCTCGGAGCCTTGGCCAATGAGCAGGGTGTCGTCGAGATAGAGCATGTCGTGTGGTGCTGGTTTTCTTCTTGTCACGCGGCGATTCGTTCCGGCTAGTCGTTCGTCAGGCTGCTGAATGACGCCTTGAGCTTTTCGTACTGGCGCTCATGGGAATAGTCTTTGGCCAACTCAGCCAGCGTTTGGCCAAGTTCTTCGCGCTTGGAAGACTGCAGGAACTCCGCAATGCGTTCGGCCCAGCCTTGGGTATCCTTGTCGAGCACCAGATCGGGGTGCGAGTCTCGAATCAGTTCCGAGGCGCCGACCCAGGCCGACACTACGCTGGGCGTACCGCAGGCCATGGCTTCCAGCGCGACACGGCCGAACTCCTCGATGTGAGCGGGCAGCACGAAAACATCCAGTGCACCGTATAGGCGTTCGACATTAGGCTCGGTGCTGCGCCAGGTAATCAGGCTATCGATGCCCAGGGACTCCGCCTGTTTCCGGTAGGGCGTCGTATCGTCCTTGCCGACCACTAGGAAGCGACAACGCTGCGGAAGCTGGCGGTTGAGGTGGGCTGCGATCTCGATGAAGCCATCCAGGTTGCGCTTCTTGAAGTTGCCAGAGGTGATTAGTCCGATCAAGAAGGTCTCATCGTCGGCACCGAATTCTTTCCGTGTAACCTGCCTGTTACGCCTTGCCGAGTCGGGATTGAACTGCTGTGGATCGTAGCCCGGGTAGCTGACCTCGATCTTGTCGGGGGCAATGGCGTAGCGCTGCATGAAGTCGTCCGCCATCATCTGTGAGTTCACTGCCACGCGTTTGAACCCACCCTGTATGAGCACATGGTCATGAATGGCGGCGACTTCGTGACCGTTGGGCAGCGGCTTGCCGTGGATTCGCTGGCTGGCCAGATGCACGCAGTTATGCATGTACACGACGTCGCTGCTGACGGTATCGCCATGGCTGACGAGCAGATCGGGGCAATGGCGTTTGCACCAGGCCTGAACACGACGATTGAACCAGAAACGACGGAACTTTCCCTTGATCGGCCAGCGCGGTAGCTTGACGAAGGCGGCGCCGGCCCGCTGAGCCAATTCTGCCTTGCCGCGCTCGGCCAGGATGACGACGCGGTAGCCGAGTTCCTGAAGGGCGGCGGCCTGTTCGAAGGCGTTGCGACTGGCACCGGTGCTTTTCTCGACCTGGCGGATGGCGATGGCTGCCAGGGGGGCGTGTCGCTTGCTAGGCGTCGTCATGTCGTTTTTCGATGCGACCTGGGTCAAAGTTAACGAAGGGGCATAGGCTACGCTGAGAAATGTCTTGCGGCAACTTGGCATTAGGCATTGTTAATGCTGCTTTACGTGCAGCGCTGCGGCTCATTTGGCTCGTTACGCTAGGGGAAAACGCGTTATACTAATTAACAAACTAATAAACTGCAGAGGAACATAGTCAGGCCTGCTATGTCGGCACCGAAAAAACTGCCCCGAACGCCGTCCGGCGAAGCCTTGTCAACGGACTTGTACGACCCCAGGCTGCGGTGGTCCATGCTGCGCTCACGCTGGGCCTATGTCACCCGTGAGGCATTTGAAGACCGAGTTATCCGGCCATTGGAGAATCGTCTGTTCCAACGTTGGCTTGCCAATGGGTTTCTGGCCGAGCAGGTCGAGGAGATGGGGCTGCCTTACCGCAGTGTCGATGACTATCTCGGCGAGGGTCTCGACCTGCATATCGATCCTCGCCAATTGGTTTGCTCCTTGTCGATGAAGAAATCCTTTCCGAAATCGGGCCAGCGCAACAAGGCGAAGAATACCTTTATCTGGAAAGGCAAGTGGGACCTCTTCCGCTACGATTTTCACAAGGGCCAGCGTTACCAGTTCATCAGCGATGTTTGGGCGCATCGCCATGCGCTGGATCAGAGCCAGGCCTATCATGATCTGATAAAGCTGCTGGAGCAGGGCAGGCCGCTCACATCGCATCAAAAGGGCTTCTTGCTCAACACGCCGGACAAGGTACTGGCTTATCTGGAAACCTATGTGGGCTATATGAACGAGATGGCCCGTAACGGTTTCGACGATACCTTGGGCAAGGACCGGCTGGGCGTGGCGATCGATCGGCATGGCGGTATCGTCAAGATCAATCGCGGCCTGCATCGCCTGGCCATGGCGCAGGTACTGGGCCTGGAGGAGATCGTTGTCCGCGTGCGTGCCGTGCATGTCGACTGGTGGCGTGAGGTCACGCAGGGCGAAACCGGCGAGAAGGCGTTGCAGAACATGGCCGAAGCCCTGCAGGAGTGCCGGGCGGCAGCTCTCGATTCATCCCCGGCCCAAGACCGGGGATGATCGGGTATTAAGCCAGATACTCAACCGGCGCCCATGCGCTGCGAGAGGTCCTCGATGTCCTTGACCTGATCGAGGACGAACTGCTCGAATTCCTGGCCTCTCATGTTGAAGGGCATCAGGCCGTTGCTTTCCATGGCCTGTTTCCATTCGTCGCTCTGTGACAGCTCCTGGATGGTGGACGTCCAGAACTGCTTGGCATCATCCGAGACGTTGGGCGGAATGTAGAAACCGCGCCAGTTGGGCGCCAGCACGTCGATGCCTTGCTCCTTCGCGGTGGGAATGTCCGCCAGGTCGCCTTCCAGACGCTCGTCGGAGAGCAGGGCGAGGATGCGCAGATCGCCGGATTCGCGGAAGCCCTTGGCCTCGGAAATATCCCCCGAGAACACATCGACGTGCCCACCGACCACCTGGGTCAGTGCCTCGCCGCCGCCTTCATAGGCCAGGTAGCGGACCTGGCTCAGGTCCTCCACGCCTGCCTTGTCGGCAAACATCAATACCTTCAGATGGTCCCAACTGCGCTTGGCATCGCCACCGGCAAAGATGACCGAACGCGGGTCTTCGTTCAGCGCCTTGGTCAGGTCGTCCAGGGTCTTGAATTCGGAATCCTTGGGCACGGCGATCACGCCGTAATCGGCGCCCAGGGCGGCCACCCAGTTGACCTGATCGGCGGTCATCCCCTGGAACAGCCCTTGGGCCAGACCGGCCGAAGTTACCGTGGAGGCGGCGACCAGTAGCTGTTCATCGGCGGGGCGTTTGCTGATGACGTGGGCGTAGGCGACCCCGCCCGTCGCGCCAGGCATGTTGATGGTCTGCACGGCCTGGGGAACCATGTCGAGTTCCTGCAGGATCCTGCCTACGCTGCGGCAGGTGAAGTCCCAGCCGCCGCCGGGGTCGGAGGGGGCGATGCAGTCCACCTTGCCGTTGAGTTCGAAGCTCATGGCGCTCGACGCGAAGGTGAGGGCCAAACCGGCGGCGGTGAGCAGTGCAGTGCTTTTGCGTTTCATGAACGACTCCTTGTTTATTGTATGTGTCGTAGTAAAGCGGCGTGTCTGCCTTGCACCGTATCCGAAGCGTCATGGCGCTAGAAGTAGCATTTGGGAAAGCTGGGGTTCGTCAGCCGCGAAGGGTGCGAGACTAGTCCCGGGTGCCTGCGGTCAGGTGGTCGACCAGATGGCGAGCGATGACGGGCAGGGTGTCGTATTGGCGCATGCCGATCACGGTTTCCCGCGTGGCCCAGGCATCGCTGAGCGGGATGCTGCAAAGCTGCAGATCGCCCAGCTCGCGGTAGATGGTCTGCTCGGGCAGCACGCCGATGCCCATGCCGTGATGGATCATGCGGCAGATCGCATCGAAGCTGCGCACCTGGATGCGCATGTGCAGGCTCTTGCCGGCACGGCTGGCGTGTTCGTGCAGCAGGTCCTGGAGCGAGGAGTCCTGCTGCAGGCCGATGAAGTCGTCGCCCGCCGCTTCTTCCAGGTAGATGGATTCGCGCTCCGCGAAGGGGTGATGGCATGGGGTGACGAGGACCAGCCGGTCGCTGCGATAGGGCAACACCTGCAGCCCATCGCAGGGCACATGGCCGGCGAAGATGCCGATGTCTGTCAGGCCTTCGCGCAGCGCGCTGATCGCTTCGGCGCTGACCCTTTCCTGCAGGTCGAGCTTGATCTGGGGGTAGCGCTGCGAAAAGGTGCTGAGATCCTCGGGAAGAAAGGCAATGATCGCCGAGGTGTTCGAGTGGATCCGGATGTGGCCCTTGATGCCCTGACCGTACTCGCTCAGGTCGGCCTGCAGGCGTTCGATGTTTTCCAGAATCCTGCGCGCATGATGCAGGAACGCATGACCGGCCGGAGTAAGCTCGACGCCGCGCGGGCGACGATACAGCAGCGTGGTGTCCAGTTGCGCTTCGAGGTCGCTGATGCGTTTGCTGGCGGCGGCCAGGGCCAGATGCTCGCGCTCTGCGGCGGCGGTGAGCCGGCCTTCATCGGCCACCGACACGAACAGTTTCAACGTGACGAAATCGAACCGCCCCATGTTGCGCTCCTCTTGATGTGACGCCAGCCAGAGCCTCATCTTACGTAAGCCTTCGTCAAAAGCGAATGCTACGTTGCTCAACGCCTAATTGTTCCTGTCGGCGGAGTAACGCATCCTGCCTGCATATCGTTTAGGAGTAACGCCCTATGAGCCTGTCCGACGCCCGGAGCCTGCCTCTGGAAGACCTCAAGGTACTGGAGCTTGGCCAGTTGATCGCCGGTCCCTTCGCCACCAAGCTGCTGGGCGAGTTCGGCGCCGACGTGATCAAGGTCGAACCGCCGGGCGCCGGCGATCCGCTTCGTAAATGGCGAATGATCGAGGAGGGCACGTCGCTGTGGTGGCACGTGCAGACCCGCAACAAACGCTCCGTCGCCCTGGATCTGCGCTCTTCCGAAGGGCAGGAACTCGTGCGTCGCCTGGTTCAGGAGGCCGACGTGCTGGTCGAGAACTTCCGCCCCGGCACGCTGGAAGGCTGGGGGCTGGGCTGGGACGTGCTCTCCGAGTTGAATCCACGCCTGATCATGGTGCGCATCTCGGGCTACGGCCAGACCGGCCCGTATCGCGACAAGCCCGGCTTCGGGGTGATCGGCGAGGCGATGGGCGGGCTGCGTTACCTGACCGGCCAACCGGGGCAGCCGTCGGTGCGCGTCGGCGTCAGCATCGGCGACTCGCTGTCGGCGCTGTATGCGGTGATCGGCACGCTGCTGGCATTGCAGGAGCGCCAGCGCAGCGGCCAGGGCCAGGTCATCGACGTGGCGCTCTACGAGTCGGTGTTCGCGATGATGGAGAGCCTGATTCCCGAATACGATGCCAGCGGCAGGATTCGTGAGCCCAGCGGCAGCTCGCTGCCCGGCATTACGCCGTCCAACGCCTATCTGTGCCGGGATGACGATTACGTGCTGATTGCCGGTAACGGCGACAGCATCTTCAAGCGCCTGATGGAGGTGATCGGCCGCCCGGATCTGGCTGCGGACGAGCGCTTTGCGCATAACGATGGGCGTAGCCGGCATGCCGAGCTGATCGATGGCGCCATTGCCGAGTGGACCCGCCAGCATTCCCGCGCCGAGATCCTCGAACGACTCGACGAAGCGCGAGTCCCGTCAGGCTATCCGTATACCGCCGCCGATATCGTCAATGATCCGCACTATCTGGCGCGGGAGATGATTCAGACCATCACTACGCCGGGCGGACGTTCGCTCAAGGTTCCCGGCGTGCTGCCGAAGCTCAGCGCCACCCCCGGGCAGCTCGGTCAGGGCGGCCCCGACCTGGGGCAACATACCGAACAGGTGCTCGACGAGTTGGGCATCGACGAGGAAACGCGCCAGAAGCTGCGTCAGGGCGGGATCATTTGAGCGAGAATACCTTTATCAAGAGTACCGAGCATGTCACGTATCTACATCAATGAAGTGGCGCCGCGCGATGGCCTGCAGATCGAAGCGGCGTTCGTGCCTACGCCGGACAAGATCGCCCTGATCGACAAACTCTCGGCGACCGGCCTGGCCAAGATCGAAGCCACGTCGTTCACCTCGCCCAAGGCGATCCCCAACCTGCGCGATGCCGCCGAGGTAATGCAGGGCATTCGCCGCCAGCCGGGGGTGATCTACACGGCGCTGGTGCCCAATCTCAAGGGTTGCCAGCGCGCGCTGGAATGCAGCGTGGAGGAGATCAACCTGGTGATGTCGGCCAGCGAGTCGCATAGCCTGGCGAACCTGCGCATGACGCCCGAACAATCCCTGGCGCAGTTCGCCGAGATCGTGGCCCATGCCCAGGGCAGCGGGGTGTTCATCAATGCCTCGCTCTCGACCACCTTCGGTTGCCCGTTCGAAGGCCATGTCGATGAGCGGCGTGTGATGACGCTGATCGAGCGGCTCCTCGAGATCGGCATCCAGGGCATCACGCTGTGCGATACCACGGGGGTGGCCAACCCGGCCCAGGTCAAGCGGCTGTGCCGGGATGTCGTGTCACGCTGGCCGGAGGTGCCCTTCACGCTGCATTTCCACGATACGCGCGGGATGGGTCTGGCCAATGCGCTGGCCGCCTGGGAAGCGGGCATCGTGCACTTCGATGCCTCGTTAGGCGGGCTGGGTGGCTGCCCTTACGCGCCGGGTGCCACGGGCAACGTGTGCAGCGAGGACCTGGTGCACATGTTCGAGCGGATGGGCGTAGACACCGGCGTCGATCTGGATGCGCTATTAGCGGTATCGGCCACGCTGCCCGATCTGGTGGGGCACGAAACGCCAGGGCATGTCGTCAAGGCCGGCAAGGCCGACCGGCGCTATCCGATGCCGGCGCGCGGTTAGAAGACTAGGCAGAACGAGAATGCCACGAGGCCTACTGTGTTACAGACGCTGAAGGCGCAGCTCCGCTGGGAAGCTGCGCATGAAGTGCCTGTTATGTATTGGTATTACATCGGGTCGGGAAGACCTGCCGTCGCGACTAACATCGGCCGGCAGATCATCTGGGCTCAGCTGAACAACCAGGGGTCTAGGAGGCCGCTGGGATAGGTCAGCGTCAGGAAGTGCGCCATGCCGACAAGGAAGGCAACCACGCCGACGGCCATTCCCGCTGCCGTCCATGGCTTCAATCGGGCGATGCCCAGCAGGAACACCAGACAGAACAGGGCAGCCGTACTGATGAAACCCAGGCCGAGGATGACCGCGATCAGCGCGCAAAAGCCTGCCAGCCAGATCAGCTCTTCCCGGCATGCCTGGTGTTGCCACTGTGGCCGGCGCAGCGCATAGCGTGTCGCCTCGGCGAGGCAGCCCAACGCCATGATGGCAATGGCCAACATGGGAAACACGCTGCCCAGCATCGAGAGGCCGGCGACATCGCTCCAGGCGAAGGCCGCCAGACCCAGCAATCCAGCCAGTAGCAGGACGTCCACCACACCGACCGTAGGGGATTGCTCGACCGGCTGCGTCATTTCGGGGCTGGCGGTGACGCCACTTGTCTTCGATTGCCGACGTTTCGTCCACAGCGCCTTGAGTGCAGGAATGAACAATACCGCCAGAATCAATGCGCCGATAATCAGCACTCCGGGACGGGCAAACGCCGCGCTGCCCTGGAACTGGACCGCCTGATAAAAGTAGGTCTCGGCGCCTGGCGCCAGAACGAAGCCAATCAGAAAGGCCGGACGAGACCAGTTGGCCTTCTTGAACAGCACGCCTACGGCACCGACCACGGCCAGAGCGACCAGATCGCCCGTGGCCCGGGTCGCCTGATAGGCGGCGAACAGAATGAGGACGGTGATCAGTGGTGCGAGAATGGTGAAGCGCACCCGGGTGAGACTGGCTACCGGGCCGGCAAGGCCCAGGCAGAGGCCGGCACCGACGATGTTGGCCAGGGCGAGCGACCAGATGATGGTATAGGTCAGGTCGAGGTGGGTCTCGATCATGCTGATGCCCGGCTGCATGCCGAGCAGAAGCAGGCCGCCGAGGAAAACCGCTGCACTGCCGGAGCCGGGGACGCCGAACAGTAGCGTGGGCACCATCGCACCGCAGGCGCAGGCGTTATTGGCCGACTCCGGCGCGATCACGCCACGGATGTCGCCCTGGCCGAACTCGCTCTTGTCCTTGGCGCTCTGCACGGCGTGGCCGTAAGTCATCCAATCGACGACGGAACCGGCCAGCCCGGGAATAGTGCCGATCAAACTGCCGAACCCCGCACAACGCGCTACCAGGCCGCGTTCCCGGCGGACATCGCGAAAGCCCTGTCGCCATCCTTCACCAAGCCGGCAGGGCTCGTTGGCGATGGCACCTCGTTGCACCAGTAGTTCAATGATTTCGGGCAGGGCGAAGATGCCTAGCCCCACCACGACCAGGGGCAGGCCGTCGTAGAGGTAGTCGAGGCCGAAGTTTAGGCGAAACTCGCCGGTAGCCGGCGCCATGCCCATGCCGCCGATCAGCAGGCCCAGCCCGCAGGCGGCCAGTCCCTTGAACAGGTCGCGCCCCGAGAGCACGGCGACCATCGATAGCCCCAGCAGTGTCAGCATGAACAGTTCTGATGAGGAGAACGCCAGGACCAGCGGCCGGGCTATGAGAATGAAGCCGGTGAGTACCGCGGCGCCGATCAGGCCGCCAGCCATTGACGACAGGAAAGCGCTGGAGAGAGCCCGGGCCGCCTGGCCGCGCTTGGCCAATGAGAAACCGTCAATTACTGTCGCTTGCGAGGCACTGGAGCCCGGGATGCCAAGCAGTACCGAGGCAAAGGTGTCGCCGGTTGGAATCACGGCCACCAGGCCCATCAGCATGCCTAGTGCCACCGAGGGGTCCATGCCATAGAGGAAGGGCAGCAGAAGCGACATGCCGGCGATTCCACCGAGGCCGGGAATGATGCCGACCACCAGGCCGACGATGATCCCAAGCATCATGTAGAGGAGATGGGAGAGGGTGAAAACCTGCCCCAGACTGGAGAGAAGGATGTCGAACATGGCGTGGTTCTTCGCATTGTCGTGTCGGAATCGAGCCGGCTCCGTCGCCATGCGACGGAGCCGGAGAGATCAGCGCGTGGCCAGATGGACGTCGAACTTGTCCCCCAGCCAGGTGATCAGCCACTGGCGCGTCTCGTCCTTGATGGACATGGCATCCTCGAGGTGGGCCGAGACTGTATTACCGATGATGGGTGTATAGGGGCCGAGCTGAGCTGCCGATTCCTCCTTGAATTTGTCGGTCTTGATGAAGTCGCGGGCCGCCTGTCGGTAGGTTTCGGTAAGTGCCTCTGGAGTGTCTACCGGCACCATCACCAGTTTCTGCAGGGCGTAGCCTGAGGCAAAGAACTTGCGATAGGCCTCGTAGGCGTTGCCCGACGGTGCCTCGCCCTTGGTCTGCTGGTGGACCTCGTTGAACGTCGGCAGGTCTGGGAAGGTCGGGTCGCGGACAATCTTGCCGTCGTCGTTGAGCACGCCCAGGCTGAACAGTGGGATCGCCTTGCCATCGTCGACCAGCGGTTGGACATTGCTCAGGTAGGCCGAGGTGGTCTGGAAGTCGATGTTCGCCTCGCCACGCTCGAAGGCCAGGCGCCCCTCGCCCCGGCTGCGCATCCCGAACACCGGATCGACGTCGACGCCCAGCATCTCGAGGGCAATCAGCACCGGCAGTTCGACCCCCGTCGGTGATTGGGCGGCCAGCTTGACCGGCTGCTTCAAGAGGGTTTGCAGGGCGCTGTCGGCATCCTGACCCATCTCGGGCGAGGCGTAGACAACGCCTCCGGTCGGCGTGGCGAGTATCGGCTTCCAATCGGCATAGTCGTAGCGTACACGGGGGTCGCCGAGCATGGCCGGATACTGGGTTGATGCCGATGTGCCCAGCCACTGGCTGCCATCGGACCTGGCGCGTACCGAGAACAGGTTGGCGCCATTGATCGAGCCGCCGCCAGGCACATTGTCGATCATGATGGTCGGCTCGCCAGCTAGAGACTCGCTGAACCAGGGCGCGAAGAAGCGTGCCCAGACGTCGGTCCCACCACCCACGCCAAAGGGAATGGTCCACTTGATGGTGTCGGGCACTTCGGTATCCGCGGCATTGGCCGTGGCGGGGAGCATCAGGGGGCTCAGTCCGGCACACAGCAAGCCAAGCCTGGCGGCGTGCTTCAGACGGGAGTTGAGGGACTGTCGTGATGTTAAGGGGCGCATGGCGTGACTCCTTGTTGTTGTGAGGCTCTGGTTGTTTTGCCGGGGGTTAACGCGATCTAGCAGGCCTTCGCCTCATTGGCATTGGCCGGTGGGTGGCCGGTTACTGTGCCGGGGTAATACAGCGTGCCGGCCATGATCTTGCGTGCCGTGCGGACCAGCGAGACGCGGGCGACGTCATGCGGGTTCTGTCCACGATGCTCGATATCGAGATCGATATAGCCTGAAGGATGCTCGAGGCGAACATGGTCCAGCGAGTTGCCATCGATCAGACGTCCGCTAGTGACGGCAATACGGTTGGCAATCGTGCCCGGGACGCTGACCGCCGTCGCCAGGGCGATGGCGCCGGTAACGGCGAGTGCCTTGTGACAGCGATGCGGCACGAAGTAACGGGCGCGTAGCGTCGCATCGGCCCCGCTTGCCGCCGAAAGCAGAATCGGCTTGGGCAGGACGCCCTGGCTAACGTCACCCAATCCCATGCGTCGTCCGGCTTCGCGGCGAATGGCTTCGAGCCGGGCGAGCAGGAGACCGTTGGCGTCGAGTTCGGCTGGGGATTCGTTTCCCGTCAGGCCGAACGTCCCGGCGGCAATCAGCACGGTGGGTGTCGCGGCATCGAGGCAGGTCACTTCGACACCGTCAATGACTTCCTGCGCCTGGCCGGTAGGCAGCAAGGAACCGGTCTTGGTCCCCACGACGTCGAGGAAGCTCAACTGGATGCCTGCCGCAGTACCCGGAACGCCACTGATTCGGGTATCTCCTTCATAGAGTATCTGGCGTCCAGGGGTAGGGACGTGACACTCGATGAGTCGCTGCGTATTGAGATTGCGAACCCGCACCACGGTCATGCCGTCAAGCGCCTCGACCAGCCCGGTCTCTATTGCGTAGGGACCAACGGCAGAAAGCATATTGCCACAGTTGGGGTTGAAGTCGACGCGACGACCAGGGCCATCGACCTGAGCGAACAGATAATCGACGTCGGCTTCGGGATGGTCGGAGCGTTCGACGATGGCCACCTTGCTGGTCAACGGATCGCTGCCACCGATGCCGTCGATCTGCAGAGCATGTCCGGCACCCATCAGGTTGAGCAGGGTCTCCGTCCGTGCCTCTGTCGATTCGGGCAGGTCGTTCATGCGCAGGAAGGGGCCTTTGGAGGTGCCACCGCGCATGATGATGCAAGGAATACTATTGATCATTGCCGTTTCACTCTTTGCTAAAACTCATGAACTGAGCATGTCACCCCCTATTTGATGCCTCAAATGCAAATTAAAGCCCTATTCGATGTGTTAATCGCATTAATGTGATAAGTTGTTTAATGTCCTATTGCCAATGCAAGAATCGCCAATGATGCATCGCATTGAGTTTCTCGATTTACAGGCCTTCGTCCAGGTTGCTGAACTAGGCAGCTTCCACGAAGCGGCGCAGCGTCTTCATTTATCGCAACCCGCGCTGTCGAGACGCATCCAGAAACTCGAGGAGGCGCTCGAGGTTACGCTTCTCGAGCGCACCACCCGGCGTACCTGGCTGACCGCGATCGGAACCGACTTTTTGCCACGGGCCCGCAGGATGCTCGAGGACTACGAATCGTCGATCCTCGGTATTCGTGAGCTGGCAACGCACCAGAAGGGAACATTGACCATCGCCTGCCTACCCACGGCGGCATTCTATTTCCTGCCCAGCGTCATTCGGCGTTTCAACGAGGCTTGGCCAGGCATTCGGATCCGCATTCTCGATGTCAGCGCCAACGAAGGATTGGAACGGGTGGTCAATGGCGAAGCGGACTTCGGTATCAACATGATCAGCCCGCAGCTGCCTGAAGTTTCTTTTACGCCGCTACTGCGTGACCCTTTCGTGCTGGCACTGCGCTCCGACCATCCCTTGGCTGCCAAGGAGAGCATCACTTGGGCCGACCTGGAGGCAGTGCGCATGATTACAGTCAGCCGCGACAGCGGCAATCGCACCCTTTTGGATAACGTGCTGTCTTCAGAGGGCATCAGTCTCAATGGCTTTTATGAGGTCCAGCATCTTTCTACCTCCCTCGGGTTAGTAGAGTCCGGCCTGGGAGTCGCCATCCTGCCGAGAATGACCATGCCGGGTGCGGACCATGACACGCTTTGTTCTCGGCCACTGCCCGAGCCACGGATACAGCGCACCATCGGGCTCATTCAGCGTAATGACCATGCGTTGTCGAGTACCGCCGAGTTGTTCATTGAAACGTTGTTGGCGCTGTGGGGGGAGAAAAATCGGCAAAAACCTTCCTAGAAAGGCCTCTGGTTACCTGCCTTGGCTCGCGATGTGAGCCAAGGGGCTGGCTGCTTCCATGATTCAAGATGCCTAGACTTTCGATTTTAGCCCCAGCCATCTAAGGTGCAGAAGAGTCGATCCGCATGGAGCACCGATCGTGAAGTACACATTCAACTACGAGCTGATTCGCCAGGGCGAGGAACAGCCCATCAAAGGGCAGGTGATCGAACTGGGCGAGGATGAGAAGACCGGGCAGCATGTGCTGCCCAATGTCGGCGATTACGTGCAGGTACAGGCGCACTTCGGCGACACCGATCCGATGACCGGACGCGTCAAGACCCGCTTGTTCAAGTATTCCAACGCCATCTATCCGGGCAAGAACACGTGTCACGTCAATATCGTCCTCGAGGAGCCGGAAGCCGGCGTATGGGAGCGCTTGAGCAGTAGCGAATGAGTTCTGGGCGTCACTCGCAGGCTACCTTGCTGGAAGGGCCGATTCTCGGGTCGCTGCTGAAGCTTTCGATCCCCATCGTTCTGGCCAATGTGCTGCAGTCGGCCTATCAGCTGATCGACGCGTTCTGGGTGGGTCGGCTGGGCGGCCACGCCGTGGCTGCCGTGTCGGTCAGCTTTCCGATCATCTTCCTGCTGGTGGCCATCGGCTCGGGGCTGGGGGTGGCCGGCTCCACGCTGGTGGCGCAATACATGGGCGCTGGCCAGGGGCGAATGGTCAATCATGTGGCGGCGCAGACCATGCTGATGGTCGCCGTGGTGTCGCTGCTGTTGTCTGCGCTCGGCTATGCGCTGGCGCCGGGCCTGCTGGCCCTGCTGCGTGTCGACCCGGTCGTCTACGATGGCGCCCTGGTGTTCCTGCGTTTTTCGCTGGCGGGGATGATCTTCTCGTTCGGCTTCGCGATGTTCCAGTCGCTGATGCGCGGCGTCGGCGACGTCAAGCTTCCTCTCTACATCGTTACCGGCACGGTATTGCTGAACGTGGTGCTAGATCCGTTGCTCATCTTCGGCTGGGGTATCGTGCCGGCTTTCGGGGTGGGCGGCGCCGCGTTGGCCACGTTGATCACCCAGGGTCTCGCGCTGGCCGTCGGCATGGCCATCCTGTCGCGCGGGCGCTGGGGAATCCAGCTTCGCATCGGCGATTTCCGGCCCGACCTGGCGTTCATGCAACGCGCGTTCGGGCTAGGCTTTCCGGCCTCGGTCGAGCTTTCGGCCCGGGCGCTCAGCATGAACGTGATGATCTTCCTGGTGACCGGGTTCGGTACGGTGACCACGGCCGCCTACGGCGTCGGCATCAATGTGCTGGGCTTTATCGTGATCCCGGCGCTGGGGCTGTCCATGGCCACTGCAGCGCTGGCCGGCCAGAACATCGGCGCGGGGCAGATCGAGCGCGCTGACCGCATCGCCCGGCTGAGTGCCGTCATCGCCTTTGTCGTGTTGTCCGCCGTCGGTTTGTTCGTGTTCCTGTTTGCCGCCGCCATCGTGCGTTTCTTCGTGCCCGACGACGAGGCGGTGGTGACGACCGGGGCGACGTTCCTGCGCACGGTCTCGCTCTCCTTCGGTTTCATGGGGCTGCAAATGGCGCTGACGGGGGTGTTTCGCGCGTCGGGCAATACCTTGATCGCCATGGTGCTGACGCTGGTCTCGCAGTGGGTGCTGCAGTTTCCGCTGGCCTTCGTGCTGTCGCGCGACGGCGTGCTGGGCCTGGAGGGCCTGTGGTGGGCGTTCCCGGTCACCAATGTACTGATTGCGGTAGTCACGGCGATCTGGTTCTTGAAAGGCGACTGGAAGAAAGGGCGCCTGGTCGAACACGATCCCTTGGCGGAGCGCGTCACGGAGGAAGTGCTGATCGAAGAGCGCTCGGCTTGATTGACTCGCTCTACCGAAGCTATGCGATCCGCCACTCGGGTTGAAGTCTGCGCCAATGTGTCCGTAGAAGTTCCTGATGCTCAGGAAGCATAGGGCTTTCGAGGAGCAGTGTTTTCCATTGCTCTCTGGCCCGCCGGATCGTGTCGTCGAGAGTCATGCGAATGGCCGGCCAAGGTACGTCAACGGCACTCGCCCATGCCTTGAAATCCTCATAGTGGATTTGATACCAACGCTTCTGTCCGTTGAGATTCAGTGCAAACTCACTTTCCTCAGGTATGTAGGCCTGGGTCACGACGATATCGTAAGCAGGGGCCAGGACAGGCGTCCGTCTATCGGGATACAGCAAACTCCAGTTCTTCAGATGCGCATCGCCATTGGCCAAGAGAATGTTGACTAGTAAACGGCGGGCAAATTGTTGGACGTTGGCAAGGCCATCCTTGGTGTAGTCACGTAGCAGGCGGCCTATCTGCTCATAGTTATGGCCTTGGTATTTCTCGTGAGGGTAACGAAAGAAAACTTGGGCCATGTCCTCTGTGTGGTAGCGTCCTTGGGGCTGCCGGTCGAATCGCTTGATGGCATAGGCCCAAGGTTCGGCAGGCAAGTTGATTTCAGGTAATCCCTCTACATCCTTCAGGGCCACCAGGCGCGTCTCAGGAACGTTCACTCCGGCAGCCATGGCGAGTCGCATGGCTGTGTATTCATTGACAGGGACCCCGCGGTGGCGTGTCGAGGGTGTCTTGATTATCCAATCGCCCAGTTCGTCGCTGTGTCCGAAGTGAAACCTTCCCTCCCTTTCACGCATCGAAAATTTCATTTGAATCCCTGCCAGGGAAAATCCCCTGGTGGACTGGGCCGTCCGCTTGACGGGAGTAATGCGTGTTCTATGCGCGAGTACCCGATCGGGAATGGTATCGGCATCAAGGGGGATGGCAGTAACGGCGCCGGGTAAGTCATGACCTAACTGCGCTAACAGTGGAAACTCATTATCGGGATGCACCTTGAGCGTTTGGGCGAGCCAATCGCGTAACGCACCCTCTGGAAGTAGATTGGAAAAGTAGGGATGCAGTCTCTGTTGGCGTATCCATGGTTTGGCCATGATCCGGGACGCTTTGGAGAATGACGGATGGTTAGTCAAGGTGAGCGTAAAGCGTTCTGGATCATTCCGGTAGCCTTCGTCGAAAACCATGACGTTACGACCACCCTGGTAGCCTGCCAAGTAGCCGACATGCTGGTCATGCAGTCTGATTTCGAGCGCTTGAACGGCCTCTTCCATCATTCTCTTTCCTTGGGCTCATCGCCTTGGCCGAGGCCATCCAATAGGCCATGCCATGGGTCTTCGTCGGGGGCGGGCGGCGTATGCTCGCCTTGGATGTCGTTCTCTTCCAGCAATTGCCTGACGGCATGCAGCTTTTCTCGTGGAATAAGCATGAGCTCGGCATTGAGGCCTTGGGCCACGAGGTGCAATGAGTCGAGTCGCGGGTTGCCTCGCGCTTCTAGCCGTTGGTACTGCTGACGGGTCATCCCGATGCGGCTCTCCATGGCTTTTTGCGTCAAGCCCAACTCCCGCCGGCGTCGTTTGATTTGGTCATGAAGATTCATGTTTGGCAACTCTTGAGTTTCATTATAGGCAAGATAGCAACTCATATGTTGCTATTCAACCCAAAAAGCAACATATGAGTTGCTAATGCCTCGCTTGCCAAACTCGGCAAGGCGCTTACCTTGAAAAGAGCGATCCAAGCGAGGTATTACCATGATGCGTACGAGCAAAATGTCGTTCGGCATGGCGACGACGGCCATGCTGGTGTCGCCGCTGGCGCTGGCCCAGCCGGACAGTTCGGTGCAGACGGAGGCCGGTGCCGTTCAGGTGGATATATTGGCCGAGGGGCTGGTACACCCTTGGGGCATGGCGTTCCTGCCTGATGGCCGGTTGCTGGTGACCGAGCGCGAAGGCCGGCTGAGAATTCTCGATTCCGACAATACCTTGTCGGCACCGGTCGAGGGCGTTCCCGAGGTGTTCAACCAGGGCCAGGGCGGGCTACTCGATGTGGCGCTCGATCCCGACTTTCAGAACAACCGGCGCGTTTATCTTTCCTTCGCCGAGTCCGGCGAGGGCGGTGCCTCCACGGCGCTGGGGCGCGGGCGCCTGGAGAATGACAGAATCGAAGACTTCGAGGTCATCTTTACCCAGCAGCCCAAGGTGCCCGGCGAGAATCACTTTGGCGGCCGCATCGCCTTCACCCAGCAGGGTACGCTGTTCCTGACGCTGGGCGAGCGCTTCAAGTTCGAGCCCGCCCAGGAGTTGTCCAACCATCTCGGGACCATCGTGCACTTGAACCACGATGGCTCGGTGCCCAACGACAACCCCTTCGTCGATCGCGAGGATGCCGAGGACGAGATCTGGTCGTATGGTCATCGCAATATCGAGAGCGCGGCCATCCATCCCGAGACTGGCCAGTTGTGGGTTGCCGAGATGGGGCCGCTGGGTGGCGATGAACTCAATCTGCCCGAAGCGGGACGCAACTATGGCTGGCCGGTGGTCAGTTGGGGGCAGAACTACGACGGCAGCGACATTCCCGATCCGCCGACGCATCCCGATTTCGCCGATGCGATCAAGCACTGGACGCCCGTGATCTCGCCGTCGGGGATGGTGTTCTATACCGGAGATGTCTTTCAGCAGTGGCAGGGCAGCGCGTTGATCGGCGGCTTGTCGGCCGAAGCGATCGTGCGCGTCACCAACGATGGACAGTCGGTGACGGGAGAAGAGCGTATCCCCTTGGGCGCCCGCATCCGCGATGTCGAACAGGGGCCCCAAGGCAACGTCTATGTGCTGACCGATCAGCAGGATGGCAAGGTGATGCGGTTGTCGCCGCTGGAGTAAGGCCTGGGTTCAGTGAATCACCACGCGGGTGCCCACGTTCACCCAGCGATCGAGCGCCTCGATTTCGGCGTTGGTGACCGCGATACAGCCTTGCGTCCAGTCCATTTGGCTGTGCAGACGGGCCGAGCGCGCGCCCAGGCCGTGAATGCCGATGGAACCGCCAAGCGCCGTGTCGGCAGGCGGCAGTCCGTGCTGGCGCAGGTAGTTGCGATAATAGGTGTAGTCGCGGGTCGACATGAGGCCGTCCCGCCAGGCTTCGCGAGCGATGTCGGGCGTGGGGTAGTCGATACCGAAGAACAGCTTGAAATCGCTCTGGCGGTTGACCCGGTCGACATGGAACTCGCCGATCGGCGTCTGGTGACTGCCTTCGAAACGAATGCGCTGCGCCCCGGCATTGCCGATGGCCAGGTAAGGAATCACCAGTACCTGGGTATCGCCGCGGTACACGGCCATCTTGCGCGCTTTCAGGTTGATGTTGACCCAGACTTCATTGGGCAGAACGTCCGGCAGGGGCGTGGCGTCCAATTCCGACCACAGCGTGGCGGAGCCACTCGCCGTCGGGGGTAATGCTTCCAGGGCGGCGTGGGCCGTCGAGGCGCCAAAGACCATGAGGGCGGCGACAGCCAGGGCGCGCAAATACTGCATGACGATCTATCACTCCGAGTGCGTGTGCTGGTTCTTCGATTGTTGGTGATTTGCCGATGCGGCGGTATTTCGTTCAGCGCGCACTTTCGGTGGCTAATTGGCGCTTTGCTGGTGCGCGCTGAAGCTCGCGGAGCAGATGGTACGCATTATGCGCCTGATGTAACAGCATGAGGCGCAGCGCACGGAAACGACTGCCGATGTACGCCCCAACGGTCCGGTTACGCCAAGTGATAAAAGGGGACCGCGACGAACCACACCATGTAGTTGAGCGTGACGAACATCAGTCCGTCGATACGCTCGAGGCGCTTGGCTCCTCGCTGGAAAGCGAGCCACAGCAGGGCAAGGCATAGGGCAGCGTGAGGCAGCACGAAGTAACTCAGTCCGCCAAAGGCGCCTGCCGCCAGCCCCATGCGGTCGAAGATCAGCGCCAGCCCGGCCGCCACGCCGACCGAACCCGCTGCCAAGGCCAGCGCCGCTGTATTGCCGAAGCGTTCCGGCAGGGTGTGCTTGCCGGTGGCGGCATCCGCCTCGCGATCGGGCACGCCGGAGAGAACGATGGCGGGAAGAATGGCGAAGAATAGGGGCAGCGCCAATAGCCAGGGCAGTGTGGCGCCGAGCGCTCCGCCCTGGAAGACGAAGCCGAGCCACAGCACCATGGCGCTATGGGTAAAGGCCACATCGAGCTCGCCGACACTGCGATAGCTCAGCTTCAGGGGCGGCAGGGTGTAACCCAGGGTCAGGACGGCGGCGATCGATAACCAGAGCGCCGAGGCCAGGGGTGCCGCCGTCGTCTTGAGCACCAGGCCTGCCGCGGCCAGGGCCGCGATGAGCGTCAGCCCTATGCCGCGACGCATCGCCGCGAAGCCGATTTCGCCGCTGACCAGGACGCGCGAGCCGCCATTGAAGGGGCCATGATGGCGGTTTTGGCTGTCGCTCGGATAGTCGTGATAGTCGTTGATGAACACCGTGGCCGCTTCGAGCAGGAACAGACAAAGATAGCCCCAGAGATAAGGGGCCCAGTCCAGGCCGTTTGCCGCGGCGGCGAGTGCCCCCAGGGTATAGGCCGCCCAGGTCATGGGATAGAACTGCAGGCGCAGCGCTTTCAGCCAGGGCTTGATCCGCTGCCAGCAGCGTCCCGCCGGGCCGTTTACCCCATGGCGCAAGGCAAACCCCCGTGCCCGGGCCTGTTCCAGCCAGCCATGGCGCTGTTGTTGCGTTGAGGTGCGAATCGACCCGGCGATCAGGGTGTGTACCGGTTTGACGCCACAGAATCCCAGCGTGGCATTGCGCATGGCATGCGTGCCGGGGGCGCGAAACAGCCAGCGATAGACGGGCGGTGGAGTATCCATGGTGGTGATCAATTGCGCCGACTTGCCTTGCCATAATCCTTCCCACTGCGTGGCGCCCGGTCCATAGAAGCGAAAGGCGAAGCCGGGCATCACCAGCCGGTCGAGAAAGCCTTTGAGCAGGGCGGGCATCGTGCCCCACCAGGTGGGGTAGACGAAAACCAAGTGCTCCGCCCAGATCAGCCATTGCTTGGCGCGTTCGAGGTCGGGCTCGAGAGGCTGGTCTTCGGGTGATTCGATGCGCACATGCGGGTCGAACGTCAACTCGCCGAGCGCCAGCAGGCGCGTTTCGGCACCGGCCTGTTCCGCCCCCTCCCGATAGGCCCGCGCCAATGCAGCGCAGAAACTGTCATGGCGTGGATGGCCCAGAACGATCAGGACTCGCATGGCATCACCTTCCTATGATTCCCTGTCGGTTTTCCCTATCGGGATAAAAAACTGAGGCGCTCCTGTGAATCTCATCGTTTTTTCCCTAGAGGGAAAAATTAGTTGTTTGCCGGGGCGCCTGATGGTAATTTTTCCTTATCGGGAAAAATTATAGTAGCCGGACGGAGCGTATGACCCCGAACACCATAGAGCAAAGCGCGGCGTTTGTGCGGATGGACGATGCACTGAGCCTGGGAAGGCTCGTGCGCCGCGTTCGTAAGTCCCAGGGCCTGAGCCTGGAAACGCTGGCGGGCCTCTGCGGGCTGAGCATGCGCTTTCTGAGCGAGTTGGAGAACGGGCGTGAGACGTGCAGCTTCGTACGCATCATGCGGGTGCTCGACACGCTCGGCATCGAGTTGTATGCCAGCCCACCGGAGGATACGACCACGTGAGCCGGCGCGATGAGCTGGCCGTGTGGAAGGGCGAGCGGCGTGTCGGTACGCTCTGGCGCGGCAACGATGGGCGCTCGATAGGCTTCGAATACGATGCCGATTGGCAGGCGTCGGGGGTGGCGATTTCCACGAGCCTGCCACTTGCCCGAGCCGTCTGGCCGCCCGAAGATTCACGAGCCCATCGCTGGTTCGGCAATCTGTTACCGGAGGAGCAGGCCCGCGAGGCGTTGATCAAACGCCTGGGCGTGCCGGATGACGACTTCTCGCTCCTGGCAGCGATCGGTGGCGATTGTGCCGGTGCCCTGGTGATCCTACCCAGCGATCAATCGCCCCAGCGTGGGGGAACCTACCAGCCGCTGCCCCTCGACAAGCTAGGCCATTGGGCGGCGTTTCGTGAGCGCTATGCGCTGATGGCCGGTGATGCGCCTGAAGCGAGACCGCGCCTGTCGCTGGCGGGCGCCCAGGATAAAATTCCCGTTCATTGGCGGGATGGCACGTTGTACCTGCCGATGGGCAACGCTCCTTCGACGCATATCCTCAAGTTCGCCGTCGAGGGGCGTGAACAGGTCGTTTTCAATGAGCTTTATCTGAATACGCTAGCCCGCGAAGCCGGGCTGGCATGCCCCGTCACGACCATGCATGTTGCCGGGCGTCACCCTTACCTGATGGTCGAGCGCTACGACCGAACGGGGCTGGGAACGACCCATATCGAGCGCATTCACCAGGAAGATCTGTGCCAGGCCATGGGGCTGTCACGAAGCCAGAAGTACCAGTCCTTCAATGGGCCGCGCTTCGGTCAGTGCGTACAGGCCGTCCGCGAGGCGTGCCGGCCACCGGCAGCCTCGATTCAGCAACTGCTGACCTGGCAGATATTCAATGTGCTGGTGGGCAACAGCGACGCTCACGCCAAGAACGTTTCTCTGTTGCAAGATGACCGGGGACGTTGGCAGATAGCCCCGGCCTATGACCTGGTGGGGACGATCGTGCTTGGCTACCATGCCGATCTGGCGTTCTCGGTAGGCGACCAGTTCAATTCCATGCAACTGTTGCCGCGGGATTGGCAGCAGTTCGCCTCTGAATGCGGTTTCAGTTATCCCTTCGTCAAGCGGCAAATTGCCGAGCTTGCCGCCAAGTTGCTGGCGCTGGGCGATTCCGAACGCCTGCGAGACGCGTTGCTGCGTGCGGGATTGCCCGAGAACGGCTGGCTGCGGTTGCAGCAACAGCGCCAGCACATTCAGCGCCAGTGCCGACGAGCGCAGCGATGGTGAATGTTTTCGGCCACGGGTATCGTTGACTACCCTGACAGGCAATTCAATCACATACCGCTGCAGGCGGGCTGCGAGGCAGTGGGCCCGCGGCGCCTGGTCGGTATGGCAACGGGGACGAAGGCGATGCAGGGAAAGCATGCAATCTGGTTGCTCTGGCTACTCGTACTGCTCAGTTACGCAGTGCCGTATACGCTGCTCCGCGACGTTCATGCCTGGTACGGGAGCTTTCTGTTCTGGACGCTGGTCGGCTTGCTGGTCATCGCCGTCAACGTCGTAATGACGCGGCGATTCTGAGGAGGCGAGGGTGAGCGAGGCGTTGATTTGGACGGCCATCGTCATCTACCTGACGGTGGCGTTGGCGATTGCCGTGCTGTCCCGCCAGCGCGGGGTGGCTGACATGTCGGGCTATTTTCTCGGCAACCGGCAAATGAATGGCTTTGTCTCGGCGCTGAGTTACAGCGCCACGACCTACAGCGCCTTCATGATGGTCGGGCTGGCCGGGCTGACCTACGCCGGCGGCGTCGGGGCGCTCGGTTTCGAAATCATCTATTTTGCCGGCGTGTCCCTGGTCGCCGTGTTCGGTCCGCGCTTCTGGGCGGTGGGCAAGCGCTATGGCTATGTCACGCCCAGCGAGATGCTTGGCCATCGCTATGCCAACAGGATGGTTGCCGTGGTGGTCTCGCTGGCGAGCTGCCTGTTCTTGATTCCCTATGCGGCCGTGCAGTTATCGGGCATCGGTTACCTGTTGCAGGGCATGACCGACGGGGCGATCTCGTTTACGACCGGCGTCGTGCTTGCCACGGTACTGGCCATCGTCTTCTCCCAGGTGGCCGGCATTCGTTCGGTGATGTGGACCGACTCGCTGCAGGCGATCATGATGGTGATCGCCTCCACGCTCGTGGCGTTGCTGGTCATTCATGAACTAGGCGGCTTCGACTCGCTATTCTCGACCCTGGCGCGTGAAGAGCCGCAATCGTTGAGCGTACCGGGTGGCGGGTTTTTCAGCTTCGTGACCTTTCTGGGCCTGACGATCCCCTGGTTCTTCTTCAGTCTGTCGAATCCGCAGGTCAGCCAGCGTCTCTACATGCCGTCGTCGCTGCGCGCCTTGCGCCAGATGTTGCTGGGATTTTTGGGCTTTGGATTCGTGTATACCCTGGTATCGGTACTGTGGGGCTTTTCTGCCCTGGTCGCCTTTCCGGATCTGGAAACGGCCGACCTGGCGACACCGGCGCTGCTGGGGTCATCCTACGTGCCGCCGGTGCTGGGCGTGATCGTCATGGTAGGCATCATGGCGGCGGCGGTGTCCACCATCGACTCGATCCTGCTGACGCTGTCCTCGATGCTGGCGCGGGATGTCTATGCCAATCTCGGATCGCGTGTCACCGAGCGGCGCCAGTTGCTGATCGGCAAGCTGGTCATTCCACTGATTGCGCTGGTGGCTTTCGGCTTTGCGGAACTCGAGCTGGGGCTGATTGCGGTATTGTCCGTGGCGGCGTCGTCCGGTCTGGCCGTCATGGTGCCGACCATCGTCGGGGCGTTCTTTTGGCGGCGGGGAACGGCAAGCGGCGCCTTGGTAAGTATCCTGGGGGCCGGTGCCTTCGTGATCGGCGTCTATCTCACGGGCAATTCGGTACTCGGCTTACCGGCGGGCGTCTGGGGCATTCCGGTCGCCACGCTGCTTTTCGTCGCGGTCAGCCTTTTGACCAGCCCGCCAGTCGAACGGGCGCAGGCGTTCATGGCCGAGGCAAATCGCTACCGAACGCTGATGGACTCCCGATCGTGACGTATCTGCATAGCGCTGTGGTCGATGGCTGACAGCGTAGGTGCTGCCGCTGCGATACCCTATCGGCTCACTTGACGACAGGAAAAGCGGGCGGGCAGGCATCCGCTCGATTTCGATAGCCTTTATACCGTTAACTTACGTGAAGAACATAGGTGGGTAGTAATCCATCTAGCCGGCAGCAAGCGACCGGCAGTCATCATTGCCGCTAGCGGGATGGCCTGCTGAGCTTTATCGCTGGCATGGCGCATTGGCCGCGGCAGGTCAGGTTGGTGCACGGAGAACGCCAAGCCAAGCAGGCATTGAAACGAGCGCTGCTGGCCATGGCGAAGACACGAGGTGTGACAATGGACGTGGTGATTCCTTGAAACGATTGAGGCGACTCTTGACGCCATGGCAGCGCACCACCGCGCAGCGGAACGATCGGGCGCGCCAGCCAGTGATACTCTGCGGCCTGGATTACGAGCATTACCGAATCCAGTCATTGATCAAGCGGTCGAGACGCTACGAACTGCTGGCGTTGATCGACGACTTTCCCTGGAACCATGGCACGCTGGTCGATGGCGTGCGGGTCTACTATCCGAGCGAAGCCGTCTCGTTGGCCAGACGTCACGGCGTGACGCGGTTGCTGTTTCACACGCAAGACGACTTGGCGGTTTTCGATGGCGACATGCTCTCCGCATTGAAGGAACTCGGCGTGGAGTTCACTTCCATGGATTCTCGTCAGATCGACGATATCGACGCTTTCCTGGCGAGACAGTCCTAAGGGGAGCCTGCTGATAAAAGCCAATTCCGTCGCCCATGCGCTATGCACTGTTGAGTGCGGCAATTTGTCACGTTCGGATACCGATTGCCTATACTGCCCTTAGGGGCAGAGGCTCAGCCGACTGTCCGAACACAGGCGACAGGAGGTGGATTGTTATGCTGGCTCACGTCTGGGGATTGATGGCTCATCCGAATCGCGAATGGAAACAGATCCAGAGCGAAAGAGAAACGGTGACGCATCTTTACGCGCATCACGTGCTGCTGATGGCGGCGGTGCCCGTAATCTGCGCCTTTATTGGTACCACGACAGTAGGATGGAGTATCGGCGATAGCCGGACGATTCTGCTGACGCCCTGGGATGCACTGGGGGCGGGAATCGCGTTTTACATTGCCATTCTGGCGGCTGTCGGCCTGATGGGGAACGTCATTTACCGGTTGGCCAGACGCTATTCGAGTCACCCGGACCGGCGCTGCTGCATCATCTTTGCCGGTTACGTGGCGACCCCCATGTTCATGGCGGGCTTGATCGCGCTGTATCCCCTGGTGTGGCTATGCCTGCTGGCGGGAATCATCGGGCTCTGTTACAGCGCCTACCTGTTGTACCTGGGGATTCCTGCCTTTCTCGGCATCAGCCATGAGGAAGGGTTCATCGTCACGGGGGCGACGCTGGGCATCGGTGTGCTGGTGCTCGAGGCCATGTTGGCGGTGACTGTGCTGCTTTGGGGCTATGGCGCCCGGTGGCTGACAGGCTCCGTGTGACGGTGGGACATAGGGATTCTGGAGAGGTGAAAAGCGAACGGGAGCCGGCTATGCCGGCTCCCGTATTTACGAACGGCGCATCACTCGATCGGGCTACGTGTCGTGGGTGTCACACGCGGGCCCGGTGATTTGGCCGGAGAAGGCAACGCCGCCTGCATGTCGCGAGGCGTTTCGAAATCGTCGGCAGCGCCACGCATGGCTGCCGCCGGACGCGGAAAACCGCTGCGGTCACTATAGTCGGGCGTGGGGCCGGCCTGATAGGCGTAACGCTTCTGGAGCCTGGAGGCACAAATCAGGTCGAGCGCCGTCACCGCGCCTACCGCTGCCAGGGCAACGCCGACGTTCTCTTTCTTCGGGTTGTGCTTGTCGCGCAACGCCGTCGCCAGCGCGGCAAGATCGAGCGCATCGCCACCCACCCGGGACCATATGGCCAAGGTCGGGTTGTTCGACAAGGCCCCGACACCGCAGGCGATTTCACGGGCCCCGCAGGCACGGACGAGAGGCTCGAAGCCCTCCATGCCCAGCGGCTCCGTCAGCTTGCGTGGCGCCAGTACCTGGCATAGCCCCAGCCCGATGCTGAACCAGCCCAGGCCGCGTGCGAGACGATCCGAACCGTGTAGCGAATGTGACATGTACGAATGTGATCTGTTCATGCTCTTCCTCCCTGAGCCATGGGCATTTACGGTTTGAGTATGACCTTGACGCAACCGTCCTGCTTGTTCCTGAACACGTTGTACATTTCCGGCCCATCCTCGAGACTGACGCTGTGAGTAATGACGAAGGACGGATCGATCTGGCCGTCGTCGATGCGCCTCAGCAAGTCATCGCTCCAGCGTTTGACGTGCGTCTGACCGGTGCGCACGCTGAGCGCCTTGTTCATCAGCTGTCCCATGGGAATCTTGTCGACCAGGCCGCTATAAACGCCGGGAATCGACAGGACGCCACCTGGGCGACAGACGTAGATCATTTCACGCAGGACATGGGCCCGGTCGTTTTCCATCCACAGCGATTGCTTGACGCGGTCATACATGGAGTCGGGAGAGCGGGGCACATGCGATTCCAGGCCCACGGCATCGATGCACTTCTCGGGACCCTTGCCCTGAGTGAGTTCCTGCAGCCGGCCGAGAACGCTCTCTTCATCGAAGTTGATGGGGATCGCGCCGCCGGCTTCCGCCATGGAGAGGCGCTCGGGAACGTTGTCGATGGCGATGACCTGCTTGGCGCCCAGCAGCACGGCACTGCGTATCGTGAACTGGCCTACCGGGCCCGCGCCCCACACGACCACTGTATCGGTTGGCTCGATGTCGCACTGTACGGCAGCCTGCCAGCCGGTGGGGAAAATGTCGCCAAGGAACAGGACCTGCTCATCGGTCAGCGTATCGGGCACCTGGATATGCGTCTCGTCGGCGAAAGGCACACGCACGTATTCGGCCTGACCGCCGGCGTAACCCCCGGTCAGGTGGGAATAACCGAACAGCCCGGCACCGGCATGGCCGAACACCTTATCCGCCATGGCCTTGTTGCGGTTGGAGCGCTCGCAAAGAGAAAAATTGCCTCGCCGGCATTGATCGCATTCGCCACAGGTAATGGTGAAGGGCACGACGATCCGGTCGCCGACCTTGAGTTTCTTCACCTCGCTGCCGACTTCCATCACTTCGCCCATGAACTCGTGGCCGACGATGTCACCGGACTTCATGCTGGGCATGAAATGGTGGAAGAGGTGCAGGTCGGAACCGCAAATGGCACAACTGCTGATGTTGATGATGGCGTCGCGTGGATCCTCGATTTGCGGATCGGGCACGGTTTCGTAGCGAATGTCGTTCTTTCCATGCCAGCAAAGTGCTTTCATTACTCTAACTCCCTGTAAGACTCGCCATATGACCATTTACACCATAGTTCAGGGACTGTCGGCGTCAGGTAAGCAATGTTTATGCTTCGGTAAAGCGTGCTTACAACAGCGCCGGAATTATCCCATGGGGGTGAAGCGCAGACCGGACACCAGCCCCTCCAGCGCATGCCGCCCGGCAATGGAATTGCCGTAACTGTCCAGGCGCGGCGACCACACGCAGATGCTCATGCGGCGCGGGAGAATGGCGACGATGCCGCCGCCGACGCCGCTCTTGCCGGGCAAGCCGACGCGCCATGCAAAGTCGCCGGCGGCATCGTAAAGCCCGCAGGTCAGCAGCAGGGCATTCATTTGGCGCGTCTGGACCTCGCTGAACACGTGCGTGCCATCGTGTGGGTTGATGCCACGGTTAGCCAGGAAGGCGAAGCTCTTGGCCAGCTCGATACAGTTCATGGCCAAGGCACAGTTATGGAAATAGGTATCGAGTACCAGCTCGACGTCGCTTTGAATGTTGCCATAGGCTTGCATCAGATAGGCGAGGGCGGCATTGCGCGCCTTGTGATCCATTTCGGAGCGTGCGACGCGTTCATCGAAATCGATTGTCGGTGTCGCCGCCAGCCGGCGTACCTGCTCGCGTAGCGTGTGTTGCGGCATGACCAGGCGCGACGCCAGCATGTCGCTGACCATCAGGGCGCCAGCGTTGATGAATGGGTTGCGGGGGGTGCCGTTTTCGACTTCCAACTGGACGATCGAATTGAAGGCCTGGCCGGAGGGCTCGCGTCCGACGCGTGACCAGATATCCTCCGGCGCCAGTCGCTGCATGGCCATCACCAGGGCATGCACCTTGGAAATGGACTGAATCGAAAAGCGCGTTTGGGCATCCCCGGCGCATTGCACTTGGCCATCGGCATGGCACACGGCAATGCCGAACTGGTCGGGATCGACTTCGGCCAGGGCGGGAATGTAGCTGGCGACCCGTCCTTCTCCGAAGCAACGAGGCGCATCCCGGGCCAGTTGATCGAGTAGGGTCTGCAGTTCTTCGGGACGTAATGGAGCTGGAGCGTCTATCACGTTACCTCACGATGACATGGCGGATTCTACCGTTCAGTCTAGTCACCTGGTGCTGACTGGAAAGTCGATGAGCGATCGCCAGGCACAAAGTGCGGCAAGACAAAAATGACGGAAAACGCGGTTTATATTAAGCGTGAAATAAATAAGAGGGCGTCCGTACTGAGGAATCGCCGATCGAGGTAATTCTGAGTTTCTTTCTGAAAAATCAAATAACACGAAATATGAGTTTGTTTTCTTTCAATCCCCTTGTCTGCTTCTAGTGTGTTTAAGGGGTGAATGCCTAACTGGGTATTCACCGGATACGCTAATCAAGGAGGAAGTATGTTCAAGCGCCTACTCATCACAGCAGCAATTTCATCCGCATTCGCTACCGGAGCGGCAACGGCCCAGCAATGGGATGAAGGACAGAATTACAATCAGTACCGCCAAGGCCAAGCTGGTCAGCAGTCTTACAATCAGGGACAGGCCAATCCGTACGGGGGCCAAGGCAACCAAGGCGGTAGTCAAGGCTGGAATCAAGGCGGAAACCAGAACTGGGGCCAGGCAAATCAAGGCAACCAGCCTTGGAATCAGGGGAATAACCAGGGCAACCAGCCTTGGAACCAGGAGAATAACCAGGGCGGCCAGCCTTGGAACCAAGGAAACAACCAGGGCGGCCAGATGGGCAACCAGGGCAGCCAGATCAATAGCCCCGAGCAACTGATGCAGTACATCTATGTCAGGGGTTATATGGAAGGCAAGGAAGAAGGTGTTCAGCAGGGACTCATGCGCGGCTATCAGCAAGGCTATATTCAAGGCCTGCAACAAGCCTCTCAGCAGATCCAGCAGGGCGATAACCAGCAACAGCAACAGCTCCAGCGCTATCGCCAGTACCAGCAGCGCCAGCAGAACACGCAAACCGACAACACCGGGTCGCAGAATCAGAGCGGTTCGGACTCACAATCCGCTCAGGATACCCAAGAGAGCCAGTAATCCTCTTGGCAAGCAATATTCAACGAAAGGTGCGGCGGAGTTCGCACCTTTTTTGTGTGTAGAAGTTGGGGCGTTAAAAAGAAAGGCCGGCGAACCGGCCCTCTGTAAGTCTAAATGTAAGGCTGAGAAGTCGTGGTGGCTGAATTAACCGCCCCGGGTCGGCGGATGCTCGTTGCCTGTCGTACTCGAACTCTGAGTCGTACCCGAGTTTGAATAGGAAGACGACGTGTCGCTACCGGTCGACTCGTCACGATCGCGATCGGAAGAGGAGCCTGACTTGGCCTGTTCGGCTTTCTCATGGACCTTGTGCTGGGCCATGTCCGCCTGATGTCGGCCCGCTTCTGCCGCCTTGTGCACGGCGCGGTCGCGATAGCGGCCAACACGTTCGTTCTCGAGACGTGTCGAGGGGAACATGCTGCCTAGGGCAGCGCCAATGGCAACACCGATGGCGCCCGCCACGATGGGATGTTCCTGAATGAAGTTGAGCGACTGCTCGCCGGCGCCTTGCGCCCTGTAACCGGCGTTGCGCATCGCCGAACGGGAACCGCTACGTGCGTGTGACGCTCGTTCGCGAAATGAACTGCCCATAGACTGTGCTCTCCCTTTCACATTGTCCGTCATATGTCGTGCTTTCTCCTTGCCGCTATTCCCGCGGCCGGTATGGTCGGCTTCGGGAGGAGCTTCCCCCACTGGTGGAGTGGCTGAAGAATAGGTTGCCGAGGCACCTACCGAAGCCGGGTCCTTGCCTGTCGAGGTCGTGCCGGCGCCTGTCGTTTCCGGCCCGGTGGCGCTTGCACCGACACTACGCCGGGGAGGCTCGTCGGTGACCGGCATGGATGCATGCTGCGCCACCGGCAAATTCGCCTCGGACTGGCGCATGGGCAGATTGGTATGTCCCTGGTCTGCCTTGCGTTGGGCGCTATACTGCGACACGGCCAGCCAACCCAAGCCGATGCCGGTCAGCATGACCGGGAAGGGGTTGCGCTTGACGACCTTTCCGACCCGCGCCATGGCGTCATTGGCACCGCCCTGGCGCACGTAATCGAACGCGGTGTCCACCCAATGCTGGGGAGAAAGCCGCTCTTCGAGTTCATGCAATGTATCGTCGAGTCGCGCCCGGGTCTGGTAGATATCCGTTTCGATCTCCTCGGGACGGCGACGTGAAGTATGCTCGCTCATTACACTTGCTCCTTGGCCCGGTGCTCATGCTGGCTGGCAAGCTCCTTGTCGTTGCGTAAGCTGGCCATGGTTCTGCTGGGCATGAGGCTTTGCGCCTTCAACTTCTTGCGCCCACTCTGCAGCATGATGAGCCCGATGATGACCACTACTCCGCCCACGATAAGGGCGGAAAGCCACGGCGTGGTTTCCGGTGGTAGAACGGTATTCAAGCCGAAGACAGCCGCAGCGAGCAGGACCAGGAAACCGCTGAGCAGGATAGCGCCAGCGGCGGCTATGGCACCGACCCCGCTAGCGGCTTGTGAGCCTTTCTCGCCCATTTCTGCCTTGGCTAGCTCAATTTCCTTGCGGACGAGGGAAGTGAGCTCATGAGTCAGGCTCGACAGCAGCGAGCCCAGCGAGGCACTTCCCGTTCTGTTTCTGTTTTCTTCGTCCATGGTAGCAGCCTCCCTATGAATGCAATGAAAAGGGCCTGAAACGTTCTTCGCTCAGGCAATTTGCCATGTCCTGTGGCGAAGGGCATGGCATGGTCAATAGGGAGCCGTATCCTGAGTATGAGATTGCTGCATCTGCCGCTCGCTCGAGCTGCGCAGGAAACGCGTCAGTAGAAAGCCTGCAGCCACGGCGCCACCGAAGTACAAGGCCGGTTGGCGACGACTATATTCCTGCGCCTGTTCGACCAGCCCGCCCAAATCCTTTTCGCGCAACCGCTGGGAAAGGTCGCCGGTGCAGTTCGCAACGTTTTGCGCATAGCTGGAGAAAAGCGGCTGCTCTTGATCGTCGAATTCTTCCGCCATCTTGCGAAACGCAGAAGACACCTTATCCGCCTGTTCCGCCGCTGCATCGCGCTGATGACTGAACAAACCTTCGGCCTGTTGGCGCGCTGCGCCCTTGAGTTCTTCCGCTGTCTCACGCCCACGTTGCTTGAACTCGTCCCGTTGAGACGATCCACCGCCAGATGACGCAGGGCCGTTGCCCCCGGCAGCGCCATTGTCGCTGGCAGGTAAGCTCGGGTTAGCACGCTTTTCCGGATCGGCCATATGACACCTCCATGTTTCATGACGTTAAACAACGTTGCGGAATTCGCATGCCGATAACCTAATCGGAGCGTATTTTTATCCGCTTCATTCCGAAAAATAGTTCTCGTAACAGGCCTGTCAATGTCCTTTTGCCGTGCCGGTCGTCTTGGGGCGGCAAAGCTATCTGCTGGAAATGCGAGAAAAAACCTCATTTGAGGGCGTCGACATCCGGGACATGGAAAGAAGGCCAGTTTTACTGGCCTTCGTTATGGACGGGTTAGAATTCTTCCCACTCGGCTTCGGCTTGTTTTAGCGGAGCCGGGCGCTTTTCCGGCGTCTTCGATGCGGATGCTGCGCCATTATGCAAAAGGGCGGTACTCGAAGGGCGTACCGAAGGAAGGGCGGGTTGGCCGGGCGATATGCTGCCATCCAGGCGGAACTGCGACACGGCGGCCTCCAACTGCTCGGCCTGTTCCTCGAGGGCGGCCGTGGCGGCCAAGGCCTGCTGAACGAGCGCCGCGTTTTGTTGGGTGACCTGATCCATTTGCGATATGGCCAGATTGACCTGCTCGATGCCGGTAGTCTGTTCCTGGGATGCAGCGGAAATCTCGTCCATGATGTCGGTGACCCGGCGCACTGAAGCGACGATTTCCTGCATGGTGGCGCCGGCACTCTCTACCAGGGTCGAGCCCTTGACGATCTGTGTGGCCGAGGCCTCGATCAGGGCCTTGATCTCCTTGGCGGCATCGGCACTACGGCTGGCCAGGTTGCGTACCTCGCCGGCAACGACCGCAAAGCCGCGCCCCTGCTCACCGGCACGTGCCGCTTCCACGGAGGCGTTCAATGCCAGGATGTTGGTCTGGAAAGCAATGGAGTCGATGACCGAAATGATATCGACGACTTTCTTCGAGCTTTCGGAAATGCCGTGCATGGTGGTGATGACTTGGTCGACCACTTCGCCGCCACGCCCTGCCGTGACTGAGGCGTCGCTCGCCAGCGAACTGCCTTGGCGGGCGTTATCCGCATTCTGACGCACCGTCGCAGTGAGCTGCTCCATGCTGGCGGCCGTTTCTTCCAGCGATGCTGCCTGCTGTTCGGTACGCGAGGACAGGTCGCTATTTCCGCTGGCGATCTCGCGCGCGCCGACATGAATGGAACTGCTGCCGTCGCGAACGGTGAAAACGGTACGGGTCAGGCCGGCTTGCATGCGCTGCATGGCATCGAACAGCTTGCCGATCTCGTTGTTGCCGCGGTCGGCGATGCGCTTCGACAGGTCGCCTTGCGCGATATGCTCGAAATGCTGAACCGCCTCTTCGAGCGGACGGATGACTGCGCGAACCATGCCCACACGCACCAGCACGACGAGGGCGACCGTCAATAGCAGGACGACGATCTCGAAGATCTCGAAGCGTTCCACTTGCGCATTGAAATCGGTAATCAACGCATCGCCACGTGCATCGGCATAATCGATGAATTCCTGGCTGACGCGTTTGAATTCCTGCGTGGCTGCCATGGCTTCATCCTGCAGCGCGCGGAAGGCGTCGAGGTCGTTGCCGTTCAGCGCTTGCAGTTGGGGTTTCAAGAGCTCGTTGACCAGATGGCTGTAAGCGGCGCCGGTGGCATCCGCGAACGGCTTGCCGCGTTCGGTCTTGGGCGCGTCCCGGTATTGGGCGAAGCGTGTTTCGGCGCGCTGCATGGCCGCCTGGGACTCGGCGAGATAGGCGCTGGCCCGCTCGTTTTCGCCCTGGCCAGTGGCATCCACGAAGCGTTCGAAGTTCAATTGCACATCGGAGAGATGCGCCCGGGTCAGATTGATGGCGTTGAGCTGCAGAACGTTGATCTGGTGCAGCTCTTCCAGGGCCTTTTCGCCGTTGTTGCTGGCGGAATGTCCCAGCCAGGCGGTCATTAATAGAAAAACCGTGAAGACGGCCAGGACCAGAGTCAGGCTGGCCTTGACCGAGAGATTGCGCAGACGATTTACCATTCTTGATGTTCTCCTCGAATACCTGATGTCAGGTACGTGGCAAGGGCAGTCAGGTCTTGTGCCGCTTCACTTACGATTCCCGGAAGTCTTTGCCCAGTGCGAGAGCTAATGTTTGCGGTCTTCTAGAGACACACTGTCACCCAACCAAGGGCTCGGTGGGTATATCGGCAGGGGCGCAATTTCATTTACAAAACTTTTACACAGAGCGCAAAAAGGTTGATTCAGGATAAATATTAAAGCGTCATGCTAATGTTTAGCTTTCAAAGCTAATACCTTTGTTCACGAAACGATTCTCAATACATTGCGCCAACTGAAGTGCTGATCTTTCAGTCGGCTATCCTCATTGAGCGGACGATGGTCGAGTGGGTCCGGAGCGACCTGATCGCCCTGGTAATGACCTTCGCGAAGGACGTCCGTCACTTCCAGCACGATGATACGGTGGCCAATCGCTGCGCCGACTTCGACTTTCTGACCCACCCGAAGCGCCCTGGCATCTCCCAAGGGCGGTTTTCTTTCCTGGTAAAGCATTTGGTTAGCCTCCTTGCCTGCTGATTGCAGCGTAGGCCATCCATCGAGTGAGTGATAAATCGCGTGGCTGATAAAAGAGGGGCTCGAAATCGTCCCTCGGCTGGCTATGCTGGTCATAGGCTGGTAACGCTTGGCAAACAAGGACGTCAAGCAAGGACACAGGAGACGAGGCAATGGATCTGCTTGAAACGGTAACCCGTTATCTGAACGACAATGAATTGATACTGACTACTGCCGAATCCTGCACGGCGGGGCTGATCGTTTCCGAACTGGCTCGCGTGCCGGGGAGCGGTCAGTCCATCGACTGCGGTTTGGCGGTGTATTCGCCCGAGGCCAAGAATCGCTACCTGTCGGTCAGCTTCGATACCATCGAGCGCTATGGGCTGACCAGCGAGGAAACCTCGCGAGAGATGGCTTTGGGCGCCATCGACAACAATGGGGCCAATGTCGCGATTGCCAATACGGGGGTCGCCGGACCGGGCGCGCCGGACGATATTCCCGTGGGTACGGTCTGCTTTGCCTGGGCTTTCAGGCACGCAGGACAATTGTACGTGTATACCCGAACACGGCGATTTTCAGGCGATCGCAACGAGGTCAGGCTGGCTGCGGCGCATCATGCGCTCGAGCAGGTGCCGGCGCTGCATCGTGAGGTTCTCGAAGGCAAGGCGCCGCCGGTCTGATCGTATCGAAAGATCAGTGAACATAGTGACATCTCACCCAAGGAGGGCCCAATGGCAACGGAAGTCGGTACCGAGCAGCAGGAAATCATCCAGGCTTTGGCCGTACAGGCATCCATCGATCCACAGCAGGAAATCGATCGGCGCGTTGGCTTTCTGTGCGAACAGCTTGTCGAAACCGGTCAGCATGCCCTGGTGCTGGGGATCAGTGGTGGCGTCGATTCCACGGTCGCCGGTCGGCTGTGCCAGCTTGCCGTCGAACAGGCACGTCAACGCGGCGTCGAGGCGCGTTTCTATGCCATGCGCCTGCCATACGGTGAACAGAAGGACGAAGAGGAGGCGCAACAGGCGATTGGTTTCATCCAGCCCGACGAGGTATTGGTGACCAACGTGAAGCCGGCCAGTGATGCCTTGTTGGCCTCCATGGAGGAGGGCGGACTGACGTTCGATAGCGATGGCCAGCGCGACTTCGTCATGGGCAATATCAAGGCCCGCCAGCGCATGATCGCTCAGTACGGCGTGGCAGGCGCCAGAGGGGGCCTGGTAGTGGGAACCGACCAGGCCGCTGAAGCGCTGATGGGGTTCTTTACCAAGTACGGCGACGGGGCGTGCGATCTGGTTCCGCTGACCGGGCTGACCAAGGGGCAGGTCAGGGAACTTGGCCGTACGCTGGGGGCGCCTTCCCAACTCGTCGAGAAGGTTCCAACCGCCGATCTGGAATCGTTACGACCGCAGTTGACGGATGAGGATGCCTTGGGCGTCACCTATGCACAGATCGATCGTTTCCTGACGGGGCAGGCGATCGAGGATGAGGCTTACCGGATCATCGTCGGCACCTATCGGCGTACCGAACACAAGCGTCAGCTGCCCAAGACACCGGGTTGAGCGGGGCAAGAGCCGTCACAGGGTGGGTGCGTCTCTCGCCCTGGCGGTGCTTTTGTCTGCGCTGACTAGCGATTCGCAATGCAACGGGCCAGGGAGGGCTACGCGTCGTGCAAGACATGAATATCGTGTTGGCCAGTTTGGGTGGGTTCATCTTCGTTCTGGGGTTGTTGTCTAGCCCCATCGACAAGTCATGGCTCTCGCCGCCGCTGCTTGCCTTCATTTTCGGCGTCATGCTCGGGCCCGAAGGCCTGGGCTGGCTCGCTCCGTCGTCCTGGGGCAATCCCGAACACCTCCTGGAAGAAGTTGCCCGTCTGACCTTGGGTATCAGCCTGATGGCGATTGCACTCAGGCTACCGCCCAGTTATCCACTCCGGCAATGGAAGGCGCTGGGCATTCTGTTGGGCATCGGCATGCCCGCCATGTGGCTGATCAGTGGGCTGCTCAGCTTTTGGACGTTGCCGCTCCCCTTGTGGGTGGCTCTGCTCGTGGGCGCGTGTGTCTGCGCCACCGACCCGGTCATTGCCTCGTCGATCGTGACCGGTGGCGTTGCCAAGAACAACCTACCCGGTGGATTCCGGCATCTGCTATCCAGTGAATCGGGTGCCAACGATGGACTGGCCTATCCCCTGGTGTTTTTGCCGATACTCGTGCTATCCGCCGAGACCGGCGGCGTCTGGCAAGAGTGGGCGCTCAAGGTCTGGCTATGGGAAGTGGGAGGCAGCATCGCCATCGGGGCGTTGCTCGGCTGGTTAAGCGGTCGCGCGCTGCAGTGGGCCGAGGCCAGAAAGTACTTGGATCAGCCTTCGTTCATGTCGGTAACCCTGTCATTGACCATTCTCGTCCTCGGCGTAGGCAAGTTGTGCGGTACCGACAGTATTCTGGCCGTGTTCGTGGCTGGGCTGTTCTTCGACCAGGTCGTCGGCGGCCAGGAGCGCTCCGAAGAGAACAATGTCCAGGAAGCCGTCAACATGTTCTTTACCCTGCCGGTGTTCGTCCTGTTCGGCTTGATCGCGCCGTGGGGCGAATGGTTGGCGTTGGGCTGGTCGGGGCTGGGGCTGGTCACGCTGATCCTGCTGTTGCGTCGCCTGCCGGTCATTCTAGCGTTGAGACCGTGGCTCGGACCGGTACGGCAATGGCGCATCGCCCTGGTCATGGGGTGGTTCGGTCCGATTGGCGTATCGGCGTTGTTCTATGCGGCATTGTCATCCAGGCATACGGGCAATCACGAGGTCTGGATCGTGTCCAGTCTCGTCGTGCTCGCCTCGATCGTCGTTCATGGCGCGACCGCGGCGCCTTTCGCCAAGTGGTATGGCCGTGTCGCCGGACGCGACCGGGGCCAACGCGAAGATATGTCGTGAGAGGTAATGTTCTGTGAGTCGGGTAGGCAACCCCGGAAAGGTTGCCTACCTTGAGCGTGAGTGTGACGCTCAGTGCATTTCCACCCAAGGAATCAGGGAGACATATCATGACACGAGGTTTGGGAGGCAAATCACCGGCCAATATCACGCATTATCTCAAGGGAGTGGATTTTCCTGCCAGTAAGCAGGACCTTGAAACGTGTGCCAAGCAGAACGACGCAGAAAGCGACGTCATGGAAGTGATTCGTGCGCTGCCCGACGAACGCTACGAAAGCATGGCCGACGTGACGAAAGGGGTCGGACAGGTCGAGTGATCTCTGGCCAGGAACGATTAGGCAACAATGGCCCGGCTCATGTGTCGGGCCATTTTCATGGCATGACAGATGATGGGCGCAGCGTTCATGGGCGATTCGACTTGCAACGGGAGGTAACGTAACCCGGGGATATTCAGCGATTGTGGCAATCTTGGTATAGGAACGGTAAGCGGAGTTTTCCGCTTTGCATCTCGCCTGATAATTGCTTGTGTAAAGCATGGCTATTCGCTTGATCGCGATGAGCGCAAACGAGACAGACTGTTTTTCTCTAGAGCCGTTCGGCGAATCGATCATGCTTGGCAAAACCCCTGTGGCTTACTCGCAGCGTTATTACGAAAAAACACTGATCAGCGCCAACCGGTTGCTGGGGCTGCCAAACCCGGTATGGAGCGGCGTCGCCACGGCGATGCTGGGCATGACGTGCTGGTTCGCCAGCGGCCTCACGCTGTGGGGGTTCCTCGGACGTTACGGTCTGTGGCTGGTCGGGGTGGCTTGCCTGCTGTGGCTGCTGCTGAAATGCATTACTCCCAGCCGTTCGCGTCTTCGCCGGGTCGCCTTGCAAGAGCATCAGGCAGAAGTGCTGCGTGTCGCCAAGGCCTATGCTGTCGATCCTACCAGCATCCGTGTCGTGGATAGCGAGGAAGAGCGTCGCGAGTGCGAAGAAATGCCCGTCTCGCCTCGCTTGTCGGCGTGATGCCCTTGTTGGCCATGACGTAACACCTTGGTCGCGTTCGCGGCCCGCGCTCCAGCGAGTATCCTGATCGTCGCTAACTCAAACGATAGCGATGACGATGAATCATGGCACAACGAAACACCGGGGAACGTTGGCGGGGCTGGGCATGACGATGACCCCAGCGACACTCATCGTGGTCGATGACGACATCGAGATTCGCGAGCTCCTGGCCGATTACCTGGGGCGGCATGGTTTTCGGACCCGGGTGGCAGAAGATGCCGCTGCACTGCGTCGGCTACTGGCGGATGACATCCCCGATCTGCTCATCGTCGACATCATGTTGCCCGGGGAGGATGGTTTTGCCATCTGTCGCGATGTACGGCGAAGCAGCGACCTACCCATCATCATGCTCACGGCCAGTGCCGACGATACCGACCGGATATTGGGATTGGAGCTGGGAGCGGACGACTATCTGAGCAAGCCGTTCAATCCTCGCGAGCTGCTGGCGAGGATCAAGGCGGTACTGCGGCGTACCCGGGCGAGATTGCCGTCGGATCATGCCCGTTGGTTGCGCTTCGGCCCGTGGCAACTGGATCGGGTCACACGCGAGCTGATCGACGACAAGGGTGAGCGGAGCGCCCTGTCGGGGGCCGACTACCAATTACTGCAGGTCTTTCTCGATCACCCCGAGCAGGTCCTTTCCCGTGATGCGCTTTTCGATCTTAGCCGTGGCCGGCCTGCGCCGCCGCTCGATCGCTCGATCGATGTCCATGTCTGCCGGCTGCGCCAGCGCCTCGGCGAAGATGCGCAGCACTCCCAGTTGATCAAGACCGTCCGTGGTGCAGGCTATGTGCTCACTGCGCAGGTGGAAAGCGTGCAGTGAGCCCGGACGAGACGCGACCGTCCCTGCGCCGACGCGGGCGTCGCTGGCTGGCCCGCTACATGCCTGCGTCGTTGCGTGGACGTTTCGTGTTGATCATGATCGTCGGCGTACTCAGCGCTCAGCTTGCGAGCTATGCGCTATGGTCGGCGCAGGCACGCTCGTCCCAGAACGCGCAGCTCGATGAAATGGCCGGCAGCCTGGCCTACAGCATTTCTTCCACGGTCAGGTTCTTTCGTTCCCTACCTTACGAATATCGGCATATCGTGCTGGAGCAATTGCGCGACATGGGCGGCACGCGGTTCTTCGTCAGCGTCAACGAGCATCGGATCCCGGTCCTCGACATCGGACAGGGTGAGCGCAAGGCGATGGTCGTCGAGCGGGTCCGTGCTGTCCTGAGACATGAGCTGGGCATTCAGGATGCCCTGGTCGAGTTTTCCAGTCCCGACACGCTACGCGTATTCAACAATGAAGTCTTGTTGCGCGACCTGCCGCCGCGTTGGGGACGGCACACATTGCTGATGGGGCCCGTCTCGCCGCCGATTCTGGTCATCCAGATGCCGCTCGAGGATACCGCATGGCTCTACGTGGCGACTACGCTGCCGATGGGCATCGATGAACGTAGCTGGCTGTCAGCGGATCGCCTGTTCGTGCTGTTCGTGGTGCTGGTGACCGTGCTGGGATTGTCGTTCTGGGTCATCCGCAGTGTGACCCGTCCCTTGGCGCGCCTGGCGCGGGCGGCCCGACAGTTGGGCGACAGCCTTCAGGCCGTGCCGCTGTCCGAACGTGGGCCGCGTGAAGTGGCCGCTTCGGCGCAGGCGTTCAATCGCATGCAGGAGCGTATCCATAGCCAGATCAAGGAACGCGAGCGGCTCTTTTCGGCCATTTCGCACGATCTCAAGACGCCCATTACTCGCTTGCGCCTGCGTGCCGAGATGCTCGATGACGCCGTGCAGCGCGAACGCTTCTGCGCCTCGCTCGATGAGCTGGATACCCTGGTCAAGGGGGCGCTGGCCTCCGTCAAGGGGCTGGACCTGGACGAAAGGCCAGCGGTCGTCGACGTGCGCGAGCTTCTGGTGGCGCTGGCCCAGGAACTGGAGGTACAGGGCGGCAAGATAAGCGTACATGGCGATGCCGCGCGGCTCCGCGTCAAACCGCTGTCATTGAAGCGTTGCCTGGCCAATCTTCTCGAGAACGCCATCTTTCATGGCGGACGTGCGGAGGTGACGCTGCAGCGGGGACGGAAGACGTTGGATATCGTCATTCGCGATAACGGCCCGGGCATTCCCGACGATCAGCTCGAGCGGGTCTTCGCTCCCTTCGTCAGGCTGGAGCCCTCGCGTAGCCGGGATACGGGCGGCAGTGGCCTGGGACTGAGCATTGCCCGTCACATTGCCCACGCCCACGGCGCGGAACTGATGCTCGCCAACCATCCCTCGGGCGGCCTCGTCGTGACGCTGCGTTTCTCCGGGCATGCGCTGGAGTCGTGAGTCACGTGGCGGCGGCTTTATTACAGCCATGTAATAAAGTGCAAACACTATTCAGCAAAGCGTAAGTAACAACCGGCAGGCGAATCGGCTAGCGTGTCCTTATCCACCCGATGGATGAAAGGTTGACAGAATAACAAGCTAGGAGACACGTCCATGAGAATGCTCAAGCGTACCTTGTTGAAATCGGCGCTCGGTGGCCTGGCCGTAGCGGCCACGTTGGGAACCACGGCGCAAGCGGGCGAAGTCGAGGTCCTGCATTGGTGGACTTCCGGCGGTGAGGCGCGTGCCGCCAACGTACTCAAGCAACTGCTGGAAGAAGAGGGCCATCAATGGAAGGATTTTGCCGTGGCCGGTGGCGGCGGTGAAACGGCGATGACCGTGCTCAAGTCGCGGGCCATGTCCGGAAATCCCCCCTCCGCTGCGCAGATCAAGGGGCCGGAAATCCAGGAGTGGGGCGAGCTGGGCCTGCTGGGACAGCTCGATAGCGTCGCCGAGGAGGGGGATTGGGACGCATTGTTGCCGCCCGTGGTTGCCGACATCATGAAGTACGATGGCCAGTATGTCGCGGTACCGGTCAATGTGCACCGCGTCAACTGGCTGTGGGCGAACCCCAAGGTGCTGGAAGATTCCGGGGTCGAGCAGGTGCCGTCGACCCTCGACGAGCTGTTCGCCGCCGGCGAAAAGATTCGCGAGGCCGGGTACATTCCTCTGGCGCATGGTGGCCAGCCCTGGCAGGACGCCACCGTCTTCGAGACGGTCGTTCTCGGCACGGGAGGCCCCGAGTTCTATCGCAAGGCGCTGGTGGAGCTGGATCCCGAGGCGCTCAAGAGCGATACCATGATCCAGGCGCTCGAAACCTTCAAACGCACTCACGAGCTGATGGATGACGGCATGTCCGGCCGCGACTGGAACACGGCCACCTCGATGGTGATCAATGGCAAAGCCGCCATGCAGTTGATGGGCGACTGGGCCAAGGGGGAATTTACCGCTGCCGGCATGACCCCGGGCGAGGATTACCTCTGTGCACCGGCGCCGGGAACCCAGGAGGCGTTCACCTTCAACATCGACAGCCTGGCGATGTTCAGAGTCGCCGATGAAGAGGAACAAGAGGCCCAGCGGACGCTGGCGCGTCTGGTACTCGAGCCGGAATTCCAGAAGACCTTCAATCTGGCCAAGGGCTCGATCCCGGCCCGCCCCGATCTCGACATGAGCGAGTTCGATCAGTGCGCTCAGCAATCACTCGAGGATTTTCAGCGCACCGCCGAAGAGGGCGGTCTGGTGCCCAGCATGGCCCATGGCATGGCAGTCCGCTCCGACGTGCAGGGGGCGATCTTCGATGTCGTGACCAACTACTTCAATTCCCCCGACATGACCGCACAGCAGGCCGCGGAGCGCCTGGTCAACACCGCCAACGCGGCGATGTAACGACAATTCCTCGTTAGCGTGAGGGTGTCCGGTCGGGCGCCCTCCGGTCCTGCACACAAGAGTGATTCGTCATGGTTACCACTACGCTCGGTGACGGCACTGGCAGCGCGGCCTCTCGGCGCACGCCTGCCGCCCGGCTTCAGGACTGGCTGCCACGTCTGGTCGTGGCGCCATCCTTCGCCATCTCGCTGTTCTTCGTCTATGGCTTCATGCTTTGGACTTTCGTCCTGTCATTGACCAATTCGCGCATGCTGCCGCAATACGACTTCATCGGCTTCGCGCAGTATGCGCGGCTGATGGAGAACGAACGCTGGTGGGTCGCATCGACCAATCTGGCGATCTTCGGCGGTTTGTTCGTGGTCATATGCCTGGTGATCGGCGCCGGTCTGGCTATTCTGCTCGACCAGCGGATACGCCAGGAAGGTGTTCTGCGTACGATCTATCTCTATCCCATGGCGTTGTCGCTGATCGTCACCGGCGTGGTCTGGAAATGGCTGCTCAACCCGTCCCTGGGCATCGAAGCGATGGTCCAGGGGTGGGGATTCGAATCCTTCCAGTTCGACTGGCTGGTCGATTCGGACATGGCCATTTATACCTTGGTGCTTGCTGCCGTATGGCAGGCCTCGGGATTCGTCATGGCGATGTTCCTGGCCGGGCTGCGCGGCATCGATGACAACATCATCAAGGCCGCTCAACTCGATGGCGCCAGCCTGCCGCGCGTCTATTGGCGAGTGGTGTTGCCCTGTCTGCGGCCCGTGGTATTCAGCGCAGTGATGATACTGGCGCATATCGCCATCAAGAGTTTCGACCTGGTGATGGCGCTGACCGGAGGCGGGCCGGGCTATGCCACGGACCTGCCTGCCACGTTCATGTACGTGCATGCCTTCACCCGTGCCCAGATCGGCCTCGGCTCGGCGAGTGCCATGCTCATGCTCGGTGCCGTGCTGGCGATTCTGGTGCCTTATCTGTTTTCCGAACTGAGGGGGCGCAAGCATGGATAACGTGATTCGGCGCCGGACACCCGGTGCACGCCTGGCTCGCTGGAGCCTCTACGCAGTGCTGATAGGCATGGCGCTGTTCTATCTGCTGCCGCTGGTGGTGATGCTGCTGACCTCGGTGAAGCCGCTCGAAGAGATTCGTGCCGGCTCGTTGCTGGCGTTGCCCCAGGCTCCCACGCTGGCCCCCTGGGTCAAGGCGTGGAGCGAAGCCTGCACCGGGATGCGCTGTGAAGGCGTGGGCGGTTACTTCTGGAATTCGTTTCGGATCGTGATTCCCGCCGTAGCGATTTCCACCTTGCTCGGGGCGCTCAATGGCTATGCGTTGACCAAGTGGCGCTTTCGAGGCGCCGATCTGATCTTCGCCCTGATGCTGTTCGGCTGCTTCATTCCGTTCCAGGTGGTTCTGCTGCCCATGGCGCGTACCCTGGGCTGGCTCGGCCTGTCCACCTCCACGGCGGGGTTGGTGCTGGTGCACGTGGTGTTCGGGATCGCTTTCACTACGCTGTTCTTCCGCAATTTCTACGTCTCTATTCCCAACGAACTGGTATCAGCGGCGAAGCTCGACGGGGCGGGGTTCTTCCGCATTTTCTGGCGTATCCTCCTGCCGATTTCCGCGCCGATCTTCGTGGTGTCGGTCATCTGGCAGTTCACTCAGATCTGGAACGATTTCCTGTTCGGGGTGGCCTTCTCGGCCTTCGAAACGCAACCGGTCACCGTGGCGCTGAACAATCTGGTGAACACCTCCACGGGCGTGAAGGAATATAACGTCGACATGGCGGCGGCCATGATCGCCGCATTGCCGACGCTGGTGGTGTATGTGCTGGCAGGCAAGTATTTCGTGCGCGGGCTGACGGCCGGCTCGGTAAAAGGCTGACGTGAACGTCGCCTGCGGCGACGGGAATAACAAGAGTTGAGGTAACTGCTATGTCTGCTTTGGAAATTCGCCAGGTCCGCAAGGATTTCGGGGCCACCCGCGTACTCAAGGATGTCAGCCTGTCGATCGACTCGGGCGAGTTCCTGATCCTGGTCGGCCCTTCGGGCTGCGGCAAGTCGACGCTCATGAATGCCATTGCCGGACTGGAGCCGGTCACGGCGGGGGAGATTCTGATTGCCGGTGAGGATGTCACCTGGCGCACACCGGCCGAGCGCGACATTGCCATGGTATTTCAGTCCTACGCGCTCTACCCGAGCATGACGGTGCGCCAGAACATCGCCTTTGGGTTGGAGATGCGCAAGGTGCCCAAGGCCGAGCGCGAAGCGGCCGTGGAAAGAGTGGCCGATTTGCTGCAGATCTCGCCTCTGCTCGATCGCAAGCCCTCGCAGCTCTCCGGGGGGCAGCGACAGCGTGTGGCCATGGGGCGGGCGCTGGCACGCGAGCCGAAGATCTATCTGTTCGATGAACCGCTTTCCAATCTGGATGCCAAGCTGCGTGTGGAGATGCGCACCGAGATCAAGAAGCTCCATCAGCGCCTGGGCACCACCATCGTCTACGTCACTCACGATCAGATCGAAGCGATGACGCTCGCCGACCGCATTGCGGTCATGCGCGACGGGCATATCCTGCAGTTGGGCACGCCGGAGGAGGTCTACAACGATCCGGTCGATATGTTCGTGGCCGGTTTCATGGGATCGCCGTCGATGAACTTCATTCAGGCGACACTGGAAGGCGACGCAGGTGCCTATCGTCTGGCGATCGAGACGCCGGAATCGCCGCGCCTGGTCCTGCCCTGGCCGGCAGCGCGTGAAACGCCGGCCATGGCCGATGCCGTTGGAGGACGGGCCGTGCTGGGCCTGCGCCCCGAGCATTTCAGTGAAGAGGACCTGCGCCTGGGCGACCGCGCTGAAGGTACCCTGCTAGCGGCGAAAGTCACCGTCGCCGAGCCCACAGGGGCCGATATCCTGCTTCGTCTGCCATTGGGCGATGGCGAAGTGACGGCCCGGGTCGGGCCCAAGGCATCCATCGCTGCGGGAGAGTGGATCGAGCTGCGTGTGGACATGAGCCGGGCGGTACTCTTCAGTCCGGACAGTGAGCGACGCTTGGCGTAGCGCTCGCTGCAACTGGCGGGCAATCGAGAGTCAGGGTTTGGTCGTTACATCACCGAGCGGCGCCTCTGCGTTGTGGGCGGTGGGCTGGTGACCCTGTTGCAGTTCGCTCCAGGCCGTATAGGTGCTGAGAAACACCCGTCCGGTCAGATGCTCCAGGAAGTCCGAGTACCTGAGTCGATCCATCACCGGCCCCTTGACCTCGGCCAGGTGCAGGGTGACCTGGGAGTCCTTGAGGCGCAGATTGATGGCTTCGAGGCTTTCCAGCGCCGAGGCATCGATCAGGTTGACCGCCGAGCAGATCAGCACCATGTGTTCGAGCTCGGGATGCTCGGCCACTAGGCCGTACACGGTATCTTCCAGGTAACGTGCGTTGGCGAAGTACAGACTTTCATCGATGCGTAACAGGGCGACTCGTTCGCTGCTTTCGACCTGGTGACGATGAATGTTGCGAAAGTGTTCGGTGCCCGGAATACGCCCGACCAGGGCACTGTGAGGGCGGCTGGTACGGTAGAGGTACAAGCCGATGGACAGCCCGACGCCGGCAATGACACCCGCTTCCACGCCTTGTACGAGGGTCAGGACGATGGTCGCCAGCATGGCGGCGGCGTCGCCGTGAGAATAGCGCCACGTCCGCCGCAGCGTGCGTGTGTCGATCAGCGTCAAGGCCGAGACGATGATGATCGCTGCCAGCGTGGCGATGGGCAGGAAATATATCAGCGGTGTCAAAAAGAGCGTGACGAAGGCCACCCCGACTGCGGCGAAGGCGCCGGCGGCTGGGGTTTGCGCGCCTGCATCGAAGTTGACCACCGTACGCGACAGGCTGCCTATCACTGGCAGACCGGATGACACGGCCGAGGCGATGTTCGCTGTGCCCAGGCCAATCAGTTCCTGATCGGGAGAGATCCGTTGTCTGCGCCTGGCGGCCAGCATCTGTGCGAGGGCGACCGACTCGATGAAGCCGACGATGCCGATCAGCAGCGCCGGCACGAGCAGGTCGCGCCACACGCCGAGGTCGGATGAAGGAATGCCGAGCGGTGGCAAGTGGCCCGGGACGTCGCCGACCACGTCGACGCCCCTGGACGGTAGATCCGCAGCCCAACAGACCGCCGTCGTCAAAGCGACCACGAACAGCGGTCCCAGTTTGACCAGGAAGCTGGCGTGGCGGGCATTCATGCCCCAGGCCTTGAGTCGCGGCCGTGCGCGACGAAACAGTTGCAGCAGCGCCACCGATGCCAGCCCTATCGCCAGGGTGGGCCAGTGAATCGCGTCGAGATTCGCCAGTAGGTTGCTCGCTTGGGTGACAAGCGTGAATCCCGAGGCTTCGATGCCTGCCAATCCCGCCAACTGGCTTGCCGCGATCAATATCCCCGAGGCGCTAAGCAGTCCCGACACGACCGGATGGCTGAGAAAATTGGCGAAGAATCCCAGGCGAAACAGTCCCATCAACGTCAGGATGATGCCGGTAAGAAAGGCGAGGGTAATGGCGGCTTCGAGGTAGGCGGCGCTGCCCGGCGTCGCAACTTCGACCAGGGCGGCACCGGTCATCAACGACACCAGGGCCATGGGGCCAATGGCCAGGGTCCGGCTCGTGCCGAACACGGCGTAGGCGAACAAGGGAAGGATGCTGGCGTAAAGTCCGACAATGGCTGGCAGGCCCGCTAACAGGGCATAGGCCAGAGCCTGGGGAATAACCATCAAAGTGACGATGAGCGCAGCGACCATGTCGCTGCTCAGCGTCTGACGATCGTAGCGGGGAAGCCATTCGACAATGGGGAAGTAGCGCTTCAGCATCCTGCTCTCACACGACGGGGTAAATAAAGCATAAGATTATAACATTTCAGCTTACCCGCGTCGTCCAAGCGGCAGGCAATGGCCTTGCCAACATCCGGTATCGCTAACCGGCGGGCTGCCATAGTCCGGGCAACTTTCGAATAACTCCTGCGTTTGCTGTCATCATCCTCAAGAATTCCTGCTACCTGCCGTTAATTTCGGTAACATTCTGTTCCATGATTATCAAGCCGATGCTCGCCGGATACGGCGACATAAGAATAAGGGGACGCAAGCCTGGCTTGCCGGTCCCAAGTGGCCGTCATCGGCGTTACGCAGGGGAGAACACAAGCATGCACAAAGGGACATCGAAGCCCTTGGTCTTGCTGCAGGAGCCATTTTTGGGTCAGGCAGTGGGCGACGTGCTGGCGATCGGTGCGCTGATGACCGAGGTCGAGCAGGCCAGTGTGGCGATGGCAGCACCGCTGTTGCGACTATGCAACGGCATCGACAATGAGCAGGAGATTTCGTTGAGTGCCACGAGCCTCGCCTGGCGCATGCGGGGGCCACTCAATGTGCTGCACAATTGGGCGTTGGCCGGCGATCTCAGCGTGCTGCCGCGGCCCGAGTCGGTCTCGTTGGAAGACTTCATCCATTTCGTGGCCATGGCACGCAGCTTGGCCGAGACGCAGGGCTTGCCCATCCCGGCTCGTTTGCTACATCTTCTGGGGCTGGCCATGGTGCGGGCACGACTGGAGCGCCATGTCGGGCTAACGCCCACCGTCGACCTTCCGACGTTGCACGCTACCGTAGGGTTGAGTGTCATCGAGATTGCCGCCGTGTGTGGACTCAAGCTGACGACGGTGAGAAATGCCGTATCCCGTCGCGAGATGGTGCATACCCGGGAAGAGGGGGTGCCGCTGGACGAAGCGCTCGACTGGATGGTTCAGCGCAGCGGCTTCCTGTACTCGCACACCAATGCCGTATGCCGGGATCGGCGAATCAACGGCCGCCTGGCGGCGGATTGGCTCGAGAAGTGCCCTGACGTGGTCGCCGAGCGCTACGTGAGCCGATTGCGGCTCTCGCTGTGGCGCCTGCCAAGCAACGGTCGACGCATCGCACTCAATGCCGAAGGGGTGCGCAATTGCGTGATGCTGCTTCCCGGAATCGAGATCGAAAGCCTGCATGGGCTGGGCCTCGAGCGACTGGAAGACCGCAGCGACGATCCGGCGGCCGAGATGCATCGCGAGGCGTTGTTGCTCGCTCCCGACGAGTCGCTGTGGCAATGTCAGGCGCCCAACCTGCGTGTCCTGGCTTCATTGATCGAGCGACTGGCATGCGTTAAAGCGGTCGAGGCTACGATCGATGCATGCGGCAGTTGATGCGATGCATGAGGTCAGGCGGATTCCGGCACCGATCTCTTGCGGGGCCGGCTTTGCCAGGCCGAGTAGGAATACAGCGCCAGGCCGATCCAGATCAACAGGAAAGACGCGAGCTGTGTCGGGGCCAGAGGCTCGCGAAAGACCAGTAGCGCAATGAAAAACTGCAGGGTCGGGTTGATGTACATGAGGAAACCGACCGTGGCGAGTCGCAGGCGGCGTGCTGCACCGGCAAAGGCCATCAAGGGCAGGGCGGTGATGATGCCGCTGGAAATCAGCAATAGTGTGGCTTGACCGTCACCGGCGAAAAAGTGGGAGCCGCCAACCGCACTCAACCAGACAATGGCCACCAAGCCAAGCGGCAGCAACAGCAGCGTTTCGACGAACAGGCCTGACAGGCCATCCAGTGGTATCTGTTTGCGCAGCAGTCCGTAGGTGCCGAACGAGATTGCCAGCGTCAAGGTGATCCATGGCAGTTCCCCCAGCAGTATCAATTGAATGGCGATGGCCACCGTGGCCAGCCCGACAGCGATACCCTGCAGCCTTTCCATACGCTCCTTGAGCACGATCATGCCGAGCAGCACGTTGACCAGCGGCGTCAGAAAATAGCCCAGGCTGGCCTGGAAGACATGACGTGTTTCGACGGCATAGATATAGATTCCCCAATTGAGCCCAATGAGTAATGCGCAAGCGAGAACGCGACCCAGTCGGCGTGGCTGGGCTAGTGCGGCACTCACCGGTGTCCAGCGGCGCAGCACGCTGATCAGGCCCGCCAGAAAGACACATGACCAGAGAATGCGGTGAATCAATACCTCCCAGGCGGGGATACCCTCGAACAGGGCGAAGAACAGCGGGAAACAGCCCCACATCACGTAAGCGGTGAGCCCGAAGATAACCCCTTGAGTGGCTTGCTTATCCGCTGATGCAGGTGAGGCCATGGCGTCTTCCTTGATGAGTAGGAGGCTAATGTAACATCATTTCCCTAGTCGGGCTGCAGGGAGGGCTCGCCATCGGTTAGTCTTCGGTAATGCCAAATTAACCGTGGCAGGCCACGGCAAGGAGAGGAAATGAGCAAGTTGCGCGTCACCCTGGTGCAGCCAGACCTGCACTGGGAAGATCCCGCGACCAACTGTCGTCAGCTCGAGGCTCAGTTGGGAGACACGGACGGCAACGAGACCGACCTGATCGTATTGCCCGAGATGTTCGCTACCGGGTTCACCATGAATTCCCGCGAAATGGCCGAACCCATGGCGCATAGCCAGAGCGTGGCATGGCTGCGCGATCAGGCCGCACAGCGTCAATGCGTCGTCACGGGTAGTGTGGCGGTGCTCGATGACGGCGAGTACTACAACCGGATGATCTGGGCGACGCCGGATGGCCAGGTGACTCACTACGACAAGCGGCATCTGTTCCGCATGGCCGGCGAGCACGAGCGTTACGGGATGGGCAACCAGCGGATGATCGTCGAACTCAAGGGTTTCCGCCTGCTGCTCTCCGTCTGCTACGACCTGCGTTTTCCGGTGTGGCTACGCCAGCAGCCAGGGGAAGGCGAGCATTTCGAATACGATGCCTTGCTGTGTGTCGCCAACTGGCCAGCTCCGCGACGCCAGCCCTGGCGGACTCTGTTGCAAGCGCGTGCCGTAGAGAACCTGTGCTACGTGGTGGGCGTCAATCGGGTTGGCGAGGATGCCAAGGGGCTGGCCTATGCCGGCGATTCGATGCTGGTCGACTACAAGGGCGAGGCGCTGATCGACGAGCCACGCGATACCACGTTCATGCGAACCGGCGAACTCGACCTCGATGCCTTGGCCCGCTTCCGGGAAAAATTCCCCGCCTGGATGGATGCCGATCGCTTTACGGTGGAACGCTAATGCGCCTGGACAAGTTTCTCAGCGAGACGACGGATCTGACACGCAGTTTGGCCAAGAAGGCACTGCATCGCGAAGAGGTCACCGTCGATGGCGAGGTCGTGAAGAATGCAGCCACTCACGTCGAGGCGACCCAAGACGTTCGTTGGCTTGGCGAGCGACTCGAGCTGGTCGGCTTTCGTTACCTGATGATGAATAAGCCCCTTGGCGTGGAGTGCACGACGCGCCCGGGCCGTTATCCGACTGTCCTCGAACTGATCGATCTTCCCAAGGTGGAGCGCCTGCATCCGGTAGGGCGGTTGGATGTGGATACGACAGGATTGGTACTGCTGACTGACGACGGCAAGTGGTCGCACCGCGTTACATCGCCTCGAGCCAAGTGCGATAAGGTCTATCGGGCGACGTTGGCCGAGCCACTGCAGGGCGATGCAGCCGAGCACGCCGTGAATGCCTTTGCACAAGGCATCTTGCTGGATGGCGAAGAGAAGCCGACACAGCCGGCGACCTTGGACATTCTTGGCTCCACCGAAGTCCGTGTCACCATCACCGAAGGCAAGTACCATCAGGTCCGGCGGATGTTTGCAGCCATCGGTAACCGGGTCGAAAGCCTGAACCGGGAATCGATCGGCCCGTTGATTCTGGACAAGGAACTCGAACCTGGCGAATGTCGGCTGTTGAAGCAGGAAGAAATCGACGCCTTTTAAACTTTATACCGTTATCTTTATTTAAAAAAAATAGGAATTAAAACTTAGGAACTCAAGGAGGAGGAGATGGCTGGCAAACGAACGGACCGAATCGTCACTCTGTTGCTCGATAAGCATGGCCGTACCTTTGCCGATGAGCTCGGAGTGAACCCCAAACGGAATACTCCCTCTCCTTTGTTTCAACTGCTCTGTCTGGCATTGCTTAGCAGTGCCAGATTAGGCGCCGGCAAGGCAATGCAGGCCAGCAAGGCGCTAGCTCGAGCGGGATGGAAAACGCCACAGGGAATGGCCAATACCCGATGGGAACAGCGCGTCGACGTACTGAACAAGAATGGCTACGCCCGGTACGATGAAAAGACAGCTAGTCAGCTCGCTGACATGGTCGGACATCTCCAGGCGAAATATGCCGGTGATTTACGCAAGCTCCGCGCCGAAGCGGATGGCGATCCCAACAAGGCACGTCGGTTGCTCAAGGAGTTCAAGGGAATCGGCGATGTAGGCGCCGATATTTTCCTGCGTGAAGTCCAGGTGGCCTGGGAAGAATACCAACCCTTTGCGGACAAGCTGGCTCTCAAGGCCGCCAGTCGGCTGGGATTGGGCAACGATGCCGCCAGTCTGGCGCAACATGTTTCGCAGGAGCGTTTTCCCCTGCTGGTCGCCGCCCTGGTGCGTAGCCAACTGGCCAAGGATCACGAAGAAATCCTGGCTCAAAGCTAGCCATTCAATCCAGCGGCATCGACCAAGGCCCGGGTATACTCGCTACGCGGGGCATGCAGGACCTGCTCGCAGTCGCCCTGTTCGACAACGGCGCCGTCCTTGAGAACGATGATGCGATGCGCCATGGCACGGACCACCGCCAAATCATGGCTGATGAACAGGTAGCTCAATCCCCGCCGAGCTTGAACGTCACGCAGCAGCTCGACGAGTTGCTTCTGCACGGTACGATCAAGGGCGGAGGTGGGCTCGTCGAGAACGAGCAATTGCGGCTCGAGTATCAGTGCGCGAGCGACGGCGATACGTTGACGCTGGCCGCCCGAGAACTCATGCGGATAGCGAGCGGTACAATCGGCCGGCAAACCGACTTCCTGAAGCGCTTTCGCGACGCGCCGGCCGACTTCCCCGGCGTCGAGTTCAGGCTGATGAAAACGCAGCCCCTCGCTGACGATATCGGCAACGGGCATACGTGGCGACAACGAGCCGAACGGATCCTGGAACACGACCTGAAAATCACCCCGCTTCTTGCGAAGTGCATTGCCCGCGAGGTCGTCGATACGCGTTCCATCGAAAACGATTTCACCCGATGAACCTGTCAAACGTAGCAGCGCCATGGCCAGCGTCGTCTTGCCGGAGCCGGACTCGCCGACGATGCCGAGGGTTTCGCCGCAATGTAATTGCAGGTCCATCGGCTGTACTGCCACGAACGGAGGGCGGCGTCGGGAAAACAGCCGCTTCGGCCGCTCATAAGCGACCTTGAGCTGCCTGGCTTCCAGCAGAGGGGGCGCGTTGACGGGAAAGTCGCTCGGACGACCTTGCGGTTCGGCATCCAGCAACGTACGCGTATACGCACTCCTGGGACGTTGGAAGACGTCGCTGACCGGCCCGGTTTCCTGTTCCCGGCCACGGTAGAGGACGCAGACACGGTCGGCATGGCGGCGCACGAGATTGAGATCATGGGTAATGAACAACATGGCCATGCCATGCGTTTCGCGCAGCTCGGCGAGTAGTGCCAGGATGTCCTGCTGCACCGTCACATCCAGTGCCGTTGTCGGCTCGTCGGCAATCAATAGCCTGGGGCTGTTGGCAATGGCCATGGCAATCATGACGCGCTGACGTTGCCCGCCGGAGAGTTGATGCGGCCAGGCATCGAGTAGTTCGTCCGGCCTCGGCAGTTTCACCTGCACGAGCAACTCTCGGACGCGTTCACGTGCGGCGCGTCCGCTCAGCCCCTGATGAAGCCGCAGCGTTTCACCGATCTGCTTGACAATGGTATGTAACGGGTTGAGTGAGGTCATTGGCTCCTGAAAAATGAAGCCGACCTGGTTGCCGCGAACGCCTTGCCAGTCCCGTGCAGTCAACCTCGACAGATCCACGTCGGAAAGCCGGCGCTCTCCGATCACGCTGGCACTCTCCGGCAACAATCCCATGGCGCCCAAGGCACTGACCGACTTGCCGGAACCGGATTCCCCGACCAGTGCAAGGGTTTCGCCGCGACGAATCTCGAGGGACAGGTTGTCGACCACGGTCGTGTTGCCGAAGGCAATGCTGAAACGGTGCAGGGAAAATACGCTATCAGCGCTCATCGGCTGGCTCCTCGGTGAGCGGCGCCATGGACGTTTCGGTATCCGGTTGCATGGGGGCGAGGATGTGTCGCGGATCGAAGGCGTCGCGCAGTCCTTCGCCGATGAATACCAGCAGCGACAGCATCAGGCTCAAGGTAACGAAGGCAGTGATCCCCAGCCAAGGGGCCTGGAGGTTGTTCTTGCCTTGTGCGACCAGCTCGCCCAGCGACGGTGAGCCGGGCGGCAACCCGAAGCCCAGGAAATCCAGCGCGGTGAGGGTGGTGATCGCGCCGGTGAACAGGAAAGGAATGAAGGTCAAGGTGGCGACCATGGCATTGGGCAACACGTGCCGCCACATGATCAGGTAGGACGGCAATCCCAGGGCACGTGCAGCGCGCACGTACTCCAGGTTGCGTGCACGCAGGAATTCTGCACGTACGATATCCACGAGGCCCAACCACGAAAAGAGCAGCATGATGCCCAGCAGCCACCAGAGATTGGGCTCGACCAGGCTGGCCAGGATGATCAACAGGAAAAGCATCGGTAACCCGGCCCAGATCTCCGTGAAGCGCTGGCCGATCAGATCGACCTTGCCGCCAAAATAACCCTGGATAGCGCCGACGAGAACGCCAAGTACCAGCGACCCGGCAGTCAGTACCAATGCGAAGACGACCGAGAGCCGGAAACCGTAGATCACTCTGGCCATGACGTCACGGCCCTGATCGTCGGTCCCCAGCCAGTGCCGCCAGGTTGGCGGCGAAGGGGCAGGGTGGGAGAGATTGCGGTCCAGCGTATCGTAGCTGAAGGGAATGGGGGGCCAGAGCATCCAGCCATTGGCGGCAATCTCATCGTAGACGAACTCATCCCGGTAATCGGCAGTGGTGGGCAGGAAGCCACCGAACTCGGTTTCCGGATAGTCGACGAACAGCGGTGCGTACCAGCGGTCCTGGTACTGCATGACGATGGGCTTGTCGTTGGCGATGAACTCCGCACCCAAACTGATCGCGAAAAGAACCACGAAGATCCAGAGCGACCATCGCGCCCGACGATTGCCACGAAAGACGGCAATGCGCCGACGGGTGATGGGTGACAGGTCTGCAAGAAAACGCGACAGCATGGAATCAGGCTCCTCTGGTCTCGAAGTCGATGCGTGGATCGACCCAGACATAGGTCAAGTCGGAGACTAGCTTGAGAAGGAGCCCGATCAGCGTATAGAGATACAGCGTTCCGAAAATGACCGGGTAGTCGCGTTGCATGACCGCTTCGAAGCCGAGCAGACCGAGACCATCGAGCGAAAAGATGACTTCGATCAGCAGCGAACCCGTGAAGAAGATTCCCACCAGGGCCGAAGGCAACCCGGCGATGATGATCAGCATCGCATTGCGAAAGACGTGTCCATAGAGCACCTTGCGGTCGCTCGCGCCCTTGGCCCGTGCGGTGAGTACGTACTGCTTGTGGATCTCGTCGAGAAAGCTGTTCTTGGTCAGCATGGTCAGCGTCGCAAAGCTGCCGATGGCGGCGGCTAAGACCGGCAGCGTGATGTGCCAGAAGTAATCGCCGATTTTTCCTAGCAGGCTCAAATCGTCAAAGTAGGGCGACGTCATGCCACGTAGCGGGAAAACGTCCCAGTAGCTGCCGCCGGCAAACAGGACGATCAGCAGGATCGCGAACAGAAAACCGGGTATGGCGTAACCGACGATGACCAGTCCCGACGTCCAGACGTCGAATCTCGAGCCATGACGCAACGCCTTGCGGATCCCTAACGGGATGGAGATCAAGTAGACGAGCAGGGTCGTCCACAACCCGAGTGAAATCGATACCGGGAGCCGTTCTATCATCAGGTCGATGACGGGACGATCCCGGAAGAAACTGGTGCCGAAATCGAAAGTCGCATAATCGACAATCATGTTCATGAAACGCACATGGGCCGGCTCGTCGAAACCGAACTGCTCCTCGAGCTCGGCTATGAAGCGCGGGTCGACGCCTCGCGATCCGCGCGACTCGCTTCCGCCTGCGGTATCGCCACCGCCGCCGCTCATGCGTGTGCTGGCGGCACTATCCAGCCCCTGGTAGCGCGCTAGTATCTGATCGATGGGCCCACCGGGAGCTGCCTGCACGATCACGAAATTCAGCAGCATGATTCCCAGCAGGGTGGGAATCATCAATAGCAAGCGTCGTAGAACATAGGCAGCCATGGCGAGTCTCCGGCTCAGCGACCACCATGCTGACGCTGGTTGATGACTTGGGCGCGCTCGGGATCGACCCACCAGGCTGCCAGATCCAGATTATATTCGGGGAAAGGCTCGGGATAGCCATACTTGTCCCAGATAGCCACCCGGGTCGCTGCCAGATGGAACTGCGGAATCACATAGAAGCCCCAACGCAGGACGCGATCGAGTGCCTGGGCGGCGGTATCCAGCTCTTCACGGCTGCTGGCACGGATGAGCTGCTCCACGAGCGCATCGACCACGGGGTTCTTCAAGCCGATGAGATTGCGGCTCTGGGGCTGGTCGGCGTATGGCGTTGTCCAATATTCGCGTTGCTCGTTGCCGGGGTTGGCCGACTGCGGGAAGCTGCCCACGATCAGGTCGTAATCGAAATTGCGCAGCCGATTCAGGTACTGGTTGACGTCGACGATACGGATCTTGCTCTGAATGCCGATGCGTTCGAGGTTGGCCAGCAGGGGCTGAACGATACGTTCGAACTGCGCATCGTAGAGCAGCACCTCGAGCGTGAAGGGCTCTCCGGTCTTGCGGTTGACCAGCTTGCCGTTCTGGACCTCATAGCCGGCGTCTCTCAGCAGTCCCAGCGCTTCGCGCAGGCGCGGGCGCAACTCTTGCGGATGCTCGATGGGCAGCGGTTTGTCGAAGACCCTCTTGGGCAGCTGATCGCGATAGGGCTCGAGCAGGGCCAGCTCGTCTTCGCTGGGCAGGCCTTCGGCTGCCATGGGGGAGTTCTCGAAGTAGCTGTGCGTACGCTCGTAGGCACCATAGAACAGATTGTCGTTCAGCCAGGGGAAGTCGAAGGCCAAGTTGAGAGCTTCGCGAACGCGGGGATCCTTGAACTTGTCTCGACGCAGGTTCATTACGTAAGCCTGCATGCCGGCAGGCTGACCGTCGGGAATCAGCAACTTCTCGACGTAACCCTGTTCCACGGCGGGGAAGTCATACGCCCTGGCCCAGTTGCGCGCACTGGACTCGATACGCATGTCCAGGTTGCCTGCCTTGAACGCCTCCAGTGCCACGGTCTGGTCGCGGTAATAGTCGAATATCAGCCGCTCGATGTTGTGACGCCCACGGTTGACCGGCAGGTTCTCGCCCCAATAGTCATCGACACGTTCATAGACGATACGCCGGCCTGGATCGACTTCGGCGATCCGGTAAGGGCCGGAGCCCAACAGAGGGTCGAGGGTGGGCTTCGCAAAATCGCGGCCTTTCCAGTAATGCTCTGGCAGGACGGGCAACTGCCCGAGGATCAGCGGCAGCTCGCGTGAATTTTGCTCCGCAAAGTCGAATCGGACGGTATTCTCATCGATGGCCTGTGCCGATGTCACGTCGGCGTAATAGGCGGCATAGAAGGGAGCGCCTTCAGCGCGCAGTAACCGAAAGCTGAAAACGACGTCCGAAGCGCTTATTGCAGTTCCATCATGGAAACGCGCCTCGGGATGCAGGTCGAACTCCATCCAGCGGCGTTCCGGGTCCAGGCGTACACCTTCGGCGAGCAAGCCGTACATGGTGAAGGGTTCGTCCGGGTTTTGCACCATCAGGGTGTCGTAGATTTCCGTGAGCCCACTGGCGGGCGTGCCCTTGACGATGAACGGATTGGTCGAGTCGAAGCTGCCGATGGCGGCGCGTACCAGTTCTCCGCCTACCGGGGCCTCTGGGTTGACGTAGGCGAAATGGTCGAAATCGGCCGGCATTTCGGGATCGTCATACATGGCAAGGGCATGTACGGTGGGAACTTCCTGCGCCTCTACCGCCAGCGTGATGCCCGGCAAGGACAAGGCAACAGCCACCAGGGCGGCTTTAACGATACGCGACATCGACACTTTTCCTTTGCAGTCCGGTCGAACGAGCTGATTTATTGCGAGTAAAGTGTCAGGCGCTGGCCGGGTTGTAAATACTGTTCGGTGTCCAACTGGTTCCACCGGATGAGGTCGTCCGTGGATACATCATGCCGAGCGGCAATGCGGGAAAGGCTGTCCCCGGCACGTACCTGCACGGTTTGCGGGCTGCCATTGCCGGTCGAAGCCAGTTCATCGACATTGGCATCGACGGGGATGCGTAACATCTGACCGACACGAATCATGTTGCTACGTAAATTGTTCTGGTGACGCAGCGTGCTTACCGGAATGGAGTAGCGCGATGCCAAACCAGACAACGTATCGCCACGACGCACACGATACTGCGCCCAGCGTGCCGTGACCTGGTCCTGCTCGAGCAGAGCCTCGGTCACGGAGTCTTTGGCGGCTCGGGGTATCAGCAGATCCGGAGAACCCTCGGGAAGGGTGGTGCCTCGGATGAGCCCAGGATTGAGTGCCTTGAGACGCGCAAGGCTAACATCCGCCAGGTCGGCCACCTGAGCCAGGTCGAACTGCCCGTCTACCGCGACGCGTGCGAACACCGCCTGATCGGGAATGCTGGGCAAGGCGATGCCGTAGCGGCTCGGCTTGGCAATCAGGCGGGACAGCGCCAACAGTTTGGGTACGTAATCCATCGTCTGGTTGGGCAGATCCAAGTGCCAATAGTCGCCAGGTTCTCCGCGTGCCACAGCCTTGCGTCGCGCCTGGTTGACCGTGCCCGGTCCGGCGTTGTAAGCCGCCAGGGCAAGCTCCAGATCGCCCTCGTACCAGCGGTCCGCCTGCTGCTGAAGGTAATCGAGTGCCGCCTTGGTCGAAGCAATGACATCGAGTCGACCGTCATACCACCAATCCCGACGTAATCCGAGCGCGTCGCTCGTGCCCGGCATCAACTGCCACATGCCTGTGGCTCCACCGGGATGACGCGCCGCGGGATCGTAAGCGCTTTCGATGAACGGCAGCAGGGCGAGTTCGGCCGGCATATCGCGCCGTTCCAGCTCACTGAGCACCCAGTAAAGCCAGGGGCGGGCCTGTTCGGCAATTGCCGTTACGCTACCCGGAAGTCGGCGATAATAGTCGATCCACTCCTGAACTCGCGGTTCCTGCGTATCGACCTGCCACTGGAAATTGCCGCGTAGGCGCTCCCAGATGTCGCCTTGCGTGACAGTTTCCAGTAGCAGGGCCTCCCAGAAGGGGGCGGTGGATGATTCGGACTGTGCCTGTGCCGTACCGGCCAGTGTCGTCAGGGTCAAAATGACGCCGCCCGCCAGGCTCATGGCCTGGCGGCGGGACGAGCGGTCACTCATAGGACGATCCTTGTGAGCGAAGGTTGATTTTTCGAGACTAGAAATTGTCTTTCCAGGCGCGCAGCGTCGTGAACGTGGCAAGCGGCGTGTCGCTTTCGCCCTGGGTCGCCGCTGTTGCCTGGACGCGTTTGTCCTCGACGCGCAGGAACGGATTGATCTGGCGCTCGCGAGCGATGGTAGTGGGCAGGGTGGCCCGGTTCGACTCCCGCGCCCTCTGACATTCCAGCAGATGCCTGTCGCGTGCTGCGTTGTCAGGGTCGGCTGCCTGGGCGAAGCGCAAGTTGGCCAACGTATACTCATGCGCCGCGAAGACCATCGTTTCCTCGGGCAGTTTGGCCAGGCGCGTCAGCGATCGATACATCTGCTCCGGTGAACCCTCGAACAGGCGTCCGCATCCACCACAAAATAGAGTGTCGCCACAGAACAGCAGAGAAGGCGTGCCTGCAGCAAAGAAGGCGATATGGTCGAGCGTGTGCCCGGGAACGGCCATCACCTCGAAGCGACGACCCAAAACGCGGCATGAATCGCCTTCGCCAACGCGCTCGTCTATCTCCTTGATCTGAGGATTTTCCGGGCCGATGATACGAGGAGAGTAGCGTTTGGCTAGCTCCGCCAAGCCACCCGTGTGATCATGGTGGTGATGGGTCACCAGTACCGTTGAGAGTCGTAGGCCTTCGCGCTCCAGATAGTCGATGACCGGATGCGCATCGCCGGGATCGACGACGGCCACCTCGGTAGAGTTGTCCTGTAGCAATAGCCAGATATAGTTATCACTGAAAGCGGGAATGGGGATCACGCTCATCATGGATCGATAATTCCTCTGCGCAGTTATCGCCAGCCGGGACGCTGCATGCCGTATGCCGTAGTATAGTGGAATCGGCCTGAACCCAGGCTGCGCAAATGGCACAACCTTGGGGGGATCGAAGCGCTGTGTCAAATTCGAATATTACCCAATCGTTGACCCAGTTGGTCGAAGAAGGCCGCCAATACTGGTCCTCGCCAACCGGCCGCGCCCACTGGCAAGCCGAACGGGCGTGCCTTGGCCCTGTCTGCGAGCGGTTGTTCGGCGCTCATAGCCTGCACATGGGGATGTCGCCGCGCCTGACCGACATGTGCCCCATCCGACATTCGCTGTGCTGGGCGCCGACTCGGGAATTGGCGGAGGATTCCTCCTGCCTGATCTGTCCTCCCGATCGCTTGGCGCTTCCCGACGACAGCCTTTCCTTGGTGGTTATCCATCATCTTCTGGAAATCGTGCCCGAGCCCCATCGCCTGCTACAGGAAGCCACGCGTGTCGTCGGCGATAGCGGTTACGTCATCATTTTCGGCTGGTCGCCCTTGGGCGTGGAGGGCTTGAACCGGCCCTGGCTCAAGCCGCGTGACGCCTTACCATGGCGAGGCCGCTGGCGAACGCCGGGACGGCTCAAGGACTGGCTCGAGTTTGTCGACTTCGAGATCGAACGAGTAGACTACTGCGGCTTCAGGTTGCCCGGCAGTTTGCCGCGCAATGCTTCTCTCGAGACGTTCGGAAGACGCCACAACCTGCCATTGGGCGATACATACATGATCCGCGCACGACGTCGGGTCCAGTGGGCCCGGATCGTCAAACCGCGGCTGCCGGCCACGGTCGTTGGACGTTCGCTGCTAGGCAGCTCTCCACGCATCACAGCCGAGCATGAACGCGAGAGGTTGACCGAGGTTGAATGACAAGACTTGCCCCGAGGTGACGATCTATACCGATGGCGCCTGTCGGGGAAATCCCGGGCCGGGGGGATGGGGGGCTATATTGAGTTCGGGGCGTCACGAAAAGACGCTCAACGGCTTCGAGCCCACGACCACCAATAACCGCATGGAGTTGATGGCAGCCATCATGGCGCTGCGCGAACTCAAGCGCCCCTGCCGGGTCGAGCTGTACACCGACTCACAGTACGTGCGCAAAGGCATCACCGAGTGGATTCACGGCTGGCAGAAGCGGGGCTGGAAAACCGCGGCGAAACAGCCAGTGAAGAACGCCGAGTTATGGCGTGAGCTGCTCGCCGAGACCCGCAAGCACGAGTTGAACTGGCACTGGGTGAAAGGCCACAGCGGTCATCCCGGCAATGAACGCGCCGACACGTTGGCCAATGAGGCCATCGACGCCGCCAAACTCGCCCAAGATTAATCAGGACTGTACGGATCAAAGCATGCGCCAAATCGTTCTGGATACCGAGACCACGGGTATCGACCCGAAGGAAGGGCATCGCCTCATCGAGATCGGGGCCGTCGAGGTCATCAATCGCCGCCTGACAGGGCGCACCTATCACCAATACATCAACCCCGACCGGGAGATCGAAGCGGAAGCCATCGGGATTCACGGCATCACCAATGAACGTGTCGCCAATGAGCCGCGCTTTGCCGAGGTCGCCGACGCATTCTGGGAATTCATCCGCGGCGCCGAGCTGGTCATTCATAACGCGGCCTTCGATGTCGGCTTCATCGACCATGAATTCAAGTTGCTGCATGCTCAGCGCGGCGATCCTCGCCTGGGACCGGTCGCCGACCACTGCGGTGTGCTGGATACGCTGAAACTTGCCCGTGACAAGCATCCGGGGCAGCGCAACAGTCTGGATGCGCTATGCAAGCGCTACGAAATCGACAATGGCCACCGTGTGTTGCACGGCGCATTGTTGGATGCCGAGATCCTGGCCGACGTCTACCTTGCCATGACCGGGGGCCAGACGGCTCTGCTGCTCGATGCGGAAACGCAGGACACCGGCGCGGAGAGTGGCACGACCGGCGGTATTCGACGTTTGGCCATGGAACGTCCGCGTCTGGCCGTGACCCGGCTGAGCGACGCGGAGCTGGCGGCACACCACGCCAAGCTGGCCCAGATCCGCGACAAGAGCGGCCAATGTCACTGGGACAGTCTGGCCGGTTGGCAGCACGATGATACCGGCCAGGCTACGCTCTGATGTTTCGTCGAGAACTTCCCACTTTGGTGGATCATTCGGGCGGGTTGTTGGTACGTATCGGTGAGCGAGGCGTCATTGCGCCGGGCGATGCCCCTGGCGTGCTGGCCGACGTAGCGAGCTGGCCCGAAAACGCCCAGCCTCTCGGATTCTGGCAAGACCGCCCCGTTGCCCTCAGTATCGAGCAGGGAGACGAGGATTGGTTGCCGGCCCGGGAGTGGCTGGGTCAGTTGCCCGGTTCGTACTCCGTGCTGATTTCGACGGCGCTGCAGGTCGCCACGTGGCAACGCGATCATCGATTCTGCGGACGTTGCAGCACGGCGATGCAGCGCATCGAAAGCGAGTTTGCGATGCAGTGCCCAGCCTGTGGTCATCGCAATTACCCACGCATATCTCCGTGCATCATCACCTTGGTCACTCACGGAGAAGACCTGTTACTGGCACGCAGCCCACGTTTCCCGCCCGGCCGCTTCTCGACCCTGGCCGGATTCATCGAGCCGGGTGAAAGTGCCGAGGATGCCGTACGACGCGAAGTATTCGAGGAGGTGGGGGTGGATGTCGGCAGGATTGCCTACTATCGCAGTCAATCCTGGCCATTTCCGCATTCGTTGATGCTGGGCTATTTTGCCGAGGCGGCGAGCCGACGTATTGCCATCGATGGTGTGGAAATTGCCGACGCGGCCTGGTTTTCACCTCGCCGCTTGCCACAGCTGCCACCGCCGTATTCGATATCGCGTGATTTGATCGAGACGCACCTGAAATCGGTTGGTGCACGTTGAGCCATATGCGCTGCTGCGCATATGGGCGATGTGCCGTTATCGGCTCGGGAACAGACTGGTCAGCTTGGTGGCAAGCATGAGGTTGCCACTGGCTTTCAGCTTGCCGGACATGAAGGCCTGCATGCCATTGATATCGCCATTCATAACCCCTTTGAGGGTGTCGGTATCCGTGCTCAAGGTGACGGAAGGATCGTCGTGCTCGCCCTGGTGAACGTCCATGGTGCCGTCCTGCACGATCAGATAGTAGTTCTCGGCGTCGCTGATGTTGAACTGGAAAATGTCATCCATGCCTTGTGCGGCAGCGGGATCGAACCGAGACTTGAGATTCTCGATGATGGTAGTGCTATCGGCCATTAGGCGCCCCTTGATACAAGGTGGGTGAAAACTGCGAGAGTATTTAAAACATTCGTTTGAATCAAGTCTGCGCAGCAGCACCGAGCGTATTATGTTCAGGCATACATGGAAACGGAGAGAAATGTGATCGACTGGATTGCCGATTACGGCATGTTCCTGGCCCAGGTGGCTACGTTCGCCATCATAGGCCTACTGTTCATCGCCGTCATTGCGCGGACGAAGGGCAATGTGGAACGCAGCAAGCTACGGGTGGAGGAACTCAACGGTCGCTACCGTTCCAGACAGCGCCGCTTACGTCTGACGCGCATGGGCAAGAAACAGCGCAAGGCGGCGCTGAAGGTGTTCAAGAAGGAGGACAAGCAGGCGGCGCAGGCCAAGGATGCCGAAGATAAGGGATCGACGACCGTTTGGGTCATCGACTTTCATGGCGATATCAAGGCATCCGCGACCTCACGACTTTCTCAGGAGGTTTCCGCACTGCTGGGCGTGGTGGAGCAGGGCGATGAAGTCGTCATCCGGCTCGAATCCCCGGGCGGCCTGGTGCATGCGTACGGTTTGGCGGCGGCTGAGCTCGACCGCTTGCGCGAGGCGGGGGTTACCACCACCGTATGTATCGACAAGGTCGCTGCCAGTGGCGGTTACCTGATGGCCTGCTGCGGTGACAGGTTGCGAGCCGCACCATTTGCCGTCATTGGTTCGATCGGCGTCGTTGCCCAGCTGCCCAACGTGCACCGTCTGCTAAAGAAACACGATATCGATGTCGAACTGCTGACGGCAGGACGTTACAAGCGCACGCTGACGGTACTGGGCGAAAATACCCAGGAAGGGCGTGAAAAGTTTTTGGATGATCTCGAAAACACCCACCAACTCTTCAAACGCTTCGTGAGCCAGCGTCGGCCGCAACTCGATATCGAGGCCGTGTCCACCGGCGAAATCTGGTATGGCAGCGAAGCCGTGGAAAACGGTCTCGTTGATGAAGTAGGCACCAGCGAGGCTTACCTGCTCGAGCGCATGAAGCAGGCACGGGTAATCCTGCTGGCTCTGGAAAAGCATCGGGGTTTGTCGGAACGTCTGGGAAAAACGGTATCGCTTGGCATCGAGCGTGGGGTGCAACGCCTCTTCGAGGTGGTGGATGCCAGCCGCTGGCAACGCCGCTGAACCGACATCGACCTGTCGTTGCATCAAAAATTCATAAGGCGTAAAGATCGGCCAGGGTCTTGACGACGGCACGGGCCTCCTTGCCTTGCAGGGAGTAGTAGATCGTTTGCGATGAGCGCCGTGTCGCGACCAGGCCTTCTCGACGCAAGATGGCCAGATGTTGTGAAAGGGCCGATTGACTCAGCACCAACCTTGCATTCAATTCCGAGACCGACAATTCCGAATCGTCGAGCAGGCACAAAATACGCAAACGGTTCTCGTTGGCCATGGCCTTGAGGAGGTTGGTGGCATGGGTCATGGCGCCGTCGCCTTTATCGAGAAGTTGTGTGGCGGGCTGAGGGGTACTCATTGATACGTCTCCTAAGGGTAACGATACTCCACGCCGCGTCGACTGCTTGCGCTTGCGCCCCATCATCGTGAATCGGCGATAAGGTGGAGAACGATGCCTTGTGATAGCTATCGGCAGCACCCTTTATTGTCGTTGAATAAAACTTACTTCCTCTTCCTGATTTAGCGAACCTTTAAGCACTTCGCCAATTCCTGACCATGACGCGTTAAACGCTAAATCATCTCGTCAAACTGAAAAATAGAATAAATAGCCCTTTTTTGTCGACAATGCCTGACTGGAATTAGTCATGCAAAGCCATGCATCGGTGGCTTTTTGCCACATCTAGCCTTTCGTATAGCGGTAAAGAAATTTTTTTGCACTAAAGTGTCAACAATGCATCACTTGCCTAGTAGCTGTGTTTATTCCCTCGACAACCATAATTACGTAGGAAAACCATGCGCGCGTACCATGCCGAGCACCAACGCTCCATCGATCAACCCGACGATTTCTGGAAAGAGCAGGCCAAGCGAATCCCTTGGTTCAAGCCACCGGAAACCATACTCAGCTACGATGATCAGAATCATGCTCGCTGGTACGACGACGGCGAGCTGAACACGTGCTACGTGGCACTGGACCATCATGTTGCATGTGGCCGTGGCGAACAGCCGGCCATCCATTGGGACTCGCCGGTATCCGAACAACGGCGTACCCTGACGTATCGTGAGTTACGCGACGATGTGGCCAGGTTCGCCGGTGCACTGGCCGGGCTGGGGGTGGAAAAAGGCGATCGCGTCGTCATCTACATGCCCATGGTCCCCGAAGCGTTGATCGCGATGTATGCCTGTGCCCGTCTGGGAGCCGTCCATTCGGTGGTTTTCGGGGGGTTCGCCGCTCATGAGCTGGCGGTGCGTATCGATGATGCCGAGCCTCGCGTCGTGATTGCCGCCTCTTGCGGGATCGAGATCGATAGGGTACTGCCTTACAAGCCGATTCTCGATCAGGCGTTGAGCCAGTGCCGGCACCGGCCGACGGCGTGTGTCATCCTGCAGCGCGATCAGGCCAAGGCCGAGCTCGGCCCCATCGACCATGACTGGCAGAGCCTGGTCAGCTTTGCCGACGCCGTGGACTGCGTTCCCGTCCGCGGAACGGACCCGCTATATATCCTCTATACATCAGGCACCACCGGCAAACCCAAGGGCGTGGTACGAGACAATGGCGGCCATGCCGTTGCATTGCACTATTCCATGCAGCACGTCTATGGCATGACCCCGGGCGAGGTGTTTTTTTCCGCTTCGGACGTGGGGTGGGTGGTAGGGCATTCCTACATCATCTACGCCCCGTTGATCTACGGCTGCACCACGCTCATCTACGAAGGGAAACCCGTCAAGACGCCGGATGCCGGCAGTTTCTGGCGGCTGATTTCCGAGTATCGCGTCAAGGCCTTTTTCACGGCCCCAACGGCATTCCGCGCCATCAAGAAAGAGGATCCGGACGGGGTGATGCTGGAAAAATACGATATTTCCTGCCTGCGGGCCCTGTTTCTTGCCGGAGAACGGCTCGACCCGCCCACCTTCCATTGGCTCGAGGATCTGTTGAACGTGCCGGTCATCGACCACTGGTGGCAGACCGAGACGGGATGGCCGATTGCGGCCAATCTGCAGGGACTCGATCCGATGCCCATCAAGGCGGGATCGGCCACGGTCCCTGTGCCAGGCTTCGACGTTCGGGTTCTCGACAGAAGTGGAGAGCCTGCCGGCCCCTGCGAACAGGGGAACGTCGTCATACGAGAACCCATGCCGCCTGGCTGCCTGGCCGGGATCTGGCGTGATCCGCGACGTTTCCATAGCGCTTACATGGCCGCCTTTCCCGGCTATTATCTGACCGGCGACGCTGGCTACTTCGATCAGGATGGTTATCTCTTCGTGATGGGGCGCACCGACGATGTCATCAATGTCGCTGGCCACCGGCTTTCCACCGGCGAGATGGAAGAGATCGTAGGCTCCCATGCCGCCGTTGCCGAGTGTGCCGTCATCGGTATCCAGGATGCGCTTAAAGGACAAGTCCCGTTGGGCCTGGTCATCGCCAAGGATGGCTTCGATGGCGACACCGACAGGCTCGAGCGTGAACTCGTGTCCTTGGTGCGTGAACAGATCGGGGCAATTGCCTGTTTCAAGCAGGTACTGGTGGTTTCCCGCCTGCCAAAGACCCGCTCGGGCAAGATCCTGCGCAAGCTATTGCGCACGATCGCCGATGGCGAAACGTTCGCCATGCCTTCCACGATCGACGATCCGGGCAGTTTGCAGGATGTGCACGACACGATGATCGATCGCAATATCGGCGATGCGCATAAGGCTCGTCTACGTTGAAGCGAGGGGAGGTCGGATTCTGAGAGCCCAGGCATTTTTTGCCATTGGGCAGGTAGACAGGCTTTCTGTATAATGCCTCGCCGCTTCAGCCATTAGACCCCACGAGGGTTCCCTCACCCCTCGCAAGCCAAAAAAGGACATGCATGCTCTCGCTGACCGATACCCAATATCGTCGCTGCCTGATGGCTCTGGTAGCGTTCCATATTCTCGTGATTGCTGCCAGCAACTACCTGGTACAGCTGCCGTTTACTCTATTCGGAATGCATACCACCTGGGGCGCTTTCAGCTTCCCGTTCATCTTCCTGGCGACCGACCTGACCGTCCGCCTGTTCGGCAAGGGCCCGGCACGCGCTATCATCGCGCGTGTCATGCTGCCTGCCTTGGTCATTTCCTACGTTTTATCGGTAATGTTCGAAAAAGGCGAGTTTCGTAGCTTTGCGGCGCTAGGGGAGTTCAACCTGTTCGTGGCACGCATTGCCCTGGCCAGCTTCATGGCCTATGTGATTGGACAGTTGCTCGATATTCAGGTATTCGATCGCCTGCGTCGCAATGCCCACTGGTGGGTCGCGCCGGCCGTTTCTACCGTATTCGGCAATCTGGCCGATACCTTTGCGTTTTTCGCAATCGCCTTCCATCAGGGGCCGGACGTTTTCATGGCTGCCCACTGGGTGGAAATTGCCTGGGTGGATTACGCCATCAAGTTGACGGTTTCCCTGCTACTGTTCCTGCCCATGTACGGATTGCTGCTGGGCTGGCTGATTCGTCGTCTGCTGAGTTGGGGAGCCAAGCCGTCACCCGAAGGAATCTGACAAGGAGTCGAGATGAGCGAACCTCTCGCATTGCACTATCAGGACAATGGATCTGGCGACACGCTGCCATTGGTCGTGCTCCACGGCCTGTTCGGCAGCGCCGACAACTGGCGTTCGCATGTCAAGCAATGGCAGGAACGACGACGCGTCATCGCCGTTGATCTGCGCAACCACGGTAGATCTCCCCACGCGCCTGCCATGGATTATGCATCGATGGCCGAGGATGTCATCGCCCTGCTGGACACCCTGGGTATCGAGCGCTGCGACCTGCTCGGCCACTCCATGGGCGGCAAGGTAGCGATCAGTGTGGCACGCCTTGTCCCCGAGCGACTGGCGTCGCTGATCGTCGCCGACATCGCGCCGGTTGCATATCGTCACGGCCATGACAGCATCTTTGCCGCCATGCGGCGCGTCGAGGAAGGGCGGCCGGGCTCGCGCAAGGAAGCCGACAGCCTGATGGCCGAGCATGTCGAGACGCCGGCAATACGCATGTTTCTGGCCACTAACTTGGTGCGCGGAGAGGATGGTGGCGTGATGCATTGGCGTGTCGGGCTCGACGAAATCGAGAGCGCCTATTCCGATATCGTCGCAGAACCGGCAGGCGAGGGCACGTTCGATGGTCCGTCACTGGTCTTACGAGGCTTGCACTCCGACTACGTAACCGATGAGCTGTTGCCGCGTACACGAGAGATCCTGACACAGGCCGATATCGTGACGCTGGACGCTGGCCATTGGCTGCATGCCGAAACGCCGGAGGCGTTTCAGACGGCAGTCAACGAGTTCCTGAATCAGCGTCCGAGCTAACCCCCGTCCCTCAAGGGGTGGATTTCGAGCGTATCGTCCTGCCTGGCGAGAAAGCGATTGAGGATCTTGTAGGTATCCACATCGAATCTGGGCGTTTGCGTTTCCAGCGCTTTCAGGTCGTCGCTGTCGAGCGATTCGACCGAGCCCAGGTAGCACCAGTGATCGACGATATGCCAGGTTCGCTCGTTGGCTTGGCCGAGTTCACCGAACGCCACACGTCCTGGCCAAGGCCATTGCTGAATGCGTAATCTCTGCAGGGCCTCGCGTGCCCGTCCGGCATGCGAGGCCAGCGACTCCTCACCGCAGCAGACTCCGCGGCAACGGCGCAACTGGTGATCGAAGCAGCGTCCTTTGCCACGAATCAGCCCCAGTGTCTGGGCGCACAATTGGTGGTCCACGGCGATTTGCTTCAAGGCATTGATCGCATCGCGTCGCGAACGAAACAGGCCATACAACGCTTGTGCGGAGGTCGACAGATCCTGCTGGTCGACCAGCCAGGGTGCATCGCTGTCTTCTGGCCAGCTCCAACTGACCAGCCTGCTGCGACGGCGCAGCAGGCGATTGTGTACCGGCATCAATTGCTTGATGAGCTGGGCTTCAAGCAATTGTGCCCCCAGGTCGCCGGTAGTTTCCCGCCATTCGATGTCATGGATCTGCTGGACCAGGCGCATCTCCTTGTCGTTGCGCAAGTCATTGCTGAAGTGGCTGAGTACTCGAGAACGGAGATTGACGCTTTTGCCGACATATAGGACGGCACGATTTTCGCCATAGAAAAGGTACACGCCTGGATGCTCCGGCAAGTCGGTGAGCCGCGTCGGATCCAGGTGGGCCGGCAGACTGGCCTGACGCATCTGTGCCTGGATCAGCTCCGCAATCGTCGACGCTGAATGCTGCTTGTGCCAGCTATGCCATAGTGCAATCAGGGCGCGGGTATCGCCTTCGGCGCGATGCCGGGATTGCGACGCCAGAGCGTGTCTCTTTATCAGCGCGTCGAGATTGTGATGGGCATGTTGCGGAGCGAGGCGTCGTGACAGCTTCAGTGTGCACAGCGAGCGTGCCGTATAGTCCAGGCCGGCACGCGCAAACTCGTTACGTAGAAAACCGTAATCGAAGCGAGCATTGTGCGCCACGATGATATCCCTGCCCAACCAGGCGAAAAACTCGTTTGCCAATGCCTCGAACGACGGCGCATCGCTGACCATGGCATCGTTTATCCCGGTCAATTGTTGAATATGGGGGGGAATGCCGGTTTGGGGATTGACCAGCGTGACGTAACGATCGATCACCTCGCCATCAACCACACGCAGTGCCGCGATTTCCGTTATGCGGTCCCGCGTCGTACGTGTGCCGGTGGTTTCTAGATCGAGAAAAACAAGCGGTATATCGTTCATGCGACCTTGAAGGCATACCTGAGAGCAATCCCAGGGATGATGATTGGAATACTTGCCGGTCTAGCCGATACGAGTGGTTACGGCCTAGTCGCCCTGGCTTGGCTATCTGACTGGGCTATGGCCGCGTTACGTCAGTAGCCAGCCGGTTGGCCGGTGTCCGGTGCTCTATCAGACCTTGCTGAAGAAGATAAGTTTCGAGTCGTTGATAACGCTGCATCTGCACCGCGGCCGGGCGCAAGGCAAGATAGCGTATGGCGTCGGGCCAGGCTTTTGCATTGGCTTCGGTATCCAGGCTAGGCTCGGCAGTCCTTACCAGTTCCCAGGCCGCTTCCGGATGATTGATCAGCCATAGCGTGGCCTGCTCGAGCGCATCGAGAAAATACCGAATATCGCGCCGGTGCTGCTGCAGAACGTCGCGGTTGGCAACCACGATCAGTTCGTCATAGATAGGAAGATCCGTTTCAGTGAGGGGAAACTCGATGACCCTGACGCCTGCTTCTTCCAGCTGACGCGACGTTACATGTCTCAGCGCCCCGATGACCGCATCGACATCGCCATCTGCCAGGGTCGTGTTGAGTCCGAAGTCGATACGCTGGAGATCCACATCCCTGGCAGTCAGTGCATGTTTGTCCAACAACCCGTCGAGCAACAGCTGCGCAGGCATCTTGAAGACATAGCCCACCTTCTTGCCCTTGATCTGAGCCAGGGAATCGAGGCTGGCGTCCTGACGCACCAACAGCGTCGCCAGCGGCGCCGGTACCAAGGTCCCTACACGAATCAGAGGAAGCCCCTGATCTTCCAACAAATGCAGACGGGGCTGTGAGGTCAGGGCGAGCTCGACGTGTTGGGCCGCAACGAGCTTGGGTGGCACGGTCGGATCGGCGGGCTGGATCAACGTGACGTCCAGACCCGCTTGCTTGAAAAGATCGCGTTCGCGAGCGACGACCAGTGCCGCATGATAAGGCGTCAGGTACCAATCCAGGGCAACACGCAACGGACGTGCAGGCGGAGGCACGATAGGCTCGGGTTCGCCAGTAATGACCTGAGGACTTGAGATCGGCATGGCGTCCGTGTCGCCATCGCTCGCCTTGCCATTGGAAGGCTGCAGGCCGACCACCGTTTCGGCGGCCTGTAGCGCTGCCTCATCCAGCGTCTGGTTCGCCCCGATCCCCACGGCGGGGATCATCCCGCTCATGCCCAGAATGAATGCCAACGCCACGGGCAGAGCCCGTTTTACCCCATGTTTCATGCCTACCTCATCAATGGCGCTGCAGCCAAGCGGCCGTTTAGTCTAGCTTTTGTCGAAAGGAAGAGACCAGCTTTGTATAGAGATCGTTCTGGCGCTTATTCAACGGGTCGCTTCCACTTCGATGCAGCCATGCGGCTTCGTGAGCGTTTCGGTGTTGTGGCATACTACCAGCCGATACGCTGACGGCTCCGCCATGGATAGCATCAACACCCTCTTCATTCTCACTGGTTCGCTGATTGCGCTGAGCGTGATCGCAAGTCGACTGTCATCGCTGTTCGGGCTTCCCTTGCTCGTGATCTTCCTCGCCTTGGGAATGCTCGCCGGGGAAGACGGTATTTTGGGAATCGAGTTCGACAGTTATGGCCTAGCCTTCATCATCGGTCATTTGGCCCTGGCGATGATTCTGCTCGATGGTGGCTTGCGCACACGGTTGAAGACCTTTCGGGTAGGGCTCAAGCCCGCGCTCTCCCTTGCAACGCTAGGCGTTTTCTTCACTAGTGGAATCGTCGGGGTGTTTGCAACCTGGGTCTTCGATCTGACCCTCGTTCAGGGCTTACTGGTAGGGGCTATCGTGGGCTCCACGGATGCTGCTGCCGTTTTCTCGATGTTACGTGGCCAGGGGGTCAACCTCAACGAGCGCGTCGGTGCCACACTCGAGATCGAGTCCGGCACCAACGATCCCATGGCTATTTTCCTAACCATCACGTTAGTCGAAGTTCTCACCGGCGAGATCGGTGGCCCCGTCGATACGCTATGGCTTTTCATGAAGCAATTCGGGCTTGGCCTGGCCATCGGTATTGGAGGAGGATGGCTCGCCGGCAAACTGCTACGCTGGCTGGACCTCGCTCCTGGCCTGTATTCGCTGCTGGCGTTGGCCTTGGGCTTCTGCGTGTTTGGACTGACTAGTGCCTTGGGCGGCAGCGGCTTCCTGGCCATTTATCTGGCGGGGCTCATGATCGGTAACCAGCCAGGACGCCATCTCAGCTTCATACTTCCCGTTCATGATGGCCTGGCCTGGTTGAGCCAAATAGGCTTGTTCTTGGTCCTAGGCATGCTGGTCACACCGTCGGACATGATCGAGTATGCATGGCTCGGCGCGCTGCTCGCTGCGGTATTGATTTTCGTTGCACGTCCTCTGGCCGTCATCCTCGCCGTCAAGCCCTTTTTCAATTTCCGCTGGCGAGAGGTAGGCTTCATCTCGTGGGTGGGCCTGCGTGGCGCAGTGCCTATCGTGCTTGCGATTTTTCCCGTCGTTGGCGGTGTCGAAAATGCTGCCCTGTACTTCAATGTCGCTTTCTTCGTGGTCTTGATGTCGTTGATAGTGCAAGGCACGACCTTGTCTTTGGTGGCAAATCGGTTACGCGTGACCGTACCTTTCCAGGTAGAGCCCGACAGGCGCGGACCATTGGGCATCCTTCCCGATAACGATTATGAAATGTTCGTCTATCGCGTGGACAACGAAGCGTTGGAAGACGTACCGATACGACTATTGAGGTTTCCTTCCGGCGCTTTGATCTCAGCACTGTTCCGGGAGCACACCATGCTTCACCCCAAGGGAAGTACGCGCTTGCGGCTGGATGATCTGCTGTGCGTGATTGGCCGGCCCGCCGACTTGCCTGCGCTGAACCGCCTTTTCAATGGCGATGCAAAACTCAAGCGCGAGCGAGCCTTCTTTGGCACGTTCACTCTCGACGGGGAAGCCATAATGGCGGATGTCGCCAGTGCTTATGGCTTGACGTTAAGCCCGGACGAGAAGGAAATCACCTTGGGCGAGTTCGTCTCGCTACGTGTGGGGGGGCATCCGGTGGTAGGCGATGATATCGACTGGCACGGCATCCAATGGGTAATCAGTGCAATGGAAGGCAACAGAGTCACCAAAGTGGGGCTGCGTCTGTACCACTGACATTAGCCAATCATACTCGGTCGCCACCCACTCAGGTGGCGACCGAAGCTGTAGAACGTTGCGTTAGCGCTTGGCATCTGCGCCAGGCGCTTCATCTCTTTGCAAGTACTGATGAACGGCTTGCGGCGTATGCTGTTCCAACCAAGCCGCCATGGCTTCTTCCTCACGGAGGATGCCTTCACAAATACGCTTGGTTTCCGCATCGCCGGCTTCTTCTGCGGTAGAGATCAGTACACGGTACGAGGCAATTTCCATATGTTCGAAGGTATAGCTGGCAATGCACCCCTTGACGATTTCATCGCCGCTGAACATACCGCCTGCGGCTTGACCCATGGCGGTCATCTTGCCGGTAGTATCCTTGACGGTTGAAGGGCTCTCGTCATAGCGGGCCAGACAGGCTTCCAGTTGCTTGCCCTGGTTGACAGTCTCTTCTATGTGCTGCTCGATCCGCTGCTTGATTTCCGGATAGTTTTCGATGCGGCCAGCTTGCGCTTTCAGCATCTGTTCTGCCTGTTCCTCCATGGCATGGGCATCACGCAACCATTCCACCAATCGCTTCTCTGCCGCTTTCATATTACTCTCCCTAGCTTGTCAACTTCCTTCATCGGCGAATGCAATCCAGAAGCACGTTCGGATTGCGACGACTCGATACACCATAGATGAAACTGGCCAGGATAGAGCGCCATTTCGCTGACGCCGCCACCCTAACTTAAGCCTAAGTGCAGGCAGAGAACGCCGGGATGGCAAGTAATATTGTGTACCTCAATGTGAACGAACATCGCCTGAACTTGTATATTCGAAACGCCAGGAGAGAGTATGCCGAGAAAAGTATGTATTAGGCTGACACTTGACGATGAAACTCTGCACATCCCCTATGAGGCGGAGAGCTACACCGAAGGCACCATCCATCCCTATCGTCCGTTGGTCCAGGCTCCCGAGCAGATAGCACTCATTCCTGAGCTCGAAGGGCAGCCTGCCTTGAGAAAGCTGCTTGAAGCCATCAATGCACCGGGTGGTATGTTCGAATCCGTCAGAATCGATACCAGCTATCATGACTATGATGGACAGTTGGCTCATGTCGTGGCCGTTGGCATGATTTTTCGCGATCGCACATGGTTTCAGAATTTCGATCGTTGCCTGATTTTTGCAGGGCGACTACTCGAAACCTTGCACGACAATGAACTATTTTGCGCTAATGAGGATGTGGCCCAGCTTGAGCTGCAACGCACCGTCCTTCGCGAAGAAGGTATACAGGGTTGGATCATGGACTTGTTCTTGATGGGGCAAGGCCAGGATCGGCAAGCATGCGATGCTGATCTGGCTTCGCGCTGTCGCGCCTTGCATGGGCTATTGCATCATCCATGGTTTACCGAAACGATCTTTGAAGCTAAACCGTAAAGGAACCGACGCCGACGACAAGGAGGCACTTCATGACTCATACCGCACGAGTCGAGCCGATCAAGGAAGATCGCGGGGAACACTATCTCATTTCAGGATGGCGTGTCGTAGACGTCACCACGCCCGACAGCCCGCGAGAAATTTCGCGCCACGAGAGCGAGCCTGAAGCTATCGAGGCTGCAAGGGAATTCGAAGCTAGCACTTCTTGGGAACCGGGATCGGACCCGGACGACAACCAGGATTACGACAGTTCCGATCTCACTGACCGAGAATCCAGTCCCTGACTGGCTCACGGCAAGGCCGAATGCATTATTGCATTCGGCCTCGGCGTTATTCATTCCGATATTGCGGATTACCGGGATTGGATTCTTCCAGTTCGATATCGCCGGGATCGAGCTCCAGTACAGTACCGATCTGACTGGCGATCTCGGCGTCACCAGTGTCGATGGGGTAGAGCATACTGGGATCGATGCCGAACTCATCCATCATGTCATTGCCGTTTTCATCCTCAAGCGTAATGACTTGGAAAGTGCCATCTGGGGTATTGGCATCCCCGGTTTCGTAATCCTTCTGGATCAGGAATGTCGGCATATGAAGCTCCTTGATGCATGCTGACGCCGAAGGCATGTTCGGGCCAGGCATTGATTTCCCTTGACTGCCGACTTACTCGTGCCGGCACCACGTGGTAACCGTTATCAAGATAGCCAAAATATTCAATGCGTTAGGCTAGGAAATGTAATTTCTTACAACAAGCGCAGATAGACATGAATAGTGCATACCTGGACTCGGACGCGCAGAGCGACCGAGTCGTCAGAGGTAAGCGATCAGCGGATATCGTAGCTGCAGCCTCAATATCCGTTCGATATCAGGCTTCTGTCGCCATATCTTGGGTTTGCGGCTGCCTGGCTGCCTCGAGTTGACGCTGCATCTCACGGAGCTGGCGTTCGGCAGCCTCGGCTCGACGGCGCCAGTCATCGCGTTCGAACCTTAAACTCATCAGTTTTTCGTGCCTTTCATCGAACATGCCGTTCATGGGGCTACCCTGCGTTGGTCATGATGATTGACCGGTACTTAGCAATCCGTACCAGGTCTTTAATTGATTCGCCTAATGTACATCGGCACGGAAGCCGTCCTCTTGAGTCAGACCTTGGTATGGAAATGCATGCCGCATGCGAGAAAGGGCCTCTCGCTCCCGACCCTAACCGCTATAGTCAACTGAAGTCACGCCACCGCAACGCAACGTTACGAAAGGCGCTATCAGCACAGCAGTTCAGAACGGGGAAGGGCAGTGAATCATTCGAGACGGCATTTTCTCTACAACCTATTCCGAACAGGAGCGGCGATCACAGCGGTTCAACAAGTATGGGCGGGTGAGACCAATGCAATGTCAGCCCAGACTACGGACACAGCGAGCCGGTCTGCGGATTCAGAGAGTACACGCATGGATCGGCAAAGTGCCGACATCTCGCATGCCAAGGTCCGGACCGTGACGGGACCGCAGCCGCTGCACGCTGCACTCGACACCAGAGTGATCAGCGTGGACACGCTGGAATGCCTTAGGAGGCTCTCGAGCATACATTTGAAGACGGGAGTCAAGGTATGGGTAGATGGCTACCACACCCCTGGCGATGGCGGTGGCGGACTTTTTTCGCTGGTCACGGAAACCGGCGAGCAAGCCGATGACATCATCTACGTGACCGGAACTGGCCAAAAGCTCTGGCGGCGTGATCAACAAGGATTTTTTACCAGTGCACAGGCCGGAATCAGGCGGGATGGCACCCGTGAGGATAAGGCTATCCAGAAGGCCATCAATGTCGCTTTCGATCGCAAATTACGCTTTCATCTCTCTCCCGGCGCACATACTCATGGCAGCATGATCGTCATTCCCCACGATACCGTGATTACGGGGTCTGGCATGCACGAATCCTTCTTTTACAACGATTATCTCGATTCCGGTCAGCGTGGCGTGATCGTAGGGACTTATGGACCTGCCAATAGCTATATTCCGGCCTACCACCCAGAGCACGTCTATGCATTATTGCGCATTACGGAGAATCGCCTCTACTTGAACGGCGCACTGGACTTCAAGCTGGGAGACATTATTGGAATCGAGGGCAATCGGCGAGTTCGCGACACGAACCTGTACTCGCCCAACCAGATCAATGAAGTGGTAGGCGTCAATAAAGATCACATCGTTCTGAAGTATTCCATCGATGACGACTATCATGGCGGCAGGGCGATTCGTCTCAATCAGCCCAAGCTACCTAAAGGCAACACACTCGTTGATGCAACAGGCAGGAAGTGGAACCTCCACGTTTCCGTGAATACTCGTATAACGGATGTCGGTTTTCGACAAAAAGCGGGATTCAGATGGCCGGCAGTCAATTTGAGTACCTATAAGACTGTATTCGAAAATTGCTCTTTTGGCTCGGAGGAAGGTTACACAGCGGTATCCGGAAATCCCGTTGCCAGAACATCTTTCAACAATTGCGAGTTTCTCTATTCAAGGAATGCCTGGGAGTTCGCTTACTATTCTCACGACACGGAGATCACTGGCCCGAGCATTTCGAGATCCAAGGGCGCTCCCCCGGAACCTGGGGATTACGTCTGTCACGCGAATACATCCGAAGGTGCAAAGCGCATCCATATCACTGGCGGGCACCTGAACGATGGGGGACCCAGCGATAGCGGTACCACCGCGTTGCAAACCGGACCTGAGTCCTCGGTTAGGAACTTCACGATCAATACCTTTGGTCGCGGCGTCTGGGGAGATGCATTTGCAACCATGTCTGGGTGCACCATCACCTGGGGGCAGGAGTTCGGTATAGCCGGCTTCAGTCATGGCTATGCCAATGGCAACGTCATTGTTTCTCAGGAAGAAGCCAAGGGAGCAAGCATCATCGTGGATAAAGGCGAATTCCACGCCAACGTATTGCGCAGTTTTGATGGCTCGAAGCGAAGCGTAGACGTTTTAAGAGCGGTTAATCGCCACCAAGCTCACACAGACGAGGATGGCAACAAGACCTTCAAGTCCACACCTATTTTTTATAGCGCTTATTCTAATAGCCTGGATGCCATGGACGGCCAAGTCGTAATAGGCTCGCTGGAAGTTCCTGTCGGCTCGATAGCGAATGACAGTATCGTCATTTTCGAGACAATGATCGAGCTACCTACCCAAGCGAAGATACTTTTGCTAATCAATGGCACTACAATACACGAACTGGACCACGATGAAGGCACTGTGGGGTTGAACGGCAAGATCATATTCGCATCAGGCAATGGCATGGACGACAAATACTGCCGATTATTTATGTCGACAACCACTGGACTCTATCAGGCTTTGAGCTTGGATACGGGCATTGCGTGGGCTCAGGCCGAAAACATTGAGCTCAAAGTGGCAGGTCTTCAAAAGCAGGCGTTACGTCGGCACTACATTAGAATTGAACGACGCTTCGACATGGGATGACGAACAGATTGCTCGCCTTCGGCTCGTTGCACACCCCTGTCGGCAAGCTACTGAGCGTTACATATCCCTTTCTCGTTTCCAGGGGTTGCGCTCAGTATCCGATGCCTGCTGGATCTCTTGGCGCATGTCCCAATCTGGAAGCGAATCCACCTGCACGTCGTCGTCTTGGGGCGTTAGGATTACGAATAGTGCTGCTGCTCCGACGAGCAGGATGATCAGCAATGCGACCTGTCTCATGACTTCTATCCTGCGCTGGCTTTTTTGTAATGTTCTAAGTCAGCTTAGGGTATAAGCACACACATGTCAGTTACGTTTGGACCGCACGGCCAGCGCCTCGCTTACTCTTTAATGACTTTCCGTTTCGATAATGGCGGAGCGCCTATCTCCCCGCAGGCACAGCAATGCACCAGTAGGCAGCTGCCATCATCGGTGAGAGATAATGAAGCAGGGTGGTCATCTGTCTCCGTCGCTAACCGATCCGTTCTGAAGGCGTCGAAGGGGTCCATGAGCCATAGGAAGGCTCGTCTCCGTCCCTTGAATTGATGATGATTATCCCGACGACGACGCCAACGAACAGAATCAAGAGCAAAACGAGAGGCTTCACGGGGATCCTCCTTTGAACGGCGTTACCAGGCTGTACGGACGAAAGGGTTAGGCGGCAAGACTAAATGATAGCCACCTTGTCCGCTTTTGCATTCCAATCCATGTGTCGCGTGTGTACCGGTACCTTCTGTTTCGCAAATGGAATGCGCGCTTGGCGCAATGAGAAAAATTCATTAAGACCTTAGTCTTACTCTATTTCCCTGTGCTGCTTCTCCGCAGTATGCCGAGCGCACACTCAGCTACGCGTTACAGCGCAGACCTACCGAGGTACGGCAAGACGATTCAATGGCGGATCATCGAAGCGAGAGAGCAGTCTGAGAGTAGGGCGAGTCAGGCAGTGGTGTGGAGAACAAGCGTTTAAGCACCGGGACGCGCAAAGCTCTATAACGGGTATCGTTATAGACGTTATAGAAACGGGATTTTTTGGGGTTTCGTCTCAGCGGGCGGGGTGACGTAAGTCATTGCTGAGAAAGTAAAAAGTGGCGGAGGGACAGGGATTCGAACCCTGGAAGGGCGTTAACCCTTGCCGGTTTTCAAGACCGGTCGGTTTCATGCCATTTATCCTTATGATTCAGATATTTAGATAGTGTGGGGGTAACGCTTTTGCGTTGCACCGGCACTCAAACGGGGTGATTACCCCTCATTTCTCGGTCGCTTCTATTGCACTGATTTCGTCGTCGAGAAAGGCGTCGGCACCCAGCGCGGACACCTGCAGCACCTGCTTGGCGCGCAGATAGATTTCAGTCGTACGGCGATCACTGTGCTGCAGGTTGGCCTGAACGTCGAGGCCCTGCTGCTCAGCATCGGTGGCATGCTTGGCTCGCAGGTCATGCTCCGTGAAACGGGCGATACGTCCTTCCTTGATCGCCTTGCGCATACCGTATTGCCAGCGGCTATGGAATCGATCCTTGTCGTAGGGCGTGCCCAGGCGCGTGCAGAAGAGGGTGGCTCCCTGTCGGCCCCGAGAGAGGTTGTCGGCCTTGATCTCTGTCACCAGCCGACGCAGTTCGTCGTCCCAGGGAATGATAGCCTGCTTGCTGGCCTTGCTCGTGCGCAAGTGGATGCCATCCGCCTGTAGTTGATCGAGGCGAAGTGCCAAGAGATCGGCCTGGCGAAGCCCAGTCTTGTACTTGAGCAAGGCGTAGCGGCGCACCCAGGGCGAGGTGTACTTGAGGAAGCTGCGGAACTCGCTATCCGTGACATAGCGATCCCTGACGCGCGGCTTGAACTTCTGCACGGGGTCGGCGGGGTTGTGTTCGCAGACGCCCCAGCGCTGGCCGAAGCGGAAGACATGCTTGAGCAGGGCCAGTTCATGATTGGCCTGGGTCTTCGACTGGGCGCCCCGGGCATCCATGAAGCTGTAAACGTCGTGCACCGTAATGTCTTCCGGTTCGCACTCGCCAAACACCAGGCGCAATCGCTTGAGCTCCTGGCGGTTCGACTTCCTTGTCGCTTCACTCTCCTTGCGCGGAATGATCTCGGCCTCGTAGCGATCGAACAGCCGGCCCATCCCTGCCTTTGGAAACAGCCTCTCTTCCCAGCGCTGGAACTCGGCACGCGCCTCGTCCTCCGTGACGCCCAGGCGGATCCACGACTTGCCGACCAGGGCTTTCTGGCGATCATTGCACATGAACCGCCAAGCCCCTTTACGCCAGTAGACGCGCGGTATCCCGATCTTGCTCATCGACTCAGGGCTCCAATGTTCGGCTTCTTGCGTTCCGTGTTGGCTGCCCCGAGCCCGCAGAACACTTCCTCGACGTGTCGGCGCCCGACCAGGGTGTCGCCGGCGGCGTTGACCTTCCAGCGAATGCCCAGGCTGTCGAGCGTCTCGCGCTGCTCCTTGCCGCGCCTGCGTCCGGTGAGCTGCTCAAGCTCTTCGGGGGTCAGAAACAGTGCTTCCATCGCCATGATGACCTCTAGCTTATTGACCTGAAAGGGACCGGCAGGGCCTGCGAACCCTGGCGGCCGGCAAAAAAGAAACCGCCTCGTGGGCGGTTTCTTTTATTGTTGCTTACTGAACAATATATAAATAGTTATATTACTTATTATCGTTATTTTTTGGTGTTTGTTTGATTTTTTTCACTCTCGTTTCTACTGTGTATTTCGTACCATATGGTAGACGCGAAAACACTAAGCGTTGTAGATATAAGAAGGAGCAGTGCATAAATAAAAAATAGATGCCCAATGAACCAAAGCGGTGTGCTAATCATGCTTTCGGAGGTCAAGAACTTTGAGCTGAATAGCGCCGCAATAATCAGGCTTAATGCTTGGACTAATATGAAGTGTACAAAATTTGCGTTTATAATGTTGAAGGCAGATTGCTCCTCATTTTTATCCTTGGTGGCTAGAAACTTATGAAAAGACTCGGATCCGAACCCAAGGAGTATTGCATAGCCACCCAGGGAGAAACCCAGTAAATTTGGCATTACCGATATTACCATATCCCACCAACCTTCTTGGCTCCAAACACTATAGAAAAAAAGGTTTAGAGCAACCGCTATATGTAATATTGGTGAAGCAAGAATGGCTGCCAAGCCACCATAGCCGCTCCAATAATCACTGAGATTTTCAAATAATCCTTTGTAATTATCAGCAGAGTTAGCCTTCCAAGTTTTAATCCATGTCAATATCTTAGACATATTAGTCTCCGATCAGAAGGCTGAATAGCTTAATTGCCCCCTCTCTAAAGGCACTAAGCGGAAGGTGTGTTTTGGGATCGTAACTGTGGGGCTCATTGAGAGGCTTGTCTTTTGTAGAGGCGGTTATTACCCTTCCCAAATGGTTTTTTCCATGGCTTATTACTTCGCCATCCGAGGTCGCAAGCTTAGCTAACTCGATGGTTTCTTTGTCAGGCTCAAGAGATTTGTCCTTAACTGAAGATAACTTTTGTTCGAATTTACCAGCGTTCTGGCTGTCCAGCTTCTCAAGCATTTTTCTATTAAAAGAGCTGGTATTAGCATCAGGGTTTGGTCTTGTTATTTCAATATACAACCTGGACATGAATGAGATGGAAAGAACTTCATCAAGTGCACCATGTTTAGCCTGTGGAATGACATGCACTTCTTCAAGATTTGCTATTACATCTTTTTGGCTAAAAATAGTTTCAAATATTCTTTTTAGAGACGAAACGCCCAGAGACTGACCATCTGTGTTTTTTGATTCGAAGAATAATCTATGTTTGTTTACAAAAAAGATATACTCATATTTTCTAAAGCTTGGCTTGAGATGTTGGGGTAGCTCTATTTCCTTTTTTAAATCATCGCTAACTGGCTCGTTTGTCTCTGTGTTTAGCCAATCTTCAGTCGGGTCAAAGTCCACAAAAGTGTAAATCTGACCTGTAATTACGCGTCTATCATAAAGAGTCTTTTCATGGGTGCTTCCTAACAAAGCATAACGGTTGCCATGATAGTTTACCGGTTTCTGTAAACTGATAGCTCTCTCAAATAACTGCACATACGAATCAGGCGAGTGTGGGTGAGTTTTGATATTTAAGCCTGAGATTCTGATGGTTTTTAGCACTGGCCTTGTCCCTTGCATTTTTGGTATGACGAAGCCAATATTATCTTATGGCTCAATTTGCCTCTAGGCGTAATGCGCAACGCATCCTTAATGCGAGACGGTCAATGGAGCGGTTACAGTCAAATCTGACCTCGTTGGAGGAATAAGGGGCACATTACCTCCCAGCCCCTCGACCAGCATGTCGATCGCGCCACCCAGCGCGCCGACCATCAGCGCGAAGTCCGTCTCAAGCCGCAGGACAGGATCGTCGCCATCATCGGTCTGGCTGGCCTCATCGAGGAGAGCGTCGGCAAACCTCAGGCCCTTCAGAGCCAGGTCATCGCCCAGTACAAGCGACACCTGTTCGTCGATAGTCATTGCCAGGCGCGTGACTTGCCGGCCGGCATCCAGGCAGACATGAACTTCTTCGCCGTCAAGATCCAGTTGCTTGCCCCGAACGACACTCTCGTCGCCACTGACTGCCTTGATCTCCACCTGGTTGCCCAAGGACAGCCAGGCAGGGCGCTTTTCCGGTTCATTGAGCCATTCCGTCATGGCCCGGCTGGGCGTCGTCTTCGTGGCCAACGGTGTGACTTTCAGGCTACCCAATGTCTGCCGCAGCAAGTCGAGTACGTCCTCAGCACGCTTGCGGCTGGAGGCATTCACGGCGATCAGGTTGCGCGAGCTGTCCCACCACAGATCGAAGCGCCACGAGCGCACGAAGGCGCGGGGCAAGAACTCTTCATAAACCTGCTCTTTCAGCGCCTGCTTTTCCTTCCGGCGAAGCGGGCGGCCTTCTGCCTGCTCGATCTCGGCGGCACGCGCCTCGACTTCTTCCTTGACCACCGAGGCGGGCAACAGCCGCTCCTGCCGCTGCGCCGACAACAGGCGCTGACCGTTCACTTGATGGACGAAGGCCTCGCTGCCGCGCCCGGCCGGAGCAACCCAGCCCATGCGCTTGGCTTCGGCACTGCCCAGCGGGCGGAAGGCCTGTTCTTGGAGCGCTTCGTTCAGGACGGGCAGGGCGAGGGCGACCGCGTCATGGACGCGGTAGAGGTGTAGGGTCTTGAACCACATGGTTAGGCCTCCAAAAATAAAAAAAGGCCGCCTTGTTTGGCAGCCTTCATATTAAAATGAAGAGGAATTAAACGAGCTTTAGATTTGGTCTGCGTATCTTATGGTCGTTGCGAATAAGATCTTCTTCAACAACATCTGATATTACCACTCTGAGCAGACTTGGTTGAACACCAAGGGCACTTGCGACGTCATTGAATCCTAGCCCGTGATGATTGGATAAGACTTCGAAAGATTTGGATAGCAAGTCGGCACGCTCTTTTTCCACCAAATCATCTTCGTCTTCTTTTTTGCTTTGGCGAGTATTTTTCAAGAATATTACACCACTCTTGTACTGCCGCTCATCAATCAATCCGAGCACCTTTGCTCTATAAAGAATGGCTGCTTTGGAAACTCCAAAAGCCATCTTGATATCTACGATGCAATGCCAGTCAAGGCTTCTTCCCCGAGTTTTGAATACCTTGGCGAAGGTAGACCGTGGAAGAAGAAACGCCGATGCCAGCCTATTGGCTTCGGTCTCAGTTTTACGATCTCCGGTCTCTATGCCCTCATGAAGTATCAAGTGCGCCATCTCATGAGCAATATCGAACCGCTGCCTGAAAGGGCTTTCTTTAGCATCATTTCTAACTATAATTGGCCTTATCGACGGTATCGATAGAGCATCAACTTCTTGCGATGCATCACGGAAAAAAGTAACTAATGCGCCTGCATGCTCTACAACCTTGACCATATTATCTATAGGGCCAAGCCCTAAGCCCCAATAGAGACGAGACTTTTCGGCAGCACGCTCGATCTCTTCGGGAGTTGAAGCTCCCGAATAGTCTGGAAAGTTGACGTCAGGCAGGGCTACACGCTCATCAATAAAGCGAGCCAGCTGATCAAATATAGTACCTCTAGCTAGCACTTTTAATTTGGTGCTAACCTTGGTAGAAGCCAAGCTTCTGAAGTGAGCTTGGTCCTCTGTCAATGCAGGGCCAGCTGGAGAGCAAAAAAAATCAGGGGTAACATTTAGAGAATGCGCCAAACTCTCTAGCACGTCCCGAGAAACGCTGCTGGCTTTTCCGGTTTCAAGTTGAGAGACATATTGCCTAGATCTCTCTATGTCTTCCGCAACCTGGCCAAGAGTTTTACCCCAATAATGTCTCGCTAGCCTAAGTTTGCTTCCTTCAAACTGAGCCATTGTTGCCTTCGATGGTTTCATCGTTCTCACCCGCTTCGGCAGCATTCGGCCTTGGGACAAGTACATGGTCTGGTAATTTTGCAGCCTCTGGGATATCGGCCGTAGTGCTCATGAACGTATTTACGCTGGCGTTATATTGCCATTTTGCATTAACGTCTCTAGAGCCAAACTTATAATTTATGCAAAACAGGGAGTGCTCATCTTCATCATTCATAGCTTTGCGAACAAAGAACCTCCACAGCCCTGCATGGCCCATAAAGTCCTCATCGAACAGCGTTAAATTGGTCGTCATTGATTCTGCTTCAGTTAAAGCAGTAGCGAAATATTTTTTTGGCCTCTCTGGATCATCACAGAAGAAACGAAAGATAGCATTGCCAATGCTAAATTGAATATCATTGCCACGGTGGACGATTCGTAGCCAAGGGAATCGGCTCTCACCTTCTCGAAGCAGAGAATTGCGCAGCCAAGCCCAGCTTCGGCTCCCTTGAGTGTAGGTGTCATCCAGGGGATGGTTAGTCTCAGCGATGGCTCGCGAGAAGACATCCAGCATATACCTAGCGAGCTCATTCAAACGCTGCTCGGTCAGTTCTGGGTCAAGCTCCGCAGGGTGGCAAGGCTGATTCATAAGAAATTGTTCCAAAGCAGGGATTTGTAAACCTGATAATTGTGCTTTTCCCTGTCTTTGTCAAGTGAGTGTAGGGAAGCTTCTATTATTCGCGCATGGATCTTCAGAAGGCCAAGCGCTTCTGCACTTCCCCCGGCTGACTCGCCGCCCATTCGATCAGCCCGGCATAGTCCGCGGCTTTGCTGCGATGCTCTGCGATCTCCTCGGGCGAGGCGTTGCGGAGCCTTTCCCAAGCGGCGGCGGTATTGGTCATGCGCTCATGGTGGCGCTGCCAGCTCTCAAGCAGCCAGGCTCTGCCTTCAGCATCGCTCTCCCTGTATTCGTGCTTGTTGCGTTCGATGACTCGCTGCCACTCGATGGCCGTGTGCATGGCGAAACCTCCAGAACGAGAAAGGCCACCGCTTGGGTGGCCTGGCTTTACCGAATAGTTGTTTACTGGGATATTCATGTGGCGTCGCTAACGAAAACACAGCAGGGGAAAGGTTACTTCCATGGCTAAAGACAACTTCGGCAAAAAGCTTCTTCGAGAGAAGATGATGGAAGCCAGAGAGCGGTGTGGTTTCGCAGAAATGAACCTTGATGAAATTCCAGACGAAGGATTGGAAATTTTAGAAAAAGAGGCTCGAAAGGAGCTCGAGGGTAAAGATTAAGTCTGCCTCAACCGCTTCGCTCGCCGGCGCGCCCTGGCCCTAGCCGCGGCGCGCTGGTGTCGCTTCACGCTGCCACGGCGAGAGGCTGGCGGCAGGGGCTGAATATGCGGCGTAATGGTGGGCATTGACCATGCCCGGGCAGTAGCGCTGAGCATGGCGTCGATGGCCATCATCATGTTCATGCAGCGGCCCTCGCTTCATCGATCCGCTTGAACTCGACGACCCACACCCAGGGGTTGGCGTCCCATGAGTCGGCACCATTGATCGATTGCCAGAGGAACCGGAAGGCGCGCCGTGGCTTGTCATGCCAGCTCAGGCCGGCATCCGCTGCTTCCTGCTCACCATGGACGCCCTCGGCCTTGGCATCCGCCTCGCTGATCTCCTGCAGCCGCTCGACGCGCACGCTGACGATCTCCAGCGTGATGCGCGAGGCCCAGCGGGGCATGTGGATAGAGGGACGGCGCTTCATCCAAGGTGAGCTGTAGCTATCGGGACGAAGGAATCGCTGCTGAGGCTGTGGCGTGTCGGCTAGGTATTCGACCTTCTCATGCGTCCAGTAGGACTCGCATTCACCACTGGGCAGCGTAGTGCTGTCGAGAGATTGCAGTATCCCTTCCCTCACCCAAAGCCGGTCGCCTGGCTCGCCGTAGGGGCATTGGCCGATAGGGATAATCCCTTCCTCGGGATATTCGCTGGCATAGCAAAGCCACTCCGGGTCATGCGCTGTGCCGTTATCGTCGAACCAATTGTTGTAGCGGAAGCTGACTTCGCACTCTTCGCCTGGCACGCCAGCGTGACAGCGGATCAGCTCTTCCACCTTTGGCTTCACCACCCGCCGCGTCTGGGTCTTCCTGCCGTCGAGAATGGCGCGGACCATCTCGCCGTTGAACAAGATCGGACGTTCTTTCATGCGGCCGCCTCCGCTTCATCGAGGGGAATGATCCTGCTCAGGCTGTCTTCTAGGCTGCCGTCTTTCGGACGAAAGCGCCCAAGCTCATCCCATGTGAACTTGCCGGCTTCGACAGGATTGCTGGTGTAGCCGCAGGCGCCGGGGCGGTGGTAGACGCCGTGCCCCTTGTGCCAGATCAGGTAGAGCGGCTCGGGCTGGGGAAACAGGATCTGCTTCAGCGTCTCGGCGCGCTTGAAGTCCATCGCATTGACAGCCTTCGCCATCTCACCCTCGAGCCGCTTGCGACGAAGATCCTCGTTGCGCTTACGGCGCAAATCGCCCGGGCTATCAACGTAAATACTGAAGCTGGCTTCGTTGCTCACCCCGTACTTGCCGCTGACAACCCACCACATGTTATTGATGTTGTAGTAGGCGATACCGGTGTTCATTCGGCCTTTCCGGTCGGTGAAGAAGACCCGTTGGCCGTGCTCGATCAGCTTTCCATCGGCGGACTTTCTGTTGCAGTCGCTGATCTTGTAGGCGCTGGTGTCGCCCTTGAAATGCCAACTGGTACGCCAACACGCTTCGACCCACTCCATCGCGGTCAATGCACCCGGCCCGCGATTCTCGTTGCGGCCATCGTTTTTGGCGTCTTTGAACTCGTAGCCGAAGAAAATATTGCACAAGTAGGTGCGCAGACGGCGGCGTGTGCGCTCCATTTCCAGCCACAGCAGGTAGGGCATCCGCTTCTCTTTGCCGAAGTCGTAGCGCCCTCCGTTCGGGTTCTCGCCATTGGCCACGTCCTGCCACATTTCGAACTTGATGCAGCGCCCCGAGATGTCCAAGAAGCCTTGCAGGTCGCCCTTGCGGCAGTATCGGTGTTTCTCGGCAAACCGCCTGCCATACTGCTCGACCATCTCGGCAGGCACTTCAGTCTTCCAGCCAAGGCGGCGAAGCTGCTGAGCCACGCGTAAGAAAACGTCCTTCTTGAACTGGCGCTCCCATGCTTGCCATTGCAGAGTGTCGCGACGTACTGGATCCTCCCAGACGTTTAGACTGGCGTCGCCGAAGCTCACAGTGCCGGTTCGGTTTACCGTGCTCATGATGCCTCCTTGTCCGAATGCCCGGCGCACGAGCCGTCCGGGTTTTGGTTATCGCATGGCCCCGCCACGAGGTTGGTGATGCCTTTGCTGAGCATGTCGCGTAGCTCTGCCCGGGCTCCGTCTGCGCCGCCTGGGTGCGTGATCGTTTCCATCAACCGCTTATCGGACAGCTTCAGCAGGTAACCGACCGGCATGTGTATGTGCCACGTCGTTTTGGTGCGGGGATGCATAACCACCTCCAGAAACGAAAAGCCCCGCCGGACTGGCAGGGCCTGAGAATGAAAGCCGCGTGACGGGCGGCGCCGGTCTGCGCCCTCGACCTCCCGCTAGGCGGTGGACTCATCCCTACTGCAATAGGGGTAGAGCCGGAGAGTTGGCCAAATCGCAGACTGCCGTTCGGTTATTGGTACAGTTGAACCCTCCGCCGGGCCCCACCGAGGCTGGCTGCACTGGGTAACAGCGGGATGTTTCGAAAGGGGTTACGCCGCCTGGCGTTTCTGTGCCCGCTGGCGTCGCGCCCACAGACTGCGAAGCCTGGCTCGGCGCTCAACGGCATTTCTGCGCATGGCCCAACGGACCTCTGCCGGCATGGCAGCGATCCTTTTATGTACCCAGTGGCCCGACGCTGTGATGTCATGGGCCTTGAGACGACGAACGATCGCAGGCACGCACAAGCGCTCGACCTCGATCATGTCGCGGATCATGGCATCCACGCGCTCGCCGTAGTCGTAACTGCCGGGATGGGGCCGGTCATGGCTGCGCAGCCCTAGGCGCTCACTGGCGCCGCGGACGCTGGCCTCGCTTCGACCCATGAGCCGACCTATCTCGGCATAGGTGTGCCGCTTCAGATAGAGCGCTTCCAGGTGGTCGTAATCGGCACGCGACCAGGGCGTGCCAATCACTCGTGTTGCTGGATCCATGAGCCGGTAGCGCAGGGCAGCGCTACGCACGCTGCCTTGTGATCGACCCATTTCCTTGCCAGCTTCAGCGTAAGTCAGACCCTGCTCGAGCAATCGGGTCAGCTTATCGAGCTCGTCGCTCAACCAGGTTTTGCTAGCCATGGGCTACCTCACTGTTTGGCTGCGGCAGCCTTTTTCAGCGCTGCGACGCGACCCTTGTAAGCTTCATTGACCACGCCACGGTCTTCTTCAGGCACATGGCGAGCCAAGTCGATGGCCTCGGCCAGCTCGTCGGGCGTGGTGGCTTTCTGAATCTGGTCGCAGACGTAGGCGCAGGTGATCACGCCGCCGGGGCCGGCTTCCTGTTGCTCGGACTCTGCCTGTGGCTCAGGCTGGGCTTCGGGTTGTGGCTCAGACTCCTGCCGCGCCTTGCGCTTCTCGGCCAGCTTGCTGCCCACCCGAGAGGCGGTGTTGCGCTGATGGCTGACTTGGCGAGGGGCATCCGGTTGCGGAGTGATGTCACGCTCACCGGCAGCAGCGCCGTAGCCCTCCATCTCATCAGGCGTATATACCCCGAGGATGACGTCAGGTGTGTAGAGCCGCGCCCAGCGCTTGATGGCCAGGTAGGCGAGCTGCTGCTTGGGATCGCTTGCCCAGAGCGTGGAGTTGCGTGTCTGTGCCTGGGTGAGCAGCAGCTCGAGTACACGCGGATATTCCTCGCCCTTGATCGTCGCCCACACGCGCACGCCGAGACCGACTTCATCTTCTGGCTTCCAGCCCGGCGCCTTGTATGACTTGCCGCCATTACCTTGCTTCTCGACGAACTTGCCCAGAACGTTTTCCCACGGCCCAAACCATTCGTACTGCAGGCGGCCGGTCGTCGGGGCCATGGTGGTAATTACCGCGTTGACCAGCTGTGCCTCATAGCCCAGCGTGCCGTTGACGGTGTGTGTCTTCTGGGCAACAGCAAACGGGTTCATACGCCACTGTGCCGCCTGCATGACCACCGCCATACAGTCGCCGGCGTTACCCTGCAGGTGCTGCGGTACCGTGGACTTGCCGCTGGCCATGACCTGGGCAAGGTTGTAAAGCTGAGACATGGCGTTGTGGTTGAACAGGAGGTGCTGCATGTCCTCCTGAGTCTGAACGGCGGGGGCTGTTGCCTGCTGGCCTTCGGTCGGCGCCTGGAACTGGGCGATATTCTGTTGAGTCATGCGGCTTCTCCCTGGGTGTCATTGTGCTGGGCGGCGAGCTGGTCTTTCTCGGCCTTGCCGATCTTTCCGGCTCGGAAGTCGAGGTAACTGGTTGCCTGGTACTCGACGGTATAGGCCTTCTTATTGATGACCTTGCGGCGAAAGCAGGCGCCATCGGAGAAGACGCCGACAGCGGCTTCGCCCATGGTTTCAAGCAGGCGAGCCTTGGCGACCTCCTTGATGCCTTCGTTCTTCTTGATTTCGGCGTCGGCTTTCTCGATTTCTTCACGCCAGTGCGCAACGCTATCCAGTCGAACAATGCTTCCGTCCGTGCCGGGGTACCGGCGCTTCAGAAGCTCGATAGCCTTGGGATGCTCGACGTCGATATCGGGCAACTCGCCTCGCTGGATGCCGGCCCACAGCTCGCCCTCGAGCTCGATAATGTCCTCGATCAGCGCGTCGTCGCGCAGGATCGGGTACCAGCGGGTTTCCCAGCCGGCGATGGTCACCACCAGGAACGCCCACTCATAGCCCATGACTGCGAGTTGATGCTGGACCTGGACGAAGTAATCTTCCGGCACCTCGCCAGAGGTGCAGAGACCGGCTGTAGCGTGGACGTTGTCGGGCTTGCCCCATTTCTGGCCGAACTCGACATTCTTCAGCTCGATCACGCCCGGGCCGCTGACGGCCTGCCCGAAGATGCCTTCCAGCCAGACAGACTGGCCTTCGGTGACCCCTACGACCCGGCGGTCGATATTGGCCAGCATCCAGGGATGGTCGCGGTGGGCGACCATGGCGTTGTAGTTCTGGACGGTGAGCCCGGTGGCCTCAGCAAAGCGAGAGGCGGTGACCGGCTCCATGACGTGACCCATGGCCATCTTCAACTGACGGCGATAGTTGGCCTCGTCGTCGTCCTTGGCCAAGCTGAGTTTGCGCTCGGCAATCTCGTAGGGCGTACGATGCTCACTGATACCGATCGCCGCCGCGGCCTCACTGGCCCCGATGCCCAGGCCGCGCAGTTCCAGCCAGATATCTTCGGGCATGCCAAGGGTGCTGATGCGACCATTGGCCTGCAGTTCCTGCTTCGCTTCTTCCAGAATCATGTCTACTCTCCACTATGAAGCTCTGACCCGTGCTTCAGCCCCTGACCAGGCCTCACCCTGGAAAGGGGCACCTCTTATTTGCCGCGTGCCTTTCGCTTTGCGCTGATCACCCGGCTTGCCCATGCCGCTTTTTCGTGCAGTGATGCCGTAAAACCCGGGAACTCATCGAGCAGCGCATACAGCTCTTCCGCTAGCTGCGGTTTACGCTCAGCCATTCGCTGTACGGCATCCCATGTCTTCTCGTAAATCGGCCAGTCGGCTTCAACTACAACGCATTCTCGGGTGGGAATCTGGGCCGCTTGCAGCTTGCGCCGAAGCCACGGCGTTTCTCCGGGTGGAATATCTGAAATCTTGACTACGATGTATCGCTCTTCTCGTTGGAACTCGCTCATCCCACCATCCTCATCTCTGCATCTTCCTGGGCTTCCTCGGCGACGATCTTTGCCCAGGCGGATAGCTCGAGCTGTGCCGAGCGCGTTTTCAGATAGGCATCAACCAGGTCGGCCACGGTCATGTTGGCCTTTATCTCGACCACGCCATGTCCTAGCGAGCCCTGTTCGGCCAGATACTCGGCGAAGGGCGCCACGGCATCGGGTTCGCCGTCGTATACGCCTTCGCGCAGCCGCTCGGCATGCTCTCGGATCAGTCGTTCGCGATAGCTCATGAAACCTCCTTCCGCTCTCGGTACCAGCGCATCACGTCGCGCAGCGTCTCCACCGCATCAGCTGTGCGCCTTGGGTAGCCATTCGATTCAGTGAACAGGGCGAGCCGGTCAGCGACTTCGGCGCCCAGGTTGGGATCGACCAATGCCGCCAGTAACGCCTCGCGCATGTCGGCGGGGTCGATGGCATAGGGATCGTCGTCCGGCGAGGGCAGGCCTGCCTCGCGATTGATGAGTTCTTGCATCGCGATCTCGTCCTTGATCTGCTCGACGGTCAGCTTGTAGAGCCGGCCATCGACGATGAAGGCCCGGTCAGCACGTGTAGTGCCGGGGCCGAGTAGGGCGCCGACCACGCTGGACAGAGCCAGCGCTTCACGCTGGGGCGTCATGACGCTTCACCCAGGCCAGCCAAGCGCTGGCGGTAGGCGATGCCCCGGCGCACGTTGTCGTGCTGGGCCAGGGTCATTGGCTTGGCATCTTCATCTCGGTAGCGAGCCTGGGCGGCTCGTTCTCGAAGCTCAGCTTGCAGCCGCGTCTGGGCGTCGAGTGACGGCATCGTGACGCGGGCATTCAACAGGTCCATGGGTCGCGGCATGCAAACCTCCTTGGGATTGGGCGTAAAAAAGCCCGCACGGTGGCGGGCAATATCGGTACGCAGGGATCGATGCAGTAAGCATCCGGATGGGCACCGCTCGGCGGAGGCCCCGCGAAGGGGCGCGATGCCCATCCGGATGCTGGCTGAAAGTACGCGGCAGGGTCCGCGTTCCACTGAACGAAGTTAATTAAACCTTCAATTTAAACGTCTGTTTTTATTAGAGAAAATAGATTTTCATATACACGAATTTTTAATGTTCTTGCCATCAAACTCCTGTTAATTTGCTTCTGACAATAATGAGAAAAGGCAGGAGGCCTTAGTCATGTTTAACCGTTCACGGCAAGTCGCTTGTACCCATTGCCATGGTGTTAATTACTGGAAAGGGGATCCCGCCCCGACCGATGAGTTGGCCTGTCGGTACTGCAACTCTTTCATCACCACCTATGACGACTACATTCTTAACTTCGTCCGTGTAGAAGCGGCGCGAATGCTGGCTCAGTTCATGGAAACTGACTGTGAACACGACCTCGCCATGCTCAAGCACGCCTTGTCTCAGCAGCTTCCTCCCAGACCGAAACGGGTAACCAGGCCTTACCTGTCAGCTTCCCGGTAAAAGGCCCCCGGCATAGCCGGGGGAATACGCAGGGAACTGAGGTGCTGAGTGAACATCTGGAAGTACTCTGTCGTTAACTGGTCATCACGACCACGGCTAGGGAAGGCTGGATCGTCTTTTCCGGCAGAGTGCTTCCAGATGGACAGATATTCTCAGCCTCTGCCCAGGGCGCTAGGCCGCACTACGCAGCGGATCGCGTGTTGCTCATGAAGTAACGAGGCTGGGCATCGCTCTCTGCCCGGGGCGCCAACCCCAAGACCTACCCTCAACGCTGAGGGCCTGGCTCCACTTGGATGGCCTCGTCCACGCTGCATGCATTTGCCTCGAAGGTCTCAGTCCCGCTACTGACAGCCGACTGAGAATGCAGGTGCCCGCTTATTACCGAGCGGGACGGATGACTGGTTGTTAAAGAGCGTCGGCCTGTGAGGGCCTTGAACCGGCAGCGCCGCGTCCATGTGTTGAAATATAGGGAAACCTATAAAACACGTCAACAGGTATACCTATATTTTTTTATCGGCAGGTCTATTTTTCTAACAGGCAGGCACAAAAAACCCGCCTCGGCAGGCGGGTTTGGAACCAGTTAGGTTGGACCTACCCATCACATGCGCAGCCAGGCCCTTTATGGCAGGTGTAGTTCCGGCTGATGCAGCTATCGCCACAGGCCTTACCCTTGCGACAGACCTTACAGCAGCCCTGAGCGAGGATGAGCTCGTCGCTGCTCATTTCCTGAACCACAGGACAGTCACCTTCGAGCTGTAGCTCTTGAGTAAAAGCGTGGATAGTTGAGCCTTGGCCAACAGCTTGCAGTTCGCTGGGCTGCGAGCCGGGCTGGGATGCCTGAACGGCAAACGAAAGGAGAAGGGCGGTAACGAATACCGCGATACGATTGATCATGGTCTGTTCCCTTGCGTAGTAGTTTTTGTAAGCCGCCTCGGCTGGGTGGCTTCATACCAAGAGTAGCAGAACATGAAAGACCCGCCTCGGTGGGCGGGCTGGAAGAGCAGCCAGCTATCTACTTGCTGAGGCTGCTGAGGCGCAGAAGGTAAGCGCTTAAGGATCGATTGCTGGGTCTGCTGGATCGACTGGACAGCCTCGCGGAATTCTGACCGCTCTTTTTCACTACCGCACGTACCTGGACGGTTTCACACCCCCGCCAAACGCTCACATCTCCATCCCAGCAAAGATCACCGTACCTACGATCCTGCAGTTGCCGTTGATGGGAATGTACGGCTGTGGCCAGTTGGGGTTCATTGCCTTGAGCATCTTCTGGTCGCCATCTTCTATGAACTGCTTGAAGGTCGCTTTCTCAGAATCCGAGTCGCTCAGCATGGCCACTACCTTCTTGCCACTGATCGGCATGACCTCAGGATCGACGAAGATAATTGTGCCTGGCACGAAGTAGGGGGCCATGGAGTCGCCTTCGACCCGGAGGGCAAACGTCCTTTCGCTGCAGCTAACTGGACAGGGCCAATGAGGCACGTCTGCCAAGTCCAAGGAATACTCGCTCACTTCGGTCCAACACCCAGCCTGCACCCAACTGATCTCAGGCACATGGCGGATATTGGACGGCCCTTCCCGTACGTTACTTGCAGCAGGGGCAGGGCTTTCCGGCACGGTGTCGTGCATATCTCCGCGCCCGGTGGCCAGCCAGTCTGGATTTACTCCGCAGGCATGAGCTATCTGCACAAGATACGCGCTTGAGCGCGACTCGCCTTTCTCTAGCTCTGAAATGGTGGCCTGCCTCACGCCAACAACTTTGCCTAGTTGCGACTGAGTTAGCCCGGCGCTTTTTCTGGCGCGCCGCACCCGATCCCCGATAGTCATAGCTTCGGAAGATATAGGCACGCCTATAGCGTTGCAAAAAGGACTTCCTATAGCTAGCATATAGGCATTCCTATCTTTTCAGGTTGTTCCTATGGATACCCCTATATCCCGACTCATTAAGCACTTCGGCACCCAGGAGCAAACCGCCACTGCTCTGGGTGTGAAGCAGGGCACGGTGTCCGGCTGGGCAACTGGCCGGCATGGCATCTCTGAAGTGCATGCCCTGATGGCTGAGCGAATCACAAACGGGGCCATTGCAGCAGTCGAGCTTTGTCCCCGGCTCGCTGATGTAGCGGCCGCCTAAATCCCTGACCGCCTGCTCGTGAGAGCCGCGACTCCTGATTCCCAAAACAGCAAGGAAGGACTCATTCATGGATCGCTTTCTCTCAAACGACAGCCACCTGCTCGAGGATCGCCGCCGAAAGCCGGAGGGCACCCACCTGAGCGAGGTGGTCAAGGTTCGATTTACCGAGTCCGAACTCGATGAACTCAAGGCTGCCGCTGCACTACAGACCGGGGGACGCCTCGCCACGTATGTCCACGACCTGACGATGGAAAGCCTTGAGGCCAACCAACGCCGCCATGCGCAGATGCTCGCTGAATTGGCTGAAGGCAAGCCGCTCAGCGACGAGAGCAGGGCGGCAGCAACCCAAATGCTTCAGCGCATGCTCGAAGTCGGGCTCATGCGCAGTTTGCACCAACGACAAACCGCCTGACAGGCCCTAGGAGGCACACGTGTTCGACCGGGAAATGGCGCAGGCCGCACTCAACAGCATAAGCCCCGAATACCAGGCAATGGTGCACGAGGCCGCACGGACACGCGGCGTCGCGGCTTGCGACATCGCGCTGGAGACAGCGTTACAGGTCGCGCAGGAAGAAGCAGGGAAGGCGCTTTTTGCGCTGAGAAAGGAACAGTCACGTCCGCGTTTGCGGTTGATTTAAGGCAGGGCAGGCGGGGCTTTTCGGCCTCGCTCTGTCTGGAAAAACAAGGCCCTCGCAGTCCTTTTGACGAGCGGCGAACATGAAAAAGCCCCGCAGGTTGTGGCGACCAGGGCGGGGCGATTTCAGAAACAACGTGAGGATATCGTAATGGACTCCAAACATTTTTTCCAGCATCCCGCGCGTCGAGATGACGCCCAAGCGCCGGGCCTGAAGAGCTCCCCGGCAAGGAGTTCTTAATGCAGTTCACTGTATCCATAAACCAGGCCAAGGCGCTTGAGTGGGGGCTGAATGCTCAGCAGTCTCTGCTATTCGCCTTCGTTTACGAATGTCCTTCATGGGCGAAGCCCGTAAGCACCGACGATGGCGTGTTCTATGCGTTGAGCAAGCAGAAGATCGTCGAAGAACTGCCACTGCTGACTGACAAGCCAGACACCGCTTACCGGATGCTGCGCGCGCTCAAGGCGGCAGGTTTGATCGAATTATCGAATACGAATTCCATCACCTTGGTGCGTCTGACCGAGAAGGGAAAAACCTGGAACAAGAAGCTGGATGGGTCGGATAAATATCCGACCAAGGATCGGAAAAATATCCGCGCTGGGTCGGAAAAATCTCCGAGCACCCACGGAAAAAAATCCGAGCCTGGATCGGAAAAATCTCCGACAAATCAGGATACCAGTAATCAGGTTACCAATCAGGATACCAGTGATCATGTTGCGACCGGGGGCGAGCCCCAGTCGCTGGTCCTGGATGGCGGGCCGGCTTCGAACGACGAACACGACGATGACGAACTGGCACGTGTCCCTGCCGACCTGCCTGGTCCACGAGATCCGAAGGCCAAGACGTTCAAGGCCTGGGCCAACTACGCCGTGACCTACCGTCGCCGCTACGGCGAATACCCAATCTGGAACCAGCGTGTTGCAGGACAGCTAAGCCAACTGGTGGACCGTGTGGGCAAGGATCTTGCTCCCGGCGTGGCTGCGTACTTCCTGAGCATGAACAACCAGTTCTACATCGCCAAAGGGCACCAGGTCGGTCAGATGCTGCAGGACTGCGAAACCATCGCCACGCAGATGCGCACCGGCCAGCAGATGACCGCAACACGCGCCCGTCAGATGGACGGAACCCAAGCCAATCTCAGCGCAGTGGATGAGGCCAAGGCCATGCTGCGCGCTTCCTGGGGAGACGAGTGATGCCGTTGACCAGCCGAGACGCCGAGCAGCTGCTGGAGCAGCTCTACGCCACAGCCGAGGTCTTGGGGAGCGAGATCAAGCCCGCCGCGGCCAACCTGATGATTCGCGACATGCGGAGTTATAACCGGCCGGAGATCGAACAGGCCCTGGCACGCTGTCGTGCCGAACTGACGGGCCGGCTGACCTTGGCAGCGATCCTTGAGCGCATGCCCAGCGCCAATGCTTACCTGTCACCGAACGAGGCTTGGGCGTTGGCCCTGACCTCGCTGGATGAGAACGAGACCGTGGTATGGACACGTGAAGTCGCGATCGCCATGGGCACCGCCCGGCCGGTCCTGGAGCAAGGCGACAAGGTTGGGGCCCGGATGGCATTCATCGGTGCCTACGAGCGTGAAGTGGCAGCCACCAAGGCAGAAGGGCACCAACCCACCTGGGAGGTATCGCTTGGCCATGATCCGGTGCGCCGACAGGAAACCGTTCAGAAAGCGGTTACTGATGGCTTGCTAGAAGCGCCCAAGGTTCAGCATCTGTTGCCAGCCCCGGAAGCGCCCGACACACCGGGGTGCCGGGAGCAACGCCGCCAAATCGTGGCCCACCTGCGGCAGGTCATCGACGGACAGGACGAAGCCGCAAAGGAACGGCGCCGGCAACAACAGCAGGCGACTGAGCAGCGTCGCGAAGAACTCTTGGAACAGGCCGAACGGCTTCAGAGAGGTGCCGCATGACCCAACTACGTCGCGGCTACGGCCGCCACTGGTGCCCGGCCTGCAGTCGCTGGAAGGGCGAAACCGAGATGACCGACGTCGATCCGGTCAGCGGTGAGCGTCAGGCCCGCATGGTGTGCAAGACATGCAGCCTCAGCTCGAGCAAAGCCAACCGTAAGGCCCTGGCAGTCACTGCTACCGGGAGGCTGCATGAAACAACTCAGTAATGGCGCATGCCTCTGCCTGCTGGTCGCGGGCAATGCCGTGATTCTGGCCGAGGTCTACGCAATCTGGCTGATCGCAGGAGGTGCCTGATGGGGACCGTGACAGAACTTCGCCCGCAGCGCGACGCGAGCTACCTGGACGACGACACCCAGTTGGGCCGGACCTACCTGGTGCTGCGCGACGCAACCTACTGGATGCAATTGCATGAGATTGCCGAGTCGATCCAGGCGCGCTTCCAGGTGGTGGACAGCCATGCCGCGATCAGTGCCCGGATTCGGGACCTTCGTAGGAAGTGCGGGCAGACCATCATGCGCCGGCGCCGTACCGGCAGCACAGCCGACGAGTACCGCATGCAGGGTGGCTACAAGCCGGCGCCGGCACCGCAGGGCGACATGTTCGAGGGTAGTGCTGCATGAAGGAATTTAAAACAGCGGCATCCCTGCCGCCAATCGATCGAGCTAGTTCAGACGAGCTCTCGCTCAGGAGCACTCAGCCACGAACCACATTGCGTACCAGCACTCGCCCAGTCATCACATACGCGGGTTATGAAGACGCGATCTCTCTCGCCCATCAACGGCATCAGTTTGTCCCGAAGGAAATCGGAGCTGATCTCGGCCTCAACCAGGTAGCACGTATCAGTCACGTACTTGCATGGGTAGTTCTGAAGCCGACTAAAAAATGCCTCGTACTCCTGGGGAAGGAGAAGTTCGAAAACAACCGAATAGATTGCCATCAATGGTCCTGCGATAGGGGGGTAAGTGTTGTTTGTTTTTCGTGGCGACTCCTTATCGGCAAGGGATTTCGGAAGTTAAGTCCATTTAGAGGATTTATTGTCGAGGGCCTGCCGTCATGAACTGGGTATTGATTCCTGCCCTATGGCTAGGTGGCTTCCTGCTGGTCTGCATCTTCCTTCGTGGCGCCAAGTGTGACGAGCGAAAGGCAAGGAGGCTGGATGAGCAAGCGTAAGCGCAGCCGGCCGCTATACCTGCAGGCCCGCCGTCTCATCGATCCGCGCAGCGGTGAAGAGATCAACGCCTGGGTGGCTCGAACCGATATCGACTACGCGATGATGCGCAGCCGCGGCTACAAGATCGGTGACGTGGTGCGGGCCGAGTTCAAGAAGCCGCGCAGCACCGGCCAGCACTACCGGGCGCATGCCCTGGGCCAGCTGGTAGCCAAGCACATCGAGGGCTTCGAAGGCTGGGATGCCCATGACGTGCTCAAGGAGCTGCAGCGCGAATCCGGCGTGTACTGCGACATCCATAACCTCGAGGTGCCGGGCGAAGGTGTGCTCAGGCTGACCAAGGCTCAGTCGCTCAACTACGACGAGATGGACGAGGTCGAGTTCCAGGAATTCTTCCGGGGCATCTGCAGGCATATCTGCGCCAGGTACTGGCCCAACTGCAATCAGGAACAGATCGAGGCAATGATTCAGATTATGCCTGGGGAGGTGGCGTGATGCTCAAGCAGAAGCCATTCCGCAGTCGTCAGTATCTGGACTGGGTCAAGCAGCAGCCCTGCGTCATGTGTGGCGCCCCGGCAGACGATCCGCACCACATCAAAGGCGTCGGCCACTTGAGTGGTGGCGGCATGACGGCCCCGGACTCAATGGTTATGCCGGTCTGTCGCCGGCATCACGACGAGATCCACCGGTCTCCTGAATTGTGGGAACGGCAGTGGGAATGGGTAGCTCGGACCCTCAACAGGGCGCTCGCCGAAGGCGTGCTGGGGGAGAAGCGATGATCCGTCTGTTCGTGCCGTACATCGGCCCCTCCACCAATGTCGCGCTGCGTCAGCACTGGCGGAAGCATAAGGATCAGGTGGAACTCTGCGACCTACTTACCAAGCAGGCGGTAATCAGTTCCGGTCTACCGCCTATCGATGTTCAGGTGGATATCTACTTCACGCCTCGGCTGGGTCCGAAAGAGCGCATCAGGGACACCGGCAACTATTCGATCAGCTGCAAGACCATCGAGGATGGACTGGTCCGCGCCGGCCTGCTTCCGGATGACCGTGGCGAGTACGTCAGGGAGTGGAAAGTCAGGCCGCCAATCATCGACCGCAAGCAATAGAGTGGGACATGGGTAGAGATCATCCCTGTAGGGAAAGAAATCGGCGGTAGCGGGGCAAATGAGGGCGAATTATCCCGGGAGGGAAAGGCAGCGTGAAAGAACCACCCCGCACATGGCCAGACGGGCGCCTAGTCGGTGGAGAGAACGGTTACCCGCTGGAGTGGGCCGAATACACGCTGTACTGCCAGGCAAAGATGGTCGCCAGAGAAATGCTCAAGGCAGAGCGGGGCAGCCGAGAGGCAGTATTTGCCCAGTGGGAAGGCAGGCTGCCGGGCTTGACCAGGGAGCGGGTGAGGGAAGCGCTGCAAGAGCTGAGCGGGGCATAAAGTACGCAGGTGCGAACCACAGCAACCATGCGGGCTAGAGCGGGATTCAAGGGCAAAACAGGTACGCGAAAGTACGCAAATGCGAACTTTTAGGTACGCAGTACACACCAGTGCAAACCATTAGGGGGAAAGCGATGCGATATAACTCGGCACGGCAAATGATTTTCGATGCGTACCGCATGACTGGTGACAGCGTGATGGCCGGCGCTATCGATCGGGCGCGCTTGGGCAATGTGGTGCAGGCCACGCAGAAGCAGAACAACGACTGGCGGATCGTGCACGGGCTCGAGGCCGGGGCGGTGATCAGCCGGGTAGAGGCGTTGCCGGTACATCTCAAGGCTATGGCGCTTTATTGCTACGGTCCGTTGACACGTGAAGAGCGTGGCGAGTATCTCGACGAGATCCAGGTGGCGCTATATCGGGAATTGCTCGCCGATGGCATCAGGCTACCAGGGCAAGGACGGGGCAAACCCAGTCAGAAGCAGTTGAACCAATTCTACTGGCTATGCCGAGCGGCGGCGTATCACTACGCGGAGACTACCTGGCCATATTCGCGGTCGGGGCTGCCGACACCTAAGGCTGTGCAAAGGTTCATGCTGGAGGACTATGGCGTTGATGTCGAAGTTAGGGATTGGGCTAGGAAGGATAGGTCTGCTTGGGGTGGTATTTGGGCACGAATATTGGCATGCTTGGATACATTGGATAACAGATGCTTAGGTGTGGTAGCTCAGCTCATGTACGCCGAAGCAGCATGACATAACAGGATCTGAAATGACGCTCGATTCGGCCGGGGTAGATTTCCTACTTAAATATATTATCCCCGGCCTTATCGTAATGAGGCTCTGGTCATTACAAAATCCGTATACCCGACAAACCGTGAATGAGCAGGTCCTAAGCGCTGCTATCTTTGGTGCGATTTGCTACCTGATTACATCTTGTTTTCCAAGCCATGTTGACCTTCCCCTTTATGTTGGCTCTGAAAAGGAGGAGCTAACAGGATTGCGTATCAGGCTTTCTGACTCGCCATCCGTCTTTGGTCTATTGCTTGTACCATTATTTGTTGCTTGGCTGAGGAAGCTCCTTGTAAGAAAATTTTTTCCCAACAAGCATCCTTCCGCAGTAGCTTGGGAGTATGTGTTTGGGGAGTACCTTGTTGGTAAAACTCCAGTAATTCTAAAAATTACCCTAGATGATGGGTCTATTGTGGCTGGAGCTGTCACAAAAGATGCCACTTTCTCTGAGTTTCCGGATAATCACCAGATTTTTTTAGATTTAGAATACGAGGTCGATGAAAAGGGTAATCCAGATAGGCCCAAAGAAGGTTCAGTAGGGCTGCTTCTGATGGGAAATAATATCTCTCATATCGAATTCATTTCCGACAAGGTGAGGTACTACGATGAGTGACAAAAGAGTGATAAATAACTCTCCTGATGTGCTCAAGAAAAGTTTTCAACCGGCGCAGGCGAAGGTTGGCGGACAGCCCACAAAAGGCAACGGGACAACACCAGGCATTGTTAAGCCCACTCCGCCCATTGCTCCAAAGAGGTAACTATATGTCAGGTAAAAACAGAAAAGGCGGGATGCGCCCCATATGGGAAAATTATCAACCTGCTAAGCGGAAAGAGCCAGCACAAAGCAATTTTCAACCTGCGGGAGGTGGCCAGGAGAACCAAGCGATCCTAAAGCCGACACCTCCCAAAGCTCCTAAGAGGTCTTGATTTTCTGCCGCCGTTTCGCTTACTCTCTTCCCATGATCGATTATTGCGCCCTGGCAAAAGCCGGGGCGTTTTCAGTTCTGACCTCTACTAGGGGTTGATTCGAGCCGTGACGAGCCCTAACCTGCCTTCGGGATATAAAAATACACACGGACTCGCAGGTGGACCATGGCAAAGCTTCGCTATCCTGAGCAGGTGGGAACCAACCAATCCGATCGGCTGACTTCAAATGGACAGCAGATCAACTTCGGCCTGAATGGCGACGACACCCTTATCGCTAGCTCTTACTCCGACTACAACTTCTTGGTCGGCGGTGCGGGCAATGATACGTACGTTGCCGATGGTTATGACTCGGTCCTGACGATCATCGATTCAGGGGGTGAGGACACTGTAGTTGCTGACGGTATCGGTGCTTACAGCGATGGCACGTACGCTGCCACTGTGGACGGGAAGCATCTAATTGCTGCGAACGTCTATACCGGTCAGCAGGTCGCGATCACGAATTGGAAGTCTGAAGGCGCCGTCGAAAACTTCCAGCTATCTGATGGTTTCTTCACTCGCGCCCAGATCGAAGAGTTCATGGAAGCGAGCCCGAACTACCTTGGTGACGTTTCTACTAGCCAGCTGGTCGAAGAAGGCGTCCTGCCACCAGGCACTACGGATGCCGACCTGAACGAGTTTATGGCTTATGTGCTAGGCAGCGAGCAGGTGCTGGCACAGCGGGCTGATGCAGCCCCTCCCGCGGTCCCCAGCGTTGAGGTGGAAGGGCTAGATGACGAGTTCTACTTGGCCAATAACCCGGATGTAGCGGCAGCCGGTGTCGATCCGGATGTGCATTTTGCTACCGACGGATGGCAACAGGGGCGTGATCCGAATAGCTGGTTTGATACCAGTTTCTATCTGGCCAAGAACCCGGACGTCAAATCCGCAGGAATCAATCCTCTCACGCACTATATGGAGTACGGCTGGAAAGAAGGCCGCGATCCAAGTGTCGAGTTCGATACCGACTTCTACCTCAGCGAGAACCCTGACGTGGCCAACGCTGGCATCAATCCGGCCAAGCACTTTGAAGAGTACGGCTTGGAAGAAGGCCGTGATCCCAACGCCTGGTTTGATGTGGATTGGTATCTGAGCCAGAACCCTGATGTTGCACAAGCTGGTATCGACCCGGTCGATCACTATTGGGACTGGGGCTGGAAAGAAGGACGTGATCCGTCTGCAGAGTTCGATACCGATGCTTATCTCGAAGCCAACCCGGATGTCGCCCTGGTCGGCATCAATCCCTTAGGGCACTGGCTGGAGTATGGTCAGGCAGAGGGACGAGAATTAGGATAAGGCATGTTGCCCATGCCAAGGCCCTGCCAGTCCGGCAGGGCCTTTTACGTAGAGCCCGCTACACCTTCCAGACCTGCAGCAGGGGAGCTTTGGCCCCCTCGCGACGAGCTTGATACTCGGCTTCGCGGCGGGCTTGTTCAGCCTGCCTGAGGCTGACCGGGGCTTCGTCTTCGAAATCAGAGTTGGAAGCGTTGGTAAAGCTGGTCTGATGCGTTCCCAAGCGTACGCGGACAGAGCGAAGGACCCGCTGCGCCATAGTCATTGTTGCTCTCCTTGTCATGTCGAAGGCTTCACTGCCTCGCCCATTACGTTAATACACATTGCGTTACGTTCAAAGGGTGAGGCGGGTAAACATGGCAGGAAAGACAAAGCCCGGCATCCTTGCCGGGCCAAGAGGGCCTGCTGGAGGGGGATGGATCACGGCCCTACAAGTTACCCCATCCTTGGGGTGGGCCGGCTCGTGACCCCCAGTCGTGACCGGCCCGAAGGAGCAGTATTCATGCACTTCCCACCCTAGAAGTGCTTTTCATCACGCGCTGCTAATTTTCGTTTAGTTTAAGTAAGCGAGCGAAACGCTACGCAGCTGAGTTTCTACTGTCGTGAGACAGCAGGTAATTACATGACGCATCCGCTCCAGCAGCGACTGATCGCCGAGGTCATCGACCGAGAGGGCGGTTTCGTCGATCATCCGTCCGACCGTGGCGGGCCCACCAAGTACGGCATCACCCAGGCAGTGGCACGCCGGCATGGCTATCACGGCCCGATGTGCGACCTGCCGTACCAGAAGGCCTTCGACATTTACGCCGCCGATTACTGGCACACGCTACGCCTGGACGATATCGCGTCGATCCATGAGCCGCTGGCCGAGTATCTGTTCGACTACGGCGTGAACAGCGGGTATGGCCGTGCCGGGGAAGAACTGCAGCACACCCTGAACGTGCTCAATGATCAGCAGCGCTACTACCGCGACATGAAGGTGGACGGGGCGATTGGCCCGATCACGCTCGCGGCGTTGCGCGACTTCAACCGGGCACGAGGCGATGAAGGCCTGCGCGTATTGGCCTCCACGATCAATGCCTGTCGCATTGCCTTCTGCCGCGACCTGGCACGCAAACGACAGAGCCAGGAAGCATTCGCCTATGGCTGGTTCCGGCGTGTCGTCGAACTGGGAGGGGCATGATGGCAGGGCAAAACGATACCCAGCTTGACCGTATCGAGGGCCTGCTTTCACAGGTGCTCGATCGCCTGTCCCGTATGGAAGAGCGCCAGAATGCGCAGTCTGCCCAACTCGAAAGCCAACGCGCGCAGCTGACCGAGCACAGCCAGCGCCTACGCGACATCGAACTGCAGCATGCCGTGTCCGTGGCCACGACCAAACAGGAAGGCAAACGCCTGCTGGGACGATGGGGCGCTATGTTCTCCATCTTCCTGGTCATCCTCGGAGCGATCGGCTCCCTCATCAGCAAGGCCGTGCTCGAGCTCATCAAGGGGGCGTCATGAACTGGGGAGACATTCGTAATGCCGTCGCAACCGTGGCGCCTGCACTGGGCACGGCGCTTGGCGGACCGGCTGGTACTGCTGTTGGCAGTCTGCTGGCTTCTGCGCTGGGCGTGGAAGCAACACCGGAAGCAGTCGAGGCGGCGCTCAAGCGTGACCCTGCGTCCGCACTGAAGCTGCGCCAGGTGGAAGCTGACCTGGAGCGAGCCCGGATGGAGGCAACCACCGAGCGGCAGCGCATCGTTAACCAGACCATGCAGGCCGAGCTATCGCAGGAAGGCTGGTTCAAGTCTGGCTGGCGTCCCGCGCTGGGCTGGGTATTCGCTGCCTCACTCGGCGCGCTGGCCGGCGTTATGGCCTATACCGTCGCCCTGAATCCTACCGTCGTCAGCGATCCCGACTTCACCGGCATGCTGGTGTGGCTGTTCGTGACCATGGGCGCAGCGCTGGGCATCAACGTGCGCGAGCGCAGCAAGGACAAGGCAACACGGCTTGGCATTATGCCTGGCAGCCTGCTGGATCGGATCAAGACGAGGTAAGGCATGAGCAACGAAGCAGCCATCGAGCAAGAGATTCAGGGCAAGGGGCTCAATGCGCCACGTCTGACGCCCGAGCACATCGATAACATGATTGTCGCCGGAAGCTACCACGTTTTCCCTGGCACGACTGTGACCGTGTGCTGCCTAACACTGCGCAATGGATTCACCGTGGTGGGCGAGTCGGCGTGTGCCAGCCCCGAGAATTTTGACGAGAGCATCGGTCGCAAGATTGCCCGCGATAATGCCCGCGAGAAGATCTGGCAGCTTGAAGGCTACCTGCTGCGTGAACGCCTCCACCAGGGCGCAATGACTGCACCCGTTGCCGCTCGCAAGCAGGGCAAGCCCAGCGCTTCAGAGTTGGTGGTAACCGATTGCGGCGGCCTGAACTTCTACCAGTCGCACAAGTGCGTTCATGCTCGCCCAATGACGCGAGGCGACTACAACCTCTATCGAGGTTGGCAGATCCCGGAAGACGAGAACCCGGCCGATGAGGGCTACCTGGTCATCTATAACCGAGGCACCGAGGACCATTACGAGTCCTGGTCGCCGAAGCATGTCTTCGAAGACGGCTATACCGAGCTGAGCGAAGACAGGTAACCGAATCCCCGCAAGGGGTAGGGCCACGCCGTGAGGCGCCGCCCGCTTATCCGCGGCTCGTCGTGAGACGCCCGCATCTTTTACAAAGAGGCCGCACGCCGTGAGGCGTCCGGAAACGACATGGCAGCACGATACGACTGGGAGGCGATCGAAGCGGAATATCGCACCGGTCGTTTCTCGCTGCGTCAGCTTTCTGACCGACATGGGCCGAGTGAGGCCGCGATCCGCAAGCGCGCCAAGGGTGACGCCAAGCGTCCGCCTTGGAAAAAGGATCTGACGGACGCCGTCCGCAAGCGCACGCGTGAGAAGATCACCCGCGAGGCCCTGCCGCCCGAGGCCCGGGAGGCGCTCAACGACGATGACGAAGCTATCGTCGAGCATGCCGCCAATGAAAATTCCGCTGTCGTTCATGGCCACCGCAAGCTGCTGACTCGCTGGCGATCCATCACCGAGCGCTACGCCGAGACGCTCGAGTCACAGCTGGCCACCGGCAAGATCGACGTCCAGGTGAAGTCCGGCGACGTGGTTGAGATCGATGTCCCGCTGGACTACGTCGGCAAGGCCATGGCCAACGGCACCGCCGCGCTGGAGAAGGTAGTCAAACTTGAGCGACAGTCCTACGGGCTCGACCTGGAAGGTGAAGATACGCCACCCGAGCGCGAGATGACCGACGCCGAGCTCGACGCCAAGATCCGCCGACTGCAGGAATCCGATGGATGACCGGGCGCGCAAGCTGGAGCTGCTGCGCCTGCTCGAGGAAAAGGCCCGGCGTCGCCGCTACAACCTGATCGACTCGCTGTTTCCCGAGGAAGGGCCGTTCCGGCGTGAGCTGTACGCCAAGCACATGGAGTTCTTCCGGGCCGGCAAGCTCCACCGAGAACGGCTGTTCATGGCCGGCAACCGTGTCGGCAAGACCATCGCCGGGGGTGGGGAGATGACCTACCACTTGACTGGCAACTATCCAGACTGGTGGGACGGCCATCGCCTCGAACGGCCGATCACGGCACTCGCTGCCGGTGACACCAGCCAGACCACCCGCGACATCATCCAGTCCAAGCTGCTCGGCGGCCTGTGGGATACCGAAGAGTTTGGTACCGGGCTGATCCCGCGCGCCTTGCTGGGCAAGCCGACACCCGCGCGTGGCGTCGCCAACCTCTATGAGGAAATCCGGGTCAAGCACGCCTCGGGCGGTTGGTCGCGGCTCATGCTGCGCAGTTACGACCAGGGCCGGCGCATCTTCCAGGGCACTGAGCAGGACGTGGTGTGGCTCGACGAGGAAGTGCCCAAGGATGTCTACGACGAGGCGCTGATCCGCACCATGACCACGCGCGGCATCGTGATGATGACGTTCACGCCGCTGTCCGGCCTCACCGAACTGGTGGTGTCGTTCCTCGAAGCCAAGCATCAACAGGAGCCGGTATGACCGACCCGATCCGTGACGAATATCTCGCCGGGACACTGTCAGCCCAGTACCAGCAGGGCCGCACCACGTCCATGACCAAGCGCATCGCCGACCTGGTGCGTGAGCGTGGCATCAAGCGGGGCAACCTGGCTCTACGCATTGCCCGCAAGATCGACAGCCGCGTCGAACATGGCGAGGTGATGACCATCGCAGGCGCCGAATTCACCGTGCAGGATCCCGCCCAGGCATGAGCCGCTATGTGGTGCAGGCCGGTTGGCAGGACGCGCCTCACTTGAGCCAGCAGGACATCGACGACATGAGCCAGGGCATATCCCCGCATCAGCTGGATGCACGTATGAAGGGCATTCCGACGCTGGGCGCCGGGGCGATCTATCCGGTACCGGAAGACGACATTGTCTGCGACCCGTTCCAGATTCCCACCTGGTGGGCGCGTGTGTATGGCCTCGACGTGGGCTGGAAGAAGACCGCCGGCATCTGGGGTGCGATCGACCGGGACACGGACATGCTCTACCTGTACAGCGAGCACTACCGGGGCCAGGCCGAGGCAGCGGTACACGCCAAGGCGATCAAGATGCGCGGCGCCTGGATTCCCGGCGTGATCGATACCGCCGCACGCGGCCGCAGCCAGGTAGACGGCAGGAGTCTGTTCAACCTCTACGAGGACGAGGGGCTGCTGCTCAATAACGCCAACAAGGCCGTGGAAGCTGGGCTGATGGAAGTCCTCGAGCGGCTCTCGTCCGGGCGTCTCAAGGTTTTCAGCACGCTGCAGCACTGGCTGGGTGAGTTCCGGCTATATCGGCGTGACGAGAAAGGCCGCATCGTGAAGGAGAACGACCACCTGATGGATGCTACCCGCTACCTGGTCATGGGGCTTCACCACGCCACCACGCGCCCGTTGGGGCAGACGCACCAGATCACCACGCCCGGCGACCCGACTGCAGGATACTGACATGCGAGATGAAGCGACCGTCGCGATGACGGACGACGAACAGTATGAGGAAGAGGCCGAGCGCCAATTCCTGGAAGAGACGCTGGCCGGCCTGGGTTCGAAGCTGCACACCCTGGCCCATGATCAGGTCGCGGCACGCAACCAGATCGAGACGCGCTGGCTGACCGACCTGCGTCAGTACCACGGCGACTACACGCCGGACGAGATTGCGCGCATGAAGGCCAACGACTCGTCCCAGGTCTACGTCAACATCACCCGCAACAAGACACGCGCAGCCATCGCCCGGCTCAGTGACATGTTGCTGCCCAATGATGACCGCAACTTCGGTCTCAAGCCGACCCCGGTACCGGCAACCAGCCAGGCTGGGCGAGCCCTGCAGCATGACGGCATGAGTAGCCAGGCCGTCATGATGGGCGCCATGGGTCAGGCGGGATCACCGCAGTTTGGCCAGCCCGATCAGCAGAAGCAGCTTGAGCAAGCCGCCAGGGCCATGCAGCAGCAGATCGAGGACGATTTCACCGAGGCCAGCTACAACGGCAAGGTTCGGGATGTCATCGACGATGCTTGCAAGCTGGGTACCGGCATCCTCAAGGGGCCGACCGTGGTCAATCGCGCCCGGCGTGCCTGGGTCACCGATCCACAATCCGGTCGCAGCGTGCTGGAGGTGCAGGAAGAATTCCGGCCTAGCCTCGAGCGTGTGGATCCGTGGGACTTCTTCCCAGACATGTCGGCATGCTCGATGAAGGAAGCCGAGTTCGTTTTCGAGCGTAAGCTGGTCAACCGCAAGCAGCTGCGCGAGCTAGCTGACCTGCCAGGCGTCATCCCCGGACAGTTGCGCAAGGCGCTGGAGGACGAGAAGGGGCAATCCTTCAGTCAGGATCGGCGCGACGAACTGCGAGCAATTACCGGCGTTGATACCGTGGCCTCGGACAAGCGCTGGGAGCTTTGGGAATACTGGGGGCCGCTGGACAAGGACGAGCTACGTTCATGCGGCTGTGACGCCGATGACGATCCTCTCGTCGAGTACACCGGCTGCGTGTTGATGGTGGGCCCGCATGTCATCAAGGCGGCCATCAATCCGCTGGATACCGACGACCTGCCGTACTCAGTTTTCAACTGGGAAGAGGACCGCTCGAGTATCTTTGGCTTCGGCGTGCCGTACCTGATGCGTCACCCTCAGCGCGTGGTCAATGCCGCATGGCGAATGATGATGGACAACGCCGGGCTCTCCGCCGGGCCGCAGGTCGTCGTCAGCAAGAAAGGCATCTCACCGGCAGACGGTAGCTGGACGATCCGGCCCCGGAAAGTCTGGTTCGCCACCGGTGAAGGCAACGTCGATCAGGCCTTCAAGGTGTTCAACATCCAGTCGAACCAGGGCGACCTGTTCGCCATCTTCCAGGCGGCCCAGCAACTCGCTGATACCGAGACGAACCTGCCGATCCTGCTCCAGGGTGAAGGAGCCAGCGGCGGTCCCGGCGCTAAGACAGCGACTGGCATGCAGATGCTGATGAACAACAGCAACATCGTGCTGCGCTCGGCGGTGAAGAACTTCGATGACGGTATCACCGAGCCCACGGTGCGTCGCTTCTACGACTACCACATGCTGTATACCGATCGCGCCGAGATCAAAGGTGACTTCGATATTGTCGCGCGGGGTAGCACGGTACTGGTGGCACGCGAAGAGCAGCAGGAAAAGCTGATCATGCTCACCCAAGTGGCCGGCGGCAATCCGTTGTTCGCGCAGATGACCGACTGGCATGGCCTGTACAAGGAAATCCTGCGCTCCATGCAGGTGCCGGTGGATAGTATCGTCAAGAGCGAGGAAACGCTGGCTGAAGAACAGCAGAGCCAGGGGCAGCAGGAGCCGCCACCCGAGGTACAGATCAAGATGGCCGAGATGCAACTCAAGCAACAGGAGCTGCAGCTCAAGGCCCAGCAGCAGCAGACCGACCTCCAGCTGCGTCAGCAACAGCAGCAGTGGGATCAGCAGTACAAGGCGGCCCAGTTGCAGAGCGATCAGGAGATTGCTCGTCAGAAGCTAGCCACCGAGCAAGGCATCTCGTTGGCGGAGCTCGAAGCCAGGCTAGGTCTAGAGTCCCAAAAGCTAGAGCTCAAAATGCAGGAGACAGCCGCCAAGCTACAGACCGAGCGTGACAAGGCAGCAGCACAGCTGACCGATCGCCAGAACGACCGACTGGCACGCGGCCAGAACCAGGCCATGGGGTTCGATAGTTATGGCTGAGATCGAGAAGCACAGCCTCACCTGGAAGACCGTTACCGAGTGGGCCGAGAAACGCCGGGGCGAAGCAACAGCCAGCCTGATCCAGGGCGGCACCGCGCCTGGCCATGATGACAAGCTTCGCGGCGAGATCCGCGCAATCGATGACTTGCTGGCCCTGGCTGACGAGCCCGAGCCGATACAGACCCCAGTTACCTACTAGGCCCGCCATTGCGCGGGCCTTTTCATGCCGTGAGGCACCACAGCCGTTCGGGAGAACCGCTAATGAGCACCGAGAACCAGCCGCTGAACAACCAGCCGCCGGAACAAGAAGACGATTTCGATAGCGCTTTCGATGAGTTTGCCGGAGGTCGCGGAGCCGATACCCGTGATACCGACCGCGACTTCGCTGGGAAAGATGACGAACCCCAGGACGAGGATGCGCAAGGGGAAACTGGTAACGACCCTGAGCCCGGCGAAGACCAGGAGGAAGGCGAGGACACTGGCCAACCCAAGGACGATATTGCCGAGCGCCTTGCTCGCCTGGAAACCCTCGAGGCAGAGAACCAGCGGCTGAAGCATTCCGAGGCTAGCCAACGTGGCCGCCTGGGTGCGTATCAGCGACAGATCAACGAACTGCAGCGTCAGTACCAGCAGCGCCAGAGCGGCGCGTCGGCGACGCCGCAGAGCAAGAACCCTGACGGGCAGGACGCCAAAGGCGTTAATGACCAGCAAAAACAGGACATGGCCGAGTCCATGGGACTGGAAGACTGGGAGTCGTTCAAGGCGGACTTTCCCGACATGGCCCGCGCATTCGAGGCCCGTCTCCAAGCAGACCGGCAGCAGTATGCGCAACTCGAGCAGCGTCTGGCTCAGTACGAGCCGGCGATGCAATCCATCCAGCAGCAGGCCCAGGAACAGCACCTCAAGGCTCAGGAGGACGCGCTATCAGCCCGCCATCCTGACTGGCGAGAAGTGATCGCTGCGCCGGCGTTCGCTGAATGGCTCAACCAGCAACCCGAATCCCTGCAACGCCTGACAGCATCCGACAACGCCGCCGACGCGGCCGCGCTGCTGGATTTCTATCAGGCAGCCACAGGGAGTGCCGGGACCGCTGACAGCCGTGCAGTCACGCACGACACGCAAGACAAACGGCGCGAACGTCTCGCGGCCGCCCAGTCCGTAGGACGCCGAGGGGCGCCACGCCAGGGCGCGGTAGACGATGACTTCGATGCCGCCTTCGACCACTACGCCGCAAAGAAAGCGGCCCGCTAACACCGTGAGGTAGTAAGCACATGGCTATGACCACCTATGGCGATATCTCCCAGCGCACCGCCGCCTGGGCCGCCACCGAAATGCTGTCCCACGCCGAGCCCATCCTGGTGCTCTCCAAGTTCGGCCAGAGCAAGCCGCTGCCCAAGAACAAGGCCGATACGGTCAAGTTCCGCCGGCCGGTACCGTTCCCGGTCGTCACCGCGCCGCTGCAGGAAGGCGTGACCCCGACTGCCCGCCAGATGCAGTACGAGGACGTGACGGTCCAGATCAAGCAGTGGGGCGATGTCGTCGAGATCACTGACGTGGTCAACGACCTGGCCGAAGACCCGGTGCTGTCCGATGCCACGGTCAACTGCGGCGAGCAGGCGGCCGAGACCATCGAGTTGCAGACCTGGGGCGCCCTGCGTGCAGGAACCAACGTCTTCTACTCGAACGGTGCTTCCCGTAGCGCGGTGAACACCAAGATCAGCCTGGCCAAGCAGCGCGCGATCACTCGCAACCTGAAGGGCAACCGGGCCAAGAAAGTCACCAGCATGGTCTCGGCGTCGCCGAACTATGCGACTGAGCCGGTCGATGCGGCGTTCATCGCCTTCGCCCACACCGACCTCGAGGCGGACATCCGCGATATGGAAGGCTTCACGCCGACCGAGAAGTACGGGTCGATGAAGGCGCTGCCTTACGAGATCGGCAAGGTCGAGGACGTGCGCTACGTCCTATCACCGGTGCTCACCAAGTGGGCCGATGCCGGCGCGACTACCAGCACCATGGTATCCACGACCGGAACCAACGCCGACGTGTACCCGGTGGTCTACATCGGCAAGGAGTTCTACGGCCTGATCCCGCTCAAGGGCAAGAACAGCATCAAGCCATCGGTCATCAACCCCGACACCAAGACCAAGGACGACCCGCTGGGTCAGCGTGGCTATGTCGGATGGAAGACCTACTTCGTGGCCAAGATCCTCAACGAGGCCTGGGGCGCTCGCCTCGAGGTGGCGGCTTCCAACCTGGCGTAATCCACCATCCCTGACTTGAAGTGACCGCAGCCCGCCACCCGGCGGGCTGCCTACTTTCCGACATACCGTGAGGTATTGAGCATGTCCGAGCAGAACATCGACACCATGAGCCGCGAAGAACTCGAAGCCACCGCAAGCGATCTGGGCATCAAGGTGACCGCCACCATGAAGGACGAGACCTTGGTGGCCAAGATTCACGAGGCATTGGGGGATGCGCCTCTGGCACCGGCGCCGACCGCCACCGAAGCACACGCTCCCGGGGAAGAGCCCAAGGCCAAGCGCTTCAAGATCATCGTGGCCACCCACGACCAGGACAAGCAGCCGGTCCAGGTGGGCGTGAACGGTCGCACCTATGTCATCGAGCGTGGCAAGGAAGTGACGGTACCTGAATCCGTGGTCGAGGTGCTGCGCAATGCTGTCCAGCACGTCCATGACCCCAAGACCATGGAAGAGAACAAGGTCATGGCGTACCCGTTCCAGATCATGAGCGAGGCATAACCCATGACCTTCCTCGAGCTGTGCCAACGGCTGCGCCGCGAAGTTGGCGCAGCCGGGGCGGGTCCGGCGTCGGTCGTGGGCCAGAACGGTGAATACTTGAGGCTGATCGGCTGGATTCAGCAGGCCTGGCACGAGATCCAGACGGAGCGCCGCGACTGGCGTTTCGCCTGGGCCGAGGCCGAGATCGAGCTATCGCCCGAGTTCCGCGACTACCCGGTCCCTGACGACTTCGAACACTGGATCGCCGAGACGCTGCGCATTGGCAATGATCGACTGTGCCTGATGGGCTGGGACGAGTTCCGCGAGCGATTCCGGGAGCCGAGTAACGCCGCGGCGCCGCAGGTGATTACATTGCTGCCGGACAACCGCATCCGGCTCGACACGCCGCCGGCGACGACCGCCACGCTGCGCTTCGAGTATTTCCGCACGCCGCAGACCTTGGCCGAGAACAATGACGTGCCGCGCCTGCCGGCGCGCTATCACATGCTCATCGTTTACCGCGCCATGATGCAGTACGCCCTGTTCGAGAATGCTCCCGAGGTGCTCCAGCAGGGCAGCGCCAATGCTGCGCGGCTCATGAGCGAGATGGAGATCAGCGAGCTTCCGGCGATGGAGCTTGGAGGGCCGCTGGTATGAGCCAATCCGCCTACATCCTCCTGGGGGGTGGCATCGACCTAGTCACGCCACCCGAGCAACTGCCACCTGGTGCGGCCCTTTATTGCGTCAATTACGAGTGTCCCGTCACCGGCGGCTATCGGCGCATCGACGGTTACACCCAGCAGGGGCCGGCGGTGCCCGGCGAGGGGTCGCTACTCGGCGTGGTGACGTTCAACGACGCCATCTATGCCGTGCGCAAGGATACCGGCGCCGACACGGCCACGCTGTACCGGCTCGACACTGCGGCCAACGCCTGGGATGTGGTCGGAACCGCGGGCGCACTGCACAACGGCCGCCACGAGTTCGTCGAGGGCAACCTATATGCCACGGAGTCGGGTCGTGCCTTGTACGGTGTTGGTGGTGGCAAACCGTTCGAGCTGAAGACAGACGGCACATTCACGTCGCTGACGGCGGCCATGGCCGGCGCCAAGTATATTGCCCTGCACAGCGAGCATCTCATGCTCGGCTTTCCTGCCGGCAGTTTGCAGCACTCGGGTATTGGCGATCCGGCAGCATGGGACGCCTCGACCGGCGGGGCCGGCGAGATCGGTGTCGGCCAGACGCTGACCGGCCTGGTTCCGGGGACCGGTGGCGTACTGCACATCCTGTGCCGTGACAGCATCAAGACGCTCTACGGCACGAGCAGCGCTGACTTTCAGCTCAAGACCACGGTACCCAACAGCGGTGCCAGGCCATATTCAGGCCAGTCGCTGATGCAGCCGTACTTCATTGCCGAGCGGGGCATCACCAGCCTCGACGCGGTGCAGCAGTTCGGCGACTTCCGGCCCATGCAGCCGGGGCGCAAGGTCGAGACGCTATTCACGCAGGACGGCTTGACCAACCGTGTCGTGGCCAGCGCGATCAGCAAGAGCAAGGCGCAGTATCGTGTGTGGTTCGACAACGGCACCGGGATCTACATGAGCCCGGCGGGTATCACTACCGTTCGCTATCCGCTGCAGGTGGCCGTGGCGCACACCGGCGAGCTTGCGACCGGCGCCGAACAGCTGCTCATCGGGGACGACGCGGGCAACGTCTATCGCCTGGGCAATGGCGCCACGTCATTCAACGGCGAGCCGATCCCGGCCTTCCTCACGTTGGCCTTCACTGATCTCAAGCAGCCCAGCGTGCGCAAGCGCTTTCGGCGTGTGTTCTGGGACATCCGGTCCGGTACCGACGCCGAGATCTCCATCCAGGCCGACTATGACTACGGACGCACCGAGACCGGCAAGCCGCGTCGCGAGTTCATCGACTTCATGCTCGGTGGCGGGCTATGGGACGTGGCCAAGTGGGGCGACTTCAACTGGTCCGTACCCAGCCTGGGACAGGAGTCGGTCAACGTTGCGGGCACCGGAACCAGCATCAACTTCGCTATCTACTCCAACTCGATCAGCGCCCCGCATGAGCTGCTGGGCTATGACCTGCACTTTGATGTAAGGAGACAGCGTCGTGGCTAACTCATACTACGACAATTCGGACCCGGGCCAGCGCTTTCAGCCGGGCACCACGGCGGAAGCTGAAGCGGTCGAGGCCAAGTTCGACGCCGTGGCTACGGGCTTCGATAGCGTCGAGGAGGATACCGATCGTGCGCTCAAGCTCCCCGCCGAGGCTGGCGTCAGCCAGGAGATTGCGGCCACGGCGCTACAGCGACGCAACAAGGTGGTGGGCTTCGATGCAGAGGGCAAGTTGGCCTTGATGGCAGGCTTCACCTGGCGCGGCGACTGGGTGGCTGGCACCGAGTACTTCGTCAATGACGTGGTGCGCGATCCCGCCACGCGTAACTGGTATATCGCGACGGCAAGGCATACCTCTGGCACCACCTTCGCGACCACGAACTGGGCGCTGGGCCTCGACTATACCGCCGTCAAAGCCCTGCTGCGCACTGAAGTGGGCGACTTGGTCGAGGCTGACCTGCAGCCGCTGGTTACGGCTGCTGACGACGACGCCAAGGCGGCGGACGCGAGCAGGATTCGTGCCCAGGAATGGGCCGAGAAAGAAGGAGAGGTGCTGCCCGGCCTGCGCAGTGCCAAATATTGGGCCGGCGTCGCTGAGCAAAAGGTGACGGGTAACACACCGGTCACCAGCCTCAAGCCCGGCACGCTGGCAGCTGAAAAGGATTACGTCAGCACGGACGGCGCAGGAAGCCTGGTCACGCGCAACCTAGTTGCGGACTTCCGCGCCCAACTGACGGCAGGCAACGAGGTCGCGAAGCTGTCCCGCTACGATACGGCCAGCGCAACAGCAACCACCACGCTCGATCTGGCTCAGCAACAGGTGTTCCGCGTCGATGCCTCGGTGGCTCGCACGCTTGAACTGATCAACTTGCCGCCTGCAGGCCGGTCCATGGTCGTGAAAATCAAGGTGACAGGGCCGGGGCCAATCACCTGGGTGACACCGGTGCCGATCCAGTGGGATGACGGCAAGCCCCTGGTGCTGGGCGATGTCGCGACCCGCGTGCTGCTCGACATCGATAATGAGGAAATCACCGGGTTCGGAAAGGAGTTGGCGTAATGCTTGAGGCCATGTTGGCGGGAGGCGCTTCGATGACAATGCCCATTGTGGCGACAGGCCAGACATCGCTGGTGGTACACGATACGGAAAGCGGCGCGGATATATCCCCAGCAAGCCAGGCAAGCCTGGGGAAGCTCTGCTATGTCGGATTTTCCAGCAATGGGGAATGGCTGGCTGCAGGCTGGGATAGCGGGTATCTCTACATCTATCAGATCGTCGATCGGCAGTGCGTTCTGTTCAACTCGTTCAGACCTGCCCAACTTCCCATCGTCAACGTAGTGTTCAGCCCGAACTGCTCTTACTTCTGCGTGGTGTATTCGGACGGTACCGACAATTACTCGAATGCGGCCGTGCTTTACTCACTGGCTGACGGCAGCAAGATCTACACTTGGCCGGGCTATGACAACCGAGGATGCGCGGCTTTTTCCCTGGATGAGCAATACCTGTACGTAACGCGAGGCCAGAACGGGCTCAACACTCTTGGCAAGGTTCGAATCAGCGACCAGTACGTCGGCAACATCTATACCGATCCCGCGTATAGCGATTCCAGAATCGAGGCGCTGTTCTGTCACCCTGTGACTGGCAACATCATCTTCAAAAGCAACTACTCCGGTGACAGGAATTACAAGGTGTTCGAGCACAACACCTCGTTTTCCCCAACCATACGCACCACGGCAGTATCGCTCCCGGCCATTCGGAACATGGATCCGGGGGGATTCGTGGGCTTCCCGATCGATGGCGACTACTGCCTGTACAGTGCCTATGGACTTCACTCTTTTCTGTCGTGGGACGGAAGTGTCGGTTCGGATCCGGTCGTGCCACCCATCATCAGCGGCAATGCAGCATTGGCGGCCCTTCATAACCCCGGGGATTACAGCGTGACCTTGCTGGGCAGCGAAGGGTACACGCTCTACTCCCCGGGCGGTTATTTGCTGGTTTACGTGGACGGCCGCAACCAGGGGCCTCATCCCCTATTTCAATACGCGAGCCTGCCTGCAGCCACAGTTGATGCGGGCAGGTACTCAACGAGTTATCGCGCTGCAGCTATCAGGCCGGAGGTGTGATTGTGTACAGAGATATAGTCAACCAGCGAGACGTCTCGCTGCCAGCGATTCGTCAGGCCTTGCCGCAAGTTTCGTTGCCGCGTAAGCCCTCAGACGCACAGATGGCAGCGTTGGGCTATCCACGCATCCAGAGCACGCCGCGTCCGACGGGTGATGTCGTCACGCTGGGTGAGTCTCAGGAACGTGATAGTGTCTGGTACCAGACCTGGAAGGTGCGCGAACTCACGGAAGACGAGCTCGCTGAACAGCTGGCACAGGCCAGACAGGACGCGCTAACCCAGCTCAACGCCGACTATGAAGCCGCCATGCGCCCGCTAATCAAGACCTACCCCGAGCTCGAGCGCGAGAGCTGGGACCAGCAGAAGTCCGAGGCCAGTGCCTACCAGGCGTGGCTGGATGACGGCAGCCAGGGCACCGCTCCCGCCACCCCGGTTCTCGATCGAATTCTTGCCGGCCGCAATGGCACGGACGGTACTGAGACGATCGCCGAGCTCGTCGGCAAGGTACTCAAGAACGTCGAGGCCTTCGTCGCTTCGCAGGAACTGACCGGGCGCAGGCATCGCGGTGAGCGGCTGATCCTCGCTGCCGAGACGCCGGAGGCGGCACGGGCTGTGACATGGGTGAGCTTGGTTCTTAAATAATGACCCGCCTCATGGCCCACTGTTCAATCATTTTTAGCCTGCAACGCATTATGCCTAGGGACGAAGTGTTATCAATTTCGTTAAGAGGAAGATAGCTTTCGCGCCTCATTCTCTCCATTCGAAGACATAGCCGCTTGTATTTCAAATTGACATTGCTGCTTGGAGGAATAGGCTTGCCAGTGTACATATTTATGTAACGTATTGCCAAAGAGTAGGCTTCTGTAAACTGGAGGATGATGCTTAATTGGTATCGCACGTTATCCCCGCCAAGGGTGCGCTGGAGATATTTAATATCCCTCATTGCGGTCTCAAATAGCTTTGTTTGCTCAGAGAATGTTAGGTCGGCATACCGCATTATTTCTGTGGCACTGGCAAGGTCTCTGTCAGCTATGATGATCCAGTAGCGAGCCGGAACTTCCATATCATATGTGGCAGATAATAAGGAGCTTATACATGATTCTATTTTACTTTTTCTAAGGCTTTCCAACTGAAGTACACCAATAGCTACTGCCACTATGGTAACAATTGCAGCTGTAAATGCGCTTATGGTATTGAGTTTGTTTATTGATTGCTCTTCGCCATCGTTTACCAAAGGGATTGCAAAGTAGATAAGAGCCAGCAGCAGCAATACAATCACTACTAGCGGTATGAAGAACGATTTCCTTAGATAAGACGTCATGCTTCCTCTTTGGCGATCTTATAAAGCCGGTCCTGATTAGCGCTCAAGAGGGTAGCGTAAGGCGACATTCGACACCACCACCTGCAGTCGGGCTAGCACCGAAAGCAATCTGAAACGGCAAACCGTGAGGTTTCCCCATGGCCGCATTCGATACCACGACGTACCTCAACAACAAGGCCGCCCAACTCAACAAGACGGGCTACCAAGGCCGGAAAGACTGGACGGTGGGCGACGTCCAGAACGCCTTCAAAGACTCCGGGCTGAGCGCCGAGCAGCACTATGCCAAGTGGGGCAAGAGCGAAGGTGTTTCGCCCTACACCCAGACGGCCTCTGTTCCTCAGACCACAGTGACCAAGGAACAAACCTCCCAGGGCCAGCTCGAGCAGATGCTCTCCAGCGGCTCGCCGCTGATGAAACTAAGCGCGACGCAGGGCAAGCAACAGGCCGCCCAGCGTGGCCTGCTCAACTCAAGCATGGCAGGGCAGGCGGCGCAGGGCGCCATGATCGCCAACGCCGCACCGTTCGCCCAGCAGGATGCCCAGACCTACTACAACAACGCCCAGGCCAATGCCACGCGCTCGATGCAGGACTACATGAGCGACAAACAGTACGAGCAGCAGCTCGGCCTGAACCAGCAGCAATACGAGTTCGATACCGGCAAGCTCGCCCAGCAGTTCAGCTACAACTCGCAACTGTCCTCGCAGGAAGCCAACCAGGCGCTGAACAACCTCTACGCCACCTCAACGGCGAACGCCTGGGGCGTCATGGCCAATAACCTGACCGACCTGGTAGGGCAGTCGGCCAGCGCTATCCAGCAGATCCAGATGAACCCTGACATCACTGCCGACAATAAGGCGACGATGATCCAGCAGATCCTCGACATGCGGAACACCGATATCGAGTTCCAGCAGAGTCTCTACGAGAACCTGGGCACCTACCTCGCCAATACCGGCGTCTTCCCCAACCTGGCATAAGGAGTAAGCGATATGAGCTGGATGGATAGCATTGGCACTGCCGTGGATGCGGCCAGCGAGAGCGCTGGCAGCCTGTTCGAGTCCGCGGCGTCCTACGCCACCGATGCCTTCGGTTGGTTGAACGACAACCCGGCGGCGGCCAACGTCCTAGGCGGCCTGGCTACCGGCGCGGCGTCCTACTTCGCTCAGCAGGATGCGCTGGATCAGCGCTTCAAGTTTGAGCGCGACCTGTACCGGGAGAAGCGCGACGACGCAATGATCAACCCCGGCACGATCGAGAACTACGGCACGCACGTGGGCACCGCCAAGAAGGGGCTGCTCTCCAACGGCATGATTGCGGGAGGGCAGTGACATGGCAGGTGATTCTGACGGACGCGGTGGCGTAGGGCGCGGCAGCACCGGATCGCCAGGGCGCGACTCCAGCCCGAGCGGTGGATCTTCATCGGGTAACGGCAAGGGGGCGGCGGGTAACGGGGGGCGCAGCAGCGGTCGCGGCGGAGGTGGATACAGCGGCGCCATCGGCAACGCCGTCGATGCTTCCAGTCGTGCCGAGTCAGGTGGACGTTCAAGCTCTAACTCAGGCTCGCAGGCAGCTGCTGCCCAGGCTGACACATACGCTGGTCGCTTCGGTAGGGAGTTGGGTGCAACCTCGACGACGACTGCGCACAACAACCAGAGCATTACCAGCGGCACCATTGCGACGATGGACGAGGCCGCCGAGCGGGCCGAGCGGTCATTCATGGACCGTCTCGATGCCACGCCGGTGAGCCATGAGGACGCGGCGCGCGGCATCCAGGAGGACGCCAGCCCCGGCTGGGCCGGCAAGACTGTCGGTTTTGCCGCTGGGCTGCTTGGTGGTGTTCCTGGCGCTGCACTGAGCACTGCGGTCAATACGACGCTGTCTGCCCGCGAGGCGGCCAAGAACATCGGGCGATACAACGACATCACTGGGGCCAACCTCGACGACAGTTTTGGTCACAGCATGGCCCAACAATCGGTAGGCACTGCAACGGGCTTTGTCGGAGGCAAGGTCGGTGGTACCGCCGGGGCGCGTACCGGCATGGCGGTAGCCGGACTCCCTGGGGCCATTGCTGGTGGACTGCTTGGTGGCGTCATGGGTCGGAACTTGGGGCGTCAAGCAGCCTTTACCGATCCGGGCGCAAACGCCACGGTTGGGGTAGGATCAGGAACTGAGCAACCAGGCGGCCTGCTGGCCAGCGCGACCAATCAAGGACCGGCCACGACTACGGCGCCGACGATCAACGGCCCGACTGACTTCGACGGTTACGCCAGTTACGCCGAATCCTTCTTCGCATAACTCGCCGGGAGGCGACACATGGCAGGATTACTTCAGCAGGGCATGCAGCAGCAGGCTGCACCGCCACAGCAGCGACCTTCCCCACAGGCCGGGCCTCAGCAGCGCCCACAGCCACAGCAACCCCAGCAGGGCGACCCGCGCACGGACACCGATCCTCAACAGGGCCAGCAGATGTACAACGCCCTGATGAAATCCATGCTCGGCTACCTGTATGGCCCGGGTATGCCGCAGGTCGAGCAGGCACTCAACCAGGGCGATGACATCGTGCAGCGCATGGCCACCGTCATCAGCTCGGTCATGCTCACCACCTATCACGCGCTCAACGCCGAGGGAAAAACCGTGCCGCCGGGCGTGATGTTCCAGGCAGGCATGGAGCTTGCCAAGGCCGTGGGAGAGATCGCCGTCGAGATGCGCAAGCTGCCCGGCCAGGGCAATGCTGAACCCATCGAGGCCGCATTCATGGCGGGCATCGGACGCTTCGGCCAACTCGTGCAGGATGGCGCCATGACCCAGCAGCAGAAGCAGCGCTATGCCGAGATGATTCGGGCCATGCGACAGCTCAAGCAGCAGGCGGGTAAGCGACCAGCCCAGCAATCCCAGACGCAGACTCAACCACAGGAGGCACGCTGATGGCGGGACTACTCGGAGCGGTTATGGGCGCCATTGGCGGTGCCGGCGAGGCTGTGCAGACGAATGCCAAGCTCGAGTTGCAGAAGCGCAAGGAAGAGGCGCTCCTGGGCGTGCGTCACAAGTACAGCATGGCCGAGCAGAAAGACCAGCAACAGTTCACTGCCCAGGAGAATACCGCTAACCGGACATTCCAACGCGGTGAACGCATCGCCGGACAGGAGTTTACCGCTGGCGAGAACCAGGCCAACCGACAGCACGATACCCGACTCACCCAGATGCGAGAGGGTGGGGCAAACTCTCGGCTCAATGCTCGCCTCAGCGCTGACCGCGAGCAGGGGCGCAACGACTGGCAGTTGGTGCCCATGGAAGGCGGCGGCTACACCCAGTACAGCCCGACGCGTAACGAGTACCGCGATGCAAACCTGCCGGAAGGGGCCAAGCTGGACGCGACAACCGATCTATCCGAACGGCAAACCTACCAGCTCGATGCTATTCAGAATCGCATGGAGGCGATCCGCGAGGCGGCGAGCAATAACATGCGCGACCTGACCACGGAAGAGAAGACCGAACTGGGGCGTCTGAAAGGACAGTACGAGGCCATTCTCGGCAGCGGGGGTGGAGGTCAGACTATCCTTGAGCAGCTGACCCAGGGCGAGGGCGGCGGCCTGACCGAGCCCAGCGCACAGCCTGCCGACTCCGTGCCCGGCATCATTCAGCGAGAACGCCAGGTACAGCAAAGCACGCAAGCCAGCAACGAGGCCGCGCGTGAAGCCAATGCCGCTCGCGAGACAGCCGATAGACTGCTCGAAAAGATCGAACAGGAGAAGGGCGGCGGCGCGACCGGCGGGCTACTGCGCAGCATCAACCAGGCACGTGGCCAGGGCAGCATCAGCGAAGCGACGATTGCCGAAGCCCAGCGCGTCGCCGATCAGCTGGTCGAGCTTGGCCGAAACGAGAACCTCTCCGCCGACGAGAAACGTTGGCTGGCCGAGAGAATCATGCAGTTGCAGGACGCCGGCGTTCCCATCAACATCAACCAATGATCCGCTGGGCGTGACTGGCTGACCCTCGCCTGATCACGTCTAGTGCCTACCAGCCTTGTCGGGAGACAACGCCTCATGGCTCTGCTTGACGAAATCCGTCAGAAGAATCCGTCCCTGCGCGATCGCTCGGACACCGAACTGAAATCCCTCATTCGCCAGTCCCCCGAATTCAGCTACTTCAGCGACGACGAGTTCGACGCCTACGTGAGTGGCCAACCCGCACAGACCAAGAGCGATAGCGAGCCCGGTTTCATGGCCGGCCTGTCCGCCGGTGTGGACCAGCTTCAAGCGATGGGTGGCGGCCTCATCATGGCTGCCGGTGAAGGCCTGGAAAGTAAAGGCATGCTCGATGCCGGTCGCGACATCTACCAGTCGAACATGGCCGAGGCCGACGAGAACGCGCTCGGCTATGGCTTCACTGACCTATTCAGCGATCCCGAGACCAGCGCACTGCAGTGGGCGAGCTATACCGCAGGCAACCTGCTGCCGATGCTGGCCACGTCCATGGCAGGAGGTGGTGTGGGTGGTGTTGTTGCGGGTCAGGGCGCCAAGCTACTGGCCGGTCAGGCGGTCAAGGAATCGGCCAAGCTCGCTGCCAAGCGACTGGGCCAGGCGGCCGGGGCCTATACCGCCTCTACCGGCATGGAGATCGGTGCCATCATGGGTGAGGTCGAGCGTGCCGATGTCGCACTGGCCCACGGCGCCGTTGCCGGTGCGCTGGATGCGATCCCGGCCATCTATGCGTTACGCAAGTTTGGTGGCGACGAGATCGCCAACCGGGCGGCCAATGAGATCTCCGACAGCGTGTTGGGCAGTCTACGCCGCACTGCTAATCGTGGCACCGCAGCGGCGGCTGGGCGAGGCTCTGCACTGCAGACCTTGCTCGAAGGCGGCACTGAAGGCCTGCAGGGGCTGATCAGCCAGCACGCCAATTACTGGGTGGAGAACAACGGCGAGTCGCTTCTGGCCAACCTGGGTGAGGTCAACTGGAAGCAGATGATCGATGAGGCTGCTGCCGGTGGCCTGATGGGCGCCGCCATGGGCGCCCCTGCCGGCGTTGCCGAACGAAGCCGGGCTCAAGGCCAGGTGCAGCGCATCGAACAGGCCCGCAACCTGCCGCCGACCGAGCAGGGCCCGGACGGCAATCCTGATCCGTTGGTCTTCGACAATGCCAACGTCAGCCAGCAGGAATACCGCGACGCCTGGGCCGAGTACGACATGCCTCCGGCACAACGTGCCCAGCGTCGCAAGGACCAGGCGATTGCCGAAGCTCGCCAGCAGGCCGCCGCATCCGGCGGGGACGCCCTGAGCCAGGCGCAGGCAGCGCAACAGGCCGAGCAGATGGCCGATGGGATAACCCGTCAGGAGCAGGCCACCGAGGGCAAGGTCCAGGCTGAACTGCAGCGCGATGCCAAAGTTGGCAATCGCATCCAACTGGTCATGAGTGAACTAGACGACTTGCAGCACATGGCCAAGGGATCGAGTTACCAGGGCCAGACCCGGCTCCGCAATATCAACCGTATGCTCGACCGTGCCGTTGCAGCGCATGAGGTCGGCTACATTGACCAAGCCGAGCGCATGGTCGATCGCGCCGAGCTGATTGCCCGTAACCTGCGCGACGCGCTGAATCGTGCCGGCAGCAGCGAGCGTCCCGTGCAAGCCGAGGGAGAATTGGTTGATGGCGAAGCGCAGAGAGTGGCAGGCCTGCTCGGCCAGGACAGCCGCCGCTTGCCCCCAGGTGACCCGAGCACAATCTACGGCAGTGGCCCCACCGCCGATACCACCCAATACGACCAGCAAGCGCGCACGGTACGTCGCGATGAGCGTATGGCAGCCCAGCAGCAGGGCGCCCAGCGCATGCGCGAGGACGTGGCCGCGCAGCGTCCGAAACTGACCGACCAGGGCATCGTATACGGTGACGGTCCGGTGGCCCAGCGAGGCAATGCCAACACCGGACTGGACCAGACCTTCGACCGAGCCCGGTTCACGGATACCGGAGCCCAGCAGGACAACGATGCCCAGCGCGCCGAGCAGCAGCGCCGCGCCCAAGAGGTTGCCGAGCTTGCCCGCACCCGCGGTCCGATCGAGACCGCCTACCTGGCGGACAACACGCCGGTGCGCGCCCGGTACCGCATCATGGACCTGGCAGAGCTGACGCCTTCCAACACGCCGGATGGGCGCAAGAACCCCCGCTTCCCAGCGGAACTGCAGCCGCGCGACCGCACGAACGCCAACAGTCAGGTGCAGGTACGCAATATCGCCGCCAACCTGAACCCCGAACGACTCGGTCGCAGCAACGATGCTGGCACTGGCGCGCCGATCATCGGCGCCGACGGTGTCGTGGAGTCGGGCAATGGGCGAACCATGGCGATTTCGCAGGCATACCAGCAAGGCGGCAGCCAGGCGCAGCGCTATCGTCAGTTCGTCGCCCAGCAGGCCAAGGCCATGGGCATGGACCCGGCAGCTGTTGCCGATATGGCGCAACCGGTCCTGGTGCGCGAGCGCGTGACCAGCATCGACCGCGCCGAGTTTGCCCGCCGAGCCAACGAATCGACCGTCGCCGGCATGACCAGCTACGAGCAGGCGCAGGCCGACGCCGACAGACTGAGCGCGGAGGATCTGCAGCAGTGGACTCCCGACCAATCCGGTGACCCATTGGCCGCCAGCAACCGGGCCTTCCTACGCTCTTTCGTTTCTCGCCTGGGTAGCAACGAAGCCAGCCGCTACACCACGCGAGATGGCCAGGCCACGCCCGAGTTGGCAAGCCGTATGCAACGCGCGGTATTCTCAAAGGCCTATGCCGACAGCGACATGGTCGAGATGGCGACCGAGCAGGGCGACGCCATGCGCAACCTGACCGGAGCCCTGCAAGCCGCGGCGCCGGACCTGGCCATTGCCCGCGAGACAGGCAGTCAGGATGCCTTGGCCGCCATCGATACGATCAATGACGCCGTGCGCTTGGTGCGCCGCTCCCGTCAGGACGGCAAGCCGATTCGTGAGCTGGTCAACCAGACCGATGCCTTTGCCGAGCCGGTACCGGCCCTGACCGCCGACCTGGCATTAGGGCTCAACACCAACATGCGCTCCCGCGCTGCGCTCGAGCAGGCCATGCGATACATTGGCCAGGCTGTGCGCGTGCGTGCCGAAGGCGAGCAGAACGGCGCACTCTTCGAAGACACAACAACCACCCAGGACGTATTCGATGAAGGATTCCGACAAGCCGAAGCAGTAGGGCAACGAGCACCTGCGCGGGATGTTTCAGGACGCACTGCACGTCGCCAACCAGACGCTGCCGAAGGGCGACAAGCTGATCCTGCCCAAGGGACTGCAGAAGCCCAAGAAGTAGAGGCCGCGCCAGAGCAGACGCAGGGCTCATTGGATGGCGGAACCCGCTACCGCCTCGAGGACTCCGACGCAGGCGCTGATGCACCTACCGCCGAAGCCGTGCGCAATGCACTGGCCGGCATGGAAGAGCAGCTCGGTGACTTCACAATCATCGATCACCCGCGCGAGCTGCCCCAGAACGCCATCATGGCCATGGCCCTGCAGGGCGTGAACCCGCGTGACGTGAAAGGCCTGTACCTGGGTGACCAGCTCTACATTATCGCCGGCAACAACCTCAGCCTCACTCAGGCGGTGCAGACCGCAGTGCATGAAGCCGTAGGGCACAAGGGCATGCGCGGCGTGCTTGGCGAGGAACTGGTCCCGGTGATGCGCAGCCTGTACCGCAACCTGCCGCATCATCCGAAGGGCCGCGAAGCGCTCAACGAGGTGCTGGAAACCTACAACTTCCTCGATAAGAACAACCCCGACGACCAGGTGACCATTGCTGAAGAGATGGTGGCCCACCTCCTGGAGAAGGGGCATCGGCCCAAGGCCTGGCAGCGCGCCATCGCGAAGATCCGCAGCTTACTGCGCCGCCTGTTCCCCGGCGTAGCGTGGTCCTATACCGATGTACTGGCCCTCGGTGAACAGTCGCGCGCTTGGTTGCAGAAGCGTCAGGCGGACCCTGCACCCAACAGCGAAGAGGCCCTGCGCTTCGCCCTGGCCGGCAAGACACGCACACCACTGGCCGACCAGTTCGCCGACTTCACCGACACTGATCGCAGTGCTGCCAATAAGATCGGACCCAAGACGCCGACGCAGCGCGCCTTGAGCGAAGCGATTCAGGCTTGGCGTAACGGCCAGGCGATGACCTATTTCATGGAACGGTGGGAGGTAGCAAGGCGAGTCATACGCCAGGGGATGGTGGATCGCTATGCCGCATTGCTGGAAATCGACCAGGCGGCCGCCAACGACAAGGACGTAGTTCAGAACAGCACGGCCTCATCGAGCTGGGTGCTGGCCCGCATGGCCAATGCCGCCAACGGCGCCCTGAATGCCATGCTCCACAATGGCAGGGTCTACCTGGATCCAGACGAGAAGGTCATCGACATTCGCGACGATGGCAGCACCGGGCTGGGTAGTGTGCTTGGACGCCTGGGTTCGGCGGCCGAGATCGAGCGCTTCATGGGCTGGATTGCCGGCAACCGCTCTCACCAGCTTGCCAAGCAGGGCAGAGAGAACCTGTTCGCCGCCGAAGAGATCGATGCCATGCGCAACTGGAACCGTGGCAGCACAGAGAGCGGGCAGAACCGTTCGCAGCTCTATGATGACGTCTTCACCGAGTTCCAGCAGTACCGAGATGATGTGCTGGCCATCGCTGAGCAGTCCGGCATCATCAGCGGCGAGCAGCGGGCCATGTGGCGCGATGAATTTTACGTGCCGTTTTACCGCATCAACGAGCAGGACAAGTCCTTCGAGGGGCCGATCGCCACCAGCGGCCTGTCCCGCCAACAGGCGGTCAAGAAATTGAAGGGCGGTACCGACAACCTCAACGACCTGCTGCAGAACACGATGATGAACTTCCACCACCTGATGGAAGCCAGTCTCAAGAACCAGGCGGCCATGCAGGCGGTGGACAACGCCGAGGCGGTGGGCATTGCCAGCCAGGTGCCGGAATCCAACCGCGACACCACCAACAGCACCTTCGTGATGCGCAACGGCCAGAAGGTTTTCTACCAGATCGATGATCCGATGGTATTCAAGGCCATCACGTCGCTGGCCCACCCGGGCATGAATTCGTCAGCCATGAAGATCATGCGTGGCTTCAAGCGCGTGTTTACCAACATGACGACGATCACGCCGCAGTTCGTCGTGGCCAACCTGATCCGCGACAGCCTGCAGGCCTCGGCAACGTCGAACGTCAGCAAGAACGCCCTGGCCAACGTGATTACGGGAGGGCGCACGCTCAAGGACGCCCGCACTAATGCCCGGATGATGGCCAGCGGGGCATCGTTCAACTTCGGCCATCTGTTCGGCAGCAACCCCGACGAACTGCGTGCCCAACTGACTCGGGACATGCGCAACGCAAATATGGTCAGCGGACCAAGCATGGTGCCCAATGCGGTGCGCACCCTATGGTCCAAGTGGAATGACGTCAACAACTTCGCCGAGAACCTCAACCGCGGGGCAATCTATCAGCAGAACCGGGATGCAGGGCGCGGCAAGCTGTACAGCGCCTTCGAATCCCGCGATTTGATGGACTTCAGTTCGCACGGCGCCTGGCCGGCGGTGCGTATCCTCATCGATATCGTGCCGTTCCTGAACGCTCGCCTGCAGGGCCTAGACAAGATCTACCGCAGCGGCATCAAGCCCGGCGCCAATACCGTGCTGGAAGCCTTCGGCCAGGGGCAGGCCAGCGTCAACGACCGCCAGGCAGCGGCCCGCTTCTGGATGGTCACCGGTGCGCTAGCCATGGCCACCATGGCGCTGTACGCCCACAACTACGATGACGAGGAATACCAGAAGCTCGAGGACTGGCAGAAGGATACCTACTGGTTCTTCCGGGTCGGTGACAAGGCCTTCTTCATTCCCAAGCCGTTCGAGGTGGGGGCCATCAGCACCCTCACTGAGCGCATGCTCGAGCAGGCCATGGACGATGAAGCCACGGGCAAGTTGTTCCGTCAGCGCCTGGCCCACATGCTCACTGACACATTCAGCTTCTCGCCGGTGCCGCAGGCCTTCCAGCCGGTGCTGAATGTCTACTCTAACAAGGATGACTTCACCGGGCGGCCGATCGAGAGCATGGGCATGGATCGCTTGTCGCCGGAACTGCGCCGCAACAGCAGCACCACGGCTGTCGGCCAGGGCGTCAGCACGGCACTGAACAGCACGGCCGGTGCGCTCGGTGAGTGGCTGGGCATCTCCAAGGAAGACAATCCGCTAGCCCTCTCTCCAGTCCAGGTCGATCACCTGATTCAGGGTTACCTGGGGCAGGTCGGCGCCTGGACAGCCGGGGCGACCGATGTCGGCTGGCGTACCCTCAACGGTCAGGAGAGCCCGGCCCAGCACTGGTACGAATACCAACCTGTGCGCCGCTTCTACCAGAACCTGGGTGACGAGGACCGCTACACAAAGTACGGCACGCTGTTCTATGACGGCTTGCAGGCTGCCCAGCGCGCCTATAGCGACGTGAAGGAACTGCGTGAGATGGGCGAACTGGAGCGAGCCCGGGAAGTAGCCGACAGCAAGCAGGCCATGCTACGGCTGCGCCCGGCGCTCAATCGCGCTCAGGCCAGACTGCGCAAGGTGAACCAGCAGATGGATATGGTGCGTCGCTCGAATCTCGGTAGCGATGAGAAGCGACAGCGGATGGATCGGCTACGCGCGGTGAAGAACCAGATCCAACGTGCGCTGGGCGAGCGGGTGCAGGAGGCGAGGGCAGCCAGCTAGCGTTTCTTGCTGGCGAACACGCCGGCAAAGAACAGCAGCCCGAACACCAGCGGGGGAAAGCAGATCACCAGCAATAGGCCAGGGATGGCCACGAAGCTGACAATCAGCCAGCCCTGCAGGTTCTGCCAGTCACGAGGCATCACGGTCATGACCATCAAGCCAAAAAGCGGCAGAGTCATCAGTACCGGGCCAAGGGTATCCATGTCCATGGATGCAGCGTAACGGGGCGTAGCGTGAAATGCGAGGGGCTATAATCTAAACTGCGCTACGCCAATCCGTCCGGAAGTCTAGTTCTCTAAGGAGCTGGTAGACATTACAGCACCTCACGCCAACGGCGCTGCAGACGTCAGGGACCTTGCGGTTCGCGCGCTTCTTGCTTGGCTTTGAAACCTCATTGGAAACGACAATGCGATTAGCGGGATCCCTTAACCCATAGGCGACCAGAAATGGGTCCATTGCGATCTTTTCTAGCTCCACCTCATTCAGGTCGGGTGCGTAACCTTTTTGTATAACCCTATTCAATAGAACTGGATCAAACTCTTCATCTAGGACTAACCTATCCCGCACATCCCTACGCCTTGCCCATTGAACGTGCTGGGCGTTGGCTCCGCCTTTTATTTCATCATGCGTCTCGTACGGCATGGCGATCGAACCGTTTGCGGCATGAAACTCGATCCAGTCCCAAAATTCCGGCACCCGATCCATATGGTAGTAGAGGTCGTGAGCATGGATGATGACGTTGGCATCAAGTAGGAACAATTCTTTTTGTTTAACTGGCATTACAACCCTACCATTTCAGCAACATTACCTGGGCTTACTCCCAGTACTCTCCCAGCCTTCGTCTCGGTAAGCACCCCGCCATGGAGCGACCGGCGCACTAGGCCAATCAGTGCGCCCCCAGCGCGGTGCCGTTGTGTATTGTAAAAATTACCGCTTGGGCCCGAGTTTTCTTTTTTGCGTGTAGCCTTGCTGTTAAGCCAGAGCTCACGAAGCTCATCGCTTATCTGCTGCCATTTCCCCTGGTCTATCAGGTTGGCCCTAAACAGGCGGTAGGCAACGAGCGAGGCGCTGATATTGAAATAGTTGGCCTCGCGCTGCAGAACCGTTGCGAAAGGCTCTTCAGATCGCCGAGCATCGCTATAGAGCAGTCTGATTTCGTCCAAGGTAATTAGGATGTGACTCGCCACATCGTTGCAGTAGCGTTCAACCTGATGCTCATGTGTTTGAGCACTGATGCCCGTCTTGCCCAGCCAGAGGTGAACGACCTCATGGAGTAGCGTGAAGCACCAGGCAGGCTTCGAGTCGTTTTGGTTGATTACAACAAACGGTGCGATCGGATCGGATAGAGCGAAACCGCGGAATGCATCGGTGCTTATTGAAGAGTGATGGCTGCCCAAATCGCCTATAAGCAGAACATAAATGCCTCGCTCCTCAACGAGCGCTCTCAAATAGTTGAAGGCTTCGTGCGCATTCGGCTTTTTTCGATATTCGGTGATATCGATCCCGAAATAATCTCTTATTGCTTGGCAGGCTTCGTCGATCTCCGGCATTTTGAGACCCATTCCGACGAACTCCACCGCCTCGTCTTCTTCACTATCAATGAGAGCATCTTTCACTAGAGACTGGCGAGTATAGATATCTCGCACCAAGGCATTCACGCTACCCTCGTGCTCTTCCCTCTTCGCATCGGGCAGGCGTCGAAAGTCTTCCCCCATAGACGCGCTGCGGGGAGGTGCTGGCAGGAAGAAAGTGATAAACGGCCGATGGTACTGCTTGGCCATTATCATCAACTGCTTGTGAGTAGGGGATTTTTCGCCGGCTTCAAAAGCTTGCAGCACTTCTACCCCAGACATGTTTGTACTCTTGAGTGACAGCTTTTTCGCTGCTTGCTCAAGGCTCAGGCCGGCGCTTTCTCTCGCCCACTTGAGTATGTCTGGATTTGCTTTACCCATTACCTATGTCTCCATCGGCTTCGGCTCGGCGCCGATACCTTAATGCGTAGACTGCAGAGCACGACGTGCCAACTAGATTAGCGCTCCTTAAGGCCAGGCACAAAGCAGAGATAGGGCGGTTTTTTTGCGCTATTTGCTGCTTTGAAGTAATGCATCGCCTGCCCAGGCTCACTGTTGCCTAACGGCTTCTGATGTGGTGTCAGGGCTTATTTGCGCCTCTGTCATGAAGCAGCAGTACTGTTACCTGCAGATAGCCCCACAAGGCGTACCATCGTTATCGCCATCAAGCCTTCCATTCCCGCACTGCTGCAGGTGAAATATCGCTTCCTCGCATGAGGCCATGACGCCACAGGTCTTCTTCGTCCCACAATCAAACTGCGCTGACGGCTGAGCGAAGATCGGATCGTTGGCAGCTGGTGTGGGGAGTGGTGCCGGCTCAGCGTTGGGCTCAATATACGGATTGCCACTGCCTTGAATAGCGGCGATACGCTGGTTGCGCAGGAACTCCCAGCTATCAACGGGGTCCGCCGTGGCCCATGCTTCAAATTGGCGCTGCTGCTGACTGCTGATATCTATGCCGTAGGTGTCGCGCATATACCAGTACGTCCGGGCGATATCGCCCCTCACTTCGGGACGCGGCTCGAATCGATCGACACCGAAATCGACCTTCGACTGGCAGGCGCCGTACTGAAACGCATCAACACTCGTGGCCATGCCATAGCGTAGATTCGAACGGTCACCGTTCACTTCGCCGATAGATGGAACCAGGTTGATGAGGTCGCCCTCGGCACGGTTGAACTCGGGGCTGGTCGCTTCGCAATTCTTGCGACCTCCTTCTTGCCAGCACTGCATCGCACGCCCGAAATCATACGCCGGCATGACGTGCTCCCACTCGATGCGCGCTGCACGCTTGGGCTGTTTGCGTACTTGGTAGCCGCAGCCTTCCAGGTCCGGCGTGTTGTTTGGCCCGCTGTAGTTGCAGCCGCAGTAGAACGTTTCCCGGTGGTCAGCATAAATCTCCCAAGCAATCCGCTTGGCCGCCGAGAAAGAGGAAGGAGCATCCGCAAACGTGGGCAATGCAATAAGCAGGCAGGAGAGCAGAAGGAGGGTGCGATGCTTCAAGATTGCTCGTCCTCGCCACCTTTGAGCCCCTTAAGCCTGCCGTTCAATTCCTTGCGCATCAGATCGACCTGGTTGAGCAGCATCTCCATGGCCACGATCAGTTCTCGCGTATCGGAGTCGGTCGAGATGCGCGGACCTACCTCAGCCCCTTCGCGGACAATACCCTCGCGGGCGAAGCTCTCTTCAAGGCGCGACACCGCTTCCGCCGTCTGAGTGCGGTTATTTCGCTTGGCCGCCTCCCTGATCAGATCACGCAGATCCTTGGGTACACGGAGGTTCATCTGGGCTTCGTTTTCTCTCATGGGGCGAGAATGTAGCAAAGTGCTACATGTGACAATAAAGCAGTGTGCTACGTTTTTAATAGCCATTTGATGGAAAGGAGCCCGTCATGCCCGCTACTGTTCAGACCAACGTACGCCTGCCCGTTGGTATAAAGGAGTGGTTGCGGCGAGAGGCCAAGCGTAACCGCCGGAGCCTGAGCGCCGAAATCACGTATCGGCTAGAGCAGTCGCGACGGGCCCAGGAGGGCGCCAAGAACGACAGCGAGCCGACCCGATAGTCACTTTTTACGCAGGTAGGTCAGTGAGTAGATTCAGAAGTCATCAGGGGCTAACAGGGACAGGGAAGCGCCACGCCGGATACTGGAAGCGTAGGGAAGGGCGAGTCACACTCAACAGCGAGCAAGCGGCAGACCTCAACCTGCTGTGCTATCACGCCAAATGGCTGTGCCATCGATGGCAGACAGAGCTGGGCCCCGCATTGCAGGGGCTGGGGAGCAGGCATGCCGTGGAGTGCCATGCCCACATCATAATGGCAGCAAAGCTGGCCCACTCGATGCGGCGAGCAACGCGCCGTTGAGGCAAAGTACGCCGCTCCCTGTCATCGCTTGTCGTGAATGTCTTACATGAATTGTATGAGTTTTCTGACGCTGCCGTGTAATTAGCGTGTTAACGTCGCTGGGACGTCTCATCCTGCGTTCCCTTTTGGGATCGCCCTAAGTCTACGTCATTAGAAGGCCCTGCCAGGATGGTGGGGCCTTCTTACTAGTTATCTGAGCATTGCTTACGCTACGTGTCGTAGATCTCCTACAAGCACCACCAACATAGTCTATATCGTGACCCAGCTATACCTGCCACACTGCATCCATCGAGCTAAGGAAAGCTCGAGCAAGGAAGGCCGAGCACATGGATGGCTCAATGACCAAGGATGCACGGGCAGGATGCCTGTGGTGGTAGCACGGAAAGCAGCGCTAGATAGCCCGGCCCCAGTGGCCGGGCTTTTCTTTGTGGCTTTATCTTACCCACGCCACGGGCAGTTCGTCCCACCGAGTGGTATATCGTGGCGTCCGGTGCTGGCAGCGTAGCTTCCAGGCGCTGTCTTTCTTCGCCTTGCCGACGCTGACCATGTCCCGGCCATGCTCCCTATTGATCTTGTCCATGACAGCCATGAGTCGTTCATTACGATGCCGATCGACATCCGACTGTGGTGTGTCGAGCAGATCCATCTGCAGCGTCGCCTTGTCGGCCAGGTCCATCATCATGACGCCCGCCTTCATGAACGCGTACCCGGGCAGATACATTTCATCAAGTGCACGCTGGGCAGCGTTGACGATAGTCAGGCTATCGTCGGAGGGGCGGGGTAGTGGCACCACTAGGCTGGGATTGTATTGTGCCAGGTCTAGGCGGTGCCGGTTCGTCTGCAGAAACACCATAATGGCCCGGGCTACCGAGCCTTGCCGGCGTAGCTTCTCGGCCCCGCGGCTGGCATGTACACGGATGGCTTCACGCAGGTCCGACTTATAGCCGGTCAGCCGGCCAAAGGACCGACTCGTCATTATGTTCTGCTTGGGCCTGGCGATATCGTCGGTCTCGATGCAATCCACGCCGCGTAGTTCCCAGACCGTCCGCTCCATCACCACGCTGAATTGCCGCCGCATGCGCTTGGGATCAGCTTGGCGAAGCTCCCATGCCGAGTGAATACCCATGTCACCCAGCCGGACGCCTGTACGCCTGGCTACACCCCATAAGTCGGTGACAGGGGTACGCTCCAGGATGGTTCGCGTAACTCGGGCATCAGGATCAAGCAGACAGATTCCCTCTAACGCTGTCAGTTTCTTGGCTAACTTGTTGGCCACCTTCGCCAGGGTGCGGCTGGTCGAGAGACCGACGCTGACTGGAATGCCAGTGTTGCGCCGAACGATGTGGCGCATCTTCTGGCAGTGAGCCTCGAGCTTGTCCCGGGCGAACCCATCGAAGCCCAGGAAGGATTCGTCAATGCTGTAGATCTCGACGTCGGGCGTAAAATCACGCAGCGTCTCGGTCACTCGCCGGCTCATGTCGCCATAAAGTGTGTAGTTCGAACTGAGCAGGACGCATTGACGCCGAATATCAGGCGGCAGCTGGAATGCCGGCGTTCCCATCTCGACACCGAGCGCTTTAATCTCTGCCGAGCGGGCTATTATGCAGCCGTCATTGTTCGAAAGGACGCCGACCGGTCGCCGCTCCAGTTTCGGATTGAACACCCGCTCGCAGCTGACGTAGAAGTTGTTGCAATCCACCAGCCCGATCATCGTCCCACTCCACGCCGGTGAGCATGGATGTTGTGCGTGACCACGCCCCAGACAGTGACATCACAGCCGTCCAGCACGATCGGGGAATAGGCCGAGTTGCCGGAGATGAGCGCCGTGCAGCCATTGGTCATGCCCAACCGCTTACAGGTGAGCTCGCCATCGACGACGGCGATCAGGACATCGCCCGGACGCGGATCCAGCGCCCGGTCAACGATCAGCAAATCCCCATCGAAGATGCCGAACGAGAGCATCGAATCGCCCTTGGCGCGCACGTAGAAGATGGCCGAGGGGTGCTGAACCAGATGCCCGACCAGGTCGAGATCCCGTTCCAGGTAGTCATCGGCTGGGGAAGGGAAGCCGGCCCGGACTTCGCCAGCGGCCAATGGCAGTAAAGTAGGCGGGGTCACTTCATCGACGCGACCGAGGATGTCGAAAGCCATCGTCATACCGCACGCTCCGCCACGTTCCAGCGCAGGCCCACGGAGTCGTCATCGAAACGCGTAATCGTCACGTTGCCGTGGGTGCCAAGCTCCTCGAGCATCGCCTCCCAGTCCTCGACGCTCTCATCCGGCTGACGTTCCAGGATGACGCTATGAGCCATGCGGGCCCGAGGCGTATTGACCGCGCGCTGCACGCGTTGGCCGAGCTTGAGATAAGAGGGCGGTGTCTCCGCTGCCTGCGCCTGTACTGCCATGGTTTTCCTCCCTGTTTGAAGTACTGTTTACCTATACAGTATTCGATACAGGAACGCGGTTAGGCAACCGCTAATACAACGAAGCGTTTCGGGAGTGTTCAACGGAAGAACTGCAAGGGAGGATGAGGCGGGCGAGTATGATGTGGCCTAGTACCTTGGTCGAAAAACAAGCGTTTAGGCACTGGTCTAGGGCGGGCGGTGCAACGGAGAACGTTGCACCCGTTGCACTTTGGCGATTTTTTAACCGCACAAACGATAAAGGGGAATCAGCTAAGTAACTGATTCCCCTTTATGTTTTGGCGGAGGGACAGGGATTCGAACCCTGGAAGGGCGTTAACCCTTGCCGGTTTTCAAGACCGGTGCATTCAACCGCTCTGCCATCCCTCCGGCTCACGGCGTTGCATACTACCAACTTTTAAGGATTCGTCAAGAGGGCGTTGGCAATCATAAGCTTAATGCGATGATGCGAATCGGCGCGGCGGCAGAAAATTGTGGCAAAGAGAGGTTAATCGGACCAGCCTGTAGAGGCACCTAAGTAACCGAGGAGAAGCCCATGTCAGGAAACACCGTACGGGTGCCTATCGAGCAGGCCAAGGAACTCCAACTGGCCAATATCCACATTATCGGTGCGGTAGGACGGCACGACGATGATCATCGCTATGTCGAATTGATGAGTGATCTGCAGCAGTTGCCGGTAACGCCCTCGAGCGACGCTCATAACAGTGAAGGGGCCCCCAACTTGTTACTTGTGGAGATCGACGACCCCAACGACTCGGAATGTTTACGCTCCGCCGTCGAGACGCTATCGCAACTCGAGACCTTCGAGCAGCGAGGCCATCATTTCAAGCAATTCTGATGCGGCTTTCATAAGCCTGCGAAGGGAGTCCCGGGATTGATGGGGCTCCCTTTTTTATGTGCTTGATCACGACTTTAGTAACTTGCACAGGGAACCAGAAGGCGGCATTCTTGATCTAACGGTAGCAACTTTACAGGGGAGCCAAATCGATGGCCTATCAGTCGCATGTGACCGACCGCCAGACGCGTGAGGTCAGTACCAACAAGGTATTGCGCAATACTTATATGCTGCTTGCCATGACGCTGCTGTTCTCGGCGGTGACGGCTGGAGCAGCCATGGCCATGGGCGTCGGCCAGATGAACATCTTCGTGTTCTTCATCGGGGCCTATGGGCTGATGTTTCTGGTGCACAAGACGGCGAATTCGACGGCCGGGCTATTGGCGGCTTTCGCTTTTACCGGCTTCATGGGCTTTACCTTGGGGCCAGTGCTTAGCCTGTACCTGTCGATACCCAATGGCGCACAGCTGGTCATGACTGCGCTGGCCATGACAGGGGCGACGTTCGTCGGCCTGTCTGCCGTCGCCTTGCTGACGCGCAAGGACTTCAGCTTCCTGGGCAATTTCCTGATGGCCGGCGCCATCGTCCTGATTCTCGCCATGGTCGTGGCGATGATTTTTGACATTGCCGCACTGGCTCTGGCGGTCTCCGCTGGGTTCGTGTTGTTCTCGTCGGCAGTCATTCTCTACCAGACTAGCGAGATCGTGCACCGTGCTGGTGAAACGAACTACATCCTGGCTACGATTACGCTCTATGTCTCGATCTACAATCTCTTTATCAGCCTGTTGTCTCTGCTCGGCATCATGAATGACGACTAAATAAACGCCGTCAGGGTATTATCGATATGGCCCCGTCCGGATGGACGGGGCCATGTCTTTTACTCATTGGCAAGAAGGGAGTCAGAATGAACTACGCGCTACTGGTACAAGGCGCTCCCTACAGCCAGCAAGCCGCTCACTCTGCCCTACGGTTTGCCCATGCCCTGATTGTTCGGGGGCACACCTTGGGTACGGTCTTTTTTTACCATGATGGGGTCTACAATGCGTCGCGGCTGGCAGCCCCACCCCAGGACGAACCCCACTTGGTAGAGGCTTGGCGCCAGCTGCATGAAGACCACGGTACGTCACTGTTGGTGTGTATCGCAGCGGCATTGCGGCGCGGCATCATCGATGAACGCGAGGCGCGACGTCATGGCAAGGAGGGATACACCCTCGAAGCGCCTTTTGAGCTGACTGGACTCGGTCAACTCATTGACGTTCATACCAGTCACGACCGGCTGGTCACTTTTTCACCATAGTGAATTCGACAGATATGAGTGATACGACCAATCACCCCATGCTCGTCGTGCTGCGCCATGCGCCGCATGGCAGTAGCTGGCTACGCGAGGGGCTCGATGTGGCGCTGGTCGGCGCTGCACTGGGCAAAACGGTCAACCTGCTTTTTCTCGGGGACGGTGTGTTGGCTCTTCGTTCCGGACAACAGCATGGGCCGCTCGGCCAAAAGGGTACGCATCCTACCCTGGATATGCTGGAGATGTACGATATCGATACATTGCTTGTCGATAGCGAGGCACTGACCCAGCGGGGGTTGACCGTCGCCGATCTCCAATTGCCCGCCAGCCCGGTTGAGGCAGTCTCGTTACCCGAACTCTTTGCCCAGCACTCACCGATCTATAGCTTCTAGCCGAGAGGAAGGACGGCATGCTGTTGCATATACTTAATCGTTCACAGTCATCAAGTCGGGTTCCGCTCGACACACTGCGTGCCATGAGCGGTAATGATCGGCTACTTCTCATCGAGGATGGGGTATATGGTGCGGTTGGGCCATTAGCCAACGTTTTCGCCGCCATCCAAGGGCGTGTCTATGCACTCCAAGAGGATCTGGCCTCGAGGGGGCTCGAAGACAGGCGTGACCCAGCGATCGAACTGGTCGACATGGATGGCTTCGTGGCGTTGACGGAGCAGGCGACGCAAACGGTGAGTTGGTACTGATCAATGACGGCACGGACACATGGGATCGAGATGACGGTCGATGGCCAAGAAATCGCGCTGGATCCCGAAGGGCATCTGGTCGACCTGGACGATTGGACGCCGGAGGTCGCAAAGGCGCTGGCAGCCAGGGAGGGACGCGTGCTAACCGAGGAGCACTGGGAGGTCATCGAGGTGCTGCGGGACTTCTACAGGCGTTATGAGATGGCACCGGCCATGCGCCCCCTGGTCAAGGCCGTGGGGCAGACGCTGGGAGCGGAAAAGGGCAGGTCCCTTCACCTGATGAAACTCTTTCCGGAGAGTCCCGCCAAGGTGGCCGCACGTCTTGCCGGCCTGCCGAAACCCACCAACTGCCTCTGATGAGGGCCCGTGAATTTTCTAGCCCATGCGTTACTGGCCAAGGGCGGCAGCGACGACTTTCTGTTCGGCAATCTGATTGCCGATGGCGTTAAGGGAAGCGATCTGGGCGCCTGGTCTGATGACGTAGCCAACGGCATTCGCCATCATCGACGTGTCGATGCCACGGTCGATATACACCCCGAGGTACTGGCCGCCCGCGCCAGGGCGCCGGGTGGTGGCAGGCGCTTTGCCGGGGTGGCCCTGGACATGGTTTGGGACCACTTCCTTGCCCGCGATCTCGAGGACGATGCCATTATCGAGCGTACCTACCGTGTGCTGGGTAGACGGCACGCGCCAGCGCGCCTGGGCGGCATGGTGCCGGCAATGTTGGCCCAGGACTGGCTGCGTGGTTATGCCGATTTCGAGTTTACCTGCAAGGCCTTGGCCGGGTTGGGCCGCCGCCTAAGCGGCCCCAACCGTCTCGAGGAACTCGTTCCCTGGCTGAAAGAGGACTATACGGCTATGGAAGACGCTTTCCATCGGCTATGGCCAGATATCAGCGCCCGCCTGAGCCGCTGAGTCGACTTCTTATCTCAGCCACAGGCATTCCAGCGTATCGCCCTCGTCAATGTCGGCAAACGGCGGCACGATAGCCAGGGCGTCGGCATCGATGCAGGACGAGAGTACATTGGAGTTCTGGTCGGCGAAGGCATGCGCCACGTTTTTTTCCGGACCGAATTCCAGGCTGACTCGCATGTAATGTCGTCGCCCCTGGGTCTGCGCCTTGAATCCTGCGCTAGCATAGACGCGTGGCAGCGACTCGAGCATGGGACAGCCAAGCAGTCGTCCCATCAGGGGCCGGAGAAATAGCCACGCCCCTACGTAACTCGATACCGGATTGCCTGGCAGCCCTACGAACCTAACCTGATCATCGTGCCTGTCACGAGGTAGGCGCCCCAAGGCCAGCGGTTTGCCCGGGCGCATCGCCAGGCGCCACAGATCCAATGAACCAAGCGCATCGAGCGCCTGCTTGACGTGATCCTCTTCACCGACGCTGACGCCGCCAGTGGTAACCACCACATCGGCCCCTGCGGCGGCTTGGCGGAGCATGTCACAGGTCGTTTCGTAGCGGTCGGGTACAGACTCCGCCATGACGACCTCGGCACCGAAACGCTCCAGTAACCGTTGCAACATGGGACGGTTGGAGTTGTATATCTGTCCCGGCAATAGCGGTTTGCCCGGATCGACGATCTCATCGCCGGTAAAGAGCAAGGCAACCCGGGGGCGGCGGCGCACACTGACGTCGGTAATGCCCTGCCCGGCGAGATGGCCGAGCGCGGCAGCCTCGAGACAAGTGCCTGCCCGCAAGAGTTTACTGCCCAACGCCACGTCGCAACCGCGACGCCGAATGTTATTGCCTTCAGGAATACCGGCGGGGAAGCGAATCCCCTCCGCGGTGTCTGCTACCTTTTCCTGCATGACAACGCAGTCCGCACCGGCAGGAATTTCGCCGCCGGTAAATATCCTGGCGCAACTCTTCGGCGCCAATGGGGCAGGGGGCATGCCAGCAGCCACTCGCTGGCTGACCGGCAGCGTCTTTCCGGCATCGCAAAGGCGCAAGGCATAGCCGTCCATGGCGCTATTGTCGGCGGGGGGCACATCTTGCTGCGCGATCACGTCTTCCGATAGCACCCGACCGCCGGCGCGCTCGACGGGAAGCGTCTCGCAGCAAAGGGCTTCAACGTCTTCGAGCAAGGCGCTCAACGCCTCTTCCACACTCTGAAGCCCGGAGCCGTGTTGCTCAGCCATGAGTCCCTCGCCCGGGAATGACCAGGTTGGCATAGTTGCATGGTTTGTGGCGGCTATCCAGCTGCTCACGGAGGATGCCGTTCCAGGCCGTACGGCAGGCGCCCGTGGACCCAGGCAGGCAGAAGATTACCGTGGCATTGGCCAGTCCGCCCAGGCAACGGCTCTGGATGGTCGAACTACCGATTTCCTGCCAGGAAAGATGGCGGAACAGCTCGCCAAAGCCTTCGATCGTCTTGTCGAGCAGGACGCCAATGGCTTCCGGCGTGGAGTCGCGACCGGTGAAGCCGGTTCCCCCCGTAGTAAGCACGACCTGTACCCCCGGATCGGCTATCCACTCGGCAACCTCAGCGCGAATGCGATATACATCGTCGGCGACGATGCGTTTTTCGACCAGACGATGACCTTCCATCGTCAGGCTCTCGACCAGCACCTGTCCTGAACGGTCGGTGTCTTCCGTACGGGTATCGGAAATCGTCAATACCGCGATATTCAGAGGGACGAAGGCGCTCCCGGTATCGCTCATGAACGCTCCTTGGCTTTCTGACGTGCATCGAGTGCCGCGAGCTGCTCCGGTGTGGCGGGTTGCTGGTACTTGTCCTTCCACTCGCTGTAGGGCATCCCATAGACATGTTCGCGAGCCGCTTCATAGTCGAGTTCGGTGCCTCGCTCCTGTGCAGCGGCAACCAGCCATTTGGAAAGGCAGTTACGGCAAAAGTCCGCCAGGATCATCAGATCGATGTTCTGAACGTCCTTGTTGGCATCCAAGTGCTGAAGCAAACGCCGAAAGGCGGCCGCCTCCAGTTCGGTGCGTGTCGTATCGTCCAATTGTTGCATGGCAGGATTCCCCCTGATCGAGATGAGTGATGATGACCGCCGGATCGGTCCGGTCAGCTCGCATCGCTACGCGTACACACGGAAAGTACGATGGCATCGTGATCGCTCGCGGACACCAGCGCATGGCCCATGTCGCTGTCAAAATAGATGCTGTCGCCTTGCTCGAGTACCAACGGTTCGTAGAATTCGGTATATAGCCGAATGATCCCTTCGAGAACGATGAGAAACTCCTCTCCATCGTGGCGCACCCACTCGGAGAACTCTTCGAAGCGCCGCGCCCTGACAATGGTCTTGAAAGGTATCATGCGCTTTTGTGCAAGCTGCCAGGACAACAGTTCGTGCTCATAGGTCGGCGTTGGGTGCTGCTGGCCCTCGCCGACGCGGGTCAGGTCTCGCCGCCCCAACGTCCGGCTCTGCGGCTTGGGCGGGCTGAGCAACTGGGGCAGGTCGATGCCCAGCCCGCCGATGAGTTTCTGTACCGCCGTAAACGTCGGCGAGATCTGATCGTTCTCGATCTTGGACAGCGTAGAGCGGGCCAGCCCGGTACGCTGGCTGACATCCTCCAGCGTCCACTGATTGGCCAGGCGAATTTCTTTGAGTCGTTCACCCAGCCTCAGCGGCTCTACGAACGGCTTGCGACCCGAAGCAATGCGAAGCGCCGCCTCTTGATCGGTGTTGGCTGACATGGCGGTTCACTATAGGAAATAAAGTTTCCTCGATCCTATCACAGGAACTCTCGGCAAAGGGCGGCGTAACGCGAAGCACCCTCCTCGCTCTGTCAAATGGCTTTTTCCTCTTCCCGAGTGTAAGGCAACCCCAGCAGCGCCTGGACATGCGCCGTTGCACTCCTGCCCAGCGCATCCAGGTCATAGCCGCCTTCCAGCACCGACACCAGCCGCTTGCCGGCATAAATGCGTGCCACGTCCATTATCAGCGTGGTGATCCAGTGGTAGTCCTCGTCATCGAGACACAACTCGGCCATCGGATCGGCACGGTGGGCGTCGAAGCCGGCCGAGACGAGAATCAGCTCAGGCCGGTGGGCCTGCAGGGCAGGAAGCCAGTCCCGTTCGATGGCATGCCGGAAGGCCACGCTGTCGGTGCCGGAATCCAGCGGGGTGCAGACGACGTTCTCTGCCTCGGGGCGCAGGTAACGCCAAGGATAGAAAGGGTATTGGTAACTGGTGCAGATCAGCACGTCCGGGTCATTGGCAAAAATGTCGATGGTGCCGTTGCATTGATGCACATCGAAATCGAGGATGGCCAAGCGCTTTACGCCATACTTGGCACGCGCGTGGGCGGCCCCGACGGCCACATTGTTGTAGAAGCAGAATCCCATGGCCTCGGTGGCTTCGGCATGGTGTCCCGGCGGCCGTACGGCACAGAAGACGTTGTCGGCCTGGTGACGGTAGACCTGATCGATACCACGCACCACGGCTCCCGCGGCCAGACGAGCCACGTCGAGGCTGTGGGGATTCATGAACGTATCGTTGTCCAGGTTGATCAGGCCGTGCTCGGGCACGCATTTGCCAAGGGCGACCAAGTGGCGCTGCGGATGCACGCGAGCCAACTGCTCGTCACTGGCCTGACGCGCTTCCGATTGCATGGTCTGCTGAAGAATGCCGGCCAGGGCCATGCGTTTGCGAATGGCTTCCAGGCGCAGGGGACTTTCCGGATGCTCCGGCCCCATATGATGCAGATCACAATGGGGGTGGGTGATAAAGGAAGTGATCATGGCGGCTCTCCGGAACGACAAGCTGCGACATTAATTGCGCCCGATGCTTGCATGACAGTGGCAATAAGTCGTACACAAGGGATGACGATGAGCAAGGAGTCAGGTTGTGGGTACGCGTTTTCTACGCCATTTCTTCGAGCCGAGAACCCTCGCAGTCATCGGGGCTTCCGAAAAACCCCACTCCATGGGCGGACTGGTCATCCGTAACCTGGAGGATAGCGGGTTTCCAGGCACCATTTGGGCAGTCAATCCCAAAGGCTATGCCAAGGTATTCGAAAGGCCATGCGTTAAACGCGTGAGCGACCTGCCCGAAGTTCCCGACCTGGCGATCGTCTGCTCGCCGGTGGCCACGGTACCCAAGTTGATTCAGCAACTGGGACGCTTCGGCGTACGGGCGGCGATGGTGCTTTCCGGGGGCTCTTACCTGAACGATCAGGACGACGATGGCACCTCGATCCGCGAGCAGATGCTGGCAGCCGCCCGACGTTCGGGAATCCGTGTGCTGGGCCCTGAATGCCTTGGGTTGATCGTGCCTGGACGCAAGCTCAATGCGACCTACGCCAGTCAGCCGGTCAAGCAGGGACGCGTCGCCTACCTCGGCCAGTCGGGGATGCTCGGCAACGCCATGATCGATTGGGCGGCGGGCCGGGGGATCGGCTTTTCGCATCTGGTGACGTTGGGGGACAGTATCGACGTGATGCTCCCCGACCTGATCGATTACATCAATCAATTTTCGCCAACGCAGGCGATCCTCCTGCATCTGGAACGTATCTTCGACTCCCAGCACTTCATGACGGCATTGCGCGACGCGTCGCGCAATCGGCTCGTGCTGGCTATAAAGAGCGGACGCACGCCGCAATCGGAGCTTTCCGATGTTCCTCCGACGCCGGGTGTCGCCAACCGCGACGTCATCTTCGATGCCGCCCTGGCCCGTGCCGGAGTGGTGCGAGTCGACAACTCCGACGAACTCTTCGATGCCTTGGAAACGCTTTCGCGCATGAGGCCGCTGCGCGGGGACCGCCTGGCCATCGTCTCCAATGGGCTTGGCCCGGCACTGCTGGCCATCGATAAGCTCATCACGGCGGGAGGCAAGCTGGCGGAATTCACCGACCAGACCCGCCAGGCACTGGTCAAAGGGGATTTCGATGTCAGCCTGCCCGGGCGCAACCCGGTCGACCTAGGTGGCAATGCGCGGCCGGAGCGCTTCGTGGAGGCGTTGGAGATCGTCGCCAACGACCCCGGCGTGGATAGCGTCTTGGTCGTTCATGCCCCGACACGCATGGCCCCTTCGAAGACCACGGCAGAGGCGTTGGTCGCCAATCGCAGGCGCTTCAAGCGCAACCTGCTGACTAGCTGGATGGGGCTCGAGGAAGCCTTGTCAGCGCGCCATGAATGCAACCTCGCGGGCATACCGACTTACATATCTCCTGAAAAGGCCGTAAAGGCCTTCATGCACATGGTGGATTACCAGCGTGTCCAGGCCTTGTTGCAGGAAACGCCCCCCAGCTTGCCCTTCGCCACGACCCCGGAAATTCGCGCCCGTTGTCATCGCCTGATCGAGGCTGCCAAGGAACGCGGAAGAGACCAGCTGACTCATGAAGAAACCGGCAAGGTCCTCGAAGCGTACGGAATTCCCACCGCCCCGAGCTGCTATGTGTTTTCCGCCGAGGAGGGTGCGGCACGTGCAGTGGAGTTCGAGGGGCGCATGGCTCTGAAAGTGGTCCACGAACACAACTGTGTGCCTTATCGATACCGCAAGCATCCTCACAAGTTGTCGTCGGGACTGCTGCAGGATCTTCATACCCCCGAGCAGGTCGCTGAAGGGGTGCGGCAACTGGGCGACAAGGTTCGTGAGAAGTTCCCTGACGTTTGTATCTATAGCTACTGTCTGCAGGCCATGCAGCGTGGCAAGCATTCCATGCAATTGTGCGCCGGGATCACTCGCGATCCCATTTTCGGCCCGATCATCGTCTTCGGCATCGGTGGCTACAAAGTCAACGTCCTTGCCGATCGCCATGTGGCGCTACCGCCGTTGAACATGACACTCGCCAACGACCTGGTGTCCCATACCCATGCCGCCAAGTTGATACTGGAGCATTCACGCACTCCCCAGCGCGACATAAATCGCCTGTGCCAGCTACTCGTGAAACTATCTCAAATCGCGTCCGATTTGCCCGAGCTCAAGGGGCTCGAAATCAATCCGCTGCTACTCAATCGCGACGGACTGGTGGCGGTCGATTTCGCCATGGATCTGGGTACTCCGGCACGACATGCAATCATGCCGTATCCGGAAGAATTGCGTGAATGGTTGATGTTGAAGAATGGAATGCAAGTCGAGATCCGCCCCATCCGCGGCGAGGACGCACCGCTGATCACCGGTTTTCATTCCCAACTCTCCGAAGAGAGCATTCGTTTTCGCTACTTCCATAACAAGGCCGATCTGACCAAGCGCGACCTGTCGATCCTGGCGCAGATCAATTACGACCGGCAGATGGCTTTCATCGCCGAGCACGTTCGCGACGACGACAGCAAGGAAATGCTGGGGGTCGTCAGGGTGTGGAACGACCCCGACAATATTCGCACCGAATTTTCCATCATCATCCGCGACGATCTTCAAGGGCAAGGCCTGGGCAGTGCACTGATGAACAAGATGATCCGCTACTGCAAGGGGGTCGGCACGCTGGAAATGGTCGGCAAGATCATGGTCGATAACCATCCGATGCGTGCGCTCATGAAGCACCTCGGTTTTACCCTGCATTACAACATGGAGGAGCAGGTCGTGGATGCCGTACTGCGCCTCAACGAGCCTACCAGCGAATGGCAGCGGCACCGCCTGGAAAACCAGGCGTACTGAGCGCAAGCCCGGTCGGGTTCACACTCGCGCAGCTGTGGCATCGCCTGACTCGGAAACGTTCAAAAATGCTCCAGAAGCCCACAATGGCAGGCCCGGGTTATTGAACCGTTGATCAACCATCAGAGTTTCTGATTTGCCCAGCTTTGAATAAAACCGTATGATTGCTTTTCCATAACGATTTATTATTGTCGCGGCGCTAAAGCATCGCACTGCGCTATGGTTTAGCGATTGGCCCGACCCGGGCGCGCCGTCGACAGGAACCGAAGGGCGACATACGGACAAGCCGATGAGCGACAATACACAACAGACCAAGATTCAGGTGCGCGGCCTGAGCAAGGTCTTTGGCAATCAGCCGAAGAAAGCGCTCGAGTTACGTGACCAAGGGCTCAAACGACCCGAAATTCTCGAAAAGACGGGGCAGACGCTAGGCCTTTCCAACATCAGCTTCGATGTCAAGGAAGGGGAGTTACTTGTCATCATGGGCCTGTCCGGCTCCGGCAAGTCGACCCTGATTCGCTGCCTGAATCGGCTGATCGAGCCGACCGAAGGCGACATTATCATCGGTGGCGAGAACATTCCCAAGCTCAGCGACAAGGAGCTGCTCGAATGTCGTCGCCGCCACTTTTCGATGGTCTTTCAGCATTTCGCGCTGTTTCCTCATCGTAGTGTGCAGCTCAATGCCGAGTATGGCCTGGAAATTCGCGGAGTCGACAAGGCCGAACGTGCCCAAAAGGCACGTGCTGCACTCAAGCAGGTCGGCCTGGATGGATGGGAAGATGCTTTTCCCAATCAACTGTCGGGAGGCATGCAACAGCGTGTCGGCCTGGCCCGTGCCCTGGCCAACGACTCGACGGTCCTGCTCATGGACGAGGCGTTTTCGGCACTCGATCCGTTGATTCGCAAGGACATGCAGCAGGAGCTGCTCGAACTCCAGCATCGCATGAAGAAAACCACCATCTTCATCACGCATGATCTGGATGAAGCCCTCAACATTGGCGATCGCATCATCCTGCTCAAGGATGGGGAAATCGTTCAGATCGGCACGCCGGAAGAAATTCTGACGCAGCCCGCCGATGACTATGTGGCGCGCTTCATCGAAGGCGTCGATATGTCTCGTGTTTTGACTGCTCGCCACGCCATGCGGCCGGTGCGGGCGACGGCAAAGTCCGACGACGGTCCCAGAACCGTGCTGCACAAGCTCAGCGAGAACGGCCTCGACTCCATTTACGTGACCAATCGCGAACGCAAGTTGATAGGCCTGATCGAAGCCGATGACGCCAACCGGGCGGCGCGCGAAGGCAGGAATACCTTGGAGGGGATAATCAGCGACGACTTCCCACGCGTCGGCCCCGACGAGCCACTGCATAACCTGTTCGCCATGTTCAATGAGAAGAGCTTTCCGATTGCCGTTATCGATGATGATCAGCGACTCCTCGGCGTCGTGGTCAAGGGTGCCGTACTGGCGGAACTGGCTGAAGCAGGAGAACACTGATGGCTATCGACATTCCTCGTATTCCGCTGGGCGACTGGATCGAAGGCGGGCTCGACTTTCTCACCTCTGAATATTCGATGGTGACGCGCGGCATTTCGCGTTTCACCCAGACCGGCATCAATGCCTTGAACGATGCCCTCATGTGGATGCCCGTATGGGCGCTCATGGCACTGATCGGTCTGCTGTGCTGGCGGCTGTCTGGCATTCGCCTGGCTGTCGGCTCGGTACTCGGCTTGCTGCTGATCTGGAATCTGGGGCTCTGGGATCCGATGATCGAGTCGCTGACACTGGTCGTCATCGCTACGCTCGTCGCGGTGATCATCGCCTTGCCGCTCGGGATCCTCGCGGCAGTGTCCGACCGGTTCTACAGTCTGATCATGCCGATACTCGACTTCATGCAGACCATGCCGGCCTTCGTTTACTTGATTCCGGCTATCCCGTTCTTCGGCATCGGCTCCGTCTCGGCCATATTTGCCACAGTGATCTTTTCCATGCCACCGGCCATCCGCTTCACGACGCTAGGTATCCGCCAAGTTCCCAAGGACCTGGTCGAAGCGGCGGATGCCTTCGGCTCGACACGCAGTCAGAAGCTGATCAAGGTACAGTTGCCGCTCTCGCTACCCACCATCATGGCGGGCATCAATCAGACCATCATGCTGGCCCTGTCGATGGTCGTCATCGCAGCCATGATCGGCGCCGATGGTCTCGGTAACGAGGTCTGGAAAGCCATCCAGCGTTTGCGCCCCGGCGATGGTTTCGAGGCCGGCATTGCGGTAGTCATTCTGGCCATGATCCTGGACCGCCTGACCCAGGCTCTGCGCCATGGCAAAAAAGCAAAATAACAACGCTGTAAGGCCCGGCCTGATCACAGGCCGGTAAAAGCGGGCGTCGGCCATCTATCGGCCGGTGACTCGACCATGTCATCCAGAAGGGAAAAGTGATGAAAACGATAAACGCTCTATCTCGCGCCGTTCGCTACGGCTCCGTGTTGATGGTAGCTGGCATCGGTTTCGCCGCCGGGACAGGCCAGGCACAGGAACAGGACAAGGGAACGGTCGAACTGGCTTATGTGGAATGGTCTTCCGAGGTGGCCTCGACCAATGTGGTGCGTGCCGTCCTTGAGCAGATGGGCTACGAGGTGGAAATGTCGTCGCTCTCTGCCGCTGCAATGTGGCAGGCGGTAGCTTACGGTGATGCCGACGCCATGGTGGCGGCATGGTTGCCGACCACGCATGAAGACTACTATGAGCAGACCAAGGATCAGGTGACCGACCTGGGACCCAACCTGAATGGCACCAAGCTGGGTCTCGTGGCACCCGCTTACACCGATATCGATTCCATCGATCAGTTGGCCGACAAGGCCGGCACCATCAACGGCGAAATTATCGGTATCGATCCCGGCGCCGGCCTAATGGGTCTGACCGAGGAAGCGATGGACGAATATGAGCTGCAAGACGCTATTGAATTACAGTCAGGCAGCGGAGCGACGATGACCGCGGCCTTACAAGCCGCAATCAACAACCAGGAAGATATCGTCGTGACCGGCTGGACACCGCACTGGATGTTCGCTCGCTGGGATCTGAAGTATCTCGACGATCCCAAGAACGTCTATGGCGGTGCCGAGCAGATCAATACCATCGCGCGTCAGGGCCTGCAGGAAGATATGCCAGAAGTTTATGCTTTCCTGGATAATTTTTCCTGGACGCCCGAGCAGATGGGCGAGGTCATGCTGATGAATCAGCAAGAAGACAGCGACCCCTACGAAAACGCCAAGCAGTGGGTGGAAGAGAACCAGGACGTCGTGTCCGAATGGCTCGGGAAATAAGCCGTTCCTCGATCAGCCATAAAACGACGCCCGACCATCAGGTCGGGCGTTTTTCATGGCGGGACCGAATGAGTCGTCAGGGAGCCAGCCGCACTTTCAACCAGCCATGACCTTCGTGACGGCTGTAGCGCAGCCGGTCGTGCAGGCGGTCCTGCTGGCCTTGCCAGAATTCGATCATGGACGGTTCGATGCGATATCCGCCCCAGTGATTGGGGCGCTTGACCGGCTGGCCATCGTAGACCTGCTCGAAGCGATGCTTGCGCTCCTCCAACCAGCTACGGTCGGGAATCTCCACGCTTTGCTGCGAAATCCAGGCACTCAGCTGGCTATTGCGCGGACGGCTGAGAAAATACGCCTCCGATTCCTGAGCATCGATCTGCCATACCCGACCTTCGATGCGTACCTGGCGCTGGATCGTCGGCCACCAGAAGACCAGAGCCGCATGCGGCACGTTGGCCAGCTCGCTGCCCTTGTGGCTCTGATAGTTGGTATAAAACACAACGCCCTGGTCATCGATACCTTTCAGGAGCACGATTCTGGCATGTGGCAAGCCCTGGCTGTCGACGGTAGCCAATGTCATGGCATTGGCGTCGTAGGGCTCATTTTCCAGAGCGAGTGCCAGCCAATCCTGAAACAGTGGCAACGGTGTATCGGGCGACGTCGATGTATCCAGGTCGTCCCCGGTATAATTGCGTCGGACATCGGCAATATCGCGAATCATGGCGCTCTCCTGACGTTTTCCCTTCATCTTCGCCGCTGTCGGCGTTGGGCTCAAGATGAATTGTTTTGGCTCAACCCGGCACGAACCAGCCCAGTTGGATCATGGCCATATAAAGTCCAGTGCCACCGATGATCGATAGCAAGGCATTGCGTCGCCAGACATGCAGGACCGCCACGCTGATGGACGCAACGATAAGCGGCAAGCCGTTTTCTCCGCCATTGAGGCTTCCCTCTGCCAGTGGTCGAAAGTTACGTAGCGCATAGATCACCAGAATCAGCATGACCGCCGGAGGCAGAAACTTACCCAGGTGCAGAATCAAAGGATGCTCGGCATGCCGCGACAGGGCGACGAACGGCAGCACGCGCGTCGCGAATGTCGCCAGGGCGCACACGGCAATGACCAACAACAGCATAGTCTCACTCATGCCCGATTCTCCTGACGTCGATCAACCCAGAGATAATGGGCGAGAAGTACCAGGCTAGCGGTACCGATCGCACCAAGCAGCAGATGGCGATCGGGAAGCAACACAATGGCCCCTAGGCCGACGACCAGTGCAACGAGAAAGGGCAGGGCTTTGCGCAGGCGTCGCGCCTGTTCCAGGGTCAGCACGATGAACAGAGCCGTCAGCGCAAACTCGATTCCCCGGCTATCGAACTCCAACGTAGCGCCGGCCAGTGCACCGGCGAGTGTGCCAAGCACCCACCACAGCTGGTTCAATGCACTGATGCGCCAGGCACACGCATGATCGTGACGATCCAGCGTCGTGTGCCGCTGACTGGTCAACAGCGAATATGTCTCGTCGGTCAAGGCGAAGATCAGATAAGGCTTACGCCAGCCGGCACCCTGAAAACGCTTGAGCAAAGAAAGCCCATAAAAAAGATGCCGCGAATTGAGCATGAACGTGGCTACGGCGATCTCCAGCAATCCGGCATGATTGGCAAGCAGCGTGACGGCAAGGAACTGCCCGGCACCGGCATAGATGAAGAGCGACATCAGCAGCGCTCCCCACCAGGGATGGTCCAACTGCATGAAGAGGATGCCGAATGCTGCTCCCAAGGGGAGATAGCCGAACATGACTGGAACGGTCTGAAGCATGGCGTCCCGCCAATCGCTGACATGTGAAGACACGAGCGCTTACCTGATCGTTTGGCAAAAGTTCATGATATACGAATATGCGTGAATGCTGGCATCGAGGCAGTCGATCGAGGGCCAACAACGGTTCAGGCCAGCCAATCGTGCGCGGCAAAGACCAGACCGCAGAGCAACCAACCGCACACGGCATAGGGCAGGTTCCAGCGCATGACGTCCTTGGCCTGGACATCGTAACGTACGCTTAACGCCAGATTGCTGCCGGATAACGGGCTGCTGCCTGTCCCCAGTGCCCATCCCATCAGGAACAGCATGCCCAACAATGTCGGGTCGGGGGATAGCGGCGCCAACAGCGGGGCGAGCGTAGTGACGCCAACCAGCGGATGGATACCGACAAAAGCCAGAGCCACGATAAGGCCCAGCAGGAGCCAGGCATGCCACTCGCCGAACTCGGTAAAGGGCAGGTCGGGACCGTCCGGCCAGCTAGCCAGCATGGCAGCCAGCCCGCTGGAGAGCACGCCGGCCGCCAGGAACAGGGCGAATTGTGGGGCCAAGCGAGGTAAGCCGTCATTGCATTGATGGCGCAGTCGGCCAAGGCGATCCGAGCGCGGCATGAGCAGAATGGCGAACAGGGGCGAGACGATGCTGATGATTAGCGGAATCGATAGACTGGGCCACCAACGGTGAATCACCACGACCGAAAGGGCGAGGGTGCAGGGCAGGATCAAGGCATTCGCCTCGAGGGGATAGCCGATGAAGTCGCCACCGACCCGATAGGCATCCAGCGCGACCAGACCCAGCAGCAGGGCGGCAGCAGTCAACCCCCAAGGCAACAACGCCAGGAAATCGAGCCCCGGCGCATAGGTCAATGCCACCCCCATGGCGACGAAGAACGGCGACCAGGCCGCGGCGGCAGGAAAGGCTCGCCCCAGCACGATCATCTGCTGCTTGTTGAGCTGGCCATCACGCTGCATACGATCGCCAAACAGGAACAATGCCGACATATTGATGACAGCACCAAAAAAATGTACGCCAAACAAGGTACCTAGCAGGCTGCCTTGCTGACGCTGGGAAGACACAGCCTTGTCGGTCGGCGTGGCCAACGACAGGAAGCTGATCCCGGCAAACATCATCAGCAATGTCTGATTGATCACGAGAGCGGTAACGAGTGAGTTCGGCGTGTCGCGAAGTAGCGCCACTGCCCAGAACGCAGCGCCTGCGCCGCCCAGTAGCAGGGTCTGTCGGCGTGAGGTCCGGGGCAACTGACGCCCCAATCGCAGGGTGGCGAGCCAGCTCAGCACAGCCGCGGGCCACATCGGCCAGTTCAGCAGGCTGCTGGCAACGCTGAGCAACAGCATGGCGAGAATGAGGGCGCTCGAATGCCTCACGAGACGGCAAGTTGCCGGCTACGCCAGCGGGCGAAGAACATGCTGGCGATGAACAGGGCGAGGCTGGCCACGACCTCGAGCATTCCCAGCCAGGCCTTGTCCGGTAGCGTGGCGATCATCACCCCTTGCATGAAATAGAGCAGGCTCACGAAAGCCAGCCAGGCATGGCCACGCGGCCGTCGCGTCACGATCGAAGGCAGAAACAGCACCAGTGGCAAAATGCGCACCAGCATGGGCATTAGCCCGCTATCGCTCTGAGCCTGTAACTGCAAACCTCCCAGAAACAGCAGGGCAATCAACACGCCATAGCTGACGATCACGCCTTGTCGAGAAAGCCGGGTCAAACGATCCAGCCCATGGCGCTTCTCCAGGCGCTCCAGTGCAGCGCGCATCAGGCCTCCTCGCGAAGTGCACGCAACGCCATCGCCAGACGCGCCACTCTGCGCCCCTGGGCCCGCGCCAGCGAACGTTCGATATCGTCGACACTACGATCGCTGCGTTCCCCGGCGACATGACTGGTGCCATAGGGAGTACCGCCGCTGGTCGTGGCCACTAGCCCATCCTCGCTGTAAGGCACACCGGCATAGACCATGCCCTGGTGGAGCAGAGGGACCAGCATGGTGAGCAATGTGGCTTCCTGGCCACCATGCAGGCTGGCCGTGGAAGTGAACGCCGTGGCTGGCTTGTCGATCAACGCCCCGTTGAGCCAGAGTTCGCTGGTACCGTCGATGAAATACTTGAGCGGTGCCGCCATGTTGCCGAAACGAGTCGGACTGCCGATTGCAAGCCCAGCACACTGCCGAAGATCCTCCAGCGAGGCGTAAACGGCGCCTTCGTCTGGAATCTCGGGCTCGACCGCCTCGCAGGTCGTGGACACTGGAGGCACGGTACGCAGCCGTGCATCCATCCCGGCGATCTCTTCGATGCCAGCAGCTATCTGCTCGGCCAGGGCGCGTGTCGCGCCAAAACGGGAATAGTAGAGAACCAGGACATAGGGGCGGGAAAGGCTCATCGTGACTCCAGGCTGGGGTTCACTTGCTATCGATAAGGGTAAGGATCGCTTCCGGTGGACGGCCGATCACGGCTCGATCACCACGGTCCAGGATCGGTCGTTGCAGTAGGCGCGGGTGCTCGGCGATAGCGGCGAGACAGGCTTCGTCATCCGCCTCGCTAAGGCCCAACGCCTTCCATTCCGCTTCGTTACTGCGCACCAAAGAGGCCAACGGTGCATCCAGGCGTGCCGCCAAGGAGCGCAATTCCTCCAAGTCCAAGGGATCGTCCAGGTAACGACGCACCTGCAGGTCGATGTCATGCGCACTGAGCAGAGCCAGTGCTTCGCGTGACTTGGAGCAACGGGGATTGTGGTAAAGAATCAGCGCAGCCATGCCGCCATTGTCCTTTGGAAAGTATCGTTTTTTCAGATGATTGCAAACATTCTAAGCCGATCGTACGGCACTCCACAACGCAACGGCTGTCTCATAGACTGGCAGTGCGCGATGGGTTCGAGCTTGAGGGAACGATGATCGCGCCTGATAGTATGTAGTACATAGACATCTGCGGGAGGGCGCTGCATGAACCACTGCCTGGAACAGAATCTCGATTTCGGCAGCCTGATGGGAGACGAGGTCAAGCCGCTATCCAAGGGGCGCGACAAGGCCGATATCACCGCGACGCCCCGCTCGCCGAGCGAAGCGCAACTGGCTCGCCGTGCCAGTGCCGAAGAGGAAACCACTACAGGCAATTTCCTCAGCGACGAATTCGTCGACCTGTTGCCTGAGCACGATCCCATCGAATTTCGACGCAACGGCATACAGACGGGCGTCATCGACCGCCTGCGTCAAGGCGGCTATGCGCCCGAAGCACGTCTGCATCTACTCAAGCAACCCGTACGTACATGCCGCAGCGAGCTGTTCTCTTTCATTCAGGATGCCGTCGCCCATGATCTGCGCTGCCTGCTCGTCGTGCATGGCCGGGGCAAGGCCGTGGACAGCCACGCCAACGTCGTCCGTTCCTATGTAGCCAAGTGGCTCACGCAGTTCGAGGAGGTCCAGGCTTATACCTCGGCCCAGCCAGCGCATGGTGGGATCGGGGCGACCTACGTCATGCTGCGCAAGTCGGAGCGAGCCCGGGCTCGCAATCGGGAAATTCAGCAAAAACGACGCGGCTGAATGAGCGTTGACGATACGACGGCGCCGCCCAATAGGCGGCGCCGTTACCCATTCGATCTGCCTACCGGCAGGCTCGTTCAGGTCGCTTCGCGCAGACGACGCTCGAACAGCGCTTCCTTGACGTCGACGCCAGGCTGATAGCTGACGCTGAACGCTCCCAAGGCACGCAGTGCGTCGTCCAGATGCTGATCCTCACGCAGTGCCAGGGCGTCGAAGCCACAGCGAGTCATATAGAAAAGCTGGTCGACCAGAACATCGCCAATCGCACGAATCTCGCCCGCAAACCCGTACCGCTCGCGTAGCAGGCGGGCCAGCGTGTAGCCACGCCCATCGGTGAAGGCGGGAAAGTCGATGGCAACGAGAGGGGCCTTGGTGAGTTCCTCGGCCAATGTCGGATTCAGTTCGGTATCACTGGGCAGCCACGGTGCCAGGTCCGCTTCGCCAGTGTGCTGTTGCCAAATCGACAGGGGAACGATGGCCGGCCGTCGATCGGGGAGCCCATCTTCATCGCGGCACAAACTCCAGGTGTCCCGCTCGGGCTGGCCCAGCTTGATCAGCGTGGTATCCGGTTGATCGTTATGCATACACCCGCTCCTTGAAGGGCTTGATCCCAATACGGCGATAGGTATCCAGGAAGCGTTCGTCGTCGTGGCGCTGTTCCACGTACACCTGGAGTACCTTGTCGATGACGTCAGGCACGTCCTCGCGATAGAAGGAGGGGCCGAGAATCTTGCCTAGCGACGCATCGTCCCGGGAGTTGCCGCCCAGCGATACCTGGTAATACTCCTCCCCCTTCTTGTCGACGCCCAGAATACCGATATTGCCCACGTGGTGATGGCCGCAGGCGTTCATGCAACCGGAGATATTGAGGTCCAGGGGGCCGAGATCGTACAGGAAATCCAAGTCCTCGAAGCGCTCCTGAATGGCCTGGGCGATAGGTATCGATACGGCGTTGGCCAGCGAGCAATAGTCGCCACCGGGGCAGCAGATGATATCGCTGAGCGTACCTACCGTAGGATTGGCCATGCCCAGCGCCTGGAGTTTGTGCCACAGCGCCTCGATCTCATCGACGGGCACGTCGGAAAGCACCAGATTCTGCTCGTGCGTCACGCGCATTTCGCCGAAGCTGAACACCTCCGCCAAGTCGGCGATGGCATCCATCTGGTCGGCCGTGACGTCGCCTGGGGCATGTTCACGCCGTTTGAGCGACAGAGTGACGGCTTTGTAGCCGGGCACTACATGATCGGTCACGTTGTTGGTCACGAAGCGTGCAAAGGCGCGATCGTTCTGGCGCAGTTGCTCATAGGCGACGATGGCTGCCTCGCTGACCTCACGGCGACTGGGTTCCGGGAAGTGCGCCTTGGCATTATCGACAGCCGCCTGGGTCAAGGTCTGTGGCCCATCCTTGAGGTGCGCCCACTCTTCCTCGACGCGACGCCGGTATTCCTCGATCCCCAGCGCCTTGACCAGAATCTTGATGCGCGCCTTGAACTTGTTGTCGCGGCGGCCGAACTGGTTATAGACACGGACGCAGGCCTCGAGATAGGTGAGCAGGTGCTGCCAGGGCAGATCCTCACGGACCACGTCGCCGACCATGGGAGTGCGGCCCAGTCCGCCGCCGGCCAGGACGCGTGCACGCAGCTCACCCTTGTCGTTATGCCACAGGCGCACACCGATGTCGTGCACCTGGATCGCAGCTCGGTCGTGGTCCGCTCCGGTGACAGCAATCTTGAACTTGCGCGGAAGATAGGCGAATTCCGGATGCAGGGTCGACCACTGGCGAATCAGTTCGCACCACGGGCGAGGATCCTCCACCTCATCCTTGGCGATGCCGGCGAATTGGTCGCTCGTGGTGTTGCGAATGCAGTTACCGCTGGTCTGGATGGCATGCATCTGCACCTTGGCCAGTTCGGCAAGAATCTCGGGGACGTCCTCGAGCTTCGGCCAGTTCAACTGCAGGTTCTGACGCGTCGTGAAATGACCGTAGCCACGGTCATAACGCCGTGTAATGTCCGCCAGTGTGCGAAGCTGTTCGCTGGACAGCATGCCGTAGGGAATGGCGATACGCAGCATGGGCGCATGACGCTGGATATACAGGCCATTCTGCAAGCGCAAGGGACGGAATTCCTCTTCGCTCAACCGTCCGGCCAGATAACGGTCCATCTGGTCACGGAATTGTGCGACGCGTTCGTCTACGAGCGTCTGGTCGTAGGTGTCGTACCGATACATACAGGCGTGTCCTGCTAGTCAGGGCGAAATGGGATCTGTGCCGTGACACAGACCATACTCCGTTTCTTTTATTCTATGAAAGAATAAATAGGCATAGTTTTTAACATTAACGTTATTACGGCCTCGGCCGTTCAGGGGCCGGGCATGACCCGCTAACGTACGAAACCGATAGGGGCGGGCACCAAGGAGGCCGGGCAACAGGTAGCCTGCAATGATACCGAATGACGCCAATGACAGGTAGATCCTTTCAAGGAATGCAGCAAGAGAGCTGAATATCGATCGGAAAGCGTGCATATCATGCTAGAGACTCACCATCTGCCAACGGCGACGCTGCCAGATGAGTACGAACCACAACGAGTTCAGGCAGCGGTAACCCAACTGAACCCACCAGACCCCGAGAAGGCCGTGATCGTGTATCGCGCCGATCCACCACGCCAAAGGCAGGAAGAGCAGCCATTGGGAACACAAGGTGACCGCCATGACCGTGCGATTGGCGCCGGCGCCGAGTAGCGCCTGTCCCAGTACGAGGGCGGCCGCATCCAGCACGATCATGAGGGCCGTCAGCTGTAGTGGCAGCCTTCCCAGCGCCAATAGATCGGCATCGTGCAGGAAAAGGCGAAGAATGGCCTCGGGAAACAGCAGCATCGGCAATGCCAGCAGGGCCAGGCAAGCCCATGCGACATGGACCACATCCCATCCCCAGCGATGCGCATCATCGGGCGTATCGCGTCCCAGAGCTTGGCCTACCAGACTCATCGCTGCGAGCCCCAGGCCGACGCCAGGCAGGATAAGCAACAGCGACAGGTTGACCAGCACGTGACCCACCGCCACGCTCGCGGTACCGATCAGCCCAAGGATCCAGAACAGCACGGCATAGCCGCCAGCAAACCACACCTGTTGCAGCGAATGGGGAATCGCCAGGCGCAGCGTCGTGGACACATCCTTGCGGGACGGCCATTGCCAGGCTTCTACGCCGGGCCCGACATGGGAGCGGCTATGGTAGACCCACAGTGCCAGCCCAAAGAACAAGGCAATCGCCGTGCCGGCACCAGCCCCGGGTGCACCCAGGCGGGGCAGTCCGATGCCATGGATCAGGCCGATACTGGTTGCCACGTTGACGACATGCATGAGCAGGATAATGCGTAGGTAGATGCCGGTCTGCTGGATACCGCTCCAGAAACCTCGAAAGCAGAAGATCATGGCCACCGGCAGCAGCGCTATGACTCGCCAGCGAAAATACTCGACGGCTACCGACTGGACGTCGGCCTGCTGGGTTATCAGTGTCAGCAGGCGGGGAGCCTGCCACAAACAAAGCGCCGTCAAGGGCAGCGCCACGCACAAGGCGATCAGCAGGCCGGCATGGAGTGCAATGGCGCGCCGTGGCCGATTATTCTCGCCATGACGGCGAGCCGTCTGCGCCTGGACGCTGGAGGACAGGCCGAACAGCAATGCCGTAACCAGAAACATCGCATAGCCGCCAATGCCGACGCCGGCGAGTGCAACTTCTCCCAGTGCCCCGACCAGTGCAGCATCGATCAGGTTGATCAGGCTCTGGGAGAGCATGGCGCCAATGATCGGTAGCGCCAGCTTGAGAATGGTCTGACTGCGTGTACTTTCCGGCAGCATGCGTGATCTCGAAGCTTGGCCCGCCTGGGCGGGCCAACTTACAGGGACGACAAAAGGTAGGTGCCGTGGCGCAACGGACTATTGGTCTGGGTCGTAAGACAGTACCGGCGATAGCCAGCGCTCCAGTTCCGCCAAGCCCATCCGCTTGCGATCGGCCAGCGCCTCGACCTGATCGCGAGTGATCTTGCCGGTCGAGAAGTACTTCGACTGCGGATGGGAGAAGTACCAGCCCGACACCGCTGCAGCCGGCCACATGGCGAAGCTGTCGGTCAGCGTCATTCCGGTGTTGGCCTCGGCCTGCAACAGGCGGAACAAGGTGGCCTTCTCGGTGTGGTCCGGACAGGCCGGATAGCCGGGGGCCGGGCGGATACCCTGATACTTCTCGGCGATCAGATCGACGTTATCCAAAACCTCGTCGGGTACGTAGCCCCAGTATTCCTTACGGACCCGCTCGTGCATGCGCTCGGCGAAGGCTTCCGCCAGGCGGTCGGCGAGTGCCTTGACCATGATCGCATTGTAATCGTCGCCGGCCGCCTCGTAGCGCTTGGCGAGCTCGTCCGCCCCATGGCCGGTGGTGACGGCGAAAGCACCGATCCAGTCCGCCTTGCCGCTCGCCTTGGGGGCAATGAAGTCGGCCAGACTGTAGCAGACACCGTCGCGATTCTTGGCGGTCTGCTGCCGGATGTGGTGGAGTCGCTCGACGACCGTCTCGCGGTTATCGTCGGCATACACTTCGATGACATCGTCGTCGACGCTGTTGGCCGGCCACATGCCGATGACGCCACGGGCGGTGATGTGCTTCTCGTCGATCAGCTTGCGCAGCATGGCCTGAGCATCGTCGAACAGGTTGCGCGCCGCTTCGCCAACCACCTCGTCCTCGAGGATCTTGGGATATTTACCGGACAGCTGCCAACTCATGAAGAAGGGCGTCCAGTCGATGCGCTCGACGAGTTCCTCGAGATCGTAGTCGTCGAACACCTTGATGCCGGTAACGTGTGGGGAGGGCGGGGTGTAGTCCGACCAGCCGGGATCGAAGCGCCGTTCACGTGCCTCGGCATAGCTCAGGTCGGCCGCCTTGGGCCGCCGCTTGGCGTTACGCTCGCGTACCTTCACGTAATCGTCGCGAATCTCTTCGACGTAAGCTTCCTTGAGGCCGGGCGACAGCAGGCGGCCAGCGACACCGACGGCACGCGAGGCATCGGTGACATAAATCACCGGGTGCTCGTACTGCGGTTCGATCTTGACCGCCGTGTGCGCCTTGGATGTCGTGGCGCCGCCGATCAGTAGCGGGATGTCGAAACCCTGGCGCTGCATTTCCTTGGCGACATGGACCATTTCGTCCAGCGACGGCGTGATCAGCCCTGACAAGCCGATGATGTCGGCCTTCTCTTCGCGGGCGGTCTGCAGGATCTTTTCTGCCGGGACCATGACACCCAGATCGACGACATCGTAGTTATTGCACTGCAGGACCACGCCGACGATGTTCTTGCCGATGTCGTGGACGTCGCCCTTGACGGTCGCCATGACGATCTTGCCCTTGGCCTGGGCGTCCCCGCTCTTCTCGGCCTCGATGTAGGGAATCAGGTAGGCCACGGCCTGTTTCATGACGCGCGCCGACTTGACCACCTGGGGCAGGAACATCTTGCCGGCCCCGAACAGATCGCCGACCACGTTCATGCCGTCCATGAGCGGACCTTCGATGACCTCGATGGGACGCTGCGCCCGCTGTCGGGCCTCTTCGGTATCATCCTCGATGTAACTGGTGACGCCCTTGACCAGCGCATGCTCGATACGCTTCTCGACCGGCCAGCTGCGCCACTCGAGGTCTTCTTTCTTGGCCGCGCCGCTTCCGTCGCTTTTGTACTTTTCCGCCAGATCGAGCAGCCGTTCGGTGCCATCCTCGCGGCGATTGAGGACGACATCTTCGACGGCATCGCGCAGTTCGCCGGGCAGGTCGTCATACACCGCCAACTGACCGGCATTGACGATACCCATGGTCAAGCCGGCCTTGATGGCGTGGTAGAGGAAAACCGAATGAATCGCCTCGCGTACCTGATTATTGCCACGGAACGAGAACGAGACGTTGGACACGCCGCCCGACACCATGGCATTCGGCAGATGCTCGCGAATCCACTGTGTCGCCTCGATGAAGTCGACGGCGTAGTTGTTGTGCTCCTCGATGCCGGTAGCGATAGCGAAGATGTTGGGGTCGAATATGATGTCCTCGGCCGGGAAGCCGATCTCGTCGACCAACAAGCGGTAGGCACGTTCGCAGATCTCGGTCTTGCGGGCAAAGGTGTCGGCCTGACCGGCCTCGTCGAAAGCCATGACCACCACGGCAGCACCGAAGCGGCGACAGGCCAGGGCCTGTTTACGGAAGGCATCTTCGCCTTCCTTGAGCGAGATCGAGTTGACGACCGCCTTGCCCTGGATGCACTTCAGACCGGCCTCGAGGATCTCCCACTTGGACGAGTCGACCATGATCGGCACGCGGCAGATGTCCGGCTCCGAGGCGACCAGATTGAGGAAATGGACCATCGCCTCCTGCGAGTCGAGCATCCCTTCGTCCATGTTGATGTCGATGACCTGAGCGCCGTTCTCGACCTGCTCCAGCGCCACTTCCAGCGCCGTCGTGAAGTCTTCTTCCTTGATTAGCCGCTTGAAGCGCGCGGAGCCGGTCACATTGGTACGCTCGCCGACGTTGACGAACAGCGAGCCGGCTTCGATGTTGAATGGCTCCAGGCCGGACAACCGACACGCCCGAGGGCGCTCGGGGATCTGGCGCGGAGCGATGCCGTCGACGGCATCGCGAATCGCGGCGATATGTTCGGGCGTCGTACCGCAACAGCCACCGATGATGTTGAACAGTCCATTCTGGGCAAAGTCGCGTACGATTGCCGCCATTTCCTCGGGGCTCTGATCGTACTCACCGAACTCATTGGGCAGGCCGGCGTTGGGGTGGGCCGACACGAAGGTATCCGCCTTGGCCGACAGCTCTTCCAGGTAAGGGCGCAACTCCTCGGCGCCGAGGGCGCAATTGAGGCCGATCGACATCGGTTGGGCGTGGCGTACCGAGTTCCAGAAGGCTTCGGTGGTTTGCCCGGACAGGGTGCGTCCCGACGCGTCGGTAATCGTGCCCGAGATCATCACTGGCAGGCGTGTACCACGCGCCGTGAAAAGCTCTTCGAGGGCGTAGATCGCCGCCTTGGCGTTCAGGGTATCGAAAATGGTCTCGATCAGAATGAAATCGGAGCCACCCTCGATCAGCGCCTCGGCGGCCTCGTAGTAGTTTTCGCGCAGCGCATCGAAGGTGACATTGCGCTTGGCCGGGTCGTTGACGTCCGGGGAGAGCGACGCCGTGCGACTGGTCGGGCCAAGCACGCCGGCGACGTAGCGGGGCACGCCCGTTTCCTCTGCCACCGCATCGCAGACCTCACGCGCCAGGCGAGCCGATTCGCGATTGAGCTCGACGACCAGGTCTTCCATGCCGTAGTCGGACTGCGACAAGCGCGTGCTGTTGAAGGTGTTCGTCTCGACGATATCCGCGCCGGCGACGAGGTAGTCGCGATGAATTCGGTACACCAGGTCGGGCTGCGTCAGTGCCAGCAGATCATTATTGCCCTGGAGCTGCGAAGGCCAGTCGCTGAACCGCTCGCCACGAAACTCCTCCTCGCTCAGCCTGGCGTTCTGCAGCATGGTCCCCATGCCGCCGTCCAGGATCAGTATCCGACGGGCAAGCGACTCCTTGAGGGCATCGGGCAGGGGAACCCGCGTCAGCGAAGAGGGAAGTTGTGTATCAACAGCCATGGTCAGCGATCATCTCCAGCGACAAAATCGATTTGGCCCGGGCACATTCCGCAGCACATCGTGAAATGCCCCCTCGGGGCCCTGCGGGCCAGCCTAATTGGCGATCATGCTACCAGAAAAGCGCTTGTCGCGGGGCGGTCGGGAAAGACCTAGTATTTAAGTCAGGATTGTGTTGGCAGGGGTTTTTTCTTACCATGTCACAAAACTTTCCTGACGAGTCGAGTTCATGAGCCAGACTATTCAGATTACCGACAGTGCCCAGGATTACCTCGCCGAGCTGCTGTCCAAGCAGAATGTCGAAGGTATCGCCGTTCGCATCTTCATCACCCAACCGGGCACGCCGTATGCGGAAACCTGCCTGGCCTACTGCCGACCGGGCGAAGAGGAACCCAGCGACGAGAAGCTGGAGCTCGAAAAGATCAATGTCTTTCTCGATAAGCACAGCCTGGCGTTTCTCGACGAGGCGGTCGTCGATTTCAATGCCGACCGTATGGGCGGACAGCTCACCATCAAGGCCCCGAACGCCAAGATGCCCAAGGTGAATGCCGACAGCCCCCTGGAAGACAGGGTCAATTATGTGCTTTACAGCGAGATCAACCCGGGCCTGGCAGCGCACGGCGGCGAAATCAAACTCATCCAGGTCGCCGAAGAGAACGTTGCCGTGTTGCAGTTCGGCGGGGGCTGCCAAGGCTGCGCCGCCGTCGACCTGACACTCAAGGAAGGCGTGGAAAGGACCCTGCTCGAGCGAATTCCCGAACTCAAGGGCATCCGCGACGTGACCGACCATACCGACACGACCAATGCCTACTATTGAGGCGACGTCACGATGGTGACAGTAACGGGCCGCCCGAGGGCGGCCCGTTGCGTTGAGCGTTGACCAAAAACGCAATCTCATCAACAGACGAATGGCGGGAGCGGAGCCTTGGCTAGCCGAATCTCGGTATCGCGCAGACGCTCGCGAACCTGCCTGAGCGTATCGTCCCTCTCGGCAAGCGTTGCCTCCAGGCGCTCGCATCTGAGCGTCTCTTCGTGCAAGCGATCCTTGGCCTGCTGAAGCTTCCATTGCGTTTCGCGGTGAACCGCTTGCTCCTCGCCGAGCTCGCGCCGAGCCTGCTGTAGCCGAGCGTCGACTTCACTGACGCGCTTTTCCATGACTTCCAGACGTTGATTGAGCTGCCTTTCGGCCGCTTGCCGCTCCTGGCGCGCATTGTCGAGCAGCGTCATGAGCCGGGCCTCAGCCGCTTCGTGGCGCTGCTCCTCCTGATTGAGCTGGGCACGAAACTCCTCGCTCTTGCGCGATAGGGCGGCCTGGTATTCAGCGCCTTGCCGCTCGTTATCCGCCTGCAAACGCTGTAACTGCTCTTCACTTTGCTTGATCTGGCGGGCCTGCTGCGCCTCGCGCTGCGAGGCGCTTTCGCACTGTGCGTCCAACTTGGCGATTTTGGCGCTGTATTCTTCCAGACGTTCCTGGGCCTGACGCAACTGTTCACCCAGTACCGTCTCGCGTTGCCGGGCATCTTCCGCTTCACGGCGGGCCTGATCGGACCTCAACTCGGCGTCCTCGACCCGCTTGTCGGCTTCCTGACGATAGTGCGCCAGCCCGTCGGCCGCACTTTCCTGCGCCTGATACCAAAGCGATTGGACCAAGGCCTCTACCGGCTCGGGAATGGCCTGTAGCGGCGGCTGGTCACGGTTCTCCTCTCGCTGTAGCCGCCACTCTCGGAAATGCTCGTTGATGGTGGTGAAGCTGCCGGTGCCGAGCACTTCACGAATTTTCTGAACGCTTGGTGCCTCACCTTGCTGAAGCAGCCTATCGATTGCCCGACGTACGTCGTCGTATTGCACGCCACTGCGCGCCATGCCTGTCTCCTTGGAATCCCATTGCAGCTAGCCCGGATTTCATCATTTTCCGCGATTTCCGAAGCTTAGCCCAGCCGGGGCCGTAATGATATTATTGTAATTACGTATTACGTAATTACAATAATATTTCGAGCCAAATATTCATGATTACGCGGCTTATCTTGAATCGAGGCTGCGTACAGAGGAAAATAGCGACACTCGAGGCCAGCGAACGAAGCGGACAACGATGGACGAACGAAAGGGCGCTTTTTCCGCGCTTGAGCCACTGCCTGGCGTGCGAAACGAGGGGGCGCTTGCGCCTGGCCACTCCCGGCCGGCTACGGCGCGAATATCGGCACGGGATGACATCGAGGCCATTGGACACTGGCTTGCCGAATATGCCGCCAGCCCACAGACGCTCCGCGCCTACCGCAAGGAAGCCGAAAGGCTCATGCTGTGGCTCGCAGATAACGGGCTGGCCCTGCGGGACATCGACCGACGCTGGCTGGAAGCCTACGAAAGCTTCCTTGCCGACCCACGCCCAACGGAGCGCTGGATCGGCCCACCCAGGGCTCGTTCGCATCCACAGTGGCGTCCTTTTCGCGGTCCGCTATCCGCCGCCAGCCGGCGGCAGAGCCTGGTCATCCTGCAAGGTCTTTTTGCCTGGTTGGTCGAGGCAGGGTGGGTGGAACACAATCCCTTCCGACTCATGCGGGACAAGCGCCGGCGTATGGATAACCGCCAGACGCACATCGAGCGCTACCTGGAACGGCCCATCTGGGACTGGCTATGGCAATGGCTCAATCGTCCCTGCGGCGAGGAGACCACAAGTCGCCAACGGCTGGCCTGGCATCGGCGGAGGTTCATGTTCGGTTTCGGTTATTTGCTCGCGCCACGCATCGCCGAAATGGCCCAGGCGCGCATGAGCGACTTCCAGTACCGAGAAGGGCGCTGGTGGTGGAACGTCATAGGCAAGGGAAGCAAACGGGCCAGTATCCCGGTGCCGCCCGACATGCTGGTCCTGTTGACCGACTGGCGAATCGCCCTGGGAATGGATGCACTGCCGGACCGCGATGACGAGCGTCCTGTGCTGTGTCGCCTGGATGGCAGGACAGGCGTGACCGACAATCAGCTTTATCGCCTGATAAAAGAAGCCTTTCGTGACGCCGCAAGCGACCTGGCGCGCCAAGACACGGGAACAGGTCAAGGCGGCGTATCCGCCATGTCCCGCCAATTGGCCAAGGCATCGCCTCACTGGCTGCGGCACACCGCCATCACCCATCAGGCCCAGGCCGGCGTCGAGCTGCGCTATCTGGCCAAGACGGCGCGACATACACGCTTGGATACCACGGCCCGCTATCTGCATGCCGAAGCCGAGGAATGGCAACGCCAAATAGCCACCCATCGCCTCGATATCGCCGCAAGGGCGGACGATACCGGGAGTGAGTCGTTATAATGAGGATTAGAACCCAACGCTTGCTTGCACATCGCTAGTCAATGGCGGCCCCAAGCAACTCGCAAGGAGATTTCATGAGTGCACAAGACGCCCAGGCCGAGCTGATCGAGGAATTCAGCATTTTCGATAACTGGATGGATCGTTATCAGTACATCATCGACATGGGAAAGCAGCTACCGAATTTCCCCGAAGCACTGAAGACCCCGGAAACGAAGATCCAGGGCTGCCAGTCGAACGTATGGATGCATCACGAACGCCAGGGCGATGTCGTGCATTTTCTGGCGACGTCGGATGCCGCCATCGTCTCGGGTCTGATTGCCGTGCTGATGCGGATCTACAATGACCGGAGCCCAGAGGAAATCGTCGACACACCACCCAGTTTTCTCGAAGAGCTGGGCCTGGACAAGCATCTGTCGCCGACGCGCTCCAATGGCCTGCATGCCATGCTGCAGCGAATCTATAGCGTTGCGGAGCAGGAGACTGACGAATAATCGTCGAGCGACTCAGTGCGGATGGTGGCGGCTGTCCGCACCCTGGACATGATGGCAGCAGGGCGGTACGGGATCCACGCCTCCCGGATGCCAGGGATGACACTTGAAAATTCGCTTCAACGCCAGCCAGCTTCCGCGAGCCGGCCCGTGTTCACGCACTGCCTCGATCGCATACTGGGAGCAGCTTGGCCAGAAACGGCAGCGAGGCCCCAGGAGCGGACTGAGAACATATTGGTATAGCCGAAGCAGGCCAATGAGCAGGGCGCTCGAAACGCGTTGCAACATGAATCACCGCTTGCCGGAATAGAGTTGCGCAGGATCGATCATCGGTTCGCTGTCGACACTGGCCTGCTCGGCATCGACCTCGAGGTAGAAACAACTGCGCCGGCCCGTATGGCAGGCCGGGCCGGTCTGGTCGACGCTCAGCAATAGCGTGTCGCCATCGCAATCCAGCCAGGCTCGTTTCAGGTGCTGCTCCTGACCCGACGACTCACCCTTGCGCCATAGTTTGCCGCGCGAACGCGACCAGTAACACACGCGACCGGTGCGCAAGGTTTCCTGCAACGACTCGCGATTCATCCATGCCATCATCAATACTTCGCCGCTATCGTGCTGCTGGGCGATGGCCGGGATCAGTCCGCCTTCATTCCAACGCACGGCTTCCAGAATCTCCGCCAGAGGACGGCGGGTGCCGGGGGAGGCGTTTTCCAGGGTTTTGAACAACTCACTCATGTTGGCTCTCGGCAATGGAGGGTTCTCGTAGGCGTCCACGGCAGGCATCGCAGCTGCCCAACAACTCGATGGTCTGCCGATCGACCCGGAAGCCCAGCGCCTGGGCACGTTGACTCAATTGGGCGTTGACATCGTCGAGATGCAGTTCCTCGACCCGGCCACAGTGACGACAGATCAAAAGCTGAAAGCCATGCGTGTGTTCGGGGCAAGGACAAGCCACGTAGGCATTGAGAGACTCGATGCGATGCACCAGCCCCTGCTCGATCAGGAAGTCGAGCGCACGGTAGACCGTGGGCGGTCTTGCCGAGGCGTGCTCGCTGGTCAGGTGATCGAGCAACTCATAGGCCTTTAGCCCCCCGGGAGACGAGGAGATCATTTCCAGCACCCGGCGGCGTATCGGTGTGAACCGCACGCCACGCTGCTGGCATTGTCGCTCGGCCTGCTGTATCAGAAGTCGGGTGTCCGGCATTCGGTTCGATCGCTTGGCGAAAAGGGCATTTTACGCGCCTGGCCGCCTGACGGCCAGGAAGGCACTTTCCAGACAGAATCTGGGGGCTGTCTGGAAAGTCGAGGAGCGACGGTAAGACAAGGCGAAAATCGGCGAAAGAGCGGAGTTTACGCGGTGTAAATGAGCACCTTGAGCCGATTTTTAACGCAGTATTGCCGAGCGCAGTACTTTTCGGACAGTGCCTAGGACGCCGACTGCAGTTCGCCCCGCCGGGCAAAGTGATGCCGGGCAAACGCGACGCGCGCGTCGACATTGGCGCCATCGGGCTGCTTCTCGATGAGGTCGAGACGCGGCCTAAGGCCTTCGCCGTTAGTCATCTGGATCGCCAGCCCTGGCCGCGCGTTCAGCTCCAGCAGCATCGGACCGTGGCGTCGGTCCAGCACCATGTCGGTTCCCAAATAGCCCAGCCCCGTCATCTCGTAGCAACTGGCCGCCAGTTTGAGCAGGACTTCCCAGTCGGGAATGCATAGGCTGGCAAGCTCATGCCCGGTGTCGGGATGGTCCATTCTGGGGCGGTCGAATTGCACGCCACGCAAGGCCGTGCCGGTGGCGATATCGAGCCCTACACCGACAGCCCCTTGGTGAAGGTTGGCCTTGCCGTCCGAGGCGGCAGTGGATAGACGCATCATGGCCATCACCGGATAGCCCTTGAAGACGATGACACGAATATCCGGCACGCCTTCGTAGGTGTATTCGGCAAGAAACTCGTCGAAGGAGATCAGCGTCTCCACCAGGGCGATATCCGTCGCGCCGCCCAGCGAATAGAGCCCTGAGAGGATATTCGATACGTGGCGCTCGAGGTCTTCGCGCTGTAGCCGGTGTCCGCTGGGTTTGATGTAGCCATCGGCATCCTGGTGTTCGATGACCAGAATGCCCTTGCCACCGCTACCCTTGGCGGGCTTGATGGCGAAGCCCTCATGCCCGTCGACCATATCGGCAATGTGCTTGACGTCGAACTGGGTCGTCACGGTACCGATCAGATCGGGGGTCGTGATACCGAATCGCTTGGCCAGCAGCTTGGTTTTCAACTTGTCATCCACCAACGGAAACAGGTGGCGACTGTTATATCGGCTGATATAGCGAATGTTCCGCCGATTCATGCCGATGATGCCCTTGGCTTTGAGTTGTCCGGGACTGGCCCACATGGCATCAATCCTCCGTAATCGGCTTGAAACGACGCAGCTCGAGCAAACGGTAACCCGTATAGTTGCCCAGCAGCAGAATGAAGGCCATCAGGATCAGTTGGACGCCCAGGAAATTGAACGTGATGTGACGAATCCAGGGGTTGTTCATTGCCAGGTAGGCCAGGACCGCCGTCAGCAAACTGCCGCCGCCCTGGATCAAGACCTGCTTGGGACCTTCCTCTTCCCATAGGATCGACATGCGCTCGATGGTCCAGCTCAGGATGATCATCGGGAAGAAAGTAATGGTCAGGCCGGCATTCAGCCCCATTCGGTAGGCCACCACCGAGAACAGCGAGATGATAGCGATCACCGTGATGATCACCGCCGAGACGCGTGCCACCAGCAACAGGTTGAGATGCGACAGATAGCTGCGAATCACCAACCCTACGGCCACGACCAGCAGGAAACCGACCAGGCCGGTGAAAAGCGAGGTTTGAATGAAGGCCAGCGCGATCAGTACCGGCATGAACGTGCCCGATGTCTTGATGCCAACCAGCACGCGCAGCAGCACGACGACCAGTGCACCGATGGGAATCAGCAGGATGGTCTTGAACAGCGACTGCTCTTCCAGCGGTAAGCTGTGAATCGAGAAATTGAGTAGCGTGTTGTTCATCAGCTGGTTGCGAACGGCCACGGCAGCCGGCTCGTTGTGCTTGAGCATCGAGAAGCTGACCCGGGAATTGCTACCGCCCTGAACCTCGAGCACAGGTTGTCCACTGGCCTCCCAGAGCAGAAGGTTGTCGGGCCGCCCCTGCTCGCCGGTGGCCGGATTGAGAATCACCCAGTCACCGTCCTCATCGAAGACCTGCAGCCAGGAAGAGAGCGCTTGGCGACGGCGACCGTCCTCGAGCATCAAGCCGTCGACCTCGCGTGCAGCGATGCCGGCCTGGTTAAGCAGGCGCACGAGCAGGGCCGGCCTATCGAAGCGGTTCAACAGCAAGCGTGCGTTCTCATCCTGACGATCGCCGCTGAAATCCTGAATCAATTCCCGGGCAAAGGTGAACGCATCTGCGGATTGCTGATGCGCCCGGGCAATGATGCCTTGAGCGGCGGTATCGTAGGGGCGCTCCCAGGCAATATCCTGAGGAATCGCTGGCGGCTGGATAGACGGCGCCTCGGCATCGGGAGCGACCAGCAACTGCACGGAATAATAGAGCTGCTGACTGCCACTGGCTTCACGGATGGCCCATTGGGCGCGACGTCCGGCATCGTCATCGAGGAAGGACAGGCCATAACCGGAAGAGGCCGTGTTCTCGGTCAGTACCCGAAAATTTTCCTGATGCGAGGGCAGGGCGAGGTTCACCTTGATGGGTCCACCGTTGGCAAAGAAGTTCACCTGGGCTTCGACCTCCCAGACCTCCCTCTGCTCACCCGGCGTCCACGGTACATCGAACTCGATGTGGCGATACACGGTCATGACGATGCCGGCCAGCATCAGGACGCCGACCAGCAGATAGAAGGGTGCACGTGACATGGATCGAAAGGTCCTTACTCGTCTTCGTCGTCATCGACGCGGTCGCCGGCTTCATCCTCGGCCGCCATCTCGGCGGATTCCCCGCCCGGATATTCCGGACGTTCGTGAAGATAGGCCTGAGCGACGTCTATCAGGGCGATATCCATCATGAATCGTCGCCCGAGCAGGACGGGATAATTCAGGTGGGTACGGTTATTGAGCGTGAACTCGACATTTTGCTTGATCGGGCCCAGCTCCATCAGCAAGCTGACCACCGGCCGACTCTCTTCACCGGAAGCCTGGATGATTCTCACCCGGCGCACGACCTCGGCCTCTATCCACTTGTCGCGTACGGCATCGATGGCAACGGCGTCTTCATCCAGAGCCAGCTTGAAGCGCACCCAATCTTCGCCTTCGCGCTCGAATTCGGTAATCTCGCGGGCCGATAGCGATGCGGTGTTGGCGCCAGAATCGACACGTGCCTTGAGATAGGTGCCTACGTTAGGAAAACCGACCCACTCCGTACGGCCCAGCAACGTTTTATTCTCCAACGCAGCGATGTCATCGCTAGGGCATTCGGGCATGACGACGCCCGGCTCATTGTCGAGCGTCTCGACATCGGCTCGCAGGGCTCTAACCAGTCCACCGATTTCCCGCACATCGGCACCGACACGCTCGAGTCGGTCCTGCTGACCTTGACGAGAAGCCTCCTGTACTTGGCAAGAGGTCGCCAGAGTCGCTTCGAGTTCACCGATTCGGTCGTTGAAGCGTGACGTGGTCAACAATTCGTCGAGCCGGTCGCCTTCGTCGGGCTGGGGTTGCAGGGCACAGCCGCCCAGGAGCAACAAGCCAGCAGAAACCGCCAGTAGCTCACGTCGAATCGGCATGATCATGTCATTCCTTAGTAACAGCCATTGATGCGATAGAGATCCGGGCCACACAGGCCATAGGGACGCGATAGTAAAGGAATCGATGGTCAATGGTCCATGCGGGCGCGACGCGTCGCGCCCGCATTAGACACACTCAAGCCGAAGAGTTCACCGCATCGACGTCTCGCGTGGCATTGTGATCGCGTGCCAGCAGGATATAGAACGCGGGCAGTACGAATAGCGTCAACAGAGTACCGATCCCCAGGCCGGCAGCAATGGTCAAGCCGATATCGAAGCGGCTGACTGCACCGGCTCCTGTTGCAAACAACAGCGGAACCATGGCGACGATCAGCGCGACCGACGTCATGATTATCGGGCGCAGGCGGATGGCCGCGGCCTCGATCACGGCATTGCGCCTGTCGAGGCCGCGCTCACGCTGCAGCAGGTTGGCAAATTCCACGATCAGGATACCATTCTTGGCGACGACGCCGATCAGGGTGATCAGGCCCACCTGGGTATAGATATTGACCGTAGAGATGCCGAGAGTGATGAACACCATGGCACCGGCCACCGACATGGGCACCGACACCAGAATGATCAGCGGATCCCGCCAGCTTTCGAACTGGGCAGCCAGCACAAGATAGATGACGATCAGCGACAGGAAGAAGGTCAGTACCAAGGCGCTGCCCTGATCCATGAGCTGACGAGAGGCCCCCTGATAATCCACCGAATAGCCGGCAGGCAGGGTCTCGGCCGCAGCCTGGTTGAGCCAGGTCAGCGCATCGCCGAGCGCTACGCCCGGGCGCGGCACACCTTCGAGAATCAAGGCGTTGAGCTGCTGGAACTGCGTTCGCTTGGACGGTTCGACATTACGCTCGAAGCTGACCAGGCTGCTCAGCGGCACCTGCTCGCCGGAATCGGCCTCGATGTAGTAGTTATCGATCATGGAGGCGTCGAGGCGATATTGCTGATCGACCTGCGGAATGACCTTGTAGCTACGCCCATCCATGCTGAAACGGTTGACGAAGCCTCCGCCCAGCATGGTCGACAGCGCCTGGCCCACGTCGGCCATGGTCAGCCCCAGGTCGGCGACCCGATCGCGATCGACACGGATGTCGGTCACCGGACGATCCAGATCGATGGATTTGCGCAGGAAGGCGAAATTGCCACTGGCCATGGCCTTGCCCAGCAGTTCGTCCGCAGCAGCGTTCAACTCCTCGAAGCTGTTGCCGGTCGCCAGCACGAACTGGACGGGCAAGCCACCGCTGGAACCGGGCAGGGAAGGGCGCGGGAATGCCGCCGTCTGCAACCCTGTCACCTGGGACAGAGCCGCCTGGAGGTTAGGCAAAACAGTCATCTGAGAAATATCGCGCTGACTCCAGGGCAGCATCTTGAAGCCGCCGAAGACGGTATCGGCACTCATGCCGCCCAGAATCATGAAGGTCTCGTTGTAGCCTTCGACCTGCTCGACGTTCGCCTGGATGTCGTTGGAATAACGCTTGAGATACTCGAGGGTTGCCGTCTGCGGAGCGGTACCCTGGAAGAACATGATGCCTTGATCCTCGGTAGGCGCCAGTTCGTTCTGACTGGTCACGAACATGAAATAGATCGATGCCAGCACGATCGCCGCGAACACGACCGGCACGGACACCGTCTGCAGGATCCCCGACAGGGCCGAGCGGTAGCCGTTGGCCAAGCGGTTGAAACTGCTCTCGACCAGGCGCTCGAAGCGCGTCGCATTGCCGTGGGGTTTGAGCACCTTGCCCGACAACATGGGCGACAGGGTGAGGGCAATGACACCCGACACGACAACGGCCCCGGCCAAGGTAAATGCAAACTCGGTGAACAGCGAGCCCACCAGACCGCCCATGAAGCCGATCGGGGCATAGACGGCCACGAGCGTCGTGGTCATGGCGATGATCGGCGTCGCCATCTCACGCGCACCGTTTAGCGCGGCTTCGAAACGGCTTTCGCCTTCCTCGATATGCCGGTGCACGTTCTCGACGATGATAATGGCGTCGTCGACGACGAGACCGATGGCCAGCACCATGGAAAGTAGGGTCAACAGGTTCAGCGAGAACCCCAGCATGAGCATGACGAAGGCGCCGCCGATCAGTGACAACGGGACGGCAACCGCCGGGACCAAAGCGGCACGAAACGACCCCAGGGTCAAAAAGATCACCACCAGCACAATGACCAAGGCCTCGAGTAGCGTCTTGATCACTTCGTTGATGGAGTCCTCGATGAATTCGGAGGCATCGTAGGGCAACACGACATTGAGGCCAGTGGGAAGCTGGCTGCGTATCTCCGGCAAGGCCTCGCGCACGGCACGCGCCACGTCCAGAGGATTCGCTCCCGGCGCTTGCTCGATGGCCATGAAGCTAGCCGGCGTTCCCTTGTACCAGGCGATGCTGTCATAGCTTTCGGCCCCTAGATCGATGCGGGCGACATCGCGCAGCCGCACGAGATTGCCGTCATCGTTGCGTACCACCATGTCGGCGAACTGTTCAGGATCGCTGATATCGGTATTGGCAGTGAGGTTGATGGCCACGAATTCACTGCGCGTCTTGCCAACACCGGCTTGATAATTGTTGTTCTGCAGAACGTCGATGACCTGTTGCGGCGTAACGTTGAGCGCCGCCATACGCTGCGGATCCAGCCACACCCGCAGCGCGAAACTTTGGCCAAAGATTCGCGCCTTGGCCACTCCGGGCAGGGCCTGCAGCTTGGGCTGTACGACGCGGACCAGGTAATCGGTGATCTGAGGGACCGGCATCTGCTGGGAATAGAAGGCCAGATACATCAGCGCAGTCGAGTCGCCAGTGCTCGATTCGATGACCGGACTTTCCGCCGCTTCGGGCAGCACGCTGCGCTGGCTGGCCACCTTGGCCTGCACCTCGGCAAGTGCCGCATTGGCATCGTAGTTGAGTTCCATGTGAACCTCGATGGTCGAGGCGCCCTGGATACTCTCCGAGGTAATGAAGTCGATGCCGTTGGCCTCGGCAATCGCCTGCTGCAGTGGCGTCGTAACGAAGCCCTGAACCAGCTCCGAACTGGCGCCGGGATAGGAGGTGCTTACCGTAATGACGGTGCTTTCCAATTCCGGATATTGGCGCAGTTCCATATCCATGGCCGAACGCAGGCCCATGAGCAGAATCAGCAGGCTGACGACCGTCGCCAGGACCGGCCGACGAACGAAGATATCGGTGAACTTCATCAGCCTTGCGCCTCCTCACCAGCCGTTTCCGGCTCACGCTGGTCGCCCGGCTCCTGATCATCGTTAACGGCTGCCGCACCTTCTTCATTCACGAGAGAGACCGGCTGACCGTCACGCAAACGCAACTGGCCGACGGCCACGACACGGTCACCAGCCTCCAATCCATCCACGATTTCGATCTGATCGCCGCGAGTGCGTCCGGTCGTTACCTGGGTTCGCTTGGCTACCAGTTGCTCCTGATCATTCTCGGTGACCAGGAAGACATAATCGCCATAGGTATTGAAGGCGAGGGCAGTGCGGGGCAGGGTAAGTACTCGTTCGGGTTCGGAAGCCAGCGTGCGCACATCGGCAAACATGCCGGGACGCAGCTTACGTTCAGGATTGGCAAGCGTGGCACGAACTTCCAGGGTCCGGCTGCTTTCATCGATGGCCGGCGCTATGGCCTGGATCTCGCCGGGAAAAACCTCGTCAGGATAAGCGGCAACCCTGACTTCTACACTGCGTCCCGCCTGGATGCTGCCGAGCTGTTTCTCGGGAACGCTGTAATCCACGTAGATAGGATCCAGCATATTGAGATCGACGATCGGCGTTCCGACGGCAATGTATTCTCCGAAGTCGACCTGACGCAGGCCAACCACGCCATCGAACGGCGCGCGAATCGTCTTCTTGTCCATCTGGGCGCGCTGTTGGGCAACATCGGCACGCGCCGCCTGATAGTTGGCCTGGGCTTCGTCGTACTGGGATTGCGAGATGGCGTTGCGTGGCAACAGGTCCGAGTAACGGCGGAATGTCTCGTTGGTCAATCTGGCCTGGGCCTCGAGAGCGGCCAGTGCGGCCTGATCGACGCTATCGTCGAGCTTGACGAGGATCTCGCCCTGGCTGACGCGCTGACCGGATTCGAAGGCAATCTCACTGACCATGCCGGCCACTTCGTTGGAAACGGCCACGCCATTGACGGCACGCATCGAGCCCACCGATTTCAACTCGGGACGCCAATTCTCCGCTACAAGTTGTACGCTATCGACGGGGACCGGCGGCTGAGGCTGCGATTGTTGAGCAGCCATTTCCTGCATTTTCAGATATTTCCAACCGAAAATACCGCCCAATACCAGAGCGAGCAGGATCAATACCACAATCAAGCGAACAACGGTTTTCATGCCTGAAGGTCCCAGCCAAGGTTTTCGTTATGGTCCCGAGCAGATGAGGAGCCTGGGAGATAAGAACTAGATAAGCTGCTTATGATGCGGGTATCGTAGGCGAATGACCAGAGCCGGCTGCAACAAAGCGAAACATAAGCTCTATTTAACATAATATATATTATGCGAAGTCAGGGATTAGGCACTCCTTTACAGGCGACCTTCGGCTTTTCATGCACCAACACCGTCCCCGGCAAGAACCCATTGCACGTTTCTGGGTCACTTTCTTTCGCCATTGCCACATCATCTATCGTACAGCACCCAAGGACGACGCTTCATTCCTCCAAAGCCTTCATGGCATGCAGTTTGCTTCTGATTACCAGGGCCAGCCCAACGGCACACGTCGTTCCGAGTCAATGGCGACTCGGGGCAACTAAGGCTTTAGCAAACACTACCGGATGATGCCGGTACCGCGAGACAAGAAATAGAACGATGACCAAGCAAAGGCGCTTGGAGCCGCCCTCAAGCGGCTCTGGCGCCTTTTTGTTTTGTTTACGTGCATCGCTGCAAAAGCGCCTGGCTGGGAAATCGGCGCGTTGGCTAGGCCAGCGATCTCGCTTGGGCCAACTTCTTCCTCTACTGACAAGAGAACCTAATCATGTCGTATCTAGCTCCAGCAGAATTCGTCACCAAGATGGTCGATGCCGGTGAATCCAAGATATTCATGGCTCCCCGCGACACGATGATTCGTGCCTATATGGCCGGTGCCATCCTGGCGCTGGCCGCCGTCTTCGCCGTGGCCGTTACCGTGCAGACCGGCTCGCCGCTACTCGGCGCGGTGCTTTTCCCGGTCGGTTTCTGCATGCTTTATCTGATGGGATTCGACCTGCTGACCGGCGTGTTCATGCTGACGCCGCTTGCACTTCTGGACAGGCGGCCCGGCGTCACCATGGAAGGTGTGCTCAAGAACTGGGGACTGGTCTTCGCCGGCAACTTCCTGGGTGCACTGACCGTCGCCTTCCTGATGGCCTTCGTCTTCACCTATGGCTTCAATGCCGATCCTGGCGTCATCGGAGAAAAGATCGCCAGCATTGGCGAAGCACGAACGTTGGGATATGCCGACTACGGCGTTGCCGGCTGGGCCACGATCTTCATTCGCGGCATCTTGTGCAACTGGATGGTTTCCATGGGCGTCGTCGGCGCGATGATCTCCACCTCCGTCAGCGGCAAGGTCATTGCCATGTGGATGCCGATCATGCTGTTCTTCTATATGGGATTCGAACACTCCGTGGTCAACATGTTCCTGTTCCCCTCGGCGATGATCATGGGTGGCGGGTTCTCGGTCAGCGACTACCTGTTCTGGAACGAGCTTCCCACGGCCCTTGGCAATCTGGTCGGCGGACTGTCCCTGACCGGCCTGACCCTTTACACCACTCATGTAAAGACTGCGCCCAAAAAGACGCTACCCAACAAATCGTTTGGCTAATGGCTCACACCAGGAAGTCCCGGTCTTGAACCGGGGCTTTTCATGAATTCATGACGACCTATCTCGACATCGCCGTTGGACAGTTTACCGACAAGGGGCGCAAGGAAATCAATCAGGATTTCCACGGTCTCTGTATTCCCCACGATATCCAACTGACGACCAAAGGTATTGCGGTAGCCATTGCCGATGGTATCGGCAGTAGCGATGTCAGCCACATTGCCAGCCAGGCGGCAATCGCTGGGTTTCTCGCAGACTATTACTGCACGTCGGATGGCTGGAGCGTCAAAACCGCGGCGCAACGCGTCCTGTCGGCGATCAATTCATGGCTGCATGCCCAGACCCAGCAAAGCCAGTACCGGGACGACAAGAACCGTGGCTATGTCTGCACCTTGAGCGCCATGGTCTTCAAAGCGGCGACGGCGCATCTTTTTCATGTCGGTGACGCGCGGGTCTATCGGCTACGCAACGACACGCTGGAGCAACTTACCCAGGATCATCGCATTTGGGTCTCTCAGCACCAGAGCCACCTCACTCGGGCCTTGGGCATTCATCCCCACCTGGAAATGGACTACCAGGCGCTGGCCGTCGAAATCGGGGACGTTTTCCTGTTTTTGACCGACGGCATCTACGAGCATGTCTCTCTACGCCAAATGCGTGAAACGCTTAGCCAGCACGACACCGACTTGGATAACGCTGCCAGGCAACTGGCCGAAGACGCCTATGCTCAGGGAAGTCACGACAACCTGACGGCACAGATCGTTAGAGTCGACAACCTGCCTCCCCACGACAGCCAGTCTTTCTACCAGCATCTCTTGGAACTGCCCTTGCCTCCCGTGCTCGAGCCCAGGATGCGCTTCGATGGCTATCGCATTCTGAGAACGCTGCATGCCAGCCACCGCAGTCACGTCTACTTGGCCAGCGAGGAAAACGCCAGCGAGGCGCCCGTCGTGTTGAAAACGCCGTCGATCGAGATGCATGGCGATTCGGCTCACCTGGAACGGTTCCTGCTCGAAGAATGGATCGCACGACGCATCGATAATCCGCATGTACTCAAGTTGCACTCGCCCACCCGTCAACGTGGCTATCTCTATACCGTGAGCGAATATGTCGAGGGCCGTACGCTCAGGCAATGGATGTTCGACAATCCGCAGCCCGACCTGGAAACGGTGCGCTCCATCGTCGAGCAGATAGCCAGGGGCCTGCAAGCCTTCCATCGGCTGGAAATGCTGCATCAGGATCTGCGTCCCGACAATGTGCTGATCGACACTTCAGGGGTTGTGAAGATCATCGACTTCGGCTCGGCTCACGTCGCGGGTATCGAAGAAAGCGTGTGCACAGAGCAAACGACCCATCCGCCAGGCACGCTGCAGTACATGGCCCCCGAGTATTTTCTGGGTGCCCGGGGAACGGCACGTTCGGATATCTTCTCGCTAGGCGTGATCACCTACCAAATGCTGGCCGGTACGCTGCCTTATGGGACACAAGTGGCCAAGTCACGCACACTGGCGGCACAACGCAAGCTCGACTATGCCCCGATATTCGACGGTCATCGCGAGGTACCGGTGTGGATCGACGATGTGCTCAGAAAGGCCGTGCACCCCGACCCCCACCGGCGTTATGGAGAACTTTCCGAATTCATCCATGAACTACGCCATGCCAGCAAGGCCCTGCTCGGCAAGCACCGCCCTCCTCTCATGGAGCGCAACCCGGTGCTTTTCTGGAAAGGCCTCTCGCTGCTCCTGACCGTACTCGCCGCTTTCCTGGCATGGCGTTTATACGACGCCTGAACGAAAACACCCGCCGGGAACCCCGGCGGGTGCAAGCACAGCTTCGTTGTGCCGGGTAATGCCCGATGTCACTCGGCCGGTGCGTAGGAGCCGTCGGGACGATGATCTTCCTTACCCGTCAGCGCTGGAGTAAAGACGCAGGCGAGCACCATGGTCTTGGAAGCACGCAGCATATGTTCATCGTGCTGGTCGAGAATATAAATGTCGCCCGGCTTGATCGGCCAGATCTTGCCATCGGCCAGCGTCTCGACTTCGCCCTCGCCTTCGATGCAATACACCGATTCGAAGTGATGCTTGTAGTGGATATGCGTCTCGGTGCCTTCGAAGATGCGAGTGATATGGAACGAGAAACCACCACCATCATCGGCCAGCAGCAGGCGTGTGCTGTCCCAAGTGCCCTTGGTCGCCGCCACTAAGCGATCCGTTTTGCGCGCTTCTTCGAGATTACGAACGATCATATTGATATCCTTGACTTGCGTGACACGTGTCGTACACCAATCAGCCGGCCTTCAGGGCCGGCTGATTTACTTAGCGTAGCCGATGTTCAGCTCATGGCATCCTTGGCGCTGGCCTCGAGGATATCCAGCCCTTCAAGCAGATCCTCGTCGCTGATCGTCAGCGGACACAGGCACTTGATCACGTGGCCGTCGTGGCCGCAGGTTTCGACGATGAGGCCGTTCTTGAAGGCCTTGGAGGTGATCTTGTCGGCGATATCGCCGCTACCGACGTCCAGGCCGCGCATCAGACCGCGACCGCGTTCGCTGGCCGGGTGCCCTTTCTCGGTCAGCCAGGCCGCGATCTTCTGGAATCGATCGGCCACGATGCGACCCTTGCGTTCGACGTCCCGTGCCAGTGTGTCGTTGGTCCAATATTCGCGCAACGCGGTTGCTGCAGTGGTCAACGCCAGATTGAAGCCGCGGAAGGTGCCGTTGTATTGGCCTGGCTTCCACTTATCGAGTTCGGGCCGCATCATGACATGAGCGAATGGCAGGCCGAAGCCGGACAGCGACTTGGAGTTGGTCACGATATCGGGCTTGATGTCGGCATGTTCGAAGCTGAAGAACTTGCCGGTACGGCCACAACCAGCCTGAATGTCGTCGACGATCAACAGGATGTCATTGTCGTTGCAGATTTTTTCCAGGCGTTTCAGCCATTCGACACCGGCCACATTGATGCCGCCCTCGCCCTGCACGGTCTCGAGGATGACGGCAGCCGGACGATCCATGCCACCTGACTTGTCGTTGAGCAGCTTCTCGAAATAATCGAGAGTGTCGATGTTCTCGCCGAGATAACCGTCGTAGGGCATGAAATTGGCGCCCTGCAGCGGAATGCCGCCCGTCGCTTCGCGGAACTTGCTGTTGCCCGTCACCGCCAAGGCACCCATGGTGACGCCATGGAAGCCATTGGTGAACGAGACGACGTTATGGCGTCCTGTCACGACACGCGCCAGACGAATGGCCGCTTCCACGGCGTTGGTGCCGGTCGGCCCCGTCAGATGCACCTTGTAGTCCAGGCCACGTGGCTTGAGGATGACTTCTTCAAGCGTTTCGAAATAGTCGCGCTTGGCCTTGGTCCACATATCCAGGCCATGAACGATACCGTCCGAAGCGATGTAATCCAGCAGCGCCTGCTTGATGACTGGATTGTTATGACCGTAATTCAGCGTGCCGGCCCCGGCGAGAAAATCGATGTATTCCTTACCGTCTTCGGTATGCAGGCGTGCGCCCTTGGCTTCGGTAAAGACGACGGGGAATGACCGTGAATAGGTACGGACTTCCGATTCCATACGTTCGAGAATCTGGGTCAGCATGCAACGACCTCCTGGTCGGTAAAAAAGCAAAAGAAGAGAAAACCGGTAACGAAATCCAGTCGTTCAGTACGCCTCAGAGTCCCGTCGGATCGTAGGGACCGATACGCACCAGGTTCTCGGGATCGTGTTCACCGCCGAGCTGATCGGTGGAGAAGAACTCCCGACTGTTGAGAGGTGCCTGCCAGCGGTCGGCAAGTCGCTTGAAGAGCCCCCAAGACGCATGGTTGTCGGGCGTGATGGTGGTTTCGAGGTGACGGATGTTGGCCATTTCCGGACGACGCATCACCGCTTCGACAAGGCGTCTCGCCAGGCCGGTGCCGCGAGCCTTTTCACCCACGGCAACCTGCCATAGGAAATAGGTATCCGGCGCATTGCGCTTGGGGTAGCCGGAGACGAAACCGACGATTTCCCCTTCTTCGTTGGTGGCGACAGCACAGCTGTCGCGGAACTGAGTTGCCAGCAGCAAATAGGCATAGGCTGAATTGACATCGAGCGGTGGGCAGGACTTCACCAACTCGTATATCCCCCAACCGTCGTCGGTCGTTGGCTTACGAATGAACAGCGGAGTATGGGCATGCCCTACCACGGCATCCGCGACACTGGGCTTTGCCAGATCGGCCGATGGGGTAAATGCTTTAGTCGTTGTGTTCATGGTTAGCGTTCGCCGTTGCGAATTTGCGATGAACTATAACAGGCACTTAGCTATAAATCAAAAGGCTGCTTATTGTTAAACATTTTTAGCATAAATAATCATTATGAAAGCAAGCCCCACCTTCGCTTCAGTTTAGGCAATTTTTCCAGGCTCGCCGCACAAACGACGAGACCGCCAAAAGGCGGTCTCGTTCTAACGACATGTGGACTCAGGTGCGGCTGGGAGTGCGCATGGTCACGAACTCTTCCGCTCCGGTGGGATGGATACCGACCGTGGCGTCGAAATCCGCCTTGGTAAGTCCTGCACGCACGGCAATCGCAATGCCCTGGATTATCTCGCCGGCCTCTTCGCCCACCATGTGGGCTCCCAGCACCCGATCGCTGACATCGTCAACGATCAATTTCATCAGGCAGCGCTCGTCACTTCCCGACAGGGTGTGCTTCATCGGTCGAAAATCCGCCGTGTAGATCCGTACCGCATCGTACTGGGCGCGCGCCTCTTCCTCACTCAGCCCCACAGTGCCGATATTGGGGTGACAGAAGACCGCTGTGGCAATGTTCTGGTAGTTCAACGGCTGGGCCGGAACTTCGCTGAAATGCTGCTGAACCATATGCATGGCTTCGGCCAGCGCTACCGGTGTCAACTCGGGGCCGCCCGTGACATCGCCCAGCGCCAGTATCGAAGGTACGGAAGTCTCGTAACGATCGTTGACCTTCAGCGTGCCGTTGGGATTCAGGGCGATATCGAACTGGTCGAGCCCCAGTCCCTCGAGATGCGGACGACGACCGGTGGCGGCGAGTACCGCATCGACCTCCAGAGTTTCGCCATTGGTCAGCATGACCTTGAGCCCACCGTCGACCTTTTCGATGCTTTCGATCGTCGTCTCGAAGTGGAGGTTGACGCCCTTCTTCGCCATCTCGTCACGGGTGAACTCGCGCACTTCATGATCGAACCCGCGCAGGAACAGCTCGCCGCGATAGATCAGGTGGGACTCGCTGCCCAGCCCATTGAAGATGCTGGCGAACTCGACGGCGATATAGCCGCCCCCCAGCACCAGGAAGCGCTTGGGAAAGGTATCGAGATCGAAAACCTGATTGGAGTTCAGTGCATGCTCATTGCCCGGGAAGTCGGGAACCCAGGGCCAGCCACCAACGGCCACGAGAATTTTCTCGGCCTGTATCGTTTCGCCATTCACCTCGACGGCATGCTCGCCGACAATACGCGCACGGCCATTGATCAAGCGGACATTGGCATTTTCCAACAGGCGGCCGTAGATGCCGTTGAGACGCTTGATCTCCTCGATCTTGTTATCACGCAGCGTGGCCCAATCGAAACGTGGTGCTTCGGGCAAGGTCCAGCCAAAGCCGGCACTGTCCTCGAAGGCTTCGTGAAAATGTGCCGCGTAGGAATAGAGCTTTTTGGGAACGCAACCGACATTGACACAGGTACCGCCCAGGTAGCGATCCTCGGCGACAGCGACACGGGCCCCGGTTGCCGCTGCGGTACGCGCCGCACGCACGCCCCCAGAGCCGGCGCCGATGACGAAAAGATCGTAATCGTACTCAGCCACTAGTTTGCTCTCCTATCTTTGGTTGCGGCGATGATACCAGCCATACCGCTCCTTCGGGAGGGGCGAGCAGTTGACCCCTCTTTCGGCGAAAGGTAAAAGTTCACCCACGACAACGCTCTATCGTGAGGTTTGCCCTGTGAACGACATCGAAAAGCTGCTCGAACAGAACCGCGCCTGGTCCGAGTCCATCAATCAGCGCGATCCGGATTTCTTTGCCCGTCTTTCACGCCAGCAAAACCCCGACTATCTCTGGATCGGCTGCTCCGATAGCCGTGTACCGGCAAACCAGATCATCGATTTGCCGCCCGGTGAAGTGTTCGTGCATCGCAATGTCGCCAATATTCTTCACCACAACGACATGAATGCCCTGTCCGTCGTTCAGTTCGCTGTCGACGTGCTCAAGGTCAAGCACATCATGATCGTCGGTCATTACGGCTGTGGTGGCGTTCGTGCGGCAATCACCGGCACCGAATGCGGTATCGTCGACTACTGGCTGCACTCGGTACGCGAACTGTACAGCCGCCATCGCCAGGAACTGGGCGACCTGCCGCTAGACGATCAGGTCGACCGCATGTGCGAGCTCAACGTCAAGAGCCAAGTGTCCACACTGGCGCAAACCAAGATCATTCAGCGTGCCTGGCTGCGCGGTCAGCCTCTGTCGATCCATGGCTGGGTCTACGGACTGAGCGATGGGCGGGTCAATGATCTCGACTGCACGATCGAAGGACTGGATCAGGTCCCTCAGCTTTATCGTGTCGACCGCCTGGACCCCGTTCCGCAAAAGGACTAGGCACTGTCCAAAAAGTACTGCGCGCGGCAATACTGCGTTAAAAATCGGCTCAAGATGCTCATTTACACCGCGTAAACTCCGCTCCTTCGCCGATTTTCGCCTTGTCTTACCGTCGCTCGTCGACTTTCCAGACAGCACCTAAATCCTCTTATTTAACCGACGCTATCGTCGCTGCCCCGGCATGGTGCCGGGGCGATTGCGTTGCCGTTTCATTGTTGTGCTTCAGCCTGCCCATACGTTAGGTGAATGACGTCACTCGGTTTTTCGATTGTTCCGGTTATCGACTCTCTCTATGGTGGAGTGGGACCTTAGGGGTCATAAAACCAACAATCACTTCGGGCTAACACATGACGTTCAAGAAAACTCTGCTCGCCTCCTTGATTGGCGCCACGCTGAGCCTGCCGCTGGCTGCCACTGCCCAGACCGATGACATCACCCTGCGTGTCGCCTACGATGCCGACCCGGTGTCGCTCGATATCCATGAACAGCTCTCCGGCGGCATGCTGCAGCTGTCTCATCTGACGTTCGACCCGCTGGTGCGCTGGACCCAGGACTTCGAGTTCGAGCCACGCCTGGCCAGCGACTGGGAGCAGGTCGATGACACCACCATGCGCATGACGTTGCGCGATGACGTGACTTTCCACAGCGGCAACCCGTTTACCGCCAAGGACGTGGTGTGGACGGTCGAACGCCTCAAGCGCAGCCCCGACTTCAAGGCCATCTTCGATCCGGTGGCCAGCGTCACCGCCATCGATGAACATACGGTCGAATTCAAGACCAAGAAGCCCTATCCGCTGCTGCTGAACCTCGCTACGTATGTCTTCCCGATGGATAGCGAGTTCTATTCCGGTACCGCCGATGGCGGCAAGGACAAGAGCGAAATCGTCAAGAACGGCAACTCTTGGGCCTCTACCCACATCTCCGGCACGGGGCCTTTCAAGGTTACCCAACGCCAGCAGGGAGTGAAGGTCGAGTTCGAACGTTTCGAGGACTACTGGGACACCGACTCGCCGGGCAATGTCGACCACATCGTGCTGACCCCGATCAGCGAGAATGCAACTCGTGTGGCCGCGCTGCTCTCCGGTGACGTCGACTTCATCGCCCCGGTACCACCCAACGATCTCGAGCGCGTCCGCAACGACGAAGACGTCAAGCTGGTCACCATGTCCGGCACGCGCATCATTACCATGCAGATGAACCAGAAGCGCGTCGAGGCGTTCAAGGACCCGAAGGTACGCCAAGCCTTCGCCTACGCCATCAATCAGGAGGCAATCGCCGATCGCCTGATGAAGGGCTTTGCCACCCCGGCTGCTCAGCTCTCGCCGGAAGGCTACTCCGGCTACAACCCGGATCTCGCGCCGCGCTACGATATCGAGAAGGCCAAGCAGCTGATGAAGGAAGCCGGTTACGAAGATGGCTTCAGCATCACCATGATGGCTCCCAACAACCGCTACGTGAACGATGCCCAGATCGCCCAGGCGGTGGCCGCCATGCTGGCCCGGATCAACGTCAAGGTCGACCTGAAGACGCTGCCCAAGGCTCAGTATTGGGGTGAGTTCGACGATCGCGCCGCCGACATGATGATGATCGGTTGGCATGCCGACACCGAGGACTCGGCCAACTTCTTCCAGTACCTGACCGAATGCCCCGATCCCGAAACCGGCGCCGGTCAGTACAACAGCGGCAACTACTGCAACCCCGAGCTCGACGAGATGGTCGCCGAGGCCAACCTCGAGACCGATCGCGACAAGCGCGCCAAGATGCTCCAAGCCGTGGAGAAAGGGCTTTACGACGATGCCGCCTTCATCCCGCTGCACTGGCAGGACCTGGCCTGGGCGGCACAGAAGGACGTGCAGATCGAGCCGGTCCTCAACGTCATGAACTTCCCGTATCTGGGAGACGTGGTCGTCGAACAGCAATAACTTGCCCAACTGCCGTCCGCCCCGTTGGCGGTGGACGGCCCTACCTCCATTCAACGTCAGGAAAGCGCTCGGCGGCCTGTGTTCCGCCGTGGCGCCTTTCGTTTCAAGACAGGACCCGCAATCCATGATTGCCTTTCTGATCAAGCGCCTGTTTCACGCCCTGTTGGTGATGTTCGTCATCAGCGTGATCAGCTTCGCCATCCAGGACAACCTCGGCGACCCGATTCAGCAGATGGTCGGCCAGTCGGTTCCCGAGAGTGAGCGTGCCGTCCTGCGCGAGGAGCTCGGCTTGAACGATCCGTTCCTGGTGCAGTATCTACGCTTCGCCAAGAACGCAGTGCAGTTCGATTTTGGCTACTCGTATTTCTTCAACGAGCCGACCACCGATGTCATTCTGCGGCACTTGCCCGCCACCCTCGAGCTCGTGGTAGCTGCGACGTTTCTTATCGTCACGCTATCCGTGCCCATCGGGGTATATAGTGCCATCAAGCCTCGTTCGCCCCTGTCACGCTTGTTCATGGGCGTGTCGATCGTCGGCATTTCCATTCCCGTCTTCCTGACCGCCATCGTGCTGATCCAGATATTCTCGATCGGCATCAACGTAACGCCCTTTCCCGACGATACCGGCTGGGGCAGCTGGCTCAATGGCCTGCTTTCCACCGAAGGCGGCATGCCGGCCTATGGTCGGGGCAACGACCTGACCCATGTGTTCGGTACCTGGTACACCAACTTTGCCTCCTGGGACAGCCTGGTCTACCTGGTGCTGCCGGCGATTTCACTGGCATCGATCATGTTGCCGCTGTTCATTCGCCTGATTCGTGCCGAGATGCTCGAAGTGCTGCAGTCGGATTACGTCAAGTTCGCCAAGGCCAAGGGCATCAGCATGCGGCGCATTTACTTCCTGCACGCTCTCAAGAACACCATGTTGCCCGTCATCACCGTTGGCGGCGTACAGATCGGCACGCTGGTCGCCTTTACCATCCTCACCGAGACGGTGTTTCAGTGGCCCGGCATGGGCTTGATGTTTCTCGATGCCATCGAGCGCTCCGACATTCCGTTGATCATCACCTACCTGATGGTGGTCGGCCTGATCTTCGTGATTACCAACACCCTGGTGGATCTGATCTACGGACTGGTGAATCCCACCGTCAAACTGACAGGCAAGCCCGCATGACGACAACAACACCTACCGTGCCCTCGCGCTGGGCACGCTTCCGTGACTCGTATCTGCTCTACAGCTTCAAACGCGACATGATCGCCCAGGTCTGTCTGTTGATATTCGTGACCATGGTCGTAGCGGCCGCCCTGGCCCCCTGGCTGGCGCCCATGAATCCCTACGATCTGGCGCAGATCGACATTCTCAGCTCCGAATTGCCTCCGTTCTGGATCGAGGGCAGCGATCCGCAGTACCTGCTGGGCACCGATGCCCAGGGCCGCGACCTGCTGTCGACGATTCTCTACGGTGCACGGGTATCGCTGATTATCGGCTTCGGCGCAGTCATACTGCAGGCACTGATCGGGGTCTCCTTCGGCCTATTGGCCGGCTATCTCGGCGGTCGCGTCGATGCCTTTCTGATGCGCCTGGCAGACATCCAGCTGTCATTCTCCACCCTGATGGTCGCGATCATCGTCGGCGCCGTGTTCAAGGCCACCTTCGGCGGGGAAACCTTCAGCGAGTACGCTGTGCTGCTACTGGTGCTGATCATCGGGTTGGCGGAATGGCCCCAGTATGCGCGTACGGTTCGCGCTTCGGTGCTGGCCGAGCGCAGCAAGGAGTATGTCGATGCAGCGCGGGTCATGGGGTTTCGTGCCAAACGCATCATGTTCCGGCATATCCTGCCCAACACGCTCTCGCCGATCTTCGTCATTTCCACCGTGCAGGTCGCCAATGCCATCATTTCCGAAGCGGCACTCTCCTTCCTCGGCCTGGGTATGCCGGAAACGCAACCGTCGCTGGGATCGCTGATCAAGTCCGGCTTCGATTACATCCAATCCGGCTCATGGTGGATCACGTTGATTCCCGGCATGGTGCTGGTCGTCTTGGTGCTGGTGATCAACCTGCTGGGCGACTGGTTGCGCGACGTCATGAACCCCCGTCTTTACAAGGGCTGATCGCATGGCACTTCTCGAAGTCAACAATCTCGATGTGCGTTTCGCACTACGCCACGGCGATGTTCGCGCCTTGCGTGACATCAGCTTCACGCTCGACCGGGGCGAGCGTCTCGGCATCGTGGGCGAGTCCGGCGCCGGCAAGTCCGTGGCCGCCTTCACCATTCTCAATCTGATCAGCAAACCGGGTTATATCGCCGGCGGCAGCATACGCTTCGACGGGCAGGAATTGACGACGCTGAAGCCCAAGGCGCTGCAGAAGATTCGTGGCAACAAGATCTCGATGATCTTCCAGGACCCGATGATGACGCTCAATCCGGTGCTGACCATCGGTGACCAGATGGTCGAGTGCCTCAAGGCGCACCGTCGCATCAGCACCCGGGACGCACGCAACGTTGCCCTGAACAAGCTACGCCAGGTCTATATTCCCTCGCCCGAAAAGCGGCTCGACCAGTATCCGCACGAGCTATCGGGTGGCATGCGTCAGCGCATCATCATCGCCATCTCCCTGCTGCTCGATCCGGACATCATCGTCGCCGACGAACCAACCACGGCCCTCGACGTGACCATCCAGGCCGAGATCATGACGCTGCTGCTGGAGTTGTGCGAAAAGCACAACGTCGCACTGATCCTGATCACCCACGACCTGGGCGTGGTCAGCCAGGTCACTCAGCGAACCTTGGTCATGTATGCCGGGCGTGTCATCGAGCAAGGCCCGACCCGGGAAATCATCAACGATGCCCAGCATCCATACACCCAGGGGTTGATCAACGCTCTGCCACAGATGGCCACGCCCGGGCATCGCCTCAATCAGATTCCCGGCGCAATGCCTTCGCTGGCCAACACGCCTCCCGGTTGCGCCTTTCATCCGCGTTGCAGCTTTTCCATGGATGACACGGGCAACCCGCGTCGCGACTGCCGCGAACAGGTGCCCGGGTTCGTCACGTCGGGCAACTGTCATGTGGCCTGTCATATGGTGCGCGACTTGGTCGAGCGCACACCGGATGGCAGCGGTCCGCACAAGACATCGCAGGAGGTTTCATGAGCCAGGTCGTTCCGCACGCTGCCGAAAGTGTCGTGTCCACACAGACTGACCCGACACTGGTCGAGATCCGTGGGCTCGAAAAGCGTTTCCCCCTGTCCGGCGACTTCCTCGACCAGTTGCGCTTCGAGCGCGGCAAGCTGGTGCGTCGCCAGGCTTATGTCCACGCCATCAACGGCGTCGATATCGACGTACGGCGCGGCGAGGCACTCTGCGTTGTCGGCGAGTCCGGCTGCGGCAAGTCCACCGTGGCACGCATGGTCATGGGCCTGCTGTCGCCGTCGCGTGGCGAAATCCGTTACGCTGGCCAGCGCATCGACGACCTCAGTCCACGTCAGCTGTTGCCGTACCGACGGCGCATGCAGATGATATTCCAGAACCCTTATGCCTCGCTGAATCCACGCATGACCATTCAGCAGACCCTGGAAGAACCGCTGCGTTTTCATCATCCGGACTGGAGCCGCGAACGCATCCGCCAACAGGTCACCGAGGTCATGGGTTCGGTGGGGATCGACCCCGACTGGGGCAAGCGCTTCGGGCACGAATTTTCCGGCGGTCAGCGACAGCGCATCGCGATTGCCAGGGCGCTGGTGGTCGATCCCGAATTCATCGTTGCCGACGAGCCGATTTCGGCCCTGGACGTATCGATCCAGGCCCAGGTCTTGAATCTACTGATGGATGCTCAGCGCGACCGCCATCTGACCTACCTGTTCATAACCCATGACCTGGCCGTCGTCGAGCACTTCGGCTCGCGTGTCGTGGTCATGTATCTGGGTCGGGTGTGTGAAATCGCCGAAACGCGTCAGCTGTTCGCCAAGCCGCATCATCCTTATACGCAAGCGCTGCTTTCGGCCATCCCGCGTCTTGAAGACGATCGCCCCGATCACATCCGCCTGTCGGGCGAAGTGCCCACACCGGTCAACCTGCCTTCCGGCTGCGTGTTCCACGCTCGCTGTCCGCACGCCAACGAACGTTGTCGCCAGGAGGTGCCTGAGTTGATTGCGTCCAGCGGCGGCACGCGGGTCGCCTGCCATGCGGTCGAGGAAGGCCGGATCACGGCATGAGCCACGACGTGAACACGATGGCAGCGTTACCCTGTGCGGACACTTCTGCACGGGGGGGTACGGAGTAAGCGATGGAAATCCGCTGGCTGGAAGACTTCATTGCCTTGGCCAAGACGCGGCATTTTTCGCGTGCCGCCGACGTTCAGAACGTGACGCAGCCGACCTTTTCGCGGCGCATCAAGCTGCTCGAGGAGGAAATGGGCCTGACCCTGGTCAACCGGCAGACGCTGCCGCTGTCATTGACACCGGCGGGCGAAGAGTTTTTGCTGCTGTGCGAGTACGTGACCGAGCGCGTGCGCCTGACCCGCGAACGTCTACATCAGATAGCCGACAACCAGGCCCGGCGTATCGTCATCGCCGCGCCGCAGAGCGTACTATCCTATGTGCTTCCCGACTGGCTTGCCCGGCACGACTTGCAGGAGCGTGTCGAACCCTATCTGCGTGCCACCAGTTGGCTGCTGCTCGATTATTTTCACGCCCTGGAGCGTGACGAATGCGACCTTGCCTTTTGCTACTGGCCGCAAGGACGCAGCCCGCTGACCCTGGATCTGTCCGGCTACGAATATCTACGCATCGACACCGAGACACTGATCCCTGTCAGCGCGCCGGACGATAACGGCAAGCCCAGGTACGCTCTGCCCGGCCAACGACGCCAACCGCTGCCCTACATTGCCTACCATCCTCGCGGCTTGCTACATGCCGTGCTCGAGGCAAGGCTGGCGCAGGCCTCGCAAGAAGTTCACCTGATGAAACTCAACGAGAACGTGCAGACGGCCAATATCAAGGAACTGGTCACGCAGGGTTACGGTATCGGCTGGCTGCCGTTGCGTACGGTGCAACGCTCGCTGGCCAGTGGCGAGCTCGTGTACGCCGGCGATGAACGCTGGAACGTGCCCCTCGAATTGCGCCTCTATCGCTACTGCGAGCACCGCCATCCGGGGCTCGACGACCTCTGGCAGCAACTTCAGGAGACCGTGACATGAGCGATGATTACCCGACGGACCACTTGAATCATCTAGCCTGGTTGACGAGCGCCTACCAAGGCGTGGCCGAAACACAAGGCTATGAGGCGCTGCTGCTTTACAGTGGCGCGCCCCGTTACCATCATGCCGATGACCAGGCGGCGACCTTCCGGACCTATGCGCATTTCCTGCATTGGGTACCGTTGCCTGGTGTGAGCCACAGTTGGCTATGGATTCGCCCCGGCAACACGCCGGTACTGTACCTGCATGCGCCGGACGACTTTTGGCACCTTTCCCCCCAATTGCCCGATGCGCCATGGACGTCCCGCTTCGATATCCGCCTGACGGTCGACACGAGACCATCGATATCGCCCACAGGGCGGCTAGCGATACTTGGCGACGTACCCGCCGATCTCGCTCAGCGGCTGGGCGGCGAACTCAATCCGCCCAGACTCGTCCGCGCGCTCGATGAATTACGAGTGCGCAAGACCGCGTACGAAATCGACTGCATCCGTGACGCCAACCGCCTGGCCCTGGCCGGTCATCGGGCTGCCCATGATGCGTTCGAGACTGGCGCGGCAGAACTCGATATCCAGCTCGCCTATCTGGGTGCGAGCCGGCAGCGTGAATCCGACGTTCCCTACCAGAACATCATTGGCCTCAATCGGCATGCCGGCGTGCTGCATTACCAGCACTACGATTTGCAGCCGCCAGCCAGTTACTCGAGCCTGCTGGTCGATGCCGGTCGCAGTGTGGCCGGATATGCGTCCGATATTACCCGCACCTGGGCAGGCAGCGATGCCGATGCACGATTCAGTGCGCTGATACACGCCATGGAAGCCATGCAGCAACGCCTGATCGAGGCCATTCGCCCCGGCGTATCGTTCATCGTCCTGCATCGGCGCATGCACCAGGAGCTGGGGAAATTGCTGATCGAGCACGGCCTGACTCGCTGTAGCGAAGAGGCTGCCGTCGAGTCCGGCATTACACGCGCGTTCTGCCCGCATGGATTGGGCCATCTCCTCGGCCTGCAGGTACACGATGTGGGAGGTCGCGTTGCATCTGACGGCCAGCCGCTACCGGCACCGGAAAGCGACCCCGCCTTGCGACTGACGCGAGAGCTGGAAGCGGAGATGGTAGTTACGGTGGAGCCTGGCCTGTACTTCATTCCCCTATTACTCGACCCATTGCGGGAAACGCCAACCGGGCGGCACATCGAGTGGGCACTGGTCGATGCACTTGCTGGTCATGGTGGGATACGTATCGAAGACAATATCCGAGTCGCCGAAGCGGGCCACGAAAACTTGACGCGCATCGGACTGGCCCACTGAATCGCCTTTTGGCGACTTGCCAGCCGGTGCGTGAACGATATGCTGATAGAAGGATTTATAGCGAGGTCAGTATGTCACGCATCGTCCCCGCAGACTTTCGGCCCGCCAGGGGGCTCTCCAACCGGCACGTCCAAACCCTGTTGCCCCGCCTGCGCCCCTTGGTGTCGCTCGAACGCGATACCGAGATTCTCAATCTTCCCGACGGCGACTTCGTCGAACTGGCCTGGGTGCGTCCCGCGCCGTTACACGACGATGCCCCAGTGTTCGTACTGTTTCATGGCCTGGAGGGAGGATTCGACTCGCCCTACGCCCGGGAGATATTGGCCGCCGCAAGCGCATTGGGCTGGCGAACGGTGATGATGCATTTCCGTGGCTGTGGTCAGGCTCCCAATCGTTTGCCGAGAGCCTATCATTCCGGCGATACCGCCGATGCATACTGGTTCATTGGTCAGCTTGCCCGCCGTTATCCGCGGGCCATCAAAGTCGCGGCAGGCGTTTCCCTGGGCGGTAACATGCTTGTCAAGTTGGTCGCCGAACAGGGCGGCGACGGACTCGACCTGGCCGGTGCCATTGCCATCAGTGCCCCACTCGACCTCGCTGCGTGCGCCGACGCGCTCAATCGCGGCTTTTCTCGTCACTATCAGCGTTACCTGCTGAAGTCGCTCAAGCTGAAGATCACCGCCAAGATGACGACCGAGACGCTTCCCATTAGCCTGTCATCCTGTCAACTCAGTCGGCTGGATAGTTTCTGGGCCTACGACAACGAAGTGACTGCTCCGCTGCATGGTTTCAGTTCGGCCAGCGACTATTACCGTCGCTCCTCCGCGGGGCGCCTGATAGGCGATATCGAATTGCCGACCCTGATCCTGCAGGCCGCCGACGATCCGTTCATGCCAGACGATCTGTTCGAGCGCCTGCCGACGCCCAGCGATGCCGTGCGTGTCGAGATCGCCAGCCATGGCGGCCATGTCGGTTTCATCGAGTCACGTCAGGGCCGTCTTGGCTCATGGCTGGCACGCCGCGTATGTCGACAGTTGCAGGACTGGGCCAGTGTACCTCGTCAGTTGCACCTCATGACGAACCGACCGGACTGAGTGGACATTGCACTCCCGTGCCACGCAGGCCGCAATAGCCCCCCGGGTTCTTGGCCAGATACTGCTGGTGATATTCCTCGGCGTAGTAAAATGTCTCGAGTGGCGCAATTTCGGTGGTAATCGTGCCCTTGCCTGCCTGGCTCAGCGCCTGCTGATAGCTGTCACGACTGGCCTCCGCCTCGCGACGCTGGGAATCACTGGTGGTATAGATCGCCGAGCGATACTGACTGCCGATATCGTTGCCTTGGCGCATGCCTTGCGTGGGGTCATGGGCTTCCCAGAATACCTGCAAGATACGATCGAGACCGATCGCCTCGGGGTCGAATACGACGCGTACCACTTCGGTATGCCCTGTGCCCCCGGTACAGGTTTCCTCATAGGTCGGATTGGGGGTGAATCCGCCAGCATAGCCGACCGCCGTGACGTGCACACCCGACAGCTGCCAGAACAAGCGCTCGGCGCCCCAGAAGCACCCCAGGCCCAGAACGATCTCCTCACAGCCCGACGGGAAAGGCGGTATCATCGAGTGACCGTTGACGAGATGCCTGCCGGAGATTCGTATCGGCTCGCCACGCCCCGGCAGGGCTTCATCGGCCGCCGGCATGCGCTGTTTATCACGTGACCACATGGAGTCGCCTCCTCTTGGTTCAGAATGAAGTTTTTCGATTATGTACCTGCGGCAGTCGCCGTGCCTATGCCCAGTGCTGCCAACCGGTGCATGACGACCCATCCTGCGCAGGCAAGCCTGAAGCGTTGATGCGTGCCCGCTTCACTGCGTTTGCCCAGGGCAAGACGGAAGTTCTGCTTGCCACTTGGGCTCCCGAAACCCGACCGCCGCGGCACGCTCTCGAGGATGCCCAGCCTCGCTGGCTACACCTGGACATCGAGGCCAGCGGTGGACAGCCGCCCGAAGGCTGGGTCCGGTTCCAGGCCACGGGACGGCAAAATGGCCGCTTCTTCACGCTGCAGGAAACCAGCCGCTTTCGATTCGACGACGATGCACGGCAATGGTTTTACGTCGATGGCGACGCACAATGGCGCAGCTTATCGGCTGGCCGCAGTGCCCCATGTCCCTGTGGCAGCGGTGTCAAGGCGAAGCGTTGCTGCGCCCGAGACTGAAGGTATAGATCAGATCCACGGCCTGAGCTGCACCGGATACGGCCTCGACGTAAAGATTCTGTAGCAGCTTGTAGCGCAGGGTCAGTTGGGCGATCGGCGAAAATATTCCTACGCCATAGCTGACCTTGAGATCGTCGAAGAGATAGCCGCTGACGACGACCTGACTCTCTTCTCCGCTGCCCGACGTATCCAAGCTCAGGTCCTCGACACCGAAAACCTGGCCGAGCTGCCCCACGGCACCGCCAGTGCGCGACAGCGACAGACCGATCAGAGCCGAGGTCAGGGCGCCGTCATCGCCGCCGGCGTCGTCCGGCGCCCGGCCGCGCAGCAGGTAGGACAGCGCACGGCTCTCGTCCATGGCCGGCTCGGAGAAGATGGACAGGTTGGGTTGCGAAGCAGGCCCCGTCACGCGCAGCCCGGCAATCACATCGTCTTCGGTGGCTTCAGGGTTGCGAATGGCTTCGAATTGCAAGCGGGGCTGCGATGCCGGGCCACTGAACAGTACCTGACCGCGGCGAATGATCAGGTCCTGACCGAAGGCCTGGTAGCGGCCGTCATTCAGATTGATCTCACCGAACAATTGAACGGGGCCCGTGGCCTGGCGGACCTGAAGGTCGCCCTGCAATTCCGCCTCGAGGCCATAGGCCTCGAGTTGCACATCGGGACCCAGGCTCACATCGACCGCCACATCGAGACGCATACCGGCCTCTTGCAATGCCTGAGCCGCTGCTTCGTCCCCTCCTTCCGTCGCCTCTTCCAGCGCCTGTCGCGCCGCCTCGCGAGCACGCGCTTCATCTTCGCGTGTGATGATCACCTCGTCGGAACTCGGCGCCACGGCGGAGGGTGGCGACTCGGATCTGGAGACGCTCAGCCGCGCCCAGGGAACCTGCACGTCGCCCCGTATACGCAGTAGCTCGGGCGTGGCACGAATGTCCAGATCGGGTGCGACACGCAGGCGACCGAACTCGGGCATATCGACGAGCAGCGGCGATTGGGTACCTTCGACGCCGAGCTCGGCCACCCATTCGCCGGGTACGGGCCAGCGTGCCTGGCCCTGCAGCTCGAGTCGCCCTTCATCGGCAGCCACGAAACCGTCCAGGGTCGCATTATCGCCCAGGAGCTGAATGTCCAGACGGCCATCACGGATGGCCAAGGGAATATCGCCCCCGCTCACCCGTAAATCGCCAAGTTGAAGATTGCCATTGAGGCGGGGATCGGCCAGCGCACCGCCCAGATTCACCTGGCCATTCAGTGCACCCTCGAGTTGCTCCAATCCGGTTACCAAGCGGCGATACGGGGACAGCTGAATGTCGTTGAACGTGATGTTGCCCCCCAACTGCGCATTGCCGGTGGGATCCGTGATTGCCGCATTTACCGCCAACTCTCCGGCCTCGGCAAGAGACAGGGTCGACTCGACATTGGCCCTGGCAGGGGTGGCATCGAGTTGCAACGACAGGCGCGAATCGGGCAGCGACCAAGGCTGCCCGTAGGCATCTTCGCCGCTCAACGCCAGCCGGCTTTGCAGGTCCGCCTGTGCCGACCAGCGTCCACCGCTTGACCAGCCAAGAGCGATGCGTCCATTGCTTTCGCCCTCGGCACTCCAGGCCTCGGGAAGTGCCGCATTCACCAGGTCCATGGGAAAGTCGCGCAGGGCAAGCACGACATTGCCTTGCTCTGCGGATGCCTGGAGCCGCTCCACGGAACATAGACGACCGCCTTGTTGCCTTACCAGACAGAAGGGTTCGGCCGTGACGCGACCCTCGGGCAGAGCGACGCTAAACTCTGCCGCCTCGTCGAGGCGCAGATCCGCCTGTTCGGTGTCGACTGCCAGCGAGGTAAGGCGCCCCTGATAACGGGTGCGTTGTGCATCGAGTCCGCCGGTCAACGCCAGCGAGGCTGATGTTAACGGCATCGACTCGGCTGCATCGACGGCCAATTCGAGACGATGCTGCGACAGGCGCCCATCGAGGTCGAGATCGACATGCTCGATACGTTGCCCACCCGCCTCGATACCGTAAACATCCAAGGCGACATCGAGACGGGGGTCTTCCAGGCCGGCCGTCTCGGCATCCAGGCTCAAGCGGTCGAGACGGTTTTCGGCATAGCGAAGATCGTTGCCCGACAGGGTGAGATCGAGCTGGGGCGCCTCGAACGTTCCGCCTACCGTAAAGCGACCTTGTGCGCTTCCTCCCAATGCCGGCAATAGTGTGCCTAGTGCCGGTGCGTTCAACTCGCCACTCAGGTCCATCGATTCGGCAATGCTGCCCTGCGCCGTCAGGCGATTTTCGCCCTGGCGCAGTTGCAGTCGCTGTATCCGCCAACGCATGTCGCTGTTGCCGCTAAGCTGGGCTTCCAACGATAGCGGGCGCTGCTGCAGCGTGCCTTCGATGTCGAGTTGCGGAACGCTTAGCTGCCATCCTTCGTCCTCTTCACGCATGGCGAAGTGCACTTCGGCGTCGCCGCTCAACCGGCCCTGGACAGCATCGGTCAAGGCATCCAGAGAAAAGCGGTCCAGGTTCAGGCTGGCATCGACCTCCAGACGCGGTGTCCAGCGAACGGCACCGCGACTGATCAATGCGCCGCTATCGGCCGACACGGCCAGCGGCGTCCAGGCGAAACGTTCGAGGTCACCTTCGCCGGTCATCGCCAGGCTGATTTCTTCAGGCAATTCCCCACCTGAAACCGCACCGGAAAGCGCGACACGATAGCCGGCCAGATCGCCATCGGCACGCAATGTCAGATCCTTCACTACGTAGGGCACACGCTCTGGGCTGACGATGCTCGCTGCATCCTCTCCAGGAGAGACTCCCGTGGCTGCCTCGATAGCGACGTCGACCGCTGCAGAGTCGATATATGTTCCTTCCAACGGCCACTGCGCACGATCCGCCTCGAGCAGTAGCTCGAACGGAACGGTGGGTGCCAGCAGGTCGGCCTGCGCCTGGAGTGTGGCAGCCAGCGGCCCGCCGGCCTCGAGATTCGCCGACAGATCGGCCAGGCTGCCATCGAGCGTCAGCGAGAGCGTTTCACCTGCCAAGGGAGCGCGATGAACCACTGCGTTCAGTTCGGCGTTCAAGGGATAAGCGTCCTGCAGACTGACGCTGGCACTAAGTTCGGCATCGGCTTCGGAGGAAGTCACGGCCAGATTGTGCAGGCGCATGTCATGGCCTTCGCCTTCCAGGCTAAGCGCGAGCCGCTCGACGACATAACGCTCGGGGCCGTCGATGACGAAATCCTCGGCCACGAGGCTAGGCACTCTGATGGCCATGGGCAGGGTAATCTCGGGCAAGCTGATCGGCTCGCGATCGGCCAGTGACGTCTCGTCCCGTTCTCCCTGCGTCTCTTCGCTAGGACTGGCCTGAACCGGCATGGAAGCGACACCGATCGCCGCATCGATAGCATCCGCCGTCAATGGCCGTATCGGGGGCTCTGTCTCGCTGGTAGCGTCCGATTCGCCATCGGCCACCATCGGTTCCGGTAGCGCCAAGGCCTGCCCGGATGAGACCGGCAGAACCAGCTTGCCATCGCTCAAGCGTGTCGGTAGCAAAGTGAAAGTATCGCCTGAGAGACGTGCGCCGGAGGTGAAACGTTGCAACGCGAAGCGTGTCCCATCAGCCAGCCGGACGTCGACATCGCGCAACTCCAACGCTCGTAGCTCGATAGGAAACGGCACGGCGATCGAGGGCATACCGCCGCCCTCCGACTCCGAGGGATCCGCTCCCTGTGTCGTTGCATCGCTTTCCTGGATATCCACGTCAACGTCTGACAATTGCAGGGCGTCCAGGCATAGTTTGCCATCGAGCAGGCAGTCTTCGGCCCAGGCCAGGTGCAGGCGACCGATACGAACGAACGCCGGGCCGGCCGTCAGCTCCAGTCCTTCCAGGGTCAAATCGTCGAGAAACGCCCCGCTGACACTCTCTACCGAGAAGAAGCCCCGCTCCTCGCCCTGATTCACGAGCCAGGACGTTCCCCAGGGAGACAATGCCAAGCCCAACAGAAACAGGACCAACCCGATCAGCCACAGCGGGAACCAAAGCAACAGGCGGAGTAGAACGGTAATCAAAATTCGGGACCTATGGCGAAATGCAGACGCCACGAATCCTCCTCGCTATCGAAGGGATGGGCGATGTCCAGTCGAACCGGTCCTACGGGGGACACCCAGCGAATACCCAGGCCCGCCCCCGTAGCCAGGTCGTCCGGCCACCACGAATTGAACGCATTGCCCGTATCGGCGAACGCGGCGCCCCACCAGTCGCCGGTGATCCGTCGTTGAGCCTCGAGACTGGCGGTTAGTAGGTGTTGGCCGCCGAGAAGTTCCCCATCCTCGTTTTCGGGGGCTAGGCTTTCGTAGCTGTAGCCGCGAACACTTTGATCGCCGCCGGCAAAGAAGCGTAGCGACGGAGGTATTCTGTCGAAATCATCGGTATGCATGGCCCCAACACCGGTGCGAGCGACGAAGCGGGTATCCTCGCCCAGCATGCGAATCCATTGGGAATCCAGCGTAGCGCGTACGAACGACGCATCCGAGCCCCAGATATCGTCCGATATCGCCAGGGAAAGCCGCTGTCTGTCGCCCCACGTAGGGAAACGCGGGTTCCGCGTACGCACGCGAGCCCAGCTAATGCCGGGATACATCAGCAGCACTTGGTCTTCCTGGTCCGCCTGGGTGAAATCTTCGTAGGTGGTACGGAAGAAGAGCCGCTGCGTCCAACCGTTCTCGAACAACCAGCGGCGGGCAACTTCGGTGGACACCTCTAGACTCTGCGTGTCCTCATAGTCTTCGTGCCGCAGCCCGTATGTCAGTTCGTAGCTATCCGTCAGCGGGTTGGCGAGCGGAATGGTGTAAGTGCCGCTGAATATCTGTTCCGGCTCCGACAGGTAGAGCTCATGATTAAGGCTGTCGCCATCCTCGTTCAGCCAGGGTTGTTCCCAGGCGAACTGGGTGCGCGGCCCGACATCGGTGGCATAGCCGATGCCCACCTCGAACTGGTGACGATCGGCGGGTATCAGGTTGACCTCGACCGGCACTCTCGGAGGTCGCTCCCTACCCAGGCGATTCGCGGTACTCACAGCACTGGCCGACAGTAATGGGGACTCCTCGAGTACGTTGTCGGCGTCGTCCGTTCCAGTATCCACGGCCTCCCACCAGCCTCGATGCGCCTGGACAAGTGAAGCCGAGGGACCCTGCAAACGCGGTCGCACGCTGACACTGCGGAACCAGCCGGTTTCACCGAGGCGCTGGCTATATACGGCCAGCGAGCCGGCGAGGTAAGCATCCCCGGTCTCGAAGGGCATCATGTTGCGCAATCGACTCTCTTCGATCTGGCTGCCATCGAAGCGGACATTCCCGAAGACGTAGCGCTCGCCACTGTCCAGCGTCAGGTAGATACGCGCACTCTCCTCCCATGGCCGGACTTCGATGCGTCGATCGCTAAAGTTGGCATCGAAGTAGCCACGCTCCACGGCAAGCGTGGAGAAACGGCTACGTAACGCTTCGTAAGGAGCGTGGCGTAACGGCTCGCCTTCCTCGAGTGGCAGGTTGTCGAGCACCTGCTGAAAGGCATCGTCATCGCCGGCATCGCCTTCGACGGAAACGTCCAGCTCGGTGACGATCACGCGAGGCCCTGGCCGGATCCGTAGACGTGCCCGTTCGACGGGATTCTCTCCAACCAGGCTGATATCGAGTTCGGGTTCATAATAACCGTAGGCCTTGAGCGCTTCGCGGGTACGCTTGGCCACTTGGGAGCGAACTCGATCCTTTCCATATTCACTGGCGTCGAATGCGGCCAGATAATTGGCCACGTTCTCGGCAGCTTCACCGTCGATACCCTGAATCTCGGCTTCCAGAGCCAAGCTGGATGTAGCGAACAGGCCAGAGCCCAACGCAACTACCAGAACGCCGTGGCGGAACATACGCATGCCTCAATGTCGCCGAAACGCGTGACCGAAGGCAGGCAACATGACGGACATTTTTATGCAGCCGGTTTCCTTCACTTCATGATTCCTCTAATCCTTGAGTGGATCACCCGCAATGGAAGCGGGCTATCCTTCGGCCTAACCGCCAAGGCTTTCCACATTGGCACTCAACGCCAGCAGGCTTTGACGAAGCTCCAAGAGCCCCGCTTGGTTGCTGCCGATGCGTGCAGCCAATTGATCCAGGCGTGCCTGTCGCTCCTCGTCACTGGAGCGCAAGGTCTCGATACTCGAGGCCATGTCCGCCAGACGATCCTCCAGAGCGGCAATATCCTGTACTTGGTTTTCAATCTCAGTATAAGCATTGTCCAGCTCTGTGACACGCGACTCAAGCTGTTGGCTCGACTCGCGTATGCCGATGACATTCGTCTGGACTCCACTGACCGTGTCGCGCAACGATGCGAGCCCTTGCTCGGTGGCGTCCTGAGCGTTCTCCAAGGCCTGCAATCGTTCCTGCAGAGCCGCTCGGGCATCTTCACCGTCCGCTTCGATGACGTCCAGCGAGCGCTGCATAGCATCCAAGGTGGCCGCGAGGATGTCCCGCTCTTCCTCGCCGGCCTCGAGACGCTCGACCAGTTCATTGATATTAGACGCATCTGCACTACTGTTTTCCAATTTCTGAACAGCGGATTGCAGCCCTGTCTGCCGCTCCTGCAAATTGCGCTGGGCCGAGCTCAACGCATCCAGCTTCTCTTCCATCCCGGTGATCTCATAGCGATCATCCAGGCTGTCGAAGCGAGCGTGAAGGTTGGACAGTTGGCCCTGCAGTTCGCGCTGGTCGGCCTGCCAAGCCTGTCGATCGAGCCAGTAGACACCGGCGATGCCCACGAAGCCGGCCAACAGGAGTAGACAAAGCAACCACAGGGGCCATGTGCGTGCCGAGGAGACCACCACGCCACGGTGCCGGTCGGCCAGTTCGTCACTGGGATCCGGTACGATCGGCGCATTCAAGCGCGGCTCATCCGAGCGTTCCACCATGTCGACTTCCTCTCTATTCCCTGGCACAGCAAAGCGGGCAGACGATGACGCGTCATATCCAGAACATGCGAGCATAACCCAGGCTGACAAGATCTCGCGACACCGCCTGCAGATGCTTGGTATTGTAAGGTTTTTTATCGCGCGCTGTATTCCACGCTGCCCATAAAATGGAGATAACCATGGTTTTTGAACTTCCCGTGTTGCCGTACGAGAAGAATGCGTTGGAACCGCATATTTCTGCCCGAACGCTGGAGTATCACTATGGCAAGCATCATCAGGCCTATGTGACAAAGCTCAACGAGCTGACCGACGGCACTGCCGAAGCGGACAAATCGCTCGAGGAGATCATCAAGTCGTCCTCGGGGACGCTTTTCAATCAGGCCGCGCAAGTGTGGAATCACACCTTCTTCTGGCACTGCCTGTCTCCCGGTGGCGGTGGAGAGCCCAGCGGCCCCCTGGCTGACGCCATCGATGCCAAGTTCGGCACCTTCGCGCGCTTCAAAGAGGAGTTCAATGCCAAGGCTATCGGCAACTTCGGCTCTGGCTGGACCTGGCTGATAAAGAGCGCCAACGGCAGCGTGGATATCGTCAATACCGACGATGCCGATACTCCCATCGCCCATGGCCAGACGCCTCTGCTGACCATCGATGTATGGGAACATGCCTATTACCTCGATTATCACAATGCTCGACCCAAGTATCTCGACGCCGTGTGGAACGTCGTCAACTGGGAATTTGCCGCCCAGAATTACAGCTGACATCTGTACGCCGCCAGAGCATCACCAACGCAGAACGCCCCGCTGTGCGGGGCGTTCTGCGTTGGCTTGCATGTGATGCATTTCAAGCGGGATCGGCACGCCGTCCTATTCCCCGGTAAGTCAAACCGCGAGCGGCGACATAGGCCGGGTCATAGATGTTGCGTCCATCGAGAATGAGCCGCTCCCCAAGCATCTCTCCCAGCCGGCGCCAGTCGGGATTCCAGTAGCACTTCCACTCGGTGACCAGGATCAGCGCGTCGGCACCTTCACAGGCTTCGTAAGGGGTACCTTCGCACAGGGTCAACAGCGGATGATCGCCTACCACCTTCCTGACCGCGGGCAGAGCGGCGGGATCGTGCAAGCGAACGTGCACGCCCTGTGCCCACAGTGCACGCAGCAATGTCAGCACCGGGGCATGGTCGATGCGTGTGGTGCCGGGCTTGAACGCTGCGCCCCAGATGGCCACGGTGCGATTTTCGAGTTGGCCGTGGAAATGTCCCCACAACTTGCGGAAGAGCGTTTCCTTCTTGCTCTCGTTGATGTCGAGAACCTGCTCGAGAAGATGCGACTCGCGCCCCGTCGCATGCTGTACATCGGCAAGGCGCATCAGGTCGCGGGAGAAGTTCGGCCCACCAAACCCGCAACCGGGATAGAGGTATTCGTAGCCGATACGGGTATCGGCCCCCATGCCTTGACGGACATACTCGACGTCGACACCCAGCGAATCCGCCAGACCTGCCACTTCGTTCATGTAGCTGATGCGTGTCGCCAACATGCCATTGATGGCCAGCTTGGTTAGCTCGGCAGCCCGTCGAGGCATGCGCTGAAAGAGTTCGGCCCGGCGATTGAAGGCACGCAACAGCTCACGCACCTGATCTTCGGCCCAGTCGTCTTCACACCCCAGCAACCAGCGTGTGGGGCGGGTAAACGCCTGCCAGGCGCGACCCTCCTCCAGCATGTCGGGCAGCACCACTGCCACTTGCGAGGCATGGCGCAGCAGGGATTCCAGGCTTTCCGTGTGACCGACGGGAAAGGTCGAATTGTTGACGAGTACCAACGGCGAGCTCTGCTGACCGGCAATCAATTCGATGAAACGTTCGGCGGCGTCGCGCTGGTCCGGTGCCAACGCCAGCCAGGCGACATCATACTCGCCCGATAAACTGACGTTGCTGTCGCCATTTTCGAGCAACCGCAGTGAGCCGGTGCGCTGTCCGAAATCGATCTGATCGACCACGCCGGGCTCGCCCGTCAACCATTCGGCACGCGAAAGTTGCGACCAAGGGGCGTCAGGGTGCGGCCACCAGTCGACTTGATGCCCTACCGAGGAAAGCGCGGCGGCTGCAGTCGCCGCGGCCAACTCGCTCCCGTGTACGATGATACGCATCGATTCACCCCTCGTTGGCGTAGCGCTGGAGGAGTTCGTTGAAGCCCTTGCCGAATTTGGGATGCCGCTTGGCGTAGGCCAGCGTCGCCTCCAGGTAGCCCAACTGATGACCGCAGTCATAGGTGGTGCCCTGCATACGGAAGGCGGCGACGCCGTGTTGCTTGCGCAGGGTGTCGATGGCATCCGTCAACTGGATTTCATTGCCGGCCCCAGGCGGGGTATCCGCCAGCACCGGAAAGATTTCGCCGGGCAGCAGGTAACGGCCGATGACCGACAGCGTCGAAGGCGCATCCTCGACCTTGGGTTTTTCGACCATTCCCGTGATCGGCGCACTCTTGCCGGGCTCGGGCGTATCGCCTTCGAGTGCCACGATGCCGTACTTGTAGACCAGTTCCTGAGGCACGTTCTCGACCATGATCTGGGCATCGCCGGTCGTTTCGTAGGCCTCGATCATGCCGGCGAGATCGTTGCGCGACCTTCCTTCGTCATCGACGAGCACATCCGGCAGCAGAACGGTGAATGGCTCGTTGTCGCCGATCACGGCACGCGCGCAGAGTATGGCATGGCCAAGCCCCAGAGCCTCTGGCTGACGCACACTGATGATACTGACATCGTCAGGAACGATGTTGCGCACTTCGTCGAGCATCTCATCCTTGCCCTTGGCCTCGAGCATGGTCTCGAGTTCGAAATGCTTGTCGAAATGGTTTTCGATGGCGCCCTTGCTGGAGTGCGTAACCAGTACGATCTCCTTGATTCCCGCTTTCACCGCTTCTTCGACGACATACTGGATGACCGGCTTGTCGACGATGGTGATCATTTCCTTGGGAATGGCTTTCGAGGCGGGAAGACAGCGGGTACCGAGCCCTGCAACGGGGAGAACGGCCTTACGAATCATGGGGTCCCTCCAACATGATGATAATGTTTTCCAGTATGACACAAACGGTTACGTTGGTATCCAAGCAACCGCCAATCGCCCTCTTGCGAGGGAAAAAAGAGCGGAATCGCATGCCTACGCATCACTGATAGCCAACTTCGGCAGGCTTCACTCCATGGCCTATGAATGCCGTAGCGGCAATGTAACAGTAAGTATTACCGTACATGCTGCATTGCAAACGATCAACTGAACGTCGAAACGATCCAATCAGGACGCTTCCTATCCGGCCGTGACGCTACCAGTAAGCCATGAGGCGGTAAATGTAGCCATTTTATCCATGAAGAGTGCTACGGGCCGCAAAAAAAGTCGAGAGATAGTAGAATGCGAGGCATCTTGTCGAAGGAGGTTCGTGATGCCCCCCATCGCACCACTCGATGCCGAACTTTTGATCGAGGCCCGCTGGATCCTGCCAATGAGCGAGGGACTTCCGGTTCTCGAGCATCAGGCCATCGCCATCGACGCCGGACGTTTACTCGGGCCATGGCCTATCGATGAAGCCCGCCGTCGGGTCGAAGCGAAACGCACGTTGCAACTGGAACACCACGCGCTACTTCCTGGCTTGATCAATGCGCATAATCATGCGGGCATGAGTCTGATGCGCGGCTATGCCGACGATTTGCCATTGATGACCTGGCTCAATGAGCATATCTGGCCGGCGGAGGCGGCACATGTCACGCCTGACTTCGTCGCTGATGGTACGCGCCTGGCAATAGCCGAAATGCTACGTTCAGGGACAACGACATTTTCCGACATGTATCTTGCCCCCGAACCCGTTGCCGATGCGGTGGAACAGCTCGGCATTCGAGCTCAGCTGTGTACGCCATTGATCGATTTTCCGACACCTTGGGCGCCCGACTTTCACACAGGGTTAGAGCGCACAGAGGCGTTGGTGGAACGCTATCGCAACCATTCCTCGATTAGCCTGGCGTTTGGCCCCCATGCCCCCTATACCGTGGCGGACGATAGCCTGGCCCTTTTGATCGAAGCTCGTGAGCGCCTGAACCTACCGATTCAGATGCACGTGCACGAAACCGCCGAGGAAGTCGAGCAAGGGCTGGCCAAATATGCCAAGCGGCCGCTCCGGCGCCTCCACGATGCCGGGCTTCTGGGAGCGCATTTCCAGGCGGTCCATGTCACCCAGATCAATGATGAGGACATGACGATACTGCGTGACAGCGGCACGCATGTCATACACTGCCCTCAGTCCAATCTAAAGCTGGCGAGTGGCTTCTGCCCCGTCGACCGCCTGCAGGCCGCCGGGATCAATGTCGCCTTGGGAACCGACGGTGCTGCCAGCAACAACGATCTCGACATGTTCGACGAAATGAAAAGCGCCGCGCTCATTGCCAAGGCCGTCAGTGGAAATGCCGCCGCGCTACCGGCCATGGCGGCCCTGGCCATGGCGACACGCGATGGGGCGAAGGCACTGGGAATAGCGCATCGCCGCGGCCAACTTGCAGAAGGCTTCGATGCCGACCTGATAGCCCTCGATCTCGATGCCATCAATACCCTGCCCCTGCACCACCCGGCTTCGGCGATCGTGTACGCCATGAATAGCCGGCAAGTCAGCCACGTATGGGTCGACGGCAAGCTACGTGTCGACGAAGGTCAACTGGTCGATGTCGACGTTAACGAACTCAAACGCATGGCTCATGCCTATCAGCAAGCCATGTCGTTACCAGGCCAACCCGGAGAGGCTTCATGACGCAAGCGCAACGTGACATCAACGATCATCGCAGCAACGTCGATCATCATGAGATCGCCAAGTTCGAGGCCTTGGCGAGCCGTTGGTGGGACCGAGACAGCGAATTCAAACCCTTGCACGACATTAATCCACTGCGCCTGGATTTTATCGACGGTCATGCAGGCCTCGCCGGAAAACGCGTCATCGACGTAGGTTGCGGCGGAGGCATCCTCAGCGAGGCCATGGCGCACCGTGGCGCCGGTGTGACGGGCATCGACATGGGCGAAGCTCCCCTGGCAGTCGCCCGCCTTCATCAGCGGGAGAGCGGGGCCAACGTCACTTATCGGCAGGCCAGCGCCGAAGAAATGGCCCATGCGCATCCCGGCGAATTCGATATCGTGACCTGCCTGGAAATGCTCGAGCACGTTCCCGACCCGGCGGCCGTAGTCCGCGCTTGCGCGACATTGGCCAAGCCAGGCGGCCATATCTTCTTTTCGACGATCAATCGCAATCCCAAAGCGTATGCCTTTGCGATTCTCGGCGCAGAGTATGTACTCAGGCTGCTCCCGCGCGGCACGCACGACTATCGCAAGTTCATACGCCCTTCAGAATTGTCGGGTTGGTGCCGTGCCACGGGCCTACGCGTTCGCGAGCAGTGCGGCCTGACCTACAACCCGGTAACCAAGCATTACCGTTTGGCGCCCAGCGATGTATCGGTCAATTACATGATGCACTGCTCGATGGAGGAGGCTCTTTGACCTCACTGCCTTTGCCCACTCCGCAGTGCCTTTTGTTCGATCTGGATGGCACGCTGATCGATACGGCTCCCGACCTGGCACGAGCCACGAATGTTCTGCGTCAATATCACGGACTACCGCCTCTAGCGTTCGAGACGATACGCGCCCAAGTCTCCAACGGTGGCAGCGCCTTGGTGACACTGGCGTTGGGTATTGCCCATGATCATCCGGACCACCCCGAGGCGCGCAATGTTCTCCTTGCCGCCTACGGCAAGGAGGTCGCCGTAGAGAGCCGGGTGTTTTCCGGTCTGGAGAGGCTCCTCGAGCGCTGGGCAACTCCCCCACGGCGCTGGGGCATCGTCACCAACAAGCCCAGGATCTATACAGAGCCTCTTCTCGAGGCACTGTCATTGTCACCGCATGTCCTGCTCTGTGCAGACGATCTTCCTGTCAAGAAACCTTCACCCGAGCCACTCTGGGAAGCGGCACGCAGGCTGGATGTTCTGCCGGAAGATTGTTGGTACATCGGTGACCATGCGCGTGACATGCAAGCTGCCCATGCCGCCGGCATGACAGCCATTGCCGTGGGTTACGGCTATATCGAAGAAGGCCAGAAACGCGAAGATTGGCAAGCGGACCGTTGGTTCGACAGTCCGTCAGAACTGGTCAACGCCTTGATAGACAAGGATGAATGAACGCAAGCAAACAGCCTCCCATGCCTTGTTGGGCTGTTTGCTTGTGCGGTAGTCGCAATCGGTTCATTTGCGAGCGGGTTGAGCGTCGAAGCGCTCGCCAGTATGCCCCCGGCTGTCCGGTCCCATCAGCCACAGATAGGTAGGCATGATTTCCCGGGGCATCCGCAACGTATTGGGATCCTCACCCGGAAACGCGGTCTTGCGCATCTGGGTACGAGTCGCCCCCGGGTTGATGCTGTTCACGCGGATGTTGGTCAGATTTTCCAGCTCGTCGGCCAATACCTCAACGAATCCCTCGGTCGCGAACTTGGAAACGGCATAAGCGCCCCAGAAGGCTCTTCCCTTACGGCCCACACTCGACGAGGTGAATACCACGGAGGCATCCTCCGATGCCTTGAGCAGAGGCAGCAGCGCTTGAGTCATCCATACAGGTCCATTGATGTTGACCTGCATGACCTGATCCCACAGCTGAGGATTGTACTGCTCGAACGGAGTAACCCGCCCAAGCAGGCCGGCATTGTGCAAAATGCCGTCCAAGTGGCCGAACTCCTTGTCCAACGTGTCGGCCATGTCCTGATAATCCTTCAGGGTGGCACCTTCGAAATTGAGAGGAAAGATGGCAGGCTGTGGGCCATTGCCAGCCTCAATCTCATCATACACAGACTCTAGCTTGGCGATGGTTCTGCCGAGCAGAATGACCGTCGCTCCATGCTGCGCATATGCCAGCGCAGCGGCTCGACCGATGCCATCACCGGCACCGGTCACCAGTATCACCCGGTCCTTGAGCAACTCGGACGGCGCTTGGTAATCAATCTTGCAAGTCATTACGACTCCCTCAGCCCTTCGAATGGACAGGCATACCGGGTTTCAACATTCCCACTCTTTCTCAGAGGCCGGATTGATTGAGGAAATCCGCCGCCATGCTGGCCGCATTGCTTTCGGGGTATTCCTGCCGCACCCGAGTCAGCAATTGCTTGCTGGCCTCCGGCTGACCTTGGCGCGCCTTCAGCAAGCCCAGCTTGTAAAGGGAGTCGGGCACCTTGTTGCTTTGGGGGAACTCATCGATGACAGTATTGAATGCTTGAGCGGCAGGTTCCAGCTCGGAGCGGCTGGAATACAATTCACCCAGCCAGTAATGGGCATTAGCGCGTAGCGGAGAGTTTGGATACTGCTGAACGAAAGCATTGAATGCCTCGATGGCGGCATCGAAGTCACGCGCCTGCACCTTCTGGAAGGCCGCCTGGTAGGCCTGCTGCCCATCCTGGCTACTGCCCTGCATAGCGCTGCCAGCGTCAGGGTCTCCCCCCGCCTGGGCGGTACCGGCTGCTCCAGTCTGTCCGGCGCTGCCAGAAGCAATGCGCTCCTCCAACTCCAGGTAGCGTTCCTGTGCAAGCTTGCGCTGCTGCTCGAGCTGATAACGCAGTTCCTCGACTTGGCCACGCAACTCTTGGATCTGGCGTTGGTTTTCCTGCAGTTGGTTGAGTATCTGCAAGCTGGCGCCCGGCGTGGGCTCACGAGCCTGAGTGTTCTCGTAAAACGTTCGCGACCCGGACGAGGCCGACAAGTCTTCGACCACAGGTGCTGCCCATACGGACAGCGGGAGCATTAATGCTCCCGCGCCGCACAGTCTTTTCAGACCGTGTTTCATGTTTGACTCCGTCGAAGCTTAGTAATCGAAGACCACACGACGGTTTTGAGCATAGGACTGTTCGGAGTGGCCTTCAACAGCCGGACGCTCCTCACCGTAGCTGACGATTTCCAGTTGCGAGGGAGAGACGCCCTGAACGGTCAGGAATTGCTCGACGGATTGAGCGCGGCGCTCTCCCAGCCCCAGGTTGTATTCGCGGGTGCCGCGCTCGTCCGCATGCCCCTGCAGGATTACCGACGCGTTGGGATTGGAACGCAGGTACTGGGCATGCGCATTCAGTACGGATTCGAACTCGGGACGAATGGTGTCGCGATCGTAGTCGAAGTAGATGGTGCGCTGATCGGGAATACCCTGGCCCTGGCCCTGGCCATACCCTTGCCCCTGGCCGAGCTGAGTTCCGCTAGCCTGGCCATTGGCCATCCCCTGACCCGCTACGCCTCCTGCAGTGCCAGTGCCATCCATGCTCCCGTCCTGAGAGCCGCCAGTGCTGGAACAGCCAGCCATGACAGCGAGGGACACGGCGACGGCCAGGGACTTGGCATAAGATTTGAATTGCATGGTAACTCCTTGCTCGGAATTAGAATGACACACTTTTTAGTTCATGAAAGGCGACCAGGCGGGCTCCCGCACATCGCCCTGTGCCGAGGGTAGACGGTAAGAGGCATTACCATCGGCCGACACGACACCCAACACACCACGATTGCCCTGCTGGGTAGCGAAGATCACCATGCTACCGTTCGGGGCCACGCTAGGTGACTCATCCCACTGGGAGTCGGTGAGAATCGTCAGGCGATCGGTTTCCAAGTCTTTCTTGGCAACATGGAATCCCTGATCGTCCCGATGGATAAGAAACAGTGTTTCCCCATCGGGTGAGAAGCGACCGCGTGAATTGTAGCTTCCGGTAAATGTTATTCTTTCTGCCTGCCCATTGGCAAGATTGTAGCGATACAATTGTGGCCCACCGCTGCGATCCGAGGTAAAGACCAAGCTCTGCCCATCCGGCGCCCAATCGGGCTCAGTATCGATGGCGGAATTGTTCGTCAGGCGCTGGAAGCTGCGCGAGGCAATATCCATCACATAGATTTCCGGCTGCCCGTCCTTCGACAAGGACATAGCCAGCTTGCGTCCATCCGGCGACCAGGCTGGCGCCCCGTTGATGCCTTCGAAGGATGTCGCCTGGATACGCTGACTGCTTGCCAAATCCTGAATGTAAATGGCCGGACGCCCCGACTCGAAGGAGACGTAGGCAAGCTTGTTGCCATCCGGAGCCCAGGCAGGCGACAGGATGGGCTGCTGCGAGGATAAAATCTGCTGGCTGTTATGCCCGTCGGCATCGGCCACATGCAATGCATAGCGGCGATTGTCAGCGGCACCCTCTGCCGTGACATAGGCGATACGCGTAGAAAAGGCGCCACGAATCCCGGTAATCTCCTCGAATACCTTGTCGCTGACGTAGTGAGCCGCACTGCGCAACTGGCCACGACTGACATTGACGACTTCACCGAGCATGCGGCGTTCGCCATAAATATCCATCAGTTCGAACTGAACACTGTAGCCATCGCCTTGCGGCGTCACCTGACCGACAACGAGGTAGTTGCTATCCACGGCGCGCCAATCGCGATAATGGACGTCTTCGCTACGACTGGGCTGGGCAATTAGCGAATTGCGCGACAATGGTGAGAACTGACCGCTACGGGCGAGGTCGTCACTGACGATCTGAGCGATGTCTTCGGATAGTGTGCCCTGCCCCTGAGTCGCGAAAGGAACGATGGCGATGGGGATGGCTTGATCGCTGCCCTTGGTGATTTCGATGGTCAGATCCGCGCTGGCCAGGCCGACATACAGCGCGAACCATAGACCGACCATGACAGAAACAACTCGTTTCATCGGCGTACATCCTTGGGATTGAAGTCCAGGTTGAATTCACGGAACTGGCTCTGGGCGGCCAGCGGAAGCTCTCTTATTTCTCGGAATGGTGCAGCCCGTTCGACGGCCTGCAACACAGACCTGTCGAAGACGCCATCACCACTACTTTCGATGATTCTTGCGCTGACCAGTTCACCGGTGGGTAGCAATTGTATACGCACGACTGCCCGGAGCTGGTTCGTGGCACTTGCCGGCAGAATCCAGGCCTGCTCGATCGCACGCCTCACCAGGTTGATGAACCCATTCGCCGCCTGGGCCGCCTGCTTGGCGTTGGCGATGGACTCCGCCTCGCCAGCGATCAGGTTATCCAGCGATGAGGCAGATGCTTGGCGAGCTGCCTCGGCGGCACGGCGCGCTTCCGCCTCTGCCTTGCGCCTGGCTTCTTCTTCGGCCTGGCGTTGAGCTTCCGCCTCTGCCTTGCGCTTGGCCTCTTCTTCGGCCTTGCGTTGAGCTTCTGCCTCTGCCTTGCGCTTGGCCTCTTCTTCGGCCTGGCGTTGGGCTTCCACCTCCGCTTTGCGCTTGGCCTCTTCTTCGGCCTTGCGTTGGGCTTCCGCCTCAGCCTTGCGCTTGGCTTCTTCTTCGGCCTGGCGTTGAGCTTCCGCCTCCGCCTTGCGCTTGGCTTCCGCTTCAGCTTGGCGTCTTGCTTCTTCCTGGCGCTGACGCTCCGCCTGTTGGCGAGCCTCCTCCTGACGGCGCTGCTCCGCTTGTTGCTCACGCAACTGAGCCTGTTTTGCCGCTTCGTCAGCACGCCTAGCAGCTTCGGCCTGAGCCTGCTTCAACGCCTCTTCCCGAGCCTGTTGTTCGGCCTCGCGGCGCGCCTGTTCTTCCGCCAAGGCCTGTTGACGTGCGGTTTCTTCGGCTGCCTGCGCCTCGGCCTGGCGCTGCTCCTGGGCCTGCTCCTCTTGTGCCTGAGCCTGTTCGGCTTGCTGGTTGGCAGCAGCGCGGACCTGAGCTTCCTTGGCCCGCTGCGCCTGGTCGGTAGCCGTTTCCGTCGTGACCAGGGTTGCCTGCACGACGGACGACGAACTGGGTTCGACATCGGCATCGGGCCAGCGCAAGGCAGTCACCAGCAATACGAGAACATGAACGCCAATGGCAAGCAGCGTGGGCAGGCCGTAGCCAACTCTACGTTCTTCTTTGGCCATCATGTCTACTCAGCTTTCACCGGAAGGGGGCTCGGAAATCAGCCCAACATTAGGAACGCCCGCGACTTGAAGGGTACTCATCAATGTCACGATCTGACCGTATGGCACATTGCGGTCACCTCGAACCAGAACAGGCGTATCGGGCCGACGCTGGAGAATGATAATGATCTTATCGCTGACTTCCTCGAGCGAGACGGGAGTATCCTCTTCGCCCAGTGAAATGAAGTACTGTCCTTCCTTGTCAACGGATACGACGATGGGTTCACGATCCTCCATATCCTCGATGGGCTCGGAACTCACCTGAGGCAAATCGACCTGCACCCCCTGGGTCAGCATTGGCGCGGTAATCATGAAGATGACCAGCAGCACCAACATCACGTCGATGAACGGAACGACGTTGATTTCGCCCATGGGTTTACGTCGCGGCCCGCGATTGAATGGACCTAGCATCTTACGACTCCCTTATCAGGCGGCTTCCCGCTCACGACCCTGCAGATTGCGATGCAGGATGGAGTGAAACTCTTCGGCAAAGTCCTCGTACTGTCCGAGCAAACGATTGGAACTCGCCGAGAGGCGATTGTAGAAAATGACGGCGGGAATCGCGGCAAACAGCCCCATGGCAGTGGCGATCAAGGCTTCGGCAATCCAGGGCGCCACGGTGGAAAGCGTGGCTTGCTGAGCCATCGACAGGCTCTGGAATGATCCCATGATACCCCAGACCGTACCGAACAGACCGATGTAGGGGCTAGCCGAGGCAACGGTCGCGAGAAAGATCAGATGCAGGTTGAGACGCTCCTCTTCCCGAGACCAAGCCACACGCATGGCACGCTGAACGCCATCCAAGATGGCCTGGGAGTTGCGCGTCTTGGTCATCAGGCGATTGAACTCGCGAAATCCCGAACGAAAGATGTGTTCGGCGCCGACGACTTCCTGCTCCGGCGGCTTTTCGCGATACAGCTCATTCAGGTCGACACCCGACCAAAACTTGTCCTCGAAAGCGCGATGCGCCTTCTTGGCACGTCTCAGCACGATGCTTCGCTGGAATATCACGACCCAGGAAGCGATGGAACCGGCCAATAGCAATAGCATGACCAGTTGCACCACGAGACTGGCGTTCATGATCAGGTGAGGAATGGACATTGAATCGTTCACGGGTGTCCTCGTAATGATACGGAATTATTCGTCAGGACTGCGGCCAAGGCCGACGGCCAACGTACTGGGCGAAGTCGTACGGCATCCACACAGGCGATATGGACGTCCGCTTCGCACAAGGGTTCCCCATACACCGTGACCCGCTGATGAAAAGCGAGCCGGCAGGCGGAATATTCGATAATTTGAGCGGTAACCTGCAATTCATCATCGAGCCTGGCGGGCTTGGCATAGCGGCACGTGAGTCGATGTACGACCAGTTGGGCACCCTCTTCCAGTAGCCCCTGCTGCGTCAAACCATGCTGTCTGAGCCACTCGCTGCGGGCTCGCTCCATGAACTTGAGGTAGTTGACGTAGTACACTATCCCGCCTGCATCGGTATCTTCGATATAGACGCGGACCGGGATGCTGAAAGGAGTCGTCATGAGCGAAGTTCCTCACCCATCGCATCCGGCACGCCGTCCCCAGCGGCCAGACCGAAGTGCAGGTAGGCTTGGCGCGTCACCATGCGACCACGCGCAGTGCGCAACATGAAACCTTGCTGGATCAGATAAGGCTCGATGACGTCCTCGATGGTATCACGCTCTTCGCTGATCGCCGCTGCCAGGGAGTCGACACCCACCGGACCACCGTCGAATTTCTCGATCATGGCAAGCAGCAGGCGCCGATCCATATGGTCCAGTCCATGCGTATCGACATGCAGCATGTTCAGGGCCAGATCGGCGATCTCTTTCGTTAACCGCCCGTCACCACGCACTTCGGCGTAATCGCGCACCCGCCGCAACAGGCGATTGGCGATGCGCGGGGTGCCCCGAGCCCGACGGGCGACTTCGCCGGCCCCGCCTGCCAGGGCCTCGATTCCCATCAAGCGCGCCGAACGCGCAACGATCTCGGTGAGTTCGTCGATAGCGTAGAACTCGAGACGCTGAACGATACCGAAACGATCACGCAATGGAGAGGTCAACAAACCGGCGCGTGTGGTCGCCCCCACCAGGGTGAACTTGGGCAGGTCGAGCTTGATCGAGCGTGCCGCAGGGCCTTCACCGATCATGATATCCAGCTGAAAGTCTTCCATAGCGGGATACAGCACTTCCTCGACAGTGGCTGGAAGGCGATGGATTTCATCGATGAACAGCACATCCCCAGGCTGGAGATTGGTCAGCATGGCTGCCAAATCGCCGGCTCGCTCAAGCACCGGGCCGGAGGTCGATTTGATATCGACCCCCATCTCCTCGGCGATGATGTTTGCCAAGGTCGTCTTGCCCAGCCCCGGCGGGCCAAAGACCAGGGTGTGATCGAGGCTATCGCCTCGCTGTCGCGCCGCCGTGATAAAGATATCCAACTGTTCACGCACTCGCGGTTGGCCGATATAATCGGCCAGCCGCTGGGGGCGGATAGCATGGTCTGCGCGCACCTCCCCCGCTTGGGGATCGGCAGCAATCAGACGGTCACTTTCGATCATGATTACCGTTTATCCTGCCAGTTTGCGACTTAGCGCTGACTTGATGAGCGCTTCGGTGGACTGGTTGGCCTCGAGCCCGGAAAGCATGCGCGACGCTTCGGCCGGCTTGTAGCCTAAGCTAATCAGTGCAGCTTCGGCATCGGCCAGGGGGTCGCTCGTCGCCGGCACGCCTGGTGGCAAGGACGTCAACTCACCTTGCGTTTCGGCACTCCAGTGCGGGAACCTGTCGCGCATCTCGACGATCAATCGCTCGGCGGTTTTCTTGCCCACCCCCGGCAGCCGGGTCAGGGCCTTGACGTCATCCTCCATGACACAGCGGATGAACTGCTCCTGTTCCATGCCGGAGAGAATGGCCAGCGCGAGCTTGGGGCCGACCCCATTGACCTTGATCAGGGCGCGGAACAAGGCGCGCTCCGGTTCCTTATGGAAACCGTAGAGCAGGTGGGCATCCTCGCGAATACTGAGGTGCGTGAAGAGTTGCACGGTCTCGCCGAGTCCGGGCAATGCCAGCAATGTGTTCATGGAGGCCTCGAGCTCGTAGCCGACGCCCCCCACGTCCACGACCAGCCAAGGGGGCTGTTTCTCGATCAGGGTGCCTCGTAGGCGTCCAATCATGCCTTACCGATCCTTCTAATGATTGGTGCCACTATACGTGTCGGTCGCTCGACTGACTAGCGCTGCGTGAACACTGTTCACAAGCGGTCAAGAGGGGCGGAAATCCCGCCAGCCTTGCCTGGTACTGCGCCGCCGCCCACCGAAACTTCCCTGCTGGACCAAGCCCACCCGGGCATGCCCATGTGTCAGGGCGATCGCCAGCGCATCGGCTGCATCCTCCTGCGGTGTATCGCTCAGGCCGAGGACCGCCGTCACCATGTGCTGCACCTGTTGCTTGTCGGCACCGCCCGTTCCGGTCACCGCCTGCTTGACCTGCTTCGGCCCGTACTCGTAGACCGGTAGACCATGATTGGCGGCACATACGATGGCGGTTCCACGAGCCTGCCCCAACTTCAACGCCGAGTCTGCATTGCGTGACATGAACACTTGCTCGATGGCGAACTCGGCAGGACGATACATCGCGATCAGCTCTGCCACCCCCGCATAGACCTGGGCAAGCTTCTGGGCCAAATCGTCATTGCGGATACGTATGCAGCCACTGGCGATATAACGTGGCTGGGCCAGAGATACGTCCAGCACGCCATACCCCGTAATTCGAGAGCCAGGGTCGATCCCCAATACGATCATTGCAGCGAGCCTCCCACCACCCGATCCCGCGATTCGCTGGCACGAGCGGTGCACCTTGACAGTAGCAAGCCGGCACCCTGTAACAGGGTGCCGGCTCCGCGATGTGAAGTAACGTTGTCCCGACGCCGAGATTATTCTTCGTCGGACGTTACCTTGGCTTTCTGGCGCAGACGGATGTTGAGATCCTTGAGCTGGTCAGGGCTGACTTCGCCAGGCGCGTCGGTCATGAGATCCGCAGCACTCTGGGTCTTTGGAAAGGCGATGACTTCACGGATCGTCTTCGCCCCGGTCATCAGCATGACCAGCCGGTCCAGACCGAACGCCAGCCCGCCATGCGGCGGTGCGCCGTATTGCAGGGCGTCCAGCAGGAAGCCGAACTTCTCTTCGGCTTCCTCGGCACCGATGCCGAGCACCTCGAAGACGGCACGCTGCATGGCCTGATCGTGGATACGAATCGACCCGCCACCCAGTTCAGTCCCGTTCAGCACCATGTCGTAAGCCCGGGACAGCGCCGTGGCCGGACTGGCCTTGAGCTCATCCGGGGAGCAGGACGGTGCCGTGAACGGATGGTGAAGCGCGGAGAGGCGTCCGGCATCGTCGGCTTCGAACATCGGGAAATCAACCACCCATAGCGGTGCCCACGCCTGGGTGTACAGGTCGAGATCGCCGCCCAGCTTGACGCGCAACGCGCCGAGCGCTTCGTTGACGACCCGCGCCTTATCGGCACCGAAGAAGATGATGTCGCCATCTTCTGCACCGACGCGCTCCAGTAGCGTCTCGACGATGCCCTCCATGAACTTGACGATGGGCGACTGCAGCCCTTCGAGCCCCTTGCCACGTTCGTTGACCTTGATCCACGCCAGCCCCTTGGCGCCGTAGATACTCACGAACTTGGTGTAATCGTCGATTTCCTTGCGGGTCAGCTTGGCGCCGCCGCTCACCTTGAGCGCCGCTACACGGCCATCGTCGGCCTTGGCCGGACCGGAGAAAACCTTGAAGTCGACATCCTTCATCAGGTCATCGACGTCGACCAGTTCCAGCGGGATTCTCAGATCCGGCTTGTCGGAACCGTAGCGCTGCATGGCCTCGGCATAAGGCATGCGCGGAAAGGCGGGCAGTTCGACATCGAGGACCTCGACGAACAGCTGACGAATCATGCGCTCGGTAATGGCGATGATGTCGTTTTCATCGACGAACGATGCCTCGAGATCGATCTGAGTGAACTCGGGCTGGCGATCGGCACGCAGGTCCTCGTCACGGAAACACTTGGCAATCTGGTAGTACCGATCGAAACCGGACACCATCAGCAACTGCTTGAAGAGCTGCGGGGATTGCGGCAGTGCAAAGAAGTGGCCGGGATGGGTGCGACTCGGCACCAGATAATCACGCGCCCCTTCCGGCGTGGCCCGGGTCAGGATCGGCGTCTCGATGTCCAGGAACCCTTCACCCTCGAGATAGGCGCGCACGCTGTGCGAGATACGCGAACGCAGGCGTAGCTTATCGATCATCTCGGGACGACGCAGGTCGATGTAACGGTGCTTCAGGCGCACTTCTTCGCCGACCTTGCCGTGCTCGTCGAGCTGAAACGGTGGAGTCGCCGCCGTGTTCAACACCTCGACCTGCTTGGCCAGAACTTCGATCAAGCCGGTCGGCATGTTGGGGTTCTGAGTTCCCTCGGGACGCAACCGGACCCGGCCACGAATGCGCAGCACATACTCGTTACGTGCACGGTCAGCGGTCGCGAACGCATCGGGGGTGTCGGGGTCGACCACGACCTGAGCGATGCCATCCCGGTCGCGCAGGTCGAGAAAGATCACGCCGCCGTGATCTCGGCGGCGATGTACCCATCCACACAGCGTGACCTCTTCATCCACCTGGGTCTCGTTCAACTGGCCGCAATAATGGCTGCGCATGTCAAATCCTGTTCAGTTGCTTTCGTATGAGCCCTGCCGGCATTTGCCGGCAGGAACGTCAGGCGGTCGCCTTGCTTTCCTTACCCGGGGTACTCGGCGCACTCTTGTCGCCAGTGTCGTCGGCAAGGTTCTTCTTGCCACCTGACTTGAAATCGGTTTCGTACCAGCCACCGCCAGCCAGACGGAACCCGGCGGCGGATATCAGGCGCGCCAGTTCGGGTTTTTCACAGGCGGGACATTCCGTTAATGGGGTGGCACTGACCTTCTGCAATTTTTCGAGACGATGGCCACAGGCCTTGCACTCATATTCGTAGATGGGCATGGTTCTTATCACTCTGTGACATAACACGACCGCAGACGTATAGCATGCGGCGATTGCAATATGCGGTCAGTCGACGCGCTTTCCAAGGCTGCCTCGAGAGCCGCATATTATAGCGTGTTGCGGCCCCCGAGGGGCAAGGCCGCATGTACCAAAGACATTCTAACCTGCCGTGGAGAGACCGCTGATGAAAGCCGTGATACTGGATGCCGCCACCCTGGGAGACGATATCGATCTGTCCCCGTTGCGTCGTGAGGTAGACGAGTTGACGGTCCATTCCCTGACGTCCCCGGAGGAATGCCAGGAGCGCCTGGAAGGCGCCGATATCGTCATGGTCAACAAGGTGGTGCTCGGCGAAGAATTGCTTGCCAGTCTACCGCAGTTGAAATTGATCTGCGTTTTAGCGACCGGCACCAATAACATCGACATGGCAGCGGCAGAGCGACTAGGCATTGCGGTCCGCAACGTTAGCGCTTATGGCACGCAAAGCGTGGCCCAGCACACCCTAATGCTAATCCTGGCATTGGCCAACCGCCTCCCTCTCTATCAGCGTGACGTAGCGGCGGGACGATGGGGGCAAAGCCCTTTTTTCTGCCTGCTTGAGCATCGCACCTTGCAGCTTGCCGGCAAACGCCTAGTCATCGTCGGCAGTGGCGTGCTTGGCAATGCCGTTGCGCGTCTCGCCAGCGCATTCGAGATGGATGTAGTCTTTGCCGCCCGGCCTGGCAGCGAAGACACTGACGAACGCCCTTCACTCAAGCAGTTAGCCGCTTCGGCAGACGTACTGAGCCTGCATTGCCCGTTGACAGAGGCGACCCATCATCTGGTTGACGATGACCTGCTGAAAGAGATGAAGCGTGATGTCTTGCTGATTAACTGCGCACGCGGAAGCGTCATCGACGAGCAAGCGGCATTGCGCGCACTGCGAGACGGGAGGATCGGCGGATTGGGTGTCGATGTACTGCCTCAGGAACCACCGCGCGAGGGCCATGCACTGATCGAGGCCATGGCAGAGCCGCTAAATCTCATCGTAACGCCGCACAGTGCCTGGATTAGCCCCGAAGCTCGGCAGAACGTCGTGGTATTGACTGCGAATAATATCAAAGAATGGAAATATGATGGCTAATAGCATCTTAGTTAACGGTATAAAAGAGTTTCCTAGAACCCACTTGCAACGCATGGCCTCGATAACAATACTCGGAACAAAACCGAGGCGTTAACGACAGACCGCTACGAGACGCAGAACAGCCAGGAACACGCATGCTCTATAACTATGGGTCGGTGAACATCGATCATGTCTACCGAGTGCCCCACCTCGTCAGGACGGGAGAGACTCTATCGAGTCATGGTTACCGTCAGGTTCTCGGTGGCAAAGGGGCAAATCAGTCCCTGGCCATTGCCCGTGCCGGCGGGCAAGTCGTGCACTGGGGGCGTCTGGGCCAAGGCGATCGCTGGGTCCTCGAGACCCTTTCATCGGCAGGCGTGAACATTGCCCACATCGAATTGACGGCCGATGCCAGCGGGCATGCCCTCATCCAGGTCGACGATCATGGCGAGAATGCGATCATCGTCCACCCGGGCGCCAACCACGGCTTTACCGATGCGCAGCAAAGTGCCCTCGCCGCCTCCGCGGATAGAGGCGACTGGCTCCTGTTACAGAACGAATGCAATGCCGTCGGCAAGATGATGACCCTCGCGGCAGAGCGCGGCATGCAAGTTGCGTTCAATCCTGCCCCGATGACGGCCTCCGTGCTGCGACTGCCTCTCGATATCTGTCGGCTGTTGTTTCTCAACCGCGGCGAAGCCGCAGCGCTAGTAGGGCTCGACGATACAGCCTCGGCACAAACGCTGATCGAAGCGCTGCGCAAACGTCTTCCGCACGTGGAAATCGTTCTCACGCTTGGCAGTGAAGGCGTCTGTTACCTGAACGGCGATGTTCAGTATCGGCTGCCAGCCCACCACGTCGACCCCAAGGACACCACGGCGGCTGGCGACACCTTCATCGGTTACTTCATGGCAGCGCGACAGCACGATACCGACCTGGTAGGCGCCTTGCGTTTGGCCAGTGCTGCAGCGGCCCTGTGCGTACAACGAGATGGCGCCGCTCCCAGCATTCCGGTACTGAGTGAAGTCCTGGATGTCACCCGGGGTTGGCCTGAGCTGGAACTCTTACCATCATGATCGCCCGTTTGGATGACGATGGTTTCCAAGCGGGCCCTGCCCGACCATAAACTCGCACAAGGAAGCTCATCATGCCGATACCGATCATCTTCGATACCGATCCAGGCGTCGACGACGCACAAGCCATCGCCATTGCACTGGCCCATTCCGACATCGAACTACTCGGGCTGACGACAACCTACGGTAACGTTGATATCGACACGGCGACTCACAACGCTTTGCTGCTTTCCGAGTTGGCCGGTCAGAATATCCCCGTTGCCCAGGGTGCCGCCGCCCCGCTGGTCAAGGCCAAGCATCCCGCTCCGGCGCATATCCATGGCGCTAACGGTCTGGGCAATATCGAATTGCCAGGCGTCAACGGCAAAGCGCTGGCCATGAGTGCAGCGGAGTTCATCGTCGAACAGGTCAATGCCCGACCCAATGAAATTACGCTGGTAGCCGTCGGCCCCGTAGGCAACCTGGCTGCGGCACTGCAACTCGACCCGGACATCGTCAATAAAGTGAAACAGGTCGTCATCATGGGCGGCTCGATCCGTGAAGGCGGTAACGTCACGCCCGTGGCTGAAGCCAACATGTTCAACGACCCGCATGCCGCCTCGCGCGTATTGACGGCAGGATGGCCTTTGACCCTGGTGGGGCTCGATGCGACCCATCGGTGTGTGCTGAGCCCTGCCGACATGGAACGGATTGCCGATGCCCAAGGGAAACTGGGTCAGGTACTGGCCGGCAGTTACCGCTTCTATAGCGACTTTTATCGTGGTGCGCTGGGCATCGATGGCTGCTGCCCCCATGACAGCTGTGCACTTGCCTGGTTGATGAAGCCCGAGCTTTTCACTACGGCACGCGGCCACTTGACCGTCGCTACCGAAGGATATGCCGAAGGCCAGACTATATTCGCTCCGGAGGGCCGCCCCTTCCTCGGCGAGCGCTGGTCCAGCACGCCCATGGTTGATGTCTGCCTCAATGCCGATGGGGAGGCAGTAGTGTCCTGGATCGTCGATGTGCTTAGCTAAGACTCAGGAGGTAGCGAAGGTGTCGTAATCGCGCCATTCGCAGCCCTCCACCTCGACATGGGTCACCTTGGCATCGGGTGGCCCATTCCATAGCCATTTGACGACGGAGTCGACCGCTTCGCCTTCGCCACACAGGACCACTTCGACGCTCCCATCCGGCAGATTGCTGGCGTAGCCAGTCACCCCTGCACCTAGCGCTCGTTCCTGGGCAGCCCGGCGGTAAAACACCCCTTGCACCTTGCCCGAAACCAGCGCCCTGACACAGCATTTACTCATGGTCAGCTTCCCTTCATCATGAATGGCACCAACTACGTTTTAGCACTCCTAGCCGCCCGCCCCCAAGGTCACGCTGCGCCTCTCGACACAGAGTATCGGCTCTAGCTCTCCGCTGACCCCCGATCGCGATCGATCACCTGGCGCTGAACGCGCACCGCCGTGTTGCGCGGCATGATGGTTCGCCCCTTGGCTTCCAGATGCGTTCGCGTCAGTGCCGCACCGAACAGCAGAATCAGCGAAGAGTAGTAGACCCAGAGAAGCACCAAAACCACCGACCCCGCTGCGCCGTAAGTCGACGCTGTGGCCGTATAAGCCAAGTAGGCGGCAATGGCGTAACGTCCGATAGAAAAAAGCACCGCGGTCACAACCGAGCCGATGATCACATCACGCCAGCCGATGACCACATCGGGGAGTATCTTGAACAGTGCGGCAAAGAATGCCGTGATCATCAGCAGTGAAAGCAACGACTCGGCGCTGCTCAGCAGAAACTCCCCTGCAGGTAGCCAGTTGCTGGCGAAGACAAAGATGGCTCGCAGAACGACACCCATCACTAGCGAGACCAACAGTACGAACCCGATTGCCAGAACGACCGTCAGGGAGAGTAGACGGGTCTTGATAAATGCCCTCAGGCTACTCCTGTCCGGATTGGACGTAACGCCCCATATCGTATTGAGCGAATACTGCATCTGCGCGAACACGGTAGTGGCACCCACCAACAGGGCTCCTATGCCGATCAGCGTGGGCAGCACCCCCGATGTCTCGATGCGCGACTGAATGACCGCCTGCTCTACGGCTTGGGCAGCGCCTGGGCCGATGGCGTCTTGCAGTTGCGTAACGATCTCCCCTTGCGCCGCCTCTTCGCCGAACACCACGCCAATCACCGTTACGGCGATGATGACCGTTGGGGCGAGCGAGAATAGCGTGTAGAAGGCCAGGGAGCCTGCATAACTGAACGCGTTGTGCTCCAGCCACAGCTGAATGGCATTGAGGACGATCCGGTACCAATTCAGCGCCATTTTCTTGACCACTCGCCCACCTCCAGAATGCGCCGTCGCCCTCAGCATAACCAAGTGATCGTGACAACGAAATGTGAGAAAAAACCGATACGAGACTTTGCCTGCTTCCTTGCAGGGCAACAACCCTGCACCCATAATGGCGCTCCACGCCATTTCGCTTCTGCGTGACGACGCCGAGCCCGACGCTCATATGCCTGAAACAAGCTTTGATTTCGACTGCCTGGTTTTTATCGGCCGTTTTCAGCCGCCTCACCTGGGGCATCTGACCGTAATACACGAGGCTCTCAAGCGCGCAAGACAAGTTATCGTGCTGATCGGCTCGGCCTGGCAGGCAAGGTCGCTGCGTAATCCGTGGCGCTTCGAAGAGCGGCGAGACATGCTACGCAGCTGTTTCGATCTACGCGACAACCAACGTCTCGAGATCGAGCCCTTGCTGGATGCGCTCTACAATGATGATGTCTGGGTACGTGACGTACAGCGCAAGGTGCGGGACATTGCCCGCCCCAGCCAAGGAAAACTGCCGCGTATCGGTCTGATTGGCGCCAGTCGAGGTCAGTCGAGCTATTACTTGAGCCTCTTTCCGCAATGGGAGTCCGTTAGCGTCCCGTTGGTCGATGGCATTTCGGCCAGCCAGATTCGTGAACGACTTTTTCATTCCAGCGCTTCTGCCGAGGACTATTTGGCTACCGGTGCCGAGCATGATCTGCCACCCAAGGTTCACCAGGCACTCACGGCGTTTCATCAGACATCGGCAGGCCAGCAGTTGTTGGAAGAACAGAACCTGGTCGAGCAATACCGTCGGGCATGGTCGCAGGCCCCCTATCCGCCCATCTTCGTGACCGTCAATGCCGTCGTCGTCCAATCGGGACACGTGCTGCTCGTCAAGCGCAAAGCGGCGCCTGGCAAGGGGCTGTTCGCGCTGCCTGGCGGATTCATCAATCCTCATGAACGGCTGCTCGATGCCTGCCTGCGCGATCTACGTGAGCGCATCCGCCTGAAAGTGCCGGAGCCGGTACTCAAGGGATCGCTACGTGGCCGGCGCCTTTTCGACGAGCCGCATCGAAGCTGGCGTGGCCGCTCCCTCGCCGAGGCTTTTTATTTCGCCCTGCGTCCCGAGCAACAGTTGCCCAAGCTCAAGCCAGCCAAAGGAGGCGATACCGCACAGTGGGTGGCATTGGCAGACCTCGAGCCCGAGACGCTGTTCGAGGACCACTTCTTCATCATCCAGAACTTTCTCGGCCTTCCTGCAGGCTGGACCACGCCCTGACGAAGTGCAGGCTCAGGCTTGCAGGAAATCCCGTGGCAGCTTCATCATCTGCCGCCACAAACGCTCCACACCAGGCTTGTGAACCAGCGAACAGCGATAGAGGCGCACTTCGAGAGGAATGTCCCACTTGGCCTCACCGGCGCGCACCAGTCGCCCACTGGTCAGTTCTTCGCGCACACAGAAATCGGGAATCCACGCCATGCCGACACCTTGCAAGGCCATGCCTTTCAAGCCCTCTGCCATCGCGGTTTCGTAGACCGTTTTCAGGCGCAAGCGCAACGGGTCGTTCTTCAGCAGCATACGTACGCTACGTCCCAGGAAAGCGCCTTGGGTGTAAGCAAGGAACGGAATGGAGTCGCTACCGGATAGCGGGAAGCAAGGCAGCCCATCGGTATCCGGCAAACACACCGGAATCATTTTGGCATTCCCGATAGAGAATGAAGGAAATACATCGCCATCGAGTTGCATGGTCGCATAGGGGTCATGGTAGCCGAGCATCAGGTCGCAGTTGCCTTCCCGAAGCACATGAATGGCATCCCCTACATTCATCGCCACCAACCGGGTAGGCAACTCCCCCACTCCTTTCTGCAATCGGGAAATCCAACGCGGATAGAAGGCCAACGCCAGCGAGTGTGCAGCGACGACATCCAAGGCTTCGTTGGCCATCGACAAGCCACGCAAATGCCCGAGACATTCGTTGAGCTGCTCGACCAGGTTGCGTGCCGTCACCAGAAACAGCTGTCCTTCCGGTGTCAGCCCGACCGGCGTCGTAGAGCGATCGACGAGCGTCTTGCCGACGGCCTGCTCCAAGGAGCGGATCCGGCGGCTAAACGCCGGCTGGGTGACATGGCGCTGACGCGCCGAGGCGGAAAAACTGCGCGTATTGGCCAGGGCGACGAAATCCTCCAGCCATTTGGTTTCAAGGTTCACCGCGACTCCGCTACCTCAGTTATCAGCCGAACCGGCAAATGCCGGTAACGAAAACAGGAGTTTACCCCTCCAGTTGCGACCCCACCACGTGCATGTCGGGATTCGTGAAGTGCGGGTCGACCAAACGATGCTTACTGCACCGGAGCCATCAGGTAGGCCGCGCGCGATACCAGCTTACGCCACAGGGGGCGTCGCTCCAGTTCATTGAGGGCTATTTCGCGACATCGCTCGAAGTCCTCCAGCAACATGCTCTCGACTTCCGCGGCGAAACCGCGATCGGGTATGAATGCCGTCAATTCGAAATTGAGCCTGAACGAACGATTGTCCAGGTTGACCGTGCCAACGGCAGCACTGTGATCGTCTATCAACATGACTTTCTGATGCAGAAAACCGGGCTGATAACGGTATATTCTGACACCGGCACGCAACATGTCCGGCAGAAACGAGAAGGCCGACAGGAAAACGAGCAAGTGGTCGGGGCGTTCGGGAATCATGACCCGGACATCGACACCTCGGAGCGCCGCCAGGCGCAAGGCATCCTGAACGCTTTGATCAGGCACGAAGTAGGGGCTTGTCACCCAGAACCGATGCTGGGCACTGTGGATCGCATGCTGGATCAGCAGGCTTGCCGTCTCTTGCGGATCTGCCGGTCCCGATGGAACGATAATGACGTTCTGGCATTCGGTACAGGTGACCTGGGGTTTCCAGGTCAGGGCCAGCACTTGGCCCGCAGCCCAATACCAGTCCTCCCAGAACGCTTCCTGCAGCCCGAGGACGCTGGGTCCGGACAACTTGAGATGGGTGTCGCGCCAGGGCCCGTGACGCGGGTCTTCACCGAGATACTCGATCCCCGCATTGAGCCCACCCGTCCAACCGCACTGCCCGTCGACGACCATCACCTTGCGATGATTGCGGAAGTTTAGCTGGAAGCGGTGCCGCACCCCCCGCGATGAATTGAACGCTCTGGCTTCGATACCTGCTTGGCGCAGATCGTTGAGATATCCATCGTTCAGCCCTCGGCAGCCTATCTCGTCAAACAGGAAATAGACACGAACCCCACGCTCGGCTTGTCGTATCAGCCGGTCCTTGAGTTCGATTCCCAGCCGGTCGCGGCGCACGATGAAGAATTGAATGAGAATGTACTCTTTGGCCTGTGCGATACCGTGAAACAGACTGTCGAACGTGGCGTCGCCATCGATCAGCAATTCCGCACGGTTGCCGCTGGTCATCGGCATCATCGCCAAACGCTCGACGGCCCGCACGTTTCCCCGTCTCGAATCCGCCAGATAGGGCGCGATCAACGGCCGGTAGCGCTCCAACACACGACGCAGCGCCGTATCATGCTCGCCACGTGCCGAGACATAGCCATAGAAACGCGGCCTGCCAAAGACCCAATACGCCGGCAAAGCCACATAAGGAAACGTTACCAGCGAGATGATCCATGCCACCGCACCTTGCGACGTACGGCTGGACATGAGTGCCAGGACGGCGGAAATCACCCCCCCTATGTGGAAAAAGGCAACGCCGAGCCCCACAAGCCAGGATGTCATTGCGGCTCCTTTTACAATGGCACGCCAAGATACCCGAAATCCCTCGACCATGAATGACACGGCCCCACCGAAGGCGGGGCCGTGCTCGATGCTAGAGCCTACCCTATCAGGCCCGCTCGGCGATAATTTCTTTCCACTTGGCCGGGCCGGTCTGATGCACTGATTCGCCCCGACTGTCCACCGCTACGGTGACCGGCATGTCCTCGATCTCGAATTCGTAGATCGCTTCCATGCCCAAATCCTCGAACCCCACGACGCGGGACTTCTTGATTGCCTGGGCTACCAGGTAGGCGGCACCACCCACGGCCATGAGATAAACGGCCTTGTTGTCACGAATTGCCTCGATCGCCATCGGCCCCCGCTCCGCCTTGCCGACCATACCCAACAGGCCGGTCTGCTCGAGCATCGTCCGGGTGAACTTGTCCATCCGGGTCGCCGTCGTCGGACCGGCCGGCCCCACCACTTCGTCACCGACAGGATCCACCGGACCGACGTAGTAGATGAAGCGACCCTGCATGTCCACGGGAAGCTCCTGTCCCTTGGCCAGCATGTCGATCATACGCTTGTGCGCCGCATCGCGCCCGGTCAACAGCTTGCCGGACAGAAGGACGGTATCGCCGGGCTGCCAAGTCTGTACGTCTTCGGGAGTCACGTCATCCAGATTGACACGACGCACGTTGTCACCCACTTTCCAGCTGATTTCCGGCCAATCCTCGAGCTTGGGCGCCGGCAGCTCGGCAGCGCCACTGCCATCCAGCGAAAAATGCACGTGACGCGTCGCCGCGCAATTGGGAATGATGGCCACCGGCTTGTTCGCGGCGTGCGTGGGAAAATCCTTGACCTTGATATCGAGTACCGTAGTCAGCCCACCCAGACCCTGGGCACCGATACCGCTCTTGTTGACCTTATCGAATAGCTCCAGGCGCAGCTCTTCGGCCCGGTTGCTGGCGCCGCGGGCCTGCAACTCCTGGATGTCGATGGGATCGAGCAGCGCTTCCTTGGCGATTTCCATGGCCTTTTCCGCCGTGCCGCCGATACCGATACCCAGCATGCCGGGCGGGCACCAACCGGCGCCCATCTTGGGCAGCTGCTCGAGCACCCAGTCGACCACGCTGTCGGACGGATTGAGCATGGCGAACTTGGATTTCGCCTCGCTACCACCGCCCTTGGCCGCCACATGCACCTCGACCGTGTCGCCTGGCACGATCTTGTGATGGATGATCGCCGGCGTGTTGTCCTTGGTATTCTGACGCTTGCCGTCCGGATCGGCCAATACCGAAGCACGCAGCACATTGTCAGGAAGCTGGTAGGCCCGGCGCACCCCTTCATTGATCATGTCGTCGAGGCTCATCTCGGCCTCCCAGCGCACATTCATGCCGACATGCACGAAAACGGTGACGATGCCGGTATCCTGGCAGATCGGACGATGTCCCATGGCGCACATGCGGGAGTTGATCAGGATCTGGGCGATGGCGTCCTTCGCCGCCGGATTCTCCTCGCGCTGATACGCCGCATGCATCGCGTCGATGAAATCCTTGGGGTGATAGTAGGAAATGTACTGCAGGGCGTCGGCAACGCTCTGGATCAGGTCATCCTGGCGGATCACGGTCATTTGACAAGAACTCCTGGCAGAAAACGAGACACGCGACATGGCCGGTCAGGCAGCCAATGGCGAGGTTCCAGTGGGCGCGGATTATACCTCACTGAACCAGTGGCGGCAGGTACCGTTGCGCTTTGCTCTTTTAAAATGCATCTTAGATAACGGTATAAGTATCAGAGCAAGAAAAGGCGGAGCCGCAAAGCGCTCCGCCAGGCCATGCTCAATCAGCCACCGAGATAGGCGCGACGCACCTCGTCGTTGGCCAATAGTGCCTTACCGCTGTCGGCCAACACGACGCGGCCATGCTCGAGTACATAGCCTCGGTCGGCGATCGACAAGGCACGATGTGCATTCTGCTCCACCAGAAAAATGGTCGTACCTTCTTCACGCAACTTCTCGATGATTTCGAAGATCTGGGCAATGACGATCGGCGCCAGCCCCAGCGACGGCTCATCGAGGAGCAGCAGACGCGGTCGGCTCATCAGGGCGCGGGCGATGGCGAGCATCTGCTGCTCGCCGCCGGACATGGTCCCTCCCCGCTGATGATAACGCTCCTTGAGTCGGGGAAAGAGCGCCAGTACATAGTCGGTATCCCGGGCGATCTCGTGCTTATCGCGGTAATAGCCGCCCATCGCCAGATTCTCCTCCACCGTCATGCCGGTAAAGATGCGCCGCCCTTCCGGCACCACAGCGAGCCCGGTGCGCATGATGCGTGAGGTAGGCAGTGAGTGGATCTCTTCGTTCTCGAAGCGGATGGTGCCCGAGGTCGGTTTGGGATCACCGCAAATGGACATCAGCAAGGTAGTCTTGCCGGCCCCATTGGAGCCCACGAGCGTGACGATCTCGCCGTGCTCGACGCTCAACGATACGCCATCGAGCGCCTGAATCGGCCCGTAATGCGTCGTCAGATTGACGACATCCAACATCGCCATGCGCTACTCCTCCCCCAGATAGGCCTTGATCACTTCGGGATTGCGTCGGACCTGCTCCGGGGTGCCATCGGCCAATGGCTGGCCCTGATTGACCACATAGATGCGATCGGAAATCCCCATGACGAGGCTCATGTCGTGTTCGATCAGCAAAACCGTAATCTTCTCTTCTTCCTTGAGCTGGACGATCAGGCGGTCGAGATCGCGCGTCTCATTGGGGTTCAGCCCCGCCGCCGGCTCATCGAGCATCAGCAGCTTCGGCTGCGTTACCATGCAGCGGGCTATTTCCAGGCGACGCTGTTGTCCATAAGCCAGATTGCCTGCCTCACGGTTGGCGAATTCGATCAGGCCCACCCGCTCCAGCCAATGGGCGGCGCGGTCCATCAATTCGGCCTCGCGGCGCCGAAAACCCCGCGTCAGGAACAGGCCCTTGAGCAGATTGCGCTCGGCCTGCATGTGCTGGGCGACCAGCAAATTTTCGATGACGGTCATCTCCTTGAACAGGCGAACGTTCTGGAACGTTCGCACCATCCCCGCCCGGGCGATCCTGAACCCGGGTAGCCGATGCATCGGCTTGCCCTCGAAGATGACCTCCCCACCAGTGGGTCGGTAGAAACCGCTGATGCAGTTGAACACGGTCGTCTTGCCGGCACCGTTGGGACCGATGATCGACACGACTTCACAGGGAGCCACATCCATGCTCACCCGGTCGACCGCCAACAGACCGCCGAAGCGCATGGAAAGATTGCGGACGGAAAGCAAAGGGGTATCAGCCACGGTTCAACTCCATCTGCGGACGCTTGAGCGGCAACAGCCCCTGCGGGCGCCAGACCATCATCAGCACCATGATCAGACCGAACAGCAGCATGCGGTACTCGTTGAACTCGCGAGCGATTTCGGGCAGCAATGTCATGGCTATCGCTGCCAGAATGACCCCCAGTTGCGATCCCATCCCACCGAGCACGACGATCGCCAGCACGATGGCCGATTCGATGAACGTGAACGACAGCGGGCTGATGAACCCTTGACGCGCCGCAAAGATAGACCCGGCGATCCCGGCGAAGCTCGCGCCGATGGTGAACGCCGAGAGTTTGACGCCCGTCGGGTTCAGCCCCAGCGAACGGCAGGCGATATCGTCCTCACGCAGCGCCTCCCAGGCTCTACCGATCGGCATGCGCATCAGGCGATAGATGATGTAGGCCACGGCCAGCGCGAACAGCAAGGCGAGAACGTACAGGTAGATCACCTTGTGCATGGGATCGTAGGCGATGCCGAAGAATTCATGGAACGAGGTATATCCTTCATCGGCACGCCGGGCGAACTGCAGATTGAACAACGATGGCTCGGGGATCCGTGCGATGCCATTGGGCCCGCCAGTGATCCCGGTCAGGTTGTTGAGCAGGATCCGAATGATCTCGCCGAATCCCAGCGTCACGATGGCCAGGTAATCGCCACGCAAACGCAACACGGGAAAGCCCAGCAAATACCCGAACAGCGCCGTCATCCCGCCAGCGATGGGCAACGCTTCCCAGAAGCTGAAGCCGAAATAGCTGTTCAGCAGGGCATAGGTATACGCACCGACGGCATAGAACCCCACGTAACCGAGATCGAGCAGGCCGGCCAGCCCCACCACCACGTTGAGCCCGAGACCGAGCATCACGTAGATCAGCGTCAGGGTGGCGATATCGACGGCACTACGCTCGGCCATGAAAGGGAACAACAGCAAGGCACCGATGGCCAGTGCCAACATCAAGCGGCGCTGGGCATGATTCTCCAGAAACGCGGGCAGCCGGAAGCGCGAGCCCTGCCTGGCGTTTTCACGCACCCGCTGTACGCGATCCTTGACCAGTTGATAGACGAACACGATCCCGGCTGCTGCGAACAGGCCCAGCCAGGTCCATGGACCGTGCACGACCACGACCGTCTCGATGCCCTGGGATTGCAGTTGGATACCGAGTACGGACGCCCCCAGCAGCAACGTCAGCCCGGCGGCGAAGAAAGCGGGAAGCAATTTGCCTTTCATCAGATCTTCTCCACTTCAGGCTTGCCGAGTATTCCCCAGGGACGGAACAGCAGAATCAGGATCAATAGACCGAACGACACCACATCGTTGTATTCCGTGGACAGGTAGGCCCCGGTCATTGCCTCGGCCACGCCCAGGATCAGACCGCCCAGCACGGCACCTGGAATACTGCCAATGCCGCCGAGCACCGCCGCCGTGAACGCCTTGAGACCGGCCAGGAAGCCGATATACGGGTTGACCACGCCGTAATACATGCCGAGCAGCAAACCGGCCACGGCGGCCAGCGCCGCCCCGATGACGAAGGTCATCGAAATGATCAAGTCGGTGTTTATCCCCAACAGATTGGCCATACCTCGGTCCTGGGAACAGGCACGACAGGCCCTGCCCAGGCGTGAACGCGAGATGAACAGCGCCAGCACCGTCATGCTGATCAGGGTGACGGCAAAGATGATGACCTGCATATAAGAGAGATTGACGGCGAAGCCATCGCCGCCGAACTGCCAGCCACCGGGCAACAGGCTGGCAATCGCCTTGTCGCGAGACCCCTGCGCCAGCAAGATGTAGTTCTGCAGGAAAATCGACATGCCGATGGCGGAAATCAACGCAATCAAGCGCTTGGAACCACGTACGGGCCGATAGGCCACCCGTTCGACGGCAAAGGCATGGGCACTGGCCACGACGATCGCAACCAGCAGGGCGGCGGCCATCAGGAACACGGTACTGTCGATCCCCAGCATCGACAGGCCGGCAATGACGATGAACACCACATAGGTCGAGATCATGTAGATTTCGCCATGAGCGAAATTGATCATGCCGATGATGCCGTAGACCATGGTATAGCCAATGGCAATCAGCGCGTAGGTGCTGCCTATGGTGAGGCCGTTGATCACCTGCTGAAGGAAGTAGAGGAAAGCTTCCATGAGGAATTACCTGCGCAAAGACGCCTAGCCGGTTTTTGACCGGCCAGGCGAAGGTCGACGTCGCTCAAGCGACGGTGATGCCATGCTGAACCGAAGCGTGGACGTTACTGGGCGGAATCGGACTGAGACTCGCCGGTTTGGGCCTTGGTCTTGCTGCCATCGGCGTGCCAGTTGTAGACGACGAAGTTGAACTCTTCGAGGTCACCGCTTTCGTCGTACTTGACCTCGCCAATCGGCGTATCGAAGGTGTTCTGATGCAGGTATTCGGCGACTTCGAAGGGGTCGGTGGATTCCGTCGCCTGCATGCCTTCGGCCATCAACTGGACCGCGGTGTAGGCCGGCATCACGAAAGGACCGGAGGGATCCTGGTTCTTGGCTTCGAAGGCTGCCACTAGGTCGGCGTTCTTGGGATCGGTCTCGAAGGCCTGGGGCAATGTCACCAGCAGCCCCTCGGAGGCCTCGCCGGCGATCTTGGAAATGTCCGGATTGCCGACGCCTTCCGGCCCCATGAACTGGGCGTCGAAGCCGAGTTCCTTGGCTTGGCGCAAGATCAGGCCCAGCTCCGGGTGATAACCGCCGTAATAGACGAAATCGACATTCTCGCGACTGAGCTTGGACACCAGCGACGAGTAGTTCTGCTGCCCCGCCGTGATCCCTTCGAAGACCACCACGTCGACACCGGCCTCCTCGACGGTATCGCGCACCGCCGTCGCCACACCTTCGCCGTATTGCTGCTTGTCATGAATGATCGCCATGCGCTCGGGCTTGATGTGCTCGGCAATGAAGCGTCCGGCAACCGGCCCCTGGGCATCGTCGCGGCCGATGGTGCGGAACACGGTCTCGTAACCCGCTTCGGTGATGGTGGGGCTGGTCGAGGCCGGCGTAATCATCAGGATGCCTTCTTCGGCATAGATGTCGGAAGCCGGCTGGGTGGCGCTCGAACACAGGTGACCGACGACGAACTGGACGCCATCGTTGACGATTTGGTTAGCGACGGCGACCGCCTGCTTCGGCTCGCAGGCATCGTCGTATTTCACGCCCTTGAGCATCTCACCGTTCACGCCGCCCTGGGCATTGATCCGCTCGATGGCCATTTCGGCCCCAATGAACTGCATGTCACCGTATTGGGCGACCGGTCCAGTCACGGGCCCGGCGAGCCCAATGGTAATCTCCGCCTGTGCGGTAAGGCTGGTCATCCCTGCGCCAATGGCCACGGCCAACAGCGACTTGCGCATCGTGTTCTTCATACGGGTTTCCATCTCGTTGTTATGTTGGAAAGCCACCGCTTTCAAGCGGTCGTTCGAGCCTATTATTGGCAGCCGCGTCAGGTACTGTAAAGCGCGCAAAAGCCTGCCATTTCGCCATTTCCCGGCGCTTTGACGGAAACAAGAACCAGCCGAGTTCCGTTTCGAAAGAAAAAACACTGACACCAAAAACAAGCACAGCAGTAATGCGCCCTTCCCCACCAAAAGGCGACAGATAAACGCTTTTTAAATGCCATGGCAGAGGATCATCCGGTGCGAGACAAACAGCGCAGCAAGACAGGATGCACCCGGCCAATCGCGCCAATGACCAAGGCGCGGCCGGATGTCAGGAGGAAACGGAGGGAATTACTTCAGTTCGATGAGGCGTGCATTGAGCGTATGCACTCGATCACGCAACCGGGCGGCCTCTTCGAACTCCAGATTGTGTGCCGCCTCGTGCATGGCATCCTCCAACTTGCCGATCTCCCGGGTAATGTCGGGCACCGACATGGCCTTGAGATCGTCCAGCGTATATTCGCCTTGTGCCTCGGCCACCTTGCGCTCGCTCTTGCGGCGGCTGCCCTTCTTGCCGGGAGCCTGGGCCCCTTCCATGATGTCGGCCACCGAACGGGTCACCGTCGTCGGCGTAATGCCATGCGCCTCGTTGTGGGCAATCTGCTTGGCACGGCGCCGTTCGGTCTCGTCGATCGCCTTGCGCATCGAATCGGTGATCCGGTCACCATAAAGGATCGCCTTGCCGCGGGCGTTGCGCGCCGCACGCCCGATCGTCTGAATCAAGGAGCGCTCGGCACGCAGGAAACCCTCCTTATCGGCATCGAGGATGGCCACCAACGACACCTCGGGAATATCCAGACCCTCGCGAAGCAGGTTGATGCCCACCAGGACATCGAACTTGCCCAGGCGCAGGTCGCGAATGATCTCGACACGCTCGACGGTATCGATATCGGAATGCAGATAGCGTACCCGTATATCGTGTTCGTCGAAGTATTCCGTCAGGTCCTCGGCCATACGCTTGGTCAGCGTCGTAACCAGCACACGTTCGCCCACCTCGGTGCGCAGGCGAATCTCGGACAACAAGTCATCCACCTGCGTCGAGGCCGGACGCACCTCGACTTCGGGATCCAGCAACCCGGTGGGACGCACCACCTGCTCGACCACTTGGCCGGCATGTTCGGCCTCGTACTTACCCGGTGTCGCCGAGACGAAAACCGTTTGCGGACAGATACGCTCCCATTCCTCGAAGGTCATGGGTCGATTGTCAAGCGCCGAGGGCAGCCGGAAGCCATATTCCACCAGCGTTTCCTTGCGCGAGCGGTCGCCCTTGTACATCCCCCCCACTTGGGGAACGCTGACGTGGGACTCGTCGATGAACAACAGCGAATCGGCCGGCAGGTAGTCGAAGAACGTCGGCGGCGGCTCGCCGGGCTTGCGCCCCGAGAGATAACGCGAGTAGTTCTCGATACCGTTGCAGTACCCCAACTCGAGCATCATCTCGATATCGTAAAGCGTGCGCTGCTCGAGACGCTGGGCCTCTACCAGCTTGTCATGCTTGCGCAACCAGTCGAGTCGCTCGATAAGCTCGGCCTTGATGTTTTCCGTGGCCTGCACGATAGTTTCGCGCGGCGTGACGTAGTGACTCTTGGGGTAGATGGTCATGCGCGGCACCTGACCGCGCATCTCGCCGGTCAGCGGATCGAACAGGCGAATCGAATCGATCTCGTCATCGAAAAGCTCGACACGCACCGCCTCGTCTTCGGCATCCGCCGGGTAGATATCGATCACGTCGCCACGCACACGATAGGTGCCGCGGCGGAAGTCCATGTCGTTGCGCGTGTACTGCAGCTCGGCGAGGCGCCGCAGAAAGCTGCGCTGATCGATCAACTCGCCGCGATTGAAGTGCAGACGCATCTTCAGATACAGCTCGGGGTCGCCCAGGCCGTAGATCGCCGACACCGAGGCGACGATCAAGGCATCGCGACGCTCCAGCAACGCCTTGGTGGCCGACAGGCGCATCTGCTCGATATGGTCGTTGATCGATGCATCCTTCTCGATGAAGGTGTCCGACGACGGCACATAGGCTTCAGGCTGGTAGTAATCGTAATACGAGACGAAGTACTCGACGGCATTGTCGGGCAGGAACGACTTGAATTCGCCGTACAGCTGCGCGGCCAGCGTCTTGTTGGGCGCCATCACGATGGCCGGACGCTGTAGACGCTCGACCACATTGGCCATGGTGAAGGTCTTGCCCGACCCGGTCACGCCGAGCAGGGTCTGATGGGCCAGCCCCGCTTCGATGCCCTTGACCAACCCATCGATGGCGGCTGGCTGGTCCCCCGCGGGACGATACTTCGAGTGAATTCGGAATGGTCTGTTCATGTGCCTGAGATGGGCCCGGTCTCGGAAAAGTTCAAGCGCTCACGCCGACAGTTCGGTATTGACCTCGACCTGCGACACGGTCATCAGGCGCTGGATAGGGCAACGCTCGGCAATTTCCAGCAGCCGGGCACGTTGCTCGGCATCGTCGATGCCGAGAAAATCCATGCTGACCATTAACCGGTAGATGCCGCGACGCTCCTGGCTGTCGTCACGAATGACGCTGACCCTGACGCCTTCCAGCGGCCACTCTTTGCGTCGCGCATACATCCGCGCGGTAATGGCCTTGCAGGCGCCAAGCGCCATGTCCAGATAATCGTGTGGATCCGGTGCGCTGTCACTGCCGCCGATGAGGCCAGGGCCATCGGCAAACATGTCCTCGAATCCCTCGACTTCGATACGATGACGAAGCCCCTCACGCCCTTCACTGGTGACTACGATGGTCATGACGACCTCCTGTCGGCAGACTCAGCGGACCTTGACGCCAAGCTTCGCAACGGCTGCCATCAACGCCTCTCGGCTAACGCGCCCCTCGACATCGGCCCCGTGGCGCCCCACCTCGGCACTTTCCACACCATCCACCATCATCAGCGCTGTCGTCAGCTGATTGATCTTCTCGGCGTCGTCGACGCCTTCGAAAGTCAGCGAGATATGGCTCATCGGGCGCTCCTAATCTGGACACTATCGGAGCGAAGTCTAGCACGCCGTCATCGTATCGCCCCAACACGGCCAACGCCGGCTTGCATTTCAGGGTCTCAGCCCTCATACCGTGGATACTGAACATCGTGTCGCAACGGAGTCCTCATGTCCGACTGGAAAGCCTACCTTCAACGACTTGGCGCCCACTTCTCCGACGATCGACATGTCGATTTCGGCGATTCGGACCAGGCCCGTCACGCCCATGACGACACCGTGATCACGCCGTTGGTCCATATGGGCATCCTGCAACTGGCAGGCGCCGACGCCGAGCGCTTCCTGCAGGGACAGACCAGCGCCCAACTCAGCCTGGCCAATGGAGATTTCGCCGCCCCGACCGCATTCTGCACGCCGAAGGGGCGCATGCTGGCCAACGCGCAGCTACTGCGTGTCGAGGAGGGGCGTTACTGGTTGCTGATCGATCGCGACCTGATCGACCCTCTGCGCAATCACCTGGCAAAATTCGCCGCATTCTATAAAGCGGACATCACGCCACGCGACGATATCGTGTTGCTCGGTCTGATTGGACGTGACGCACCTGCCCTGGTCGAGACGCGTATGGACCTGCGCCCACCCACGACCTGGCAACAGGTCAATCACGGCGAACGTGTCGTTCTGCGCCATCCGGGCCATAAGCCGCGCTTACTGTTATGCCTGCCTCAAGACGAGGCCGGTGCCGTATGGGACACACTGGCGAAGCATGCCATCCCGGTCGGCAATGCCGTGTGGCAGTTGCATGACATTCAGGCCGGCCTCGTCTGGCTGAACGCCGCTCATCAAGACACCTACTTGCCACAGATGATCAACTGGGAAGCCTTGGGCGGCATCAGCTTCAAGAAAGGCTGCTATACGGGCCAGGAAGTCGTCGCCCGAGCCCATTTTCGCGGACAGGTCAAGAAACGCTTGGTGCGAGGCCAGCTCGACGGCGCCACCCTGCCCGACATCGGCACTCCCATACTCGATGCCGAGGGCAAGAGTCAGGGCGAGGTGGTGAGTGCGGAAATCGACGGCTACGGCGAAGTCGAAATTCTCGCCGTAATGACCACCCGCGACGATCTGGCCGAACCGTTGACGGTCCTCGACCAACACCTGAAACGGCTCAAGCTGCCCTATCCGCTGGAGCGAGTCGACCCTGAGAATCTTGCCAGCAACGGGCAGGCAGGCTAGCTGGCGTGAGGCGTTATGCCGAACACTCTTTGCACATTGGCGGTGGTATGTTCGGCCACTTCCTCGTCGGTCTGCCCCCGCAATTCCGCGACTTGGCGGCAGACCATGGCGATTCGTGCTGGCTCATTGCGCTGCCCCTGGAAGCCACATAACGGCATGTCGGGACTGTCCGTCTCCAGAACGAAGCCGTGATCCGGCAGTGCCGCGACGGCACGGTGCACACGCTTGGCCCGTTCGTAAGTGGTGGCGCCGCCCAGGCCGACCACGAAGCCCAGATCGATGAACTTGCCAGCCTGCTCGGGGCTGCCTGCGAAAGCATGGATCAGGCCGCCGGCCGGCAGATCCAGCTGACGCAGGCGCTTGGACACTTTGTCGTTGGCATGCACACAGTGAATCACCACAGGCAGACGACGCGCCTTGGCAATGCGCAGTTGTTCCTCGAACAGGGCCCATTGATCGTCGAGGGTGTCCTCGAAGCGCGCATCGATCCCGCACTCGCCCAGCGCGATCACCTCGGGATGGTCGTCCAGCGCCCGTTCGAGCGCTTCGATGTCCTCGGTCCCGTGTTCGTGCATGAAATAGGGGTGTAGCCCCAGGCTCAGGCTGACGTCGCTGCGCTGGGCGACATCGATGACGTCTGGCCAACGCCGGCGTGTCGTCCCGGGCACCAGAAAATGCTCGACCCCGGCTTCGTGGGCGCGTGAGAACATGGCCTTGCGATCCTCGTCGAAGGCCTCGAAATCGAGATGGCAATGAGCGTCGATCAGCATCCGTGCGATGGCTCCTGTAATCGATGGTCAACTGTCGCCAGGCAGTTCCGAGGTACATGCCGGACAACGCGTGGCGGGAATGGGAATCTTGCTGATGCAGTAAGGGCAGGTCTTGATGGTCGGCGCCGTCGCCGTTTCGGGGGCTTGAGCGAGATTCTTCAGGCGATTGATGTTACGGATCAACAGGAAGGTGGCAAAGGCGACGATGACGAAGGACAGGGTGGCATTCAGAAAGAGCCCATAGTTGAGTGTCACCGCCCCATCGGCCTGGGCCTGCGCCAGCGTATTGTAGGGGCCTGGTCCACTGCCTTCACGTAGCACCAGGAACTGGTTGGTGAAGTTCAGGCCCCCGGTTGCCAAGCCGATCAAGGGCGTGAAGACGTCCTTGACCAGGCTGTTGACGATGGCGGTAAAAGCGGCGCCGATGATGATCCCCACCGCCATGTCGACCACGTTGCCCTTGACTGCGAACTCGCGAAACTCCTTGAGAAACTTCGTGGCCATGCATATCGCTCCTTGATCTGGCTCGCCTTCAAGAATCCACATTCCCGATAGCGCTGTAAAGTCGGCTCTCGGTGCCTGCTGGCTGTCTGCCTTGGAGTCGCATCAATGCTCACGAGTGGCATTGAATCGCACTTCCGGCCAGCGCTCCTGTGTCATCTGCAGATTGACCCGGGTCGGCGCCAGGTAGGTCAGGTAGCCACCGCCATCCAGCGCCAGGTTGGTACTCGCCTTGCGCCGAAATTCATCGAGCTTCTTGGCGTCGTCGCAGTAGACCCAGCGTGCCGTCTGGACATTGACCGCTTCGTAGATGCAATCCACCTTGTACTCTTCCTTGAGACGATGGGCGACCACGTCGAACTGCAGCGCACCGACGGCACCGACGATCAGGTCATTGTTGTCCAGCGGCATGAAGACCTGGGTGGCGCCTTCCTCGGACAGCTGCTGCAGGCCTTTCTGCAACTGCTTCATTTTCAGCGGATCACGCAGGCGTACCCGCTTGAACAGCTCCGGCGCGAAGTGCGGGATACCGGTAAAGCGCATGTCCTCGCCGACCGTGAAGGTATCGCCGATCTGAATGGTGCCGTGGTTGTGCAAACCGATGATGTCGCCGGGCCAGGCTTCCTCGACATGCGCCCGATCGGAAGCCATGAAGGTCAGTGCGTCGGCGATCTTGACGTCCTTGCCGATCCGTACGTGCCGCATCTTCATGTTCTTGTCGTACTTGCCGGAACAGACGCGCAGGAACGCCACGCGATCGCGATGCTTGGGATCCATGTTGGCCTGGATCTTGAACACGAAGCCGCTGAAGGTTCCGTCCTCGGCGCTCACTTCACGCGTATCGGTCTCGCGCGGCTGTGGAGCCGGCGCATACTCGACGAAGCCATCGAGCATCTCGCGCACGCCGAAATTGCCCATGGCGGTGCCGAAATAGACGGGTGTCAGCTCGCCGCGCCGATATGCCTCGAGGTCGAACTCATGCGAGGCGCCACGCACCAGCTCGACTTCCATGCGCAGCTCCTCGGCCTGGTCGGCCCCCAGCACCTCGTCGACCTCGGCACTATCGAGCCCCTCGATACGTACATCGTCGGGGATGCGATTGCCCTGCCCCTGCTTGTACAGGTGAATCACGTCGTTATAGAGATGATAGACTCCCCGGAAGTGGCGCCCCATGCCGATCGGCCAGGTCATCGGCGCACACTGGATGTTGAGCACCGTTTCCACCTCATCCATGACTTCGATGGGATCGCGAATGTCACGGTCCATCTTGTTGATGAAGGTCAGGATCGGCGTGGTACGCAGGCGGCAGACCTCCATCAGCTTGATGGTGCGATCCTCGACCCCCTTGGCGCCGTCAATGACCATCAGCGCCGAGTCGACGGCCGTCAGGGTACGGTAGGTATCTTCAGAAAAGTCCTCGTGCCCCGGGGTGTCCAGCAGATTGACGATACGCCCGCCATAGGGAAACTGCATGACCGAGGTGGTCACCGAAATGCCGCGTTCCTGCTCCATCTTCATCCAGTCGGACGTGGCATGGCGCTCGTTGCGCTTGCCCTTGACCGAGCCGGCCAGCTGGATGGCGTTTCCGAACAGCAGCAGCTTCTCGGTAATCGTGGTCTTACCGGCGTCGGGGTGCGAGATAATGGCGAAAGTACGGCGAAGCCCGGCATTATGGGCTAACTGGCTATCTGGCATTGAGCTATGTCGCTAATTTGTACTCAGACTGGCACTCGTAATGAGAGCGCCCAGTTGGAGGATGTGTGTTCTGGCGAGGATTGTAATCGCTGGGCTCGACGTAGTGTAGGGTTAACGCCGAAGCGCCGGTGAATGGCACGGCCAAAACCTCACTGCCGGCACTCGGACAGCATGCTCGAGCGCAGCTTAGCCTGACGACCGTGTCGACTCCCTTACTCTAGTGATTTGCTCGAACTGGGCTTTGAGATCGTGCTTCTGGCAATAGAACGTGGTGGAGTGCACGTTGCCCTTGTTATCGGCCCACTCGACCCGGTTGTCTCCGTGTTTAAGTGCCTCGTTGGCTTCGGCCGCCGAGGCCGGCTGCTGTCCGTTTATCGACAGTATGATGGCCTTCGCGGCGACCTTGCCCTTGATCGGGCTGTCCTTGGCCATTCTCAATAGCCGTAACCCGCTATCGCGTCCTTCTGGCAACAAGCTGTCACGCTGCCGTCGATTGTGCGCAGTAGAGGTTGGCGATGCGAGACGAGATGCCTTTTCAATGTCATCCAGTTCACTGCTGAGTTTTGTGACAAGCAGCGTCAGAACGAGAATTGCGGCGGTGAACAGGACGATTCCCGATGCGAAGACCCCCGGTCCGGCCAGGAAGCCGTCAGGATCGTAATCTCCGTACTGGTAGATGACGAGGGTAGCATAGGGGGCGGCAGTCAGCGCCATCAGCCATGCCGAGGCGATTAATAGAGTGCGCTGCTTATGAGTAAGCATATTCCACTCCTTCCGTTTTCTTCTTCTCGTTCGTTAGCCTCGTCCATGAACTTGTGTCGTGCTTTTGTTGCGATAGCTCTCGATAACACCTCGATGATAGCGCTCTTTGCCACGCCGCTTTCCACTGGCTGACAAGACGGTATATAACCGATATATACCTGCAGGCTCGTAGTGCCAACCCCCGGCTTTTCACGCAGCTTACACTGTCGAGACAGCACGCCGCGGTTCAACGGTAGCATAGCGAAATGACCGCTCTCACAATCCGTCACGCTACGCGCAGTCATCCTACGATCATGCGAAGAAACGCAGTAGCTGGGGTCTGTTCTCAAGCAAAAAAACGCAGCAGATGGGTTATCATGGCGCCAGCCACCCAGCCGGAGCCATCATGCATCAGCCGTTACCGCTGCCGCTGTCCACCCCCAATCGCAACCTGGTTCGCCTGACCTTCGTCCGCGGCATCACCTGGACGGGCTATCTCGGTGCAATCATCTTCGGGATCGAGGTGCTTGGCTTTCAATTACGCGTGATTCCGGTCATCAGCGTGATCGTCGCCATGGGGCTGATCAACATCGCCACCTGGTGGCGTCTTGGCCGGCCCCGTGCGGTTACCGACACCGAGTATCTGCTGCATCTGATGGCAGACATTGCCGGTCTGACCCTGCTTTTCTACTATACCGGCGGCTCGACCAACCCTTTCATCACTTACTATCTGGTTCCCGTGACTATTGCCGCTGCCACCTTGCCTTGGCTGTATGCCTGGATCGTGGCCAGCGCCGCCATGGCCGGCTATACCTTCCTGATGCTCTTTTATCAGCCGGTTCCACAACTGAGTCATGGGTTGGTCGGCCCGGGCATCAGCCTGCACGTGCTCGGCATGTGGATCAATTTCGGCCTGTCTGCCGGCCTGGTCACATTCTTCATCTACAAAATGGCACACGCTCTGCGCCGTCGAGACATGACCTTGTCACGCACCCGGGAAGCGGCTCTGCGCAACGAGCAGGTCCTCGCCGTGGCGACCCAGGCGGCAGGCACCGCTCACGAGCTGGGCACACCGCTCTCGACCATGGCGGTTCTGCTCAAGGAAATGCGTCAGGATGCCGAAGATAACCCGACCCTCGAAGCGGACATCGACCTGCTTCGCCAACAGGTCGATACCTGCAAGTCTCGCCTTCAGCACTTGGTCGCGAATGCCGATCGCCGCCGCCTCGCCGAGCCCGAGATTCGTCCCGCCCAGGAGTGGCTCGAGCAGCTCGTCCAGCGTTGGCTGGTACTCAGGCCCGACGTGACTCACGCCATCGAGGTGCTCGGCAAGCGCGGCACTCCCTGGCTGGCCGTGGATACCACATTGGAGCAGGCGCTGATGAATCTGCTCAACAACGCCGCCGACGCCAATCCCGAAGACATACTCATCTGCCTCGACTGGAAAAGCGACGAAGTGATCATCGACATCCGCGATCATGGTCCGGGTGTGGCCATGTCCATTGCCGATCAGCTGGGCGATACCTTCGTCTCGACCAAGAGCAAGGGCATGGGAATCGGTCTGTTCCTGACCCATGCCACCATCAACCGCTTCGGTGGTGGCGTGAGTCTTTACAATCACGAAGAAGGCGGCACACTAACCGAGGTCAAGCTGCCCCGCGCCGCCCCCGGGCAAGCGTTATAGCCCAGCGGGTGCGCAGCTCGAAAAGAGGATTATCATGGATAGCAACGAACGCCTGCTCATCGTCGACGACGACGAAATGTTCTGCCACGTCATGCAGCGCGCGCTCACGCGCCGTGGCTATGAGGTCAATGTCGCCCACGACGCCGAGACGGCCTTGGCACTGGTACGCCAAACCCCGCCGGACCTGGCCACGCTGGATCTCAAGCTGGAACACTCGTCGGGCCTGAAACTGTTGCCGGAGCTGCTGGCCATCGCCCCGGACTGCAGGGTGATCGTGCTGACCGGCTATTCGAGCATCGCCACGGCGGTGGAAGCCATCAAGCTGGGCGCCGTCAATTACCTCTGCAAGCCGGTCGACGCCGACGAGATCGTCACCGCCCTGGACCGGGATAGCGGCGACCCGGACATCGACATCGCCGACAACCCGCCATCCATCAACCGGGTCACCTGGGAGCATATCCAGAAGATTCTGCAGGAACACGATGGCAATATTTCCGCCACAGCCCGGGCACTGGGCATGCATCGCCGGACACTCCAGCGCAAGCTCCAGAAGCGCCCGGTGCGTCGCTAGCGGGAGTCTCTCACTGCGCAGTCCAGCCCAGGTCGATGTTCCAGCTGGACCCCGTCACAGCGCCTGCCTGGTCGGAAGCCAGGTAGGCCACCAACGCGGCCACCTCGGAAGGATCGATCAGCCGCTTGACGGCGGCGTTCTTGAGCATGACCTTCTCGATGACCTCGCGTTCGCTCATGCCATGCATGCGTGCCTGATCGGTTATCTGATTATCGACCAGCGGCGTGTGCACGTAGGCCGGACATAATGCGTTGGCGGTAATGCCATGTTCCCCCCCTTCCAGCGCCGCTGTCTTGGTCAGGCCAATCAGGCCATGCTTGGCGCTGATGTAGGCGGCCTTGCCGGGCGAAGCGACCTGGGCATGTACCGAGGCGATATTGATGATGCGCCCCCATTGTCCTTCGCGCATGTAGGGCCAGGCCGCCTGGGTCAGCAGGAAGGGAGCCGTGAGCATCAGGTCGATGATTTGCCGCCACTTGGCTTCCGGAAAGGACTCGATGCTTTCGACATGCTGGACACCTGCGTTGTTGACGAGGATATCCACATGGCCGAAGCGCTTGATGGCATCGCCCACTGCTGCCCGGCACGCCTCGGCATCGGTCAGGTCGGCCTGAAAGAATACCGCCCCGGACGCTTCGGCTACGCTTTTTCCCGCTGGATTGAAGTCCACGGCGAGAACCTGATGGCCTAAATCGCATAGCGTTTCGACCACTGCTGCGCCAATGCCGCTCGACGTGCCCGTCACCAGTGCGACACGCGGAGAACCGGGGTTGGGGTTGGGGTTCGCACTCATATCTTCAGCTCCTTGAGAATCCGGAAACTACCGATGGTCACTCTTGTGGACCTTCGGCAGGCGACATTACGCGCTGCATGACTCGCTGAGCCAGCCGGCTGGCCTCGTCCGGCCCATGCAAGGCCGACATGTCATCGAGCAGCTCACAACACCACAGGCGTTCTCTTCCTGCAGCGAGGGACACCGGCATGAAAGCGTACCGCCCGCTGGGCAAGGTGACGATTCGACGATCGGCGTTTACCGTATCGTCTCCTAGCGAATCTTGGCTGCGGGCCGGCAACACCACCAGCGACAGCGCTACGGGTGTAACCAGCACACCAATCAGATCATCTCCCATCGCCTGGAAGCATAATGCATCCACACCCAACGACGGGTTCCTTCTCTCGGCTGTCTTGTATTCCAAGGCGTGCTCTTTCAGCCATTCCCGCGCCAACCGCTCGAGTCGCTGATAATCTTCGCCACCTAACGCCTGCATGTTTTTCCCCTGTCCTGCTCAAGCATCGCCTGCATTATAGAGGCTTGACCGGGAATGTTTCCGCACCGCACCAATCATGAATGCTAGACTGGGAAACTCACGTTCATTTCCGCCAGGAGGCCAGGATGCGGGATGCCGAGCGGCTTGCCATTGCGACCGACATTGCAGAGCAGGCAGGGCGAATGATTCAGGACGCCAGGGCACAAAGTAATTTCGATCGGCGTTACAAGAAAAATGCAGAACTGGTGACCGACGTCGACGTGGCAGTGGACCAGTTCATTGCCGATCAGCTCGAGCGGAATTTCCCGGGCGAGCCCAGGCTGACCGAAGAGTTGACCCCCGAGAAGGAGAGCATGGAGCGCAAAGGGCCCTTGTGGGTCGTCGACCCCATCGATGGCACCGTCAACTTTGCTCAGGGCCTGCCGCACGTGGCCGTTTCCATTGCCTGGGCCCGGGATGGAAAGGTGCATGTCGGCGTGGTACATGCGCCCTTTCTAGAAGAAACCTTTACCGCCCTGCGTGGCGAAGGCGCCCGGCTCAACGACCGTCAGATTCGCGCCAGCACGGCATCGTCCCTGGAGAAAAGCTTGGTCGCCACCGGCTTTCCCTATCGCCGTGAAAGTCGAGCGCCCTTGTTGCGACGTCTCGCTGCCGTCATGGAAAATTGCCAGGACATGCGTCGCTGCGGCTCGGCCGCCCTGGATCTGTGCAATGTCGCCTGTGGGCGCCTGGAGGCTTACTATGAAAGCGTCTCGCCTTGGGATAGTGCCGCCGGCATGCTGATCGCCCGCGAAGCGGGGGCACGCACCGGCCATCTTTACCCCGTTCCCGACACTATACCGGACGAGCTCTATAGCGAGCATATCCTCGCAGCAGCCTCCGATATCTATAAAGATATGAAAGAGTTGCTGATCAGGGCCGACGAAGAGCGGTTCCACTACGATTAGCACCCAACGGCAACCATACAGCCTACGATAGGCGGGCATCATAAACCGTGTAGGCAGTCTCTATTGGCCTCGCGTAGCACGATAAGAAATAATGGCACCCATTTAGCCTTTTTCCTATCGACGCTCATTCACATCAGGAGACCGTTATGTTGACAGTTATCTTTGGACGCCCAGGCTGCCCCTTTTGCGTTCGCGCCAAGGACCTCGCCGAGAAGCTGAGCGAAGCACGTGACGACTTCAGCTATCGCTATATCGACATCCATGAAGAAGGCATTACCAAGGCCGACATGGAAAAGACGATCGGCAAGCCGGTAGAGACCGTGCCGCAGATTTTCGTCGACCAAACGCACATCGGCGGCTTCACCGAATTCGACCAGTACGTACGCGACAATTCGCTAATGCCCGAATCGGCAGCGAGCTGATACCCTGCGATTAGGTCGACAGCCTCCAAGACGACCTTGCATGTGAAGGCGCCGGCCCCAGGGGCCGGCGCCTTCGTTGATGCCCAACCGCCGGCCGTTCGCTTCATGTTTGACCATCAGGTGGTTACTGAGCTTTTTTCGTTACGCCTCTAACGTTGAATGCTCACCGGCGAGCTATGCCTATACTGCATGAAGGGAGCAAAGCCACTCGCCAGGAGGCCACCGACATGCAACGTGAAGAGTTCCTGCAGCAGCTCTGGCTGGATTACATCCATCTGCACCCGGAGCTTGGTGGCACTCAGCTCGGGCCAATTACGCGACATACCGAATACCTGGTGCTGGTAACGCTCAATCATGGCCCTTTCAGTACCGAGGTCCTGTCTCCGACGCTATATCATTTCGGCTTTCGCCGCATGCAAAGCTATGCCATGGCGGATCGGGGGTTACTGGTTACGCTGCTGGCGCCTCCCGATGACAGTGCCTGGCTGGTGTTGGCCGAGTTCCAGCCCAGCACGCTCACACGCCTGCCACGTCAGCGACTCGAGAGCCTCATCGACCGCGCCCATCCTCAGGATTGCCGTGGACAGAATCTGTTCTGCCGAGGACGCCCCTGGCCGATGCCCGACTGGGCGACCTACCAGCATTTGAAGCAATCGAACCCACTGGCGGCTTGGCTCTCGGTGATGGGGCCTCGTGTGCACCATGCCGGCTTCGATTGCCACAGAGCGGGTAGCGATCTTCAGTCGCTCGACCACGCCATGCAGCAGGCCGGTTTCGTAGGGAGCGCCGATCGCCAACACGGGATTTTTCCGGTATCTCCCCTTTTGAGCTATCGCTTTTACCCGACCTGCCTGCGGCGACTCCCCTTTGCCGAGGGCGACGAGCATCGTATCGCCGTGGGAGGCGTCGCCCTGGTACAGAAATGCCTGACCAACGATCAGGAGCGTGCCGTCGAGTTATTGCTACCTCAGCATACCCGTTGTGAAATCGCCTGACGTCGTTGCCTATCAAGCCTTATCAGTCATCCCAGCATCGGCCCCACTCAACGCGCCCTGCTCCTCGGGTTCGCTGAAACGCTCGAAATCCAGCTCCAGTTGCTGCATTTCGTAGCGCTGTTGGTCGAGCTCGTTCAGATAGTGCGATGTCTCGACCAGCGGCATGGGCGCCAAAGGCTCCTGTTCCACTTCGGGCTCCCAACCTCGACGACCAAACAGCCTCACGAGCACGAACATGCCCAAGGCCAGGGCAGCGGCACCCAAAAACAGCCATAGCCCTTCCGGCCCGACCGCTTGCATGACCAAGGATGCGCTGAATGGGCCGATGATCGAGCCAACGCCATACCAAATCATCAGCTTGGCATTCGCCGCAATGATCTCCGACGGTTCCAGCCAATCATGGGTATGCGCCAGGCTCAAGGAATACAGGGTATGCAACATGGCGGTATGCAGGCATGCCACGATGAGCAACGCCAGATAGCTGTAGGCGGCCGCCACGGAAATCACGCTGCCTGTCGCGGCCATTACCACGGCCATGAAAAGGATCACCTTGCGACGATCGATGCGATCCGAGACACGTCCCAACGTCCATTGGGCGACCAGCGCAACCATGGTGGTAATCGCCATGAACTGAGAGGTTTCGCGGGTCGTCAGGCCGATTTCCTGGCCAAAGTAGGGGGTCATGGCGAAGAATGCCTGTGCCATGAGACCGGCGGTAAACGCCCCCACCAATCCAACCGGTGCGCGTTTGAAAAGTTCGCTGAGCTTGATCTTGTGGGCCACGTCGTGACTGCCCTGGGACGGGCCAGGAATACGATGGATGGATAGTGGCACCAGCGCCAGTGCGAAAAGTATGCCCGACACCGAAAAGAGTACGGCCGTACCCGGGTCGGCCAGGTTGAGCATCCATTGCCCCCCCGCCAGGGACAGGGTCGAGATGATCATGTACCAGGCCAGCACTTTGCCCCGGTTCTCGTTATTGGACTCGCCGGACACCCAAGACTCCATGACCATCAGCAGCCCCGCCGTGGATGCACCACCGGCGACACGCCAAACCAACCATGCCCAGGGATTGATCCACAAGCCATGCAGCATGGCGGTCACTGCCAGCATGGCAGCACAAGCGGCGAAGACCCGAATGTGGCCGACCGAACGGATGCGCTTCTCGATGAAATAGCTGCCCAACACGAACCCGAGCGAGAAACTCGACATCAATAAACCCGCCATTTGCGACGGGAACCCCTCGAGGGACATGCGTACCCCAAGCAGGGTCATGATCAGGCCATGGCCGAGCAAAAAGCTGATTTCGCATACGAAAAGGATCGGCAGTGTTGCAGGCAAGCCGCGCAAGGCTTCGTCTCCCTCTTTACCAAGCATAAAAATGCAATCGCCGGCTCACTGGCCGGCATACATAGGAAAGTCTACTCTCCCCCAAAGCGCCTCTCAAAATTTGGTAAGAAAATTTCACAGCTATTCCGCTTATGCACAGAAACTGTGGATAAGGCTGTGCAAGGCTGCTGCGCAATTCCCGCGTAACATTGATGAACCGTTGCTCTGTTACGAAATGCTCAGTTTTTCATCATTCTCAGCATGAGCATTCATTAGACGAAGGGAGGAAGCGTGCTCTCGTCCGTGGCAATTATGCTCTGGGTAGATTTAAATGGACGCGTTTTGCAGCGCATCACCCTGACTTGGCCACACAATCAATAACGCAGGAGGGACAGCATGTCGCAACCGCTCTGGCAACCTTCCCAGTCCGAGATCGAAGCCACACAGATGCATGCCCTCATGCAACGCATCAATCGCGAGCATGATGCCGAGCTAAGCGATTATGCGTCACTCCATGCGTGGAGCGTGGACAACCTGGAAACGTTCTGGCGACTCGTCTGGGAAGAGAGCGGCGTGCTGGCCGATACCCAGGGCGATACGCTACTCGAGCGCCCCGATGCCATGCCGGGAGCGCGCTGGTTTCCGCATGCCAAGCTCAATTTCGCCGCCAACCTGCTGCGCCGACGTGACGACCATCCGGCCCTGATCGCTTGCGACGAACGTGGAAGACGCCAACAGATCAGCTTTGCCGAACTGTACGATCAGGTCGCCAAGCTAGCGCACGCCCTGCGCGCCAGCGGCATTACCGCCGGCGACCGTGTCGCCGGATTCGTGCCCAACAGTGAGCATGCCGTTATCGCCATGCTCGCTACGGCCAGCCTGGGCGCCGTATGGTCGAGTTGCTCGCCGGATTTCGGCTTCAATGGCGTGCTCGACCGTTTCGGTCAGATCCAGCCCAAGGTGCTGATTGCCACCGATGGCTATACCTGGAACGGCAAGCCCATCGACACCCACGACCGCATTGCCAAGATCAGTGGCGCCATCGAGTCGCTGAATCAAGTGGTGATATTCCCTTTCCTGCATGACGAAGCCCATACTCACGGCATCGACAAGGCCGTTGCCTGGCACGACTACCTCAACAACAACGCCAGCGAGATCGAATTCGAGCCCCAGCCCTTCGACCATCCGCTCTACATACTTTACTCGTCGGGAACGACCGGTGCCCCGAAGTGCATTGTCCATTCGGCTGGCGGCACGCTGTTGCAGCATCTCAAGGAACATCGCCTGCATACCGATTTACGTTCCCACGACGTGCTTTTCTACTACACCACTTGCGGTTGGATGATGTGGAACTGGCTGGTTTCCGGCCTGGCCAGCGGCTCGACACTGGTGCTGTTCGACGGTTCACCTTTCGCTCCCACACCCGACGTACTGTGGTCGCTGGCCGAACGCGAAGGTATCAGCGTCTTCGGCACGAGCGCCAAGTACATTGCCGCTTGTGAAAAGGAAGGCCTCAAACCCGGCCGCAGCCACGATCTTTCCCGCCTGCGTGCCGTGCTTTCCACAGGCTCGGCTCTGGCCCACGAATCCTTCGATTACGTCTACCGCGACATCGGGCCCAACCTGTTGCTGGCCTCGATCTCGGGCGGCACCGATATCGTCTCCTGTTTCGCCTTGGGCTGCCCGATTCGTCCGGTCTACCGCGGACAACTGCAATGCCGTGGCCTGGGCATGGCGGTGGATGTCTTCGACGACGACGGCAAATCACTGCGCGAGGCAAAGGGCGAGCTGGTTTGTACCCGCCCGTTTCCCTCGATGCCCATCGGGTTCTGGAACGATCCGGATGGGGAACGCTACCGAGAAGCTTATTTCTCGACATTTCCGGGGATTTGGGCCCACGGCGACTACGCCGAGATCACAGCCGAAGACGGCCTGATCATTCATGGTCGCTCGGATGCCGTGCTCAACCCGGGCGGCGTGCGCATCGGTACCGCCGAGATCTATCGCCAGGTGGAAAAAGTCGAAGGCGTCCTCGAGTCGCTATGCATCGGCCAGGAGTGGGGCGACGACATTCGCGTCATCCTGTTCGTACGTCTACAGCCGGGTATCGAACTCGACGAGGCCCTGCGCGACGAGATACGGCGCACGATTCGCATCAACACCAGTCCTAGACACGTGCCAGCGAAGATCATCCAGGTCAGCGATATTCCTCGCACACTGTCAGGCAAGATCGTCGAGCTGGCCGTGCGCAACATCGTCCACGGGCGGCCGGTCAAGAACCAGGATGCGCTTGCCAACCCCGAAGCACTCAAGCTCTACGAGAACCTTACCGAACTGCATCAGTGATCCGTCACGCCTCTCGCTGCTATCAACACGAGGGGCAAACATCAAGACTGGGCAGCCTTACCCGCATCCAGTAGCATGTCGCCACGTCATTGAAGGAGCATGACATGTCGACCCTCAAGGGGATCGTGAGCATTCTGCTACTGGTGCTCAGCACCCTGTTCTGGGCCGTTCCTCTGTACGCCCTCACCTTGTTGAAACTCGTCACCCCAACGCGCCGGCTACGTCTACGCCTGCTCGGGGGCCTGAACCGTATTGCCCTGGCCTGGATCGGGACCAATCTATGGTGGATGCGGCGCTGGCTCAAACCGCGCCTGGACATTCACCTCCCGCAGGGACTGTCGCCTCACCAATGGTGGCTGGTGGTTGCCAACCATCGCAGTTGGACCGATATCTTCCTGCTGCAGATGGCCTTGCACCGCCGCATCCCAATGCCGCGCTTCTTTCTCAAGCGTGAGCTGATCTGGGTACCGGTGATCGGCCTGGCGTGGTGGGCGCTAGAGTTTCCGTTCATGCGACGCTACAAACGCGATGCCCTAGAGCGCAATCCCGCGTTGGCCACACGCGACAGGCAGGCAACCGAACGCTTGTGCGAACGCGCCCAGCAGATGCCCATGGCAATCTACAACTTCGTTGAAGGGACGCGCTTCACCCCCACCAAGCAACGCAGGCAGAATAGCCCTTATCGCCACCTGCTGCGCCCCAAGGCCGGCGGCACGGCCCAAGTCGTCAGCCTGCTGGGAAGACAGCTCAGTGGCGTCCTCGATGTCACACTGGGTTATACGCGCGAATGCCCCAGTTTCTGGGATTTTCTCTGCGGACGGGAAGCCGCCGTGCCTGTATGCTCGACGCCTCGACCTACCGAGCTGGATGCACGGTGGTGACTATCATCAGGATCCGCAGTATAAGGAACGTTTCCAGAAATGGCTCAACGCCTTGTGGCAGGACAAAGATCGCTTCCTGGACTCATTGCACTGATCTTTTTGCTTTGCCTGCTGCTGAGCGGCTGCGCCACACCGGTAGGCTCGACCACCTGGCGCAGCCCTGCCACGCTTGCCGGGAACTGGGTCACGATCCAGCGTGGCGACACGCTGGGCGCCATTGCCAGACGTGCCGATATACCGCTCGTGCGCCTGATGCGCTTCAATCCAGGCGTCGACCCGCATAAGCTGGCCATCGGCCAGCGAATCATGATACCGACCCAGCAGGAGCGCGCTCCCTCGGGCGGTCCTTATCGATACCAGGTACGCCCCGGCGATACCTATTCGAGCATTGCCAGACACTTCGGGACGACCTCGGGAAGGATCCAAAACGCCAATCGCTCGATCAATCCCAATGCACTGAAAGTGGGGTATCTGCTACAGGTGCCTCTGCGCGGCAATACCAGCCGTGTCGCAAGCCGCTCCACTTCGCCCAAGCCAAAGCCAAAACCCGCAGTTCCAGCCGCCAAACCAGCCAGGATACCCGACCCCGGCCCCTTGCCGAGCCAGCAAAAAGATTGGTCCTGGCCGCTCGACGACTATCGTGTCGTACGTCAGTTCGGCAAGGACAGTCGTGGCAGCCTGCAACCCATGCTGCTGAGTACGCATAGCGGCAGCCAAGCCAAGAGCGTGGCGAACGGTAAGGTGAGCTTCGCCAGTAGCATGCGCCATCTGGGCAATGTGGTCATCATTCATCACTCCGGCAATCTTCAGAGCGTGTATGCCTTGTGCGACGACCTGAAGGTCAAGGAGGGCCAGACGGTCCCCATGGGAACGGCAGTCTGCACGGTGAGCTACAGCTCCGCCACCGAGCGTTATGACTTGCTCTTCGACGTGCGACACGGCGGAAAGCCCATCGACCCCCGCAAGGTATTGCGCTGATATCCGCTAGCCGGTCACCAAATGAAAAGCCGCCTCCTTGGAGACGGCTTTGGCTTGGGAAAGATAACGGTATAATACGACTAGCCTCGATAATAGCCTGGCTCGACGAAAGGCATCTTGCTAACCGTCATTGGCAAGCGTTTACCGCGCACTTCGGCATAAACGACATTACCGACCTCGGCGTCATCGATCGCCACATAACCCATCGCCACGGGCTTGCCGACCGACGGTCCGAAGCCGCCGGAGGTCACCGTCCCGATATGCCTGTCGTCTTCGCTGTAGAGCTCGGCACCTTCACGCACCGGCGCACGTCCTTCTCCGAGCAGGCCCACACGTTTGCGCTGATGATCCTTGACCTGGATTCGGTGAAGAATGATATCCGCCCCGAGGAAGCCTCCTTCGCGTTCGCCGCCATAGCGACGTGTCTTGCTGACCACCCAGGTCAGGCCGGCTTCCACGGGTGTGGTGGTCTGATCGATATCGTGGCCGTACAGGCATAGGCCGGCCTCCAGGCGTAACGAATCGCGGGCGCCGAGGCCGATCGCCTCGACTTCGGGCTCGTCCAGGAGACGCCGGGCGAGCGCCTCGCACTCCTGCGCCGCCACCGAGATTTCGAAGCCATCCTCACCGGTATACCCGCTGCGACTGATCCATACCGGGATGCCCGCCACGTCATACTGCCCATGCTGCATGAAGGTCAAATTGCAGGCTTCGGGACATAACCGGGCCATTACGTCGGCGGCTCTCGGCCCCTGCAACGCCAACAGGCCGCGGTCGAGTTCCTCGACCCGGTACTCGGTTCCCAACCCCATACGCAAGTGGGCAATGTCCTGCGCCTTGGTGGCCGCATTGACCACGAGATAGAGGTGATCGCCTGCATTGACCACCATGAGATCGTCGAGAATCCCACCTTCGGTGCCGGTGAACAGGGTATAACGCTGCATTCCCTCACGCAGCCCCACAATGTCGGTGCATACCAACGCCTCCAGCGCTTGGGCGGGCTCGGGGCCACTCACTACGATCTGGCCCATGTGCGAGACATCGAAGAGCCCACAGGCAGAGCGGGTATGCTCATGCTCCTTCTTGACCCCAAGCGGGTACTGCACCGGCATCGAGTAACCGGCAAATTCGACCATCTTTGCACCCAGCTCCAGATGCAGATCGTGCAGCGGGGTTTTGCCAAGTTCGTACATTGGTCGCTCCTCGTCAACGTTCGCTAATACCGGCGGCTCAGCGCCCCAGGTCTTCACCCGGTAGCACGGTCTTGCCCTCGAAATAATCCTTGGTCAGCTTGAACACGACCGGCGACAGCAAGGCCAGGGCGATCAGGTTGGGGATGGCCATCAGCGCATTGAACACGCTGGCCATCAGCCAGACGAAATCCAGAGGAGCCACCGCACCCGCAAAAATGGCAAGAATATAGACTACGCGATAGAGCTTGATCGAGCGTACGCCGAACAGATATTCGAAGCATTTTTCGCCATAGAAGGCCCAACCGAGAATCGTCGTAAAGGCAAACACGGCCAACGCAAAGGAAACGACATACTGGCCTACGCCCGGCAGCGTGTTGTCGAAGGCCATGCTGGTCAGTGCCGCCCCGGTCTCGCCCGACGTCCAGTCGCTGGTGGTCAGGATCGCCAGTGCCGTGATCGAGCAGACGATGATCGTGTCGATGAAGGTACCGAGCATCGCGACCAGGCCTTGACGAACCGGGTTCTTGGTCTGTGCGGCGGCGTGAGCGATCGGGGCGCTGCCCAACCCTGCCTCGTTGGAGAACACGCCACGCGCCACGCCGAACTGGATCGCCTTGGCGACCGCGGCCCCGGCAAAACCGCCCACGGCGGATGCCGGTGAAAACGCATGCCCGAAGATCAACCCGAGTGCCGAACCGATCTGGTCGGCATTGATGATCAGGATCAGGAGGCCGCAAATAATATAGGCGACGGCCATTAGCGGTACGAGCTTGCCCGCCACCTTGGCGATGCGCTTGATCCCGCCCAGAATGACGGCACCGGCCAGCAGCATGATCACGATACCGGTCAGCCAGGGTGGCAGACTCAACGACTCATTGAGCCCATCGGCTACCGAATTGGATTGAACGGTATTACCGATACCGAACGCGGCCACTGCACCGAAGAAGGCGAACAAGCCACCCAACCAGGCCCACTTGCGCCCCAGGCCATTGCGGATGTAATACATCGGCCCGCCTACGTGATCTCCCGCCTCGTCGATTTCGCGATAGCGAACGGCCAGCACGGCCTCCGCGAACTTGGTCGCCATACCCACCAGGGCAGTGATCCACATCCAGAACACCGCACCTGGACCGCCCAGGAAGATCGCCGTGGCGACCCCGGCGATATTGCCGGTCCCGATCGTGGCGGAGAGCGACGTCATCAGGGCATTGAAAGGCGATACCTCGCCCTCCTTCTCATCCCCCTCGGCCGTTGTACGCCCCTGCCACAATAGCCTGAACCCCATGCCAAGCTTGCGGATAGGCATGGCCTTCAGGCCCATCTGGAGATACAGCCCCACTCCAAGCAGCAGCAAGAGCATCAGGGGCCCCCAAACGACCCCTTCGATGGCGGATAGAATGCTTGTCAACGTTTCCACGTGAATACTCCAATGTTTCGCTTGTTGTTATGGGCACGGCGCACCGTAAGCCCTTGACATGACGGAGAAGCGACCCGCTTCTTGCGAACCCGCTTACCTTAGCGAATACCGCCACCGAGACCCAGCGTTATGTAGGAAATTTTTGCCTTATGTATTGATGGCAGAGGAAACTTGGGACTTTAGTCGGCAAGGCCGAAATTACCATTCTCTTGTTTTCGCAGGGACGTATTCTCGGGTCGCCCCATCGAAGAAACTTGTTTCCAATAAGAAACATGGTTACATTACCGGCCAAATTCAGTCTAGACAACCTGCCCGTGTGCGCTATGCATACACAGGCAAAGGTTTCGCCTCGGAAGATCAGGCATAGGAGGCGGCAGGCGGAGAGTCGTTCGATGAGTGCGGCTGGACGCTCGTGCGAAAGCTGGCCACGCTATAGTCACGGTCAGGTCGTATTGCAGTAAAAACTTATTTGGACAACCCTACGAGACTCGTAACCATCCACGCATGACGGTACGATTCCCGCCAACAGGAACCCCTTCTCGTATAGGAAAACAAGATGAGCTCCATTCCCGATAACCTTCGCTACACCAAAAGCCACGAATGGGTGCTGGACAATGGCGACGGCACAGTCACCATCGGCATCACCGATCATGCTCAGGAAGCCTTGGGCGACGTCGTCTTCGTCGAGCTTCCCGAAGTCGGCCGCGAACTCGATGCCGGCGAGGAATTCGGTGTCATCGAGTCGGTCAAGGCCGCTTCCGACCTCTATGCGCCGCTGTCAGGCGAGATCGTCGAAGTCAACGAAAGCCTGGAAGACGCTCCGGAGACCGTCAACGAGTCGCCATACGAAGATGGGTGGCTCGCCAAGCTGAAACTGGCCGATGATACGGCACTCGACGATCTGCTCGATGCGGATGCTTACGCCCAGATCGCCGAAGCCGAAGAAGACTGACGTCTCCTGCGAAAGACGCCACTGCATCACACCTCTCGGCGTCTTTCGCCACGCAACACCCTTATCTGTTATGGGCCTGACCGCCCCGCTACCACACAGGTGCCCCATGGCTGTAGAAAAACGCCGCCTGGCCGAGCTGGCCAGTCATGATGCCTTCGTTCATCGCCACAATGGACCGGACAGTGCGGACGTCGCCTATATGCTGGGCGAGCTCGGCATCGACAGCATGGAAACGCTGATCGAGAAGACCATTCCACGCGATATCCGCCTGGAACGCCAACTCAATCTCGAGGCACCTCGTAGCGAAGCCGAGGCGCTGGATTATCTAAAGCGCCTTGCTCAACAGAACAAGCTCTTCAAGACCTATATCGGCCAGGGTTACTACAACACCCATACCCCGGCGGTCATAGCTCGCAACGTACTCGAAAATCCCGGCTGGTATACGGCCTATACGCCCTACCAACCGGAAATTGCACAAGGCCGGCTGGAAGGCTTGCTCAATTTCCAGCAGATGGTCATGGACCTCACTGGGATGGATCTGGCCAATGCCTCGCTGCTCGACGAGGCGACCGCTGCCGCCGAAGCCATGGCGTTATGCCGCCGGGCCAACAAGAAAGCCAAGACCGACAAGTTCTTCGTCGCCGATGACGTGCTGCCGCAAACCCTGGACGTACTGCGTACGCGGGCGGCGTATTACGGCTTCGAACTGATCATCGACAGGCCCGACCGACTTGCCGAACATGACGTCTTCGGGGCGCTGCTCCAGTATCCCGGCGAAACGGGACGCGTTCATGACCTCGCGCCGTTGCTCGATGCAGCACGCGAGCGCCAAGTCATGACATGTGTCGCCGCCGATCTCATGAGCCTGGCACTGCTCAAGGAGCCTGGCGCAATCGGCGCGGACGTGGTCTTGGGCAATTCGCAGCGGTTTGGCGTTCCCATGGGGTACGGTGGTCCCCATGCAGCCTTCTTCGCCACCACGGATCAGCACAAACGCTCGATCCCGGGACGCATCATCGGAGTGTCCAAGGACAGCCGTGGCAACACCGCCCTGCGTATGGCCATGCAGACCCGCGAACAGCATATCCGCCGCGAGAAAGCCACCTCTAACATTTGTACCTCGCAAGCGCTGCTGGCCAATATCGCCGGTTTCTACGCCGTCTATCATGGCGCCGAAGGGCTGCGCACCATCGCCTCTCGCATTCACCGGTTGACCACCATCCTGGCCGAAGGGCTCAAGCGCAAGGGGCTGACGCTGGCCCACGACAGCTGGTTCGACACCTTGACCTTGGTCAACGCCGATGCTGGCAAGATCCACGGCCGCGCCCTGACCCATGCAGTCAACCTGCGTTTCCATGAAGACGGACGCATCGGCATCAGTCTCGACGAAACCACGACGGCAGCCGATGTCGCCACACTCTTCGATGTCCTGCTGGGTGAAGAACACGAACTTTCGGTATCCAGCCTCGATGACGAGGTGGTCGCCAACGGACTGAGCGGCATTCCTGCCGACTGTGTGCGTGAAAGCGATTACCTGACGCACCCCAACTTTACGCGTTATCGCAGCGAGACCGAGATGCTGCGCTATCTCAAGCGCCTGGAGAATCGCGATCTATCGCTGACCCACGCCATGATCCCGCTGGGCTCGTGCACCATGAAGCTCAATGCGACTAGCGAGATGATGCCGATCACTTGGCCGGAGTTCGCCAACCTGCACCCCTTCGTGCCTGGCGACCAGGCCGTCGGCTACAAGCAGATGATCGACGAGCTGGCCGCGTTCCTGGTCGAGATCACCGGCTACGAGCATATTTCCATGCAGCCCAATTCAGGCGCCCAGGGCGAATATGCCGGCCTCGTCGCCATCCGCCGCTACCAGGCCGCCAACGATCAAGGGCACCGCGATATCTGCCTGATACCCAGCTCGGCACACGGCACCAATCCGGCATCGGCGGCCATGGCGCAGATGAAGGTCGTGGTCGTCGAGTGCGACAAGAACGGCAATATCGATCTCGACGACCTACGCCTCAAGGCCGAAAAGCACAGCGAGGCGCTGTCGGCGATCATGCTGACCTATCCTTCCACGCACGGCGTCTTCGAGGAAGAGATCCGCGAAGCCTGCGATATCGTGCATCGGCATGGCGGCCAGGTGTATATCGACGGCGCCAACATGAATGCCCAGGTCGGCCTGTGCCGCCCCGGCGATTTCGGCGGAGACGTCTCGCACCTCAACCTGCACAAAACGTTCTGCATCCCCCATGGCGGCGGCGGCCCCGGCATGGGGCCGATCGGCGTCAAAACGCATCTGGCGCCTTTCGTCTCCAACCATGTCGTTACACCGATTCCAGGGGTGCGCGAGGATTGTGGCGCGGTATCCGCCGCCGCCTTCGGCAGCGCTTCGATCCTGCCGATCTCATGGGCCTACATCAAGATGATGGGAACCCAGGGACTGCGCGAAGCAACCGAACTGGCGATTCTCAACGCCAACTACATCGCCAAACGGCTCGAGACGCATTACCCGGTGCTCTATCGGGGAGTCAACGGCACGGTGGCCCACGAATGCATCGTCGACATTCGCCCGCTCAAGGCCGCCTCCGGTATCAGCGAGGAAGACATCGCCAAACGATTGATGGACTATGGATTCCATGCGCCGACCATGTCCTTCCCGGTACCGGGCACCTTGATGATCGAACCGACCGAGTCCGAGTCCCGTTATGAGGTCGATCGCTTTTGTGACGCAATGATCGCCATTCGCGAGGAGATTGCCCGAGTCGAGAGCGGGGAATGGCCTGTGGAGAATAACCCGTTGGTGAATGCGCCACACACCATGGCGGATCTCATGGATGACGGCTGGGAAAGGCCTTATAGTCGCGAAATCGCCGCCTTCCCGACCGAAGCCACCAAGACGGCCAAGTTCTGGCCGGCAGTCAATCGCGTTGACAACGTCTACGGCGACCGACAGCTGATCTGCTCGTGTCCCACTATCGACGCCTACCGCGACTGATTTCCCGAGCCGAAAAAACGGCCCCCGCAGCGTTTCGTCTGCGGGGGCCGTCTTTTTGGCTGCCTGCACAGCGGCCATCGGCCGGCATGTCTAGCCGCGACGGCAAAAACGCTGACTACGCATCGAAACCGGGCTCTTCGGAAAGGCCGTATAGCATGTTACGCCGCTGATCCCGGAAGTCCTCGAGCAATTGCGTATAGCGCCTTGGCATCTCGGCGCCCGTGCGGGTCACGATATAGAGCGTCTCATAGACGTGTTGCGGTAGCACCAACTCCCTCACCTGACGCTGCCAAGGCGAGGTTTCCAGCACCAGTCGTGAAATGACGGTAAACCCCAGGCCGCGGGCCACTGCATCGAGCACCATGGCCACCTCGTTGGTGAATCCCTGTTTGGGAAATTGGTTCATGCTGCGAAATTCACCGGAAAAATTGGCCCGCAGCAATTGGCTGGCATGGTTGACGCCGTCGGAATAATTCATGAACCCCAACGCCATCAAGTCATTGAAGGTATTACCTGCGAAATCGGCAGGCACTACCAGGCAAAGCGGCTCCTGATGCCAGGGTTCGTATTCGAGATCGGGTTGGTTGGCCATCTCGGTCACGATGCCCAGATCGTATCTCCCGGTCAGTACGTCCCTCACGATGTCTTGGTTGAACGCGAAGCTGTAACTGACCGTCAAACCGGGATGCATCTGCTGATAGCCGAGGATGAAAGGATAGAACATCAGCCCGACGCTCCCCGGCGACGCGATACGACAATCGCCGGCATGCAGGGAATCGTCATCCAGCGAATGGCGGAAATGCTCATGCTCGGCGAACAGCTTGACGGCATAGTCGTAGGCGCGCCGCCCGGTTTCCGTCAGCATGAATCGGCGACCTTGGCGGTTGAGCAGAGGCTTGTCGAGATACTGTTCCAGTTTGCGGATGTGCTGACTGACGCCGGGCTGCGTCATATCGAGACGGCGCGCGGTATGCGTAAAGCTCCCGGTCTCTACCAGCGTAATGAACGTGCGAAAATACTGGGCATTGAACATGAATCGTCGAGTCCACTCACGGATAATGCAAATGACGGAAATCGACCGGATGCCAACACGGCGGCGGCGAGCGAACGACACGAAAACGCAGAGCCATTATGGGAAACGGCTGATATCACTGCATAAATGTTACCAGACAATCCTGCCATGCGCAGCGCTGCGAGTTCCCCGCGGCGCATGTTAGCATCACAGACATTGTCGCAACGCCCTAAGGATACCCGTCCATGTCCGACCCGCGGCCCGGTGTACCGGCCCTCTGTAGAATACCCAACTGGTCATGGAGCCGCAGTGCCGCCTGACGGTCAACAAGGAAACCCGAATGCCACGCAAGATTTCCACAACGATTTCCCCCGAGGGCAGCCTCGAGGTACTTTCCCAGCACGAAGTGAATCGCCTGCGCGATACGTCCTCCAGCGGTCTGCACGATCTGTTGCGTCGCTGCGCCCTGGCGGTACTCAATTGCGATACGGCCACCGATGACAGTCTTGCCCTGATGGAGGCGTATCACGACTTCGACATCGAAGTCCTTCAGGAGGATCGGGGCATCCGCCTCAAGCTGAGTAATGCACCTGCCGAGGCTTTCGTCGACGGCAAGATGATCCGAGGAATACGCGAACATCTCTCGGCCGTACTGCGCGACATCGTCTACGTCTATAACGAAATTCAGCAGCACCCACGCTTCGACCTGTCGAGCAGTGAGGACACCAGCAACGCCGTGTTCCACATCCTGCGTAACGCCGGCACGTTGAAGTCATCCTGCGAGCCCAGCCTCGTGGTCTGCTGGGGCGGTCACTCGATATCCCGAGAAGAGTACGATTATACCAAGGATGTGGGCTACCACCTTGGCTTGCGGGAACTGGATATCTGCACCGGCTGCGGCCCCGGCGCCATGAAGGGGCCGATGAAAGGCGCCAACGTGGCACATGCCAAGCAGCGCCGCAAGCATGGACGTTATCTCGGCATCTCCGAACCCGGCATCATCGCCGCAGAGTCGCCCAACCCGATCGTCAACGAGCTGGTGATCATGCCGGACATCGAGAAGCGTCTCGAGGCATTCGTGCGTGTCGGTCATGGCATAGTCGTCTTTCCGGGCGGCGTAGGCACTGCCGAAGAGATCCTCTACCTGCTCGGGATCCTGTTGCACCCGGACAACGCCAAGATGCCTTTCCCGGTCATTCTCACCGGACCGCGCAGCGCTGCGGACTACTTCGAGCGTATCGACGAGTTTCTCGCCTACACGCTTGGCGACCAAGCCCGTCAGCGATACCGGATCATCATCGACGACCCGGTCGGGGTAGCACACGCCATGCGTGAAGGTATCGACGAGGTTACCGAATTCCGCCGTGCTCATGACGATGCGTTCTACTACAACTGGCGAATGAGCATCCAGCCCGACTTCCAGCAGCCTTTCGAGCCTACCCATGCCGCCATGGCTGCCCTGGCTCTGCACCACGACCAACCCGTGCACGAACTGGCCGCCAACCTGCGTCGTGCGTTCTCGGGCATCGTCGCAGGCAACGTCAAGGAGCCGGGTATCCGTGCCATTGAGGCTCACGGCCCATTTCGCCTGCATGCCGAGCCCGAGCTCATGACACGTCTCGACGAACTGTTGAGCTCGTTCGTCGCTCAAGGCCGCATGAAGCTGCCTGGGAGCGATTACGTCCCGTGTTATACGCTGGGCTGAGAATAGACGCTGAACCAGACACCACAAGGCCCGGCATTGCCGGGCCTTGTGATATTCAAGTCCTGTCTGAAAAATCGCCGAGCGCAGGCATTTTTCAGGCAAGACATAGGCGTCTCGCTAACGCTCACGCCTCATCAGGTAGCGCTGCGACGTCGCCAGCCTACGGTCAATGCATGAATCAGCAGGCCGAACGTGGCTCCATGCGACAGCAGCAGAAGCGGCGCTATCGTGCCATGCTCGTACCACTGCCATAGGGTCACCAATAGGCAGCCCAGCAATACGTTGATCAGCAACCTTGCCAACAGGCCAGGCAAGCGTTGGCGCGCCGATCGAGCCAGCAGGCGCCAGGCGATGCCGGCGACGATGGCAACCACGCCAAAGGCCATCAGGATCAGCACCAAACGCCCCTGATCGACGGCGCCGTACACGTAGCGCGGCAGCGTGGCGGCAATCGCCGTCAATACCCCAATCAGCGTGCTGAGACGCTCGGGGGTCATGGATGTCGTCATGAAAGGATTTCCGTCAGCCGATCCGCAGGCCCTGCTCTTCGATCCAGGCTTCCACCCAGGGAATGGCGGCATCGTCAGCCATGAACGTTTCCATGGCGTCGATTTCCAGGCGTTGGCCAAGACGCTGCGCCCCATGCGATTCCAACAGGGCGTCGAGAGAACGGCCCGCCCCACAGAAAGTATCCCCGTAAGAGCTGTCTCCCAGCGCAATCAGGCCATAGCGCAACTCGGTCAATACCGGGTGTCGCTCATCGATTTCACGGGCAAACGGCACGAAATTGCCTGGGTAATCGCCACTCCCCGTCGTCGAAACACAGAAGAGCGCCAAGTCGGTGGGCGATTCGAGCAAGTCGTCCAGCGTAGGCTGCTCGTAGATGCCGACATCGTACCCCGCCTCCTCGAACAGAGGCTTGACCTGCTCGGCGACATCCAGAGCACCGCCATACATGGTACCGACGAAGATCTTTAGCGTGGACATTGAAAGCCATTGCTTGAGAAATTTGCCCGGATATTAGCATGGAATCCCCGATGCGCCCACGCATCGGCAAGGGATGAGGCGCTGCCAATGCGCGGGTCGGCCGCACTGGCTATACTGGCCGTCTCATTGCAGGGAGGAAAACATGGAGCGCACATTCGAGGCATGGGTCACACCGATCATGATCGGTGGTCTGATTCTTTTCATGTGCTTCATCATTTGGGACCTGGCACGCAAATCCAACGCCGGCAAGTTCGGCACCCTCATACTGTTCATCGCCCTGGGTGCAGGCATGCTAGGCTTCGTCATCAAGACGGTGATCACCAAGATGATGGAGAGCGGCGGGCTTTAACGGATGGGCAACGGCAAAAAGCCACGCCATGAGCCATGGCGTGGCTAGAGACACCTGACCTGCCGGAATCAGGAGTGCGTCGCGACGGCGTCGGAGATTTCGCCTTCGAACTGCTCCACCCGAGCCTTGAGTTTCTGACCCGGACGAAACGTCACCACACGTCGCGCCGAAATGGGGATCTCTTCACCGGTCTTGGGATTGCGTCCTGGCCGCTCTCGCTTGTCGCGCAGATCGAAATTGCCGAAACCCGACAGTTTGACCTGTTCGTTTTCGCGCAGGCAACCGCGGATTTCCTCGAAGAACGCCTCAACCATGCCCTTGGCTTCCCGCTTGGAAAAGCCAAGCTCCGTATGAAGATGTTCGGCCAGCTCCGCCTTGGTCAACGCACCCATGGTCACTCCTTCGTACAGATGTCGATTCAGCCCCGCAGTTCCGCATCGAAGCGCTGCTTGGACTCGGCGATGATTCCATCGACTAACTGATTGATTTCATCATCATTGAGCGTGCGCGAAGGATGCTGCCAGGTCAAGCCCAAGGCGACACTCTTGCGACCTTTCTCCACCCCCGGCCCTTGGTAAACGTCGAACAGGCGTAGGTCGGTCAGCCATTCGCCGGCTTTTTCGCGCAGCGTGTCCAGCAACGCCTGTACGGGGACGTCTTCCTCGACCACCAGTGCCAGATCACGGCGCACTTCGGGATAACGAGACAACGGCGTGAACGCGGGCAAGCGGCCCTCGGTCAGGGCATCGAGCCGGACCTCGAACAGGAAGGCATCGACGCGCAGTCCCAGTTCGGCACGTACGGCCGGGTGCAACGCGCCGATCCAGCCGACCGGTCGCTCATGACGATAGACTCGCGCCGTCTGACCGGGGTGTAGCGCAGGGTGCTCATCCGGCTCGAACCGCCAGGCCGACAGATCGCCGCCGACCGCCATCAGGCTTTCCAGATCGCCTTTGAGGTCGAAGAAATCGACACCTTCTCGGCGAGCGGACCATCCCTCCGGGTCGCGCGTCCCGCAGATCAACCCACCCAGCATGGGGCTCTGCTCCAGATCGTCGAGTTCGCCACGAAATACCAGCCCCGTCTCGAAAAGGCGCACGCGCTGCTGCTGGCGGTTCAGGTTGTGCATCAATGCCTTGACCAGCCCTGGAAAGAGACTGGCACGCATGACCGACATATCGCTGGAAATCGGATTGGCCAATTGCGGCGCTGCCACATCGGGTGCCAATAGCGCCTGAAGATCGGGCGCCACGAAGCTGTAGCTAATCGCCTCCTGATAACCGCGCGCCACCATTTGACGACGCAGCCTCGCCAGTGGCTGACGACTTTCGCCGTCTGCCCGCAATCCGAGTCGCGCCGAGGGCCGGCGTACCGGCAGCCGGTTGTATCCGTAAATGCGCGCCAGCTCTTCGATCAGGTCTTCTTCGATGGCCACATCGAAACGCCAGCTCGGGACAGTCACCAACCAACTCCCCTCGCCATCGACGACGACACGCATACCCAGGCGTTCGAGAATGTCGACCACCTCTTCGCCCGGCAGCGTCAGGTTGAGGCACTGCTCGATACGTGCGGCACGCAACAGGACCTGGCGCTCGACAGGAAGATGGTCGGGGCTGGCGGTTTCGCTCAGCGGTCCCGGCTCTCCGCCGGTAATGTCGAGCAGTAGCGCCGTGGCTCGTTCCACGGCCTGCCGGGTCAGAGCAGGATCCACTCCCCGCTCGAAACGATGCGATGCATCGGTGTGCAAGCCATAGGAACGTGCCAGACCGGCTACGGCCAATGGCGTGAAGAAGGCCGACTCGAGAAAAACATCACGCGTGCTGGCGCTGACGCCCGAATACTCTCCCCCCATCACACCGGCGATCGCCAATGGCTTGTCGCGGTCGGCAATGATCAGCGTATCCTCGCGCAGCGCGATGCTCTGACCATCGAGCAGGACCAGCGTCTCACCCTCCTGTGCAGGACGCACCACGATGCTTTCGCTCAGGTTGGCCAGATCGAAGGCATGCATCGGCTGACCCAGCTCCAACATGACATAGTTGGTGATGTCGACGACCGGGTCGATGGAGCGCACGCCGCTGCGACGCAAGCGCTCGACCATCCACAACGGCGTGGGCGCCGTCACATCGACGTTCCTGACCACACGGCCCACATAGCGCGGGCAACGCTCCGGCGCCTCGACATGGACGGGGAACACTGCGTCATGGACAGGTGCATGTTCCGAGGCCTCGGGCGGCGTCAGCGCCAGGCGGTTCAATACGCCGACTTCGCGCGCCATCCCCTTCAGGCTCAGGCAATCGCCGCGGTTGGGCGTCAGATCGACTTCGATCGTATGGTCATCGAGCTTCATCCACTCCCGGAAATCCTTGCCGGCCGGCGCATCGGCCGGTAGTTCGAGAATGCCGGCAGAGGTCTCCTCTTCGAGCCCCAGCTCGGAGGCGGAACAGATCATCCCGCGAGACTCCACGCCCCGCAGCTTCGCTTTCTTGATCTTGAAATCGCCGGGCAGAACCGCCCCGACCCGGGCAAACGGCACTTTCTGCCCCACGGCCACGTTGGACGCGCCGCACACCACCTGCACGTCCTCACCGGAGCCATCGTCAACGCGGCATACATTGAGCTTGTCGGCATCCGGATGTGGCGTCCTGTCGACCACCTCGGCAACGACCACGCCCCTGAATGCCGAGGCCACCGGCTCGACGGCATCCACCTCGAGGCCCGCCATGGTGATCTGGTCGGCAAGCGCCTGGGTGGTCAGCTCGGGCGACACCCATTCACGCAACCACTGTTCGGAAAATTTCATCTTGCTTTCCTATCTCCTTGAAGCGGTCAGGCGAACTGGCGCAGGAAGCGCAGATCGTTTTCGAAAAACAACCGTAGATCGTTGACGCCATAACGCAGCATGGCGAGTCGCTCGGCGCCCATGCCGAAGGCGAAACCCTTGTAGCGCTCGGCATCGATTCCCGAATGGCGGAAGACTTCCGGATGCACCATGCCGCAGCCCATGACCTCGAGCCAGCCACTGTGGGAACAAACGCGGCAACCCTCGCCGTTGCACATCACGCACTGGATGTCGACCTCGGCGGACGGCTCGGTGAACGGGAAGTAGGACGGCCGGAAGCGTACCGATAGCTCGTCGCGCTCGAAGAAGGCCTTGAGGAAATCCTCGATGGTTCCCTTGAGGTCGGCGAAGCTGACATCCTCATCGACCAGCAGCCCTTCGACCTGATGAAACATCGGCGTATGCGTCAGATCGGAGTCGCTGCGATAGACTCGGCCAGGACAGACGATGCGAATCGGCGGTTCCTGACCTTTCATGGTCCTGACCTGCACGGGTGAGGTATGCGTACGCAACAACCGCGTGGCATCGAAATAGAACGTGTCCGCCATGCCACGCGCCGGGTGATGCGCGGGAATGTTGAGCGCCTCGAAATTGTGGTAATCGTCCTCGATCTCCGGACCGACCGCCACATCGTAGCCGATCCGTGTAAACAGTCCTTCGATGCGCTCCAGCGTGCGGGTCACGGGATGCAGCCCGCCATAAACCTGGCCACGCCCCGGCAGCGTTACGTCCAGGCGCTCTGCAGCCAGCCGCGCCTGTAGCGCATGTCGTTCGAGTTCGTTCTTGCGTGCATCCAGCTCGCCACTGAGCTGCTGCTTGGCCTGATTGATTCGCTCGCCAGCCTGGGGCCGTTCCTCGGGAGCCAGCTTGCCCAGCCCTTTGAGCAAGGCGGTGATCTCACCCTTCTTGCCGAGGTATCGAACCCTGACTTCATCGAGAGAGGCTACACCGTCCGCCGACGCGATGGCCGCACGCGCCTCGGCTACCAGATTGGGAAGATGCTCCATCCGTACTGCTCCGAAACGTTGGTCGCGGAGCGCCATACGGCGCTCCAAAAAAACAGGGGAAGAGCGGCTGCTCTTCCCCTGCGACGTTCACGATGGTTCGCGATACCGCAACGGTATCGCGGCGGCCATCATTTACTGGGCAGCCTTGGCCTTCTCGACGATAGCGGCAAAGGCGGCCTTTTCGTGAACGGCGAGATCGGCCAGCACTTTACGGTCGATCTCGATTCCAGCCTGCTTGAGGCCAGCAATGAAGCGGCTGTAAGACAGGCCGTTCTGACGGGCCGCCGCATTGATACGGGCGATCCACAGGGCACGGAACTGGCGCTTACGCTGGCGACGGTCGCGATAGGCATACTGGCCGGCCTTGATGACCGCCTGCTTGGCTACGCGGAATACGCGCGAACGAGCACCGTAGTAGCCCTTGGCCTGCTTCAAAATCTTCTTGTGACGGCGACGTGCAACGACGCCACGCTTGACACGAGTCATAGCATTCTCCTGACGTTAAACGGTTCGACCAAGGTTACAGATTGGGCAGCATGCGCTGAATCAGCGCCTTGTCGGCATCGTGAATCAGCTTGGTGCCGCGCAGCTGACGCTTACGCTTGGTGGACTTCTTGGTCAGGATGTGGCTACGAAAAGACTGCTTGTGCTTGAAGCCGTTAGCTGTCTTCTTGAAGCGCTTGGCAGCGCCACTATTGCTCTTGATTTTCGGCATGAGTGAAAACTCCGCTCGGTTTCTTTAGAAAATCCGGGGCCGATAGCCATGACGCAAAATCGTCACGGCTACCCGTTTACCTGCCTTCGGATCACTTCTTCTTGGGGGCAAGAATCATGATCATCTGACGGCCTTCCATTTTCGGGAAGGACTCGACATTCGCCAGTTCCTCGAGGTCCGCGGCGATGCGCTCCATCAGCTTGCGGCCGATTTCCTGGTGCGCCATCTCACGGCCGCGGAAACGCAGCGTGACCTTGCCCTTGTCGCCACCTTCGAGGAATCGAATCAAGTTACGCAACTTGACTTGATAGTCACCCTCGTCGGTGCCAGGCCGGAATTTGACTTCCTTGACCTGGATCTGCTTGGTCTTCTTCTTCTGAGCGGCTTTTTGCTTTTTCTGCTCGAAGACGAATTTGCCGTAATCCATGATCTTACAGACGATCGGATCGGCATTGGAAATCTGCACCAAGTCTAGACCAGCCGCTTCGGCACGCTCCAACGCTTCACGCGTCGGCACGACACCCAACTGCTCGCCATCGCTGTCGATGAGGCGAACCTCATCCTCGGTAATCCGCTCGTTCATCGGGGGGCGCTTTTCTTGGGGCCGCCCTCTTGGGTTGCTTCGCTTGATCGCTATGTCTCCGTTCTGGTTGACGTTGTCGTTAGCCCCGTTCGGCATCGAGCCGGGCAATCAGGTCGTTGACCTTCAACGTGCCCAGGTCTTCACCGCTGCGGGTACGAACGGCCACTGAATCGGACTCGATTTCCTTGTCCCCGACCACCAGTAGGTACGGGACCTTCTGCAACGTATGCTCACGGATTTTAAAGCCGATCTTCTCATTCCTCAAGTCCGCCTTGACGCGAAGACCGGTTTTCTGCAAGCGGCGCTCGAGATCGAGAGCATAATCACGCTGCGCATCGGTAATCGTCAGGATAGATGCTTGCTGCGGTGCCAGCCACAGCGGCAACGCACCTGCGTAATGTTCGATCAGGATTCCCAGGAAGCGTTCGAACGAGCCGAGAATCGCTCTGTGCAGCATGACCGGCGTCTTGCGAGCGCCATCCTCGTCGACGTACTGGGCGCCTAGCCTTCCCGGCAGATTGAAATCCAACTGCAGGGTACCGCACTGCCAGACGCGATTCAGGCAGTCGCGCAGCGAAAATTCGATCTTCGGTCCATAGAAAGCGCCTTCACCAGGCAAGAGCTCCCAACTCAGTCCCGAGGCATCCAGCGCCTGAGCCAATCCTTGCTCGGCACGCTCCCAGTTCTCGAGTTCACCGACATAGGAATCGGGACGTGTCGATAGTTTTAGCTCGACGTCATCGAAGCCCAGATCCTTATAGACTTGCAGCGTCAGCTTAATGAACGCCTCGGCCTCGGACTGGATCTGTCCTTCCGTACAGAAGATATGGGCATCGTCCTGGGTAAACGCACGAACGCGCATCAGCCCGTGCAAGGAACCGGACGGTTCATTGCGGTGACAGCTGCCGAACTCGGCCAGGCGCAGCGGAAGGTCGCGATAACTCTTGAGCCCCTGATTGAAGACCTGGACATGGCCGGGACAGTTCATCGGCTTGACGGCGAATTCGCGCTTCTCCGACTCGGTCGTGAACATGAGTTCGGAATAATGCCCCCAATGCCCCGATTTCTTCCACAGCGACAGATCGATGACTTGAGGTGTCTTGATTTCCTGATAGCCATGCTCGCGCTGTACGCGGCGCATGTACTGCTCGAGAGCCTGGTAGATCGTCCAGCCGTTAGGATGCCAGAAGACCATGCCGGGCGCCTCTTCCTGAAGATGGAAAAGGTCCATGCGCTTGGCCAGCTTGCGGTGGTCGCGCTTCTCGGCTTCTTCGAGACGCTTGAGATACGCATTGAGCTGCTTCTTGTCGGGCCAGGCCGTCCCGTAGATACGCGTCAGCATGGGCTTGCTGGCATCGCCGCGCCAGTAGGCCCCGGCCAGCTTGGTCAGCTTGAAGGCCTTGAGGTGGCGCGTATTGGGCACGTGCGGACCGCGGCACATGTCCGTGTATTCTTCGTGGTGATACAGGCGGATGGTATCGCCTTCGGGTATCTCGCGAACGATTTCCTGTTTGTAGGGCTCGTCGCGATGCAGGAACGTGAGCATGGCCTTGTCACGGTCGGCATACTCGCGAACCACGTTGTAATCCGTGTCGATCAGCTGCTTCATGCGCTGTTCGATCAACTCCAGATCCTCGGGCGTCACCGAACGGCCGAAATCGATATCGTAGTAGAAACCGTCTTCGATGACGGGACCGATGGCCATCTTGGCATCGGGGTAAAGCTGCTTGACGGCATGGCCGATCAGGTGGGCACAGGAATGCCGGATGATTTCGAGACCTTCCGGATCCTTGGCGGTGAGGATCGCGACGTCAGCATCATGCTCGATCATGTCGGCAGCATCCACGGCCACGCCATCGATTTTACCGCCGACACAGGCTTTCGCCAGGCCGGGGCCGATGGATTCGGCGAGCTGCATGATGCTGATGGGTTCTTCGAACGTTCTTTGGCTACCGTCAGGCAGGGTAACGATGGGCATTGAGGGCTTCCTTCGGGCGCAGTGGTGATCCATACCAGGGACCACGTATCGCAGGAGTCATGAATTGGAACGGGAGCTTCGAATCCTACCGGGCCATCACGCAGCAATCATGCGCTGGGCATGTGACGTGAGACGGTGCCCGATGGCGGACATCGAAGAGAGGCAACATTAGCAGCCGTCGTTACCTTCCGTCCACTGCAAGCGTTGCCGCGCGTAACGTAAAGGCAGGTAGACAAAATAAGAGGGTGCCGATTGGCACCCTCTCCTTTCCTTTCGCAACCGGATCATGCCCGGTGACGGAAAGCGACGCGCAAGGGTCGCTTACTGCTGCCACTCGCCAAGTTCGACGCGACGGTTCTGGGCACGGCCAGCTTCCGTCTCGTTGGTGGCGATCGGCTGCTGTTCACCGTAGCCGGTAGCCTGCATGCGGCTGGCGGCGATACCCTGGGAGGTCAGGTAGTCCTTGACGGCGTTGGCACGACGCTGGGACAGATCCTGGTTGTACGACTCGGAACCGATGGAGTCGGTATAGCCTTCCAGGCGAACGCGGACGTTCTCGTTGGCGCGCAGCTTCTGGGCGACACCATCGAGGATACGCTCGGCCTGCTGTGTCAGCTGGGCAGAATCGAACTCAAAGGTCACGTCCTGGAGGACTACGTCGGCTTCGCAACCCAGTGCATTGACTTCGGCACCGGCCGGCGTGTTCGGGCACTGGTCCATGTAGTCCGGCACGCCGTCGCCATCGGAATCCAGCGGGCAGCCGGAGGCGTTGACTTCGACACCGGCAGGCGTTCCGGGGCACTCATCCATGTAGTCGGGCACGCCGTCGCCGTCGCTATCGAGCGGACAGCCGCTGGCGTCGACAGCGACACCGGCCGGGGTGTTCGGGCACTGGTCACGGTCGTCGGGTACACCGTCACCATCGCTATCGCCGACCTGAGAGGAGAAATCCGCACACATCAGAGCGCCTGCGGTAGCACCGGCAACGCTACCCAGCGCTGCACCATCGTCCTCGTCTGAATCGCTGCTGGTGGCGTAACCAATCCCACCCCCGATCAGGCCGCCGGCCAGGCCGCAAACGAATGGCGACTGGTACCAGGCGTCCTGCTCGCTCCCGTAGGATGAAGTGGACTGGGCGCCGGAGTTGGCGCAGCCCGACAGGCCGACGACCAGAGCGGAACCCAGCAACAAGCCAGTGGTTGATTTTTTCATGTAAGACTCCTTCTTAACACACAGCGCTAGTCGTAACGTAACGTTACTCAGCAGGACCCAAAATGGTCCCATCAGGAAATGAGCATCATATGCTCATCCATCCCCCAAAAAGAAAGCACCCGGCGCTCGCCGGCCAAACCGTGCCTTCCCGCAACCGTTGCATGTGGTAACAACGATATACGGTCCTTCCTATCCTAGCAGCCCTAACCGGGACTGACAGGATAATGACTGGTCATTTCGTCAACTGTAACAGCCGCGTATAAGGCTGCAGAAACCGAAGGCATTATGCAAGATGGCGACGAACAAGCCCAAGCAATATTCCCACCCCCGTCGTTAGTAACGCATCTGGAAAATCGTAGCTGGGATGATGTAAGGGATGGCATTCCTCGCCAGCCCCCAACGTAAACATCGCACCATTGGAGACGCTACTCAGGGCCCCGAAATCCTCCGACCAACGATGTGGCGACGCCATGCGCGACACTGGCAAGCCCTGTTCGGCAGCCACCTTCTCGATGGTCTGCACCGCCTCTTCGGCATTGACAGTGGCGGAGAAAGCATCGCACCAGTCGATCTCGATACCCAACTGCTCCTCATCGGCTTCGGCGCGAACCAAGGCCACGGCCGCTTCGGCAAGGGCACGCATCATGTCGTCACTGGCAGTACGCAGAGTTGCCATGACTTCCGCCTGGCCGGGCGATGTACCGAATGCGACTTCACCGAGACGCGCATGGATGAGCGTCACCATAACCAGACCATGGTCGTCGGGCAATTGCTGCGGAAGGCGCTTCAGCCCTTGGAGAATCCGGCACATGGCCATGGCGGGATTGCGCCCCAACTCGGGATGAGCGGCATGGGAACACAAACCATTCAGACGGACGATCATGCCTCGCGACGCACAGGTAAACGTGCCGGCGCAAACCGACACTTCGCCCACGGGTCGTCCGGGAAGGTTATGAAAGGCATAGACATGATCCGGGCGAATCCGCTCGAATCCCTCGGAGGCCACGATACGCCGCGCCCCTTCGCCCGTCTCTTCCGCCGGCTGAAAAAGGAGCACGGCCTCTCCGCTTGCAGGACGCTGACGAGCGAGTTGCTGCGCCACGCCAAGCAATACGGCCATGTGCCCATCGTGCCCACAGCTATGCGCGACATGAGCGCGCCTGGAACGCCATGTTTTATCCCCCTGCTCATCGATGGGCAAGCCATCGAGTTCGGCACGCAGCAGCACGCGCGGACCGGATGCGTTTCCACGAAACACGCCCGCCACGCCGTGCCCACCCAGATGGCGTATCACTTCATCGGCACCAGCCTCCTCCAGCCAGCCGGCGACACGTTCGGCCGTTGCCGACTCCTCACCGGACAGCTCCGGCATGGCATGCAAGTGATGACGCAATTCCATAAGGGAGGTTTCGAGCAATGTCATCAGGGTCACCGATAATGACTAGTGCAGACTGGACGGCCAGCGCTGCTTGAAATCCAGGACGGCATGCGCTGCCTGCAGGATACTGTTACGCAGTTCGTCTTCCACCGCCAGGCGTTCGCGATCTTCTTTCATACGCTCGCGCGGAGACAGCTCTCGACGTGCCGAATGGGTGTGTAGATGGGAGGTGCGCTGGTGCACTTCAGCAAAGACCTGAAACGAGGAACGCGCGACCAGTGCCGGGTCGATGATCTCAAGCAGTACCTTGCAGCGCAGACTGCCCTCGATCGGATCGACCTGCTCATTGAGCATGGCCTTGGCGATCAGCTCGAGGCTTTGCAGACAGTTATCGTTGGCGCGCCGGACTTCATCCTTCTTCATCGCCTCGCGACGCTTCACTTCGCGCCACAGCTTCATGGCATAACCGCCCAGGGCAATGACCACGATCCCGCCTGCACCCAGCAATAGCCAGGCCACTGTTTCACTCATTCTTTCCTCGACGATCGTTGGATTGGACGCAGTATACGTGGCCGACTTCCTTGGCCCAACCCAAGAACGCGTCCTGGCTTTTCCTGTCAGCCCAGCATGGCACAGGACATCAGCCGAACCTTGCGCTCAGTTGAGCTACGGTGTGGTAGGGTCTGCAGCACTTTGTACTGCACGAAAGGGAGAGGAGATTAGGCATGGAAAACCCGACAAATGCACCCGACGATCAGGACACGCGCCCTTCCACGGCGGCTCGCGTCGGCTTATGGCTGGGCCCGGCCTGGCTCATGTTGACCTTGGTACTTCCCGCGCCGGCGGGCATGTCCGAGCCGGCCTGGGCGTGTGTCGGTCTGGCCCTGTTGATGGCAACATGGTGGTCGACCGAGGCCATACCGATTCCTGCCACTTCGCTGCTGCCCTTGGTTCTGGTTCCCGCCCTAGGCATCGGCGAGCTTTCGTCCACCGCCTCGAATTATGCCAACCCGATCATCTTCCTGTTTCTCGGTGGTTTCCTGATCGGTATCGGCATGCAGCGCTGGAACCTGCATCGGCGAATCGCGTTGAAGGTGCTGCAGATGGTCGGCCATCAGCCCCGGCGCCAGATTGGCGGTTTCATGATCGCCACCGGTTTTCTCAGCATGTGGGTATCGAATACCGCCACCAGCATCATGATGTTGCCCATCGGCATGTCGGTCATTTCTCTGCTGGAAAAAAACGACCCTCAAGAACTCAGCCGATACGCCACGGCGCTGCTGCTGGCCATCGCCTATGCAGCCAGTATCGGCGGTATCGCTACGCTGATCGGTACGCCTCCCAATGCCCTGCTGGCCGGCTATCTGGCCGAGGACCGGGGGATCGATATCGGATTCGCCCAGTGGATGATGGTCGGCGTGCCGGTCAGCCTCACCATGATGATCATTGCCTGGTGGTGGCTGACACGTGGCGGCTTCTCGTTGGGCAGCAACGAAGACAGCGCCACCTTGGTGAAGGGCGAACTCAAGGCATTGGGCACCATCTCGGCGGCGGAACGCCGGGTCGGTGCCATATTCCTGTTGGCGGCACTGGCCTGGGTCTTTCGTCCGTTGCTTAACGATGTAGGCATCGCCTGGCTCAACGACACGAGCATCGCCATCGCCGCCGGCCTTGCCCTGTTCTTGATTCCCAGTGGCAACGAAAAAGGCGTACGCCTGCTCGACTGGGAGCGTGCCCAGGGATTGCCGTGGGGCGTTCTGTTGCTGTTCGGTGGCGGCCTGGCGCTGGCCGGCTCGATCAAGAACTCGGGACTGGCGGAGTGGATCGCGAATCAGTTGGCCGTGTTCGGCGCCCTGCCGCTGATTCTGCTGATCGGCATCGTGGTGCTGGTCATCATCTTCCTGACCGAAGTCACCTCCAACACGGCCACGGCCGCCGCGTTTTTGCCGTTGCTGGGCGCACTGGCCCTGTCGCTGGACGTTTCACCGCTACTGATCACCGTGCCGGCAGCCATTGCCGCCAGCTGCGCCTTCATGATGCCGGTGGCGACTCCGCCCAACGCCATCGTTTTCGCCACGGGTCACATGAAGATTCAGTCGATGATTCGTGCCGGTTTTTTTCTCAACCTGGCCGGCACCGTGGTGGTTACCCTGTTGGTTTATATGCTGGTTGGCGCTTTCTGGTAACCATGCTTCGCTTTGTCCGAAAGCCGCCGCTTCAAGGCGGCTTTCTCGTTCATGGCGGGCTTCAGCCTGGCAGTGCGGCATAGTGATCGAGTAACAGCAACGCAAAGACGCCCAGAATATAGCGAATGGAGAACCAGAACGCCGCGAGTGGCGCCTTGTCGTCCCTGGCCCGCCAGACTCGCCAATTCCACTGCATGAAGCGTGCATTGAGCGCCATGATACCGATCAAATAGACGGCACCGGCCATCCCGGTGGCATACGGTAACAGCGTGACCGCCACGGTCAGCCAGCCATACAGCCAGACCTGCAAACGCGTGAATGCATCGCCATGAGTTACCGGCAGCATCGGTACGTTGGCACGTGCGTACTCCTCCCGCTTATGAATGGCCAGGGCCCAGAAATGTGGTGGCGTCCAGGCGAAGACGATCAGCACCAACAGCAGCGCCTCGGGGTCGACGCTACCACTCACCGAGGTCCAACCCAGCAGCGGCGGCGCTGCTCCGGCCAGGCCACCGATCGTGATGTTCTGAGGCGTGGCCCGCTTCAGGAAGGCGGTATAGATGAGTGCATAGCCAATGAGCGAGGCCAGGGTGAGCCAAGCGGTCAATGGATTGACCTGCCAGGCCAGCAGGCCAACCCCAACCGTCGAAAGCAGCGAGGCCCATCCAAGAGCCAACGCTGTCGGCAATCGCCGCGACGCCACCGGCCGCCTTGCGGTCCTCACCATGAGTGCATCGAGACGCCGATCCAGTACATGATTGAAAGCCGCCGCACCGGAGGCCGCCAAGCCGATACCCAGCAGCCCGAACACAACGGCACCGCTCGGCGGCAGGCCCGGTACGGACAATGCCATCCCGACGGCTGCGCACACCAGCATGACCACCACGACGCGTGGCTTGCCGATCTCGACCAGGTCGCGCCATTGCCATGGCGATAACACTACCTGGGATTCAGCCACTGCTGCATCACGCATTGACCCACTCCTCTTCCGGATCGGTTCCCGACGGTCGTGGCGCCAGGCCGCGCGACAAGCTGGTCACCCGCCAGACCGCGGCCGTCATCGCCAACACCAGCAAGGCCGCACCCGCGGTATGCGCCAGCGCCAAGCCGAGCGGCAACCAAAACAGCACATTGGCGATTCCCAACCCAGCCTGGAGCGCATAGGCTGCCATCGCCAGACCCAGAAACGGTCGTACGTCGACGTCGTGGCGGTAGCGCCACAACAACACCACCAATGCCCCGCCTAGTAGCACCGCCCCGAGACGGTGCGCCATATGAATGGCCGTCCGGGCTTCGGCATGCAGCTTGCCATGCAAATAGCTGGGGCCAATCGACTGAGTCAAATGAAAGCCTTCGCCCCAGTCCATCGCCGGCCACCATTGTCCATTGCACGAGGGAATGCCCTGGCAGGCGATGCCGGCATAATTGCTCGAGGTCCAGCCACCCAGCATTAACTGCCCGGCCAGCACTGCAATCGCAAACAGCCACAGCCCACCAGGCCGGGACAATCTTGCCATCCTCGCAGACCACCATGGCTGCGAGACGATCTCGCGCTGGCGCAGATGAAGCCACAGGAACAGCAGCATGATGGTCATGCCGCCGATGAGATGCAGCGTGACGACCTGGGGCCAGAGACGCAGCGTTACCGTGAAGGCACCGAATGCCCCCTGCAGCATGATCAGTGCCAGCAACGCCAGGCTGATACGGACGGGATAGCCGGGCACGTGACGCAGCCGCCAGGCAAGCCAGGCAAGCCCGACGACCAGCAGGCCAAGCCCACCGGCCAGGTAGCGATGGACCATCTCGAACCAGGCCTTGCCGGCATCGAGTGGCGCATGAGGAAAACGGGCCAACGCCGTAGCGCTGTCGGGCACCACCATGTGACCGTAACATCCAGGCCAGTCGGGACATCCCAGACCGGCATCCTCCAACCGTGTCCAGGCCCCCATCAGGATCACGCCAAACGTCACTATCACGCCCAACAGACTCAAGGCCTTGGCCAGACGCATTCTGGCTTGCACAGCTTCCATTGCTGTCGCTCCTCTTCAGTCGTCTTCCCTGTCGTTCATTAGCTCCTGTGCAACTCACTCCCTGATGGCCAGGGCTGGCTGCGGGTTCATCTTCAGTAGGTGGCGCAAGTCTTCCAACACATCCTCGGCTGCGTGATGCGGACGGTAGCCCAGCACCACACGACCATCAGGATCGATCAACCACAATGCCTCCTCACGGCTCCAGGCAGGGCGAACGCGCCATTGATTACGCACTTCCCCCGGCAAAGCATCGGCCTGGCCACCCAAGCGCACCCGGGTCAGACGAGGCGCCTCTCGGCCCAGCGCACGGTGCAAGCGCCACCAGCGATCGGCAACGGCCGGGCAATCGACATTGCAGTCATAGGCCAATACCCAGTCGAACGTCCCCCTCGTCGACACCGGCGCAGCCAAGGGCCACGTCTGGAGGTTGGGTACGGCAGGCATCAACCGCCCATGGGCGACGCGCTCTGCGGGAATCCCTACACGCCATTCGATCATGCTCCAGGCTATGATGAGCGGCGCCACGAAAAGTCCGATCAGTGCCAGCAGCTTGAGTCGCTGCCTGTCAGCATGTGCGATACGCAGTGTCATGGCGTGTTTCTCCAAGGTGGCCGAGACGAAACATGCCGCTTGCCGAACCACATCACCGCTGCAGCGGCAACCGCGAGCAACCACCATTGCACGGCATAGGCCACATGGCGCTCCGGCGGCATCACGTTTGGCGTCCACCAGGGGGCAAACGCGCCTTCGCCTCCGCCTTGGTGCAACCAACCAGCGTAGGCAAAGCGAGACGCACCTTGCCAGGCATCCAGCTCGATACGTTGCAGCCATTGCCCTTCCTGATTGGGACCAAACAGGGGCGATGCGTCACTGGCGCCCTGCCATTGCCCGGTGATTTCTACCGGGCCGGTCGGGGTGTCTACGTCAGGGTCCCGCCGGTAGGGTCCAATGGGTACGAAGCCCCGCTCGATCAGCCACCAGCGCCCTTGGCTATCTTCCAAGGGCGTCAGTACGGCCACCCCGATCTGCCCCTCACGGACCCGATTGTCGAGAAACCGGGTTTGTTGTGGCAGGAAGCGACCTTGCAGGGAAATTTGCGCCCCCTCGGGCGGCGGTCGCTGCGGCATGAACAGCACCGGCGCCTCGGCCAGCGCGGCCAGATGGCCCCGTTTCTCCTCGGCCCGCTGCCATTGCCACACCCCCAGGCAAAGGCCCAGCACGACAATCAGGCTCCAGCCCCCCCACCAGAGGCCTTGCCACTTGACGCCGCCTGCAGGTTTGCTTGAACTGCACATGACCACGTTGCGAGAACCTCCCATGATCAAAGTCCTGATTGCCGTCGTGTTTCTTGCCATGCTCACCAGCCTGCTGGTCGGTGCCGGCTTCCTGTTGCGTGACGACAGTCGGTCGCGACGCCTACTGGCCTCGCTCAAGGTCCGAGTTACCCTGGCCGTCGTGCTGGTCGCCCTGCTGGTCTACGGCTTCTATTTCGGTGGACTGGCCAGCTCGGCTTGAGTGGGTTCAAAAGACGTACACGAACAGAAACAGCCCGACCCAAACCACATCGACGAAGTGCCAGTACCAGGCCGCCGCCTCGAATCCGAAGTGATTGTCGGCAGTGAAATGGCCGCGCCGCAGCCGCCAGAGCATGACGATGAGTATCGTGGCGCCAACCGTGACATGGGCGCCATGAAAGCCTGTCAGCAGAAAGAAGGTCGCCCCATAGATACCGGCCTGCAGCGTAATGCCCAGATGATGATAGGCTTCGTAGTACTCCAGCCCCTGCACGATCAGAAAGCAGATACCCAGGACTATGGTCACCGCCAGGCAATTGCGGGCACTGTCGCGGTAGCCCTCCTTCAGCCCCTCGTGGGCGATCGTCAGGGTGATGCTGGACACCACCAGAAACAGCGTATTGACCAATGGGAGTTGCCAAGGATCGGCCACTTCACGCGGCCCGGCCACACTGCTGTCGGGCGGATTCATGAGCGGCCAGCTGGCCACGAAATCGGGCCACAACAGGGCACTGACGCCTTTGGCACCCTCGCCATCGAGCCAGGGCACGGCAAACACCCGAATGTAGAAAAGCGCACCGAAGAAGGCGGCAAAGAACATCACTTCCGAGAAAATGAACCAGCCCATCCCCCAGCGGAAGGAGCGATCCATCTGTTCATCGTAGAGTCCGCTCTGCGACTCCCTGACCACGTCGCGAAACCACAGCGCCATCGCCGTGACGATCGCAAGCGCCCCCAGAACGATCAGATAACCGGCCCGGTCGAAGACCAGCCAGATGCCCGTGCCGATCATGAACAGCCCCAGCGCCAGCCCGGTCAGTACCGGCCACTTGCTGCTGGCGGGAACGTAGTAGCTGCCTCCACTCATGCGTCGCCTCCTTGGCTGATCGTCTCGTCGTCGCTGGCGGCCGGACGATCCAGGACCGGATAAAGGGTATAGGCGAGCGTCACGGTATGAACGCTCTCGGGAAGATCGTGTGAAAGCTGGAAAACCAGGGGCAGCTGCACCCGCTCGCCCGCCTCGAGACGCTGCTCCTGGAAGCAGAAGCAGGTTACCTTGCGCAGATAGAGTGACGCCTCGCCCGGACTGACGCTGGGCACGGCCCTGCCGCGGTAGGCCGACTTGCCGTAATTGCTGAACACGAAGTCCACCTCGTAGGCCTGGCCAGGATGCACGCGAATCTGGCTATCCAACGCTTCCAGCCGCCAAGGCAGCCCACTGCCCTTGCGGGTGATGAACTGCACCGTCACGTAACGCGACTCATCCACTTCACCACTGGCGAAAGCCTGGGGTTGACTGGCAGCACGCCCATTGAGGCCCGTCACTTGGCAGAACACGTCGTACAGCGGCACCAAAGCAATGGTGAACCCCACCATCGCGACCAGCGCCAGCAGTGTCTTGGTGACCGTGCGTTGTACTGGTGTCATGACTGCCTCCCGGCCGCTCCTTGCCGACGACGATGCGTCAGCCAGCGACTCGACGAAGATCCGGTGGTGTTTCGAAGGTATGCAGCGGCGCGGGGCTCGGTACGCTCCACTCCAGGTCGGTGGCGCCATCCCACGCCTTGGCCGGTGCCGTCACTCCGCCTCTCACGCACTTGATGACGACCCACACGAACAGCAATTGCGAAAAGCCGAACAAGAAGCCGCCGATACTCGAGGCCATGTTGAAATCGGCGAACTGCAATGCGTAGTCGGGAATACGTCGGGGCATGCCCGCCAAGCCGGCGAAGTGCATCGGGAAGAACAGCAGGTTGACCCCGATCACCGACAGCCAGAAATGCCAGCGTCCAAGGCATTCATCCGGGTAATGGCCGGTCCATTTGGGCAGCCAGTAGTAGACGGCCGCCATGATCGAAAATACGGCCCCGGGCACCAGCACATAATGGAAGTGCGCCACCACGAAGTAGGTATCGTGGTATTGGAAATCCGCCGGCGCGATGGCCAGCATCAGTCCCGAGAACCCGCCGATGGTGAACAGGACGATGAATGCCAGCGCAAACAGCATGGGCGTCTCGAAGGTAATCGAGCCGCGGAACAGCGTCGCGATCCAGTTGAAGACTTTCACCCCGGTCGGCACTGCAATCAGCATCGTCGTGTACATGAAGAACAATTCGGCAATGAGCGGCAGACCCACCGAGAACATGTGATGTGCCCAGACCAGGAAGGACAAAATGGCGATAGACGCCGTGGCGTACACCATCGAGGCATAGCCGAACAACGGTTTGCGGGCGAAGGCCGGCACGATCACCGAAATGATGCCGAAAGCCGGAAGAATCATGATGTAAACCTCAGGATGCCCGAAGAACCAGAACAGATGCTGGAAAAGTACCGGGTCGCCGCCGCCCGCCGCATTGAAGAAACTGGTGCCGAAGTTGATATCCAGCAGCATCATGGTGATCACCCCCGCCAGCACCGGCATGACGGCGATTAGCAGGAAGGCCGTGATCAGCCAGGTCCAAACGAACAACGTCATGTCCATCAGGCGCATGCCCGGTGCCCGCAGATTGAGAATGGTCGCGATGATATTGATCGCGCCCAGAATCGAACTGATGCCGGCCATGTGCATCGCCAGGATGAAAAAGGTCGTCGAAGGTGGCGCATATGTCGTCGAGAGCGGCGCGTAGAACGTCCAGCCGAAATTCGGCCCACCGCCCGGCATCAGCAGTGTCGACAACAGCAACAGAAACGCCACCGGCAGTAGCCAGAAGCTGAAGTTATTGAGCCTGGGCAGCGCCATATCCGGCGCCCCGATCTGCAGCGGCACCATCCAGTTGGCGAGCCCGACGAATCCGGGCATCACGGCGCCGAACACCATGATCAGACCATGCATGGTGGTCATCTGATTGAAAAACTCGGGCCTGACCAGTTGCAGCCCGGGCTGGAAAAGCTCCAGCCGGATCACCAGCGCCATGGCGCCGCCGATCAGAAACATGGTCAGCGAGAAAATCAGGTAAAGCGTGCCGATTTCCTTGTGATTGGTCGTCAACAGCCAACGCAGCGGACCACTTGAATGGTGCGCGTCATGGTCTTGAACGGCGGTTCCGCCGGCCACGTTCTCGCTATGCTCTAGCCTTGCCTTGAGCGGTAACTTGGGGGCCATGACGTCTCCTCCCGGCTTGGTTATGCCATGCGTCGGATCGAGGATCCTAGGGTGAGAGCTGCGCCTGGATGGTCGACGGCTGGATGATATCGCCGGTGTCGTTGCCCCAGGCATTACGCTCGAATGTGATCACCGCCGCGATATCCACGGCATTCAAGGTGCCACTGAAAGCCGGCATTGGCGTACCGGCGACACCGTTGACGACGGTGTCGATATGGCCTTCGAGATCCTCCAGTAGAGCCTGGTTGCCCACCAATGCAGGAAACGTCGGCGGCAGGCCTTGCCCTTCGGGTTGGTGGCAGGATGCGCAGATGGAACCGTAGACCTGCTCGCCTCGTTCCATTAATTCCGGCAGGGTCCAGTTACGATCGACACCGCTCGCCGCAGCGGCAGCTTCCTGCTTGCGCTCGGCCAGCCAGGCATCGAATTCATCCTGGGCCATGGCATGAACGACCACGGGCATGAAGCCATGATCCTTGCCGCACAGTTCGGCACATTGACCGCGATAAATGCCCGGCTCGTCGATACGCGTCCAGGCTTCGTTGACGAATCCGGGGATGGCATCCTTCTTCACGGCCAGGTCGGGTACCCACCATGAGTGAATGACATCCGACGAGGTCATCAACAGTCGTACCTTGCGGTCCACGGGAAGAACGAGAGGCTGATCGACTTCCAGCAGATAGTTGGCATCCTTTGCCTGTGTCCCGTCGATTTGTTCGCGCGGAGTAGTCAGGTTGGAAAAATAACCGACGTCCTCGCCGACATAATCGTAATGCCAGCGCCATTGATGCCCGGTCACCATCACTTCGAGGTCCGCTTCGGAAGCGTCGTACATATGGCGCAACGTGGCCGTGGCCGGGATAGCCATGGCAACGAGAATCAATAGCGGGATGGCCGTCCAGAAGATTTCGACGGTGGTGTGCTCATGAAAATTCGCGGCCTGCGCCCCCTTTGACCGCCGGTAACGGAACAGCGAATAGAACATCACGCTGAACACGACGGCCCCAATCACGACGCAAATCCAGAAAATGGTCATGTGCAAGCCATGGACATGACGGCTGACTTCCGTCACCCCGACCGGCATATTCCAACCGTTGGCCAAAGCGTTGCGCTCGAGCCCAGCCAGCCCGGTAATCAGGGCGGCAAGAACGTATGTCTTGCGCATCGGCTCCTCCATGATTGTTTTAATGAGTCGGAGCGAGGGGTAGAGCTAGATTAGGACGTGCTTGTCGAAGTATAGAAGAAGGTTCGGTGATTTAGCGGTCGCCACAGACGAAAGATTAATTTGCGCTATCGGGATGCGAGCGTGGCCACCAGCAAGATGGCGATGACCAGCGCTACGGCAAGCACAATCCCGGTCATGATGAAGGCAACCGGCTTTCCCTCACTGAAATCGTGCTGTCGCTGGCGCTCCTTCTGTACCCCAAAGAACGCGGCCAATACCGATTTGACGACGCCCCACATCGTGCCTCCTACCTGCAGTTTCGTCAGGCTGGCTGGCTAAACTTGCCTCTTGTGGAGCGTAGCCGTTGACCGCACGTGGCACACAGTGGATTTTCAACGAGAGACCGGCTGAAACTATGCCATCAAAGCCCGAACAGCCTGACGATCAACGGCAGCAGGAAGGCCGTCACCATACCGGTCAACCCCATCGCCAAGCCTGCAAAAGCGCCGGCCATGGCCCCTAGCGAAGCAAACGACTGCGCCGTACCGAAACCATGGGCAGCCAAGCCCATGGTAAACCCCTGAACGCTGGGGTCCTCGATGCGCAACTGGCGAAACAGCCAGGGCCCCAGCGCGCATCCGACCGAGCCGGTCAGAAGCACGAGCCCCGCTGCCAAGGAAGGGATACCGCCGATCTGCTCTGCAATACCCATGGCAATGGGTGAGGTCACCGAGCGCGGGGCCAGCGACAGCAACGTTTCATGACGCGCCCCCAGCAGCAGGCCGATGGCCAGGGTCGACGACACGGCAGTCACAATGCCGGTCAGGCAGGCAAGTACGATAGGGACAAGCATGCGCCTAACCCGCTCGCGATGGTCGAACAACGGTATCGCCAACGCCACGGTTGCCGGCCCAAGCAAAAAGTGGATGAACTGCGCCCCTTCGAAATAAGTGGCGTAATCGATACCAGTTAGGAGCAAAAAACCGATTAGCAAGACAATAGCGACGATAACGGGGTGTGCGAAAGGTGAGCCCTTGGCAAGTCGATTGATGCGTGTCGCCAAGGTAAAAGCCACTAGTGTCGCCAACAGGGAGAGCAACGGATTCCCGGACAGGTAAACCCAGAGCTTGTCCAGCGCCGCCAGATTCATTTACCGCCCCCCTTGGCATAGCGCTTGGCCAGGCGATCCAGCACCTTACCGGTTACCGCCAGGGTCACCGCCGTCGACACAACCAGCGTGACGACCAATACCCAGAAATCCGCCTTGATCAGCTCGAAGTGCACCATCAAGCCAACGCCGGCAGGCACGAACAATAGCGTCAGGTAACGCAACAGTCCTTCGCCGGCGAGACGCAGCGAATCAGGAACACGACCAAGCATCAGCAGGGCGAGCAACAACACGACCATGCCAAGCACCGGTCCCGGCACGGGAATAGCCAGACCACGAGACAACAGCTCTCCCAGAAACTGACAGCCCAACAGCACGCTCATCCCCACGATCAGTGGCATGGCTCTCCCCTGCAGTCATATCAAGACGGCGCATTTTACTACGAAAGTCTAGCGCGGTGGTCGTGAGCGAATACGTCTTGACATCGCTACGCCAAGCGCTTGAAAGAAAAGCGAAATACAAGGTTGCAATTGGCAGGAAAAACGTTAGTATATGCCTCGTTCGCTGCGGGGGCTCCCGCAAGAGTGAAGATGACGGAGCGTGGCGCAGCTTGGTAGCGCGCTGCAATGGGGTTGCAGAGGTCGCAGGTTCGAATCCTGTCGCTCCGACCAGAAAGATTAAAAGAATCAGCCGCTTACGGTAAACACCGAAGCGGCTTTTTCTTTGTCTCCCAAAATTTTCCCAAAATATTCTGAAAACTCACCGCTACAGCCAACCCTTCCCCATCCTTCGCCTCAAGTAACCTGTAAGTCCATACAGAACATCGCCGCAATCGAAGCCATCACGCCTGACGAGCCGGCCGATGCTGTCGACCTGGCTCGCCTACCCCAGAAAGAGCGTGGCATGGTCAATGAGCGTACAAGGGCCGCGTCGCAGCGCTGAACCAAGCTTCAACACAAACAGAAGCCACAAAAAACATTTTTTTACAAAAAAAGTAGTTGATATCGTTGCGGACGGCCATATTTCATGATTGCCGAAAGGCAGAACCCTTCGAGACGGGATGCCGCTAATCGGATCCCGTAGCAGAAGGTATGACTTCGCTAGCCACTAGGGAGGACATATCTATGAACCCTGCATTCTCACTGGAACCGCTCTTCCGTCATTCCATCGGCTTCGATCGCTTTAACGATCTATTCGAGCGTGCGTTCGAAGGAGGCGCTACGTCTAGCTTCCCTCCGTACAATGTCGAGAAGCATGGCGATAACGAGTACCGGATTGTGCTGGCCGTCGCCGGCTTCACTGAAAAGGAGCTTAGCATCAAGCTCGAGGGAGGCGTGCTGACGGTTTCCGGCAACAAGACCGATGAGAAAGGCGAGGAAAACGTCTCCTACATGCACCAAGGCATCGCGCACCGTTCCTTCAAGCTGACTTACCGGCTTGAGGATCACATCGATGTACAAGGGGCCCGTCTGGAAAATGGCCTATTGTTCATCGACCTGTTGCGCGAAATACCTGAAGCGGAGAAGCCGCGCGAAATCGAAATCAATGCAGTCGGTCAAAACCAATCTGGGGTCCGGCAACTCGAGTCCAAACAGGGCGAACGGGTACAGGAGCCGGCCCAGATGAAGAACACAGCATAATGACCACTTCGTTATAGAGCCCCGTTTTGAACTGTTCCCCTACTAAAGCTGGGCGGTTCATCTAGGTGGCACCCAAGGCCTGAGTCCTGTACTGCACAGGACTTGGGCCTTTTAGTTTCATCTTTGTACGCTTGTGGTTGCAGTAGTGAATTTACTGGAGAGCCGCCGGCAAGCCAGAGCGCATAATTAGAGCAGCGTGAGCTTGGGATCGTTGAAACTCAGTCTAGCCCGATATGATTTCCCGTGAGTTCACTGAGCTTCGCGAAAAAACACCGAGCATCCCCAGGCCTACCCGACAAGGCCAAGCCCACGTTTTTCGATCAGAGCGTAGAACGCAGCTCTAGAACTGGTATATCTCGACATCATCGATATACAGCGCTCCAACACTGACATCGAACATGTTGATGATGAAAGCGACGTGAGTGGCCCAATCAGGCGCAGGCTTACGCACGAGTTGCTGGTGGTGTCGAACCCACCTCGTCGTGACTGCCGCCAGCGCTACGCCGCTGCAAATCCTTTCAGTCTTGGCAATCACGGGCAAACCATATTGGCTGAAATGTGATACCCCTACGTATGCTTGTTCCGCATATGCAGTTCCGGTCATTCCCACCGCAAACCGATAAAGGTATGAAGAATTATTCAAGGTGCCGGCTTTTTTTACCGGCACGAGCAGCATTATCGCCGCATTGCTTCCACGCCCATATTTCACCTTGGCCGCCTTGAAAGCCTTCGATCCGCTGCAGGCTACATCGGTACTGTTGGATAATGCTAAATTGTCTCCGGTTAAACGGTCAGTGATCGCAGCAGTGTCGTTTGCGATCAGCCACTCTGCTGGGGCATTCCCCTGATTACCGCCATCCAGAACCAGATTCTCACGCGCCGATAGTAGCGTCGATACCAGATAATTCCCCGTCCCGTCGATCACGCCTGGATTATCGATATAGATCGCCCCGTCGCCCTGTTTGAATCGACCAGTCGTTGTTAACAGCTTCAGCAGTTTAACGTCGCGTAAAAATACGCCCATCGCATCAGCGGACACGTCAAACAGCGCTGGGACATCAAGGTCACTGTTCCAGCCTAGAATCTCTCCACCAACGATAACGATGCGCGACGTTTCATGAGAGCCACAAATGTAGGGAATCGCAGTTAGCGGATTGCTGTCATTGTTGAACTCTTGGTGACAGCCATATAGCTCAACGGACCCCGACTGTGCATGAACCAATTGACCGACATAGTCCACCGAGGTACCGAATAGCCGGATGGCGCCATTGTTGTTATCGTTATGTATGGCCAGTCCGCTGGATGTGGCGACTGCTCCGCCGTAATATTCGATGCCCTCCCCGTAGTTTGCGAACCCACTAGGCATGTCTATATGGACGGCACACCGTGTAATGCTACAGTTGTAGTTATGTACGATATAGGCGTTCTGCTGATACACATCGCCATAGCCGAACTCCTGCAGCTGGCGTGATCGAGTGGAAAATACGCCAAGCGAGCCTTCAGGGCTATTAAAGAGAAATGCTGTCACATGACTGTGTCTACCCGGCCCTATGACGTTGATTCCGCTGAGGCGATCTCCGCCCAGATAGGAAAGACTATTTACCGTTTTATCGCCTGAATTGTACAGCCTAAGAAAATAATTGCCTTCGACATTGGGTATACCTCTGGCATCGATATGAGCACCATCGGCATGACCGGCCAACGTGACATAAGCCAAATCGATGCTAGTTTGCGCTGCAGTCCAAGGAGAAAAATCGCGCGACAAATGGATGGTCGTACGCTCACCCAATACGGTTTTGACATAATCCTGAGCCGCCATGAGCTCATCCCTTGATGACACCCATATGCCCTGGTCAAGCAACCGTTCGTTAAGCTTGCGTTTATCGAAGCCGTTGGAAACATGGATGTTTCCCAACTCGCCGGCAACGCTAGCATAATCGACGTCTGTGTCGGCACCAGTAGCCGCATGACTCGTCTGATTGTGCGAGTGCGCATTATCGGCAACCGTCAAAACAGCACCAGCCCGTAACGCCTTGAGAACGAACCTACGCCGCGCTCGATCCACGCTATCTCCAGTGGCCTTGGCCATAGAATGACATTCGCCCCCTGCCAAATCGGGTTCAATAGCTTCATATAGCATATAGCGGCACAACCTGAGACAAGCATCCGATTCAGTACGCTTCAGGTCCGTGTCCCGGTCCATACCCGCTGACAAGGGCTCACTGGGAGCTGTGCGGCCTTTGGCAACGACTCCTCGCACGCCTGCATCTACCCTATAAGTCCTATACCTGTCGGTAGCATTAGGCTGCAGTAGTACTCCCTCCCTAAGCACAAGAGGCAAATTAGTGGCAGGCAAACACCAAATACTTCATCTACACTGGCGCAAAGCAGGTAAATACTAATTTAGGAGGGAACAATGAAGACGTTTGACGGTACAGCCGTAATGCCTGCCGAGGTGCAGCCATGAGCATCGTCAAAACCAGCGCTATCATTTTAGGGCTTATGATTGCAGCCTACGCCTTGCTGGAAAGTGGCTCTGAAGAAAAGGCTCCACTTTGGGAACCAAGGGATGCCATTCCCGGCGCCTCCGAAGAGGGACGCACCAAGTGGCAGGGCAAGAACGAATAAGTCCAGCCAGAGAATTTGTAAACCCAGCTCGTTCAAGGCACGCTCGTTGATGGTACGTATACCGACAACCTCAGGAAGCCGCCATGGGACGAGTCGCATTACTAGTGATACTGCTCGCTGGGGCAGTCATCTTATACAGGGCCATGGATCAATCACCAACGGAAATCGAGACAGCGCCACTGTCGGATTGGGACATGCGCCAGGCGATACAGGAGGCATCGGACAACGAGCGTAACCCTTGGAACGGCGACGGATAGACCAGCGGCCTATACGCCATATAACGGTATACCCATCAAGATAGCAAAACCTCCTCGAAGCTGTTCTCGACAAAGTTTGCAACCAATACGAAAACCGGATGACCAAAGCTCACTACAGGTAGCAATTATTCAAAGACAAACGATAGCCATGCGCTAATCATCAAGATTAGCCAAAAGGACTAGAAGAATGTAACTGGAATGTTTCAATCAAGCGACTAGACTGAGCCTATCTGAAACATAAACCAACGCAGGGAAGCAGTGATGGGACGAGTCGCTTTGCTGGGCGTGCTGCTCGTCGGAGCAGCATTGACGTTCATCGGATTGAACGCATCCACTACCGAAGTACAGCAGACGGATCCACTCGCAGGCTGGGACATGCAACAAGAGATCCAGAAGGCATCGGAAACCGAGCGCAACCCCTGGAAACGAAAGCTAGAACTGTAGTTCTAGCTGCCGAATGGGCAGGTTGCCCAGCTCATGTGTAAACGCTGGTCCAGCCCGGTTTCTTTTCTAAACATTTTCCTTTTTGCAATCATTGGATCGTCTCACTAACCTTAGAGGCACGGTAAGCAGCGGCCAAGGACAGGCCGCCAGTTCAGGGAAGAGCGCGGTCAGGAAGACCGGCACTCGGGAAAGAAGGCAGTGACGAAGGCAGGATGCCGCTTAGGTGCCAAGGATCCCGTAACAGCTTACCTTTGGCAGAGGAAAACTTCTGCTCCAGCCCGGCTCTCTCCTTTTTGAGGCCGGGCTTAGTTTATGTATGGGCGCTACGCTCGATCTAGCGTTTTATAGCTACCCAGCCAATCACCTCGTCGGCCTCCATGAGCGTCAAGTTCTGGGTATGAAAGGCCCCGGTATCGATGTACAGCACATTTCCCAGGCATAGGGGGTGAGGAACGATGGTGTGCCCGACGACGACGCCATCGATACCCGAGATACACGTCTCATCGCGGCGCTGAATCCTCGAGCGACCCCAAACCATATCGTGCTCATGGCGCGCGCCTTCGGATTCAAGCATCGCCCAATCGGCCGGTGGCTCGGCATGGACCATGCCAATCCTATGACCTTTCACCTCGACGTCACGTGCGTAAGGCAAGTGTTCCAAGGCTCGCTCCAGGCAAGCTCCGACATCGCTCGAGGCACAGCGGTCTGCCCAGTCCCCGCCATTCATCATCCAGAGCCGCCAGGCCCTGCCGCCTTCGTTCAGGGCCTGGTGCGCCAATATTTCATGGTTGCCACGCACCCCGAAGAACCACGGCTCGAAAGCCAGGGCCAGGCAGGCCAAGCTGTCAGGGCCTCGGTCGATCAGATCACCGACACAGAACAGCCGGTCGTTGGCACGATCGAATGCTACCCGCTTCAACGAGGCCTGCAGCAGCGCAAATTGGCCGTGAATGTCTCCAACGAAGAAATCCCGGCCCCGGTCGTTCGGGCCATGCTTCTGAAGCATTCTTTCCCCTAGGTATGGCTGGCAATGAGGAGATCCTTACTCAGCGTAGGCATAACCCGGCGCCAGGCAAAACCGCCAAGTGCCATTCCAACGACGGCAGGATGCATGACAGAACATAAAGGCCCTGACCAAGGATTGGCAGGGCCTTTCCATTATGCATCGTTCAATCACTCATGATTCATCTCCCAGAACGTCGGCAAGGCGGCTGAGAAAGTGCCCGACGGCAACCGTGTCGCTCAAACGATAGCTGGCAGCCGTGTCCTGCGTAGTATCGCCGACGAACAGCCCGATCCCGCCCCGCTCGCGTAGCGCCATGAAGGCATCTTCGTCGGTTTCGTCGTCGCCGATGTATATCGGCACGACGCCCTCCTCCGCCAGGCCGAGCGCCTCGATCAACCACGCGACGGCCTTGCCCTTGTCCCAGGGCAATTGCGGGCGCAGTTCGAAGACTTTCTTGCCACCGGTACGGCGTAGTGGCGGTTGCTCACCCGCCACGGATTCGACGGTCGCATCAACGCGATCCACGTCGCGCTCGGCGACCAGCCGGTAATGAACGGCGACGGCAAAGCGCTTGCGCTCGACAAGGGCGCCCGGCACCTCGGCCAGACGGGCCCGAAGTTGCGCCTCGGCCTCATCGAGGGCCGGCAGGAATTCCGCGGCACGTTCGTGCTGCATCTGCAGGCCATTGGGGCCGACGATGTCGAAACCGTGGCTCCCCGCATAGACGAGGTTATCGATCCCTACCAGCTCGGCTACGTTGGCTCGGTCGCGTCCGCTGACGATGGCGACGGTACAGCGCTCGGCCAGCCTTTCGAGGGTATGGCGCATGCTTTTGTCGAGGACGGCCAGTTCCGGCCGATCGACGATGGGTGTCAGGGTACCGTCATAGTCCAAGAATATAGCCGGACGCTCAGCCCCCAGGGACTCGACGAGGCGGTCGAAAGCATCCATGGCATCCGGCAGGGAATCGCCGTGCACCCTATGGCCCGGCATCAATTCGGCCAGGTCGTCGACTACGACATCGGCGCCATGAGCCAATAGCTCGTTACGCTGTTGGGCGTGATCGACACCGATCACCAGGCCGATACCTGCCTTGTCGGCGGCCTTGACGCCGAACCGGGAATCTTCGACGGCAAAGGCCTCTCCCGGGGTCACCGACAGCAGGCTGGCTGAATGGCGGAAGATATCGGGATGCGGCTTGCCCTGCAGCCCCAAGCGCTCGGCCTCGATACCGTCGACCACGGCATCGAACAAGTGATCCAAGCCGGTCCTGACGAGAATGTCCTGCGCATTCTTGCTTGATGAAATCAGCGCCGTCTTTATCCCAGCCTTGCGGATCGACTCGATGAAAGCCACCGACGATGCAAAGATCTCGACTCCCTCTGCTCCCAGAAACCGTTCGAAATATCGCTGCTTGCGATTGCCTAGCCCACACACGGTCTCTTCATCGGGAGCGTCCCCGGGCGAGCCGAACGGCAGCCGTATGCCGCGGGACTCAAGAAAATTACTTACCCCGTCGTAGCGTGGCGCGCCGTCGACATAGCGTCGGTAGTCTTGGGGATCGAATGCCTGGAAAGGTTCACCGTCGCGCTTGGCACGCTCGGCGAGATAGCCGTCGAAGAGCTTTCGCCAAGCCTGGCAATGGATACGTGTCGCATGGGTCACTACCCCGTCCAGATCGAAGATGCCGGCCCGATAACCGGTCGGCGTTACATCCTGTGGCGAGCGCCTTGGCTGTTGCATCGCTAATCCCTGTTTCTGTCCGTTCACGGAGTCGTGTCGATAGTGTAGTTGGCCGCTCCGGCGTAGTGTCTTCCAGGCCGGACGGGGGTCGCGACACGGCCCTGGGGTCAACTGGGCGCAAACGCCACACGACGAAGGAAGCATCGCTATGGTCTACGTTCCTATCGTCAACGCCAGCAGACTGCATTAGCATCAGCAGGTTGATTCACAATAACGCAGGGACTCGAATCCATGGGATATGCGCTTAGCTTGGCTATCGGTATCGCACTGCTCACGCTGGGCGGTGAAACGCTGATTCGGGGTGCCATCGCCGCCTCGCGGCGGGTCGGGGTTTCCCCCTTGTTGACGGGCCTCGTCATCGTAGGGTTCGGCACCTCTTCGCCGGAACTCGTAGTGTCCATCGATGCCGCAATGAATGCCCAACCGGACATAGCCGTGGGCAACATCGTCGGCAGCAATATCGGCAACATTCTTCTGATCCTCGGGCTGTGCGCCGTGATCACGCCAATGACCGTCCAGCCCTTGGCCCTGCGACGCGATGGCCTCGTCGTGGTGGTCGCCAGTGCCCTGTTCATCGTGCTGGCATTGAGTGGCGGCCTCGGCCGAGTCGATGCGCTGATTTTTTTGGTCGGTTTGGCTGCTTACCTGGTCTGGGCCTATCGCAGCGAAAGCCGTCAGCACATACCGGCTGGCGACATGCATGCCGCAGAAGCCGAGGAGATGACGGCGTTGCCACGCCGTTGGCTCACCATCGTACTGGCCATCCTGTTCGGCCTCGGCCTGTTGATCGGCGGTTCCAGGCTGCTTCTTCACGGCGCCATCGGCATTGCCGAAGCCATGGGCATACCCGAGACCGTCATCGGCCTGACGCTGGTGGCTGTCGGGACTTCACTGCCCGAAATGGCGGTGTCGGTGATCGCCGCCTTGCGCCGACATGCCGATGTCGCCGTGGGCAACATCCTCGGCAGCAACATTTTCAATGTGCTGGGTATCCTCGGCATCTCGGCCATCCTGCAACCCTTGCCGATGGCCGAGCGCATCCTGGTTTTCGATCAGTGGGTCATGCTGGGTTCGGCCGTCGTACTCATGGGCTTTCTTTACACCGGATTGCGTCTGTCGCGTGTCGAAGGCGCCATTCTGCTTGGCAGCTATGTAGTCTATGTCTGGCTGAGTTTCATGTCGTTCTGAAGCGCCAGCGGAGGGAAGCAGGTTACCTATTGGATCATGCCGTTGCCATGAGGATACCCAGGCATGCCCAAGAGCGTGGTAGGGTGTCCTATCGATAGGATGAATTGGCTCAGGGAACCGGCATGCTTAGAAGCGCGATGGAAATCAGGGAAGTCGACGTCGAGAGCCGTTCGGCGACTCGCTACGAACTGTTCGACGGCGACACTGGCATGAGTTTGGGAATCTACGATAGCTATGACCGAGCTCAGACGGAACGCGAACACATGCTGGATTCGGACTGGGCAGCTTATAAAGGCGGCACTGACGCTGACCCGGGCTCGGAATGACCTCAGACGTGAGCGACGACGATGAAGCTAGGCGATCCCACCGAGGATAGCCGCCAGATCGATTCGCCCTCCCTGAGGGCGTAGATCGAGTAGCCCCTCGAGATCGCTCAGGTGCTGGCGCATCCGATTGCAAGCCTGCTGCGGCGAGCCGGACCCCAGCAGGTTCAGAAGATCGGCATGGTCGTGATCCAGATAGCAGGCTTCCATGCCCGGACGTTTGTATAGCGCGATCACGATGGATGTACGCAGAATCAAATCGGTCAGCATGCTGCCCAGCACCCGGTTCGGCGAGTGATCCGCCAGATAACGATGCACTGCCAGGGAGCACTTTACGCGCCGGGCTTCGTCGCCCTGCTGGTGTGCGCCATGCTCCTCTTCGACAATTTGCCGTAGTTCCTCATATTGCGCGGAGGATAGTTTGCCTGCCAGCAAGGCTGCCACCTCGCCCTCCACCAAGCGCCGCGCCGCAAAGATCTCTTTCGTCTCCTGGATATCGGGCGACGCGACACGAGCCACCTGATTCGGCTGTTGTACGACGACATGGTCACCGACCAACCGGGTCAATGCCTTGCGTACCACCGAGCGACTGACCCCGAAGATGCCTCCCAACGTTGCCTCGGGCAGACGCGTGCCCGGCGGAAGGCGCTGGGACAACACCGCATCGCGTATCATGTCGACGATATATTGGTCGCCGACACGCTTACCTGCATGAATATCGTCGGTTACCGTGTCCTGCCATGACTTCGGCATAGCCGTACTCCCTCGCTCGGTCATGCATACCTTCGCATGTTGTCACGACGAACGCTATACGTATCCAAACCACGCGAAGATTGTATCCAATCAAACAAGTATGATGTTTCCAGTGGGAATCATGTCCGGACACCACACCCCTTGAGGATGACGTGACACAGGAAGTCGGTGATATGGCGATAGTCGTCGGTATCCAGCGCCTCACGACCGGTAATACCCAAGACCTGGGCTTCGAAATCGGCATAGTGCTGAGTGGACGACCAAATCAGAAAGATCAACCAGACCGGATCCACCGGGTCCATCATCCCCCTTGCCGCCCACTGTTCGAACACCTTTGCCCGCGCCTGGACCCACTCACGCAATTCGCCATGTAAGTAGTCCTGCAGAAATGGCGCCCCCTGCAGCACTTCCGCGGCGAACAGCCGCGAGCCTTGGGGATGCGTGCGGGTGAGCTCCATCTTGCTGCGGATAAAGGCTTCGATGACCTCGGCGGGATCGTCATCGACACTGATGTCGTCCAGCATCGCGTTCCAGCGCTCCATCATGCGTTCGAGCAGCGTGACATACAGCTGGCGCTTGCTGCCCACGTAATAGAGCACGTTCGACTTGGGCAACCCCGCCGCTTCGGCAATCGCCTGCACGCTGGCACCACGGTAGCCGTGACGGGCAAAGACCTGCTCGGCGGCATCGAGGATGGCTTTTTCGTTGCGTAGCCGCGTTCGTGTCATTTCTGGCGCAGTCATTGTCGTCATCGAGGCCTTCCCCCTGCCAAAGCGGCAAGCTTGCCCTAGCTTGGCGAGGGACTCAACGCCGGGGCTCTCGCTACTTGGCAGGAAGGAACTTTTACGTTCGCTGGCTTGCACGCACGAGGGCTTTCGGCCACGCTAAATAACATTGACCATTCGGTCAAGTTGCTTGCAAACTCCTCCTGACAGATCTCCGATAACAACGAGCGAACTCCGTGATGATCGACTTCTATCTGAACGGGCAACGTCAGCAGTGTGCCGACATCAGCCCGGACACCAGTGCGCTGGAACTGCTACGTATCGATTTGGGCAAGACCGGAACCAAGGAAGGCTGCGCCTCCGGCGACTGCGGCGCCTGTACGGTGGCCATCGGCGAGCCCGACGGCCAAGGCGGCCTGGTCTATCACAACGCCAATGCCTGCATCATGCCCGCCCATCAGTTGAATGGCTGCCACGTGGTTACTGTCGAAGGGCTGGCCCGGGGCGACGCGCTGCATCCGGTACAGGCCGCGATGGTCGATTGCCACGGCAGCCAATGCGGTTTCTGTACCCCCGGCATCGTCATGTCGCTGTTCACCTTGCACGAAGGCCAGCGGCATCGACCGGCGCCCTTGACACAGGAGCGCCTGGAGTCGGCACTGGGAGGCAATCTTTGCCGCTGTACTGGCTACCGTCCGATTCGCGATGCCGCCCTGCGCATGGGTGAGTATCCCGATACGCACCCCACCTGGGCGGACGATCCGGACCTGCCTCGCAATGTCGAAACGCTGTTCAGCGCTGCCACGCGCCCTGCCCAATCTACTTCCGAGACAGCCGAGGGCTATGCCATGCCACGCGACCTGGCGAGCCTGCGCGAACTGCGCCGTCAGCGTCCCGACTCACGCCTGGTGGCCGGGGCCACCGACCTGTGGCTGGAAGTGACGCAGCAGCTCAAGCCGCTCGAGGATGTCGTCGATGTCCGCCAGGTCGCGGGACTCAACACCATCGAGGAAACCGCCGATGGCTGGTGGGTAGGTGCCGCCGTCACCTATCGTCGGCTGGAGCCGTTGCTCGCCAAGCATTACCCGGCCTTCGCACACCTCATGCACCGTTTCGCCTCGTCGCAGATCCGCAACCGGGCGACCATGGGCGGCAACGTGGCCAATGCCTCGCCGATTGGCGATACCCCGCCGGTGCTGCTGGCGCTGGATGCCCGGCTGGCCCTCGATGGCCCCGAAGGGCAGCGCGAACTTCCCATCGAGACATTCTTCCTCGATTACAAGAAGACGGCCCTCCAGCGGGGCGAGTTCATCCGTGCCATTTTCCTGCCGCGGCTCGAAGAGCGCCAGCTCAAGGTCTGGAAGCTGTCCAAACGTCGCGAGGACGATATTTCCGCGGTTCTGGCCGCCTTTTCCTGGCGGCTGGATGACGGCGTGATGCGGGATGTCCATCTCGCCTTTGGTGGCATGGCGGCCATTCCGCGCCGCGCGCCCCAGGCTGAAGCGGCGCTGGAAGGCCAGCCACCGGGCCCCGCCGCGTTCGAGACCGCCCGAGCGGCGCTGCGACAGGAGTTCCAGCCTCTCGATGATGTGCGGGGCTCCAGTGAATACCGTCTCGTGGCGGCAGCCAACTTGCTCGAGCGTCTGCGCCTGATGCTGCAGAAAGAGACACAAACGAGCCACGACAACGACACTGCGGAGGTCTGCCTCGATGCGTACGCTCACTGAACTTTCCCGCGATTCCGCCAATGCGCGTCAGGAACAGATCGGACGCAACAAGGGCGACGGACCACTGGCTCGGGATACCGAGAGCGAGACCAGCCGGGGCTGCGCCGGTCTGTCTGCAGCCCATGAAAGCGCCATCAAGCACGTCACCGGTCGCGCTGCCTACATCGACGACCTGCCGGCGCCGGCCGATGCCCTGCATGTCGCAATCGGCTTCTCGCCCGTGGCGCATGGGCGCCTGACCCGGCTCGACCTGGACAAGGTCAGGCATGCCCCCGGCGTCATCGACGTGATCACCATCGTCGACGTACCGGGACATACCGACATTGGACCGGTGTTTCCCGGCGATCCGATCTTTGTCGATGACGAAATCAGTTATCTCGGCCAGTCGTTGTTTGCCGTCGCCGCGACCAGCTACAAGGCAGCCCGCCTGGCGGTCCGGCTGGCCGTGGCGGAAATCGACGAGCAGCCGATCAACCTCGATCCGGTCTCGGCTGCCGAGGCCGGCGATGTGGTACGCCCGACCCACGTCCAACAGAGTGGCGACTGGCAACGCGCGCTGGACAGCGCGCCGCATGTACTCGAGCGCGAGCAGTTCGTCGGCGGGCAGGAGCACTTCTATCTCGAAGGCCAGGCCTGCCTGGTCACGCCCACCGAGGACGAAGGCGTGACCGTATTCACCTCGAACCAGCACCCCAGCGAGACGCAGAAGCTGGTCGCCGAAGTGCTGGGCGTGCCCTTTCACGCCGTCACGGTGGAAACCCGGCGCATGGGTGGCGGCTTCGGCGGCAAGGAAACCCAGGCCTCGCCCTGGGCTTGTATCGCGGCCTTGTTCGCCCGTCGCACCGGACGGGCGATCCGGCTTCGCCTGCCGCGCGCCGAGGATACGCGCGCCACGGGCAAGCGCCATCCGTTTCACAACCGCTATCGTCTGGGTTTCGATGACCAGGGTGTGCTGACCGGTGGCGATATCACGGTGATCGGCGATTGCGGCTATTCACCGGACCTGTCCGAGGCGATCGTCGATCGCGCCATGTTCCACGCCGACAATGCCTACTCGCTGGGCGAGGCTCGCGTCACCGGCCATCGCGCCCGCACCCATACCGCCTCGAACACCGCGTTTCGCGGCTTCGGCGGTCCTCAGGGCATGATGATCATCGAGGCGGCGATGGACGACATCGCCCGTCACGTCGGCGAGGATCCGTTGACGGTACGCAAGCGCAACCTCTACCGCCCGGGGCGCGACGTCACGCACTACGGCCAGAGCGTGGACCAGCATGCGCTGATCCACGAGATCGTCGAGCGCCTGGAAACCAGCAGCGATTACTGGAACCGCCGCAAGGCAATCAGCGAATTCAACGCCCGCAGCCCGATCGTCAAGAAGGGCCTGGCGCTGACCCCGGTGAAGTTCGGCATTTCCTTCACCGCCAAGCACCTCAACCAGGCCGGCGCGCTGCTGCACGTCTATACCGATGGCAGCGTGATGATCAACCACGGCGGCACCGAGATGGGCCAGGGCCTGCATACCAAGGTTTGCCAGGTCGTGGCGCGCGAACTGGGGCTGGATCTGGCACAGGTGCGGATCACAGCGACACGTACCGACAAGGTACCCAACACCTCGCCGACGGCGGCTTCCAGCGGGGCCGATCTCAACGGCATGGCCGCACGCGACGCGGCCAGCCAGATCCGCGAACGGCTGTTCGACTTCGCTGCCGAGCACTATGAGATCGACCGTGAAGGCATGACCATGGAAAATGGCGAACTGGTCGCCTTCAACCGTCGCATCTCGTGGGGCGAGCTGGTTCAGGCCGCCTATCTGTCACGCATATCGCTGTCGGCCAAGGGCTTCTATTCCACGCCGCTGATCCACTACGACCGTAATACCGGCAAGGGCCGCCCCTTCTATTATTTCGCCCATGGCGCCGCTGTCGCCGAGGTCGAGGTCGATAGCCTGTCCGGCGAATACCGACTGACGCGTGCCGATATCCTGCACGACGTGGGCGACTCGCTGAACCCGGCCATTGACATGGGCCAGGTCGAGGGCGGTTTCATTCAGGGCATGGGCTGGCTGACCACCGAGGAACTCAAGTGGAACGACCAGGGCCGCCTGCTCTCCGATGGTCCCGCCACGTACAAGATCCCAGCGTTTGGCGACCTGCCGCCGGAATTCAATGTGGAGTTGCTGCAGGGGCACCCCAACTCACAGGCCAGCATCTATCGCTCCAAGGCCGTGGGCGAGCCACCTTTCATGTTGGGCATTTCGGTGTGGTCCGCGCTTCGTGACGCCCTGGCCAGTCTGGTCGATTACCGGCAGGCGCCGCGCCTGGACACGCCGGCGACCCCCGAGCGCGTGCTGATGGCCGCCGAAGCGCTGCGCCGTGCCGCTGCCATGGCCCCGTCGGTGGAGACCAGCGATGATCTGGCATGATGCCCTGCATCGCCTGCAGAACGCAGCAACGCCCCACGTCCTGGCCACCGTGGTCGGGGCGGCGGGCTCCACGCCGCGCGAACCGGGCGCCAAGATGGTCATCACCGCCGACGAGGTCCACGATACCCTGGGCGGCGGCACCTTCGAGTTCCAGGTGATCGATGCCGCCCGCCAGGCCCTGGCAGGTCACGACACCGCCACGCGCCTCGAGGCTTTCCCGCTCGGCGGCCGCTCCGGCCAATGCTGTGGCGGCTATGTTCATGTGCTGATCGAAGTCTTCGCCGGCGCCGAAATGACCGTGGCCGTATTCGGAGCCGGTCATGTGGGACAGGCCCTGATGCAGTTGCTGGCACCGTTGCCATGGCGCGTGCTGTGGCACGACAGCCGGCCGGAATCGTTCCCGGCCGAAGCCACCGGCCAGGCACGACTCGAGTGTCGCGATGGTTCGGACAGTGCAGCCAGCGTAGCCGCCCTGCCTCCGGGGTCGCACGCGCTGGTCATGACTCATGATCATGCCGAGGATCGTGTGTTGGTCGATGCGCTGTTGAGGCGCGGCGATTGTGCGTCGATCGGCCTGATCGGCTCGCAGAGCAAGTGGGCCAGCTTTCAGCGTCGCCTGCGCGAGGCGGGACACACCCCGGCCTCGCTGTCGCAGGTGCGCTGCCCCATCGGCATTGCCGGCGCCCAGGGCAAGCGCCCCTACGAGATCGCGCTGGCGGTGAGTGCCGAGTTGCTGACCCTCAAGTCATCGGGTGAACGTCCCGATCAACGCGGTATCGAACCCAGGGTACTGCGCAAGGTATTCGACGCCGACCGCTCACCGAATTCCCAGCTGGAGACCAGGAAATGACCGATTCCCGAGTGCTGCGCGGCCCGTTGCTCAGCTTCATGAACGATCCGGGCGAGGACGATACGCCGCAACCGGGCAGCGTGGTGTATCTCGAGGATGGCGCGCTGTGGATCGAGAATGGCCGCATCCGCACCATCGCCGAATACCTCAAGCTCGAGCCCGAGCTGCCCGAGGGCATCGAAGTGGTGGATTACGGCGACAAGCTGATGATGCCGGGCTTCATCGATAGTCACGTGCACTACGTGCAGCTCGAGATCATGGCCTCCTATGGGCGCCAGCTGCTCGACTGGCTCAATGAGTACACGTTTCCGGAAGAGTGCCGGTTTGCCGAGCGTGCTCATGCCGAAGCCATCGCCGAGGCGTTTCTCGACGAGACACTGCGTGTCGGCACGACGACCGCCCAAGTCTTCTGCACCTCGCATCCGATCTCGGTGGACACCTTCTTCTCAGCCGCCCATCGCCGCGGCCTGCGCATGCTGGCCGGCAAGGTACTGATGGATCGCCATGCACCGGATGCGCTGGTTGACGACACCTACGGCGGCATTCGCGATACCGAACGCCTGATCGGCGACTGGCACGGCAAGGGCCGGCTGGGCTACACGTTGACGCCGCGCTTCGCACCGACGTCCACCCGCGAACAGCTCGACGCTACCGGCGGCCTGCTGCGCAATGCGCCCGACCTGCACCTGCAGACGCACCTGTCGGAGAACCACGGCGAGATCGCCTGGGTGGCAGAGCTTTTTCCCGAAGCCAGCGACTATCTCAACGTCTATGAGCGCTACGGACTGGTCGGTCCGAAGAGCACCTTCGCCCACGGCATTCACCTGACTCAGGATGCACGCAACCGCCTGGCCCAGGCGGGGGCCAACATCGCCTTCTGCCCGACCTCGAACCTGTTCCTCGGCAGCGGCCTGTTCGACCGCCTGGCCTGCCGCGAGGCCGGCCTCAACGTCTCGCTGGCCAGCGACATCGGTGGCGGCACGGACCTGTCCGGTTTCGGCACCCTGAAAGCGGCATACCAGGTGGGTCAGTTGCTCAACCAGCCGCTGACGCCCTGGCAGGGGTTCTATCGGTTGACGCTGGGCAATGCCCGCGCCCTGCACTTGGACTCTCACATCGGTAGCCTGCGCGAAGGCGCGGAAGCGGACATCGTCGTGCTCGACCCCAAGGCGACGCCGCTGTTGGAGCGTCGCATGGCCCGCACCACCAGCCTGGGCGAGCGCCTGTTCGCGTTGATGATCCTGGGCGACGACCGCGCCGTGCATGCGACCTGGGCCAACGGTCGGTGCGTACATCAGCGTAGCGAGGTTGATAGCTAACTTGCCCGACAGGGCATTAATGTCACGCCCGGCCGTGCCGGGCGTGATGCTTTTGAGTCAGGTTCGTCTGTCATCCTGCACTTTTAAGACTCGCCAAATAGTGCCAATGCACCAAGTCAATGCACTAACGAAACTGTGGCTGAACAGCGTCCCCTATCGTGACCCAGGCGAGTCGCCTAGCGTTGCCTGCTGATGCGCTTCCCCCCGCATGATAGTGCGCTCCTTGATTGGCAAGCTAATTGCATACAGAAAGAAAAACATTTCTTGTATACAACCAATCCAATCAGGAACCGCCGCCATGTCCATCGACACGCCACTCTATCGGCTTGAAGATCGCCCTGCCCCACCCAAGGCACTTCTCGCCGGGCTACAACATGTGCTGGCCAGCTTCGTCGGCATCATCGCTCCCAGCATGATCATCGCCGGCGCGCTGGGACTCGAGGCCTATATCCCCTATATGATCAGCATGGCCCTGTTCGTCTCGGGCGTCGCCACCCTGCTGCAATCCCAGCGCATCGGTCCGCTGGGGTCCGGGCTACTCAGCGTACAGGGCACCAGTTTCGCCTTCGTCGGAGCATTGATCATCGCCGGCCAGGCGGCGCGGGACGGGGGCGCCAGCGACCAAGCCGTGCTCGCCACCCTGTTCGGTGTCTGCCTGGCGGGCAGCGTGATAGAAATCGCCTTGGGTAGCGTTCTGCCGCAGCTCAAGCGCATCATCACACCCACAGTGACAGGCATCGTCGTGGTGCTCATCGGCCTGTCACTGATCAAAGTGGGGGTTACCGATATGGCCGGCGGCTTCGGGGCGGAGAACTTCGGCAGCCTGGGCAACCTGGGCCTGGCCGCACTGGTCATCGTCACCGTCGTCGCCTGTCAGCTCTCGCGCCATGCCTGGCTACGCATCGGATCGATCTTCGTGGGCCTCGTCGTGGGCTGCCTGGCTGCCGCCTTGGGCGGCCAGATGGGGCTGCCCTCGCTGAGCGAGGCCACCTGGCTCACCGTCCCGCAACCGTTGCGCTACGGACTGGACTTCGATATCGCCGCCTTCATTCCCGTCGCCTTCATCTTCCTGATCACCGCAATCGAGACCATAGGCGATCTGACCGGCACTTCACGCGCCTCGGCCGAGCCCGTCGACGGCCCGATCTACCGCCAACGCATTCGCGGTGGCGTCATGGCCGATGGCGTCAACTCGGCACTGGCTGCCCTGTTCAATACCTTCCCCAACACCACGTTCAGCCAGAACACCGGCGTCGTCCAGCTCACCGGTGTGGCCAGTCGCCATGTCGGCTGGTACGTCGGGGGGATCTTGATCGTACTGGGACTGATTCCGGCACTGGGTCAGTTTCTACAGCAGATCCCCCGCCCCGTACTGGGTGCAGCGACCACGCTCATGTTCGGATTGATCGCCGTCTCGGGGATTCGCATCCTGAATAGCCAGGCCATGGATCGCAAAGCACTGATGACCATTGCCACCTCCCTGGGCATGGGGCTGGGCGTTCTCCTGGTCCCCGAGGTACTGTCCGGTCTGCCACCGTTGATGCAGAAGATATTCTCGTCCCCGATCACCACGGGCGGACTCACGGCCATTCTCTGTACATTATTGCTGCCCGATACGGGCAAGGCAGTCCAGGCCGAGGCTCCTACCAATGAAGTACCCAGTCCTGGGGCCTCGCCGAAATAAGCTGAGGACACTGAAACGCGACAGCCCGCATTTCGCGGGCTGTCGTCGTCTGGGGCAAGCTTACTCCTTGAACGGCACCGGACGTGGCGTTTCCGACGTGGAGGCCGGCAGTATCGGCATGGTGAAGTCGGGCTGCTCCCCGGTCAGGCTGTGCAGGAAAGCCACGATATTGTCGATGCTTTCGGCATCCAGCTCCTGTCCCAACTGCAGTGTTGCCATCACGTCTACGGCTTTTTCCAGCTCCCAGTAAGCGCCGTCATGGAAGTACGGGTAGGTCAGCTCGACGTTACGCAGGCTCGGCACCTTGAATGACATGCGGTCTGCATCCTTGCCGGTCACCTCGAAACGTCCCTGCGAGGGGTTGTTGGTCAGGTATTTCTCGAACAACCCCATGCGCTGGAACGAGGTTCCGCCCACTGCCGGGCCATGGTGACAACCGGCGCAGCCGATTTCCTTGAACAGCTGGTAACCCGCCTTTTCCGCATCGCTCAGGGCAGCGTCATTGCCCCGCAGCCATTGGTCGAAGCGCGAGTTCGGGGTGACCAGCGTCTTCTCGAACTCGGCAATGGCGTCCGTCACCTCGGCGATGGTGATGGCTTCGGTGCCATACACCTCATCGAACATGGCGCGATATTCCGGAATCGATGTCAGCACGTCCACAGCCAGGTTGTGGGTAAAGGCCATCTCCTTGGGATTGGCAATGGGTCCTGCAGCTTGCTCCTGGAGCGATTCGGCACGGCCGTCCCAGAACTGCGCAAGGCTCAGGCTTGAATTCAGCACGGTCGGCGAGTTGATGGGGCCTTCCTGCCAATGGTGGCCGATGGAGGTCGGCAGGTTGTCGCTGCCGCCCAGGCTGAGGTTATGGCAGGAGTTACAGGAAATGAACCCTGATCGTGACAGCCGCGGATCGAAGAACAGCTTCTTGCCCAGTTCCACCTTGAGCGGTGCATCGACCGTAGCCGGCTCGATGGGTTTGATCGGTTCTTCAGCGATGCGGTCGGCCCAGGCTGGCGCCGCCAGCCCCAAGGCGATAATGGCTCCCCACGCACTACGTTTCATGTCAGGCTCCCTTGCTGGAACGAGCCCGGCCCTGCGGCCCGGCAGCACATCTATTAGATGTGTCTTTATCTCGTTCCATTGTGAGAGCCCGGCGAAGGCATTTGATTGATGCCGGTCAATTCCTGCGCCAAGGGACTTGATCGGGATCAAACCGCTTGGGAAAACTCGTCGAGCCTGGCCAAAAGCACCTGCCGACGCCCTTCCTCCATGAAGGCGACATCGATGGCATTGCGCGCCATCGAAACGAACGTCGCCCTGTCCCAGCCGAAAGCCTGCTCGCAAGCCATGTAGTTGTCCAGTACTCCCCCACCGAAATACGCCGGGTCGTCGGAATTGAGCGTGACCTTGAGTCCGGCATCCAGCAACTGGGGTAATGGATGGTCCTGGATCCGCTCGACCACCTTGAGCCGAACATTGGACAGCGGGCAGACGGTCAGCGGGATCCGGCTCTCGCGTAGCCTGGCGACCAGCTCGGGATCCTCCAGACAACGCACGCCATGGTCGATGCGACATACCTCGAGCAAGTCCAGCGCCTCACGAATGTAGTCGGCCGGCCCCTCCTCCCCGGCATGGGCGACACGTGGCAAGCCTAAGGTTTTTGCCCGGGCGAACACCTCGGCGAACTTGGACGGCGGATTGCCCGATTCGGCACTGTCCAGCCCAACGGCATCGATCAGCTCCAGGTAGGAGCCAGCCTGATCGAGTACGGCCATGGCATCCTCGGCGGGCTTGTCGCGTAGGAAGCTCATGATCAGTGCCGTGGATAGCCCCCACTCCCGCTCGGCATGGCGCATGGCCCGGGTCAGTCCCTCGATCTGCACGTCGAAGCCGACGCCGCGCGACAGATGCGCCTGCGGATCGAAGGAAAGCTCCACGTGCACGACCCCTTCGGCCTGGGCGCGACGAAAGTAGTCGATGGCCAGGTCATGGAAGTCGTCGGCCGTGCGCAGCACCGCCATGCCCTGGTAATAGAGGTCCAGAAAGGATTGCAGATCGCTGAAATCGTAGGCGGCTCGCACCTCGTCCACCGAGGAGTAAGGCAAGCTGACGGCATTGCGCTCGGCCAGCGCAAACATCAATTCCGGCTCCAACGAGCCTTCTATATGTAGATGCAGCTCGACCTTGGGCAGGGCTTTCAACCAATCCTTCATCGCGTCACTCCTCATCGGGTTTGAGCCATCTTGCCGTGACTTGACCAGTTGCGCAAAGTCTAGGTGAGCCGCCCTTCCCGCAGGCGTAAGGCTCGATCGACCGAAGGAAGGCCCGCCTCGTCGTGCGCCAGATAGATGACGGTGCGCCCGGCCAGACAATCGTCCAGCCTTGAGGCGATATAGGCTGCCGTCGTTGCATCCAGCCCGGAAAATGGCTCGTCGAGAATCACCAGATCCGGATCGCACAGCAGTACCCGTGCCAGGGCCACGCGGCGGGCCTGGCCACCGGAAAGCTGACGCCCCGACTCGCCGACCCATGTGTCCAGTCCCTGCGGCAGCTCACGAGCCCAGGCTGCCAGATCGACGATACTCAGCACGTCCCATAGCCGTGCGTCATCGGCCTGGGCATCGCCCAGGCGCAAATTGGCTGCCAGCGTGTCATGAAAAAGCTCGGCGTGCTGAGTCAGATAGCCGATGCGTGAACGTAGCTCGCCCAACGCCACCTGACGCACGTTGTTGCCACCGATGAGGACCTGCCCCTGCTCGGGTTCGATCAGTCGAGTGGCCAGCTTGGCGACACTCGACTTGCCGGCCCCCGACTCGCCCAGCAATGCGACACGCTCTCCGGCATGCACGCTGAACGACACACGCTCGAGCGCCGGAGTCACGCTACGGACCTCGCTAGGCAACCCCGTGCCGGAATAGTCCAACGAGACATCGACCATCTCCAGGGACAACGCCCCCTCGGGCAAGGCCTCGGGAGCCTGTGGTTCGCGAATCGCGCCACGCAACGAGGCAATTCCGTTGAGGCGCTCGGCCGCGGCCAAGGTACTGCCGAAATGCGTGAAGCCACTGGGCAACATCGCCAGCGCTTCGCTCATGGCGAGTACGGCCAGGGGCATCATGACCATGACCGGCCCGCTTATCTCACCGGCACCGAATGCCCGGGCTCCCAGCCATAGGGCCAACACTGCGCTCAGCGTAACGCCCATGCCCACCAGGGCATTACCCAACGCCTGATAGCGCCCGAGCCGACGCTGGTCCTCGTACAAGGCGCGCTCTTCGTCGGCCAATGCACGGCGATGCGTGGCCAGCGTGCCGTAGCAGCGCAACTCGGCCAAGCCTTGCATCTGTTCGATACTGCGCATGCGTAGCCGATCGAGGGTGGCTATTCTGCGCCGGCTGGCCGCCAACCCGAGACGGGCCTGGCCCACCACCAGCCATAGCCATAATCCGAGCAAGGGAATGGCAACCGCCACGCCGATGCCCGGCACGAACAGCCCCAGCAGAATACCGATGCCGGCAATCGCCAGCAATGCCACCAGTGGCGGTGCCAATAGGCGTAGGTAGAGGCTATCCAGCGCATCGATGTCCGCCGTCAGGCGGTTGAGCCATTCGGAGGCGCGCAACTGGCCCACCACGCGTTCATCCAGGCGAGTCATGACGGTGAACATGCCGGCACGCAGGTCGGCAAGCAGGCGCAGCACCGTCTCGTGGTTGTAGACACGCTCCACATAACGCACCACGCTGCGCCCGACGGCAAAGAAGCGGATGCCGGCGCCGGGACGGTAAATATCGAGCGTGGCCTGGATGCCGGCGGCGAGCATCAGCCCGGTAACCGCCGTCGCCGTGATGAACCAGCCGGACAGCGCCAGCAGGCCAATCGCGGCAGCGACGGTAAGCAGTATCAACAAGCCACCCAGCCACAGCCGGCGGCGTCGCCGGCCAAGCACTTTCATCCAAGGACGAAAGGTGGCAGTCAGCGTCGCGTCATTGCTCGATTTCATTGCGTCCTCGCCGTTGGGAATCGATCACTCGGCCTTCGCTCAACGTAAGTACGCGATCCGCCATGTCTATCAATGCCGGGTGATGCGTGGCCACGATCAAGGTTCTGCCTGCGTCGATAAGGCGGCGCAGCGAGCCGATGATCTGGGCCTCGGTGTCGACATCCAGGCTGGCGGTCGGCTCGTCGAGCAGTACAAGCGGCGCCTGCGAGAGAAATACACGCGCCAACGCCAAGCGCTGCGCCTGCCCGCCCGACAGTCCCAGGCCGCGCTCCCCCAGGGAAGTGTCGAGCCCGTCAGGCAGCGTGTCGATCAGCGCACCCAATCCGGCCTGACGGACAGCGTCATACAGACGCGCCTCGTCTGCATCGGGTGCAGCCAGGCGCAGGTTGTCTGCCAGGCTGCCCTTGACCAGCCAAGGACGCTGATCCATCCAGGCAATGGGCGCTGCAGGGGATACCTCATAGCTTCCCTCGGCCGGTGTGACGAACCCGCCCAGCAAGTGCAGCAAGGTCGATTTTCCCGTTCCCGAAGGCCCTGTCACGGCCAGGCACTCGCCGGGCTCGATGACGAGATCCAGCGGCCCGAGTACACGTCCGCGCTCGGGATAACTCACCACGACGTTTTCGAGGTCAACACGCGAACCGCTTGCCTGCCCCTCGGTCTCGGAAACCTCGGCCGGTACGGGCTCGGCGGGCGCCGGACGCTTGAGCAGCTTCACCAGAGCGTCCGCGGCCCCCAGTGCCGCCGCTCTATCGTGATAGTGCTGCGACAGGGTGCGTAACGGCTGAAAGAATTCCGGCGCCAGGAGCAGAACGAACAAGCCACTAAACAGAGTCAGTTCATCGGCCGGCCCGAACGAGATGTATCCCAGCAACCCGAACCCGATATAGATAGCGACTACGGCAATCGCCACCGAGGCGAAGAACTCGAGGACGGCCGACGACAGAAAGGCGATACGCAGCGTGCGCATGCTGCGCTGTCGATAATCGTCCGCTGCCGTGAACACCTCATCGACGCTTCGCTCGGTGCGGTTGAACAGCTGCAGCGTCGTTACGCCACGGACCCGGTCGAGAAAGTGCCCGGCCAGTCGAGTCACGGCCAGAAACTGCTCACGGTTGAGCCGCTCGGCCCCCATGCCCACCAGGGCCATGAACAACGGAATCAAGGGAGCCGCGAGAAGCAGAAACAGCGCCGCCAACCAGTCTAGCCACAGCACGACGCATAATATGATCAGTGGCAACACGACGGCCAGGCGGAGCTGAGGCAGAAAACGCGAGAAATAACCGTCTAGCGCTTCGACCTGCTCTACCACTTGGCCGCCCAGGCCCGCACTGTGCTGATCGCTGAGACGCTGGGGTCCTAGCGCTGCCAGGTGATCCAGCAACTCGGCGCGGAGGCGCGAGCGCACCCGCACTCCAGCCTCGTTGCCGGCGCTTTCCTGGCCCCACTGGGCCAGGGCACGCAGTACGACGACCAACGCCAGACCCATGAAAGGCCATATCAGTTCGTCGGCCGGGATGCCCTCTATGGTCAAGCGACTGACGATCCAGGCAAGCAGGCCCATCTGAACGATCGTCAGGCACCCCACGACCACCCCCAGCGCCACGACTTGCGCCAAGAGAACTCGAACGCGGGTCGCCTGATGGCGCAGCCAGCCACGCGGAGTTAGATCGGACTCCTCCATAAGCGCTCAGTGGTACCCTTCGCCCGGCCGTACCTTGCCTCGGAACACCCAGTACGCCCAGGCGGTATAGCCGAGAATGATCGGAATGACGAACAATGTCCCGATCAGCAAGAACAGCTGAGAACTCGGCGAAGCGGCGGCATCCCATAGCGTGTGGTTGGGGGGCACCACGTATGGCCAGCGGCTGACCAGCAGCCCCAGATAGGTAAAGATGAACATGCTCAAGGTGGCCAGGAACGGCAGCCTGTCGCGCCGCTGTTTGACCGCCCAGAACAGCAGAGCGGCGCTGAGCAGCGCCATTGCCGGCAATATCCAGATGAACTGGATATTGCTGAACCAGCGATTCCAGACATTGGGATCGACATACGGCGTCCACAAGCTGACGATGGCGAACACCAGCAGTACGCCGGCGAGCAGCTTGGGCACGAGACGGAAGGCCCAGTCCTGAACTGCACCCTCGGTCTTCATGATGATCCAGGTTGCCCCCAGCAGCGCCAGCCCTGCCATCATGCCCAGTCCGGTCATGATGGTGAACGGCGTCAGCCAGTCGAAGGGGCCGCCGGCAAACGTCCGGCTTTCGGTTTCGAAGCCGAGAATATAGGCGCCTACCACGGCACCCTGGGCGAAAGCCGCCACAGCGGAGCCGCCGGCAAATGCCAGGTTCCACCATTTGCGCGAACGATGCGACTTGAAGCGCAGTTCGAACGCCACGCCCCGGAAGATCAACGCGGCGACCATCAGAAAGACGCCGATGTAAAGCGCCGGCAAAATAATGGTGTAAACCAGCGGAAACGCCCCTAGCAACGTCGTGCCCGCCAATACCAGCCAGGTCTCATTGCCGTCCCAGATCGGCGCCCCGGTATTCATCATGACGTCACGAGCCTCTTCGTCGGGAGCCAGCGGGAAGAGAATACCCATGCCCAGCACGAAACCGTCCAGGAGCACGTACATGATGATGCTGAAGGCAATGATGACAGCCCAGATGGTCGATAAAACGTAGGTATCCATAGGTTATCCCCTCCTTGGTGCAGCATCGTCTTCGCTATCGAACGACACATGCGAGGCCGACATGGGACGCATGGGGCGATGGCTTTCCTCGGTGCCAGCCTCGTCTTCCTGAATCCCCTTGCGTATTACCCGCGTAAGGTAATAGAGCCCAGCCCAGAAAATGACGGCGTAAACGGCGATATAGCCCAGCAGGGTGAACCACACCATCCCCGTACTCAGTGACGGCGTTACCCCTTCGGCATGGGTCATCATGCCGTAAACCAGCCAGGGAGCCCGCCCGGTTTCGGTCGTGATCCAGCCGGCAAGCAGGGCAATGAATGGCGTCACGCTCATCAGTCTCAATCCCTGCAGGAACCACCGGCTGGTATAGACCTTGCCGCCACGGCGCAATACCAGCCCGACTACAGCAAACACAATCATCAACACCCCCAGCCCCACCATGATGCGGAACCCGAAGAAGGTGAACCACACGGGAGGCTGTCTGTCGCGGGCCACCTCGTTCAGGCCGGGCAGCTCAGCGTTGGGATCGTGGGCCAGGATCAGACTGCCCAGTTTGGGAATGCCGACCTCGAAGTGGTTGGTCTGGTTTTCCTGATCGGGAATCGCAAAGAGCAGCAATGGTACGGATTCCTCGGTTTCCCAGATGGCCTCTATCGCCGAGATCTTGGCCGGCTGATGCTCCAGTGTATTCAGGCCATGAAAGTCACCGATTACCGCTTGAGCCGGCGCCGCAAACAACAGTAGCCATAGGGTCATCGATAGTGCCTTGCGGTTGGCTTCGACATCGTGCTTGCGCAGCAAATACCAGGCGCTCACCCCAGCCACGACAAAACCGCCAGCCAAGAAGGACGCCATTACCATATGCGCCAGACGGTAAGGAAAGGACGGATTGAAGATTGCATCGAACCAGGAAGTGACATGGAAGACGCCGTCACGGAACTCGACCCCATCCGGGGTATGCATCCAGCTGTTGCCAGCCAAGATCCAGAAGGATGAAATGAGCGTACCCAGGGCGACCATGATGGCAGCGAACAGATGCACACCCGGTGATACGCGATCGCGACCAAACAGCAGTACCCCGAGAAACCCCGCTTCCAGGAAGAAGGCCGTCAGCACCTCATAGCTGAGCATGGGTCCGAAAAAGTTGGCTGTCGCCTGCGAAAAATTGCTCCAGTTGGTACCGAACTGAAAAGCCATGACGATGCCCGACACCACGCCCATGCCGAAGACAACGGCAAACACCTTGGTCCAGAAAATCGACAATCTCTCCCAGGCTTGATTGCCCGTCGAGACAAAAAGCCCCTGAAGCAGCGCCACGAACGAAGCTATGCCGATCGAAAAGGCGGGAAATATCGCGTGAAAAGAGACAACGAAGGCGAACTGCAATCGCGATAGAAGTATCGGATCAAGTTCCATGGCTTCTCCTTGACATTAGTCGTGGTTCAGAGGCAGCCGTCGATGCGTTTTTCGGGTCTTCCCGATTATTGTCACTCGGGCCGAGTGGCCGTCGCGCATTCGTAAACGACACACAGAGGATAGTCATTCACGCAGCTTATGCCGCAAAACAAACAGTATCCGGGCGTAGTACGATCTCGTTAACGCCATGCTACGCAATCGATAACGACACTTGAAGCTTATCCACCCGCCCCAGGTGTGTCTCGTTGACGCAGCTGGCGGAACTCACCGCTAAACGGTAAGGGCCGAGCCGATCAGGTAGGCGTTGTAGCCAAGGTAGGCCATGAGCAGCAGCGCGGCTTGCCAACGCAAGATTCGCCCCGGGCCGCCGCGGCCAAGACAAAAGAGGGCCATGACCAGCGTCAGCGCCGCCATCACCGGCCAGTCTCGATAGAGGGCTTCCGACGCGGTATGGATCGGCGCAATGACCCCCGCCAGCCCAACCACGCCAAGGGTGTTATATAGATTGGACCCCACCACATTGCCCAACACCATGTCGTGCTCTCGCTTGCGCACGGCGCTGATCGACGAGGCCAGTTCAGGCAATGACGTTCCAATGGCGACGACAGTCAAACCGATGATCAGATCGCTGACCCCCATCGCCTCGGCTACGCTCACCGCCCCCCAGACCAACAGCCGTGAGCTGGCGACGAGCACTACCAGCCCGAACCCGGTCCAGATCATGCCCTGACGAAGCGACATGCCTTGGCCCGCTGTTCGGCTTTCATCCAGGTCAACCGGCTGTTTCCTGGCGCGTCGTCGTGCTCGCAGAATACTGAGCACGACGACCGCAGCGAGGAGGAAGAGCAGTAATGCCGAATCGATTCGTGAAATCGTGCCATCCAGCAGCAAGGCACCGGAGAGCAACGTGACTGCCCCCAGAACGGGCAGCTCCAGACGCAGCAACTGGCCATGCACGGCGAGTGGACTCAGCAATGCCACAACGCCGAGAATCAAGCCGATATTGGCAACATTCGAGCCGTAGGCGTTACCCAATGCCAGACCGGGACTCCCCTGTATGGCGGCCAGCGCGGACACCACCATCTCCGGCGCCGACGTACCGAACCCGATGATCAGCAAGCCGACCAGAAGCGGTGGCATCCCCAGATGGAAAGCGGTGGCCGCCGCGCCGTCAATGAAGCGATCGGCACTCCAGGCCAGCAGGATGAGTCCTATGACGATAGACAACAGAGGAAGCCACACGTCCCTGTCTCCTCTTGTCAGATGCGCATGCCGGATTCAGGATCCCTTCCATCACCGGCATGGCATGTGTGAACTACGCTGAGATAACGGTATAAACAAGATAGCCGGTATAGCCGACGTATGCAGCGAGCAAGGCTGCCGCTTCCAGGCGATTGATCCGCCCCTGACCTCGCCAACCGATACCGAAGATCACCACGGCCAGGGTCAGCGCAGCCATGACCGGCCAATCGCGAGACAGAGCTTCCGACACGGAGTGAATCGGCGCAATCACCCCGGCCAAACCCACGACACCCAGCGTATTGAACAGGTTGGAACCGACCACGTTGCCGAGGACCAGATCGTGTTCTTTCTTGCGCACGGCACTGATCGACGAGGCTAGCTCAGGCAGGGAGGTACCCACGGCGACGACGGTCAAGCCGATGATCAGATCGCTGACGCCGAACGTCTGGGCAATGTAGACAGCGCCCCACACCAGCATCCGCGAGCTGGCAATCAGCAGTACAAGCCCGACCAAGGTCCAGACCACCCCAGCCTTCAGGCTCATGGCGTTTTCCGCCATGTCCTGTTCGGTATTCACACCAAGTGCATCGCCATTGCCCTGGCGGGCACGCCAGATACTGATGCCCATGACGACGAACAGCAGAACGATGAGGATCGTGGCATCGAGCCGGGAAATCGTGCCATCCAGCAGGAACCATGCCGAAATCAGCGTGACCAGGCCAAGCAGGGGCAGCTCTTGCTTTAGTACTTGCGAATGAACGGCAAGTGGGCTCATCAAGGCAACGAAGCCGAGGATCAAACCGATATTGGTGATGTTCGAACCATAGGCGTTGCCCAGTGCCAACCCGGGGTTGCCCTGTCCGGCAGCCAGGGCCGATACCATCAACTCAGGCGCCGAGGTGCCGAAACCGATGACCAGCATGCCGATGAGCAGGGACGGCACGCCTAAGTGTTTTGCGGTAGCGGCAGCGCCATCCACGAAGCGATCTGCGCTCCAGACCAGTATGATCAACCCTACCACGATGGCGGCGATGGCCATTAACACGTTACTTCTCCCTTACCGATGAGTGTGCGCACAGCGAAGCATGGGCGCTTGCGAACCACAAGGTGAAAAACCTTGGCCAGCTAAGCATGGTTGCACGATACGCCAGTGCAACGACACTGGTTCGTACCGCGCAGCCAGTAAGGTTACACTGTTCATACGTCAAGGAACGACTTTTATCGTCAAATGTCGGCGGGAAGCTAGCTCGTGAACCTACGCTCAGCCAAAACGACTTCGGAGCCTTTCGACCAGGACATGCGCCCGGTAGACCCAACGCCCCGACAAACACGGCGACGCTTGCGCGTCTGTCACGAGTGCGATTGGCTGGTGGCCTTGCCGCCATTGCGCGCCGGGCAGAAAGCCGACTGCCCCCGGTGCGGGCACACGCTGGCAACGCGCCACCAGCAACCTGCCGAGCGTAGCCTGGCTCTGAGCATCGCCGCATTGGTCGCCCTGGTCCTCGCCGTCTCGTTCGACTTCGTCAGCTTCGAGGTCAGTGGCGTCAGCAACCGCATCGAGCTTCCCCAGACGGCAGCCACTCTGATCGGCTTCGATCAGCCCCTGGTCGCGATCAGTGTAGCCTTGACGATCATGGTGCTGCCGGCCGTCTACCTGGCAGGCGTCATCTGGCTGCATGCCGGCCTGATCCAGCGCATCCGGCTGCCTGCCAGCCGTTACATCGCGCGTGCCCTGGCACATCTGCATCCCTGGATGATGGCCGATGTATTCATCATCGGCGCGCTGGTCAGCCTGATCAAAATTTCGGGCCTGGCAAGTGTCACCCTGGGTATTTCGTTCTGGGCTTTCTGTTGCTTTGCCGTGCTGTTACTGGCCACGACGCAATCCATCGACAGCGACTGGATGTGGTTCTCGCTGGCCGGTGAGCCATTGGCCCCGGAAGGTAGCCGAACCGGAACCGTTGCCGCGACTCAGGGGCTCAGTGGCTGCCCGACCTGCGGCCTGGTCAATCGCCTCGACGGGCAGGGTCATGGCCGTTGCCGGCGCTGCGGCGAACGCCTGCATGCCCGGCTGCCACATAGCCTGCAACGTACCTGGGCCTTGCTATTCGCTTCTGCGGTGGCGTACGTTCCGGCCAATGTCTTTCCGATAATGACCACCACCTACCTGGGCAGCAGCGACCCACAAACGATCATTGGCGGAGTGGTGGAACTCTGGCAGGCGGGCTCGATCCCGGTGGCACTGGTCATCTTCGTCGCCAGCGTGCTGGTCCCGGTCGGAAAATTGATCGCCCTGGCCTGGCTATGTATCGTCGCCCGACGCAGCTCAAGCTATCATCCCGTCACGCGCACTCGGCTCTACCGGCTTACTGAATTCATCGGTCGCTGGTCCATGGTCGATATCTTCGTCGTGGCGATACTGGTCGCCCTGATCCGTGCCGACGCATTGATGACCATCACGCCGGGGCCTGCCGCACTGGCTTTCGCCAGCGTAGTGGTACTGACCATGCTCGCAGCCATTACCTTCGATCCACGCCTGCTATGGAAATCTCCCCCGCTCGAAACGTCTGACAAGGAAGCCCGTCATGCCTGAAGCGCATCGCGCTGAGCGTCATCGTCAAACCCGTCTGTCGCCGATCTGGATCGTGCCGCTGGTCGCCGTGATCATCGGTTTGTGGCTGGTCTATGACAACTATGCCAGCCGTGGCCCCGAAATCACCTTGATCATGCCCAATGCCGAAGGCATCGAGGCGGGCAAAACGTTGATCAAGTCACGCAATGTCGAGGTCGGCCGTGTCACGGGGGTGCGCTTGTCCGATGACCTGACCCATACCGTAGTGACGGCGCGCATGGCGGAGGATACCGACCGGCTACTCAACGAAGGCACCAGTTTCTGGGTCGTCAAGCCGCGAATCGGGCGCGAAGGGATCAGCGGCCTGGGCACCGTGCTGTCGGGCGCTTATATCCAGCTGCAGCCCGGCAGGAGCGAGCAACCGCAATATCATTTCGAAGTTCTCGAACAGCCCCCCGTTGCACCGCCCAATGCCGAAGGAATTCGTATCAACCTGGTCAGCGAAGTGGGAAGCTCGCTCAACGTCGGTGATCCGGTCACCTATCAGGGCTTTACCGTAGGCCGGGTGGAAAATACCGAGTTCGATCCCGAGACGCGAAAGATGCGTCATCGCTTGTTCATCGAGGCACCGTATAACGTCCTGGTGACCGAAAGTACACGCTTCTGGACAGCGGCGGCGATCAGCCTGAACCTGACCTCCGAGGGCTTCAATGCCAACGTCGAGTCGCTCGAGACGCTGATTGGCGGTGGCGTGACCTTCGGCGTCCCCTCGGACGTGCCCATGGGGCCCGAGGCGTCACCGGATAGCACCTACCAGCTCTATCCAGACGAGGAAAGCGCCCTCCAGGGCACGTTCAACCGCTATCTGGAATACGTCCTTCTGATCGACGACACCGTGCGCGGTCTATCGCGCGGCTCACCTGTGGAGTACCGCGGCGTACGTGTCGGTACGGTGGTCAGCGTCCCGTGGCACTTCAGTGCGCCACAGCCGGATACGCGGCAGCGTTTTGCCATCCCGGTGCTGATTCGCATCGAGCCCCAGCGCCTGGGCAGCGGTGACGATGCCCCCGAGGATATCGATCTGGACGAGTGGCGCGAGCGGATCGGCCGGATGTTCGATTACGGCCTGAGAGCCTCGCTGAAAACCGGCAATTTGCTGACCGCGGCCCTGTTCGTGGATCTCAACTTCCAAGAGGACGCCGGCGACTATCAGCGCGAGACCTTCGATGGCATTCCCGTGTTCCCCACCACTGCCGGTGGTTTCGCGCAGATCGAACAACAGGTCGCCAACCTGCTCGAGAAACTCAATCAGTTGGAAATCGAGCCTATCCTGACAGGGCTGGACGAGAATCTACAGACCTCGCAATCGGTACTCGTCGAAGTGCGCCGTACGGCAGAATCCCTGCAGGCCCTGCTGGACGACCCGACCACCGGCGATCTGTTGAACAACATCAACGCATCGCTGCGCGAACTGCGTCAGACCCTGCAGGGATTGTCGCCGGAATCCGATGCCTATCGCGAGCTGACGGAGACGCTGGAAAGCCTCGATCAGTTGATCCGCGACCTGCAGCCGGTCGCCAGGACACTGAGCGAGCAACCCAGCGCGCTGATCTTCGACCGCAGCGGTGGCGCGGATCCGGTTCCCAGAGCACCGAGTCGCTAAGCACAGCCGGTGTCGAACGGCACCGGCAGAATGTTCATTAACGGAGGACGATCCATGATGCGAGTCCTGATATTGCTCCCGCTGCTGGCCTGGCTTACGGGGTGTGCCGCAGGCGGCGGTGGCTCCTCGCTGGAGCGCTACACCCTCCCGCCAGGTACCTATACCAACGAGCCGACGGCGCCGTCTCCCCAACGCACCCTCGTGATCGATAGCGTCCAGGTGGCCAACTACCTTTCCGGTCAAGGCATCGTCCTGCAGCGCAACGATGTGTTGCTACATCAGGCCAGCACGCATTTATGGGCCGAGGACCTGGGCCGCCAACTGCGTCGCGGCCTGCGTCAGCGACTGGCCGAGCGCCTGCCCGACACCCGTGTGCTGGATAGCGGCAACGTCAACGATGCCTGGCATCTGCGCGTGGAGGTCGATGAATTCCTGGGCCGCTACGATGGCATGGCGGTAGCCGGCGGACGTTGGCAATTGCGTGATGCCGACGGCGACATTCTGACCATCGAGCCCTTTTCGGCGAGTGTGGCGTTGGATAGCGACGGTTACCCCGCCCTGGTTCGCGCCCTCGGCAAGAGCTGGGATGAAGTCGCCGTCGACATCGCTCAGCGCATCCGCTCACTGTAGGCTGCAGCCTCTTGGCGTGCATCATGCGAGACTTTCTGTCATGATGCGCGTCGCAGCTTTTTCGTCCCCCTGCTGCGCCTCCATTGTCACCGTTCTTTTCTTCGCATTGGCCCGGGACGCACCCTTCAGGTGTGCGGCGAGTGCGTATATCCGGAGCTTGCATGAGTTTTTCCGATCTAGGCCTGCGCGCCGAGCTGCTACGTGCCGTCGAAGAGCAGGGCTATACCACCCCGACCCCGATCCAGCGCCAGGCGATCCCCGCCGTGCTCAAGGGCGGCGACTTACTGGCCAGCGCCCAGACGGGCACCGGCAAGACCGCAGGGTTCACCCTGCCCTTGCTACAGCGTCTCAGTGCCGGCGGCCGCCCCGGCGCCCGCCAGGTGCGCGCCCTGGTGCTTACCCCAACCCGCGAGCTTGCCGCCCAGATCGGTGACAACGTCACCGCCTACGGCCGTCATCTCAAGCTGCGCTCGCACGTCATCTTCGGTGGCGTTGGCGCTCAGCCGCAGATCGACGCCGTCCGTCCGGGCCTCGATATCCTCGTTGCTACGCCGGGTCGCCTGCTGGATCTGCATCAGCAGCGCCATGTCGATCTATCGCGGGTCGAGACACTGGTGCTCGATGAAGCCGATCGCATGCTCGACATGGGCTTCATACACGACATCAAGAAACTGCTGCGCCTGCTGCCCGCCAAGCGTCAGAACCTGCTGTTCTCGGCCACCTTCTCGGATGAAATTCAGCAGTTGGCCAACGGTCTGCTCGACCAGCCTACGATGATCGAAGTCGCCCGTCGCAACACCACGGCCGAGACCGTCGATCAGGCCGTCTATCGAGTGGACAGGGAGAAAAAGCGCGATCTGCTGGCCCATCTGATCAAGCGCCACCAGTGGTACCAGGTGCTGGTTTTCACCCGCACCAAGCATGGCGCCAACCGACTTGCCGAACAGTTGGACAAGCAGGACATTCCCGCCATGGCGATCCATGGCAACAAGAGCCAGTCGGCCCGCACCCGCGCCCTTGCCGCCTTCAAGGACGGCAGCCTCCAGGTCCTGGTGGCAACCGACATCGCTGCACGCGGCCTCGACATCAGCGAACTGCCTCATGTCGTCAACTTCGAGCTTCCCAACGTTGCCGAAGATTACGTGCATCGCATCGGACGCACCGGCCGGGCCGGTAGCGAAGGTCAGGCGATTTCGCTGGTTTGCGTCGACGAACATGGCCTGCTGCGGAATATCGAGAAGCTGATCAAGCGCGACCTGCCCAAGCATATCGAGACGGGATTCGAGCCCGATCCCAACGCCAAGCCCGAACCTATCGAGAACGGTCGCCGCGGAGGCAATGGCCGACAGCAGCCTCGCAACAAGACCGCCAATCCGCGCCAGGGAAAGTCCCAGAGCGGCGCTCGCAACGACAGCCAGCAACGCCAAGGTGACAATGCCGGCCAACAGCGCCGCCGCCGCCGCCCCCAGCGTTCTCAACAAGCCTGATCGCTTGCCGGCATCGATATCGCTCGGTGCCGGCCTACCTTGCGTTGAACCTTGCGCTTCCAATACGGCAAGGCATGAATTGTTTCAACCCGCCTGGCCGAGTACTCTTATGTCTGCAAGAGATTGACCCGTCTCACTTTTTATCGAGAAATCCGGTGTGAGCACTTCCGTCGTTGACGACGATCAATATTGCATTGCTCTGCAGCCCGTATGCGATGCCCAGTTTCAACATGTCGGCGATGAGCTGCTCTATCGTTCATCGCCGCAGGCCAGCACGGCGGTCATCACCGACCCCCTGTTAGCCACCGCGCGGGCGTGTAGTGCCGCCATCTACGATATCGGCTTGGAGAAGCTGGTCAGCAATCGCTGGCTGTTTCTCAATGTTTCCAGTGAATGGCTGGCTCGTCCCGAACTGCTGCCCACCCCGGCAGAGCAGATCGTTATCGAGATAACCGATTCGGTTCAGGCGGATAGCGAAACCGTTCGTGCCATTCAGGTCATCAAGAGCTACGGCTATCGCGTCTCGTGGACCCTGCAGAGCGACGACAGCCGCACCAGCACGCTCGGTGAGCTTGCCGACATCATCAAAGTCGATACGACCCGGCCCTATGACCGACAAGCCGTCCAGTCGCTGACCAATGGCGAGCGTACGTTTCTTGCCGAGAAAGTTGACGATCTGGATGTCTTCGAGCGCTACAAGTCGCTGGGTTTTCAGCTGTTCCAAGGCTTTTTCTTCGCTCAGCCGAAGACCCACACTGCCAGCCTGAACACACGTCGTAGCAATCAGAGCAGTCAGTTGAAGCTGATTACCGAGCTTTACCGCGACACCGTGAACCTCGACGACGTCGCCAAGCTCATTGCCCAGGACCCGTATCTCTACGTCACGGTACTAAAACGTGCCAATTCGGGATACTTCGGCCAGGGCAAGCAGATCAACCAGCTCAAGCGCAGCCTGCAACTGCTGGGCCTGATCGAGCTGCGCACCCTGGTCGCCACCGTGATGCTGTCGCAAAACGGCCCGGTCTGTCGCCTGACCATGAAACTGGCATTGATCCGCGCCCTGATGTGTCGCCTGTTGGCCGATCCCTTTCCCGGCATCGACCGGGAAAGCGCCTTCACGGCTGGCCTGTTCTCGTTGATGGACGTGATGCTCGACCTGTCCATGGAGACCTTGTTGCGCGAGGTCCCCTTGCCGGAAGACGTACTTGCCGCCCTGCGAACACGCTCAGGCAGCCTCGGCGCTCTGCTGGTTTTGGCGGAGGACTACGAGAAGATGGCCGTGGATATGGATGGCAACGACTCCACGCAACGCGCCCAGTTGCGCCGTTGCTATCTGCAAGCCAACGAAGAGGCGGATGCCCTGTTGCAATCGCTCAAGACATCCTGACGTCATGAGGAAGAAGAGCCCGGCCGATCAGGCGTCGGCCAGTTTTGCACGCAAGCGTGCCACGGCCTGGCTATGCAGTTGACAGACGCGCGACTCGCTGACCCCCAACACGGCGCCGATCTCCTTGAGGTTCAGTTCCTCCTGATAATACAGGCCCAGCAATAGCTTTTCGCGCTCGGGCAATCGCTCGATGGCCGCTACCAGGCGCTGGCGTTGTTCGCCGCTGGCGATGGCGTCGAAAGGCGACTTCGGCGAGCGCTCGTCCGCCTCGGGCTCGCCGCCTTCGGCCACGATATCCTCGTAGCCGAGCAATTGTCCCCCGTTGGTATCCGCCAGGCGTTGGCGGTACTCTTCCAGACTCAGCGAGAGTTCGTCAGCGATTTCGCGCTCTTCGGCAGCACGCCCCAATTGCTGCTCCAGGCTGCGAATCGCCTCTTCGATTTCGCGGGCATTGCGCCTGACACTGCGCGGCACCCAATCGCGGCTACGCAGTTCATCGATCATCGCGCCACGAATGCGCTGACTGGCATAGGTGGTGAAGCTGGCCCCCTGGGCGGAATCATAACGCCCCAAGGAGTCCAACAGGCCGAGCATGCCTGCCTGAATCAAGTCATCGAGCTCGACGCTGGCCGGCAACTTCACCTGAAGCGCCAGCGCCTGTCGCCGCACGATGGGAAGGTATTGATCGAGTAGTGCGCGTTGGTCGATCTTGCCCTGTGCCGTGTACATTCCACTCGCCTCGAAAAGAGTAAGCGACAGCATGTCAACCGATGCGATTGGCTGCCGATACTTGCATTATTACGTTGTGCCGATAGCTACCAAGCAACGAAAACCCCCTATTGCCATGGTTTATTCGCGCTTTAACGACGCGTAGTGCAAATGGCGCCAATTATTGGTAATCGACGATGACCTGGAGGCCTTCGACGCGAAACGGCTTGGCCGGCTGGCGCCCCTTGGGTAGCCGAAAGCGGAAGTGCAACGGTTGATCCGCCGCCAGGCCGGCCAGGGCCCGGCTGGAGCCGCGTGGGCCTCCCAGGCGAACGCACTCCTGCGAAGCGCAGAGCCAGGCTTCCAGGTAGGGCTGGCCGGCGGGAACGCGATATTGCCAGCGAACCTGTCGTATGTGAGTGCCCTTGACCATGTCGCCTTGCGGTAACAAGGGCTGCGATTCGACCACCCGGCCGGTGGTAAACAATCGCACGCTCTCCCCGGCACTCACCCAGCTCCCCGGCGCGGCAACACTCGAGACGGGGAGCAGGCTGCAAGCGGCCAATGCCAGACAGGCAACACCTCTGGTTAATCTCACGTGCGCTTTCCCCTGGGCTTGGTAAAGCCGATCATGACGAGCTGGATTCCAAAGAAATGGGCTGCCGCATCACGCAGGTTACCCAGCAGGCCGGCGCCGGACAGCAACGGAGGATGTACCATCAGCAAGCGTCGCGGCGTCCCTGGATGCCGAGCCAGTTGCTTCAATGTCCGATAGGCACGCCGAAAGCCGTCTGCATCATCGTCCACCCAAAGCGCCCAGCGTTTCTGCTGACTGGCCAAGGCAGCGACATGGGGACTTTGCGCATCCAGCGCCACCACACGCCAGGCCGCAGGATCGCCGACCCATGATTGGCCCCGCTCATGCCAGCGACACAGCGCATCCATGACGGGCTCGACATCGCTGTCCGCCCCCTCCGGCAATCCCAGCGTCAACAAGACGCGGGAGGGCGTGGCTTCCTGGGAAGGACTGGGCTGGGGCGGCGTCATGGACTCGGCCCAACGTCGCAGTCCCGCCGCCTGATCCGACTGACTCACCTGTGTTCACTCCCTAGACGATCACTGAACGCCGGCCAGGCGAAAGGCATCACGCGCCGTCAACACGTGAACCAGCCCTTCCAGCAGCGCGGTGGATGAACGCGTCCGCCGCCCCCCGATCGCAGCCATGACATGCGCACGTACATCCATTGCCCAATCGGCCCCGTCCTGATCGAGGCGGGACGCGACCGCCGCCAAGCTTGTCGCCACCAGCAGCTGCAGTTCGGGATCGAGCGGAACACGGCTGGCCTCTCCCACCAAGCGCCAGGCCCGGCGGGTCAATAACGGCAGATCGTCATGGATCAGTTGCGACGTCATTGCCTCCACGATGCCCTGCTCGCGCATGTCGCTCCGCGGCGCTAGCCAATAGCGCTGCCCCACTTGGCGGCCGGTTTCGGTCGCTGAAAGCGTGCCGAACCAAGCATGCAGGCGCTCGCCATCGCTGACGTCGACTGCAAGGCGAGACAGTGCGAGGCTGGAATCACGGCCACGATACCGGCACGTCAGTTGGGTCTGCAGCTCGGCATGGCGACTCAACGCTGCCAGCGTGTGCCGCTCCCCGCCCGCCATGACCCGGGAATTGGCCTGCCCCATCGCCAGCCACGCCATGCCGAGATTGGCCAACGTATCGCGCGCCAGTACACCGGGGTAGCTGGGTAGCAGATGCCAGGCCGGCCCCAGCTCGGCTTCGGCCCACATCAGGCGTTCGGCCTCGCCCGCAGGAAAGAGATGCGCCAACCACGGCATTGCCTGGGCATGGCCGGCCGCATTCAAGCTGACTGCCGGCATGGCCCAATCCGTGCCGCTCACCGTCTTGGCGCGCCCCCAGAGCAAGGCATGCAGAGTTTCCTGCTGGCCATGTAGCAAGCGTCGCTCGGTGTCGATCAGGCCGGGAACCCGGGCGCGCTGCTGCTCCAATGGATAGCCCAGCAATGGCCAGGTTTCTTCGAGCAGCGCGAAACCGGCAATCTCGCGACGCAGAATCGCCAGAGTGGCGGCCAGGGCGCGACCTTGGCCCATCAGGCCCCGCGACAGCGCCTGAATACGCTGCCCCGAAGACGGCACTGTGGGCACGTCGATCGCGAACGAGGATTGTCCTGCGACACTGAGCGCCTGCTGAACGAGTGCATCACGCTCGGCCAGGCGCAGGTCTTCGGGGACCTGTTGGCCATGCGACACATAATGCAGGCACAGCCCGTGACGGATGGCGATGTCGAGCACCGCGCCCAAGCGTGGCGCCTCGTCGACCTTGGTCAGGATCGCGCCGTAAAGCGGCGCCCCGGCCGCCAGTGAGGCACGCTGATAGGTGTCGACGACTTCTTCCAGCGTGTCGCCATGGCTGGCTGCATTGAGCAGCAGCAGACGGCGAATCGGCCGTTGCTGCGCACCGCCCCCAGTATCGCCGAGCATGGCAATCTGGCCGACCAGGCGCTGATCGCGCTGGCTCATGCCCACGGTATCGATGATCACCAGGCGCTTTCCGGCCAGTTTTTCCAACAGGTTGCCGAGCGGCGCATCGGCTTCCAGGGCATGCACCTCCACGCCCAGCAGGCGGGCATAGATGCGCAGTTGCTCATGGGCACCGATTCGATAGCTATCGGTTGTCACCAGGGCGACCCCACCGCCGCCATGGCGCATCACGTAGCGAGCTGCCAGCTTGGCCGTCGTCGTGGTCTTGCCGATCCCGGTCGGCCCGACCAGAGCAAATACGCCACCGGCATCGAGCAGTGCAGCCTCGTCGTCAAGGACGGCCAAGCGCGACGCCAGTTGACGGGCCAGCCAGGCCTGGGCCTGTCCTTCGTCGGCGGTCAGCAACTCCGTGGGCGGCGACTCGAGCAGCTCCTGCGCCAGACGCACCCCGAAGCCAGCCGCGTAAAGCCGTTGCCGCAGGCGGTCGGCAAGGCTGTTGCCTTCCGTGCCTCTCGGCCTGTGGACCTGCGAGGCCATCAGGGTGCGCAGATCCTGCATCTCGCCGAGCACCCGTTCACTGAATGCCGCGAAATCGATCGGTGCCTGCGTCCCGAGCGGGCTATCGCTTACGAGGTCGGCGACCTTGGGAAAACCGGGCGTCAAGCCGCTGCCCTGAGTATCCGTAGCCGATACAGGAGACGGCCTGACGCTGGGCGCCTCGGCTAGCGGAGCCGTCATGCGCCCATGCGCTTCGTCGGCCAGGGCCAATATCTCGACCCCTTCGGGCACCTGCCGATTGGACAGGATCAGCGCATCGTCGCCCAGCGCGGCTCGCACCTGACGCATGGCTTCACGACTGTTGACGCCTACAAAGCGCTTGACGCTCATTTACGGCCTCCGATCAGAGTAGTGACCCGCAGGGTACGGTCATCGGGGATTTCCGCCTGGGACAGCACGGCAAGTTGGCGCAGGCGACGCCGCAGGAAGCGCGCCAGCAGCGGACGCAGCTCGTGCTGCACCACCAGCACGCATGGTTCGCCGCTGGCTTCCTGGCGTGCCACGCCGGCTTCCGATTGCGTCATCAGCGTTTCTGCCAGGCCAGGTTCGAGCCCCCCTCCGCTGTGAAGGGCCTGGCTCAGCACCTGTTCGAGGTTGGCGTCCAGGCCAATCACGTGCAGCTCGTCCTGGCCCGGGAACCACTGTTGGGTAATGGCGCGGCCCAAGGCGATGCGCACCACGGCGGTCAACTCATGCGCATCGCTCTGCGGCGAGCCATGCTCGGCCAGCGTATCCAGAATGGTGCGCAGGTCGCGAATCGAGACATCCTCTTCGAGCAGATTCTGCAGCAGGCGCTGCAGCGTGGTCAGCGAGACCAGCTTGGGCACCACATCGTCGACCAGGGTCTTGCTCTCTTCGCCCAGCTTGTCGAGCAACTGCTGAACTTCCTGGCGACCCAGCATTTCGCCACCGTGGCGATGCAGCAAGTGGTTGAGGTGCGTCGCGACCACCGTGCCGGCATCCACCACCGTGTAGCCATAGACTTGGGCATGTTCGCGCTGGCTGCTGTCGATCCACACCGCCGGCAGGCCGAAGGCGGGATCCTGGGTCGGCGTACCTTCCAGATGTCCGGAGACCTGGCCCGGATCGATGGCCAGCCACTTGCCGGGATAGGCCTCGGCGCGCCCGATTTCGGCCCCCTTGAGCGAGATGACGTAGGTGTTGGGCCCCAGCTCGAGATTGTCGCGAATGTGCACCACGGGCGGCAGGAAACCGACCTCCTGGGCGAACTTCTTGCGTACGCTCTTGATGCGACCGAGCAGCTCGCCGCCTTGGCGATGGTCGACCATGGGAATCAGGCGATGACCGACCTCGAGACCCAGGGTGTCGACCAGTTGCACATCGTCCCAGCTCGCCTCGGGAACTTCCTGCTGCGCCGGTGCGGCCGTGGTATTGATGGTCTCTTCGGCCAGCTTTTCATCGTTGCGACGCATCATCCACCAGGCCAGACCACCCAGCAGCACGGTGAACAGCAAAAATACGAAATTGGGCATACCCGGTACCAGACCCAGCAGGCCCATGACACAGGCGGCCAAGATCAGCACCTGCGGCTTGTTGAACAGCTGGCCCAGCATCTGCTGGCCAACGTCCTGCTCGGTGTTGACGCGGGAAACGGTGACACCGGCCGCGGTGGAGATCACCAGCGCGGGAATCTGCGCCACCAAGCCGTCGCCGATGGTCAGCAGCGTATAGGTGCGGGCGGCATCGCTGAAGGCCATGTCGTGCTGCATCACGCCGATCAGCAGGCCACCGATGAGGTTGACTACCATGATGATCAGGCCGGCGACCGCATCGCCGCGTACGAACTTGCTGGCACCGTCCATGGAACCGTAGAAATCGGATTCCTGAGAGATTTCACCACGCCGACGCTTGGCCTCTTCTTCGCCGATCAGGCCGGCGTTGAGATCGGCATCGATGGCCATCTGCTTGCCTGGCATGGAGTCGAGCATGAAGCGTGCGCCGACCTCGGCAATACGCCCGGCCCCCTTGGTGATGACCATGAAGTTGATGATGACCAGGATCAAGAACACCACCAGACCAACGGCGAAGTTACCGCCGATGAGGAACTCGCCGAACGCCTCGATGACCTTGCCCGCCGCGTCGCCGCCCTCGTCGCCTTCCATCAGTACCACACGGGTCGAGGCCACGTTGAGCGACAGGCGTAGCAGGGTGGTGAACAGCAGGACGGCGGGAAACGCCGCGAAATCCAGCGGCTTCTGCGTGAACATGCTGACCAGCAGCACCATGATCGACAGCGCGATGTTGAAGGTGAAAAACAGGTCCAGTGCGAACGGCGGCAGCGGCAGGATCATCATCGACAGGATCATGATGATCAATACCGGGCCGGCCAGCAGCTTCATATGGGCATTGCCCAGCAAGTTCTGACGACCCAGGGAATCCAACAGGTTCATTGAGCATCCTCGGAAGGGGGTTCGCGCCGCGTGGCGTCGTCGAGTTCAGCGGGTACCGGCAGATCGCGCGGCGTGTCGGGCATGTCGCCGCCTTCACGGCGAACCTGCTTGAGGCGGAACGCCCAGGCCAATACTTCGGCCACGGCGGTGTACAGGTCAGCGGGAATTTCCCGGTCGAGATCGACATGGCGATACAGGGCACGCGCCAGCGGCGGCGCCTCGAGCCGTGGCACTTTGTGCTCGTCGCCGAGTTCGCGGATACGCACCGCCACGGCATCCACGCCCTTGGCGACGACCCGCGGCGCGCCCATCTCGCCGTCACGGTAGCTCAGCGCGACGGCATAATGGGTCGGGTTGGTGACGATGACGTCCGCCTCGGGCACCTTGCTCATCATGCGTCCGCGAGCCATGGCCTGCTGTTGCTGGCGTATCTTTGCCTTGACGTGCGGATCGCCGTCGGACTCCTTGTGTTCCTTCTTGATCTCGTCTTTGGTCATGCGCAGCTTCTTGTTGTGGCTCCACAGCTGATAAGGCACATCGATCAGGATGACCACGATCAGCGAAAGGACGATGAGGCCGCAGCATAGCGCCGCCAGCTTCAAGGCATGGAACAGCGCTATCTCCAGAGGCTGATCCATCAGCGCCATCAATTCACCACGCCTGGACCACAGGAAACCGATCGCCACACTGCCGGTCAGCACCGACTTGGCAATGGCCTTGGCCAGTTCGGCCAGCGCCTGAGTGGAAAACATCCGCTGCAACCCTTTCAGCGGATTGAGCTTGGAAAACTGGGGTTTCAGGGATTTGCCGGAAATCAGCCAACCGCCGAGCAGCGCCGGAGCGATCAGCGCCACGACGGTCAACAGCAGGAACAGTGGCAGCAGCGCCACCAGGGTATGTGTGCCAAGCGTCCAGAAGTTCGCCAGCATCAAGGCGGTATCGAAGGCAACGCCGCGTTCGAACAGGAAGGTCTGCTCCATCATCAGACCCAACTGATCATAGAGCAGCGACCCCATGGCCCACAGGCTGGCGACCCCCGCCATCAGCATCATAAAGGTGGCTAGCTCACGGGAACGGGCAACCTGGCCTTCCTCGCGCGCCTTTTCGATGCGTCGCGCTGTCGGCTCTTCGGTCTTGTCATCCTGGCTGGTCTCGTCGGCCATGGTTCCTGCGTGCGAATAGCGTAAACGGAGTGGACGCTGGCTATTCTGCGCGGCGCAGGCGAGAGACGATCACACAAAAAGCGCGACGAATCGTGCGTTAATTCACGATTGTCGCGCGCAAGCGGGCAAGTGAAGCGAGGGCACAGCGCATCGAGACGTCAGCGATACGCCATAGACCGATCACGGCAAAACTCAGAACCCGAGCGAATCGAGCAGGTCGTCCACCTGGTCCTGGCTGCTGACCACGTCAGGCGCATCGGCCTTGATCTGCGGCCCATTAAGCAGCGAGGATTCACGCTCGGCATCCATCGCACGGCGCAACTCCTTGCGGTCGTCGCTGTCCGGCACGCTATCCAGCAGCACCTGAACCAGCTGGTTCTCGATCTGCTTGATGACGTCCATCATCTTCTTGATCACCTGGCCCGTCAGGTCCTGAAAATCCTGGGCCATCATGATCTCGAGAAGTTCGGCGTTGGTCGCCTGGGTCTTCGCCGGCACGTCGGAAAGATAGTTGCGCGTATCGGTCACCAATACCTTGGCGTCGTCGAGCTCCTTGGGCTCGGCGAACCACTCCGCCCAGCGTTTGTCGAGTTCGTTGGCCCGCGCTTCCAGCCCTTCCTGTATCGGCTGTGCCCGATCGATGGCATTGAGCGCCCGCTCGGCGGCCTGCTCGGTCATCGATGCCACGTAACTCAGACGGTCGCGCGCATCGGGAATGGCCTCGGCCGCTTTCTCGATTTCCTTGTCGAGCCCCAGCTCGCGCATGCTGTCTCGCAGCATGCGCGTCAATTGCCCGATTTTCACGATCAGATCATCGCCGTGATTGACGGCTTGCTGCGCTTCACCGCTCATGGCTGGCCCTCCTCACGGATCATTTGCCCAGTTTTTCGAATATCTTGTTGAGTTTTTCTTCCAACGTCGCGGCGGTGAACGGCTTGACCACATAACCGTTGGCGCCGGCCTGCGCCGCAGCGATGATGTTTTCCTTCTTGGCTTCCGCCGTGACCATCAACACCGGCAGCGACTTGAGTGCGTCGTCGGCACGGATCTGCTTGAGCATTTCCAGACCGTCGAGGTTGGGCATGTTCCAGTCGGAAACGACGAACTCGAAGCCGCCGGAGCGCAGCTTACCCAAGGCATCCTGACCGTCTTCCGCCTCTTCCACATTGGTGTAGCCCAATTCCTTGAGCAGACTGCGCACAATGCGGCGCATGGTAGGAAAGTCATCTACCACCAGAATGCTCATGTTCTTATCGGCCATCTTTCATCCTCGTCGTCTAAGTGGCACGCCATACGGCTATCGTGATTGTGTCAGCAAAATGCGGGGGACAAAGTTACGAGTTAACTGGCATTCCCAACGCATTTCACCGTTGCATTGCCCTGCGTTTCGGCTGACGCCGCAGGGCGATTTTTGTCATATCCGGATCAGAACTCTTCCCAGTCGTCCGCGCTTTCGACGACCGGCTGAGGCTTGCCCGTGGCGTTGCCTGGCGCGGCCGGTCTTCTGGCTGGCGGCGTGGCCGGTAGACGCTTATCGTTCGGCAATGAAGCGGTCGCCTCGTCTTCGGCCTGCCCATGGCCTGCCAAACGGAACACGGCCACGGCGCGCTCCAGACGGCTGGCCTGCTCTTCCAGGGAAGCCGCTGCCGCCGCCGCCTGCTGAACGAGGGCGGCATTCTGCTGCGTCACTTCGTCCATCTGCGTAATCGCCGTATTGACCTGCCCGATGCCGTCGCTCTGCTCCTGCGACGCTGCGGAAATTTCGTCCATGATGTCGGTGACCCGGCGCACCGCCGCAACCACGTCACGCATCGTCGTGCCAGCCTCCTCGACCAACGTCGAGCCCTGCTGGATCTGTGCAACGGAACCGTCGATCAGCGTCTTGATTTCCTTGGCGGCTGCAGCGGAGCGACTGGCCAGGTTGCGAACCTCGCCGGCGACCACGGCGAAACCGCGCCCTTGCTCACCGGCACGGGCCGCCTCGACGGAGGCGTTCAAGGCCAGGATATTGGTCTGGAAGGCGATGGAGTCGATCACGCCGGTAATATCGGAAATCTTTTTCGAGCTGTCGGAAATGCCATGCATGGTGGTAATGACACGCTCGACGACCTCACCGCCGTGGCCTGCCGTCGAGGACGCATCGTTGGCCAACGTACTCGCCTGGCGGGCGTTGTCGGCATTCTGCTTCACGGTGGCGGTCAGTTGCTCCATGCTGGCGGCCGTCTCCTCGATGGACGCCGCCTGCTGCTCGGTGCGCGATGACAGGTCGGCATTGCCACTGGCGATTTCGCGCGTGCCGATGTGAATCGAGCCGCTACTCTGGCGAACGGTGGCGACGGTCTTGCCCAGGCCCTGCTGCATGTCACGCATGGCGGCAAACAAATTACCGATCTCATTGCGGTACGGCACGACGATCCTGTGAGAAAGATCGGCCTGGGCGATGCGCTCGAGATGATCGCCTGCGGCGCGCAACGGACGTACGACCATGGCCACCAGGCCAAAGCGCACCGCAATCAACATCGCCAGCACCAGGAGAATCATGATCAGGCCGATAGCTTGAAACATGTCGTTGCGCTGCTGGAATTCGGCAAGGCGGGCCTGCCCCAGCTCACCGGCGAAGCGCACGAACTCGGTCATGGCGGTGTTGAGCGGTGAGCGCAATGGCTCGAGCTGCGCTTGAAGCGCTTCGTAACCGGCGTTGTCACCCTCGGCCAACGCCTGGTGTTGTTGGTCAAGCAGCTCGAGAATTCGTGGAAACTGGGTCTCCAGTGGCGTGATGTGCTGTGCAATCTCGACGCTTTCGGGCACGCGCTGAAACGCTGCGTAGCGTTCCTGGGCCCGAGCGAGCAGATCCTCGGCCTCGTCGAGCTCGGCCTGAACCTGCTCGTCACGCCCACGGTCAAGGGCGCGCGATGCAGCTTCCAGGCTAAGGTTGGCCCGTAGCCTCAGCACGTCGGCGCGCGAAATCTCGCTGAGCTGCTCGGCATTGAGCTTATTGAGAGCAGCCATCGACCTTTCGGCCGTTTGGTTGCTGGTATAGGCCAGCCCGGCCAGCACCATAAAGAACACGCCGACACACACCAACACCGAGGTCAGCAAGGTATTGATCGAAATGTTTCCGAGCAGGCGCTTCATCGTTCCATTTCCCTGTCTTGATAAGAATAATGATTTTTTATACGCGCTGGGCACGGCCTGATGCAGCCACCAGATGCATGATCTGACCGGCCATCTGATCCAGATCGACGATTTCGGCGGCGCCGCCCAGCGCCACCGCTTCACGTGGCATGCCGTACACCACGCAGGTAGCCTCGCTCTGCGCCAAGGTCGGCGATCCCGCTTGACGCATGGCCAGCAGGCCTGCCGCCCCGTCCTTGCCCATGCCGGTCAGGATGACCCCGATGGCATTGCGGCCGGCTTGCTGGGCAGCGGAATTGAACAGCACGTCGACCGATGGGCGGTGGCGATTCACCGGCGGACCGTTGTCGAGCTGGGCAATGTAGTTGGCGCCGCTTCTCGCCAGCTTGAGGTGCGCATCGCCGGGTGCAATGTAGGCGTGCCCCGGCAGCACACGCTCGCCATCCTCGGCTTCCTTGACGGTGATACGGCACAGGCGGTTGAGGCGTTCGGCGAACGAGCGCGTGAAACCTCCCGGCATGTGCTGCGTGATCAGGATCGCCGGACTATTGGCAGGCAGCGGCTCCAATACGTTGCGAATGGCTTCGGTGCCCCCCGTCGATGCGCCGATGATGATCAGCTTCTCACTCGATATCAGCGGCGCCTTGATCGCCGGCGGCGGCGGCGTTCCCTCGCGACGTGCGCTACGCGGCCGCGACCGTGCCGCCGCCCGCAACTTGTCGGCGATCATGTTGCTGTAATCCAGCATGCCGCTGCGAATCCCCAACTGCGGCTTGGCGACGAAATCCACTGCTCCCAATTCCAGGGCGCGCAGGGTGATTTCCGACCCGGCCTGGGTCAGCGACGACACCATCAATACCGGCATCGGGCGCAGACGCATCAGGCGCTCGAGGAAATCGAGCCCGTCCATGCGCGGCATTTCCACGTCCAGCGTGAGCACATCGGGATGGGTACGCTTGATCAAATCGCGCGCTACGAGCGGATCGGGGGCTGTCGCCACGACTTCCATATCCGGCTGCGAGTTGATGATTTCGGTCATCAGGTCGCGAATCAGCGCCGAATCGTCGACACATAGCACCTTTATCTTGGATGCACTCAAGAGAGACTCTCCTTTCCATCACACTGCCGTCCGTCGGTAGCGTAAAAGGATATGATGCTCAGACTATCGGCCATGACCCGGTCGACTTGAGGGTGAATTGGCCAGTTCGTAAACCGTCTGGCCGCGTAGACGAAACGCCTGGCTAATGTACGAAAAGTTTTCGGAATGGCCGGCGAAAAGCAGTCCGTCCGGCTTGAGAAAAGGCACGAATCGCTCGAGTATTTTTGCCTGGGTCGCCTTGTCGAAATAGATCATCACGTTGCGACAGAAAATCGCATCGAAGGGCCCTTTGACATCCCATTTTGGCGCCAGCAGATTGAGCGATTGGAACTCGACCATGGCAGCCAACTCGGGACGTATGCGTGCCAACCCTGCACGCGCTCCGCTGCCGCGCAGAAAAAATCGCTTGCGGCGCTCTTCGCTCAGTTTGTCGATTTGATCCATGGGATAGACGGCTGCACGCGCCTTGGCCAAGGCATCGGTATCGATATCGGTCGCCACTACACGTGCATCGCGTGCCCTGGACCCCAGCGTTTCCTGCAGCAGCATGGCGATGGAGTATGGCTCTTCGCCGGTGGACGCAGCCGAGCTCCAGACACGTACCGGCCCGGTACTTTTCGCCACATGATTGGCGAGCAAGGGAAAATGATGCGCTTCCCGAAAGAATGCCGTCAGGTTGGTGGTCAAGGCGTTGGTAAACGCCTCCCACTCCTTGGACTCGGGCTGCCGTTCGAGTCGTGCCAGGTAATCCGCAAAGCGAGTCATGCGATGCTGACGCAGCCGGCGCGCCAAACGGCTATAGACCATCTCGCGCTTGTGCTCCGCCAACACGATGCCGGCCCGCTCGTAGATCAGCTTGCGTACGCGCTCGAAATCGGCATCGGTCATTACAAGGTCGCGTTCCAGGTTGCCGCCTCCCGGGAAGCCGCCATCAGAGGCGATTTCCCGGGTAGCGACACCCTCCATAACGGACCGATGGATCGGTGTGCTCAAAAGGCCTCCCATTCATCCTCACTGGCCGCGTGATGCTTGACCTGTGTCTTCACAGGGGGCGTCGCTGCCGACTCTTCCTGTCTTGACGGAAGCGCACGCCGCGCCTCCGCCGCCTTGAAACGCGTCTCACGGTCGACGCTTTCCTTGCCGCTGCCGCTCAGACGCAACACCGCCATGGCCTGGGCCAGTAGTGCTACCTGCCGATCGAGGCTCTGGGCGGCACGCGCCGAGGTCTGCACCCGTTCGGAATTCTGTTGCGTGACTTCGTCCATCTGGGCAATGGCCTGGTTGACCTGATCGATGCCCTGCGACTGCTCGTCGGACGCCGAGGCGATGTCACCCATGATGTCGTTGACCTTGAGCACCGAGGCCACGACCTGTTCGATCGAAGATTCGGCTTGCTTGACCAGCTCGGCCCCGCCGCCGATCTCCTGGGCGGAGCCATCGATCAGCGCCCGGATCTCTTGCGCGGCATCCGCCGACCGCCCGGCCAGGTTGCGCACTTCACCGGCCACTACGGCAAAACCGCGGCCCTGCTCGCCGGCACGCGCTGCCTCGACCGACGCATTGAGCGCCAGAATGTTGGTCTGGAAGGCGATGGAATCGATGACGCTGACGATTTCGGAAACCTTGCGCGAGCTATCGGTGATGCGATCCATGGTGGTCACGACCTGCCCCATCACCTCGCCGCTCTCGCGTACCGCATTGGCCGCTGCGCTCGACAGGCCACTGGCTTCGCGGGCATTGGCCGCATTCTGCTTCACCGTCGCCGTCATCTGTTCCATGCTCGAGGCGGTTTCCTCCAGCGAGGCGGCCTGCTGCTCGGTACGCGACGAAAGATCCTCGTTGCCCTCGGCGATGTCGCGCGATGCCGGGCGCACCACCGAGACGCTGCGATTGACATCCGCGACGATGCTGCCCAGGCTCTTGCGCATCGCATCCAGGGCGCGCATCAGGCGCCCAAGCTCATCGCCACGGGCGTTGGGCATGGTTGCCCCCAAGTTACCGGAGGCGATCTGCAGCGTGAACTGCATGGACTCCTTTACCGGCCGGCGAATGGCCCGGATGCTGACAATGCCCATCACGATGAGCAGCACCAGGCCGGCCAGCAAGAGCCCCGACTGGATCATGAGCATCTGCCGCTTGTCGCGGATCGCTTCGCTCGCCAGCAGCTGGGCAGCCTCCTGTTTGCTGGCCACCAAGTCGTTGATCACCTCGCCCAGGCGGTCGCCTTCCGGTCCCAGCACGTCCTTGAAAGCCACGAAGCCTTGATAGAAGTCGCCATCCACCAGGCTCGTCACCACGGCCTTAAGGCCATTGTCGAGATAACTGGCCAAGCCTGCGTCGAACGTTTCGGCCGCCTCGGTGTGGTTGCTTTCACGCGCCATGTACTCGCCCCACAACCGGCCGAGATCGGCCACGATCGCATCGACCTCGGCTTGCATGGCGTCCATGTCGCCCGACATGGGATTACTGACCGGACCTGATACGGCGTCGCGCCCCTGCGTCATCAACTGGTCGATACGCTGCAGGCGCGCCACATCCATCAAACCGTTGCGATTGAGCGATTCCAGGCGCTCTCCCGCAGTATCCAGGCCATACATGCCCAGACCACCGCTCACGCCCAACAGCACCAGGGCCAGCGCGATCATGGTGGCCATGCGCCCCTGAAGCGAGCGAAACTGCAATCGCCCCAGCCAGCCCAGGAATCCGCCGCGCTGAATGTGCCCCTTGTCCAGACGTACGCCACGCAACTTGCCGTCGCGAATCTGGGCGTAAACCCGTTCGGCGCGTTCACACTCCTCCGCAGCCGCCTTGACCCGTACGGAGGCATATCCCTGAGTTTCACCATTCTCGAGAATCGGCGTCACGCTGGCGCGCACCCAGTAGTGATCGCCGTTCTTGCGCCGGTTCTTGACCAGGCCTTCCCAGGACTCCCCCGCCTCGATGGTTTGCCAGAGGTTGGCGAAAGCGGCCTCCGGCATGTCGGGATGGCGCACAATGCTGTGCGGAGCGCCAACCAGCTCTTCGAGGGTATAACCGCTTACCTCGACGAAGGCCGGGTTGGCATAGGTGATTCGCCCCTTGAGGTCGGTTCGCGAGATCAGGTAGTGCTCGTCGTCCAGTCGGTACTCGCGTTGGGTGACCTGCTGATGATTGCGCATATCGATATCCTTGCTGCTGGTAGTTACCAGGCGTGCTGTTGTTATTGTTTGCGTAACGGTGAAAGCGTCAGAACTCTTCCCACTCCTGCTCGGCGGGTTGAGGTGCACGCGCTCCGGACAGCCTGCGGGAGGCTTCATCGTTCCTCTCCGTCACGCTATGGGTCGCACTGCGTGCTGCCGGGGCAGGCAGGGATTCATGATCCACCTCGGCCTGTTGGGCCAGACGGAACAACGCCACGGCTTCGCTCAGCGCCGCGGCCTCGCGCTCGAGCGCAGTGGCGGCAGACGCGGCCTCCTGAACCAGGCTGGCGTTCTGCTGGGTGACCTGATCCATCTGGGTGATGGCCTGATTCACCTGGCCGATGCCGTTACTCTGCTCTTGGGAAGCGGACGCAATCTCGTCCATGATGTCGTTGACACGCTGTACCGAGGCGACGATATCGCCCATGGTGCTGCCGGCCTGGTCGACCAGCTTGGACCCGGTATCGACACGCTCGACAGAGGCTTCGATCAGACCACGAATCTCCTTGGCAGCGTCGGCCGAACGCCCGGCGAGGTTACGCACTTCGCCGGCAACGACCGCAAAACCCCGGCCCTGTTCGCCGGCTCGTGCCGCCTCGACCGAGGCGTTGAGCGCCAGGATGTTGGTCTGGAAAGCGATGGAATCGATGACATCGATGATATCGACGACTTTATGCGAGCTGGCGCTGATGTCGCGCATGGTATCGACGACCTGACCGACCACCTCGCCACCGCGCACGGCGGTTTGGGATGCGCTCTGGGCCAACTGGCTGGCCTGACGGGCATTGTCGGCATTCTGGCCGACGGTGGAAGTCAGCTGCTCCATACTGGACGCGGTTTCTTCCAGCGACGCTGCCTGCTGCTCGGTGCGTGACGAAAGATCGGTGTTGCCTTGGGCGATGTTACGCGAACCGGAATGGATGCTCTGGCTGCTGCGACGCACCTTGCCCACCGTCCGCGACAAGCCCTCCTGCATACGCGCCAGCGCAGAGAACAGCTTGCCGATCTCGTTGTTGCCGCGCTGTTCGATGCTCGCCGACAGGTCGCCTTCGGCCATGCGCTCGAAATGCTCTACGACGCGCCCCAGCGGACGAATGACGTTGACGGTGATGCCCCATAGCACGACCAGAATCATGACAATGGAAATCACCACGGCGGCGCCGATGGCGATTTCCAATGCCAACGCCGTATCCTGGAACGTATCGTACAGCTGGCGTCCGTCACTTGCCGCTGCATTGAAAAACTCAACGGCACTGGCATAGAAAGCGTCATTGAGGGCCTGGGCGGTTGCCGCATTCTCGCTGAAGGTGAACAGATCCAGATCCTGCAATGCGGCGATTTGCGGCGCCAGCGCCCCATCGACCACGGCAGTGAAATCCTGCTCCACCTCAGCGATCAGCGCCTCGTGACTGGGCTGGGCCGGGATCGCCTTGAACTGGGCAAACGTGGCGCGCAGCTCGTCGAGCATGTCAGGCAGCGCTTCCATCTGCGATTCCTGATTGCCCCAGCCGGCGCCATTCAACTTGGCGTATTCGCTCTGAATCACCAGTCTCAGATTGAGCAACTGACTGTTGGCCCGATTCAGCGTGGACTGTTGCTCGACATTGACCTTGTTGAGCGTGCCCAGGGCATCCTGGCTGTACATCACGGCATAGCCACCCAACCCACTCACACTGAATACCAGCACCGTGAACACCGCCAGCACCATCAACCAACTGGCCTTTACGGTCATGTTATCGATCAGCTTCATAAGATCCCTGCGTCTTATCGAATGTAAGGCGACTCCCCGAGCCGCCACCCGCTCCAGGTGCGCTGCCCCTTGCCGCCATGTTCATGCACGGTCTTGTAATTGCCCCGGCCAGATGGAAGCGACCGGAAACCAACAGACGTTACGGTGGACTCGCGAGAGGAATACGTACCGACAGGACGTTGCCCGATGGTCCCAACCGTCGAAAGGACTATCGGCAGATACGGAAAAGACTTGATAGTGAAAGATTTAGCAGGGGAAATAGCGCGGAACGCCGCCCCTGCCCAGACCATGGTCAGGGGCGGCGTCAACCGGCAAGGGCGAAGCTGGGTGCGCGCCAGTCAGGCGCTTTCGTGAGTCAACGCCTTGGGCGCAGGAGCGACGCCTGGCTGAGAACGGCCGGCCAGCTTGAACCAGGCCACGGTGTCTCTGAGTTGGCGCGCCTGCTCTTCCAGCGAGCTGGACGTCACGCCAGCCTCCTGGACCAAGCTGGCATTTTGCTGCGTCACCTGGTCCATCTGGCCGACGGCGAGGCCCACCTGCTCGATGCCGGCACTCTGCTCCTGTGATGCCGAGGCGATCTCGCGCATGAGCTCGGACATGCGCGCGACAGAAGCGACGACGTCGCTAATCGTTTCGCCGGTCTGGTCCACCAGGCCCGCCCCAGCCTCGACCTGTTCGTTCGAGGCTTGAATCATTGACCGAATCTCGCGGGCCGCTTCGGCACTGCGACTAGCCAACGTACGTACCTCGCCGGCGACAACGGCAAAACCGCGACCCTGCTCGCCGGCACGCGCCGCCTCGACCGAAGCGTTCAACGCCAGAATATTGGTCTGGAAGGCGATCGAGTCGATGACCCCTATCACCTCATTGACGCGCTGGGTACTTTCGGAAATGCCACGCATGGTGGTCACCACCTCGCCCATCATCGTGCCACCCTGGCGCGCCGTGCCACTGGTCTCGTCGGCTATCGCACTGGCTTGATGAGCATTGTCGGCGTTCTGGCGCACGGTCTGCGTCAGCTCTTCCATGCTCGATGCCGTCTCCTCAATGGAGGCGGCCTGTTGCTCGGTGCGCGCCGACAGATCCTGATTGCCTGCCGCAATCCGGCTAGCGCCGACATCGATGTACTCCGCCGCCTGGCGTACCTGCCTCAAGGAGTCGGACAAACGTTGACGCATGCCTTCGATGGCGGCCAGCAGGCTGGTCGTGTCACCGGTCTTCAACTGCAACGGGCGGGTCAGGTCCCCGCTTGCAATCCGCTGGACGACATCGCGGGCATGGCGCGGATCGCCGCCCAGGCTTTTCAGGACACCACGGATGATCCAGAACATGGCAGCAGTCAACGTGGCTCCCACCACCAGCAGGATCACGCCCAAGCCAAGCAGGCTGCGCCAGAACGCCGCCTGGATATCGTTCAGATACACCCCCGTGGCCAATTGCCAGTCCCATGCCGGAATGCGACGCACATAACTCAGTTTGGGCTCCTGAGCGTTCCCCTCGGTGTTTCTCGACATGTAATCGACGAAACCTCCACCCGCGGTTTGCGCAACCTGCGTCAGTTCACGATAGAGGTACTTGCCGTTATCGTCCTGAAAGGACGACATGTCACTGCCCGGCTCGCGACGCGGATGGTAGACGATACCCTGTTGACTATCGAAGACGAAAATGTACCCGCCATCCCCGAAACTCAGCGTTGCCAGCCCCTCGATGGCACGCTTCTTGGCTTCTTCCTGCGTAAGCTCACCACGACCTGCACGGTCGACGAAATCACTGACCATGGCGTGAGCGCTGTTGATGAAAAGCTGCAGACTGCGTTTACGCTCCTCAAGCATCGTTTCACGCTTATCGAAAGCGGACCATCCCACAATCAGCATCATTCCGATCCACATAAGAACCAGAATTGCCCATAACTTTTTACTCATTGTCCAAGATTGCATAGGAGTACCCTACTAGACACCAGAAAACGCCAAGCGATGACGCCAGACAACTATATTGTCGGCCTAGGTCAACACAGGAGTAGCGTCCTGATGCGCACCCTAGGACAACGCCAAAATGAATGCTTATCGGCTGGCACCAAAAAGCATGCGCCGATTGGCGCATGCTTAAAGCCTATAAAAAGGTCAGATTAAAACTCTTCCCACTCTTCCTTTGCTTCGACCGTGGCAAGACTGGCCGTTTTCTTTACCTTGGAACCGGAGGGCAGCGCACCAGTCGGTGCCTGTCGACGCGCGTCGGCAGCCTTGAAGCGGGTTTCACGATCGACCGTTTCCTTGCCCTGGCCGCGCAGACGCAGCACGGCAACGGAATTCGACAGCAACGCAACCTGCTGCGTCAGATCGCTGGCGGCACGTGCCGAGGTCTGAACGCGCTCGGCGTTCTGCTGCGTCACTTCGTCCATCTGGGCAATGGCCTGATTGATCTGCTCGATGCCGCGCGTCTGTTCATCGGAAGCCGAAGCGATCTCGCCCATGATGTCGTTGACCTTGAGTACCGAGGCTACGACCTGCTCGATAGAGGATTCCGCCTTCTTGACCAGATCGGCCCCACCGTCGATTTCCTTGGCGGAACCATCGATCAGGGCGCGAATCTCACGTGCGGCATCCGCAGAGCGGCCGGCCAGATTACGTACCTCGCCGGCGACGACGGCAAAGCCGCGTCCCTGCTCACCGGCCCGGGCGGCTTCGACCGAGGCGTTGAGCGCCAGGATATTGGTCTGGAAGGCAATCGAGTCGATGACCCCGATGATCTCGGAGACCTTGCGCGAGCTTTCGGTGATGCGATCCATGGTCGTGACGACCTGCCCCATGACCTCCCCGCTTTCGCGCACGGCCCCCGCCGCGGTGCTGGCCAGGCCGCTGGCTTCGCGTGCATTGGCCGCGTTCTGCTTCACGGTCGCCGTCATCTCTTCCATGCTCGAGGCGGTTTCCTCCAACGAGGCGGCCTGCTGCTCGGTGCGTGACGACAGATCCTCGTTGCCTGCAGCGATATCGCGCGACGCCGGACGCACCACGCTCACACTATGATTGACGTCCACCACGATACTGCCAAGACTCTTGCGCATGGTGTCCAGGCTGCGCATGAGTTGTCCCAGTTCATCGTTACGCTGGCTGGGCATGCTGGCGCCCAAGTTACCCGCCGCGATTTGCCGGGTGAAGGCCACCGACTCATCGACCGGACGCAGAATGGCGCGGATGATGACCAGTCCCATGAGGATCAGCAGCGTCAATCCTGCCAGCAACAGGCCTACCTGAAAAAACCACATCTGCTGCTCTTCGGCAGCGGCCTGTTCGGCCAGCATACGTGCCTGGGCCTGCTTCTCCGCGATCAGCTTGTTGACTTCCTGCGAGATGGCATCGCCTTCCGTCTGCAGTTCGCCAATGCTCTCCTGCAGCGTCATGAATGCCTTGAAGGCATCCTCGCTGCGCAACACTTCGACCGTAGCCTGGAGCCCCTCGTCAAGATAATGCGCCAATTGCTCGCCGAATTCAGTGATGAGTTCCGACTGGTTTCCGGGGCGATCGAACTCACCCCAGACCGTAGAAATCCGCTCGTTCAAGCCTTCCAATTCATCGGCACGTTCGCTGCCAGTATCAAGCAGTTCCAACCGCTCGCGACGGGATAGCGTCTGATGACTCTGCGTTACCCACTGGTCGAGCTTTTGCAACCGCGCCACGTCTTCGAGGCCGTCCTGGCTCAAGCGAGTGAAACGTTGCCCGGCCTCCTCGAGGGCGTATAACCCCATCCCTCCGCTCGCTACCAGCAGTACCGCGGCCAGGCCGATAAGCGTGACCAGGCGAGCCCGCATCGAACGCAGGTTGACGCGTCCCACCCGGGCCAGTAAACCGCGCTGCAGCAGCTGGCCGCGTTTCAGCGTCAACCGCTTACCCTTACCTTCACGCATCAGCGCATAGGCTTGCTCGGCCTGTTGGCAGGCTTCCGCCGTCGCCTTGACGCGCACCGATGCATAGCCCTGGATTTCGCCGCCTTCGAGGATCGGGGTGACACTGGCATGCACCCAGTAGTGATCGCCGTTCTTGCGGCGATTCTTGACCAATCCTTCCCAGGACTTGCCAGCCTCGACGGTTTGCCAAAGATCGGCAAAAGCCGCTTCCGGCATATCCGGGTGCCGGACGATACTGTGCGGCGCTCCGACAAGCTCTTCATGAGAAAAGCCACTGACCTCGATAAAGGCCGGATTGACGTAAGTGATTCGGCCTTTCAGGTCGGTACGGGAGATTAGATAACTGTCGTCTTCGATCACGTATTCTCGGTGCGTGACCGGCTGATTGTTCTGCATGGCACTTCCCCTGTTCTTGTTCCCAAGGCCCATGGCCTCGCTGCTTCTTGTTATGATCTGGTCTGTATTCGACGCACCCCGCCGGCGATACTCGGCCGCGCGGGGCGAATCGAACGTCTCGAACCCAGTTACTTGGCCGTGCGGTCGACCAGCGCCATTTCTTCACTGGTCAGCAATTTGTCGATATCGACCAGCACCAGCATCCGGTCGTCCAGGCTGCCCAGGCCGCTCAGGTAGTCGGAAGACAGTGCCACGCCGAATTCCGGCGCCGGCTTGATCTGATCGGGCGACAGGGTCATGACGTCGGAAACGCCATCCACCACAATGCCTACCACGCGCTCGGCGACATTGACCACGATCACCACGGTCTGGCCACCGTACTCGACCTTGTCGAGGTGGAATTTGATACGCAGATCGACGATCGGCACGATCACGCCGCGCAGATTGGTCACGCCTTTGATGAAGTCGGGCGCGTTGGCGATGCGCGTGACGTTCTCGTAACCGCGAATCTCCTGCACCTTGAGGATATCGACGGCATATTCTTCTTCACCCAGCGAGAAGACGAGAAACTCGCTGCTCTGGGTGTCGATGGCAGCGGCGCTGACCTGCTGCAACTGGTTGTTGGCCTGAGAAACGGCGGTCATGACGGAAGTACCTCCTGAACGAGCTGGGGCTGATGGTCGTTGTTACGGCGCGGCGCCTTACGCCGGCTGAGGCGATGCAGGTCGGCGATATCCAGGATCAGCGCGACACTGCCATCGCCGAGAATGGTCGCCGCGGAAATCCCCGGCACCTTGCGATAGTTGGTTTCAAGATTCTTGACGACGACCTGCTGCTGCCCGACGAGATCGTCGACCACCAGCGCATAGCGCCGGCCTTCGCCCTGCACGATGACCACGATGCACTCGGTGAGCTTGGTACGCGCGTTCTGCACGTCCAGCACCTGGTGGAGCGCGATCACCGGCAAGTACTCATCGCGTACCTTGAGCAGCAGGTCGTTACCGGCCATCGAGTACAGATCGTCTTCGTTGGGCTGCAGCGACTCGAGAACGGCACCCAGCGGCAGTATGAAGACCTCATCGCCCACCTTGATCGACATGCCATCGAGAATCGCCAGGGTCAGCGGCAACACGATACGTGTCGTCGTGCCCTGACCTTCGCGAGAGACGATCTCGACATGGCCGCCCATCGACTGGATGTTACGTTTGACCACATCCATTCCGACGCCACGGCCGGACACGTCGCTGACCTTTTCCGCCGTGGAGAAGCCAGGCGCGAAGATCAATTGCCACACTTCGTCGTCGCTCATGCTGTCCGATACGGCCAGACCGTTGGACTCGGCCTTGGCCAGCAGCTTCTTGCGGTTCAGCCCGGCCCCATCATCGATGACCTCGATCAGGATGTTGCCGCCCTGATGCTGAGCGGACAGCGTGAGCTTGCCGGTACGCGGCTTGCCGGCGGCTTCGCGCTTGTCGGGCGACTCGATGCCATGGTCGAGGCTGTTGCGGACCAAGTGGGTCAACGGGTCGATGATGCGTTCGATCAGGCTCTTGTCGAGCTCGGTGGACTTGCCTTCGGTGACGAGTTCCACGTCCTTGTCGAGCTTGGCGGCCAGATCCCGAACCAGGCGCGGGAAACGGCTGAACACGTAATCCATCGGCATCATGCGGATCGACATGACCGCTTCCTGCAGGTCGCGGGCATTGCGCTGCAACAGGTTCAGGCCATTATGCAGGGCGCTGTGGGTCACGCCGTCGAACTCGCTGGCCGTCTGATCGAGCATCGACTGGGTGATGATCAGCTCACCGACAAGGTTGATGATCTGATCGACCTTGTCGACCGGCACACGCAGCGAGGACTCTCCACCTGCCTTGTTCTTTGTCCCCTGCGCCTTGGCAGGCGGCTTGGCGGGTTTGTCGGCAGCCGACTTGGCTTGCTCGGCAGGCGCTGGTGCCGTTGAAACGGCCTGCTTTTCGGCTGGCGGCGGCGTTTCTTCCTTCTTGGCGGCAACTGGCGCTGTCTTGGCAGCGGCAGGCTCCGTTGTAGCAGGTGGCGCACCGACGCTGCTTATCTGGATCTGCTCGGGCTCGATGACGAAACACATCACCGCCTCGATGTCATCGGTACTCACACCGGATTCGAGGATCACCTCGTAGCGCTTGGCATCGCCTCGCTGGTCGAGAATTTTTCCCAGCTGGCCCAGCTCTTCCACGAGCAGGCTGCGATCCTTGTCGTTGACATCGAGCAGCGCGACACACAACGCCCCTTCGCCGGCTTCGCCATCGGCGCTTGCGGTGTCTTCTTCGCGGACGGGCTCGGGTTCGGGCTCCGGCTCTGGCTTCGCGGCGGCAGGCGCGCTGGACGCAGCGGCACCCTCGCCCCCCATCGACTTGCCCAACTCATCCAGCGCCAGTTGCTTGAGGATCGCGCAGATACGCTCAAAGGCTTCCGGGTCGGGCTCGGCACTATTGCGATAGGCGTCCAGTTGGTCGTGCAACATATCCTTGGCTTCCAAAAAGGTGTCGACGATGTCGCGGCGCAGCGTCAGTTCCCCCCTACGGGTGTGATCGAGGAGGTTTTCGAGAATGTGGGTGGTTTCCTGCAGCACGAGGAAACCAAAGGTCCCTGCGCCACCCTTGATGGAATGCGCGGCACGGAAGATCGCATTGAGCTGCTCCGGATCCGGGTCATCGACGTCCAGCTCGAGCAGGTGGCGCTCCATGTCGCCCAGGAGCTCCTCCGCCTCCTCGAAGAAGGTTTCATAGAATTCAGTAATGTCCATGCTCTAATCCACTCAAGTCTCAAGGGGCATTGAACGCATCATTGAGCGACTCCAATGCCATATTGGGTGCCACTACAGCCGACTCTTCCGGCACATTCGCGCCGGCAGGAGGCGCAATCTTCGGCGGTGCTTCCGACCAGGTTTGCACGCTCTGCTCGGTGATCGACTGTGCAGCGCGTTTATCGAGGACGAGAATGCTGATCCGCCGGTTGGCGGCATCGCTGCCATCGACTTCCGCAAGGGGGACGCGCGCGCCCATGCCGGCGACGCGCAGCAACTTCTCGGCATCGAGCCCACCGGCCACCAGCTCGCGACGCGATGCATTGGCACGATCCGCCGACAATTCCCAGTTGCTATAACCCTTCTCACCATTGACGTAAGGCAGGCTATCGGTATGTCCACTCAGGCTGATGCGGTTGGGCAACTCGTTCAGCACGGGGGCAATGGCGTGCAGGATGTCGTGCATATAGGGTGCGACGCGGTCACTGCCCAACTCGAACATAGGGCGCCTTTCCGAATCGACGATCTGGATTCGCAGGCCTTCAGGCGTCATTGCCATACGCAACTGCGAACGCAACTCCCTCAGGTTCGGCTTGCTCTCGATCACCGACTCGATACGCTTTTCGAGATTGATCAAGCGACGCTGCTCATCGCTGGGACGCGTTTCCTGACGACGATCGACACGCATCTGTTCGCCATCCACATGCGCCGGATCGGGCCCGCCGCCAGGAATGGCACTGGTACTGGCGGTGTTCTTGTCCCCGCCTGCCATGGCGACCGGCAGCGGCGTGCGGAAATATTCCGAGATGCTCTTGAGTTCTGCCGGCGAGGCCGTCGACAGCAACCACAGCACGAGGAACAGGGCCATTAGTGCAGTCATGAAGTCGGCATAGGCGATCTTCCACGCCCCGCCGTGATGGCCGCCCTTAACCGACTTCTTGCGCTTGATGACGATGGGTCGATGGGCGCCGCTCATGGTCCGCCCACCGAGCTCTTGGAGTTGCGCACATGGTCTTCCAACTCATTGAACGTGGGCCGTTCGGCGGTATACAGCGCCTTGCGACCGAACTCCACGGCCAACTGCGGCGCATAACCGTTGAGGCTGGCCATGAGTGTGACGCGAATGCAGTGCAGCATCTTGACCGCCTCGGCGATCTGCTGATGAATGCGTGCCGCAAGAGGGTTGACGAAACCGTAGGCCAGCAGGATGCCCAGGAACGTTCCCACCAGGGCGTGGGCGATCAGGATGCCCATTTCGGCAGCGCCCTGGTCCGCCGAGCCCAGGGCATGGACCACCCCCATGACGGCGGCGACGATACCGAACGCGGGCAGTCCGTCACCGACGGTCTGCAGGGCATGGGCCGGCACTTCCGCCTCGTGCTGGAAGGTTTCGATCTCGTGCTCCATCAATGCATCGATCTCGAACGGGTCCATGTTGCCGCTGACCATCAGGCGTAGGTAGTCGGTCAGAAACGCCATGACCATGGGGTCGGCCAATAGCTTGGGATAATCGGCGAAAATGGCACTGTTCTGGGGGTCGTCGATGTCTCGCTCGATGCCCAGCATGCCGTCGCGACGCGCCTTGGTAAGCAACTTGTACTGCAGCGCCATCAGCTCCATGTACATGAGCTTGTTGTACTTGGCTGTCCGCTTGAGCTTGGAGAAGGTACGAAACGTCGCCTTGATCGCCTTGCCGTTGTTCGATGCCACGAAGGCACCGACCGCAGCACCCCCGATCATGACCAGTTCGGCGGGCTGATACAGGGCGCCCAGATGGCCGCCCACCATCAAGTAACCGCCGAAGACCGACGCGATAACAATTAAATAGCCGATGGGGATTAACACGCGGACACGTCCTCGTCTTGCAGAATGAGTTACTTAATGCTGTTATCGGCAACGTCACGACGAGCTTGAGGGAAATGACGACACAGATAGCGCGCATAAAAAAACCGCAGCTCGAATCGCTGCGGTTTATCGGGAAAACTTCTCAGTCAGGCCTAGCGAGCCTGCGCCATCGGCAATCCGTCGGTATCGCTGGCGGCGCGTCGGCCCGCCTCGATCGCTTCACGACGCTTGCGGGTCTTTCCGGCACGTGACGGGGGCTGACAGATACCACAGACGAAATCATGCGACGGCGTATGCGCATGAACGACGAACTGGCCGCTGCAGCTGGTGCACTTGCAAAGTTCGAGCATGTCGCTTTCGAAAAAACGCACCAGGGTCCAGGCACGCGTCAATCCCAGTACCGGTTCGGCATCTTCCAGCGTCAACTGCTCGAGATAGAGCCGAAACGCCCTGACGAAGGCACTCATGCGCTCGCAACCGTGGTCCTCCACCAGCCGCTCATAAATGTTGTAGAACAGCGATGAATGAATGTTCGGCAACCAGGTGATGAACCAGTCGGTGGAGAACGGCAGCATGCCCTTGGGCGGCGACATGCCACGAACTTCCTTATACAACTTGATGAGACGGGCACGGCTAAGGTCGGTTTCGGTCTCGAGTACTTGTAGCCTGGCGCCGAGTTCAATCAACTCGATAGCCATCTGGACCTGCTGCATCTCGCTGACCAAGCTCTTTTCGGCCATGTCGACTTACCCCGCTTGAACGTTGGAGCGAGTCGTCACCGAGGCCATCAGCAACGCAGCATGCGTCTGCCCCAGGCCCTGCTCACGCGGATCGGTCGTCAGCTTCAAGAGTTGCTCCGGATCGTCAAAACAAAGGCGGCACAGCAACTGATTGGTGCGTGACAGCTGGCTCAACTGTTTGACGGACAGCGAGGCCAACATGTCAGCCATCGGCTCGCTGATCTTGAGACGGAACATGGCGGTGGTGCGGTCTTCATTGATGAGACGCTGCACCAACAGCAGGTACGAGAGATTGATGTCTTGGATATCGTTCAGAAGGCTATCAGTCAGCATGTTTGTCATTCCCTGCGTTTGCGTAGTCGATGGCCTAGGGCCATTCGTTATTATGAGCCTGTCTCCAATAGACGACTCTTGGTGTTTCATTGTGTCCCTATTGTGAGACGTTTTTATGAAACGTTGCAACACTCTACGCAGAAGAAATGACTAAAGTTCTAATAATTTTGACGGAACGCAAGAGTTACATTCCATATCATTGTTTTTATTGGAAATTTTTAATTTCCGCATGAGGCGGGCTAGATAACAAAAGTTAAAACAGCAAGCTTTCGTTTAACCTTTTGCAACCTCTTCAACGCAACTTAATTGCCTTGAGAATCAATTTCATGCACCCAGGCGAGCAATTCCGCAATTACCTGATATAAGGCTGGTGGAATACGTGCATCGAGATCGACCTGCATCAGCAAACTGACCAATTCCGGCGCATCATGGACGAAAATCCCTTTGGCTTGCGCCTCGTTGACGATACGCTCCGCCAAGTCGCCGTAGCCCTTGGCGAGTACGGTAGGTGCCTGGTCGCCGCCATGGTAGGCCAGGGCCACGGCCTGACGGCGCCGATTCGGTGGCTGATGACCTTTCACCGTCAATCCTCGATCTCAGACGTGTCGCGTTTGGACAGGATGCCGACCTTGACGTCGGCCAACCCGCAGCGCCTGAAACGGGCTTCCAGCTCATGGCTTTCGGCCCGCAAGGTCGAGACGATGCTCTCGTTGTCGCATTCCAGCGTCATGTTCAGCGAATTCTCTCTCAGATAGAAATTGACACCCAGCGCACCCAGTCTAGGCAGTTGCAAGGTCAATTCACTATGCCATGCGGCCTCGTCAGATTCCTCACCCTGCTCCCCTTTCTCCTTGCCACCTTCTCCGTGTCTTTCCAGGGCTTCGGGCACGTGGATCGCCAATGCCATGAACACGCCGGACCAGAGATCGCCTTCCCAACGCAGTGTTGGGGTCACCATCAGCTCGAGCTGATGCCTTACGATGCCGTGAAGCGCATCCTCGGCCCGCCCATCGACGCTTGACGTTCCCCGGGGTAGCGTCTCGAGCGCAGCATCCTCGGTCTGATACACCGCCTGTCCCTGAGTCAGTTGCGTTTCTCCCGGCTGTCCAGGCAATAGCGGGCTTTGCATCGATGCGGCAGAAGATGGCGGTGTGTAAACCAGGGGAGCAGACAGTTGGGGCATCGCCCTGCCCGACTGCCTTCCAGGGACATCGGCAACACGCTCCCCGATGATCAGGATACGCTCCTGTCCCTCAGGCACGGCAGAGACTCCTGCCTGGGTTCGCTGAATGAAAAACTGCATCTGTGGTTCACGCGCCAATAGTGAACGCGACAGGTCGCCGCGATGCCAGCGAGCGAGGTGCGACTCATAAAAGAGACCTGACGTTTCGATGCTCTGACGCAGGCGAGATGCTAGCTGGGAAGCGTCGACCGTCTCGCCAGCGGCCACTAACGGCGCGGGAGATTTAACGACGGCCGGCGGCGCCGGAAATTTGGCGAGAACGTCGGCGATATTGCGCGCCGCCACACTGAAATGGGTGCGCGTCGATGCGGGGGCCAACGACGCGGATTCGAGCGTTGGCGATGACGAGGCGCTACCCCCGATGCCAGTTTGACGCTGAGCGGCGGCTTGTTCGGCGTTGAGACGCGAGTCGCTATGCAACGCTCTCGGCGCATGCCCGGGCGAAAGCGGCCTGACCGGCTCCGTAAGCTCACGATGGGTCTGGCTCTCGACACGCTTGCCCAGCACTTCATGCAGGAGCGTGTCGAGAATCGGGGTGATGATGCCGCTCACCGCCGTCCTTGATCGATCGGTGTCGGCCTGGTCGCCACGGCCCCGTACGCCCGCGACATGTCACGTCGCCGCCGGGTATCCCCGATGAGGCCACTCAGTTCATCGCGGCGGATTTCGAGACGCTGGCGCACTTCGGCATCCTGCTCCAGGATACGTTCGAGCAAATCGGCCTTCTTTTGCGTGCCTTCGCGATCCAGCACGCATCCGCCTTCCAGCCGCTTCAGGTCTTCGACCGCCACGACATACACGGACTCCTCCTGCACGAGATGCGCCCATTCGCCCTGCCGAGCCCAGGCCAGCATACGCGCCGAGCGCTGCAGTAGCCTCTCATAACCTGCAAGCACTTCGTTTGCCGCCGTCATTAATTGTTAACTCCTTGCCTGTGGGGCGATTTCACGCCAGGCAGAACTGATGTCATCGAGCAGCTTAGCCGCCTCGTCGAGGCGCTGCTCGTCGTTGCGTAGATTAGCCTGAAGCAGCAGGCGAACCACATAATCGTAGAGAGAACCGAGATTGGTAGCGATTTCTCCACCTTTCTCTCGGTCGAGTGCCGCCGACAGGCCGTTGTTCACGATATCGATGGCTTTGGAGATCGACTTGCCCTTCTCGGTCACGTTGCCCTGCTGCATATGCAGCTTGGCGGCTCGAATCGCCGCTTGAGCGCCATCGAAAAGCAGAACGATCAACTGATGAGGAGAGGCCGACATCACTCCCGTTTCGACACCCACCCGGGCATAAGCACCGGCACCACGCATTACAGCCATTGTCATGCTCCGTTAATCTCGGCCCAGCTGGGCGTTCATGGACTCGAACTGCTGAGTCAAATAGGACATCGTCGAGTTCATTTCCGATACCAGCATGTCCATATCGGCAAACTGGGCGCGATAACGCTCGATCGTTGAATTGATGCTGCTTTCGACACGCTCATAGCGGTCGTCGAGCGAGCTGATACGGTCCTTCAACCCTTCAGTGGCGTTGGCAATCAGGCCCTTTTCATCGAGCATGGCGGAAAGCGCCGTATCCAGCTGGTCCGCGAAACCGTCGCTTTCTTCCGTGCCGCCAAAGAAGCGACTCAGGCTTTCCGGACTCTCGGCAATCAGATCATCCAGCTTGTCGCTATTGACTTCCAACTTGCCGTCAAGCTTGAGCTCGATACCGGCATCGGAGAGCATCTGGAGGTTGCCTTCGCCCACGCTGCCCAGCATCACTCGGCGAAGGCTCGATTCGACGCTGCGCATGGTATTGTCGCCCAGCAAGGTTCCCGCCGATTGCGTTTCCGCATCGTAGGAAGTCAGGCTATCCATACTCGCCTTGAGCGAGTTGTAGGCATCCACGAAGGACTGAACGTTCTTCTTGATCGCGGCGCTGTCCTGGGAAACCGTCAGCGTATCGGCAGCTCCCCCCGTTACCTTGGAGAGATTCAGGGTCACGCCCTGAATGGCTTCCTCGACTTGGTTGGACTGGCTGGTAATGGTAATGCCATTGACCTTCAGGACAGCATCCTGAGCATCCACCCCAACATTCGTACCGGGGTCAGGATCCAACCCAATTGCACCAGCCTCTCCTGCAGAACTCATAGAACTGATGGTCATCTTTGACTGCATGCCAGTCTCTTTGGAGGTCAACACCAGTCGGTAAGGCTCGGCGCCACCATCGTTGATGATCGATGCAGTAACGCCGCCTTCTGTGGCATTGATAGCATCGCGAATCGACTCCAAAGTACTATCGGCGGTGACGTCGATTTCAATGGCATCCTCTGTAGCGTCAATGGCATTGAACTGAATGGTCAGCTTGCCTGCGTCAAACTCACCGGGCTCATCTTTCTTGCCAACGCCCCCAAAGACAACCGAGTGTGCCTGCGCCAATTGCTCGACACTCACGTTATAGGTACCCGCTACGGCGTCGCTACCAGCCGCTGCCGTAAAGCCATCCCCGCTGACACTACTCTTCACCGCCCGAAACGAATCGGCATCGTTAAGCTTGGCCGCCGCCTGCTGAAACTTGTCCAGCGCCGATTCCAACTGGCCAAAGGCTGAAATCTTGGAGTTGTAACTGCTTTTCTGCGTCGTGATCGGCGTCAGCTTCTGCCGCTCGGCGGATGCGAGCTGATCGAGCAGGCCGTTCAAATCCAGCCCCGAGCCGATACCCAGTGAAGAAATACTCGCCATGACGATCCCCTGAAATCTGTATCCTTTTTACCAGCCTGCAGAGAATCCAGAATCTCGAAAAGGCCGGCGATAGCTATTCATTTCACTGTATCGGCGAAAACGGCTGTAGCTTTAGGGCCGTGACAGGGTGAATCGGGTGCGCCATCATAGGGCCCTTTCATGGCCCGGCCAGACCGCAGCCATCGCGACACAGACACCAAGGAAGCCGTCATGGACTCGAACAACCTGTTTGCCGACTATCGACGCTGGCAAACCTTTCAACGCCAGGACCAGTTGCAGCACGAGCATGCCGCCGCGCTGCGCAAGCTGGCCGATTCGGGAGCCATGGCCAGCCGAGTCACGGAAGCCTACCGCAGCATGGCCGACAAGGGCGCCAAGGAAAGCGCCTGTTATCGTACGCTTTTCGAGCGAAAGCGGGACAATGGCGAGTCCCTCGCTTGCGAAGGCTGGCTATTCGTACGTCGCGTACTGTCGGAAGGCGGTACGACCCGCGTCCGCGCCACCTTGCTGGAGTCGTTTACCCTTGAAGACGGCTTCATCGAACCGGGAGCGAAGAGCGTCAGCAAAGCGACGCTGGAAATCTTCGATGAAATTCTTGTAAAACGCAGCATGACAATGGGTTGTCGCATCGACCGGCACGACCAACCTCAAGACATCCGCTTCGTGACATTCCTGGATAGTGTGCGTGGCGATCTGGCGAAGTTCATGAAACCGTGATCGACCTCGCCTATTTTTCATCGGAACAGCTTGGGCACGACTGAATGGGACTCGCTGATTGGCTGACACGCAAGAAACCCCTTCCACTCTGGGTCGTCAAACAAGTCGACGAGACATTGCTGCACGTATGCGGCAAGGGCAGCGTGGCGGTAGTGGGTACAATCGGCAAGACGCTCCACCGGTTACGCAAGGGAGAGTTTCACGGGCCGGTGCGCATGGGCGGCAACGATGCCGTCATCAATTCGGCGCAGTTTGCCGCCTTGATCCCCCAAGAGGATTTTCTGCTCCATAGCGACACTGACGCCACATGGCGGGGCAGTCACTGGCAAATTGCCTGGGTTCCACAGCGTTGCTGGATGCATGACGGGCGCCTGGTGAGTCAGTCCCTCGACTTCCAGGGCCAGCCGCGCCTGATCAGCGTGGAAGACACCAGCGAGATCCGCGCCAAGGCCGAGTCACCACGTATCAAGAGCGACTTCATCCCCATCGAGCCGCTCGGCCATTCTTCACCTCAATGGCACTTGGTCGACAAGGATAACGACCCTTATCAATCGTAAGGACATCAATGACGGCTACCCCTAACTGGCGCCAGCTCGCTCCCTTTCTGGCCCTGATGATTCTGGTCGCGCTCAACTTGCGTCCGGCGCTCTCCTCCATGGCGCCGATGCTCGTGCGGATACAGCAGGACATTGGCCTGTCGGCGATGGCCATCGGTGCGCTGACCACCCTGCCTGTACTGTGTCTGGGCGTCTTCGCCCCCCTGGCACCGTGGCTGACCCAGCGCCTCGGCGCCGAGCGTACGCTTAGCGTGGCCCTGCTGCTATTGGGATGCGCCCTGGTCCTGCGCGCCAACAGCCAGCCTTTCCTCCTCTATACCGGCACCCTGCTCGTCGGCGCGGCAATCGGCATTGCCGGTACGTTGCTACCCGCTCTGGTCAAACGCGAACTGCCCCAAGGCGCGGATATCGTCACGGGCGTTTACACCATGGCGCTGTGTCTCGGTGGATCGTTGGGCGCAGGACTCAGCGTACCGCTGGCCAACTGGTTAGGAAGTTGGCAGCTAGGACTTGGCAGTTGGGCCTTGCTGGCCTTGCTGGCGCTGCTTGCCTGGCGCCTGCGCATGCCGCATCCTCGCCCCAACCGATCCACCACCACTACGCCAAACATGCCCAAGGTGCACTTGCTTCGTAATCCGCTCGCCTGGCAGGTTACCGGCTATATGGGCAGCCAGTCGGCGCTGGCCTACATCGTGTTCGGCTGGTTGCCCGTCCTTTTGCAGCGCCGTGGCCTTGGCGAGGCCGAAGCGGGCTGGCTGCTCGCTGCATCCGTCATGGGCCAGCTAATCACGGCGCTGGGCGCGCCTTGGCTGGCCCGCCTGGGCCGAGACCAGCGCCCCACGATACTCCTGCTGCTCGGTTGTACCGCGGCGGGCATCGTGATTCTTCTTCAAGCGCCGTTATCCTGGCGCTGGCCGGGCGTCATCCTGCTCGGCCTGGGTCAAGGCGGTAGCTTCAGCATGGCCCTGACACTGATCGTTCTGCGCAGTGCCAACTCACGCCTGGCCGGCAAACTGTCGGGGATGGCTCAAGGCATCGGCTATAGTCTCGCCGCCACCGGCCCCCTGCTGGTAGGCATTCTGCTGGAGTACACCAGCGGGCTCGACGTGCTGACTGGCGTGCTGCTGGCTTTCGTGGCTGCCGCCATGGCGTGTTCATTGCTGGCCGGCCGACAGCGCCAGTTGGATCTGGATCCGCAAGGCCGATTGATCACTACGCGCCGGTGACTAGAGTCCGTCTGAAAAGTGCCTGTGGTTGCCGACTTTTCAGACAGACCTTAACGAACAAGGGAAAAACGCCTCATGCATTCCGCGCCTCTTCTCGTCATTTATACAGGCGGTACCTTGGGAATGGTGCCAGGCGAACGTGGCCTGGTCCCGGGCCGGGATATCGAAGGCCGTCTGCGCAACGCGCTGGGCCAGTTGCCCCCGGATCGCCAAGCGTCGCTACCTGACTTCGAGGTGCAGGAAACCACCCGGCCGATCGACTCCAGTGCCGCTACGCCCGCCGACTGGCAGCGCCTGGGGCGAGACGTTGCCGAACGCTATTCTGGTCTCAAGCACTATGCGGGCTTCATCATCCTTCACGGCACCGACACCCTGGCCTGGACCGCATCGAGCCTGGCATATCAACTCCAGGGCATCGACCGTCCCGTCATCGTGACCGGCGCCCAGTTGCCCTTGGAAGCCGAAGGCAGCGATGTCTTGAACAACGTAGAAGCCGCCCTGCGCTTCGCTGCTTTACCTACGCTACAAGAAGTCGCCGTGTGTTTTGACGGAAAGCTGATGCGGGGCGTGTGTACGCGCAAGTGGGACACCCATCGATTCGATGGCTTTGCCAGCCCCAACTACCCGCTACTGGGCGAGATGGTGGATGGCACCCCGGTGCTTTACCCGTCACGCGGACTCGAAGCCCAGCAGCGGGGATTGCCGCGATTCGAGCTATACGACTATACCGCTTTGAATGACTCGCCGATCGTGCGCATCGCCTTATGGCCGGGTATGCCGGCAAGACTACTCGCCAACTGGCTGCTGGATGAAAGCGTATACGGCGCCCTGCTGGAAGTTTGGGGCAGCGGCAACGTTCCCGACGATCCGGCACTGCTCGGCGTGCTCGCCCAAGCCACTGGCGAAGGCAAGCTGATCGCCGCTATCAGTCAGTGCCCGCACGGCCCCGTGGCCATTGACACCTACGCTGCCGGCCAAGGCTTGATCGAGGCGGGCGTTCTGGCGGGCGATGCCATGACGCCCGAGGCGGCCATGACCAAGCTGATTCATTTGACGGCTCAGCCGCTGACTTTGGAAGACAAGCGAAAACGCTTTCTTACGTCCTTGGCTGGGGAGCGTTAGCCACTGCGCATTGGTAGTGCAATGATCGACTCGAATCGCCCGTCCTCGGTAAAAGTAAGCCGAAACACGCCATTGACCCCATCGCGGCGCAGAATGCGCCGCAGCGCCCTGGCGGGGAACAGCACGCGGCGCCCATCGACGCTGGTGGCATAGACGTTCTGCGCCTCGCCTCGGTAATGCCTGAGACATTCATCGGTCGACAGCTGGATGACCACATCGATACTCGGCATGAGCGCTACGCTACTGATCGGGCTCGCCGCAATCCCGCTCGTAGAAGGGGACGCCGACGCGTTGGATATGCGCAACCAAATCAGGATTATCGATCTGATGATAGAGTGATAGATCGAACCGATATGGCAAGAGCAGGTCATCGAGGCGCAATTCAAGCTGCTGTAGGTCATGCCATGTCAACCTGCTACCCAGGAAAGTCAGGTCGATATCCGACCCCGGCCGATACGTCTCCATCGCCCGTGAGCCATAGAGGATCGCTCGCTCTAGCCCGGCGAATTGACACAAGACGTTACGAATACGAGCCTCAGCCTGAGCTGATAACCCTGATGGCTGAATTTCGCTCGTGTCGCTCACATCTTCTCTCGCTGTAGCCTCAAGGTCATTTGAAGCGCCATCAATTGGCGATGGTGCGACTGCTCTATGTTATGCAGGATATCTTGGGCCGTCTTTTCATTATAGGTATCCGACGTGCGGTTGCGGTCCACCAGCATAGTCATCCACGCCTCGCCGTCTTCAATCAAGCCCAGCGAGAATGCCTGCCTGATCGTATCGCGTGAACCGACGATGGATTCTATCCCCTGCCACTGCAGATAATCCTTGAGCGTATTCCAGCCCAACTCGTAGGTATACTCAAAAGCTTGAATAACCCCTTGCTTTTCTAGATTGGAAAGCTCCCGCTGACGCATCGTGGCGACTGCCTCATCCAATTGCGATAACGCCTTCCCAAAATTGCTGAAGCGCTGCAGCCAGCGTATGTCCATGGCGCACATCGCAATAGCTCCCGAGCAAGCCTATAAAATAGATCCAGCGCAAGGCTAGCAGAGGCCTGAGCTGCAGGGAATCGTACATCCAACCTATACAGACCTGGTGCGCTGCATGCCTCTGCCATCTACACCCATACCTGCTTCTTCAAAAAAATCGCAATTGCCCCTAAAGCATTTTTCCCAGGCGACGATATACAGGGTAACGGCCAACGGCGCCGTTGTGGCGAGAGGGGCGAACAGAGCCGACCCGCCACTGGAGCCCCCAAGACCTAGATAGGTTTAGACAGAAGGAAATATCACAATGTCAGTGATCAATACCAACATCACTTCCATGATCGCTCAGCAGAACCTGAGTTCATCAAAGGGCGATCTGACCACCGCCATGGAGCGCCTGTCTTCCGGTCTGCGCATCAACAGCGCCAAGGATGATGCGGCAGGTCAGGCCATCGCCAACCGTATGTCTGCCCAGATCACTGGTCTGGCACAGGCACAGCGTAACGCCAACGATGGTATTTCCGTCGCCCAGACCACTGAAGGTGCGCTGAACCAAGTCAATGACAACCTGCAGCGTATTCGTGAACTGACCGTTCAGGCCACTAACGGCACTAACTCAGCAGAAGATTTAGACTCTATCCAGAACGAAATTGGTCAGCGCCTCAATGAGATCAACCGTATTTCTGAAGAAACTAGCTTCAACGGCGTTAAGGTGCTTCAAGAAGATAATAGTCTAAAAATCCAGGTTGGTTCCAATGATGGGGAAACCATCTCCCTCAACTTAAAAGAAATAAATTCTTCTTCAATTGGTGTTGGGAATTTCAATGTCAACGCCATGATGAGCAGCGATTCAATTGGTACTGATGCACTCAATACTATTGCACTTGATAGCACGTATGAGACCAAGTTAAGCACCACCATTCAGGCCAATAGCGATGCCGACATTAATGTTGACATCCAAGCTAACAGTGTTGATCTGACTGACTCCGAACAGGACTCTGGAATCACTGCAGTTGGCGTATACGATGCCACCGGTGGATCGAACACTAGCGGCTTTGTAGCAAAAGGTAGCGACGGTAACTTTTACGATATCGAAAAGAACGATGTTGGCGGGTACTACTTTGATACATCCAAAGGCCCCACCGACAGCACCACCAATATCTCAAGTGATCCTTCATCAGTAAGCTACGTAAATGCTACCGAAGCAGCTATAACTACCGATACTAATAACATTACGAACCCTAGCGACTCAACTGACACTGACTTTTTCAGTGACAAGACGATCTATCGCCGCAACGACGTAACCGATGCTGAAGCTGCTGCTTCGGGAAGCGGATATGCGATCAAGGGCAATGATGGCAACTTCTACGCACTGACTCTTACGGCCTCAGATGCAGTCGCTGACCCTGACAACACCAATGATACAGCCACCTTCACTGTTACTGGCGGCTCTGGAACTCCCGCTAACTGGGTGCAAGTTAGTGAGAACAACGTCGTAGCAGGTGGCACAACCGACTTTATCGTAGACACGAGCACACCGCCGTCAGTCACAGATGACCTTTATAACGTTGCTGTTGATCCGGCTGATGTGCCGACCGCTGATGGCCTGTATGCACTTTCAGCTGGCGGATATGCTGTTAAGGGTAATGACGGTAACTTCTATGCGGCGACACCAAACACCACTACTGGGGAAGTGACTTGGAACTCTGCCTCCGGTGCGCTTGATGCTGCCACGGTAGACACTAGCGCCGAAGTGACAAAGCTCTACGAAGCCCCCACTGCTGCTGGCCTATATGCTAAGGCAGATGAAAGCGGCTATGTTGTCAAAGGTAGCGATGGTAATTACTACGAAGCCGACATTGACTCGGATACCGGCAATGTAAGCTGGGATTCATCTACGGCTGCAGTGGCTGCGGCCGACGTCGATGAAACCACCTCGCTAAACGAAATCGTAACTTCAACCTCGAACGAAGCAGCTGTGACCGGCCTCGCTTCAAATGAGTCACTGCATGAAGTTAAAGATGCTGATGGCAATGTGACAGGCTATGTCGTGAAAGGCGAAGACTCATACGGCAATGTAACTTACAATGCTGCCGACGTAGAAGTTAATGCCAGTAACGAAGCTGTCGTCACCAAAGGCGAAGCTAAAACCGTCGATGCTTTAGGCACACTTGATAGTGCGCTAAAGACTGTTGATGCTTTGCGCTCTGACCTTGGTGCCATCCAGAACCGTTTCGAATCTGCGATCACCAACCTGAGCACCACTGAAACCAACCTATCTGCCGCTAAATCACGCATCGAAGATGCTGACTATGCAACAGAAGTGGCCAACATGACTCGCAGCCAGATTCTGCAGCAGGCCGGTACTTCCGTCCTCGCGCAGGCTAACCAGCTGCCGCAGTCCGTACTGTCTCTGCTGGGTTAATCCTAAGCATCGCGGTACACGCAGTAACGGGTGGGGTTTATGCCCTGCCCTGTTCAAAACAGGCTCTCGATTTGGGGGCCTGTCTTTTTATGGAATCAGTCCATGCTAGTTACAGCTGACACAATTTCTGCCCGTGATCTCGTCTATGAGATAATCCCCAAGCTGACAGCCACGGAAAAGCTCGTTAACAATACGCTTCACACAACGATTGCCGAGTTTGGAAATTTTTCTGAGCTAAGCCACTACCAGCTTCTGAAGCACGAATTTGAACTGGAAATAATGATGATCCACATGAATCTAGATCACCTGTTGAAGCGTTACGCCCAAGAAATCCAGGCCGCTTCCGGTTCTGGTGGCAGGGAAGCTGGCGCTATTTTGGAACTGGATCAACATGAGCGTTTCGCTATCGACAGTGCTAAAAAATTATATGAGCGAGCGTGCGCCATTCAGGCCGGAAATTGAAAAACCACTGGCATAGGCCACAAGGATATGAACCAAGCCGAATATCAGCACGTTATCGACGAACTAGACGCCCTGATTACTGAGACCCGAAAGCTGATGGGCCGGTTTGAAGACACAGGCATGAACGACGAGATGCCAGACGACTATGCCAAGCTGGAAATGATCATTACCCAAGCGCTTAAGGAACAGCGTTACCACACACAGAAAATGCTGGATAGCACCGACCTTAATCAGGACACGTCCTAGAATCGCCAGGACGGCTTCTAGAAGCTTTCGCTGACCGAATACGCCCCAACCCACAGGTAAAGCATATCGTCGTTTAAACAGCGTTTTTGGTGTGCTCGCACAAGTCTTAGTTGTCTTTCCCCTTCTTGCGTCGCTGACGAACCTTATCATATAACCCCTCCGCTCTCAGCACCCCGATAACCGTTGCATTCCCAATCGCAATGCCTTGTGCCCTGACCGCTCGCGCGATACTTGCCGCATTGGTAAACGCAGGGTCTTGCGCCAGCTGAGTAATCAATTCCCTTGTACTATCAGGAAGCTGGCGGGCATATCGCTTAGGTCGCTTTCGCTGGCCTTTCTTCATCACCTCGCCTTGCCTGTTTTCTTTCATGATTTCGGCCCGCCATCGATAGAAGGTGCTTCGACTGATGCCCACCGCCTCGCAGGCTTCTGCATACGTGTCAAAGACAACCCTTTTCTGATTTACGACCTCGGCAACCAAAGACTTCTTTTGCCGATAAGATTTTTTTGTCTGCTTTGAAAAATTTTGAGACATATCGCCCAGATTTTTTCCTAAAGATACGTAGGCCGATGAAACGCTCATACGGACCATTGTACGAGAGCGTAAATAGTGTGGCATGACAAGGCTTCTTGGATTATCGCAAACCTAACGCACAAGGCGATTTTTGCGGCAAAGCAGCCATAGCAGGTGAATTTTAAGACATTGTACTAGCAATGCCTTGGTTTAGTTAATGGCAAAATGAAACGTACAGTAAAAACACAACAGACCCAAAGGAAGAAGATGAAATCATTCAAAGAATACGTTTGCGAAAAGCACAAGAACAACGCCATAAGGGCCATAGAAGAAACCCAATGGGATTATTTCATTACACTGCCATTCAGCAAAAAAATAACTAGCGAATCAAAAATTAATTTAGTGTTGATTAATTTTCGAAATCGGCTGAACACAGGGCTTTTCGGGTCAAGTATCAGAAAAAAAGTAGCCATGTTCCCCATAATTGATGAACTTACACCCAATGGCCAGCAGGAACTTTTATAAATCAATGACCCGAATATTCAAGCATACAATACATCAAGAAGAAAATCAGCATTCAGGTCAGAAATTATACGCGCTTGGATAAGCTCAGACTCGAAAGCGGCCAATCCAGCCAGAAATAAATTTGTGCATGGTTGCCGGATGAAAGAAGTTCGCCATACACCAGGCGTTATTGATTATATGATAAGAAAGGTGAAAAGGCATCCCGAAAAAGTAAAGTGGAATTTAGCCACCCCCAACCTTACTTAATAATACAATAGGCCGCCACAGGCCCGTATTTTTATTTCCAAGACTGACCTTAACCATAGACTTTAACTGCATGTAAATATTTTGAGACATTTACATGTATGTCCTGCTAAGTATATGAGTCAGGCAATAACACTAAGTGGCGGGCCACTTTGTAACGGCACAATATCTGGCAACGGCAAGGTTTCTTTGTCTTTATCGCAAACTCAACGCATACTGGCGGTTCCTTGCGTTCAAAGCAGCCAATATATAATATATATAAGACATTACGCGATAATCCCTTGGTTTAATTTATGACTAAAATAAAGGAAAGTGAAATGAAAAAATCAAATTCAACAACCCCTAATTCTTCAGAACAAAAAATGGAAAAACTAAAAAAAGAAATCTATGAAATGGTTAAAAAACACCCATGGGATTACTTCATAACCCTAACCTTCAAACACGCGATTAATGATAGAATCAAGGTAAACAGCATAACTAGAAAATTTATCAACGAACTAAGTATAAAATGCTTTGGCTCACGATCAAACAAACGTTTAAGAATCATTCCCGTCATCGAAAACCATGGATTTGAAGGTCTGCATGTCCACGCTTTGATAGAAAACCCAAAGGAACGTATTGGCAGTCCAGAAAGGAAAGAAAATTTCATTTTACGGGATAGCGTTATTGAGGCATGGATAGGCGTAGACGCAAAAACAGCGAACCCAACCTTAAGCTGCTTTGAACAGGACGAGTGGATTAAAAAAATCTATGACACGGAAGGACTTGTTAACTATTTACTAAAACAGCTATCAGCTCACCCTGAAGCGGTGCAGTGGGACTTATACACACCAGAAGGAAGAAAATAACAGCCCCAGCCATCCATATTATATAAAACATCACAAGGATGGGGCTTCTGACTATTTATGCACGATGTTCGATTAACGTTCCAATATCATGATCCGTTGGCTCGAACTTTATCGAAAGACTTTGCTCAATCAGGGTAGATAGGGCGTTACTAGCTTTCAGTAACCTGCCCTGGCTCAAGTGGGCATACCGCTGCGTAGTCTTGATATTTGAATGGCCTAAGATATTTTGCACATCGTATATCGAATAGCCTAAGTTAACCAAATAACTTGCATAGTTGTGCCTCAAATCATGGATTCGCACATCTGGTATGCCCGCTTCCTTCCTTATGGTATCCCACGAGCTGAAAATATTTACGTATGGCCGCTTCGTTTTTTCGTTGGGAAAGACATAATCGCAACCCTCGATGCGCGGCACTTTGGATAGTTGCCTTATGGCACCTTCGGATAAGGGTACATAACGCGCTTTTCCACTTTTGCTGTATGGTACGCGCCATTGACACCTTTCCAAGTCGAAATCCTGCCACTTCGCATCCAGCACTTCCCGTTTTCTTGCTCCTGTCAAAATCAACATCCAGATAATGTGCCTTACCATCTTAATTTCATGATTATCAAAGACTTTCATCAACCGTGGCAGTTCTTCGTTGGTCAGATATCGCTCACGCTGGTTATTTTCTGCAAGGACCTGGACCGCATCCATTGGATTTTTCTGCATCCCTGGCACATCCCACTTCAACGCTAGGCTAAATACACGACGACATACCGAAATCATTCGATTGGTACTGGATGGCTTGAACTGTTCAGGGTGTTGACGATGCTTACGGACAAGCTCAATCGCATGTTGCTTAGTAATTTCATCCAGGTGCAAATGCCCCAGTACCGGCAGCACATGCAAGCGTAGAATCCATTCATCGACATTCCAGCTTCGTTTATGTTCCTTCGCATGCGGCATGTACTGGTTATGAACAAAATCCGCAAATTTAGGCACTTGCTTCAGTGCATCCCGTTCAGCGAATGGGTCATTGCCCATCTGAAGCTGGGCCAATTTCTTCCTCGCGTTCGTCCGGGCTTCATCCAATGTTAAGATGCTGGCATCGCCTAACTTCTTTTCGCGCTTCCCGTCACGGTCATGCTTGAAGCGCAGGTAGTAGGTTTTTCGGCCAGATTTCAGTACCTTAAGGAAAAGGCCTGAAATTTTTGTGTCAAAATAGTCTACTTTAGCCTTCTTGCCTGACGGACAAGGGGCCTTGTTAACGAATTGCTGGGTAAGGTTCTGGCTTGGCATAGATCACTCCGCTTTGGCGTACGAACTAATAGTATCACTAAGACATTTTTATGCAACCCCAGGCACAGAAGGCAAACCGGGAATAGACATGACTGACGAAGCAGACATTGAGACGAACGTGAAAATAGCCGTTGCGATGCGAGCCGTGCGTTCGGCAATGGGTCTTAACCAAGCCCAATTTGCTGAATTGATTGGTGTCTCAAAACCCACTATCGCGCGTATTGAAACGCTAGAACTCCCTATGCGCTTCGAAATTTACGCTAAAACATTGAAAATATTAAAAAAATTAGGCGTGACGGTGGATACGTTATACACCGATAGTGTTCATATTGAGATAGAACCTAAAGCTATCGACCTTCTTAAGGAAAAGCTGATGGACGATACCCGTAGACGTTCAGATCGTCATCAACAGGGGGTTAAAATGCTTGAAATGCTCGCAAAGACTGATTCCGAACCACGCCGGATTGAGTCTGTACTGGATAGGCTGAAGAAAGAACTCAAAGAAGATGATTGAAGGCAACAATTTGATTTTAAAGCATTTTTTCATTTGCCCAAGGTGATTCAGAGCATTATTTAGGCCGCTGCTATGTAGAAAAGTGGAAGAAAAGACTCACTTGGCGGCATCCAGCGTCACAGAACCGTTAATAATTTCATATAGATACTATTAGTTCATAATTGACTCGTACCAGCAGCGCCAAGGATGATGCAGCCGGTCAGGCCATCGCCAACCGCATGTCTTCCCAGATCACCGGTCTGTCTCAGGCACAGCGTAATGCCAACGACGGTATCTCTGTTGCGCAGACTACTGAAGGCGCCCTGAATCAGGTCAACGACAACCTGCAGCGTATCCGTGAACTCTCTGTTCAGGCTCAGAACGGTACCAACTCAGCAGACGACCTGAAATCCATCCAGAATGAAATCGGGCAGCGTCTGAGCGAAATCAACCGCATCTCTGAAGAAACCAACTTCAACGGTGTTAAAGTCCTGCAGGAAGACAACGAGCTGAAAATTCAGGTCGGTGCCAAGGACAACGAAACGATTTCGCTTAACCTTGAACAGATTAATAAAAGTACTCTTGGCCTCGCATCGTTCGATGTTAGCCAAATCATTTCCAGCGATAACTTGAGCGCCGAAATGACCTCTGGCAGCTCATTTAATGTGAGCAAAACTGCTAGCATCCAAACCAACAGCTATTCTCCTGAACCGCTGACTGCTACAGGCGTCTACGCGAAAAGCGGTGGTGGCTATGCTGTCAAAGCAAGCGACGAGAAGTACTACGACCTCGCTACTAACCCTGTTACGGGCCAACTGACTTGGGACTCAGCTACACCAGCTCTGGACGAAGCCGATGTTGACGTCGCTGGTGGAGCCCTGACCTCTGCAACTATCAGCTCGTCTGATCTTCCAGCTGCTATCAACGACGCCAACACTGGTACTACCCCTAGCCTAGCCGGCGGTGTAACACTTGATGGTGACCTGTATCTGCGCAATGATGAAGCAGCTACAACAGTTGATACTTATGCTATCGACTTCAATGGGCAAGTAGCTTCAGGCGAGAGTCTGGTTGCCTATACTGCTGCTGACAATACTGTTCAGTATGCAATTACTGATGGCACCAATTACACTTCTGTTACTATTGATGCAACGTCTGGTCAAATCACAGGCAGGAATGCAACCCCTGATCTCGGCGACACATCAGCTGGTGCAGTGTTTGACTCTGCATCTGGTGCTGACGCTGTTGCAAATGGCGATAATGTTGTCAAAGCTGGTACTGACCTCTCTACCGTTAGCTATGGTAACTACGCAACTAAAGGTAGCGACGATAAGTACTACGCAGTAAATGTTGGCGTAGACACCGCTGCAGCGGCAGCTGACTGGAACGCAGCAGATGCTTCTTCTTGGGACCTGACTGCTACTGTTGATGAAACAGCAATGCAGGAAGTCAGCTCCGGTAACATCGCACCGGGCGGCGCCGTAACAGAAGTTGCAACTGCCAATGTCAGTGTCAGCAGCAATGCCGACCTGCTCCAATTGGCTGATGAAGCTGCTAGCCCCATGGCAGTTACACAAGATGGCCTGTATGCACTGGCTGACGAGAGTGGCTATGTCGTCAAGGGCAGCGATGGTAATTACTATGCGGCTGACGTGGCCGACGATGGTAGCGTTTCTTGGGACTCCTCCTCTGAAGCTGTAACTAGCTCTTTGGTCACTGATGATGGCACAGGTGCAGATGCGGTAACCAAAGTAGTAACTGACGTTGAGGCTTCTGCTACTTTTGAAGGTTTAGAAGCTGGAGAAAGCCTGCATGAAATCACTGACAATGAAGGCAACGGCACGGGCACTTACGTAGTGAAAGGCGGTACCGAAGAGAACCCCACTTACACCTACGCCAAACTGTCTGAACCCGATGTTGACGGTAAAGTTACCGTCACCAAAGAGACTAATGACGATGGTAGTCTGAAAGGTGCTACTGTTGACCCGATGAGCATGCTGGATAATGCCATCTCTAAGGTCGACTCTCTGCGCTCTGACCTTGGTGCCATCCAGAACCGCTTCGAGTCTGCGATCACCAACCTGAGCACTACCGAGACCAACCTGTCTGCTGCACGTTCACGCATCGAAGATGCCGACTACGCAACGGAAGTGGCCAACATGACTCGCAGCCAGATCCTGCAGCAGGCCGGTACTTCCGTCCTCGCGCAGGCTAACCAGCTGCCGCAGTCCGTACTGTCTCTGCTGGGTTAATCCCAAGCTTAGCGTTACACGCAATATCTGCACTACCGGGGTGGGACTTCGGCCCTACCCCACTCAACACAGGCTCTCGATTCGAGAGCCTGTCCTTTTAGGACAGTCGCCATGTTGCCCGAACCCAACACCATAACGGCCAAGTGTATTCTTGACGACGTGCTTACCAAGCTCAAAGCCGTGGAGAATCTCGTCAACAATACGCTCTCTCAGCTTATCGCTCAGGCTCCCTCTGACGAAACGCGTATCCGCAATGAGCTGCTGCAACAGGAGTTCGAGTTGGAAATCACCATGATCCGCATGAACCTGGATCATTTGATGGATCGCTATGCTCAGGAGTTACACGACGCAGCGACAGGTGCTGGTAATGCCGTCTTGCTGTTGGATCGCCATGAGCAATTCGCCATCCAAAGCGCTAACGCCCTCTACCAACGCGCCCGCGCCATACAGACAGGTGAGTGAATGCATGAATCGGAGCGACATGACCAGACACTGAGCCTCGAAGATTGCCGGCACATCCTCGACGAACTCGAGTCGGTGATTGCCGATGCCAAGGCCTTGATGACCCGCTTCGAGGCCACCGGCTTCGATGAGTCCCTGCCTGACGATTACCTTGCGCTGCACGAGCTTTACACCCGTTCGGTCAAGGAGCAGCAGCACTATACGCAGATCATGCTCGCCTTCTAACCCCCCCTTTGTCTTTTCTACCCATAAAGCTTTGCCTGTCGACGCCGATAGAACGCTAAAGTGTCCAAGCGATTCATAAAAGGCGTTCACCATGCCCTATCGGCTGCTCTCTCTTTCCCCCGTTGCCCTGATCATACTCAGCACCACGCTTCTCACTGGTTGCGCCATCAATACCACCCAGGTCCCCATGGCCGCGACTTACCCCTACAGCGAGCAACGCAAGATGCAGGCCGCGCACCATTGGGAGGTGCTTGCCGCCTACGAGGCCGAGCGGATCGCGCGCAGTGCGCGTTTGGAAGGCCAGCCTTTGTTCGTGGCGGGCGGGAATCAGGCCATGCCGTTCGCCGACGGGTTCGGCTCGATGCTGACCAGCCACTTGGTAGCCAATGGCGCCATCGTTCGTACCGACCCGCTCGGCGCCGCCCAGGTCGATTACCGCGTTCAGGTCGTGGAACATGACGATCGCGACGGCATTCGGCCGCCGCCGGGCGCACTGACGACGATAGCCACCGGCATTGCCGTTGCAACCATCCCCATCAATCACTGGAGCGAGCCTGCGCTGGCGTTGATACCTGCCGCGGCAGGTGTCGATGCGTTCAGTGGCAGTTGGGCGAACGTGACCGACAAGGAGGTCATCATTACCACTCAGGTCAGCGAAAACAACCGGGTCCTCTATTCGTCATCTACCGTGTACTACATCAACCCGGAAGACGCGGACCACTACCGGGACGAGTCGATGTCGTTGAAGACGATCCCTCTCACCAACCGCTGGTAAAGGAGACAAGGCGAAATGATCCCCATGAATTGGCGAAACGGTCTCCTGGGTTTGGCGTTGTCCAGTGTATTGGCAATTTCCCTGTCAGGCTGCGCCACGCACGATAGCGACACGCTCGTCGTCAAGTCACCGGATACCGATATGATCGAACTGGTGGAAGAGGCCTCGGCGAGCCTGCTATCCAGCACGCGGGGGCTCTCCCCCGATCGGCCGATCATCTCGGCGACGTTCGTCGATATCGACGACTTGCAGCGCTCCTCGACGCTCGGTCGCACCTTGTCGGAACTATTCACCTCCGGCCTGGTGCAGGCGGGGTTGACCGTTATCGAAGTGAAGATGCGCGACAGCCTGTTCATCGAAGAGAGTACAGGGGAACTGATCCTCTCCCGCGACGTGCAACGCCTTTCACTGGCGCATGATGCCCAGGCCGTGCTCATCGGCACCTATGCCCAGGCGGAGCGCTCCGCTTATGTGAACGTGCGCATCGTAAGAGCGCGAGACAACACGATTCTCGGCGCCACCTCGATCAAGATGCCACTGGATCGCGATATTCGCGCGATGCTTCCTACGGCCTGGTAAGGCGGCGTGTCCGGTCGTGGCTAAATTCTATCGCCCGACTGCCGATAACTCTTGGTAAGTCGATATCGGCAAGCGATTTGTCACCCACCAACCGGCAAAGACAACAACAGGTGTTCCAATGACCTTCTCCCAGGCGACAGAGGTCCCTCTCGCGCATCCTTTCATCGAGGCTCTCGACTTGGCATTGCACCAGCTTGCCGCCAAGGATCGCTGCCTTCTCGACAATGATCGGATCAATGAGCGAGCACTGTCCTTTCGCCTGGCCATGCATCTCCAGGCGCACCTGCCCTCTTGGGAAATCGACTGCGAATACAACGGCTGGGACGTGCCATGTCATGCCATGAAGCATGTCGTCACGCCGACCCACGCCGCGGCCACCGAAGCGCGCACCGTCTTTCCCGACATTGCCGTACATCGACGCGAGACGGGCCAACGCCTTGCGCTCATCGAAATCGTCAAGAGTGGGAGTCGCTTCGGCAAGCATCAGGACACCAAGAAGCTGAAAGCCTACAAGACCCAGATGGGTTACGAGTTCGCGTTACTCTTGACTCTCGGGGTGGGTGCAGATGCCGGCAGTCATTACGCCGAAGTCATTGTTTGAAGCAAGGCGCCACAAGGCGGTTCCAATTTCCAGAACAGTAACAAGAGGGATCGTATGACTTCGCCATTGACCGATGCATCTTCCGCATCAGCCACGCCATCGCTCGACCAGGGACTGACGCCGCACCAGCGCCTGGAGAGCGTGCTATCGCATCTTCCTCGCCCAGCCGGCAGCCTGCTTGTCGAAGCATACGGCAATAGTGACGTTGCCCCAGGCGTGCGTTACCGCGAGCTGCTGGAACCGGTGCAGCGCATCAACGAGGTCATGCGCAGCTATGGCGTCGAGTTTCAGCTCCAGGAATTCGCGCAGGGCCAGCGCGTCGTGACGCGCATCGTCGATCGCGACAGCGGCGAGCTCATCCGTCAGATACCCAGCGAGGAAGTGCTGCGCATCGCTGAGTCGCTCGAGCAGATGCAAGGGAAATTGATCCATTTGCAGGCATGAGTCGGCCAGGTGGGGCAGCGCCGGTTCAAGGCCCTACGGTTTTCTCGACACCCGCCGATAACAGTTACCCAGGACGTCACTTTTCATTGAAGAAAGAGCCGCATGGAAGACTCCAGACCGGGCACAGCAATGACACCACAGGACATGCCACCTATCACCGGCAGCCGGCTCCAAGCCGCCGTTCAGGACAGTTTGCGCCTTGCCGCCCTGCAGTCGACGGGTCTGCTCGATACGCCTCGGGAGAAGCGCTTCGACACATTGACGCACTTGGCCTGCCAATTGTTCGACGTGCCTATCGCCCTGGTCAGCCTGATCGATGACAAGCGGCAGTGGTTCAAGTCACGCTGTGGACTAGATATCTCGGAAACCCCGGTAGAGCAGGCCTTCTGCGCCCATGCCGTCGAAGCCAACGACCTGCTGGTGATCCACGACGCGACTCTCGATGAGCGTTTTCAGGACAATCCACTGGTAACGGGACCACCGCATATCCGCTTTTATGCCGGCGCCCCCATTTACGGACGAAGCAAGTCGCCGCTTGGCACCCTCTGCATCATCAGTGACGCCCCCCGCGAGTTCAGCGACAGTGAGTGTGAAACGCTCGTCAGTCTGGCGCGCCTGGTCACCATCGAGATCGCTCACGGCATCGAATTCCCTATGCTGCCGTCTTCCATGCACGGCGAAGCGGCCTTGCAGCCGTCGGTCGAGGCACTGATCAACCGCGCGGAACAGCGCCATCTCGCCGGGACCCCGCCACGTTTGGCATTGCTGGAACTGCTTGACGACCTGCTGCGCCTGATGCAGTGCCAATATGGGTTGGTCGGTGAAATCAAGCATGTCGACACGACACCGATGCTGGAGATCACCGGCATGTCGTTCGGCAACGTCAGCGAGAAGATGCACAAATTTTTCATGCACGGCAGACGACGCCTGAGCCTGGCACGTATCAACGACATCACCCACGATCGCTTCGCGAAAACCGAGATCCAGATCTTCGATGGCAACGATTTCGCCTCGGTGACCGGCACGCTCCCAGACAACCATCCGCCTCTCGACAATGCACTGATGATCCCGTTCGTATCGGGCGATAGGAACATCGGTGTGATGCTGTTGGCCAACCGGGAATGCGGTTTCGATAACGACAGCATGCCGTGGATCCTCAAACCGCTGATGGATGTCGGCAGTCGCCTTTTGCTGTCGCTTCAGGAAGAGGAAGAAAAAGCCGCTCTGTATTCGACTCTCGAGGAGTTCCGCGCCACGCTGGACGCCACGCTGGACCTGATCCTGATCTTCGATGAGCAGTCGCATCGCATTACCTATTGCAATCAGGGCGCTCTGGAGCAGTTGGGCTACTCGAATAACGAACTGCAGGCCATGAAACCGGAGCAATTGCTGGATGCCAATGGTTCCGAAGGACTGGCCCAGCGCCTGGCGCCGCTCAAGCAGCACATGCGTTCGGTACGGCTGACGACCACGCTGCGTTGCCGCAATGGCGATGCCCTGCCCATTCAGGCAGTGATCCAACGCATCGAGCATCCAGGGTCCGGCCGGGCAAACTACGTTATCGTTGCCCGCGATCTGCGCGAATCGCTCAAGGCCCAACAGGAAATCGACTGGATCACCTGCCATGATCCGTTGACGCGCCAGCTCAATCGGGCCGGTTTTCTCCAGTCGCTGGCTGACAACTCGCCACACGCCAACGACTTGGCGCCGCTACAGATGGTGCTGGTGTGCGGAATAGACCGCTTCAAGCGGCTCAACGACGCGCATGGCACGGCCATCGCCGATACCGTGCTGTGCGAACTGGCAGACGCCCTGTCGTTATCATTGGCCAGTTATCCCAATGCCCTGCTGGGGCGCCTGGGTGGCGACGAGTTCGCCATTAGCGTCAACCTGCCGCACGACAGCAACGCCATCCACCTCGCCGACTGGCTGCGCCAGCAAGTCGAGCAATATCGTTTTTCCTCGGTCGAAGGACTGCAACTGACCATCAGCGCCGGTCTTGCCAGCTCCACAGGCGGCAAGGTAAAGCCCAACGAACTGCTACGCCGCGCCAATGCCGCACTGGTACGCGCCAAACGCCAGGGACGCAATCGCGTCAGGCAGTACATTAGCGGTATGCTCGATGAGGCCAGTCGCCATCAGACGATCGAACGCCGCTTGTCAGGTGCTTTCGCACGTGGCGACTTCCATCTCTTTTTCCAGCCCCAGTGGCTATTGTCAGATCTTTCTGCACCGATTGGCGCGGAAGTCCTGCTGCGTTGGCGCGACGACGAGTTGGACACCATCGGCCCCGATATTTTCATTCCGATTCTCGAAGAGAGTGGCCTGATGGTCGAGGTCGGACGCTGGATCATCGACCGGGCCCTGGATCATCTGGCGGCCAATCGTGATCGGCTGCCTGAAGACTTCTTCCTTAGCGTCAACGTCAGCGCCATCCAATTGATGGACGATGCACACTTGGCCGATCATGTGATCGAGGCATTGAAGCAACGCAACTTGCCAACCAGTGTTCTCGAGCTGGAAATCACCGAAACGGCACTGATCCAGTCACCGCACTGGGTCGGTCAGCAACTGCAGATGCTATACGAGTACGGCGTCTGCATCGCGCTGGACGACTTCGGCACTGGGTTTTCCTCGCTGTCGCATCTCAAGCAGTTCCCATTCGACACGGTCAAGATCGACAAATCGTTCATCGCCGGCCTGCCTGACTCGGCAGAAGATCGCGCCATCATCGAGTCGTTATTGACGCTGTGTCGCGGTTTCGGCCGCAATGTCTGCGCCGAAGGCATCGAGACCCCCGCCCAACTCGACTTCCTGCGCCGCTTGAACTGCGCCCGCGCCCAGGGCTACCTGCTCGCCCGCCCCAGTCCCGAGCTTCCCTTCACCCAACCGGTAAAAGAACTCGACCTTTGAACGCGCAAACAAAACCGCCAGTGGCCGATAGACCACTGGCGGTGTGTACGTTGGCTGCAAAACTGGAAACCAGGGGCCTAGACCTGCATGTTCATGATGTCTTTGTACGCCGTCACCAGGCGATTTCTCGTCTGCAACCCCATCTGAAACCCGACGCTGGCCTTTTGCATGTCGACCATCACGTCGTTCAACGCCACGCCGGGCTCGCCGGACTGAAAGGCGTCGAGCTTGGCATTCGCGGTTTGCTGCAGGCGATTGATGCGCTGGATCGAGGACTGCAATTCATTGGCGAAGCCGCCCTGTCCCACGGCCGTGGCAACGTGTTGACCTTTCGCAGCCTGACCGGCCGCCTGAGTGGCCAGCGTCTGCATCTGGCTCAGCGCCGACTGGATGGCAGGTGTCGTCATTGTCAATTTTCCTGGCGGTTTGCTAGTGATGGCAAGCCTACCAAGCCCTGCCATCAGGCCATATCAGCAAATGATAGTGAAATAATGGGCTTTTCTTCCCTTTAGCCTTTCCTTCCCTACGCATAATGGCACCCATCACCCGACCGCCCATGCCTGACGCAAATGCCCCGGACCTCGGGACGCTGTAAAGGCGCTGAGCGACGAACCGAGACGGATGCTGGAGCCAGACACCGAATGCACTCTGGACCGACCCGCGGCTACCGGGCCGACATCGCTACCACTGCCCATACGGGCCTCATTAATTTCGCCGGGAGGCGCGCATGACCGACGCCGCTTCGGCCAGCCAGACGACACCCCCGCAAAACGGACGTGACAAGGCGACCAACCAAGGGGGTCAGATGGCAGGGCTCGTTTCACAATTGCGCAGCAACCCCCGTGTCCCTCTACTGATTGCCGGGGCGGCAGCGATTGCCATCATTGCCGCCATGCTGCTCTGGGCTCGCGCGCCGGATTACCGCGTCCTGTACAGCAACCTAAGCGATGCCGACGGCGGCCGTATCGTCAACGAGCTGGATACGCGCGGCGTGCCCTATCGGTTTACTGAAGGCGGTGGCGCTCTGCTGGTCCCTGGCGATCAGGTGCACGCCTTGCGTCTGCAACTGGCGGAGCAGGGCCTGCCCCAGGCTGGCGATGTCGGCTTCGAGCTGATGGACAATCAGGCGTTCGGCATCAGTCAGTTCGCCGAGCAGATCAACTACCAGCGTGGCCTTGAGGGCGAACTGGCCCGCTCCATGCAATCGCTGGGTCCGGTTGCCCAGGCACGCATTCACCTGGCCATGGCCAAGCAGTCGGTGTTCGTACGCGAAAATGAGCCGGCCAAGGCCTCGGTCGTGCTGACGCTGCATCCCGGCCGTACGCTGAGCGACGGCCAGATCAGCGCTATCGTGCACATGGTGTCCAGCAGCGTGCCTGAGCTGGCCTCCGATGCGGTTACCGTCGTCGACCAGGCGGGCCGCCTGCTTTCTACCAGTGGCGGCGGTGCCCTGGGCAACCTGGACGGCACCCAGTTGAACTACGTCCAGGAAGTCGAGCGTTCCTATCAGATGCGCATCGAACGCATCCTGACCCCGATATTGGGCGCCACCAACATTCGCGCTCAGGTGGCGGCCGATGTCGATTTCTCCACCCGCGAGCAGACCGCCGAGCGCTACGCCCCCAACCAGGCACCCAACGAAGCTGCCATTCGTAGCCGTCAGCTCAACGAGAGCTATACCGGAGGTGACGAGTTGGCCATGGGTGTACCCGGCGCCTTGACCAATACGCCGCCGGGCGTGGCTCCCTCACCCATCGACGAAGGCCAGGACGCCGAAGGCGAGGAAGGGGAAGAAGGCGCCGATGGCGAGGCACAGGCCAACGACGCGGCTACGCCACCCAGCCGCCTGAACCGTGGCGACGTGGTCAACTACGAAGTCGATCGCAGCGTGGAACACGTCCAGTACCAGCGTGGTCAGGTCGAGCGCCTGTCCGCTGCCGTGGTCGTCAATTATCGCGACACCATCAACGATCAGGGCGAGCCGGTGCGAGAGCCGCTCGACGCTGCCGAATTGGAACAGATCGAACGCTTGATCAAGCAGGCCATGGGCTTCTCCGAGGCCCGCGGTGACGAGCTGGCCCTCGTCAACAGCGCGTTCGCTCAGGATGATATCAGCGCCGAACCGCCGCCCTGGTGGCAAACGCCGCAAGCCATCGAACTGGGCCTGACTCTCGGCCGCTATCTGTTGGTTGCACTGGCCGCTCTGTTCCTGTGGTTCATGGTGCTGCGCCCGATGGTCAAGCGTTATAGCCAACCGTCCACTGTGCCGAACATGGTTACGGAAAATCTGGCAGGCGAACCGGCCGTTGCCCTGAGCGCGGACGACGATGAGGATGACTCCGTCACTGCCGAAGACAGCTCACGTCGGCGCCGCCGCAAGGCCAACGCTTACGAACAGCACCTCAAGCAAGCGCGCGAGATGGCGTTGGAAGATCCACGCCTGGTCGCAATCGTCGTCAGAAGCTGGATGAACGAAAATGAGTAAGTTGAGCGGCGTCCGCCGCAGCGCGATTCTGTTGCTGTCCTTGGACGAGGACAGCGCCGCCGAAGTCTTCCGTCACCTCTCCACCAAGGAGGTGTCGGCGATCAGCCGCGAGATGGCGACCATCGACCAGATTTCCCACGAGGAGATGCGCCAGGTTCTCGACGAATTCCATGACGAGGCCGAACAGTTCGCTGCCCTCAACCTGCATTCCGGCGACCACATCCGCGCGGTACTGACCAAGGCGCTGGGTAACGAGCGCGCCTCGAGTCTGCTGGACGAGATACTCGACGCTCAGGGCACCAACTCGGGCATCGAGTCGCTCAATCTGATGGAAGCGCCGATGGTCTCCGAGCTGATCCGCGACGAGCATCCGCAGATCATCGCTACCATCCTGGTACACCTCGAGCGCCACCAGGCAGCCAATATACTCGAGCTGTTCGACGACAAGCTGCGCAATGACGTGGTACTGCGTATTGCCACGTTCAGCGGCGTGCAGCCGGCTGCCCTGCAGGAGCTGACCGAAGTTCTCGGCGGCATGCTCGACGGCCAGAACCTGCGTCGCAGCAAGATGGGCGGCGTGAGAACGGCGGCCGAGATCCTCAACCTGATGAACTCCTCCCAGGAGGAAGCCGTCATCGAGACCGTGCGGGCCCACAACGAGGACCTGGCACAGAAGATCATCGACGAGATGTTCCTGTTCGAGAATATCGTCGATATCGACGCTCGCGGCATTCAGCTCATTCTCAAGGAAGTCGACACCAACTCGCTGGTTGTGGCGCTCAAGGGCGCGCCGGATGCCTTGCTCGAGAAGTTCATGGCGAACATGTCCCAGCGGGCGGCCCAGTTGCTCCAGGAAGACCTCGAAGCGCGCGGTCCGATCCGGGTTTCCCAGGTCGAGGCCGAGCAGAAGTCCATTCTGCAAATCGTCCGCCGCCTGGCGGACAGTGGCGAGATCGTCATAGGCGGCGGAGACGACTCCTATGTCTGATCGGCAGGTCGTTCCGGAACACGATGACGGCTACTGGCGCCGCTGGGAGATGGACGAGCTCGGCACGCCGGAGCGTGACCTTCGCCAGCGTGAACGCTCGCGTCAGGAGGCCATTCGTCAGCAACTTTTCAAGCGTAACGCCGAACTCGAGGCCTTGCGCGAGAAGGCGCGCCAGGAAGCCTACGACGACGCCTACAAAAAGGGCTTCGAGGAAGGCCGCCAGGCCGGTTACGAAAAGGGCCTCGAGGAAGGCAGAACGGCTGGCGAACAAGAACTGCAACGCCAGACCCAGCAGGCCCTGGCCCCCCTGTTGCCCTTGGCGGAAGGCTATCGTGAAGCCCTCGACACCCTGGATGACGAGGTCGCCGAACGTCTCGTCGATCTGGCATTGACCACCGGCAGGCAACTCGCCAGAGAAGCGCTGGAGGCCCGCCCCGAGGTCATTCTGGATATCGTTCGCGAACTGTTGCATGCCGAGCCGTCGCTTTCCGGACGCCCCAGGCTCTGGCTGCACCCGGCGGATCTGACCTTGGTCAAGGCTCACTTGGGTGCCGAATTCGACGCCGCCGGCTGGCAGCTACAGCCCGACGACACGATCAGCCGCGGTGGCTGTCGCGCCACCAGTGCCAGTGGCGAGCTGGATGCCTCGCTGGAGTCGCGTTGGGAGCGCATCACCCGCCAGGTCCGCCGTCGTCACAACGACGGCCAGAACGACACTCAGCCTGGAGAACAGGCATGAGTGCGACGACGACAGCCGACAATCTTCATCGGCGACGTTGGCAAGAGGCCATCGGTGGCGTGCAGCAACGTGTCGGCGGTATCGCCGCCTATCGTGCCAGCGGCCGAATCGTGCGAGCGACCGGCCTGGTTCTCGAAGCGGTCGGTTTGCGCGTTCCGCTGGGCAGCGCCTGCCGCATCGAACTCTCCCCTCACCCGGCGACCGGCCAACCCGGCTCGGAACAGCCGCGTTTCGCCGAAGCGGAGGTGGTGGGGTTCTCCGGTGAAAAACTCTTTCTGATGCCATTGGAAGAAATCAGCGGATTGCTGCCCGGTTCGCGTGTCTTTCCTCTCGGCGACGGCAACGAGAACGGGAGTGCACGGCGCTTTCCGCTCGGCGACAGTCTGCTCGGCCGCGTCGTCGATGGCAGCGGCCGTCCGCTGGACGGCAAGGGTCCGCTGACCGATGCCCCGCATGCGCCACTCGCCACGCCACCGCTCAATCCGTTGTCGCGTGCCCCGATCGATACCCAGATCGATGTCGGCATTCGCGCCATCAACGGACTGTTGAGCGTGGGTCGCGGACAGCGCATGGGACTGTTCGCCGGCTCCGGTGTCGGCAAGTCCGTGCTGCTGGGCATGATGGCCCGCTATACCCAGGCCGACGTGATCGTTGTCGGTCTGATCGGCGAGCGTGGTCGTGAGGTGCAGGACTTCATCCATAACATCCTTGGCGCCGAAGGCCGTCGCCGCTCGGTGGTCGTCGCCGCGCCTGCCGATACCTCGCCATTGCAGCGGCTACAAGGTGCCGCCTATGCCACGCGCCTGGCCGAAGGCTTCCGCGATGCCGGACGCAACGTGCTGCTGATCATGGACTCGCTGACACGCTATGCCATGGCACAGCGCGAGATCGCGTTGGCAATCGGCGAGCCGCCGGCGACCAAGGGTTATCCGCCCTCGGTGTTCGCCAAATTGCCGAGCCTCGTCGAGCGTGCCGGCAACGGCATGCAGGGCGGCGGATCGATTACCGCCTTTTATACCGTATTGACCGAAGGCGACGATCAGCAGGACCCCATCGCCGACTCGGCGCGCGCCATCCTCGACGGGCACATCGTGCTGTCACGGGCGCTGGCCGAAAGCGGCCACTACCCTGCCATCGATATCGAAGCGTCGATCAGTCGCGTCATGACCGCTGTCGTCAGCGGCGATCAGTTACGCCAGGCCCAGCGTTTCAAGCAATTGGTGTCACGTTATCAGCGTAACCGCGACCTGATCAGCGTAGGTGCCTATACACCGGGCCACGATCCTCAGCTCGACCAGGCGGTAAGCATGTATCCGAGACTCGAGCAGTTCCTGCAGCAACGCATTGACGAGCGCTCCGACATACCGCAAACGCACCAGTCCCTAAGCGCGCTGGTTCCGGCCTGAACATGAGGTAGCTTGCCTGCCCCGTGGACGAAATCGACGAGAAAGTGCCGTTTACGCACGGTAACTCTCGCTTTGGTTTCACGCGGCATGCTCGAAAATGGTAACAGGTCCGCCCCTGCGGCCAGGCCCAAGTCTACCCAGAAGGAACGATCCCATGGTCCAAGCAACGACTCCGTTGGATACGTTGATTTCATTGACTCGCGATACTCGCGACAACGCCAGTATAGAGCTGGGCAATTTGCGCCGCGACCTGCAGAGCGCCAACGCCCAACTCGAGACGCTGACGCGTTATCGCTTCGAGTATCGTCAACGTCTGCAACAGGCCATGGAATCGGGCATCGGTCCTGACAGCTGGCGTAACTATCAGCAGTTTCTCGCCTCGCTGGACGCCGCCATTGCGCGTGCCCGGCAGACTCTCGGCGAGCGCGAAGCACGCCTGAATCAGGGTCAGAAACGTTGGCAGAACGAGCAACGCAAGCTGTCCGCCTACGATACCTTGGCGACACGCCGGGAAACGGCAGTCCAGCAGCGCGCCAACCGGCAGGAACAACGCCTGGCCGATGAAATGGCCGCCGGGCTCGTCCTGCGTCGCCAGCGTCAAGAAACGAATTCCGAACCCAGTCACTGAGGCAGCCAGCTCCATGGAACTTTCTCAACTGCTCGCCGGCAGCAGCAACGCCACCTCGCTGCCCTTGGGCAAAGGCGAAGGCAAGCCCAGTGGCAACGGCGACGCCGAGTTTGCACGTGTGTACAAACAGGCAGGCGAAACAATGAAAGCAAAGCTGGGCAATGGAGAGGCCTCCTCTACGCCAGCTTTGACGCTAGGAATCAGTCACGAGCCAAGCGTAGACAATGAACGCTCCGGGACAACATTCAGTGTAGATACGCTGGCAACGTTAAACGAGCTCCTTGAAAGCGATCCATCAGAGCAGAACGCGCTGATCGCTGCTCTCCCGGGCGAGCTGTCCCCGCTGACGCAGCAGGTCGTTCAAGCCATCGAAGGCAGTCTATTGGGTGGCGCTCAGCCTGCGAACCAGCAGAACGGGGAATCGACTGCCATGCAGGCCGGGAGCGCCTCATCCATTGCCACGACACTCTCGTCCTTGCCGGCAGGTGACGGTGAGCTACTGGCCGATATCCGCCAGCGCATGAACGCGATTGCCAGCGCGCAGCGCGGCGATACGCTTCCTGCCGAGCAGGGAACGAAGCTAGCCGCCAACGCAGCGCAACTGGTCACCGATGCCAATAGCGAACGGGCCATTACAGCGACCGCCGATAGCCAGTCGGCGGGGCTACGCCACCAGCAATTGACGGCACAAGGCATGCAGGCGCTGACGCAACAGGGCACCACGCTCCAGCAGATGGCGCCTCAACCAACCGGTAATTTCGCCGATGCGATTGCCGCCGTCACCGCTGATGACAATGCCCTACCCACCCGGCACGGCTCCGAAGGCTCGTTCAGCCAATCACTGCTGGGGATGGCTTCGCCGACCGGCACTGCGGCCAACGCCGGCAATGCTAGCATGCTCCCCACCGGGCAATTACCTCCGACGCTGACGGCCCCGCTGGCTTCGGCTCAGTGGCAACAGGGCCTGGGACAGCAATTGGTGGCTTTGCATCAGCGTGGTGGTCAGCAGGTCGAGCTTCATCTGCACCCTGCCGAGCTGGGCCCACTCTCGATCAGCCTCAAGATGGATGATCAGCTTGCCCAGGCGCAGTTCTTCTCGGCCAACCCGCAGGTCCGCGCCGCCGTCGAACAGGCCATACCGCAACTGCGCGAAGCGCTGGAGGAAAGCGGTATCCAGTTGGGCGAAGCCATGGTGGGCGAGCATCAGCAGCGTGACGATGGCCGCGACCAGGCGTCAGGGGGTAACCGCGCCATGGCCAGCCTGAACGAAGACGGTTCGGTGGCTGCCTCGGACGACACCATGGCGAGCGCACGAGCATCGACGATCACTACCGACAGTAGCGCAATCGATCTTTACGCCTGACGTCGCCCTTCAAGAACGGCCGATGCGGCCGATACCTAATAGAGCCTGTGCGCGATTCTGCGACAGGCTCTACGGCTATCTGGAACGCAGCAAGCCCGGCGGCCGGACAAAGCCTAGAGATAAGCGTGTATCGGCAGCTTTTTCCATCCTTGCCCGAGGCAAGGCTGCCCGCATAATTCCCACAGAAACATCGACCAACGACGGCGTGAGCAATGGCCAAGAACCCCAATGCAGGAACGAGTCGCAAGCCCTGGTGGCTGCTAGGTATCATCCTCATCGTGATTTCGATGGCCAGCTCAGCGGCCGTCTACTTCCTGCTCGACTCAAAGAGCGAGGCCAGTACCGAGGAAGCCCAGCAATCGGCCGACCCCATCAAGCCGGAGCCTCCCATCTTCGTGACCGTGTCGCCATTCACGGTCAATCTGCAAAGCGACCAGTACGAGCAGCGCCTGCTATACGTCGGTTTGTCGTTCAAGGTGGGCGATGAGGTCACGCGCGAGATGCTCGAGCAGAACATGCCTCAGTTGCGTAGCCGGTTGCTCCTGCTGTTCTCCAGCCAGCATGCCGAAGGCCTGACGAGCCCTGAGGGCAAGCGAGCGCTATCGCAGCAAATTCTGGCGCTTTTCGACGAGCCGTTCAGCGATCCCCAGCCCGAGCTGGCGGTCAACGACGTCCTCTACACCGACTTTATCGTGCAATAGGGACACCATGTCTCAAGACGATCTGCTCTCGCAGGATGAGATCGACGCCCTTCTCAAGGGCGTCAGTGGCGACGACGATGCGGGCCCCGGCAGCGACAACGCCGCTTCTTCCCGCATTCGCCCCTACGATCCGGCGACCCAGCACCGGATCATCCGGGAACGTCTGCATGCGCTGGACATCATCAACGAACGCTTCGCTCGTCAGTTCCGCATGAGCCTGTTCAACCTGTTGCGGCGCAGTGCCGACATCACGGTGGACAGCGTGCGTTACCAGAGCTATAGCGAGTTTTCGCGCCATATTCCGGTCCCCACCAACGTCAACCTGATTTCCATGAAGCCGCTGCGCGGTACCGCCCTGGTGGTGTTCCCGCCCAGCCTGGTGTTCATGGTGGTCGACAACCTGTTCGGTGGCGATGGACGCTTCCTGACCAAATCGGAAGGCCGCGAATTCACGCATACCGAGCAGCGCATCATCCATCGCCTGCTGCACCTGGCCATCGATGCCTACCAGGATGCCTGGAAGTCGGTTTTCCCGCTGGAGATCGACTACACGCGTTCCGAAATGCAGCTGCGTTTTGCCAACGTCACCAGTTCACCCAATGAAATCGTGGTCACCAGCACCTTCCATCTGGAAGTCGGTAATCTGGCCAGCGATTTCCAGGTGTGCATGCCCTACTCGATGATCGAGCCGATTCGCGACCTGCTGTCCGGTCCGTTGACCGATAACCATGCCGACGAGGAGAGCCAGTGGGGCCAACGCATGGCAGGCGAGATCAAGCAGTCCCACGTCGAGCTGGTCGCCGACTTCATCGATCTCTCGACCAGCCTCGGCCGGGTCATGTCGCTCAAGGTAGGCGATGTGCTCCCGCTGGAGCTCCCCGATATCGTCACGGCACGTGTCGATGGCGTCCCGGTCATGGAGTGTGAATTCGGCAGCCAGCACGGCCAACGTGCACTGCGCGTACGCCACCTGATCGACCATGTCGCCAACAATGCCAAGTTCAAGTTCACCCCCGGGCTGTTGAAGCAAGCCAAGGAATCCGACAATGACTGACCCCAAGAAACCCGAACAGAACAGCACCGACGACGCTTGGGCGGACGCCATGGCCGAACAGGGGGCTGGCGAGACGTCATCCGACGAGGACGATCCCTGGGCGGCTGCCTTCGCCGAACAGGCCGAGGTGGAAGCCGAGCTGAAGGTCGACGCCGCCAGTAGCCAGGCTACCGCCGCCGGCGACCAGGTATTCAAGCCGTTGGATTCCAGCGCCAGCAGCGGTACCATGCGCGACCTGGAAATGATCATGGACATCCCGGTCAAGTTGACCGTGGAGCTTGGCCGCACTCGCATCACCATCAAGCAACTGCTGGAGTTGGCGCAGGGCTCGGTGATCGAACTCGACGGCTTGGCCGGCGAGCCCATGGATATCCTGATCAACGGTTATTTGATCGCCCAGGGTGAAGTCGTCGTGGTCGATGACAAGTACGGCATCCGTATCACCGAAATCATCACACCATCCGAGCGCGTGCAGAAACTCAACCGATGAGCCAAGCTTCCGCGACACAGGGCGCCGCCGATACGCTGAGCGGCGCTCAGGGGGACGCCCTGCTGGGTCTGGCCACACTGGGCAAGACCGCCTTGGCGCTTGCCCTGGTGATCGCCGTCATCCTGCTTTGCAGCGCGTTTCTCAAGCGCCTCGGGCCGGGACGCACGGGCCATAATCGGCATCTCAAGGTCGTCGCCAGTACCGCCGTCGGCCAGCGCGAGCGTGTGGTCATCGTCGATGTCGAAGGCACCTGGCTGGTGCTGGGTGTGGGTGGCGGCGAGGTGACCCGGCTCCATGAAATGCCGGCACCCAAGCAGGATGAGTCCCTTCCTCCGCCTAGCGAAACCGACGGGTTTGCGTCACGTTTTGCCAGCGCCATGCGCCAGAACGCGCGCAGCAAATTCACGCGAAGCGATAAGCGCTCCGGAGAGGATGTGTGACGTTGCCAGCTTTTTTCCTGTCGTCTTTTCCGCAGGCCAAGCCCTTGCGTCTCGGCTTGTTTTCGATCCTCGCAACCATAGCCATAATCGCTCTTCTCTGGCCGCAGGCCGGGTGGGCGCAGGCCACCATACCCGGTATCGTCACGCAGCCGCTGGAAGATGGCGGCCAACAATGGTCACTGAGCCTGCAGACCCTGCTGCTGCTCAGTTCGATGGCTTTTTTGCCCGCCATCCTGTTGATGATGACCAGCTTCACTCGCATCATCATCGTACTCGGCCTGTTGCGCACCGCCATGGGCACGCAGTCCGCACCGCCGAATCAGGTCCTGCTTGGCCTCGCACTGTTTCTGACGTTTTTCATCATGTCGCCTGTGCTCAACCAGGCCTACGAGGTTGCCTGGCAGCCGTTTTCCGATCAGCAGATCAATTTCGACGAATTCCTGCAACTGGCCAGCCAGCCGTTCCGGGAGTTCATGCTGGCGCAGACCCGTGAGCCGGATATTGCGCTTTTTGGTCGCCTGGCCGATGCCGGTACTTTCCAAGGGCCGGAAGACGTGCCCATGCGCGTCCTGCTACCGGCTTTCGTGACCAGCGAACTGAAGACGGCATTCCAGATCGGCTTCACCATTTTCATCCCGTTTCTGATCATCGACCTCGTCGTCGCCAGCGTGCTAATGGCGCTGGGGATGATGATGGTTCCTCCGGCGACCATCTCCCTGCCCTTCAAGTTGATGCTGTTCGTGCTGGTGGATGGGTGGCAGCTACTGATCGGCTCGTTGGCCGAAAGCTTCTATATCTAGGCGCCGCGCGATCCCCAGCGGCTGTTTGTCCATTAACGAGGTAATCGAGCATGACACCGGAAATGGTCATGAGCATGGCGTACCAGGGCATGAAGGTCACCCTGTTTCTTGCCGGCCCCCTGCTCATCACGGCACTGCTGATCGGTCTACTCGTCAGCCTGTTCCAGGCGGCGACGCAGATCAACGAGATGACGCTGTCGTTCATTCCCAAGATATTGGGTGTCTTCGGCGCGTTGGTGCTGGCCGGCCCCTGGTTGATCCAGTTGATCACCAATTTCACAACCGAGCTGTTTCGCAATATTCCTCTGATGCTGGGCTGACATGATCGAGGTCACCTTCGATCAGTTGCAGGCCTGGCTGGTTGCCTTCCTGTGGCCCTTCGTCAGACTCACGGCCTTCATCATGGCCGCCCCGCTGTGGGGCCATACCAGCATTCCCCGTCAGGTCAAGATCGGTTTCGCCGCGGTGCTGGCGTTCGTCATTGCGCCGACCCTGCCGCCACTGCCCGACGTGCCGATCTTTTCATGGCCCAGCCTGGGCATCATGGTCGAACAGATGCTGATTGGCGTGGCCATCGGCCTGGTCATGCGCGTGACACTGGCAGTGGTGATGGCCGCCGGGGAGTATATCGGCCTGCAGATGGGCCTGGCGTTCGCCACCTTCTTCTCGCCGGATATCGGTGCGCAGAGCATGGTGCTGTCGCGCTTTTTGTACATGATTACGCTGCTCATGCTGCTCGCGTTCAATGGTCACCTTATCGTCATCGAGATCCTGGCCAGCTCGTTCGACACCCTGCCCATCGGCTACGGCACCCTCAACCCGAATGCCTTCGACATGCTGGCCCGCTACGGCAGCACGATATTCAATGCCGGTCTGCTACTGTCCCTCCCCGTCGTTGCGGCACTGCTGATCATCAATCTGTCGCTGGGCATCCTCAACCGTGCCGCACCGCAGTTAACGATCTTCTCCGTCGGCTTCCCGCTGACATTGACGGTGGGTCTGATCCTGTTGATGGTGCTGATGACCGACTACGCCAGCTTTCTCGAGCGATTGTTCGCCAACGGATTCCAGTTTCTCCAGCAACTCATCGGGACGATGGCCGGCTAACCACCGCGCGGCAATCCCATGCCAAACAAAGAAGGCGCCGAAAGGCGCCTTCTTTGTATCTTGCAAACGAGTGTCAGAGCATCTCGAACAGGCTCATCCCGCGCATGTCGACAAAGGTCTTCTGCGAAGCCTGCAGACCCACCTGCCGCAACGTGTAGTCTGAAATCGCCTGGGCATAGTCCAGATCGACCAATTCTGAGAGGGTCGACTCGTAGTTCAAGGTACGATTTCCGCCTACGGTATCGAGGACATCCAGCTCGTTGAGCCTCGCACCCACCGAAGCTCGAACGGTGAGTACGTTGTCAAGGCTATTGTCGAGCTGGCGGCTGACCGATGACAGCGTATTGCTCAAATCGGCCTGCTTGGCGGGCGTATCGGCGGGGGCCTCCAGGGCGGCCAAGGCGTTTTCCAGTGTCTCGAAGACGCTCTGATCCTGCCCCTTGGTCATCTCGATGGTGTCATCCAGCTTGGGCTCACCCTCCAGGGTGATCGACATGCCTTTGAACTCTATGGCCTCGCCGGCGGTGTAGGTATCGGTCAACACCACGTTGCCTAGGCGGTCGGTTACGCTGAAGGTCGTCGGATCGGTAAAGGTCAGCGTGTAGCTTTCACCGAAGCCATCCGACGCTGCATTTCTGACGCTTGGGCCAGTGAAGGTCAGCGTGCTGTCGTCGGCGGTCGTTGCCTCGGCCACGTAGTCGGAACCGGCATGCACACCCGAGAAGACTTCCAATCCGCTATTGCCTACCGGCATCTGGCGCGAGGAGTCGACCTGCTGGGCACGCACAGAGTCCGCCCCCTGATAATTGACCACTCCGTTCTGCTTGACGAAGGGGGGCGCGTTATCCTTTACGCCACCGAACAGGTAATCACCGTTGCCATTGGTGGTATTGGCCTGGCCGATCAGACTCTCGTAGATACCACGCAGCTCGCTGGCGATCGCAGAACGATCGGCATCGCTCAAGGTACCGTTACCGGCCTGGACGATCAGCGTCTTGGCACTGGAAATTGCATCGCTGACGCTGTTAAGTACGCTTTCCTCCTGCGACAGTGCATTGCGTGCCGTGACACGTGCATCGGAGTATTGTTCCGACACGGCCATGGACTGCGAGACGCCGACTGCACGCGAGGCCGCCTGGGGATCGTCAGATGGATTGACGACGCGTCGCCCGGTCGCCATCTGCTGGCCGACATCGAGGAAGGCGCTCTGCTGGCGATTCATCGACGACAGGCTGGATTCAAACATGGTCACGGTACTGATGCGCATGACGAAACCTCAATAAACTGGATAACCGGAATCAACGAATGCCCAGGATGGTATCGAGCAGCGTGCTTCCGGTCTGGATGACCTTGGCATTGGCCTGATAAAACTGCTGAAAGCGGATCAGGTTGGCGGCTTCCTCGTCGAGATTGACCCCCGACTCGGACTGCTGCACGGCCGTCAATTGCTCGGTCAGCACCGATTGCGCGCTGAGATTCGCCTGGACCACGTTGGTCCGGTTGCCCACATCGCTGACCAGCGACGCGTAGGCCTCGCTCAGGCTCGCCGCGCCCCCCACGAGATCGCCATTCTGCAGGTTCTGCAGCGCCAACGCATTGCGGTTGTCGCCGCTGGCGGGATCGGACGCCAGAGTCAGCGTGTCGCCGTCGACCGGTTCGCCATTGAAGGTCATGCTGACGCCATCGATGGACAGCGTGTCCCCGACCGAGAGCTGGAGGTTGGCCGGATCCGCCGGGACCTCGCCGTTGACCAGAACTTCGCTGTCGGCAGGCGCGTCATGACTCAGGGTGAAGGTTCCCGCCGCATTGTCGGCGTTGCTCACCGTCATCGCTATGGCTGACGCGGGTAGCGAGAAGCCTTCCTCGAGGGTAATGTCGCCAGCCTCCAGGGTGCTTCCCGTCTGGAGTGTCGGCGTCACCTTGACGTGCGCGCTGGCCGCAATCTTTGACGTGTCGTCGACGATGTTTTCCAGCTCCCCGGCCAGGGCACGGGTCGGCTGTATCAGGAAGGTATCGCCTTCGCCGACAGTCCCCAGAGTCTCGTCCAGAGTCAGGGTCATACCGCCGAAAGACAAGGTGTCATTGCCACTGGCATCCGGTACGACGGGCGGCTGCGGATCCAGCGGTTCGTTGCTGCCTACCCGCGATACGACGAAGGCGCCACCCTCTCGCTTGATCTGGTAGTCGCTGGTCGTCACCGCCGAGACATCGCTGAACTCGGCGGTGAAAAACGCATCGCTGCCATTGTTCTCGTTCGAGTAGACCGTTGGATCGCCGATCGCGAAGAAATCACCACCGGCTTTGCCACTGAGGTCCTGCCCGGCACGATGTTGCTCGTTGAAGCCCGCAGCCAGCGACAGCGCCATCTGACCGATCTGGTTCTGGGTCTTGTCCAGCGTTTCACTGCGGAAGGTCATCAAGCCGCCCAGCGTACCACCCTCGAATGCCGACTCGGCAAGCTCAATCTTACTGCCCCCCGGATCGTTGTAGGCAACTACGGTACGCGACGGGTCCGATGAAGACGCCACGGCCTCCAGCGAATAGCTCCTGTTGCCCGCAACCAGTGGCTGCCCGTTGCCCAGCGTCAGATTGTAGGTGCTACCGTCCTGGATCGACAGCTTGACGTCGAGCCGCTCACTCAGTTCGGCAACCAGATGATCACGCTTGTTGAGCAGGTTGTTGGGTACATCGCCGGTCTTGGCCTGGGTCAAGGCTATCTGCCGATTGAGCTTGGCTAGCTGATCGGCAGTGTTGTTGATCTGCGTGACTTCGTCACGGATCTGGCCATTGATGCCCGATTGCATGTCGTCGAGGTAGCTGTCGAAGGCACGGAACTGTGCTGTCAGTGTATCGGCACTACCGATCACGCCCTGGCGTGCCGCCGGGTCCGAGGGCGCTCCGGCAAGATCCTCGAGCGAGGAGAAAAAATTCTGCATCAGCGGCGCTAACCCGGCCTCACCGTCGGCCAGCAAATTGTCGAGCTGGCTGACTTGAGTGTCGTAGGCTTGCAGTGCGCTCGAGCGACTGGTGGCTTCATTGAGCTGTGAAGCAATGTACTGGTTGAACTGGCGCTCGATATCATTGACCTGCACACCGCCACCACTCGGGCTAGTTTCACCCAACTGCGTGATCTGGCGGTTGTAACCCGGCGTATAGACATTGCTGATATTAGTGCCAGTCGTCTGCAGGGCAACCTGGGCAGCGCTGAGGCCACTGAGGCCGGTGGAAAAGAGGCTCATGAGTCCATTCCAAAGTTGCGATTGTTAAGGTTATCGGCAAGCAACAGGCAAACTTGAAGGTGAGCGAGCCCCATACTGCTCTGGCCCGCCTCGTTAGCCTCAGAAAATGCTTGTAGGCGCACGAGTGACATCGAAACCATTAGCGGCTGCCATCTGACCGGTCTGTGCGACGGTTCGATTCGCCCCGTCGCCGAAGGACGTCATGACGGCAATCAGCTTGTCGGCATAGGCCGGATCGGTCGCGTAACCCGCTGTTTGCAGGGCACGGGCTGCCGAGGCGGCGTCCGGCGCGGCAACCACTCCCGCATAGCGCGGATTGTCACCGATCAGGCGAGCATAGTCCGTGAACGCGTCCTCGAAGGAGTCGTAGACGCGGAAGCGGTCGACCTGTTTGATCGGGCGTCCGTTGACATATTCTGTGGTGGTGATATCGGTCGTTTCGCCACGCCAACGGCTGCCGGCCTTGATGCCGAACAGGTTATGGCTATTGCCGCCATCGGCGGTGGGGATCTCATGCTTGCCCCAGCCGGTTTCGAGAGCCGCCTGGGCCAGGATCAGCTCGGCCGGCACACCTGTCTGGCGACTGGCCGCCTGGGCGGGACCTTGCAACGTGTCAAGGAAGCGTGCCACATGCTCGGGGCGCTCGCCGCGGGCCGACGATGCCGTACTTACATTGGTGTTCGAGCTTATCGGCGCGTCATCGCTGCCCTGCCCGGCCTGTGGACGCAGGTCGAGTTCTTTACTCAATAGCGAACCGAACTCGCTCCGCTCCGCCGTTTCATCAGTCGCTGCGGCTGCGGCATCGCGCGCGTCATCGCTGCGCAGGCCGTCATGCAGCACGCGCGGTGTGCCGCGCGGGATACCGGCAATCAAATCCTCGGTCGCGCTGGCGCCGCTCGGCACCAGGCCACGCCCTTCGAGCTGATTGATCAGCTGCTCGGCAAGGCCGATCCCATGACCCGACAGATGCTGCGACCACTGCTTGTCGAGCATTTCGGTGTAGAACTTGGTCTGCTGACTGTCGAGCAGCCCCGACTCGGGAACCGCCTCGCGCATGCTCTTGAGCATCATCTGCAGGAAGATCGCCTCGAACTGCTTGGCGGCTTCCTCCAGGCCCTGGCCGGGATCGCTGCCCGCCGTGTGCTTGAGGCGCTGGAGGCCCTGCAGGTCCAGGGCGAATTGCCCGCTCACGTTATCGACGGCCATTACATGATCTCCAGTTCAGCACGCAGCGAGCCGGCTTCCTTGAGCGCCTGCAGAATCGACATCAGATCCTGCGGCGTGGCGCCCAGTGCATTCAGGGCACGCACCACCTGGGCAAGATCCGCGCTGGTTTCGAGCATCTGCAGCGCACCGCCCTCCTGTGCCACGGTGATGTCGGCATTGGGCACGACCACGGTCTCGCCTTCCGCGAAGGGATTGGGCTGACTGACCTGGGGATTGGAGTCGATGGTGATCGACAGGTTGCCGTGGGCTACCGCAGCACGGCGCAGGGTCACGGCACTGGTCAGCACCACCGAGCCCGTACGGGAATTGACGATGACTCGCGCCGGCCCTTCGCCCAGCGCCAGGTCGATGTTCTGGACCCGCGCCATGAAGCGGACCCGTTCGTTGCTATCCATGGGCGCTTCCAGACGGATCACACGCCCATCCAGCGCTGCCGCCACCGGCATGCCGAACTCGCTATTGATGGCAGTCACGGCCCGCTGGACGGTATCGAAATCGTACTCATCGAGCTGCAAGTCCAAGGTGCCGTTGGCCCCCAACTCCAACGGGACCGACATTTCCACCGTGGCGCCACCGCTGATACGACCAACGGCCTGCTGATTGACCTGCACGCTACTGCCACCGGCTTGCGCCCCGACCCCGCCGACCAGGACGTTGCCTTGGGCAAGTGCATAGATTTGCCCATCGGCCCCCTTCAGTGGCGCCATCAACAGGGTGCCACCGCGAAGACTTCGGGCATTGCCGACCGACGACACGACCACGTCGATTTCCTGACCGGGACGCGCGAACGGTGGCAGCACGGCGGTAATCATGACGGCTGCCACGTTCTTGAGCTGCATGTTGGTTCCCTGGGGAACGGTGATGCCCAACTGGGACAGCATGTTGGTCAGACTTTGGGTCGTGAACGGCGCCTGGGTGGTCTGGTCGCCGGTACCGTCGAGACCGACGACCAGACCATAACCGACCAGCGAGTTTTCGCGCACCCCGGCGAAGGAGGCCAGATCACGGATTCGCTCGGCCTGGGCCGGGAGCGTCAGTCCCAGCCACAGGAGCAGTGCCACACACAGACGAAAAGCCAGAGCTGAGGAGAAGCGACGGGAAACCATCTTCATCGACCTGTTGTTCCGACGCCGATTAGAACGGCGACACGTTGAGGAAGAAGCGTTGCAGCCAGCCCATGGTCTGCGCCTCGTTGATATACCCATTACCCACATATTCGATACGCGCATCGGCGACCAGGGTCGATGGCACGGTATTCAGTGCAGTGATGGTGCGCGGGTTCACCACCCCCGAAAAGCGAATGAATTCGGTGCCCTGATTGATGATGATCTGTTTTTCGCCGCGTACCCGCAGGTTGCCGTTGTAGAGCACGTCCATCACCGTCACGGTAATGGTGCCGGTAAACGTATTCGACGCTGCTGCGCCACCGCTACCGGAGAAATCGTTATTGCCTTCCACATCGAAGCCGTACTCGGCTAGCTGATCCAGGGCATCGGGCAGCGTCGCCAGGTCGAGACCCGCTGAGCCGTTGCGTCCGGCGTTCGCCGAGGCGTTCTTGCTGGCGCTGACCTCTTCGTCAAGGACAATGGTCAGAATGTCGCCGATCATGCGCGGACGACGATCCTCGAACAGCGGTTGGTAACCGCGTGCGGGCTGGAAGATCGACCCGTTGGCGACCGGTGGCGGCGGCTCGACGACCACGATGCGCTCCTGCTCACCGACCACCGACGGTTGCGGCAACTGGGCACAGCCGCCCAGCACCAGCAAGGCCGCCAGCGTCAGCACCCAATGCAGGAAACGCCCCTGACCGAAACCCTCCCGCCGTCTCATATACACATTGCCCATGCCTTGTTTCTCACATTACAGCTGGGTCAGACGAGCCAGCATTTCGTCGGACGTCTGGACGGCCTTGCTGTTGATCTCGTAGGCCCGTTGGGTCTGGATCATGCTGACCATTTCCTCGACCACGTTGACGTTGGATGTCTCCACGTAGCCTTGGTAGAGCCTACCGGCGCCATTCAGGCCGGGTACGCTGTCGTTGCGTGGGCCAGAGGCGTTGGTTTCGAGATAGAGATTCTCGCCGATGCTTTCCAGCCCGGTCGGGTTGGTGAACGTCGACAGCAGGATCTGCCCCACTTCGTTGGACTCGGAGGAGCCCGGCTGGGTCACTGACACCACACCATCCTGGCCGATGCTGATGGACAGGGCGTTTTCGGGAATGAATACCGCCGGCTCGACAGGATAACCGCTGGCGGTGACCATCTGGCCGTTCTGGTTGACCTGGAAACTGCCATCGCGGGTATAGGCCGTCGTGCCGTCGGGACGCAGTACCTGGAAGAAGCCCTTGCCGTTGATGGCCAGATCACGCGAGTTTTCGGTGTTCTCCAAGCCCCCCTGGGAATGTAGCCGCTCGGTGGCCACGGGACGCACACCACTGCCGATTTGCATACCTGACGGCAAATTGTCCTGGACGGTATTCTGTGCCCCCGGCTGACGCAGGTTCTGGTACAGCAGGTCCTCGAACACGGCGCGAGAACGCTTGAAGCCATTGGTGCTGACGTTGGCCAGGTTGTTGGCGATCACGTCCATCTGCACCTGCTGGGATTCGAGGCCGGTCTTGGCCGTCCACAGCGATCTGATCATGATTGGTTTCCTCGAAAGTCTTGTCGGGTGTCGATGGCGCTATCAGCCCGTGACGGAAAGCAGGTTGTTGGCGCGTTGATCGTTTTGCTCGGCATTCTCGATGGTCTTCATCTGCATGTCGTAGCGCCGCGCGCTATCGATCATGGCGACCATGGTCTCGGTCACGCTGACGTTGCTGCCTTCCAGTGCGCCACTGACCACCCGCACGTTTTCATCGGCCTGAAGCACGGGGACGTTGCCGTCGGCATCCTCCGCCGGGCGGAACAGACCGTCGACCCCGCGCTGCAGGGTGCCCGGCTCGGGATTGACCAGCTTGAGACGACCGGCCGGCCCGCGGGCCGTCGGGTCGGTGCCGGGAACCAGCGCACTCAACGTGCCATCGCTACCGATGCTGACATCGGCGCCCAGCGGCACCACGATCGGGCCGCCATCGCCCATGACAGGGCGCCCCATATTGGTCAGTACGCCGTTGGCGTCGATCTGCAGGTCACCACGCCGGGTATAGGCTTCGCCGTCCGGCGTCTGGACTGCCAGCCAGCCATTGCCGTCGATGGCCACATCCAGCTCGCGCCCGGTTGTACTGATCGCGCCATGACTGAAGTCACTACCTGGGGTGGTCGCCGCCACGACCGTGCGCGTGGGCAACCCTTCGCCATTGACCGGGACGGCGCGCATGGCCTGCAGCTCGGCGCGAAAGCCCGGCGTTGCGGCATTGGCCAGGTTGTGGTTGATGACCGCCTGCAGGTCCATGCTCTGCTTGGCCCCGCTCATGGCGGTATAAAGGATGCGATCCATGGTTCGATACTCTTGTCAGGACGACACCATGCCGGGCGCATTGGCCCGGCATCACCGGGCATTAACGCAGCTGAGCGATCGCATCCATGACTTCGGACTGCGTACGAATCGAGTTGGTGTTGGCCTGGTAATTGCGCTGGGCAATGATCAGGTCGACCAATTCGGAAGTCAGATCGACGTTGGAGGCTTCAAGGGTGCCGGATTCGACGGAGCCGAACAGGCCCGTACCGGCGGTACCGACCACCTCGGCACCTGAGCTGGCCGTCGCTGTCCATAGGTTATCGCCAGAGGGCTTCAGCCCCTCTGGATTACGGAAGTTGACCAGAGCGATCTGTCCGGCGGCCATCGACTTTTCATTCGAATAATTGCGCATCACGGTGCCGTTATCGTTGACCGTGATACCCACCAGTGCCCCGGAGGAGTAGCCATCCTGTGCCAGCGACTTCTGTGAGGAGTCATCGGCGAACTGAGTCGTCCCCTGCAGATTCAGTTCGAAGGACAGCGGCGCCGGATCGCCCCCCAATTGCGCGGTCGAGTAGTTGACCGTGGGATAGGTCAGGTTGGGCTGAGTCGTGGTCGCTCCGCCATAGTCAATTTCGGAAAGCTGACCGTTATTATCGAACCTCAGCGTGAAGTCGTTGGCAGTATCGTACACCCCGTCGAGAGCGAGCTTACTATTCCACTCGTTGGGGTTGGCAGTCTTCTCGAAATAGAGCGTGGCGTTACGTTGATTGCCCAGGGAATCATAGACCGTGAAGCTATTGGAATAATGGTAATCCACATCTGCGCCCGCGGCGGATCCATCGTCGAGCGTCACCGTGTTGCGCAACGAAGCGTCCGTCTCGTCGATCGCCTGGTCGAGGTTGTAAACGGCCTTGACGCCCGTTTCGGTGCCGGTCGCCTGAGCCGGCATGTCATCGGCAGGAATATTCAAAGGCACTGGTTGACCGCCAGCGACTACCGGTGAAAAAGGACCGTCCGACAGGCCATACCCCATGAGCCTCGCGCCCTGGGCATTGATCAGGTCTCCATCGGCCGTCATGGTCAACTGACCGTTGCGGGAGTAGCCGACCTGCCCCTCTTGCTCGAAGCGGAAGAAGCCGGTGCCGGCGATCGCCAGGTCCAGGTTACGACCGGTGGTTTCCAGGCTGCCGTTACTGAAATCCTGCACGACCCCCGACACACGTGTACCCAGGCCGATCTTGCTACCGGCGAATACATCGGCAAACTGGACAGATGAACTCTTGAAACCGGATGTCTGTGAGTTGGCAATATTGTTGCCGACCACGTCAAGCTGCTTGGAAGCTGCGTTAACGCCACTCAGTGCTTGTGAAAAACCCATGATTCATTTCCCCACGTAACGATTATTTGATGCTTTTTAATAATAAAAAGGCGTCAGAGAATCTGGCGCACGTCCTCGAGATCGACCTGATCGGTGAGTCCCCCCAGGTCGAGACGCGGGCCGTTCTCACCCTTGATTACGCCGTTGACCAGGGCATAGTTCAGTACGGTGACCGGCACGGGCTCGTCTCCCTGGGTAGCCTCGACGGAAACCTTGTAATTGCCTGCGGGAGCGTCCGTATTGCCGTCACTTAACGTGCCGGGCCAGGTAAAGGACTGCACGCCTGCCTCGAACGGCCCCTGCTCATAGGTGCGCACCACTTCCCCGCTGCCGTTGGTGATGGTGATGGTGAGCTTCTCGGCCGGACTGGCGAGTTCGACACCGAAGGGGGTGGTGACCAGGCCACCGGCCGCATCGTCGCTCTGACCGGCCACGATGCGATTCCCCGGCACCAGCACGCCCTGACCGATCAGTGCGGAGGCCTGAAGGGCCTGGCCGGCGTCGATCTGCCCGGTGATGCCTTCCAATGTCTTGTTGAGATCCTGGATGCCGTTGACGGTATTGATCTGGGCCAGCTGAGAGGTCATCTCAGCGTTCTCCATCGGCTTGGTCGGATCCTGATTCTTGAGCTGGGTGATGAGCAGCGTCATGAAGCTGTCGCTCAGCTCTTGGCTGGTATTCTGCGTCTGCTTGCCTGCAGCGCCCACATTCATGTTGCTGAGCACGCCACTATCGATGCTGTTGGCCATTGACTATCTCCTCGACCCGCCGAATCAGTTTTCGCCCAACGTCAACGTCTTGAGCATCAGCGTCTTACTGGTGTTCATGACCTCGACGTTGGCTTGATAGGACCGTGATGCCGCGATCATGTTGACCATCTCGTTGACCGGCTCGACGTTGGGCATGGTCACGTAACCCTCCTCGTCGGCCAGGGGATGCTCGGGGCGATACTCGATACGCATCGGCGAAGGATCGTCGACGACTTGCGAAACGCGCACGCCACCGACGCCGCTGGCGGTTTGCGACTGGGTCTCGAACATGACCTGCTTGGCCCGGTAGGCTTCGCCGTCAGGGCCCGCCACGCTGTCGGCATTGGCCATGTTGCTGGCGGTGACGTTCATACGCTGCGCCTGGGCACTCATGGCGGACGCAGAAATATCGAAAACGCTAAACATAGACACGCGGCATTACTCCGACTGCATGGCCGATTTCAGGCCCTGAATCTTGCGGTTGAGGATGGTCAGCCCGGCTTGATAGCGAACCGCATTGTCGGCAAACTGCGCCCGCTCGCGGTCCATGTCCACGGTATTACCGTCCAGACTGGGCTGATCGGGGACGCGATAGAGCAGATCCCGACCCATCGAGACCGGCGCCTGGGCAGGAATGTGACGGCTGGACGTCGTGGCCAGGCTCAGCCCTTCGCGACTGGCACGTCCGTTATCCATGGCCCGGGACAACTCGCTGGAGAAGTCGAAGTCACGCGCCTTGTAGTTCGGCGTATCGGCATTGGCAATATTACTGGCCAGTACCTTCTGGCGCTCGGCGCGCAGATTGAGCGCTTCCTGGTGAAGGTTGAGCGACCCGGCAAGCTTGTCGATCATCATCGAGCCCTTTGGCTTGGATGGGGAAAGATTCAGCGTGGAGAATAGACCCCTCCCTGTCAGCCCAAAGGCAAAAACAGGCCGCGATTTGGCTATCATTTCGACGTTTGGTTTTTCTCGTCTGCTCCTAGAATCGGCGGCTATCGAGTTGGGAGGCGGATATGCGGATCACGACAGACGCCACGTTGAGCGGCAAATCACGGCGGGTAACGATGCGTCTCTTGACGAGGCTAGCGTTGCTGTTCGTCCTGTGGCTGGCCCCCGCCATCGCGACCTGGGGCGCAGCGGAAGTCGACGCCAAGATAGAGGAACGCGTCACGGCGTTTCTGGCCGAGCGTGTCAGCGGCTTGGGGCGCGATATCCAAATAACTGTACATCCGGCATCGGCACGCTTACCCGACTGTGTCGATCCACAGCCTTTCCTGACCAATCCCGAGCAGCGTTTGTATGGCCGTATTTCCGTCGGTCTGCGTTGCGGAGAGCGTGGGCAGCAGACACGCTACTTGCAGGCCAGCGTTTCCGTGGTGGTCGATCATGTGGTCGTCGCTCACGATATCGATGCCGGCAGCCTCATTACCGCCTCCGACCTGACCTTGGCGGAGGCTCGCCTGGAACGCCTGCCCCGCCATGCCCTGCTGAGTGTCGATGAAGCCCTGGGGTTGAGCGCCGCTCGGCCACTGCGGGCCGGCACTACGCTGCAAACCCATTACCTGCGCCGACCGCAGCTGGTCTCGCGTGGCGACCATGTGACCGTAACGGCCCAAGGCGCCGGGTTTTCGGTCAGTCGCAAGGCCAAGGCCCTGGACAGCGGCGCACTAGGCGACGAGATTCGCCTGGGAACCGACAACGGCGAGCAGTTGGTAGCGACCGTGACAGGCCCCAACCAGCTAAAGATCACGCTCTAACATGTCATGATCGAGAGTGGGCGCTGGAACCTAAATTTCTGCCGGTGGACTAAAGTATTCATACCCAGCGCCGATAGACAGGGAAAGCGACCTATCGTGAGGATGTTTGCGTGAAAATCGACAGTTCTCAGCCATTGAACCCGATCACCCAGGGTGAAACCGGCAAGAAACCCCAAGCCAGCCCGACAGATTCGGCCACGAGCAAGACTCAACCGGCAACCGTCACCCACTTGAGCGACGGTACCAATGACGCCAGCAAGGATGTCGATGCCGCTCGCGTCGCCGAAATCCGCCAGGCCATCAGCGAGGGCCGTCTCGATATCCGCGCCGAGCGTATCGCCGACGGTTTGATCGACAGCGTGCGCGATCTGCTCGGCGACAAGACATCCTGAATCGTAGCGGAGTATCGACCATGAGCCTGGCCCGGCATATCGCCCGTCAACGCAGTCACCTCGAAACCCTGATCGAGCTACTCGAAGCCGAACGGGACAGCCTGGCACATGGTCACGTCGACGGACAACGTCTTTCGCAACTGGCCCGTGACAAGCAGGAGACCATTGCCCTGCTCGAGCAACTCGAGTCCCAGCGGGTCACCGCTCAGCGTAAGCTGGGCTATGGCGAAGGCCGACTCGGTGCAGAGAAAGCGGCTCAGGATGCCGGCTGCATGCAAGATTGGCAGACCTTCCGTGAAAGGGCGCAGCAGGCCAAGCAGCTCAATCAATTCAACGGTGTCCTCGTCGGTTCCAGGCTGGCCCAAAACCAGCGAATTCTCGACTTCCTCAATGAGGCGGCTGGCAAAGCGCTTTATGGGCCCGACGGCCAATCGCGCCGACGCGGCTTCGGTGGCATTGCCTCCAGCGCCTAAATGTAAATCTACCGTAAAAACTTCGTATATTTTAGGTAAGCATTTTGTCTTGACCCGCAAATAACAATCCGCTGTTATAGTGTGATCGACGGTTATATGCCTTCAGTATAAGGATATAATGATGTGCGCGGTCGCTATTACGTTTTTTTCTTGTGGCAATGATCCACAGCTTGCGGCGTTACCTCTGCGGGGGACGATCGCTTGATTTCCGATGCGTTGCGCCAGTCGCTAGCCGCTTGCCCCACCCTGCCTTCGCTGCCCGCAGCCGTACTCAAGGTCATCGAGTTGGCGCGCGATCCCGATGTCAAATTGCAGCCGCTGGTCGAGGCGCTCAATCATGATCCGGCGCTAACCGCCAGGCTGATTTCCCTGGCCAATACCGTTTACTACACCTTGGGTGGCAGACCGGCCAGCACATTGCGTGAGGCGGTCGAAAGGCTCGGGCTGGAATTGTCCGTCTCGTTGGCGCTGGGATTCAGTTTGGCGCGAAGCTACGGTAACCGGGCCCGAGCCAAGGGCCTGGACCTGCATCGGTATTGGCAGCGCTCGCTGACCAGTGCCATTGCCGCACGTGAACTGGCGCGCCACGTGGAGGGTAGACTGGACAGCGATACGGTCTTTACCGCTGCGCTGTTGCAGGATATCGGCATGCTGGCACTCGATGCCGTCGAAGGGCCCATTTATGCCGATACGTTGGCAGGTGCCCTGCAGCACGACGAAATCAGCCTGCGCGAGCGAATCGATCTGGGAGCAGATCATACCGAAATCGGTGCATGGCTTGCCGCCACCTGGGGGCTATCGCCGCTGAGCTGCGAGTGGATTCGCTACAGTCACGACTGTCCCGTCAGTCGACAAGCCCTGACGGGTAGCGAGTGCGTCATGCTATCGGGACGCCTGGCAGATATCTGGCTGGCACCGGAAGGCCACAAGACCCTGGCCCAGCTCGAGCCTTGGCTTGGTAACGACACCTTTCGCAGCGAACTGCTGGGCAGCATCCAGGAACAGTTGCCCACTATCGCGGAGCTGTTCGATGTCGATGCGCCGGACAAGATCGACCCTCAACAGCTCCTCTTCGAAAGCAAGCAGCTCTTGCTCGAGCGCAGCCTCAATCTGCATGAGCTGGTCAAGAAGCAGGAGGGCGAACTTGCCCAACTGCGCGAAAACAATGCCAAGCTCAATGAAGCCATCCGTTTCGATCCCCTGACGCAGCTATACAATCGTCAGTACCTGACCCAACTGTTCGAAGACTGCTTCTGCGAGGCCCAGAACGAGGGCTCGTCCTTGTCCCTCGTCTTCATCGATCTCGACCATTTCAAGCAGATCAATGATGAGCATGGACATCATTTCGGTGATGAAGTCCTGCGCTCCTTCGCCAAACTGCTGCAATGCTCCAGCGAGGCCAGTACCATCGTGGGACGCTACGGTGGTGAAGAGTTTCTAGCCATCCTCAAGGATCGCTCTCACGCAGAGGCATCGGCATTTGCCGACACTCTCTGCGCCAAGTTGCGCGATCAGCCCCTGATACATCATGCCGGCACGCCTATTTTCATTACGGCATCCGTAGGCGTCGTCAGCTTGAGTGATGGAAATTTTTCTCTGCCCAAAGAGATGATTCATGTCGCCGATCAGCGCATGTATCTCTCCAAACGTCAGGGGCGCAACCGGATCACGGCGCAATAGCACTTACAGACGTGCCTCGATTCGCTCGAGAATTTGCTGACTGACCTTGTTCGCAATCGGCTGGGCGGCCTTGTTGACTGCCTTTTCCAGAAGCCGGTTGCGAATCTGGTACTCCACGGTCAGTGTCACCCGCGTCCCCTCGGGTACGCTTTCGAGCACATAACGCCCTTGATTGCGGACCCCCTCCACCGACTCCCACGCCAAGGTATCGGGTGCCCGCCGCTCCGTGATCCTTACATCGAAACTCCAATCCATACCTATGGCGTGGATATGCCAGCGGTAGCGGGAATCGCCAAGCGGTTCAATCGACTCGATCATGTCGGAATAATCGGCAAAGTTCTCGACCTGCTCCAGCAGGGCAAAAACTCTTTCGCGTTCCGCATGGACAATTGCGCTATGTTCAATGGTCGCCATTCGATACTCTCGCCGGTTCGCTGAACTGCTTCGAGGGTAACGTCAGCTACGTCGAATCGCCAGTCGCCGATTCTGGCTGTTGGTTTCTTCTACAGGTAAGATGACGCCCGCTCTCGATATGCGAGCAGCTAGTGGCGATGAGCGTATCGCTCGTCTTCCGGACACCCGGATCCCGGACTTCGTCTTCGACGAAACCAATAAATTCTCCGGCAGGATCATCATGACCCAACGACCTACCGATGCCATGAGCATCGACACCCGCAAAGCCGTTGTCATCTATTCCGGCGGCATGGATTCCTACACCGTTCTTCACAAGGCATTACGCCAGGGTTTCGAGGTTCACGCACTTTCCTTTCACTACGGCCAGCGCCACGCCAGAGAACTTCATGTGGCCGAACGGGTATGCAGTGACCTGCAGGTCAGTCACCGACTCATCGACATCCGCGCCATTCACTCGCTCATGGATGGCTCGGCACTGACCGATACGGCGCGCGATATGCCAGCAGGCGATTACGCCCAGGACAACCTGACCGCTACCGTAGTTCCCAACCGCAACATGGTACTGCTGTCACTGGCAATCGCACATGCCGTCAATATCGGCGCCAATGTCTGCTTCTACGGCGCGCATGGCGGCGATCACGTACTGTATCCCGATTGCCGCCCGGAATTCGTCGACAGAATGAATGCCGTGGCGGCCATCGCCAATTTCGAGCCGGTGCACATCGAGGCTCCCTATCTTCATTCCGACAAGGCAACCATCCTGGCCGACGGGTTGGCGATGGGCCTCGATTATGCAGATACCTGGACCTGCTATCTGGGCGAAGAGCAGGCTTGTGGCCGATGCGGCAGTTGTCGCGAGCGGTTGGCGGCCTTTGCCGCCAACGGCGTTACCGATCCCCTGCGGTACGCAAACCATGTATAGCGTCAAGGAAGCCTTCTATTCGCTCCAGGGCGAAGGAGCGCGTGCCGGAAGAGCTAGCGTGTTTTGCCGGTTTTCGGGCTGCAACCTGTGGTCGGGGCGCGAACGCGACCGGGCGACTAGTGTGTGCCGCTTTTGCGATACCGATTTCGTCGGGACCGACGGTCAGAACGGAGGGAAGTTCGCCATGGCAGGCGAACTAGCCAGCCACCTTGCATCGCTATGGCCAATGTCTACCAGCGAGGCGACGACACCCTATGTCGTGTTCACTGGCGGCGAGCCGCTGCTCCAGCTCGATTCCTCACTCATCGCGGCCATGCATGACCGCGGTTTCGAGATCGCCGTGGAAACGAACGGTACGTTAAAGCCCCCTGCGGGTATCGACTGGCTATGTGTCAGCCCCAAGGGCCGGGCTCCACTGAGTCTTACCCAGGGCAACGAGATCAAGCTGGTCTATCCCCAGCCGGATGCCATGCCCGAGCGCTTTAGGGACCTGGCATTCGAGCATTTCTTTCTGCAGCCCATGGATCTCGATTTCCAAGGCGTAGAAGGAAACACCCTGACGCAAACCGTAGACTACTGTCTAGCCCACCCACAGTGGCGCCTGTCCATCCAGCTCCACAAGCTAGCGGGGATCGATTGATGACACTCTTCGTCAATAATCTGACTCATCTGGATGTCTCGTTGTGGTGTCCGCAACGCGGCCTGATCGGAGCCAGTTGGCATGTGGATGTCGAACTCGACGGCCAACTCGGCGAAGACGGCATGCTTTTCGACTTCGGAGAGGTCAAGCCCTGGGTCAAGTCGCATCTCGATAGCGGACCGGACCATACCCTCCTGGTACCACTGGAGGCGCCGGGCCTGAGCGTACACGACTGCAATGAAGGGCTTTGTGTTCGGACCGTGACGCCGTATGCCATGGAGGTGCGTGGTCCGCGTCAAGCCTTCAGCTTACTACCATGGCGGGAAATCACTCCGCAGCGTCTCGCCGCCCACTACAGCGACTTACTGAGTCGGCGCCCTCCGCCGAGGGTGGAATCCATCAGGCTGCGGTTGCATGAAGAGCCGATCGATGGTGCCGCATTCACTTACAGCCATGGGCTGAAGCGACACGTCGGAAACTGTCAGCGCATTGCGCACGGCCATCGTTCACGCCTACGCATATGGGCTCAGGGATCGAGGCAGCCCGAATTGGAAACGGCTTGGGCGGAGCGGTTGCACGACCGCTATCTGGTGACTGAAGAGGATATTGTTGATGCCGGCCCACCGGGGCCGCAAGGCCAACTGACGGTGCGTTACAAGGCCGCTCAGGGACAATTTCAGATTCGCCTGCCCCGTGATCGCTGCATCACCATGCCGACGCCGACCACGGTAGAGCATATCGCCGCTTGGCTATCGAAGAGCATTGTGAGCGAATCGGGCAATGAAGTTCGCGTGCAAGCCTTCGAAGGGATCGGCAAGGGCGCGTTTTCCGGGCCACGCCGCACGATGGCCGCCGGCTGAAACGAATCACCGTTGGAATTCGGCGTCGAGAAGCAATTCTTCTAGGCTGAATGGATGAGAATGCGGAGCCAGGCTCCGCGTAGCCATTCAGCCGATGGAGACAAAGGAATGTATTGGCTCGAACGTCAATTCGGTACTGTACTGTCGAGTTGGGCCTTGGCATTGGCCTTGCTGCTGGTCGCCGCCACAGCATCCTTCGCCCTGCGCCAGATTCATCGCCGCGTACAGTCAAGCACCTCCCCTCACCTACGCGTTTTGCGCGTCCTAGACCAAGCCATCTACCTCCCCGTGCAGCTACTGATCTGGCTATACGGCCCAGCCATATCCTTGCTCATTCTGTTGCCTGAAGTACCCGCAAGAATGGCGCTGGTCATCGTCGCGCATACGCTCGGCGCAGTTCTTGCCATCTGGCTGTTCCTGCGCCTTTCCCGGCGGATGATTGCCCACCTGGATCGTTGGTCGCAGCGACGCAGCAATGCGCTGGACAAGTATTTCTTTCCCTTTCTGGCGCGCTGTTGCGCCGTTCTGCTACCCGTTTTCCTGCTCTTCTCGCTCCTGCCGCTGGTCACGGAATCCCCGGGGCTTGAGGCCGTGCTGCACAACCTGGCCAGCCTGGTACTCATTGGTGGGATCGCCGCTGTGCTTATGTACATGGTCGGCATCGGCGAAAACATCTTGCATGCACGCTTCAATACCGATGTCGCCGACAACCTGCGTGCACGGCAGGTGCACACTCAAGTCGCCATGCTGCGCAAACTGATCAACTTCATCATCGTCGTTCTGGCAATCGCTTCGATGTTGATGGTGTTCGACAAGGTGCGCCAGCTAGGGGCCAGCATTCTCGCCTCGGCAGGGATCATTGGCGTCGTCGTCGGCTTTGCCGCGCAGAAAGTCCTGGGCAACCTGCTTGCCGGCATTCAGATCGCACTAACCCAACCCATCCGCCTGGACGATGCGGTAGTCGTCGAGGGCGAATGGGGGCGCGTCGAGGAATTGACGCTGACCTATGTCGTGATCCGCATCTGGGATCTTCGGCGACTGGTCCTGCCCATCAATTACTTCATCGACAATCCTTTCCAGAACTGGACACGCAGTAGCGCCGATCTGATCGGAACCGTGTTCTTTTATGTGGATTACACCCTGCCACTCGATCCGGTCAGAGAAGAACTGGCCCGGATACTTGCCGCATCGACGTACTGGGATGGCAAGGTCAGTGTGGTACAGGCCACCGACTTCAGTGAACGTACCATGCAGGTCCGCATTCTCGTCAGCGCGGGTAATGGCGGCGATGCGTTCGATCTACGCTGTGAAGTACGGGAAAAGTTGATTGCTTTCATCAACGCCCACTATCCCTATGCTCTCCCTAGGCTACGGGCGGAAACGGGCGAACTGGCCCCCCAACCCGACAGGAATTCGACGAGCGATGACGTTGCCAGACGGCTCGGCGAAAAGGCTTGAATTGGCGTAGACTCCACCTCTTAACCATAGCGGTGGAGTCTTTCCATGGCGTGTCGCGCCGGTTGCGGTGCCTGTTGCATCGCTCCCTCGATCAGTTCGCCCATCCCGGGAATGCCACAAGGCAAGCCGGCCGGGGTGCGCTGCATCCAACTCGACGAGAACAACCTGTGTCGGCTTTTCAACGATCCGACACGCCCTGCCGTCTGCCAGCGTTTCGATTATGATCCCGACCTTTGCGGCAGCGACCGTGAAGAGGCAGTGAAAAACATCATGGTTCTTGAAGCAGCCACTTGAAAACCAATCAAAAGATAACGGTATATACTTAAGCGGACGAAACGACCTGGCAACGCTGCCATTCCTGTTCCAGTGTGACAGCCTCGGGAAGCTGTTCGCCGATCAGTTCGACACGCGAATCGCGACGCCAGGCGGCACCCTCCAGCGACAGGCAGCCATTGCTGCGGCTGAGCGCTTTCCAACCTGACGACGTGTGCCATATTCCCTTGAGGCGTACATTGTTGGGCAGGCCGTCGATTGCACAGGTCAGCCGGTCAAGATCGAACGTATCATCGGGATGCCAGCGCCAGCCCAGGCTGGAATATCCCAGCGATCTCCCTTCGTCACGTACCGGCTGTCCCGGCGTGGGCTGGCGGTAGTCGAAGGCATCCAGCATAACGGCCTGGCCATCACCTTCGAGCCGGTGGGATGCAGGCCGCTGCACCGCCTCCTGCCAATGCGCGCTGGCGTGCAAAAGATGCTCAATGGTCATGGATTGAATATCGTGCAACCAACGCTTGGCCGGCCACAGACCGGCCACAAGCTTTCGGGCTGCCAGTATTTGCTGTGGCGAGGCAACGTCGGTCATGGATATCACCACCCCATCGGCCAGCGCCAACTGGTCCTGGAAGGTTTCATGCTGCAGCGCTCTGTCATCGTCCATGCGACGCGGGTCGAGCAGGACGATCACCTCGCTGACCGCCAACGATTCGCTGAATGCCTCGCTGCGCAACACATCCAGCAGGCCCGACGGATGCCCGAGCCCCGATGGCTCAATTAGCAGTCGGTCGGGTTTACTGCGATGCAGAAGGTTGACCAGCCCCGCCTGTAAGACGAAAGCCAGCTGGCAACACAGACAGCCGCCCGGCAGTCCCTTGACCACCACGTCATCCCGCGCTTCGAACAAGGCCTGATCGATACCCACCTGACCGAATTCATTGACCAGGATCGCCCAACGCTCTTGGGGTGGCTTGTGGCGAACGAGCGACTTGATAAAGGTGCTCTTACCGCTGCCGAGAAAACCGGTCACGATATGAACGGGAATGGGCTGCTCAGGCAGCCGGTTTTTGCGTGAGCGTGGCATGATGGCTCCATATTGTTACTTTATAACAATAACAGGTCATCGCCAGCGCGTCAGTACTCCTTTATTCGACTAGAGTCCTTGGCGGAAAACAAAAAGGGCGCAGCTGAACTGCGCCCTCCGGCAATGGCAAACGTCTATGCTATTGACGCATTACATGCGCTCGATATCTGCATTTTCACGCAACGTCTCGAGCAGTCCCTGTATTGCCGCCTGGGCACGCAGGCGCTCGGCCATTTGCACGACGAAAGCATCGATCTGGCCGTCAGCGGAAACGTCACCCGCCTCCACGTCGGTCAAGGCAATCAAGGCTACGCCCTGGGGTGTCACCGCCTGCCCATATACAGGGTCGCTGCCCTCGGGTCTGGGGAGCCGGAAAGCCTGCTGCAGAATCGGCTGCGGGACAGCGGCTTCCTGCTGACGAGAGACGCTATCGACCTGCTGCCAGTCGAGATTCAGCGAGTCGCCGTTGCGCAGCGCCTGTGCCATTTCGGCCGCCCTCTCGCGCAACGCCTCAGCCACCTTCTCCTGTTCGACGGCGCTACGTACCTGTTCCTGCACCTCATCCAACGGCAACGTGGTCGCTTCGCGATGGTCGGTGACACGCAGCACCATGCGACGCTGTTCGTCGAGCTCGAGCACCTCGCTGTTGTAACCGTTCTCCAGCACGTCCGTCTCGAAAGCCGCCGCCATGACGCCGGGCTCCGCTAGTACGCCGCTTGCACCATCACGGGAAACCCAGTCGCTCTGTTGCAATTCCAGCCCGAGGTCTTCCGCGACACTGGCCAGGTCATCGGCTGCAAAGCTCTCGTCGATCAGGCGCTGAGCCTGCTCGTTAAAGACATCACTCGCTTGCTCCATGGCGACGTCTTCACGCAACGTATCGCGCATTTCTTCGAATGGCGGAATATCCAGGTCGGTAACTTTAATGAGGTGTAGGCCGTTATCGGTCTCGACGATGTCCGACACTTGGCCCGGCTCCAGAGAAAACGCCGCATCCTCGAAGGATTCGCCAAAGAAGCCGCGATTGATGAAGCCCAGATCGCCCTCGCTATCGGCAGTCGTCTCATCGTCGGAATATTCAGCCGCCAGGTCAGCAAAGTTCTCACCGGCTGCCAAGCGCTCCTTCACCTCCAGCAACCGCGCCCGAGCCTCTTCACGGGTCCGCTGGTCCCCGAACGTCACCATGATATGCGACACCCGCCGACCTGCCTCACGCTCGCGTTCGGCATAGGCGTCGCGCAGCGTCTGCTCATCCACCTGAAGGTCTTCTGCCAGATTCGCCTGATCGAGTATCACGTAGGCCAAACGGACCTGCTCGGGACGGCGAAACTGCTCCTGGTTGGTCTGATAATAGGATTGCAGTTCCTGCTCTGACACGACGATATCGTCTTCCAGATCGTCCCGCGTCAGAACATGGTAACGGAAGCTACGCGTCTGGCGTTGCAACTCGACGAAACGCTCACGTTCGCTGTCGAGCATGAACTCGCTGGTAGCCAGCCCCTGCTGGACTTGTTGGCGGATCAGATCTTCCCGAAGTTGCTGGCGAAAGGACAGCGGCGTGTAACCGGCGCTGGCCAGACGGTTGCGAAAGATTTCCTGGGAGAACTTACCGCTTTGGTCCTGAAACTCTGGAAGGCTGACGATCATATGATCTATCTGCGTCTCGGAGGCGTACAGACCGCCCTCTTCGGCGTACTGGCCCAGCACTTCACGCGACACCAGTTGCTCGATCACCTGGTTGCGCAATTCCCGCTCCTGCTCGGGCGGCACCTGGCCGGAGCGAATAGCGCGCTGAACCTCGGTCTCCACTTCTTGGCGAGTGATTGGCTCGCCGTTTACCTCGGCAACATTGTCGCTACCCGAAGTAAACAGGCCGATCAACGATTCGACGCCGAACAGCGCGAGAGCGACGATGACCGCACCGACAATGACCTTGGCGATCATGCTTTGGGAGCGATCCCGGATTTGTTGCAGCATGCTGGCCTCAAATGCTGTTTGTTGAAATAAAAAAGCGCATCGCTTACGCGATGCGCCTGGCAGCAGGGACATGGATGGCAGCTAACCGGCAAGGTGGGATGTTCAACGGCATGGGTTGACCATCAGCGCCCTGATGTCACTGCCAGGCCCCGCGCTTGCACCCGGGGACGTCAGCGAATCAGTTGACCGAGTCCTTGAGCGCCTTGCCCGCCTTGAAGCTGGGCACCTTGGCTGCACTGATGTCGATCGGCTGACCAGTCTGGGGATTGCGGCCAGTGCGAGCAGCGCGCTCCTTGACGGTAAAGGTACCGAAGCCGACCAAGGCAACGGAATCGCCCTTCTTCAGACTCTCGGTGACGGACTCGATCATCGCATCCAACGCACGGCTTGCAGCTGCCTTGGGAATGTCGGCAGATGCGGCGATGGCTTCGATCAGCTCGGATTTATTCACACTTCACCCCTTGACTGTTTCGGAAATTACTGAAAATCGGCGCTTCTTTAGGGCGGCTTACGCGATCACAGCAAAGCGCAATTTATAGCAATGCGGTAAAACTTCTGTCAAGCGACCTTCGGCGCCAAGCCCCGTCATAACGGGGTTTTCACCCCGTTATGATACATAAAAAACCGTTAGTGCGTGCTGACCATCGTATGCGAAGAAGCTGCTTCATCGGGACGATTATCATCGCTGGACACATCGGAAGGATCAATCAACGCTACGTCAAGAACCTCATCGATCCAACGCACAGGACGTATATCCAGAGCATCGGTGATGTTGTCGGGAACTTCTTTGAGGTCGCGACGATTCTCTTCAGGAATAAGTACGATCTTTATACCACCCCGCCTTGCCGCCAGCAATTTCTCCTTCAGTCCACCGATCGGCATGACTTCGCCGCGCAAGTTGACTTCCCCGGTCATCGCAACGTCACTGCGCACCGGGCGTTCCGTGTAGGCGGATACCATGGCAGTGACCATGGCGATCCCGGCGCTCGGGCCATCCTTGGGGGTGGCGCCTTCGGGCACGTGGATGTGCAGATCTTCCTTTTCGAAGCGCTCGGGATCGATTCCCATGGGCACGGCACGGGCACGGACGACAGTATGCGCCGCATCGACCGACTCCTTCATGACGTTACCTAGCGATCCCGTCTTGTTCAGGCGTCCTTTGCCCGGCGTGACGACCGACTCGATGTTGAGCAGTTCGCCGCCGACCGAAGTCCAGGCCAGGCCGGTAACCCGCCCCACCTGGTGCTCCTTGTCGGCCAAGCCATAACTGTAACGCCGAACCCCAGCATAGGCTTCGATATCCTCGGCTGTGAGCGATTGTGCCGTCAGCGCACCTTGCTTGCCTTCCTTCTCGACACGCTCGCGAAGCACCTTGCGACACACCTTGGCTATCTGACGCTCGAGCTCACGTACCCCCGCCTCGCGAGTATAGTAGCGAATGAGTTCGAGAATCGCCTCGTCGGATATCGCCAGCTCGTCCTCCTTCAGGCCATTGGCCTTGAGCTGCTTGGGCACCAGATAGCGCTTGGCGATGGCGAGCTTCTCATCCTCGGTATAACCCGGCAGGCGTATGATCTCCATGCGATCGAGCAAGGGTCCGGGAATGTTCATCGAGTTCGCGGTACAGATGAACATCACATCCGAGAGGTCGTAATCGAGCTCCAGATAATGATCGCTGAATTTATCGTTCTGCTCGGGATCGAGCACTTCGAGAAGCGCCGATGCCGGATCGCCACGATGATCCATGCCGATCTTGTCGACCTCATCGAGCAAGAACAGCGGGTTCTTGACGCCGGCCTTGCTCATGCGCTGAATCAACTTACCCGGCAGCGAGCCGATGTAGGTCCGGCGATGTCCGCGGATCTCCGACTCGTCCCTCACGCCGCCCAGAGCGAGGCGCACATACTTGCGATTGGTTGCGCGAGCGATCGACTGACCCAGCGACGTCTTGCCGACGCCAGGCGGCCCGACCAGGCACAACACCGGCCCCTTGAGCTTCTTGACACGTTTCTGCACGGCCAGGTACTCGAGAATGCGCTCCTTGACCTCTTCCAGGCCATAGTGATCCTCATCCAGCACCGAGACCGCATGCGCCAGGTCGTGCTTGACGCGCGTGCGCTTTTTCCAGGGCACCGACACCAGCCAATCCAGATACGAACGTACCACGGACGCCTCGGCCGAGGTGGGCGCCATCATCTTGAGCTTGCCCAGTTCCTGGCTTGCCTTTTCGGCAGCCTCGGCAGGCATGCCGGATTCCTTGATTAGCTTCTCGTACTTGTCAGCCTCGTTGGGTACGTTCTCGAGCTCACCCATTTCCTTCTGGATGGCTTTCATTTGCTCGTTGAGGTAGTACTCACGCTGCGACTTTTCCATCTGGTCCTTGACGCGCGAGCGGATGCGCTTTTCCACCTGCAGCAGATCGATTTCGGATTCGATCAATGCCATCAGGTGTTCGATGCGGTCACGCACGCGGTCCATCTCGAGCAGTTCCTGCTTGTCGCCGATCTTGAGCGACAGATGGGCGCAGATCGTATCGACGAGCCGGCTTGGGTCCTCGATACCCTGTAACGAGCTGAGTACCTCGTTGGGCACTTTCTTGGACAGCTTCACGTACTGTTCGAACTGGTTGAGCAACACCCTGACGAGCGACTCCTGCTCGCGGTCGGAAAGCGGCAAGCTCTCGCGCAGCACGATATCGGCAATGCTGTACCCCGACTCGGCGAGACCTACATGCCGCACATCGGCGCGCGACGTCCCCTCGATGAGCACCTTGACGGTCCCGTCCGGCAACTTGAGCAGTTGCATGATATCCGCCACGGTGCCCACCGAGAACAGATCTTCAGTCCCCGGATCATCCTGGCCGGCCTCGCGCTGGGCCACCAGCAACACACGCTTGTCGGCGTCCATGGCCGCCTCGAGGGCCTGGATGGACTTTTCACGCCCGACGAACAGGGGGATGACCATCTGCGGGTAGACGACAACATCCCGCAATGGGAGAAGGGGCAGACTCAGTGTCTGTTCGGCGTTCTGCTGCATCGCAGACAGTTCCTCACGATTCGAATGTTTGGTCACCAGGTACAACGCCTGGCTTGGCGGTTCGCAGCCGGCAAGAACGATATGACAGGAGCCTGTGGATCCTGTTCGGACAGACCGACCCGACACGCATCGGCCGGAACCGAGTGAACGATTCTCCTTAGTCAGCCAGGTCGAGTATTTTCCTAGCGCGGCAATCGACTATTGGGACAAGGAATGGGGGCGAAAGTGTCAGTTTACAACCGACAGGTAACAACAAGCTCCGCGGCCGAACATACGAAAAGGGGGCCATGACGGCCCCCTCCCGAACGGATGAGCATCAGCCATCCTTGTTCGCGACCTTGCTCTCTTCCTGATTCGAATACATGAGCAACGGTTCGCTTTCGCCAGCGATAACGGACTCGTCGATGACCACCTTGGTGACGCCTTCGAGAGAAGGCACCTCATACATGGTATCGAGCAGCACAGATTCGAGAATCGAACGCAGGCCGCGGGCGCCGGTCTTGCGAGTCATCGCCTTGCGTGCAACCGCCCGCAACGCATCCTCGCGAAAATCGAGCTCGACGTTCTCCATCTCGAACAGCTTGGCATACTGCTTGACCAGCGAGTTCTTGGGCTCGGTAAGTATCTGCACGAGCGCTTCTTCGCTGAGCTCCGTCAGGGTGGCAATCACCGGCAGACGACCGACGAATTCGGGAATCAGCCCGAACTTGACCAGATCTTCGGGCTCGACTCCGGCGAGAACATCGCCAACGCCCTTGCTGGAATCCTTGCTCTTGACCGTCGCGTTGAAGCCGATCCCGCCTTTCTCGGCACGATCGCGAATCACCTTGTCCAACCCGGCGAAGGCCCCGCCGACGATGAACAGGATATTGCCGGTATCGACCTGCAGGAACTCCTGCTGCGGGTGCTTGCGTCCCCCTTGGGGAGGCACCGAAGCCGTAGTGCCCTCGATCAACTTGAGCAGCGCCTGCTGCACACCTTCACCGGAGACGTCACGGGTGATCGACGGGTTATCGGACTTGCGCGATATCTTGTCGATCTCGTCGATATAGACGATGCCGCGCTGGGCTTTCTCGACATCGTAATCGCACTTCTGCAACAGTTTCTGGATGATGTTCTCGACGTCCTCGCCGACGTACCCCGCCTCAGTCAGCGTCGTAGCGTCAGCGATGGTGAAGGGCACGTTGAGTAGACGCGCCAGGGTCTCGGCCAGCAACGTCTTGCCGCTGCCGGTCGGCCCGATCAGCAGAATGTTGGACTTGCCGAGTTCGACGTCGTCGCCCTTCACTCCAGCGCGCAAGCGCTTGTAGTGATTGTACACCGCGACGGACAGCACCATCTTGGCCCGGTCCTGCCCGATCACGTAGTCATCGAGTGTATCGCGGATCTCACGTGGAGCTGGCAGGCGATCTTCGTCACCCTCGGCATCGGCCTCCAGAACCTCCTCGCGAATGATGTCGTTGCACAAGTCGACACACTCGTCGCAGATATAGACGGAAGGGCCTGCGATCAGCTTGCGTACTTCGTTCTGGTTTTTGCCACAGAACGAGCAGTACAGCAGCTTACCCTCGTCTTTGCCTTTGCCGTCGGCCATTCGCGTACCTCTTTCCGAAGACGGCCATGACGGCCGCCAGGATATGCATAGTTTACAATTACGCTATCAGGATGCCGGGCGCTTAGCCAGCACGGCATCGATAAGGCCATATTCCACTGCTTGGTTGCCGTCCATGAAATTGTCACGGTCGGTATCTTTGGCAATCGTCTCGATGTCCTGTCCAGTATGATCGGCCAGAATACGATTCAGTTTATGGCGAATGTTGAGAATTTCACGCGTATGAATTTCGATATCCGACGCCTGCCCCTGATACCCACCGAGCGGCTGGTGGATCATCATGCGTGAATTCGGCAGACAGAAACGCTTGTCCTTGGCGCCGCCGGCCAGAAGCAACGCCCCCATGCTGGCGGCCTGCCCGATACACACGGTCGAGATGTCCGGCTTGACGAACTGCATGGTGTCATAAATGGACATACCTGCCGTTACCGACCCGCCGGGCGAGTTGATGTACAGATGAATGTCCTTGTCCGGGTTCTCGGACTCGAGGAACAACAGCTGTGCCACGACCAGGTTGGCCATGTAGTCTTCCACCGGACCCACCAGGAAGATCACACGTTCCTTGAGCAGGCGCGAGTAAATATCGTAGGCCCGCTCACCGCGTGCGCTCTGCTCGACCACCATGGGGACCAGACCGCCGGCGTTTTGAATATCGAACTCGTTGCCCATTGCGTGACTACCTTAATCCGGTGATTTGTAACGTGATGCCTTGCTTACCCAGCCAGGCACATGACTATCGACCCGGCCGAAGCCGGGTCGTTCAGTCAGCTTGTACAGCGCCGCGTCAGGACTGCTGCGAAGTCGCCTCATCCTCTTCGGCTTCTTCGTCCTCTCCGCCCTGCTGCTGGGCCGCCTGTAGCGCCTGCTCGTAGGACATCTCGACGTCTTTAACCTGTGCCTGCTCGAGAAGCTTGTCAACCGCCTTCTCTTCGAGAACGGCAGACTTGACCTGATTCTTCATCTGCTCGTCCTTGAGATAGTACTCGATGACCTGCTCAGGCTGCTGGTACTGCTGGGCGAGTTCCTCGACCTTGGCCTTGATCTCGTCATCGCTGGCGTCCAGCTCATGCACCTTGATGACTTCGGCCAGCAGCAGACCCACTTGCACCCGGCTCTTGGCCTGTTCGGCGAACAGTTCGTCCGGCAGCTGCGAGACATCGAAGTCGTCACCCAGGCCGAACTGTTGGGCGGCCTGACGCTTGAGCCCATCGGTTTCCTGACTGACCAACGATGCAGGCACCGGTATATCGTTGGCCTGTTTCAGGGCATCCAGGGCCTGCTGCTTGACGCGGTTATCGACCGCCTGCTTGACCTCGCGCTCCATGTTCTTGCGCACTTCGCCACGGAACTTGTCGAGATCGCCATCGTCGACGCCGAACTGCTTGACGAACTCGGCGTCGACTTCCGGCAACTGCTGGGCGCTGACCTGATGCACCTTGACCTGGAAGGTCGCTTCGTTACCGGCCAGATGCTCAGCCTGGTAATCCTCGGGGAAGGTAACCTTGATCTCGGTTTCGTCGCCGGCCTTGACCCCGACCAGTTGCTCCTCGAAACCGGGAATAAAGCTATTGGACCCCAGTACGAGGTCGTGCCCTTCGGCCTCACCGCCTTCGAACGGCTCATCGCCCAGGAAGCCCTTGAAGTCGATCTTGACCTGATCGCCCGTCTCGGCGGCACGGTCGACGACTTCCCACTGGGCATTCTGCTTGCGCAGGGTCTCGATCATCTGATCGATGTCGCCGTCATTGACACTGGCTACCGGACGCTCGATTTCGCTGCCCTCGATGGAGGCCAACTCGAACTCCGGATAGACCTCCAGCGTCGCGACGAACTCCAGGTCCTTGCCCGCTTCGTTGACGGTGGGCTCGATCGACGGATACCCCGCCGGGTTCAGGCTCTGCTCGGTGATTGCCCGGACATAATGCTGACGCATTAGTTCGCCCACCACTTCATTACGCACGTCGCGACCGTAGCGCTGCTTCACCACCGCCATCGGCACCCGTCCCTGACGGAAGCCGTTGAGGCGAATGTTCTTGGCGGTGTCCTTGAGACGGGCGGCGACGGCCTCATCGACTTCATTGGATGGCACCTGCACGGTGACGCGGCGCTCGATCTGTGAAGTCGTTTCGACGGAAACTTGCATGAAAGGTCCTCTACCGACTGGGGGCGTTTGAAAGTGCGTTCAAAAGGGAGGATTTTAAGAATCCCTGCACGCGCTGGCAAGCGCGTCATGCGGCTGTATATGGGGACATCCGCAGGATTTGCAAGGGCAACGGAAAAAACCCCGCCATTGCAGCGCTTAACGCGCATAGAGGCGTCAACGGATATACGCGAAGGAAGCCGAAACAGAAATCGCCACGAGCGTGGCAACATACAATCAGGATAAAAGAGGGGCAACCGGGAAAAGAAATGGGGTGGATGATGGGGATCGAACCCACGACCACCGGAGCCACAATCCGGGGCTCTACCACTGAGCTACATCCACCACTTCTTCAATAAACGAGACAGACGACATGGGGTGGATGATGGGGATCGAACCCACGACCACCGGAGCCACAATCCGGGGCTCTACCACTGAGCTACATCCACCATATCGAACTGCTGCTTACGGTATTGACCATGCCAGGCCGGCCTATGGAAGCTGGCCAGCAACTTGGCGCGCCCAGCAGGACTCGAACCTGCAACCTACGGCTTAGAAGGCCGTTGCTCTATCCGGTTGAGCTATAGGCGCATAGTGTCTCTACGAGAGAGTCATATTACGGCCCCAAGCTTCCAACCACAACCCCATCGATCAAATAAACCTTTACCAATCAATAGGTTGGTCGGGGTAGAGGGATTTGAACCCCCGACATCCTGCTCCCAAAGCAGGCGCGCTACCAGACTGCGCTATACCCCGCCGTTCGTAGCCACGGCCAAGACGTCACCGCTCGGGCCTCGTCAAGCGCTGCGTATTCTACGTAACTTTGCCCAAAGGTCAAGCCCTTGGCCTAACCACTGCAACGTAGCGGCGCTTTGACAGCCGCTTCGGACATGCGAAAATCCCGCCTTCTCTTCCGCAGCGCTTCTGCTCGACAGTACCAAAGGAATCTTTGATGTCAGCCCAACTGATCGACGGCAAAGCCATTGCCGCGCAAGTCCGCCAACAAGTCGCTCGCCAAGTGAAGACCCGTCACGCAACCGGCAAGCGCATCCCCGGGCTTGCCGTGGTGCTGGTTGGTGAAGATCCGGCGTCCGAAGTCTATGTGCGTAACAAGCATCTTGCCTGTGAGCAGGCCGGCATCCTTTCCTTTCGTCACCAACTGACCGCCGATACGAGCCAGGAAGCGCTGGAAACCCTCGTCGACGAGCTGAACGATGACCCCACGGTCGACGGCATCCTGGTGCAGTTGCCTCTGCCTGAGCACCTGGACGCCCGCCCGATCCTCGAGCGCATCCGCCCCGACAAGGACGTGGACGGCTTTCATCCCTACAACCTCGGCCGCCTCGCCCAGCGCCTGCCCGTACTGCGCCCCTGTACGCCCAAGGGCATCATGACCCTGCTGCAGGAAACCGGCCTTCAGGTACGCGGCCTCGACGCAACCATCGTCGGCGCATCCAACATCGTCGGGCGACCCATGGCGCTCGAGCTGCTGCTGGCCGGCTGCACGACGACGATCTGCCACCGTTTCACCCGCGATCTGGAGACCCATGTCCGCGATGCCGACCTGCTGGTCGTCGCGGTAGGCAAGCCGGGCGTGGTCAAGGGCGAATGGGTGAAGGAAGGCGCCATCGTCATCGATGTCGGCATCAATCGTTTGGATAGCGGCCAGTTGATCGGTGACATCGAGTTCGAGCCGGCGGCCAGGCGCGCCAGCTACATCACGCCGGTACCGGGTGGCGTAGGCCCCATGACGGTCGCTTCGCTACTGGAAAACACGCTGTACGCCGCCGAACTGCACGATGCCATGCATAAGTGAGACATGTTGCGTATAATCGCCACCTGTTTTACCGCCTGCACAACGATCAACGATGTTCTGGAGAATGGGATGAGCGATCAGCAGCAGATGAACGTCGAAAGCTTCAACCTGGACCACACCAAGGTCAAGGCGCCCTATGTCCGTCTGGCTGGAATCAAGACCGGCGACAACGGCGACCATATCCACAAATACGACATGCGCTTCTGCCAGCCCAACCGTGAACACATGGAGATGCCGGCCCTGCACTCGCTGGAACATCTGATGGCGGAACTGTCGCGCAACCATAGCGACAAGGTCGTCGACATCAGCCCGATGGGTTGCCAGACCGGTTTCTACGTCGCGATGATCAATCACGACGACTACGACGACGTGCTCGACCTGCTGGCCAAGACATTGGAAGACGTTCTGGAAGCCAAGGAAGTCCCGGCCTGCAACGAAATGCAGTGCGGTTGGGCGGCCAGCCACAGCCTGGAAGGCGCCCAGGCGTTGGCCCGCAACTTCCTGGCCAAACGCAATGAATGGAACCAGGTATTCGCCTGATGCAGAAAATCGGAATCATTGGCGCCATGGCGGAAGAAGTCGCCCTGCTCGCCTCACGGCTGGACAATCGACGTACACGCGAGCATGTGGGTTCCACCTTTCACATCGGCCAGTTGCATGGAGTCGATGTAGTGATCCTCCAGTCGGGCATCGGCAAGGTGAATGCCGCCATAGGTACGACCCTGCTGCTCGACATGTACCAGCCCGAAGTCATTATAAATACGGGCTCGGCGGGCGGCTTCGGTAGCGACTTGCGGGTTGGCGACGTAGTGATCTCCACTGAAGTGCGCCATCACGACGTCGATGCGGTGGTCTTCGGCTATGAGCATGGACAGGTTCCTCGCATGCCGGCCGCCTATTTGCCAGACGACAGGCTGGTACGGGTCGCGCGGGATTGCATCGAAAGCCTGGGTCATTTGCGCGTACACGAAGGGCTGATCGCCACCGGCGACGCTTTCATGGCTTGTCCCGATGCCGTGCAGCGCACCCGCGAGCGTTTCCCGACCATGCTGGCGGCGGAAATGGAAGCGGCAGCCATTGCCCAGACCTGCCATCTGTACGGATGCCCCTTCGTAGTGATCCGCGCCTTGTCGGACATCGCCGGCAAGGAATCCAACGTTTCCTTCCAGCAGTTCATCGAACAAGCCGCCACGCACTCGGCGGAGATGGTCGAAGCCATGGTCAAACGCCTGGGCACGCCCCTCGAAGCCAGCGTCGAAGCCTGAGCCGGCCCTACTGGCAAATCACCCGGTTCGGTCAGTGAAAAACCGCAGCGCCAACACGGCGCCGCGGTTTTTCGTTCCAGACATCCTGCCTACCTTTCGAATACCCAACTCGTACCTTCGCGGGAATCCTTGAGTACGATGCCCATGGTAGCGAGTTCGTCACGGATACGGTCGGCCCGACCAAAGTCGCGCTGCACCTTGGCTTCGGCACGCGCAGCGATTCGCGCCTCGATCTCGGCTTCGGAAATCGGCAGGTTCGTCGCTCCCGCCTTGAGAAAAGCGGACGGCTCCTGGCCAAACAGCCCGAGGATACCGCCCAGGCGCTTCAGCTCGAATGCCAGGATCGGCGCCTGCTCGGGCGCTTCCTTACGCGCCCGATTCAGATCGCGAACCAGCTCGAACAGCACGGCAAGCGCCTCGGCGGTATTGAAGTCATCGTCCATCGCCTCGACGAATCGCGCCTGATAGCGCTCATCCACATCGCCCTGCACCGGCTCGATGCCCTCGAGCGCATTGTAGAAACGTTCCAAAGAACGTCGCGCCTCGTCGAGTGCATCGGGTGCATAGTTGATCGGACTGCGATAGTGGCTGGACAGCAACAGGTAACGAACCACCTCGGGATCGTGCACTTCAAGCACCTCCCGGATGGTGAAGAAATTGCCCAATGACTTGGACATCTTCTGCTGGTCGACTCTGACCGCGCCGGCATGCATCCAGGTATTGACGTAACGTTGACCGGTCGCCGCCTCGCTCTGGGCAATCTCGTTCTCGTGGTGCGGGAAGGTCAGGTCCGGCCCGCCGCCATGAATGTCGAACGTCTCCCCCAGACAGCAGGTCGACATGGCGGAACATTCGATGTGCCAGCCCGGGCGGCCGTTACCCCAAGGCGACGGCCAGCTCGCCTCGTCCGGCTTGGCCGCTTTCCAGAGTACGAAATCGAGCGGGTCTTCCTTGTGCGCTTCGACCTCGACACGCGCACCGGCACGCATCTCATCGAGATTGCGATTGTTGAGCTTGCCGTAGCCAGCGAACTTGCGTACCCGATAATAGACGTCGCCGTTGTCGGCGCGGTAGGCATATTCCTTCTCGATCAGTAGCTCGATCATGGCAATGATCTCATCGATATATGCCGTCGCCCGGGGTTCGCGGTCGGGACGCAGCACGCCAAGACGATCCTCGTCCTCATGCATGGCCGCGATCATGCGCTCGGTGAGGCTGACGATGGTTTCGCCATTCTCGTCGGCACGCTTGAGGATCTTGTCGTCGACGTCGGTGATATTGCGCACGTAGGTCACGTCGTAACCGCGTTCCCGCAGGTAACGGGTAATCACGTCGAACGCGACCATGACCCGCGCATGACCGATGTGGCAATAGTCGTAGACCGTGATGCCACACACGTACATGCGCACCTTGCCCGGCTCGATGGGACTGAAAGTCTCCTTGCGCCGGGTCAGGGTATTGTAGATCTGCATGCCACTCACCCCTTCTTCTGGATCTTGGCCCAGGTATCCTTGAGTCCCACGGTCCGGTTGAAGACACGCCTGCCCTCGGCCAAGGCATGCCGGTCAGCGCAGAAATAGCCCACCCGCTCGAACTGAAAGCGATCCTCGGGTCCGATTTCGGCCAGGCTCGGCTCGCCATAGCCTTCGACCACGCTCAGCGAGTTCTCGTTGAGGTGTTCGAGGAAATCGACGTCGCGGTCGCGATCCGGCGCCTCGACCTGGAACAGATTGTCATAGAGACGCACTTCGACCGGCACGGCATGCGCCGCACTGACCCAGTGAATCACGCCCTTGACCTTGCGCCCTTCGGGGTTCTTGCCGAGCGTGTCGAAATCCACCGAACAGCGCAGTTCCTCGATGTCGCCCGAGGCGCTCTTGATGACCTCGTCGCAGCGAATGACGTAGGCATTGCGCAGGCGAACTTCCTTGCCCGGCGCCAGGCGGAAGAACTTCTTGGGCGGCTCTTCCATGAAATCGTCGGCATCGATCCATATCTCGCGACTCAGCGGCAGCTTGCGCACGCCCATGTCGTCTCGTGCCGGATGCCCGGGCACCTCGAAGACCTCGTCATGATCTTCCGCGACATTGGTCAACACCACCTTGAGCGGCTTGAGCACGCACATGGCACGTGGCGCGTTGTCTTCCAGATCGGAGCGAATGGCGTGATAGAGCATCGCAATATCCACCATGCCACCCTCGGCACGGGTCACCCCGATCATGTCGCAGAACTTGCGGATCGAATTCGGCGTGTAGCCACGCCGGCGCATACCGGACACCGTCGGCATACGAGGGTCGTCCCAACCGTCGACGATCCCCTTGTCAACCAGCAGCTTGAGCTTGCGCTTTGAGGTAACGGTATAGTTCAGATTCAGCCGCGCGAACTCGATCTGGCGGGGGCGAGCCGGCACCGGCAGGTTCTCGAGGAACCAGTCGTAGAGCGGGCGGTGATCCTCGAACTCCAGCGTGCATAGCGAGTGAGTCACGCCTTCGATGGCATCCGACTGACCGTGGGCAAAATCGTAGGAGGGATAGATCTTCCACTTGTCGCCCGTCTGGTGATGACTGGCATGGCGGATACGATAGAGCACCGGATCGCGCAGGTTGATGTTGGGCGATGTCATGTCGATCTTGGCGCGCAGCACCTTCTCGCCTTCGGCGAACTCCCCGGTGCGCATGCGCTCCAGCAAGTCCAGGTTTTCTTCGGCAGAACGCTCACGATAGGGGCTCGGACGCCCCGGCTCGGTGAGCGTACCGCGGTATTCACGGATCTCCTCGGCGGACAGATCGTCGACGTATGCCTTGCCTTCGCGAATCAAGTGCTGCGCCCAGGCATAGAGCTGATCGAAGTAATCCGAGGCATAACGAACGTTGCCGGCCCATTGAAAGCCCAGCCATTCCACATCGGCCTTGATGGCATCGATGTAAGCCTGCTCTTCCTTGGCCGGGTTGGTGTCGTCGAAACGCAGATTACAACCACCGCCGAACTGCTCGGCAATCCCGAAATTCAGGCATATCGACTTGGCATGGCCGATATGCAGAAATCCATTGGGTTCCGGAGGGAAACGGGTGACGACGGTATCGACGGAGCCCGCTTCGATCTCTTCCCTGATCTGGTTGCGAATGAAATTCGGGGCGCTGGTACTCTCGGTGGTCATATGGTGTCCATGAACCTCTGGGATCGCGAATGGCGAAGCGGTAATGAACCCCGGCTTCGCGCGTAGAACGAAAGACGCTATTATAGCGCGACGCTCAAGCGCTTCGCCAAGGCGCACCATTTCTGACAGTTGAGAAACCTCCATGATCGTCCTGCATACCAATCACGGCGAGATCCACATCCAGCTCGATTACGAAAATGCCCCCAAGACGGCGGCAAATTTCGAGCAGTACGTGCGTGACGGCCATTTCGACAACACACTGTTCCATCGCGTGATTAACGGCTTCATGATCCAAGGCGGCGGTTTCGACCTCGATTTCGAGCAGAAGCCCACCCGCGAGCCGATCGAGAACGAAGCCGACAACGGCCTGAAGAACCGCAAGGGCACTCTCGCCATGGCCCGTACCCAGGATCCGCACTCGGCCACTGCCCAGTTCTTCATCAACGTGGCAGACAATGACTTCCTCGACCATCGTGGCAAGAACCTGCAGGGCTGGGGCTACTGTGTATTCGGCGAAGTGGTCGAAGGCATGGATGTCGTCGAGAGCATCAAGGACGTCCCGACGACCCGTCGCGGCATGCATGCCGACGTTCCCGCAGAAGACGTCGTCATCCAGCGCGCGGAAATCGTCGACTGAACGCTGAACTGATATTGAAGCGGCCCGCTACGGCGGGCCGTTTCATGACGAGGCCCTTGCCCTTGCATCAGGCAACGCCAGGACCGCCCCCGACCACTGACGGTACGGACGCATGACGATACGACTGATTTCCGACCTGCACCTGCATGCCGGTGCCCCCGAGATCGCCGAGGGATTCTTACGTTACCTCGATGAGCGCGGCCGTCATGCCGAATCGCTCTATATTCTCGGCGACTTCTTCGAAGCCTGGATCGGCGACGACTACCAGGGCGAATTCGAGGCCCGCATCATCGCGGCACTCAAGGACGTTAGCGATAGCGGCACGCAACTTTACTTCATGCACGGCAATCGCGACTTCCTGATCGGGGAGGGTTTTGCACAGGCCACCGGGTCGACGCTCCTGCCGGATCCCAGCATTGTCACGTTGGGAGACCAACGCATCCTACTGATGCATGGCGACAGCCTATGCACCCGTGACGAAACCTACATGAAGTTCCGCGCCATGGTTCGCGATCCACAGTGGCAGGCGCAGATTCTGGCCTTGCCCGTAGAACAACGGCTCGAACTGGCCCGCAGCCTGCGCAGCCAGTCAGGCGAGGCCAGTTCCAACAAGGCGGAAGACATCATGGATGTCACGCCGGAAGACGTCGTGCACGAAATGGCGCAACATAATGTGCGCACATTGATTCACGGCCATACCCACCGCCCCGCCGTACACGAACTACAGGTCGCTGGAGACGCGGCGAAACGTATCGTACTGGGCGACTGGCAACCTCACCAGGGCTGGGAAATCCGCATCGAAACGAATGGCCAGCCCGAGCTGCTTCAGTTCACTTTCTAAACGTCCGACCATTCGCGCCTGTACGCCAACGGGGCGCTGCCAACAGCAGCGCCCCGTATCGTTTTCGAATGCAAGCTCGGCTTCTCTACTCGGCGTTGATGGCGCGAGGGCTGGCCAGCTCATTCGGCGCACAATGATCGAGCAGCGTACGCCAGCGCCCCAAGACCGGCGCATCGCTTTGCGAAACCACGCCAAGCAGCCGGCGCAATGCCTCACGCGCATTCACGTCATTCGGGTCGACGGCCTCCAGCCAGAATTCCAACGCATAAAGCTCGTGATGAATGTTCTCGTGTTCACGTGCCTGCGCCAGCGCCTGTTCAGCCAGCTTGCGAACCGGCTCAGCGGGACGACCTAGCTGGTGATATAGCTTGGCCAGTTGAATGGAGAGCTCCGGCACATAAAGCGAATGGCGCTCGCATGCCATTAGCAGGCACTGATCGAGGTAATCTTCGCCACGCGACAGTTCGCCCAGAAACAGGCAAGCATCCACGTACCATAGCACCGGTCGCTGGTATCGCTCGCGTCCGACCAGTTCGAAAGACTCTTCCAACCCGGCTTCGATCATGGCCAGCCCGGCACGGTCACCGGTCAGGGCCTTGTGCCACCCCAGGGCACATTGGGCCGTCATGTGCCAGAGGTGCAAATCCGGCGTCTGCGTCAGCTCGAAGACGCGCTCCGCCCTGGCGCCTGCCAGATGCACATGCCCCAACTGCCGGTACAGCGACGCTGCAAACATCAGGGACATCGCCAGTGATCCGGGGTGGTTGAAGCGTTCGGCCAGCCGAATCGCAGCCTCGATCTGGACTTCGGCGTTGTGGTAATCGCCACGCAAGCACAATGCCCAACCCTGGTAGCAGGCCGCCGCCACCTGCGGATGGTCGGAGAATGGCAGCCACTCCAGCATCATCGATTGATTGAGCGGATCGATTTCCTGCAGATGGTCGTGCGCCTGCCGAATGCTTCCCGCCCAGTACTCGCAGTGAGCCTGGGCATACTCCGCCAGGCGGCGGTAGCGCGGGTCAGGGAGCTGCTGCGCCACGGCCGCCATGCGTGACGCCAACGAGAAGGCATCGGCATTGGCATATCGCTGACTGCAGCCCACCCAGAGCCCCCACTTGACCAGAAAACGCTGCTCGAGCTCGGTCTCTTCGTCGGCGCAGGGCGAACATTCGATCAGTTCACGCGCCTTGACGAAGCTTTCATGAGCAGTTGGCGAACCGTGCCCTTCCAGAGCGAAGGCGGCCTGCCCCTTGACGGTCAACAGGCTGATTTCGCGCTCGACCTGTTCGTCGACCTGACGCAAGCTGGCCAGGCCGGCATCCGCCATGCGCAGTGCCGTCCGGTTGGCACTGACCTTGAGCGCCTCCCGGGCCGCCAGTTCGAAATAGCGGGCTCCGCGTGCATAGTGCCCGCTGCGGCGCAAATGTGCGGCAAAGTCGCCCGGATTGCGACTGATCCACATCGGGAAACGCTCTTCGATCAGGCCGACGACCTGCTGATGGATGCGGGCACGAATGTCTCGGGGACAGGATAGATAGGCCGCCTCCTGGAGCAGCGGATGGGTAAACTGATATTCGAATTCACTGCCGGCCTCGCGACTCTCGATGATCTCGAGACGCACCATTTGCTCCAGCGCCTGCTTGAGACGCGCTTCCTCGATACCGCAGCACTCCCTGAGGAAGTCGAGGCGGAACTGACGGCCGAGTACCGCCGCCACGTGGGCAACATGCCGGTCGGTATCCAACTGGTCGATGCGACTGGCCAACAGCCCCAGCAAGCCATGAGGCAGCTCCTCGACCTGAACACTGCGGCCTTCACGACGATCCATGTCCAGTCGCCGGCAGATTTCCTGCAAGTAGAGAGGCACACCATCACAGCGTTCGATCAATTGGCTACGCAGGCGGGGGCTAAGGTGCAGGCGATAATGACGCGCCAGTTGCGACAACAGACGGGACGATTGCGTAGCGTCGAGACGCCCCAGCACGATCTGCTGATCCCAGTGCAGCTTGACCGGCAACGCTTCGCGACCATGGTAGCTGGTCACCAGCAGGAAAGGGCTATTGATCGGCAAGTGCGCCTGCAGTCCGGACAGCACCTTCAACGAAAGCTCATCGATCCACTGCAGGTCGTCGACCATGAGCACCAACGGCTTATCCTTCGTGATGTGCTTGATCAGACCATGCAACACCCGCACGACGAGGTCCACTGCTTCACCGTTCTGGGCAATGGTCAGGCGTTCTTCCGGCACCTCCACTCCCAGCGCCTGATAGAGCATGCGGCAACGGGCTTCATCGGCCAGCAGCGCGGTCTCGCCCTGCGCTTCCAACAAGGCTTGCAACGCATCGCCATTCGGCTCGCCCTGCCAATGCCAGCGCACCAGCGACCGGGCGACGCCATAAGGCTCCTGCATCGACATCCGAGTGGTCGATATCCAGCACAATGCGGCATCCTGGCTCTGCTCCAGCTGCCTGAAGCCCACCATCAACGCCGACTTCCCCATTCCCGAAGCGCCCTGCACCAACACACTCTGACGCAGGCCGATGCCGGCCCGGGCCAGGGCATCGCGCAACTTGCGTAGCGCATTCTCGCGACCGACCAACGCCGGCTGCAGAGTACTGCGCCCGCCCTCACCGGTGCCAAGCACCAGTGCACGCAAACGTATCTTGCCGTCACTGGCCACCAGCCGCGACGCCAGTCGGGGCTGCAGGTCGAGAGCCGGCGGCATGTGCTGGCTGGCCTCTTGCGAGATGACCAGTTCACTGCCCTCGGCAGCGCTCATCAACTCCAGGGAACGCTGCGTTACCTGCCCCAGGGGATCGATCAGTTGCCGCTCGGGCAGATAAACGACACGCCCGCTATGCAGTCCTGCAATGAGTGAAAACTGGGGTGCCGCCTTGTCACCGCTCCAGAGGCGTGCCGTTTCGTCCGGCAGGGCACGTCGGCAGTGCTCATAAAGCGCGACCAACTCGGCCAATTGGTGCGCCGGGCCGTGCGTGCCAAAGCACGCCAGCCCCAGGCCGCCTGTCGCTCCGGGCAACCAGAACCCTCCCAGATGATGGCACTGCCGTTCCAGCCAGCGCAGCAGCTCGATTTGCAGCGCCAGACAGGCGCGAACCTCGCTCCGCTCCTCCCATTCCCCGTGCAAGCTCAGGCGAATCGCCATCACGGAAAGCTGCCTGTGATCGATTTCCTCGTCACGCAGTGGCTGGCTATCCATGTTGAGTGCACGCGAATAGGCACCCTGAGGCGTGACCGGCTGTGGCTCCACCGGCGCATCGGACCAATAACGCGCCAGTTGCAGAATGCCGGGATCGGGCTGCTGTCCTGCCAAGGCCAACAGCTGCAGGTAGGCATTATATTCTTCGTGCGCTGCGGCGGACTGGCCCTGATCGATCAGTTGCCGAATCAAGCGTTCATGAAAAGGGGCATAGCCCGAAAAACGGCTTACCAGGGTACGTAGCAACGTATCGGGAATGTCAGCGGCCGAGTTGACGACCTGCTCGGCATAGGCAATGACGCGCTGACGCCACTCGCCGCGGATTCGCACCAACCAGCGCTGATATTCGGCACATTGGGTGAGCTGGAGTTCCTCCGCCAGATCGCCCCGGTAGAGAGCGAGCAATTTCTCGAGTCGCACGACATCGGGCGGCTCGGCCAAGAGCGCATCGACCTGATGCAGGTCGAATCGCCACCGTTCCGGCAACTGGAACGCGATGGTTTGACGGGACACTACCAGCACGCGCTCGGCATCGTCCCCCAGGCTCTGGCGCAGGCAATGCAGCGCATGACGCAGATTGGTTCGCCCCGAGGACAGCCCCTGGTCGGGCCATAGCAGTTCGGCTAGCGTGGCACGATTCACCGGCTGGCCTTGCAACAGCAGATGGACCAGCAGTGCCTTGACCTTGTCGTAGCTGAATTGAGTGAGCGTATCCCCACCCAGGCTCAAGGAAAAGTGACCGAACAGCGTTAACTGGGTATTGACGGAATCGGTCCGCATCATTGTTGTCAGTTCCTGCATTGTTCTGTCGACGACTGCAAGGCGTCACCGCCCAACCCTAGCTGCCTCAGGCCGCGGCAGGCAAACCGCTATGGAAACGGAAGACCGTATCCGGCGCCTCGATCAACTCACGCTCGCGTTCAGCGAAAAACGCGATACGCGCGTCGATGGAATCGGTGGCAAAGTATCGAGCCAACATCAAATAATCTTCGTAATGACGCCCTTCCGACTTAACCAGAGAGCGATAGAACTTGGCAAGCTCGTCATCGAGACGCGGTATCAGCCGGGCGAAACGTTCGCAACTGCGTGCCTCGATGAAAGCCCCGACGATCAAAATGTCGATAAGACGCTCGGGATCGTCGCGACGTACATGGCTGCGCAGCCCTTCGGCATAGCGCGCCGCACTGAGATGGCGGTAAACGACACCGCGCGCCTCCATCAGCTTGACCACCTGCTCGAAGTGCAGGAGCTCCTCTCGAGCCAATTGCGACATCTTTGTCAACAATAAAGGGCGATCGACATAACGATACATCAGGCTCATGGCAGTCGATGCCGCCTTCTTCTCGCACTGCGCATGATCGATCAACAGCAGCTCCTGATTGGCCAAGGCAGCGTCACACCAAGCCTCAGGCGTGGCACAGGGCAAAAAATCGAGCAGTTCGGCAGGCAGCAACGCCTCTACGGTATCGGACATGGTCGTCATCATATTGGTTGATCGAGTCGCTGTGCCTGGCTGCGCTTCTGTGCATGCTCGAGCAATGCCAAGCTAATCGACTCATACATTTCATCGGCAGAGAGCGACAAACCTTTACCGCACGGCTGCAGGCCGTAACGGGTCAGGTCGACGATTCGGGTCCGCCCGACACGTAACAGTTCGACCGCCCGCGACAACGGTGGCTGGTTCTCGCGAAAGCGAACGCGATGGCGGACGAGTTGCACTTCGAGCGTCTCGGCACTGGTAACTTGCAGAAACTCTCCTGCAATCGCTACCCGGAGCCCGTCCAATTCGGCCATACGCCGGCGTCGCTCATCATCGTCGTAAGCGAACCAGTCACGTATTTCACTGTCGCTGCGCTGGCACCCCCGGCAGGCAGTGTCCCCCACTGTGGTGGAACACAACCCGACGCAGGGAGAAGCGATACGTTGCGTCATGGCAGATCCTCTTCAAGCGCCTCATGGTAACGCGACAATTTCATGTCAGCGATAGCGAAAACAGCGGTTCTTGTCGTTGCGCTACACCGCGGCGACCAAAGTGGAACGCCAAGCAGGCGGGCTTCGCTTAACATTGTCGACATTCTCGCGTAGAATCGCGGCGGCCTGTCAGCGGTCGGGGTCGCCTGTCATCGGGTCGCCTTTCATCGACATGAGTCGATGTACCCCTCCTCCGATCGCTCATGGAATCCGAAAAATAGATGAGGATCCCCAACGTGCTTGAAGCCTACCGCCAACATGTCGAGGAGCGCGCTGCCGAGGGCGTGCCGCCGAAGCCGCTCAACGCCGAGCAGACCGCTGCGCTGGTCGACCTCCTCAAGAACCCGCCGGCGGGTGAGGAGCAGTTTCTCCTCGAACTGATCACCGATCGCGTTCCCCCCGGTGTCGATGAGGCCGCCTATGTCAAGGCCGGTTTTCTCACCGCCATCGCCAAGGGCGAAGCCGAATCGCCACTGATCGACAAGATTCATGCGGTCAAGCTGTTGGGGACCATGCAGGGTGGCTATAACATCGCCACCCTCGTCGAGTTGCTCGACGACGCCAGCCTCGCCAAGGAAGCCGGCGAACAACTCAAGCACACCCTGCTGATGTTCGATGCCTTCCACGACGTCGCCGATCGAGCCAAGGCCGGCAACGCCGTCGCCAAGGACGTCCTGCAATCCTGGGCCGACGCCGAGTGGTACCTGGCCAAGCCGGCGCTTGCCGACAAGATCACGCTGAGCGTATTCAAGGTCCCCGGCGAAACCAACACCGACGACCTGTCACCGGCACCGGATGCCTGGTCTCGTCCGGACATCCCGCTGCACGCCAACGCCATGCTCAAGAACGAGCGCGAAGGCATCCAGCCTGAGGTGCCCGGCACCAAGGGCCCGCTGGCCCAGATCGACGAAGTCAAGGCCAAGGGGTATCCGGTCGCTTACGTCGGTGACGTAGTCGGCACCGGCTCCTCACGCAAGTCCGCCACCAACTCCGTGCTGTGGTTCTTCGGCGACGACATTCCGTTCGTACCCAACAAGCGCGCCGGTGGCTTCTGCTTCGGCGGCAAGATCGCCCCGATCTTCTTCAATACCATGGAAGATGCCGGCGCTCTGCCCATCGAGATGGATGTCTCGCAGATGGCCATGGGCGACGTCATCGACGTCTACCCCTACGAGGGCAAGGTTTGCCGTCATGGTACCGACGAGGTACTGACCACCTTCGAACTCAAGACCCGCGTGATTCTCGACGAAGTGCGTGCCGGCGGTCGCATTCCGCTGATCATCGGTCGCGGTCTGACCGACAAGGCACGCAACGAACTCGGCCTGGGTCCGTCCGACGTGTTCAAGACGCCGGAGCAGCCGGCTGACAGCGGCAAGGGCTTCACCCTGGCCCAGAAGATGGTCGGCAAGGCCTGCGGCATGGACGGTGTGCGCCCCGGCATGTACTGCGAGCCGAAGATGACCACCGTCGGTTCTCAGGACACCACCGGCCCGATGACCCGCGACGAACTCAAGGATCTCGCCTGTCTGGGCTTCCAGGCCGACCTGGTGATGCAGTCGTTCTGTCATACCAGCGCCTACCCCAAGCCGGTCGACGTGGAAACCCACCACACCCTGCCCGACTTCATCATGAACCGTGGCGGCGTGTCGCTGCGTCCGGGTGACGGCATCATCCATTCGTGGCTGAATCGCATGCTGCTGCCCGATACGGTGGGCACCGGCGGCGACTCCCACACCCGCTTCCCGATGGGCATCTCGTTCCCGGCAGGTTCCGGCCTGGTGGCCTTCGCCGCCGCCACCGGCGTCATGCCGCTGGATATGCCGGAGTCGGTATTGGTGCGCTTCAAGGGCGAGCGCCAGCCCGGCATCACCCTGCGCGACCTGGTGCATGCCATCCCGTTGTATGGCATCAAGCAGGGGCTGCTGACCGTCGAGAAGTCCGGCAAGAAGAATGCCTTCTCGGGTCGCATCCTGGAGATCGAAGGTCTCGAGGATCTCACCGTCGAGCAGGCCTTCGAACTCTCCGACGCGTCTGCCGAGCGCAGTGCCGCGGGCTGCACCATCACCCTGTCCGAAGACAGCGTGAGCGAATACCTCAAGTCGAACATCACGCTGCTCAAATGGATGATCGCCAACGGTTACGGCGACGTGCGTACCCTGGAACGCCGTATCCTGGCCATGGAAGAGTGGCTGGCCAACCCGAGTCTGATGCGTGCCGACAAGGACGCCGAGTATGCCGAGGTCATCGAGATCGATCTCAGCGAGATCACCGAGCCCGTGCTCTGTGCACCCAACGATCCCGACGATGCCCGTCTGCTTTCCGACGTGGCCGGCGAGACCATCGACGAAGTGTTCATCGGCTCGTGCATGACCAACATCGGCCACTTCCGTGCCGCGGGCAAGCTCTTGGAAAAGCAGCCGGCCGGTAGCCTGAAGACCCGCCTGTGGCTGGCGCCGCCGACCAAGATGGACCAGCACCAGTTGACCGAAGAAGGTTATTACGGCATTTATGGTCGTGCCGGAGCACGGATGGAAATGCCGGGCTGCTCGCTGTGCATGGGTAACCAGGCCCGTGTCGCGCCCAAGTCCACCGTAGTCTCGACCTCGACCCGCAACTTCCCCAATCGTCTGGGCGACGGCGCCAATGTCTATCTGGCCTCAGCCGAGTTGGCCGCAGTGGCTGCCGTGGTTGGCCGCCTGCCGTCGGTCGAGGAATACATGGGCTACATGGGCGAGTTCAATGCCATGGCCGGTGAAATTTATCGATACATGAACTTCCATGAGATCGAGGAATATCAGAAGATGGCCTCGAACGTGATTCCTGTCGCACAGGAAGCCTGATTCTTTGGTTCCGATGCTCGCACCATCGCTGGGACGCTAGGTGTCCTAGAGCCGAAGACCGAAGCGCCCCGTCCATGACGGGGCGCTTTTTTATACAAAAATATACGTGTCGATAACATTGCAAGTCTTGATATCGAACAGTGTTCGAATTAGATTTCCAGTGTCTCAATCAAACGGTCGTTACATTGCGTGGAATACGGCAGGATGCCGTCACCCCCTCCGCCGGCTGCTACGTTGCCAACGTGCCGACGATCACAAGGAGAACCACCGTGAAATTCAAACCTTTCATTACTGCTTCGCTAGCGTCTTCCGTTCTTTACGTAGCCGCGCCTTCGGCCATGGCTGCCCCGAACGGTGAAGGGCTTTACCTCGGCGTTGGGACCGGGTTCAGTTCATTGAAGAACGACAGCGATGAGGTCGACGATTTCATCGAATCCGGCTCGGAGGATTTCGACATCGATGACGATGACAATTCCTTCAAGGGCTTTGTGGGCTACGAGTTCAATCCTTACTTCGCGACTGAGCTGTTCTATGCCGACCTGGGCAAGACGCGCCTGGAAGGCAACGACATTGCCAGTACCGATCTGGAATCGGACGCCTACGGCGTGAGCGTCGTCGGCCAGTTGCCAATCACCTCTTGGTTTACCGCCTTTGCCAAGATCGGCGTCGCCAAATGGGAGACCGATGTCGACGGCAATCTGGGCGGTGCCGATCTCGACCTTGAAGACCAGGACGGTACCGATCCGGTCTATGGTGTCGGCGCTCAATTGAATTTCTCACCGATCTTCGTGCGTGCCGAATACGAACGTTACGACTTCGATAGCGATTACCAAATCGACAGCGTCAGTGCATCTGCCGGTTTTCGCTTCTAAGGTCTGAGTTCACTGCTCGGCAGCTCGCAGCGAGACAGACTGCCCACCGCATGCGGTGGGCAGTTTCATTTATCGTCCAAGTCCTTAACGATAGTTACCCCCCGTAACTCAGCCATCCTTGTCGATTGGCCCTGTCCGGCTTACTTTTAATGCACGTATGTTCTCCGACCCATTCGCAACGACGCCAACTCCGTTCGTATCAGCGGTTGGCGATCGCGATAACAAGACTTGTCGCATCACAGGGAGACTTCCCGTGCAGACTTGGATACTGCTCAGTGGCATTCTGGGCTCAACCTTCGTAGGAATGGCGACTGTTTCTCTGCCAGTCTCGGCAGAATCGCAGGACAACCTTTTCGTAGGCACCGGCATTGGCACCCAGGGCAGTGATAACCAGGCCTCGATGAACGAGGTGTTTGCCTCTCGACCTGACAGGCCAGCCTTCGAGGACGATAGCAATGTCTTCAAGGGATTCGTGGGTTACGACTTCACCCCCTATTTTGCTGCCGAGATGTTCTATACGTATTTAGGCCGTGTCCGCTTCGAGGACAGCAGCGGAGCCAGCAGCGATTTCGAATCCAGTGCCTATGGCATGAGTGCAGTAGGTCAAATGGCATTCTCGTCTTGGCTGACGGCTTTTGCCAAGGCCGGTATCGCTCGCTGGGATAACAATCTGGAAGGCAATCTCGACGACGGCACCCGTTTCGAACTCGAAGGTCATGAAGGCACCAATCCCGTCTACGGCATCGGTGCGCAACTCGACTTTTCACCGTTCCTGTTGCGTACCGAATACGAATATTACGATGTCGACAGCGAGTATCGCGTCGACACGTTCACGGCCTCGGCCGGGTTTCGTTTCTGACGTTGCCGACCTGAATTCTTGCAGGCTTTCCTGTCGCATTGCTACATGTCTTGCGTCCAAGGCAGGGTTTTCTTGCTGCATGGGTGTGGCACTATCAAGTCTCATTCAGGAGACTAGACATGAACCATATCGTGACACCGGATATCTGCGACGCCCATCCCGAGGTACGGATTCTCGATCCATTGTTCGCCAATTTCGGCGGTGTGGAATCCTTCTGCGGCCCGGTACGTACCGTCAAGTGCTTCGAAGACAACTCCCGCGTTAAGGAGGCCGTCGCCGAGCCCGGTGAGGGTGCCGTTCTGGTGGTCGATGGCGGCGGCTCGCTACGTTGCGCCCTACTGGGCGACATGCTGGCGGAAAAGGCAGCCGACAATGGCTGGAGCGGCGTCATCGTCTACGGGTGCGTACGCGATGTCGATGTCCTCGCCGAGACGGAGCTTGGCGTCCAGGCGTTGGGGGCCCACCCACGCCGTAGCGAGAAGCGCGGAGAGGGCCAACGTGACATCGCAGTCACCTTTGCGGGCGTGACCCTGCATCCCGGACAGTGGGTCTATGCCGATAACAATGGCATCCTGGTGGCCGAATCGCGTCTCACTCTGGACGTCTGAACTTACTGCCTGAACATGTAGCCGTTGGCACTTTTGCTAATAAAGTGCAACGCTGGAAGCATGTTCGAAAAAAGCTCCATATCATTGACTTTGCATCGCTTGTTCGCCGATGTAATGGCGACCTTGCGTGACCACTGGCGCCCCTTGGTCGCCTACCACCTGTTTTTCACCCTACTGGCCGCCACGTTGTTGTTGCCGGCCTCGGCCAGTTCGCTGGCCGCCCTGCTCAGGCGTATCGGGCGGCCGGTGCTCACCAATGACCAGCTACTCGCCGTGGCACTTTCTCCGGTTGGGCTGGTCTGGGTTCTGGCGGTAGTTGTCTTCACCTTCCTGATACTGTTTCTCCAGCAGGCCGGCATGCTGCTCATCACGGCGCACCCCGGCGGCAACCGTTATCGCATGGCACTGGATGCCTCGTGGGGCGTAGTGCAGCGCTTCATCGGCCTCGCCACGCTGACCCTGATCAAGGTCGGTGCGCAGTTGCTGCTCGTCCTACCCTTTGTGCTCATCCTGGTATGGCTATACGAGGCGCTGCTCGGCGGCTATGAAAGCTATTACGTGACCCAGGCCAAACCTCGGGAACTCTGGTGGTTCCTCCTCGCCGCGGCGCTGCTGGCACTGTCGTGGCTGTGGCTGGCGGCCAGGCTCTACCTACGCTGGGCTCTGGCCCTCCCTGCGTTGATGCTCGAACGCTTGTCGGCCCGCCAAGCCCTGGCACGCAGTCGGGCCCTGACGCACGGTGTCAAGGCGCGGTTAAGCATTCCCGTCGCTATTCCGCTCACCGCTATCCTGTTGTTGCCGACCCTGGTCACGGCACTGTTCGATACGCTGGTCACCCCAATGCTGCAGTGGCTTCCCGAACGGGTCAGCGTACTCATTCCGGCCATGCTGATTTATCTGACCCTCTACGGCCTGCTGGCACTGGCAGGGACATTCGTGGGGGTAGCGTTCAACAGCATGCTGGTGGGTTGTCTGTACCTGCGCCTGGCGCATCGCCAGCCGAAACCCTCTGCGCCGACCAAGGGCAGCCATCCCGGTTGGATCGCCTGGGGCGCCGAGGCTCTGGTTCTGGTCTTTGCGCTCTATCAGGCGTCATCGGTACTCAACAGCTTCGAGATCCGCGATCGTGTACAGATCACGGCCCACCGCGGCAGCTCGATGAAGGCACCCGAAAACACTCTGGCAGCCATCGAAGAGGCCATCAGCGATGGTGCGGACTATGTCGAGATCGACGTTCGTTTGACCGCCGACGGCGAAGTGGTTCTCTCGCATGACAATAGCCTGAGACGCCTGACCGGTCTGGACCAGGATATCGATGAAATGACGCTGGCGGAGGTGAAAGAGGTGGATGTCGGGAGCTGGTTTGGCGACACGTTTGCCGGTCAGCCCATCCCGACCCTCGATGAGGTGTTGCGGCTGACGCGCGATCGGATCAAGCTCTATATCGAGCTCAAGCCGGCGCCGGGCGACATGCAGGCGCTGGTGGCTGCAGTCATCGATCGCTTGCCGGAGTCACGCCAGGACGATGTGATCGTCGCCTCGCTTTCGCCGCAGGTCGTCCGCGAAGTCAAACGGCAGGCCCCGCATTTGAAAACGACACTGTTCGCCCAGTTCGTGGTGCGTGGCGGCCTGGACATCACCATCATCGATGCACTCGGCTTGCGCCATAATCGCGTGACGCCGGAGAGCGCCGCGATCGCACACCGGTTGGGCTATCAATTGCACGCCTGGACGGTAAACAGTCGCAGTGAAATGTCACGTATGATCGACTTGGGCGTCGACAATATCATCACCGACCGGCCGGACATGCTTGCCGAAGTCCTGGCCGAGCGCGACACCTTGAACGACGGGGAGTTGTTGCTGGTGAAGCTGCGAAACTGGCTTCACTCCTGAAAAACGGCGCCCGGCTCGAGAGCCGGGCGCCGTCTCCGGGATTATTGAAGCGGTTCGTTAGCCCAGCGTTTCCCCGGCGAGCATGAACCAGGTTTCGAGCACGGCATCGGGATTGAGCGAGACCGAATCGATACCCTGCTCCATCAGCCACTTGGCGAGTTCCGGATGGTCCGAGGGGCCCTGCCCGCAGATTCCGACGTACTTGCCCTGTGCCTTGCAGGCCTGGATAGCCATGGACAGCAGCTTCTTGACGGCGGGATCACGCTCGTCGAAGAGATGGGCAATGATACCGGAATCGCGATCCAGCCCCAGAGTCAGCTGGGTCAGGTCGTTGGAACCGATCGAGAAGCCGTCGAAGTGTTCGAGGAACTCATCGGCCAGCAGCGCGTTGGACGGCAGCTCGCACATCATGATGATCTTGAGGCCGTTATCGCCGCTCTTGAGGCCATTGGCATTGAGCAGCTTGACGACCTCTCGCCCTTCGCTCGGCGTACGCACGAACGGCACCATGATCTCGACGTTGTCGAGCCCCATCTCGTCGCGAACGCGCTTGAGCGCCCGGCACTCCAGCTCGAAGCAGGGACGGAAGGTGTCCGAGATGTAGCGTGACGCGCCGCGGAAACCGAGCATGGGGTTTTCTTCGCCAGGCTCGTAGTTCTTGCCGCCGATCAGATTCTCGTACTCGTTGGACTTGAAATCCGACATGCGCACGATGACCCGCTTGGGGTAGAACGCCGCCGCCAGGGTCGAGATGCCTTCAACCAACTTGTCGACATAGAACGTTACCGGGTCGGCATAACCGGCCGTGCGCACGTCGATGATCTGCTGCAGGTCGGCAGGCAGCTGGTCGTACTCCATCAGCGCCTTGGGGTGCACGCCGATCATGCGGTTGATGATGAATTCCAGACGCGCCAGCCCGACTCCGGCATTGGGCAGCGAGGCAAAGTTGAAGGCGCGGTCCGGGTTGCCGACGTTCATCATGATCTTGAACGGCAGGTCCGGCATGCTATCGACGCTGGTGGTATTGCAATCGTAATCGAGCAGGCCATCGTAGACATGCCCGGTGTCGCCTTCGGCGCAGGAGACGGTGACCTCGCGTCCGTCCTCGAGCAGGTCGGTGGCGTCACCGCAGCCGACGACGGCGGGAATGCCCAGTTCGCGGGCAATGATGGCCGCGTGGCAGGTACGTCCACCACGGTTGGTGACGATTGCCGAGGCACGCTTCATCACCGGCTCCCAGTCGGGGTCGGTCATGTCGGTGACCAGCACGTCGCCGTTCTGGATCTTGCTCATCTGCTCGGGCGTCTCGACCACCTTGACGGCACCGCGACCGATCCGCTGGCCGATGGCGCGGCCCGAGACCAGCAGGCGCCCCTTCTCCTTGAGCTGGAAGCGTTCGAGCTTGCCCCCCTCCTGATTGGATACCACGGTCTCGGGGCGCGCCTGGACGATATACAGCTTGCCGTCATCGCCGTCGCGGGCCCACTCGATGTCCATCGGGCGGCCATAATGCCGTTCGATGGTCACCGCCTGACGCGCCAACGCCATGACGTCGTCGTCGCTGATGCAGAAACGTGCACGATCGGCGAACGGCACATCGACGGTCTGGACCGACTTGCCGGCCGAAGCGTCCTCGGTGTAGGTCATCTTGATCAGCTTGGAACCGAGCGTACGGCGCAACACTGCCGGCCGGCCAGCGGCCAGGGTCGGCTTGTGCACGTAGAATTCGTCGGGATTGACTGCGCCCTGGACCACGGTCTCGCCCAGCCCCCACGAGCCGGTGATGAACACCGCGTCGCGGTAACCGGATTCGGTGTCGAGGGTGAACATGACCCCCGATGCCCCGGTTTCCGAGCGCACCATTTTCTGAACGCCTGCAGACAGTGCCACCTGATCGTGGGCGAAGCCGCGATGCACGCGATAGGAAATCGCGCGGTCGTTGAAGAGCGAGGCGAATACCTCATGAACGGCGCGCTTGACGTTATCGAAGCCTTCGATATTGAGGAAGGTCTCTTGCTGGCCGGCGAACGAGGCATCGGGAAGATCCTCTGCCGTTGCCGAGGAACGCACTGCCACCTTCAGATTGGCGTGTCTGGACTCGAGTTCGCGATAGGCATCACGCAGGGCGGCCTCGAACTGGGGAGGCAACGGTGTATCGATAACCCACTGACGAATTTCGGCGCCGACCCTGACCAACTCATCGGTATCGTCTACATCCAGGCGCGACAAGGCTTCGTCGATGCGCTCCTTGAGCCCTTCATGAGCCAGGAATTCACGATAGGCGAATGCCGTAGTCGCGAAGCCTCCCGGGACGGTGACCCCGGCATCGGCCAGGTTGGAAATCATTTCGCCCAGAGAGGCGTTCTTGCCGCCAACCCGCTCGACGTCATCCATGCCCAGGCGGTCGAACCATTCGATATAGTTTTCCAAGAGACCTCCCAATCCTTATGCGGTGCGCAGCGCAGCGTCAGGCGCGACTGGCTTCGAAAGATGTTACTCACCCTAACAATCGCTGCGCTTATTAGCCATTAGTCTAATAGCGAAGTCACTGGAGTTTTTTTACAACACTGGCCGCTTTGGGATGGATTATGTAGTCGGCCTGGTGGTTGCCGCTCTGGGGACGACGCGGGACAATGGCTTTTGGTTTCCTACGCCTCATTACCGGAGATACGGCATGGCCCGCACCGCCTTTTTCATTTCCGACGGCACCGGTATCACTGCCGAAACCCTGGGACGCAGTCTGCTGGCGCAGTTCGAGAACAGCGACATCCAAATGGTGACGAAGCCGTATATCGACTCCCGGGAGAAGGCACAGAACCTGGCAGCCGTCATCGAGGCCACTGCGGTTCGTGACGGCGAACGACCGATCATCATCGATACCATCGTCGACCAGACGATTCGTGAAATCATTACCCGGGCCCCCGGCTTCAAGGTGGATATCTTCACCACCTTCCTCGCCCCGCTGGAGGAAGAGCTGAATACCCACTCCAGCTATTCGGTCGGACGCACCCACGCCATCGGTCACGACGACGCGTACATGCAGCGCATCGACTCGGTCCAGTTCGCCCTCGATAACGACGATGGTGCGCGCGTGCATCATTACGACAAGGCGGATGTCATCCTGGTCGGCGTGTCCCGCTGCGGCAAGACTCCCACCTCGCTGTACCTGGCGCTGCAGTTCGGCATTCGCGCAGCCAACTATCCACTCACCGAGGACGATCTCGATGAGGATGGCATGCTCAAGATGCCCAAATCGCTGGCGCCCTATCGGCACAAGCTGTTCGGGCTGACCATCGATCCGCGCCGTCTGGCGGCAATCCGTACCGAGCGTCGCCCCAATAGCCGCTACTGTTCGATCGATCAGTGCCTGCAGGAAATCCATCAGGCCGAGTCGCTGTTCAAGCGTCACAAGGTGCCTTACATCGACACTACCCGTTTCTCGATCGAGGAAATTTCCACACGCATGATCGCCGAAACCGGCCTGCAGCGACGCATTCGTCCGCGTTGACTAAACGTCATACACCCAAGCGGTGATGCAGCGCCGAGCGGATCTGACGCCACGAGACAATGGCCATGAGCAGGTTGGCGCCGAGCATGCCCGCGAAGATCCCCATGGGTCCGGCCAGCCGTCCACCCAGCCAGGCCAGTGGCACGAACAGCGCGAACAGGCGAATCACCGAAAGCACCAGGGCACGGCGTGGCCTATGCAAGGCATTGAAAGACGAATTGGTCAGGATCACCACGCCTTGTGCGCCCAGCCCCAGCGGCACCAGCCAGAGGAACGTGCGCAGCACCTCGCCTACCGCCGGTGTCTGGGCGTAGCTCCCGGTCAGCCAGGGCGCCAAGCCCTGCAGCACGCCCCAGATCAGCAATTGCCAGACCATGACGAAAGCGAAGCAGCCCAGAATCGCTTGCTTGACGCGTTCCGGCTGGCCGGCCCCCTGATTCTGGCTGATGAATGGCGACAGGGTCATCGACAGGGCCAACACGACGATCTGGGCAATGGCGTCGATACGCGAGCCTACCCCGAACGCCGCCACGGCGGCATGACCATAATCAGCAACGATGCGTGTCACCAAGGCCATGGCAACCGGAGTGAATACGCTGGTGATGGCCGCCGGCAGAGCAATCCTTCCCAACTCGGCCCAGGACGCCATCAGCGCCGGCAGGCTCAGTCCACGCCAGTCGATCAATGCCTTGAGATCGCGCTGAGCGAACAGCCCCAGCGTCATCACGCCCCAGCTGATCACGGTGGCCAACGCCGCTCCGCTGACGCCCAGCCCAGGCACCGGCCCCAGTCCGAAGATCAGTAGCGGGTCGAGCAAGGCATTGAGCAAGGCGGCACCGCCCATCAACAACCCGGGCACCAGCGTATTGCCCTGGGCACGCAATACGCTATTGAGAACGCGCGGCGCGATTACGAATGCCGCACCGAGATACCACACGCCCATGTAGGCGTGAATATGCGGCATCAATGCCTGATCGGCGCCCAGCGCCGTAAACAGTGGTGTCAGGGTCGCCAGCCCCACCACGGTGACGACGACACCCACCAGCAGCGACAGCAGGAAGGCATCCGTGGCCCGGCGACGGACGGTGTCCACCTCGCCGCGCCCCAGCCGGCGTCCGACCACCGCCGAGGTACCGATACCCAGGCCGATGGCCAGACTGATCGCCGCGAAGGATACCGGGAACGTGAACGAAACGGCTGCCAGTTGCGTGGTGCCCAGTCGAGACACGAACCAGGCATCGACGAGATTGAACAACATCATCGCCGCCATGCCGGCAATGACCGGCAACGACTTGCGGAACAGGGTGGCGGCGATCGGTCCCGTCAGCAGATCATTGGTGGGCGCGCGGCGGTCCGTATGCGGGGCAGAGGCAATGTGCGTGGCGGCAGCGCGTTCGCTGGATGACATGCTTGGGCTCCTGGCTTGGGGAGGCCCATTGTGCCCAAGCCGAGCCGGGAGCCCAAGCGCATCAGCAGCGACGTTCGGAAGAAACGACGTCCATCAGCAATCCTTCGGCGATACGTGCTTCGGTCTCTTCATCGACGAGCAGGCCCACCAGATGCAGGGCAAACGCCATGGCGGTCGCCGGGCCCTGACTGGTCACCAAGCGACGATCCTCGACCACACAACGCTGGCTGATATGGCCTCCCGCATCGGCGAGTGGCGCCTGGAAGGCGGGATAGCCGGTAACATCGTGACCACGCACCAGATCGTGGGCGGCCAGCACGACGCCAGGCGCGGCGCAGATCGCCGCAATCCAGCGCTGGGCCTCGCGCTGTTGGAGCAGACGCTCCTTGAGCGTCTCGCTATCGCGCAGCCGGGATGCTCCAGGCATGCCGCCCGGTAACACGATAGCGTCGAATGACTGCGACTCGTCAACGGCATCCAGTGTGACGTCCGCCGTCAGCAGGGTACCCCGCGCCAAGGTTACCTCGATCTCTCGCATGACCGAGGCGACCAGCACGTCAACTTCGGCACGCCGCAACACGTCAATTACGGTGACCGTTTCGATATCCTCGCTACCGTCGGCTACGGGCAAAAGCACCTTGGCCATATCACCCCCATGTATGCAATGACTAACCCCTCAAAGCGTAGTCAAGAGTGCCACCGGCGTATGCATGACGGCGCAATCATTCCGGCATGTCGCTACGGTACAGTCGCTGGATGCTGGAGAAATCCAGCCGCCCATTGCCCTGGGCGGCATGCAGCGCAAACAGATTGCGCGCCTGGGAGCCCATGGGTACCGTCGCTTTCGACGCCAGCGCCAAGTCCCAGGCCAGACCGAGATCCTTCATCATCAGATCGACCAGGAAACCGCCCTGATAATCCTTGGATGCCGGCGCATTCTCCATCACACCGGGCCAGGGATTGTAGACGTTCAGTGCCCAGTTGCCGCCGGAACTCTGCTTCATGATCTCGGACAGCGTGGCCGGGTCGAGCCCGTTCCGGACACCCAGCGCCAGGGCTTCCGCCGTTCCGCTCATCAAAATACCCAGCAGCATGTTGTTGCAGATCTTGGCAACCTGCCCTGCCCCGGCCTCCCCGGCATGGAAGATATTCTTGCCCATGGTCTCGAGTACGGGACGCGCCCGCTGGAAGGCGGCCTCGGGGCCACCGACGATGAAGGTCAGCGTGCCCGCCTTGGCGCCGCCGACACCGCCGGACACCGGGGCATCGAGAAACGAGATGCCACGCTTGTGCGCCGCCTCGGCGACGACGCGGGCGTCTTCAGGAGCGATGGTGGAGGCATCGATGACCAAAGGTTGGGTATCGAATGTCTCGAGTAGTCCTGTCTGGTCCTGATGACCGAGATAGAGCTTTCGCACATGGGTTCCGGCGGGCAGCATCGACACGACGACCTCAGCGCCATATGCCGCCTCGACGGCAGAGTTCGCCGCCTTGGCGCCCTCGGACGCCAGCCGTTGCATGGCCGATTCGACGAGATCGAATACACTCACCTCATGTCCGGCCTTGAGCAGATTGCTGGCCATGGGGGCACCCATGTTACCCAAGCCGATAAAAGCGATACGCATGTGAATGGCTCCTTATTGTTGTTGAGCAGTCGTCTCTAGAGATCACGCAGCGGATGCGTTTGCGAGGACCACAGTGGCGTAAAAAAAGCATTGATGTCGCGTTCGGGCACGCTGGCCATATCCGGATGGCTCCAGCGCGGCGCCTTGTCCTTGTCGATCAACAGAGCGCGCACCCCCTCGGCGAGATCGCCTTGCCGACAGCATTGGACCGACAGGTTGAGCTCATCGCGAAATGCCTGCGCCAGGCTGCCGCGTTTATGTCGCTCCAGCATGCGCCAGGCGAGATGCGCCGTGATCGGGCATCCCGCCGCGAGACGTTGGCGGTTGGCTGCCAGCCACTCATCGGCCCGGGTGTCGCCGAGAATACGCTTGACGGCCTCGGCGGCCTTGGCGGCATCGACCAGCGACTGGATGGCATCGAGGTGCGTCATCACTTGCCCCTGCGGAGCGCGCAAGCGTTCCTCATAATCGTGCAGGATCCTCCTCACGGTAGCCTCGGGCGAGTCGAACGTTGCATTGGCCAGCGCCTTGATGACGTCTTCGCGATATTCGTGAGGAATCAGGCGATCTGCCAGTCCCAGGTCGAGGGCATCGCGGGCATTGAGCTGCGCCCCGGTCATGGCCAGGTAGACACCCACTCCGGTAGGCATACGATTGAGAAACCAGCTGGCGCCGATGTCCGGATACAGGCCGATGGTGATCTCGGGCATGGCGATTCGCGTGGTCTCGGTCGCGACCCGGTGGCCGCCTCCGGCCATCAGGCCCAGACCGCCACCCATGACGATACCGTCACCCCAGACCACCAACGGCTTGGGATAGGTGTGAAGGGTATGATCCAGGCGATACTCGGCAGTGAAGTAGCGGGTCGGAAAATCGTCTGTCGCCTCGTCGTCCGATTTGTCGGCGATGGCACGATAGAGCCCGACGATATCCCCCCCGGCACAGAACGCCTTGTCGCCAGCCCCCTCGAGCCAGACGACGGCCACATCCGGATCGTCGGCCCAGCGAGCCAGCCGGTCGCCCAGCAGTTCGATCATCTCTAGAGAAAGCGCATTGAGCGACTTGGGCGCATTCAATGTGGCCACGCCAATACGCTTTTCGTCGCGGGTGGCCAGTTCCTGAAACTTGACGGGCTGTTCGGCCATGTTCAACGCTCCCTGTCGACCGGTGTCCACTGCGGTTCGCGTTTCTCCAGAAAGGCATTGACGCCTTCCCGCTGGTTGGGATCGTCGAACAGATCGACGAACAGCTCGCGCTCGAGCCGGAACCCGTCCGACAATCCGCGTTCACGGCTGCTCATGATCAGGGTCTTGCAGTGTTCGAGTGCCTTTGGACTCTGCTGGGCGACGCCCTCGGCCAGCGCCAGGGCGCGCTCAAGCGCCTGCCCGGTTTCGACGATCTCTTCGACCAAGCCAATGCGCTCGGCCGTCTCGGCATCGACCTGTTCACCGCACAGGATCATGCGCTTGGCCCAGCCTTCACCGACCAGACGCGTGAGGTGCTGGGTGCCGCAGCCGCACGGCAACAAACCGACCCGAGCTTCGGGCAGCGCCAGCTTGGCCTGTCGTTCGACGACACGAATATCGCAGGCCAGGGCGCATTCCAGCCCGCCGCCCATGGCGTAGCCGTTGATCGCCGCGATGCTCACGCCCCGATAATTGGCCAGGCGCTCGAAGGCATGGCCAAAACGCACCGCCATGGTTGCCGCCATGCCCTTGTCGCCATCGGCAAAGGTCTTGAGGTCGGCGCCTGCCGAGAAGAACTTGCCCCCCTCGCCGGTGATCACGAGGGCTGTGATGTCGGCATCCACCTCCAATGCCTCGACCAGAGTTTCCAGTTCGACCAGCGAGTCGTACGTCCAGGTATTGGCAGGCGGGTTGCTGATCGTCACGCGGGCAATATGCCTGTCCTTTTCCAGCTTTAGGGTGCGGCTCATCGTTTGACTCCTTGCCTTCCGGATGCCATTGATTCGTTATTGTTGCAGGGCTTCGACCACGCCATCGTCGAACAGGCGACGCGAGGCGATCAGGCGCATGATCTCGTTGGTACCCTCCAGAATCTGGTGAACGCGCGTGTCGCGAACCAAACGCTCGAGGGGATACTCCTTGATATAGCCATACCCACCGTACAATTGCAGCGCCTCGTTGCAGACATGAAAACCGATGTCGGTCGCCAGCCGCTTGGCCATGGCGCAGTACGCCGTTGCCTGAGGATCATTCCGATCGAGACGCCATGCTGCATGACGCACCATCAACCTTGCGCTGACGAGCTCCGTCGCCATGTCGGCAAACTTGAACTGCAACGCCTGGAACGAGGCCAGCGCCTTGCCGAATTGCTTACGTTCGTGAAGATAGTCGCGCGCCAGCTCCAGCGCATATTGCGCCGCACCCAGCGAGCAACTGGCAATATTGAGGCGGCCACCATCGAGCCCCTTCATGGCGAGCTTGAACCCTTCGCCCTCCTCACCCAGGCGATGTCCGGCCGGTACCCGTACGTCATCGAAGCTGACCAGCCGCGTGGGCTGGCTTTTCCAGCCCATCTTGTCCTCGTTCTTGCCATACTCGATACCGGCGCTGTCGGCCGGCACCAGGAAGGTCGATATTCCGCCAGCCCCGGAATCCGGCGCACCGGTACGCGCCATGACCACCAGCACATCGGTGGACCCGGCGCCGGAGATGAACATCTTGCTGCCGGTGATGAGGTAATCGTCACCATCGCGGACGGCACGGGTACGCAGGCTGGCGGCATCCGAGCCGGCGCCCGGCTCGGTCAGGCAATAGGAAGCCAGGCGTTCACCGCTGATCAACGACGGCAACCAGGCATCGCGTAGCGCGTCGTTCCCCCAACGGGCGATCATCCAGCTGGCCATGTTATGGATGGTCAGATAGGCCGTGGCCGACACGCAGCCCTGCGAGAGCTGTTCGAAGATCAGCGAGGCATCCAGGCGCGACAATCCCAGCCCGCCATGCGCCTCATCGAGGTAGATCGCCAGAAAGCCCGCCTCCCCGGCCCGCTTGATGACGTCGACGGGAAAATGCGACGTCGCGTCCCATTCGGCGGCGTGGGGGGCCAGTTCGGCCTGGGCGAAATCGGCAGCGGCCTGCTGTAGTGCGCGCTGATCGTCACTAAGAGCGAAATCCATCACTGCTTCCTCACGATAGGCCTGACGTGACGGGTCGGTATTCATCATCCCGACCCGTCATTCAACCTAGCATTTGCTTGGCGGCAAGAAAGCTATCGCTTGGTCTACTTTACGTTAACGTAAACCTGATCTAGCCTAGGCACACGGGACGCTGAACGCTTGGTTCCATGCGTCCAGGACAGTGAGGAAAGCAACATGCCAGACGCCCCCCAGCCCGTCGCTCCGGCTCCCCAGGAAGGATCGCGCTCACGACGGATCTACACGATCGGCGAGCTCTCCAAGCTCTTCGAAGTCACTCCGCGGACGATCCGTTTCTACGAACAGGAGGGTCTGCTGGAACCGGAGCGTCGTGGCCAGACACGCATCTATCATGACAAGGACCGCGTCCGGCTCAAGCTGACCCTGCGCGGCAAGCGCCTGGGATTTTCTCTGGCCGAGATCCGCGAGGTCATCCAGCTCTATGATCGCGCGCCCGACGGCGATGAACGCCAGCTGCGCCGCATGCTCGACATATTGGCCGACAAGCGCGCCGCCATGCAGCAGCAGTTGGAAGACATACGCATCCTTCAGCGTGAGCTGGATGACGTCGAGTCCCGCTGCCAGGAGTCACTGCAGGCCCTGACCCGCCAGCGCACCAGGTGCTGACGACAACCAAGGCAATGCTCTTCACAACAACAAGCAGGAAGTTCCATGACACGCCACGCCACAACGACAACCGTCCCGCAGCGTCGTCTTGATAGCTATGTCAGCGGTATCAGCGAGCTGCCACTAAAGGGACAAACCATCGCTGATTGCTTCGATGCCACGGTCGCCAGCCATGGCGAGCGTGACGCACTGATCAGCCGCCACCAGAATTTGCGCTATACCTGGCGCCAATTGCAGGAGGCGGTCGAACGGGCCGCCCGCGCCCTGCTCGCCATCGGCGTGACCAAGGGCGAACGCGTCGGTATCTGGGCACCCAACTGTGCAGAATGGACCATTACCCAGTTTGCCACCGCCAAGATCGGCGCCGTGCTGGTCAATATCAATCCCAGCTACCGCACTCATGAACTCGAGTACGCCCTTCGCCAATCGGGCACGTCGACGCTAGTGCTTCAGGGCGCCTTCAAGAGCTCCAATTACGTCGACATGCTTGCCGAGCTGGTGCCGGAAATCGACTCTGCCACCCCCGGAAGCCTGGCCAGCGCCCGGTTGCCGGCGCTCCAACGCGTCATCTGCCTGGATGAAGGGCGCACCCGTCCGGCCATGCTGACCTGGGAGAGTCTGCAGGCGCGTGCCGAGGATATCGATGCCACGCAACTGGCCGAACTGCAGGCTACGCTGCAGTTCGACGAGCCGATCAATATCCAGTACACCTCGGGCACGACCGGCGCCCCCAAAGGGGCGACCCTGTCGCATCACAACATCCTCAACAATGGTTTCTTCGTTGCCGAGCGCATCGGCCTGACCTGCGAGGATCGCATGGTGATACCCGTACCGCTCTACCACTGCTTCGGCATGGTGATGGGCAACCTGGGCTGCATGACGCATGGCGCGGCAATGATCTATCCGGGTGACGGCTTCGATCCGCTGGCCACCTTGCAGGCGGTCAGCGAGGAGCGCGGCACGGCGCTATATGGCGTGCCCACCATGTTCATCGCCGAATTGGAGCACCCCGATTTCGAGCAATACGACCTGGGCTCGCTGCGCACCGGGATCATGGCGGGGTCGATCTGCCCCATCGAGGTGATGCGCCAGGTCATCGACAAGATGCACATGCGCGAGGTCAGTATCTGCTACGGCATGACAGAAACCAGCCCGGTCAGCCTGCAGACGCAGACCGACGCGCCGCTGGACAAACGGGTGACGACGGTGGGCACCATACATCCCCATACCGAGGTCAAGCTGATCGATCCATCGACCGGCGCCGTCGTGCCGCGCGGCGAGAAAGGCGAGCTGTGCACTCGCGGTTACAGCGTGATGCTCGGTTACTGGGACAATCCCGAAGCCACCGGCAAGGCCATCGATAGCGCCGGCTGGATGCATACCGGCGATCTGGCCACGATGGACGAGGAAGGCTACGTGGCCATCGTCGGGCGCATCAAGGATATGATCATTCGCGGCGGCGAGAACATCTACCCGCGCGAGATCGAGGACTTTCTCTATACCCACCCCGCCATCTCCGACGTGCAGGTCATCGGAGTGCCCGACGAGAAGTACGGCGAAGAGGTCATGGCCTGGGTCAAGCTGGTCGAGGGCGAGAGCCTCGACGAGGAAGGCCTGCGTACGTTCTGTCAGGGCCAGATCGCCCATTACAAGGTGCCGCGTTACGTGAAATTCGTCGACGCCTTTCCGATGACCGTGACCGGCAAGATCCAGAAGTACAAGATGCGCGAGGAAGCGACCCACGAACTGGGATTATGAGATAGCGCCAAACCACGAGCTGGGCCAGCGCATGACGCCAACCAGCTCGTGACTACTCCAGCATTGCGGCGACGACCCGTTTGACTCGTTCGATGCCCCTCGAAATGACGGCGTCGATCTCGGCCAGACTGATCTCACGGTCCGTCATGCCAGCGGCCGGATTGACTACCAGCGCCAGGCAGGCATAGTCGATGTCCAATTCGCGTGCCAAGGTGGCTTCCGGCATGCCGGTCATCCCAACCAGACGGCACCCATCGCGCGCCATCCGTGCAATTTCCGCCGCCGTCTCGAGACGCGGTCCCTGGGTACAGCCATAGATGCCCCCGTCCTCCAGCGTCTCGCCAGCTTTCTTGCCCGCATCGAGCAGCTCGGCCCGCAACGATGCCCTGTAAGGCCAGGAAAAATCGATATGCTTGAGCGGCTTGAAGCGACCGTCGAAGTAGGTGCATTCGCGACCGACCGTATAATCGATAATCTGGTCGGGCACCACCAGCGCTCCCGGCAGTAGCGACGCGTCGATGCCTCCTACGGCATTCACTCCGATGATGCGCGTCGCCCCGGCCTGCTTCAATGCCCAAAGATTGGCACGATAGTTTATGCGGTGTGGCGGCAACTTGTACGGATGGCCATGGCGCGCCAGAAACAGCAGATCATGGCCATTGAGCGTACCTTGCACGACACTGGCGGATGCCGCTCCCAGCGGAGTTTCCGCCGACTGCCGTTTGAGCACGTCCAACCCCGCCATGGTGGTCAGGCCGGTCCCCCCGATGATTGCCAGCATCGCTCACCCCCTGTGTCCGCGAGGAAAGACATGATGCGTCACATGCCCTTGGGAGCGAATATCCCAGGCGCGTTACGCCAGTAGCCTTTGTAATCCATGCCAAAGCCGAACACGTAGCGATCCTCGACTTCAAGACTGCAATAATCCGCCTTGAGATCGGGAACGGCCTTGCGATCATGCCGCTTGTCGACCAGCACTGCTGTCGAGATGCTCGCGGCTCCGGCTTCCTTACAGTAATCGAGGATGGCCGCCAAGGTGGCGCCTTCATCGAGAATATCGTCGACGATGACCACGTGGCGCCCTGCCATGGGCACTTCCGGCGAGACACGCCAGAACAGTTCGCCTCCCCGAGTGCCGCCACGGTAGCGAGTGGCATGCAGATAATCGACCTCGAGAGGAAAGCCCAGGCGAGTCAACAGGTGGCCAGTGGTAATCAGACCACCGTTCATCACACAGTAGAAGACCGGCAGCTTGTCACCGAGATTTGCGGTAATTTGCTCGGCCATGCGATCCAGGGCGCGCTCGACCTGGGCCTGGGAGATCAGGCAGTCGGCGTTGTCCATGATGTCGCGCATGGTGGCTAGCGATTCGTGAGAGTCTGGGTCAAGCTTAGGCATTGGAATCCTGATACCTTCAATGTCTGTCGGGCACGTGGCGCCACGCTGATTGGCTGGCGCGACGAGCGGTACTCTTGAGTATGCGCAAGTGAATGGGGAGCGAAAGCGTTATGCCGCTCCCGCCAATGCCTCTAGCCTGGCATGGATACGCCGCCAGCGACTGAGCGCAGGCAGGGTATCGAGGCTTGGCCGTGCCCGGCCGTAACGCAGTTTGGCCTGGCGCTTGGATTCACGCCCCTGGCATGCCTCGACGACGGCCAACGCGGCCTCGCGATCGTTGCAGACCAGCACCATGTCGCAGCCGGCATTCAGCGCAGCCTGGGCTCGCGCATCCGGTCCCCCGGCGACGTGCGCACCCGCCATGGACAGATCGTCGGAAAAGATGGCCCCCTTGAAGCCGAGTTCTTCGCGCAGCATGCCAAGCCAGTTTGGCGAGAAACCTGCCGGTCGATCGTCGAAAGCTTTATAGATGACGTGCGCCGGCATGATGCCATCGAGGCGTCCGGCCAGCTTGGCGAACGGCACCAGATCGTACTCGCGCAATGCCTGAAGGGGGCGTTCGTCCACCGGGACTTCGAGATGCGAGTCGGCCACCACCCCACCGTGGCCGGGAAAATGCTTGCCGACCGCGACCATACCGGCTTCGTGCAGTCCATCGATGAAGGCGCCGGCCAGCGCCGTGACGGCCTGTGGGTCGCTGGCGAAGCTACGGTCGCCGATTACCTGCGACTGGCCAACGTCGACATCCAGGACCGGCGCGAAGGTCAGATCCAGGCCGCAGGCTGCCATTTCCATGCCCAGCAGCCAGCCGGCATCGTGACAAAGCTGCAGACAGTCCTGAGGCTTTTCCACATAGGTACTGCCCAGCTTGCCCATCGAGGGCAGTCGGGTCACACCTTCCTTCAGGCGCTGAACCCGACCGCCCTCCTGGTCGATCCCCAGCAGCAGGTCCGGGCGGATTCGGCGGATCGAGGCACACAGCTCGCTTACCTGACCGGCATCGGCAACATTGCGGCCAAACAGGATCACTCCACCGACCTCCGGGCGCGCCAGCAACTTGCGCTCCGCACGGGTCAGTGCAGTACCTTCGAGATCCAGCATTACCGGTCCGAGCGGTTGGGTCATGATCGGGTTCCTTGGCCGTGGAGGGGGCCGATTCTAGACCAACGGACGAGGCGACAACAGACGGAATTCATGAATCCGCCTCCCGATGTCGCTTAGTAACAGCCTAGAACGTCTTTCCGACGTTGCAGTCGATTATAGCCCATCGCCAAGCAGCGCTACGCCCCGCAAGGTCAGGAGGCCGCTCTTGCCGACTCCGGTAAAGGGGCGTTCATGCCGGCAACGACCACCGGCCTCAAACGGCGAATGAGCTCACGCACGCTGACATGCTCGCCGTAATCCTTCTCGGCGATGTCGCGCAACGCATCCAGCCCTGACAGAGTGAAGATGACCGTACCGAGCATGAAGTGCAAACGCCAGAAACGCTCGGCATCCGGCAGGTCCGGCGTGGCCCGACGCACCAGCTCGGCAAAACGAGTGAATACGCTGCCGTAGTGCGCCTGAATGAAGCGGCGCAGGTGACCCTGCGCCTGAGTATAGGCCAGTCCCAGCAGGCGCATGAAAACCTTGAGGCTATTGCGCTCTGCCGGTACCTCGAGCACGGTTCGCGCCATGCACTCGAGGAGCACTTCGAGAGGAACGGGCCGCTCTCCGTATTCGCTCTCGAGTTCGTCCAGCGCCGTATGGAATCGCTCGGTGAAGGGATCGAGGTAACGCGCGAAGACAGCCTGGATCAAGGCTTTCTTGGAGCCGAAATGGTAGTTGACCGCTGCCAGGTTGACCTTGGCCTTGCTGGTGATGTTGCGTAGCGAGGTTTCCGCAAACCCACGCTCGGCGAACAAGACCTCCGCAGTATCGAGAATACGCGTCACGGTATCGGTCTGGGCCATGAACTGCCTCTGATTATAAACGATTGTTTAAAACATAGCTGAATACTACGCAAGTTGCGGTAGTTCGACAAACGCTTCGAATCAAACGCAACCCGGCAGACCGGTGCATTTGCATGAAATCGATTACTGGATACAATGCCAGGCTGTATACTTGAACAAAGCCACGACCGATTTCACACCGAGCGCAACCGCGGAGGCACCATGACTCGTCCCCTTACCCCGCGCCAGCAGAATGTCTATGACTTCATCGTCAAGACCATGAACGAGTTGGGCTACCCTCCGACCCGCGCCGAGATCGCGCGCGCCTTGGGCTTCCGTTCACCCAATGCCGCCGAAGAGCATCTACGCGCCCTAAGCAAGAAAGGCGTGATTCGCATGATCCCCGGCACGTCGCGCGGGATTCGCCTGCCATCGCAGGAAGCCGAAGAGAGTATGAGCACGGGCGAGACGCACAATGGCCTGCCGATCATCGGCGAGGTCGCCGCCGGTAGCCCGATCCTGGCCGCTGCGCACATCGATCGCTATTGCCCGCTGGCACCGGATTACTTCACGCCTCGCGCGGACTATCTATTACGGGTTCGCGGGCTATCGATGCGTGACATCGGAATACTCGAAGGCGACCTGCTCGCGGTGCATCGCACCAATCGGGTCCGTGACGGCCAGATCGTGGTGGCCCGACTCGAAGATGAAGTCACGGTAAAACGCTTCCGGCGCGACGGACATACGGTCTGGCTGCTTCCCGAAAACGACGAGTTCTCGCCCATCGAGATCGATCTTCGTCAGCAGGAACTCGAGGTCGAAGGCGTCGGTGTCGGCGTCATCCGAGGTGGTAACGGCCAATCGTTGCACTGAGTCGTTACCGCGCATGCGCAAGATTCTGCATGCCGATTGCGACTGCTTTTATGCGGCCGTGGAAATGCGTGACGATCCACGGCTGCGGGACATTCCACTCGCCATCGGTGGAAGTGCCGAACGTCGAGGCGTGATTGCCACCTGCAATTATCCCGCACGTCGCTATGGCATACGCTCGGCCATGCCTACGGCTCATGCACTGCGCCTGTGCCCTGGGCTTACCCTATTGCCACCCGACTTCCCCCGTTACCGCGCCGTCTCGGAACAGATTCAAGGCATTTTCCATGAGCTGACGCCCTTGGTCGAGCCGCTGTCGCTGGATGAGGCCTTCCTCGATGTCAGCGACGTGACGCGCTTCAAGGGAAGTGCGACCTGGATGGCCCGCTGGATCAAGCAGGAAGCCGTCAAGCGTACGGGGATTACCGTGTCGGTGGGTGCAGCACCGAGCAAGTTCTTGGCCAAGATTGCCAGCGACTGGGACAAGCCGGACGGGTTGCGCGTCATCACCCCCGACGAGGTCGTTACCTTCGTTGCCTCGCTACCGGTCGGCAAATTGCACGGCGTCGGTCCGGCCAATGCTGCCAAGCTTGCCGCCATGGGCGTCAGGACCTGTGCCGAGCTAAGCCAGTGGTCACTCGACGCCTTGTTGGAGCGATTCGGCAAGTTCGGTTATCGCCTATACGGCTTGGCGCGAGGCATCGACGAGCGTCCGGTCAAAGTCGAGCGCGAACGCAAGTCGGTCAGTGCCGAGAACACCTTTGACCAGGATCTCCCCGATCTGGCCGCCTGCCGCGCCGCCCTGCCGGCACTGATCGCAAGACTCGATGAACGCCTCGACCGCCATGGCCGCCCACGCGTCAGGGGCCTGTTCGTCAAGGTCCGGTTCGACGACTTTACGCTGACCACGCTGGAATATGCCGGCTGGCAACCGGAGTCCGAGCGGTTTCTGCTGTTGCTCGAAGAAGCCTGGACCCGCGGCGCGCGCCCCGTGCGCCTGCTGGGAGTCGGCGTGCGCCTGGCCGCTCCCGACAGCGCGCGCCAACTGGATCTGTTCGGCGAGCCTCCCTGATCCCGGTTCAGGCGTTACTTGGTGTCGATATAGCGGTGACTGTCGAAGGTCATCACCCAATGTGGGTGATAGACCAACAGCAGGCTCAGCAGCATGCCGGTGATGAAAGCTTCCGAGGGCATCAGTAGCGGCAGGAACAACGCATGATCGTGAACCAGGCGCAGCACCTCGGGGCTCGTCGCCCCCACCAGAACCAGCCCCACGGTACACAAGCCGCTCATCAACGTCGCCAGCGCGGCACCGAAGAAACCGCAGACGAAAAGGTAGACGAACAGATTGTCCGGCAGGCGCCGATCCACCAGGCGCCAGAGGCCCACCGTGACCAACGCCGGCACCACCCCGGTCACCAGAACGTTTACCCCAAGCAGCGGCCAGGCCACCTTGCCAAGCATTATCATCGCCACGTTCACCAGGGCATTGGCAAGCAGGGCCAGCGGCGCAGTGAAGACCAGCGTCAGCAATACGGTCAATAGCAAGTGCAGCGTCAACCAGTCGACGGCCTGGGCGCGAAGTTGCCAAAGCAGGGCGACGAATAGCGTGGCCCCCAGTAGACGATGTTGCAGCGGCCGATCTTTCTCGAGCCGTTGCCAGGGGAACAGCCATGCGGCACGTCCTAGCACAGCCAGACTAAGCACGGCACAACAGATCAGCAACCAGGGCTCGATCACCACGGCAGCAAAGGACATGACGGCACCCGCTTGGCATCCGATACCACTCAGCTTGGCACAGCCCGATCAGGCAAACACTACCGTCTTGTTGCCGTGGATCAAGACACGGTCCTGAAGATGCCAGCGCAGCCCCCTGGCCAGCACGGCTTTTTCGACATCGCGCCCGAAGCGCACAAGGTCGTCCGGCGTGTGACAATGGGAAACACGGTGGATGTCCTGTTCGATGATCGGGCCGGCATCGAGTTCCTCCGTCACATAGTGGCAGGTTGCACCGATCAGCTTGACTCCGCGCTCGTAGGCCTGATGGTATGGCTTGGCCCCGGCAAACGAGGGCAGAAAGCTGTGATGAATGTTGATAACCCGACCGGCATAGCTTTCACATAGCCGCGGCGGCAGGATCTGCATGTAACGCGCCAGCACCACGCAGTCCGCCTCCGCCTCATTGACAAGGCGCTCCACCTCGGCGAAAGCCGGCCCCTTGTCGTCGGCGCTCACCGGCACGTGATGAAAGGGAATGCCGTGCCATTCCGCCAAGGGCTTGAGATCCTCGTGATTGGAGATGATGCAGGGAATATCGCAATGCAATTCACCGGCTTTCCAGCGATACAGCAAGTCGACCAGACAATGCGAAGCCTTGGAAACCATCAGCACTACACGCTTGCGGCGTGATGCATCATGCAACGCCCAATCCATCTCGAAGCGCTCGGCAATCGGGCGAAAGGCTTCGCGAAGCACTTCTGCACGCGATGCATCTGCGTCGACCTGTAATTCATAGCGCATGAAGAAGCGTCCGGTACTCAGGTCCGAGTGTTGATTGGCCTCGGTGATTGACCCACCCTGACTGGCAATGAAGCCGGAGACCTGAGCCACGATACCCAGACGATCGGGACAGGAAACGACCAGACGAAAGAAATGCGACATGTTGATCCGCTCGGACTCGAAGAATGAAAAGACACTGTGCCTCGCTGGCACGCGGCAGGCTATTGTAGCGAATTCAGCGACTTTCGATAGCGCGCATTGTGACGGTTGCCTGCGATCACGTATATTGGAAGATTACTCATTCAGCCCCTATCGATAATGCCACAGACACGCGTACAGCTTCGTCCACGCCGCCGCCCGCCGTTGCACTTCCTGCCACTGGGAGGATGTGGCGAGATCGGCATGAACCTGAGTCTGTACGGCTACGGTGGCGACTGGCTCGCGGTGGATTGCGGAATGATGATTCGGCAGGATCTTCCCGACAATCCATTGCAGGTTCCCAATATCCACGGGCTCCCGGCCTTGGGCATCTCGCCGCGCGCCCTGGTGATCACGCACGGCCATGAAGACCATATCGGTGCAGTGGCCTGGTTATGGCCGCAATGGGGATGCGACATTTATGCCACGCCTCTTGCCGCCGGCCTGCTGCGCGCCAAGTTCGCCGAGCGTGGTCTGGCTCCGGATGCGATCCGCGTCGTCGAGCCCGGCGACGCTCTGGAATGCGGGGCTTTCATGCTGCGCTACCTGCCGCTGACCCACTCGATTCCCGAGAGTTGTGCGTTGCTGTTGAACACCCCAGCGCACCGCGTGCTGCATACCGGAGACTGGAAGCTCGATCCCGAGCCACTGATCGGCGCCCCGGTCGATGAGGAACTGTTCCGCTCCCTGGCCCCTATCGACCTGGTGGTTGGCGATTCGACGAACGCGCCCCTACCGGGCAAGTCGCGCAGCGAAGGCGAAGTGGCTCGCGCCCTGCAACGCACTCTTGCCGATTGCCAGGGACGGGTCATCGTCTCTTGCTTTGCCAGCAACCTGTCTCGTGTACTTGCCTTGGGCCAGGCTGCCTCACAGTGCGGTCGTCGCGTCAGCCTGATGGGGCGCTCCATGGAGCGCATGGTACGCATCGCGAGAGGCCTCGGCTATCTGGAAGACTTTCCTGCCCTGGTGCCCGTCAGAGATCTAGGCTATTTACCCCCCGAGGAGGTCCTGGTGATTGCCACCGGCAGTCAGGGCGAACCGAGGGCGGCCCTTTCCCGCCTCGCCCAGGGAAGCCATCCCGATTTCGAACTGCAGGCCGGCGACACGGTCATCTTTTCCGCCAAGGCCATCCCGGGCAACGAGCGGCATATCGAACGGCTTCATCATGCTCTGCGTCAGCGCGACGTGCGTATTCTGGAAGAAGTGCACCATCCTGAGCTACACGCTTCCGGGCATGCAGCACAAGAAGAGTTGCATCGCTTGTATGAGTGGATCAAGCCGCGCTATTTACTTCCGGTGCATGGCGAACACCGCCACCAGCTAGCCCATCGCGAACTGGCGCAAGCGCGAGGGATCGCCGCCCCAGTGTCGCCAACCAATGGTGATCTGATCCGCTTCGATGACGAGGGAGTGACGGTGGAGGCTCGTCATGCGCAAACGCCATATATCATCAGCCAGGACGATGTGAGGCCTCTGGAAGGGCTGGTCGCCCCCAAGGGAAATTCCAGGGAACGCCATGGCGATCTATTTCTGTGGATTGCCGTAACGCCGACCGACATGGGGTGGTCGCGCATCGGGCGGCTGATCGTCGATTCCAGAGCCACCTCGGCACTGGACGAGACCAGTTTTTCCGACTGGCTGGACGACACGCTTTCGCAGTTGGAAGCAGATACACTGTCCCAACTGCGCACTCAATTACAGCCTCGGCTGATGCAGTGGCTCTCCGATCATATTCGCCATTTACCGACTGTCCATTTACAGTTGACCGCCGCCGAAGCCAGCTCTTGCTCATGATGCAGAACGACTGACGGCATAAAAAACGGCGCTTAACGCCATTTTTTCTGTTGCACGATGACTACCGCTGCCTGCCTGCCGAGCATGACGGAGCATCCCTGTCGAATTCAGGCTTCCTTTTTCTTCGGTGGGCGTCCGCGGCGGCGCTTGGGCTGCTCGCCGACAAGGTCATCCAGCGACAGGCCGGCATCATTGATCGCTTCGCGAATTTCCGCGAGCTTTCGCGCCTTGTCCGTCTCCTCTTCCTGGCGCTTGCGCTCATCTTCCTGCTTCTGCTCGATGACCTCGTTAATGACTTCGGACAATTTATGCAGTTGTTCCATGCTCAACTGGCGAGCAGCTGCACGAGCAACATTCTTGTTTCGGGCAATTCTTTCCAACGACTCGGTCGACATGATTCTCCTCCGTACTGAAGGCCTGGTTATCTTTTTATCTCCACGTTTATCGTAAAAGTATATGCTTGCAGGGTTAATTGGCAAGCCAGGCCAAAAAATAACCCGCTCGATTAAGCGGGCCGTTAGAGAAAGGCTTATTTATCGTCGTTCATGACAATAAATGCTCGTAACGCAATCGTGCCGCTTATCCCCCGGTCATGTTCATGAACCTGACCACTTGGACATCCCCATCCGTGGTGAAATGATGCTTCTCGGGCTTGAGAACCATGGCATCGATAATGCGCGACTTGAGTGCCTCGATATCACCGGGATAGCGGCGCAGGACCTCTCTAAGGTCCACGGAATGCTCGTTGCCCAGGCAGAGCAGCAGGCGCCCTTCCACCGTCACCCTGACGCGATTGCAGGTCGAACAGAAATTGTGACTGTGGGGAGAAATGAAGCCGATACGTGTCTCGCTGTCCGGCATACGGAAATAGCGCGACGGCCCCAGGGTAGTCTCCGTAGTAGGCAGCAGCCGATACCGGGACTCGATGACTGATTGCACGTCGTCGCTCGAACAATAGGTCTCAGCGCGCGAATGCTCGGAAACGTCGCCTAGCGGCATTTCCTCGATGAAGCTGATATCCACCTTCTCCTCACGCGCAAAGTCCACCAGGGGTAGAATTTCATCGTCGTTTCTCCCCTTCAGAATCACCGCATTCAGCTTAATGCGCTCGAAACCGGCATCCTTTGCCGCATGAATACCATCGATGACCTTTTGCAATCGCCCCGTGCGGGTCAACTTTTTAAAACGCTCCTCGTCGAGCGAATCGATGCTGATGTTGAGCCGCTGAAGCCCGCCTTCGCGAAGCCGGCGGGCCTGCTTGACCAGTCCGGCGCCATTGGTGGTCATCGCAAAATCCCTGAGCCCTTCCAGGCGGCCGATGTCTTCCACCAGCTCCTCGATACCGCGCCTGACCAGGGGCTCGCCCCCGGTAAGACGAATCTTTTCGACGCCCAACTCGGTAAAGGCTTTCGCTACCAGCGCCAACTCTTCCAGCGAGAGGACCTGATCACGAGGCAGAAAGGTCATGTCCTCGCTCATGCAGTAGACACAGCGAAAGTCACAACGATCGGTGACCGAGATCCTCACATAGCGGACAACACGCTGAAAATTGTCGACCAGTTGCGTCATGTCGCCTCCCAGCGCTTCGCATCCTCTATATCCTTGTTGCGTTCAGCAACCCAGTACTGGCCACTGACGGTATGTTCCTTTTTCCAGAACGGCGCGCGCGTCTTGAGATAGTCCATGATGAAATCGCAGGCTTCGAATGCATGTCTGCGGTGAGCACTTGCGACGGCAACCATGACGATCGGATCGCCGGGTTCCAGCCGTCCGACACGGTGTATCAGCCGCACTCCCTGCAGGCACCAACGGCCTTCGGCCTCGGTCACGATGTCTCGTAACGCCCGCTCGGTCATGCCCGGATAGTGTTCCAGCGTCAGTGCCTGAACATCGGGTCGTTCATTGAAGTCGCGTACCAGCCCCGTGAAACTGACCACGGCACCGATATCGGTACGTTCCCGCGTCAGCAGTCGCTGTTCGGCACCGACATCGAAAGGCGCGGTCTGAACACTGATCATGCTTATCCTCCGGTCACCGGCGGGAAGAAGGCCACTTCATCGCCATCGGTAAGTGACATGTCGTCTGCACTCATGACTTGATTCACCGCACACAGCACCCGCCGCTCCGTCAGTAGCGAAAAGCGCTCGTCGTGCAATCGAAGTGCCTGCTTGAGGCCGGCAACCGTCGGCGATGGCAGCGACTCGAAAGGGATATCGACATCGCTGATGCCAAGACGTTCACGCAACTCCGCCAAGAGCTTTACCTGAACGCACGGCTGTTCGTTGCGTGGCGCGATGCTGATATGCCCATCCGGCGATTCCCCGGTAATCATTGGCATGTCGCGTACGTCGGTGGAAACATGACGCTGGTATTGGGCGGCTGGCAATGCAGAAGCGGACATGTCCTGACTATCGACGGCCTCATCCCGTTGGTAGTCGCCCGATTTGCCGCCGGTCTTGGAAAGCAGGCGTACACCATCGATACGCATGTCCTTGTCGACCGCCTTGCACATGTCATAAAGCGTCAGGCAAGCAACGGACACGGCGGTAAGCGCCTCCATTTCGACCCCCGTACGTCCCGTCAGCCGGCATGTCGCCGTGACTTCGATACAGCTGTTGGCACTATCGGGTTCAAAACGGATTTCCACCTTGGACAACGCCAAGGCATGGCACAGGGGAATCAGCTCATGAGTCTTTTTGGCCGCCTGGATTCCGGCGATGCGTGCCGTTGCCAATACGTCACCCTTTGGCAACCCACCCTCGGCAAGCAGCGCCAGGGTTTCGGAGCGCATATGGATACGGCCACCGGCGATTGCCTCACGGCGGGTTTCGGCCTTGTCGCCGACATCGACCATGTGGGCTTCGCCCCGCGAATTGAGATGGGTCAGGCTCATGTCAGCCCTCGAATGGTTGAATCGTTACGGTCTCGCCCGGTGCAACCTCGCTCCGGGCCATGTCAATCTCGATCAGGCAGTTGGCAGCCACCATGGAGGTGAGGATGCCGGACCCTTGCTGCCCGGTGCTGTGCACATGCAACCGCCCTTGGCCATCGCAAGCATAGACGCCACGCAGGTAATCCACGCGTCCTTCGCGACTGGACAAATGGTCTTCGGCCACCGCCACCAGGCGTGGCTGACGCCATGTCGACTCGCCTTGCAAATTCCGCAGCAGCGGCTGGACGAACTGCAGAAACGTCACCATCGCGGCAACCGGGTTGCCCGGCAAACCGAAGAAAGGCACCTCGCGCTCGCCCAGGGCGCCAAAGGCCAGTGGCTTGCCAGGCCGCATGGCGATACGCCAGAAGCGCAGCCGCCCCGTACCGTGTAACGCATGCTTGATCCAGTCCGCCTGACCTACGGACACGCCCCCACTGGTGATGACCATGTCCGTCTCATCAGCCGCAGACGTCAGCGCCCGTTCCACGCGTCCGGGCTCGTCGGCCAGGATACCCAGGTCGACGACATCGCAGCCGAGTGACGCAAGCAAGCCTAGCAGCGAGAAGCGGTTGGCATCGTAGATGCCATCCCGCGGCAAGGGCTGGCCCGGTGCAGTGACTTCATTGCCGGTGGAAAAGAGTGCGACTTTGGGACGGCGATAGACCTCGACTTCATCGCATCCCAGGGAGGCCAACAAACCCAGGTGCTGCGCCTTGAACCGCGTCCCCGCCGCTAACGCCAATGCCTGTCGGGCGATGTCCTCTCCCGCCATGCGGACGTTCTGACCTCGGCTGACCGTCTCGGGCCGCAGGATCTCGACCTGGGGACTCTCTGCATCGCCGACGAACGTCAGTTGCTCGTGCATGACGACGGTATCCGCTCCGACAGGCAGCGGCGCACCGGTAGTGATGATCACGGCCTGGCCCTTAGCGACTTGTCCCTCGTAGCGCTGGCCAGCCAACGACTCACCGATAACGTCGAAGCATGCCTGGGACGGTATCGGCCAGGCCAGAGCGATTCCGTCCAGAGCGGCATTGGTATTCTGGGGTACGTCGATCGGCGAATGGATATCGGCGGCCAACACACGTCCCAGCAACGAAGCCAACGGCAGGCGTTGCGTCGCCAATGGGCGGGGCGCCAGTTCACGAAGTGTCGCAGTGGCATCTTCGACACTAAGCATGCGTCCGTCGCTATCGAAGCAAGAAGCACTCATTAGCCGACCTCTCGACGAGGCTGCCGACGCTGTGGCCAATCCTCAGGCCAGGTACCTATATACTCGGCCAGTGAGGAGATGTCGTTAAGCGCCAACGTCACTACGCCAGCCGGCAAGGTCACCGGCTCATCGCTGGCAACCGCGTGGATCCAGGGATCGTCATGAATCAGTAACGGCTTGCCCAGGGCTGGCCGGTGCAGTTCGAGCTTGGGCAACGGCCATTCCTTGAATCCCTCGACGAGCACCATGTCCGGTCGCTGTGGACGCACTTGATCGATGAGCATTGGCAGTTCGGGCTCCTGCCGATCGGGCGTTTCCATCATCAGCGCAAAGCGCTCCCTGGACGCTACCAGGATCGGGCTGGCTCCGGCACCCCGCAGTCGATAACTATCCTTGCCAGGCTGATCGATATCGAAGCTGTGGTGAGCATGCTTGATCACGGCGACCCGCAACCCCCGCTGTGCCAAAATCGGCAACAAACGCTCGAGCAAGGTCGTCTTTCCCGTTCCACTCCAAGCGGCGATGCCCAGCAGCGGTAGCGGTTCGTTGGCAAGGTCGAGTGTCATGGCATCCTAGTCATGCGAAGAAATGTGTCCTATGTCATGTAGCGTAACGCGGTCAAGGCATTACTGCGAAGCGTCCGGGCGCTTATCCCGTATCAAAGGTCTCGCTTCATCGTGAGCCGACGCGTAAGTGCGGCGCCATCCTCAGGCGTATTGAGATTGGCAAACGCCTCGCGGCAATCACTGAAATCGACCTCGCAATAGGCATGTCGTGCATACCAGTGGCGTATCTTGCGTTCGCCTGCCAAGAGCGCCGCCTCGAGATCGCCGGCCAGGTCCCGGCGCATCAACGCGACCACCGGATGTGCCCGCTCGCCGTCATGGGCCATGGCAATATCGTTTTCCCCGATGCCTGCCATCATGCGCGGGATCAGGTCGGCGGGGAGCGCCGGACTATCGCACGGCACGACCAGCACCCAAGGCGTCGTTGCCGCACTGAGGCCGCTCCAGATCCCCATGAGCGGGCCTTGGTATCCCCCTTCTCTATCCGTTATCACCTCGACGTCCAGTTCACGGTAAGCCGACAGGGAGCGATTGGCACTGATCATGATGCGGCTGACCTGGCCCTGAAAACGCACCATGACGTGCTCGATCAAGGGGCGACCGGCAAACGCCAGCCACCCCTTGTCGATACCGCCCATACGTCGGCCCTGGCCACCCGCCAGGATCAATAGCGAGACGTTTTCACAATGCATTGCGCCATCGGACATGTATTCATTCAACCGAGCAGATTACCGGAAGTACGCTGCACATCATCGACTGCAACGCCTCGAAACGATTGGCCTGCCGGAAATGGGCTGCACCCCCGGCAGGCCAGTATTATATAGCCTAACGCAGGCAGTCGATGGACTCATTGATTGAACTCAGGAAGAGGAATCGGCAATTTTCACAGGGAAAAGTAAAGCGCTATCATGCCGTAAAGAATGTTCAACAAAGGTGAAAGATGAGCGGATTCGACGTAGGGGCACGCCTCAAGCAGCTTCGCCAGAAACGCGGGCTCTCCCAACGCGAACTGGCCAAGCGTGCCGGGGTGACGAACAGCACGATATCCCTGATCGAACAGAACAGTGTCAGCCCTTCCGTCAGTTCATTGAAGAAGATACTGGACGCGTTGCCCGTATCGATCAGTGAATTCTTTGCCGGCGAGGAATTCGCAAAAGAACAAGCGTTCTATCGTGCCAGCGAGTTGACCGAGATCGGCGATGGCAAGCTATCCTGGCGTCTGGTCGGTGCTCGCCGACCCAACCGCAGCATGTCGATCATCCACGAACATTATCCGCCGGGCGCCGATACCGGTGAAGACATGCTGGAACACGAGGGGGAAGAAGGCGGCGTCATCGTCGCCGGCACCATCGAACTTTCCGTCAACGGCGAGGTTCAGCTGCTCACCGCCGGCGATGCGTACTATTTCGACTCACGACTTCCGCATCGCTTTCGCAATGTCAGCGACAGCGATTGCGTCATCGTCAGCGCCAACAATCCGCCCAGCTTCTCTGAAGGCGGAACAGAGAAGCACCACGGCTGAAGACACGGGAGGGAACGTGCCGCCGCCGTTCCCTCCTCCCAGCCGGGCTTAGCCCGAAACCTCGGCAATGACAATGCCGTTCAGCGCGGTGCTAGTCTTCTTCCTTGGCGGGTGGCAACACCAGGTTCAATACGATCCCCACCAACGCAGCCAGACTGACGCCCTGCAGGACGAACTGACCGCCGCCGACCTGCATGCCACCGATCCCGAATACCAGGATCAGGGAAACGACTACCAGATTGCGCGGCACGGTCAGTGCCTGCCCCGCCCTGACCAGCGTATTCATGCCCACCACGGCGATCGAGCCGAACAGCAGCGTCATGATGCCACCCATCACTGGCGCGGGGATGGTTTGCAGCAGCGCGCCGAGCTTGGCCACGAAGGCCAGAACGATGGCCACGACAGCCGCGACGACCATGATCCGTGGGTTGAAGTTGCGTGTCAGCGTGACCGCCCCGGTCACCTCCGAATAGGTGGTGTTGGGCGGCCCTCCGAACAGTGCAGCCACCGACGTGGCCAGGCCATCGCCCAGCAGGGTCCGGTGCAATCCCGGCTTTTCCAGGTAGTTCTTGCGGGTCACCGAGCCAATGGCGATCATGTCGCCGATATGCTCGACCGCCGGCGCGATGGCCACCGGGATCATGAACAGAATCGCTGAAAGATGGAACGTCGGCGCCACGAAGTTGGGCAGTTCGATCCATGCCGCCTCACTCACTGGCGTCAGATCGACCACGCCCATGGCCAGCCCGAGCAGGTAACCGACCAGAATACCGCCCATGATCGGCACGAGCCGCAGCAGGCCACGCCCGAACACGGCCAGAATCAGCGTGACCAGCAGGCTGAGCATCGATAAAGTGATCGCCTGTCCGTAACTGATGGCGTCACTGGTATCGCCAATCGCCATGTCGACGGCGACCGGCGCCAGCGCCAGCCCGATGACCATGATCACCGGCCCCACCACCACCGGCGGCAAAAGCCGATTCAGCCAGGCGGTTCCCTTTACCCTGACCAGTTGCGAGATGGCCACGTAAACCAGGCCTGCCACGAACAAGCCCCCGAGCGTGGCCGGGATGCCGAAGTTGGCCACCGATCCTTGGATGGGTGCGATGAAAGCGAACGACGATGCCAGAAACACCGGCACGCTCTGGCGCGTGACGGCGTGGAATACCAGCGTTCCCGCCCCGGCGGTGAATAGCGCCACGCTGGGATCGAGTCCGGTCAGCAACGGCACCAGCACCAGGGCACCGAATGCCACGAAGAGCATCTGCGCCCCGGTCAGCAGGGTTCGGGGCAGCGAATCGGCCGGCAGGGTAGCGGCCGATGTATTGTCGGTCATGATAGGGACTCCAAAGATTCCACGGACATTTCGCGTCGCGCGGCATTCTAACAGGCCACAGCCCGGTTGGGTTCCACGTCGTGCCACGCCACTGCCAACGCTGTTGCACTCGGTCAATCCAATGGCTTGCCCTGCGAAGATGCACGAGACAGGGCATTTCCTCGACGCCGCTCGAATATTCATTGGCAACGCGGGTCTCTCTGAATGCAAAAAGCCCCGCTCGGTCATGTCGAGCGGGGCTCTGTGGCCCGTTCAGGTAACCATTCACGCGTGACCGGTCTCCCCGCCAAGCCTATGGGCGGCTCGGCGGGGCACGACGATCGAGCGCAGGCGTTTCAGCGTGTGCCGGCTGCCATCCACTCCTTCATCAACTCGTCATAGGGTACGGTGGTTCCCTGCGGCATCTCGTTATCCAGCTTGGCCTTGGGCGAGCCCGGCTGGGATAGCCAATACTCTGGATCCCGCTCCTCGTTGAGATTGGGCGCGTAGGTTTCGAAGACCTTGGCCCGGGCCAGGCGTGCCATGATGCCATCCAGGTCGCCCGCCAGGTTGTCGAGCGCTTCCTGGGGGGAAATGTCGCCGCTCACCGCTGGCGACAGGTTCTGCCACCATAGCGGTGCCATGCGCGGATAGTCCGGCACGTTGGTACTCGAGGGGGTCCACTGGGACTCGTTGGGGCTGCGATAGAACTCGACGAAGCCGCCGAGCTTGGGTGCCATTTCGGTCATCTGCTCGGAGAAGATGTCCGATTTACGGATCGGCGTGAGTCCGGCCATCAACTTTTCGAGCGAGACGGTCTTGGAAACGGCGAACTGGGCGAAAAGCCAGGCCGCCGTGCGCCGATCCTCGGGGGTGGAGTCGAAGAAGGTCCAGGCGCCCACGTCCTGATAGCCGACCTTCATCCCCTCTTCCCAGTACGGCCCGGTCGGCGACGGCGCCATACGCCACTTAGGCGTACCGTCTTCCTCGGTGACCGGCAGGCCCGGGTCGGTCATGTCCGCAGTAAAGGCGGTGTACCAGAATATCTGCTGGGCGATATTGCCCTGTGCGGGGACCGGGCCGGCTTCACCGAAGGTCATGCCGCTGGCCTCGGGGGGCGCATATTTTTTCAGCCAGTCGACCATCTTGGTCACCGCAAAGACCGAGGCTGGCGAGTTGGTGGCCCCACCCCGACTCACGCTGGCTCCCACCGGCTGGCTTTGCTCGTTGACGCGAATGCCCCAATCGTCCACGGGATTGCCGAACGGCACTCCCGGGCTACCCATACCCGCCATGGACAACCAGGAGTCGTGGAAACGCCAGCCCAACGAGGGATCGCGGCGACCGTAGTCCATATGTCCGTATACCTTGGTGCCGTCGATTTCACCGACATGCTCGGTGAAGAATTCGGCGATGTCCTCGTAGGCCGTCCAATTGGTGGGCACGCCCAGATCGTAACCGTAAATCTCACGGAACTGTTGCTGCAGATCCTCGCGCTGGAACCAGTCGTAACGGAACCAGTACAGGTTGGCGAACTGCTGGTCGGGAAGCTGATAGATGCTGCCATCCGGACCGGTGCCGTACTGGATACCGATGAAATCGTTGAGATCCAGGCTCGGCAGCGTGTAGTCGGCCCACTCGTTCTTCATCGCTTCGGAAATATTGACGGTGCTGCCGTAGCGGATATGCGTACCGATGGAGTCCGTATCGTTGACATAGCCATCGTAGATGTTGCGCCCCGACTGCATCTGCGTCTGCATATTGTTGACCACATCACCTTCCCCGATGATGTTATGCGTCAGGTTGATGCCGGTCAGCTCGCTGAAGGCCTTGGCGAGCACATCCCGTTCATAGATGTGCGTGGTCAAGCCTTCGGCGACCGTGTTGATATCCATGCCACGAAACGGCTCGGCCGCCTTGGCAAACCACATGAGTTCTTCGATCTGCTGCTCACGCGTCAGCGTCGATTCCTGAAAGTGCTCGTCTACCAGTCGTTCGGCGATGGCGCGAGTGTCGTTCTCGTCGGCGTGCAACGCGCCGCTCGCCAGCATGACGCCGGCAGCGAGCAGAGAGAGTCGTATTCTTATCGGTTTCATGATGACCTCTTCGTTTGTGGTAGTTCGTCCGTGAACCTGCGGCTCCCAATGGTTGTCAGCCCCAGCGCATCAACACCAGTAACCAAAGGATCGACACACCCAGGGCTATCCAGATGCTCAGTGGCGTAAAGCCCACCACCAGCAGATGAATGTAGGCAGCGGAAAGCAGGCCAATGAAGAGCCTGTCCCCCCGCGTGGTTTCGATCGGCAGAAACCCCTTGCGCTCGATCGTCGGCGATGCGATTTCCCAGGCCGTCATACCCGCCAACATGGCAGCGATGACTGCAAAGAAGATCGCGGTAGGCGTGGTCCAGACCATCCATTCCATGGCGTGTCTCCTCAGGTCCGGCCCAGGGCAAAGCCCTTGGCGATGTGGTTGCGCACGAAATAGACGACGACGATGCCCGGCAGAATGGTTAGCGCACCGGCTGCGGCCAACGTGCCCCAGTCGATGCCCGATGCCCCCTTGGTCTGGGTCATGACCGAGGCGATGGGCTGCGCGTTGGTGGCGGTCAACGTGCTCGCCAGGAGCAATTCGACCCAGGAAAACATGAACAGGAAAAACAGCGTGACGCCGATGCCCGAACTGATCATGGGGATGAATATCTTCACGAAGAACGCCGGAAAGCTGTAGCCATCGATGAAAGCCGTCTCGTCGATTTCCTTCGGCACGCTGCTCATGAACCCTTCGAGAATCCATACCGCCAGCGGAATGTTGAACAAGCAGTGCGCCAGCGCCACGGCGATATGGGTATCGAAGAGCCCTACCGTGTAATAAAGCTGGAAGTACGGCAGGAGAAAGACCGCCGGTGGCGCCATGAGATTGGTCAGCAGCCAGAAGAACAGGTGCTTGTCACCAATGAACTGATAGCGGCTGAAGGCATAGGCCGCCGGTAACGCCACCGCGATGCTGATGAGCATGTTCATCAGAACATAGGTAATGGAGTTCACGTATCCCATGTACCAGTTCGCATTGGTGAAGATCTTGACGTAATGCTCCGTCGTAAAGTTCTCCGGCCAAAGGGTGAGCCCGCTCAGTATCTCGGTGTTGGATTGAAAGGACATGTTGAGCAGCCAATAGATCGGCAGCAATACGAACACGATATACGCAGCCATCAAGCCACGGCGCCGCCACTGCAGTAGTGCCGGGCGCGACCTGCGGCGGCGGCGTGCGGCAGTGGTAGCCGCGTGCTTGCGAACGGCCTCAGGCGTGCTGATCAGTGAGTCAGGCATCTTAGATCTCCTGATTTTTCTTGTCTTTTTGCATGTTCATGATGGCGGTGTAGAAGACCCAACTGACGAGAAGAATGATCAGGAAATAGATCAACGAAAATGCCGCCGAGGGGCCCAAGTCCTGTTGTCCGATCGCCATGGTGGTCAACGACTGGCTGAGGAAGGTCGTGGAACTCCCCGGCCCGCCCCCCGTCAGCACGAAGGGCTCGGCATAGATCATGAAGGAGTGCATGAAGCGCAACAGCACGCCGATGACCAGGACATTGGTCAACTTGGGGAGCTGGATGTGGCGAAAGACTGCCCACTGGGATGCCCGGTCGATGCGCGCCGCCTGGTAGTAGGCATCGGGAATGGAGCGCAGGCCACTGAAGCAGAGCAAGGCAATGAGCGGCGTCCAGTGCCAGACATCCATCAGGATGATGGTGGCCCAGGCATCCACGGGATTCGCCGTGATGTTGTAACCGTACCCGAGTTCACGCAGGCTCCAGCCCATGAGGCCGATATCGCCGCGGGTAAAGATCTGCCAAATGCTGCCTACGACATTCCAGGGAATAAGCAACGGCATGGTCACCAGAATCAGCACGGCAGAGGCCTGCCATCCCCGCCTGGGCATGATCAGCGCAATGCCGATGCCCAATGGCACCTCGATGGCCAGGACCGTGAGCGAGAAGGCGAATTGGCGTAGCACGGCCGCCTGGAGGGCCGGGTCGTTGAGCATCTCCTTGAACCATTCGGTTCCCGTGAAGAACCGGGTATTGGCATCGAAGACGTCCTGTACCGAATAATTGACCACGGTCATCAAGGGAATGATTGCCGAGAAGGCGACCAACAGCAGCATGGGCAGGATCAACCACCATGCGCGGTTGTTCTGGACTTTATGCATGAGGAACCTCCACACGAAACTCGTCGACGTAAAGGCCGATCCGGTCGCTCGGGAAGCGCACATACGCCTTGCCGACAGGCGTGGCCTGCTCTTCCTCGATGCGCGCCTTGAGAGACGTTTCGCCGAGTTTGAGGTAAAGGATCGAGTAGGTGCCCAGATCCTGAACATGTTCGACGTCTACGGCCATGCCGCCCTCGACGGCAGCCTCGTGAACTTCGATGAATTCGGGACGAATGCCTAGCTTGACGTTGGCCGAACGGATATCCCGCAAGGCCATGGCGATGTCCTGCCCTACGTGCAGCTCAGTCGCCCCGGTCATGACCCGCCCCTCATGCAGCGAGATAGCGAGGAAATTCATGCCGGGGCTACCGATGAAGTAACCGACGAAGGTATGGTTTGGCGCCTCGAAAAGCTCGCGTGGTGTGCCGAACTGGACGACTTGCCCTTCGTACATCACGGCGATCTTGTCAGCGAAGGTGGACGCTTCGAGCTGATCGTGAGTCACGTAGACCATGGTGATTTCGAAACGCTGATGGATCTCCTTGAGCTTACGCCGCAGCTTCCACTTGAGCTGAGGGTCGATCACGGTCAACGGCTCGTCGAAGAGAATCGCCGACACATCGTCACGCACCAGACCACGCCCCATGGACACTTTCTGCTTCTCGTCGGCGGTGAGGTTCTTGGCCTTGCGCTTCAATTGCGGGGTCAGCTCCAGCGCATCGGCAACTTCCATGACGCGCTCATGGACACGATCTTCGGGGGTCTTCACGTTGCGCAGGGGAAAAGCCAGGTTGTCGTAGACGGTCATGGTGTCGTAGACGACCGGAAACTGAAAAACCTGGGCGATATTGCGTGCTTCGGGCGGCAATGCGTTGACCCGCTCACCATCGAACAGCACATCGCCGCTGGAAGGTTCCAGCAAGCCGGAAATAATGTTGAGCAAGGTCGACTTGCCACACCCCGAAGGGCCGAGAAGCGCATAGGCGCCCCCCTGCTGCCAGACATGGTTCATTTCACGGATGGCATAGTCTCCCGGTTTTTCGGGGTTGGGCAGGTAGCTGTGAGCCAGGGATTTCAAGGTGATTTCTGCCATCTCACAGGCCTCCCAGATGCGTCGGAATATGCACTACGGCCCCATGCCGATCGAAGGCGTACACCTTGTGCGTCGTAAAGTAGAGCGTGATGGGTGCGCCAACCCTGAAGTCATGCACGCCTGCAAGGTGCACCGATAAATGAAAGAGGTCGTTATGCACGTGCAGGAAAGTCTCGGAGCCACTGATTTCCGCCATGTCGACGACCATCTGGACGGCAATATCGTCTTCGGCACGTGGACGCAGGGAAATATGCGAGGCTCGCACCCCGAAGCGATATTCTCCCGGCGGCAAGGAGCGCAGGTCCTCGTTGAGCGCGAAGTGCAAGCGACTGTCGAACGTCACTTCAGCGCCTGAAACGATGCCATGGAGAATATTGATGGGCGGCTCGGAAAACATTTCTGCCGTCAGGATATCGCGCGGCCGGTGATAGACATCTTCGGTACGGCCATACTGCAGCACGCGCCCCTCGTGCAGTACGGCCGTGTTACCGCCCAGCGCCAGGGCTTCGGCTGGCTCGGTCGTCGCGTATATGGCAATGCAGTTGCGTGCACTGAAGACGGCGCGCAATTCTTCGCGAAACTCCTCGCGTAATTTGTAATCGAGATTGACCAGCGGTTCGTCGAAGAGAACGATATCCGCATCTTTCACCAGTGCACGGCCCATGGCGGTGCGTTGCTGCTGCCCACCGGAGAGTTCCAGCGGCAGGCGGTCCAGGAAGGGATCGATATGCAGCATTTCGGCAATCTCCCGAACGCGCCGATCGATTTCACCACGACCGACCTTGGCCAGCCGAAGAGGAGACGCAATATTGTCGTAAACGCTGAGGCCGGGATAATTGATGAACTGCTGGTAAACCATGGAGACGTTGCGCTTGCGTACCGACACGCCCGTCACGTCCTGGCCGTTCATCACGACCCGTCCTCGTGTCGGGGAATCCAAACCTGCCATGAGGCGCATGAGCGAGGTTTTACCCGAGAGCGTTCGGCCTAGCAGCACATTGAACGAGCCGGGCTCCAGCGCCAGGCTTATATCGTCGATGTGGGTTTCCCCGCCGACAACGCGATGGAGATTTTCGAGGATCAAGGACATACTGTGCTCGGTTGTTCGTTGTTATCGAGGTATTCGTAAACGGCTAGTTTGAACACTAGCCGAGATTCGAATACAAACACAAATGAACACAACCGAAAATGCACGACAAGACGCAAGAATTCGCCTTAAAACGAACACTTTCCTTTGATTAATAAAGGAAATTAGCGCTTATTAGACTTTTGACCAAGATCGAAAGAGCGCCAAAGAGATGGGTTCTCAATGAGAGAAATGTTCGATATTGGTCATTTCCGAACATAAGCCAGGACTAATCCTGTAGATTGTCCTGGCAGGACAAGCCAAAGCGAAGCGGCTGACCGAAGAGCCAGCCCGCCGAGGAAACGACGTTATTCAGCGCGTCCCGAATATCTTGTCCCCTGCATCACCCAGCCCCGGCACGATATAGCCCTTCTCGTCGAGTCGCTCGTCGATGGCAGCGGTATAGATTTCCACTTCGGGGTGCGCCTCTTGTACGCGGCGGATGCCTTCCGGTGCCGCGACCAGCACGATCACTTTCATTTGCGGGCAGCCACGCTTCTTGAGCATATCAAGCGTCGCGACCATCGAACCGCCCGTGGCCAGCATCGGATCGATGACGATAGCCAGGCGCTCTTCTATGTCGTTGGTGAACTTCTCGAAGTACGGGACCGGTTCCAGGGTTTCTTCGTTGCGATATAGACCCACCACACTGATACGCGCACTGGGGATCAGGTCGGTCACACCATCCAGCATGCCCAGACCGGCACGCAGGATTGGCACGATGGTGACCTTCTTGCCCTTGAGGTGCTCCACGTCGATGGGCAGGCCGCTCCATCCCTGGATCGTCACCGGCTCCACTTCCAAAGCCTTGGTCGCTTCGTAGGTCAGCAGCTTGGCGACTTCGCCGGCGAGCTCACGAAAGCTCTTGGTGCTGATATCGGCAGCACGCATCAGGCCCAGCTTGTGCTTGACCAGCGGATGATCGATAGCGTGTACGCTCATGGCGAGGAATCCCTTGCAAGGCAGTGGTAAGGAGGGAGGGGCGCGGGCCCTAGGTTGTGCGCATTTTATCGCGACCGGCCGCGCGGGTTAAGTGTCAATCTTGGCCGGCGCCAGGCACGGCAGGCAATTGCCAGTCGATCGGGCCGCGACCTTTGGCTTCGAGAAAATCGTTGGCTTTGGAGAAGTGTCGTTGCCCGAAGAACCCCCGATGGGCGGACAGCGGCGACGGGTGCGGCGCGTGGAGCACCAGGTGACGGTTGCGGTCCACGAATGATGCCTTCTTCTGGGCATAGCTGCCCCACAGCAGGAAGACCACATTGACGCAATGCTCGTTGATGACCTGAATGGCCCGATCGGTGAACGTTTCCCAGCCTCGGTTACGATGCGCGCCGGCATTGCCTTGCTCGACGGTCAGCACACTATTGAGCAGTAGCACGCCCTGACGGGCCCAACTTTCGAGAAAGCCGTGATCGACCGGTGTGAAGCCGACGTCCTGCGCCAGCTCCTTGTAGATGTTCTGCAGTGACGGGGGCGTCGGCACCCCGGGGCGAACCGAGAAGCACAGCCCATGGGCCTGGCCAGGACCGTGATACGGATCCTGACCGAGAATCACGACCCGCACCTGGTCCAAGGGCGTCAGCTCGAAAGCCCGAAACCAATTCGTCGAATGCGGATAGATAACCTTGCGTGCCTGTTTTTCCGCTGCCAGAAAGGCTCTCAGCGACTGCATGTAGGGCGCCTCGAACTCGGCGCCCAGATAATCATCCCAGCTTGCGGGCAAAGGCGATGCCATGCTGTGTCCTCGGATTCTAGCGCTCCTGGCCGCGCACTTGATCGACCAAGGGTTCCACATAGGCAATGCCCATGTCCCAGGGGAACTGGATCCAGCAATCCTGAGCCACCTCGGTGAGACATTGATCGACCAACGGTCGCCCCTCCGGCTTGGCATAGACAGTGACGAAATGCGCCCTGGGCAGCATCTCGCGAACGGCGCGTGCCGTCTTGCCGGTATCGACGAGGTCGTCGACCAGCAACCAGCCCTCACCGTCGTGGTCGACGCCTTTCATGATATCCAGGCCGCCTTGCTCCATGTGGTCGTAGCTCTTGATGCAGACCGTGTCGATCAGGCGCACGTTGAGTTCGCGAGCGATCAATGCGGCCGGAATCAGGCCACCGCGGGTAACCGCCACGATGCCCTTGAAATCCCGCTCGATGAGTTGGTGACACAAGGCACGCACATCGCGATGCAACTGATCCCAGGAAACGGTGAAATGCTGGTGGTAACGGTTGGCGGTCATGTTCGAAATCTCTGCTGATACGGCGACTCAGTCGTCGTCTTCCAGGAAGGAGCACACGGCGAAGACGCTATGCCCTTCTTCACGAATCTTCTGCGAGCCCCCGAGTTCGGGGAGGTCGATGATTGCCGCCGTCTCGACCACCTGACCGCCGCTGCGCTGGATCAGCTTGGCCGCTGCCAGCATGGTGCCACCCGTGGCGATCAGATCGTCCATCACCAGGATACGGTCGCCCTCGCGGAAGGCGTCGGAGTGCAGTTCCACGGTGGCTTCGCCGTACTCCAGGGTGTAGGTCTCGCTGATGGTCTTGAACGGCAGCTTGCCCTTCTTGCGAACCGGCACGAAGCTGCAACCCAGCTCATAAGCGAGCGGAGCGCCGATAATGAACCCACGCGCATCGATGGCGGCAATCGCATCGAGGTCCATGTCCTGGTAGCGATGCACGAAGCTATCGATCAGCTTGCGAAAGGCCGAGCGGTTCTGCAATACGGGCGTGATATCCCGAAAATTGACGCCCGGCTGCGGCCAGTCGGGTACGGTGCGTATTACGGACTTGATGTAGTCGCCGTAGATGCTCATGGACTTCCTCAGTCAAGGAACAGGAATTTCAAGGCAAAGAGGATCGCCAGTACGGTGACGGCCGGGCTAAGCTCCTTGAAGCGCCCCGACAATGTCTTGATGGCGGCGTAGCTGATGAACCCCAGTGCAATGCCATTGGCAATCGAGTAGGTCAACGGCATGGACAGCGCCGCCACCAGGACCGGTGCCGCCTCGGTGACATCGTCCCAGTCGGCGCGTGCCAGGCTGCCACACATCAATACCGCGACATAAAGCAGCGCGCCGGCCGTGGCATAGACCGGGATCGATCCCGCCAGGGGCGCAAAGAACAGGCTAATCAGGAACAGCACGGCAACCACCACCGCCGTCAGCCCCGTACGACCGCCGGCCGTGATACCCGAAGCACTTTCAATATAGCTGGTGGTCGATGAGGTCCCCAGCAGCGCCCCGGTCATGGTCGCGGTACTGTCGGCCATCAACGCCCTGTTGAGACGCGGCAGCTTGCCCTCCTTGTCGAGCAGTCCTCCGCGCTGGGCCACGCCCACCAGGGTGCCGGCAGTATCGAAGAGATCGACGAACAGAAAGGCGAACACCACGCTGATCATGCTGATATCCAGCGCGCCGGCGAGATCGAGCTCGAGAAAGACCGGGGCGATCGAAGGCGGCGTCGACACGATACCGGCGAAATCACTATGACCGAGCAGGATGGAAATGACCGTCACGCCCAGAATGCCGATCATCACGGCACCCATCACACGCAAATGGGCCAGAGCGGCGATGACGAAGAAACCGCCCAAGGTGTACAACGCAGCAGGCTGCGCGATGTCGCCAATGGTAAGCAGCGTGGCGGGATGGTCGACGACGATGCCCGCATTCTGCAGGGCAATGATGGCCAGGAACAGGCCGATACCTGCAGCGATCCCCAATCTCAACGAAATGGGGATCGAATTGATGATCCACTCGCGGATGCGGAAGATGCTCAACAACAGGAAAATGACCCCCGACAGGAACACGGCTCCCAACGCAGCTTCCCAGGTATAGCCCATCCCCAGCACGACACCGAAGGTGAAGAATGCGTTGAGCCCCATGCCCGGTGCCATGGCAATCGGATAGTTAGCCAGCAATCCCATGATCAGACAGCCGATGGCCGCTGCGAGACAGGTAGCGACGAACACCGCGCCCGTGTCCATGCCTGCCTGACCCAGTACGCTCGGGTTGACGAAAATGATGTAGGCCATCGTCAGGAACGTGGTGATCCCAGCGATGATTTCGGTGCGGATCGAAGTCTGATGTTCGTCCAGCTTGAAGAAGTTATTCAGTTGTCGTTTTAGCATGTAGGGGCCTGCGTACCTGGAACGGAATCCTTGGGGTGCGGGAAAAGCCGCCCATGGTACCCAATGACATCTCGCAACGCGAGACAGCATGGAGCGGCGGCGGCAGTGGCCGGTTATTTATAAGCAAGCTCAGTGACAGAAGCTACATGCCGTCCCAACGCAATCTGGCGAGACGGTCAACGCAGTGTGTCGTTGCGAGACGCCAGAACGCGCTCCACCGTCTCGACGATTGCCTGGGTCTGCGGGTCGATCTCGATGTTGACGCGATCCCCGGGAAGGCGATCGCTCAGGGTAGTCCGCGCCAAGGTTTCGGGAATCAGGTTGACGCAGAAACGCGCACCTTGGACATCGCCGATAGTCAGGCTGATGCCATCGATCCCGATGTAGCCTTTTTCGAAGAGAAAACGCGCGTAGGCGACGGGCAGCTCGAACCACAGACGACGATTGTCGGGTGCCTCGTCGATCTCGGTCAGTTCGGCCATGCAGATGATGTGCCCGGACATGGCATGCCCGCCGATTTCGTCACCGAAACGCGCAGCCCGCTCGACGTTCACGTGGTCGCCTATCTCCAGGTCGCCCAGGTTGGTCAAACGCAGGGTTTCACGCATCAGATCGAAACTGACCCGATCTCCCTCGATGCGTGTCACGGTAAGGCAGCAGCCGTTGTGCGCTACCGACGCCCCGATCTCGAGCCCCTTACGCATATCGTCGCTCATGCTGAGGACATGGCTGCGAAAATCGTTCCGCTCCTCGACCGCCACCAGCTCGGCCGTGCCTTGCACTATTCCGGTAAACATCGTGCGCTCTCCCCTCGCTAGGGCCGCCAGTCTAGTCAAATTAACGCAGAGCCGTCCACGCTTGGCGCATGACAAGAATAGCGAGGCAGGGATAATTGCTGCTCATGAGGCATATGGCCATAATATTTTCTGCGCAAAAACGGCACTCCTTCGCACATCTTCCATAGCGATTGACACGTCCCGCCTCACTCCCTACACTCTTGCGCACATTATTTAGGCGCCGATTTGTACCCGGATTGCGGGCGCCTCCGGAGCCTCGTGTTCCGGAAAGTGCAGCTAAAAGGGTGTGTCCAGCGTTGATGGCCACCCACCAGGGTGGCCTTTTTTTTCGCGAGCCCGCTACCCTCCTGCTGTCGAGCATGACCTTGCCCGCGCACGACGACTCCGCCCGTCCCCAACCGGACAGGCCTTGCCGTCATCGGTTGTTCCTCAGCGCCGCGATTCGACCAGGACCATGATCACACTCGAGAACATTTCCAAGACTTATGGCAGCGGCCCGCAGGCGATCCATGCCCTCAAGCCGACCGACCTGCACGTGGCGCAGGGGGAGATCTACGGCGTCATCGGCCTATCGGGGGCCGGCAAGTCGACACTGATCCGTTGCGTCAATCTGCTCGAGCGCCCCACCACCGGCCGCGTCATCGTCGATGGACAGGAACTCACCCAGCTCGACGGACAACAACTCAACCACGCGCGCCATCGCATCGGCATGATCTTCCAGCACTTCAACCTGCTGGCCTCACGTACGGTTTTCGACAACGTCTCCCTGCCCCTGGAGTTGATGGATGTGGCCAAAGGCGAGATACGCGAACGGGTCCAGCCCTTACTGGACCTCACCGGATTGAGCGACAAGCACGACAAGTACCCGGCCGAACTTTCGGGCGGGCAGAAACAGCGTGTCGCCATCGCCCGCGCCCTGGCCAGTCGCCCCAAGGTGCTGCTCTGCGACGAGGCGACGTCGGCGCTCGACCCCCAGACCACGCAATCGATCCTCGAACTGCTGAAGGACATCAATCGCAAGCTCGGCCTGACCATTCTGCTGATCACCCATGAGATGGAAGTGGTCAAATCGATCTGCCACAAGGTCGGCCTGATCTCCGGCGGCAAGTTGGTCGAGGAGGCCGAGGTCGGCGATTTCTTCACCGCGCCGCGAACGCACCTGGGCCGCGAATTCCTCAATGCCTTTCTGGAACTCGACCCACCACAGGCTCTGGTCGACCGCATGGAAGCCAAGGCCGGCCCGAATACCCATCCCGTGGTGCGCCTGGCCTTTACCGGCGATGCGGTATCCACCCCGCTGATTTCCCGCCTGGCCCGCGACTGCAATATCGATGTGAGCATTCTCGAAGCCAAGGTCGAGTCGATTCAGGAGCGCACCTTGGGTCTGATGATCGCCGAACTGATCGGTCCCCAGGAAAAGACGCAACAGGCACTCGCCTACCTCAAGTCACATGACCTGCAAGTGGAGGTGCTTGGCCATGTCCAGCGCAATGCTTGAGCTGATCCTGATGGCGACTCTCGACACCCTCTATATGGTGGGGATCTCGGGTCTCGTCGCCGCCGCCCTCGGCGTACCATTGGGTGTTCTGCTGTATGTGACCCGCCCCGGACAGATCCTGGCCAGACCGGCGCTGAACACGGTGCTGGGCGTAGTGACCAATGTCGGGCGCTCGATTCCGTTCATCATTTTGATGGTAGCGATCATTCCGTTCACTCGCGTGATCGTCGGCAGCTCGATCGGCACCAACGCCGCCATCGTGCCACTGACCATTGCGGCGATTCCTTTCGTGGCACGCCTGGTCGAGGGGGCGCTCAACGAGGTTCCACCCGGCCTGGTCGAAGCCGCCCAATCCATGGGGGCCACGCCTTATCAGATCATTACCAAGGTACTGCTGCCGGAAGCGCGCGGCGGCATCATCACCGGACTGACGATCACCGTGGTCACCCTAGTGAGCTATTCGGCCATGGCCGGCGCCGTGGGCGGCGGAGGCCTGGGCGACTTGGGCATTCGCTACGGCTACAACCGCTTCAACCCCGTCGTCATGCTGATCACCGTCGCCATTCTGGTCGTCATGGTCCAAGGCTTTCAGAGTCTCGGCGACGCTCTGGTTCGCAAGGCGGATCACAAATAGCGCGTTACGACGTGAAACACCGGCCCACCCCCACCCGGAGGTGGGCTATCCATCCTCTGTAAGGAGATACTCAATGATGCCATCCCTGTCGCACCGTTTCGGTCCCACCCGCCTGCTAGGCGTAGCGGCTCTGCTCGGCAGTGTTCTTCTCGCCGGCTGCGGCGGCAATGACGATACCGAATCTTCCTCGATCAAAGTCGGTACCGTAGCCGGTCCCGAGACCGAGGTGATGCAGGTCGCCAAGCGCCTGGCCAAGGAGAATTACGATCTGGATGTCGAAATCGTCGAGTTCACCGATTACGTCTCGCCCAATGCCGCCCTGGCCGACGGCAGCCTGGACGCCAACGCCTATCAGCACGAACCCTACATGCGCAGCATGGTCGAGGATCGCGGCTACGACTTCGCCATTGCCGGACGCACCTTCGTCTATCCGATCGGCGCTTACTCCGAGCAGTACGACAGCATCGAGGCCTTGCCCGATGGTGCCACTATCGCCCTGCCCAACGACCCGTCCAACGAAGGTCGCGCCCTGATCCTGATGCACAACGAGGGCCTGATCGAGCTCGAGGATCCGACCAACCTCGAGGCTACACCGATCGACATTGCCGAGAATCCGCACGACTTCGAGTTCCGCGAGATCGAGGCTGCCCAATTGCCGCGCGTACTGCCGGACGTCGACATGGCGTTCATCAACAACACCTTCGCCCAGCCGGCCGGCCTGAGCCTGGACGACGCCTTGATCCGCGAAGGTCCGGAATCGCCCTACGTGAACCTGATCGTGGTGCGCCAGGGCGATGAAGACCGCGAGGCAATTCAACAGCTCGTCGAGGCCTACCAGAGCGAAGAAGTCGCCGCCAAGGCACAGGAACTGTTCAAGGGCGCAGCCGTGCCGGGCTGGGAGTAAGCCGGTTCAGTTGGACGCCATACGTCGAGGCCAGCGATGCGCTGGCCTTTTTCATGCTTTGCGACTCAAGGACAATGCCGTGACAGATTACGCACTATTGGCTCGCCAGCTCAGGGCGCTGCTCGATAGCCAAGATTGGCTGACCAACGCCGCCCAGACCTGCGCCTTTCTAATGCAGGAGCTCGACGATCTCAACTGGGTGGGTTTCTATCTTCACCGTCAGCCGGAGATGCTGATACTCGGCCCATTCCAAGGCAAGCCGGCCTGCAACCCGATTCCCTTCAGCAAGGGTGTGTGTGGGGCCGCCGCACGCACACGACAGACCCAGCGCATCGAGGACGTTCACGCCGTAGCCGATCACATCGCCTGCGACGCTGCTTCGCGCTCGGAACTGGTCGTCCCCATCGTGATCGACGACAGGGTCTGGGGCGTACTCGATCTGGACAGTCCGCGTCAGGCGCGGTTCAGCGAGCATGATCGGCAGGGCATCGAACGGCTGGTCGAGGCCTTTGTCGAAGCCAGCGATCTTTCTCGCCTGGCCGACTGACCTGAAACGAAAATGCCCCAAGGGAAGACCCTCGGGGCATGCAATCTGGTAGGACCAAGCGGATTTGAACCGCTGACCTCCACGATGTCAACGTGGCGCTCTAACCAACTGAGCTATGGTCCTGCAATATGATGGCCTGCTGGTAGGACCGAGCGGATTTGAACCGCTGACCTCCACGATGTCAACGTGGCGCTCTAACCAACTGAGCTACGGTCCTGCAGGTGCGTTGTGCGATCACCTCGCGGCAACGGATGCGTATTTTACGTATTTCCTGCCCGATTGCAAGCCAGTGTGCGAAAAAGTCGAGAACGATCAACCAGATCGTCTGCTTTTTGTCGCCCTCGCGCAACGGATAGATGATTCGTCTTGAAACGAATGGCACCATTGACGCAACGCAACGTTATTTTCGCCTTATCCAGGAGGCAGCAATGCTCGATATCGGACTGGGCATCGTCGCTGCGGCTCTGTTGGTCGCAACGCTCGTTCCCTTCCTAAACATACGCCACTGGTGGGTACGCGGGTTCGACTTTCCTCGTTTGCAGCTAGCCTCGCTGGCTGCCATCACTGGTGCCACGCAATGGCTATGGGGCACTGCCGACTGGCGTTGGTGGTCGATTGCCGCCTGCATCGCCGTGGCCTTCATCCAGGCGGCACATATCCTGCCTTGGACACCGCTATGGCCGAAGCCGGTCAGGACCGCGACCAGCAACAAGGAAATGCGCTACCTGACGATACTGGTTTCCAACGTCCTGACACCCAACCGCAACTCCCAGGGCCTGCTCGAACAGATTCACGAACATCACCCGGAAGTCGTACTGACTCTGGAATCCGACGATTGGTGGGGAGAACAGCTCGAAGCCTCCCTGGGTGAAGAATGGCCACATAGCGTCCGTATCCCTCTCGACAACCTCTATGGCATGCATCTCTACTCACGGATTCCGCTCGAAGAGACCGAAGTCAAATGGTTGATCCAAAGCGATATTCCGTCGATACATACCTGGCTACGCATGCCGTGCGGTGCACGCATCCGCTTTCATGCCTTGCATCCGCGCCCTCCTGCACCCAGCGAGAGCGAGCAATCCCTGTGGCGCGATGCCGAACTGCTTCTGGTCGGCAGGGGCATCCATCGCCATGAACAGCCAACGCTACTGGCGGGCGATCTCAACGACGTCGCCTGGTCGCGCACTACACGGCGTTTCTGTCGGGTCAGCGGCATGCTCGATCCGCGCCGCGGCCGCGGCATGTTCAGTACCTTCCATGCCAGTTACCCGCTGATTCGCTGGCCGCTGGATCACATCTTCATCAGCGAACATTTCACGCTGGTCAATATGCAGCGCCTGAAAGCCTTCGGCTCGGATCACTTCCCGATCATCGCCATGCTATGCTATCGGCCGGCACGCGCCGATGAGAACGATACGCCCGAAGCAGATCGTGAGGAGCGAAAAGACGCTGCCGAAACCATCGAAGAGGCTCGGCAACAGGGTGATGGCGAGGCCTAAGCGCCTCGCCGCCAGGGGAGGAACGTCACGACGTTATTCGGGGATGCCGCCCTGAGTTAGCTGGGCCGGATCGAGCAGGCGTTCGAGCTCCTCCCGGCCAAGGTCGGTTTCTTCTTCGGCAACGTCCAGAATCGGCCGCCCCGCCTGATAGGCTTTCTTGGCGATGGCTGCAGCCGCGTTATAACCGATGACCGAATTCAGCGCCGTCACCAGAATCGGGTTGCGTGATAGCGGTGCATCGATATTGTCGCGACGCACGTTGAAGGTGGCAATGGCACGATCGGCCAGCAAGCGACTGGTATTGGTCAATAGCGTGATCGACGTCAGCAGATTATTGGCGATCAGCGGCAGCATCACATTGAGCTGGAAATTGCCACTCTGCCCCGCCACAGTCACTGCACTGTCGAGCCCAATGACCTGCGCCGCGACCTGAGCAGCGGATTCCGGAATCACGGGGTTGACCTTGCCCGGCATGATCGAACTGCCCGGCTGCAGGGCTTCGAGTTCGATCTCGCCCAGACCGGCCAGTGGGCCCGAGTTCATCCAGCGCAGATCGTTGCTGATCTTCATTACGGCACACGCATAGGTGCGCAGATGACCGGACAACTCGACGGCGGCATCCTGCGAGCCCAGACTGGCGAAGAAACTGTCATTGGGTCGCAGCTCGAGTCCGGTCTGGGATCCCAGCGCCTTGGCCATGCGTTCGGCGAACTCGGGATGCGCGTTGATGCCGGTACCGACCGCCGTGCCCCCTTGCGCCAACCGCCCCAGGCGCTGCTGACCGCCTTTGAGACGCTCGATGGCCTGACCGACCTGGCTTGCCCATGCTCCCAATTCCTGGCTCATGCGCACCGGCATGGCATCCATCAGGTGGGTACGCCCGGTCTTGACGACCCCGTCGAGTTCATCGGCCTTGCGCTCGATAGTGGCCTTCAGGTATTCCATGGCTGGCAGCAGTCGTTCCTTGACCTCCAGCGCAGCGGACAGATGAATGGCCGTGGGAATCACGTCGTTGCTCGACTGCCCCATGTTGACGTGATCGTTAGGGCCGACCTCGACCCCGCCTTTCGACGCGAGATGGGCAATCACCTCGTTGACGTTCATGTTGCTCGAGGTACCCGAGCCGGTCTGGAACACGTCGATGGGAAACTGATCCGCGTGCTGGCCATCCACCAACTGCCGAGCGGCTTCGACGATGGCCTTGGCTCGTGCATCGTCCAGCAGCCCGAGGTCACGGTTGACCTCGGCAGCCGCCAGCTTGATGCGCGCGATGGCCCGAATGAAAGCTGGCGGCATGGCTTGTCCGCTGACCGGAAAATTGTTGACGGCACGCTGTGTCTGGGCCCCGTAAAGCGCCTTGGCTGGGACTTCCAGTTCACCCATGCTGTCGCGTTCGATACGTGTGTCGCTCATAGCACTCTCCTGTCCTTTGTATCAGCGGTTGGTCGGCAAGGACTGCGTAGCCACCGGCAGCCGTTACACCATCATGATTCGCGACATCGCTTGCAAGCGGGCGAAACGCATCGCAACCATAGCGCGGGCTTATCGGTTGCCGTTTCAGCCAGTCTTTGTAGACTGCTTCAGAAGATAGTCTCCGTGCCGCAAGCCACAAGGAAGCGTGTAATGAAACGATGGATATCTGCCGCCCTGATCGGCAGCCTGCTCGCTGGATGTCAATTCGTCGGCACCGACCGCGACACCGCCCCTCCCGACGTCGAGGATCTCGGCGCGCCGGCGCCGGGCGTTCCCGAACGCGCCGAGCGTCAGGTTCCCTTTCCCGAGAACGAATACGCCAAGCTAGAAAAAAATGGCAACGCCGCGATCACCGGTCAACTCTTCGTCACCACGCCTTCGGGACAAACCGTTTATGGCGCGAACGAAACCGTCTCGGTCGCCCCGGCAACGACCTATACGGCCGAGGCTGCCGAAGCTGCACTGGCCGGCAAAGTGCTGGAGAAGCCCGATCCCCGCGCTCAGGAATACACCCATTACGCCAAGACCGATGAGCGCGGTTACTTCGAGGTCACCGGCCTGCCTTCCGGGGTCTTCTACGTTGCCGGGCGGGTCTCGGGCCCCGGCGGCAAGCGCCATGTCATTATCGATCAGGTCCGCCTGAGCTCGGGAGAAACGGCCAAGATTACTCTTGATCGCTGACGCGATCGTGCCTTGGCAACGCCTCGGCCATGCGCCGAATGAAGGCAGCGCAGGCATCGGGACACATGACCGGCAGCATGTGTCCCTCGCCGGACAGATGTTCCAGCGCCAGTGAAGGAATGCACGCTGCCATGGCCGTACCGTGCAGTTCGGGATCCAGCACCTCGTCAGCGTCACCAAACAGGATCCCCACTGGCAGGTGCAATTCGGCGTAGCGCTCGACCATGGCCGGCATGGGATCGTTGAGCTGGCTCAACTCGAGGCTCAGCGTCGAAAAGCTCTCCGGTCGCAGTCCCAACAGTGCCCCGCCCCGCACCATGAAGTCCTTGGGTGGTAACTGCGGCGCGAAGACGCGGCGTAATGTCCGACTGGCCCACACGATCGATAGCGGTGTGGCAAACGTCCAGGCCAGGCTGTTGCGCAGCCATGGGGAGCGAATGGCGATCGGTCGCAGCTCGCCAGGGACAGGCTGCGGGTGTGTCAGCGGGGCCAGCAGCGCCAACCCACCGACGAGTTCGGGATAATCGAGCGCAAGATGCAAGGCCAAGGCGCCTCCCAGGGAATGACCGACCACGAGAGGGCGCTCTAGGCGTTCTTCTCGGATCAGTGCCGCCACGCAACGGGCCTGAAGCGCCAGATCCGCCACTTCCTCACCGTGCCAGGACGAATATCCCATGCCAGGCCGATCCACCGCCACGACATGGAAATCATCGGCAAGGCGATCGACCAACGCATAGGTAAAATGACGCAGCTGTCCGCCAATACCGTGAAGCAATATCACGGGCCTACCTTGCCCCTTTTCCACCACATGCAGGCGAATCCCCGGCAAGTCGATGAACCTGCCAGCAGGAGGGATAGCGGCTTCCACTCGTCTGGCGATCCACACCGTCAGGCCCCACGCGAGCAACGTCACGAGCGCGATGCCCCCGATAGCGAACCCGATGGCCTTGAACATGGACATGGCGTCCCCAACGCAAAAGACAACGATATTGCCGAACAGCATAGCCAACCAGAAGCGATTACCTGAAGACGGCTGGATCGATGGCCACTGACTGAATCGCAGGGCTGGCAGAGTGCGGCCATAGGCGATACCTTCTGGCAACCGGCGCGCGACGTCTGGCACTGGTATCACGTTACGTAACATATCCATTCAACCACGGAAGGCACAATCATGTGGTTTCAGAAGGAGATCAGACTCAAGCCACACGTTCGGGGCTTTCATCTGGTGACTGAGCAGATACTGCAGGAACTCCCGGAGCTGCAACGCATTTCCGTCGGTCTGTGCCATGTATTCATCAAGCACACCTCGGCCTCGCTGACAATCAACGAGAATGCCGATCCTACGGTACGCAAGGACTTCGAGAGCTTCTTCAATCGGGCCGTACCTGCCGACGAGCCCTACTATCAGCATACTCTCGAAGGCAGCGATGACATGCCCGCTCACCTCAAGAGCAGCATTTTAGGCAGCAGCGTTAGTCTTCCGGTGAGCGACGGCAGTTTCAACCTCGGCATTTGGCAGGGCATCTATCTTTGCGAGCACCGGGACCATGCCGGAAGTAGAACGCTGGTCGTGACCCTGCAGGGTGAATGAAAATGGCGCTCGGCTAGTGTCGACGGCCGGCCGAGCGCCTGCTTCACAAGCGCTTATCTCGTTTAATGCGCCATCATCTCCTGGGCAACCTCTTCTCCACTCAGCTCGGAAGGGTAGTAAGTCGGCCAGTTGGTGACTTCTTTCAGCAGTGCCGCCCGATCGTCACCCCAATACAGATGATAGTGATCGGCATCCGTCGGGGAAATGCTGTGGTCGCTGAACTGAATGAACTGCGGTAGCGCTTCCGGGCCTTGCGCCAGCTCGAAGATGTACCTGACGCCGCGATTCCCTGCCTCGTAAGTAAGAATTTCGTAACCGTCGTAGGCATAATCGCCGGAAAGCGTTTCGCCATTCTCGTAGAAAGTCACGTTCTGCCCGTCGATCACGATACGCTCGACATCCGTCCGATAGCCCTCTTCGTAGTATGCCTTGTACTCTTCAGCGGTTTTCTTTCCCTGCTCTGCCTTGTGGGCAAAGACCTCGTCGAGGGTGCCATCCTGCAGGTAGGGGTAGACGGATTGCCAGTCACCCTGCCAGTCGGAAAGTGCACGATCCTCTACCTGGCCGTCCTCGAAATAACCGGCATAAATGTCCTGATCGTGCGTGTGGTCGTGATCGTGCGCATGGCCGTGATCGTGATTGTGCGCATGCGCGGAGGCCTCAGCCTCTTCCTGAGAAGAGATGGCGGGCTGACCAATAGCCAAAGCCACCGAACCGACAGTTAACACACTCAATTTTTTTGCTAACGACATTGCCATCCAAAGCTCCTTTCAACCCGATGCGTCAATTTCAAGCCTTGGAAAAATACGTTATAACATAACAAAAAACAACTCACGGGAGTCATCACCGGTACGCTGCGATGCCCCTCACCACGCATGGTCACGAAATATGCCAGTTCCAACGCTGGCAATGAAGCCGTTACGCATGAACGAAGCGCGAACCTGCCTCGCTGGCTACCAGCCGAGCGCCTGTTTGACGAAGGGAATGGTCAGCTTGCGCTGCGCTGTGAGGGAAGCCCGGTCGAGACGTTCCAGGGTGGAAAACAGTTCGGACAAGCGGCGCGAACCGCGATGCAGGATGTAGCGTGCCACTTCATCGGGAAGCTGCATGCCACGGCTCCGTGCACGCAGTTTGAGCGCTTCGAAGCGGCCTTCGTCATCCAGCCGCTGAATCTGGAACGTGACTCCCCAGGTCAGTCGCGAGGCCAGATCGGGTAGCTTGACGTCAAGCTGACGCGGCGCCGCCGGCGCCGAGATGATCAAACGCTTGCCGGCATCGCGCAGCCGATTGAAGCCGTGAAACAGCGCTTCTTCCCAACGTTTCCTGCCGACGACCCGATCGATGTCGTCGATCACCATCAGGTCCAGGCGCTCGACGTCCTCGAGCATGTGCGGGGGGAAATGTCCAAGCTCGTCCAACGGTAGATAAAGCGCCCGCTTGTCGCGACGACTGGCCTCGTGGCAGGCGGCTTGCAGCAGGTGGCTGCGGCCGGACCCCTCGCCCCCCCAGAGATAGACGAAGGCTTCACCGGCATCATCCAACTGGGCCTGTAACGCCGCGACTGCGGCGGCATTGCCGTGGGGCATGAAATTGGCAAAGGTTGCGTCATCGCGCAGGCCGATACCAAGAGGAAGCTGCACAGGCCCGGTGCTCATCAGAGATCCTCATCGCCGCCGCGCTGGCCGGCAACATCGTATAAGGTACTGTTTTTGTAGCGTTCATGAAGATAGCGCAATAGTACCATGACAACCGCTGCGACCGGTAAAGCGAGCAGGATTCCGGTGAAACCGAACAGCTGCCCGCCAGCGAGTACGGCGAAGATGACGGCCACCGGGTGCAACCCGATGCGATCCCCCAAGAGCATCGGTTGCAGCACCATGCCTTCGAGCATCTGTCCCACGGCAAACACGACACCGACCCCCGCCAGATGCAGCAGATCGCCATACTGAAAGAACGCCACCAGCGCGGCGATCGCCAGGCCGACGATGACGCCCAGATAGGGAACGATACTCGCCAGGCCGGCGACCAGCCCGATCAGCACCCCAAACTGAATGCCGATCAAAGTCAAGCCGATGGCATAGACGATGCCTAGACTGAGCATGACCATCAGCTGACCACGCAGAAACGCGGCCAGCACCTCGTCGCAATCCTTGGCCAGACGCGTCACGGTCGGCTCGAAACGCCGCGGCAACAGGTCCTGAATGCGTCCCTTGAGACGATCCCAGTCCAGCAATAGATAGAACGTGACCACCGGAATCAGTGCCAGGTTGGCGATCCAGACGATGACCGCCAGGCCGGAGCGCGACACCTGCGCCAGCAACGTGGCGGCAAAGGTACCGGTCTCCTTCCAGTTGGCCATCAGAGCCTCGCGCAGTTGATCGAAATCGGTGGAGAAATCCATCCCGCTGACCGACTGCACCCAAGGCAGCACCGTGGACTGAACCCAGGCGAGGATGATCGGAATCGCCTCGACCAACTGGGCAAGCTGGCGTCCGAGCAGCGGAATGATGATCAGGCAGGCCGTACCGATCGCCAGCGACAGCACCAGAAATACCACACTGACGGCAAGCCGGCGCGATAGCCCCCTGGCTTCCAGCGCGTCGGTCAACGGATCGCCCAGGTAGGCCAGGATCATGCTGATGAAGAACGGCATGAGGATAGGCTCCAGCAGCGCCAGCAACCAGATGATGGCGGCCAGACCCAACAGCGACCAGACTTGGATTCGTGACATTCCGCTTCCCTAGAAATAATGAGAGATCGCCTCGGCGATGCACCCCGTCAGGCGCGATGCTACAATGCGCGCGCTTCCTACCACCAGGCCATTCTGACAGGACACATCATGACTCGCAGCGCTTCCGACAAGCCACAGTCCCCTTCATTGAGCTACAAGGATGCCGGTGTGGATATCGATGCCGGCAATGCCCTGGTCGAGCGCATCAAGGGCGTCGCCAAGCGCACCAGTCGCCCTGAAGTGCTGGGCGGCCTGGGTGGCTTCGGCGCGCTGTGCGAGCTGCCTGCCGGTTATCGCCAGCCGGTGTTGGTCACCGGCACCGATGGCGTCGGGACCAAACTGCGCCTGGCCATGGACATGAACCGTCACGACACCATCGGCATCGACCTGGTGGCGATGTGCGTCAACGATCTCGTGGTGGCCGGCGCCGAGCCGCTGCAATTTCTCGACTACTATGCCACGGGCAAGCTCGATGTCGATATCGCCGCCGACGTGGTTGCCGGTATCGGCGAAGGTTGCCTGCAGGCAGGCTGTGCCCTGGTAGGCGGCGAGACCGCGGAGATGCCCGGCATGTACGAGGGCAGCGATTACGACCTGGCCGGCTTCTGCGTCGGCGTGGTCGAGAAGTCCGAAATTCTCGATGGCAGCAAGGTCGGCGAAGGTGACGCCCTGCTCGGCCTGGCGTCTTCCGGTCCGCATTCCAACGGCTATTCGCTGATTCGCAAGATTCTCGAGGTCAGCCAGGCCGACCTCGACACCGATCTCGATGGCCAGCCTCTCGGCGATGCCCTGCTTGCCCCGACCCGTATCTACGTCAAGTCCTTGCTCTCCTTGATCAAGGAAAGCGGTATCGATGTGCATGCACTGTCGCATATTACCGGTGGCGGGTTGCTCGAGAACGTGCCGCGCGTATTGCCCGGCAACCTGACCGCGCGTATCGATGTCGGCACCTGGCAGCGCCCCGCCGTGTTCGATTGGCTGCAGAAACAGGGCAACGTCGCCGCACGTGAAATGTATCGTGTACTCAACTGCGGTATCGGTATGATCGTCGTCGTACCTGCCGACCAGGCCGATGCGGCGACCCGCCATCTCGAAGCCGCCGGTGAGCGCGTCTATCGCCTGGGCGAGATCGTGGCACGCGACGGCGAAGAAGAACAGGTCCGTCTGGAGAATCTCGAGGCATGAGCGACGAGCAGACCACCGACACGTTGAACGACTTTACGGCGGAGCAGGCCGATGTGCGACGCGTTGTCGTGCTGATCTCCGGCAACGGCAGCAATCTTCAAGCCCTGATCGATGCCCAGTCCTATGGCGAACTGGGTGGCGAGATCGTCGCGGTGATCTCCAACAAGGCCGATGCCTACGGTCTGCAGCGCGCCCGTGAGGCCGGTATCGATGCCGTGGCCCTACCGCATGGCGAGTACGAGAGTCGCGAGGCTTTCGACGGCGCACTGATCAAGGTCATCGAGCGTCACGAACCCGACCTGGTGGTGCTGGCCGGGTTCATGCGGATTCTCACGCCGGTGTTCGTGCACCGTTTCCATGGACGGCTGCTCAATATCCACCCGTCGCTGCTCCCCGATTACCAGGGCCTGAATACCCACGCTCGGGTACTGGCTGACGGCTGCACGGAGCATGGCGTCAGCGTGCACTTCGTGACCGAGGAGCTCGATGGCGGACCGGTAGTGATGCAGGCCTGCCTCAAGCTCTGCGCAGACGATACCGAGGAAAGCATCATCGAGCGGATTCATGCCCGTGAGCACCTGATCTATCCGATCGCCGTGCGCTGGTTCCTCGAAGGCCGCCTGCAGCTCGGCCCCAAGGGACCGACACTGGATGGCGTACTCCTGCCGCCGCAAGGCATGCGTCTCTCCCACGAAGATGCCGCCGAAGAGCTCGACGAAGACCTTTCCTGACACTTGCCGCTCGCGTTCGAGACGGCCAGGCCAGCGCAAACGACAACGCCCCGGCAGTGATGAACCACCGGGGCGTTGCCACTTCATGGATTACGGTGGGCCATCAGGCTCGCGGCAACGTCACGCCTCGCTGCCCCATATATTTTCCGCCCCGGTCCTTGTACGAAACGTCACAGACCTCGTCGGATTCGAGAAACAGCATCTGCGCCACACCTTCATTGGCGTAAATACGCGCCGGCAGGTTGGTAGTGTTGGAGAACTCCAGCGTTACGTGCCCTTCCCATTCCGGCTCCAGCGGCGTCACGTTGACGATGATGCCACAGCGCGCGTAGGTCGACTTGCCCAGGCAGATAGTCAGTACGCTACGTGGAATGCGGAAATACTCCACGGTGCGCGCCAGTGCGAACGAGTTGGGCGGAATCACGCAGGCGTCGCCTTTGACATCGACGAAGCTTTTCTCGTCGAAGTGCTTGGGGTCGACGACCGCCGAGTGAATATTGGTGAACACCTTGAACTCATCGGCACAACGCACATCGTAACCGTAGCTCGACGTCCCATACGAGATCACCCGCTGGCCGTTGACGTGACGAATCTGATCGGCCTCGAACGGTTCGATCATACCTTCGCGTTCGGCCATACGGCGTATCCATCGGTCGGATTTGATGCTCATGGGGCGTCCTTCGGGTTGGCGCAGTAGTAAAAAAACGGGGCCGCTATGATAACGGCCCCGGTGTCGTTTAATAAAGGCGATGCCGACAATACCGCTCAGTCGCTGAAGGAAATGCTCGGCGACTCGTTGGACTGTCCCTCGACGCCTTCGGCCACGGCTCGCGCGATACTGCGGAACGTCTCGGTAATGCCCCCGTCGGGCTCGGCCACGACGGTCGGCTTGCCGCCATCGGCCTGTTCACGGATCGACAGTTGCAGCGGCAATTGGCCCAGCAGCTGGGTACCGTACTGCTCGGCGATCCGTTCGCCGCCACCCTGGCCGAAAATCGGCTCGCTGTGGCCGCAATTCGAGCAGATGTGCAGGCTCATGTTCTCGACCACGCCGAGTACCGGCACGTTGACCTTGCGGAACATCTCGATCCCCTTGCGGGCGTCCAGCAAGGCAATGTCCTGTGGCGTGGTGACGATGACCGCGCCGGATACCGGCACCTTTTGCGCCAGAGTCAATTGGATATCGCCGGTTCCCGGCGGCATGTCGATGAACAGATAATCGACGTCATCCCATACCGTCTGGTTCAACAATTGCTGGAAGGCGCCCGAGACCATCGGCCCACGCCAGACCATCGGCTCGTTGATGTCGACCATGAAAGCCATCGACATCGCCTGCAGACCATAGGCCGGCAATGGGTTGAAGCGGTTCTCTCCCGCCATCTTTGGCCGTACTCCCTCACCGATGCCCAGCATTTGCGCTTGGCTGGGGCCATAAATGTCGGCATCCAACAGCCCCACACGATAGCCCTCGGCCGCCATGGCCAGGGCCAGGTTGGCCGTTACCGTCGACTTGCCCACGCCTCCCTTGCCTGACGCCACGGCGACGATATGCTTTACACCCTCGATCACGGGCTAACTCCTTTTATTCATACGCCTTAGGTATGTCCCGAGTATAACCCTCAAACGGCGGGTAACCCCAAGCCTCTCAGTCGACTATTAGAGCGAATCGAGTGTCCACGGGTTGTCGGTCAACGGCATCGTCCCGTCCTCCGTCACACAAACCGTATCGCTGCAGCCGATGCCCCACTGACTGGGGAGGCGCAGGCACAGTGGCAGATGGAAAACCATGCCGGGTTCGAACGACCGGTTATGGCCGCGAGCGATGAAGCCCGAGCCCTCGACCCAGGAGGGTGGAAATTGCGCACCGACGGCATAGCCGAATACGCCGGAAAAGAATGCTTGCTTCTCGAGCGGCGCTAGCGCTCTCTCGGCCGCCTGCGCGACACTATCGAACGACTCGCCGGGGCGCATGGCGCCAAGCAGGGCATCGTATATATGCCGACAGGTGTCGAAGACACGAATCATCTCCGACGTGGGTTTACCGACGACTACCGTGCGCATCATGGGTGCAGTGTAACGTTGCCAAGCGGCGCCGAACTCGAGAAACACCGGATCGCCCTGGTCGATGCGACAGCGCTTGTGGTTGAGATGAATCACGCTGCTGCGGGAACCGCTGGTCACGATCGGCTGCATGCTCATGAATTCGCTACCTGCCGCATGCAGGGCTCGTGCACCTTCGGCAGCCACGTCGGAGTCCAGCGCACCACTGCCGACGGCATCGACGGCCGCCTCGATACCGATCCCGGTCAGACGGGCGCTTTCGGACAGGCAGTCGAGCTCCAGCGCCGACTTGACGATCTTCACGCTACCCAGCAGGCCACCGGCATTCACTAAGGCGCGCTGCGGCAGGCGCTCCTCCAGCCCCTGGACCAGGCCGTGGCGCATCCCCGCCTGCCAGGGATCGATGCCGATTCGCCCGTGGCATTCCGTCAACGCATCCACCAGAGGATCCAGCACTTCATCGATGTTTTCCCAGCGATAGCTACGAATGTCATCGATGCGCGTGCAGGCCACCGCCGGCCCGGCCTCGATCGAGGGCACCTGAAGAATCAGGCGGTCCTGGGTCAGCACCAAGGCCGTATGCACGGAAACTTCGAAGGTGCTGTAGCCGGTGAGGTAATAGATATCGGCAGGTGACGTCAGCAATAGCGCTGCCAGTCCGGCCTCGTGCATGCGCTGGAGTGTCGCCTGGCGTCGTCGACGCAACTCGTCTTCGCTGAACGTGCATTCCGACCCCGCCAGGCCACCGAGACGCTCGCGATAGACGTCGATATCCATGTTGCCCCCTTGCAATGGAAACCCTTTACCAAGCGTAGTACGCCCCATCTCTACATTTCGATACCGAATGCCAGCGCACGACACCATTACGGTTGACTAGAGTCATAAGGCATCGATGCCTGCATCAGGGAGGAAAACGCATGACGACACCACTCGAAAGCGTACGTAACGTGGCATTGCGCCTGGATGGCGCGATGAGCGATTACGATGCCTTGTTGGAGCAGATCGGTGAGCGTCCCATCGTGCTGTTGGGCGAAGCCTCGCATGGCACGCGGGAGTTCTACCGGATGCGAGCGGAAATCAGCCGCCGCCTGATCGAGGAAAAAGGCTTCGAGGCCGTGGTCGTCGAGGCTGATTGGCCCGACGCTTTACGGCTCAATCGCTATGCTCGCCATGACGGCGACGACACACTCATGAATGCCTTTGCGGATTTTCAGCGTTTTCCGCAATGGATGTGGCGCAACCATGAGGTTCGCGATTTCCTGGCCTGGTTACACCAGCACAATGCCGGGCGCGACAGAGCCCGGCAGACCGGATTCTATGGTTTGGACGTGTATAGCCTGCATCGTTCGGCCGAGGCGGTAATCGAGTATTTGCAAGGCATCGATCCCGACCAGGCGAAGCTGGCCCGCGAAGGCTATGCCTGCTTCGATCATGCCGACGATCCCTTCCGCTATGGGCGCGATGCTGCCTTCGGCATCAACAAGAGCTGTGAGGATACCGCCGTGCGTCTGTTGGCCGATCTGCTGGAAAAATCGACGCAGTATCTACGCGAAGATGGGCGCCGTGCGGCCGACGAGCAGTTCTTCGCCGAGCAGAATGCACGGGTGGTTATCAACGCCGAAGCCTATTACCGCGCCATGTTCGGTTCACGGGTGGACACCTGGAACCTACGCGACGATCACATGACCGATACCCTGGCCGAACTACGCCAGCACCTGCGTGATCAGGGAGGCCAGGGCAAACTGATCGTCTGGGCGCATAATTCCCACCTGGGCGATGCCAGCAGTACCGAAATGGGCTGGGGACGCTTCCAGCACAATGTCGGTCAACTGGTCCGCCAGCGTTTCGGTGCGGAAAATGCGTTTCTGGTCGGCTTCACCACGCACACAGGCTATGTCTCGGCAGCCCAGGACTGGGATGGGCCCGTAGAACATCGTTGGGTCCGCCCATCGCTCGATGGCAGCTATGAGCGGCTGTTTCACGAAAGTGGCCTGGACCGTTTCTATCTGCCGCTTACCGACGAGCGTACCGCTCCGTTACGGGAAATTCGCCTGGAACGCGCCATCGGCGTCATCTACCGGCCGGAGACAGAGCGCCAGAGCCACTATTTCCAGGCCTCTCTGCCCAGTCAGTTCGACGCCGTATTCCATCTCGACGAGACGAATGCCGTCGAGCCGTTCGAAAAAGGCGAGCTGTGGCGCCCCGAAGTCATTCCTGATACCTACCCTTTCGGAGTGTGACCCCTCAGCGCAAGCAGGGTTGCCTCCCCCTGGCAGCAAACCGAGAAGAAAAAAGCCGGCCCAAAGCGGCCGGCTAGATCATGACGAGGCAAACCTCACTTATTTACTGGCTGGCTTGCTCGGTAACGGCACCGCTCGCCCCCCACTGGGCGCCGGATTGCTGACCGCTATTACTCTGGTTGCCGGATTGCTGGCCATCGTTACTCTGGCTGCCGGATTGCTGATCGCTGCCGCTCTGGCTGCCAGACTGCCCCTGGGTTGCGGCCTCGACGCTTTGGCTCAACTCGGACAGGGCGTCTTGCATGGCGGCGATGCGGGAAAGCTCTTGCTGTACGTCAGCGATACGGCTCTGCAAAATGGACAGCCGCTCAATGCGAGCCTGGATCTGCGATTCCAACTGCTGCAGGCGCTGTTCGGTCTCCTGCACCTGAGACGTCACCTGTTCCTGTTGCTGCTGGGTCTCGGACAGTGCCTGGCGCTCCTGTTCGAGACTTTCACGCGTCTCGGCCAACTGACCTTCCAACTCGGCCAGTTCCGACTCGCGCTGGGAAATCTGCTCTTCCAGCGTATTCAAGCGTTCGCTACGCGCATTGACCTTCTCGTCCAGCTCCGCATAGCGCCCTTCGAGTTCCGCGGTGCGGTCCTGGACATCTTGCAATTCGCTCTGCGCACTGCGTAGACGCTCTTCTGCCGCCTGCGCCTGCCCGGTCACCTCGTCGAGACTGGCCTGGGCCTGCTCTACCTGAGCCTGCAAGGACTGCAGTTGCTGGTTGGCTTCCTCGACCTGTCCCTGGCGCTGCGACAGCTGGCTTTCCGCCTCGCCCATCTGATTCTGCAGCTCGGACATCCGAGTTTCGGCATTCCCGATATCGCTCTGCAACGAGGCATACTCGCTCTGGGCATCCTCGACGCTGGAGTAGATCTCCTCGAACTCGGCATTCCGATCGCGCAATGCCTGGTTGTCGCTCTCCAGCGTGGCGATCCGCTCTTCCAGCGAGGCGCGCTGCGTATTCCATTCATCCTCCTGTGAGCTGGCACTGGAGGCGATGTATATCGCTACGATGATCGCAATGACGGCTACGATGACGACAGCGCGAACCCGGTTATCCTTGAATGGCTGGTTGGACCTATTGGGCTGGTTGGGCTGGTCCGGCGAGGTTTCTGCCATGAATCGTTCTCCTTCAGTTCGACTTGTCGGTGAGCTCCGCGGCCAGGCGTGACCCAGGCAAAAGCGCAAGCAAACAACGAACAGACAGCATTCCCGCTGCGTTCTGGGTCATGTCGCCGAGAGAATGTCGCGTCATGCCGGGCCAGTCGCTGGAAGATTTCGCGGATGAGTCTGCTGCGCTTTGCGAAGGGTTACCTTTCAGTAGAAAAAAAACGCACTACCTGTAAACGCGGCAAGCCCAGTTACAGGGGATTCGCTTCCCCTTACACAAACTTTAGTCCGTCGCCCGCCAGGTTCAAGCCGCTGCTCTTACTCAATGGTCGACTTTACGACGTAATGCCTTGCGCTCCCCCTTGCGTACCTTGCTTTCCACCCGGCGCCGCTTGGCTGCGCGGGAGGGCTTGGTAGGCACGCGCCGCTTAGGCTGGTGAGTCACGCTTGCCAGCAGGGTACGCAACCGCTCCAGGGCATCCTCACGGTTTCTGTCTTGGGTGCGATAGGACTGCGCCTTGATGACCACGACCCCCTCCTTGGTGATTCGCTGGTCATTGCGTGCCAGCAACTGCCGTTTGCATGCTTCCGGCAACGATGAGGCAGGAATGTCGAAACGCAGATGCACAGCCGACGCCACCTTGTTGACGTTCTGACCCCCGGCTCCCTGGGCACGCACTGCATGCATTTCGATTTCATGATCGGGAACGGCGATGTGACGTGAAACCTGCAACATGCTGCAATTTCCTTAAGTGTAATTTACAAAAAACCAATGGCCCGCTCATCGCCTGTCATGCTGGCGCCGTTCCCGCTGAGCATGTCCGCAGTCGTCGTGCAACTCGTTCAGCGTTGAACGGCGAAGCTGCCGAGCCATTGATCTTGCCGAGCGCTACGCGACAATCAGCAACGGCACGCCATAGGCGCGCATAAAAACGAGGCTGTGCCCGTGCGAAGAAGAAAAACTCCCGGCTCCAAGTGCGTTTGGCGAACTTGCGCAACGACAGCCATAGAACTCGTTGCCTTATTCCTACTCTGGCTGACATCGGCCGCGCTGGCCAACGATAGTGCGCCAGACAGCATCGACATAGGCACACTACAGCACCAGCTGCTACGGGCACCGGCCAGCTACTTGGTTACGGATACCCGTTCCTCTCTGCAGGACGTACTGGGGCGTCGTTTCCACCCCTTGACCAACGCCAGCGTCAACCAAGGAATCAGCGCTAGCACGTTCTGGATTCACGTCCGCCTGCAGAATACGAGTCGGCAGGAGCGGCGCTGGGTCATGCATCACGAGACTGCGTATCTCGACAACATGACCGCCTTTGTCATGGACAGAAAGCGACCAGTGCGGGAAATCGACATGACGGACCGCGCCTCGTTCCACGAGCGCCCGCTGGATTACCGCAGGCTGGCCTTCTCGCACACTACCCCGGCCGGCAGCTGGAGCGACGTCTATCTGCGTCTGGACTATGCCAAGGCGGACTCGATGAGCCTCAACGTCCACCTCTGGGAGCGCCAGGCATTCGTGCAGCACCTGCATGGCGAATATCTCGTGTTCGGCGGCTATTTCGGCATCACCTTGGCGCTATGCCTGATTGCCCTGCTTTTCGCCTTCGTCATGCGCGAAGCCACCTACCTGTACTACGCCCTGTTCCTGATCGTCAGCGGGCTGATGTGGGCGCAGATCAACGGCTTTGCCTATCAGTACCTCTTTCCCGATATGCCCTACTGGCAGAATGAAGGCTGCCACATCGGCTACCTGCTGTTCGTGATCGTCACCTTCCAGTTCACTCGCACGTTTCTGCATACGGCGGAGCATTTTCCGCGTGTCGACCGCCTGATATCGGGATTGCAAATCGTCATGGGGCTGGCGATCGGGCTGCGTCTTCTCGGCGATTACAGCCTAGTGCTTCACCTTGCCTACGCCAGTCTGACTCTGCCTCTACTGCTATTGCCCGCCCTGGGCTGGTTCGCCTACCGCAAAGGGATGGTTTACGCACGCTGGTTTGCCATCGCCTGGTCGATCTACTCACTGTGCCTGGTCGCCAGCCTGATCAGCGCCTATACACGGCTACTACCCTGGGGCATGGAGGCGCTGACCTATGCGCAAATCGGCAGTCTGCTGGAATCGATGTTCTTGCTGGTAGCGCTGGGCGAACGATTGAGATCGCGTGAAGCGGATCGTCACGAGGCCTTGCGTCTGGCCAACTACGATCCGCTGACACAACTTGGCAATCGTCGCTTGTTGGCCCAGCAGTACGACATCATGGCGCAACGCTTCGACAGTACCGGAATGCCGGTTTACCTGCTCATGATCGACCTGGACCACTTCAAGGCGGTCAACGATACCTATGGGCACCTTGCCGGGGATCGCATCCTTCAGGAACTTGCCGAGCTTCTCAGAACGCACTGCCAAGCCAGCGGCACTTGCGTGCGGCTTGGCGGCGAGGAATTCGCCATGTTGCTGCAAATGCCCGACCAGGAGGCAGCGCTGGATGTCGCCGAACGAGTCCGGCAGTCATTCTCCCAGACGCCCACCCGCTATCGGGACCAGCATATCGTGCATACGCTGAGTATCGGTCTGGCCCCGGTTCTGACGCCGGAACGACGCCTGTCCCTCCAGGAAGCCATGATCCAGGCGGATGAGGCACTCTATCGAGGCAAGGGTAGCCGTAACTGTACGACGGTGCACGAATCGGCAGTTTGATGGTAGTGCAGATCAGTGGCCGGCTCGATTTACGGGCTGCAACGGATCGCTGGCGAAGACGACGCCCGCCCATCCCGTCCGCATGAACTGCCGGATGTTGCGATGGCCATGGCCCGCAGGATCATCCAGAACCTCGTGACGGTAAAAGCGACCGAAGCAGTGCAAGGTTTGCGCTTCACTGAGTTCATGGCGCTTGGCGAAGGCGAAGATGCGGCACGAGCCGGCATTCTCGCCAGGCGCATTCTCCAGTGGACCGTTGCGAAAACCGGCTGGCGTATAGCGGTAGTTCGCCTCGATGACCTGCAAGGTATCATCGAATTCAACAAGGTGGGGGGCCGACTCAAGGGCGGCGATCAGTTCATCGAGTTTCATGCAGCGTCTCGTTCCCAATGCGGTTAATAAATGATGAGACCCGCCGTGCCTAGCATCAAAACGAAGCCGATCAGGACCAACAAGCCATCGCGGGCGATCAGCGCCAACCCGAATAGGGTCAGGGCCGCACCGGCGCCATTGGCGGAAAAGGGAACCACTTCCATGAGTGGCATGGCAAGCGCGATGAGGCAGCATGTCGCCGCTACTGCATACAGGCCCGCGCCATGCACCAACATGACCAGGCGCGGCTTGAGCAGTTTATCTATGACACGTGCCGGCCGGCGCACCCAGTATATGCCACGCGTGAATTTGCCGCTTTCCACCGAACGCCCCAGCAGCCACTTCGGCAGCCAGAAGTGGCGCCGACCGACGAGGAGCTGCCCGGACACCAGCAGCACCAGGATACCCATGATGGTCGGCACGCCGGGAATGTCGCCGATCAACGGCGCCAGAGTGATCAGACCGGCCACCAGCAGCAGCGGCCCGAACGAGCGACTGCCGACCGCCTCGACGATCATCTCCAAGCTTACCTGTCGGGCCTCTCGGGTCGAGGCCTCGAGACGGTCCAGCAACTGCTCCAGAGTAGAAATCTGCTGTATCTCGTCATCCATGACTCACCGCGTGCAGACAGCATTGCTCTTTCCTTGCTCGGGGGCTCCTCAGAGCCAACCGGCCTTGCGAAACCGGTAATACAGCCCCCCACAGGCCGCCCCCATCAGTCCCAAGGCCATAGGGTAGCCCAGTTTCCAGCTCAGCTCCGGCATGTGTTCGAAATTCATGCCCCATATCCCGGCCAGAACCGTCGCCACGGCAAAAATGGCTGCCCAGGCGGCCAATCGCTTGTGCACTTCGCCTTCATCGATGGCTACCATGGAGAGATTGACCTGGATGGCAGTGACAATGGTGTCGCGCATCGAATCCGTCGCTGTCTCGATGCGGTGCAGGTGGTCGTATACGTCGCGATAATACTCTTGGGTATTGGCACTAAGTGTCGGCACCCTACCGCCGAACAGATGCACCAATGCCTCGGCCAGCGGTGTAACGGCATGCTTGACCTGGGTCGCCTTGCGTTTGAGCTGATAGAGGTTCTCGATGTTTTCGCGAGCCGCATTGTTGACGAAGATGCTTTCCTCGATGGTTTCCAGCTCCGACTCAAGCGCCTCGACAACGGGAAAATAGCGGTCGACCACTGCATCCATCAGGGCATAGAGCACGAAGGAAGGCCCCAGCTTGAGCAAATGCGGTTCACGCTCGCAACGAGCTCGTACGTTACGGAAATCCTGCGATGAACGGCTTCGGACCGACAAGATGTAATCCGCACCGACGAAGACCGCCATTTCTCCATAACCAATTTCGCCCTCTCGCACACACAGCGTGCGCATGTAGGTGAACAGGCATTCACCATATTCCTCCACTTTCGGACGTTGATTCCCGTGCAGCGTGTCCTCCACCGCCAGCTCATGCAACGAGAAGACGTCCTGCATGGACTCGATCTCGTCGGGGCCGGGATCGGCAAGCGCTACCCACACAAAGCAATCCGGCTGACCCAGATAGTCGGCAACATCCGCGACATCGATGTCGCGGAGACGGCGGCCGTCCTGATACACCACACAGTTCACGATCATGGTCGACCATTATCCCTCGGTTCTCGGTACGTTTGGCTGCACCTGTCTCGCTTCGTGGATCATGTCAGGTCCCGCCGCATGAGATGCAGTCCATCACCTTATGCGTTGCCGCGAATACGCGAAAGGGTCATGCCGCCACGAACGCGGCCAGCCATATCCAGCGCTGTCAGGGAGAATCGCATCGAGACGTGTACGACAAGCGAGACCGAGCCACGGTTACCGCTCAGACACAGTGTCGTTAACGGCATGGAAGGACAGAACTTTAAATTGGCTACGGTCTGTCTAGAGCCAGTCAGGTAGGGCCTGCTGCAGCGTTTCACGCATGCGCCAAGTATGCGTACCGGGCCAGTAGAGGCGAAGGCAACCCGGACAACGCCATACCGGCCCAGGCAAGGTACGAGCACGGCCGGGCTGCAGGGTGGCGGCCTCTTCCTCGGTGGCATGGCGTAGCGGGGTATTGCATACCATGCAGCGGGTGAACAACGCCTGGGGCGGCTCGAGCCGGCAGGTTTCGATAACCTGGCGCAGTTGCTCGAGCGGAGCGTCCCGGTCGATCAGCACCGAGCGAGCCGGTTGCAGATAGTCGACGAGATGACGGTCACGCGTCAGCAGGACCCGCCTCTCGGTATTGGCCAACTCGACCAACTCCGGGTCGTCGATGGCTGGATCGAAGACGGTGTCGAAATCGAGCACGCGCAACCAACGCGCCAGGCGGCCGAGCATGGCATCGGCGAGAAACCGGTGTTGCGTATATGTCGTCATGGGTTGTCATGCCTCGACGGGATTGCCGGTTGCAAGAGTCGTAGAACGCCAGCCACTATGTCTTCAACCCAGTGTTGCACAGTCGACCCGACATACCGAAACGGCGGAACCATTTAGATGCGAGACAACGCCCCGCGAAACCGACGTCTCAGCAAGATCCTTCCCCACCTGGCTCGCTTTGCCCTGCGTGTACTGCGCATGTTTTTTCACAACCGCGGCATCCTGCTCGCGGGGGGCGTCGGATACAGCGTGCTGTTGTCGGTCGTGCCCCTGTTCGCCGTGCTATGCGTATTGCTGACCCACATCGTCAACGAGCAGCAGCTGCTGGCGATCATTTCGGTTCAGGCCCGCCACTTGGCGCCGGCCCATGCCGATATCCTTCTGGAAGCCGTACGTACCCTACTGGACTCCCGGGATATCGTCGGTATTGTCGGCACGCTGGTGTTGCTCTTCTTCAGCTCCTTTGCGTTTCGCATGCTCGAGGATTCGATCAGCCTGATTTTCCACCAACCCGAGAATCCGACGAAACGGCGCTTCTGGGTTTCCGCCCTGCTGCCTTACGCGTTCATGCTCATGCTCGGGGCCGGCCTGCTTGCCCTCGCCCTGCTGGTGGTGCTGGCCAACGCGTTCAATGCACTGATCATCGCCCTGTTCGGCATCGAGCTGCATTCCGCGCAACTGGCCACGGCACTGCTCAACCTGTTCAGTTTCCTGGGCATGTGCCTGCTGTTCGGTGCCATCTACAAGGTCATGCCCGTGATACGAATCGGTTATTACCGTGCCTTGGTCGGTGGCTTCGTGGCGGCGCTGCTATGGGAGGTCGTCAGGCTGATACTGGTGTACTACTTCGCCAACATCTCGCTGGTGAATGCCGTCTATGGCTCCCTGGCCACCATTGTCGTGGTGCTGCTGAGCCTGGAAATCGGCTCGATCATCCTGTTGCTCGGCGCTCAGGTGATCGCCGAGCTCGAACGCAGCGCCAAGGCGGGACTGCCCTGGTATTGCGATCCCAGCCGGCCACGCTGAGCCGCTCAACGCCGACGACGTTGGCGCCACGCAAACAGCGCCAGACATGTCACGCTGGCCACGGGCAGCACGGCATCCTGTGCAAGCCCCAACCACCAGGCCAGCACGCCGGCAATCAGGCCCCACAACACGGGCATGACGAACAGCAGGTAAGCGAAACGCCCCGAGCCCAGCAGCAATGCGCCCAAGGTGAATAGCAGCGTGGCTCCCGGCGCCATGGGAAAGTAGCGCAGGCTTTGCCATGTCTGCCCCAGCGCCAGATCGACCAGCGGATAACCGAACAGGGCATAGCCCAGCAGAGCTACCCCGAGCATGCCGGACGGATCACGTGTCATGCGGTAATGCGGACGTCCTCGAACGGCAGCGATCGCGAATAGCGCAGCCTGGCCCAGGAACATGGCGGCATAATACGGCGCCGCGAAGTTGTACGGTGCGAAATGCACCCAATGAAAGCCGATCCCCGCCCAGGCCCAGGTCAGCGCCAGAAAGGCGTTCATCGTGCGAGCGACAGCGACACTGTCCGGCTTCCTGACGACCACGACGAGCAGAGCCAGCGCCAAGGCGTAGAAGCCCAACTGGGCAGGCCACAGCGCCTGATTGAACTGAGCGTAGATGGCGAACAGGATGGCGGAGGAATACGGCAGCATGCGGCCTTACAGCCCTTCGACGTAACGGACCATGCGCTCGCGCATCGCCTGATCGGGCTGGCGACCATACATGGCCCCAGTATCCTCGCGCATGTGGTCGACACGCGTGGTTGCAGGGATCGTGCAGGTCACGTCCGGGTGCGAGACGATGAACTTGAGCAGGAACTGCGGCCAGTTGGCACAATCGATCTCACCCGCCCATTCCGGCAACGGTTCGTTCCGATAGCGCTCGATCAATTGTTTCTGGCGAAACGGCCGATTGGCGATAACGGCAATGCCACGCTCCCTGGCCAGGGGAAGGATGGCGTCTTCGGGCTCACGGTCCAGAATGTTGTAGGTCAGTTGCACAAAATCGATGGGCTCGTTGCGCATGATCGACATGAGCTCGTCGTGACGGCGTCCATGCGAGGTCGTCACCCCGACGTAACGGATGCGACCCCGGGCTTTATCGTCCATCAGTCGAGGCAAGTGAGTCTGCCAGTCGACCAGGTTGTGAATCTGCATCAGATCGAACCTCTCGACGCCCCACAGCCGACGCGACTCGGCCATCTGGGCCGCCCCGCTGTCCGCCATGCGCGTCCAGACCTTGGTCGCCGCGAACAGATCATCCGGCTCGTCGAGCTGCTCCAGGCAATACCCGACCACGGCTTCCGAGGTACCGTACATCGGCGATGAATCGATGATACGCCCGCCTTGGGCGAACAGCTCGGCGACGATCCCGGCGCGCTGGGCGCGCATGGCTTCCAGCTCACCTACGTTGAAGGTTATCCAGGTGCCCATGCCGATTGCCGGAATCCGTTCTCCCGTGGCAGGGATCGGCTTCATCAAGGGGTCGTCGCGTGAGCTTTGCTGCGCTAGCGTCAGCGGCGACCAACCCAGCGCTGCGGCGGCGCCGGTACCCACCAGGCCGCCAAGAAAGCGGCGACGGCTGAAGCATGCGCTGCGTGTCATGGTTGCGCTCCGTCGCGCTCATCCTGAACGCGTAACTTGGTGCGAATGAAGTCGCTGTGGCGCACGAAGAGCAGATCGGCAAGCTTGCGGATGCGATGTTCCTCGAGTGCATCCAGTTGGTCATCGGCATAAGCCAGACGCCACATCAGCTCGACCAGTTCCACCTTGTCGGCATAGCCGTAATGCTCGTTGACCAGGCGTACGAACTGGAAATGATCCACGGCCTGGTCGGCCTCCTCGGCAGCAAGGTCCATCAGTTCGTCGACGGCGGCACGATCCAGGGCAAAGCGCGTCCTTAGCATGTCACGCAGCGCCTCGATCTCTGCCGCCCCGGTCTGGTAGTCGGCCCGCACCACCTCGCACAACAGTGCGGCGGTCGCCAGCTCCAGCGTCAGGGCGCGTTGCGCGCCGTCCTGGGGAGCCAGCGTACGATTGAAAAACTGCTGAATGGCGTCAAGCATCGGACCTCCTACCCTAAATATCAGGATGGCCGCAATCGGCCCCAAGTCATTGGACCGCATTGCGTCGAAAGGTTCGCCAACGAAGGAAGCACCATGCCTGACATCATCATGCGTCTGTTGCCATCCCGTTATGCGTTACGGTGCCTGCTCATCGGGGGGATGCTGATCGCATCGAGCGCTGAGGGCCAGAGCGACGACGCTTCATCCGGCTTGCCTGCCTCGGCTCTCGATGACGCCGTGGCGAGAGCGGCATCGCTGCCACGACTGCATAGCCTGTTGGTGGCGCATCACGGCGATAATGTCATCGAATATAGCGCCGACGGCGAAAGCCTGAGCGAGCCTACCAATATCAAGTCGCTGGCAAAGACCGTCATCTCCGCCATGGTCGGGATTGCCATCCAGCGGGGCATAATCGAGGGCGTCGATCAACCGATCGTCGAGTTGCTGGGGCAACGCGTGCCCGACGATGCCAGCCCGCGCATCGACGACGTCACCGTGGGACATTTACTGTCGATGCAGGCCGGGCTGGAGCCCACCTCGGGGCCGAACTACGCTGCCTGGGTGGCCAGTGACAATTGGCTGAACTACATATTGACACGCCCGTTCGTCGCCGACCCCGGCGGGCGCATGCTCTACTCCACCGGCAGCACGCATCTGCTATCCGCCGCATTGACGTTTTCCACGGGCCGCGACACCCATGCCTTGGCCCGGGACTGGCTGGGCGAGCCGCTGAATATCGCCATTCCGCCCTGGACACAGGATCCGCAAGGCCTCTACATGGGAGGCAACGAGATGGCCCTATCACCACTTGCGATTCTCAGGTTCGGCGAGATGTACCGGCAAGGCGGCACCGTCGATGGCCAACGGATCCTGAGCCGGGAATGGATCGAGGCGTCGTGGACACCCTACACGCGCTCGGTGTTCAACTTCGATGAGTACGGCTATGGCTGGTTCATCACCGAGTTGGCCGGCGAAGACGTCTACTACGGTTGGGGCTACGCAGGACAGATGCTGTATATCGTACCCAGCCTTGGCCTGAGTGTGGTGATGACCTCCAACCCCAGCCCGCCGTCGCCAGGGCAGAGTTATCTGGAAGAGCTGGAAGCCATCGTCGCCGAGGTGCTGATTCCGGCGGCACAGAAACCCGATGCCACGGATAGCCGGCACTAAAAGGTCGATAGTCCCGTGGCTTCCATCAACCGGTACTGCCAGTAGCGCCAAGGCGACGCGTCGGCATACGTGCCATAGGGCACGCTCAGGCGTTGCCCTTGCGGATTGTGCCAATAGCGATCGAACCAGCGCATGGCATCGGCGATGGCCGGCGTTTCCTTCGAAGCGACCAGACGAACCGTGGTTTCCAGATTGAGATCGTCGAGGTTGCGCCGCGTGAAGTTGGCCGAGCCGAGATAAAGCATCGCATCCCCACTGAGCGAGCGCTTCAGCAATATCTTGGCGTGGCACTGTTCACCATGGGTCGCACACCAGCGTACCGGGATGTTCGCCTCGCGCAATTCGGCCGCGACCGGCCGATTGGGAATGCCGGATTTCTCGAAACCGAAGGCATCCTTGTTGGGATCGAGCAGGACCCTGACTTGCACGCCGCGCGCCTGGGCGTCTTTCAACGCGTCGATCAGCTCGCGATGCGCCAGGTAGAACGTGGCAATATCGATACGATCGCCGGGCTCGGCACTCTGTACGGCGATGATCAGCGCGTCGCCGATGCGCCCCTCGGTCAACAGTTGCAGGCGCGGCCCTCCGGGAACCACCGACTCGCTGAGTTGCAGCGGGTCGAAATCGATATCGGCGCCCGACAGGTGCGCCACGGCACGCTCGCTCTCGAGCAGCGCCGCCACGGCCGGCCCCTGGAAACGCAAGGCGACGTTACCATGCAGGCTGCTGGCATCGTGGGGGTTGGCCGAGGTCACCATGCCCACCCAGCCTTCATCCATATCGGCCACCAACGTCTTACGGTGGTTGGCCTTGAAGTTGAGCATGGCAAGGTAGCTGCGCAAGGTCACCTGCCCCGGCCCCAACGGATTGTCCAGCCAGCCATCTTGCGCGGTGTTGCCTAGCCACTGGCAGCACCAGGACCAGAGTCCCGACCAGGCCGGATTGGAGGCGCGCAGTTCGGTGAGATCGGTAGTGATCAGCTTCACGCCGGCGGCCCGCAGCGCGGTGAAGTGCTCCAGCGTCAGCCCGCCATACAGCGTATTGAGCGGATCGGTGATGATCACCGCCTCGAGCCCCGGCATCTGTGCCTTGCGTTCGATCAGCGCCCGGGCGAGCTGTGCCGACAACGGACGATAGTCGCCCTGCGACTCGCCAGCGAAGTCGTTGAACAGGAACATGTCCAGCACCACCAGGCGCTTGGCCTGATCGATCAGGCTTAGCATCTCGTCGAAGATGGCCTGTTCGGTTTGCCGATTGCCCTCGGCGTCGAGATAGGTGACATCGGACAGGAACGCCACGTCGGATGCCGGCAGCAAAGGCGAGGCGACACTGAGGCCTTCGGGCAACGGCTTGAAGGCTTGATAGGCTGCCATGCCAAGATAGGCAGTGACCAACAGGAGCAGCCAGGGGCGCAGCCACCTGCGCTGTTTTTCCTCGCGTCCGTCCGGCGTGTCCCCTCTCCTCACTATGCAGCTCCTGTCGTTCGCGTTGTCACTGATGGTGCGCAGTATACGCATTACCGGCAACGTGTCGCTCAACGAGCAGGAAGGAAGCCAGTCCGGCCTTTTTAGGCTTGGATCCGCAGCCACTGTATTTCAGCCGGGATCGCTTCCTACAGTTTGTCCACGCTAGGGGGCTCACCTACCTTGGTCTTGCTGACGCTTTCGCTCTCCAGTGCACGTAACAGCGAGAAGACCATGGCAAACACCAGGAGGAAGATCGGCAGGCCAAGCACAGTGATGACTTGCTGTAATGCGTCCAGCCCGGCCTCACCCGCCAGCACGATGAGCATGGCGGCTACCACGCCTTCGGAAACGCCCCAGAACACCCGCTGACGTGCGGGGCCGGGATCGGCATCACCGGTGCACAGCATATCGACGACCAGGGAGGCGGAATCCGACGAGGTGGCAAAAAAGATCGCCACGATGACGACCGCCAAGCCCTGTATCAGGGTCGTGAATGGGAAATGCTCGAAGAACGCGAACATCGCCAGAGGCACGCTTTCCTCTACGGCCCGCGATAACACGCCCGCCTGCTCACCGAGAGCGGCACGTGCCTGCTCACCGATGCCGTCGATCTCCATGGCGGACCAGCCGAAGATGGCAAACCATACCAGGGTGAACAGTGACGGCGCGAAGAGTACACCCAGCACGAACTGACGGATGGTGCGTCCCCGCGAGATGCGTGCGACGAAGATACCGATGAACGGCGACCAGGACACGGTCCAGGTCCAGTAGAAAACGGTCCAGTTCCCTTGCCAGCCCCACCCCCCATTCTCAGAGGTGTATTGCGCGAGCATGTCGTTCCAGAACGCCATCGGAACGAGATTGGAGCCATAGATGGCCACAGTCTCGACGATGCCTCTCAGCAGGAACACCGTCGATCCGGTAACCAGCACGAAGACCATCAACGCCGTGGCCATGCCAATGTTGATATTGGATAACCGCTTTACCCCCTTGTCGAGACCCACCACGATCGAGGTCACGGCAATGCTGGTGAGAATGGCGATGATGACCACCTTGGAAGTCACCGAATCGGGAATGCCGGTCAATTCCGTCAGCCCGGCGTTGATCTGCGACGTGCCGAGCCCGACCGACACGGCGACGCCGAATAGCGTGCCGAGTACGGCAAAGATATCGATGGTCTTGCCTATGGGCCCGTAAATCCGATCGTGCAGAAGTGGGTAGAACACCGAGCTGACGCGGACCGGCAAGTCATAGCGGTAGATGAAGTAGGCGAAGGCCAACCCAGGCAGCGTAAAGATCGTCCATGTGTGCAAGCCCAGATGATAGATCGAGAACCCCATCGCATCTCGGGCGGCCTCGACCGTATAGGGTTCGACTTCATCGTACGGCGGGTTGGAAAAATGGGAGATGGGCTCGGCCACGCCCCAGAACATCAGCACGGTCCCGATCCCGCCGGCAAACAGCATGGTGAACCACGAGAGGTTGCCGTACGCGGGCTTGGCATCCTGACCGCCCAGGCGAATGCGGCCATGTCGGCTTATCGCGATCCAGAGCAAAAAGAGCAGCCAGGAATTCACGCCAAAGATGAAGAACCAGCCGAGATTGGTGACGACCCATGACCGACCGCTAGCGAAAACATCGCGAATCTGCTCGGGTGCCACCAGCAGAGCGATCAGGAAAACGATCATGCACCCGGCCGAGACGAAGAAAATGGTCGGATCGGTACGCAGCCCAAGACGTTTGGCCAACTCTTCCATGTGGCAACCTCGTATCGATTGTTCTGTTTCGCATTACGCTGGCAGTTAGCCGATCACGGCCGTTTCACTTGTCAGCCAACGGGTGCCATATAGCCCTAGCCGTAAGCTTAAGTTCCTTGTGCATTCGCCTGACGGAACGTGGCGTCTTTTCACCTCGCGAATTGCCGATCCACAACCCGTCGATCCGCCACGTCACGATTTCAGCATGGCTCGTTCGCGGCACAGCGTCCAACCGGCGACGTGCATAACGCAAGAAGCCGCATGCGGGGCATCCCGCATGCGGCTTCTTCATCGCGTCAGGAATTACGACCGCTGGGTAACTTCCAGCAGATGGTAGCCGAACTGGGTCTTGATCGGCCCATGGACGGTATTCAAGTCGCCACTGAACACGACCTGGTCGAACTCCGGCACCATCTGGCCTTGGCCGAACGTTCCCAGATCGCCGCCATTGCGTCCCGACGGACAGGTGGAGTGTTGCTTGGCGACCTCTGCGAAATCGCGTCCGTTTTCGATCTCGGCCTTGAGCTCTTCACATTTCGCTTCGCTGTCCACCAGAATGTGGCGTGCGCTTGCCTGGGTCATGGCTCGACTCCTGTCGGTAAGGTTAGTGAAACGCCTGCATCCTGACTGCACGGCGCTCGGCTGGCAAGCCTTTGGCGCAGACGACAACGCCAGCCATCTGGCATGATGAAACTATTCGATGCCATGGATGGCCCACTCTCGAACGGAGACTCACATGCTGGATCTGACCCAAGCCCCGATCACTCTGGTGTTGCTGATCGTCAATGTGATCGTCAGCTTGTACGTGCTGCATCGCCGCCCACAGCTCATTGACCGCCTGGCGTTTCGTCCCGACCGCATTCGGCGCGGCGAACTCTACCGCCTGGTGACGGCCGGCTTCGTACATGTCAACGGCGCTCACCTGCTGGTCAACATGCTGACGTTGTACTTCTTCGGCCCGCTACTGGAGTACATGCTGGGTCCGGTCGGTTATTTGATCCTCTATTTCGGCTCGGATCTGGCGGCCCATGGCCTTTCCATGCTCTTTCAGTATCGCAATGCCCGCTACTCGGCAGTCGGCGCCTCGGGGGCGATCAGTGGCCTGGTGTTTGCCTTCTGTCTCTACGCGCCGTTCGAGATGCTCTACATCTTCTTTGCCATTCCCATCCCGGCCATCGTCTTTGCCATCGGTTTCGTGGCGATCTCCATGTATGCGATGCGTCGTCGCGACCCACTCCGCACCGGCGGCCTGGCCCATGAGGCTCACCTTGGCGGCGCGCTGGGTGGCGTGGTCATCACCATCCTGCTGGACGCGTCGGCCCTGCCGCGCTTTCTCCAGCAGTTGGGCATGTAGCGTTCAGGCGTAAGTACGTGGAGGCGACATGCGCTATCGAATCAAGTTGTTCCCGGAAATCACCATCAAGTCCCGCCCGGTACGGCGGGAAATGGTGCGCTGTCTGCGTACCAACATTCGCAATACGCTTGAGCGGTTCTCGCCCGGTATCCGGGTAGCCGACTGCTGGGATGCGCTGGAAGTGCGTCCACGCCATGCCCTCGATGCGACCGCCCAAGAGGCGCTGGAAGCCAGCCTGACTCGAATATCCGGCATTCATGAAGTCCAGGTAGTGGAGAACCACGCGTTCGTCTCCTTCGAGGATGCCGCCGCCAAGCTGGTACCGCTATGGCGCGCCCCTCTGACAAACCGGCGCTTTCGTGTGCGGGTCAAGCGCCGCGGCCGGCATGGCTTCACCTCGGAGGAGCTCGAGCGCCACCTGGGCCGCGCTCTGCTCGATGCCACCGAGGGGGCCACGGTGGATCTCCGTCAGCCGGACGTCGAGGTGCGCGTCGAGCTAACGGACGACCGGCTGGTGCTGGTCACCCGGCGTCTGCCGGGGCTCGGCGGCTACCCGCTGGGTACCCAGGGCCAAGCACTGGCGCTGGTTTCCGGCGGCTATGACTCGCCGGTCGCCGCCTGGCGGCTGCTGCGCCGGGGTCTCAAGACGCATTTCGTGTTCTTCAACCTCGGCGGCCCGGCCCATGAGCAAAGCGTCCGTGAGGTCGTTCATCAATTATGGCAGCGCTACAGCGCCTCGCACCGGGTCAACTTCGTCAGCGTGCCTTTCGAGGCCGTCGTCAGTGAGATCCAGCGCCGTGTACCGGCGGGACTGGCCGGCGTGGTCCTCAAGCGCATGATGCTGCGTGCCGCCAACCGCGTGGCGGCCAGAGCACGCATTCCGGTATTGGTTACCGGCGATGCCCTGGCACAGGTCTCCAGCCAGAGCCTCACCAACCTGAGCCTGATCGATGCCGTCAGCGAGCGGCCGATCCTGCGCCCGCTGATCGCCAGCGACAAGCAAACGATCATCGCCGATGCCCGGCATATCGGCACTGCGCGTTTTGCCGAGCGGTTACCCGAATATTGCGGCGCAATCTCCAAACGGCCCAACGTGCGTCCCCATGCGGGGCAGATCGAACGCGCCGAGGCGGCTTTCGACGTTACGCTACTCGATGATGCCGTAGCGCATTCGACATTGACGCGTGTCGATCGCTTGCTGGAGTCGTCACGCCCCCTGCCTAACATTCCGGAAATCGACTCCCGCGAGGCACTGCTTGCCGCAGACGACGTCACCGTGATCGACATCCGCCATCCCGATGAACGCGATGCCCAGCCGCTCGAACTCCCTCATGGCGAGCCGCTGGCGATTCCCTTCTTCGAGCTGATGGAACGTGCAGAGGCACTACCCCGTGACCGCCGCTACCTGCTCTATTGCACCCAGGGCATAATGAGCCGAATGCAGGCCATGCAGTTGGCCGACAAGGGCCTGACGCAGTTCGGTGTGTATCGCGTTTGAAATCGTTCGGTTCTTTTACAAGGCGAGAAACTGTCGCACTACCTCTGCGACACGCCCGGGTGCGCTGAACTGTACGGCATGCCCCCAGCCGGCGATTTCCTCGACCCGGGCCGAGCCATGTCGGCGCGCCGCTTCGTCCAGCCAACGGCGAGAAGCGACGGGATCGAACTCGCCTCGCACCAAAAGTAGCGGTTGGCTGAGCGACGGTAACCTGTCCTCGATGGAATAAGCGAACATGGCCTGTAGCTCCGGCACGGCCCGCCAGCCCATGCGAAGGTAGTCCCATGCCACCACCGGTATCAGGGCAAGCCGCTCGAAGGGGATGTCGGCGATGAAACGCGGCAGCTGGATACGCAGGCTACGCGTTGCCGGGTCCAGCGTAGGCGCAATCAGCACCAGCCGCTCGACACGTGCCGGTTGGCGTAGTGCCGCTTCGACCGCCACCTGGCAACCCAGCGATTGTCCGACCAACACGACCCGATCAAGTTGCATGGCCTTCAGCCAGTCCAGTAATGACTGGGCCAGGGCCTCGATGGACTGAGGGCGGGAGGATGCCGGGCTGTGGCCGTGTCCCGGCAAGTCCGGCGAATAGACATCGTACGCCTCGGCCAGATGCCTCATTAGCGGCTGAAAATAGCGGCTGGACACGCCCAGTCCATGCACGCACACGACGGGTAACCGGTCGCACCGTGACCGATCGACGATACAGCGATAGAACAGGCGTTGGCCATTGACGTCGGTCCAATGCTTCGATACCGAGCCCTTCAGGTGTCGATTCGCTCCACTGCATTGCATCAGGCCGGTTCCTGGCATGAATGCGACAGCAGCCAGGCATAGATGCGCGCATCGCTGTAGGCGAGCTGTGCCGAGCCGACGTGATCCGCTCCCTGGTCCAGGTAGACTCGCTCGCCAGGCGGGCTGCCTTTCTCGATGGTTTCCAGCCCCAATGACCGAACGAACCCCGACGCGCTACGTCGCGCTGCATCGCCAATGGAGAGCCACACCGGAGGCTGAATGGCCTGACGAGGCACGCGTGTCGGATCCACTGCCCACAACGCTGCCCAGCGATCCGGTCGGTCGATGGCGAGATCGAACGCGCCATTGCCGCCAAAGCTGAAGCCGCTAAGGTAGGTACGCTGGACATCGCCGCCATAGCGTTGGCTCACCTCGTCGACGATGTCATGCACATCGGCGGCGTGGCGGTACCAGATATCGCCCCCGGTGGGCAGTTGTGGCGCAACGATGATGAACTCTCGGCCTGCCCGGGGATTGGCCTTTAGCCATAGTGGGCCATGCCGGGTCAACGCCTGGTGAATGTCCAGTGGCGCAGCCTCGTCATAGCCATGCAGAAAGCACAATATCGGCCAGCCCGACTTGGGCGGCTCGCCTCGAGGCAGCGAAAGCAGGTAGCGCAGAGGCGGCTCGTCGTTGAGCAATAGGTTCGGCTGTGCGTTTAGGGTAGACACCATGGGATTCGCCCCGCTCGTGGCATGTTTGACCAGAGTCTAGACAGCGCCGCCCCGCGACAGCCAAGCCGGGATGCACATATCTCATTCTCGGCCCGGTCTGTCTTGTTCTTGGCCCGGCCTGTCATAGGGTCCGGGACGCACCACGCCGGACAGGCTCGATGCTGCATCGACTGTACCCTGCGGCACTACACTGAACGAGCCGTCGGTTTCCAACACTACGGCATGAACCTTATCCAATGAGGCCATACCGTTGGAGCGTACCGCTGCCCGTATCTCGTCTTCGGTGACGCGCGCCCGTTTCAAAGCTGCCGGCAAATGTTGTCCCTGATAGAACAGCAGCGCAGGCTCGCCCGTGACGACGTGGCGCACCCAGGGTACACGCACGCTGGTCCAGGTCACGATGAACTGCATGCCGATCAGCAGTGCAAATGCCGCCACGCCCTGGCTGAGCGTGACATTCTTGCTGAGGATGACCGAGGCCAGCGTCGAGCCCAAGGCGACGGTGACGACCAGATCGAAGGCATTCATCTTGGACAGCGTGCGTCGTCCCGAGATTCGCAGCAGTACGACCAGACTCGTATAGGCAAGCACAGCGAGGATGCCTGTGCGCCACACTGCCTGCCAATTATCGAAGAAAATCAATTCCAACGGTGCCTCCTTGTGTCGGCTTGCACGTCATCGACATCGGTAACTATGGCCCGGTCAGAACGGCACGGCAGGCCTGGGGCAATTTACGACTCGGGCTCGGATAAACCTCCGGCCGAGGCGTCGGCCGAAGACCCTGGCAACCCTCACCGGGCGGGGGCTCGGGCTGTTCGACACACTCGGTGGCACCCGGCGGGCAATGCAGTCGTACATGGAGATGATCGTCATGCGAATGCCATGGACGTATCCGACGCAGCCAGGAGCGATCGTCCCATTCACGCTGACATAGGTCGCGCTTCACTGCAGCGTCGACAAAGATGCGCGCCACACGGGGATCACCAGCGGCCAGGCGGATCAGTTGCGCGTGTCTGTCGGTCCAGCGTGCATCGAGACCTTGGCTTTCCTGATCGACCAGAATCGGCTGCTCAAGGCCTTCGCGTTCGTTGAATTCGAGTCTGGGCAGGCCGAGACGAAACCAGATATCGACATCCAACCCGCTTTGGTGACTGACATGGCCATACGGCATCGGGCCGCCGCGCGGCTGCGCCATATCACCTACCAGAATCGGGCCGAATCCAGCCTCATCCACTCGATGACCGAGATCCTGAACATAGTCGATCAACGCAGGGTGACCGTAATGCCGGTTGCGATTCAAATCGACTGCCTGATAGCCCACGCCATCGTCAGGAAGCTTCTCAGCCCCGACCAGGCAGGCCCCTCCATAATGGCCGATGACACGGGGCTCCCCCGGCAGTGGTTCGGCAACCTCTGCCCACGAGTCTGCGCCGGCAGCGGCCAAGCTCCAGAACCCACTGGCGCCGAGCAAGGTCATGGCGATTGCTTTCAACAGGCTGGAGCCCGCACGGCACGGGCTTTTCAGGAGGCGTAGACAAGGCATAGATCGAGCATCCTTGATGTCAGTTTTCAACTTAGCGTGTTTGCCGGGCCAACCACTCGAGGCCAGGGCGATATAGCATGTCGTGCCCCCCTTCGAAGAGCACCAGTTCGGCGGGACCCGATTGCAGGTGCAGCACTACCGGCGCATCCGCCTCGGCGAAATAGGGGAACTCATTCTGTTGGTGAGAGGAACGCTCACGCAGCGCCTCGGGTACCTGGCGGGTCTCCATGAGCCGATCGATTTGCGCTTGCGGCACACGATCTTCTTCCTCGGCCAAGTCATTGAAGGCGTGGATCGCCTGTGCGGGAGGAACGGTCTGGTCATCGATGCCATGGGCAATGAGCACGCGGAGTTCACCGGCCACATCGGGCAGGTGCGCCCGGGGACTGCGCTGGACGCATTCTTCGTGCGCCTCGGTCCCCTCGCGTGGCTCGCCCCCGCAAGCCCCGGCAATCTCGCCGGCATAGGGCTCGCCATGCTCGGCATTCCATCGATACCAAGGAATGAGATCGTAGACCGGCACCCATACCGAGACGCCTGCAAATACATCGGGGTTACGACTAGCCAGATGCAGGGCATTCATCGCCCCGCCGGAGTAGCCAAGCAGGTAAATCCGCGACGCATCGACATTGGCGTTTTCGCGGGCATATTCCAAGGCGTCTTGCATATCGGAGATAGCAAGATCGGAAGCCGTCGACTCAGGGCTTCCGTCGTTCTCGCCGCGAAAATCCGGATGCATGAAGACCCAGTCGTTGGCCACGGCAAACTCGGCGATGGGAATATCGATATTCTGCAGGTAATTGATGCTCCAGCTATGCAATACCAGCAGTAGCGGCTTCTCCTCATCCGATCCGGAGTGATAAAACAAGGCCGGCTGATCGCTCCCATCGGCGGACGACGGAATCTCGATCTGCTCGATGTCAGGGACATGCTCACGCCACGAGGCCAGATCGGCCGCGACGAGCGAGCCCGGGAACCCAGTCGCACGAAGGTATTCGCTGGGGTGCTCCACGTCCGGCGTGTCGGCCCATGCGCTATTGGCGCCGATGCAGCCAACCGTGACGAGCAGCGTCAGCAATAGCCCCAGAGCGCCTGAACCGAGCCGTCGAGCTACATGACGTTCAGGGCGAAGATGCGCTCTTTCCGACACGGATGAAGCGCACGCGGATAGCGGTATGTAGCGAAAGACTTCCATGTCAGCGGCTCCTGATGAGACATATCCTTTGCCTTATGGCCTGCAGTCTAGTTGTCAGCGTGTTAGGCGCCAGCGCACTCCAGAGATCAATCGCTTCAGAACAAGCCAAGCTGGCGGTCGATCAGCGCCTCGAAGGACTCTCCGACGAATGGCAGAATCGCATCGGCCACGGGTTGCAACTGGCGAGTCAGGTAATGCTGATAATCGATGGGAGAGCGTAGCGTTTCCAGCGGCTCCGGTCCGGCCACGGTGATGACATAGCTGATCCAGCCGCCGTTCTGGTATTGACGCGGCCGCCCCAGGTGGGTGTTGTATTCATCGGCTAGACGCGCCGCCCTAACGTGCGGTGGCACGTTGCGCTGGTAATCGGTGAGTTTGCGGCGCAGGCGCTTGCGATAGACCAGCCGCTCGTCATACTCGCCGGCCAGGGTGGAACTGACATAGTCACGCACGAACTCCCGGTAATGTTCATGGGCGAAAATGCGCCGATACAGTTCCTGCTGAAACACCTTGGCTAACGGCGACCAATCGGCACGTACGGCCTCCAATCCCTTGAAGGCCAGCCGCTCGCTGCCGTCGCTCGCACGCACCAGCCCCGCATAGCGTTTCTTGCTACCCGCCTCGGCACCGCGGATGGTCGGCATCAGGAAACGACGAAAATGCGTCTCGAACTGCAATTCCAGGGCACTCGTCAGGCCATATTCCTGACTGAGATGCCCTTGCCACCAAGCGTTGACATCCGCGACCAGAGCCTGGCCGATGCGCGCCGCCTCGTGCACCTCATGGGCCCGCCCCAGCCATACGAATAGCGAATCGGTATCACCGTAGATAACGGTATAACTATTGGCTTCGATCAATTCACGGGTGCGTTTCATGATGTCATGGCCGCGTAACGTGATCGACGATGACAGGCGCGGATCGAAGAAGCGGCAACCGCGAGCGCCTAGTACGCCATAGAAAGAGTTCATGATGATCTTGAGCGCCTGAGACAGTGGCATGTTGCCTTCGCGCTTGGCCGTCTCGCGCCCCTGCCATACCTGGGCCACCATACCGGGCAGCGCGTGGTGCGTACGTGAAAAACGCGCCCCGCGAAAGCCGGGCACCGTAGCGTCTTCCGGCTCGTCCAGCCCCTGCACCAGCCCGACCGGATCGATCAGAAAGGTACGCATGATCGAGGGATAGAGGCTTTTGAAATCCAGCACCAGTACCGAGTCATAAAGCCCAGGACGCGAATCCATCACGAAACCGCCCGGGCTATTCTCGCCCCCCTGCGACCCCAGGCCAGGCGCGACGAAGCCGAGCCGATGCATGCGCGGCAGGTAGAGATGCGAGAATGCCGCCACCGAGCCGCCACTGCGATCGGCCGGCAGGCCGGTCACCGAGGCCCGTTCGAGCAGAAACTCGATCAGCGCGGTCTTCTCGACGATGCGCGTGACCAGCTCGCAATCCTTGAGGTTGTAGCGGGCCAGGGCCGGCTTGTCCTCGGCGAACATGCGATTGATGTCGTCCATGCGCTGGTAGGGGTTGTCGATGGCCTTGCCCTCGCCCAGCAGCGTCTGCGCAACATGTTCCAGGCTGAACGACGTGAAGCTCCAGGTCGCCGAACGCAACGCTTCGATGCCATCGATGATCAAGCGCCCCGGCGCCGATGCGAAGAAATGGTTGGCATTGCTGCCGTGGGCGCGCCATTCCAGAGGTTCGCCACCCCGCCCGAACAGCAGCGGCACACCTAGCGCCTCGGCATGGCGCTGCAGGACGCGCAGATCGAACTGCACCACGTTCCAGCCGATGATGGCATCGGGATCATGGCGAGCCATCCACTCGTTGAGTTGCCGAAGCAAGGCTTCGCGACTCTCGCAGTAGTGCAGGGAAAAGCCGGGGGCAGCTTCGTCCAGTCCATTCGCCGGGCCCAGCATGTAGACCTGGCGCTGCCCGCAGCCTTCCAGCGCGATGGAATACAGCTCGCCACGTTCGCTGGTCTCGATATCCAATGAGACCAGCGACAAGCGTGGACGATACTTAGGCGCCGGCTTTACGTGCGCCTCGACCAGCCCACCGTCGGCTGTCTCTCGTCCCGTGAAGGCCAGTGGCGCAGTGATGAAACGCTCCATCAAATAACGCTCCGGCGGGCGGATGTCGGCCTCGTAGACATCGATGCCCGCCTCACGCAGGCGTCGTTCAACACTCAAGAGCTGGCGATAGTGACGGCAATAAAGGCCGCACACCGGACGATGGGAAAAGTCGCGCAGATCGAGTGGACGAAGCTCGATGCCCCGCTCACCGTTCAGCAACCGTTCGGCCCGGATACGCTGTTCGACAGGCACGAATGCCACCGAGGCTTGGACCGTCTGCCTGACGTAGCGTGGGCCGGCGTCAGTCGCCAACCAGAATGACACCTCGGTGCCTTCGGGGGTATCGCGCCAATGGCGGGTAAGTACGAAGCCCTGCTGCTCCACGTCGGTCTCTTGAAAAGAAAGCTGGAAAAAGAAGCGATGGGAAATGGTACCGGGTATCGCCGGGCTTGTCGCAGCGATGCGTCGAGGCAATTGCTCGCCTGGCATCGTGAAGTTGCGTCATCGAATTTCAACACCCCGTGTTTACCTTGTTAGTGAAAAAGACTTGAGCCTGGCCGTTGAGTTGCGCATTATCGGCGCCTTCTTGCCAGGCTCCTCGGGGCCGGGTGAGGCCATGACCGGAGTGAACGCCGACCGGACGTGCGTCCATCGTTCACTTCCGACTAGGCTGTGTCTGAGCAAAGGGCAAGACCACCGCTTGGACTACGCCTGGACTCGACCACTATTGAACTTTCCCATCTGGAGGCGAACGCATGAGCAAAGCCTTGATTATTGGCGCCGGCGGCGTCGGTGGTGTCGTGACTCACAAGTGCGCGCAGCACCCCGAGGTGTTCCACGAAATCTGCCTGGCGAGTCGCAACGAAGCGAAGTGCAAGGCAATTGCAGACCAGTTGGATCGCCCCATCCAGACCGCCCAGGTCGACGCCGATGATGTCGAGGCGCTGGTCGCGCTGATCGAGTCTTTCAAGCCGGACGTGCTGATCCATGTGGCCCTGCCCTATCAGGACCTGACCATCATGGAAGCCTGTCTGCGTACCGGCGTGCCCTACCTGGACACCGCCAACTACGAGCACCCGGACGAGGCCAAGTTCGAATACAAGGAGCAGTGGGCGTTCCAGGAGCGTTTCGCCAAGGCCGGCAACATGGCCACGCTGGGCTGCGGTTTCGATCCCGGCATGACCAACATCTACTGCGCCTATGGCCAGAAGAACCTGTTCGACGAGATCCACCGCATCGACATTCTGGATGCCAATGGCGGCGATCACGGCTACCCGTTCGCGACCAACTTCAACCCGGAGATCAACATTCGCGAGATCACTGCGAATGGCCGCTACTGGGAAAAGGGCGAGTGGAAGGAAACCGCGCCGCTGGCCGAGAAGCGCAGGTTCGACTTCGACGGCATCGGCGAGAAGGACATGTACCTGCTCTATCATGAGGAGCTCGAATCGCTGGCCCAGAACATCAAGGGCATCGAGCGCATTCGCTTCTGGATGACCTTCTCCGAGAAGTACATCACGCACCTCAAGGTGCTCGAGAACGTCGGCATGACCAGCATCGAGCCGATCGAGGTCAACGGCTGCGAAATCTCGCCGCTGCAGTTCCTCAAGTCGGTCCTTCCCGATCCGGCGTCGCTCGGTCCGCGCACCAAGGGCAAGACCAACATCGGCGTGATCCTCGACGGCATCAAGGACGGCAAGCGGCGCAAGGTATACATCTACAATATCTGCGACCACGAAGAGAGCTACCGCGAAGTCAAGTCCCAGGCGATCTCCTATACCACCGGCGTACCCGCGGTCACTGGCGCCATGCTGATGCTGCAGGGCATCTGGAAGGGCGAAGGCGTGTTCAACGTCGAACAGCTCGATCCGGACCCGTTCATGGAGCGCATCGGCGACATGGGCCTGCCGTGGCAGATGGTCGAGCTCGATCCCGACGACGATCCGCTGGCGGATTCGTGATGGCGGAAACGACCTATCCGTTCGACATCCATGCCTGTCCGTCGCCGGCCTACGTGGTCGACGACGCCCTGTTGCGCCGTAACCTGGAACGCCTGAAAGAGGCGCAGGAGCGCAGCGGGGCGAAGATTCTGCTCGCCCTGAAAGGCTTCGCCATGTGGGATACCTTCCCGCTGGTGAGCCAATATCTGGTGGGCACGACCTCCAGCGGGCAGGACGAAGCACGCCTCGGCGCCGAGACCTTCGGCGGCGAGGTGCATGTCTATTCGCCGGCGTTCACCGACCCCGAGATGGACGTGGTACTGCATTATGCGGACCACATCAGCTTCAACTCGCCGGGGCAGTGGCGGCACTTCCGCGACAAGGTTGCGGCGGCGCCGCGCCCGATTTCCTGCGGGCTACGGGTCAACCCCGAGCATTCGACAGGCGAAGTCGCCATCTACGACCCCTGCGCTCGCGGCTCGCGGCTCGGCACACGCTCCGTGGACGTCAATCCTGACGTTATGAATGGTCTGGACGGGCTGCACTTCCATACGCTTTGCGAGCAGAACAGCGACGCATTGGAAGCCACGCTCGAGGTGTTCGAAGCCAAGTTCGGCGAGTACTTGCCGAACCTGCGCTGGGTGAACTTCGGCGGCGGCCACCACATTACTCGTGCCGACTACGACATGGATCGGCTGGTGCGGGTCATCCGTGACTTCAAGGCGCACTATCCGCATCTGGAAGTCTATCTGGAGCCAGGTGAAGCCATCGCCCTAAACACTGGGTATCTGGTGTGCAGCGTACTGGATATCGTCGACAATGACGGCCCCATCGCCATTCTCGACACTTCCGCCACCGCGCACATGCCGGACGTACTCGAGATGCCCTACCGGCCCGAGATCATCGGCGCCGGCATGCCGGACGAGAAGGCCTACACTTATCGCCTGGGCGGCACCACCTGCCTGGCCGGCGACGTGATCGGCGACTACTCGTTCGACAGACCGCTCGAGATCGGCGACCGGCTGGTGTTCACCGACATGGCCCACTACACCATGGTCAAGACCACCACCTTCAATGGCATTCGCCTGCCGGCGATCTGCCGGATCGACGAGACCAGCCGCGAGGTGCGTACGGTCAAGGCCTTCGGCTACCTAGACTACATGCAGCGCCTGAGTTGAATCAGGGAGGAAGAGGTCACCTTTTAAGTGGCCCCTTCCGTCTTGATCAGCTAGCTAGATTCATATGCCAAGTTGGAAAATTTATCTATATTTAGGCCAGATTAATGCAAAACTTCTAATTCTCAATAGTGAAATTAACAACATGGCCGCTAGCGGGACGATTTACCGGAACCTCACTCTCTTTGGAGGAAAGCCTCCATATAGGAAGGTGTGGATAAAACTCTATTCCCAATAACACACTAAGCGCTGCAACTATTTTAGGGCCTAAGGGAAGAATAATCGGTCGATTGACCTTTAACATATCAATAACTACTGACTTCATATCGATGAAAGTCTTGTAAGGATTATGCACATCGTAGCTAAATGTATTTTCTTTTCCTATTCCTCCTAGGAAAAATTTATTGCTCCTCAAAACTTCTTTATAGAATTCATCGATCTTGCTGCATGGTATAAAAGCAACCACTTCGCTTGCGTCAATATAATTAGCGGCGCCCAAGGCCTTGTTCTCTTCGTATCCTAAACAGGCGATAAGCCCAATTGGCAATCCCAAACTACTAGGCACCCCATTTAACTCACCAATTATAGGCCCTATTTCTTTTACAGGCGGCATTTCGTTAGGAGGAGGCACAAATTCTGATACAGAATAGGATACTGTTATACGTCCCCCTTGCGGCAAATTCTTAATTAATACCCATAGAGCGGTCGCCAGTCTATGGCGACTCATTACAGTAATATCAACAAATACCTTTGGCCTGTTAAAATTTTGTAAACTCGAGATACATTTAGCTATCGCAGACTTAAATCCATTATCATCAACCTCAAACACTTCGGCTCCCATCAGGAACTCAGCCTTATTTTTCTTATAATTGTACACCTTATCATTATACTTATAACCAATCGCATAACTACTAGTGCTTTTAAGCTTAATCTTATTATACAAATAAGTAGATCGCTCTTCGTAGCCTAGGCCAAAAATTGCTACATCAAAGCTTTCCAGATATGCTTCTTTTAATATTTTCATAAAAGCTTTATTTGCTCCGGCGAAAGTCCATTAGGCATTAAATCTCCGCTTAGAGCCTTCATAAAATCAAGCTCTCTAGGCTTGCTCATAACCAAACCATATTTATGAGAGAAGATATATGAAAGTCTAAACCTAACGCTCTCTATATCCCCAATATTACCATTCAAGTGAGCATCAGAGTCATCAATTACAAACGCACCTGAATTTAAAGCATAGCCTACCGCTCGTTTAACTTCCTCACCTGGGTCTTTATGAAAACAGAAATAACCATAAGTCTCAGAATAAAAATCACCACCTTTTATATAGGAAGCAAGCGCTATTGCCAGTTTGTCAACCATTTCCAGCAAAGAGGCAGAGCCGGCAACTTCGATGGATATCGTATTCAACAATGCAGAGTATGAATTTAAAATTTCTTTCAGTGACTTTATCTGTTCACTAACTGATATTTTGTTATCCACCATTGCATCCAAAAGCATGCTAAAAACCCCAATAAGCATCCTAGGATTATATTCAACTGCCTTACATATCTTATCAAATCCAGCATAGTAATCTAAGGCTCTTTTCTTACTTTTCAGCCTACCCTCATATGAAAGAAATTCATTCCGCAATTGAGCAATGAATTGCACCTTCCTTATTATTGGAAGTTTATTTTTCTCTGTATAGAGTTCTAGCCTAGTAGCATCTATATTATTCCTCATCAAATAATCTTTAAAGGTTGGATCTTTCTTTTCCAACTCCAGAAAAACAATTTTGTTCGGCTTCCGCTTCGGCTCTTCAAAATAGCTTTCAACAGTCTTAGAATAGCCGTGCCTGTCAAAAAGCTTTTGGCAAAGTTTTTTTGAAAATTCGAATCCTATTCTATCATTAGAACTAGATAGATTAATAAATGAGTGATCCTGCCTATCCATAGGACTATTAGGGTTGTCAGTAACCTTAATATCACCATGATAAGGAGACAACGAAAGTTTAAGTATAATGTCCTCTGGCCCACCTCTTAATGCGTTAATAAGCGGCTGCACTATACTTTCAGGAGCCAGCTCAAGTTCGTCAAATAAAAAACACCACTTCCCACCATCCTCATCAATATGGCTATTGACTATTTTTACTGAAACATCCAGCAATCCTGCGATATTTTTTATATCAAAAAAGGGTGATTTTTTTTCTTTTTCAGGCTCCCTCTCTGCAGAAAGAGAAAATCCGGATAACTCGTGCTTTGACATAGCCAACTCTAAAGCAAGCCCTTTAAGAGTTAGCATCTTTGGTTTCACCCTCCAGCTTCTAGCAAGATCGTTAACTAAAGAAACCTCTTCCTTTTTACTAAGGTTAACACGCCTAAACCCCCTTACATCATTTAATGACCTTTTAGATCTATATTCTACAGCCAGGACAAATCGCTCTAAAACATGATAAATAAAAATACTATTAAGAGAATCAACCCGAGCACTTTCCCATTCATTATTTCCTACAATAGATTCATACTGCATTTTCCACAATCTATCTGTTGGAATGAAAACCCCCGTAAAATCTATTTTTTTTCTAAAAGTTTCTGCATCATCCGATTCCCATAACGAAAGCGCCTCTACCTGGAGCATTTTCATTAGAGTAGTTTTACCACTACCTCGAGGGCCAACCATGATTGCATGATCAGGACCCGACAACTTTAAAAAGTGATCATTTACAATAAATCCTTCACAGAGCGCACTAATAGTTAAGTTTCTCGCATTGAACGAATCATGGATACTTTTATACCTAACCATGCCCCCTCCCAACTTGATTTATTTTTCCACTATCGTATATAACATCAAACCCTAATGACCTCAAATTATTAACAAGCTTCTTGAAATCAGTTGGCACAAAATTATCAACTATTTTTTGAATATCAGTCAGGTCGTTTTCTTCCAGAAAGCCTGCTTCATCTTCTTCTATTAAGCTTTCTATTCTACTTGCAATGAGAGATGGCGTTAATAAGCTTCCAAAACCACCCTTTGCGGGTAAGCTCTCTGACTCAGATCTGGACCATCCTTTTTTCAGAGTCCATTCATACGTTTCAAACTTCCCAACAGCACGCCCACTTGCTTTACTTTCACTCAGGTCTATATCAAGGATATAAAATTGATTAGAAGTCTTACCCATTATTTCAGAATGGATAACTGCACTAAAACTTCCTGCCGAAAGTACGGTAATAGGCTCGGATGTACTTCCTGAAGCATAGCTTATTTCAGGAAAATGCTTATGCCCGTGTATAATTAGCCACCCTCCCTTTCCTGCTTCACCAAGGCACTGGATTAGATACTGCCCTCCTTGCATTTCCTGAGTGTCGTAGTCTCTGTCAACCTGTTCCATTTTAGTGGGGTGATGGTGACATAAAAGTATATTTATAGGCTTTTTTATAAATCTCTCAGAGTTAACATAATCTTTTATTTGATCACTTATCTCATAGGCAACTCTTCCATGAGAATGTTCATCACCATAGCCATGGTAAGCGCTACTATTCAATAAAACCATATTGTAGGAATCACAATTAACACAACACCAATTCCATGCCCAAAAGTGAGTACTTTTTATATTGCAATCAAGGGGAAATGGCGGATTTGCAAATTGCAAATCATGCTTAGGATCAAAACTATTTCCAGTGTGCCTCGATTTATGGTCATGATTTCCTGGCACACAATAAAAATCCCTCACCCCCAACTCTTTTCTTATTTTATTAAGAACCATCCAGCCAGCTTCAAATGCGCCATTAGAAGCTTTATTAGCAACATCCCCAGCACATACAAGCAAATCGAAATTAACCCCAAGGTCATTAACGAAGCTTATAAAAGCGTCAACAAATTCTGAGCTTGCGCCATCAATAAATAGATGCGAATCATCTTTATGTCTTTCGTCAATAACAGCATGCAGATCTGAAACTATTAGAACTTTAAGACTGTTACTCATAATTCTTTACCAAAATCTCATCAGCATCACTCCACTTAGCTTTGAAACCAGAGACATGGCGCTTAACCTTAAGCTCACTATATCGATACCTGCCTGAAATTAATTTCAAAAAATCTTCGCAGTTTTTATAAGAAAGCAAAAATTTAATACCGCGCTTATCCATATCATACAGGCAATTAGCTATACTATCTATTTCTGAAGCGTTCATACTACCCACGCCATATTCGCCAGTGAATCTTCCCGCTTTGGAATACGGAGGGTCCAAGTACACAAAGTCCCCCTCTTTTAAATTCAAAACTGTCTGTTTGTAATCCATTTTTCTTATTTCTGCAGACTGAAGAATATCTTTTGCGCGCTCAAAAACCCCAGCATCAGGAATACCTCCGGTCTTTGTTCCTCTCGGCACATTAAAAACCCCTTTCTTATTGGTTCTGTAAACCCCATTAAAACAATATCTGTTTAAATACAAAAAACGTAAAGCTCTTTCCTCTGATGTAAGATCCTCAACAGGCAAGGCTCTTATCCTGTAATACTCCTCCTTAGTGTTGGGTATAATTAAAAGTTTCGAATGCAAACATTCATCCTCCCTGATAAAGCGAAGAGCATTAATCAACTCTTCATTGATATCGCAAAGAAGTGCCTTCTTAGGCTGAATCTCAAAAAACAGGCATGCTGAGCCACAAAAAGGCTCAACATATCGAGAAAAGGAGGCTGGCACATTATCGACAAGCTGTGGAAGAAGCTTTTTTTTACTACCCGCCCACCTTATTATTTGCTTATACACCAATTTATTTCACCTTAAGGTCTTATTAGCAACCAAGCCTCCAAGCAGCTCAAAAAGCTGCCTATTTAATATTCCATCTACAGTATTCTATGCATTTTCCAACCGTCCGGACACGCTACCGCTAAGAGGCTGCGACATTTGCTCCTCCTCTCCCACCACATTTTTCATGACTGCTCATACCATGATAAAGCATTGCTTAGCCTACTAAGACCTCATTCGGCCTGGATAGAGATTTCTTGAGATTTTTTGATGTACTTGAATGAGGAGAGATTGGCCGGCAGTCCATGACAAAGCTAGCTGTAGAAGTTCCACGGATGCACCCGGCCGCCAAGCGGGCTACAATCGCCCTTTCGTCCTGGCTCATCTCCGAGCCCTAGCCGACGCCCGAATTCTTCGTTTCTACCAGTCATAGAGCCGCCATGCCCACTACCGCCAACGCCAAGCGCAAGATCCTGGTCACCAGTGCCCTGCCCTATGCCAACGGCTCGATTCACCTGGGCCACCTGCTGGAGTACATCCAGACCGATATCTGGGTGCGCTTCCAGAAGAGTCGCGGCAACGAATGCCACTACGTGTGTGCCGACGATGCCCACGGCACCGCGATCATGCTGCGTGCCGAGCAGGAAGGCGTTACCTCCGAGCAGTTGATCGAACGGGTCTCCAAGGAGCACCAGGCGGACTTCGCGCGCTTCGGGGTGGCCTTCGACAATTACCACTCGACCCACTCGGAAGAGAACCGCATCCACAGCGAGCGCATCTATACCGCGCTGCGCGATGCCGGTCACATCTCGACCCGCGACATCGAGCAGATGTACGACCCGGTCAAGGGCCTGTTCCTGGCCGATCGCTTCATCAAGGGCACCTGCCCCAAGTGCAAGACGCCGGACCAGTATGGCGACAACTGCGAGGCGTGCGGCGCCACCTACACCCCGGCGGAGCTGATCGATCCGGTCTCGGCGATCAGCGGCGCCACGCCGGAAGTGCGCAGCTCCACCCACTACTTCTTCAAGCTGCCCGACTTCGAGGAATTCCTGAAGCGCTGGACCCGCGCCGGCCACGTGCAGCCGCAGATCGCCAACAAGCTGCAGGAATGGTTCGAGGCCGGCCTGAACGAGTGGGACATCTCGCGCGATGCGCCCTACTTCGGCTTCGAAATCCCCGACGCCCCCGGCAAGTATTTCTACGTGTGGCTGGATGCGCCGATCGGTTACCTGGCCAGCTTCCAGAACCTGTGCGAGCGTGAGGGCATCGACTTCGACAGCTATTGGAAGAAGGACTCCGACGCCGAGGTGTATCACTTCATCGGCAAGGACATCGTCTACTTCCACGCCCTGTTCTGGCCGGCAATGCTCGAAGGCGCCGGCATGCGCACGCCGACCGCCATCAACTGTCACGGCTTCGTGACCGTCAACGGCGCCAAGATGTCCAAGTCGCGCGGCACCTTCATCAAGGCCGAGACGTACGCCGAGTATCTGAACCCGGAATACCTGCGTTACTACTTCGCGGCCAAGCTGACCTCGCGCGTCGACGACCTCGATCTCAATCTCGAGGACTTCGCCTACCGCGTGAACTCGGATCTGGTCGGCAAAGTGGTCAACATTGCCAGCCGCTGTGCCGGGTTCGTCAAGAAACTCGGCGCAGGCAAGCTCTCCGCGACATCGGTGGAGCCGGAGCTGCTGGCCCGCTTCATCGCTGCCGGTGACGAGATCGCCGAGGACTTCGAGGTCCGCGAATTCGGCCGCGCCATGCGCAAGATCATGGAGCTGGCCGATGAGGCCAATACCTACATCGCCGACAAGGAACCCTGGGCCTTGGCCAAGCAGGAAGGCCGTGAGCAGGAAGTTCTCGATATCTGCTCAGTGGGCATCAACCTGTTCCGCCAACTGATGGTCTACCTGGCCCCGGTGGTCCCGGCCATGGCCGATGAGGCACGCGTCTTCCTGAATCTCGACAGCCTCGACTGGCACACCCGCCACGATGTGCTGGAAGATCATGCGATCAACAAGTTCAAGCCGCTGATGACCCGCATCGAGCGCGACAAGATCGATGCCATGGTCGAAGCTTCCAAGGAGGACATTGCGGTGGAAAAGAAACTCAAGGAAGCCGCCAAGGGGCCCCTGGTCGACACCCCCCTCGCCGACGAGATCGCCTTCGACGATTTCGCCAAGGTGGACCTGCGTATCGTGCGCATCGCCAAGGCGGAGTATGTGGAAGGCGCAGACAAGCTGCTCAAGCTGACCCTGGATCTGGGCGGTGAAACGCGCACGGTGTTCTCCGGCATTCGCTCGGCCTACGCCCCGGAAGCGCTGGAAGGTCACTTGACCGTGATGGTCGCCAACCTGGCGCCGCGCAAGATGCGCTTTGGTGTTTCCGAGGGCATGGTGCTGGCCGCCGGAGACGGCAAGGGCATCTACCTGCTGGAACCGCACAGTGGTGCCGAGCCCGGCCAGCGCGTGACCTGACGCAGGTTGCCCGCAAGGCATGAAAAAACGCGCGGCTTGATAGGCCGCGCGTTTTCGTTGAGACAACAAAAGCTCGCCGTGCTCGTTCCTATAGGCCCAAGCGCCGAATCGTCACCTCGATGAGTCGCTTGCGCTCGGCAATGGCGCTCACCGGCCAGACCTCGCCGCTGGGAATGTCGTGCAGCGCAGTGACAATGCCTGTGGCACCGGTCTGACGAATGTCGGCAAGGGTAATAGGATCGCCGGGACCGAACCAGCGCCAGGTCTGTTCCATGCTGAACTCCTAGAGTGCCAGTGAATCGAGATTATCCAAGGTCGCGGCAACGCCCCGCGCCTCTAGCGAACGATAGGCGGCCAACACGGGCCGCGTAAAACGCTCGTCCGACGCCAGAGTGCTCGGAAAGATGGATTCCAGGCCCAGAAACGCCGCGACCAGGGCGTCATCCGAGCCGGCATGGCGACGATGGAGTTCGGCGAAGGTCTCCGCCATGGGATCGTCGACTGTGTGTGGCTGACCATGCAGATCGCCGCCCCGGGTATAGCGAATCCATGCCGCCACGCCCAAGGCGGTACAAGCGATGCCGCCGCCTGCAGCGAGCCGCGACTGTGCGCCATTGAGCCAGCGTTGCGGCAGCTTCTGCGATCCGTCCATGGCGATCTGATGCGTGCGGTGTCGCAGGCTGTCGTTGCCGAAACGCGCCAGCAAACGCTCGGTATAGTCCGTGAGGTCGGTGCCGGCCGGCATGCTCAGCGTCGGTATTGCCTCGTCTTGCATATAACGCGTTAGCAGGGCGGCAATGTCGGGTCGGCTGACGGCGTCGGCCACGGTCTCGACACCATCCAATGCTCCCAGATAGGCCAGCAGCGAATGGCTGCCATTGAGCATGCGCAGCTTCATCGCCTCGAACGGGGCCACATCACTCACCATCTCGACGCCGTCATGCTCCCAGTCCGGGCGGCCCTGCGGAAAATCGTCCTCGACTACCCACTGGCTGAAAGCCTCGCAGACCACCGCGGCGGTATCGTCGATCCCCAGTTCGGCGAGGCGAGCGAAGTCCTGCTCGGTCATGGCCGGAACGATGCGATCCACCATGCTACTGGGAAAGGCGACATTCGCAGCGATCCATTCGGCCAACACCGCATCGCGTTGACACGCCAGGTCGATCACGGCCTGCCGGGTGCGCTTGCCGTTGTCCGGCATGTTGTCGCAGGAAAGCACCGTGAACGGCGGGATACCCGCCCTGTGTCGCCGGGCCAAGGCCTCGACCAGCATGCCCGGTGCGGTGCACGGCGAGTCGGGGTTGTCGAGATCGTGAGCGATGGCCGGATCATCGGTCATCAGCGTACCCTCGGCGGGGTTCAGGTAATACCCCTTCTCGGTCACGGTCAGGGTGACGATGCGCACCTTGGGATCGCTCATGCGGACCAGCAACGCTTCGCGATCGGGGCCATCCTCGCCCGCATAAAGCGTTTCTCGAATGGCTGCGATTTCACGCAGCGTCACATGCTCACGGTCGGCGTACTCGGCAACGTGGTAGCGTTGCCCCTGGGCGCGTAACTGCTCGACCAATCGCCAGTTGGAGCGGATGTTGGCGCTACAGATCCCCCAGCCGCCGCTACCGCCGTGGCGCGCCAGGTGCCGCTCGAGGTAGACCGCCTGGTGGGCGCGATGGAATGCCCCCAATCCGAGATGGACGATGCCGATATCGACTTGGCCGTAATTGCTGGGCACGGTATCTAGAGCCATAGGATTCATTCCCCCATCAGTAAGGTGGGCAACCACATTGGGATGGCGTCGCTTACCAATGCCACAGCGTGCCGTCTTCGAGCCGGTTGACCGGGAGGCTGGCACGTTTGTAGGGATACTGCCTGGCCAGCTCTTCGTCGATGTCGACTCCATGCCCCGGCGCTTCACCGACCAGGAAGTGGCCATCCTCGAAGCGGTAGTCATGCGGAAAGACGGCATCGGTGGTCGCGTCGTGCGGCATGTGCTCCTGAATGCCGAAATTGGGCACCCAGGTATCGAAATGGATCGCCGCGCCGAGACATACCGGTGACAGGTCCGTCGGGCCGTGGAAACCGGTGCGGATGTGATAGAGCGCAGCCAGATCGGCAACACGCCGCACGTGAGTGATACCGCCACCGTGACTGAGCGGCATGCGAATGTAATCGATCCACTGATTCTCGATCATCTCGCGATAATCGTGGATCGAGTTGAAGACTTCGCCGATCGCCAGCGGCGTGGTGGTATGCTCGCGGATCAGCTTGAGGCTCTGCTGGTTCTCGGCCGGAACGCAGTCCTCCAGCCAGAACAGGTGATAGGGCTCCACCATCTTGCCCAGTCGCGCCGCTTCGATGGGCGTCAGGCGATGGTGAACGTCGTGCAGGACATGCAGGTCGTCGCCAAAGCGCTCGCGTACCGCAGCGAACAGCTTGGGCACGTGATTGAGGTACTTTTCGGTACTCCACACGTGTTCGGCGGGCAGGTCCGAATCGGCGGGCTCGTAACGCTCGCCCTCGCGTTTGGCGACGCCGTAGATAGTCGAAATGCCCGGCACCCCGGCTTGTACGCGCACGGCGCGATAGCCCTGCTCGACATGACGTGCCACTTCCTCCAGGCAACTGTCGATGTCCTTGCCGGTGCAGTGAGCGTAGGTCATGACCCGCTCACGGCTCTTGCCACCGAGCAGCTGATAGAGCGGCATGCCGGCCGCCTTGGCCTTGATGTCCCACAGCGCCATATCCACGGCACCAATGGCCGACATGGTCACGGGACCGCGCCGCCAGTACGCCCCCCGATAGAGATACTGCCAGATGTCTTCTATCCGTCCGGCGTCGCGCCCGATCAATGCAGGCAACACATGTTCTTCCAGGTAGGCGACCACGGCCATTTCACGGCCGTTGAGCGTCGCGTCGCCGATGCCGTAAATTCCCGCCTCGGTGACGATCTTGAGAGTGACGAAGTTGCGCCCGGGCGACGTGACGATCACGTAGGCATCAGTGATATTCATGAATGTTCCTTGGCTTTCGCTTGGACATGGCTTTCGAGGCCGCACTCGCACCTCGCCGGGAGAGGCGGACATCGGCACTTCCTTCCTGGCCGTTCTTGTATAACTAGTATGGTAGTATGGTTTTAACTCGACGCGATCCGACTTTAGTCTCAGCCTGCAGAGCATTCACCAAGGCCGTCCCTTGAATTGGGTGAAGCCCGGTTAAAGCCCCGTCCATTACGGCCGATATCGATTGCGACACTCTGCATGGTTATCGGCCTTACGACGGGCTTCTCAGTGGCGATCACTCAATGAATTTCAGACTTTCTTCGCTGCGTCATCGCTTTCTGCTCGCGTTGGCCACTCTTTTCCTGGCTGCGATGTGCGCGTTGGGCCTGATTGCACGTTTCATCATTCATCCTGCCCTGCTCGAAGAAGAACGCACCTTGGCGGCGTCCAAACTCGACCAAATCGAGCGCGTCATGGAGAGCGACCGCCATGCCCTGCTGCTCATGACCAAGGACTGGGCGACCTGGGACGACACCTACGCGTTCATGCAAGGACAGCGTGCGGAGTATCCTGAGTCGAATTTCAGCCTTAGCATGTTCCAGGACATGGACTACCAGTTCATGTTGTTCTTCGCCACAAATGGCTCGGTGCAGTGGACAGCCGGCATCGATCCGCTCAGTGGTAGCTATGCTTCCTGTCCGGGTGTCGAAGGCGCTTGCCGTTGGGCGGAAAACATGGCGCAACGGTTACGCCCCTTGGTCCGCTACCGACCGGCCGAAGGCACGGCATATCTGGAAATCACGCCCTACCCCGCCTTCGTTGCCTTGCACCCGATTCTGCGTACCGATGAAAGCGGTCCGCCGCAAGGGTGGCTTGCGCAGGTGCGCCTGCTGGATGATGAATGGCAAGCCCATGTCGAGAATCAGACCGAGCTGCCTATAGAACTGCTGCCTGCCCTACAGCAGGACATTCTTCAAGGGCTACGTCTGGAGCGTAGCGACAGCCAGCAGATGACGGTTACACGTCCTATTACCCATGTGACGGGGTCGGAGAGCCTGTTGTTGCAAAGCCGCCTCCCTCGCGAGGATTTTTTCACTCAGCTCGCCACTTTTCGCTATACCCAGTTCTGGACGGCGGGCCTGTTGGTGATGGTCATCGCCATCGTCCTGATCCTGCTGGAGAGCATGGTGCTGAGGCCGTTGCGACAGTTCGCCAGTTTCACCCAGAAATTGCAGCTACACGAGGATAGCCGCCCCCTACCTCGGGAACTGCTCGACAGGCGTGACGAAATCGGCATGCTGGCGCGTGAATTCCAGCAAATGTTGGAGCTACAGCGCCGCCAGACTTCGTCCCTGGTCGAACTCTCCCACCGCGACCCATTGACCGGACTCGCCAATCGCCGGCTATTCGATCAGCACCTGAGCGATACCTTGAAGCTGACCCAACGGCGCAGTCAGCCAATGAGCCTGCTGATGATCGATATCGACTTTTTCAAGATCTACAACGACCGGCTTGGGCATCCAGCCGGAGACAGTTGTCTCAAGGCCATAGCCGATGCCATGCAACGCCAGTTCTCGCAGCCCGCCCAGTTGGTGGCGCGCACGGGCGGGGAAGAGTTCAGCGTGATCCTGCCAGGCATTAGTGCCACGCTCGCCGCCAGACAGGCCAACAACCTGCGCTTGGCCATCGAGGCATTGGGCCTTCCCCATCCCGCAGGCGAGGCGAGCGCCGTGGTGACGGTCAGCATTGGTGTCGGGTACGTTTCTCCCGAACAGCCACGCTCGACCCAGGAACTGATCGATGCCGCCGACGCGGCACTTTATGCCGCCAAGCAAACGGGCCGCAATCGCGTGAGCATGGAAGGCGAACAAACCGCAGCCTGACCGGGAGATGCGATCACGGTAGGCCCTCCGGCGAGAGGGGCGTATAATGTTCGCCTTGACTCAAAGGCGCCGGTGTTTCAATGACACGCCGGCGACCACTCCGCTGCAGTTGGCTGCGATGACGCACTACTTCCTGATCCTGGTCAGCACCGTGCTGGTCAACAATTTCGTGCTGGTACAGTTTCTTGGGTTGTGCCCGTTCATGGGCGTATCCAACAAGCTGGAATCGGCCATGGGCATGGCGATGGCGACGACCTTCGTGTTGACCCTGTCATCGGTGGCCAGCTACCTGACGTTTCATTATCTGCTGGCTCCGCTGGGGCTGGAATACCTGCGTACCATCGCCTTCATCATGGTGATCGCCGTCGTCGTGCAGTTCACCGAAATGATGGTGCGCAAAACCAGTCCACTACTCTATCAGGTACTGGGTATCTTCCTGCCGCTGATCACCACCAACTGCGCCGTGCTCGGCGTGGCGCTGCTGTCGCTCAACCGCCAGTCGAGCTTCATGGAGGCCACCCTGTACGGCTTTGGCGCAGCGGTGGGTTTTTCGCTGGTCCTGATCCTGTTCGCGGCGATGCGTGAGCGCCTGGCGGTAGCCGATGTGCCCAGGCCCTTTCGTGGCGCGGCCATCGCCATGATCACGGCCAGTCTCATGTCGTTGGCCTTCATGGGATTCAGCGGGCTTGTCCAGGTCTAGATGCCTGTGACGGGAGAATGACGATGCTCGAATGGCTCACCGACCACGGCATACTCGCCGCCATCCTTGCCCTGCTGGGCCTGGCGACGGCGTTCGGCGCCTTGCTGGGCTTCGCAGGGCAGGTCTTCAAAGTCGAGGGCGACCCGGTGGTGGAGCGCATCGATGCGCTACTGCCCCAGACGCAGTGCGGCCAGTGCGGCTATCCAGGCTGCAAGCCCTATGCCGAGGCCATCGTTCAGGGCGACGACATCAACAAGTGCCCCCCGGGTGGCGAAGCGACCATTGCTGCGCTGGCCGATCTACTGGGTCGCGAGCCAAAACCGCTGGATGGCGAGGCGCAAGACATACCCAGGGTCGCCTATATTCGTGAGGAAGAGTGCATCGGTTGCACCAAGTGCATTCAGGCTTGCCCGGTGGACGCCATCCTCGGTGCCGCCAAGCACATGCACACGGTGATCGTCGACGAATGTACCGGCTGTGACCTGTGCGTCGATCCCTGCCCGGTTGACTGCATCGACATGCTGCCCCATCCCGAGCTGGCCAAGCAGTGGCACTGGCCGCGCCCGCCCGGCCCGGGCCATCGACCCTCGCAGCCCATCGCGGCCACAGTGATCGCCAGCGACCGTCAGCCTGCGCCGGAGGAACGTGCGCATGGCTGATTTCGACTTTCCCGGCGGCATCATGCCGCCCGAACGCAAGGCGCTGTCCAATCGAGCGCCGCTGATCGAAGCGCCTCTGCCCGCCCGAGTCGTGCTGCCGTTGACCCAGCATGTCGGCCAGCCTGCCGAACCGGTCGTCACTGTCGGCCAGACGGTGCGCACCGGAGAAATCGTTGCCTGCGCCCAAGGCATGATCTCGGCGCCGGTGCATGCCAGCATCACCGGCAGCGTCACGGCCATCGAGGAGCGCGCCGTGCCCCACCCCTCGGCAGCGGTGGGGGAATCGAAGGCGCTATGCATCGTCATCGAAGGCAACGGCCAGGACGACGACTGGCTGCGCATGCCACCGCTGGATTGGCGCAGCACAGGCGACGAATTCCTGATAGAGCGATTGCAGTCTTCCGGCGTGGTCGGCCTCGGCGGGGCAGGGTTTCCCACTGCCGTAAAGGCGCAGGTACGTCGGCGCCATACCATCGATACATTGATCGTCAATGCTGCCGAGTGCGAGCCCTACATCACCGCCGACGATCTGACGCTGCGCACCCATCCTGGCGACGTTCTCGAGGGTGCGCGCATGCTTGCCCGGCTTTGCGGCGCCGAGCGCATCCTGATCGGTATCGAGGATAACAAGCCCGAGGCGATCGCCGCGCTGCGCCGGACCTTATCGGGCACGGTTGGTGATATCCCGGTCGAACTCAAGATCGTGGCAACGCGCTATCCCAGTGGCGGCGAGCGCCAACTGGTGCAGAAGCTCACCGGACGCGAAGTACCCTCACGCGGCCTGCCGGCGGATGTCGGCGTGCTATGCCACAATCCCGGTACGCTGCTGGCCTCGCTGCGAGCGGTACGCGATGGTGAACCGATGATCTCGCGTATCGTCACCCTGACTGGCGAGGCGCTGGCCCGCCCGGGCAATCTGCAGACGCGCCTGGGCACGCCCCTGCATGAACTGCTGAGTGTCGCCGGACTACGCCCGGAGCGGCTATCGCAACTGATCCTGGGCGGACCGATGATGGGTTTCACGCTGGATAGCGACGCCCTGCCGTTGGTCAAGACGGCCAACTGCCTGATTGCCGGGACGGCCGACGAGTTCCCACCGGCGCCAGCCGAGCAACCCTGCATTCGCTGCGGCGCCTGCGAGACGGTCTGCCCGGCCTCGTTGTTGCCCCAACAATTGTACTGGTTCAGCAAGAGTCGCGAACACGACAAGGCCGAGCTGTTCAATCTGTTCGATTGCATCGAATGCGGCGCCTGCGCCTACGTTTGTCCCAGCCATATTCCGCTGGTCCAGTACTATCGTGCCGCCAAGGGCGAGATTCGCCTACGCGAACGCGAAGCTCGCAAGGCCGAACACGCCCGTCACCGTTTCGAGTTTCGCCAGGCGCGCATGGCCCGCGAGGAGGCGGAAAAGGAAGCGCGGCGCCAGGCGCGCCTGGCGCAGGCCAAGGCGTCACGCTCGGCTCCCGAACAACGCAAGACTGCAGTACCCTCCGTCCCCAGCGATACGCCTCAGCGCGATAGCCAGGATAGCGCCGCCGAGCTCAAGAAGCTCAAGATCGCCCAGGCCGCCGCCAAGGCGGCAGTGAGGAAGGCCGAGAAGGCACTGGCCCGCGCCAGCGAAGGCGGCCAGCACCCGTCGGCAGACCTCGACGATCTGGAAACCCAACTGGCCACCGCACGGGAAAACCTACAGGCGACCGAGGCCCGTCTGGCTGCATTGCAATCCCAAACGACACCCGCTGCCACTCAGCCCGTACCGACGACGAAAACTGAATCCGCCGCCCCTGCGAGCCAACCGTCGTCTACGGGCGCCACGACCGGGGACGCGGCCAAGCAGGTCCGCCAACGCAAGATTGCCGTCGCCTCGGCCCAGGCCGCCTACCGCAAGGCCGAAAAGGCCTTGGAAAGTGCCATGGCGCAGAACGACGATGCTGCCCTGGCAGCGGCCCAGCAGAAACTCGAGCGTACGCAAGGCAACCTGGAACGCGCCCGAAAGGCTCTTGAGGAAGCCGAGGCCACCGCCAGCGAACACAAGGATACCTCGACGCCATGAGCCTGATGCATGCCAGTTCCCCGCACACTCGCGCCGCGACGTCCACCGCTCGCGTCATGGGCTGGGTTCTGTTGGCCACGTTACCAGGCATTCTCTCCGCAACCTTTTATTTCGGCTGGGGCGTGCTGTTCAACATGCTGTTTGCCGCTGCCATGGGAATCGTCCTTGAAGCCGGTGTATTGCGCTTGCGCCAGCGACCGCTGGGCATGACGCTGCGCGACAACAGCGCCCTGGTCACCGGCGTTCTGCTCGGCGTCTCGCTGCCTGCGTTCGTGCCCTGGTGGCTGATCCTGGTGGGCATGGTTGCCGCCATCGTCGTCGCCAAGCACCTTTTCGGTGGCCTGGGCCAGAATCCCTTCAATCCGGCCATGGTCGGCTATGCGCTGTTGCTGATCGCGTTTCCGGTCGACATGACGCAGTGGGCCGCACCGCACGGCCTGTTCGGGCCGGACGCCATTGCCCCAGGCGACGCGCTACGTCATTTCCTGGGGCTGACCGACCCAGCCGATGCCATGACCGGCGCCACCCCGCTGGATGCTTTCAAGCACAAGGGCGAAACGCTGCTGGCCAGTGAGTTCTGGGCCTCCGACCCACTGCCTCCAGGCACACTAGAGGCCTGGCGCAACGTCGCCCTGGCTTGGCTGGCAGGTGGCGTCGTCCTGCTCGCCAAGCGCATCATCACCTGGCATATCCCGGTGAGCCTGCTGGGCACCCTGGCGCTAGTGGCCACCGCCATGTACGCCATCGATCCCAGTCATTTCGCGACGCCGCTTTTCCACCTGCTGGGCGGGGCAGCCATCTTCGGCGCCTTCTTCATCGCCACCGATCCGGTGAGTGCCGCCACCAGCCGCCGGGGCAAGCTGTGGTACGGTGCCGGTATCGGCTTGCTGATCATGGTGATTCGCCCGACCGGGGCCTACCCGGATGCCGTGGCCTTTGCCGTGCTGCTGATGAATTTCGCCGTGCCGTTCATCGATTACTACACTCAGCCCCGCACTTACGGCCATGCCCGGGCCAACCGCGGCATTCAGGTACGCCAGCTCGATGACGACGAGGAGCTGCCGTGAGCGAACTGACACCGAGCATTCGTCGCAGCGCCGTGGGGCTCGGCCTGTTCGCCATAGTGACGGCCGGGGTGGTGGGCGTAACGCATTCGCTGACCGCCGGGCGCATTCAAGACAATCGACTCGCCAGCCAGTACCAGGCACTCGGCCAGGTAATGCCTGCCGAGTTGCACGACAACGACCTGCTCGATGGCGCCGTCACGTTGCCAGCAGCCGAAACCCTCGGTCAGCCCGGGCCGTTCGTTGCCTGGCGAGCCCGACGCGAGGGCCAGGTCAGCGCGGTGATTCTCCCGGTCGTGGCCCCGAACGGCTACAGTGGCGATATCTCCCTGCTGGTCGGCATCGCCGCCGATGGCACACTGACCGGGGTACGCGTACTGGCCCACCGCGAGACCCCCGGGCTGGGTGACAAGATCGAAGCCCGCAAGGCCGATTGGATCGAGCGCTTCAGTGGCCTGTCGCTGGGCAATCCACCCGCGGCCGAATGGGCCGTTCGCCCCGACGGCGGCACGTTCGACGCCTTTACCGGCGCGACCATCACGCCGCGTGCCGTGGTCGGCGCCGTACGCCGTAGCCTGGAATACTTCGCGGCCAACCGCGCCATGCTGCTGGACCGCTCCGAAGGAGACGCCTCGCCATGAGCCAGTTCAACGAACTCACCCGAAACGGTCTGTGGAGCAACAATCCCGCCCTGGTCCAGTTGCTCGGGCTGTGCCCGCTGTTGGCTGTGACCAGCACGGTGGTCAACGCCCTCGGCCTGGGCCTGGCCACGCTGTTGGTGATGGTCGGCGCCAACGTGTCGGTCTCGCTGATTCGCCATCATGTCCCGGCCAGCGTTCGCCTGCCCGCCTTCGTGATGATCATTGCCGCCTTCGTGACCTGTGCCGAACTGCTGATGCAGGCGTACACGTTCCGTCTCTATCAGATCCTCGGTATCTTCATTCCGCTGATCGTTACCAACTGTGCCATTCTCGGCCGCGCCGATGCCTTTGCCGCCAGGAACCCCATGCTGCCTGCCGCCACCGACGGCCTGATGATGGGCCTGGGCTTTGCCGCCGTGCTGGTGGTGCTCGGCGCGGTACGCGAACTGTTCGGCCAGGGCACGCTGCTTGCCGGCATGGACCTGCTGCTTGGGCCGATCGCTGCCGACTGGCAGGTCACGGTGTTTGCCGATTACAGCTTCCTGTTTCTGGTCCTGCCGCCCGGTGCGTTCTTTGCCACCGGCCTGCTGATCGCCGCCAAGAACGCCATCGACGATCGCCTGGAGCGTCGGCGCCAGCAGGCTAAGCAGCCGAAAGAAAACCGTCGTGTGCGGGTGACTGGCATCATCCGCTGACGACGATTTGTTACACTTCTGCCCCGATCCTGACACGATGAGCCTCGGATGAACGCCCAGAAACGCCACGAAATTTTTGTCCGTCTGCGCGAGCATAACCCCACGCCCACGACCGAACTCAACTGGACGACGCCTTTCGAGCTGCTGGCGGCAGTGCTGCTTTCCGCCCAGGCCACCGACGTCGGGGTCAACAAGGCCACGGCGCGATTGTTCCCGGTCGCCAACACGCCGCAAGCCATCCTCGATTTGGGCATCGACGGTCTGAAGGAGCACATCAAGACCATCGGCCTGTACAACACCAAGGCCGAAAACCTGATGAAGACCTGCCGCATCCTGGTCGAAGAGTACGCCGGTGAAGTACCGAAGACACGCCAGGCCCTGGAAGCGCTGCCCGGCGTGGGCCGCAAGACCGCCAATGTGATACTCAATACCGCCTTCGGTGAGCCCACCATCGCCGTGGACACGCACATTTTCCGCGTCTCCAACCGCACGCGCATCGCCACCGGCAAGAACGTCAACGAGGTCGAGCAGAAACTGCTGCGTCATGTGCCCAGAGAGTTCCGCCAGGACGCCCATCACTGGCTGATCCTGCATGGCCGTTACACATGCGTGGCGCGTAAGCCCCGCTGTGGCAGTTGTGTCATCGAGGACCTGTGCGAATATCCCGACAAGACCGAGCTCTTCTGAGCGTGACGCGTTTGGCCGGTTTGCGAAACGCGGCGCCTGAGTTACCTTCTGAAGGTCGGCCAGCATGCGCTGGCACATTGTGTGACCCACCAGGCCACGACGCATGCTGCTTTATATCCTGAAATACCTGTTCCTTCCGCCGTTGGCCAACGCCCTGCTGATCCTGGCTGGATTGGGACTCTGGAAGCGCCATCGCCGCTGGGGCATGTCTCTTGTCACGTTGGGCCTGGCTACCCTGCTCATTCTCGCCACCCCCTGGGCAAGCTACCTATTGCGCTGGAGCCTGGAGCCCTACGACCCGCCGACACCAACCCAACTGGAGGAAGCCCAGGCGATCGTCGTGCTCGGCGGCGGTCGCGACTATGGCGCACCGGAATTCGGCTGGGGCGACGCCCCCGCCAATGCCACCTGGCGACGCCTGGCCTATGCCGCCTGGCTGGCACGCCAGACCGGCTTGCCCCTATTGGTTTCCGGCGGTCGCGTGCATGGCGAGCCAATTGCCGAGGCCACACTGATGGCGCAGGCTCTGGACGAGGTGTTTGGTCTCGAGGCCCGCTGGATCGAGAGCCGCAGCCGCACGACGGCGGAGAATGCAACGTTCAGTGCGGCCATTCTCAAACGCGAGGATATCCGGACGGTACTGCTGGTTTCTCAGGCCTGGCACTTGCCACGCGCCGTGCCCGAATTCATTCATGCCGGCATGGTGGTGATGCCCGCCCCCACCGACTTTGCCAGCCAGCCACCGCCGGGGCTCATCGCCTGGGTGCCCCGCGCCTATCACCTGCACCACAGCACCCAGGCGTTGCATGAATGGCTGGGACGGGCTTTTTACCTGTTGCGCTCACGGGTGATGCCGAGCCATTGAGCATTGAGCTCGACGGATCCTCACCCGGAAAGGCGGAGCTTTCCGCCGCTTTCCATCGCGCGCTGAAAAGCGGGTTGTTCACGCATGCGTGCCAGACAGGCGCTGACATGGGGGCGCTCACCAAAACCACCGCGTGCTTCGAGCGCCAGTAGCGGGAAACTCATCTGAATATCGGCGGCACTGAATCGCTCGCCGGCAAACCAGGACGACACAGTGAGTTCACTTTCCCAGAAATCCAGGTGCTGGCGAATCTGTGGATCGAGGAACCGGTCAGTACCCGTGAGTCATGGCCATACCATCTCTACAGTCTACTCTTCCTCTAGAGGCACTTATCTATCCTGACGCCGCGTCGGGTACTTGTATCGCTCACAAGTCTACACAACGAAAAACGGCACCCCGAAGGGTGCCGTCTCTTGCGGTCAGGTCTGCTGGATCAACTCTTGAAGATATCGTCGCCACGCTCATCGATGAAGCGTTCGGCCTTGGCGATGATCAGCTCGGCACAGGCTTCCCGGCTGCCGACCATGTCCGAGCGCTCGAAGCGATGCTCGAGGGTTTGGCCACCTTCGACCGGCTTGCGAATCCAGCCGCTGACACGATACTGACCACCGGCATCCTGCGGATCCGGGGTGATCAGGTAACCGCGATAGTCCGTCGCCGGGATCTCTTCAGCTTTGACATCGCCACTGCGAAACAGGCCATCGATCAGTTTCTTGAGCATACCATCTCCCTGCTTCTCCCAAGCCATGTCGCCCGACCCTGCTTCAGCCGGCGTGACGCCCCTTGCCTGCCGCAATGCGCAAGCGCAGCGCATTGAGCTTGATGAAGCCTTCGGCATCCTTCTGATTGTAGGCGCCTGCATCATCTTCGAAGGTGGCAATCGACTCGTCAAACAGCGACTGTTCGGACTTGCGCCCGACCACGCTGGCGCTGCCCTTGTAGAGTTTCATGCGCACCACGCCGTTGACGTACTGCTGCGTCTCGTCGATTGCCGCCTGCAGCATCTTGCGCTCCGGGCTCCACCAGTAGCCGTTGTAGATGGTCTCGGCGTACTTGGGCATCAATTCATCCTTGAGGTGTGCAGCCTCGCGGTCGAGGGTGATCGACTCGATGGCGCGATGGGCACGCAGCATGATGGTCCCCCCCGGCGTTTCGTAGCAACCGCGCGACTTCATGCCCACGTAGCGGTTCTCGACGATGTCGAGGCGGCCGATGCCGTTGTCGCCGCCCATCTTGTTGAGCTTGGCCAGCACTTCGTGCGGGGCGAGGCGCTCGCCGTCGATGGCCACGATGTCACCCTTCTCGTAGGTAAGCTCGACATAGGTAGGCTGGTCCGGTGCCGCCTCGGGCGAGACGCTCCAGCGCCACATGTCCTCCTCGGCCTCGGCCCAGGGATCCTCGAGGATGCCGCCCTCGTAGGAGATGTGCAGCAGGTTGGCATCCATGGAGTACGGCGACTTCTTCTTGCTCTTGGAGAAATCGACCGGGATGTCGTGCTGCTCACAGTAATTCATGAGCTTCTCGCGTGACGTCAGGTCCCACTCGCGCCACGGCGCGATGACCTTGACACCCGGCTTGAGTGCGTAGGCGCCGAGTTCGAAACGCACCTGGTCGTTGCCCTTGCCGGTTGCGCCGTGCGAGATGGCGTCGGCACCGGTCTCGTTGGCGATCTCGATCAGTCGCTTGGCGATCAGCGGGCGGGCGATGGAGGTGCCCAGCAGGTACTCGCCTTCATAGATGGTGTTGGCGCGAAACATGGGATAGACGTAGTCGCGCACGAACTCCTCGCGAAGGTCTTCGATGTAGATTTCCTTCACACCCAGTGCCTGAGCCTTGGCACGGGCCGGCTCGACTTCTTCGCCCTGACCGATGTCGGCGGTAAATGTCACGACCTCGCAGTCGTAGGTTTCCTGCAACCACTTGACGATTACAGAGGTATCCAGACCGCCGGAATAGGCGAGGACGACCTTTTTCACATCGGACATGCGGGGCTCCTTAACTCTCTGGCTTGACGCTATGAGGCAGCAGCGCCCGGCCGCATGGCAGCCGGGCCTGGTGATTCGATCGTCCAAGTATAACGCTCGCCGTCAGCGCCGAACACCGCCGTCCGGTACGCCATGCAGCCAAAGATGCTAAACTCACGGCCTGTGTAGCGCGGGGCGACCGCAAATCATCGATGCTGGATTGGGAGAGGTGAATGACCGAGGCGAACGCCCACGTGCTGATGGCTCAGCGTTTTCGCAGTTTTTTGCCGGTAGTGGTGGATTTGGAGACCGGGGGATTCAATGCCGAGCGCGATGCCATTCTGGAAATCGCCGCCGTCACTCTGACCATGGACGCCCAAGGCAACCTACTGCCCGATGCCACCTTTGCTTTTCATGTCGAACCTTTCGAGGGAGCGAACATCGATCAGGCGGCGCTCGATTTCACGGGCATCGATCTCGACAACCCGCTACGCAAGCGGGTGGCACTCAACGAAGCCCAGGCCCTAGGCGAAATCTTTCGTCCAGTACGCAAGGCAATCAAAGCCAACCAATGTACGCGAGCGATTCTGGTCGGCCATAACGCGTCATTCGATCATGGCTTCCTGAATGCCGCAGTGAACCGCTGCGGCATCAAGCGCAATCCTTTCCACCCGTTTTCCAGCTTCGATACTGCATCCTTGTCGGGTCTTGTCTACGGCCAAACGGTGCTGGCTCGCGCTTGTCGTGCGGCAGGTATCGAATTCGACAACTCCGCTGCCCACTCGGCCCGCTACGATACCGAGCGTACCGCCGAGTTGTTCTGCGCCATCGTCAATCGATTCAAGGATATGGGAGGTTGGGAGTTGGCCCAACGCGAACAGGGGATGGAAGGCGACTAAGCTATCCGCTCAGGACCCGCAGAAAAAAGCGGTCCGCTTGTCGCCCAAGCTTGAGCCGATGCGTCGCCCGGGCCCGGCAGTCCAAGCTGTCGGGCCCGGGTCTTGTGTACTGCCGCTCAGTCAGTGACGACGCTCCCAGCCGGCAGGCTGTTCGACATCGTTCTCGACATCCTGGGACCCGGCCACGCCTGGCTTGTCGATGATCTGAACCGTACTGGCCTGTGGTCCCTTCTCACCCTCTTCGGGCTCAAAGCGCACTTGTGACCCCACGGTCAGTCGGTCGAAGTCATCGTGCAGTACCGAATTGCGGTGAAAGTAGATTTCCTCGCCGCTGAGGTTCTTGAGGAAGCCATAGCCCTCTTCCTCGAACATGCGCACCACGGTGGCTACCGACGGGGTCAGCTCGTCGCCGCCCTCGTAGTGCTTGACCTTGCGCCCTCCGCGTTTGCCGTTCTGCTTCTTCAGCTGTTTTTCCATCGCCTCGAAAGCATGCCGGATAATGGGGCGCAATTGCACCTGTGGATCGGTCACCGTCTCCGTCTTGTCAGCCACCAGTTCACGTTTGGCAGGCAGTGAAACTTCAACGTGAGCACGGTAGGGATTGCCGGTCCGGTGCGGGCTCTGTGTCTGTTCGATGACGACGCGACAGGCCACGATGTTGTCGCTGAGATGTTCAAGCTTGTCGACACGCGACTTGATATAGTCATCGATCCAGTCGGAGCGGGAAACATGATTGTAAGTAATTTCCAATGGAACCTGCATGTACGTACCTCCCTGGTCATGCTCACTTTCCAGTCGATTCTCATCGACCGTCCTTTGACTCAGGGTGGCTGCGCAAATCAGTCTTTTCAATGATGTCGAGGGGTTATTTCGTATCCAAGCGTATCGTTTCGTGGATACAGAAAGGCCCGCGAATCATCGGTCCGCGGGCCGTATAGCCGACTGACTTCGCTTGATTCAGGCCTGATCGCCTGGCTCGGCGTTGGCCTTGGCAGCTGCATCCTTGATCAATGTCTCGAGCTCGCCGTTCTGATACATCTCGACGACGATATCGCAGCCGCCAACCAGTTCGCCGTGCACCCATAGCTGTGGGAAGGTCGGCCAGTTGGCGTACTTGGGCAGCTCGGCGCGGATATCGGGGTTGTCCAGTACGTTAACGAAGGCAAAGCGCTCGCCGCACGCCATCAGCGCCTGAACGGTCTGCGCGGAAAAGCCGCACTGCGGAAGCTGCGGCGTTCCCTTCATGTAGATCAGGATGGGATTTTCACTGATCTGCTGCTTGATGTTCTCCAGGGTAGTGCTCATGTGGCGTTCCTTTCCTTGACACCGGGCCGGGGCACCGGGCTGGTCAGCACGATGCCGCGTTGCCGGATGAATGATTGCGTAGTTTCATTCTACTAATGCCGGGAGCCGAAAGCAGCCCCCGCTGGGACATGAGTATATTCCGTACGTTGCGCTGTGACCCGGCACTGGATAGGATGGTTCCCTTTCGCGCGGTCAGGCATGCCTATGTCATGGCCCGGGCGCCGACGGTGCACTCCCGCTCCTCGGCGCCTTTTTCGTTAGCGGTATGTCGATGACAGGAGCTTGCCATGGCGACACGCCACTTTCTGACCCTGCTGGATCTGACCCCGGAAGAACTCGCCTACCTGATCCGCCGGGCAATCAGCATCAAGAATGGCCTCAAGACCCACGGTCCCACCTATACGCCATTCACCAATCGCACCTTGGCAATGATCTTCGAAAAATCATCGACGCGAACCCGCGTGTCGTTCGAGACTGCCATGGCGCAATTCGGCGGTCATGCCCTGTTCCTCTCGCCACGCGACACCCAGCTGGGGCGGGGCGAACCGATCGAGGACACCGCACGGGTGCTTTCGGAAATGGTCGATGCGGTCATGATCCGCACCTTCTCCCATGCCGGCCTGGAGGCCTTTGCCAAGGCCAGCACGGTGCCCGTGGTGAACGCTCTCACCGATGACTATCACCCCTGTCAGTTGCTGGCCGACGTCATGACCTGGACCGAGCGGCGCGGCGCCGTGAAGGGCAAGACGGCCGTGTGGATCGGTGACGGTAACAACATGTGCCACTCGTGGATCAACGCGGCACGCCAGTTCGATTTTCAGCTTCGCGTGTGCTGCCCCGAAGGCTACGACCCCGCCCCCGAGATTCTGAACGCCGCAGGCGATCGGGTGACGCTGCTGCGCGACCCCCAAGAGGCCGTCATCGATGCGCACCTGGTCACGACCGACGTATGGGCATCCATGGGTCAGGAAGAGGAACAGGCCCAACGCGAACGCGCCTTTACCGGTTTTCAGGTAAACGAAGCCATGCTCGACAAGGCGGCGGACGAAGTCGTCTTTCTTCACTGCCTGCCGGCCCATCGCGGCGAAGAGATCAGTGAAACGCTGCTCGACGATCCGCGCGCCGTGGTGTGGCAGGAAGCCGGCAACCGTCTGCATGCCCAGAAGGCGCTGCTCGAGTTCTTGCTACTGGGGCGTGTCGAGTCATAGCCATCGAACAAGCGCTGATTCATGGCCTTGGGGTTAGGTTACTAGCCTACTAACCCGTTGAAGCCTTCAGCATGCCTCTTCGTGCGTGTCGCCCTATGCGACGGGCAGGACGCCGCCTGATTCAGGGAATCTTTATCGGCTGGTCAATGGCCCGTTTCACTTCTAGGGTAGATAGAGTATCTCAGGACATGAGCGGGATGCCGTTAGCCAGGGAATCTCACAGGAGGCATGACATGGTGACGCATAACGACGATCATCGGAATGAGGGCATGGAGCCGGGCGATGAAGCCGAACCGGGAACGCCCGGCACAGGAGAGGACATATGTCGCAAGTGTGGCGGCACGGGCCAGCTGGAAGATAAGGAATGCCCCGATTGCGGCGGCACTGGCTATGTAGTCCGCGGCATCGGCGGGGCCTGACCGAGCGCTTTTCGGTTTGCTTGGCAAGGCGCTGTGCCCCGCTCCAATTCGGGCGGGGCGCTCTTCCTCTTAGCTGGAGCCAGACATAAGCACGTCTTCCAGACTCTGTTGGGCCTGCTTGCGATGCGCCTCGAGCATATCCCGATAAGTTTCCAGGTATTCGAGGACTTTTGGTTCATCGGCATTGGGAATCAACTGGGTGCGCACCACATCCAGCGCGACACCGTGCAACACGACCTGCTTTTCGAGATAGGTCTTGTTGAACTCATATCCGGTCAGTCCCGCCATGTCTTCCAGAAAGGCGTCTACCTGGAACTGGATGCCTTCGCTGATTGAGCTCGCAGCATCCTCTTCAGTACCGACGGCCTGCCCCAGTTCATCTACGGCTTGGGTCGAGGCGGTGTGATCCTGCAGGATGCGCCGGGCCATCTCGGCAACTTCATCGTTGCGAGAGTGCTGCAAGGCGAGTTCCGCCTGCTCGGCCTCCCCCAAATTGATCGTCTCGATGACGAAAAGGATTTCACTACTCGACATCGGTTCCGGCTTTTCGTCCGCGGCAACTGCCACACCGGCAGTTTCTTGCTCCCTCTCGCTGGAGGTGCTGCACCCAGCTACGGTGACCATGAAGATACCAAGCGAAACGATAGCGAAACGCCCAAACCCGAAATACGCTCTCATATTCAGCCTCCTTGCTGGTAGGTAACGCCTCTTGTCATGCTTGACTGAGTTTGGGTGATCCCTTGGACGAGAACAAGCCAGCGTCTACATACCCCCAGACACGACGGTCCTCCGCGTACCCGGGAAGGCCTAGAAAGCCGCGATCAGGTTGAACACGGCCTTTTAGTGGATCAGTAACGCAGCATTTCGGGTACAGGCGGTGAAACGTCCCCCATGAGCGCCAACTTCAGGAGCGAGAGATCACGGGAGACGTTACAGTGTGCGTAACGCTGCATGGTACGAGATACCTCCTGCTTCACCAGCCCGTAAATATAGTCTTCATGACTGCTAATAAACCGCCGGCATCCTGTACAAGTCAGTTCATCGTCGGGCTGAGGGTCGTTGATTTCCCAGCAGTTGACGACGCTGCAGTGCGGACAGGCCACTTCCCTTGAGATGTTGAACATGTAGGCCTCCTGCCTATGTCTGGCTTATGCGGAACCCAGCATAACAAGACTTCATGACGGTTTTCTTAATCTCTTCACTGCAGCCTGGGAAGGCTTACACAGGCATCGGTTGGAGCTCATATCAGCTTTGAACTAGGCTGAAATTTTGGAGACGACCTATTCAAGGAGGATGCCATGCGGATCGACGATCAGCTGGAAGCCTGTATTCATGACTACTACCAAAAGCATGAAGCCTATCCGGACTACATTACCGTCGGGCCAAATCAGGCTCGGGAATTGAAAAAGTGGGCCGCAATGCAATCCGGGATCGATGAGATTAGCCCAACGACGTTCAAGGGCGTCGAAATCAAGCTGGACCAGAGCCAGGTCGAACCGATGATTCCCCATGGGGCTAATAGGCACTAAGCAAATACACAGGCATGGAGCGCGATTGTTCTACGGAAGGGCATGCCTATATTCGCCTACAAAAAAAGCCGCCAAAGCATAAGCTTTGGCGGCTTTTTCGAATTTGGTGGAGCCTATCGGGATCGAACCGATGACCTCAACGCTGCCAGCGTTGCGCTCTCCCAGCTGAGCTAAGGCCCCAAACTCATCCAGAGGCTTGCTACCTCTTAAGATGCATAGCTTCCGATAATAGAAAACGATACTTTGACAATTGATGCGGTTGGGCATCTGCCTTGTCACCGGAACGGTGCGTATCATAGGGATGAATATTCGTTGAGTCAAGCCCGGCGAAACGGTGCTATACAGTAGATCATCGTTTCGCTACTCAGTACAATCGTGTTCCCGCTTCGGCCTGAGGCTGACGCCTGAACCAACCGTTGTTACGCCAGGAGCGAACTTGATCAAGGTTCTAGTCGCAGACGACCATCACCTCGTCCGTACCAGCATCGCTCGTATGCTGGATGAGGAAGAAGGACTGCAAGTCATCGGCGAAGCCGCCGATGGCGAAGAGGCTATTAGCCAGTCACGTGCTCTGCGCCCCGATATCGTGCTCATGGATATCCGTATGCCCGGAATCGGTGGGTTGGAAGCGACCCGCAAGATCGTTCGCGGCATGTCGGATATCAAGGTGGTCGTACTCACAGCCTACCTCGAGGAAACCTTTGCTCAACGACTGCTCGATGCAGGCGCCAGCGGTTTTATCAGCAAGGGTAGCGAGTTGGATGAGATGGTACGCGCCATCCGTACCATCCACATCGGTCAACGTTACATCAGTCCGGAAATCGCCCAGCGCCTGGTCCTGGCCAAGCTCGACGCTCAGGACAACCCTTTCGATCAGCTTTCCAGCCGCGAGTTGCAAGTGGCAATGATGATCGTCAACTGCCACAAGGTCAGCGACATTTCCGATCGCCTCTTCCTCAGCCCCAAGACCGTCAATACCTATCGCTATCGTATCTTCGAGAAACTTGGAGTGCAGTCCGATGTCGAACTGACGCATCTGGGGCTGCGTTACGGGTTGGTGGACGGCTATAGTAACGACGAGTGATCTGCCGCACACCCGATAATTGGTGGCCCGGCCCCTGCCGATTTTGTCTGAACGGTCCTAAGGTGGAATGAGTTTCGACGCAAAGCACTTTCTCAAGACGGTCAGCGAGGCACCGGGTGTGTACCGGATGCTCGATGACCAGGGCAACGTACTCTATGTAGGAAAGGCCAAGCGTCTCAAGGCGCGCTTGGCCAGTTATTTCCGGGGCGCACTCAATGCAAAAACCCAGGCTTTGGTGGCCCGCATCGCCGACATTCAGGTGACCATTACCCGCAGCGAGACCGAAGCTCTGCTTCTGGAGCAAACGCTGATCAAGGAACTACGGCCACCCTACAATATTCTGCTGCGTGACGATAAATCCTACCCGTACGTCTTTGTCAGCGACCGGCACCCCTATCCAGCGTTGGAATTCAAGCGTGTACGCAGCAAGCGCAACGACGGCCGCTATTTGGGCCCATACACCAGTTCCAACGCGGTACGTGAAAGCCTCGCCCTGATGCAGAAGATTTTTCGCATCCGTAACTGCGAGGACACCGTATTCGCACATCGTACGCGCCCCTGCCTGCAGTATCAGATAGGCCGCTGCAGCGCGCCCTGTGTGGATTACATCAGTCAGGAGGATTATCGCCGCGACCTGGAGCACGCCATCATGTGCCTGGAAGGCAGAAGCGAGCAGGTCACCGGTCAGCTCACGGCAGCGATGGAGGCGGCCAGTCATGCCCTCGACTTCGAAGAGGCCGCCCGCTTGCGAGACCAGATCCAGCAGTTGCGTCGCGTGCAAGAACGTCAGATCGTCGACACCGACGCCAGCGATGCCGACATTTTTGCCCTAGCGGAGCGTCCTGGTGGACTGTGCGTCAGCGTATTGACCGTCCGTCAGGGGCGGATGCTTGGGGCACGCCACCACTCCCCCGAGAATGGTCTCGACCTAGCCCCCAGCGACCTACTCGGTGAGTTCGTCAGCCAGTATTACCTCGGCCAGGGCCGCGAACTGCCACCAGAGGTGATAACCAGCCATTCGATGCCCGACAGCGATATCCTTCAGGCCGCCCTTTCGGAGCATGCCGGCAAGCGAATTCGTGTCGCCCACCAGGTTCGCGGTTACCGGGCCCAGTGGCAGCAACTGGCCATCACCAATGCCGAGCAGTACCTGGGCACCCAGCTGGCCAATCGTTCCCAGCTATCCAAGCGCTTCGAGACACTTCGCGCCGCCCTGAATATGGAACGGATACCCAACCGACTCGAGTGCTTCGATATCAGCCATAGCCACGGCGAGGCGACGGTGGCATCCTGCGTGGTATTCGATCCGGATGGCCCGGTAAAATCGGACTATCGTCGTTTCAATATCGAAGGCGTAGCTGCCGGCGACGACTATGCCGCCATGCGCCAGGCCCTGACGCGACGGTTCAAGCGGCTGCAGCAGGACGATGGCAAGCGTCCGGATATTTTGCTGATCGATGGCGGCAAGGGGCAGCTCAACATGGCGCGAGAAGTCCTGGAAGAACAGGGCGTAACCGGCATTCGCCTGATAGGCGTCGCCAAAGGCACCACGCGCAAGGCCGGGCTGGAAACGCTGTTCCTCGAGACAGTGGACAACACACTGAGCCTGGAAAGCGGCTCCCCTGCTCTGCATCTTATCCAGCATATTCGTGACGAGGCTCACCGCTTTGCCATTACCGGACATCGCCAGCGTCGCGACAAGGCGCGGCGCACCTCGACGCTACAAGACATCCCAGGCGTTGGCCCCAAGCGTCGGCGCGAGCTGCTGAAATTCTTCGGTGGCCTGCAAGGGGTTCGCCACGCCACGCGTGACGAATTGGCTCGAGTACCCGGGATCAGCGCCAGCCTCGCCGCCTCTATTCACCAGGCGTTGCATGGATGAGACACAACGCAACAGATAGAATGGTTATTTCGATCACTGGCAAGGGACCCACGATACATCGATGAATATTCCCAATCTCCTTACGCTCGCGCGTATCGTGTTCATTCCATTGCTAGTTCTGCTGTTCTATCTCCCTTATACCTGGAGCCTGCCACTGACAGCCGCCCTGTTCGGCCTGGCAGCCGTGACCGATTGGCTGGACGGCTATCTGGCCCGGCGCTGGAACCAAAGCACGCCCTTCGGCGCCTTTCTCGATCCGGTCGCCGACAAGGTCATGGTCGCCGTCGCCCTGGCGCTGCTGATCGAACGCTACGAATCGATCTGGCTGACCCTACCGGCGCTGGTCATCATCGGTCGCGAGATCGTCATCTCTGCATTGCGTGAATGGATGGCCGAAATGGGCAAGCGAGGCAGCGTTGCCGTCTCCTGGGTAGGAAAGCTCAAGACCACCCTGCAAATGGTTGCCCTATTGCTGCTCCTGAGCTCCGTTCCTGGCAGCCTGATCGCCAACATTGGCGTGTTTACGCTCTATGCCGCCGCCATCCTGACACTATGGTCGATGTATCAATATCTGCGTGCCGCATGGCCGGAACTGTCCCGGTCGATGTAAGAGAAATGACGATAAGCATTTGACAGACGCGCACTTATCTGTAGAATGCGTCTCCGAGTCAAGCGGGAATAGCTCAGTGGTAGAGCATCGCCTTGCCAAGGCGAGGGTCGCGAGTTCGAATCTCGTTTCCCGCTCCAGATTCCACCAAGGTGGAAAGTGGCATCAGGATCGCAAGCTGGAAGATCAGCACAATCGCACCTGATTAGCCACGTCAAATGACTCGTAGAGGCTGGATGGCAGAGTGGTTATGCAGCGGACTGCAACTCCGTGTACGCCGGTTCGATTCCGACTCCAGCCTCCATTTCTTCGGCCTAACCGGCCAACCCAATCCCCGCCCGGATGGCGAAATTGGTAGACGCAAGGGACTTAAAATCCCTCGGAGGTTGACTCCGTGCCGGTTCGAGCCCGGCTCCGGGCACCAAGAATCAATGCTTTAGCTGATTTAGTCCCTCGGAAGCTATCCCTTTGGTCGCAGTTTGGTCGCATATGCGCGGCAGCTTATTTGCTACCTGATCCAGTCTCGAATCGAACATATGCGCGTATCTCGACGTGACGACGAGACTGCTATGACCCAGCAATGCCTGCACGGTCGTCATGACCTCCCCGGCCTCGGCCAGCATCGACGCATACGTGTGTCGCAGGTCGTGAAAGCGCAGATCCTCGCGGCCTATCGCCTTCCTTGCCTTCTCGAACGCCATGCGTAGCTGATGCCCGTCCGTCTGGAATGGCAGGTTCTCCACCAGATACCCGCCATCCTCCGGTAGCGGCACGATTCGCGCCTTGCCGCTCTTGGTCTGTCCTGGTCGCAGGATGATGCGGCCACCCTGTATATTGCTCGGGTCGAGCGTGAACAGTTCGCCACGCCTCAAGCCCGTCAGCGCTGCCAGGGTAATGACTCGCCTTTCCTCCCTGTACTTGTCTGGCACGGCCAGAATAAGCGCCCTGACCTCTTCCTCGGTCAGGTACACATGCCGCTCGTTCTTCGGGTTCGGCTTGCTCAGCTTGCCGTCCAGTGGTAGGTCGATCCAATCCCACTCCTTGTACGCCAGTGACAAAACGCGCTTTACTACCTGGATGCGGTTGTTGATCGTCGATTGGCTCTTGCCGGCCTTACGGAGATCACGCTGCATCCTCCGCGCTGCGTCGAGCGTCGCCTGCCCGACCAGCGCATCCGGCGCGTTCTCATCGAACCATTCCGCCACCTTCACGATGTTGCTGGCCTGGCTTGTGGTGTCGTACTCCTCGATCCACTTGTCCAGGCCTTCCATGAAGGTGTACTTCGGTCGCCGCCCCATCTGGCCATTGAAAACGGCCTCGCCTATCTCGGTTCTGCGCTTCTGCGCGTATTGTTCTGCTTCGCTCTCTGTTGCAAACGTTGTTTGATAGCGTTTGCATCCACTCGTCTCAGTGACGACCCACCTCTGGCGGGACGCTCGATAACGGACTGTGACGCCCATCGTTCCTTCTCCCCTTCGGCGGGGCCGCGCTTGCATCGCTCAATGTATGCCTGCACGGCCTCCGGCTCAAATCTGACGTTACCGCCCAGCTCGATGAAACCGATCTGCTCCTTGAGTGCGTACGCCTTGGAAAGACTGATACCAAGGCGCTCGGCAAGATCAGATGCTGTCAGCAGTTGCCCCATCTCGGTTCTCCCATTCAACTTCTGGTGCCGCCGAGCGGCTGCGGGTAATAACTTCAACAGGGCGCGGCAAGTGAACCCAGGCGCGGTCAGCCCTGATATTCGCAATAGTGGTTTTGGAAACACTGAGACGGGCGGCAATTTGCTTATCCCCGTACCCTCGAAAAATGAGATACAAGACGATCTCTACATCAAGGTCGTTCAGCACCGAGTTGGCGTTCTTCTTCCCCCTGTTCCGGATGACCGGTTTTCTACGCTTCAATTGCGCATCATGCTGGTTCTCTTTTGGAGTCCCTAGCCATAGGTGGTGCGGGTTGACGCATGAAGGGTTATCACACGAGTGACACACGAACTTGTCGTCAGGCAGCTCGCCGTAATGCAGCAGATATGCGACTCTCGTCGCCTTTCTGACTTTGCCATCGATGCGCAAACGGCCATATCCGTATTGCGTTGCCTTTTTCCAGGGCCAACATTCCTCATGCTCTCCCCTGTCAAAGGCAGCCTCAAAACGCGCAATGTCTGTTGGCGTGATATTCATCGCTCCTCCGAATTTCTGGCAAAAAAAAGCCGCTCGTGGCGGCTGTGTTTCAATCAGGCGGGCTTGATGTGCTTGCCTATCTCAAGGCTTCCTGAGTCGATCATTCGTCGGCATCGCTTGCAGTTCACCTTGTCGGGATCGGTGGTTAGCCAGAAGGTGCTGGGCTTACTGCCGCACCAAGCGCGCATGGAATCCACGTACCATGCGTATTGGGGCGGGTCGAAATCGCCATGTGGCAGATATTCCGCTCGTTTCAGGTGATAGGCCATGTTTCCTCCAGGCAAAAGAAAACCGCCTCTCGGGCGGCTGTGTTCAATATCGGTATTTCGATAACGGTCTAGGCTGGCGTGGCTGCCTCTACAGGCACGGCATCCTCGAAGTTCACCAGCAGCCAACTTTGCTTACCCTCATCCTCTGGCCGCTTGACCATGTAGCGGGCAATGCCGTGCTCGTCGATACCGTCAATGACGCCTTGCGTTATCTGTGTGCCGACTGGATAGGGCGGCTGAATGTTGTTTTCCTCGAACCACTGTTGCACGGCCTGGCGGTGTATGTGGTCAACGCGAATGCCAATGGTGTCGAGCTCGTCGATGAACTCCCGGTCCAGTTCGTAGCCGTAATCCCAGCCTTCCCACTTGGCCAGCTCAATGGCCAGTTCCATCCCATCCATGTGATTGCGATAGTGCTTGGGAAGAATGTCGGGATCGCCAATTTCGTACTCACGGGCAATCTCGTCGGTGACTTGGCGGATCATTTCGTCGGTAATCGGTGGGCGCTTCTGCATTGCTTTTCTCCTTGGCAAAATAAAAGCCCCATGCGGGGCTGTGTTCGGTGTGGGTGGTTGGCTACTGCCGATCCAACTCGCGCATAATTTCCTCAACCTCGCCCCATCGCTTGACGTTGGCTTGGTGACGCCCTGTCTGCCATGCCGAAAGCCGTCCGTAATAGAAGCCTGTTAGGCTCATACAGAGAGCGGCCATGAACTGGAAGGGCCATATGCTCGGCCAGTCCTCTACAATTACACCAACTCCGGCAACCGCAGCGGTAGCGAGCATGAGGCAGCCGATAACACGCCCAGTCCGGGCCGACCTTTTGAAGCCTCGGTAAATGCTGTCCATCACCCCTCCCCGCTCTCTGCCGCCTTTACCCGCTCAACCACGCTCGGCGATGCGGAGATAAGCTGCACTTCCGACGGCTTTTCTTCCATGCCGAACATGCTTCCGAACAGCCCGACGGTTGATCGCTCACTGGTCACGATGATCGTCTCGTCGCCCTTCCTGAGCTTCGTCATACCCTCCCATTCCGACTCCTTCTGCCAGCCTGGCTCTTCCTTGCCGCCAATGGTCAGCGTGTAGATACGCTCTGGCTTGATTGCTAGCTTCATAGTCTTTCCTCGCTCTCAGTAAACACCGCCAGGCTCTCGTCAAACACCCGCACTTGCTCTGCCGTCAGCGGCTCCGGCGCATTGGCTCCGTCGCGCCAGTCCTCGACCTCAAGCCCTAGTGACTCACCAAGCCGCCTCGCAAGCTCCACATCGATGTCGGCATTGATGTCCTTGCGCAGCGTCATGCCATGGCCCCATAGTTCGATCTGCTCGACCTTTCGCACGCTGCCGTCAGGGTTGCCATATTCAGCGGTGACGAGCGTGATTCGGCGCCAGTCGTTCATGCCAACTCCTTGCGCTTCCTGATCTCTGCGCGTTTGATTTCGCAGTCCAGACGGTCAGCAAATATCAGCGGATACCCGTTCTCATGGACGTTGCACCACTTGCCTTGGCTATAAACTTGAATGCCGAACATCTCCCGCATCTTCTCCGCGTCGAGCCACCTTGATACGCGTGTTCTCACTCCCCCTCCCCGCGCTCTAGCGCTTCCTCGCTCACCCGCGTCATCTTGCGCAGGAACTCGCCCAGAGTTTTCGACCACAGCCGGCCATCTTCGCCCCGGTAGGTCACTGTGACTGGATATTCGGGCCGGCCGCTGTCCATGTTGGAAACCGACTCGACGCGGTACAGCGCACCGTTCTTGTGTCGGTACGACTCCCATACCTTGGGTAGCTCGCTTTCGCGGTATGGCTTATCACCCTGCTTGTCCGGCCTCACGCACGGCTTGCCGAAATGCTCCATCAGGTCGCACATTGCCTGCTGTGAGTGATAGCGCCCCTTGGCACTGACGAATCGCGCTGCCAATCGCTCAACGTGGTGGAGACGATCAATCTCGTCTGCCGCTTGATTCAGTTTGGCCATGGCTTCCCGCATCATGGCTCTATCGTCGTGCGGCTCGCCCTGTACCAGCGTTCCGTTCAGTCTGTTCTCAAGCCAGTTGGCCGCGCCTCGATACCAGTTGCCGCCCTGCGCATTGCACTTCATCTCACCCATTCCCGCCTCTCCTTTTCCATTGCCAGTTCGTGCTCGAGCGTCCGTACCCGCGCTTCCAGCCGCCGATTGATCGTCCGAAGGTTGTCTTCCTCATGCTCCGTCACCGCCTGCAGCGGCCTGCAGCACGAGCTACAGCGATGCCGCTCGTCATAGCCTCCCGGTGGCCGTATGCCGTGTTCGGGGCATTTGTAATGGGTGGTCATGCTCGCGCCCTCTTGTTGTTGGCGATGATCTGCGCGATCTCCTCTAGCGGCCTGTCGCGCTGCTCAGGATGCCGGCGGCGCCATGAATCGATGGAGTCGCAGTTGATGCCGTAGCGCTTGGCTATTAATGTGCGCGTTTCTCTGCCTCGTCCGTACAGCGGACGAGTTGCCGCCTCCCTCTCGCTCAGCCCTAGGCGATGGACACGCTGCCAATACGTGTTCTCGCTGATGCCGTTATCCCTGGCGACCTTGAGCCAATCGACTTCCTTGTCTTTGCCCGTGGCGCGATAAAGCATCTTCATAGCACCCTCCAGATACGAAAAAACCGCCAGTTGGCGGCATCAGATACGTTGCTTTTTCAGCGGGAATGCAGTTTATGTGTTGCTTGGGTCGGGTATGGCGTCGAGCATGGCCAGGTACATATTCGCCTGAAAGTGTCCGTGTCCGCCGCGAATCGGTTTCGGATGAGCGCCGGCCTCACGCATTTCGAAAGTTGCCTTTGCCGGAACGACCACCGCCATTACCTCGCCCGCCTCGTTGCGATACCGCGTGCCTATGGGTGGGGCTTCGTCGGGCGACGGGATACGCGGGCCGATCTCGTCTACGTACATCATCGATCCGTCATCGGTGTGCAGAGGCGCCCATTCGTCGCCAAGTCTGCACCAGTAGTATCCCTCCTTACGCTCACTCATCACCCACCTCCGCCATTCTCTCCACATCCGCCGCAAACTGCCGCCCAGCCTCGAACGGCCTCTGTATCCGTATCGGATCGCCGCATGTCGTGCAGCGGTCGGCTGAATTGAACCAGCCTGGCCACGACGGGCCGCAAGTCGGGCAGTAGAATTCTTCGCTCACTCTCGTATCTCCAATTTCCTGAATTGCCCCGCGCTATCCGCCAGCCGATACTTCGGTTTTCCTTTGCTGCATGCGCGGCAGCAATAGTTTCTGCCGTGCCGGGTCGGGAAGTCCGGATGCGCCGGCTTGAAATACCGCTCGTGCTTGACCTTGTGGCAGTCGGTGCAGAGTAGGCGGCGGGTCATCTTCCGGTGCTGCCCAGCGCGCCCGTTCCGCGTAACGTGTCGGGCAGGTAGTCCACTGCGATAAGCGGCCCCGTAGAGCAGCGCTCAATGATTAGTCGGAATTTATGTTGTGATAGCATGCAATATCCTTTCCGTGTCCTGATGAAAAACCGAGCTTCTCCCGGTAGGCAATAACCACCCTCTCCGCCTCATCCTTGTCGTCGTAATACCCAAGGCTATGAGTTTTTCCGTTGATCTTTACTCCTGTTCGCCATTTTCCGTAATGCTTATGCCAACCAACCCCCGTAACACCGGACGTGTTTGTAGTCAGCCTGCTTTTGTTGAGTTTGTTGATTAAATGGCCATCTCTCAGGTTGCTCCACCGGTTATCTGTGGCATCTCTATTGATGTGATCGATGTCTTCTGGTGGTTGATCACCTGTCATATATATCCATGCAAGGCGATGCTCTCTACGAACCCTGCCTTTCACATGGATTTGCCTTAATCGATAGCCTTTTCCGCTTATCTTGACGGTTCCAGCACGCTTTCCAGCAAACCTAGTATTCCATCTCTTGAAAGAGCGATAGTTAGCGAAATATTCTTCAGTCCTATGCAGCCAGGTAAAGACACCTGTTTCTGGGTTGTAATGAAGAACTCGCTTAATATCTTCCTGGGTTAAATCAACCGTACAAGACATGCTATTCCTCCTTCACAAACAAACCACCTACCATCCGCCCCTTGCGATTCTTGATAACCTGATAAGCCGATTCTAGGCACTCGCCCAGCGTCCACCCGTGCATATGGGCTTGCAGGATCAGCGTTACGGTGATGTCGCCCAGCGCATCCTTGATCTCAGGTCGGTCGTGTATGGCCAGCGCCTCGCTCAATTCCCGCACTTCCTCGCACGTCTTGATGTGCTGGCTCTCTGGATTGGAGTGGTCGAAGATGCCGCGATCTTTGGCCCACTGAATGACGTCTTTCTCGCGTGCGATGGCTAGCATGTCTTTCCCTTCCTCGGTTACGTACCAAGCCCGAATGTCGGACAGATATAAAGAAACCGGCATATGGCCGGCTGCGTTAATGCGACTGATAGCGGCGTCGCGCTCGGTGTATGTAGTGGCAATCACCTGGGTGGCTCCGTCAAAGGCTTCCAGTGTGTTGGCTGGCACATCAGGCAACCCGCGAAGCCATCGCTCACTGGATAGGTTCCGTACTGAAAACGCCCGTTGCCCACCAAGAACGCCACCATCTGCTCTTTCGTGTCGCTGCAATACACTTGGACGTCTACGCCCTTTGCAGGCATCCGCTCATCTACACTTACCCACTCGCTCATGCCGCCTCTCCCTTCCGTAGCCTCTCGTTCTCCTTCCAGAGCCTGGCGTTCTCCTCGGCAAGCTCGGCCTTCTCGCGCTCCATCTCTTCAAGTCGTGTAATCAGTTGGTTGTTCAAGACATCGCTCGGGGTGGGTAATCGTTCTGCTACGGTCATTGGGTGGCCTCCTTCTTTTGTTCTGCGACAACCATTCGCTGGCCGTAATAAGCGACCTTCTCGGCATTGCGCAGCGGCGTATCGCCAGGCTTGCCTTGGGCGACACGATCCATGCCCATGCGCCACAGCGCCTTGAAGGCATTGCCCTCGGCAAAGCTGAATTGGAAAAGCTCAATCAGGTCTTCGCACTCGGCTTGGTAGGGCTGGAGGCGCTTAGGCTCGGTGATCTTGGCAACCCAGTAGTCGTTATCGCCGCCGGATGATTGCGCCGGTTGAATCCTTCCGGCTTGAAAGGCGTTCACTGCCGGGCATTCGGGGCTGTGGTATTGGCCTTCGACTGACCCGCAGGCATGACAGTGATTCTTGTACGCTGCCCCGTCGTTACCGTTCTGGCCGATGTGATTCATGCGCTCCTCCGGCCATTCTTGTGTGCTCATGCCGCCTCCTCATTCACTGAATGCGAGTGTGTAAAGTGCAGCCGCCGCCACGATTGGAACTTGGCCATTGCCAGTGGCGCGGTATCGGTCCACCCTGCCGGATAGCCCATCATCCACTCCTGATTCGTTGGGGTTGGTCTGCCAAACGCCTGGACGAAGGCTCGTGCCGCCGGCCATTTCTGCATTGATGCAGCGCTGTAGTTGGCTTTTGTCGTCGGCGTATGCAAGAAGCCAATGCCGCTCCCGAACGTGGTCGCCACCCAGGTCTGCCGCGCCAAGGGAAAGTGCGCGGGTTTGGTAACCCATAGCCCGACAGTCCTCTGCCGCTTCTTCGATTGGCTCCGGTTTGACGTTCTCGGCGAATACGTACCAGGGAGCGACATCTGCCACGATGCGCCGCATCTCCGGCCAAAGGTCATCAGCGTTGTTGCGTCCAGACGCTGCGCTGCTGAATCGCTGGCAGGGAAAGCCGCCAGAAACGAGGCCAACACGTCCGCGCCACGGCAATCCGTCGAACGTGCAGACGTTGTCCCAAATGGGGAACGGCTCGAGGATGCCGTCGTCTTGGCGCTGCTTGAGCACGGCGATGGCGTGCGGATGGTTTTCGACGGCGCAGATAGTGCGGAACCCGAGCAAACTGGTTCCGAGTAGGCCGCCTCCAACGCCGCTGAACAATGAAAGCTCATTCACTTGGCCTCCAGATACAAAAACGCCCCGCGAGTGCGAGGCATTGAAAGAATGGCTGCCGTCTCGTGGCAGCTAACGGCCTGTGCCTCCGTCTACCGCTTGGCGGTGCGCCCGTAGGCGAGGAGTCGGCGGATCACAGACTGCCGGTGTTATTCGCGCCACTGACCGGCTGGGCGCTGTCGTAACTCGCTCACGAAAGAACCCGCCGTGGCGGGCTCTGATGTGAGTGGGCTGAACTTCAAATAAATCCTTTTAAATCAGATAGTTACTAAAAAGGAATTTCATCATCAAAGTCGTCGAATGACCCTGGAGCCGGCGCGCCGTAATTGCCTTGAGGCGCAGGCTGTCCGGCCGGACCTGCTTGCCCGCCCTGCTGTGGCGGCGCTTGCGGTGGGCGCTGCTGCGAGGCTTGCCCGCTGTTCTGCTGCCCGCCCTGCTGATTGCCTCCACCCAGAAACTGCATGTCGCGGACGACGAACTCGATAGCAGAGCGGTTATTGCCGTTATCGTCCTGCCATTTATTTTCACGGACTTCGCAGCTAACACGGATCTGCGCGCCTTTGGCGAGGTACTGTTGGGCAAGTTCTGCCGTCTTCTTGAAGGCCACGCATTTGATCCAGCTAGTGGCTTCCTGCTTTGCCCCGCTCTCCCTGTCGCGCCACTGCTTGCCGACTGCCAAGCGGAGGTTTGCTACCGGATCGCCCGAAGGCAAGAACCGCATCTCAGGGTCGGCGCCCAATCGTCCGGTGAAGTGACATGCGTTTAAATCGTTTGCCATACAGCCTCCTATGCGGCCATTGCCATGATTCGATCCAGCCGGCGCTCCATCTCTTCGTAGAAGCGCTCGACCCGTTTACTGATTTCCTTGATCTGCTTCTCGTCTCGGTAGGCACGCTTCACGAACAGCGGCATGCCTGGCCAGTACGAAATGAAGTCAATCCATTCTCTTTCGCTGATCCAGAGCCCGCCCTGGCACTGGGCGACATGCTCCTTGGGCACCTCGCCACCTAGCAGCACCTCGACCTGATATTTGGGTAGCTTGGACTTGATCTCGATAGCGCCGTCATTGCCGACCAGTCCGTCTGGCGAGTAGCCGGCTCCGTGGTTGATGATGATTCCGCACTGCTCGACCGTGTTGCCGGTGCGATCCTCGTAGAGGGTGCGGGCCGTGATCTCCATTTCATGGCCACGTACCGTGTGACGATTGCCGCCGAACGAGTCTTCCAGTTCGCCGGTAAACCGCTCGGCAATGAGCTGGTTCATGTAGCCCAGCGCCTCGACACCGAATCCCGACTTATCCTTACCGTTCACCATCAGGCATTGCAGGTTCGACATGGTGACGATGCCTAGCCTGGCCTCCCTCCAGGCGTCGCTCCCTTGCTCATGAGTCAGTATTTGCATTGCTTGACTCCGCGATGATCTTATTTAGCTGAGCCATCAGCCCGTCGAACTTGGTGCGCGGGACGTTAACCGGATCGCCATACATTTCGCTGAACCACTTCTGCGTGACTTCGGGGCACGCCTTAATGCTCTGGGCAATCTGTCCAGCCTGGAATGGCGTCACGGCGCGATACTGGGCCGCCGCGTTGCCATCGTCGTCCTCATGGGCCATGGGAATATTGAAGAGCATCAGCGTCAGGTAGCGTCGGCCATAGCTCATGGTTGAGCCGTGGGCGTGTGTTGCCGTCTTGTTCTGATTGCCTTTCATGCCGTACATATCCAGCGGCATATCGACCTGATACTGCTTCGTGTGGCCCTCGATGTGGGACACGTCGCAAGTGATCCTGATGTGATCTTGGATAGGGCAATCAGCCGTGCCGAATGACAGCGAGAAACCGGCCTCGGTATAGATAGGGCGCACCTGTCGGTCGATGGTCTCAAGCCGCGCGTAGCGGCTGCGTGTCTGGTCGTTGCTGGCGTCCCGTACTACCGGACGCATCTTCGTTTGCGCCTGTGTCATGGCCTTGTGGAAGGCTGATTCGGCGTTCTTTGCCAGGATGCGCTCCTGCATCTGCAGTAGGCGCTCCATCTTGTCGATGTCTACGTCAGGGTTGAGGGCGGCGCGTTCGATAACCTGAATGATCGCGCTGGCGTCGTTATGAACGGGCGCGGCCTGAATAGCCGACTCCTCCCGCGTTGCTACTTGATTCGTCATGGTGGTAATCTCCCTTACGTAGTTCAGACCTGTGCTACCGCCCCTTCCTCTGCCAAGGAATGGGGTATCCTTACTCGCCGCGTGCTTTCTTCATCACCGCCTTTGCATCGCGAATCACATCAAGGGTTAGGGCTCTATATCCAATCGAATCCTTTACCTTTTCTAGCTCGCCAGTAGTGCATTCAAGCGCTACATAGAGCGCCTGGGCCACGACGAACGGTACGTACTCACCGCTGTTATCGCCCGGCAAGTTACATCCATAGGCGGGCGCGTTATTTCCGTTACAGTCAAACCTGACTCGCTTCAATTCGCTCATACCTGCTCCTTAACGATGCTCTCTAGCTGCCTCATAAGCCGTCCTGCGCTTGCCTCGAACTCGTCGGGATCGCCTTTCCTGTAGTCGCGCAATGCTGCGAGAACCTCGTCAGCGTGTTCGGTGATCCACTCTTCCAACGGTGCCGGATACGCCTGCTCGGCCAGCTCATCGCTTGCCCAGGCATCGACGTATGCGTTGCGCTCTGCCTCACGTATTGACTCGGGATCGCTTGCGTCTGGCTCAAACTGATGCCAGCGAACCGGCGTGCTATGGATGTCGATTACGGCTGCATTTCCCATCACTGGCCTCCATCTCTAACCGCAATTGCTCAATGCGACGCACCAACTCCTGAGTGGTTTGTGCACGCTGCTTGGCGTTGAGGATCGGCATCGGCACGAAAGGGATGCCTGCCTTGGCGTATGCGCTGGCCGTCTCCAGCGCCTTGCGAAGCTCCGCGGGGCTTGCTCTATCCATCGTTGCCTCCTGTGCGCTCGTCCGCGCAGCTCTCGCAATAGCCGTCGAAAAGCTCGTCGTGCCATAAGTTGCAGGCGTTGCAAGTCGGCGGACTCTCGATCACATGCGGCTCGCCTTTGGCCAGCTTCTCCTTGTCCGCCACGTTCTCCAGCAGCCATGCAGGGTTCCGGAAGCGACCCACGCGAACATCGATGTATTCGCAATTGCTCCAGTCTTGAACCACTGGCGCAGCCAGGCGCTTGGCTTCTTTCGCCGTGCTTGCGAATACCAGGCAGGCGCCATCCACCGGCTCGCCGTCATGCGCTATGTATGCGTTCACGCCACCCTCCTATCCCTGCTCTCCAGATACCCTCTGACGCATGCCCATACCGAGCCTGCCGCTGCCTGCGCCTCGCCCGGGCAATGCCCGTCGCTGCCAATCAGCTTGTCCAGCCCTTCCGCCAGCTCAGGCCCCAGGTTCTCGTCGAACGCTGCCCACTGGATCACGCGCAGCAACGCGACCGGATCGCCTTGCTTAATGCGCTCCATTTCGTCGGTGATGTTCATGGCTGCTCTCCTCTGGCCTTGGCCAGCGATGCCCTCAAGGCCCCAATGGCTTCCTCTGGATGCACATCGCGACCTTCTAGCGAGTCGATGAAAAGCTGGATGGCTGCTGCCATGTCCGGTGCAGCGGCCATTAGATGAGCGTTGGCCTCTGCGTTGTGCTCATAGCCCATGTCATCGCTATACAACTCAGCCAGCACCGCCTCAGCTGGCACACCTCGCCAAATAACCCATGCGCCCGGCATGTCGGTAGCTGCTTGCCACGGGGCTGGGGTCCACTTTTGCTCGCTCATCTCACCCTCCACAGCCGCAGTAACGGCTCTTTCTCGCCATTCCGACGGGCTACGTACTCGACTTCCCGCTGATCGTTATTCCACTCCTGCACGCTCATGGGCTGGCTGCGCCGCTCGCGTTTCAGTAGCTCGATGAAGGCGCGACAGGGTATGCCTACGCCTAGCCGGCCTCGTGCCATGTCTGCGCTATTCATGACCCCTCTCCGTATGCCAGATAAATTCGACGCCGCCATCCTCGGCAAAAATCTGCCCAGGCCAGCCACACCCCTCGCACCGAATGGGCGTGTCGTGCTCAAACCAGTTCGGCCGTGCGTTTACGCCAGTGCGAGCCAGAACCCTGCCGCCGCACTGATGGCGTCGGTCGCCGACATATCGCCATTCACCGGGCTTATCTGCGTTGAGCGCAGTTAGCCGACCAAGCTCCCGCTCTGCTTTCTTAAGCCGCTCGATCAATGCCAGCAGAACCGACCGCTTTATCTGCCCGAACCCTTCGGGATCGCCTCCGCTTGCCAATCGCTCTAACTTCTGCACGTCCACGCTCATCACGCTTCTCCTTCTTGTTCGGTTGGTAGCTCGCCACCGCTGCTATCAGCAGCAGGGCAATCGCGAATATCGCTAGGTAGGTCGCGCCGCTCATGGGCTTGTTCTCGTTCTGCGCCGACCTCGATCCAGTCCGAATAGATCAGGGCCGCTATCTCGGGTAACAGCGTCCGCTCCATGGAGCCGTCTTTTGATCGGTATGTACGAAGCCGGGGATCGAGCGGATCCACTGGTAGCTCCAAAAGAAAACCCGCCGGAGCGGGTTGGTGGGTTACTGGTTCCAGCTTCTATCTGGCTCTGAATCCCAGCGGCAGAAAGCAAGGAAGTTGTCGAAGCATTCGCCGTATTCCAGATAACGCTTGTAGCGACGCTGGGAGCGCGTCATTTTGCGAACCTTGCCCATACCCAGGTATTCGGCGCGCCACGCTGGGTGGCAGGGCGATATGTGCCCCGGCTTGTCTGCGTCGAACAGCACGCCGATGTAATGCCCGCGATCCTCAGCGATCACGCCGGGCTTACCGTTGACGACTACCCGGCGCCCAAACTCAGCAGGCACTTGGTAGTAGTCGCGGACGTACTGAAACTCACTCATACCTTCCTCCTCATGCCGCAGCGCCCCAGGTGGACGCTCTGGCATAAAAAAGCCCTCCGGAGAGGGCGAAGTACGCAGGGATCGATACAGATTGCTTGCCGTATCCCGAGACGCTCTCAGGGAAAGCGTCTGAGGATTGCCCGCTGATTACGGCCAGCGGGCGAGCCAAGGGTTTCGCATATTTCTGTCATTGCGCCTGCTAGCAATCCGGCCCGCGTACCGGCAGTTACGGCGCTCCCCATCTATCGACTTCCCTCTGACGGCTTGGCAGTGCTGCTCCCCTTGGTTGCCTTGATGGCTCGGGAAGCGGTTTCACTATCAGCGGTCGCGGATCCGCTGCCGTCATCAGGAAGAAACGCCAAAGTTCAAACATTGGTCGCCTCCTCTCTGCTTTCGTGATGGGCTGGCCGATTTGAGGTTGTCCGGCTACCTACGTACTGCGCCTCACCGTAGCTACTACGCATTCAGCCCATCCGAAAGGCCCGGTATTCTCAGCCCCGAGCCAGGGCGCTAATGCCACTATCGCAGGTGCCGCGTGTTGCTCAGTCTTCGATTTGATTCCAATCCTTCGGGCAGGCGACATGCACTCGATGGCCGGAATGCTCTTCCATCAGGTCAGCCATGAACTCGCGCCGATCCATCAATTCAAAGCCAGGCGCATGTTTTTCCAGCTCACCCTCCTCAAGCTGAGCCACCCGCGCAGCCACTTCATCAGGCGTTGGATACTTGCCAGCACCCATACCAACTGTAACGACAGCCCTTTGTCCGGTGTCTGGATTCATGATGTGAACTTTCAGCTCAAACACGACCGGCCCATGCATTACCAATTCTCGATCACTCATTGCTGCCTCCCTTGTCATCCATCTAACGCCTCACCGAAGCGCTAGGTGGATGCGGCCTCCGTGGAAGCCGCTGTTACCCGATGCTCAACCGCCCGCCTGCAGCATCAGAAAGTCCGGTGCGTCGTTCCGGCATACACCCCTCGCCTTGCGCTTCGTCCACTTGATCGCGCCCTTGCGCGCCAGAATCTTGATGTAATCCTGTGCCGCATTCGGCGATGCCCAGCCGAAGTGGTCGGCCATTTCTTGGCGGGTCGGTGGGCGACCGTGCCGATCCCGAAAGCCTTCGATCATCTCGAGCACACGCGCCTGACCTTTCGTAAGTGGTTCCATAGCCACCTCCTGTTTCATCCAGAAACCCACTCGGTGAATGGGCTTATGGATGCGCCCTGCCGTGGCAAGGCGCTGAATCTTTCCCGGTACTTCGACAGCCCCGGTTGGCGTACTCCCCTCGGCCCTCGCGCTCTCCACGCTACGTGCTGTTGGGGCTACCTAATTTTTAAAGAGCGTCGGCTTCCTGCCGGTGGGCGCTTGCCCGTTTCCATGATTCATCAGTCTACAAGTATTTCTTGTTCTTGCAAGCACAAAACAAGAAATAAACAAACAAAACTTGTATTCCCTTGTTCTGCAAGACGAAAAAAACCCGCCTCGATGGGCGGGTAGAGCTTTGGGATTGATGTCTAGGTCAGTTCAAGCTGCAAGCTATCGCCCTTGCGGGGTAGCGACAGGTCGAGAAGGTGCTTGAACTGTTCCCAGCTACTACTGGCTCGCATGAGCGTAATGACTGCGTGAAGGTGCTGAGCCAGGGCGGGATGTCCCACCTCATCAGTAAGGAACTGGTGATGCTTTGCGCGCCTGTTCCCGCGATCATTCTTAGGATTCAGTTTTTCTAGCTCGTTGACGATCCCCGGGGCAAGCCGGTCATACACTATGTCGGTTGTGTACCTGCCCACAATTCCCGGTCTTGCGCCAGAGGCCGTAGGGTACTGCCAGCCACGAAGACGAAACATCTGACGGTAGAATTCGTCTGGAAACCGCTTCGCCCAGGCTGCCAGCTCTTGATTGATGTACTGATCAAGCAAGGCGCTTAGTGCTTGCCTGTCGCGCACCTCTTGATAGCCCGTTGCCTCATCAACCAGCGCGGCAATACCGACGCTGGCTAAGGCCCTGACTAAGATGTCAGCACGTTCTGCAATGTGCCGCTGCCTTGGGTGGAGAATGCCTTCATCACGCGCAGCGAGATAAATCCGGCAGATCTGAGGAAGCAATTCAGCCGGGAAGCCCAGGATTCGCACACCCTTTGTCGTCACAAATTCTATAGGGTCTGTCGACCCGGATATTTCCTTTTCTATCAAAGGCTTAAGATTAGAAGCGGCAAGGAATGGAGGGGTCTTGTCGACGCTTGTTCTGACTCCATGGCCGCCTTTTGCTTTAGCAGCACGCCCCATCGCGACTAGAAAGCTCTCCTGCGTAAGAACGCGACGCCCATCATCCAGCACATAGCAGTCAACGGGAATTCCTCCCACCATCAACGGGGTTTCGCCGGAACCAAATAGGGCCTTTGGAAGCCCGCTGGCTTTTTCCCATCGGCTCTCCGCAGCCTTCCTGGCAATCTCCTTGCGCCTCTCTGGTGAGAGCTTCTCCGCTCTTGCCTTCCCGCCTACCGCCTTTGATTGGTTAGCCATACCCGCTTCTCGCGCCGTATAAAATGCAAGCATAACATACATGCAATGCAAGCATACAATGACGCAAAAAAACCGCCCGGAGGCGGCTTCGGTGTAGCGAGCTAGGTGTTAGTCAAAGACTTCCCACCAAAAGACGCGCCCTATAATGCGCGGGGCGTCCGGCCCCATGAGGCCGTGTATCTCTTCGGGGTACTCGTCTGCGTTATCACTGACGAGCCGTATCTTGCCCAAGGGCATCTTGTAAAGCCGCTTGATTCGCAGCATCCCGCCGTGATCCAGGGCATAAATTTTTCCATCGATGACATGTGTTGTGCCTTTGTCGATACCGATAGGACTGCCATCCAGGATTGTCGGCTCCATCGACTTTCCCGAAGCAGTGGCGCAAGCCGCCATATTCGGATTGACGCCGGCGCGCGCAAGGCGCGACAGACTGAACCGCATAGTGTGTCCATGATTCTCTATGACCTGGGTGCGCCCTTCACCCGCTGCAAACTCCACTTCCCGGAAGCAAGGTAGGTCTATTTCGTCTGGAGACGGCGGTGTGTCCTGATCGATGATCTCCGTCTCATGCATAACAAGCTCGTGCTCACCGCCGGCGAAAGCCTTGCCCTCCCCTAGAAGCAGCCATTGCGGACTTGCGCGCAATGCCGCAGCCACATCTTCCAAGCGCTTAGAGCGCGGTGTTGTTTTCCCTGCAGCCCACTGCTGAACGGTCTGAGCGGAAACATCAAGACGCTTGGCCAGGTCGGTTTGTGTCATCCCCGCTCTGGTCAGCGCAATTTTTAATCGTTCTGAAAAGCTCATTTGGCCGCGCGAATCCCTGTATCTGTGGGCTCTGGTAGCACCTTGAAGGATACAAGGACTGCTTGTAGTTGGGAAAACAAGACTGGCTTGTAAAGCACTTGTCATGGCGCTATCCTATTACAAGAATTTCTTGGAGAGAAGGCCATGAACTCCCGCAAAGCCCTTGAAAAGGCCATTAAGGCGGTTGGAAGCCAGAGCGCCCTTGCTCGTGCTTGCGGTGTTTCCCAGCAAGCCGTCCAGCAATGGGTGGTTAGTGGAAAGGTTCCGGCTACTCGCGTGCAGCGTGTTGTTGTTGCGAGCGCCGGCACCGTTACCGCTGTCGACCTTCGTCCTGATGTCTTCGGCGAAAGATCCATCGCCTAACAACAATTTCAGCTTATCGCCATTTAGCAATTTAAAAAACGTTACACAACCGCGAGCCGTAACACATGGATAAATTCACAGAGTCACTCCACGACGTCGCGCTAGAGCATGGCATTGCCTCTCTCGCTGCCGACATGGGCGTAAGCCGCCATGTGTTGGCCAACCAGCTTAATCCGGTCAATGACCGTCATATCTCGCTCGCCAAGTACTACCTGATGGTCCGCTTGACCCAGGACGTGCGCTGCGTGCAGCCGCTGCTTGATGAGTTGGGAATGATCGCTGTGCCGGCTTCTCAGCCAGGCGAAGACGTATCGCTTTTCGATTTGGTGATGAATCACCAAGTGTCGGTCGGCGTGGTTGCGAAAACGGTTCGTGATGCGCTGGCAGACGGGCAGATCGACGCCAAGGAGCGCGGGCAGATCGAGCAAGTAGTGCAGGAAGAAATCAATGCGCTGTGCGACCTCTCCGCCGTTTTGAAGGAGATGAGCCAGCCGAGAGAAGTGAAACGCTAAATGCAACGAAGCCCGGCAGGCGACCAACCAGAACCGGGCTTCATCCACGTGAGGATGGAAACATTATGAGTAACACCGCAGAGATTTACAAGTTCCCCGAAGCCAGCAGCGCCGAACAGTCATTCGAAGACTACTGGGAAGGATGCCGGCAGTACTGCCCAGAAATGACCAAAGGGCGCGCATACCAACTATTCCATATGTCGCCTGAAGAGTATTTCCAGAATGCAGGCTGGGTTTATGTTCTTGCTAACGGGTTGATGGCCGAGAACGTTTTCAAGGTCGGGCGAACCACAAAGAACATCGAGCTGCGCATGCGGCAGCTATACACCACCGGCGTGCCGATGGAGTTTGACTGCATGTATGCGGACTGGTTTCCAGACTGCATCCGAGCCGAAGCCTTCATCCATAAAACCCTGGAACCATTCCGCATCTCTGAAAGCCGTGAGTTTTTTCACGCATCTATCAATGAGATCGAGTGGGCCTTTCTAACGTATGCCGCCACGGGAGAAATGGCACCTGACCACATGGTCGGGCATATCTCCGCTCGCTCGCGTCATGCCGCAGCACACGAACAAGTTAATGGCGTTCTTGTAAGCAAGAAGCCAACCACGCTAGAGGTGCCGTTCTGATGAGCATGCTTCTTATGGCTAAGGCGTTCGGCATTAAGGTAGGCAACGCCAACCGCAAGCTGGTTCTGCTCAAGCTCGCTGATAATGCAAACGATCAGGGGGAGTGCTTCCCCTCGTATCAGCATATCGCCGACCAGTGTGAGATGGGGCGCAGTACTGTAAAGGGCCACATTAAAGCCCTGGCAGACGCGGGTTATTTGGTAATCCAGGAGCGCAAGCGCCCGGGATACCAAAGCAGCAACGCCTACAAGCTAACCCTTGATGAAGGCAAAACGCTAGAGCGCAGCAAGCCCAAGCGCCCTGGCAAGTCCAAGGGGTCAACCGCTGACCGGGGTCAACCGCTGTCGCAAGATGTATCAGCCGCTGACCGGGGTGTATCAGCCGCTGACCTACCCCCCGGGTCAACCGCTGACCCCATAACCTGTCACTCTTCTGAATCTGTCAGTGAACCTGTCAATGAACCGTTAGCAGCCGGCGCTGACGCGCAGGCCGCATCGTCGAATGTGGTCGCATTTCGTCCCACTGAACAGCCGCGCTGCCATATCCCTGGCGACCTGCCTGGACCCAAAGATCCGAACGCCAAGACCTACAAGGCCTGGGTCAACTACGCCGTGATTTACGAGCGTCGTTACGGTGCTTACCCGCTTTGGAATGCCAAGGTTGCCGGCCAATTCTCCCAACTGGTTGACCGGGTTGGTGCTGATAACGCACCCGGCGTTGCCGCGTATTACCTGTCCATCAACTCGCAGTACTACGTCGCCAAGGGCCACTGTGTCGGCACCCTGCTGGCTGACTGCGAAACGATATACACGCAGTGGGTTACTGGTCGCCAGATGACCGCAACACGCGCCCGTCAGATGGACGGCACGCAAGCCAACATGAGCGCCGCTGACGAGGCCAAGGCGCTGCTGAACGCGACCTGGGGGGAATGACCATGCCTTTGACGAAGCAAGACGCCGAGCAGTTGCTTGAACAGCTCTACGCCACTGCCGAAGTGCTGGGCAGCGAGATCAAACCGGGCGCTGCAAACCTCATGGTTCGAGACCTGCGCGAATACTCCCGTCAGGAAGTCGAGAAGGCGTTGGCCCGCTGCCGTTCGGAGCTGACCGGCCGCCTGACGCTGGCCGCCATCCTCGATCGCATTCCCGGTGCAAATGCATTCCTTAGCCCGAACGAGGCGTGGGCGCTGGCCCTTTCGTCGCTGGATGAGAACGAGACCGTGGTGTGGACCAAGGAAACCGCCGAAGCGATGGGCGTTGCTCAACCAATTCTTGACGTGGGCGACAAGGTGGGTGCCCGCATGGCGTTCATCGCCGCCTACGAGCGCAAGGTTGAGGAAGCCAAGACCGAGCAGCGTAAGCCGGAGTGGCAAGTATCGCTGGGCTACAGCCCTGAGCGTCGCCAGGAAGCCATTAGCGAAGCCGTCAAGAAAGGCCTGCTGCCCGCGCCCAAGGTTGAGCATCTGCTGCCGGCCCCCGTTGGGTTCGATGAAGACACTGCTGAGACGCCAGAGGAAGCCGAGAAGCGCAAGGAGAACATTCGTCATCTGCGCAGCTTGCTCAACAGCATTGACGAAGAAAAGGACCGCGCTGAGCAAGAGCGCGTGCACCAGATCGAAGAGCGTCGCAAAGAGATGCTGGCTCAAGCAGATGAACTAAAGCGGAGGTCCGCATGAAAGGCCCTATCTGGACACGCGAAGAGCTGGACTTCCTGGCCGCTCATTACGGCCAGCCCGGTTGGGATAGCAAGCGGATTCAGGTTGAAAAGCCCGGCCCGCATCGCAGCCTCCGCGCAATTACCAGTAAGGCGGGCTACCTCCGGCTCGCCAAGAAAGAGAATACAGGCCGCTGGGTCTATCCAGCCTACGTCTACGACGACCTCTACGACCTGGCAATCATGGATTACTCCAGCCAGGAAATCGCCGCGCACATCAAGGCGCAGCACGGCTTTGGCGTCTCCCCTACGTGGGTCGTCCGCACGATGCGCAAGCGTCTGCCGACTGGCGTGTATCACGCATGGGCAAAGCGGGCCAACGAGCGCCGCTCACGCAGCGCCGTAAAGGCATGGAGAGGGAGGAACGCCGCATGAAGACCGCAACCATTTTCATCGTACTGCACGGCGCCGTGTTCGGCATGGCTGCCCTGCTCCATGCCGCCGTTGCGGGAGGGTTTTGATATGAAGCCATTAGAGCCCGGATGCGTGGCGATGGTTGTCAACTGTCTCGACCCCAAGGAAATCGGCAAGACCGGCACCTGCGTTCGAATGGTTCCGAAAGGAACAGAGGTTACGCAGGGCGAATATGCCGGGATGGCATTGCCAGGGGATTACTGGCTGCTTGGTGAGCTTAACGCCTACTACAACGCGAACTGCCTCCTCCGCATCGACGGCGGCGAACTGATCGACCAAGAACAAGAAGAGGGGGTGGCGGTATGACCGATCGCGAATTGTTGGAGAAGGCGGCCAAGGCTGCGGGTCTCCGCATTCACGGATGGATAGGACCGAAGTTCTACGTCGTCAATGGGCCTAACCCGGCAGATAACTACGACCCATTTCAGTGGAATCCGCTCGAGGACGACGGCGATGCGTTCCGGCTGATGGTCGAGCTGAACATCGGGCTGGAGACGTACTCCACCCACGTCTTCGCCAGCCCGGCCGGCAACATCGATATAGAGGCAATGGAGTGGTACGAAGGCGACCGCTTGGCCGCCACTCGCCGCGCCATCGTCCGCGCCGCCGCTGCCATGGGAGACGCCGCATGATCGCCGAAAACTCACGCATTGCCCATGCCTTCGTAGCGGACAGCAAGGCAACGAAGCAAAAGCAGATTGGTAAGGCTCTTCAGCACCACGGCAAGGCCACTCGCCAGGAATTGGCGCTCATGACCGGCATCGCGATCAACGTCATCTGTCCGCGCGTCGTCGAGCTAGCTGAGCGCGGCCTGATCGAGCATATCGGCAACGTCGGCTCACCGCCCCGTGGCGTCCTGGCACTGACCGAGAAAGGCCGGGCATGGCTGGGAGGTGGCAAGTGAAGCTGACTGCATACGACCTGGGTAAGAAACCAGTCATGGCCGGTCAGGCAATCGGTCGCTATTCCGCTGCGGATCGCGCATGGCGTCGTGACTTGCTCATCAGCGCCTGCCGCCGCTTGGGCGGCCAACGCCGCATCGCCGAATACCTCGAGACGCGAGAGAGCCACGTTAGCCGCTGGATGCATGACGTTCGCCCAGTACCCGACCGCTACGTGCCGGCGCTGATCGTGATTGTCGAGATGGAGGTGGCGGCATGAGCTTCCCTTTCGACCTTTCAACACTGCCATCCGACAGGGGCTGCCGGTATTTCGTGCGCTGCGGGGCCACTACGCACTACGCACGAGGCTTCAAGAGTAGACAGGAACTCAAGTTGTGGATTCTTGATCGCCACCATGCCAGGGACATTGAGTGGCAAGCGGGCTACCTGCTCAAGTTTTACGACGACGAGCGCCAAGTCCACATCGTAGACAGAAAGGGAAAGGAGCCGCGCTCATGACCTGGCTTATCGGAATCGCCATCTACCTCTTCGTCCTGCTGTGCGTGTGGGCATTCATGCGTGGCCGTGACGAGCGGAGGGGCGCATGAGTAAAGAACACGTCTATCGCGTCCAGACGCTCGGCGACCTGCAATCCACCCTCGCCATGGTTGCCCGTATGGGCAGCCAAGGTCTGCAGAAAGGTGAAATCGAGATAGCCCTGCGCCGTCCGAAGCAGAAGCGCACCACGGACCAGAACCGCCTCCTATGGGCCATCCTCCGCGACGTATCCGAGCAGGTGGAGTGGTACGGCCAGCACCTGTCTAGCGAGGAATGGAAGGACGTTTTTACCGTCTCGCTCAAGCGGCAGAAGGTCGTTCCGGGCATCGATGGCGGCTTCATCATGGTTGGTGGCCGCACCTCAAAGATGAACAAAGCCGAGTTCTCCGATTTGGTCGAGCTGATCCATGCGTTCGGCGCTGATCATCAAGTGCGCTGGAGCGATCCGGCATTGAAGGCTTATGAGCAGATTAGGGAGGCCGCGTAATGGGGATCCATGAAGAAATGGCGTTCTGGAGTAACAAGCTAGCTGGTGAGCCCTTCGAGTCTCAGGTTGGCGTGGAAGCCGCAGAGATAGGTAGTGAAGGCGTCGCAGAAGTGTTGGAGGTGCTGGGTGATAGAGAGGCTCACACCATCGAGACCATTGATAGCTACCTACAAGGCGTCGGCATCGATCTCAGTGGGTGCCAGATTGCTGCCTGCCTTGTACGGCTTCATTTTGACGGGCATAGCATTTCCACTTTGGGGCCTTATGACGGCTTCGGTTGTCCGGAGCGCTTCAAGCTGACTGGTCAGGTATTGCCGAGAGAGGAAGCGCAGGCATGAACGGATGGTTTCTAGTTGCCAGCATGGTGATGTTGGTTATCGGTTTCTGGCTCCTAGCAGTACGCCGTGATCGTCGCGTGAAGCGCGAGGACGCAGCCCGTCAGGCAATGGACATCTTCAAGCTGCACCCCGGAACGAAGGCTCTTTGGGACAACGAGAACTACCATTTTCGCGGCTACCTACTGCCCAGCGGAAAGATAGTCATGCATCGCTACTGGAAGCGTCTCGATGGTGTGGAGGCTAAATACTGATGCTTCGCCAACGCTCCCAGCCCTACCGATCCCGCAAGTGGCTCGCCAACGTCCATGAGATCGATTGCTGTGTCTTGTGCGGCAGCTACGGCGTGCAGGCCGCTCACCGAAATCAAGGCAAAGGCATGAGCATGAAGGTAGACGACTGCCTCACCGCTGCTATCTGCCCTACCTGTCATCACGACATCGACAACGCTCCCGGTATGGATCGGGAGCAGCGTCGCGCCCGGTTAGATCACGCGATATGTCTGACGCTGGCCGAGTTGGCAAGGCGTGGACTGGTGGAGGCTGTATGAAGATCTTCGTCCCCTATCTCGGCCCCTCTACCAATGTCATCTACGCCGGCATTCATTGGGCTAAGCGCAAGAAGGCCAAGGATGACGCCACCAAAGCGACGCTGGCCGCTGTTCGCCAGGCCGGTCTCTCGCTGGTTGAGGGGCAAGTGGATCTTGTGTTCCGCCCCCGGCTCGGCAAGGGCGTGCGCCGCCGTGACACCAGCAACAACAGCATGAGCGCCAAGCTGATCGAGGACGCGCTGGTCAAGGCTGGCGTGTTGGCTGACGACACCGAGGAATGCGTGCGTCGTGTCATCCATGAGCCTGCCGAGATCGACCGTAAGAGCGAGACCGGCACCTGGGTAACGCTTATCCCAATCGGGAAAGAAACCGCCCAATCCAGCGCAAATCAGGCCGAATTGTCCCGGGAGGGAAAATGAGCGACACGACCGAAAAGCCGCCCGAGCGTCGCTACGTGAACTGCCCGAGGAAGACGCGATGAATTGGTCCCGAGTACACAGCCACCGCATCGAATCAGGCGACTACGCCATCACCAAGAACAGCATCGCCGACAAAACGCTGTACCTGGTCTATTACCGCGAAAAGCTGATCGGCGACGAACTGGACGGCAACGCGGCACGACGAGTAGCAGATAAGCACGCAAGCAAAGAATCGGCAAAGCAGGCTATTGGAGGTGAGGCATGAGCCAAGAGATTTCGGTATCCGACCTGATCCTAGAGAAGTTTCTAGAGCACCGCTTTATGCGTGCCGGGTGGATAGCTGCCGCTCTTGAGCGCGAATACGGTCTCGACCTCCTCGAGAGTGAAATCAGCTACTGCATCAACGTACTGCGTAGCCGGGGATGCCACATCTACGGCAATGCGGAAACAGGCTGGCGATTCGTGGCCGAGCAATCAGCGACAGGAGGTGCGGCATGACGACTACATCCAACCCGAAGCTGGCGTGGGCTCTTGCTACAGATAGCTCAGTGCGGTGCGCCCCTGGCCCTTGGGATGACATTGTGAGTGGTGGCCGGTGCATCATGACGTCGCTCGAGCACAAAGCGGAATATGCGCGAATCTATGGCGCCATTCAGCAGCTTGAGAGAGATAGCCAAGAATTGGCTGCCATTGGCCATGTTTTGTGCAATGCCGATACTGAGCAGTGCAACCAGTGGTTGGATATGGCATCCGGAGCAGTCTTTCGACGTGTCGCGTCTGCAATCCCGAACTGGGATGACAATAAGGCCTGGCGGCTAGCGAAAAAGGAGCGCGTTGAACATCTGGTTAAGGTGGCCTTGATGGAGCGTAGCGAAGATCTTTCGGGTGAGCGCGCATCATGGGGGCCGGAAAAGATCAAAGCCATTATGGAGTCATGGTTCGGTATAAGTATTGTTGTCTTGCAGTGGCAAAGAGACTGGATGCCGGTCTGGTCGCTAATCCAGGTAGTGATTGACAGACTGGAAAGCGAAGCCATGCAGCCCATTGAGGATGAGATCGTCAAGGCAAAGCGACTTCGTGAGCTAGACCGGGAGGCAGCATGAAGGCGAATCATGAGCAAACCCTTGATGGAGTCAAGGTAGCCTTCGCAAAAGGCGAGTGGTTCAACGCTTCACAGCTAGCCTCTCGCTTTGGTAAGGATGCCTCTGCGTGGCTCAAGATGAGCTGCATTAAAGACAGAATCACTCTTCTGACCAAGGCGGAAGGCGCGTCTCGCTGCCCTTTTGTAAAGCGAGTTAGGTCGAATGACAATCCGGGCATTTGGTTGCACTACGACCTATTGGCACTGTTCTGCAACTGGCTTCCGTGTGATGTATCCGAATGGGTGCGAGAAGGAGTAGAGGTTTCGGCTGACATTGATGAGTCAGCAGAGAAGCTAAAGAAGCTTGATCGAGAATACCTCTGGGAATGCTTTTCCTATGACGCTGACGAAGGCGTGCTTAGATGGAATGCGGAGCGTCCAGCAAAGCATTTTCGACACGCTGTACGGTATGTGAAATGGCTGGAAGAAAATGGAGGAAAGGCAGCTGGCAGTGCGTATCAAGCAGGGTCTACCTCGTATGTCAGGTTAAGCATTGATGGCGTAAAGCTTCCTGGTCATACCGTAGTTCTAGCCATGCACGGCATCACTGTTCCAAAAGGGATGATGGTGGATCATCTAAATGGGGATGGAATAGATAACCGTCTTGAGAACCTGCGCGTTGTTACACCTCAGCTCAACTCGAGAAACAGAAGGATGAACCCCAATAACACTAGTGGCGCGAATGGCGTTTACTGGTGCGAAAAACGCAGAAGATGGATAGCCCAAGGCCCTAAGATTTACTTGGGCGCGTATAAAGAGAAATCAGAAGCGATCAGAGCCAGGAAAAATTGGGAAAAAAGAGAGGGGAATTTCACAAAAAGGCATGGTTTACCCTCTTGACCGTTTTGTCAGGTTGAGCTTATACTTCTTTTCATACTGCGACACATACGTAAAAAGCAGTAAGTCATACCAAGGGCTCGCCAATCGGCGGGCCTTTTTAGTTCCCGCTCTGCTCTGCATCGGGCTTCAAGTCGTTGCCCGCCTCTCTCCGCATATCTGGATGACGCGCACCAAGCAACGCATCGCCGGGGACGCTCGGCGCCTATTTCAAGCCTCGACTTCGGTCGGGGTTTTTTCGTTTCTGCCGCCTGCCTTCTCCCCTAGCGCGGCTTTTTCTCCCGAGGTGCCTATGCGCACATCTGACCGCGGCGTCGAACTCATCAAAGAGTTCGAGGGATGCCGGCTGCGTGCGTATCAGGATTCCGCAGGTGTCTGGACAATCGGGTACGGCAGCACAACCGATGTCGAGCCAGGCGATTGCATTACGCCGGAAGCGGCTGAGCGGTTACTACGTAGGGATCTACAGGAAGCCGAGGAGACGGTTGAAGCGCTCGTCAAAGTGCCGCTCAACCAGTGCCAGTTCGACGCCCTCGTCTCGTTCGCCTTCAACCTGGGCTACGGCAACCTATCCAGCTCTACCCTGCTCCGCAAGCTGAATGCGCACAATTACAGCGGCGCGCAAGCCGAGTTCAAGCGATGGATCTACGCAGGCGGGCAGAAGCTCGCAGGACTTGAGCGACGCCGAGAGGCTGAGGCGCAACTGTTCGGCTCACATCCGGATAAGCAGACATTTCACTGGTACGAAGAGGCAAGGAAGACCTCGATGCCATAACCCTTTGGTACGCAGCGCCTCAAGAGGTGCGCACATGCCCCTTCAGACGAGATCCGCCATGCCAGAGAAAGATCCAAACAACTGGCAGTGGCTACTAGACACCATAGCGGTCTATATGCCGCATGCCTTCGCCGCTTTCCTCACCTTTGCCATGGCGCTGACGCGCGGCATGCAAACAGGTGGCCCATTCAAGAAGGCGTTCATGGGTGCCGTGGTCTGCACGCTATTCGCGATTGCTCTGTACCCGACATTCCAGTGGATAGCGGAAACGAGAGGCTGGCCGCCCGTGGTCGGCTTTGCCCCCTGCGTGTTCCTGTCATTCATGGGCACCGACTGGATTCGCATTAAGGCCGATGACATCTATGAGGTGTTCGTGGGCCGCTGGCGTAAGTGAGGTAAGCCATGAAGCGTATCGCCCTGCTGGCTCTCCTGCTGCTGGCAGGCTGCGCCTCGATCAAGACGCCCATCGATGCTGATTACCAGTTCGGCGACACGACGGGCTCACTGCTCGCACTACAGCACGACTACTGCGTCGAGGGCGACATGATCGCTCGCCAGCTCCTGCTGATGTCTGCACGAGCGCTGATCCCTGACTACCCGCCGAGCGGACTGTGTACTGACCTGATCGAGGTGCTGAGCGATGCGAGTAACGATCAACAGTGACCTCGTGACGGTGCGTGCGCCCAAAGGGGCCAAGACGCCTTGGCTGACAGGTCGTGCTACTCGCTGGATGATCGCGTCGCCCTATGTGCTGACGATCAACGGGACGGTGCGCATCGTGCCGAAAGGCTACATATTCGATGGCAGCTCCATCCCCTCGTGGTTGTGGTGGCTGTTTCCTCCTAGCTACGGGCCGGCATGGCGAGCCGCTGCATACCATGACTACTGCTACTCGCATCTGTACAGGCAGGTCACGAAGCAGCACGCCGACGAAGCCTTCCATTCCATCATGCTCGCAGACGGTGCCAAGCCATGGATCGCCAAGACATTCCATTGGGCGGTGAGTTCGTTCGGCAAGGGCGGTTGGTAGCAGCCTGGCTCTACTCCCGCGCCCTCATGGCCTGGTGGATAGGCTCGACTCTGATTTACGAATTACGGAGAACACGATGATTCGCAGGCTGATGGATATTATGGTGCCCCGCTTCATTACTGAGGACGTGGCCTGCTACGAGGGTGAGGACGGTATCAGCTATCCGGCCTTCTGTATGGCGGACTTCGACCATGAGCATGACGAAGCGCCTGACGCCATCATTCGCATGCGCAGCTTCAACCTGTTCGGCTTCTCCATCCTCCCGCGCATGGCTGGCGAGGTTATGGAGTACGACGAGTGGCTGAACACTCAGCGGTAGCCAGGAGGTGATCCTGATCCGCAAAGGGCTGCGTGCCGAGAGGCAGTGAGCGCAGTACCAGCGTCACGAGAAAGGTCGTGGCGTGCCTATTCAAGCCCTGCCATTCGGCGGGGCTTTTTCATGTGCGCCATGCCCGGCGCTTAAACCAGAGTCTCGCAGAAATGAGCTTCGGAGAGCCACGGCTAGCTCTGGGGCCGTTGTTCTGGGCAACGAGGCTCATTTCTACGAGGTAACAGCAATGCAAAACGTTGTCCCGTTCCCCTATCAAGGCCAAACCGTTCGTTTCAATACGGATGGGTGGATCAACGCGACGGAGATCGCCAAGCGCTACGGCAAACGCCTAGATCGCTGGCTGAGAACCGACGAGACGCAGGAGTACATAGCTGCTCTGGCTCGCCATTTAAATACCCCCGAAAAGGGGGATTTGATTCGGACCCAGCGAGGCCGCGGTGGTGGCACCTGGCTTCACCCCAAACTCGGCGTGGCGTTCACCCGCTGGATCGATGTTGATTTCGGCGTGTGGGCAGACATGCAAATCGACGCCCTGTTGCGCGGAGAGGTTGGTGTCAGGCAGCGGTACGAAGAAGCCTGCCAGGCGCTCGACGATCAGAATGAACGCGGAAGCATGGCCGGTCGTGAGTTGGCTAGCCATCGTTGGTCAAAACCGCCGCTTGAGGCCCGCGTTGAGTATTGGCGTGATCAGTTGCAAATGACGCTTGCTCTGGATGTGGCATAACGCCCTACATTGCCCAGTCAGGCACTGGGCGTAATCCTGTCTCAGAGACAGGGTTGGATGAGGCCGCACGCCGGCCCATCCCAGTGCGCATTCGCTGAGTGCGGAGTGGGATGATTCACGAGGAATTGATATGGCAACTCAACCTGACTGGGAGAGCATTGAGCGTGCCTACCGGGCAGGTTCATTGTCTATCCGCAATATCGCCGATAAGTACGGCACCAAAGAAGGCACGATTCGCAGTCGCGCCAAGAAGCACGGCTGGCAGCGTGATCTAACGGAGCAAGTCAAAAGCTCGACCAACGAGAAGCTTTCACGCGCTGCGTCACGCACTAGTGTCACGCGTGAAGATGCGCGAACCGATGCCGAGATCATCGAGGAAGCATCGACCGAGGCTGCATCCGTTGTCCTGGCCCACCGTACAGAACTGGCCGAGTGGCGCATGATCGCCAGCAGGCTTTGCGTGGCGTTATCCGGCATGAAGATCGGAGAGGACAACCACGACAAGTTCGCCCGCTCGCTGAACGCTGGTGTCGATGCACAGCTCAAGGTCATCAAGGGTGAGCGTCAGGCCTACAACTTGGATGCCGCAGAAGGCGACAAGGATACCAACGCTCTATCCGAGCTGATGGATGCGCTATCGAACGAGGCCTAAGCCATGCCATTGACCCGAGAGCACCTAGCGAAGCTCAGGGATAAGCACTGGCGGCTAAATAACCTCTACTTCATAACCGACAAACGCGGTAAGAAGGTGCGCTTCCGTATGACGCCGGAGCAGGTCGCCTATTACGACGGCATGCACACGCGGAACCTGATTCTCAAGGCGCGTCAGCTCGGCTTCACCACTGAACAATGCATCATTCAGCTGGATGCCGCTCTGTTCGAGTCAGCCAAGTGCGCCCTGATCGCTCACACCCTGAACGACGCCAAGCGCCTATTCCGCGAGAAGATCCAGTATGCCTACAAGCACCTGCCTATCGAGATACGCCAAGCGAACCCAGCGAGCAACGACGCAGTCGGCGAACTGGTGTTCTCCAAGGGCGGATCGCTGTACATCAGCACTTCGTTTCGTGGCGGCACGTTGCGTTACCTGCATGTCTCCGAGTTCGGGAAGATATGTGCCAAGTATCCCGAGAAGGCCAGGGAGATCGTCACAGGCGCTTTCGAGGCGGTGTCCGATGAATGCTTCGTCACCATCGAATCGACCGCTGAGGGACGCGCTGGCTCGTTCTTCGAGTATTCGCAGCAAGCCGAGAAGCAGATGCTTTCCGGCACGCCACTTGGCCCCCTGGACTGGAAGTTCTTCTTCTTCTCGTGGTGGCGTAACCCGCTCTACAGCATCGAGCCATTGGGTGAGCTGCCGCAACGCCTCAAAGACTACTTTGCCGAGCTGAAGGCCAAGCATGGCATTGAGGTCACCGAGGGCCAGAAGGCTTGGTATCACGCTAAGGAGAAGACGCTAGGCGAGGACATGAAGCGGGAATACCCGTCGATCCCTGCCGAAGCCTTCCAGCAGTCAGTCGAGGGCGCGTACTACGCCAAGCAATTCGCCAAGCTCTATGCCGAGCGGCGCATTGGCGAGCTCCCCGACAACTCGCATCAGCCTGTCTCGACCTATTGGGATTTGGGTGTGGGCGACTCGACGGCTATCTGGTTCGTGCGCCAGGTCGGCGAGCAGTTCCACATCGTGGACTACTACGAGAACAGCGGCGAAGGCCTGCGCCACTACATGAAGGTGCTCAAGGATCGCGGCTACACCTATGCCGAACACTGGGCGCCACATGACATCGATAATCGTGAGTTCGGCGGTGACGGCAAGACACGCCGAGAGCTGGCGAAAGAGGGCTATGAGGTCGATGGGCAGCGCTACACCATCCAGTTCAATGTCGTTCCCAAGCTGGGCGTGGATGAAGGCATTGAGGCGGTGCGTGAAATCCTGCCTAAGTGCGCCTTCGACCAGTCGAAAGCCGAGCAAGGCATCCTCTGCCTGGAAAACTACCGCAAGGAGTGGGACGACAAGCGAGGCTGCTGGAAAGACAAGCCGCTGCACGATTGGTCGTCACACGGCGCTGATGCGTTCCGCTACTTTGCCATTGCCAAAAACAGAAAGCCGGCGCCACGCGCTGGCATGAGACGTATTGGAGGACTCGCTTAATGGGCGTCACTGCAACACATGAGCAATATGACGCCATGAGCGACGACTGGCGCATGATGGAAGATGCGCTAGTCGGGCCACGGGCGATCAAGGCGTCAGGTACGGCTTATCTGCCCAAGACTAGCGGCATGATCGAGGCGGAATCGCTGGCCGGCACTGACAATAGCCCGGTATCGCTGGAAGATGCCCGCAAGCTCTATCTGGCCTACAAGGACCGCGCCGATTACCCCATGTGGGTCAAAGACTCGCTACGGACAATGATCGGCCTAGTATCCCGTCAAGAGCCCGAGATCGCCCTGCCTGAGCGCATGAAGGCGCTCGAGCACGAGGCGACGGCTGACGGCTTTGGGCTGCAGCAACTCTTCCTGCGCGTCGTCTCTGCCCTGCTTACCAAGGGACGCAAGCCGCTACTGGTCGAGTTCGATGATTCCGGCAATCCCTACATTGCCACCTACACCGCCGAGACGGCCACCAACTGGCGCACAAGCGACGCGGGCGGACGCCAAGACCTGGCGCTAGTCGTACTCAAGGAACCGCGCCTCAAGGGCGGCGATGAATTCGAGCCGGAGTATGAAGACGTCTATCGCGTGCTCGATCTGGTCGATGACCGCTATCGTGTTCGCGTGATGCGTGAAGACGGCTCGCTGATCGGGGAGGAAGAGTTTCCGGGGCGTGTAGGCGGTTCGCAGTCCACACCGCTCACCTTCATTCCCCTGGTATTTGCCGGCTCGACCGACAACAGCGTGGACGTGGACGAGATCCCGCTGCTTACCATGGCGCAGTCGGCGCTGATGTATTACCGCCTGAGCGCGGATTACTACCAATCGTTGCACTATACGGCCCATCCGCAGCCAGTCATCAGCGGCATTGCCGCTAACGAAGAGCTTCGCGTGACAGGCCCGATGGCAGCTTGGACGCTGGAGAAAGAGAACGCCAAGGCTTATTACCTGGAGTTCACCGGGGCAGGCATCGAGGCAACGCGCAAGGCAATGAGCGATCAACGCCAAGCAGCGGCTGAGGCCGGAGCGAAGGTGTTGGACATCGGCGGCCAGGAATCCGGCGAGGCTCGCAAGGCCCGTCAGTCGGATCAACACTCTTCGCTTTACTCGGTGTGCGTAACGGCTGCCGAGGCGATAGAGCAGAGCCTGCGCTACGTAGCCGAGTGGATGGGCATCTCGCCAGGCGAAGTTAAGTTCAAAGTTGAGCCGAAGTTCTCCAAAGAGGAAGTGGACTCAGCGATGTTGAACATCATCCACAACGTGGTAATGGCAAATAATGCTCCGCGCCAAGTATTGTTTGAGGCCATCCGGAAAGCTGGCATTACGGATATGTCGGATGAAGACATGGAGCTGCTTATTGAGGATGGCGGAAGCATTCTTGATTTGCCTAATCGCGCCGCGACTTAGCGGTTTAGTGCTATAATTAAATTGTGCGGCTAGGTTCGCTACCGAAAGGCGTGAGTCTCGCGCTTGCCGCACACCCTCAAGAGACAATCGAATAGGAGACGATTCGATGGGAAAAGCAAACCCCCTTACTGCCAGACAGTTTGAAGACCATGTTGTTTACGATCCAGCCACTGGGATTATGAGGTGGCGCTCCGATAGACCGCAGAAGCGAGACGAGCCGATAGGCGCATACCGTAGATGGGTAAGTCGGTTTGGTGGTCAAGAGGTTGGCACTTTTCATGTTGAGGGTTACCGGCAGTTTGCAATGGATGGGGTTATTTATAGGGTCCATAGAGTTGCAGTTGCAATAGTAGCCGGTAAATGCTCTCCGGAAGTTGAGGTTGACCATCTTGACGGGGACAGATCAAACAATAGATGGGAAAACTTAAGGCTCGTCGACAGGTCTCTTAACAGTAAAAACATGGCGATGAGTAGCAGGAATAAGTCTGGCGTTGTTGGCGTTTCTTATGATAAGCGGCGAGATAGGTGGCAAGTTTATGGCTGCAATAAGTATCTTGGTGCATTTAAAAACATCGATGACGCAATAGCAGCAAGACAAAGGTGGCTAGATGGCCAAGACGGCTATACGAGCAGGCACGGTCAGCCGTCTAATGGAGAGATAGCATAATGGCAGACACGAAGCAGGATAGAGACGAAGCGCAGCGACTGGTGATCGCCGCCATCGCTCAGCACACGTCCTACCTGCATCGCGCCTCGACGGCCACTGCCAACCGTATCAAGGAAATCATCGACGAGAGCGGCAAGGCGCTGGCCTCCGAGTTGCTGGACCGTCTCGACAACCTAACTCAGGGTGAGCGGGCTGCCCTACAGCGTTACCGGGTGGGTGCCAAAATTGAGCGCCTGCCGACTCGTGTCCAAGGTGTGGTCAAGTTCATTGAACAGTGGGCAGACGAACTCGACTCGCAGATACGCGACCGCTTCACTGCCGATGGTAAGGAGCTTGCCGGGGAGGAGGTGCGGTACACCGAAGACCTGATGAGTCAGGTCTTGGTTGAGTCGGCAACGGTCTCCATCACCGCCCAGCAAGCCTACGCCAAGGCGATGCAGGAGCCACTGCTGGGTCAGTTCGTTGAAGACATGCTGGCCGAGGTGGCGGCAGGCACCAAGAAGCGCGTCTACAACCGCATCCGCGAAGGTGTAGCTAACGGCGAAACGAATGCCGAGATCGTGCGCGCCCTGCGCGGCACCAAGGCGCTGAACTTCAAGAACGGCATTCTCCAGACGACCCGCACCGAAGCCGAGCGCGTAGTCAGAACAGGGCGGCAACACATCAGCACGACCGCCTACGAGGAAACCTATCGCGCTCTCGATGTCAGGGAGCTGGTGTGGGTGGCAAGTTTGGAGTTGCGTACCTGCAAGCGCTGCGCCCCCTTGGACGGCAAGCGTTTTAAGATCGACGATCCGCATCCGCGCCCCGCGCTGCATCCGAACTGTCGATGCAGCATCGCGCCGTCATTCGACGGTGAGGTCATGGGCAAAAGGCCGTATGTGCGGGCAATGAAGGTCAAAGGGCGGGATGGCGATGCCAAGTACCGTTCTATCGGTAACATGACCGAGAAACAGCGCAAGGAAGCGGGGCTGGAAGTTGGCCAAGTATCCGCTAGTACGACATTTAACGACTGGTTCTCGCGTCAGCCAGCCAAGTACCAGCGCGAATGGCTTGGCGATAAGCGGTATGCACTCTACTCCAAGGGCGATTACACGCTGGACCGCTTCACCGATCCACAGAATAGGGAATACACGCTGGAAGAGCTGGCCGCTCGAGACCGTGAAACCTTCGAGCAGCTATTCAGCGAAGCATGATGGTATGCTCGCCTAATGGACGAGAACCTGATAGCCGACAACTGGTTTCAGATGTGGTGGCGTGCCTGGCTCCGGCGACAGGCCGGTATCGCTACGCCTGCCGATCTGGTCAACGAGAAGCTCGGCTGGACGATGAGCTACGAGCTGATGCGACGCATCGAGGGGTGGAAGTGATGGGCAAGAGCTTTCGCAAGACGCCGATAGCCGGCATGACCTGCCGTGGCCACAAGATGGGCGAGAAGCGAGACAAGCAGTTTGCCAATCGTCGTCTGCGAGCCGCTGAGCGCTCTTGGTTGGCTGCTAGCACCGATACCCCTGCCCCGCTGCTGCGTGAAGTCTCAGAGGTCTATTGCTTCGCCAAAGACGGCAAGCAGTATCTGGGTGATCGACACCCCGAGATGCTGAGAAAGTAACTCCCCTAAACACCCCAAGCCCTGCTTTCGAGCGGGGCTTTTTTATGGCCGCCCATTGAGGCGGCTTTTTCGTATCTGTCCTTTGGCGTGACGCCGCTGGGCATTCACCTAGCCCGAGATGGGCGAATCAAACGAGAGGTTTGATCCATGGCATTGCAATTCGAAGTCGATTCGCTCGACAGCATTCCCGAAGGCGTCCGTGACCAGTATGTCGAAGCCGAGGATGGGAAATTCCGGCTAGACCTCGATGGCTACGAAGACCCGACCGGCCTCAAGTCTGCACTGGATAAGGAGCGCAGCGAGAAGAGGGAACGAGACCGTCAGCTTCGCGAGATGCAGAAGCGCTATGACGGCATCGACCCCGACAAGACTCGCGAAATGCTCTCCCGCCTAGAGCAAGACGAGGAATCCAAGCTGATCGCTGAAGGCAAGATGGATGAAGTGATCAACCAGCGCACTGAGCGAATGCGTGCTGAGCATGAGCGGCAACTGACGCAGCTACAGCAGGAGGCCGAGACGGCCAAGACGTTTGCTGACAAGTTCCGTGGGCGCGTTCTAAGCGACGAAGTGCGAGCAGCCGCCTCCGAGGTTGGCTTGATCGATACCGCCGCGAGGGACGCCTATCTGCACGCGCAGACCATGTTCCAAGTTGACGACGAAGGCAATGTTGTCGCGAAGGAGGAAGCTGGCTTCGACGCCAACGGCAAGCCTCTGACCCTGAAATCGTGGCTCGAATCCATGCGTGATTCAGCCCCTCACTGGTTCCCGGTTGCCAAGGGTGGTGGCGCCCCCGGCAGCAATGGCACGCGAGGCTCTGTGAAGCGCTCAGCCATGTCTGCCGAGGATAAGTACGCCTACATCCAGAAGCACGGCCAGAAAGCCTATCTCGATCTACCAAGCTAAGGACACTGACACATGGCGACTACCGTCAACTCAGACATGATCATCTACAACGATCTGGCACAGACCGCCTATCTGGAGCGCATCCAGGAGGTCTTCCAGGTCTTCAATGCGGCCTCTCAAGGCGCAATCGTTCTCGACTCCGAACTGATCGAAGGTGACTTCCGTCGTCGCGCTTTCTACAAGATCGGTGGCGCCATCGAGCATCGCGACGTGAATGCGACTTCTGCCGTCACCGGCAAGAAAATCAGCAACGGCGAGATGGTCGGCGTGAAGATCCCCTTCAAGTACGGCCCCTACGAGACTACCGAGGAAGCGTTCAAGCGTCGCGCTCGCTCTCCGGAAGAGTTTTCCATGCTGGTCGGGCAGGACTACGCCGATGCTGTCATGCAGGGCCGTCTGTCCTTCGCCACTGCCGCCCTCAAGGCCGCCATCGCTGCGAACGCCAATATGTCCGTGGCCGGCGAGTTCTCCACTGATGGCAAGATCCTGCTGACCAAGGCGCTGCGTCGTTTCGGCGATCGCTTCAACCGCGTCAGCATGTGGCTGATGGATTCCGCCTCGTACTTCGACATCGTGGATAACGCGATTGCCGAGAAGATCTACGAGGAAGCTGGTACCGTCATCTACGGTGGCCAGCCGGGCACCATGGGACGCCCCGTCCTTGTCACCGACGAGACCCCGGCCAACTCTGTGTTCGGCCTGCAGCAAGGCGCAGTGACCGTCACTGAGTCTCAGGCTCCGGGCTTCCGCTCCTACCCGATCAATGACCAGGAGAACCTGGCCATGGGCTTCCGTGCGGAAGGCACGTTCAACCTCGAGCTGCTCGGCTACAGCTGGGATGACACGGTTGGCGGCGCCAACCCGACGCTGGCTGCCATCGGCACCGGGGCGAACTGGACCAAGTACGCCACTAGCGACAAGAACACCGCTGGCGTGCTGATCGATACCACTCCGGCTGCAACTACCTGATAGCAGTGGGCGTCCTTCGGGGCGCCCTAGTTCTTGGAGATTCCAATGGAACTGATCTACTCGACCCGGGCGAGCGGCTTCGAGGCAGGCAAGCGCTATCGCAATCCGGATTACTTCGACCGGCCTGAGCGTGGCGTCGATAGCGTCGTGGTAGAAGGCGATTACCCGCGCATTGTCGAAGCCTACGAGGCGCTCAACGTGCCCGTCTCAGCGAAAGACCCCCAAAGCCAGGCCAAGGCTCAGGATGAGGAAGAAAACGCCTCAGACGACGAGCGCGACGCCCTGGCGGCTGAATACGAAGAGCGTACCGGCAAAAAGGCTGGTCGCATGAAGGCCGACACGCTGCGCGAGAAGCTGGACGAGCTGAACGAGGAATAACCCATGCGCTATCGCAAGAAGCCTGTAGTGATTGAAGCCGTCAGGTTCGTGCAGGGCATGGATGTTACCGAGCCGCGATGGCTGGGCGATGCAATCTCGGAGAATGTGGTTATTACCCACGGTCTCGGCAAGTTTGCGCGTGGTGAGGTGTACGCCACCATCAAGACGTTGGAAGGTGATCATCGCTGCAATGAAGGCGACTACATCATTCGCGGCGTGAAGGGTGAGCTATATCCATGCAAGCCTGACATCTTTGAAGCCACTTACGAGCCAGTGGAGTAATTCATGGCCCAGTACATCACTGTCACGGACGTAGATACCCAGCTCGGCAGTGATTGGGCCGAGCCAGCAGCAAAGGATCGCGCCGTTCGGCAAGCCAATGCCTGGCTGACAGCCAAGCTGTCGGGCCGCGAGTTCGATACCGTGCCCACGCCTATCATCGAGGCCGGCGCCGAGCTAGCCCAGATGGCCGCCAATGGCACGCTGTACGCCGACTCCGATGGCGATGTGAAGCGGGAATCGGTTGAAGCCGACACCGTGTCCGTCGAAACCGAGTATCAGGACGGCTCTAGGGCCGTGCAGGGGGCGCTTTTGTACGTGCTCGACCTCCTGAAGCCGTGGCTTAACCCCTACGGCTCAGTGACGCTGCTTAAGAGGCTCTAGACATGGGCTACATCAGAGACAAGATCAACGCCAAGCTCCCCAAGGCCTTCGACGGCAAGCTGGCCGATGCGGTGCATTCGTTCTCGTTCTCGCGTTCATCCGGCGGATCCGTTGACCCGGTAACAGGCGTGCCTACGGGCGGGACGACTGTCGTCGTTACTGGCCGGGGCAGCTTCGGCTCATACGAGGCGCACGAGACGGACGGTGACAAGATCCGCATCACCGATACACGGTTGACCGCGTTGGTGACGGAGGTGGTCGATCAATCCGGTAATCAAGTGGCCCCGCAGACCGGTGACGTCATTACCAGCGAAGGAGTGGCTTACGAGGTGGTTAACGTCAGCAACACTGCCGGCGCGATCTACTCCATCCAACTGCGGAATTCGTGAGGTGGCTCATGGCGTGGGACAAGAAGCCGAGCGAGTTCATGGATATTGTCGAGGCTGGGCTGTCGAAGCAGATGAAGGACATGGCTTCATTTGGGCTGCAGCAAGTGATTTATCACTCCCCTGTCCAAGACGGCGCATACAAGGGGAATCATCGCGTAAGCATCGGCTCCCCAGCTGATGAATTCGATGAGAGCAGAAAGGATAAACAGGGCCAGGCGACCATTGATCAAGGCGAGGCGGTAATCAGCCTAATAAATGGTGATACGGAGCTTGTGTACATACAAAATTCGGCTCCCTACGCAGGACGTATAGAGCATGGGCATTCTCAGCAGGCCCCGCATGGGGTTTATGCCGAGGCAGACATTACGCTGAAGGAGCGTTACGGCTCATGAACAACACCACCATCCGGACTGAGCTGGTAACCCGTCTCACGCAGTGGGCTGAGCATCCTATTCAGTTCTATGGATACCCAGATGATGGGGACGTCGAGACCGCCAAGGCTAATGGCAATCCTTGGGTGACATGCATTCTTCGCCCAGCGCCTGCTGCCAATACTTCAATTGGTAGCGGCCCCCAGCCCCGCCGCCCTGGAGTTCTGATGCTCCAGGTCTTCGTCAAGCCCAAGTCATTTGGCGAACTGGAAGCCGGGGCCTCTCCCGAAAGCCTGGAATCGCTCGGTATCGCTGACTCGCTAACCGCTCACATGGAAAACAGGCGCCTCAATGGCGTTGTCACCGACGCGGCCAACGTGATCGTCGTCGGTGAGCAGGACGGATGGTGGCAACTTAACGTCAACATCCCCTACCGAACCACGATTTAACTGTCCCCCAACGGAACAAGCAGCCCGCCTCGAGCGGGTTTTTTTGTGCATTCAGAAAGCCCCGCGAGGTTAAGCAATGAGCGAGAGCAATCGCGTAAAACTGATCGTCGTGCCTGAAACAGCCTATGGCGCGACCCCTGCAGACTCTGCCAATTGGCAGACGCTGCGCTACACATCCGAGACCCTGTCCGGCACACCGCAAACCGTCACGTCGAGCGAGATTCGTTCCGACCGTATGACGGCCGACATGACGCGCACCGGCCTACAGGTCCAGGGCGACATCGGCGTCGAGCTGTCCACGGGCACCTTCGATGACCTGATTTCCGGGGCGTTTGCCAATAATTGGGCCGCCGACACGCCAACAGTTGGGTCCGACACCTTGCTGATCGGTACGGCGGATAAGTCGTTCTCCATCGAGAAGCAGTTTACCGACGAGGGCAAGTTCCTAGCCTTCCGAGGTATGCGCGTTGGTCAGATGAGCCTGAATTTCCAATATGGGCAGATCCTGACGGGCTCGTTCAATTTCGCGGGCAACGGCTCGGAGTCGGTCGCGTCCTCGCTGGTGGGCGCCGGGACTGTTGCTGCTGCCACGACCTCGAAAGTCCTGAACGCCTCGACCGATATTGCCTCGATCAGCATCGACGGCTCTACCGCTTCAGGCATCGAGATCCAGTCCATCTCCCTGCAGCTCAACAATAACCTGCGGGCCATTGAGGCTATCGGCCACGACGCTCCGGTTGATCAGAAGAAGGGCACGGCGGCGATCACCGGCACGATCCAGGCCTATCTCTCGGCTGAGTCCTTCGCCTGGTATCAGAAGTCGCTCGACCAAGCGGACGTTGCGCTGGAGTTCTCCGTCACGGACGGCACGGACACCTACACCTTCACCCTGCCCCGCATCCATCTGACCGTACAGGCCCCGCAATCTGGCGGGCTCGATCAGGACGTAATGATCAGCGCCGATTACACCGCGCTCTACGACAGCGTGGCCGGCACCTCCTTGAAGCTGGTTCGCAGCTAACGGTTTGGCGGCCTTGGATGTTAGTTCCGTGTCCTTGGCCGCCTCTTGATTCTAACGGAACGATAACGGAACCCGAGGTAATAGATTATGGCTAAGTATCAGATTGGTGGTGGCTTCAAGCAGGATGCAGCCGAGTCAGGCGTATGGACCGACGACTTCGGCCCCGAGCTCAAGATCGCCTCTTCGGAGAGCATGACTTACAAGAAGGCGCTGGAGCGCCTGTTTCGCCCGCATCGCCGCAAAGAAATCTCAGTCGAGAAGAGTAACGCAATCACGCTCAAGGCGATGGCTGAGGCACTGCTGGTGGACTGGAAGAAGGGCGACATTGCCGACCCTGAGACCGGCAAGGACCTGACATACAGCGTAGACAACGCCTATCTCGCGCTGAGCAAAGATCCCGAACTTCGAGACTTTGTGTCCTCCTATGCTAGCCGAGTGGCGAACTACAAGGAGGAGGCGCTCGAGGAGCGCGTGGAAAAGTAACGACGGCGCTACGCTGGAACATGCAGTGGGCGGACAAGATCGACTTCCTCTTGGCCATTGAGGAACAGCGGGGCTATGCACCACAGGCCCTGCTGGACCGCCCCGAGCTTGATCTAACGGAGCGCTGGTACATGCAGGCCTTTTCCGCCCTATCCCCTTCCCGACAATCAGGCATGGGCGTGGGCGGCATACCGGTGTCTGAAATCAAGGCCTATGCCGAGTTCGTGGACATCGTTACCGAGCCTGACGAGTTCCTGGCTGTGATCCGCGCGATGGATGCGGTTTGGCTTGAAGAGCAGGCGAAGCGTAAATAGCCCCGCAGGACGGGGCTTGGAGATAGATATGACCGAGATCGAGAAAGACCTAAAAGAGATTCGTAGGCTGTTGGAGAAGCTGGTGAAACAGCAAGAGCGAAAAACGCAAACTCTCTGAGTGGCTATGAAGCGAGCCCGTCATTGCAGGCTCGCCCGAGCGAAAGATTATAAGGAGCCCAAGATGAAGGTAAGTATTGGATTGCCGCCTTCGTCATCGTCCTCATGGCTGGCCCCGTCAGGGGTTAGGTCATGCCTGCGGGCAACGCATCGAAATGTGTAGCCTTCGTCGCTACCTTCAGGGAAAAGTCGCACCAGGTCGCCTGCGAGTATGTTCGCCGGATCAATTAGTAGACCTTTCTTCTTATTTTTCAACGCCTCGCGAGTAGAATCGCTTACGCTATCGTCAAATTCAAAACGAATGCCCATCCTGCGCACCTTTCTGGTTATGGGTGGAACTAGCAGGCTAAGCAGTTTTGACTAGAGACGCATCTGGCAATGCGTACAGGCACAGGCTGGGGATGTTTTGCTTCACATGTAGCGACGCCTTGGTATGCTTGCTAGCCATACAGAGGTCATCAGCCGCAACAGAGGAAGCGATGCCGGAGAACCCAACGCCAGAGAAGAAGCCGTCGCTTGAGTTGGGCGATGTCATAGGTGAACTGGTTGTTCTGGCCATTGTCGTAGGTGCGATACCAGAGCTGTTTATAGGCGGTCTTCGCGATGCGTTTGGCGCTTGCGGGTTCGGCCCGGACGTTTGCAAAAGCTATATCGCGCAAGGGCTTTGGCAAGCCGCTGGCGGCGTAATTTGCGTGTCCATCGCTATGTGGATCGCTTTTAAGCTATATTTACGCAAGAGAGATAGGTAAGGAGGCAGCTTATGGAACCCATGCAGATTGCCGTGCTTGCGCTATCCGCTCTGGCCGTACTCATCTTGGTTGTGGGCTTTGTATGCCTCAGACGCCTGCAGAACCGTGACGCCGAGAAGCGTGAGCAAAGGCTTCAGGAAGAGCAGCGTATGCGCCAGGAGGAAGAGCAGCGCCAGAGGAGCATTAACGAGGTCCTTGCGTCACCGCTGCATTCCATTATGCGCGCGGACGCTGGTTTCTACGGCAAAAATAGTTATGTCGATCAAGAGCTTATTCACGCCCTCGCAAAGATTGTTGTTCGCCCCGCGAATGAGCCAGAGAGAAAGCGCGATCACTACAGTGGATAATCTCCCTCAATAGCGCTAGATGGACAAGATGAAAGGGCTGCTTTGGCGGCCCTTTCGCCTTCAAGGCTACGAGGGTAGTCGCCCCTGGGCTGGCCAAGGCTTAACACATCCCCAGCCCGCCCTCTGCGTCATGGTCAGGCTGGATAAGGGCGCCGAGGTCGTCGACACTTAGTAACCCTGTAGAATCAGTGACTTGCATCAAAAAAGGCCGCAAAAACGGCCTTATCGTCGACTTAGGGGCCCCGACCGTAGCCGGGGCTTGGTTCTTAAAAGTTAACGTCATTCAAATCTAAAGGAAGGCTGTTATCAAAACGAGGATGGAGCCTGTCCAACTTCAGCTTGAAGTCTTCGTAATCCGTGCTCAGCCGCATTATTGTTACTACTGATGATAAATGCTCCCTTAGCTTCGGATGCCCCATGTCAGGTGTCAGCTTGCGGTGCATTTGATGCTTGAGCTTTCCGGAAGGTGATTTTGGCGTTGACTGTTTGAGTTCTTCGAGAACGCCAGGGGCCAGTCGCTTGTAAACGATGTCGTTAGTGAGGTGGCCAAAATATTGAGGACGCTTTACCGTATATTTTGGGAACTCCAGCCCCCGCAACCTAAAAAGCTCTTCATAGAAGACCTGTGGAAACGTATGAACCCACGGCTGGAGCTCCTTGGCTATGAATTTTTCCAGAATTTGGGCGAGTGCATCAGATGCTCTATGCCTCTGGTAACCTGTTGCCTCGTCAACAAGGGCGACGATACCAACGCTGGCAAGGCCGCGCATAACAATGTCAGCCTGCTTGGCAACGTGCAGCTGTGTTGATTTTAGGGCGCCTGCATCCCTGGCCTTCAGGTATACCTCGCACACCTGTGGCAGCATTTCCGCCTTATAGCCAAAGGCCATCTGCCCTGAAGGCAGGCGAAATTCAACTTGGCTTGACGTCACGTACAAGTCGTTGGAAATAAAGGGTTTTAGGTTCTTTGCGGTTAAAAATGCAGGTAGATTGACGTCAGCATCATAGAAGCTCCGCCCCTTCGCCTGTCGAGCGCGACCCAAGGCTCGCATCATGTCGCTCTGAGTCAAAACGCGGGTTCCATCCTCTAGAACCGCGCAAGTAAGGGATGAGTCGCCAACATGAATTGTTCCAATGTGGGGGGCATAAGGAAGATCGCGATTCCAGCGTTTTTTCGCAGCCTCTCTGGCAATTTCGCTTCTGCGCTCTGCTGAGAGAGTGGACGCCCTAGCCTTTCCGCCTTTGGAGTGATGATCAGTCATAGCAAGCATCTCCTTTGTCTATGCTTGCATATTGTCACTGCTGGCCTTCATGTGCAAGCATGCTTTACGCAATGCTTGCGTGCGCCCTTACGCCTATTGATTGTTGCTTCACCCTCCCCATTCCTAAGGTGTAACCTTGCGTAAACGATAATGATGCGCAGGGGGAAGCATGGGGTTTGAGATCAGACTAAGGAAGACGCCGCACGAATGGTATGAATACCAGGGCGCGCGCTTTCTGATTTGCATACCGCACGCTGATTTGATGGAAGAATTCCTGACCAAAAGAAGCGAGACTCATGATCTCGCTCTGTTAGCGGCGGGCGGGCCAAGATACTTCTTTAGCCACTACGTGCTCATCGATTGGGAAGGTGTCGTAGACAGCGAATCTCAAGAGCCTATCGCCTATTCTCCTCGCGTTGCGCATGACGTTCTTAGCGCGCATCCGGATCTCTACGGATTTGTGCAAGAGTCATTCAAGGATCTCATGAAGCGCAGCGAGCCTGAGGCGCAGTGATGTTGGGCTTTCTGAGGCGGCTTTTGCCCGGGAGTCGCTCCAAGTCTTCTCAAGACAAGGCGCTTGAGAATCTAGAACGCCATGCCCAAGAGGCTAGCGCGGAAAGAGCTGGAGTGTCATCTGTAAGCATCGTAGAGGCGATGGGTAAACAGTCCAAGGTGGATGGCAAACCGATCTACGAGTACGCAGAAAGCCACAAGCATGACGTTGATAAGATGCTTGAGTGTTGCCGTGCGGTTGAGAATATGTACTGGTCACATGGTGAGATGAAACTCGCGCCAGAGCCTTACTACTTCGAGCGCGCTGCTATCTTATCGCGCAAAGCGAAAGACTACTCTGGCGAGGTCTCAGTCTGTGAGCGCTGGATTGCTATGGAGGATGACTTCATGGCGTGGCGCCAGGGTAATCAGCATCGCGGCGTTAACATTTCGGGCAGCCCGCGAGCGAAGCGCATTCGTGAGCGACTGCCAAAAGCAAAAGCCAAGCTGGTTGGGGATTCCTGATAGAGCTTGCTCATTGCCCAAGGTTTTACCTTGCGTTTAACCGGCATCACCATTCTGGCGTCAGCTCAGGGCGGACTTTAATGATAAGCTCGCTAGCTAAAACAATAATCTCCCCTGCCGATATTACATCGGCATCTTCTATTTTCAACGGAGCATGGGTATGTCAGATCAACAGGTAGAGCTATCACCCTCAAGAAGCGAAGAGGCCCATAGCGCGCAGACAGTTCCATCGGCGAACATGATTTACTGCCATGGTTGCGGAAAGCAGATCCACAAGACAGCCAGGAGCTGTCCTCACTGCGGCGCCGCGTCATCAGTAAAGACCGGCGACAAGTCGAAGTTGGTAGCTGCGCTACTGGCATTCTTCCTGGGCGGGCTCGGCTTTCACCGGTTCTACTTGGGCAATATCCTTTTAGGCATTATTTACCTGCTGTTCTGCTGGACATTTATTCCCATGCTTATCGCCTTCGGCGAGTGCATTTACTTCCTTGCGATGGGACAAGAGAGCTTCGACAGGAAGTACAACTTTAGTTAGACGAAACAACTCTTACCAAGACCCGGCCATCGTGCCGGGTTTTTTATTACCTGTGTCTCGGAGACAGCTATGGTTGAGTGCGACCCACGCTCGCGGGCCGCAGAGCGGCTAGTCAAGCCAGGCCCAATTCTTTCTGCTTACGATGTAGTGAATTGCGCTTGAGGTTACGCCGTACAGCTTGGCTATAGAGGATTGCGATTCTCCGTTGGCTGCTCGCTTGCGTATATCTCGCACTTCATCTTCACGAAGAAGTGATCCGCCCGTTCTTTCTCCGCGATGGCCTCTGCCGCGCTCCACTCTGTCCCTGGCATTGTCTGTGCGCGTCCCTGGCTCTAGGTGCTCAGGATTGATGCAAAGAGGGTTGTCGCAGCGGTGACGAATGACGAGATGCTCAATATCCCTGATATTGACATTGTTGTGGTGGCAGTAGGATACGCGGTGCGCCAATTGCACTTGGCGCTTAATGCAGATTCGACCATAGCCATTGTTATTGATATTGCCGAACCACTCGACACATGGCGTCTTAAGCTCAGGATGCATTATTGCTTACTCCTGTAGCTGCCCCAGATCACCGGGGCAAGCTCTCTCAGTGGATGGGGAACAAGCCGTAATTCAGTCCAAGGCGCTGACGAGAGGCCTCCAGTAACTCGCCTTTCGCTTTGGCAAGGCGATTCTTAAAGGTGTTCGCCATGCTCATGTGTTCGTGTATATAGGCAGGAGCCGGTGACTGCATCATCCGGAGCGCTTCTTCTATCCGAAACTCGCTCCAATGGCGGTGAATCCAATGAACATGGCAAAGCAATATGTAGAGATCGCTCAAGTCGTCGTCACTAAATTCAGCAGAGCGCTTCCCTTCGGCAGGAAGCCAGTCACCCTCAAGCTCAAATGACATGACCGCTCCAAGCGCCTCGGTATAGCGGCTATCATCAATATCTTGGTAGCGGGCTACCTGGAAATGGTCCTTAACGTGATTCCAGAGCTGAGAGAAAGCCTTGCGCCGCATGGGCTCGGCGGCCTGCATTGCCTTTTGCTTCACGGCTTGATGGAGGCCGTGCTGGTGTTCGGGGGTAAGTGTGATACGCGGATTAACAGCCACCCCGTCGTTCCAGTAGCGCCACAGAACGTCGTCGCACTCATCTTGGTACTGCTCGACCTTCTCTCTCACCACAAGGCTTTTTACCTTGTTGGGCATAATGGTCATAAGCCAACCGGGCAGTTTACGAAGCGGCATGCAGATCATAGAGCGCTTTTTACCATCTGCCGCAACTATGGAGGAAATCTCCACGGTTGCCCAACGACGTTGATTTGCCTTAATTTTTGCCTGCTGGCCACGCCAGTCCAAGCCCATGCCATCAACAATTGGCTTCATAGGTGTGTATGGCTGACCGTCATGCTCGACGAGCAAGAGGTTGGCACCATGGAAAGGCACAACTGTAGGCTGCTGGACGTTGCTGCATTGGGCATTGGTGGTAGAATTCATGATGTCACCTTTCGTAGTGGTTGGGTGGTCACTCGAAGCCCTGGGCGCTGCAACGCTCGGGGCTTCTTCATTATGCGTTTGTTGACTGTTGCTCATATTTCATGCCTAGCTCTATCAGGCGGATTAGCTGAGCGTTCATCGAACGCTGCTGCTCCTTGGCTCGCTGCTTGACCTGCTGCGCAAGCTCCTTGCTAGGGAAGCGAACCTGAGTTCGGTACTGTGTCATGGCGACCTCCTTGGTTAGTGACACAGTGTCACTATACGAGGCGCTTAAAATAGTGTCAAGCTGTCACTATGAGTAAAGACGACATTTACCGCTCCCAGTTCCGGTTACCGTACAGCCTGTACGAGGAGCTTAAGGAGGAGGCCGACCGCAACCACCGATCTCTGAATGCCGAGGTCGTGGATCGGCTCGCCAAGAGCTTGGGTTACGTCAATCTCGCAAAAGACGATGAAGATGCGCCGGATATGGATGATGACGCCCTCGAAGCCATCAAGAAGCTTGACGAGGCTGTCAACACATACCTGAAAGCGCGCGACCACAGGAATCGCTTGATGCACGGTGTAATCAAAAAGAAAGAGAAATGAGCAGGAAGGGGGAAGTATGAGCAAATGGGTGGCGGCTTTGCTGTTTGGCGCAGGAGTAAGCCTTACTGCCTGGGCAGATGGCAAATTCGATGCGCAGGGCTTTGCTGAAGAAATGGCTCAAGAGGCAAAGGTCAAGGATCTACTATTAACTGATACCGGCAACATTTATGTCGGCATGCTGGATAACGGGTCTAATCGTGATGGGTATGCCATGTATGTATGCGAAGTGGCAAGAGCCCACGCATCGGGCGAACTAGATCCAAAGATCATCCGCATAATCGATATTGTTAAGGTCTCCAATGGAGAAGGATTCCATGACTTAGGCCGAACCTACTGCAAGTTCTAAGCAGTACAGCAGAAAAAACAGCCCCGCCATTGAGCGGGGCTTTTTCATGCCTCGGAGAAAGTATATGGCCACAGAGTACGTCCAACGCATAATAGTTGATGCCTCCGGGGCACGACGCGGCGCCCAGGAAGCTGAACACTCCATGCAGCGCGTAGAACGCGCTGGCAACAAGACGTCCGGAGCTTTTGAACGGCTACGCGACAGATCCGTGCAAACTGGTTCTGCATTTGAGCAATTGCGCGATAGATCACTGGGTGCTGGAAGCTCATTCGAACAGCTTCGATCTAAAGCGCTTGCTGCACAAGGTGCGTTTTTGGGTTTGGCAGCGGCCGCCGCTTCACTGATCCCTGTCTACCGGAACATTGCGCAAGCGCAAACCATGCAGGCCAGCCTGGAAACAGTGACAGGCAGCGCCGAAAATGCGCGTATCGCCTTCGAGGGTTTGCTGGAAGTCGCCGAGCAAACCCCCTTCACTCTCGACCAGTCGATCAACGGGTTTACCCGCCTTGTCGCTCTTGGTCTTACTCCGTCTCGCGAGGCGCTGGTTTCTTACGGCAACACGGCTGCCTCCATGAACAAGACCATGATGGATATGGTCGAGGCTGTTGCCGATGCGACTGTCGGCGAGTTCGAGCGCCTCAAAGAATTCGGTATTCGTGCAAGTGCGGAAGGGGAGAAGGTCGCTGTCACGTTCCGGGGACAGACGGAGGTCATCGAGCGCACAGCGGGAGCTATTGAGGAATACCTGATCCAGGTCGGGCAAGAGAATTTTGCCGGTAGCATGGCTCGCCAAATGGACACCCTGTCTGGCCAAGCGTCAAACCTGGGTGACGCCTTCAACCGCCTCAGCATTGCTATTGGTGATGCAGGTGGCGAGTCTTTAGCCGGAAGCTTTATAAGCCGTCTGACATATGGCATTGAGATGGCCACGCTCGCCACTCAAGACTTGCAGGAGCGCTTCGGCGGCTCAGCGACGGCACTGGAGACTCTTGGCGAATACGGGGATCGCTATCTAGGTGCTGTAGCGGACCGAATCCTATTTGTTCTTGACTATGCCCAGACACTGCGTCTCGGCTTCAATTACGTCCAGCAGCAGGTATTGGAGCTTGCCCTTGCCGGCGTCGATAGCATGGATGGGATCAGCCAATCCACCATCGACGTTATCAATGGCGCGTTGCAGCCGCTCAGCGAGGCGCTTGGATGGGTGATCGACAAGTTCGCAGGTATTCTCGAAGCTGCATCCAGTCTGCCGGGGCCGCTATCAGATGACTTCGCGCGCGCCGCTGAGGCTGCGCGAGGTTTTGGCGAGTCCGTTGACTTCACAGTGTCTCGCGAAGGCGTCGATCAGCTCCGTGAGTCCATCTCTCGGATGGTCGATGAGAACGCAGCCGAGCTGGAAGAGTTAAAGAATTCCAACCCTGCTGAATCCATCAAGCAGTGGTGGACAGAACTTCAGGATGGGTCGCAGGAATCAAGCAAAGCTCTGTCTGAATTTGACGAGATGGTGGAGCGCATTACCAAACTGCTTGGCGGTAATGGCAACTCTGGCGACTCGCTGTCTGGCGAGCTGAAAGAGTCTGCCAAGGAAGCCAAGCAGTTTGCCAGCGAAGCCCAATCCCTCGCAGACGCCCTCTACCCCGTCGTTGCCTCCCAGCGCGAATACGCCGAAAGCCAAGCGCTCATCAAGCGTATCGCGCAAGAGATGCCCTGGCTGATCGATAGCGAGGCGGATGCTCTGCAGCGCCTGGCGGAGAGCTACGAGAACGCGGGAGATTGGGCCGAGGAGTATGGCCTAGCGGTCGGCGGCTCAGCCAAGAAGGCAGAAGACGCCTTCGTGTCCCTGGAAGATGTCGCCGTCGAGTCCATCGGCCGTGTTGGCGAGCAGTACAGCGACATGCTGACTGACCTGCTGACCGGCACCGAAGTCACGATGGAAGACGTGGGCCGGGTATTCGCTCGCGGACTCGCCGAGATGGCCACGCAGGCCACGCTGAACCCGATTCTCGTCGGAATCCAGGGCTCGATGACCGGCCAAACAGGCCCGAATGGCGAAGCTACGTTCTCGAACGGGCTTAACCAGGCGGCGAGCAACGTCACCTCTATGTTCGGCGGCAACAGCGTCGGAACAGGTTTCGCCAAGGCTGGCGGCTATATGTCCGACAAGACCGGCATGGGTAACGTGTTTGCCAACGCCGGCAGCGTACCGAACTGGCAGTACGGCGCGGCGGGTATTCTCGGTGGCGTTGGTGCCGGCGCAATCTTCGATGGCCAGTACAGCTCCGCGCTGGGCGGCGTAGGCTCATCGCTGGGCATGGCTGCTGGGTCAACCTATCTCAGCTCTCTTGGCTGGGCTGCCGGCCCGGTTGGTGCCGTTGCCGGCATGCTGCTCGGCGGCGCGATGGGCGAGATTAGCGACTCGCTATTCGGCTCCGACCGTAAATCCTACGGCCAGATTGGCTCGTTTGCCGGTATGCCTGACGGCGACGATGTCTACGGCGAGGATGGCCGCTACGAGGGCATGCTGCAACAGTCCGCCCTAGGCTATGTCGGTGTCACGGCAAAGCAGAAGACCGACGATGACGCGCTGGTCGATATGGTTTCGTCGTTCGTGCAGATCGACAACCAGCTAGCGTCGGTCATGACAGCGGCGCAGCTCGAGAAGACCCAAGAGGCGCTCGACGGCTGGCGTTCTGACAAGACCAAGAACATTGGTTCGATTGTCGATGATCGCCTGTCTGCGGTGGTCGAGGCGACCGATTCGATCTTCGCCGATGCCTTGTCAGGGCTGAGCAACGAAAACCTCGTCAAGGGCCTGATTGGCGGCCTGCAGGTCGAGAACGTCGGCGCTCAGATGGCTGAGGCTGTCGCGGCTGACATGAACGCTGAGTTCCGCGATGCGTTGGGCTCAGGCTCACACATCGAGGCGGCCACTCAAGCCATTTTGTCGTCTGCGCAGGCTGTCACATTGCTGGGCGATAGCGTGGATCGTCTCGGGTTGCAGTTCGATGCGACGGCAAGCGGTGCGCTGAATGCAGCGGGTGGCCTGGCTGAGCTGGTCGGCGGCGTGCAGAACCTGTCCTCGTTGCAAAGCCAGTATTACGAGACCTTCTACAGCGAGCAGGAACGCTTCGCGAACCTGCAGTCCGACCTGTCCGCGACGTTCTCCGACATGGGCTATGCCCTGCCGGATACCGCGTCAGGCGTGCGCTCGATTGTCGAAGGCCTCGACCTCATGACCGAGGCAGGCCAGGAGCAGTACGCGACGATTCTGCAGTTGGTGCCGAGTCTGGAGCAGTACATCAGTGGCATGCAAGAGCAGCGCACAGCGGCACAGGAAGCGGCGGAAGCGGCACAGCAGCAAGCGCAGGCTCAACGTGAAGCCGTCGCAGCCAGCGTGCTTGGCGTCGTGCAATCGGCCTATGGCGCGCTCGAGCAGGCAGTCAGCGCAGAGCAGGGCATGCTGCGCGATGCCTACGAGGCCACGACTGAGAGCATCCAGGACAACATCGTCCGTATCAACGACGCGATGCAGACGACCGAGCAGCTATCCCGCTCGCTGGGCAATACGCTCTCGTCACTGCGCGGCCTGTCGTCCGAGTCGAGCATGGCGGCCTACAGCTCTGCACAGGACTACCTGCGCAGCGTCGTGGCCTCCGGTGGGCTGGGTGATCAGGAGCGCATGGATAGCGCGCTGTCAGTCGTATCTCAGCAGTCCACGGACCTGTATAGCTCGTTCACCGACTATCAGCGCGACCTGTACACCACGAGCGGCTTGATTGCCGACCTCAAGGATCGTGCAGATAACCAGCTCGATAGCCAGGAAGAGTCTGTCCTGGCACTTGAGCGGCAGATGCGCCAAGCCGAGGAGCAGTATCGCGGCGAGGTGTCGAGGCTGGATGACATGCTGGCCAACCAGGCGGCGCAGCTTGAGGCCGAACTGGGCCAGCAGTCATGGCTGGAAACGCTGAACGGCAGCATCTTGACCATTCCTGATGCACTGGCCGCCTTGGCCGGCGCGCTAGGTACAGCGCTGGCAACCGACGGCACGAAGACCAACCCGGTCAATAGCTCCAACACCACTGACTATCTCGCGGCCAAAGCGGCGCAACTCAACACCATCGGGTATGAGGGGCGTACGGACTGGACCGTGGATCAAGTCAACGCAGCCTTTGCTGAGGCGGGCTTGTCCGCATCCGAGCACTACGCCAAGTGGGGCAAGGACGAGAACATTCCCGGCTTTGCGTCTGGCGGCCTGCATACCGGTGGCTGGCGTCTCGTTGGTGAGCAAGGGCCGGAGCTTGAGTACACCCCGCCGTCACGCATCTACAGCGCATCTCAGACCAGCTCGATGCTCGACATGGGTGGCGTGGTTGCTGAGCTGAAAGCGCTGCGCAAGGACAACGAGTACCTACGAAACGCCCTCTACCAGATCGCTAAAAACACCGGCCAGTCCACCAAGCAGCTCCAGCGCTGGGACGGCGAAGGCATGCCTAAAGAGCGAGACTTTGCATGAAGATAATCCGACCGCTGGCGATCACGGATGATCGCTTGCTGTCCAGCAATGTGCCGGAAACGGATGAGGCGGAATGGGTCTCGACGACCGCGTACACGGCTGGGCAGCGCGTCATGGTGACGGACCCTGGCGTTCACATGATCTACGAGGCGCTGGCAGACTCGACGGGCAAATATCCGCCAGACAATACAGGTGGCGATACGCCGGCATGGCTAGAGGTGGGTGCGACCAACCGCTGGTCGATGTTTGATGGCGTGGTGGGCACCTCGACGGAGAGCAGCGAGCCCTTCCCTGACGGATCGGGGCAAGGCATCCAAGTCCAGATAGAGCCAGGGCAGGTAATCAACTCCTTGGCTTTTTTTGGCCTCAACGGCAACTCGCTCAGCGTCACGATGACCGACGCGACCGAGGGCGAAGTCTACAGTCACACGGAAAACCTCGTCTCCACCGAGGGCATTACCGACTGGTACGCCTACTACTTCGAGCCCATCGAGCGCCGCTCTGATGTCGTGCTGACCGACATTCCCTCATACGGCACAGCAACGCTCACAATCAGCATCAATAGCCCTGCCTCGCCAGCGGCATGCAGTCTCGCTATCCCGGGCACACAGCGCGATCTCGGTGGCACCCGCTACGGCGCAGGCGTCGGCATCATCGACTACTCACGCAAAGAGACGGACCCGTTCGGACGCTTCCTGATCACCAAGCGCCCTTACTCCAAGCGGATGAGTCTCGACCTGATCGTTGAAAAGAACCGTGTTGATTACGTTCAGCGACTGCTCGGCAGCATCCGGGCTGAGCCTGTCGTCTGGTCAGGCCATGAAACCTACGGCGCGCTACTCGTCTACGGCTATTACCGCGACTTCGACATCATCATCGACAACTTCTCGTTCTCCGAATGCTCAATCGAAATTGAGGGGCTGACCTAATGGCAAAACCTACGCTCACGTCGCCGCCACCGGCTCCACAGCGCACCAATGACCCCGATACCTTCGTTCAGCGCGCAGACGCCCACGTTGCATGGCAGTCAACCAACGTCAGCGAAACTCAGACCGCTATCGACTGGATGGATACCACGTTCACCGCCGTGGACGAGGATCGCCAAGCCGCCGAATCTGCCGCGACCACAGCCCAGAATGCAGAGCAGGCGGCCAAGAGTTCCGCCAACTTCAAGGGGGAATGGGCCGACCTTACCGGGGCGCTCAGCGTACCGGCCAGCGTCTATCACAGCGGCACGACATGGGTGCTGCTCAATGATCTCGCAGACGTAACGACTAGCGAGCCTGGCGTTTCAGCGGATTGGGCGCGTGCGCTGGCTTTCAACCGCTACGATCTCGCCAGCGCATCAGTTACAGCCACTCTCGATCTCGCCCAGCAGCAAGTCTTCCGCGTCGATGCCTCCGTGTCTCGTACGCTGGCCTTCGCTAACGAGCCGGGGCTTGATCGAGCGATGACTGTTGTGGTGCATATCAGCGGCAATAGCGCCGTGACGTGGCCGGCAAGCATCACTTGGGATGAAGGCGTCGCGCCAGAGCTGGGGGCTGCATTCACTCGCGTCGTGCTGATGTGGGATGGCGTCGAGTGGACGGGTAACGCGAGGGCGCGGGCATGATTGAAGCACTATTAATGGGAGGGGCTATGGGCCAGATCTTAGCTGTACATAGCGGAAGCATAGAAATGCCCGGGGACGGCACGACAACAATTGCAACCCCAGGAATAATCTTGGAAGACCCAGATTCAGCTTTTGTTATTTTTAACTTATCAACAACCAACTCAAACCTTAGAACCTCAAGAATCCCTAGGCTTCAAAGTATATCTCAGAGCGGAGCGGAGTTTTCGAGGATAGATGGAGATGACAGGTACTTAATAAACTATCAAATAATACAATTCGCAAAATCTGTCACAATTACTCGACACGCCGGAATATCAATTCCGAGCAATTCATTTTCTACGGATATTCCAAGCAGCGAAGGTTACGACAGCTTAAAAACAATGATTTTTGCATCGTTAAATTCTACGCAATACTCAAGCAATGTTGGTACGGCATTTTTGCCCAATATATCCAACAATGGAGTGAGTTTTAGCGTAAACCGTTTAGCTGATTCGGGATCTTCAGATTACTTTGTTCAAATTGCGGAGTTTTAATAATGTACCGCGACCTAGCAAATAGCCGTGACGTTTCTCTCTCCGCAGTCCGCCGCGCGCTGCCGAATATCTCTCTGCCGAGTAACCCGCCCGATGAAACCATGGCTTCACTGGGCTACCCGCGCATCCATGAAGCGCCACGACCTACGGGCGACGTGGTGACGCAGGGCGAGTCAGCGCCGGATGCGTCAGGCGTGTGGCATCAGACGTGGGAAGTGCGCGACTTCACCGCTGAGGAAGCCGCCGCCGCTTTGGAGCAGGCCAAGGCTGATGCCACCGTCCGCATCAATGCCGGCTTAAGCGCCGAGATGCACGCCATTCTCGCCGACTATCCCGACGCAGAAACCAAGACGTGGGACAAACAGGAAAGCGAGGCAAGGGCCTATCAGGCCGACGCCACCGCATCCACGCCGCTGATCGATGCCATCGCCACCGCTAGAAGCATGGATAAAACCGAACTGGTGAGCCGCATCATCGCCAAGGCGGATGCGTGGATAGCGGCGTCAGGGGCTGCAACGGGCAAGCGGCAGAAGCTCGAGGATCAGATTGCAGCGGCTACGACTATCGATGAGGCCAACGCGATTAACTGGTAAACCGCCGCACCACCTGCCCTGCTACTTCCTTTCGCGTCCTCCGCCACACCGCTTCCTCGACCTCGAATAGCCGCTTGATCAGGTACACATGCGTCCCTGGCTTGTCCCAGTCGTGCCAGTCGAAGTCTGATAGCCGGCACCGGCCCGAGTACAGCCAGCCTTTCCATAGCGCGTGGTATTCGATCCAGTCGCCTTGAGGGGCGGGGAAGCGGTGGGCGTTACGCCAGCCTTTGCGCTCCAGTGCTTTCCGCCATTGCGTGCGGCGGTAGCGCTGGGCGTCCTCGTCCATGCGGCGCATCTTGTTCTCAGCGATTCGGCGTATTGCCGGGCTCTGATGGATGAGCATGGATCACCTGCCGCACCATGCTTTGCCGCCCTCGCCCGCGACGTAGGGTATCGCCAGCCCTCTCGCCAGCATCTCCTGTCCTACGTCCTCGCCGTCGGCGTACACATCGGCAACCAGTCGGAAGAAGCTCCCGCGCTCAATGTGGCGTAGCTCCACACTCTCAGCACTCCGCAGGCGCTCGACAAGATAGATTCGGGCGTCTGCCGCCAAGGCTTTCTCCCTCGCCTTCTCGGCTTCGGTGTCGCAGCGGCTTCGCCTCTCGGGCGCCTGGATGCCGGCAATCCTGACCTTGATACGCTCGCCTATCACTGGTGGCCAGTCGTGTACGGATACCGTCAGCGTATCACCATCGTAAAACGACACGATCTCATCGACCGTAGCGCTACCGTAGTCGGCCAGGGCAAGCGCGGGGGCCGCAAGGAAAGCGAATATTGCAAATCTCATAGGCGAATTTCACCAACAACGCAGTCAGATGGGCGTGTCCGGTTCCATTCCTCAGCCAGCATCCCCTTGTTTTTCTTGTGCCACTTTTTGATGTTCTTGAAATACTTTCGCAAACCGCCTTCCGGATGTAGCGGCTCGCACCCGAGAATAGTAAAGCTGTTTTCCTCGCCACCTATCTTGACATGAAAATGGGGAGGCGGGTGTTCATTAGCATAAATGTGCATCGATAACCCTTGGTGGCTGGCTATAAGCTCCTTCGTTATCCATCTGATCTCGCAGTTGTCACCACGATCCTCGGCCAGCTCCTCAATATGGCCGTAGTTAATGCACTCCTCTAGATCTGCGATAAGCGAATGATCAATATCATGCTTGTGCACAATGCTTTGCGACATAAAAGGCTCCCGCGTGAATACCACCTGGCATGATGCCATGCCGCGTGATACTCGTCTGGTCGCGCTTTGGTCGCAAAACGGTAGGTATAGATGCAGGTATTAGAAACATCGGATGCCGCTAAGTTATTGTTTTAACGGGAAACCGCATTGCAAGCGCAGCCCCATATTAGCGAATTTCGAACTTAAAATCCCTCGGAGGTTGACTCCGTGCCGGTTCGAGCCCGGCTCCGGGCACCAAGAATCAGGCACTTACCTCCCCCGCCTTGGTTCTCCCATATCTTCCCTTGCCAATGTGTCAACAAAGTGTCAACCGACAACCTTGGTCCGTATTTTACCGCTTCCTTGCTCGGATTGACGCTCACCTCAGCGCATCGCCCTCCCTACGCACCGCCTCCGCTAACACCAAATAAGGCGAAGCCGCCTTCTTTCGGCGGCTTATCCAACCGTCAGGCACAACGAAACTTGCCTACAAACTGATTTCCACAACCATTTCCCGCTTCCAACGGTTATGCTCAATATCCGATGCCTTTTGCATCTCCTGCCGCATGTCCCAATCCGCCATAGGATCTGCTTGTCCCTTGGGCGGCGATGAGTTCAAGCCCATGAACAAGACCAAGGCTCCGGTGCACAGCGCACCTAACAATACAATGCGTACCATTTCACTTCCCTGTGTATTTTCGTGTAAGCGCACCCTGCAGCATATAAGCGATCAGCAAACGATGCAGTTACACACCATCATACTTTCGGCTAATTTTGTTTGGCAGGGAAACAGACGCACGGCCGACATCCTTCGTGCAATCCCTCCTTGTCGGCAGTGTTAGGCTTCGTTTGTAGAAAGATGACGAGGTGGCGAGGCCTTAGCGAAGAGATTTCACATGAACTGATAGATGATCGCCCCGAGACCAATCAGATAGACAGCGACGGTCAGAACCACTAGCAAGCCATCACGTGCAATCAGTCCCAACCCGATGGCGGCAAGGGCGGCACCCGACAAACTGTTAGCAAACGGCACCAGTTCCAGCACCGGCATGCTTAGGGCTATGAGAATACAAATTACAGCCACGATCCATGCCGCCGCCCCATGAGTCAGCATCGTCAGACGGTGCTTGAGCAACTTATCGATCCAGCGTGCGCCAGGACGAAGAAAGCGCAGCGCCTTGAGGAACCGCTTGCGGGGTAACGAGCGCTTCAACAGCCAGCGAGGTAGCCAGAAGTGTTTTCTGCCTACCAGCAGCTGCCCGGCGATCAACAACACTAGCAGGCCACATAACGAGGGCAGGCCGACAATGCCGCTGAGCGGAGAAAAGGTGAGCAAGCCAGGCACCAGCAACATCGCCCCGAAGGAGCGGACTCCGACGGCATTGATCATCGTTTCCACACTAACCGAGTCGGCGTCGACTTCCTTGCCCGCCTCTTCGAGATAGTCCAGCAGCCCCTCGAGGTCTTCGGGTGCCTGTTGTGATTCTTGATTCGTCATCTGACAATCCATTGCCGTTCGCCATTCTGCTCAGAGTAACATGCCCTGGCCGGTACGGAGACGCCCCATGTCACGCCTCATGTTTGCATCCGCCAGACATGACGGCTAAGGTAGAAAACGTGCAGTATGCAGCGGCCAGGAAGGCCGCCAGTAAATGGAATTGCGCGTTCAGGATGAACGGACCCGAGGAAAGGGAGGCATTAACTAACGGCAGGAAGCTAGCCAGTATTGCCAAGGATCCCCTCACCGCTATGCACACTCGCTTTAAGCATCGACCGGCGTCCTCCTTGGCGCTGGTTTTTTTTGGCTGACATTCCCCCGGTCTACCCACTGGCAACTAGTCGCCTTGGCATTTTCTGGGCCCTGTAGCAGAATAATGCTGCAATTACATGCCGGTCTTGCCGGCAGTTCGTCGGCCAGGCTTGCCGCGTATCCAATCAGCCGCTTCCGATACGGCCAGCCACCTGCCCTTCAGCCGGTTTTATTGCATGGGCCTGCCCTCGATAGACAACTCAACGAAATTACCGGGACCGGCAAGCATAATGCGTAGCGAGCATGACCTACTCATCATCGGCGGCGGCGTCGCCGGCCTGACCCTGGCTCTTGAGGCAGCCAATTACCGTGACGTGACGCTACTCAGCCCGGTCTCGACCGGCTTGGGCGCCAGTCGCTGGGCTCAGGGCGGTATCGCCGCAGTCCTTGATCCCCGGGATACGATCGAGGCCCATATCCAGGATACATTGATTGCCGGCGACGGTTTGTGCAACGCGAGCGCGGTGCGGTTTAGCGTGGAGCATGGCCACGCGGCGATCGATTGGTTGATATCGCTAGGCGTGCCGTTTAGTCAGGATGCTTCGCCGGATGCGCGTTTTCCTTACCACCTGACTCGCGAGGGCGGCCACGGTGCACGGCGCATCATTCATGCTGCCGATGCGACCGGACAGGCGCTGATCGACACGCTGACAGCACGGGCCCGTCAAGCTTCCGGCATTCGCATCATCCACGACTTGCACGCGGTCCAACTGCTCAGGGATGGCCATGGCCGCTGCTGCGGTGCTTTTTGCCTGGATGAGCATGGCCAGGCATTCGCAATGACTGCGCACGACACCGTACTCGCCACCGGGGGTGCCAGCGGCTTATATTTGCACACCACCAGCCCTGCGCCGGCATGTGGAGAAGGCATGGCCATGGCCGCCGAACTCGGCGCCACGCTGATGAATCTGGAATTCCAGCAATTCCACCCCACCTGCCTTTACGATCCTGCTGGGACGCCATTTTTGATTAGCGAAGCGGTCCGCGGCGAGGGAGGCCTGCTGCGGACTGTCGATGGGCGACGCTTCATGCCCGATTACGATGCACGAGCCGAACTGGCGCCACGGGACATCGTAGCCCGCGCTATCCATGGCGAAATGCTACGAAGTGGAACGGAACATGTTCTGCTGGATGTGACTCATTTGGACGCCCAAGCGATTCGTGAGCACTTCCCGACCATTCACGCTCATTGCCTGAGCCGTGGTCTGGACATTGTGCGCCAACCGATTCCAGTGGTCCCTGCGGCACATTATAGCTGCGGCGGTATCGCCACCGATGCCAGCGGTGCCACTGGCATCCCCCACCTTTATGCAATCGGCGAGGTTGCCTGTACCGGCCTGCATGGTGCCAACCGGATGGCCAGCAACTCCTTACTGGAATGCTTGGTCTATGCCCGCTCGGCGGCCCGTACGTTACGCCAAACCGGAAACGATACGCCTACCGCTCCCGTCAATGTGCCGAACCGCCCAGCGACCGCTTCATCTCATGAAGACCTCAGCCATGCAATGCAGAGCATACGCCGCATCATGAGCGATAAAGCAGGGATTGTGCGTAGCGACGCGGGTCTGGCCGCAGGACGTCAGGCCCTGCAGCAGCTATACCGTCAATGCGATTCTCTGGAGTTGGAGAATGCCGCCAGCCTTGGCCAGTTCCGGCTGCGCCATATGCTGAATCTTGCTGAAATGACCTTGAAGGTCGCAAGTGACCGGCGCGAATCGCGCGGCCTCCACTACAATCGCGACTGTCCAGACCATCGACTTGCACCTAGCCCCTCTCGCATTTCACGAGGCTGACCAGATCAATACCCGCCGCAGAGCCTGGCGCGCCTGGGCATTGGCGCTATCGGGCCATATCCAGTAGTGGTTTCCGGCCACGTTAAGGCCGATGAGCCAGGGCCCCAGATAAGTGTGGCGGAGAGAGACATTGCACCACGCGTCGGACTGCCCCTCACGGCGCTGCCAGCCACCTTCCTTTCCCGGCACCCAGCGTAACTGCCAGGCCCGCCGTTTCCGGCGCTCCCGTAACGATGCCGCCACGAACCCAAGAATCGCCATGACGACGAGCCATAGCGGTCCATAGACGGCAACAAGCAGGCACGTGATGACCGCGACCGCCAAGCTCGACCGTCGTTGCCAATCAGAGGGTACGATATTGATCGTTACCGGTTGATTCGGCATATTCAACGATCATCTTTACGATACGGCGCAGCATGTCGTCGCCGGGCCATTCGCGACGCATCAACCAGATGAACAAATCCTGATCTTCCTCTTCGATCAAGGCGCGATACGCCGCCTGATCGGCCTCGTCCAGGTCGGGATAGCGATGCTTCAAGAAAGGCAACAACAACAGGTCGAGCTCCCACATGCCACGCCGGGAATGCCAGTACAGGCGCTTGAGGGTGGTATCTTCGCTCACCAGGGGCCCCTTGTGTCTCGGATGAATGTGGCGAAAGTATACCCGAGCCTTTCGGGGTACGATATTGCCGCAACGGCACCACTCTCAGAGACCCGCTTTCGTTGCCTGGCTAGTGCGTTGTTTTCTCACGGTTTACGCAGTATGCTGGACAAAACAACAACACATGCCGCCTGCTGGGCAGGCCATGCCGCACGGAGATATCGATGACCAAGTCAGAGTTGATCGAACAGATCGCCATGCGACAGCCCGAGCTGTCCATCAAGGAAGTCGAGGCAGCGGTACGCATCATACTCGACGATATTACGGATGCCCTGGCCGATGGTGGGCGTGTCGAGATACGTGGCTTCGGCAGCTTTTCGCTGCACTACCGCGAACCGCGCCTGGGCCGCAATCCCAAAACCGGTGACCCGGTCGATCTCGATGGCAAATACGTGCCACACTTCAAGCCAGGCAAGGAACTGCGGGAACAGGTCAACTCCAGCCGTGCGCTGGGCTATTGACCCTCCCGGACGAGACCGAATTCAAAAAGGATATTGCTATGCGTTGGCTCAAAGGGCTGCTGCTGGCCGTCATTCTGCTGGTAGTCTTGCTGCTAGGCATTCTCTTCGCCGTTAACAATCAGCAAGCGCTTCCACTGAACCTGATCTGGGCCGAACTGCCTCCGGCCTCGCTATCGCTCTGGCTACTCATAGCCCTGGCCTGCGGCGTCGTATTGGGTATGCTGGCAATGACTGGCGTTTACCTGCGACTGCGCACGCTGCTGACCCGCGCCCAACGCCACAACCAACAGCAGCGCAAGGAACTCGACCGCCTCCGCATTCAGGAGTTCAAGGAAATTCCCTAAATGCCTGACCTGCTGCTGCTGGCCCTGCTGTTGGCGGCAATCGCTATTGGCTGGTGGCTTGGACGTCGCGAAGCGGTTAAGTCACGTCGCCAGTCGCAGCAGCAAGCCAGCCTGTCCCGCGACTATTTCGTGGGCCTCAATTATCTGCTCAACGAGCAGCCCGACCGTGCCATAGAGACCTTCGTCCAGGCACTCGAAGTCAATAGCGATACCATCGAAACCCATATCGCCTTGGGCAACCTGTTCCGTTCACGCGGAGAGGCTGACCGTGCCGTCAAGATTCACCAGAATCTACTGGCCAGGCCCTCACTGACCCACGCCCAGAGCGATCGGGTTCAATTGGAACTGGCTCGGGATTTTCTGCATTTGGGGCTACTCGACCGCTCCGAACGCCTTCTTCAGCAAGTGTTGCGGGAAACCGGCGACGATGCCATACGTCAGGCGGCCCGGCGCCTGCTGGTGGACTTGTTCGAACGTGAGCGCGAATGGCACCAGGCGTTGGACGTGGCCTTGCCGCAAATGGTGCGCCAGGATCCGGACGTTCGTCGGGCGGCGGCACATTGGCTCTGCGAACTGGCCCAGCGGGACATGCAGTCGGCCAGCCCCGCAATGGCACGCAAACGGTTGCGACAAGCGCTTTCCATTGACGATAGCTGTGTCAGGGCCAACTGGCTGTTGGCTCGACTCGAGCAGGAGACTGGCCACTACAAGTCGGAAGTCCGTTTTCTCAAGCGCATTCCCGAACAGGATCGCGACTTCACTCCGGTGATTCTCGAGCCGCTACGCGACGCTCTGCTGAAATTGGGAGGCGAACGCGACCTGGAACACTATCTGCGCCAGTCGATTGCGACCACGCCACACATCAGCGCCGTCATCATGCTGGCCCAACTCCTCGAACGCCGTGAGGGGATCGAGGCCGCGACTCGGCTGGTCAGCGAGCAGCTGGCCAGCACCCCGAGCCTGCGCGGTATCGACTATCTGATGGATCTGTCGTTACTGGATGCCACGGCCACGCCACAACGCGAACGCATCGTCCTGCTCAAGCAACACACCGCCAAACTGCTCGAAATCCGCCCACGTTTTCGCTGTCAGCGCTGTGGCTTCTCGGGTGGCCAGTTGCACTGGCAATGCCCCAGCTGCCGTCACTGGGGCACGACCAAGCCAATCACTGGCCTTGAGGGGGAATAGCCAGTTCCTGCTCGATGGCCGACAATGCCGACATGGGATCGTCCGCCTGGGTGACCGGACGCCCAACGACCAGATGCGTACTGCCCGCAGTCATCGCCGCGGCCGGCGTCATGACTCTGCGTTGATCTCCGGCCTCGGATGACGCCGGGCGGATGCCGGGCGTCACCTTGAGAAAAGCATCGCCGCAAATCTCGCGCAAGCGGGCGGACTCTCGTGCCGAACACACCACGCCATCCATGCCGCTCGCGAGTGCCAGCGATGCCAGCCGCTCCACCTGCGCCATCGGCTCGATATCCTGCCCGAGCTCGGCCAAATCGCTTCGTTCCATGCTGGTCAGCACCGTCACGGCGATCAGGCGCGTATCGAGGTTGTGTCGCTCCAGGCGTTCACGCGCAGCCGTCATCATGCGGCGCCCCCCCGAGGCATGCACATTGACCATCCACACGCCCTGCTCTGCCGCTGCCTGGACGGCACTGGCTACGGTATTGGGTATGTCATGAAACTTGAGGTCCAGAAAAACCTCGAACCCCCGCCCATGAAGCGCTTCGAGAATGTCGGGCCCACTGCGTGTAAAGAGTTCCTTGCCGACCTTGACACGACAACGGCGCGGATCGAGGCGATCCGCCATGCATAGGGCAGCATCCAGCGACGCGTAGTCCAGCGCGATGATCAGAGGGGAAGTTGGGGAAGACATGGCGACTCCGGAACGATATTCGCCGCCAGTATACCAGCGTCATCCATCACCCGGCATGAGCCAGACTGCAGTTGCAAGCGATAACGTCGTCACGTCGAGTCAATGGCTTACGCCATTCACCGACAAATTCGCTATTTCACAATCATGCCTGCGGATTAGGGTAGGACCGGCAACAACCTTGCCATCAGAAGAAGAAGGATGCGATATGAAAAGCTTGCTCAAGGCAATCGTCTTCAGCCTGCTGCTAGGCAGCGCCTCGCTGGCCATGGCTCAGGACGCCACGTCTACCGTTAACATCAACACCGCCGATGCCGAAACCTTGGCACAACTGCCCGGTATCGGTGCCGCCAAGGCACAGGCCATCGTAGAAGACCGCACCGCCAATGGCCCCTTCGCCAGTGTCGACGAACTCGATCGCGTTAGCGGTGTTGGCGCTGCCACTGTCGATGGTCTGCGTGCACAGGCCGGGACCTAAGGGTCACCCGGCATTGGACAGGCAGGCACATGTATCTCCCCAGCCGATGCACGGTGCCTGCCACTCCATCCCATCTAGATCCGCAGTGCGCCATCACACTCGATGACCCGACCGCTGAAATAGGCGTTTTCAAAAATATAACGCACACTATCGGCGATATCTTCGGGCTGGCCTAACCGCCCCAGCGGAATGCCCTTGGTGATCTTCTCGAGGATTTCGGGTCGCATCGATGCCGTCATTTCCGTCTCGATGAACCCGGGAGCCACCGCACCGACGCGAATGCCGTAGCGTGCCAGTTCCTTGGCCCAGGTCACGGTCAGGGCAGCTACGCCGGCCTTCGTGGCGGCATAGTTACTCTGGCCCATGTTTCCCGCCCGGGAAACACTGGATATGTTGACGATCACGCCCTCATGGCCCGCTTCGATCATGTGGCCGGCCGCCTCACGCCCGCACAGGAACACCCCAGTCAGATTGACGTCAATGACCTGCTGCCACTGTTCTAGGGACATTCGGCTTTCGACACGCCCCTCCTTGGCCTTGACCAACAACCCGTCGCGGGTAACCCCAGCATTGTTGACCAGGCCGCATAGAACGCCCATGCGAGTGCGTATCTCTGCAAAGGTCTCGGCCACCGACGTTTCATCGGCGACATTGGCGATAAAGGCCTGCGCTTCGATGCCGGCATCCTTTAGGGTGTTGACCGCGACATCCAGTGCATCTCCCTGCATGTCGATCAGCGCGATGCGTGCGCCCCGCTCGCCGAGCGTCTTGGCCATGGCCAGCCCCAGGCCACGCGCCCCACCGGTGATGGCGATCACTGCTCCTTCTAGCTGCATGGTTAACCTCCGGATCCTTGCATTCATTGTGCACTGCAACATGCTGAACATAGCATGCCACGACCGCCATCGCTATTGGCCTTAGGCGGAAGAACCCCGACTGGACTTGCAATCCATCGATCCGCCACCATTTTCAGATAAGTCACGTGATCCGGAGCAACTATGCCGATTCTCTTTGCCTTTACCCTGTTTGCCCTGCTGGATTTCGTCATTCTGTTTTCAGTTGGCGCCCAGATTGGCCTGCTAATGACCTTGCTGCTCATTTTGGGCACCGGCTTCCTGGGCCTGCACCTGGTGCGCCGCGAGGGGCTGGCCACGTTCCAGCGAGCTCAGCAACGCCTCGCTCAAGGTGAAATCCCCTCCAGTGAGCTTATGACCGGCGCAGCGCTGATATTTGGTGGCGCCCTGCTCATGGCCCCCGGATTTCTCTCCGATGCCCTGGGTTTCATGTGCCTGTTACCCACGTCACGCCGATTCCTGGGCAAGCTATTGTCACGTCTACCTTTTCGTGTCCAAAGCTTCACGGCGACAAGCTATACGCGAGGCAGCGAGGGGTGGTCGCAACAGACCCGCCGGGATAACGATACGCTAGACCAGACGCGCCACGATGAAAGTCAAGATCAGGGCACGCCCCTGGAAGGCGACTTCATCTCCAAGGACGAGCCGCGCTATTGAATTTTTTTTCATTAGCGCCCTTGAAAGGTATTCCCCCGACCCCACTAAGGGGATCAGTAACGGATTCGATCAGATGGCCTGGCCGTTTGATCAATAACAGCGGGTAGCTTCGGCTTCCCACCCCTTGAGCTTTGCTCGACAGGGATCATGCATTTCGAGTCATGCAACTATCAGGAGAACGTGAGCAATGAACATCCGTCCCTTGCACGATCGCGTCGTCGTCCGTCGCGTTGAAGAAGAACAGAAAACCGCTGGCGGAATCGTGCTCCCGGGCAACGCCCAGGAAAAGCCGACTCGTGGCGAAATCCTCGCCGTCGGTAACGGCCGGATTCTCGATAACGGTGAAGTACGTCCGCTGGACGTCAAGGTCGGCGATACCGTCATCTTCAAGGAAGGCTTCGGCGTCGAAAAGCAGAAAATCGATGGCGAAGAAGTTCTGATCATGAGCGAATCAGACATTCTCGCCGTGGTTGAAGGCTAATCGCGGGTTCAGACCCGGTCCTTTATTCCATTTATCGTTTATCGCACTGACTTCAGGAAGCAAAGAAAATGGCAGCGAAACAGATCAAGTTCTCAGATGACGCTCGCAAGCGCATGGCACGTGGTGTCAACGTCCTCGCCGACGCTGTAAAAGCCACCTTGGGCCCGAAAGGCCGCAACGTCGTTCTCGAGAAGTCCTACGGCGCCCCGACCGTCACCAAGGACGGCGTTTCCGTCGCCAAGGAAATCGAGCTCAAGGACAAGTTCGAGAACATGGGTGCGCAAATGGTCAAGGAAGTCGCTTCCAAGACCTCTGACGTAGCGGGTGACGGTACCACCACCGCAACCGTTCTGGCCCAGTCCATCGTCAACGAAGGCCTCAAGGGCGTGACTGCAGGCATGAACCCGATGGACCTGAAGCGTGGCATCGATCAGGCCATCATCGCCGCCGTCAAGGAGATCGAGCAGCTCTCCGTGCCTTGCACCGATTCCAAGGCCATCGCTCAGGTCGGCACCATCTCTGCCAACGGCGACGCCCGCATTGGCCAGATCATCGCCGAAGCGATGGAAAAGGTCGGCAAGGAAGGCGTTATCACCGTCGATGAAGGCCGTGGTTTCGAAGACGAGCTGGAAGTCGTCGAAGGCATGCAGTTCGACCGCGGTTACCTGTCACCCTACTTCGTGACCAACCAAGACACCATGGCCGTCGAACTGGAAGACGCCCTGCTGCTGTTGGTCGACAAGAAGATCTCCAACATTCGCGAATTGCTGCCGGTGCTGGAATCCGTCGCCAAGGCTGGCAAGCCGCTGGTGATCATCTCCGAAGACATCGAAGGCGAAGCGCTGGCGACTCTGGTCGTCAACAACATGCGCGGCATCGTCAAGGTTGCGGCTGCCAAGGCACCCGGCTTCGGTGACCGTCGCAAGGCCATGCTGCAGGATATCGCCATCCTGACCGGCGGTACCGTGATTTCCGAAGAAGTCGGTCTGACCCTCGAGCAGGCCAACCTGGACCATCTGGGTAGCGCCAAGCGCATCACCATGTCCAAGGAAAACACCACCATCATCGATGGTGCCGGTGCCGAAGGCGATATCGAAGCGCGCGTCAGCCAGATCCGCGCCCAGATCGAAGACACTTCTTCCGACTACGACCGCGAGAAGCTGCAGGAGCGTGTCGCCAAGCTGGCCGGCGGTGTTGCCGTCATCCGTGTGGGTGCCGCGACCGAAGTCGAGATGAAAGAGAAGAAGGCGCGCGTCGAAGACGCCCTGCACTCCACTCGTGCAGCCGTCGAAGAAGGCGTGGTGCCTGGTGGCGGCACCGCCCTGGTGCGCATCCTGTCCAAGATCCAGGATCTCAAGGGCGACAACGAAGACCAGACTCACGGTATCGCCATTGCGATCCGTGCCATGGAATCTCCGCTGCGTCAGATCGTCACCAACGCCGGCGAAGAAGCTTCCGTCATTCTCAACCGGGTCAAGGACGGCGAAGGTAACTTCGGCTATAACGCCCAGACCGGTGAGTATGGCGACCTGTTCGAAATGGGTGTTCTCGACCCGGCCAAGGTGACCCGTACTGCCCTGCAGTCTGCCGGTTCCGTGGCTGGCCTGATGATCACCACCGAAGCGATGATCGCTGAAGACCCGGACGAGAAAGAAGCCGCTCCGGACATGGGCGGCATGGGTGGCATGGGCGGCATGATGTAAGCCGACCCGGCCCCGCTAGCTTAGCTAGTACCGAGCCTCGCCAATTGAATTGGCGGGGCTTTTTCATGTTCGTCTATCGTGCGCTTCAGCATGTACGAAAGCCAACGGACTCCCGCAGCCGACGCACCTCACGTAAACTAAGCCTTCATTCCACTCACGACTTTTTCCATGCTCGATAACATCCGCATCGTCCTCGTTCAGACCTTTCACCCCGGCAATATCGGGGCCAGCGCCCGCGCCATGAAAACCATGGGCTTGAATCAACTGACACTGGTCAATCCGCGCTGCTTCCCTGACGAAGAGGCCAGTCGATTGGCCGCCGGCGCCGAAGATGTCATCGATAACGCTCGCGTGGTCGATACGCTGGAAGAAGCCGTAGCCGATTGCGTACAGGTCGTAGGTGCCAGTGCACGTCTGCGCAACATGCCTCTTCCTCACTACGATGAGCCCGACGTCATGGCTCGTGAAGTCGTGACACATGCCAGCGACGCTCCGGTAGCCATGGTCTTTGGACGCGAACGTTTCGGTCTGACCAACGATGAGATACGTTGCTGCACTCATCAAGTGAGCATCCCTGCCAATCCAGACTATGGCGTACTCAATCTCTCCCAGGCGGTCCAAGTCCTGGCACATGAAGTTTTTCGTGCCTGGCGTCGACGACCGGACAGCGGCTTCAACACAAACTCACCACGAAGTACGCCGCTACCCACTCAGCAACAGATGAGTCAATTTTACGACCATCTTCACCGCGTGATGGAGAGCAGCGGTTTTCTCACCCAGCCACATGCGCGAACGGAGGATCATCTGCATGCGCTATTTACACGGGCCCAGCCAACACGCAAGGAGCTTTCGATCCTGCGCGGCCTTCTGAATGCCATTGAACAGCAGACAGGCCCGACACATCGCGGCGAGGGAAACGATCAGTAATAGTATGCCCGGCCCAAATGCCAGCACTCAGCACATAAAAAACCGCGGCCTCCCAAAGGGAGGCCGCGGCTCAGGCGTCTATTGACCGATCTTCCCTCGGAGAAAGGACTCCGAGGGATGAAAATCAGTCCTGACCCATCTGCTGCTTGATCAGATCGCCGATAGTGGTCGGGCCACCGGCACCGGCCTCGCTTTCCTGATCGCGCAAGCGGTTCATGTTGCGACGCGTGTCGGCCTGATCCTTCGCCTTGATGGACAGGCTGATGGCGCGGTTCTTGCGATCCACACCGATGATACGCGCTTCAACGCTGTCGCCTTCGTTCAGCACGTTACGCGCATCTTCGACACGATCGGCGCTGATTTCGGAAGCCTTCAGCACGGCGATGACATCGGTCGCCAGCTCGACCTGGGCTTCCTTGGCGTCGACTTCGACCACACGGCCCGTGACGATAGCGCCCTTGTCGTTCACTGCCAGGAACTCGGAAACCGGATCGGTCTCGAGCTGCTTGATGCCCAGCGAGATACGCTCACGCTCGGGATCGATGGACAGGATGACGGCTTCGGCTTCGTCGCCCTTCTTGAACTGACGAACGGCTTCTTCGCCGGTCTCGGTCCAGGAAATGTCGGACAGATGAACCAGGCCGTCAATACCGCCTTCCAGGCCGATGAAGATACCGAAATCGGTGATCGACTTGATGGTACCGGAAACGCGATCGCCCTTGTTGTAGCGCGCGTTGAAGTCTTCCCACGGGTTAGTGGTGCACTGCTTGATACCCAGGGAGATACGACGACGTTCCTCGTCGATGTCCAGTACCATGACTTCCACGTCGTCACCGACCTGAACGACCTTGGACGGGTGGATGTTCTTGTTGGTCCAGTCCATTTCGGACACGTGGACCAGACCCTCGACACCCTCTTCCAGCTCGGCGAAGCAGCCGTAGTCGGTAAGGTTGGTGACGCGGGCGTTGACCTTGGTGCCTTCCGGGTAGCGATCCTTGATGTTGACCCACGGATCCTCGCCCAGCTGCTTCAGGCCCAGCGATACGCGATTGCGCTCGCGGTCGAACTTGAGCACCTTGACATTGATCTCATCGCCAACGGCAACGATCTCGGAGGGATGCTTGATGCGCTTCCAGGCCATGTCGGTGATGTGCAGCAGGCCATCGACGCCGCCCAGATCGACGAACGCACCGTAATCGGTAAGGTTCTTGACGATACCGGTGATCTGCTGACCTTCCTGCAGGGTCGCGAGCAGAGCTTCGCGCTCGGCGCTGTTCTCGGCTTCGAGAACGGCACGCCGGGAAACCACGACGTTGTTACGCTTGGGATCGAGCTTGATGACCTTGAAGTCGAGCTCTTTGTTTTCCAGGTGCGCAGTGTCGCGAACCGGACGCACATCGACCAGGGAACCCGGCAGGAAGGCGCGGATGGATGCCACGTCGACAGTGAAACCGCCCTTGACCTTGCCGTTGATCACGCCCTTGACGATCTCGTCCTTCTCGAAGGCTGCTTCCAGCTCTTTCCACGCTTCGGCACGCTTGGCCTTCTCGCGGGACAGACGGGTTTCGCCGAAACCGTCTTCGACGGCTTCCAGGGCAACCTTGACTTCATCGCCAACGCCAATGGTCAGTTCGCCATTGTCGTCCTTGAACTGAGCAGCGGGAATCTGCCCTTCGGACTTCAGGCCGGCGTTAACGGTAATCCAGTCACCATCGATGTCCACCACGGTCGCCATGACGATGGCACCGGGTTCCATGTTGATGTCCTGGAGAGACTGTTCAAACAATTCAGCAAAGCTTTCGCTCATGAGCATCCTACGTGATCAACGTTAATGGCGGTTGTCGCCTTCTCCGCACCACCAGCAAGTACGGGCCTACTGCACAAGTCCCCGGGGATGTTAGCGCTGGTTTGACCTGGCCCGGCTCTCAGTCAGTTGCCGAACCACGTCTTCACATCTTGCCGGGGGTCCCGGAAGCGTCTGTCTCACTGGACTCAGGCCGAAGGAATAAAGCCTTGATCAGCGAGAAGTCTCTGTATGTGATCCACCACATCCGGTATCGTCAGCTCGGTGGTGTCCAACTCTACGGCATCGTCTGCCGGTTTGAGCGGCGCCACGGCGCGCTGCATATCGCGCGCGTCCCGAGCTTGAATCTCTTTCAAAAGACTCGATAGACTAGCACTTTCGCCAGCCTCCTGCAACTGAAGGAAACGCCGGCGGGCACGCTCTTCAGCCGACGCGGTAAGGAATATTTTGAGCGGTGCATCGGGAAAGACCACGGTCCCCATGTCTCTCCCGTCGGCGACCAGCCCCGGAGCCTGGCGGAAGTCGCGTTGACGCGCCAATAGCGCCTGACGTACCGCGGGCAAGGCAGCGACCTGAGACGCTCTTTCCCCGGCGGCTTCGGTGCGGATGGCCGTGCCGACATCCTCGCCTTCGAGCATGATCCGGGTGGTGCCATCCTCGGCCAGGAACGTCACGTCCAGCGTTTCCGCCAAACGAGCCAACGCCGGCTCGTCATCGAGCATGACGCCGTGCTTGGCGGCGGCATGCGCGGTCAGACGATACAGGGCACCGGAATCAAGCAGATGCCATCCCAGACGCTCGGCAATGAGCCGGCTGATCGTTCCCTTGCCGGCACCGCCGGGCCCATCGATGGTCAGCACCGCCGCCTGATGCGGGGAGTTCATGCATCCACCTCCTCCAGAGTCAGTCCGACCCGGCGCGCCAGATCGACAAAGCCGGGGAATGACGTCGCCACATTGGCGCAGTCATCGACAACGATGTCGTCACTGGCGCGCAAGCCAGCAATGGTGAATGCCATGGCGATACGGTGATCGCCATGACTGTCGATATGCCCACCCCCATAGCTGGGCTTGTCGTCGCCGTTACCGACGATATCGATGCCGTCTTCGTAAAGGCTATTTTCGACCCCGAGAGTGGACAGACCATCGGCCATGGACTGCAACCGGTCGGACTCCTTCACGCGGAGTTCCTCGGCTCCCCGCAGGCGGGTCGTGCCACTGGCGTTGGCCGCGGCAATGAACAGCGCGGGGAATTCGTCGATGGCCAACGGTACCTGGTCGACCGGAACATCGATACCCCGGAGCGGCGCATAGCGCACCCGGATGTTGGCCACCGGCTCGCCACCCACTTCGTCCTCGTCGAACAGCTCGAGGTTGGCCCCCATGGCCTTGAGTATGTTGATGACCCCGATGCGCGTCGGGTTGATGCCAACATGCTCGAGCGTCAGATCGGCCCCAGGCGTGATCGCAGCGGCCACCAGGAAGAACGTCGCCGAAGAGATATCCGACGGCACATCGATGGGGGCTGCCGTAAGATGCCCACCGCCTTGCAGCCAGGCCACGTCGCCTTCGCGGGTGACCGGATAGCCAAAGCCGTTGAGCATGCGCTCGGTGTGATCGCGGGTCGGCGCCGGCTCGCGTACACGCGTCTCGCCCTCGGCATACATGCCCGCCAGCAGTAGACAGGACTTCACCTGGGCGCTGGCCATGGGCATATCGTAATCTATGCCCTTGAGCGTCTGTCCGCCCTTGATCTTCAACGGCGGTCGACCACCTTCGGCCGTTTCGATGATGGCGCCCATCAGACGCAGCGGATCGGCAACGCGCCCCATGGGGCGCTTGGTCAGCGAGACATCGCCGGTCAGCTCGGTATCGAATGCCTGACCGGCAAGCAGGCCGGCAAACAAGCGCATCGCGGTACCGGCATTGCCGACGTATAAAGGGCCGGCCGGTTTTTTCAGGCCATGCATGCCGACACCGTGAATCGTCACGCGCCCCTGATGCGGGCCCTCGATGACGACTCCCATTTCCCGGAAAGCCTGCAGCGTGGCCAGGCTATCCTCGCCTTCGAGAAAGCCCTGGACCTGGGTCACTCCTTCGGACAGGGCACCGAGCATGATCGACCGGTGCGAGATCGACTTGTCGCCCGGGACGCGAATCGTGCCAGTGACATTGCCGCCGGGGCTGACACGGTAGCGGACGTTGCGTTGTTCCATCGCCTGATATCTCGTCTGATTCAAAAGGGTATCGAAGTAATGCCGGGCATGGCTGGCCCGGTCGAAGATGCCCAGCATGGCATCGCCATCGCCTTTCATAACGGCCTGCCGAAGCCTCGCGACACCGACCTCGAAATCGTCCAGGGCATCCAACACGGCCTCGCGATTGGCCGTGAAGATGTCACGCCACATCACCGGATCGCTACCGGCAATGCGAGTGAAATCGCGAAACCCGCCCGCGGCGTAGCGGAAGATATCGAGCCGCTCGTCCTGGCGCGCCAGGGTGTCCACTAGCGAGAACGCCAGCAGATGGGGCAAATGGCTAGTCCGCGCCAGCACCTGGTCATGACGCGCCACGTCCATTTCCAACACCTCGGCGCCGCAGGCCTGCCACAGCAACCGGACCCGCGCCAATGCCGCCGGATCGGTATCGAACCGGGGAGTCAGAATCACCTTGTGGCGGCAGTACAGCGCAGGATTGGAAGCCGCCACCCCACTCTTCTCGGAGCCGGCGATAGGATGGCCAAGCACGAAACGCGACGGCAACCGGCCAAAGACTCGCTCGGCCGCCTGCTGAATCGCCAGTTTTGTGCTGCCGACATCGGTGATCACCTGATCGTCGAGTAACGGCGCCAGCTCGGCCATGACCGGCTCCATGGCCATCACCGGCACAGCCAACACGATCAGTGAGCTGCCCGGTACCAAGGTTGCCAGTTCGGTCCCGCCATCGTCGATGACACCCAAGGCAATGCCTTGCTCGATCTCGGCCGGATCGCGATCGCAGGCTACGATTTTTCCCGCATAGCCCGCCGCTTTCAGACCGGCAGCCAACGACCCACCGATCAATCCCAAGCCGACTACCAGTATGCACGATTCGCTTACCGCCACCGCGGCGGATACGCTGCGTCGATCAAGCATATTAAAGTACGCCCTGGGGATAAGACCCCAGCACCTTCACCTCGGCAGAACGCATACGGACCTCTTCGAGCATGGCAGCCACCTCCGGCTGATCGACGTGCCCTTTGAAGTCGATGAAGAATACGTAATTCCAAGCGCCGGTACGCGACGGGCGCGTCTCGAGACGCGTCATATCGATCTGATGACGATGGAACGGTTCGAGTAGGTCATGCAGGGCACCCGGCTGGTTGCGCATGGCAACCACCAGCGAGGTCTTGTCGTCGCCGGACATCGGCACGCTCTCATGGCCGATGATCAGGAATCGCGTGGAGTTGTCCGGGCGGTCCTCGATTTTCTCGGCGATCCTGTCGAGTCCATACAGCTTGGCAGCCATGTCGCCAGCGATCGCGGCACTGTGCCACTCGGTCTTGACCAGGCGCGCAGCCTCGGCATTGGACGATACCGGTACGCGTTCGGCGTGGGGATAATGCGCATCGAGCCACTTGCGGCATTGCGCGAACGACTGGGGATGAGAATAGATGCGCGAGATCTTGTCCTGTCGCGTGGTGGACGACACCAGCAGATGATGGTGGATGCGCAGCACCACTTCGCCGCAGATCTTCATGGACGAATCCATGAACGAATCCAGCGTATGGTTGACCACTCCTTCGGTCGAGTTTTCTACCGGGACCACGCCATAGTTGACAGCCCCCGCCTCGACCTCGCGGAACACCTCATCGATGGCTGCCATCGGCAAGCTCCTGGCGCTTTCACCGAAGTGCTTCAACGCAGCCTGCTGGGTAAACGTGCCCTCCGGCCCCAGATAGGACACCTTGACCGGTTGTTCGAGGGCCAGACAGGCGGACATGATTTCGCGAAACAGTCGCGCCATCTCTTCGGAGTCCAACGGCCCGGTATTCAGCGCCATGATACGCCGTAACACCTGAGCCTCCCGCTCGGGACGGTAGAACACCGCCTGAGGATCGTCGGCGGTCTTCACCTGGGCAACGGTCTGGGCGCACATGGCGCGCTCGCTGATCAGTCGCAGGATCTCGCTGTCGATGGCATCGATGCGATTGCGCAACTCGTCGAGATTGACCGGGGATTCGCTCATTGTTCAGTTCCTCTCACTCAGCACGTCCAGCCCACATCACCCGCGACGTTGCTCGAAATCCTGCATGAAACTCACGAGCGCATCCACTGACGCTTCCGGCACCGCATTGTAAAGACTGGCGCGCATACCGCCCACGCTACGATGCCCCTTGAGATTGAGCAGACCGGCCGCGTCGGCCTCATTCAGGAAAACGTCATTGAGCGAATCGTCGGCCAGCACGAAGGGCACGTTCATTCGCGAACGATTGATCGGCTCGATGGGATTGCTATAGAAATTGCTGGCGTCGATGGCGCCGTAAAGCTTGGCCGCCTTGCGTTCATTGATGGCGTTCATGGCCTCCAGGCCGCCAATGTCATCACGCAGCCACTCGAATACCAGGCCGGCAAGATACCAGGCATAGGTCGGCGGGGTGTTGTACATCGAGCCGTGTTCGGCCATGACCCGGTAGTTGAACATGGTCGGCGTGTCCTTACGTGCACGATCGAGCAGATCGTCGTTCACGATGACCAGTGTCAGTCCTGCCGGGCCGATGTTCTTCTGTGCACCGGCATAGATCACCCCGAAACGCGACACGTCCAACGGCGCAGACAGGATCGACGAAGACATATCGCAACACAGCGGCGCGAGACATTCGGGAACATAGTCGAAGGCCAGTCCACCGATCGTCTCGTTGTCGGTATAGTGCAGATACGCAGCATCGCTGGACAGGGCAATATCGCTTGGCCGCGGGACGGCAGTCAGCCCATTGGCCTCGCTGGACGCGGCGATATGTGCTCCCCCCAAATGCTTGGCTTCGGCAATCGCCTTCTTGCCCCAGATACCCGTATAAAGGTAATTGGGGGTTCCGCCATTACCCAGCAGGTTGTAAGGCAGCATGGCGAACTGGGTCGAGGCTCCCCCCTGCAGAAAAAGCACCCTGTAGTTATCGGGCACCTCGAGCAACGACCGCAGCGTGGCTTCCGCGCCTTCGGCGATGGCCGTGAACTCGGGACTACGATGGCTCATTTCCATGACGGAAAGTCCACGGCCCTGATAGTCGAGCATCTCGTCGCGAGCGCGCTCCAGGACCGGGGCGGGAAGTGCCGCTGGGCCGGCACAGAAATTATGGTGACGTGTCATCAGTGCTGACTCTCGCAAAGCCCTACGAAAACGACCGCCGGTAAGCGGCGGTCGCTGTGCATCGTTATTACTCGGAATCCGGCTCGCCTGACGATGCCTCAGCCGACGCATCGTCGATTGGCGTTTCCACGCCGTGATTGGTGACGTCCTTGGCTTCGGCCGGTACCGCATCCTCTTCCAGGGAAGCGCCCTCCGCCACGTCTTCGGCCGGCTCGTCGATACGCACCGTCTTGACCAGCGACTCGCTTTCGCCGAGGCGAATCAGCATGACGCCTTGCGTGTTGCGCGACGTCACCGACACCTCCTCGACCCGGGTGCGCACCAGGGTGCCGCGGTCGGTGATCAGCATCATCTCGTCCTTGCTGGCCACCTGCATGGCGGCCACCAATGCCCCGTTACGCTCGCTGGTCTGCATGGCGATGACCCCCTGCCCGCCACGACCGCGCAGCGGGAACTCCTCGAGCCGGGTCCGCTTGCCGTAACCGTTCTGGGATGCCGTCAGGATGTAGATCTGGTCGTCGTTACCGCTGCCCACGTTACTGACGTTGCCTTCGGCGTCCAACTGGTCGTCATCCGCCTCGCTGTCGATCAGCGTCGATTGCGGAATGATCAGGCTAATGACCTCGGCGCCTTCCTGCAGCCGCATGCCACGCACGCCGCGGGCGGTGCGTCCCATGGCGCGCACGTTGGTCTCCTCGAAACGAATCGCCTTGCCGTTGGAGGACAGCAGCATGACATGATCGTTGCCCGAGGTGATCGCCGCGCCGACCAGCCGGTCGCCCTCTTCGAGATCGATAGCGATCAGGCCGACACTGCGCGGACGCGAGAATTGGTCCAGCGAGGTGCGCTTGACCGTGCCGCTAGCGGTGGCGAAGAAGATGTAGCAGTCCTCGCTATATTCGCGGACCGGCATCATGGCGTTGATCGACTCGTCGCCATCCAGCGGCAGCAGGTTGACCAGCGGCTTGCCACGCGACCCCCGGCTGGCTGCTGGTATCTCGTAGACCTTCAGCCAGTAGACCTTGCCCTTGTTGGAGAACAACAGCACCGTATCGTGGGTCGAGGCCACCAGCAGGTGTTCGATAACGTCTTCGTCCTTCATGCTGGTCGCCGACTTGCCGCGACCGCCCCGACGCTGGGCCTGGTAATCGCTGATCGGCTGCGTCTTGGCATAGCCGCTGCGCGAAATGGTGACGACCATGTCCTCTTCATTGATCAGGTCCTCGATGGTCAGGTCGAGACGGCTGATCTGAATCTCTGTCTTGCGCTGATCGCCGTACTGGTCGCGAATCGCGATCAGCTCCTCGCGGATGACCTCCAGCAGTCGATCCGCGGAGGCCAGTATTTCGGTCAGCTCGGCGATCCGTTCGAGAATGCCCAGATACTCGTTGAGCAGCTTCTCGGTTTCCAGGCCCGTCAGGCGATGCAGGCGCAGCTCGAGGATGGCCTGGGCCTGGGCCGGTGACAGCCGGTACTCGCTGCGGTCCTCGGCAAGCCCATAGCCCTCCTCCAACCCCTCGGGCCGGCAGGATGTGGCGCCGGCGCGATCCAGCATGCCGGTGACCTGCCCGGGCTGCCAGGCACGTTCGAGCAACTTCTCCTTGGCTTCGGCGGCGCTCGGCGAGGCCTTGATCAGCTCGATCACCTCATCGATGTTGGAGATGGCAACCGCCAACCCTTCGAGGATATGGCCACGTTCACGCGCCTTCTTGAGCTCGTAAAGCGTACGCCGTGTCACCACCTCACGACGATGCCGGACGAAGGCCTCGAGGATTTCCTTGAGGTTGAGCGTCTTCGGCTGGCCGTTGTCGAGCGCCACCATGTTGATACCGAACACGGTCTGCAGTTGGGTCTGGGCGAACAGATTATTGACGACCACTTCACCGGATTCGCCGCGCTTGGTTTCGATCACCACGCGCAGCCCATCCTTGTCGGACTCGTCGCGCAGTTCGGCAATCCCCTCGATGCGCTTGTCCTTGACCAGCTCGGCAATCTTCTCGATCAGACGCGCCTTGTTGACCTGATAGGGCAGCTCGGTGATGACGATATGGTCGCGTCCGGTCTTCTCGTTGTATTCGATGGAGTGACGCGCACGCACATAGATGCGGCCCCGGCCCGTACGGTAGGCATCGAGAATGCCCGCCTTGCCGTTGATGATCCCAGAGGTGGGGAAATCAGGGCCCGGGATGTACTCCATCAAATCGTCGATGGTCAGCGTGTAGTCATCGATCAGCGCCAGACAGCCGTTGATGACCTCGACCATGTTATGCGGCGGGATGTTGGTCGCCATGCCGACGGCGATACCCGAGGCCCCGTTGACCAGCAGGTTGGGCACCTTGGTAGGCAGCACGTCGGGGATACGCTCGGTGCCGTCGTAGTTGTCGACCCAGTCGACGGTTTCCTTCTCGAGATCGGCCAACAGCTCATGCGACAACTTGGCCATGCGCACCTCGGTGTAACGCATTGCCGCGGCGCTGTCGCCGTCGATGGAACCGAAGTTGCCCTGGCCGTCTACCAGCACATAGCGCATCGAAAAGTTCTGCGCCATACGCACGATGGTGTCGTACACCGCGCTATCGCCGTGCGGGTGATATTTACCGATGACGTCACCAACCACACGTGCGGACTTCTTGTAGGGTTTGTTCCAGTCGTTGCCAAGCTCATGCATGGCGAACAGTACGCGGCGATGTACCGGCTTGAGGCCATCGCGCACATCGGGCAGCGCGCGGCCGATGATCACGCTCATCGCGTAATCGAGGTACGACTGTTTCAGCTCGTCCTCGATATTGACTGGAAGAATCTCTCTGGCGATATCACCCATGGGTCGTCGAATCCTTTGGCACTGCGACTGGTAAGCGGCTGGCATATGGCATGCAAGCATCATCCCATGCGTTGCCTGACGGCACGCAGACAGGATGGTCGATCCTCCGAATCGGAGAGATCGTAATCGGCGGATTATACCATTGTGCGAAGGATTAAGGCAGCGCGCGAAGCGATCATCCTGCCTGGTTTTCGGGCTCGAGAACCAACGGCTTGAGCGTCTCGCGCAGATCGTCCTCGATACTCATGGCCCGACCAGACCGACTGTCGAGCAGCACGAAGGTGAAATCGGCATCCGCGATGGGCTTGCCATCGCCGATACGCTTGATTTCCTGATGCATGACGGCACTGCGATGATTCAGCCCCGAAAGAGAGGTGAGTATCTCCAACTCATCGTTCATGACTGCAGCACGCCGATAGTTGATGTTGAGATTGACCGCCACGACCGCCAACCCCTGATTGAACAGTGCCAACAGATCGAATTGTTGTTCGAAATAGGCCCAGCGTCCCTCTTCGAGAAACTCCAGGTAGCGGGCATTGTTGACGTGGGCATAGCCGTCGAGATGAAAGCCGCGCACTCGCACGGTCGAACGGGCGATACGTTGATCCATGGCCTTGAAGCGTCCTGTTATGGAAAGTCAGAGCAGCCCCTGGAGTCTAGTCAGATTACCATCGAGTAACAAACAACTGTTTTAAACTAAATGTCCTAGCGCTGGATCGCGATGCGACATCCCTTCAACGCCCCCTGACGACGACAGTCTCGCTTGCCATCCCCGGAATGCCACTGGCACCCTCTGACGCTATTCGACATAATGTGCCTCCTTTTAAACGGAACGACACCATGTGGTTCAAGCACTTGCATCTCTACCGCGTGCATGACGCCCCGACACTGAGCGACGAGGAGCTGATTGAGGCTCTTGATGAGCAGGCCTTTCGCCCCCTAGGTAGCGTTGAAGCCAAGCGCATGGGCTGGAGTGCACCTGCCGGCCGCGGCAGCCAGCAGCGTCTGCATGAGATTCAAGGCCACCGCCTGGTGTCCGCCCTGCGTCAGGAGCGGCTCTTGCCTACCTCGGTAGTCAAGGAGGAGATGGAAAGCCGGGCAGCCGAACGTGAAGAAGCCGAGGGGCGTCCGTTGCGCCGCCAGGAAAAGCAGGCACTGAAAGAACAGATCTACGAAGAATTTCTGCCGCGCGCCTTCGTACGCACGCAGCGTATCGATCTGTGGTGGGACACACAGCGACAGCTGATCGGCGTCAACGCCTCGAGCCGCAAGCGCGCCGAGGATGTACTCGACCTGTTGCGCCAGACTTTGGGTAGCCTCAAGGTGACCCCCCTGGCTACCAAGGCCACGCCCATGCGCGCCATGACGGAATGGCTCAACGACCCTGAAAAGCGCCCCGCGGCATTGGTGCTGGGCGATCAGGTCGAACTCAAGGCCATCAGCGGCGACGAAAGCGTGCTACGCGGACGCCAGATCGATCTCGATGGCGATGAAATACAGACGGCGCTCGAGGCCGGCCGACAGGCAACCCGGCTGGCCTTTACCATCGACGAGTCGCTGTCCCTGGTGCTGACCGATGATTTTGCCTTGAAGACCCTGCGCTTTGCCGACGCCCTGATCGACGAGGCCAGCCAGACCGACGATGGCGACGACCCCGTCCTGCGCCTAGAAACCGATTTCGCGCTGATGACCCGGGCGCTTTCCAACACTATCGAACAACTCATCGAATGGCTGGGTGGCGAAGCCACACCCGCCACACCGACGCCATGACAGATCAGCTTTCTCAAGAAACCTTCGAGAACATCCGCCCCTATCACGACGACGAAGTCGCCGAGGTACTTGCGCGGCTCGCACACAACAACGAATTTCTCGATGCCATCACGCGCTACCGGCTCCCCCGCTTGGCCCGCCACGCGCCGTGGCTGGCTCGCTTCCTCGCGGGCCGCGCCCTATCACGGCAGATGCGCGGCGTGGATAGCGTGGCCGAGTTCCAGGATCGCATTGCCGTCTATATGCGACACATGATCGCCAAGACCACCGATGCCTTCGAGGTCGAGGGTCTCGACAAGCTGGACCCCGCCCAAGCCTACCTGTTCATCGGCAACCACCGCGATATCGCGCTCGATCCGGCGTTCGTCAATTTCGCGCTCTACCAGGCCGGGCGCAACACGGTACGCATCGCCATCGGCGACAACTTGCTGCAAAAACCCTACGTCACCGATCTGATGCGTCTCAACAAGAGCTTCATCGTGCCGCGCAGCGCCAAGGGCAAGCGGGCCATGCTCGCCGCCTACCAGGCACTTTCCCGTTACATTCGCCACTCGATCACCGTCGACAATCATTCGGTGTGGCTGGCCCAACGCGAAGGTCGCGCCAAGGACGGGATCGACCGGGCCGACCCGGCCATCATCAAGATGCTGACCATGGCACGCCGGCAGCAGGACAAGGAAGCCAGCCTGGGCGATGCGATTCGTGAACTGCATATGGTGCCGGTATCGATCAGCTACGAATACGACCCCTGTGACGTGCAGAAGGCACGCGAGCTGTATGCCGTGCACACCGCAGGCCGTTACGAAAAGGCCGATTTCGAGGATATTCGCTCGATCGTCGCCGGCATCACCGGCAGCAAGGGGCGCATCAAGCTGACCTTCGGCACCCCGCTGACTGCCGATTTCGACACGCCGGACCAGGTCGCCGAAGAGATCAATCGCCAGGTACTGGGTGGCTATCACACCTTTCCCAGCCACGAACTGGCGCTCGAAACCAGTGGCAAGGCCCCTGACCTGCTCGATCTGAGCGAGGTAAACGGTGCCGATCGTGAGCGCTTCGCCGCCCGACTCAACGAGGTTCCCAGCGAGTTGCGCGAGTGGTGGCTGGCACAGTACGCCAACCCGATCCTCAACCGCGCGGGACGGATCAAGGCAGACTAACTGCAACCGTTGTTTCGAGACTAATCGGCGCTGGGCGACAGCCAGCGCCGGCTCACTTCCGCCAGAACATCGGTGTCAATAGCACCAACACGGTCAGAATCTCCAGACGCCCCATCAGCATCCCGACACACAGCAGCCACTTGGCCGCATCGGGCAGGGTCGCGAAATTGCCTGCCGGCCCGATGATATCCCCTAATCCCGGGCCGACGTTGGACACGGCCGTGGCCGCCCCGGACAGCGCCGTCACGAAATCCAGTCCAAGCATCGCCAAGCCTAGCGCCAAGCCGGCGACGGTCAGAAAGAAGAAGAACGAGAAAGCGACGACGCCACGCACGACTTCGTCAGTCAGAACGCTGCCGTTGTAGCGCTGGGCAAAGACACCGTTGGTATGCACCAAAAACCGCAACTGGTTGAACAGCATCACCATGGCAATCTGGAAACGAAAAATCTTCATGCCGCCACTGGTCGAGCCGCTACACCCCCCGACGAAGGTCAGATAGAAAAAAGCCGCTACGGCCAAGGGCCCCCACAAGGTGTAATCGTCGGAAGCGTAGCCTGTCGTGGTGACCACCGATACGACGTTGAACGTGACCTGAGTCAGCGCATCGAACGCCGGCGTCCCCTTGGCGATCAGATACCCCGTCAACAATAGGATGACCAGCAACAGCAGCCACAACAGCCCGCGTACCTGCTGGTCGCACCATAGCGCCGTCGGCGAGCCACGCACACTGCGAATGTACAGCACGAACGGCAGTGCACCGCAGAGCATGAAAAACGACCCCAGCCACAGCAGCAGCGGCTTGTCCGCATAAGCGTCGAACGAGGCATCCGAATTGGCGAAGCCGCCCGTAGCCAGCGAAGTCATGCCATGCACCACGGCATCCAACGGCAGCATCCCGCCCAGCCAGTAACTGACGACGGCGGCCAGCGTGAGGCCGCCATAAACCGTCATGGTCGCCTTGGCGATGCCGCCGGTGCGCGGCATGACTTTATCGGACCAGTCGGAGGATTCGGTCTGAAACAGGCGCATGCCACCGACCTTGAGAAACGGCAGGATGGCAATCGCCATGACGATGATGCCGATCCCCCCCAGCCATTGCATCATGCCACGCCACAGTTTCAGGCCATCCGACAGGCGCTCGATGCCCACCAGGATCGTCGAGCCGGTGGTGGTAATGGCCGACACTGACTCGAATACGGCATCGGTGAATGATAATTGCGGCGCCCCCAGAATGAGCGGCAGGCTGGCGAATCCGCAAATGGTTACCCAACTCAGGGTGGTCAAGACGAACATGTGTCGCGGCTTGAGCTCGATCGAGACTCGGTGCGTCAGGGACCATCCAAGAAAAACGGACGCCATCACGATCGATATCGACCAGCCGAAGGCCCAGGCATCGGGGTCCCGCTCGAGCAACAGTACCAACCACGGCAATACCATGAACGACGCCAACACCAGCCAGAGTACGGCCAGCACCTTGAGTACCGGCGCCCAGCCCACCATGGCATGCCGGAGCGGCGGAAAACGAAACGAGGCCATGCGTTTTTCTTCCCTTGCGTATGTAATGGCCGGCGGCAACTATAGCGTAGCGTTTTCTTATATTCCTGGAGTTTTCGCCGATGGACGAACCCTGCCGACATCAAGCCGAGACCCGCGAAGCGCACAAGGTCACCCTGATCGGTGCCGCCATCGATACGCTCCTGGGCGTCGCCAAGGTCATTGTCGGCTACCTCGTCGGCTCGGCCGCATTGATCGCTGACGGCGTTCACTCCTTCTCCGATCTGGCCACCGATGCGTTGGTACTGATGGCCACGCATTATGGCCGTCAGGCGCCGGACCGCAACCACCCTTATGGGCATGGGCGCATCGAAACCCTCGCCACGCTACTCCTGGGCAGCGTGATGATCTTCGTGGCCGGCGGCATTGCCTGGGCCAGCCTGATGCGCCTGGTGGCAGGAGCCATCACCATGCCGCCGGGTGTTTGGGCAATTGCCCTTGCCGGTATCGGTATTATCGGCAAGGAGTGGATTTTCCGTTATACCCTGCGAGTCGCGAAACGCCTCGACTCCCGCCTGCTTGCCGCCAATGCCTGGCATTCCCGCAGCGACGCCCTGTCGACAGTCGTGGTGCTAATAGGCCTGGTCGGCGCCCAGTTCGGCGCCGGCTGGCTGGATGCCCTGGCTGCTGTCGCAGTGGGCCTGCTGATCGGCAAGATCGGTGGAACGTTGATTTGGGAGGCAATTCGCGAGCTGGTCGACACGGCGCTACCCGAAGACGAGCAGGTTCAGATGCGTGCCCTGGCAAAGCAGGTCCATGGCGTTCGCGATGTGCATCAGTTGCGTACAAGGACCATCGGCGGGCAGGTACTGCTGGATCTGCATATCGTGGTGGCACCGCGCGTTACCGTCTCGGAGGCTCATGAGATCGGCAATCAGGTGTGCCGTGAATTGAACCAGGCATTTCCCAGCCTGTCCGACGTCACCTTCCATATCGATCCCCAGGACGATTCGGATCTCGACGACCCTACCCAACTCCCCGAACAGCCACTGCGTTCCGATGTGGAATCAGCGCTGAACGAAGCCTGGCACGGCATCGAGGCATGGCAACGCCGTGTCGCGCTCGACCTGCATTATCTGGACAACCGGATCGACGTCTCCTTATATACCTCCGCTCCCGATAGCGATCCCGATCTCGATGAACAAGCCCGTCAGCTACGCGAAGCCGGAACATCCCTGCCCTGGCTTGGTCGCCTGCGTGTCTGGCATGGACCAGGCAAAGCATGACACCGTGTAATTACATTTCGCTACGCAACTGACACTCGCCAAGTTAGAATCCTTGATCATGGCTTCCGTGAAGGGTTGTCCGGCATGGCTGGGAATTGGCGAGAGTTACAGGCGCATATGGCGACTTCGTCACAAGCCACTATCCCGTATGCTCTGGATCTCGCGACACACTGCTCTATTCCAGGCTCCGTGCTTTGAAAAATTGCTTATCCACTTTGTTCCGGTGGCGTTCGCTATTGGCCTACTCGGTAGCGCTGGTTCTGGCAAGCGGCTTCCTGGCCCTGGACAGCGACGCCATGGAAGCCTCGCGCATGCGCGACTTCATGGCCGAGCGCTACGGACGGACCGGTACGGAAGCGCTGGACGCCTGGCTGCACCTGGTCGATGACCTTGAGGAGCAAGACACCTCCCAGCAACTCCGCGGCGTCAACGATTTCTTCAATCGCCACGTGCGTTGGCTCGAAGACGTCGAGGTGTGGCAGGAAAAAGATTACTGGGCCACGCCCCTGGAGGCGTTAGGGCGCGGTGCAGGCGATTGCGAGGACTATTCGATAGCCAAGTACGAGACGCTCAAGAAGCTCGGCATACCGGGAGACAGGCTGCGCATGATCTACGTCCGTGCACGCCTGGGTCGCGGCAGCCAAACCCAGGCCCACATGGTGCTGGGTTATTACGAGACGCCCGACAGCGAACCTCTGGTACTGGACAATCTTCTGCCCACTATCCTGCCCGCGAGTCAGCGCGACGATTTGAGCCCGGTGTTCAGTTTCAACAGCGACGGGCTCTGGGCCGGTGGCGCCACGCGTTCACTGGCCGATCCTACCCAGCGTCTGTCGCGGTGGCGCAGCGTGCTACAGCGCATGGCAGCGCAGGGCTTTCTATGAACGCAACGCAGCAACCGGCTCTCTTCCCCTGGATCGACAGGAGCATCCCTTCATGTCCTTGATCAAGCAGATATGGCTGACCATCTTGGTCCTGCTATTGCTTGCCCTCGGTGGCAGCCTGTTCATTGGCACCATGAACAGCAAGCAGTACATCGAGCAGGAATTACGCATCAAGAATGCCGACAATGCCAATGCCCTGGCCCTGTCGCTCAGTCAGCTCGACAAGGATCCCGTCACGGTTGAACTGCTGGTCGCCGCTCAGTTCGATACCGGTCATTATCGGCGTATCGAGCTGGTGTCTCCCGAAGGCGAAGTTCTCGAGCGCCGGGTAAGTGATGCACCCGCCAGCGATGCACCCGGTTGGTTTGTCGAACTGATCGATTTCGATATTCCGGCAGGCACCGCCGTCGTTCAGGATGGTTGGAAGCAGTTCGCCACCGTCACACTCGAAACCCATCACGGCTATGCCTATCGTGCGTTGTGGCGGAGCGTGGTAGACCTGTTGATCTGGTTCGCCGTCGCCGCCCTGGTCAGTGCGGCGCTTGCCTGGTGGATCGTCCGTGCCATCCAACGCCCCCTTCAGACCGTCGTGGCGCAAGCCCGCGACATCGGGCAGCGTCGCTTCACCACGACCGAGGTTCCTCGCACTCGTGAGTTGCGCGAAGTGGTACTGGCCATGAACCAGCTATCCAACGTCGTCCGACTGATGCTTGCCGAAGAAACCCGCAAGCTGGATAAGCTGCGCCGGCGCCTGCAACAGGATGAAGTGACCGGCGTGGCCAAGCGCGACGCCCTGATGCATCGACTCGACGCCATGCTGACCAGTGACGGCCAACGCTCCGCTGGGCACCTGGCCATGGTCCGCGTCGCCAACCTGACTGTGCTTAACGAACGCCTGGGATACGCCGCTACCAACCAGTTTCTGAATGACCTGGCCGGCTTTCTACGGGAACTTGCCGAAAACTACGATGAGGGCTTTGTCGGCCGCCTAAACGGCACCGATTTCGGTCTCATTCTGCCAGGCTGCAGCGACCCCGACGCCTTGATCGAGGCGATTAAATCGCAACTCTATACCCAACCGGACGTCGAACGCAGCGGTATCGAACTGCCCGTGTCCCTGGTGGCCTACGCCCAAGGCGACAAACGTGGCGAGTTGCTTAGCGTGTTGGATGGCGCCCTGTCCAAGGCGGAAACTCGCGGCGGCAAGGCCATCGAAGTGGCAACCACCGATGCCAAACGTCAACCCTATCGAACGCACGACGAGTGGCGCCAGGCACTCACCCAAGCCTTGTCGACTGACGGCGTATATCTGGCCCACTACCCTGTATTGGACAGCGACGGGCAGCTGCTTCATCACGAGTGTCCGGCACGCCTCAAGCTCAAGGACGCTTGGCAGTCGGCTGGCGTCTTTCTGCCCTGGGCATCACGCATCGGCATGAGTCGGGACATCGATCTGGCTGTCGTCGACACCGCCCTGCGGACCATTGCCCAAGACGACAAGCCATTGGGGATCAACCTGTCCAGCGAGTCCATTCGTGACACCGGTTTCGTGGCAGCGCTGCGTCAGCGCCTTCAGGACAAGCCACAGGAAGCCCGCCAGCTCTGGATCGAAGTCCCGGAATCGGCAGCCGTCAGGCACATGGCTGCGTTCCGAACGCTATCTCAGGAGCTACGTCAGTTCGGCTGCAAGATGGGGATCGAACATGTCGGTCCGGAATTTGCCAAGCTCAACTCCCTGCACGACCTGGGCCTGACCTATCTCAAGATCGACGCCTCGTTGATTCAGGACATCAATCGGGAAGACCAGACACATCCCTTCCTGCGCGGCATCGCCACGTTGAGCCACTCCATTGGCGTGCTGGTGATTGGCGAAGGCGTCGCCAACCAGGAAGAGAGAGAAACGCTCTTCGATCTGGGCTTCGACGGCGTCACCGGACCTGGCGTACGTCTGACCGACAATCGATGACCCGCAGGCACAATGAAAAAACAAAGGGAAGCGATCATTCGCTTCCCTTTACATTTGTCTTAATTGCAACTGATCTCATCGACTAGATCAGCCACTCGTCCTCATCGTCACCCAGCAGCTCGACGCTATTGACCTGGCGGCGCAGCGTCTGACGCCTCAAAAGCTTCTCGCGAGCCACTTCCGGCAGCTCGGTAAAACTGATCACGCCCTTGGCGATCATCAGTTCGATCACGTCCTCGAGCACGCGCACGAAGGCCAAATCCGAATCCCGCAACAAGCGGCGCTGCTCGTCGCCCTCCTGATCGAGAAAAGCCAACACTTCCGGGTCGTCCGGTGTAATGGACTCCGTACATTCCGGCGTACACTCACGACTGATCATGCTGATCTCGCCGCTGGCATTGCGACTTACGTACATGTTCGGCTCTCCGATACGGCCAGTGCCGTTGGTATAGGGGCATAATCAACGACATCGCCCCGGCTATGCCGGAGCGATGTCACGTAACGCCTTACTTATCGATGTCGAGTTGGCTGCTGCTGATCATGGACTGAATGAAAGCTTCCGAACTCTGCCCACCCATGGTCACTCCATCCAGAATAATGGTCTGGTCGGCGTTGGCATGGCTATTATCAGACATCTTTCCATCCGTACTGACATGCAAAGTGGTAGAGCCATTGTCTTCGGTTGCCTGAATGAAGCTCGACAGGTCCTCTTTACCGCTATCATATTCCTGCAATAGATCGGAAAGATCGATCGTATCGCCCTCGGTCGCGTTGAAGTCGGCAACGCTATCGGCCTCTGGTGACCCAGCAGTGCCTTGATCTGCTAATTCCAAGGCAATAGTATCGGTGCCTAGTTCGCCAATTAGGGGGTTGTTGCCATCCAAGTCTTTTAGTGCAACAGCTGTTGCTCCATCTTCGACCTTTCCGGTTGTGTCCTCCTCGGCCTCCACGGTCTGCTCTGGCTCAATATTGGTCGAATCACCATGGTCAGTATCGATTCCTAATGCAAGCTGAGATTGGTCCTTCGCCTGGGTAGAACTGACGTCTGTCTCGCTCTCTTGGGCGTAGCTTTCATCTGGCGCAACCACCCGACCATCGTTCTCTTGTACATCAATTTCGGTTGACTGCTCAGAAGAGACTTGGCTCTCCTGGCCTTCATCAAGGGTCAGTGCAGATATCGATAACGTTTGGCTAGTGACTTCATCGCTTTCTATATCGAGGCTCGCAGTTACAGGCGCACTTCGCTCACCGGCAGTACTTATCGCCACGGCCGTCACCTGCATCTTACTGAGATCGTCATTAGGCACGACCGTCAGGCCATGCAGCTGGTCCGGTTTTAGTACCGACTGCCCTCGCTCGTTCGCTTCTACGGCTTGGCCATTCAGCAACAAGGTTCCATCAGTGACACTCACTACATAACTGGCAATTTCTCCTTCCTCTTCAATACTTCCGCTCAACTCAACAGAGTAGGCAGGTGGCAGCACTGCCTTTATATCGGTGATATCAATACTTTCATTTTTCTCAGTGGTGTAGGACGCAAACTGAATGTTGGCTCTGCCTTGCCCATCAAGGATCACACCAACACTATAATCTGAATAACTGTAATCTAGTGAATAGACTATGCCATTAACTATTAACATCAAACTATCGCCAGGAGTAAGCCAGCCTCCCGGCCCCCATCCGCCCTTAGCAGACTGTTCCCAGCTCAGCGTTACCGATTTACCAGCATTCTCTGCATCAAAATCAAAGGTCAACGTATCACTGCGGTCTTGGGGATTGTTGCCGAAAAGTGAAAACCTATGCCCTCGCCCAAGGTCATTAATGTTACCGGCCTGTTGGGTAACAGCAGGCACCTCATAAATATCCAAAGACACCATCGGCACAGGATTGACAGGCTCAGGCTCGACCAGAACTACGTCCACATCATCAAAAGCGACAGGGCTTTCTACGCCCAGATTGCTCACAGCAACGGCAGAGACTTTGATCTCACTGGCATCACCTGACGGAGCGACAGTCAATCCTGACAGCTGACCGGGCGTCAGCTCATACTGATCTTGTGCATTCGCTGTCAAGACATTGCCATTATGCAATAGTTTGCCGCCCTCGACCGCAACCAAATAGCTGGTAATTTCTCCGCTTTCAATTGCCCCAGCGAGGGTCAAAGGGTATTCCATCTCGGAGGTAGGTAATTCGGCCTTGATGTTGGTGATCGAGACTGTCTCCTCTTTGTGAGTGGAACGTACCTCGAACACGACCGAAGCATTGCCGTACTGGTCCAGCATGATCTGGAATGAGTGGTCAGATACCTCAGACCTATAATCGTTATTTCTTCCTCCGGGAGTTCCCATGCTATATGACGTCTGGTAAATCTGTTGGTCATTCGCGAATACCGTGAAAAGGTCACGCGTCGCACCAGACGAACCATCCTCCCATCCGCCGAAAGCTTGCTGATTCCAGCTCACCGTAACGACTTGGCCAGCGTGCTCGGAACCGTACCCAAAATTCACCACTCGGGCATCTGCAGGCGGCCGGGGATCGTTAACATTTCCACTACCAGAGCGCCCAACACCTAGGTCGGCTATATCATCGACGATCAGCGTGTCATGGACAGGAGTCGCTTCGATATCGACCGTTACTGTAGGCTCCACGCCACTGTAGACATCAAGGGATACGGTAGTGCTAGAGCTATCACCATCGCCATCTGTCGCCTGGACCATAAACTGGATATCTTCTGGAACAACCTGATACTGCAGGAAGTCCCAGGTGCCGGCACTTTCGCTCAACCGGATTTCGAAGACTTTCGCACCATTTGTGTCACGCGCGATCAATGTATGATTGCCATCGGAAAGGGCGATAGCATAGCCGAAGTTATTCACCAGCCCAGTCAGCTCAAAGCGGGCACCATCTGCAGCCTGTGCCGACACCTGACCTTCAGCGGCCGCAATGAGATAATCCGTCACGCCACCAGTGAAAGTAATGCTCTTGATGGCAAAGTCGCTATTATCATTGGGATTCGCACCGCCGTTGCTCGTCGCCATAAAGCGGACTTCATCGAAGCCACCGGGGATTGCTTCAAAATCCTCAGCATAATTGCCACTGGCTCTATCTGAAGAAAACTCTTGGCGTCCGACTTCTTTATCATTCCTGAAGAACACAGCCATTCCTTGCTCAAGCTCACCCCCGAACATCAGGTTGAACTCTGCAGTTAGTCCGAATGCCAAGCTCCCCGGGTCGAGCTTGAAGATTAATTCTTCCGACGCTGAAGTACTATCAGCAAACACACGGTAATCAACTTCTCCTGCCAAATTATGATACGGGCTCTCATCGCTCATGACCCCCATACCGCTGCTGTTACGGTAAACATCTGCATCGGTTAGGGCTGAGTTGTACTTAGAGGTAAACCCCTGAGCCGTTACCGTAAAGCCCTCATATTTCAAGCTACGATCATCACGTGCCGTATTAGAGGAAAGAATAAATTTACCATTCAACACGTCAGGTATACTCTGAACAGTTACTTGGTATTCAGCAGCACCTTGATGCAAGATAACGCCATCGTCTTCAAATATTAAATGCGCGCCTAAATCAATCTCGGCCCGGCCTGTATCTGCTGCAGACATATTGTTATCTGCATCGGTAGCTGTAACTACCAGCTTGATTCCAAGCCCATCCAATGAGATTAATTCATCAACTCGGGTAGCATCCGGATGTGCGACCGCCATATGGTGGATGAGCGTGACCTTACCGGCTTGATCAACAGAAAGCTCGAACGCTGTGCTACCGTTGGAGGTTTGCCCTACGAGCTTACCATCTGCCATCAGCACTAAACTTATCGGTTCGCCTGTCTCAGTCGCGGTTAAATTTGTTGTAATCCTCCCTTCTAATCTGAGCTGGTAGCTAACGGTGCCGCTACCGTCGCTACCATAGTCGAATGATAGGGCCTGAGAGAAATCGGTTGTGGTAGAGACGAAAGGCTCTGAGCGCAATTCGGTTTCATCCGTCAGTACATTCAGAACTTTCAGCTTGGACTCGTCAACGGTAATAGTTGGTGTAGAGTCAAGCTCGACGCTATAGCCTTTCGTGGCGGTCACCGTGCCCACGTTGCCCGCCGCGTCGGTGGCGGCAATCGCCCCGGCAATGTTCTGGTCGCCGTCGGCGGCCAGGTCGCTGCCCGCCACGTCGACGCTCCAGTCGCCTTCGGCGTTGACGGCGGTCTCGTACGTTTCACCGTTGATGGTCAGGGTGACCACGTCGTTTACGGCGTATTCGCCGGTCACGCTGCCCGTCAGGGTGATCTGGCCGTTGGCCTCGGTCGCGTTGACGGTGTTGTCGGCGGTGACGTCGTCGATCACCAGTGTGGTGGTGCCCGCTGTCGGGGCTTCCATGTCCACGGCATAGCCTTTCGTGGCGGTCACCGTGCCCACGTTGCCCGCCGCGTCGGTGGCGGCAATCGCCCCGGCAATGTTCTGGTCGCCGTCGGCGGCCAGGTCGCTGCCCGCCACGTCGACGCTCCAGTCGCCTTCGGCGTTGACGGCGGTTTCGTACGTTTCACCGTTGATGGTCAGGGTGACCATGTCGTTCACGGCGTATTCGCCGGTCACGCTGCCCGTCAGGGTGATCTGGCCGTTGGCCTCGGTCGCGCTGACGGTGTTGTCGGCGGTGACGTCGTCGATCACCAGTGTGGTGGTGCCCGCTGTCGGGGCTTCCATGTCCACGGCATAGCCTTTCGTGGCGGTCACAGTGCCCACGTTGCCCGCCGCGTCGGTGGCGGCAATCGCCCCGGCAATGTTCTGGTCGCCGTCGGCGGCCAGGTCGCTGCCCGCCACGTCGACGCTCCAGTCGCCTTCGGCGTTGACGGCGGTCTCGTACGTTTCACCGTTGATGGTCAGGGTGACCATGTCGTTCACGGCGTATTCGCCGGTCACGCTGCCCGTCAGGGTGATCTGGCCGTTGGCCTCGGTCGCGTTGACGGTGTTGTCGGCGGTGACGTCGTCGATCACCAGTGTGGTGGTGCCCGCTGTCGGGGCTTCCATGTCCACGGCATAGCCTTTCGTGGCGGTCACCGTGCCCACGTTGCCCGCCGCGTCGGTGGCGGCAATCGCCCCGGCAATGTTCTGGTCGCCGTCGGCGGCCAGGTCGCTGCCCGCCACGTCGACGCTCCAGTCGCCTTCGGCGTTGACGGCGGTCTCGTACGTTTCACCGTTGATGGTCAGGGTAACCATGTCGTTCACGGCGTATTCGCCGGTCACGCTGCCCGTCAGGGTGATCTGGCCGTTGGCCTCGGTCACATTGACGGTGTTATCGGCAGTGACGTCGTCGATCACCAGCGTGGTGGTTCCCGAAACCGGGCCCTCCATGTCCACCGCATAGCTGCGGCTGGCCTCGGCGGTGACGGCATTGCCCGCCGCGTCGCGGCCGGTGACGCTGGCGTCGATGGTCTCGTTGGCAGCCAGCACCTCGCCATCGATGTCGATGGCGTAGGTCAGGTCATCGCTGACCGTTCCCTCGAACGTTTGACCGCCAATGGTCAGGGTGACGGTGTCACCCGCCGCGGCATCGCCGGTGACGCGGCCAGTGACGGTGATCGTCTGCCCGGCTTCTGTCGCGTTGAGGGTGTTGTCGGAGGTGACCGGGTCGATGCTGATGCCGGCTTCGGCCTGGGTATCCACCGCATAGCTGCGGCTGGCCTCGGCGGTGACGGCGTTGCCCGCCGCGTCGCGGCCGGTGACGCTGGCGTCGATGGTCTCGTTGGCAGCCAGCACCTCGCCATCGATGTCGATGGCGTAGGTCAGGTCATCGCTGACCGTTCCCTCGAACGTTTGACCGCCAATGGTCAGGGTGACGGTGTCACCCGCCGCGGCATCGCCGGTGACACGGCCAGTGACGGTGATCGTCTGCTTGGCTTCTGTCGCGTTGAGGGTATTGTCGGAGGTGACCGGGTCGATGCTGATGCCGGCTTCGGCCTGGGTATCCACCGCATAGCTGCGGCTGGCCTCGGCGGTGACGGCGTTGCCCGCCGCGTCGCGACCGGTGACGCTGGCGTCGATGGTGTCGTTGGCAGCCAGCACCTCGCCATCGATGTCGATGGCGTAGGTCAGGTCATCGCTGACCGTTCCCTCGAACGTCTGACCGCCGATGGTCAGGGTGACGGTGTCGCCCGCCGCAGCGTCGCCGGTGACGCTACCGGTGACGGTGATCGTCTGCCCGGCTTCTGTCGCGTTGAGGGTGTTGTCGGACGTGACCGGGTCGATGCTGATGCCGGCCTCGGCCTGGGTGTCCACCGCATAGCTGCGGCTGGCCTCGGCGGTGACGGCGTTGCCCGCCGCGTCGCGACCGGTGACGCTGGCGTCGATGGTGTCGTTGGCAGCCAGCACCTCGCCATCGATGTCGATGGCGTAGGTCAGGTCATCGCTGACCGTTCCCTCGAACGTCTGACCGCCGATGGTCAGGGTGACGGTGTCGCCCGCCGCAGCGTCGCCGGTGACGCTACCGGTGACGGTGATCGTCTGCCCGGCTTCTGTCGCGTTGAGGGTGTTGTCGGACGTGACCGGGTCGATGCTGATCGTGGCACTGGCTTCGGTATCGACATCAACAATTAAAGAACTGCCCAGCCCACTGTTACCCGCCAAATCGGTATAACTGTTATCTGCAATAGATATTGTTGCATCGCCGGTAAACCCGGTTTCAGGCACGAATATCCCCGACCATGTCTGGCTGTCGACTTGCGTAAAACCTGTAAGGTTCCCCCCTGTAACGGTCACATCCGATTCGTCGAAACCTGAAACCGGCTCGCTGAAACGGAAGACAACTACACTTGTATCTTGGCCATTTACAGTGCCGCTATTCTCACGCGTAATTGTTAGAGTGGGTGGCAAGTTATCCACTGTCTCAGCAGCAGCCTCAGCCGCCACCAAACTCTCCTCACCAACGAACAGCGCCGTTTCCGTCTCGTCCAGCGCGACCGGCTCGTAGGTATAGCTTGGCGAGTCGGTACTCAGCGAGATACGCGCCAGTTGCACGAAGCTGTGGCCGCCATTTTCACCACCGGCGCCGCCGCCCAGACCAGCAGCGGTCGCATCGAGGACGTCCAGCAGGTCGCCTTCACCTTCGTCGATGGCCGTTAGCAGCGCTTCGAGGTCTTCATCGAGTATGGCGGCTTCGTCCTCGGGTACCGGCGCCTGCGCATCGAGATCGGCAAGCATGGCAACGGTCTGTTCCGGCCCGATGGTGACCGGTTCGGCCTCGGCAAAGTCGAGCTGGACACGGCCGTTCTCGCCAGTGATGAGTTCTTCGCCTTCCAGCAGAACGTCACCGGGCTCAAGGGGGCGAAGGTTGCCATCGGCGTCACGCGCCCAGGCCTGGCCGGTAACGGAAAGAACGGTAGCGATCGGAGTACTCATGCGATATCACCCTACGAGCGAGTAAAACCGTGACGTATGTGCCGGTCACGAAGGGAGGTTCAGTGCTATCGAGATTAGGCAAGGCCGGCCAGGAAAAATATTGGACCGAAGGACAGTAACAACATGTAACTTCTGTTTTATAAACCCGCCCTGAGCTGCCTGGACGGCAACTCAGAGCATGCCGACCTCCTGCCCTTGGCCCGACAATGTCAGCACCAGTTGCATACGGTCGCGGATATGTAGCTTGCGAAAGATGGCGCCGAGGTGGGCCTTGACGGTCCGCTCGGTAATGTCGAGCTGACGAGCCACCTCCTTGTTGCTCTTGCCCTCCGCCACGGCCAAGGCCACATCACGTTCGCGGGCGGTCAAGCCGGCCAGCACGCTATCGTTCGCCTTGGCGCCGCCACCCAATAGACGGAAGGTCGTACCGACCACCTGCTGGAGCAGCTCCGGCCAGACCCATAGCCCCTGATTGGCCGTCACCAAGGCGACTTGCGTCAGCAGCGCCGGCGCCGAGAGCGCATGGGCATAGCCACGCGCCCCGGCATCCAGCGCCTGAAAGGCCTGATTGACATCCGGCCGGTACGAAAGCACCACCACCAGGGCACCGCGCTGTTCCAATGTCGCCACCAGCCCCATCCAGTCCTGGAGATCGGCCAGGATCCAAACATGATCCCCCTGGCTGGCCTGGGCGCGTGCCTGTTGCGGCGTACAGCAGCGCGCGTTCGGGAAGGCCTCGGTCCAACGGGGGACGACATTCTCACCCTGGCATACGAAAAGATGTCTGTTCATCGTTCGCTCAGCGCATTGCCCTTGGCTCGAAGGAGCGGCTTGAGCAGATAGTCGAGCACCGTACGCTTGCCGGTGCGGATGTCTACCTGTGCCGTCATCCCGGGAATGATGGTCAGGTTCGGCCCCAGTGCGTTGTCCTGGGTACGCACCCTAACCAGATAGAAAGTATTGTCATCGTCGTCGGTGATGGTGTCCGCACTGATATGTTCGAGCGTGGCTTCCATCCCGCCATAGGTCGCGAAGTCATAGGCCGTAAACTTGACGAAGGCCGACTGACCGGGCCTCAGGAATGCGATGTCCTGGGGCGCGATGCGCGCCTCGACGAGCAATTGTTCGTCATTGGGTACGATCTCGATGACGTCCTGGCCGGGCTGCACGACGCCCCCCAGCGTCGTGACATGCAGTCGCTGCACCGTACCATCGACAGGTGAGTGGATCTCGGCCATGGAGACCTTGTCCTGCAGGCCGAGATTGCTCTGCTCCAAGGCAGCCAGTTGTCCCAACGTCTCGGAAAGCTCGTTGCGCCAACGATTTTTCAGTTCCAGCGACGCTTCCCGCAACTTGCTGTCGGCCTCCTCGATGGCTGCCTGCAGGCGCGCCACCTGGGCGGAAGCCTGGCTACGTTCGCCGCGGGCATTGGAAACATCACGTTCCAGGCGCAGCACCTCGACTTCGGATACCGCGCCCGAACTCAGCAAAGGGCGGGTCAACGACAGTTCCCGGGAGGCGAGATCCAGCGCCCGCGATGCCTGATCGAAGCGCGCCTGCGCCTCCTTGAGCTCTTCGCGGCGCTGGCTCAGTTGTTCCTGAGCTATCTTGCGCGTCTCTTCCAGCGCCTGTCGGCTGCTCTCGAACAGCGTGCGCTCGTGCTCGACCAGATCCGGCGCCTGCTCGATCAATGCCTGCGATGGCACGAAGGGACGCTCTGCCGTCAGCGCCGTGAGGCGTTCGGCCTTGGCCTGCAACGACAGCGATTTGGCCACGCCTTCGCGGAAGGAAGAGACGAAGCGTGTCGGATCGATGCGCATCAGCAACTGCCCCGCCTCGACGCTATCGCCTTCCTCGACCAGTACTTCCTGCACCACCCCGCCGTCGAAGGACTGGACGACCTTGAGCTGTGAAGACGGTATGACCCGGCCCATGCCCTTGGTGACCTGATCGATCTCGGCGACGTAGGCCCAGGCCAGCAAGGCAATGAGTATCCCCACGACCAGATACAGCAGCCCCCTGGCGCGCATCGGATCCTGCTGCATACGCGCCCAGTCGGCATCGCTGGCCCAGTCGCGGTTCAGGTGAGCGGATGAGACCCAGCGGGCAAACAGCCGGTCGATGAGCGGTCGGAACGGCTTGCCGCCACTCTCGGTAACCCGCCCCATGGCCTCGAAGCCCACTTGCTCGGCGCTCTTGCGTCGAGTAGCGCCCATGTTGTCGTGCATGGCAGGCGTGGAATCGCTCATCCGGCGGCCCTCCCCACCTGGCCCTTGCGCAGGGCCTCGACGACTTGATCCTTGGGCCCGTCGGCGACGATCTTGCCACCATCGACGACCACGATGCGATCCACCAGCGACAGCAGCGAAGTGCGGTGGGTCACGATCACCATCGTGCGATGCACAGCGTACTCGCTCAGGGCACGCTTGAAGGCTTCTTCGCTGGTGTGGTCCATGGCGCTGGTCGGCTCGTCGAGCAACAGAATCTGCGGGTCGTTGACCAGCGCCCGGGCGATCGCCACCGCTTGACGCTGACCACCGGAAAGCAGCTCGCCGCGTTCGCCCACCTGCAACTCGACGCCCTGCGGGTGGCTGTTGACCATCTCTTCGAGGCCGCTGAGCTGAATGGCTCGCAGCAATGCCTCGTCATCGACACCGTCGCTGCCCCCGGCTGCGACGATGTTGTCGCGCAGTGAACCGTAGAAGAGCGCAATGTCCTGCGGCACATAGCCGATGTGGCGGCGCAGATCGACCGGGTCGAACTGGCGAATATCCACGCCATCGACCATCACCGCACCGGCCGTAGGCTGGTATAGCCCTTGCAGCAGCTTGTTGAGCGTCGACTTGCCGGAGCCGACCCGTCCCAGGATTGCGACCTTCTCCCCGGCACGAATCTTGACCGAGACATCGCGCAGCGCCTCGCGCTCCTCGTTGGGATAGCGCAGCGTGACCCCACGCAACTCAAGCTGTCCGCGCACCTGCGGGCGGCTGACGAAGTGCCGCCCCTCGGGACGCTCCTCGGGTTTCTGCATGACTTCGTTGAGCGATGCCAGTGCCGTCGAGGCATTGTGATACTGACCCATCAATGCCGCCGCCTGGCTGACCGGCGCCATGGCCCGCGACGACAGCAGGTAAGCCGCGATCAGCCCGCCCTGGGTCAGCTCGCCCTCGATGATCAGATACACGCCGACGATGATGATAGCCACCGCGACGGTCTGCTGGGCCCACATCGCCACGCTGCCCACCGACGAGCCGAGCAGACGCATCTGCGCCGACGTACGCGACAGGAAGGCCGTGCTCTTTTCCCAGACGCCCTGAATGCGCCCTTCCGAGCGTAGGGTCTTGACCGTTTCCAGATTGGCAAGGCTCTCGATCAGCGTGGCGTTGCGTTGCGCACCGACCCGCCAGGTGGTCTCGGACAGCTCGTGCATCTTGCTCTGTGCCGCCAGGGCATAAAGCAGCACGAAAACGATGCCGACCACGATGGGAATCACCAGTGGCGGCGAAATGATGGCGATGATCGCCCCGAAGAGAATCACGAACGGCAGATCCACCAGCCCCACCACCGTGGCCGAGCCGATGAAGGCGCGTACCGACTCGAAGGATTGCAACGTCGAGGCGAACGAGCCGGTCGAGGCGGGTCGCGCCTCGAGGCGCATGCCGAGCACGCGTTGCAGCAGTGCCGACGACAGCTTGACGTCCGACCGGCTCGCCGCCAGATCGACGAAGGCATTGCGGGTCAGACGCAGCGCCAGGTCGGCACACAGCACCAGGAAAATACCCGCCGACAACGCCCATAGCGTTTCGGTGGCCTGGTTGGGCACCACCCGATCGTAGACGTTCATGACGAACATCGGCATGGCGATGGCGAACAGGTTTATCATCACCGAACCGATCAGCACATCGCGATAGAGCCTGCGATTTTCCAGTATGACGCCCCAGAACCAGTGGCGTTGCTTCTGCTGCCTGACTTCCGCGGTACGTGCATCGAAACGGTGCTTGGGTCGGGCATAGATCGCCCGACCGCTGTAGCGTGCATGCAACTCGTCGATAGGCACGTCGACGGCCGCCTCGCCCAGCTCGGGGTAAATCACCCGCGCCAGGCGCTGCTTGACGTCCAGCCACAGCAAGACACACGCCCGCCCCGGCTCGAGCAGCAGGATGACCGGGAACAGCTGCGGATTCAGGCGCGCCAGGGCGCAGCGGGTCTGACGCGAGGTCAGGCCGGCCCGCGATGCGGCGCGGGCGAACACGCCCGGTGTCAGCTCGCCCTCTTCCAGCGGCAACCCGGCCAGAGCCGCCTCGCGGGTAATGTCGTGATCATGCGCTCGCGCAACTACCCGCAGACATTCGAGCAACTCTCCGCCCGTCGCCTGAGCACCGTCTAGCTTGATATGGCTGGTCACACGCGTTTACCTATGCTGCATTCATTCGCCCTGGCGCTCCAGGGCGACTTCCATACGACGATTGGCACGACGCCCAGCACGATCCGGCTCGCGCATGGTCATCGGGCACCGGGCATCAGGCCGGCGGTGAGTTCTTCCAGGCTATAGCGGGTCGGCGCCTGCACCGGGCAGATGGTTTCACCGTCGATGACTACGCCGTCGCTACCCAGTTCGGTGAGTGTCGGGATGCCGCTTCGCGAAACTTCCAGCGCCGGCAGCAGCTGGCCCATGGCGGCCAGGGTGCGGGCACGCGCCAGTTCCAGATCGTAGGTGGAATTGGTATAGGCGCGGCTGGCCTCGAAGTATTCGTTTTCGGAATCGAGCACGTCGAGCAGCGTGCGTTCGCCGATATCGAACTGCTGCTGATACGCGCCGCGCACGCGCCCGGTCGATAGGCGATGCTGGTTGAGATATTCCATCTGCTCGGCGATACGCCGCGTGTCGTTGAAGGCCACGGTGGTGGTCTCGCGCACGTCGCGACATTCCTGATCGCGCAGATCTCTGGCCTGGTCGAGCAGGTCACTGGCCTGGCGGTAGGCTGCCAGGTCCGAGCCACCCCGGTAGAGATTCATGCTGGCCACGATCTGGACCACGCCCTGATCGTAGCGACCGGTGACGCCGCTCTGGTTGTTGGTACCGGCACTTGCACGGAAATCGACCTGCGGGTGGAAGCCGGCCTTGGTCGCCTGGGCAGCGGCCCGCGCGGCGTCGATGTTCTTGATCGCCGCATGGAAGCCCGGGTTGCCTTCATAGGCCAGCATCACCGCGTTGCCGATGGAGTCGGGCAACCCCTGGGCGAACTCGGGGGCCGGCGCCAGCTCGTCCGGCGGCAGCTCGCCGACCAGGCGCTGGAAGCGTGCACTGACATCGTGCAGATTGGCCGCTTCGGTCAGCAGGTTGGACTCGGCCAACGCCAGACGCCCACTGATCTGCTCGAGGTCCACGCCCCGGCCGGCCCCTGACTGGGTGCGCTGTTCGATCTGCCGGTACACCTCGAGATGCTTGGCGTAGTTGTCCCGCGCCAGCATCACCAAGTCGCGATAGCGACGCACGTCCTGATAGGCCTGGGTCACCTCGAGCGCCACGTCGTTGCTGGTACTCATCAGTTCGTAATAACTGACCAGCTTGGCCTGATCGAGACGCTCCACCTCGTTGGCGGTCTCGAAACCGTCCCACAGCATCTGGGTCAAGGTGACTTCGGCGAAGTCGGCGTCGTAACTGCCCCGATCATCGTCCCCGCGGTATTCGCGACCGACGCCGGCGCTGACGTCCAGGCTGGGCAGGTACTGGCCGCGGGCGACATCGACTTCGTCCATGGCCGCCTGGAAGCCGTGCCAACTGGCCTGCACTTGAGGATTCTGGGTCATGGCGCGCTGCACGGCGCCACGCAACGTATCGATACCCGCGGCCTCCTGGGCGCTGGCCTGGGCACACGCCAGCGTCAGCGGCGAGAGCAGCGCGGTCAGAATAAGGGCACGACGGGGAGCGCGTCGGGTGGCAACCCGACGAGAAGCGAATGGCACTTGCATGTTTCAGTTCCCTAGCAGCCCCAGCCGCTTCGCGAGTGCGTTCGGCACCTTACGGGGCGGGTTGTTATCGGGCTCGAGCCACTTTCCCACTGGAACTGACCCAAGCCAGCCTTCTTTTGTAACGTACAGTAAATCTATTTTATTAAATGTGAAAGAGCGAAGTCATGCAGATGATTAAACTATTGACAACAACGCATGTAAGCGATTGACGATAAAGCATCCTTAGGCACCCTCAGCCTGGAAAGCCGAGACGTTACAGGGGCAGGCGTGACCGGCATTCGGCATTGGCCGGGCGACCACTGACGTTCATGGCAGGCTCATGCTATCTTCCCCCTAGTCAATCCAGCCGGGAGAGCACCATGGCCAACTCCGAAATGCAGAAGACTCGCGTCATCAACGAACTGCGCAGTTTCATCAAGAAGCTGCTACAGGACCCGCAGATTCTGGAACGCTCGCTGGAGATCGCCCGGCGCGCCTATCAGGAGCAGGCCGAGTCGGGGCGCGGCAAGGACGGCGAAGTCATGGCGAGAATCGCCAATGAGATCTCGGATACGACCAGCGTGCATATTCCCGAAGACCCGAGTGAGCACTCCGATGCCGACCGGTTGTTTTTGGAGATTCTGGAAGAAGTAGTGGATGAGGAACAGGCGCTTTATTAATTTTAAGTTTAACCAAATAATTAAGCGTAAATACTAGAGCATTTGCATCAACTGCTTTCTCAATTATTTAGTACACAGGCGGCCAGAGTAGGCCGCCTGTTACTCATTCCTTATTAGCAAAGCCCTTGGTCGTCACAAGTGCCACCTTGAGTCCACTGAATAGGAGGCGTAATACCATTTGGCGTCAAAGTATATGTTGCTCCACCAACATCTGCTGTACCAGTTACCGTTATTACACCATCTGTGACGGTTAGCGCACTGACTACGCCTGAAGCAGCAGGTGCTGCAGGTATGCCGTTAGAACCTGCATCAGCATCCCCTAATGCAGACAGCTTGCCTGTTTGCGCAGCAACCTCAATTGCAATTTTATATGGAGATGCGGCAGCAATCACTTCAGAAAACTCTGCTCTTTGAGTATAAGTTTGATATCTAGGAATCGCAATTGCAGCCAAAATACCAACTATAGCCACTACGATCATCAGCTCAATCAGCGTAAAACCACCCTGTCCCCTCTTGCTCATTCCCATGCTTCTTTTCATCGCCGTTCCCTTATAAATGCCTTGCGGCTCTGTCATTCATTTTTCAGTTAACAAGCCTGTTACCAGGCGTGGCGGAAACCTATCCCATTTCGTTACCGGCTTGTACCGCTTGGCTTCAACGTTTTTCACGCTACCGCCGGGCCTGCATCGTGCTACACGCCTCGCCTGCGACCCCGTCGTCTGTCGGAAAAACGCCAGTACTGCTGGCATCTCAAGCAAACATTAAGGCAAAGGCGTGGCTATCAAACGCTCATTTACCGCACGGAAGCCGTGCCTTTTTACAGGTTTATGGATCCCTGTGCGCTTTACCGTCGTGCCGCACTCCATCCGCTCCCGGCCTGGCATGGCCTGTCCGGCCGACATGAGTTTCATGGCGTGCTTTGCACGACGCAGAGCCATACTCACGACTGATCAGGGTTCTTCATCCTTACGTCCAACGTTACATTAAATAACAGTGTTACCGACCACAAGTGGTTAGTGTGAATTTACTTAGCGTTGACTGCGTCCGGGATGATGGCGCTCAGTCATTGGCGCTAGAATTTGATGAGCCAAGCGCACCCACTGAGCCTCTCCCCTGCAGCGACCGACCCAGCCTATGACGTCATCCCATCAGCCGCCCCGCTCCTCGCTCAGCGATCTCGATGCTGCCGACTCGCAGCACGACCGGGGGTCGCCTTTAACCGGAATGTCATCGGCGAGCGAATCGTTGAGCGGCCTGTCGCGGCGGCTGGTAGAGGAAGGCCTGCTCAGCGAGGCGGCTGCACGACGCGCCGAGCAGGAGAATCGCGAAAGCGAAGTGTCGCTGCTGCAGCAGATCATCGACAGCGGTCTGGTCAATGCCCGCGAGGCGACCCAAGTCGCCGCCCGTGAGTACGGGCTAGCGATGATCGACCTGGACGCCCTGCGCCTGGACACCCTGCCCCCGGCGCGCGACATGCCGGAAAACGTCCTGCGTCGCCACATGACGCTGCCGCTACGGCGCACCGAGCACCGGCTAACGGTTGCCGTGCCCTTTCCCGCCTCGCTGGCATCGCTCGATGACTTGCAGTTCGCGACCGGACTCTCGGTGGAAGGCGTACTGGCCTCAGTGGATCAGCTCGGCCCGGTGCTGGAAAACTACCTGGCTCAGGGTGACGCCAGCCATATGCTGGCGCAGCTCGATAATGACGGCGATGCCATCGGCGAGCTGGCCTTCGAGGACGAACTGAGCGAAGCCGAGGATACGGCGATCACCGCGTCCAGCGACGACGCGCCGGTGGTGCGCTTCGTCAACAAGATCCTGATCGATGCCATCCAGCGCGGCGCGTCGGATATCCACTTCGAGCCCTACGAGTCGAGCTTTCGCATCCGCTTTCGCATCGACGGCATTCTGCTCGAGGTCGCCCGCCCGCCGTTCGCCATGCGCTCGCGCATCGCCGCGCGCCTCAAGGTGATGGCACGGCTGGACATCTCCGAACGCCGCCTGCCGCAGGACGGCGCGATCAAGCTGCGCCTGTCGAAGCAGCGTTCCATCGATTTCCGCGTCAACTCGTTGCCTACGGTGTATGGCGAGAAGATCGTGTTGCGTATCCTCGATCCTGCATCGGCCCAGTTGGGCATCGATGCCTTGGGATTCACTCCCAAACAGAAAGCGATGTACGAGCGTGCCTTGGCTCAGCCCCAAGGAATGATCCTGGTCACCGGCCCGACCGGCAGCGGCAAGACCGTGACGCTGTATACCGGGCTCAACATTCTCAATACGGCGGAGCGCAACATATCCACCGCCGAAGACCCGGTGGAAATCAAGGTTCCCGGCGTCAATCAGGTCAACGTGCAGCCGCGCATCGGGCTCGACTTCGCCAGCGCCCTGCGCGCCTTTCTGCGCCAGGACCCGGACGTGGTGATGGTCGGTGAGATCCGTGATCTGGAAACCGCGGAGATCGCCGTCAAGGCATCGCAGACCGGCCATCTGGTGCTCTCCACCGTACATACCAACTCCGCCGCCGAGACGTTGACCCGCCTGCGCAACATGGGCGTGGCGCCATTCAACATTGCCAGTTCGGTATCGCTGATCATCGCTCAGCGCCTGGCGCGCAAGCTGTGTCCGCATTGCAAGCAGCCCGCGGAAATCCCCCGCGAGGCGCTGCTTCAGGAAGGCTTCAGCGACGAGGAATTGCGCGACGCCACGCTTTACCACCCGGTTGGCTGCCGTCAGTGCACGCTGGGCTACAAGGGGCGCGTGGGTATCTACGAGGTCGTGCCGGTCAGCGAGGCGATCAGCCGGCTGATCATGCAGGAAGGCAACTCGCTGGAACTGGCCGCCCAGGCGCGCCACGAAGGCCACCCGGACCTGCGGCGCAGCGGCCTGCTCAAGGTACTGACCGGCATCACCAGCCTGGAAGAGGTCAACCGAATCACCAAGGACTGAACCTGGGTAGATAACAGCCGATAACACAAAAGGACATGCCGCCAAGAGCATGAATTATCGCAGGGTAAACCAATGACTACATCGGCACGTACGTCGCGCGGCTACAAGCCACGCGAGCAAAACAAGCTATATCGTTGGCACTGGTCCGGCAAAAACAACCGCGGCAAGCCCGTCAGGGGCGAGATCGTCGCCGCTCATCGTGGCGAAGTGGAGCGCGAGCTGTCGGGACAAAGCATCATCGTCAAGAGCATCCGCCGCAAGAGCGGCCTGTTCGGCCGCGGCGGGCGCATCAAGTCTCGCGACGTCATGCTGTTCGCGCGCCAGATGGCGACCATGATCCGCGCCGGCGTACCGGTACTGCAGGCTTTCAACGTGGTCGCCGAAAGCCTACGCAACCCGGCCATGCGCAGCCTGGTGCAAAAGCTCTCCAGTGACGTTTCCGCCGGCGCCAGTTTTTCCGAAGCCTTGCGTCAGCGTCCGCAATATTTCGACCCTCTGTTCACCAACATGGTCGAGGCTGGCGAGCAGTCCGGCTCGCTGGATCGCATGCTCGACCGCGTGGCTTCCTACCGTGAGAAGATCGAAACGCTCAAGGGCCGCGTTCGCAAGGCGATGTACTACCCGGCGGCGGTCGTCTCGGTGGGCATCGGTGTGACCGCCCTGTTGTTGATCAAGGTCGTGCCGCAATTCGAGAGCCTGTTCAATGGCTTCGGGGCCGAGCTGCCGGCGATGACACGCATGACCATCGCCTTGTCGGAGTTCGCCCAAGCGTATTGGCTATGGGGGCTGGGCGGCTTGGTTGCGGGGATCGTTGCGATTCGCCAGGGCATCAAGCGCTCGGACAGCTTTGCCTATCGTATGCATCAGCTGGTGCTGCGCCTGCCGGTGATCGGTAACATTCTCGACAAGTCGTCGGTGGCCCGCTATTCGCGGACCCTGGCGACCACCTTCGGTGCCGGGGTGCCGCTGGTGGATGCCCTGGACACCGCTGCCGGGGCTGCGGGCAACAAGGTCTATGAACGCGCCGTCCAACAGGTGCGCGATGATGTCTCAAGCGGCCAGCAGTTGCACTTCGCCATGCGCAACGTCAACCTGTTTCCGGCACTCGCGGTGCAGATGGTCGGCATCGGCGAGGAAGCCGGGTCGCTGGACGCCATGCTCAACAAGGTCGCCGACTTCTACGAAGAGGAAGTCGATAACAAGGTCGATGCCCTGACTTCGCTGCTCGAGCCGTTCATCATCGTGGTGCTGGGCGTGCTGGTCGGCGGGCTCGTGGTGTCGATGTATTTGCCGATTTTCGAGCTGGGCACCGCAATATAGCCTTGTGCTGATCTAGGTTAAGGAGCTTCGTTTGTCATTGGATCTGCCCCCCTTGTTACTCTGGCCACTGGTGGCGATCATTGGCCTGGCCCTGGGGTCGTTCATGAATGTGGTGATTGCCCGTCTGCCGGCGATGCTGATGCTGCAATGGCGTGCCGAAGCGCGCGAGGCGCTGGAACTGCCGGCGGAGGCCCACGACTCGGCGCTGCCGCGGATCAACCTGGCCACGCCGCGTTCGCGTTGCCCGCGTTGCGGCGAGCCGATCGCCTGGCACGACAACATTCCACTGTTCGGTTACCTGAAGCGCCGCGGGCGCTGTGCCAGTTGCGACAAGCCGATCAGTCTGCGCTATCCACTGGTCGAGTTGGCCGGCGGGGCGCTGGCCGTGGCGGTGGTAGCGCTCTACGGCGCCAACCTGGCGAGCCTGTTCGTGCTGGCGGCCTGTCTGATTCTGCTGGCTCTGGCGGTGATCGATCTACGTACCCAACTGCTCCCCGATATACTGACCCTGCCCCTGCTGTGGCTGGGGCTGTTGTATCAGATCATGTTCCAGCCGCTGCTGCTGGAGAGTGCGGTAATCGGCGCTGTCGCCGGTTATCTGGTGCTGTGGGGATTCTACTGGCTGTTCAAGCTGGTGACCGGCAAGGAGGGCATGGGCTACGGTGACTTCAAGCTGTTGGCGGCGCTGGGCGCATGGATGGGCTGGGAGATGCTGCCCCTGCTGTTGATTCTGTCGGCCGGGGTGGGCGCCGTGGTCGGCATTCTGTTACAGCTGGCGGTCCCCCGGTTACGGGGCATGCCGATGCCGTTCGGGCCGTTTCTGGCCATGGCCGGCTGGATTGCGCTATTGTTCGGCGCACCTTTGATGGCCGTTTATCGGGCGTTCCTGCTCGGATAGCAAAGCGCCGGATAAACGCCTGCCATTTATCCAGCGCTTTGCTGATATCTTCTGAGCGCCTGACTGACATGGAGACGCCATGCATCCCTTGACCATCGGCGTGACGGGCGGCATCGCCTCGGGCAAGAGTGCCGTGGCGCTCGAGTTCGCCAAGCTGGGAATCCCTTGGGTGGATGCCGACATCGTGGCGCGGGAAGTCGTGGAACCCGGCGAGCCCGCCCTGGCCGAGATCGCCGAGCACTTCGGCCCCAACGTCGTCGATGAGGACGGTCGCCTCGACCGGCGAGCGTTACGCGCCTTGGTGTTCGCCGACGAGGACGAGCGGCGCTGGCTGGAATCGGTGACTCACCCGCGCATACGTCAGCGGCTCAACCAGCACCTGGAAGCCATGCGAGCCGGTGGCGCGCCCTACCACCTGCTGGTGTCGCCGCTGCTGTTCGAGTCCGGCCAGCACGAACTGGTGGACCGCCGCCTGGTAATCGACGTCCCCGAAGCCCTGCAGATCTCGCGCACCGTGGGCCGCGACACGGTCGAGGAAGCGCAGGTCAAGGCGATCATCCGCGCGCAGATGCCACGCACCGAGCGCCTGGCGCGCGCCGACGACGTGATCGACAATCAAGGCAGCCACGACGAACTGGCACGTCAGGTCGCCGAGCTCGACCGGCGCTACCGTCAACTGGCCGCCCAATCATCGCTGAACAAGAGTGACCATGACTGATTCAAACCACAACGCATCGAACGGACGTCCGCTAGAGGTCGCCTGCCCTCAGTGCCGCACCAAAGTGGTCTGGTCCATGGACAACCCCTACCGGCCGTTCTGCTCCAAACGCTGCCGCCTACTCGACCTCGGCGCCTGGGCCGACGAGTCCCACCGCATCGCCGGCGAACCCGCCATGGACGAAGCCGACCTCGACGCCCTGATCGACCGCCTGGAACGTGGCGGCAACACCTAAGCGTTTCTGCACCATGCCTCCCAAGACCAAAAGAAATGGCCATGATCAGCGTAGTGACCATGGCCATTTCCTTATTGCTGAAAAGCCGCCGAGCGATGCCAAGACTAGGCGGAAAAAGCCGAAAGTGCGGAGTTTACTGGAGTAAATGAGCAGCTTGAGGCTTTTTCCAACGACGTATTGGCGAGCGCAGGCCTTTTCGGGCAGATGCTATTTCCAGAAATCGCGGATGGAGGCGATTCCCTGCGCCCCTACGGCACGGGCATGGTTCGCATCGTGACGCGTCATTCCCCCCAGCGCGAAGACCGGCATACCGGCGGGCTCGACCATCTGCTGGAAGTCGTGCCAGCCCAACGGCGTGGCATCCGGATGGGTCGGCGTGGTACGCAGCGGTGACAGGGTCACGAAATCGCAACCGATACGGGCGGCCTGCTCGAGCTGGGCACGATCATGGGTCGAGGCTGCCAGCCACTTGCCCTCCGGAATCGGACGACGCTCGAGCGACATCAGCCGCTCGCTGGTCAGATGAATGCCATCGGCATCCACCGTTTCCAGTAGCCGAGGCTCGCCGTTGAGCAACAGTCGCGCCTGATAGCGGCGGCATAGCTCCAGGCTCTTTTCGGCACGTTGCAGGTAGGCGGCCTCATCGAGATTCTTGGCACGCAGCTGCACCAGACGCACCTTATCTTCGATCAACGCGCGTTCGAGCTTGGCCAGGAAAGTCTCGTCGTCGCTCTCCTCACCGCTGATCAAGTACTCGGTAGGTAGCATGACGGCGCGCAGAATCGGTAGATTCGCTGCCGGGAAGGGGTAATTGAAGAGTTCGCCCATGGGCACCCAGCGTACCGCCTGCCCTTCGCGCCCATAAGGCTCGCCACTGAAAGCATGCACCTGCCAGACATCGAGCAGGATATGCTTGTCGGGATACTCATGATGTACGCGGATCAGCGGCTGGGCACGTTCGATGGACAAGCCCAGTTCCTCGTGCAGTTCACGCTTGAGCGCCTCGAACCCGGTCTCGAACGGAGCCAGCTTGCCGCCGGGAAACTCCCACAGGCCACCCTGGTCGACCGTGGAGGGGCGTCGGGCGAGCAGGACTTCCTGACCATCGCTGCTGAAAATGGCGGCTGCCGCCACGTGAACCCTTCGTTTGATCATGATGCGAAATTACCTTTCAGCGTCTGTTCAGCTTCTGTAGTCGGCGTTGATGCTGACGTATTCATGAGAGAGATCGGATGTCCAGACCGTGGCGGTGGAGTCGCCCCGTCCCAGACGAATGCGGATGGTGATCTCATCCTGGGCCATGACGGCGCTGCCGGCCTGTTCACTGTAGCTGGCGGCTCGTCCGCCGCGTTCCACCAACCTTACATCGCCAAGATCGATCACCACACGCTCGACATCGAAATCCTCTACCGGCGCGCGACCCACCGCGGCGAGGATGCGCCCCCAGTTGGCATCCGAGGCATAGAGTGCGGTCTTCACCAATGGCGAGTGCGCCACGGTAAATGCCACGTCCAACGCTTCCTGGCGGGAGCGCGCCTCGCCGACCTCGAGGGTAATGAACTTGGTGGCGCCTTCGCCGTCGCGGATGATGGCCTGAGCCAATTCGATGAGCACACGGTCGAGGGCCGCCCGGAACGCGGCAATCGCTGCGTCGCTTGCCACACGCGCACTGCGGCCCGTAGCAATCAGCATACAGGCATCGTTGGTCGAGGTATCGCTATCGACCGTGATGCAGTTGAAAGAACGATCCACGCTCTCACGCAGCAGGCTCTCCAGTAACGCCTGGTCGATATCGGCATCGGTCGCCACGAAGCCCAGCATGGTGGCCATGTTGGGCTTGATCATGCCGGACCCTTTGCTGATGCCGCCGATTGTCACGACCTGGCCGTCGATATCGCAGGTGGCGGTGGCTCCCTTGGCCCGCGTGTCGGTGGTCAGGATGCCTTCGGCAGCGAGCCTCCAGGCCTCGCCCGAGGCATCCAAAGACGCCAGCGCCTCCGGCAGGCCGGCACGGAGTCGCTCGACCGGCAGCGGCTCGCCGATCACGCCGGTCGAGAATGGCAGCACCGCCTCGGCCGGCGCCTTGACCAACTCACCCAGTGCCTGGCAGCACGCCTCGGCATCACGCATGCCACTCTCGCCGGTCCCGGCGTTGGCGTTACCGGTATTGATCAGCAAATAGCGAATATCGCCGTGCGCCAAATGACGCTGGGCGACATGCACCGGCGCGGCACGGAAGGCGTTGCGTGTGAAGGTTCCGGCGACGCGGCTACCCTCGGCGATCTCGACGATCACCAGATCGCGCCGTCCGGGCTTTTTGATTCCCGCCTTGGCCGAGCCCAACCGAACGCCCTCAATGACCGGCATTTCGGGAAAATACGCCTGCCCTACCGCCATGCTTCACTACTCCTGTCAGATTACCGACTACGACCTAGGCCAGCTTGCCGTGACACTGCTTATACTTCTTCCCCGATCCGCACGGGCACGGATCGTTGCGTCCCACCTTGGGACCTTCGCGGCGCACCGTCTGCCTGCCGTCCTGCGCACCTTCGTCGACTTCCGCTTCGGCTTCCTCGCGTGCCGAATCTTCGCGGGTCTGCTGGGCCATGGCGCGCTCGCGCTCCAAGGTGTCGCGGCGGTTGCGCTCGAGCTCTTCGACCTCTTCCTGGCGGCGCACCTGCACATGGCTGAGAATACGCGCGACGTCGTGCTTGATGTTGAAGAGTAGCGCCTGGAACAGCTCGAAAGCTTCGCGTTTGTACTCTTGCTTGGGATTCTTCTGGGCATAACCGCGCAGATGGATGCCGCGACGCAGGTGATCCATGGACTGCAAGTGCTCTTTCCAGCGAGTGTCGAGCACCTGGAGCATGACCTGCTTCTCGAAGCGACGCATCAGCTCTTCACCGATGGCCTCGACCTTGGCGGCATAGACCTCGCGATGGCTGTTTTGTAGCCGCTCGCGAAGCACCTCTTCGTGGAAATTCTCGTCTTCCTCGGCCCACTGCTGCAGCGGCACGTCGAGATTGAATTCAGTCTTGAGCGCTTGCTGAAGCCCCGCGAGATCCCACTGTTCGGGCAGGCTCTGTGGCGGCACGTAGTCGCTGATGGTGCCATTGAGGATTTCCTCGCGGATACCGATCACGTTCTGGGAGACATCCTCGGCACCGAGAACCTCGTCGCGTTGCTCGTAGATCACCCGACGCTGATCGTTGGCCACGTCATCGTACTCGAGCAATTGCTTGCGAATGTCGAAGTTGCGTCCTTCGACCTTCTTCTGGGCTCGCTCGACGGCATTGGACACCATCTTGTGTTCGATGGCCTCGCCACGCTCCAGCCCCAGCGCTTGCATCAGGCGCTGTACGCGTTCGGAGCCGAACAGACGCATGAGGTTGTCTTCCAGCGACAGGAAGAAGCGAGTGGACCCCGGGTCGCCCTGGCGGCCGGCACGGCCGCGCAACTGGTTGTCGATACGCCGCGACTCGTGACGCTCGGAACCGATGACATGCAGCCCCCCCGCTGCCAGCACGGCATCGTGGCGCTGCTGCCAGTCGGCCTTGATCGCGTCGATCTGGGCCTGGGACGGGTCGTCGAGTTTGGCGACCTCGGCCTCCCAGTTGCCGCCCAGCACGATGTCGGTACCGCGACCGGCCATATTGGTGGCGATGGTCACGGCCCCGGGACGTCCGGCCTGGGCGATGATCTCGGCCTCGCTCTGGTGCTGCTTGGCGTTGAGGACATTGTGCGGAATGTTGCCCTGCTTCATCAGTCCCGCCAGCAGTTCCGAGGTTTCGATCGATGCGGTACCCACCAGGATGGGGCGGCCGGCCTCGCGCTGGGCCTTGACGTCCTCGATGATCGCCTCGAACTTCTCTTCGGCGGAAAGGTAGACCAGGTCATTGTAATCGGTACGGGCAATCGGCTTGTTGGTGGGAATGACCGTGACATCCAGGCCATAGATTTGACGGAACTCGAACGCCTCGGTATCGGCGGTGCCGGTCATGCCGGAGAGTTTATCGTAGAGCCGGAAATAGTTCTGGAAGGTGGTCGAGGCCAGAGTCTGGCTCTCCTTCTGGATGGCCACGCCTTCCTTGGCCTCGACGGCCTGATGCAGGCCCTCGGACCAGCGACGCCCAGGCATGCTGCGCCCGGTATGCTCGTCGACGATGATCACTTCGCCATCGTTGACGATGTAATCGACGTCACGGTGGAACAGGTGACGCGCACGCAGCGCCGAATGCATGTGATGCAGCAGGCCGAGATTCTGGGCGGCATACAACGAATCGTCTTCGCTCAACAGCCCCTGGCGGCGCATCAGCTCTTCGACCTTATGGTGGCCTTCTTCGGTCAGTTCGACCTGCTTCTGCTTCTCGTCGAGGATGAAGTCGCCGGTCGACGGATCCTCTTCGTCTTCACACCGCTTGAGCTCGGTCGCCAGGCGATTGACGACCTGATACATCTGGGTGTTTTCCTCGACCGGGCCGGAGATGATCAGTGGCGTACGGGCTTCGTCGATGAGAATCGAGTCGACCTCATCGACGATCGCGTAGTGAAGCTCGCGCTGGACCTTGTCCTCGAGCGAGAACGCCATGTTGTCACGCAGGTAGTCGAAGCCGTACTCGTTGTTGGTGCCGTAGGTGATGTCGCAGGCATAGGCTTCGCGCTTCTGGCCCGACGTCTGGCCGGAATAGATCACGCCGACGCTGAGACCGAGATATTCGTAGAGCGGACGCATCCAGTCGGCGTCGCGCCGCGCCAGGTAGTCGTTGACGGTCACCACGTGAACGCCACGCGCGGGGAGTGCGTTGAGATAGACGGCCAAGGTCGCGACGAGGGTCTTGCCTTCGCCGGTCTTCATTTCGGCAATGCGGCCGCGATGCAGGGTGATCCCGCCAATCATCTGTACGTCGAAGTGGCGCATGCCCATCACGCGACGGCTGGCCTCGCGTACGGTAGCGAAGGCCTCGGGCAATAGCTTGTCGAGCGATTCGCCCTGGCGCAGACGTTCGCGGAACTGCTCGGTACGCGCCTGAAGATCGGCATCGGATAGCGCCTGGGTACTTTCTTCGAACGCATTGATCTCATTGACCAACTTGCCCATGCGCTTGACTTCGCGGTCGTTCTTGGAGCCGACCAATTTACGGAGAACGGTATTAAGCATGTGTCGTCCTGAAACGGAAGTGGTTCCGGCGGGAGACAGGTCATCCCACCAAGGTCGCGTGATGGCGTCAGGCCAGTTGGGCCTGCGGCGGACCGCGTCGGTTCAGGACATCCTGCCCTGCACAGGGCACTCCCATGGCCGGTCGGCAGGCAGGCACGACGGGACGGCACGGCAAAGAGACATGCGACGGCAGGCAGCGACGTGCCTTGCGGCGCGCTACTCGACGTGACTGGGCGCGGATGGCGTCGGGCGCCATCAGGCAAATCTGGGTCAGTCTTTCGGCCAGGCGCAACGCTTCTGCATGTACCAGCCCCGCCGGCAACAGACAGCCGACCAGCAACCCGGCCAGCCACCAGCGTGTCCGCCGGCGAGTCGGGCGCTCCTCATGAGTCGTTGAGGGATTGGCGCAGGTCATGCTGTCGAAGGACTCCCTTGCATGGTAGATTGCCGCTATCGATTCGCAGAGTGGCGAGCAAGCCCATGAGTATAAAGGCTAAGCGTTTCCACGCCCAGCCCACGACCCGGCTGCTTGAAGGTTCGCAAGCCACCCAAGGTGAGCTCAGCGGCCTGATGCGCATGGCCCGGGTCATCGATCGCGCCCAGCAGCATCTACGCCAGCATCTTCCCGAGGATGTGCGCGCACATGTGTTTGTGGGTGGCTACCGGGAGGGGAAACTGACCCTGATTACCGATCGCGCCGCCTGGCTGACCTGGCTGCGTTACGAGCAGGCACGCTTGCTGGGCCTTCTGCGGCAGTTGCCCGAATTCGAGGCCGTGCTGGGCTTCACCTTCAAGGTCCGTCCCATCTCGCCGCCCAAGGTGCCCATCGCTCAGCATCGCAAGCTCTCGTCACGTGCCGCCGACGAAATTTCCTGCTGTGCCGCCGACACGACCGATCCTCGCCTGCGGCGCTCGCTGGAACGCTTGGCTGCTCACGCCGAACGTTCCCTCTCATAATAAAAAACGCCGACCCGTAAGGTCGGCGTTGAAGCCTGGTTTGCCTGAAATGCGATGCGATCAAACGGCCATGGCAGGCGCTGCGTAGGAGACCGGCGCTTTCTGGGCTTCGCCCTCGAAGGTCACGATTTCCCAGGCATCGGGATTGGCCAACATCGCACGACACAGCTGATTGTTGAGGGCATGGCCGGATTTTACGCCACGGAACTCACCTATCAGACTGTAGCCGAGCTGGTACAGGTCGCCGATAGCGTCGAGCACCTTGTGCTTGACGAATTCGTCTTCGTAGCGCAGCCCGCCCTCATTGAGGATACGGTACTCATCGACCACGATGGCGTTGTCGAGACTGCCGCCCAGCGCCAGATTTTGTGAGCGCAGGAACTCCAGATCACGCATGAACCCGAAGGTACGCGCCCGCGACACTTCCTTGACGAACGAAGTGGTCGAGAAATCGACGACGGCGGTCTGCTTCTGCTGCTCGAACACCGGGTGGTCGAAATTGATGGAGAACGACACTTTGAAGCCGTCATAAGGCAGAAAAACCGCCTCCTTGCCGTCTTCGTGCACACCGATCTCGCGCTTGATGCGGATGAATTTCTTGGCCGCGTCCTGCTCTTCGATACCGGCGGACTGGATCAGAAAAACGAACGGCCCCGCGCTACCGTCCATGATCGGCACTTCCGGCGCACTGAGTTCGACGATTGCGTTGTCGATCCCCAGGCCAGCGAATGCGGACATAAGATGCTCGACGGTAGCCACCTTGGCACCGTTGCTGGACAGGGCAGTACACAGCATGGTGTCGGTGACGTTTTCGGCACGGGCGGAAATGCGCACCTCGGGATCGAGGTCGGTTCGCACGAAGACGATCCCGGTATTGACCGGCGCCGGACGCAAGGTGAGGTAGACCTTCTCACCGGAATGCAGTCCAACGCCAGTGGCGCGCATGGTGTTCTTGAGAGTGCGTTGTTTGATCATGGGCAATGGCCAGGCTGTCACTAAAGGTTGTCAAACAGTGTTCACTATACCATCGAACAACTGTTTAAACAAAATTTCGTCGTCCGGCCATCCCTATGCCTTCGATAGCGCAACTCAATCCGCCTGACGCCGCAGGAATGCCGGAATATCGAGATAATCGTCCAGCTCCTGAGATTTGCGTTTCTCCTGCCGCGTTTTGGCAGCGTTGTCCTGATCGGCCTTGGCCGCCTGCTGACGCATGACCGTGGGCTGCTGCAGCTTGCGGTAATCCGTCGTCTCTGGACGTGCGGCACTTTCGCGGGTCACGGCCTTTTCCTTGCGTCCATCGAGACCGGCTGCCACCACGGTGACACGCAGCTCGTCGGCCATTTCCATGTCGATGGCGGTGCCCACCACGATGGTGGCGTCCTGGGAAGCGAATTCCTGCACCGTCGCGCCAACGTCGTTGAACTCGCCGATCGACAGGTCGGGACCCGCCGTAATATTGACCAGGATCCCGCGAGCACCATGCAGGTCGATATCTTCCAGCAGCGGGCTGCGGATTGCCTTTTCGGCCGCTTCCCGAGCCCGGTTTTCACCGGTGGCTCCACCGGTACCCATCATTGCCATGCCCATCTCGGACATCACGGTACGCACGTCGGCAAAGTCGACGTTGATGATACCCGGGCTGGTGATCAGCTCGGCGATGCCTTGCACGGCGCCCAGCAAAACGTCGTTGGCGGCACTGAAAGCGGTCAACAGACTGGCGCTCTTGCCAAGTACCGCGAGCAGTTTCTCGTTGGGAATGGTAATCAGCGAGTCGACGTGCTCGGACAGCTCGCGCATGCCCTCTTCCGCCACGCGCATGCGTTTCGGCCCTTCGAAGGGGAACGGCCGCGTCACGACGGCGACGGTCAGGATACCGAGTTCCTTGGCCACCTGGGCGACGACAGGCGCCCCACCGGTCCCGGTGCCGCCACCCATACCCGCAGTGATGAAGACCATGTCGGCGCCCTGGAGCAATTCGGCGATCTTGTCGCGATCCTCCATGGCCGCCTGACGGCCGACTTCGGGACTGGCTCCGGCGCCGAGTCCCTTGGTGATTTCACTACCCAACTGGAGAACGGTCTTGGCAGCAACACGCTTGAGCGCCTGCGCATCGGTGTTGGCGCAGATGAATTCGACGCCTTCGATGTTGCTTTCGACCATGTGATTGACGGCATTGCCGCCGCCTCCACCAACGCCGATCACCTTGATGACTGCGCTGCTGGAAGGTGCATTATCTACCAGTTCGAACATTGCCCCGTCTCCTGTGACCGCATGGATGCGGCCCTGTCAGAAATTTCCTTTGAACCAGCTCTTGACCCGTTCCAGCGTCGAGATGCCATCCTTGCCACCACGCCGAGCGCTTTCCTCTCTACGGGGCTGGGCGGATACCACGCGGCTTTGGGCCTGCTTGCTGGCATCCCGCATTCCGTAGAGTAGCAAACCCACTCCCGTGGAATAAATCGGATTGCGCACCACGTCAGCCAGACCGCGAACGTTCTGCGGGCAGGCGATACGTACCGGCATATGGAAGATTTCTTCGGCCAGTTCGACCACCCCTTCCATACGTGACGTACCCCCGGTGAGTACCACCCCCGCTGCCACGAGATCCTCGTAGCCGCTGCGTCGCAGTTCTTCGCGTACCAAAGTAAACAGTTCCTCGTAACGAGGTTCGACCACTTCGGCCAAGGCTTGGCGAGACAGGTCTCGGGCCGGGCGGTCACCCACACTGGGAACCTTGATCATTTCGTCGCTCGAGGCCAGTTGGGTCAATGCACAGGCATACTTGACCTTGATGTCCTCGGCATATTGTGTCGGCGTGCGTAACGCCATGGCGATGTCGTTGGTCACCTGGTCACCGGCAATCGGAATGACCGCCGTGTGACGAATGGCCCCTTCGGTGAACACGGCGATGTCCGTCGTGCCGCCACCGATGTCGACCATGCAAACGCCTAACTCACGTTCGTCCTCGGTCAGTACCGCATGGCTCGAGGCCAGTTGCTCGAGAATGATCGCATCGACTTCGAGCCCACAACGTCGCACACACTTTTCAATGTTCTGCACCGCATTCAGGGCAGCCGTCACCAGATGGACCCGAGCCTCCAGCCGAACGCCGGACATCCCCAGCGGCTCGCGGATGCCCTCCTGGGTATCGATGGCGAACTCCTGGGGCAGCACATGCAGGATGCGTTGCCCTTCGGAAATGGCCCGCGCCCTGGCGGAATCGATGACCCGGTCGATATCGGATGGCGTGACCTCACGATCCTTGATCGCGACGACCCCATCGGAATTCATCGAACTTATGTGGCTACCCGCCACGCCGACGTACACCGAGTGGATATCGCAACCGGCCATCAGTTCGGCTTCTTCCACGGCACGCTGTATGGACTGCACCGTGGACTCGATATTGATGACCACGCCCTTCTTCATTCCGCGTGAAGGATGGGAGCCGATCCCGGCAATCTCCAACCCGCCATCATCAGTTGGCTGGCCGACGATAGCCACCACCTTGGATGTCCCTATATCCAGCCCGACGACCATATTGGAAGCATTGGATTGTCCTGCCATGGGTCGGGGTCACTCCTCGATCTTCACAATATTTGAAACCGTTTATTTACTAAATAAGGTATTTTGGCCAATTAAGTAAACAATATTTATTATTTAACCAGCCAATACTCAAAGTCAGCAACAGAATACGGGGATTTTTTGTTGAAAGAAATACCTCGGCGCCTTTGCTGGCGGGCTCTCGCGTTAAAAAAAGCAACGCTTACGTTACTAGCCTTCCGAAATCTCGACATCGGTCTCGCCATGCCAGGCTACGACAACGCCGTTAGGGTAGCGCAAGTCGATATAGCGAATCCGTGCCGATTGCTCGCCAAGTTGACGCTGCCAGGCAACCGCGAAGCGGGCCAGACGCGTATCGCGCTGATTACGGCCAAGCATGACCCAGACACCGTCATTGACCTGAAAACGCCAGGCACCGCGATCTTCGAGACGCAGCTGAGTGACGTTCAGCCCCAATGGAGCCAGGCCGCTCTGTAACTGGTCGAGCAGCGCCAGGACTTCTGCCCCGCTGCCCTCCGGTCCCGCCAGGTCGGGCAAATCGTCAGGAACCTCTACCTCGCCACGCCGGAAGGGAACGCCCCGCGGATTGAGCAGCAGGTCGTCGTTCCAGCGTGCGACCGGCTCCTGTTCGTAGAGTTCGAAGGTCAAGGCGTCGGGCCAATGGCGAGAAACCCTCACCTCGGCCAGCCAGTCGATGGCCCGCGCCTGTTCGCGCAGCGCCGCGATATCCACCGACAGCCATGTCTGGCCGCGCACCAGCGGTGCCAGTCGCTCTCTCAGGTAGTCGGCACTGACATATTCCAGTTCACCGCGAATCGACACCCGCTCGACAGGCCGGTCCAGCCACAGCCACAGGGTCCGGCCACCGGCGCCCAGCAGAATAAACAGCAGAACCAGGCCAAGTAGCGAGCTGCGCGATCCGCCCGACGCCATTCTGTCAGCGCTCCAACGACGTAGCGAGAATGCGCAGTACCAACGCATCGAACCCAAGGCCGGCATGCGCGGCCGACTGAGGCACCAGGCTATGGTCGGTCATCCCGGGGACGGTATTGATTTCAAGCAACCAGAACCGGCCCTGAGCATCGCGCATGACATCCACTCTTCCCCAGCCCTGCCCACCGACCGCCTCGAACGCTTGGCGACATAGCCTTGCCAAGTCCTGTTCGGTGGGCGTATCGAGGCCGCAAGGTAGGTGATAGAGCGTCTCGTTGGAATGATACTTGGCTTCGTAGTCATAGAAACCACTCGGCACCTCGACACGGATGGCCGGCAAGTCGCTATCGCCAAGCAACGAGACGGTGTATTCCTCGCCGCGAATGAAGCGCTCGGCCATGACCGCCGCGTCATAGCGTGCAGCTTCACGGTAGGCGGACTTGAGCGCCTCGATGCTATCGACAATCGTGATACCCAGCGTCGAGCCTTCATGCACCGGCTTGACGATCATCGGCAGTCCAAGGCGCTCGACGACCGTCGGCCAGTCTGCATCGGACGATAGCGTAATGCTTTCCGGCGTCGGCAGGCCGAGCGCCTGCCACACCTGCTTGGTGCGTTGCTTATCCATGCCGAGTGCCGAAGCCAGCACGCCGCTACCGGTGTAAGGAATGCCGAGCAGCTCCAACGCGCCCTGCAAGGTGCCGTCTTCTCCGCCCCGGCCATGCATGGCGATGAACACCCGATCCGGCGCCAGAGCCTCGAGGCCGCTCAGTCCGCCTGCCGCCAGATCGTACCCGCGAGCATCGACACCACTGCGCTGCAGAGACGCCAGCACGGCGGCGCCACTGACCAGGGACACTTCCCGTTCCGCCGAATTGCCGCCATACAGCACGACCACCCGGCCAAACTGGGCAGGACCCACTGCGTCACTTTCAAGCAGGTTGTGGCTCATAGTTCCACCTCATCAAGCCTAAGCCGGCTGGCCGCCAGCGAAATCGCAATGCCACCCACGTCTCCGGCCCCCTGGGCGATCAGGATGTCGCCGTCGCGCAGCACATGCGCCAGCAGCCTGGGCAACTCGCTCTTGTGCTCGACGAAGAGCGGGTCCACCTGGCCACGCTGGCGAATCGACCCTGCCAGGGTGCGCCCCTCGGCGCCGGGAATGGGCGCTTCCCCTGCGCTATAGACATCGAGCAGTAGCAAGGTATCGACACCGGACAACACGCGTACGAAGTCCTCGTAGAGATCGTGGGTGCGAGAATAACGGTGCGGCTGATAGAGCATCACCAAACGGCGCTTTGGCCAACCCGCGCGAACGGCCCGGATCACCATCTCGACCTCACGCGGATGGTGGCCGTAATCATCGACCAGCATGACCTCACCGGCACCCTGCGGCAGCGAGTACTCACCATGCACCTGAAAACGACGCCCGACACCGGCGAAGCCGGCCAGGCCGCGCTGGATCGCTTCGTCGTCGACACCTGCGTCGGTTGCCACGGCAATGGCGGCCAGTGCGTTCTGGGCATTGTGCTCGCCGGGCATGGCCAAGCGTACCGCCAAGGGTGCATGCCCCTCGGGCCGTACTGCGGTGAACCGGATCTCCCCCGCTTCCTGAACGAAATCGGTGATCCGGTAGTCGGCATCCGGACTGAACCCATAGGTCACGAACTGGCGCTGCACGCGGGGCAACAGGTTACGCACGTTGTCGTCGTCGAGACACAGCACGGCCATGCCGTAGAAGGGCAGATTGTGCAGAAACTCGATGAAGGTGTCCTTGAGCCTGGCGAAATCCCCGGCATAGGTCGCCATGTGATCGGCATCGATATTGGTGACGATCGCCATCATCGGTTGCAGATGCAGAAAGGAGGCATCCGACTCGTCGGCCTCGGCAACCAGATAGTCGCCTTCGCCGAGACGCGCATTGGTCCCTGCACTGGTCAGCTTGCCGCCAATGACGAATGTCGGATCGAAGCCGCCTTCGGCGAGCAAGGTGGCCGTCAGACTGGTCGTGGTCGTCTTGCCATGGGTACCGGCCACGGCAATGCCATGCCGGAAGCGCATCAGCTCGGCCAACATCTCCGCACGCCTTACGACCGGCACGCGATGCTCGCGCGCCCAGGCGATTTCGGGATTGCTGGCATCCACCGCTGTCGACACCACGACGACGTCGGCATTCTCGGCATTGCTCGTCTCATGCCCGATCTCGACACGAATGCCGCAATCACGCAGATGCGTGGTGACTGCCGACTCCTTGAGGTCGCTACCGCTGACCTGGTAGCCCTGGTTGGCCAGCACTTCGGCAATGCCGCACATTCCGGCCCCGCCGACACCGACAAAATGAATACGCTGGATACGGCGCATACCCAGGCCGTTGCCAATCTGTCCGACACGGCGTGCCTGGCCCGGCACGGAAGGAAATTCGCTATTGCTCAAAACCGATCTCCAAGCAACCCGCCACCAGGCGTTCGACGGCATCCAGGTGAGCACAGGCACGTGCGGCACCGGCCATGGTGGCGAGAACGTCAGGGTCGAGCACGGAGGCCAGCGTCTCGGCGAGGCCCTCCGCACTCAGAGTAGTCTGGGGTATCAGGCGTGCGGCACCGGCTTCGACCAGATGCCGGGCATTGGCCGTCTGGTGGTCGTCGACGGCATGCGGAAACGGGACGAAAAGTGCCGGCTTGGCCGCAGCGGCGAGCTCGGCGACGGTCAACGCCCCCGCCCGGCATACCACCACATCGGCCCAATCGTAGGCGGCCGCCATATCGTCGATGAAATCGCTGACCTCGGCCTCGACATGGGCCTTGTCATAGCCCTGTCGCGTCGCCTCTTCCTTACCGCGACCGGCCTGATGGCGAACCTCGGGACGCTGCATGTCATCCACCCGCGCCAGCGCGTTGGGCAGGCACTCGTTGAGTGCTACGGCCCCCAGCGATCCGCCCACCACCAACAGCCGTAAGCGGCGGCCCCGCATGGCCTCGGCTCGGCGGGGTGCAATGCCCAGCGCAGCGATGTCATCGCGCACGGGGTTGCCGATGACGACCTCCCGATGGGCCTTGCCTGCCTTGCGAAAGGCCCCAGGAAACGCGGCATACACGCGCGTCGCCAGGCGGGATAGCGCCTGATTGGTCATGCCGGCGACCGCGTTCTGTTCATGGATGACCAAGGGACGCCGCGACAGCCAGGCCGCCAGGCCACCAGGCCCGCTGGCGAAACCGCCCAGACCGACGACCAGCTGCGGATCGTAGCGCTCGATGATGCGGCGCGCCTGCACGATGGCCCGGGTCAGTCTTCCGGGCGCGGTCAGCCACCCCGCGGCCCCATTGCCACGCAGCCCGGCCACATCGATACAGTGAAGTGGAATGCCCGCCTCGGGGACCAGCCGATTCTCGATCCCCCGTGGGCTGCCCAGCCACTCGACAGCGACTCCCTTTGCCTGCAGGGCACGCGCCAGCGACAAGGCCGGGATCACGTGCCCTCCAGTTCCGCCGGCCATGATCAAGGCCCGGCGCGGCTGGACTGACTGAGTTTTCACTGCAATGCCACTCCCTGTACCCGTTTGGCCGGTTTCGGGGCCGGCGCCTGGCGACGTTGGCGTGTCTCGCTATCGACACGCAGCAACAGAGCCACCATGACGCAACTGACCACCAGACTGGACCCCCCATAGCTCAGCAAGGGCAAGGTCAACCCCTTGGTCGGCAGAATGCCGGTACTCACACCGATGTTGATGAAGGCCTGGGCACCGAAGACCAACCCGATACCGTAGCTGAGATACGCGGCGAACGGCAATCGCTGCAGTTCCGCCTGCCGACCGATGTGCAGCGCGCGATAGACCAGCAACGCGAACAGACCGACCACGGCAATGGCCCCAACCAGCCCCAGCTCTTCGGCAATCACGGCGAATACGAAGTCGGTGTGGGCCTCGGGCAGATAGAACAGCTTCTGGACGCTGTCACCCAGCCCCAGCCCCAGCCAGTGGCCCCGCCCATAGGCGATCAGCGCCTGGGTCAGCTGATATCCCGAGTCGTACATGTCGGCCCACGGGTCGGCAAAGCTGGTGATGCGCTCGAGCCGGTAGGGCTCGGCGATGGCGATATAGCCCCCCAGCGCCAGCACCACGCTGAGCAACAGGATGAAACGGATCATCGGGGCGCCCGCCAGCAACAGCATGCCCATCACACAGCCGGTCATCACCACCAAGGCGCCGTAGTCGGGTTCGAGAATCAGCAGCACGCCCATTGGCATCAGGATGATCAACGGCTTGAGAAACTCCCACCAGGACTTGCGCACGCCGGGTAAAAAACGTTCCAAATAGCCGGCGACATAGACGATGAGGAAGAGCTTGGCCACTTCCGAGGCCTGGATATTGATCGGTCCCAGCGGAATCCAGCGCTTGCTGCCATTGACCTCGGTACCGACGATCAATACGGCAATCAACAGGAAAAATCCGGCCAACAGTAACCAGGGGCCGTTGCGTTGCCATGCCGCCAACGGCACATACAACACTCCCACCGCCACCAGGCTGGCGATGAGTACGAACACCCCATGACGGATGCCATAATAGAAAGGATTGCCAGTCAGCCCGGTCGCCACTTCGGTCGAGGCAGAGGTAACCATGACCAGTCCGACCAGCAGCAGCGCTACGGCTGCCAGCAGCAACCAGCCATCGAAGGGCTGTCCTTGGGTAGACAGGCGCCGCCTCATACGCTGTAGACGACTCGATGTCATGCGCCCTCCTGCCGAGTTGCCAGATAGCGTTCCACCCATGCCTGGAACGCTTCGCCCCGAGCCATGTAATTGACGAACTGATCGAGGCTCGCACAGGCCGGCGACAGCAGAACGCAATCCCCAGGCTGGGCAATGGAGGCCGCGCGCTCGAGGGCTTGCACCAGAGTGTCCTGACGAACGACGGGGACACTGCGTGAAAGCGCCTCGACCAGACGTGGCGCATCGGCGCCGAACACAATGGCTTCCCGCGCATGGCGAGCCAGCGGCTCGGCCAGCGGCGTGAAATCGGCGCCCTTGCCGACGCCACCACCCAACCAGATCAGCTTGCCTTCGAGGGTAGCGCCCAGGCCATCGATCGCTGCCAGGGTGGCACCGACATTGGTCCCCTTGGAATCGTTGACCCAGCGCACGCCATCGGCTGCGCCCACCAGCTGACCGCGGTGCGGCAGGCCCGGAAAGCGCGCCAGTACGCGCCGCATGGCTTCCATGGGCAACCCGAGGCGTGTACCCATGGCCAGTGCCGCCAGCACATTGGCCTGATTGTGCCGGCCGGGCAAACGCAGCTCGTCCACCGCCATCAACGGCCGGGCGCCATGCATGAGCCAAGGCGCCTTGCCTCCACCGTCATCATGCACGGCAATTCCCCATTGCGGACCTTGGGGCGACTTCGTGGTAAAGCGGTCGACCGGCAAGTCGTCGTTGTCGGGCCAGGTCAGGCGATCTTCGGCATTGACGACGGCATGCTGCGCGCCACGAAAGATACCCAGCTTGGCGGCACGATAGCCGGCCATGTCACCATGCCGGTCGAGATGATCTTCCGACAGGTTGAGAAACGCCGCGGTCGTCGCCCCCAGGCAGGGCGTCGTTTCGAGCTGGAAACTCGACAATTCGAGCACGAAGAGCTCGGCATCGGGTTGGGCATGCAGCAGGTCGAGGGCGGGCGTGCCCAGATTTCCACCCACCGCTGCACGAACACCAGCCTCGCGTGCCATCTCGCCAAGCAGCGTGGTGACGGTCGACTTGGCATTGGCGCCGGTAATGGCCGCGATCGGCGCATGGCAGGCGCGTTTGAACAAGGCAATCTCGCCCACGACTCTCGGTGTCGCACCTTGCTGCGAACGCTGCCAGATCGGCGCCAAGCCGGGTGAGCGAGGATCGACGCCGGGACTCAGCACGATCTCGTCGAACGCCTCGAGATCGATCGATGAGAGCGCACCGCAATGCACCGCCACGCCAGGATGCTCACGCCGGAATGCGTCGAGCCCTGGCGGGTCCCGACGAGTATCGGCCACCATGAAGGAAACGCCTTGGCGCGTCAGGTGGCGTGCTATCGCCTGCCCCGACACACCCAGCCCGACGACCAGCGTTTGTCCGCGCGTCAACATCACACCTCAAGCGATCAGTTCGAAAAAAGCCACGTTATCATGCCCGCCCTCTTTCACAACGGGCCGGACATCAACGAATCTTCAGGGTTGCCAGTCCCATCAGCACCAGCACGACGGTGATGATCCAGAACCGGACGATGACGCGCGGTTCGGGCCAACCCTTGAGCTCGAAATGGTGATGCAAGGGCGCCATGCGGAAAATACGCCGCCCGGTCAGCTTGTAGGAACCGACCTGAAGGATGACCGACACGGTTTCCATGACGAAGACGCCACCCATCACGAACAGCACGATTTCCTGGCGTACGATGACCGCCACGATACCGAGGGCAGCGCCCAGTGCCAGCGCTCCCACGTCGCCCATGAACACCTGCGCGGGATAGGTGTTGAACCACAAGAACCCCAGTCCCGCGCCTGCTATCGTGCCACAGAACACCGCCAGTTCACCGGCACCGGGAACCATGGGAATATGCAGATACTCGGCGAATACCGCATTGCCGCTGGCATAGGCGAACACCGCCAGCCCCATTGCCACCATGACGGTCGGCATGATCGCCAGCCCATCGAGTCCGTCGGTCAGGTTGACGGCGTTGGAGCTACCCACGATGACCAAATAGGTGAGTACGATGTAGAACAGCCCGAGCTGGATCACCACCTCCTTGAAGAGCGGCACGATCAGGCTGGTCTCCACCGGGCTGGCCGCCGTGTAGTAGAGCACCACCGCCGCCCCGATGCCGAGCACGGTCTGCCAGAAGTACTTCCAGCGTGCCGGCAAGCCGCGCGGGTTCTTCTCGACCACCTTGCGATAATCGTCGACCCAACCGATGGCGCCGAAGCCCAGCGTCACGATCAGCACCAGCCAGACATAGTGGTTGTCCAGGTCGCCCCACAGCAACGTACTGATCGCCATGGCCATCAGAATCATGGCCCCGCCCATGGTAGGCGTACCCGCCTTGGAGAGGTGGGACTGGGGACCGTCGTCGCGCACGGCCTGGCCGATCTGGCGCTCCACCAGGCGACGAATCATCATCGGCCCAAACCACAGACACAGCAATAACGCGGTCAGCGTGCCAAGAATGACGCGAAGGGTCAGGTAATCGAAGACGGTAAAAGCGTTTTGATACTGTGCAAGAAATTCAGCCAGATAAAGCAGCATGTTATAGCGTTCACCTTGATGCATCCGCGCGCAGTTCGGCGACCAGTCGCTCCATACCGGCGCTGCGCGAGCCCTTGACCAGCACGCTGGCCCCTGACGGCAGATGGTCTTGGGCATGGCGCAAAAGCGCGTCCCAGTTGGTAAAATGACACCCTGACTCTCCGAAGGCACGAGCCGCCGGCTCGGCCAGAGGGCCCAGAGTTCCCAGAAAATCGATACCACGCTCACGGGCATAATGCCCGATCTCGGCATGCAGCGCGTCTGCCGCCCCACCGAGCTCCCCCATGCCGCCCAGGAAACACCAGCGCGGCCCCGGCATTTGCGCCAGTACGTCCAATGCTGCCTTCACTGCGCCGGGATTGGCATTGTAGGTGTCGTCCAGCAGCCTACTGCCGCGGCGCCCCTCGACCAGGGCCAGCCTGCCCGGCATGGCCTGGAGTTCGTTAAGGGCAGCAATCACGTCGCCGACCGGCACTTCGAGCGCCAACGCCGCCGCCGAGGCCGCCAGCGCATTGCTCACGTTGTGCTTGCCGAACAGGCCGAGCTGCACCCTTCCCAGCGGTTTTCCTTCTTGAACCAGCGTAAAAGCGTAACGTCCGACATCGTCGTGAATCATATCGCGCGCCTGGACTCGCGCATCCGCCGACAGGCCAAAATCCACGATACGCCGCTGACCGGCCAGGCGTTGCCAGAACGGATGGAAAGCGTCGTCACGGTTGAGCACCGCCACCCCCTCCGGCGCCAGCCCTGCGAGGATTTCCCCTTTGGCCTGGGCAATCTGCCCCATGCCCCCGAACTCGCCGACATGCGCCCCGGTAACGTTGGTAATCACGGCCACCTGGGGACGGGCCAGCATCGTCGTCCAGGCAATCTCGCCCAAATGGTTGGCGCCCAGTTCGATTACCGCATATCGATGTGCCTGGCTGAGCCCCAATAGGGTAAGCGGCGCCCCGATATCATTATTGAGATTGCCTCGCGTCGCCAAGGTCTCGCCGCATCGCCGTAGAATGGCAGCCAGCATTTCCTTGACCGTCGTCTTGCCGCTGTTGCCGGTGACCGCCACCAGCGGCCCACCCCAGGCCAGGCGACGCGCCTGCGCCAGGATGCCCAGCGCCAGACGGGTATCGGCCACCTCGATCTGGGGCAGGCTATCATCGATCGGTCGCGACACGATGGCAGCCACGGCGCCGGCGTCACGCGCCTGGGCCAAAAAGTCGTGGGCATCGAAACGCTCGCCACACAGTGCCAGGAATACATCACCGGGTTTCAAGGTGCGTGTGTCGGTCGTTACGGCACCGGCCAACCGGTCTTCGCCATGCCACTCTGCCCCCAGCGCTGCGGCAATCGCGGCCAGGCTATCCAGTCCGCTATCGCTCATGCGTTACCCTCGCGTGATTGCAGGGCTGCCTCGGCGCACCCGGTGTCCGAGAACGGTAGACGCCGCCCCTGGATTTCCTGATAGGTCTCGTGCCCCTTGCCGGCAATCAGGATGACATCCTCCGGCCCCGCCCCGGTAATGACTTTGGCGATGGCGTCGCCACGCCCGCCGATACACCAGGCACGCGTCTGCGCCTCGGGCGACAATCCTGCCATGATCTGCTCACGGATGGCTGCCGGATCTTCGCTTCGCGGGTTATCGTCGCTGATCACGACGTGATCGGCCAGCGGTTCGACGGCCTGCGCCATCAACGGACGCTTGCCGGCATCACGATCGCCGCCGCAGCCGAACAGGCACCATAACCTCGCCTGCCGGGGCAAATGATCGCGCAATGCCGACAAAGCGTTGTGCAATGCGTCGGGGGTATGGGCGTAGTCGACGATGACGCTGGGCAGCCCCGGCCGGGTGGTAATTTGCATTCGGCCTGGTACGGGCGTCAGGACATTGGCGGCCTCGCATAGCGCATCGAGCGATTCGCCCAGGCCATACAGGACGGCCATGGCCAGCAGTACGTTATCCAGGTTGAAGCGACCCATGAGGCCGAGTTCAAGGGCCCGTTCACCGTCCGGCGTGGCAATCAGCACACGCTGCCCCGAGGCATGCGGCTGCCAGTCGAGCACCCGCAGCGTGGTGGCTTCCTGACGACCGGTGGCCAGTACGCGTACGCCTTCCGGCAGTCCGGCCAGCATCAGGCGTGACAGTGCATCGTCGCCGTTGACCACGGCCAACTCGAGTTCGGGTCGCCGGAACAGGCGCGCTTTGGCCGCCGCATAGGCCGCCATGCTGCCGTGATAGTCGAGATGATCGCGCGATAGATTGGTAAATACGGCCGTACCGAGACGACAGCCGGCCAGGCGCTCCTGCATCAACGCATGCGACGAGACCTCCATGGCCACGCGCCGGATGCCGCTGGCAGCCATGCGGCCCAGCATCCATTGCAGTTCGAGGGGGCCCGGCGTAGTGAGCCCACTGTCGGTCAGCCGTCCCGGCCGCCCCCAGCCCAGCGTACCGATTACGCCGGCGGGACGGCCCAGCGACTCGCTCAACGCGGCGATGTAATGCGTGACGGAACTCTTGCCGTTGGTCCCGGTCACGCCGATCAGCTCCAGGGAATCGGGAACGGCGAACAATGTTCGGCCCAACTCTCCTAGCCGCCCCGCCAGGCCGGGAAGCGCCAGCACCCGTTCGTCGCTTGGCAATGCCGCGTCGCCGGCCGCTGTATCGGGCACTTCGGCCAACACCAGGTATGCTCCGTCGGCCAGTGCCTGGCTGACGAACCGACGTCCATCGACCTGGACCCCGGGGACGGCCACAAAGATCGCCGGCAGCTCGCTTTCCGCCACCTCACGACTATCCCGGCATAGACGCAACGCCGCTGCGGACAACGTCCGGCCAACATCGGGCAGCGGCATGCCGGGCCATAATTCGGAGATAGCTTGCCACAGGCGGTCACCGTCGATCTGAATCACTCTACCGCCTCCTTCTTGTCGGGTAGCACATCGAGTAGGCGCAAGGCCTTGCCCACGACACGGCCGAACACTGGCGCCGCGACGAGACCGCCATAGTAATCGCCGTTCTTGGCGTTATCGACCATCACCACGGTGACGATTCGCGGGTCTGAGACCGGTGCAATGCCGGCAAACAGCGAACGATATGCCGTTTGCTGGTAGCCGGCCTGGGTGACCTTGCGCACCGTACCCGTCTTGCCGGCAACTCGATAACCCGGCACGACGGCACGTGAACCGCCGGCACTGGGCTGCACGATGGCTTCGAGCATATGCAGCAGATCGTCGGCGACCTGTGGCGCCATGACCTGTTGCCCTTCGGGCGGCGACGACAACTTGAGCAGCGAAGGCGGCATACGCTTGCCTTCATTGGCGATCGCCGTATAGGCGCTAGCCAACTGCAGGGCGGACACGGCGACGCCGTAACCGTAGGACATGGACGCCCGTTTGCTATCCGACCAGTCGTAGGGAGTGGGCAGGCTACCGGTCGTCTCGCCCGGAAAACCGGTGCCCGGCGTCTGACCGAGACCCAGCGCATGATAACGATTCCACACCGCATCCTCCTCGAGTTGCAGGACCACTCTCGACATACCGATATTCGAGGAGTGCAGCAGGATACCGGCCATCGACAGCTCGCCGTAGTTGCGGAAGTCGCGAATCGTGAAGTTGTCGACCCGCATCCAGCCCGGCGAGGTATCGATGACCGTTTCGGGAGAGAACTTGGGCGTTTCCAGAGCAGCCGACATGGCCAGCGGCTTCATGACCGAGCCCGGCTCGAATGCGTCCGTGATCGCCTGGTTGCGCAGACCGTTGGCATCGAGCTCGGCACGATTGTTCGGGTTATAGGACGGCAGGTTGGCCATCGCCAAGACCTCGCCGGTCTTTACATCCATCATCACCAGCGTGCCGCCGTCGGCGTTGTTCTCGTCCACCGCCGCCTTGAGTTCGCGATAGGCCATGTACTGCAGGCGAAGGTCGATGGATAGGGCCAGGTTGCCTCCCGGCTTGGCCTCCTTGATCAGATGGAGATCGCGAACCAGGCGCCCCTTGCGGTCCTTGAGCACCCGGCGCTTGCCGGGCTGTCCGGCCAGGAAGCCGTTGTAGGCCAGTTCCACGCCTTCCTGGCCCTTGTCGTCGATATTGGTGACACCGACCAACTGGGCGGTGACTTCACCGGATGGGTAATAGCGCTTGTATTCATGCTGCGCATAGACGCCGGGCAGGCGCATGTCGAGAATGGGCTGCGCATCGAGCGGCGTCATGCGTCGGCGCAGATACATGAACTCATGCTCGGCGTAGCGCTCGATGCGCGCGTTGAGCTCGGCAAGGTCCATTCCGAGCGCTCGCGCCAGCATCATGCGCTGGATGTCATCGACAGGAAGCTCCTGCGGGTTGGCCCACAGACTCACCACCGGCGTCGAGATCGCCAGGGGCTCGCCGTGCCGGCTGGTGACCATGCCGCGGTGTGCGTCGATGGTCTCGACACGCAACGTACGGGCATCGCCTTGCCCCTGCAGGAACAGCCGGTCGATGACGTGCAAATCGACGATGCGTCCCACCAGGACGGCCAGGGCCACCAGCACCACACAGACCATGAAGCGGTAGCGTCCCGCCCCCAGCGGCGCGACCTGCGCCCGGGTCGGCGAATTGTCTCCTGCCGCACTCATGGGCTGATCACCTTGACTTCACTGAGTTCCGGCACATGCATGTCGAGGCGCTCGCTGGCCAGGCGCTCGATCCGCGACGGCGCCGACCAGGTACTTTCCTCGAGCAGCAGCTGCCCCCACTCGGTCTGCAATTTGTCCTTGTGGCGCTCGAGCTGCTGCAGGCGGGCATATTGCACGCGCGTCATGTGCGCACTGGTAATCACGGCCAGGGCGCTGACCAGCACCAGCCCAACCAGTGTCATGACCAGTAGCTGACGCCACCCCAGCAGCTTGATACGGCGTCTTGCCGATGGCCTATTCGCATTCGCCATACCGACCTCAAGCGATCTTGCGTGCGGCGCGCATGACCGCACTACGCGCACGGGGATTGGCGTCGACTTCAGCCGGCCCGGGTCGCTGGGCCTTGCCCAACGTCTCCAGACGCTTTGCCAGTTGATCCTCGCGAATCGGCATCCCCCGCGGCAGGTGGGTATCGCCGCGCACATGGTCGCGAACGAAGCGTTTGACGCGCCGGTCCTCCAGCGAGTGGAAGCTGATCACCACCAAATGACCGCCCGGCATCAACGCATCCAACGCGGCGTCCAGCGCGGCATCGAGTTCGTCGAGTTCACGGTTGATGTGGATACGCAGCGCCTGAAAGGCGCGTGTCGCGGGGTGCTTGCCCTTCTCCCAGGCGGGATGGGCGGCCTTGAGCAATTCGGCCAGTTCGCCGGTGCGCACGATCGGCGCTTCTTTCCGGCGCTCGACGATGGCGCGCGCCATGCGCTTGGCAAAACGCTCCTCGCCATAGGTCTTGAACACCCAGGCGATATCGGATTCTTTGGCCCGCGCCAGCCAGTCGGCGGCGTTCTCGCCCTGGGTGGGGTCCATGCGCATGTCGAGCGGGCCGTCACGCAGGAAGCTGAAGCCGCGCTCGGGATCGTCGAGCTGGGGCGATGACACCCCGACATCCAGGAGTACCCCGGCCAGACGCCCATGCAAACCCAGCGTCTCGGACAACTCGCCAAGACGGCCGAAGGTATCGGCATGGATCGAGAAACGCGGATCGTCGATACGCCGGGCTTCGGCGAGTGCCTGGGGATCGCGGTCGATGGCGATCAGGCGCCCCTCAGGCGAAAGCCGCTCGAGAATCGCACGGGAATGCCCGCCGCGCCCGAACGTGCCATCGAGGTATATCCCGGCGGGATCGTGAATCAACGCATCGACAGCGCCATCGAGCAGAACACTGGCATGACGGTAGTCGGGCGAAGACGAAGCGTTGGCACGATGCGGCATGCGGGTCTCGATACGGCGAAGCGAAAATTGTGGGGATGGGAGTCGGCCGATAAGCCGGGTTCTGTCGTGGGCAGCCATTCATCTAGGCCCAGCGTTACCACTGGGCTCAAGCGACCTACCCGCCCCCACTGCGGGCCACAGCATCGGGGGCCTATTCGGTCTTGCTCCGGGTGGGGTTTACCATGCCACGAGCTGTTGCCAGCCGTGCGGTGCGCTCTTACCGCACCCTTTCACCCTTGCCGGCAGCTTGCGCTGCTTAGGCGGTCTACTCTCTGCTGCACTTTCCGTCGGCTCGCGCCGCCCAGGCGTTACCTGGCACCCTGCCCTATGGAGCCCGGACTTTCCTCCCCCGGTGCCCGTGCGAAACGAGTACCGGCGGCGACTGCCTGGCCAACTCCCAAGCGCGCAAGAATACCAGCGCCCAAGGCGCCCCTCAACCGTCGGCCCTAAGCGACAGTGCCCGCTCGTACCATGCCTTCTTGCGACCACCGAGCAGGCGCGTCACGACAGCGGCGGCCTGCTTCACCCCGACGCCTTCCGCCAGCAACGCCTGCAGGATCGCCTGACCATCCAGACTCGCGGTATCGATATCCCGTGGCGGCGCGCCGGCCACCATCATGACGAACTCGCCACGCGCCTGATCGGAATCCTGCTCCATGAGCGCCAGGAGCCGTTCGGCGGTGCCATCGAGGAAGGTCTCGAAGGTCTTGGTCAACTCTCGCGCCAGGACGACCCGGCGATCGCCAAGCACCGCTGCGATATCCTCCAGACTATCGCGGATGCGATGCGGCGACTCATAGAAGACCAGCGTCTCGCCTCGTTCGCTCAGCGCCTCCAGGCTATTGCGGCGCGCACCTCGCTTGGCTGGCAGAAAGCCGCTGAACATGAAGCGATCGGTCGGCAATCCCGCTGCGGATAGCGCCGCGACCAGGGCACAGGGGCCGGGCACCGGCACGATACGCTGACCGCTTTCGCGCAGCGCCCGCACCAGCACGAAGCCGGGATCGGAAATCAACGGCGTCCCCGCGTCGCTGACCAGCGCGACGTCATCGCCGTTATCGAGCCTGGCGGCAAGTTGGTCGACACGCCCCGCCTCGTTATGCTCATGAAGAGACAAGAGGGGACACTCGATGCCCAGGTGCTTGAGCAGCCGTGACGTATGCCGGGTATCCTCGGCGGCGATCACGGCGACGCTTGCCAATATCCCGGCGGCACGTGGCGACAGATCGTCAAGATTACCAATCGGTGTTGCCACCACGTACAATGTGCCCTTGCTAGACTCGGTCATGTACTGATCTCATACAGGGAAGTATCGTCGCCTCGCCACTGCTGGGTCGCCATCTGGCCGAACTTTGCCAGTCACAAGGAACCAAGAATGATAGACAAATCGCTGCGTCGCCTGATGAGTGCCGGTCTGGTGGCACTTCTGTTGGCCGGCTGCGCCGCACCTCAGGGAATCGTCGAGCGCCTGCCCGGCGACCAGGAACCCGCCGAACTTCTGAGCCAGGCTGAAAACCAGAGCGGCACGGAGGCGGCGCGCACCCGCCTTCAGGCCGCCGACATCCTAGCACGCCGGGGGGACAATGCGCAGGCGATCCAGGTCGTCACGGATATCGATCCCTCCTCGCTTCCACCTGCCGAGCGAGTCGAGTGGGCGTTGCTGCTGTCCTATCTCGGCCTGGCCCAGCAGGACGGCCGGCCGGTCATCGAGGCGACCTCCGTACTGGAAGACAATATCGACATCCCCCGCGAGGACGCCCTGACCCTACGCTATAGACGCGGCCTCGCGCTGGGCATGGTCGGCGAACCCCTGCCCGCCGTAAAGACCCTGATCGGGGTTCAAAAAGACGATCCCGGCTTCGCGCTCAACGACGAGATATGGCAACAGCTGACCCGCTTGCGCGGTTCATCGCTGCAGGAGCTAGCCGACATCCAGGACCCGATCGTGCAGGGCTGGGTAGCGCTGCTCGAGTTGCAGCGTCGCAATAGCGGCGACATCGCGCGGCTTTTCGAGCGTATCGAAGAGTGGCGCGGCACCTATCCCAACCATCCTGCGGCACGCCGTCTGCCCGGCGATCTGCAGGCCCTGCGCGAGCTGCGTGGACGCGACGTGCGCCATATCGCCGTCTTCCTGCCGGAGTCGGGCCCCTTGAGCAATGTCGCCGAGGCCCTTCGCGAGGGCATCCAGGCCCGCCATATGAGCGCCCTCGACCAGGGCGAACAGACCCCTCAGCTCAGCTTTTACGATACCACCGGTGCCGACATTCAGGCGCTTTATGCCCGTGCGCAGATGGAAGGCGCGCAAGTGGTCATCGGCCCGCTGGACAAGGATCAGGTATCGCGACTGGAAGTTCGCAATGACGTTCCGTTGCCGACGCTGGCGCTGAACTACGGCACTGCGCCGACCAATCATGCCGAAGGACTATTTCAGTACGGCCTGTCCGCAGAAGACGAGGCGCGTCAGGTTGCCCAACGCGCCTGGCGCGATGGCCATCGCAGCGCCGGCATGCTGGTTCCCGACAATCCTTGGGGTGCACGGGTCTCGGATGCCTTCCGCCAAGCCTGGCAGGAATTGGGCGGCAGCGTCGCCAGCCTGATCAGCTACAATCCCGAAGCCTCGGTGACCAATGCCGTCAGGCCGCTGCTCAACGTGCGCGGCGAACGTGCCCAGCGCGACATGGACATGCTGTTCCTGCTTGCCTTGCCTAGCTATGCCCGCCAGGTCCCGCCGACACTGAAGTTCTATTACGCAGGTGACCTGCCGATCTATGCCACGTCCCACCTTTACGAGGGCCGGGCGCAGCCGCGCGTCGATCACGACCTCAACAACGTCATGTTCGTCGAGATTCCCTGGATCATTCCCGATGCCGCCGTAGGCGGCGTAGAGGCCCTGCCTTACCTGGACAGCTACCGCAAGCTGCGTAACGATGATGAGCCCGCGCTATTCAAGCTCAAGGCCATGGGCGTCGATGCCTATGAACTGGGGCGCAAGCTACCACTTTTGGAAAGCCTTCCCGGCAGTGAAACTTACGGCGCCACCGGCACATTGACGCTGCGTACCGATGGCCGTATTCATCGTGAACTGCCTTGGGCGCAGTTCGCCGGCGGCGTGCCGCAGCCGCCGCTACGTGGCAACACGCAGGAAACGGACACCGCTGATCAACCCGCTTCGCCAGAGACAGCGCCGGCGTCCCCCGGCGCGACAGGACGCGGCGACGATGACGCATAGCCGTACCGCCAGGGCCCGCGGTGAGACGATCGAACGGGCTGCGGCCGAGTGGCTGCAGGCCCGGGGGTTACGTCTCGTAGCACGCAATCAGCACGCCAAGGGCGGTGAGCTCGACCTGGTCATGCGCGATGGCGATATTTTGGTTTTCGTCGAAGTGCGCCACCGGGCCGACAGCCGCCACGGCCATCCGCTGGAGACCGTCACTGCCAGCAAGCAGCGCCGCCTGATACAGGCGGCGCGTTTTTATCTGCTACGCAACGGGCTATCATGTCCCTGCCGCTTCGACGTGGTTGGCGTGACCGGAACGTCTCCGCACCTGGAGTTCGTCTGGGTACGCGCCGCCTTCGATGCCTTCTGACCGCTACGGAACCGATCGACCATCATGGATTTCCAAGCACGTATACTCGGCCACTTCAACGCGAGCATCGATACCAAGACCTACGCCAGCGAGGTGCTGCCGCCTTTCATCGAGGTCGCCAGCCAGATGATGGTGCAGTGTCTGGTAAGCGAGGGCAAGATTCTTGCCTGCGGCAACGGAGGCAGTGCCGGCGACAGCCAGCACTTCTCGTCGGAATTGCTCAACCGCTTCGAGCGCGAGCGCCCAAGTCTACCTGCACTGGCACTGACCACCGATACGTCGACGCTGACCTCGATCGCCAACGACTACAGTTACAACGAAGTCTTTTCCAAACAGATACGCGCCTTGGGTCAGCCAGGCGATATCCTTCTGGCCATTTCCACCAGCGGCAATTCGGCCAACGTCATCCAGGCCATCCAGGCTGCCCATGACCGTGACATGAGCGTCGTTGCCCTGACGGGCCGGGATGGAGGTAACATGGCCTCACTGTTGGGCCAGGACGATTGCGAGATCCGCGTACCGGCGACATCGACGGCCCGCATCCAGGAGGTCCACTTGCTGGTGATACACTGCCTGTGCGACCTGATCGACGAACAGCTTTTCGGCAGCAACGAGTGATGACTATGAAAAACGGAGCGCTCTTTCCAGCCCTGCTGGTTCTGGCACTGGGTCTCGGCGGCTGTACCGCCATCAACAGTGCCACGACTCCCGCTACGGCGGGCGAGGACTATAGCGTACGAACGGCTGGCACCAAGGTCGAAGACGAGAACATCGAGTCCAAGATCATCGAAACCATGGAGCGGACCGACGCCCGCCTCACCGACGCCCGGGTCGGCGTGAACAGCTACAATGGCGTCGTGTTGCTCTACGGTCAGGTGCCTAGTCAGGAACTCAAGGACAAGGCCGGCCAGATTGCACAGAACACGCGCATGGTCCGCCAGGTCCACAACGAGTTGACGGTGGCTGCCAACCTGCCGATGAGTCAGCGCATGACCGACAATTGGCTGGAAACCCGCGCACAGACCGAGCTGGCGCTCAACGAGAACATCGATTCGCGCCATGTCGAAGTCATCAGCGAAAACGCCACGCTTTATCTGATGGGAATGGTCAGCCGCCAGGAAGCCGAGCGAGTCGTCAACGTCGTCTCGCAGATCGGTGGCGTTCAACGCATCGTCAAGGTCTTCGAATACCTCGACTGATTCCTTCTGCGTATGCAAAAAAGCGGGAGGCGTTATCACGCCTCCCGCTTTTTCGAGCTTCACGCACCGCTACTTGATGACGCGTAGCGAGGGTCGCCCCTTGCGTGCACCTTCCTTCTTCGTCTCCGATGAACCCGATTCGCCGGTATCGTCGGTGGCACTGTTGCCATCGATACCCTCGAGACTGGGCCGCTCGGACTCCTGTTCCGAATCGTCCACCCCCGCTGAGGTCGGCTCATAGCCCGGCATGACGGGCTCGTGGCCGAACACCATGCCCACCCCATTCTCTCGAGCATAGAGGGCAATCAATGCCTCGCTGGGAACGATGACCTGCATCGGCTGTCCGCCGAAGCGTGCATTGAAAGTGATCGACTCATTGGACATCGACAGGTCACGCACCGCCGAGGGAGAAATGTTCAACACGATCTGTCCGTTCTGAACGAACTGCCCCGGCACCTGAACATCGTCACGTTCGGCGTCGACTACGATGTAAGGCGTGTGGTCGTTATCCAGTAACCATTCGTACAGGGCACGAGCCAGATAGGGACGGCTGGAAAGCATGGTCTTGCCTCCCTTGAGCTGGGGCGGCAACCGCGCGATGGCTTGCGCACGACGCGGTCGTCGCGAGTGGATTCAGGTACGCATTTCGCGTTCGGCTTCCGACAGGGATGCCTTGAAGGCATCGCGCGCAAAAAGGCGCTCCATGTAGGTGATCAGCGGCTTGACCTGGCGCTCGGGCAGCTCGATGCCGAGAGCTGGCAGGCGCCAGAGGATCGGCGCAATACAGCAGTCGACCAGCGAGAACTCTTCGCTCATGAAGAAGGCCATATCTTCGAAGATCGGCGTGATGCCGACCAGACTCTCGCGCAATTCCTTACGGGCCTTGTCTGCCTCTTTGCCGTTGCTGAGGATAACTTCGACGAGCGGCGCCCACTCATGCTCGATCCGGTGCATCCACAACCGACTCTGCGCCCTGGCTACCGGGTAGACAGGCAGCAGGGGCGGATGCGGAAAACGTTCGTCGAGATACTCCATCATGACCTTGGATTCGTAGAGCACCAGGTCACGATCCAGCAGCGTAGGCACGCTGTTGTACGGGTTGAGATCCGCCAGCTCGTCGGGACGATTGCCCTCGCTGACGTCCACGATATCCACGGCAACGCCTTTTTCTGCCAACACGATCCGCACGCGGTGGCTGTAATGATCCTCACTGCCTGAATAGAAGGTCATCGACGACCGCTTGGCCACTACACCCATGTAACACTTCCTCGCATCAGTTCGGCCTACAATAATAACATGTCATCCGTCGCCACCGTGACGCGAATGTTGGTTTCCGAGCGATTCACCCCTAACAGACAAGGGCGCGCGATCCAACGATCGCACGCCCATGGGCTTGGTCCAGCGATTCCGGTCTAGTGCACGTCGCGCCAGTACTCACGCTTGAGCAGGTAAGCCACCACCCCGAAGATGAAAATGAAGATCAGCACTTTCGGCCCCAGCGACTGTGCCTGCAGCTTCGACGGCTCGCCGACATAGGCGAGGAAATTGGTCAGATCCCACACGGCCTGTTCGAACTCCTCGGGCTCCAGCGTGCCAGGCTCGGTGATTTGGAGTACGTGGCACGACTCATAGAGCCCCGTCAGCGGGTCGAGCTTGGCATCGGGAAGTGGCTTCTCGGTACGCCCGCAGACCATTTCCTGCGTGCCCTGCAACGGCTCGAGCACGTTGGGCATGCCGACATCGGGAAAGACCGCGTTGTTCACGCCCCAGGGGCGTTCCGGGTCGCGGTAGAAACTCTGCAGATAAGTATAGATCCAGTCGGTACCACGCAATCTCGCTTCCAGCGTGAGGTCCGGCGGCGCTGTACCGAACCAGGCCTCAGCCGCCTCGGCAGGCATGCCGATGCGCATCTGATCGTTGAACGCCAGGTCATCCGAAAAGATCAGGTTCTCCTCGACCAGTTCCTGGGGAATGGCCAGGTCTTCGGCCGCCCGGCTGAAGCGCTGGTACTGCAAGGAGTGGCACCCCATGCAATAGTTGACGTAGAGCTTCATGCCCCGCTGCAACGAAGGCTTGTCATGCAGATCGGGATTCATCTCCTCGAGGTGCACCGTCTCACCGCCCGCCCCCATCGCCATGAAAGGTACCAGCATAAGGAGCAGTGCAAACAATTGCTTTCTCATTAGCCTGTCACCCTTGTCGGAACGGTTCTGGTTTTCTCAAACCTGGTGTAGAACGGCATGAGCAGGAAATAGGCGAAATAGATCAGCGTGGCGATCTGGGCGATCAACGTGCGCGCTTCGGTCGAGGGCAGCACCCCGAGTACGCCCAGCACCACGAAGCTGATCGCGAATAGCAGCAACATCACTTTCGAGATCCAGCCCTTGTAGCGCATGGAGTTGACCGGGGAACGGTCCAGCCACGGCAACACGAAGAGAATGGCGATTGCGGCGCCCATCACGACCACGCCCCAGAACTTGGAGTCCAGACCGAACAGGTTGAACGTGATGGCGCGCAACATGGCGTAGAACGGCGTGAAATACCAGACCGGCGCGATGTGTTCGGGCGTCTTCAGCGGATCGGAGGGCTCGAAGTTCGGTTTCTCGAGGAAATAGCCGCCGCCTTCGGGGAAGTAGAACAGCACGACACAGAACACGAATAGAAATACCGCTACGCCGACGATATCCTTGACCGTGTAGTACGGATGGAATGGAATGCCGTCCAACGGCTTGCCGGCCTCGTCCTGCATGGTCTTGATATCGATGCCATCGGGGTTATTGGAACCAACCTCGTGCAAAGCAATCAAATGCAGTACGACCAATCCCAGGATGACGATCGGCAGGGCCACGACATGCAGGGCGAAGAAACGATTGAGGGTGATACCGGAGATCAGGAAATCGCCGCGTACCCATTGCGACAGGTCATCGCCGATGATCGGAATCGCCGAGAACAGCGAAATGATGACCTGCGCACCCCAGTAGGACATCTGCCCCCAGGGCAGCAAATATCCCATGAAGGCCTCGGCCATGAGCGCCAAGTAGATGCACATGCCGAAAATCCACACCAGCTCACGTGGCGCCTTGTAGGAACCGTACATCATGCCACGGAACATATGCAGGTAGACCACCACGAAGAAGGCGGAGGCGCCCGTGGAGTGCATGTAGCGCAGCAGCCAGCCATATTCCACGTCACGCATGATGTACTCGACGGAGGCGAATGCGCCCTCCGCGCTGGGGTTATAGCTCATGGTCAGCCAGATGCCGGTCACAATCTGATTGACCAGGACGAGCATGGCCAGCGAGCCGAAGAAGTACCATACGTTGAAATTCTTCGGGGCATAGTATTCGGCGAGGTGCTCTTTCCACATCTGGGTCGCAGGGAAACGATCGTCGACCCAGCGCATGAAGCCCTTTTCCGCCTTAGCGCGATTGGGATTGCCCATCAGCTTGCCTCCTCGTCTTCGCCAACCACCAGGACCGTGTCGCTTTCGTAGCGGTGTGGCGGAACCTCGAGGTTCAACGGTGCCGGCACCCCGGTAAACACCCGCCCTGCCAGGTCGAAGCGCGAGCCATGGCATGGACAGAAATAGCCGCCTGGCCAGTCGCCGCCGAGATCGGCTGCGCCGGGTTCCGGACGAAAGGTCGGCGAACAGCCGAGGTGCGTACAGATCCCCACCAGCACGGCGATTTCCGGCCTGATGGAACGCAGCGGGCCACTGGCATAGGGCGGCTGTTGTTCGGCTTGCGCCTGCGGGTCGCGCAAACGCTCGGGAGAAATATTACGGGTTTGCTCGATCATTTCCTCGGAACGTCGAACGATCCAGATGGGCTTGCCACGCCACTCGACCGTCATTTGCTGTCCCGTTTCCAGCTTGGAAATATCCGCACTTACCGGAGCCCCTGCCGCCAGTGCTTTTGCGCTAGGCTGCCACGAAGCCACAAAGGGGACCGCCACCCCGACAGCGCCTACCGCACCGACCACGGTAGTTGCGCCGACAAGGAAACGGCGCCGCCCTTTATTCACGCCGTTATCTGCCATTTTATGATTTCTCCCATCAACTCACCCGCCGCCCCGCGACGGGAGTAGCGCCTCGAAACGTACGGATACAAAGTGCCGCCATGTTATGAAATGCCTCTTGCCAAAACAAGCTGCCGCCCTTTTGACCAAGGCCTAACGGTAAACCTAAGCTGATGAAAAATAACAAAAAAAGCGCCCAGCCTGTGAGAGGCTGGGCGCTTTTGCCGCACTTGGCGCAGTCGCGTTTTAACGCTTGGAGAACTGCGGGCGACGACGTGCTTTGCGCAGACCGACTTTCTTACGCTCGACTTCACGAGCGTCACGAGTCACGTAGCCGGCGGCACGCAGCGGCTTGCGGAACTCTTCGTTGTAGTCGATCAGGGCACGGGTAATGCCATGACGAATGGCGCCAGCCTGTGCCGAGCCGCCACCGCCGGCCACGGTGACATAAACGTCGAACTGTTCGCCGGTCTGGGTCAGCTCCAGCGGCTGACGCACGACCATCTGTGCGGTAACGCGGCCAAAGTATTCGTTCAGCTCACGGCTGTTGACGGTAATCTTACCGGTGCCCGGCTTCAGGAAGACGCGAGCGGTAGAAGTCTTGCGACGCCCGGTACCATAATACTGCTGTGACATGGCGAAGTATCCCTCAGATGTTCAGTTCTTGCGGCTGCTGCGCAGCGTGCGGATGTTCGGCGCCAGCATAGACCTTGAGCTTGGCGTACATGGCGCGACCCAACGGTCCTTTCGGCAGCATACCCTTGACGGCCGACTCGATGATGCGCTCCGGCGCATGGTCGATCATCTTTTCGAAGGACAGGGAACGCAGCCCACCGGGGTAACCGGTGTGACGATAGTAATTCTTGGCCTGCGCTTTGTTGCCGGTCACGTGAACCTTCTCGGCATTGATTACGACGATATAGTCGCCGGTATCGACATGCGGAGTGTATTCGGGCTTGTGCTTGCCGCGCAGGCGGCGAGCGATTTCGGTAGCCAGACGGCCGAGCGTCTTGTCAGTCGCGTCGACGACGAACCAGTCGCGCTGGACGGACTGCGGCTTAGCACTGAACGTCTTCATGGATTCAATCACCAATTGATGCATTGGGCCCCGTACCGCCTAGTGCAGTGACGAAGGACCATCCCTATTTTTCTTGGTTGCCACCCAACACGGAGCGGCAACGGTCGAGCGAGCGCGCATTGTACATGAGCCACGCGCTCAGGTTAAGGGGAAATTCACCGGACACCGGCCCCGCTGGCCCCATGATTGCCTCAAGGCTTGTGAGGCAAGGCCAGATACTCGCGTGACTGCATCTCCTGCAGGCGTGACACCGTGCGCTCGAACTCGAAGGAGAGGTTGCCCTCGGTATAGAGCTGCTCGGCCGCGGTTTCCGCCGACATCAATAGCTTGACGGCGCGATCGTAGAATTCGTCGACCATGTTGATGAAGCGCCGGGCCTGGTCGTCGCTGCCCCGGCCCATCTGCGGCACATCGGACACCAGCACGGTATGAAATTCGCGCGCCAGCTCGATGTAGTCGTTCTGACTACGCGGGCCGTCACACAGCATGTCAAAGTCGAACCACACCACATCCTCGTGGACACGCCGAGAGGTCAGGATACGGCGATTGATCTCGATCTGCGCATCGCTCTCTCCCTCGACCCCGGCAATTTCCCGGAAGCTGCGCTCCAGTTGCACCGCGGCGTCTTCATCCAATGGGTAATGGAATATCTCTGCGCGCTCCAGTGCGCGAAGACGGTAATCGATTCCAGAGTCCACGTTGACCACTTCGCAATGACGCTTGACGAGATCGATGGCCGGCAGGAAGCGCGCCCGCTGCAGGCCGTCCTTGTAGAGATCGTCGGGAACGATATTGGATGTCGCCACCAGCACGACGCCTTTGCTGAACAACGCCTCGAGCAGATTGGCGAGAATCATCGCATCGGTAATGTCCTTGACGAAGAATTCGTCGAAACAGATCACCCTGGCCTCGCTGGCAAACTTGCCGGCGATCAGCGTCAAAGGATTCTTCTCGCCCTTGTAGTGCTCCAACTCGGTATGCACACGCTGCATGAAGCGATGGAAATGCGTGCGCATCTTGTCCGGAAACGGCAGCGATTCGTAAAAGGTATCCACCAGGTAGGTCTTGCCGCGTCCGACGCCTCCCCAGAAATACAACCCTGTCACTTCCGGCGTCACCGGCTCCTGCTCATCGGACGTCGACCTTTTGCCGAACAAACCGGCCATCTTCGACTTTAGCCCACGCTCCGCGGATGACGGCGCCAATTCGCGACGCGGCGTACTGACCAGGTCGTCGTAGAGCCGCTGCAGGTGCTTGACGGCCCGTTCCTGGGCCTCGTCATACTGGAAACCCTCACGCTTCAGGTCGGCCCGATAACGCTCAAGGGGAGGCAGACCGGTCGGCTTGGCGGCGGAGTTCGGCGGAGAAGTGGTAGTCGCGCACATGAGCGTCTTGCATACCTCGAACGGCTGTCGATGAACCGATCATTATACGCGGGCAAACGATGTCGCGCATGCCATAGACCCCGTCGCGTTGACCTGAGTTGGCTTATGCCCCATATAATGGACCGCCTGGAATGCGAACCGTAACCGACATGGCATGCAGGGGTAATGACAGCCTGGTTTTCCACGCTGCGGCTGGGCGTGAATAGAGGGGAGCGACGTGAACGAAAGCAACATCGACTGGATACTGGCCATTGCCTGCTTTCTCGCTGGCATTGGCATTGGCGCCTTGGGCTATCACCTTCTCAACGCCAACGTGGCACGAAACCAGAAAGTGCGCCAGCGCTTGGCGGAGACCGAGCTGGAACTCAACCAGGTGCGCGATGCGCTCAACGATCATTTTGCCAAGGCGACGGATCTCGTAGCGAACATTCAGCGCCAGAGCCAGGAGCTCGAACAACAGCTCAACCAAAGCGCCGACCGTCTGTGCGACGACCTGCAGCTCAAGCGACGCTTGAACGGCAACGCTTCGGACGAGCCGCCGATGGAGAGCGAAGAACCGTCGATGCCGCGTGATTACGCCGATGGCGGCCGCGGCACGCTGGCCGAGGATTTCGGCCTGCGCCAGGACGAGACGAAGGAGAAGGAGCAGACCCAACCGGTCCGTTACTGATCGGAAAGCGCTCGACCTGCTTGCGTCCGCAACGATTGGCATCGCCGCGGACGCAACACCTCAAAACGCATGATGGCTTCACGCGGGGTTGTCGATATCCACGAAGCAATGCTCGATGCCAAGCTCAGCGGCTAGCCATTCTCCCAACGCCTGGACGCCGTAACGCTCGGTCGCATGATGCCCCGCCGCGTAGTAGCTGATTCCCATTTCCCTGGCCAGATGCGTCGTACGCTCTGAAATCTCGCCCGAGATGAAGGCATCCGCCCCGGCTTCACAAGCCTGCATGATCATGTCCTGGGCACCCCCGGTACACCAGGCGATGCGCTCGATGGGACGGTCATGTCCTGCAATGATCGTGGGGTTGCGCTGCAAACGCTGCGCAAGGTGGCGCCCTAGCGCGGCGCCGTCCATGGGTGCGCGAGGCGTCCCCAGCCAGACCAGCCCAGTTCCCAGCTCACCGTCGGCGCACCCCTCGACAGCGAAGTCCAGCTCCGCCGCGAGCCTGGCATTGTTGCCCAGCGTCGCATGGGCATCCAGCGGCAGGTGGTAGGCAAGCAGATTGATATCGTGGGTCATTAGCGTACCGAGCCGTCGCCGCTTCATGCCGGTGATCGCCACCGGCTCGTTCTTCCAGAAATAGCCGTGATGCACCAGCACCAGATCGGCGCCCCAGGCAACGGCCTCGTCGAGCAGTGCCTGGCAGGCGGTCACCCCGGTCATTACCTTGCCGACGGATTCCTTGCCGGCGACCTGCAGACCGTTGAGGGTGTAGTCCTTGAAGGCATCGGCTTTCAACAGCTCATGGCAGGCGTCCACCAGGCGATCGCGGGATATCATGAGTCCTCCGGACAGTCGTTGGGCTGCGGTGATACAATGCCGGTCATTGTAACGCCTGGCCTCAGATCCATCGCCCCCTATCGACAAGGAACGCATTCATGCGTCGCTACCTGAAGCCGCTTTTCTGGCCCGTTCTCAGCGGCGTACTCGTGGCCGTGCTGCTGCTCAACCTGTTTCCTCAGTGGCTAAGCTCCTCACAACCGATCAGTCGGGTCGCCGATTACCTCCAGCACGAGACCAATGGCGAGTCGCACCCGACCCCCGACCTGCGCGAGGCCGCCCCCCTGTCACGCTCCAGCGGTCCGGTCAGCTATGCGGCCGCCGTAAACAAGGCGGCCCCGGCCGTGGTCAACGTCTACTCGTCGCGCGTCGTCGAACGCGAACAACACCCCTTGATGTCGGACCCCTTTTTCCGTCAATTCTTCGGCGAGGAAATGCCCAGGCGCCAGCGGATGCTTTCCAGCCTGGGTTCAGGAGTCATCGTCAGCGACGAGGGCTATGTCCTGACCAACCATCACGTCATCAATGGTGCAGACCAGATCCAGGTGGCCTTGCGCGATGGCCGCGAAACCCTTGCCGAAGTCATCGGCACCGACCCGGAAAGCGACTTGGCGGTACTCAAGATCGATCTCGACGCACTCCCCGCCATCGCACTCGGAAACTCGGAGAGCGTCGCGGTGGGCGATATCAGCTTGGCCATCGGCAACCCCTTCGGCGTGGGCCAGACCGTGACCATGGGCATCATCAGTGCCACCGGTCGCAACCATCTCGGCCTGTCCGCCTACGAAGATTTCATTCAGACCGACGCTGCGATCAACCCTGGCAATTCAGGCGGGGCATTGATCAATGCCGAAGGCGCTCTGGTCGGCATCAATACGGCAATCTTCTCGCGCTCGGGCGGATCGCAGGGTATCGGTTTCGCGATTCCCGTCAACCTGGCACGCGAGATTCTCGACGAACTCATAGCGCGTGGCCGCGTGGTACGCGGCTGGCTGGGGCTGGAAGTCCAGGAGATCACCTCGGGTCTGGCAGCCTCATTCGGACTCAATGCGGCCCAGGGCGTCATCGTATCCAACGTGGTGCAGAACGGCCCCGCCCAACAGGCGGGCTTGCGTCCGGGGGACGTTCTGCTGGCCATCGATGGCAAACCCATACTCGACCCACGCGTCGCCATGGCCGACATCGCCGAAATCGAGCCCGGGACACGTTTGCCGCTCAAGGTGGTACGCAACGGCGATACCCTCGAAATCGAGATCGTGGCCGGCGAACGCCCCCTTCCGTCGCCAACCTGAAATAACAAGGCCCATGCCGCCAATGGCGGCATGGGCCCGTAGCAGTCTAGCCTGGCAATCAATCGTTGCGGATGCGATTCTCTGCGGAACGGGCATGCGCAGTCAGCGACTCGCCGCGCGCCAGCACGGAGGCAGTACGTCCCAGGGTCGTCGCCCCAGCGGGCGAGCAATGGATGATCGACGAGCGTTTCTGGAAATCGTAGACCCCCAGAGGCGACGAGAAGCGTGCCGTGCCCGACGTCGGCAGGACATGGTTCGGCCCGGCACAGTAATCGCCCAGCACCTCGGCGGTATACCGTCCCATGAAGATCGCTCCCGCATGACGAATTCCTGGCAAGAGCGACTCGGGATCCTCGACGGAAAGCTCCAGATGTTCCGGTGCGATGCGGTTAGCCAGGGCGATGGCTTCCTCACGGTCAGCGCAGGCAATCAGTGCGCCACGCTTCTCGAGCGAGGCGCGAATGATCGGCTCACGCTCCATGGTCGGCAGCAGCCGTTCGATGGCCGACTCGACGGCGGAAATGTGCTCGGCATCCCAACTCACGAGGATCGCCTGGGCATCCTCGTCGTGCTCGGCCTGGGAGAAGAGATCCATGGCCAGCCACTCGGGGTCGGTACCGCCATCGGAAAGCACCAGGATCTCGGACGGCCCGGCGATCATATCGATACCCACCTGTCCGAAGACGGCACGCTTGGCAGTAGCCACATAAATGTTGCCCGGCCCGACGATCTTGTCGACTCGCGGCACGCTTTCGGTGCCGTAAGCCAGGGCCGCCACGGCCTGGGCACCACCGATGGTGAAGACATGGTCGACCCCGGCCAGATAGGCGGCGGCGAGAACCAGCTCGTTGAGTACGCCGTCGGGCGTGGGAACTACCATGACGATCTCGCGAACGCCGGCTACATGGGCAGGAATCGCATTCATCAATACCGATGAAGGATACGCTGCCTTGCCACCTGGGACATAGATGCCGGCGCGGTCGAGCGGCGTCACCTTCTGACCCAGCACCGTACCGTCGGCCTCTGTATATTGCCACGACTCGGGTTTCTGATGTTCGTGATAGACCCGGATACGCTCGGCCGCCACAGCCAATGCATCGCGCTGTTCTGCAGGCAGACCGTCATAGGCCTGACGCAACCGCGCGTTGCCCAGCGTCAATTCCGCCATGGAGCTGACGCAAAGACGATCGAAGCGGTTCGAGGCCTCGACCAACGCCGCATCCCCTCGCGTTCTGACGGCGTGCAGGAGCTCGTCCACCCGCTGCTGCACCTGGGTATCGGAAACCCCTTCCCAGGCCAACAAGGCCTCGAGCGAGGCATCGAACTCGGCATCGGCGGTGGATAGTCTGGCTACCGTGATCTGGCGTGCAGGTGTCTCGGCCATGGTGATGTGTCTCATCGTCTCGATCAGGAAGCGGCAATGTCGGCTCGGCGCGTGGCGACGGCATCGCGCAAGCGCTCGATCAGTGGCTTGAGCCGCTCGTGTTTCATGGTCATGGCGGCCTTGTTGACCACCAAGCGGGTACTGACGTCTTCGATCAGCTCGCGCGGTTCCATGCCATTGGCGCGCAAGGTATTGCCGGTATCGACGATATCGACGATCTCGTCAGCCAAGTTCATTAATGGCGCAAGCTCCATGGCACCGTAGAGCTTGATGACTTCTGCCTGGATTCCCTGTTCGGCATAGTAGCGACGCGCCACGTTGACGAACTTGGTCGCCACACGCCGACGGGCGTGTGCCGGCCTTGCCCCCACGATGCCGGCTGTCATCAGACGGCAGCGGGCAATCTCGAGGTCAAGCGGCTCGTAGAGACCTTCGGCGCCATGTTCGAGCAACACGTCCTTGCCGGCAATGCCGAGGTCGGCGGCGCCGAGTTGTACGTAAGTCGGCACATCGACGGCCCGAATCACTACCAGTTTCACGTCCTCGAGGTTGGTATCGAACAGGAGCTTGCGGCTCTTGTCCAAATCCTCGATAGGCTCGATGCCGGCATCGGCCAGCAGCGGCAGGGTTTCCTTCAGGATGCGACCCTTGGAGAGGGCCAGAATCAGTTGCTTGCTCATAGTAGGTCGCTAATTGATGACTAACGCGATGACGGCATCAACCCGGCACGCGGCGGATGCGAGCACCCAACAATTGCAGTTTTTCCTCGATGCACTCATAACCGCGATCGATATGGTAAATGCGGTCGACCATCGTCTCGCCCTCGGCCACCATCGCGGCGATCACCAGACTCGCCGACGCTCGCAAGTCAGTCGCCATGACCGGCGCGCCGGACAGCCGATTCACGCCTGTCACCAACGCCGTATTGCCCTCGAGCGCAATGTCGGCTCCCATGCGCTTGAGTTCCTGAACGTGCATGAAACGGTTCTCGAAGATCGTCTCCACCACACGCCCAGTCCCCTCGGCCACCGCATTCAAGGCCACGAATTGCGCTTGCATGTCGGTGGGGAACGCCGGGTACGGCGCCGTTCGCAGGTTTACCGCCTTGGGTCGGCGCCCCTGCATGTCGAGCTCGATCCAGCCTTCACCAGCGGTGACATACGCACCGGCTTCCTGCAGCTTGGCCAGCACGGCTTCGAGGATGTCGGCCCGGGTGTTGCGTACGCGCACACGCCCGCCCGTCGCCGCGGCAGCCACCAGGAACGTACCGGTCTCGATACGATCGGGCATGACGTCGTAGTAACAGCCATGCAGGCGTTTGACACCTTCGACGGTGATGGTATCGGTACCGTGGCCACGGATGTTGGCCCCCATGGCGATCAGGCATTCGGCCAGGTCGACCACCTCGGGTTCACGTGCCGCGTTCTCGAGTACGGTGGTTCCATCGGCCAGGGTCGCCGCCATCAGCAGATTTTCGGTCCCGGTCACGGTCACCGTATCGAAGATGATGGTCGCCCCCTTGAGGCGGCCATCGACACGCGCACGAATGTAGCCACCTTCGACATGGATCTGGGCACCCATGGCTTCGAGACCGCGAATATGCAGGTCGACCGGACGGGTGCCGATGGCGCAACCGCCCGGCAACGAGACATCGGCCGTGCCGAAATGCGCCAGCAACGGTCCCAGCACCAGGATCGAAGCGCGCATCTTCTTGACCAGGTCGTAAGGCGCATGACAGTCATGTACCTGGGAACCATCGAGCTGGATGGTCATTTTCTCGCCCATGACCGGCTCGACGCCCATGCGTCCCAGCAATTCCAGCGTGGTGGTGATGTCCTGAAGATGCGGCAGGTTACCGATCGTGACGGGTTCATCGGCCAGCAGCGTCGCGGCGAGGATTGGCAAGGCGGAATTCTTGGCCCCACTGGCCCAGACCTCGCCGTCGAGGGGGCCGTTGCCGGTGATGATCAGCTTGTCCATTGGATCCGTTGTGCTCAGGCCTGGGTATTTTCGGGCGCCTGCTGCCACTGCGCCGGGGTATAGGTCTTGATGCTGACTGCATGCAGTGCACCGCTGGCGATTTCCTCGGACAGCGCCGCATAGATCAGCTGCTGGCGCTTGACGGGACCAAGCCCCTGGAAAACATCGCCGACAGCGATGACCTGAAAATTGCAGCCCTCGCCCTGAATATGAAAATCGCAGCCCTCGATGCGGGATTCGAGCAGCGCCTTGACGTCATTGGGTTGCATGGGTTGCAGTGGCTCCTATTGATAGTCTGGTACGCAGCACCGGACAGATACCGGGATGCGCCCAAGAATGGCTCACGATGCGCCCATGGTAATGAAAAGCGCGGACGATGGCGATGCCGATGCCTCAAAGAGAGGTTTCGGCATGCACTTCGGGCAATAGCTGCTCGAGCCCGGCCATGGCGGTAAGACGGGACAACGGCGCAGACAGGCGAACCTCCACTACCGACAGTTGACGCCGATGGGCACAGCGCAGCCATTCGAGCATGACGCTCAACGCCGCACTACTGGCCTGATCGACGCCGCTCAGATCGAAAACGACCTCGCTCCCCTGGGGCTGCTGCATGAGCCACCCACAACCCTTCTCGGCAAGCGCGGCTGCCATGTCGAAACCGGCCTCGCCACTGGCGACCAGAACATTCGCGTTCACCTCGAGGCGTGCCGCGCCTTGCAACAGGCTGGTCATGCCCCGCGGCCCTGCTCCAGCTCCTCGGTGCCCACTTCAGGCGCCCAACCGCCGATGACCTTATCGTAATCGCGGTTGTTGTCGCGCATTGCCTGATCGAACTGATTGCGGAACGTCAGCCCGAGGTTGATGCCATTGACGATGACATTGACGACTTTCCATTGGCCATCGTCGCTCTGGCGCAGGCTGTAACTGACCGGATAGACCTGACCGTTCGTGGCAACGACCTCCATGTCTACGCTGGTCTGGCCCTCATAGCGCGATCCGGTGCCCTCCAATACGCGCAGATCGCGATAATCGAACGTCACCAGCCCTTTGGCGTAGGTATCGATCAGCGTTTGGCGAAACACCTCGGCAAAGCGTGAACGCTGCTCGGGCGTGGCATTGCGGAAATAGCGCCCCATCACACTGGCACCGATGTAGCGAAAGTCCGCCACTCCCTCGAGACTTTCGTCGACAAGTGTCTTGAGCTCATCGGGATGTTGGGCAAAGTAATCCCTGCGCCCCTCGATCTGCCCCATCAATTGATTGATGCTATCGCGAATCACCTGCTCGGGGGCCTGGGCCGATGCCTGTGTGGCAAACAACCCCAGGCACAGCGCCAGAAGGAGCACCGGGATACGCTTCGCAACGGCCATCCACTCGTTCATAAGAACTCCTGAAAAACGGTTCACTCTCTCACCATGTTGGACACGAACTGCTGAATCAGTTCTTCAAGCACCAATGCCTGCTGGGTATCCCGAATCGTATCGCCATCGACCAGGGTATCCGGGTCCCCTCCCACCGACAAACCGAGGTACTGTTCACCGAGCAGGCCCGAGGTCAGGATGGCGGCCGTGGTGTCGCGCGGCAACTGTCCCTCCAGATCGGCATCCAGCTTCAGCGTGACGCGTGCTTCGAACCACTCCCGATCCAGCTCGACATCGGCGACCTGGCCGACCTGCACACCTGCCAGCGTCACCTTAGACCGCGGTTTCAGGCCGCCAATGTTGGCGAAATCGGCGTACAGGGTGAAGGTATCCCCGCTGATTCCGCTACCCAGCCCGCTGACACGCAGCCCGAGAAACACCAGCCCCAGGATGCCTGCCAGCATGAACAGGCCGACCCCAAACTCCATCATCTTGCTGCGCTTCATCCAAGCTCTCCAAACATCAGCGTCGTCAGCACGAAATCCAGACCGAGTACGGCCAGCGAGGAATACACCACCGTGCGTGTGGTTGCGCGGGAAATCCCTTCGGACGTGGGAACCAGATCATAGCCCTGGAAGACCGCGATCCAGGTCACGACGAGGGCAAACACCAGGCTCTTGACCAAGCCGTTGCCGACATCGTCAAAGAATCCCACGCTGCCTTGCATCCCGCTCCAGTAGGCCCCTTCGAAGACACCCAGCCACTCCACGCCGACCAGGTAACCTCCCCAGATCCCCACCACGCTGAACCCCACCGTCAGCAGAGGCAGCGACACGAAGCCCGCCCACAGCCTGGGCGCAATTATCCGGCGCAACGGATCGACCCCGATCATCTCCATACTGGACAGCTGCTCGGTGGCCTTCATCAGGCCGATTTCGGCCGTCAATGCCGACCCCGCCCGCCCCGCGAACAATAACGCGGCGACCACCGGCGCCAACTCTCTAAGCAGCGACAGAGCAACCATCTGTCCCAGCGCCTCTTCGGCGCCGAAATCCACCAGGATGGTATAGCCCTGCAGGCTAAGCACCATGCCGATGAACACCCCCGAGACGAGGACGATCGCCAGTGACATGACACCCACGAAGTGCATCTGCCGTAGCCAAAGGTACCATCCCTCACGCGAGGGAATGCCGAGACTCGATTGCAGCAGGAACACCCCGGCCCGCCCAAGGGACCCGAGTAGCTCGAGCGTACCCCGTCCCAGTGCAGCGATGCGTTGCACCAAGCTCATGACCCTGTCCTCTCGGCCAGGATATCGCTGAAATAGTCTGGCGCCGGGTAATGGAAAGGCACCGGGCCATCCGGCTCGCCATGGATGAACTGGCTGACCCGGGGATCCCGGTCGACATCGAGCGATGCGGGGGTACCATGAGCCATGACCTGCCCATCCGATATCACATACACATAATCGGCGATCGACAGCGTCTCCTTGATGTCGTGGGAAACCACGATGGCGGTCAGTCCAAGGGCCTGATTGACCTTGCGGATCAATTGCACCAGCACCCCCATCGAAATGGGATCCTGACCGACAAAAGGCTCGTCATACAGGATAAGCTCGGGATCGAGCGCTACGGCCCGCGCCAACGCCACACGTCGCAGCATACCGCCTGACAGCTCGGCGGGCATCAAGTGTCGCGCACCGCGCAGACCGACCGCTTCGAGCTTCATCAACACCACGTCGCGAACCATCGCCTCGGGCAGATCGGTATGCACACGCAAGGGAAACGCGACATTTTCGAATACATCGAGATCGGAAAACAGCGCGCCACTTTGAAACAGCATGCCCATACGCCGGCGTAGCCGGAACAGCTCGCGCCGCGGCAGGCGATGCACGTCCTGTCCAGCGATACGCACACTCCCCGAGTCGGGAGCCAACTGGCCGCCGATCAGCTTGAGCAGCGTCGTCTTGCCGGTGCCGCTCGGCCCCATGATGGCCGTGATCTTGCCACGCGGCACGCGTAGATCGACGCCCTGGAATATTTCCTTCTCGCCACGTGAAAAGCGTACGCCTTCCAGCTCGACGAGCATCGCATCACTCATGCCCAGGATCCGTCATGAAAAATTATCGAACATCGTATCCTAACTGGACCTGACATCGCCACAATAGCGTACGGGTGCGGCTTGCATGCATCCCGTGCAATGCGTTTAATGGCGCCTCACCGATACCGATACGACTGGCGTGCAGGTGCTTCGGGCTACACACTGCGCCGGCCGCCTCCGTTTCGCTGTAGCCTTGAGGCCTAAGGGGCAACCATTTCGCCATGACAGTCAATGCCGACTTCGCTTTTCGCGCCAGCGCTCGACGCACCCTGGACCTGGAACAGCAGGCCGTCGCCGCGCTCGCAGCCAAGCTCTCCGAGGACTTCGATGATGCCTGCCGGCTGATGCTGGCATGCCAGGGGCGTGTCGTGGTCACCGGCATGGGCAAGTCGGGGCACATCGCTCGCAAGATCGCCGCCACCTTGGCAAGCACCGGCACCCCGGCGTTTTTCGTGCATCCCGGCGAAGCCAGTCACGGCGATCTCGGCATGATCACGCCCAGGGATGTCGTGCTCGCACTGTCCAATTCGGGCGAGACCAGTGAAGTCACCGCCCTACTCCCCCTATTGAAGCGCATGGGCACGCCGTTGGTGAGCATGACCGGACGCCCGGGCTCGACCCTGGCAAAACATGCCGAGGCGCATCTCGATGCTGGCGTGGCGCGTGAGGCATGCCCGCTGGATCTGGCCCCGACCTCGTCGACGACTGCCGCTCTGGCGCTCGGCGACGCGCTGGCCGTTGCCCTGCTCGAGGCGCGTGGATTCACCGCCGAAGAATTTGCCTTGTCGCATCCCGGCGGCAGTCTGGGACGACGCCTGTTGCTCAAGGTCGAGGATCTCATGCATGGCGGGGACCGCCTGCCCAGCGTCCCGCTCGGCAGTCCGTTGCGCGACGCACTGCTGGAGATCACTCGCCAAGGGTTAGGATTCACCTGTGTCGTCGACGATGCCAATCGGCTGGCAGGCGTCTATACCGATGGCGATCTGCGCCGCACCCTGGACCATTATAGTGACCTGCGCCGCCTGCGGGTCGATGACGTGATGACTCGCGGCGGCAAGCGGGTTCGTCCCGGCATGTTGGCCGCCGAGGCGGTGAAGATCATGGAGGACAATCGCATCACAGCCCTGGCGGTGGTCGATGACGACGATCATCCAGTCGGCGCATTGCATATGCACGATCTGCTTACCAGCGGTGTCATATGAGACACTTGACGGCCTAGCTACCGACAGGATTGCCCGCCTTCCCTCACAATGCCAGGCGACAACAGGTAAACTTTTGCGCCCCCAGCGAGTTTTGCCAGCGGCGCGGGAGCCTGCCACGCTCGTTGGGCCACCACGGATAGCCTATTAAGGAGAGCAAGCCATGGTACTCGACCCACGCCTTAACAGTCCCGGCCTGATCGAACGGGCGCGCCACATTCGCCTGCTCGTCCTGGATGTCGATGGCGTCATGACCGATGGTCAGCTCTATTTCCAGGCCGATGGTCAGGAACTCAAGGCCTTCAATACCCAAGACGGCCTTGGCATCAAGCTGCTGCAACGCTCCGGCGTCAAGGTAGCGATCATCACCGGGCGCGAGTCACCCATGGTCAGCCAGCGGGCGGCCGCCTTGGGTATCGAGCACGTCATCCAGGGCCGGGACGATAAGCTCGAGGTTCTGAAAGGCTTGCTGGCGCAACTCGGCATGGATTTTTTCCAAGTCGCCTATTGCGGTGACGATTTCCCCGACCTGCCATCCATCCGCCAGGTCGGACTCGGGATCAGCGTTCCCAACGCACCCACCTACATCCGTGAACATGCTGCATGGGTCACGACACGCCGCGGTGGCGATGGCGCCGTTCGTGAGGTCTGCGACGGCTTGCTACAGATGCAAGGACACTGGGCCTCCGTTCTTGATACCTTCCTGTACGGGCAGCACTGACCATGGCTTGGCGACTGCGTAAACCTTCCGCCAGAGTGTGGCTGGTCCTGCTGTTGCTTGCTCTCGGTGGGGTACTCGCCATCATCGAGCAACGTGACGTCTCCCTGCCGGGACCGGTCCCGCATGACGCCGCGGGCGAACCGGACTTTTACCTGGAAGGGGCACGCATGACGCGTTTCGATGCCCGGGGACAAGCTTATCAACGCCTGGACACCCCGCGCCTCGTGCATACCCCCGTAGATGATGTAACGCGCGCCGAGTCCCCACGTATCCGGATCTTCGACGAGGAGGGCCGGATCTGGTTCGCACGCGGCGAAACGGGCACCTTGGGCGCTGGCGGCAACCCTTTGACCCTGCGCGGCGACGCCCAACTGGAAGCGCCCGATGAGGGCTGGCGACTCAACACCGAGACGTTGGTCTACGACAATGTCACCAGCCATGCCTGGAGCGAAAGCGAGGCGCTGTTGCGCCAATACGAACAGCGGGTGCGCGGTGAACGCTTCGATGCCTGGATCGACGAAGGCCGCATGCGCCTGACCGACAACGTACGCGGCTTTCACCCCCCGATAAACGAGGAATGAGGATCATGACGCTTGCATTGCCCGCCAAAGCAGCCATCGCCGGGCTCGGCCTAACCCTGCTGGGTCTTGTCAGTTCCGTTGCCAACGCGTTGGAAAGCGATGCCAGCGCGCCGATAGAAATCGTCGCGGATCGCCTCGAACTCGACAACCGGGCGGGCACTGCGGTTTATATTGGCGACGTGGAAATGCAGCAGGGCAGCATGAAACTGACGGCGGACCGGGTCGAGATCGAACGCAACGACCAGGGAGAGGTTTCTCTCGTGACCGCCATCGGCGAAAGCGAGCGCGCCTATCTCGAGCAGAAGCCTGCTCCCGACGACCCGATCGTCCGGGGATGGGGGCGCACCGTTATCTATCATGCCGATCAGCGTCGCGTGGAACTCATCGATCAGGCGGAACTGCACCAGGGTGGCGACACCTTCCGTGGCGCCTATGTCGAGTATTTCCTGGACCGTCGCCAGGTACAGGCCCGCTCCGAGACCGGCGGCGGTGAGCGCGAACGCGTACGCATGACGCTGACACCTCAGAGCGCCCAGTGACGGACAGGAGTCGCGAACCGATGAAAACCTTGTCAGCTAGACACCTGGCCAAGAGCTACAAGAACCGACGTGTGGTCAAGGACATCAGCCTTACCATTGGTCAGGGCAGTATCGTGGGTCTGCTCGGTCCCAACGGCGCCGGCAAGACGACCTCTTTCTACATGATCGTCGGCCTGGTACGGGCGGATGCCGGTACCGTCAGCATCGACGAACAGGACCTGACCCACGCTGCCATGCACCTGCGTGCGCGTGCCGGCATCGGCTACTTGCCTCAGGAAGCCTCGATCTTTCGCAAGCTGTCGGTGGCCGACAATATCCTGGCAATTCTCGAGACGCGCAAGGAGCTCGACAAGGCCCAACGCCATGCGCAACTGGAACGCTTGCTCGAGGAATTTCACGTCACCCATATCCGCGACAATCTGGGGATGAGCCTGTCCGGCGGTGAGCGTCGACGCGTCGAAATCGCCCGCTCGCTGGCCACCGATCCGGCATTCATCCTGCTCGACGAACCCTTCGCCGGGGTCGATCCCATCTCGGTGGGCGAAATAAAAAGCATCATCCGCCAGCTGCGTGCGCGTGGCATCGGCATACTGATTACTGACCACAACGTCCGCGAGACGCTCGATATCTGCGATAACGCCTATATCGTCGGTGACGGCCAGATCATCGCAGAAGGTAATGCCGAGGCCATCCTGGCCAGCCAGAAGGTACGTCAGGTCTACCTTGGCGACGAATTTCGCCTCTGACCATCGCATGGCGCAGATTGCCCCGGGCAGCCCCAAGCCTGCGTATGGAGGCACTCCTTCTTTTCGTGGCATGGATATTGCTTTTACGCTTGCAAGCTGGCGCTGCCAGGGATACCGTGTCGGGCACAACCTGGCAACGAATCCGTTTCCACTATGGCAATGAAACCTACGTTGCAGCTTCGCGTCGGCACTCAGCTGACCATGACGCCACAGTTGCAGCAGGCAATCCAACTCCTGCAGTTGTCGACCCTGGACCTGCGCCAGGAGATTCAGCAGGCCTTGGACTCCAATCCCATGCTGGAGCTAGAAGAGGACTTTGGCGAAACGGCTGTCAGCGAGCCGGCCGAGGATGACTGGGCCAGCGACATTCCCGATGATCTCGCCACCGACAGCGATTGGTCGGACACTTACCAAGATGTCGTCGGCAGCGGTGGCAGCGAAGAAGGCCCCGATTTCGAACGCAATGCCGCAGGAGTCAGCCTCCAGGGTCACCTCTTGTGGCAGTTGAACATGATCGACTTGCCCGAGCGCAGCCGGATCATCGCCGAAAGCCTGATCGATGCTGTCAGCCCATCCGGCTACCTAGACGTCGACCTCGACACCCTGACCGAAGGCCTGCGCGAACAGGGAATGACAGGACTGAAGACCGTCGATGTCGAACAGGTACTCGTGCAAATCCAGCAATTCGACCCCACCGGTGCATGTGCCCGCGACCTGCGCGAGTGCCTGCTGCTACAGCTCGGCGCTCTACCCGACGAGACGCCTCTACTGCCCCAGGCCAAGCGGCTGGTCCGCCAGTTTCTAGAAGCTCTGGCCGGTGACGATCGCAAGTTGCTCAAGCGGCGCCTACGCCTCGACGATGAGCAACTGGATAGCGTCATCGCCCTGATTCGTAGTCTCGATCCGCGGCCTGGCCAAGCCTTCGACGACAGCAGCAGCGACTACGTCATTCCCGATCTGCTGGCTCGCCACAGCCGCGAGGGATGGCGCATCGAGCTGAACCCGGAAGCCATGCCGCGCCTGCGCATCCAACCGGATTACGCCGCCCTGATTCGGCGTGCCGACAAGAGCGACGACAACACTTTCATGAAGCAGCACTTGCAGGAAGCGCGCTGGCTGATCAAGAGTCTGTCCAGTCGTAACGACACGCTGCTCAAGGTGGGGCGCGAGATCATGGCGCGCCAGCTGGATTTTCTCGAGCGAGGCGAGGAAGCCATGAAACCGCTGATCCTGGCCGACATCGCCCAGGTAGTGGACATGCATGAGTCGACCATCTCGCGGGTCACCACGCAGAAGTTCATCCACACGCCACGCGGCGTCTTCGAGCTGAAGTACTTTTTCTCCAGCCAGGTCGGCGGTGGCGAAGGCGACGCTCACTCCAGCACGGCAATCCGCGCCAAGCTCAAGAAGCTCATCGGCGAGGAGTCGCCGCGCAAACCGCTTTCGGACAGCAAACTCGTCGACCTGCTCGCCGCCGACGGCATCAAGGTCGCTCGTCGCACCGTGGCGAAGTATCGCGAAGCACTCGGCATTCCCTCTTCCAGCGAGCGCAAACGCTTGGCCTGACCGGCGACACGGCGACACCAAGACGGCACACACGGACGTGTCCCCCCCTCGTTTCCCCATCAGACTCGACCCAACGTCTTATTCTCGATCCGAGTCGAGTGTTTTACCGGGGGTTTGCTACGCTTCAAAAAGGGTTACAATCGAGTTGCCAACCGCAGGAACAGGAGCGTGACATGCAAGTCAATATCACCGGTCATCATGTCGAACTGACCGACGCATTGCGTGACTACGTGAACGAGAAGCTTGCCCGCTTGGAGCGTCACTACGATAACATTACCAACGTTCAGGTAACGCTCTCGATCGAGAAGGAACGCCACCAGGCTGCCTGTACACTGCATGCCGCCGGTGCCGACTTGCATGCCGTGGCTCAGGATGGCGACATGTACGCCGCCATCGATGCACTCGCCGACAAGCTCGATCGTCAACTCGTGAAACATAAGGAAAAAGCTCAGGCACGCGCCCAAGGCGCCGATGCCCGCTGACTTCCCATGAATCTGGAATCCATCCTGCCCCCCGAGCGCATCCTTTATGCGGTGCCCGGGGGAAGCAAGAAACGCGTACTGGAATTTTTCAGTACCTTTATCGCTCAAAACACACCCAGCCTGGATAGCCAGGAAGTATTCAGCCGCCTGATCGGGCGCGAGCGTCTGGGTAGCACCGGCATCGGCAATGGCGTGGCCATTCCGCATGCCAGGGATGCCCACTGCAAGGCGCCCGTGGCCGGATTCCTCAAGCTTCAGGAACCCATCGACTTCGATGCCGTCGATGGCGAGCCGGTGGATCTGGTGTTCGTACTGCTGGTTCCCGAAGCTGCTGACGAGACGCATCTGGCCTTGCTGGCGCAGGTTGCCAGCGTAATGAACGATACCGAAACCCGGGCCCAGTTGCGCCGTAGCGAAAGTCAACGGCAACTGTACGACGTGCTCATCCAGGCCATTCAGCGCCTCGGTTCAAGCGATCAGGGCGGTCAAGCTTCCTGACACGGAGCTTGCCGCTACAGCCCTAGTCCATTTATCCATCACACCAGGAGGGAGCCGCGCTCATGCAGCTCGTCATCATCAGTGGTCGCTCCGGCTCGGGAAAGTCGATTGCCCTCCAGGCGCTCGAGGACCTGGGGTTCTACGCTATCGACAACCTGCCAGCCATGTTGCTCGACGCCCTGATCGATGAACTGCAACAGGACGAGGCCAAGCGTACCAGCATTGCAGTGAGTATCGACGTCCGTAACCTGCCGGCCGCCCTCAAGCGCTTCCCGTCCCTGCTCGAAGTCATACGCGCCCGAGGCATTCAGTGCCAGGTGGTTTATCTCACCGCCGATGTCAAAGTGCTATTGGAGCGCTATTCGGCCACGCGCCGACGTCATCCGCTGACCCGCGACAGCGAGATGACCCTGGCAGAGGCGATCGAGTCCGAGGAGACCGCCCTCTCTCGCATACACGACATCGCCGATCTTGTCATCGACACCTCGCAGCTATCGGTACATGACCTGCGTGGGCGCATCGCCGAGCAGGTCGCGAACTATTCCAGCGGCCAGCTGATGCTGACGTTCGAATCGTTCGGCTTCAAGCGCGGCGTACCCCTGGATGCCGATACGGTCTTCGATGCACGCTGCTTGCCCAATCCCTACTGGGATCCGCGCCTGCGCAAGTTCAACGGACGCGACAGCGAAATCATCGAGTTCCTCGAGGATTACCCCGATGTCACCGCATTGGCCAATGACATTCGCGACTGGCTGGAACGTTGGCTTCCGGCCTATCTGGCCAGTAACCGCAGTTATCTGACAGTCGCGATCGGCTGCACCGGCGGGCAGCACCGTTCGGTCTATCTCGCCGAATACCTGGCACGTCACTTTTCCTCCCACTATCGGGTGCGTCTGCGCCATCGGGAGTTAGGGATCCATACAGCCGTGGAGGACGATGCCGATGCCCCAGCGTGAGCTGATCCTGGTCAATCAGCGGGGGCTGCATGCCCGCGCGGCGACCAAACTGGTTCAGTGCTGCCAACCCTTCGATGCCAACGTCGTCGTCAATCATCAGGAGCGCGCAGCCGACGCTGCCAATATCATGGCCCTGCTCATGCTGGCGGCACCCTGTGGCAGCGTCCTCAAGCTACAGGCCGAAGGCCCCGACGCCGACGCTGTCCTGGATGCCCTCGAGGCCCTGTTCGAGGCGCGCTTTGACGAAGACGCCTGAACTCGGCTGCTGAAACATAGCGCCAGCGTTTAGCGAACACCGTTCGCTTTTCCTCGTCAAGCGCTTCGACCATGGTAGAATACGCGCCTACTGCGGGTCGACAGAGGACGCCGAGCGCCATGAGCAAGAATCCGGAAAAACTTCAGCCCAAACTGGCCAGGCTCAACGAGGCGCTGGAAAGTGGTGCGTTGGAGCCGGCTCGCCGCATGCTCAATCGCGGTCTTGCGCCCGTCGATGTCGCTCACCTGCTCGAATCGTCACCGCCCAAGGAGCGTAACGTTCTTTGGGAGCTGATCGAGCCGGAACTGCAAGGCGACGTGCTGCAGTATCTCGGCGAAGACGTCCAGACCGAATTCCTCTACCGCATGGACGCACAGCAGTTGGTATCGGCGACTGAAAGCCTCGACGTCGACGATTTGGCCGACCTGCTGCAACGGCTGCCTAACACGGTCATTCAGGAAGTGCTCGCCTCAATGGAGGCCCAGGAGCGTCAGCGCCTGGAGACTGTGCTGTCCTACCCCGAGGACACGGCCGGCGGCCTGATGAATACGGATACGCTGACGATCCGGCCGGACATCACCCTGGACGTCGTGCTGCGCTATTTACGCCGTCACGAACGCCTGCCCGATGCCACCGACACGCTGCTGGTCGTGACGCGCAGCGACAAGCTGATCGGCAGCCTGCCCATCAATCGTCTACTGGTTTCCGATCCATCGATGCTGGTACGCGAAGTGATGGATACCGATATGGCGACCATTTCCGCCATGCTGCATGAGACCGACGTCGCCAACCTGTTCGAGAAGTTCGACCTGATCTCCGCGCCGGTGATCGGAACAGACGGCCACCTATTGGGACGCATCACCATCGATGACGTCGTCGACGTCATTCGTGAGGGGGCGGAACATCGCATGATGAGCCTCGCCGGTCTCGACGAAGAGGAGGACACGTTCGCCCCGGCCTGGCGAACCAGCCGACGGCGTGCCGTGTGGCTGGGAATCAACCTGATCACGGCATTCATGGCCGCCGCCGTGATCGGCATGTTCGAAGGAACCATTCAGCAGGTCACGGCCTTGGCCGTACTGATGCCGATCGTCGCCAGCATGGGCGGCATCGCAGGCTCCCAGGCACTCACCGTACTCATTCGCGGCATTGCTCTAGGCCACGTTTCAAGTTCCAATCTGCGCTGGTTGCTCAACCGCGAGCTGATCGTAGGTGCCCTGAATGGGGTGTTGTGGGCTGCCGTGGTCGCCGGCATCGCCGTGCTGTGGTTCAAGGACCTTGCCCTGGGCGGGATCATAGCGGCAGCGATCGTCATCAACCTGCTGATCGCCGCCTTTTGCGGCACGTTGCTGCCGGTCGCCCTCAAGAAGCTCAAGATCGACCCGGCGCTATCCGGCAGCGTCATTCTGACGACCGTCACCGACGTCATCGGTTTCATGGCCTTTCTGGGTCTGGCGACGTTGCTCTATCTCTAGTTGATTTCGTAGAGCCATCATGAGCATCGGTACAAGCCCGATACTCATGGTGGCCCGTTCTCGCTCCGCTCAGCTACCGGCCACGGTCATCCCGTCGATCAACCAGCTCCCGGTATGAACGCTGCCGCGCGTATCGATGTCATCCCCGAGTCCGAGCAGGCTGGCGAACATGTCGTTGAGATTGCCGGCGATGGTGAATTCCTCGACCGGATACTGTATCTCGCCATTCTCGACCCAGAACCCCGCTGCGCCACGCGAGTAGTCCCCGGTCACGCCATTGACGCCCTGCCCCATTAGCTCGGTCACCAATACGCCACGCCCCATACGCTCCAGCAGTTGCTGCGGTGACACCAGCGGTGCATCGATGCGCACGTTACGCGCCCCTCCGGCGTTACCCGTGGTGGTCATACCCAAACGACGTGCGCTATAGGACGAAAGCATATAGCTGGCGATCCGCCCACCCTCGATATACACGTTATCGCGCGTGAAGACACCGTCGTTATCGAATGGCGCACTTGCCATGGCGCCGATTTCCCGAGGTTTTTCCATCAGCGTGAACCAGTCGGGAAACAGTGGCTGGCCGAGACTGTCGCACAGGAAGGACGACTCACGATAAAGCGCGCCTCCGGCAATGGCACTCAGAAAATGCCCGACCAGGCCGCTGGCCAATTCGGGAGCGAACATCACCGGCATTCGTCCGGTCGCCGGACGGCGTGCACCCAGGCGGCTCAGGGTCCGCTCGGCAGCGCTCTGGCCGATCGACTCGGGCGAGGCAAGCAAGGCCGGATTGCGCACGCTGCTGTAATCGTAGTCGCGCTGCATGCCCTGCTCGTCACCGGCAATCAGCATGCACGACAACGAATGCCGACTGCCTTTCAATCCGGCCAGGAAGCCATGACTATTGCCATAGACCCGCACCCCCTCGCCACTGCTCAACCCCGCCCCATCGGAATTGGTAATGCCGGAAACGGCTCGCCCTGCGGCCTCACAGGCCAGTGCCATTTCGATGGCCTCGTCGGTCGACAACGGCCAGGGGTGATGCACCTTGAGATCCGGGAATTCGGTCGCCATCAGGTCGGCATCGGCCAGGCCCGAGGCAGGATCCTCTCCCGTATAGCGGGCTATCGCCATGGCCTTTTCCACCGCGGCGCGTATCGAATCCTCGCCGGCATCCGATGACGAGGCACTGCCCTTGCGCTTGCCCACATAGACCGTCACGGCAAAACCCTGGTCACGTGACAGTTCGACCGTCTCCACTTCGCCCAGGCGTACATTGACGCCGGTTCCCTGATCGACACTGGCCCCGACTTCGCAGGCGTCGGCACCCAGCTTGCGTGCCTGCTCCAGGGCGGCAGCGACACGCGACTCCAGCAATGCCTGTTGTGCAGCGGCATCGAAAGCCTGAGTCATGATGTTCTCCTTGTCGCGAGGCTGGCTGTTATACTGCGCCAACCTCCCAATGCTGATGGTAATGGCATGTCATTCGATTCACCCGCCGACCAAGAAGGTCGCCCGAGCAAGACCCAGCGCAAGCAGGAAGTGCAAGCCCTGCAGGAACTGGGTGAAAAGATCATTGCGTTGCCCGACACCCAGCGAGCACGACTGCCTCTTTCCGAGGACATGCTCGCCGCCGTCGAGGAAACGTCACGCATACGCTCCCATGAAGGGCGGCGACGTCACATGCAGTATGTCGGCAAGGTCATGCGTCGCGAAGACATCGAAGGCATTCGTGCCGCCTTCGATGAATTCGAGCAGGAAAAACTGCGTCGCGACCATGCCTTCCACCGCCTCGAGAAGTGGCGTGACCGACTGATTGACGACGACGACGCGCTCGAGCCCTTTATCGCCGATCACCCCAACGTCGACCGCCAGGCGCTGCGTCAGTTGATCCGCAACGCCCGCAGCGAGCGCGAACGCGGCAAGCCGCCGACCAACGCCCGCAAACTCTTCAAGCTGATCCGCGATACCGCGGGCATGTAGGGCAAATAGAAGCAACCAAGCCGCTTCCGGGTTCAAGATTGCGTGCCGCCGACGGTGATTTCGTCCAACTTCAACGTCGGCTGGCCGACCCCCACCGGTACGCCTTGCCCTTCCTTGCCACAGACCCCGATCCCGGTATCCAGCGCCATGTCGTGCCCGATCATCGACACCCGGCCCATGGCGTCCGGCCCGTTACCGATCAACGTAGCCCCCTTGACCGGCGTGGTGATGCGTCCATCCTCGATCAGATAGGCCTCGCTGGCCGAGAACACGAACTTACCGGAGGTGATATCGACCTGTCCTCCACCGAAACTGACAGCGTAGAGGCCGCGCTTCACGCTTTTGATAATATCCTCGGGTTCGTCCTTACCGGCCAGCATGTAGGTATTGGTCATGCGCGGCATCGGCAGATGGGCATAGGACTCGCGGCGGGCATTGCCGGTGGGAGACATGCCCATCAAACGCGCGTTGAGCTTATCCTGCATGTAGCCGACCAGAATGCCATCCTCGATCAGCGGCGTGTACGCCCCTGGCGTCCCTTCATCATCGATGCTCATCGATCCCCGACGATCCGCCAGAGTGGCATCGTCGACGACAGTGACTCCGGGTGCGGCCACACGCTTGCCCATACGGCCGGCAAACGCCGAACTTCCCTTGCGGTTGAAGTCGCCTTCGAGCCCATGCCCGACCGCTTCGTGGAGCAGGATCCCCGGCCAGCCGGAACCCAGCACGACCGGCATTTGCCCAGCGGGGGCATCGATCGCTTCCAGGTTGACCAGTGCCTGGCGCACCGCTTCCTTGGCGAAGCGCTCGGCGGCGTTCTCGTCGCGTAGCCGCGACATGGCATAACGACCGCCGCCGCCTGCGCCACCTCGTTCACGACGCCCGTTCTTGGCAACGATGACATTGACGTTCAGACGTACCAGCGGACGGATATCTGCGCCCAGCGTCCCGTCGCTGGCACGCACCAGAACCACCTCATGCTCACCGGTCAGCGACGCACTGACCTGGGTGACGGCCGGATCGGCGGCACGCGCAACGCGATCGGCCTGCTTGAGCATGGCGATCTTGTCCTCGGCGGTCAGGCCCGAGAGAGGATCGACGCCGCTATAATGCAGCGGCGCAGACACCGCTCTGACCGGTACACGATCCAGCCGGGCCCCGCTGCGGGCGATGCCCGATGCGGTTCTCCCCGTCTCGGCCAACGCCTCGGCGGTGATCTGGTTGGAATAGGCAAAGCCGGTCTTTTCACCGGATAGCGCCCTTACCCCGACGCCGCCATCAATGCTGTAGCTGGCATCCTTGACCTCGCCATCCTCGAGTACCCAGCTTTCATGCCAACTACGCTGAAAATAGAGATCCGCATAATCGATGCCCGGCCCCAGTGCATGGCCCAGACCGGGTTCAAGCGACTCGACGTCCAGGCCGCCCGGTGCCAGCAGCGTGGCAATGGCCTCGTCTAGCGGAGATTGGGTCAATTGCGTCATTCGGCATTTTCCAATGTGATCTGCGGCGAGGTCCAGGGACCCTGCACGCGATAGTGAATTCGTGTGACCTTGTCGATCCAGCCACCAAACACCTTGTCGGCGAGAAACAGCGCCCCCCCGACATAAGGCGCCCCGATAAGCACTGCAGCCAGCGGCAGGTTCTGGCTGACCGGCAAGGTGATTCCCAACAGCAGGTCGAGCTGTCGTGCCGCCAGATTGACACTGCCTTCCAGCGTAAACTGAGTGGAGGAGCCATCGATTTCGATCGGGCCTCGCGTCTCCAGGCGCCCATCATACAATGTCGCACTCCCGGTCACGCTGTCGAACGCCGTGCCCTGTCCTGTCACGTCGGAAAAATCCAGACGCAGCCGGCGCAGCAGGTTGTCGACATTGAGCAATCCTACCAGTCGCGCGGAAGGGGACTCCAACGTCAGAAAGCGCCCGTCGTCGAGTTCCGCTTCGATGCTGCCGCGCGAACGTTCCAGAGCGAACTGCCAAGGCGCCCCGGGCCATGCCAATTGAGTCTGGACCTGGGTCGACTCACTACGCAAGGGCACCGGCTGCCCCAAGGCCGCGATCAGCGTTCCCAGATCGCCACCCGACAGGGCAATCCGCGAGCGGGTCAGGCTGGTGTCGGTACCCGAGCTTTCCCAGACCACCTCCCCCTCGGCGGTGACCTCACCCAGAGTCAACGACAGCGGCTTGACGCTGACACGTTCAGCCGTCGCGTCCCAGCTGGCCGTGAGCGATCCCACCTGACGTCCCTGATACTGAAGTGAGTCGATACTGACATGCCCTGCAGGAAGCCGGGCCAGCGTCGCCGGCAAAGCAGCCGGTTCGGGCGGCGTTGCGACTTGACCAAGCAATCCAGTAGCTTCCGGCGTGGGCGCCTCGGGCAGGAGGGCATCCAACGATAGCGTCGATAACACGATATCCAGCGGTCTTGAGCGTTGCGGATGATATTCCGCCGATCCATTCACCAGGCTGCCAGACAATCCAACACGCCATCCCCCTTCCAGCGGCGAGAGCGAGGCGTTCAGCGACCCCAGGCAGCGCTGCTCCCAGCGCAGGCAACCGGTGTCCACCACCACCCGGCGCAGGGCCGAGGGAGGTTGTGACGATGCCTCCGGTGTATCGGGTAACGATACGCTCGCCAAGGCATCCTTCCAGCGTGCCAGTGGCAGCCCCGACGAACGCCAGACGACGTCCCAGCCGGGGCCAGACGGCCAATCCGGCGACGCTGGCCAACGCTCCAGCCAGACCTGCCCTTGCGAAGCTCGCTCGCCATGCGTACGCCAACGTGCCTTGATGCGTTCTGCCACGTCCACCTGCACTGACTCCCCCAGCGTCGATTCGACATGCAGGGGAACGCGCTCGTCGAGCTGCTTGCCGAAAGGCGCAGGCAGCAGGATGGCCAACCCCTGCAAGTCGCTGTCGAGCGTCAGGCTGGGCTGCTCGCCGTCGAGCTCCAGATGCGCCGTGTAGGGAAAGTAACCCACCAGCAGGTTATCCAGTTCCGGCATGTCGGCCCACGCCAGCAGCCCGCGCGCCAAGGCTCTCCCTTCCAGCGTCACTCCTTTGCCACCGACGTCGAATTGCGCCAGCAGCGGCCCGTCGAAAGCTCGTGCACCGAGTTCACCGGTCAGCGTATCCTGATTGTCTGTATGCCGGTAATGCAGTCGCCCATTGAGGTTGCCCAGCGTCAATCCCGACTGCGGTAAGGTCAAGCTCGGCACATCGAGACTGGCCTCGACATCGATGTCCAGTGCTTCACTGTTCTCGATCTCTTCGCCCTCGACCATCGGAGCCTGCAGCGACAATTGCCCCTGAACCTGGCCTTCGCTACGCCACGTCGCAAACGTATCCATGCCTTCCAATGGGCTGGCGGCCAGGAAGTCCAGCAATGCCTGACTCGACCCATTCACCGCTCCCTCGACGCGCAGCAGTTCGTCTTGCAGCGTCACCGAGGCACCTTCGCTGACCAGACCGCTCACTTCGGCATGGGCAATATCGGCATGCAGGGACTCACCTTCGACCGTCAGTGTTGCATTGACGTTTTCCAGTGCCGGCCACTGAGGATCGAAGGGTAAGCGTCCGTCTTCCACCTGGAGATTCAAGCGCAGCTTGCCATCGAACGATTCCTCCTCGCCGGTCTCGCTCATCTCGCTGTCGTCATCGAGCGTATGCTGGACGTAGAGGCTGCCCTGCGGGACGCGCCCGGCAATACCCTGGCCCAGCCATTCACGCAGATCGGGATCAAGCACCTTGGCAGGCAGCCATGCCATGAGCGGCGTATCGATAGCATCGACATTGGCCAGATCCAGGCGCAGCTCGAACTCGCCAGGGTTCTCGCCGGACGTTACCAGCGAGAACCCACCGCTTGCCTCGGCGCCTCGCCAGACCGCCTCCAGCTCGTCGCCCACGATGCGCCAGGCGCCATCGTGTTGCGTCCAGGAGACCTGTCCCGCAATGCCGTCGACGACTAGCGGTGCTTCGAATATCTCGGGAAAGCTCAAGGCCATGCCGGGCACGCCGGTGAACGTGACGTGTCCCCGATTCCCCGCCACGTCGACCCAGGCGTCGAACGGACCTCCTCCCGGCGCCCCCTGCCAGGCGGATACCGAGGCATTCTCGAGCAGCGCCTGCGCCTGCCATTGCCCTTGGCGCCAGCCCACCGACAGGCCGTCTACTTGCCCGGCCGGATCCAGCCCAGCGATGGCATCGGTCACTGCGGACGATCCGATCAGCCGCCGTCCCCATGCGGCCAGTTCTCCAATGTCGAAAGCGCTGCTGCGTAGCGTCCAGCTCTGGTCGTTGCCTTTTGCATAGAAATGCCGAGGCACGGGCCAATCATCAACCGACTCGGCAGGGGCTTCGCCGCCTGTGGTAGTGGTGGCCCACGCCTGCCAGTTATCCTGCTCGCCACGCAACCACTGCACTCGGGCGCCGACGTCTTGCAACGCCGCCTTATCTTCTTGCGTACCGCCGAGGTCGAGCCCGGCGATTTCCAGCTCGGCGTGCGCATCCTGTAGGCGCCCATTCTCCCAACCTCCCCATAGCACAGCCCTGCCCTGCATGGTCTCGACACTGAGCGGCATGGGCCGGGTAACCAGGCGTCCCAACCGCGACAGGGCACTCAGATCCGCGCTAAGCTGCAGCGACGCTCGATAATCCTCGAGCACCTGATCGCCGGGCGTCGTTTCCAGGACGAATTCCAGTGCCTGCTCGCGCTCCCCCTCTACGAAGACGCTCCCCTCCAAATGCGTTCCCTGGCCGCCGCTCGTCATCACTACACGCGGCGCCGTCAGCGTTACGCTATCGTCAATGCCGTGCAACACGACCTGGATGTCCGTGGCCTGCAGTCGTTGGCGTAACAGCAGTCCGGTTACCTGATCGATATCGCCGATGGCGAAGTCGCTATCGGGAACGATGTCGTTGGGGAGCTTGGCAGGTGCAGGCCAGGACCAGTTGCCTTGACGATCCTGATAGAGATGTAGCGTGGCCTCCTCGATCCGCGCGCCGGTCAGCACAGGGTAGCCGGCCCGCAGCGAAGCCAGCATATCGAGACGCGCACTCGCCTGTTCGATATCGAGGAGGGGATACGGATCGACACCGGCATGCGAGATCAATTGCAGATCTTCGATCGCCAGCGATGGATCGAGCCCATGCATGGCGCTGTCGAGCTGACCCAACTGCATGCTGGCATTGAATTGCCCGGTCAACCAGGCGCTCAGTTCGTCACGCAGCACATCGCTCTGGAACATGGCCACTCGCACGCCGACCGAGAGTAACGCGACGACCGCCAGGCCGATGGCCAGCAGGGTCAGTACCCAGCGCAGCACGATGCGTGACGTCGCCATGTCAGTTTTCAGCCCCTGGTCCATGCCGCAGCTTCCCTGCTCTTCTCAATCGATCGATAGACTCGTTGGCGCTACGCAAGTCCTGCAGCCCTCGCCACGACGTCTTCGAACCGGCAGCCACAGGATGAGCGACTCACATCAAGACGATGTCGTACTGCTCTTGTGAGTAGTGCGCTTCGACCTGAAAACGGATCGTCTTGTCGATGAAAACCTCCAGGTCGGACACGGCGGCGGATTCCTCATCGAGAAGCCGGTCGACCACCGACTGCGAGGCCAACACCATGTAGGTTTCAGGACTATAGGCCCGCTCCTCGCGAAGGATCTCCCGGAAGATTTCATAGCAAATCGTTTCGGGGGTCTTCAGAGTACCGCGCCCCTGGCAGGTCGGGCAGGGTTCGCACAGGGTCTGCTCGAGGCTTTCCCGGGTTCGTTTGCGAGTCAACTGCACCAGACCGAGTTCCGTCACGCCGGTCAGCTTGTTCTTGGCGTGGTCGCGCTCGAGCGCCTTTTCCAGCACGCGCAGAACCTGGCGCTGATGTTCCGGGTCTTCCATATCGATGAAATCGATGATGATGATGCCCCCGAGATTGCGCAGACGAAGCTGCCGGGCGATCGCCGTCGCCGCCTCGAGATTGGTCTTGAAGATGGTTTCCTCGAGGTTGCGATGGCCGACGTACCCGCCGGTATTGACGTCGATGGTGGTCATCGCCTCGGTCTGATCGATCACCAGATAGCCGCCCGACTTGAGTTGCACCTTGCGGCCCAGCGCCTTGTGGATCTCGTCCTCGACGCTGAACAGATCGAAGATCGGGCGCTCACCGGGATAGTATTCGATGCGCTCGGCTACGCCAGGCATGAATTCCTGTGCGAATTCCAACAGCTTGTGGTAGTTCTCCCGGGAATCGATGCGCACCTTTTCGATATCGTCGCGCATGACATCGCGCAAGGTGCGAATGAACAGCGGCAGGTCATCGTAAATGCGGCTCGGTGCCGGCGCACTGAGTTTGCGTTCACCGACCTTGCGCCACAGCCTGAGCAGGAACTGCATGTCGGAGAGCAGCTCTTCCTTGCCCACCCCCTCGGCCGCCGTGCGGATGATGAAGCCGCCTGCGACGTCCTGGCCGATCTCATCCAGGCACTCCTCGACCAGCAGGCGAAGTCGCTCGCGCTCGCCATCGTCCTCGATGCGTTGCGAGACGCCGGTATGCGCCGAGTCGGGCATATAGACCAGATAGCGCGACGGCACCGAGAGATGCGTCGTCAGGCGTGCACCCTTGGATCCGATCGGATCCTTGGTGACCTGCACGACCAGCGGCTGCCCCTCGTGCAGTAATTGGCTGATGGAGGCCTGCTCGTCGGAAGGGGTGTTGGGCGGCATCACTTCGTGGGCATGGATGAAAGCGGCACGCTCAAGGCCGATGTCGATGAATGCCGCCTGCATGCCCGGCAGCACGCGTGCCACTTTGCCCTTGTAGATATTGCCGACGATGCCTCGGCGCCGGCTACGTTCGATGAAGGCTTCCTGCAGGACCCCGTTCTCGACGACGGCAACGCGGGTTTCCATCGGCGTAAGATTGATCAGTACTTCACCGCTCATGCAGGATCCTTATCGCTAGGGCTTGCCGCTAGGGCCTCGCCCAATTATGACACAGGGAAGGCGACGTTAACGATCCAGGCTACCGCCATAGAGACACTCCCTGGCGCATCAGCAATTCGGCCGTCTCGAACAGGGGCAGGCCGACCACGGCCGAATGACTGCCCTCGATCCGCTCGATGAAGATTGCCGCGCGCCCTTGGATGGCGTAGCCACCTGCCTTGTCGGCGGGTTCGCCACTCGCCCAGTAGGCCATCATCTCGTGCGCTTCGATATGGCGCATGAAAACGCGCGTGGTGACGCAGGTGGCCAGCATGCCCTGCGGCCCGGTGACCGCTATGGCGGTCATGACCTCGTGGCTACGTCCCGACAACAGAGACAGCATGTCGAGCACATGCTCACGATCGTTCGGTTTGCCGAGGATGCGATTGTCAACGACCACAGCGGTATCCGACCCCAGCGTCGGCAGGCCAGTTCCCTGGGCACCCGCTAACGCCTTGGCCCGCGCCAGGCGCATGACATAGGGTTCGGGCGTCTCGCCATCATGCGGTGTTTCGTCGATATCGACCGGCATGACCTCGATATCGCGTGCGATATCGAAGCCGATCGAGGCCAGAAGCTCGCGCCGTCGTGGCGACGCCGACGCCAGGCGTAGCAAGGCGAAAGACACCGGAGCGCTCCTTGTCGTTAGATGACGTTCAGCCGACGACGCCCAGCCTGCAGCAGCGTGAAGAACCAAGGCCACAAGACGGCGCCAATCAGTGCCGACAGCAGGAACGCCAGATTGATGGAAAACGGCCCGAAGATGGTGCGCAGCCATTGCTCGACGAGTTGCACGATGCCCAGCAGAATGAACACCATCACGGCCTGCTGTACCAGCGCATAGGCTCGCATGCGTTGATAAAGCAATAGGGACAGATAGGCGAGCAACGAGAAAACCAGCGCATTCTGTCCTAGCGGGGACCCTTCGATCAGATCGAGCAACAGGCCCAGCATGAAACCATAGAACACCCCAACCCGCTGAGGCGCAACCACACACCAATAGACCAGAGTCAGCCCCAGCCAGTCGGGACGCCAGATCAGCCAGGCATCGGGCAGCGGCATGACCTGCAGACATAAGGCCAGCAACAGGCTCAACCAGATCATCAACAGGCCGCGAAAGGTGTGTACCGCCATCAATCGTCCTCCTCGCCACGGGCCGCATTGATCGAGTTGCCGAGCCGGATGGCGGCATCCAGCGACTGCTCGGACACTTCGACCGGCGGCGGCGGGAACAGCAGCAGGAAATGGCGGGAGCGCTCGGGCTGCGACACTGGCTCGGCCCTCACCTGGGCAAAGGGCTCGCCGGGATCATGAACGACCTCGACGACGCGAGCGACTGGATAGCCTTCGGGAAAACGCCCCGCCAGGCCGGAAGTGACCAGCAGGTCGCCTTGGCGGATGTCGGCGGTATCCGGCACATGCAGTACATCCAGGGAATCGTAGCGACCCGAGCCCTGGACGATGAAGCGCAAACCGTTGCGGTTGATCTTCACCGGCACGGCATGACTGGCATCGGCGAGCATCAGCACACGACTGGTGTAGGCGGAGACGGAGGTGACTTGTCCGATCAGCCCGGAGGCGTCCATCACCGGCTGGCCGGCATAAACGCCATCGCTGCGCCCGCGGTCGATGACCATCTGGTAGGTAAAAGGATCGGAGTCCAGCGACAGCAACTCGGCAGTGAGGTAGGGCATGTCGCTACGCCGCGCCGCATCGAGAAGCTCACGCAGGCGCACGTTTTCCGCCGTCAGGCTGGCCATGCGCTGCACGCGATGAGACAGCATCAGCAATTGCTCGCGCAGGTGCCGGTTCTCTTCGATGAGTTCGCCTTGGTCGGAAAGCACCAGCGCTCCCCAGGTGAGACCTTCGCTAGGCAGACTGACGACCCATTGCACTGGCGCCACCAGCGTCGAGAGATGGGCGCGAAATTCAGCCATGCGCGGCATGCGCTGCTCGGCGAACATCAGCGCAAACGCGATGACGGCGCATAGCAACATCCGATAGCCGGGCACGGGCCCATGCGAAAACAGCGGTTTGATAGGCCTTCCTCCCGCAGGCCGACAGCCGCGACGCAGCCATGGCGGCCTGCGTTGCGACTACGGTCGATCAGTCGCTGGAAAGCAATTCGAAGGTATGCTGATCGATCATCTCGAGAGCCTTGCCACCGCCGCGTGCAACGCAGGTGAGAGGATCCTCGGCGACGATGACCGGCAGGCCGGTCTCCTCGGCGATCAGTTTGTCGAGATCGCGAAGCAGCGCACCACCACCGGTCAGCACCAGGCCACGCTCGGCGATGTCCGACGCCAGCTCGGGAGGCGACTGTTCCAGGGCGCTCTTGACCGCGGCAACGATCGAGGCAAGAGGATCCTGCAAGGCATCGAGAATTTCATGGGAGTTGAGCGTGAAGCTGCGCGGAATGCCCTCGGCCAGGTTGCGGCCACGCACGTCGATCTCGCGCAGTTCGCCGCCGGGGTAGGCGCAACCGATTTCTTCCTTGATGCGTTCGGCGGTCGCCTCGCCTATCAGGCTGCCGTAGTGGCGTCGTACATAGGCGATGATGGCTTCGTCGAAGCGATCGCCACCGACACGAATGGACTCGGAATAGACCACGCCGTTGAGCGAGATGATGGCGATCTCGGAGGTGCCGCCACCCACATCGACGACCATCGAGCCCTGCGCTTCCTCGACGGGCAGACCGGCGCCGATCGCAGCTGCCATCGGCTCTTCGATCAGGAACACTTCGCGCGCCCCAGCGCCTTCGGCGGATTCCTTGATGGCGCGCCGTTCGACCTGCGTCGACATGCAAGGCACACACACCAGTACACGCGGGCTCGGGGTCAGGAAGGTACTCTGGTGAACCTTGCGAATGAAGTGCTGCAACATCTGCTCGGTGACGGTGAAGTCGGCGATAACGCCATCCTTCATCGGCCGGATCGCAGTGATGTTGCCCGGCGTACGGCCCAGCATGCGCTTGGCATCGAGCCCCACCGCTGCCACGGAGCGCATGTTGCCCGACTGACGGATGGCCACTACCGAGGGCTCGTCCAGGACGATACCGCGACCGCGTACGTAGATCAGTGTGTTGGCAGTACCCAGGTCGATCGACAGATCGCTGGAGAACAGCCCCCTCAAACGTTTAAACATGGAAGTCTTTCACCTAGTCCAGACCGGAACCCTGTGCGGAGGCAAACGGTATCATCGCGGGCAGGACGCGGCAAGCAAGATGCCCGTCAGCTGCAAGTTATGATACCTTTTGCACCTATTTATATCTCGGGCGGATCCTTGACGGTCGCCCGGCCTCCTCCGGAGTCGCTGAACGATATGACGAGCGAGGCGACGCTGAAGATGCGCGACGCAGAGAAGATAAGACATCATACGCAATTCGATGAGCCTTCAAACCATCTGCAACGCCATGAAACGCGTTTTTTTCCGCGTATCGCCACGTGAGCCGGCAAGGCAGTCACCTCGCCGACGCTCGTCATCGATGGCATTAGCGACTCCGACCGTTGACGCACATTATAGGAAGTTGACGCTATGGCGCTTGAACAGGAAGACGTGCGGCGTGCCGCCCACCTTGCTCGCCTGGGCCTGAACGACGATGAAGCCGAACGTTACGTGGACGACTTGAGCCGAATCCTGGAGATGGCGGATCGCCTGCAGGCCGTCGACACCCAGGGCGTCGCGCCACTGGCCCACCCGCTGGACGCCACCCAACGTCTGCGTGCCGACGAAGTCACCGAAACCAACCAGCGCGAGCGTTTCCAGCGTTGTGCCCCTGCCGTCGAGAACGGCCTCTATCTGGTTCCCCGGGTTGTCGAGTAAGCGTTCGAGCGACACGCCGCTGGCCACGTATTTCAGGAGCATCATCGCCCATGCATGACAAGACATTGACGGAACTCGCCACCGCCCTGGCTGCCGGCGAGTTCTCGAGCCGTGAATTGACCGAGTCGCTGCTGGCACGCATCGAGCGACTCGATGGCGAACTCAACAGCTTCGTCACCGTTACCGCCGAACAGGCCCTGCAAGCGGCGGACGCCGCCGATGCTACCCGTGCCAAGGGCGACGCCGGCCCCCTCACCGGCCTGCCGTTGGCGCTGAAAGACATCTTCTGCACCCAGGGTGTACGTACCAGTTGCGGCTCGAAGATGCTCGACAACTTCATCGCGCCCTACGATGCGACCGTGGTCGAGAAGCTCGCCGCAGCCGGCACCGTCAGTCTCGGCAAGACCAATATGGACGAGTTTGCGATGGGCTCGTCCAATGAGAACAGTTTCTATGGTCCGGTGAAAAATCCCTGGGACCTGTCTGCCGTACCCGGCGGCAGCTCCGGCGGCAGTGCTGCCGCTGTCGCCGCCGGCCTGGTACCGGCCGCCCTGGGCACCGACACTGGCGGTTCAATCCGTCAGCCGGCGGCCTTCTGCGGGATTACCGGCCTCAAGCCGACCTATGGCCGGGTATCGCGCTACGGCATGGTGGCCTATGCCTCGAGTCTCGATCAGGCCGGTCCCATGGCACGCTCGGCCTCCGATTGCGCCCTGCTACTCGCCGCCATTGCCGGCCACGACCTGCGCGACTCCACCAGTGTGGCACGCGGCGTACCGGACTACTGCGGCGATCTCGAAGCCTCTTTGTCAGGGCTCAAGATCGGCCTGCCCAAAGAGTACTTCGGCGACGGCCTCGATCCCGCCGTGGAAGCCGCCGTGCGTGAGGCCATCAAGGTCTACGAGTCGATGGGCGCCTCGATCCGTGAAGTCAGCCTGCCGCACACCGACCTGGCGATTCCTGCCTACTATGTCATCGCCCCGGCAGAAGCCTCTTCGAACCTGTCACGCTACGACGGCGTGCGCTTCGGGCACCGCTGCGAGAACCCCACCGACCTGATCGATCTTTACAAGCGCTCGCGTGCCGAAGGCTTCGGCGAGGAAGTCAAACGCCGCATTCTGATCGGCACGCACACCTTGTCGGAAGGCTTCTTCGATGCCTACTACAAGAAGGCCCAACAGGTCCGGCGCCTGATTCGCCAGGATTTCCTCGATGCCTTCGAGGACGTCGATGTCCTGATGGGCCCGGCCTCGCCGACCCCGGCCTTCGACCTGGGCGCCAAGAAGGATCCGGTGTCTATGTACCTGCAGGACATCTACACCATCGCCATCAATCTCGCCGGCATTCCCGGCATCAGCGTGCCGGCCGGCTTCGTGGACAACCGCCCCGTGGGCCTGCAGATTCTCGGGCCGCACTTTGCCGAGCAACAGCTGCTCAACGTTGCCCATCAGTTCCAGCAGGCGACCGACTGGCACCGTCGCCAGCCCGCCTTCGGCAAGGAGAACGCATAATGCAATGGGAAACCGTGATCGGTCTGGAAGTCCACGTCCAGCTCGCCACCCAGTCGAAGATCTTTTCCGGCGCTTCGACCGCCTTCGGTGCCGAACCCAACACCCAGGCCAGCGCCGTCGATCTCGGCCTGCCGGGCGTATTGCCGGTGCTCAACGAAGCTGCCGTGGCCATGGCCGTGCAGTTCGGCCTGGGCATCAACGCCGAGATTCCCGAGACCTCGATCTTCGATCGCAAGAACTACTTCTATCCCGACCTGCCCAAGGGCTACCAGACCAGCCAGATGTATCATCCGATCGTCGGGCCGGGTGAGGTCGAGATCACCCTGGAAGATGGCACCACCAAGCGCATTCGCGTGCATCATGCCCACCTCGAGGAAGACGCCGGCAAGTCGTTGCACGAGGACTTTCACGGCATGACCGGCATCGATCTCAACCGTTCCGGCACGCCACTACTGGAAATCGTCTCCGAACCGGACATGCGCTCGGCCAAGGAAGCGGTCGCCTATATCAAGGCGCTGCACTCCATCGTCACCTACCTGGGCATTTCCGATGGCAACATGGCCGAAGGCTCGATGCGTTGCGACGTCAACGTGTCGGTACGCCCGAAAGGCCGGGAGGCGCTGGGCACCCGCGCCGAGATCAAGAACGTCAACTCGTTCCGTTTCGTCGAGAAGGCCATCGCCTACGAGATCGAGCGCCAGATCGAGCTGATCGAGGATGGCGGGGAAGTCGTTCAGGAAACCCGCCTTTACGACCCCGAAGCCGACGAGACGCGCAGTATGCGCACCAAGGAAGAAGCCAACGACTATCGTTACTTCCCCTGCCCCGACCTGTTGCCGGTGGTGCTCGACCAGGCCTACGTCGACCACCTGCGCGGCAGCTTGCCGGAATTGCCGGCCGAGAAGCGCGCCCGTTTCGAGAACGAGCTCGGCCTGTCGGCTTACGATGCCAGCGTATTGTCATCGACCCGCCCCATGGCCGAATACTTCGAGGCGGTCAAGGACAGTTGTGGCGACGCCAAGTTGGCTGCCAATTGGGTACAGGGTGAGCTCACGGGCCAGCTCAACCGCGAAAGCCTGGATATCGTCGACAGTCCGGTCAGCGCCTCTCAGCTCGGTGGCCTGATCCGTCGTGTCAGCGACGAGACCATCAACGGCAAGGCGGCCAAGCAGGTATTCATGGCGTTGTGGAACGGCGAGGGCGAGACCGCCGACGAGATCATCGAGACCAAGGGGCTCAAGCAGGTCACCGACACCGGCGCCATCGAGGCCATGATCGACCAGGTCATCGCCGACAGCCCGGTTCAGGTCGCCCAGTATCACGAGGCCGATGAGGCCAAGCGTGGCAAGATGATCGGCTACTTCGTGGGTCAGGTAATGAAGGCCTCGCGCGGTACCGCCAATCCGCCACAGGTCAACGCCCTGCTCAAGCAGAAGCTCGACCAGGCATGACCCGCCAGGCCCGGGACGCCTCCCGGGCCTCTGCCCCGATTCACGTCCCAGGTCACGAGGAGTAACGCATGTCCGATGATGTTGGCTCACGTCTGCGCGCTCTGCGTACCCTGCGCGGCATCTCTCAGCGTGAGCTGGCCAAGCGCTGTGGTGTGACGCACTCCAGCCTGTCGCTGATCGAGCAGAACAAGGTCAGCCCCTCGGTCAGCTCGTTGAAAAAGATTCTCGACGCCATTCCTATCAGCGTCGGCGACTTTTTCACCATGGAACTGACGAATCGCGACCAAGTGTTTTATCGCGCCGACGAACTGCCCGATATCGGCAGTGGCGACGTGATCTACCAGCTGGTCGGTGCCAACCGCGATTCACGGGCACTCTCGTTCATGGTCGAAACGTATGCCCCAGGCGCCGACACCGGACGCGAGATGATCGCCCACCGCGGCGAGGAAGCCGGGGTGATTCTCGACGGGGAAATCGAGATCACCATCGGTGCCGATAGCCGTGTCCTCGGCCCCGGCGAAGCCTACTACTTCAATACCAACGTGCCCCACCGCTTTCGCAATCCCGGCCAGGTGGCCTGCAAGCTGGTATCGTGCTGCACGCCCGCCAAGTCCTTCTAGACATCGGTTCAATGAGTCCAAGCCTCGTATGGATCAGGGATTCAGCGACATCCACACCGTCTTGAGTTCGGAATACTCCTCCAGTGAATGATGCGACTTGTCGCGGCCGTTGCCCGATTGCTTCACGCCTCCGAACGGCACCGTCATGTCGCCGCCCGCCCAGTTGTTGACGAACACCTGACCGGAATGCAGGCGCCGCGACACACGCATGATGCGGTCGATGTCCTGGCTCCACAGCCCAGCGGCCAGGCCATACTCGCTGTCATTGGCCAGTGCGATGGCCTCTTCTTCACTGTCGAAGCCGAACACCGAAAGCACCGGTCCGAAGATTTCCTCGCGACCGATGATCATCTGCGGCGTGACGCCGTCGAATACCGTCGGGGCCACGTAGTAACCACCCGCGATCGGGCTGACCGCCTGCCCCCCGGTGCGCAGGCGTGCGCCCTCCTCGACGCCCTGGCGGATATAGTCGAGAATCCGCTTGTGCTGCACTTCATCGACGATAGCGCCCATGAAGCTATCCGGATCGAGCGGGTCGCCCGGCTGCATGGTTTCGGCATGTACAAGTACACGCTCGACGAACTCATCACGTACCCTGTTCTCGACCAGCAGCCGCGATCCGGCGATGCACACCTCGCCCTGATTGTGGAAGATCGCCTCGGCAGCGTTGCGTGCCACGGCATCGAGGTCCTTGCAGTCGGCAAATACCAGGTTGGGGCTCTTGCCGCCGCACTCCAGATAGACACGCTTGAGGTTGGACTGGCCGGCATACTGCATGAGCTGCTTTCCGACACCGGTGGAGCCGGTGAACGACAGGCAGTCGACGTCCATCGACAACGCCAGCGCCTTGCCTGCAGTGTGGCCGAAGCCGGGCACGACCTGGAAGACACCCTCGGGCAGCCCGGCCTCCTGGGCCAGTTGCGCCAGGCGCAGCGCGGACAGCGGCGATTTCTCCGACGGTTTGAGAATCACGCTGTTGCCGGCGGCCAGCGCCGGGCCGATCTTCCAGGCGGTCATCATCATCGGGAAGTTCCACGGCACGATCGAGCCCACTACGCCGAGCGGCTCGCGCAATACCAGGCCGAGACTGTCTTCACCGGTAGGCGCCACCTCGCCATAGACCTTATCGATGGTCTCGGCATTGTAGCGGATGCAACCGATCGCACCCGCCATGTCGCCCAAGGAACTGGAAATCGGCTTGCCCATGTCCAGCGTGTCGAGCAACGCCAACTCGTGCTTGTGCGTTTCCATCAATTCGGCCAGGCGCAACATGGCCTGCCTGCGTTTGCCCGGCGCCAGGCGCGACCAGCCGCCACGCTCGAACGCCTCGCGGGCATGACGCACGGCAAGCTCGACGTCGGCGTTGTCGCAGCTAGCCACCTCGGCAAGCTGCTCGCCCGTGGCCGGATTGATCACCGGGAAGCGTTGGCCGCTGGCGGCCTCGACGAAGCGTTGACCGATGAAGGCACGGGTCTCGTAGGTCAGTTCGCCAGCCAGGCGCTGCCAGTCGGCGTGGGTCATGGAGGCTGTCATTGTCCGTCTCCCATGGGTGAATTAGTCGAGGCGTCTGCCCACCATTAGTGTTTTATTATTCTCAACATAACGTGCTCAAAAAGCTTTGCCAAGGAGGGTCAAAAACTTACCTTCAGATCGTCATTTCCCATAATATCTGAATAGGAGCTCGTTGTTTCTATGTCCCTCCCCCTCCCTTCGATCGAGTTTATGGCGTAAAAAATTTGACAACAAATCCAGCCAGCGAAAAGATGGCAGACATACACGACGATTATCAGCACAAAGGGTTTCACCTCATGACGTCCGCAACTGCCCAGAGCGAAGCCAGGGCCTTTCTCGAACAGTATCCCGACATCGAGAGCTTCGACCTGCTGATCAGTGACCTCAACGGCGTGCTGCGGGGCAAGCGCATTCCTCGTGACAACCTGATCAAGGCCTACCGCAACGGCACCAACCTACCGGCCTCGCTGTTTGCGCTGGACATCAACGGCAACACCATCGAAGAAACCGGTCTGGGCCTATCCTCGGGGGACGGTGACCGGGTCTGCCGTCCGATTGCCGGATCGCTCAAGCCAACGCCCTGGCTACGCGAAGGGCGACAGGCACAGTTGCTGATGACCATGGAAGAGCTCGATGGCCAGCCATTCTTTGCCGACCCGCGCCAGGTGCTACGCAAGGTACTCGATGGTTTCAGGGCCCAGGGACTGACCCCGGTCGTGGCAATGGAACTGGAATTTTACCTGGTCGATAGGCGCCGTGACGACCTTGGCCTGGCCCAACCGCCCTGCTCGCCCGGCACCGGCGAACGTGCAACCCAAAGCCAGCTCTACTCGATCAACGAACTCGACGAATACGCCGACTTTCTCGAAGAGATCCACCAGGCCGCGGTCGAGCAACAGCTCCCGCTGGATACGGCACTCAAGGAGTGCGCTCCGGGACAGTTCGAGATCAACCTGATCCACTGCGACGACGCGCTACGCGCCGGGGATAGTGCCGTCCTGCTCAAGCGCCTGATCAAGGGTGTGGCCCTCAACCATGGCTTCGAGGCCACCTTCATGGCCAAGCCCTACGGCGACGAAGCCGGCAGTGGCGCACATGTCCATATCAGTCTCGTCGATGCCCAGGGGAACAATGTCTTCGCCAGTGACGACGAGAACCCGCTCGGCACGCCGCAGTTGCGTCAGGCCATTGCCGGCATGCTGAAGCTGATGCCCGATTCGATGGCCATTTTCGCGCCTAACTTCAATTCATACCGACGTTTTCAGCCCGGCCTATACGTGCCAATGGCGCCTTCCTGGGGCTACGACAATCGTTCCGTCGCCGTACGCATCCCCTCGGGCCCCAATGCCGCGCGGCGTATCGAGCATAGGGTGGCAGGCGCCGACACCAACCCCTACCTGCTGTTGGCTACCCTGCTGGCGTCGGTGCTATATGGCATCGACAATGAGCTGACACCGCCGGAGCCCATCGAAGGCAATGCCTACGAACAGCTCGAGCCGAGCCTGACCAACAGCTGGCAACAAGCCCTCGATCTGTTCGCTGCAAGCGACGTACTCGCCGAGGCACTGGGCCGCGACTTCCATCATGTCTACCATGCCAATCGGCTTGCCGAGCGTGCCGAGGCCATGCGCACCGTCAGCACCCTGGAATACGACTGGTACCTGCGCCATGTCTGATTCTGATTGAACCACGTAAAAGACAAGGCCCCGCAAGAGCGGGACCTTGAGGACGGTATACGGTTCTTGATTCGTATCGATTATGACGTTTCCATGGCCTGACCCGCCAGGTGCCACTGAGGTTGGCCATTTCTCAGGAGCACGCGGCTACCTTCAGGCGCCTCGTCGAGCTGGGTTCGGTAGGCCTCGCCATCGACACGATACTCGACATCGAAACCGATGACTTTCTGCTGAGTGTCGGTAACCGTGTGGCAGCGCTGTTCGGTCGTGGTGTAGGTATCGCCCTGCTGCATACGGCCCTGGACCTCGCGTCCGGCAAAACCACCGGCCACGGCACCGGCTGCAGTCGCGATTTTCTTGCCACTGCCACCACCGACCTGATTACCCAGCACACCACCGACGATCGCCCCGATAGCCGTGCCAGCGATGCGATTGGCGTCCTGGACCGGGCGCTGCCGAGTCACAGCCACCTCTTCACAAACCTCACGGGGCGTTTCGATACTTTCAGTAATGCGCTCGACATTGATGATTTCGGCGTACTGCGGCCCCTGGTCGACGTTCTGGATCTGGTAGGCGCCGAATGCCAGCCCGCCCAGGCCCAGCACTGATAAGGTACTGCCGATAACGATAGATTTGCTCATAGTGGTTCGCCTCCTGTTCTTCTAGCTGACTAACGTCATGGTCAGGATGCCGCCGATGGAATCGAACGGCTGCGGGGCGTCATGTCCCCGGACATGAGCGCACCGGGCGATGTGTGATTCCGTCACCGCCGGCTCAAGCGGCGACGTAAGCGTGTGAGACGAAAGGTAATATGACGCAAGTTGAGCGCAAAGAAAAGTTACGAAAACGGTGTTTCCATACTTTTTGTCAGTTTCGCGATGCGTGCCAGCAAGTGATGGCGACCCAGCCGCGCTGCAATGACAATGTCTAAAGTGCGACATGCAGTGCCGAGCTACACCCCCAGCGCATCGCGCATTCGGTAGTACCACGCCCCCAGGGTGGTCAGCGGTACGCTTAGCGCACGCCCTCCCGGGAACGGCAAATGCGGCAAGCCGGCAAAGGCATCGAAGCGTTCGTTCTGACCATCCAGCACTTCGGCAATCAGTCGACCGGCCAAGTGCGAGCAGGTCACGCCATGACCGGAATAGCCTTGCGCGTAATAGACGTTGGCATTGATACGCCCGAACTGTGGCAAACGGTTGAGCGTCAGCAGGAAGGTTCCGCTCCAGGCATAGTCGATCCCGACGCCCTTGAGCTGGGGAAAGGTGGTTTCCAGCTTGGGGCGGATTACGCTTTCGATACTGTTCGGGTCCTGCCCGCCGTAGCTGACACCGCCGCCGTAGATGAGTCGGCGGTCCGCGGACAAGCGATAGTAGTCGAGCAGATAGTTGCAGTCTTCCACGGCACGATCGGTCGGCAGAATGTCCCGAGCAGTGGCGTCGTCCAGCGGTTCGGTAGTGATTACCTGAGTGCTGGCAGGCATCGATTTACCTTCCAGTTGAGGCATCAAGCCTTTCATGTAGGCATTGCCGGCCAGCACCACGCGATCGGCCACGACCCTGCCCTCCGGGGTATGCAGACGTGCCGGTTCGCCGTGCTCGATCGAGGTCACCGGCGTCAGCTCGTAGACCTTGCCACCCAGCGATTCCAAGGCGGCGGCCTGGCCCAGCACCAGGTTGAGCGGATGAAGATGCCCCCCCGAGTGATCGAGCAGCGCCCCGACGTAACGATCGCTGCCGATCTCGCGACGATAGGCTCGGCCCTCGAGCAGTTCGAGCTGGTCGTTGCCGAAACGCTCCCATAATGCCTTGTGCTCGACCAGCCCCCTCATCTGCTTGGCGTTGCACGCAGCGAACAGGTTGCCTTCCTTGAGATCACAGGCAATGGCGTAACGAGCGATGCGCTCGCGAATGATACGGTTGCCCTCGAACGCCATGTCGCCCAAGGCACGGGCCGTCTCGCTGCCGTAACGTGACTCGATCACGTCCATGTCACGGCTGTAACTGTTGACGATCTGCCCGCCATTGCGCCCAGATGCGCCGTAACCGATACGCGCCGCTTCCAGCACCACGACACGATACCCCTTTTCCGCCAGGTGCAGTGCCGCGGAGATCCCCGTGAATCCGGCGCCGACCACGCAGACATCGCATTGGATCTCGCCCTGCAGCGCGGAGCGCTCTGGACTGGGATTGGCGGAGGCGGCGTAATAGGACGCGGCATGTGCGGTACCGGGCTGGGACATGGCTCTCTCCGGAACGGTTGTTTGTTTTATTCAACAGATAGCCCCGATATTACTTGGCATATCGCTGATCTATCAAGAAATCCGGTATTTTATTTGCAACACTCAGCACCGAAGCGTTCTGGAGTGAACGGCCGGGGCGATGCCCGGCCGTGACAACCGAGAGGCAGCCTGCATTGCGACTCAGCGACTCAGCGCTTCGTTCCACAACTGCTGAAGGAGCTGCAAGGTGTCGCCACTCACCGATGGCGTGGAAACCAGGCGCTGACGTGTCTGTGCATCGGGCATGACTGGCGGCTCGCGCAGGGCGGGATCCACCAGTGCCAAGGCTTCCTTGTTGGGCGTAGTGTAGCGATTGTAGTTGGCCAGTTGTGCGGCCACATCGGGGCGCAACATGTACTCGACAAAGGCTCGCGCCGCCTCGGGGTGTGGCGCACGGGCCGGTATCGCCAGCACGTCGACCCAGCGCTGCGAGCCCTCTTCGGGGATGAAGAAACCGATCTTGCCGTAGGTTTCGGACGACTCGGCCAGCTTGTTGGCCAGATCGCCATTGTAGGCCACACCCGCCTGAATGGTGCCGCGCGCCAGTTGCTCGATGGTTGCCGTGGCATCGACGAAACCCACGAAATTGTCGCGCTGGCGTGTTTCACTGATCAGCTTGGCCGCCTCGATCCACGGCTCCTTGCCCACACAATCGAAACCGTATCCCAGATAGGCACACGCCGTGCCGAAGGTGAACTGGGCATCGCCCTTGAGCAGCGCGAACGGCTGCGCGTCATTGACCTCGGGATCGTAGAGCAGCGCCCAGCTTGGCTCGGGATCCGGCCACGTTTCGGTATTGTAGGCAATGCCCGTCATGCCCCACAGGTAGGGAACGGTGTAGCGCCCTTCCGGATCGTAGTCGGGTGTCTGGAACTCATCCAGAATCGCCTCGCGCCCTGGCAAGGGCTCGCCTTCGGCGGTCAACGGCTGGACCAGGCCTGCCCCAATCAACCGCGGCATGAAATATCCCGACGGCACGATCACATCGTACTGGGCATCGCCGCCGGCGGTCAGCTTGGAAAACATCTCGGCGTTCGAATTGTAGTAGTTCAGCACCACCTCGATGCCGGTCTCTTCCTCGAACGCCTCGATCAGCGCCGGGTCCATGTAGTCCGACCAGTTGAAGAGATTGAGCTGCTGTTGAGCGGCGACCGGCATGGCCAGTATCGACAACCCCAGTCCGACAGCGACAAGCAAAGGACGATGAGACATGAACGGATCCTTGTGGTAGATGTAAAAAAACCGCTCACACCCTCAGCAGCAGGTGCTCGCGCTCCCAGGAGCTGATGACGCGGAAGTAGGCGGTATGCTCGGCACGCTTGACCGCCAGGTAGCTGTTGGTGAAGCGCTCGCCGAGCAGGTCGGACAGCGCCGGGCATTCCCGCAGGGCGTCCAGTGCCGGCCCGATATCGTCCGGGAGCTTGTTGCCGGCCGACCAGGCAGAGCCAACCATCGGTGGGCGCGGATCCAACTGGCTGATCATGCCCAGGTAACCGCAGGCCAGCGAGGCGGCCATCGCCAGGTAGGGGTTGGCATCGGCGCCCCCCAGACGATTCTCGACCCGCATCGCCTCGGGCGCGCCCACCGGCACGCGCAGGCCCACCGTCCGGTTGTCGTAGCCCCACTCCGTGTTGACCGGCGCCGAGCCACTGGTCTCGCTGCGCATCAATCGTCGGTAGGAATTGACGTTCGGTGCGAAGAACGGCATCGCCGCCGGCAGGTATTGCTGCAGTCCACCAATGTAATGATGGAACAGGCGACTGGCCTGCCCATCCTCACCGGCAAACAGGTTCGCGCCGCTGTCGTCGATCAGGCTCTGGTGGATATGCATCGAGCTGCCGGGCTCGTTGGACATCGGCTTGGCCATGAACGTCGCATACATGCCGTGCCGTAGCGCGGTCTCGCGCAGAATACGTTTGAACATCACCACTTGATCGGCCAGCATCAACGGATCGCCGTGTTGGAAGTTGACCTCCATCTGACCGGCCCCCTCCTCGTGGATCAGGGTATCGATATCCAGATCCATCGCTTCGCAGTAGTCGTACATCTCCTCGAACAGCGGATCGAACTCGTTGACGGCATCGATGGAGAACGACTGACGACTGCTTTCCTGACGCCCCGTACGGCCGATGGGCGGCTCCAGCGGATAGTCGGAATCCGTATTGGTCTTGACCAGATAGAATTCCACCTCAGGCGCGACGACCGGCTTCCAGCCCCGCGCTTTGTAAAGTTCGAGCACGCGCTTGAGGACGCTGCGCGGCGAGAGTTCGACCGGCTCGCCGGTCAGGTAGTAGCAATCGTGAATGATCTGGGCGGTGGGGTCGTCGGCCCAGGGCACCAGATAGACCGCGTTTGGGTCGGGAATCAATTGCATGTCCAGCTCGGCCGGATTCCAGAACCGGATGTCCTCGTCGTCGGGATACCCTCCGGTGACCGTCTGGATGAAGATCGAATCCGGCAGACGCGGTCGCCCGCCATTGAGGTACTTGCTGGCGGGCATGATCTTGCCCTTGAGAATACCGGTCAGGTCGGAGACCAGACACTCGACTTCGGTGATGCCATGTTGTCTGAACCATTCGCTCAATTCATGGCTTGCACTGTTACTCATACCTATTTTCCTTGAAGGCTTGTCGCGCGGTTACCGTCCTTCGCGATGTACGGGCACGTAGGGAGGCGTGACCGACGATAACCACTAGCCCCATTCGCTCGACGGCGGGCCGGCTGAGCCGACCCGCAGAGCGATCAACGTGCCTGCACTTCGTTCCACAACTGACTGAACGTCTGCAGTTCCTGGCCTTTGAGACTGGGAGTGAATCTCAGGCGAGCCATGTCTTCCTCGGTGGGCTGGACCGGCGGCTTGGTCAGCACCTCGTCCAGGTAGGGCTCGGCAGCCGCATTGGGGCTGGAGTAGTAGTTGTAGTTGGACAGCTGGGCGCCAATCTCGGCATCGAGGATGAAGTCGATGAACTTGTGCGCCAGGTCGGGATTGGGGGCCTCGGCGGGAATCATCATCGAATCCACCCACATCTCGGTGCCCTCGTCGGGAATCATGAACTCGATGTTGGCGAAAGATTCAGGGTCTTCATTCTTGAAGTTCATGTAATCGCCGTTATAGCTCAGCGCCACATGGGTGACCCCACGCGCCAGCTGTTGCAGTGACGGCGTACCATCGACGAAACCACTGAAGTTGCCACGGTTCTTGGTATCGATGAGTAGCTTGGCGGCCTCCTTCCAGGCATCCACACCGGTGCAGTCGTAGCCATGGCCGAGATGCGCACAGGCAGCGCCGATACTGACCTGACCATCGCCCATCAGCGCGAACGGGTAACTGGAGTTGACGTCGGGATCGAACATCAAGGACCAGCTCTTGGGGCCGTCGGGGAAGGTCTCGCTATTGTAGATGACGCCGGTGGTCCCCCACTGATAAGCCGCACTGTACTCGTTGCCGGGATCGAAGGAGGGATCGCGGAACTGATCCTTGAGATTGCCAAGGTTCGGCAGTTTGGCATGATCCAGCGGCTGGACCAGCCCCGTCTCGATCAGGCGAGGCACATAGTAGTTCGACGGCACGATGATGTCGTACTGCGATACGCCGCCGGCACTCAGCTTGGCCAACATTTCGGGCAGGGAGTTGAAATAGTTCTGGACGACCTCGACATTGTATTTCTCTTCGAATGCCTCGATGATTTCGGGGTCCATGTACTCGGTCCAGTTGAACAGATACAGCTTGCCCTCTTCGGCATGCGCCCCGCCGGCCAGCACAAGGCCACCGAGTGCAGCAACGATTCGTGTGATTGTTGTCATCGTAACGCTCTCCTTCGGTCCCTTTCTCAGGTGTAACGGGCGCCTAATGGCGCCCCTGTCGATTGAACATCAAACTCAGCACGGCGGCGATAGCTACGGCGCCGATCATCAACGTGGCAATGGCATTGATCTCGGGCGAGACGCCCTTCTTGATCGCCCCCCAGATATAGATAGGCAAGGTGGCGCTTTCCGGCCCGGCCGTAAAGAAGCTGATCACGAAATCGTCGACCGACAGCGTGAACGACAAAAAGAAGGCCGAAATCAGCGCCGGCTTGAGCGTCGGTATCAGGAAATGCACGGCCCGCTTGAACGGTGTGGCATACAGATCCTTGGCCGCCTCGAACAGGGTGGCATCGAGCCCCACCAACCGCGAGTAAACGATCAACGCCACGAACGGGATCTGGAACGTCACATGAGCAATGATCATCGTGCCCAGCCCCGGCTGCAACAGGCCGGTATGCCGATGGATCGACACGAAGAACGCCATCTCCGAGATACCGAAGACGATGTCCGGCAGCACGATAGGCAAATAGATCAGCACGATCAGCCATCCCAGCTTGCGGTGGCGGTGCCGATACATGCCATAGCCGATCAGGCAACCGATCGCCAAAGCCACCACCGAGGACACGATAGCCAGCACCAAGCTGTTCCAGAAGGCGGAAATGATCTGCTCATTGCCCATCAACCGCTCATACCAGCGCAACGAGAAGCCGGTAAAGTTAGCGGCACTGTTGGAGGCATTGAACGAGAACAGCATCACCACCAGCAGCGGCAGGTAGAGAAATGTGATCGTTACCCACCAGAACGCGGTCAGACCGCGTTGCAGCGTGCGCTTTTTCATATCACCACCTCCTCCCCGCCGCCCAGGCGTTTGCCGATACGGCGCATGGCATACAAGCCAACGAACGTGGCGATCAGCATCAGGATCGCGCCGGCGGCACCCAGCGGCCAGTTGGCACTGCCGGCGAACTGGTTGGCCACCAGGTTGCCTAGCATCATGCCCTTGCCGCCGCCGAGCAGTTCGGGAATCACGTACATGCCGAAGGCAGGGATGGCGACCAGCACCGTTCCCGCCAACAGGCCCGGCAAGGTTTGCGGGAATACCGCGTGCCAGAAGGCACGCACCGGCGCGGCATAGAGATCCTGGGCCGCCTGGACCTGTGCCGTATCGAGCTTCTCGAAGGCGGCATACAGCGGCAGCACCATGAACGGCAGGAAGTTGTAGACCAACCCCAGCGTGACGGCGAAATTGGAGGGATAGAGCCCCATGTTGGGCGCGATCAATCCCAACGCCTGGGCAGCGTCGGACAGCGGCGTGCCCGGTGCCAGCAGATTCATCCAGCCGAAGGTACGGATGACCTGATTGGTCCATGACGGCACCACTACCGCCAGCAGCATGATCGGACGCCATTTTTCACGACAGGTGGTGATGTAATAGGCGATCGGATAGGCCACGATCACCACCAGCACGGTGGAAAGCAGTGTCTGCCACAGCGAGCGCAGCAAGGTATAAAGGTTGCCGGGACTCCAGCCCAGGAAGCCGAACCCCGCCAACTGGCGGAAGGACTCCAGCGACAAGGGCATCTGGGGCTGGCCATAAGGCCCATTGGTCATGAAGGCCACGGCCATCAGATAGATGCTGGGCAGCACCAGAAAGACGATGATCCACACGGCACCGGGCATCACGCTGAACAGCAGATGGCGCGTCTCGCTGACTACGCCGCGACTGCGTACCGCCATATTCGTTTCGGTCATTGTGCGTCTCCTAGGCAGCGACCCGGACCAGGTCCTCGGGACACACACTGACCGTGACCCGGTCGCCGACCGCATGCAGACGCTGCCCCAGGTTGCTGGCCACGGCCATCAGGGTCGCGCCATTGATGTCCAAGCGATACTCGATGCGGCTCCCGCGATAAAGACGCTCCCTGACGGTCCCCTCGAGCCGGTTGTAGCCCGGAGGAACCTCGATCCCCAGCTCCAGGGTCTCGGGGCGAATGAGTAGCCAGCCCTGCTGCTCGACACGTTGCTGTGCGGGGTCGAGTTGCAGACGTCCCAGGTCCGTATCGACCCAGTCGTCGGCGCTACGCTGGATGGCGAACAGGTTGTCGTGCCCCATGAACCGCGCAACGAAGGCATTTACCGGGTGCTCGTAGACTTCGCTGGGCGTTCCCACCTGCTGGATGATGCCGCTGTCGAGAACCGCGATGCGATCCGACATCACCATCGCTTCGTCCTGGTCGTGGGTCACGAACACGAAAGTCATGCCAAGGCGTTTCTGGATGCGCTGCAGCTCCACCTGAAGCTGGCCACGCAGGCCGGCATCGAGTGCCGACAGGGGCTCGTCCAGGAGCAGCACGTTGGGCTCACAGACCAGAGCCCGGGCCAGGGCGATACGCTGACGCTGTCCTCCCGACAGTTGGTCGACTCGCCGTTCCACCAGCGAGCCCAACTGGATGAAGTCCGCCACTTCGGCCACCTTGCGTTGGCGTTCGACCGCCGACTCGCCCCGCATACGCAAACCGAAGGCGAGATTGTCGCGAACCGAGAGGTGGGGAAAGAGAGCGTAGGATTGAAAGACGGTGTTGACGCTGCGGCGATGAGGCGGGATATCGGTAACGTCCTTGCCTCCGATCAATAGCTTGCCGCCGTCGGGGTCCTCCAGGCCGGCGAGGATTCTCAGCAACGTGGTCTTGCCGCATCCCGACGGCCCCAGCAAGGTAAAGAACTCCCCTGCCTCAATAGTCAGATCAACGCCGTCCAGCGCGACCGTATCCTTACCGAACTGCTTGCGCAGGCCCTTCAATTCGATTGACGAGGCCTCTCGGGGCATTGCTTCGTCCCTCTCGCGTATGTCGTCCAGCGGGTCGGAATATTCGACCTCGGGGGCCGGCATGGGGTTAGTCATTGCACGATTCTCCCGTTTTTTGTCGTGGTGTTTCGGAAGTCGGTGCCGTCGCGGTTACAACCGGTCGCGTAATTTATAGAAATTCGTGGCCAACACCAACAGCGGCGTGCGCAACCAGCGACCGCCAGGAAACAAGCGATGCGGCATGGAGGCAAACACGTCGAAGCGCTCGGCCTGTCCGGCAATGGCATCGCTGAGCAATTTACCGGCCAGGCCGGCCAAGGACATGCCATGCCCGGAGTAGCCCTGGGCATAGAACAGGTTGCTGTCCAGGCGGCCAAAGTCCGGGGCCCGGTTCAATGTGATGGCAACGTCGCCTCCCCAGCGGTAATCGATGGCAACGCCGCGCAAGGCAGGAAACAGGTGCGCGATCTTGGCGTCCATGCGCGCCTTGAGCGTACGCGGCTCGCGGCCGTTATAACTGACCTCGCCCCCGTAGAGCAGACGCCTGTCGCCGGACAGCCGGTAGTAATCGAGAACGAAGTTGGCATCGGACAGCGCATCGTTGCGGGGCAGCACCTGGGCCGCCTGAGCCTCGCTCAATGGTGCCGTCGCCACGATGTAGTTTGCGGCCCGCATGATGCGTCCTTCGAGTTCAGGTACCAGGCCACTCACATAGGCATTGGTCGCCAACACCACAAACTCCGCGCTGACGCTGCCGTGTGCCGTATCGACCCGTGCCGGACGGCCGCGTTCGATGTGCAATGCCGCACTCTGCTCGTGAATGGCCGCCCCGGCACGTTGCGCCGCCAATGCCAGCCCCAGCGTATAGTTGAGCGGGTGGAGGTGCCCGCCTTCGGCATCGTAGAGCGCTGCCGGGTAGGCATCGGTCGCCACATGGTCGCGTAACGCCTCGCCCTCGAGAAAACTCAGTGAGGGATAATCGTAGTCACGTGCCATCATGCCCTGAAAAGCCCGCAACTCCTTGACATGGCGCGACTTGACCGCTGCATGCAGGTATCCCCAGGCCAAATCGCAGGGAATGGCGTGCCGCTGGATCAGCTCTGCGGTCAGGCGTACCGATTCCCGACTCATCTCCCAGATATCGCGGGCGCGTTCACGTCCGAGCGCCTTTTCCACCACATCGAGACCGGTGCCCAGCCCGGGCAGGATCTGTCCGCCACTGCGCCCCGAGGCCCCAAAGCCGACCTCTCCGGCCTCCAGCAGCACGACCCGATAGCCCCGTTCGGCCAGGTGCAGCGCCGCCGAACAGCCAGTGACACCGCCACCAACTACACAAACGTCAGCCTGAATCTTGCCGGCCAGTGGCGGCGTCGGTGCGAGGCGGACGGCCACACTGGCGTTGTAGTACGAGGAGGGACGGCGCAATTGGGCAGCGGCAGTCATGCGGTTTCCTGGTCGAGAGCCGTTTACGGCCTGAATTGTTGTTGAATTCTTTCACCATGGAAGCGAGGAGATCCATGGATCGCGCCTTTAGTCTGACATCATGCTGACATGACTTGTCAAGTATTCAATAACAACAAAAAGGCAAACTGGGGGCGTACACATCACTGCACCGACCTGACGGTCGGCGCATGGAACAACGCAGTCATAGGGCGGGACGCATACTCGAACACACGGGGCAGGCCGGATCGCGGGGCACATTGAAACGTCGCCATTCACCGCTCAGCCCATCGAACGTCGAAAGCCCGCGATGCGACTGACCGGCACCGGCCAACAGTTTGAGCGCCTCGAGCGCCTGAAAGGTACCGATCAGTCCGACCAATGGCGCTATGACGCCATTCTCGGCACAGCGCAGCTCGTCATCGGCCTGCTCGCCGCGCTCGTCCGGCGGATAAAGACAGGCATAGCAAGGACTGGCCGTATCACGTGGATCGAAAACGGCCAGCTGTCCGGAAAAGCGAATCGCCGCCCCCGACACCAGCGGCGTGCCTGTCTGCAGACTAGCGCGGTTGATCGCGTAGCGGCTCGAAAAACGATCGGTACAGTCGATGACGACATCGGCGTCGTGCAACGCAGATGCCAGCGCCTCGCCATCCAGGCGTTCGACACGGGACGTCACTTGGCAATCCGGATTGAGCGCCCGAGCCGATTCGGCTGCGGAATCGGCCTTGGGCCGTCCCAGGTCGGCCTGAGCGTGCGCAATCTGGCGCTGCAGGTTGGACAGCTCGACGCTGTCGTCGTCCACCAGGGTCAGGCGTCCCACCCCGGCGGCAGCGAGATACAGCGCCACCGGGGAGCCCAGCCCGCCGGCGCCGACGACCAGGGCGTGACTGGCCAGCAAGCGCTCCTGGCCGTCGATATCGACCTGTTCGAGCATGATCTGTCGGCTGTAGCGCAGCAGGGCATCGTCGTTCATAACCTTCCTTCTTCACGAGAGCATGCCCGGTTACGACAACGCCTGGAATCACTTGCCGTCGAACTCATCGATATCCGGGACATACAATGAAAACTCTTCCTTGACCTCCTCCATCACCACGTAGCTTTTCGACTCCTTGACGCCGGGCAACGTCAGCACGACATCGCCCAGCAATTGGCGATAGGCGGACATTTCGGGAATGCGACACTTGAGTATGTAGTCGAATTGCCCCGAGACCAGATGGCACTCCTGAATCTGCGGTAGCTTGGCCACGGCGCGGCGGAATTCATCGAATACGGCCGGTGACTGGGTCTCGAGACTGATTTCGACGAACACCAGCAGATTGGCCTTGAGCGCCGTGGGATCGAGAATGGCCTTGTAGCCGCGGATGATACCGGCACGCTCCAGGCGTTTGACGCGCTCCAGGCAAGGCGTGGTGGACAGGCCGACCTGAGACGCCAGATCAACGTAGGAAATGCGGGCGTTGTCCTGCAAGCAACGCAGGATCTTGAGATCGATACGGTCCAGCGATCGAGTCTTGGCTTTCATTATAGTAATGTTCCCCGGCCGAGCGGTGACAGCAAAATCCTCTACGAAGCATGCCGAATCCAGCGGCAAGATAGTCCTCAGTGAAGATTCACCACAAGTGGACAGCAGATTTTTTCATTGCGGCTTTAGTATTACCACACTCGCTCGACAGGACTCCACACAAGCCTTTCCACGCTGCCCTCATGGCACCAGGCAACCAAGGGTGACCCGGGGGCGCCCGCCCAGATCGTGACGAGTCTGCACCTCACGGTAACCCGACTGGATCAGTGCATCGCGCACCGCTTCGTCCTGGCTCATGCCATGTTCGAGTAGCAGCCAGCCCTGCGGGGCGAGATATGCCCTGGCCGCCCGGCATAGGTAGTGAAGATCGGCCAGGCCACGGTCGTCGGCCACCAGCGCCGAGCGAGGCTCGAAACGAACATCGCCCTGGTCGAGATGCGGATCGTCAGCCGCCAGGTAAGGTGGATTGGAGAGAATCAGCTCGAAGCGCTCCCCCGCAAGGGCGGCAAACCAATCACTCGCCACGAACGAGGCATTGGCAAGCCCCAGCCGCTCCCCATTACGGCGTGCCAATGCTACCGCGCCAGGCACACGGTCGACCCCCACCACGTGCCAATCGGGACGTTCACTGGCGAAGGCCAGGGCGATCGCCCCGCTCCCGGTCCCCAAATCGAGTGCGCGACCATGCTTGGCTGCCGCCTTGTCCAGCGCCGCCTCGACGAGACTCTCGGTGTCGGGACGCGGTATCAGGGTCGCCCGGCCGACGTGCAGAGAGAGCCCCCAGAATTCGCGCTCACCGGTCAGATACGCCACCGGCTGTCCGGTTTCCCGCGCCGCCAGCAGCGACTCGAAGCGAGCCCGTTCGGCCTGCGTGACATCGCGGTCGCCCCAGGTATAGAGCCAGGTCCGGTTGCGCGCCAGCGCATGGCCAAGCAGAACCTCGGCATCCAGACGGGGCGACGCAGACCCGGCCAGAGCCAGGCGCCGGGTCGCTTCGGCCAGCAGCAGGTCGATTCGCATCAGCCTTCCTGAAGCGCCGCGAGCCGCTCGGCCTGGTATTCGTTGATCAAAGGCTCCACCACTTCGTCCAGCTCGCCTCCCATCACCTCGCCGAGCTTATAGAGCGTCAGGTTGATACGGTGATCGGTGAGCCGTCCCTGGGGAAAGTTGTAGGTGCGGATGCGCTCGCTGCGATCCCCCGAACCGACCAGCGAGCGGCGCGTATCGGCCTGCTGCTGACGCTGGCTGTCGATGGCCGACTGTTTCAGCCGCGACGCCAACAGCGACATCGCCTTGGCGCGATTCTTATGCTGGCTGCGCTCTTCCTGACACTCGACGACGACACCGGTCGGCAGGTGCGTAATGCGAATCGCCGAGTCGGTCGTGTTGACGTGCTGCCCACCCGCTCCGCTGGAGCGAAAAGTATCGACACGCAGGTCGTTGGCATTGATATCGACATCGCCGACCTCGTCGACTTCGGGCATCACAGCCACGGTACAGGCCGAGGTATGGATACGCCCTTGCGACTCGGTGGCCGGTACGCGCTGCACGCGGTGAGCGCCGGATTCGAACTTGAGCCGGGCGTAAACGCCTTCTCCGCGTATCCGCGCGATGATCTCCTTGTAACCGCCCTGCTCGCCATGGCTGGCGCTGACCACTTCGACTTTCCAGCCCAGCTTCTCGGCATAGCGCGAATACATGCGGAACAGATCGCCAGCAAACAGCGAGGCTTCATCGCCGCCGGTGCCGGCGCGCACCTCGAGGAACACGTTACGATGATCGTCCGGATCCTTGGGAACCAGTAGCTTCTTGAGCCGCTCTTCCAGCGCCTCGAGACGTTCCCGTCCCTCGTAGAGCTCCGTCTCGGCCATTTCGCGCATGTCGGCATCGCTGTCGTCGCACATCTGCTCGGCCGCCTCGATGTCGCCCTCGGTAGCGCGATAGGCCCGCCAGGCCTCGACGAGTTCGTCGAGTTCGGCGTATTCCCGAGAATAATCGCGAAAGCGTGACTGATCGGAGATGACCTCGGGCTCGGCCAGCAGCGCGGCGAGCTCCTCGAAGCGCTCCTGCAGGCTTTCCAGACGTTGACGCAATGACGCTTTCATGCAGAGTCCTATTGGGAGTCCTGGGACGGCGCAGCCGGATCGAGCAATAGGCCCTCGGCCGCCTCGATGATGTCGTGACGCTCGGCACCCGACGCTTCGCGCAGGCGCAGGGTCGGGCCATGCAGTAACTTGTTGGTGAGCTGCTGGGTCAGCCGGCGAATGACTTTTTCCGGATCTTCGCCACGTGCCAGCTGGGCAATGGCCTGCTCCTCGGACGCCTTGCGCAACGCCTCGCCCTGCTCGCGGTAGCGGCGAATGAGATCGCCGGCCCCGCGTACCCGACGTTCGTGCAGCCAGTGCTCCACGCCCAGCGAGATCAGTTCCTCGGCCTGGTTGGCCGCCACCTGACGATGTCGCCGGTTTTCCTCGATCACTTCCTGCAAATCGTCGACGGTATAGAGGAAGACGTCATCGAGATCGCCGACCTGCGGTTCGATGTCCCTAGGCACGGCGATGTCGACCATGAAAATGGGCCGATGCCGGCGCACCTTGAGCGCACGCTCGACCATGCCCTTGCCCAGGATCGGCAACGGCGAGGCGGTCGAAGCGATGACGATGTCGGCGCGCTCCAGAGCCTTGGGGATATCGCCGAGAGTGATGGCCTTGCCCCCGACCTCGCTCGCCAGTCGCTCGGCGCGCTCCATGGTGCGGTTGGCCACGATCAGTTCCTGGATCCCCGCTTCACGAAGGTGGCGAGCCACCAATTCGATGGTTTCCCCCGCCCCGATCAGCAATGCCCGTGAGCGCGAGAAATCGGCGAAGATGCGGCTCGCCAGGCTGACTGCGGCATAGGCCACGGACACCGGATTCTCGCCGATGCCGGTCTCGGTGCGCACTTGCTTGGCGACGGCAAAGGTATGCTGGAACAGACGCTCCAGCTCCCCGCCCAGCCCCTTGAGGCTGCGCGCCTGCTGATAGGCATCCTTGATCTGGCCAAGGATCTGCGGTTCGCCGAGAACCATGGAATCCAGCCCCGACGCCACCCGCATGAGATGCTTGGCGGCCGCCTCGTCCAGATAATGGTAGGCACATTGGGTAAGCTGCTCGACGGCCAGACCATGAAACCGTCCCAGCCAGTCGAGAATCGTCTTTTCGCCGTCCGGCTCGGTCACGCAGTACAGCTCGGTCCGGTTACAGGTCGACAGTACGGCAGCCTCACGCACACTGGGCAGGTGCTTGAGTTCCGAGAGTGCAGACTCGAGCTGGCTAGGGGTGAACGCGACCTGTTCGCGCACTTCGACAGCAGCGGTCTTGTGGTTGATTCCCAGGGCGAGAAGCGTCATTGGAGCATCGTCAACATCGGGCCGTGGAGTCCGTGCGGCGTAAGATAACCCGGGTAGCGAGTGGCGCATACATGCGCAACACGCCATGAGGGATTCGGGCGGCACAGTTTACCACACCAGCTCGCAACATGGGGATGCACCGCTCGCCGCTTTGCCGCAGGAAGGCAAGCCGGTATGCTGAACGGCAAACACGTCGGCAGGGATGGCCGGCAAGTGCTCTCAGCTCGAACGAGGATGGCATGCGCGCACGCTTGATTATGACGGCCCTGGCCGTTGCCCTGCTTACCGGTTGTCAGGGCCCTGCTATCGGCCCTTCACGAACCGTCATCGACGATCCCATGGCATCGGCTCCCCCCGTCCAGCGCGGACTCGATGCCCAGGGCCTGGCCACCCTTCTGACCGCCGAGCTTGCCGGCCAGCGCGGCGATTTTGCGCGTGCCACCCGCGGTTACCTGGACAGTGCCGAGCGTTACGGGGCGCCTGCCCTTGCCGAGCGCGCCGTTCTTGCCGCCCGCTACAGCAACGATCCACAACTGTTGGCCGATGCTGCACAACGCTGGCGCGAGCTGGCCCCTGATGCCGAGGCGCCGACACGCCTATTGGCGGCCATCGCCATGGAGCGCGGCGACTGGCAGGCCAGCCTCGAACAACGCCTGGCCCTGGCCGAGCAAGGCGGTCAGGGCGAACTCGCCGCCTTTGCCGAAGCGGCCATCGAGGCCGGCGTTGCCGTCGAGCCATTGCTCGTGCCATTGCGCCGCTTTCTGAACGAACATCCCCGACAGGGTGACGCCCTACTGGCCACGGCGCTGCTGGAGGCCGCTGCCGGGGAAACCCGCCTGGCAGCCAGACGCCTGGAGGCCCTGGAAGCCATCTCGCCCGATTTGCCCGCTCTGTGGCTGATGCGTGCCCGATTGGCCCTAGAGGCAGACCGTCTGGACGAGGCTCGCGAGGCGGCCCGCCGCGGTCTGGAAATAGCCCCTGAAGACAGTCGTTTTGTGCTGCTACTGGCCCAATCCCAGTTACGGCTTGGCAATGTCGATGCCGCAGAAGCCCGCATCGACACTCTCCTGGATAGGCATCCCAATGCCACCGACCTGCGCCTCGCCCTGGCTCAGCTCTATCTGGACGAAGGCCATCCCGCACCGGCGCGTCGCCTAGCGCTACCACTGATCGACGACACCGCTCCCCCCGCCCTGGCGTATATCCTGCTCGGCAACATTGCCGAACGCGAGGGCGAAGTCGACAACGCACTACTTTATTACCGCCAAGTGCCCCCCGGAGACGGCTTCCTCGAAGCGCGCTTGCATGCCGCGCGGGCACTGGTCGATGCCGACCGGCTACTCGATGCCCGTGACTTCCTGCGTATCGAGCGCCTGCGCCATCCCGACATGCGCCCAGAGCTGGCCGCACTGGAAATCGACCTGCTCGACGAGCTGGGGTTCGAGGATGCCGCCCTGCAGCTACTCGATCAGCAACTTCGCGAACATCCCGACGACACCCAACTACGCCTCGTGCGTGCCATGCGCCACTATGACCGGGGCGATATCGCCGCCATGGAGCAGGACTTACGTCACGTCATCGAACTCGAACCCGACAATGCCATGGCGCTCAATGCGCTGGGTTACACTCTGGTCGACGTAACCGAACGCCACGCAGAGGGCATGCGACTCATCCAGCGCGCCCACGTGATCGAGCCGGATAGCCCGGCGATTCTCGATAGCCTGGGCTGGGCCTATCACAAGCTCGGCGATGACAAGCGCGCTCTCCCTCTACTGCGCCAGGCCTACCGGGGCCAGCCGGACCAGGAAATCGCCGCCCATCTCGCCGAAGTCCTTTGGCAGCTGGAGCAAAAGCAGGCCGCCCGCGACGTGATCGCCGAGGCCATGCAGCGCCAGACCGATCATCCCCGCATCGACGAGTTACTGGAGCGAATTCCCGAACTCGCCCCCGGACAGTGACGCTGACCCGCTCACCGAGACGAGACACGCAACATGCAACGACTCACCACACTACTGCTGTTCTGCCTGGTTCTACTGGCTGGCTGTGCCAGTCAGGCACCGACGCCCGACATCGCTCGCGATCAGATCACCTGGAGCGCGCAGCGCGACCGCGTAGAGGCCCTCGATGCGTGGCGCCTGGCCGGCAAGGTGGGTCTACGAACCCCCGAGGACGCCGTCAGTGCCAATCTGGATTGGACCCAGACCGGGTTCGATTACCGAATATTGATCAGCGGCCCGTTCGGTGCCGGTCGCAGCGTGCTGGAGAGCAGTGCGCAAGGCGTTATGCTGACCACCAGCGAAGGCCGTTTCGAGGCCGAGACGGCAGAGCAACTCATGGAAGACCAGCTCGGCTGGGCCCTGCCGGTCTCTGCCCTCGACCGCTGGGTGCGCGGCCTGCCCGCTTACATCCTGCCGCACCAGACGACCACCGACGAGCAGGGCTTCCCCACCCGGATGCAACAGGCCGGCTGGACGATCGACTATCGCGACTGGACCTGGGCGCCCGAACTCAACGGCGGACTCTGGCTCCCCCGGCGCCTGGTCATGACCATCGACGACTTCCGCGCCACCTTGGTGGTCAACGCATGGAACCCCGTCGACACGGACCCGAGCACATGACGGCACTGACACTGCCGGCCCCAGCCAAGCTCAACCGCATGCTGCACATCACCGGGCGGCGCGACGACGGCTACCATGAGCTGCAAACGTTGTTTCAGTTTCTCGATCATGGCGACACCCTGACGTTCCAGTTGCGCGACGACGATCAGGTACTGCTTTCACCAAGTCTTTCCGGGGTCGCCGCCGAAGACAACCTGATCGTACGTGCAGCGCGCTTGTTGCAACAGTACAGCCAGCGCTCGCGTGGTGTCGACATCCACCTCACCAAGCGGCTGCCAATGGGCGGTGGGCTGGGCGGCGGCAGCTCCGATGCGGCCACCACCCTGCTCGCGCTGGATCGACTCTGGGGGCTCGACCTGGGCCTGGAACGCCTTGCCGAGCTGGGCTTGCACTTGGGCGCCGACGTCCCGGTCTTCGTCAAAGGGCATGCCGCCTGGGCCGAAGGCATTGGCGAACGGCTCACGCCAGTGGTTCTCGATACGCCATGGTTCGTGGTCGTTCATGCCGGCATCGAAGTATCGACTCCACGCGTGTTCAGTGCGCCGCAATTGACACGGAACACCCCCCCAATTAGTATGGCGCGCGCACTGCAGGAGGGGCCGGAAGCCTGGCGCAACGACTGTGAACCGGTGGTCCGTCAGCTCTACCCGGAAGTCAACGATGCCTTGGATTGGCTGAGCGGATTGGCACCGACCTTGCTGACCGGAACAGGCGCTTGCGTATTCTGCCGTTTGACGGACAAAGACGAGGCTTCTAGTATATTGAGCCGCGTTCGCAGCGAATGGACCGCCTTCATGGCACGCGGCTGCAATACGTCTCCCCTCCACCAGGCGCTGGGTCTCTTTTGACCGATGACAGCGACCCAGGCAGTCGCAACGTGATGTCGGATCAGGCATCGAGCGACAGTGAAGGGCAACAGTTGCTGGGGTATAGCCAAGTGGTAAGGCAGCGGTTTCTGGTACCGCCATTCCCAGGTTCGAATCCTGGTACCCCAGCCATGTCCCTGCACGACTGCAAACTAGAAAACTCCCTCTCGAGATCCCCCAGGCGTCTGTTGGACGTGACCGATCGTAGCGAGGGAAGAGGCATCCGACACCCCCTGTCAGCGCTAACGGCGTCGTCGTTCACTGGCTCAGGGATGATGGATGGTTTTTCGCAAGCGATCAGAGTAGCGTCAAATGGGCTCCCAGACTCCAAAGGTGGCTGCGCGTGTCTAAATTGATGGTTTTCGCCGGGAACGCCAATCCCGCACTTGCCCGCAAGGTAGCCGAGTGTCTCGACAACCGGCTGGGCCATGCTACGGTCGGCCAGTTCAGCGATGGCGAAATCGCGGTCGAAATCAACGAGAACGTTCGCGGCAAGGACGTTTTCATCCTGCAGTCCACCTGCGCCCCGACCAACGACAACCTGATGGAACTGATTCTGATGGTGGATGCACTGCGCCGTGCCTCCGCCGCCCGAATCACCGCCGTGGTCCCCTACTTCGGCTATGCGCGTCAGGATCGTCGGGTACGCTCCGCCCGCGTGCCGATTTCGGCCAAGGTTGTGGCCGACATGATGGTCAAGGCTGGGGTCGACCGCGTAATGACCATGGACCTGCATGCCGATCAGATCCAGGGCTTCTTCGACGTACCGGTGGACAACGTCTATGGTTCACCGATTCTACTCGACGACATCGAGCGCCAGAATTACGAAAACCTGGTTGTCGTGTCTCCCGACGTCGGCGGCGTGGTGCGTGCCCGCGCCATCGCCAAGCAGCTGAACGTCGATCTGGCCATCATCGACAAGCGCCGTCCACAGGCCAATCAGGCCCAGGTCATGCACATCATCGGCGAAATCGAAGGCCGCACCTGTGTCGTCGTCGATGACATGGTCGATACGGCGGGCACGCTGTGCAAGGCCGCCGAAGCGCTCAAGGACCACGGCGCCAATCGCGTCGTCGCCTACGCCACGCATGCGATCCTTTCCGGTCCCGCCGTGGACAATATTTCCGGTTCGGTGCTTGACGAACTCGTCGTGGCCGATACCATTCCGCTGTCCGAGCTGGCTCGCCGTAGCGGCAAGATCCGCCAGCTCAGCGTGGCGGGACTGATCGCCGAGGCGATCCGTCGCGTCAGCAACGAAGAATCCGTCAGCGCGATGTTCCACTGACATCGCCGGATAAGTGCGCCGTGAGGCGCTTTCGGAGCCGGCATCGCTTGGTCGCGGGCGGTGTCGATTCCTTATTCCAACCCTGAGAGGTTACATCATGTCCGATTACAAACTAACAGCCAACGTTCGCCACGACCTGGGGAAAGGTGCGAGCCGCCGCCTGCGTCGTGCGAACCAGCAGGTCGCCGCCATCATTTACGGCGGCGAGAAGGCGCCCCAGCCGATCACCATCGACAAGGCCGCCTTCTACAAGGCCATCGAAGACGAAGCGTTTTTCTCTTCGTTGATCAACATCGATGTCGAAGGCAGCACCGAACAGGTCATCATCCGTGATCTGCAGCGTCACCCCTACAAGGCGCTGGTGACCCATGCCGACTTCATGCGTGTCGATGCCACCCATGAGATGACCCTGAACGTACCGCTTCACGTCATCGGTGAGGAAAACAACCAGAGCGTCAAGGACAAGTCCGGGGTTCTGCACGTTCTGGTTAACGAAGTCCAGATCAGCTGCCTGCCGAAGGATCTTCCGGAATATCTGGAAGTCGACGCCAGCGGCCTCGAAGTGGGCGACACGCTGCACCTGACCGACCTCAAGCTCCCGGCTGGTGTCACCCTGGTCGAGCTGACCCATGGCGAAGGCCATGATACCGGCGTCGTCAGCCTGACACGTCCGACCGTCACGACAGGTGACGAAGAAGGCGAGAGCAGTGAAAGCGGTGAGGAAGGAGAAGGCAACGCCGAGTAATCGGCTGGCTTCTTCAAGGCTAACCACAGCAGGGCGTCCGCATGAGCCAAGTGAAAGCGATCATCGGCCTGGGCAACCCCGGGGCCGATTACGAAGACACCCGGCATAACGCGGGCGCCTGGCTGGTGGAAGCCATTGCGCGCGACAGCCTCGCATCGCTGCGTGTGGAGAAGAAATTCCTGGGGCTCTACGCCAAGGTCAATTTCGCCGGTCATGAGCTGCATCTGCTCAACCCGACCACCTTCATGAATCGCAGCGGTGGGGCTGTCGCCGCTCTTTGCCAATTCTTCAAGTTGTCACCGGATGAATTGCTCGTCGCCCATGACGAGCTGGATATCGCTCCGGGCACGGCTCGCTACAAGCAAGGCGGCGGTCACGGTGGCCATAACGGCCTGCGCGATACCATACGCGCCTTGGGCAACGACAACGCCTTTCATCGTCTACGCATCGGTATCGGCCATCCCGGCGATGCCAAACTGGTGACCAACTACGTCCTTGCTCGCCCCGGCAAGACGGAACGTAAGGCCATCGATGCCGTGATCGATGAGTGCCTTTTCACGCTACCCGATGCCCTGACAGGGGATTGGGCCAAGGCAATGAATCGCCTGCATAGCTTCAAGCCTTAGGCTGGCATCCCCTCTCACTCTGCAGAATAACGGTATCTCGTCCCTGCAAGCGTACAGATCGATACGCTTTTCCCGTAAAATGCCCACCATTCTCCAGGTTCTGTTTGAATAATCGCCAAGCGATGGCAATTTTCAGACAGGTTCCAATCCAGCATCTGCTTTTCAGGACCATATCATGGGTTTCAATTGCGGCATCGTCGGTTTGCCCAACGTCGGCAAGTCCACACTTTTCAATGCACTGACCAAGTCCGGTATCGACGCCGAGAATTTTCCGTTCTGCACCATCGAGCCCAATACCGGCATCGTGCCGATGCCCGACCCACGTCTCGACAAGCTGGCCGAGATCGTCAAACCTGAAAAGGTAGTGCCCACGACCATGGAATTCGTGGATATCGCCGGGCTGGTGGAAGGCGCCTCGAAGGGCGAAGGGCTGGGCAACCAATTCCTCGCCAATATTCGCGAGACCGATGCCATCGCTCATGTGGTGCGCTGTTTCGATAACGACAACGTCATTCATGTTGCCAATCAGGTCGATCCGCGCGCCGATATCGAGATCATCAACATGGAACTGGCCCTGGCCGATTTGGATACGGTGGAACGTGCCATCCAGCGTCTTGCCCGTGTGGTCAAGGGCGGCGACAAGGACGCCATCGCTACCAAGGCGATTCTGGATCGTATCCAGCCGCACCTGGCCGAAGGTCTGCCCCTGCGCAGCTTCGGCCTCAGCGACGACGAGAAGCGCCAGGTCAAGAGCTACGGGTTCCTGACTCTCAAACCGACCATGTACATCGCCAATGTCAACGAGGACGGCTTCGAGGACAACCCCTACCTGGACACCGTACGCGAGATCGCTGCCGAGGAGGACGCGGTGGTGGTGCCGGTTTGCAACCAGTTGGAGGCCGAAATTGCCGAGCTCGACGACGAGGAACGCAGCATGTTCCTCGATGAGATGGGCATGGAAGAACCCGGTCTCGATCGCGTGATTCGTGCAGGCTATGCCCTGCTCGGCCTGCAGACCTACTTCACGGCAGGGGTCAAGGAAGTCCGCGCCTGGACGGTCAAGGTCGGTGCCACCGCCCCGGAAGCTGCCGGCGTGATCCATACCGACTTCCAGAAGGGCTTCATTCGCGCCGAAGTGGTCGGCTATGACGACTTCGTCTCCCTGGGCGGCGAACAGGCCGCCAAGGATGCCGGCAAGTGGCGTCTGGAAGGCAAGGATTATGTGGTGAAGGATGGCGACGTGGTCCACTTCCGCTTCAATGTCTGAGGCGAGAAAGGCGACGTAAAGGTTGACGTATCAGCCGGTTACACGTAATATTCGCACCCGTTGGACGGCTACGTAGCTCAGCTGGTTAGAGCACATCACTCATAATGATGGGGTCCCCTGTTCGAATCAGGGCGTAGCCACCACCACGAATTCGAGAAAGCCCGTCAGTCCCATAGGAACTGACGGGCTTTTTGTTTGTGTCTGATCGTTTTGAAGACGGCCCAAGACAGATTGTCAGTTCAGGCCTCTTTCCCCATGAGTCTGGGCTCACGCTCCAGCGCTACGCCAAAGCGTTCCTCGACGCTAACCGCTACACGCTCCGCCAGGGCCAGCAACTCCAAGGCACTACCGCCGCCATGATGCACCAGCACCAATGCCTGCCGATCGTGCACCCCCACATGGCCGTCGCGCACGCCTTTAAGGCCGCACTGATCGATCAGCCAACCTGCAGCCAGCTTGACCTGTCCTCCGGCCAGCGGAAAGTGCGGCATCTGCGGATAATGCGCTAGCAGACGTTGCACCTTGTCGGCATCCACTACAGGGTTCTTGAAGAAACTGCCGGCATTGCCTACCTGTCGAGGATCCGGCAGCTTTTCGCGACGAATGGCACTCACCGCGTCGACCACCGTCAGTGCATCCGGACAGGCCTTCGGAATACGCGAGGCCAGATCGCCATAATCGAGCTGTGGCCTCGGCTGGCGACTGAGACGCAGTACGAGCCGGGTGATGACGACGCGATTTTCCAGTTCGTGCTTGAAGATGCTGTCGCGGTAGCCGAAGGCACATTCGTCCCGATGTAGTCGACACGCCCTCCCCTCGCTGTCAAGAAAGTGCACTTCCTCGAGAACGTCGGCAAGCTCTACGCCATAGGCGCCTATGTTCTGGATGGGAGCGGCCCCTGCATGACCGGGAATCAGGGCTAGGTTCTCGGTGCCCCACAGCCCTCGTTCGGCCAGGGCAACGACCAGGCGAGGCCAGTCCATGCCTGCCCCGACATGCGCTCGGACTTGGTCATGCCCAACCTCCTCCAGGCGAAAGTCACTGAACGTCGGCTGCAGCACCAACCCTGGCAATACGGGGCGAAGCACCAGATTGCTGCCGCCACCCAGCACGGTCAGGGGCCAGTCGTACTCGGCGGCTTGGCGCAGGGCATGACGAACCTCCGTGAGACTATCGCTGGCCAGGAAGCGTTCGGCCCGGCATGGCAGACCCAACGTGTTGGCCTGCTGCAGATCGACATCGCGACGCATCATTGGCGGGGCAGCCGCTGACGAAGCTCCTCGATCAGACCTTCACTGGCCGCCTCGATCAGGTCGAGCACCTCTTCGAACCCCTGCTCTCCCCCATAGTAGGGATCGGGCACGGCGCGATCGTGCTCGCCGGCAAATTCAAGAAACAGCCCGATATGCGCCTGACAGTCCTTCGGACACGCCTGGCGGATCGCGTCCAGATTGTCATGATCCATGGCCAGAATGTAATCGAAGGTCTGGTAATCGCTGGGCGCAAGCTGGCGGGCACGCAGTGCAGAAATGTCGAAGCCGCGCCGGCTGGCCGCATCGAGCGCCCGCGGATCGGGCCCCTTGCCGACATGCCAATCACCGACGCCGCAGGAATCGACCTCGACGCAATCGGCCAGCCCATGTTTGGCAAGGTGCGCTCGGAACACTCCTTCGGCGGAGGGCGAGCGACAGATATTGCCAAGGCAGACGAACAGGACGCGCATCAATCGTTCCCTCCCGTTGCAGAATGATCGATAAGCCGGCGCACCCTGGCGAGATCCTCAGGCGTATCCACGCCCGGCGGGTGCGGCTCGGCACTCAGGGCGACCTGGATGCGGTGCCCCTGGTGCAGGGCACGCAACTGCTCCAGTTGCTCGAGCTGCTCCAGCGGGCTGGGTAACCAGCCGACATACTCCGCCAGGAAGCCGGCACGATAAGCATAGAGCCCGACATGACGCAGCCAGGCATCGGTATCGAGCAGTTCCGGTCGCGCCCTGAAGGCTTCGCGATCCCAAGGGATGGGGGCGCGGGAAAAGTACAATGCGCGCCCATGAACGTCACGTACGACCTTGACCACGTTGGGATTGAACAGCGTATCGACATCGCCGATTGGCTCGGCCAGTGTCGCAATCGAGGCGTGTGGATCTGCCTCCAATCGCCTGGCTACTTGATCGATCAAGGTGGCCGGCAACAACGGCTCGTCGCCCTGGACGTTGATGACGATGGTATCGTCGTCCAGGGCCAGGTGACGGGCCACCTCGGCCAGCCGATCGGTACCGGACGGATGGTCCGCCCGGGTCAGGATGGCTTCGCCGCCGAATGCCTCGACGGCCTCGACGATACGCGCATCATCGGTTGCCACGACGATACGCGAAGCCCCGCTTTCCTGCGCCCGTTGCCAGACATGCGCCACCATCGGCCGGCCGCCAATGTCGAGCAACGGCTTGCCGGGCAAACGGCTGGAGCCGTAACGCGCAGGAATGACGACGACGAATCCGCTCATGACAACGGGTTTCCCAACCCCGGCTCGCCCGGCGAGCGCCCCGGTGAACTCTTCAGCTTCTCGTCGGCGTCCATGGTCCGGGCCTCCTCCTCGAGCATTACGGGAATATCGTCGCGAATGGGATAGGCGAGGCCGTCGAAGTGGCATTTGAGCTCGCCGCGTTCACGGTCGTACTTGAGCTTGCCCTGACACAGCGGGCAAACCAGCATGGCCAACAATTCCTTATCCATCGTGTACCTCACGTTGCGCGGATCTAAGCGCCTCGAGCCGCTGGCCAAGCCAGTCGATGAAGGCCGGCTCGGGACGGGCTTCGACATCCAACGCCCAGCATCGCTCGTTGGCGAATGGGCGACATTTCACGGCGTCCTTGGCCGTCATGACGACAGGACGGTTATCGGTAAAGCGTAAATCGCTGGCGGAAAAGCGATGATGGTCCGGTAACGGATGGGCATCGAATTCCACCTTCAGCGCCGACAACGTGGCGAAGAAGCGCGACGGATGGCCGATTCCGGCCAGCGCATGGACACGGCCGGAAAAAGGCAGTCTTTCGGCCGGATAGCAAGCCCCGTCGGTAAGATGGCGCCAGTGCGACGGCTGCAGATGCATGCGGTAGCCATCGACAGGCAGCGCACCGGAGGCCTCCCCATTGACGATCACGGCATCGACGCTGGTGAGTCTCGTGGTCGGTTCGCGCAGCGGCCCGGCCGGGAGGCAGCGCCCATTGCCGAAGCCACGCTGACCGTCGACCACCACCAGCTCGATGTCCCGCCCCAGCGCCAGATGCTGTAAACCGTCATCCGAAATCAGGACGTCGCAGCCGGCATCGATCAGGCGTCTCGCCCCGCGCGGCCGATCGGGATCGACAACCACGGGCAGCCCCGTCTGCTGCGCCAGCATGAGCGGCTCGTCACCGGCATGTGCCACCTCGGCATCGTCATTGACATAGAAAGGATAGCCTGGCGCTTGCCCACCGTAGCCGCGCGAGACGATGCCCGGGCGCCAGCCGCACTCACGCAGCCAACGCCCTAGCCAAGCCACCAATGGCGACTTGCCGGTTCCTCCCAGGGTGATGTTGCCGACCACGATGACCGGAACGGGCGCCTGCCAGACTGGCTTGCGACCGTCGCGGTAAGCCGCATCGCGACGCGCGACTGCGCCACGGTAAAGATGCTCGAGGGGGCGCAGTGCATGAAGCCAAGCGGCATCGCGATACCAGGCATCTATCCAGCGGCTCACGCGGTAGCCTCCTGAAACTGAAGCTGATACAGCGCGGCATAGGCGCCCTCGCGTTCGAGCAATGAGGCATGAGTGCCACTTTCCACGATGTGTCCCTGTTCCATGACCAGGATCCGGTCGGCACGTTCGATGGTCGACAGTCGATGGGCAATCACGAAAGTCGTGCGCCCGCGACAGACTTCTTCGAGCGCTTTCTGAATATAGCGTTCGGACTCGGTATCCAGCGCCGAGGTGGCTTCATCGAGCACCAGAATCGGCGCATCTTTGAAGATGGCTCTGGCAATTGCCAGGCGCTGGCGCTGGCCGCCCGAAAGCATGACGCCATTGTCACCGATAACGGTATCGAAGCCGTTGGGCAGGCGCTCGATGAACTCGCTGGCGTAGGCCGAGCGTGCTGCCGCCTCGATGCGTTCACGGCTGGCTCCCGGCACGCCATAGGCGATGTTGTCGGCAATCGTGGCATTGAATAGCGTCACTTGCTGAGAGACCAGCGCGATCTGTTGACGCAGCGGCGACAGTCGATACTCGTCGATATCGACGCCATCGATGGATACGCGTCCCGCCGTTGGATGATAAAAGCGCGGCAATAGCCCCACGAGGGTCGACTTACCACTGCCGGAGCGTCCCACGATGGCGATCATCTCGCCCGGTTCGACGTTGAGGTCGATTCCCTTGAGCACCTCGGGCTGGTCGTCTCCATAAGAAAAGCGCACACCTTCGAAAGCTACGCGTCCCTTCAGCCCGTCGGGCACGCGCGTACCTTCGTCCTTTTCGCAAGGCACCTCGAGCAGGCCGAACAACTCCTGCGAGGCGGCCAGGCCTTTCTGGATTTCGCCGTTGATCTCGGTCAGTTGCTTGACTGGCTTGGCCATCATCGATGCCGCCGTAATGAAGGCCACGAATTCGCCAGCGGTCATGTTGGCCATCAGTTCCGGCGCCATGGCCAGCCACACCAGGCCGGCCAACGCCACGGCAATCAGCAATTGGATGATCGGTGTACTGGTGGCCTTGGTCAGCGCCTCTTTCATGCTCTGTTCGCGGTTGTAATTGCTGGCCTTGGCAAAGCGGCGCTTCTCGTACTCCTCGGCGCCGTGGGTGCGCACCACGCGATACCCCGTCAAGGCTTCCGAAGCGACATGAGTCACATCGCCCATCGACGTCTGGATGCGTCGCGACAGCTTGCGAAAGCGCTTGCTGGCGACACTCACCACCCAGCCGATCAGTGGCGTCACGGTCAGGAAAACCAGCGTCAACAGCCAGTTGGTCCACAGCAGATAACTAAGCAGTCCAATGACGAACAGCCCCTCGCGCAGCAGGATGGTAATCGCCTTGGTCGCCGCCCCCGTCACCTGCTCGACATGATAGGTGACCCGGGAAATCAGGTGTCCGCTGGAGTGCGAGTCGAAGAACTTGCCCGACAAATGCAGCATGTGATTGAACACTTCACAACGCAGGTCGTGCACCACGTTGCGCGCCACGTTGCTCATGCAATAGGTCCCCAGGAAGGTACCCACGCCACGCGCGGCGAACATGCCGATCACGAACAGCGGCAGGAACAGACGAAAGTCGGCATCGGGATTCTGGATGCCATTGATCAGGCGTTTCATCATCTCGGCCAATGCCGTACTCGAGGCCGCATAGATGGCATAACCTACGATCGCCGCAATAAACCATTTCCAGTACGGCTTCACATAGCCAAGCAGGCGACGATAGAGAGTCCAGCTGGTTGCTTGGGTCACGGCGACTCCACTCGGTCATGAATTTGTGCGCCCTGCCGGGTGGCGATACGTATGCGCTGGATGCCCAGCAAGGCCGCCTGGTCGAGGGCGGCCACTACATCGGCATGGGTCGCGGTCGCATCGGCCTCGATCACCAGACCACGCTCACGGGCCGTCTCGACGCGATTGGCCAACGCCTCATGCAGCGCCTCGACCGATGCCAGGGATTGCTCGCCCATGCGATAGCCCCCCGTGGCACTCACCGACAGCGTGACCGGCCCTTCCTCGACCGGCGCGCCGGACTGACTCACAGGCAGGGTCAGCTCCAGCGCCTGTCGCGTTTCGAACGTGGTCGATACCATGAAGAAGATCAACAGCAGAAACACCACATCGATGAGCGGCGTCAGGTTGACTTCGACCGGATCGCGACGCGGCCGAGCGAACTTCATGTCCGCGTCTCCCACGCCGCGCGCCCCTGGACATCGCGGCGTTCGGCCAGGGTCAACTCACCGTGATGGTGCGCCAGATATTCGACCACCTGTCCCGCCTGTTCCTCCATACGCACCGTCAGCTCCTCCACCCGGCGCTGGAAGTAGCGATGGAACATCAACGCCGGAATCGCCACGCTCAGGCCAGCGGCAGTGGTTACCAGCGCCTGGGAGATACCACCGGCGAGATCGGCGGTCCGCTCGACACCATTGGCGGCTACGATGACGGCGAAGACCTGGATCATGCCCACGACGGTTCCCAGCAGGCCGATCAGTGGCGTGATCGAAGCGATGGTGCCCAAGGGATTGAGGTAACGCTCCATATCGTGGATCACCGCCGTTGCGGCTTCCTGTAGACGCGAGCGGACCTGCTCATGCCCCAACCGGACGTTGCGCAACCCAGCTGCCAGGATCGAGCCCAGTGGGGAATGATTTTCCAGCCAGTTGAGATTGACCTGCCCCTTGTGGATCAGCTCGCACACCTGCTCGCCCAGCCCCGGCGGCGCAATGCGCGATACGCGCAGACTCCACAAGCGTTCGATGATGATGGCCGTGGCCACCAATGAGCAGCCCAGGATAGGCAGCATCAACAGCCCGCCAGCCACCAAAGCGTCGAGCACGCCCATTCGTCATGTCTCCCGATCAGTCGGTCCGGCCTGCATCACAGCGTCAGCCATCGATGAGAGGCCTTCAAGGTGGCGATTCTATCGCATGGCAGGCACGACCGACACCGCTGCCCAGGTCGGAAAGCGTGCGTTGCGGTACCACTTCGATGCCATGCGACCCGCCAAGCGTGAACGTCAGCGCCCCGTCATAGGCCGTGTTCCACATACAACTGCCGGCACGGCGAAAGCGCCTGACGACCTCGTCATGGGGATGGCCGTGCGGGTTGCCGCGCCCTGCACTGAATAGCACCGTCGCTGGCCGGGTGGCCGACACCCAGGCAGGCGACGAGCTGGTGCGACTGCCATGATGCCCGGCGACGAGGACATCCACCTCGCTACCCAGGCGGGCGAGCAGGGCCGCCTCGACCTCGGCACCAGCATCCCCCGTGATCATTAGCCGCTGCTCTCCGGCACTCACCAGCAGCACGCAGGAGCGGTCGTTATCCGCTAGCGTCGCCGGGTTGGTACGCGGCCAGAGAAAGCGAAATTCGACACCATCCCACTGCCAGCGCTGACCGGCACGACACGGCGTGACCGGTACCTTCAGCGATTCGACCCCCGGCGACCACCAGCGAGCCACAACGTGGTCTTGGCGCAGGGCAGCGATACCGCCGGCATGATCCATGTCGGCATGGCTGACGATGACGCCATCGAAGCGCTGCCCGGCCGGCCAGAGCGTGGTCAGCGGCATGAAGCCGGAACCGAAGCGTGGTCCGGTGTCGTAGAGCAGGCGATGGTGGGCGGTCTGCAATTCGATCAACTGGCCCTGGCCGACGTCGTACAAGCGTACGTTGAGTGTTCCCTCGGGCAGACTGGGAGGCACCAGGACTACTCCCAGCAAGGCCAGCAGGGCGCTACCTACCCAACGCGGCGCTACGCTTAGCCCCGGCAAAGCCCAAAGCAGCGTCAGGGAAGCCAACACCAGCGCCAGGGGCAGCGTCTGCCAGGCCGCTGGCTGCCATAACGGCGCCACGTCTACCGCAACCGACAGCATTGTATGGACGCCCTGCGCCAGCCAACCGAACAGCGTCCAGCAGATTTCCGCCAATGGAGGCCACCATGCCAACAGCCAACCTGTCAGCCCCAGCGGCACCATGACACTACCCACCAATGGTACCGCAACGAGATTGATCAGCGGCGCCACCGGCGCCAGGCGATCGAATGCAACCAGCACGGCAGCCGCCATCAGCGGCGCCAACAGGCACTGGGTACGCAGCAGCGCCCATAGCCAGCCGCCCGCGCCGCGCGGCCTCGACCGCCCCTGCCAAGCCAGTATCAACAATCCCACGGCGATAAAGGACAGCCACAGACCCGGTCGCCACAACGCAAGCGGGTCGACCAACAACACGATCGCCAGAGCCAGCCACCATCCCTGCCAAGGTCCAGGCGCATGCCGGCCACTGGCTACCCACAATCCGACCAGCGTCATGATCATGGCACGCATGGCCGGCGGTTCGAGACCGGCCAGCCAGGCGTAACCCGCCGCCGCCCCGGCGGCACTCCACCAGGGCCAGGTGGCCATGCGCCAGCGGCGGGGCATGGTCAGTCGCGCTAAACCTCGCGCCAGGAACAACACGAAAGTGGCCGCCAAGCCAACATGCAGGCCGGAAATCACCATCAGATGGGTCGTCCCGCTGGCATTGAGCAGCGTCCAGTCGCTATCCTCGAGTCGCTCACCGGCGCCCAGCGTCAGCGCTGCCAACCACCGGCGAGCCACGCCTTCCTGCGTATGCGCCTCGAGAAATTCGAGTGCCCGTTCGCGCAGGCCCGGACTGGCATCGACCAGGCGCTGCGGCGGCGGCGCGTTACGAACGTAACCGGTGGCATCGATGCCTTCGCGCCACAGCCAGGCGCCATAATCGAAGGTATCCGGATTGGCGAACCCGGCCGGTGGGCGCATACGCAGCGTCAGTGACCAGCGTTCGCCCACTGCCAGAGACGGTGCGTCATACCAACTGACCCTGACATGCCTCAACCGCTCGCAGGGAAGGCGTCCGGCCTCCAGCGGCCGACAGGACGCGACGGCAACACGCACGCGCACAAAGCGCCCCTCGTCGCTCAGCGACAGGATACGCCCTGTCACGGCCAGATCCGCACTTGCCAGCCCAGCGGGCAGCGCGGCACCACGCGCCATCAATACCTGGCCAGCGCAGAAGGCCGCGACAACGATCAATGCCACGGCAAGATAGCGCGAAGCCGCCAGGCAAATCAGTAGCGCTATCGCCACTGCGCCGAAGGCGCCGGCCAGCGTCCAGGCGCCCAGACAAGCACCGAGCAGTGCCGCAACGGCCAGCGGCGCGGCCACCCCCATAGGCCTCCTTCCTTGTCGCATGACAGGCCGGCCGTGGCACGATGGCGGCCATGTGTGGATAATGATGCGGATTCGAACCAGCGAGCCACGCCATGCCGCGCCGTCTTATCCAGCGCTACATGCCTCACCCGGACACTTTGAAGCGCACCCGCTCGCTGCGCTTCATCAGCCATATCGTTGGCGATGCTTCGCTGTGGGTGCTCACCCGTCGCTCGGTGGGCAACGCCTTCATGGTCGGCCTGTTCTGTGCCCTGCTGCCGATTCCCTTCCAGATGCTATTGGCGGCTTTCGGCGCCTGGTTGCTGCGTTGCAACCTGCCACTGTCGGTCGGCCTCGTCTGGCTGACCAATCCACTGACGATGCCGCCGATCTTCTACTGCAACTACCGGATCGGCGCCTGGCTGCTCGACACCCCGGCGAGTCATGTGCCGGATCGGATCAGCACCCAGTGGATCGCCGAGCGCATGATGGAAGCCTTACCGGCCTTATTGCTCGGCTCGTTGGTTTCCGCCGTCGTTCTCGGCCTGGCCGGCAATGCACTGATCCGCCTGATCTGGCGCTGGAATGTTTCGCGCAGCTGGCGCCGCCGGGCACGTTGTCGTCGCCAGGCCCGCAAGCAACCGCCACCTCCTTCCGACACCGACCCGGTCAGCGAACCGCCTGCCCCGGCGGCCGACACCGACCGCCCGGAGCCGTGAGGAACCCGCTCAGGAGGCGGCCAGCTTGCCTCCATCGAGCCTGAGTACCCGATCCTGATGTCGTGCCAGTGACATATCGTGGGTCACGATCACGAACGCGCAGGCGCTCGATGTCGATAGCTCGTCCATCAGCCCGAGAATATTGGCCGCTGTCGTTTGGTCGAGGTTACCGGTCGGCTCGTCCATCAGCATGAGGCTCGGATCGGTAATCAACGCCCGGGCAATCGCCACCCGTTGCCGCTCGCCACCTGACAGCTCGCCGGGCTTATGATGGCCACGCGGAGCCATTCCCACCCGCTCGAGAATCTCCATGGCCCGTCGCTCGGCCTCGCGGCGCTTCTGACCGCGTACGATCAACGGCAGCGCGGCGTTCTCGCAGGCCGTGAACTCGGCCAGCAAATGGTGGAACTGATACACGAAGCCAATATGGCGATTGCGGAAGTCGCCCAGCGCCGTATCGCCCAGTGCCGATAGCGTCTGGCCGGCGATGTTCACCGTGCCTGAGGTAGGCCGGTCGAGCCCTCCCAACAGGTTGAGCAGCGTGGTCTTGCCCGAGCCGGAGCTACCGACGATGGCGACGCGCTCTCCTGCACCGACCTCGAGATCGAGGTCGTCCAGCACGGTGACGTCCTGCGGCCCCTCGCGATAGATACGCGTCAGGGCCCGGCACTCGAGCATCGTTTGTCTGGTCTGTTCGGTCATGTCGGGCCCTTACTCGTAACGCAGTACTTCGGCCGGCTGGATACGCGCTGCGCGCCAGGCCGGGTACAGGGTGGATAGGAAACTCAGCGCAAAGGCGGCGGCCACGATGACGCCGACATCGCCAAGGTTGAGCCGCGACGGTAGATAGCTGATGAAATAGACATTGGGATCCAGGAACTGGATACCGGTAGCGACTTCGAACCAGGCAATGATGTCCGAAACCGTCAGGGCAAGCACGATACCCAGAATGACACCGATGACGATACCGATGATGCCGATGGTCAGCCCCTGCACGATGAAGATACCCATGATCGATCGGGGGCGAGCGCCGATGGTGCGCAGGATGGCGATATCGGCGTGCTTGTCGGTGACCACCATGACCAGGGTCGAGACGATATTGAACGCCGCCACGGCCACGATCACCATCAGCAGCAGGCCGATCATGCGCTTCTCCATCTGGATCGCCTGGAACAGGTTGCCATGGGTATAGGTCCAGTCTATGCCCCGATAGCCGCGCCCAAGGTCGTTGACGATTTCGCGGGTAATCCGGTTGGCCAGGAACAGGTCATCGAGCTCCAGGCGCAGGCCGCCCACCGCATCGCCCATGCGCGCCAGCGTCTGCATGTCTTCGATACTGGCGTAGGCGAGGCTGGCATCGATGTCTGCGCCGACCTTGAAGACTCCACTCACGTTGAAGCGTTTGAGGCGCGGGAAGACGCCGGCCGGCGTAATGGAGGCCTCGGGTACCAGCAGCGTGACCTTGTCGCCGACGCCGACGCCGAGGTTGCGCGCCAGCAGTTCGCCCATCACGATGTTCCATGAGCCGGGTTCGAGGGAGTCGAGACTGCCCTGCTGCATATGGTCCTCGATGATCGACACACGCCGCTCATACTCCGGCACGATACCGTAGACCAGGCCGCCTTCGTTTCGGCCACTCACCGAGAACATACCCTGCTGTTGTACATAAGGCGCTGCACCCACGACATGCTCGCGCTGCATCAGGCGCTCGGCCAGCGGTTTCCAGTCGGTCATGCCGGCGGGCTGTTCGATGCGCGTATGCGGCACCATACCCAGCACCCGCGAGCGCAGCTCATGGTCGAACCCGTTCATTACCGACAGCACCAGGATGAGCACGGCCACACCCAGAGTGAGCCCCAGCATCGAGGTCAGTGAAATGAAGGAGATGAAGTGATTACGTCGTTTGGCGCGCACGTAGCGCAGCCCGATCAGAAAGGGTAGGCGATCCAGCATCAATTCGGTTCCTTATCGGCAAGCGGCCATGGTACGGTTTTTCGCGTTCTGGCGCATCGCCGGGTGACGATTCAAAAGGACTTGCATGTTACGCGCCGGTCACTACAATGCCGCGGCCCACTGCAATGCTAACGGTCCAGCGCCCCCATGCAGCGGTACGGTATACGACTGGCTTTATGGAGACCGCCATGTCACAGCGTCTGTTCCCCGAATGGCACTCCCAGGATGCCATCCAGCTCACCTGGCCGACCCGCGAAAGCGATTGGGCCTCTCAGCTCGAACGCATCGAAGCCACGCTCGAAGCCATGGTGGTCGCCATTACCCGCTATCAGGACGTGCTGATCACGGTACCTGACCAGTCGACCCATGCACGCTTGAAGACCACCTTTGCCAACCTCGGTGTACCCGCTGCCCGGGTACGGGTGGTCGAAGCGCCGGCAGATGACACCTGGGCCCGCGATCATGGTCCCATCGGCGTGGAGCGCGACGGCGAAGTCGTATTGCTCGATTACACCTTTACCGGCTGGGGGGGAAAGTTTCCGGCGCAACGCGACAATGCCCTGACTCGCCGACTCGAGACCATCGGCGTGTTCGCTGCCAAGGTGGAGTCGCGCGACATGGTACTGGAAGGCGGCGGCATCGAGACTGACGGCCAGGGAACGCTACTGACCACCGAGGCGTGTCTACTCAACGAAAACCGCAATCCATACCTAACCCGTACCGATGTCGAAGCCCGGCTGCGGGCGGATTTCGGCATAGCGAGGGTGTTATGGCTCGAGCATGGCCATCTCGAGGGGGACGATACCGACAGCCACATCGATACCTTGGCGCGGTTCTGCGACCCACAGACCATCGCTTACGTGCGCTGCGACGACCGAAACGACCCACACTTCCCCGCACTGGCCGCGATGGAAAAGGAACTTCTGGCGCTGCGACAGTCTAACGGGGCGCCCTATCGCCTGGTCGCCCTGCCTTGGCCGAAACCCTGTTTCGATCCCGAGGACGGCCATCGCCTGCCGGCGACTTATGCCAATTTCCTGATCATCAATGGCGCCGTGCTGGTTCCGACCTATGCCGATGCCGCCGATGCCGTAGCGCTCAGGACACTGGCCGCAGCCTTTCCCGACCGCGACATCGTTCCCATCGACTGTCGCAGTGTCATCCGTCAACATGGCAGCCTACACTGCCTGACGATGCAGTTACCGCGAGGCACCCTGGCGGCGTCCGGGGCCCCGCAAGACGACGAGGAGCGTTGAGATGAGCAAGACCCTCAAGGTTGGCCTGGTCCAGCAAGCCGCATGGCCGGACAAGCAGCGCAGCCTGGACGAGAGCGAAGCCGGCATTCGCGAGCTGGCCGAGCGGGGGGCGGAATTGGTGCTGCTGCAGGAACTGCATGCCACGCACTACTTCTGCCAGTGCGAGGATGCCGAGCTTTTCGACTTGGCCGAACCGCTCGATGGCCCCACCGCCACACGTCTGGCCGATCTGGCTCGCGAGCTCGACATCGTGCTGGTCGGCTCGATCTTCGAGCGTCGCGCGGCTGGCGTCTACCACAATACGGCGATCGTGCTCGATCGCGGTCGCGGCCGAGTCGGCCATTACCGCAAGATGCACATCCCCGACGACCCGGGCTTCTACGAGAAGTTCTACTTCACCCCGGGCGACGCCGATGCCGAGCAGGGCTTCGAGCCCATCGACACGTCCGTGGGCCGTCTCGGCGTGCTGGTCTGCTGGGATCAGTGGTACCCGGAAGCCGCACGTCTGATGGCGTTGGCTGGGGCCGAGATTCTGCTCTACCCGACCGCCATCGGCTGGCATCCACCCGATGACCTGCCCGAGAAAGGCCGCCAGAAGGATGCCTGGACCATCGTCCAGCGCGCCCACGGGGTGGCCAACGGCCTGCCGGTGATGGTGGCCAACCGCGTCGGTTTCGAGCCCGATCACAGCAAGGTGAGCGAAGGGATCAACTTTTGGGGTGGCAGTTTCATTTGCGGTCCGCAGGGAGAGTTTCTGGCACATGCAGGCGACGAGCCCGAGCGCCTGCTGGTCGAGCTCGACATGAGCCGCAGCGAACATGTGCGTCGCATGTGGCCCTACCTGCGTGATCGTCGCATCGATGCCTATGGCGACCTGACCAAGCGCTACCGCGACCGCTGAGAACCGGCTTCACAAGCATCCCGACAGGCCCGCCCATGCGGGCCTGTCGCGTTTGCCCCTCTCTGGCATGAAAGCCGCTGGCGTTTGGCGTAAAATGCGCCTCGCAATCGAACGACCGTTCCGGTCCGCCCTTTACGCGGGCGACCTACTGGAGACCCTGCATGACCCAAACCATCGTCGTGGCGGCGCTTTACAAGTTCGTGTCCCTGCCTGACTACGAATCCCTGCGCGAGCCGCTACTCGAAACGCTCAAGGCCCATGACATCAAGGGCACTCTGCTGTTGGCCGAGGAAGGCATCAATGGCACCGTGTCGGGAACCCGGGAAAGCATCGATGCCCTGCTGGCCTGGTTGAAAGCGGATGACCGCTTCGCGGAACTCGACCACAAGGAATCTTACAGCGACACCCATCCGTTCTACCGTACCAAGGTCAAGCTCAAGCGCGAGATCGTTACCATAGGTGTGCCCGATGTCGACCCCAACCAACGGGTAGGCACTTACGTCGAGCCGCAGGAGTGGAACGCTATCATCAGCGACCCCGAAGTCCTGGTGATCGACACGCGCAACGATTACGAAGTGGAGATCGGCACGTTCGAGGGTGCCGTGGATCCCAGGACCCGCTCCTTTCGCGAATTTCCCGAGTACGTCAGGAAGCACTACGACCCGACCCGTCACAAGAAGGTCGCCATGTTCTGCACCGGCGGAATACGTTGCGAAAAAGCCTCGAGCTATATGCTCAACGAAGGCTTCGAAGAGGTCTACCATCTCAAGGGCGGCATCCTCAACTATCTCGAAAAGGTGCCCGAGAACGAATCGCTTTGGCGGGGTGAATGTTTCGTGTTCGACAATCGCGTCACCGTTCGTCATGACCTTTCCGAGGGTGAGTTCGACCAGTGCCACGCCTGCCGCCGGCCGATTTCCGTGGAAGACCGCCAGTCCGAACACTACTCGCCGGGAGTGAGCTGTCCGCACTGCTGGGACTCGCTACCTGAAAAGACGCGTGCCAGCGCGCGCGAGCGCCAGCGCCAGATCGAGCTGGCGCGTGCACGCAACCAGCCGCATCCCATCGGGCATGACCCCCGTCAGGTCGCCCAGCTTGCGGAAGAACGTGACGAGTAAACTACATCGGTGCCCCGCGGGGCGCCGTGCCTGCAGGTTTCGATACCCGCTTGGCAGTTTTGTTTACTATGATAACGGTATAAAAATCAGAGAATACCGCTATGGATGTACAGTACCGCCTACTGGCCGAACTCGAAGCGGCCTTCGATCAGGTAATCCAGAGTATCGAGAACCTGCTGGCTCATTACGATGATGCAACGAGCTCCGCCTGGGCGTTGGACACACCACGCCCCGATGCAGCATGGCTACGCCGTGCCTTGCTCGACTTCTGGTATGAGGATGGACAGGATGGTCGTGCCACGCGCAGCTATGTCGGTCTGATTGCCGCCAACGACACGTTGCTTGAAGCCGTGAGCGAGACCAATGCCGCCAAGGATCGTTTTGCCGAGGTACTCGCGCAAATTCGCGAACAGGCTGCGGACCTGATTCCCGAAATCAAGGCCGTGCTTCCCTTTCGCCATCCGGCATTGCACGATCACCTGCGCGGCCAAGGCCTGGCGCGCCTGCACCTCAAGCAGTGTTGGCGACACCTACCGGTGGCGGATGCTCCCTTGGCGCGAGTCCGCCTGGCCTGGTACACCAGCGGCCGATCCATCAAGCGCCTGAGCGTACGCGAGGCCGAACGCAAGCTACTCGCACTGAACAGCGATGCCCCGCACATTCGCATCCAGCTGAGGCGCCTGGCCGGCATTCCCGATGGCGAGCCGTTGGCTCAGGTGCAACGCCAGGCGCCCGTGATGCGCGCCAATCTGTTCTTTCAGGAACCGCTGGCCGATGGCCGCGCCCGCCGGGCCATGAACCTGCCGTTACCGCTGTTTGTCCCGTCGGCAGACGGACGTCTACCCGACCACAACCAGCCGTTGCCCGCCCCGCCGGCAGGTCGAACCCGCGCCAAACGCAGCGACGAAAAGCTCGAAGACGAGGTCTTTCTGCCCAGTTTGCGGGTCTACCGTTACAAGTCTGCCTGAGAGGGCTTTCAGGATTAGCGGACATGGCGAGCCAGCGACCGATACGGCCCGGTGTTGCACCGGGCCGTCTGGCGTCAGTCAGAATAGCCGGTTAAGGCCATTTTGGGCGGCGACACGGTAAGCCTCCGCCATGGTCGGGTAGTTGAAGGTGGTATGGATGAAGTACTTCAGGCTATTGGCCTCGCCCTTCTGCTGCATGATCGCCTGACCGATGTGGACGATCTCGGAGGCCTGGTCGCCAAAGCAATGAATGCCAAGGATCTCCAGTGTATCGCGATGGAACAGGATCTTGAGCATACCCACGGTATCGCCGGTGATCTGCGCGCGAGCCGTATCCTTGAAGAAGGCCTGCGCTACCTCGTAAGGCACCCTGGCCTCGGTCAGCTCACGTTCGGTCTTGCCCACCGAGCTGATCTCTGGAATGGTGTAGATGCCGGTGGGTATGTCGTCGACGAAACGAAACTCCTCGTCGAGCAGATCGGCACTGGCATTACGCCCCTGATCGTAGGCGGCACTCGCCAGGCTGGGCCAGCCGATGACGTCGCCCACGGCATAGACATGCGGAATAACCGTACGATAGTGCTCATCGACTTGCAGTTGGCCGCGCCCGTTGGCTTCCAGGCCGATGTTTTCGAGACCCAGCTCATCGGTGTTACCGGTACGCCCGTTGGCCCAGAGAAAGGCATCGGCGCGTAGCTTCTTGCCGGATTTCAGATGCACGACGACACCGGCTTCGTCACCCTCGACCCGCTCGTACTCTTCGTTGTGACGGACCAGTACGCCATGTTGGCGTAGATGATAGGACAACGCATCGCTGATCTCGTCATCGAGGAACGAGAGTAGGCGATCACGGGTATCGATGAGGTCGACCTTGACGCCCAGGCCCGAGAAGATCGAGGCATACTCGGAGCCGATGACGCCGGCCCCGTAGATGATCAGGGTACGCGGCGTATGCGACAGGCCGAGGATGGTGTCGGAGCAGTAGATACGCGGATGGCGGAAGTTCACGTCGCCGGGCCGGTAAGGGCGCGAGCCGGTGGCAATCACGATCTTCTGGGCGCACAGCTCCTCGGCACCCTCGTGATTGTCCCGTACGACCACGGTATGTTCGTCCTTGAAGCGGGCCACCCCGAAGAACAGGTCGATGCGGTTGCGTGCGTAAAACGTCGTGCGCATCTCGACCTGCTGCTCGATGGTCACCCGGGAGCGTTCGAGAACCTTGGCAAACGAGAACCAGCGCGGCTCGCCGATATCGCGGAACATGCGGTTGGTGTTGAACTGCATGATCTGCTTGACCTGATGACGAAGCGCCTTGGACGGGATCGTTCCCCAATGGGTGCAGTTCCCGCCCACGGCCGGCTGCTTCTCGACGATCGCCACCCGCTTGCCGTGCTTGGCGGCGTTGATTGCCGCGCTTTCGCCAGCCGGCCCGGTACCAATGACTACCACATCGTAATTATGAACTGCCATTAGCGTCGTTGACTCCTCTCGCTGCGCTTGCGTTGTCTCGCCCCTCGGTTCAGCGTCGGGTAGCGTCGTATCCCAGATCCGCCCCGCGTCGCTCGTCATCTTCACGAATGCGTGCAGCGTTGCGCTTGCGGTTTTCCTCCTCGCAGACCTCGTCCTTGCCGCCACAGATGTCGCAGCCCTGCTTGAGGCCGAGCCGGTTGAGCCCGCCACATGAGCCTGCGATGGGCTTGCGCCCCAACAGAACGCCGATCGACATGGCCGTGACCATGAGCAGAATGAAGGCGAAAGCCAGAATCCAGATAGTCATGGGTTATCTCCCTCTTGCGCAGTGTCTTCGAGATATTTCTCGAAGGCCGGGCTCATGCGGATTTCGAACCCATCCCCACTTCTGACAATGAAATACACCGGAATGTTTTCACGCTCGGCCATGGCCAGGCCCTCCTGAGCGCCCATTACGGTAAAAGCCGTGGCCAGCGCATCGGCGGTCATGCAGCGTTCGGTAATTACCGTAACCGACGCGACCCGATTGGTGATCGGCTTGCCGGTGCGTGGATCGATGGTATGCGAATAACGCATGCCATCGCTTTCGAAATAGTTGCGATAATCTCCCGAGGTTGCCACGGCGGCATTGCCTAGATCGATGATCCGCTGAACGCTGCGCTCGCTGGACACCGGTTTTTCTACCGCAATGCGCCAGGGCGTACCGTCAGGCTTCTCGCCGTGCGTTCGGATCTCGCCACCGATTTCGACCAGGTAATCCTCGACGCCCCAAGTTTCCAGATAGTCAGCCACTCGATCGGTCGCATAGCCTTTGGCGATTCCCGACAGGTCGATATAGACCGGTTTGGCCTTGATAAGGCGCCCATCCTCGAGCTTCAAGGCATGAACGTCGACACGCGCCAACGCCTCAGCCAATACCGCGACATCCGGAATGCGTTCGGGTCTCCCCTCGGGACCGAAGCCCCACAGATTGACCGCTGGCCCGACGGTGACATCGAAGGCATCGTTCGACAGGCGTGCAATACGCAGCGACTCCCGGATCACCTCGGCAGTCGGCGGTGACAGGAAGAATGGAACGCCGACCGGATAGCGATTCAGACGAGAAAGCTCGGAACCCTCGCGATAGGTCGACATCAGCTCATCGACGCGCTCGAGCTCGGTCTGAATGCCGGTGTCGAGCTCGGCGTAGGTTTCCTCGCTCAAGTCCGCATAGAGCGTCACATGATAGCCGGTACCGAATACCGGCCCCTGGAACCGATGGGCCTGAGGCGAGGAGTCACAACCGACGAGCAGCACAAGGCAGGCTATCAACGACAAGGCCAGCCCTCTCGGAGCCGGCCCTGCCGCGTTACGCGATGACACCCTCATCATCCGCCAAAGTCGTCCAGCATGATGTTCTCGGGCTCGACCCCCAAGTCGGTCAACATCTTGATGACCGATGCGTTCATCATGGGCGGACCGCACATGTAGTATTCACAGTCCTCCGGTGCCGGATGATCCTTCAGGTACATCTCGTAGAGGACATTGTGAATGAAGCCGGTCGGCCCTTCCCAGTTGTCTTCCGGTTGCGGATCGGACAATGCCAAGTGCCATTCGAAGTTGTCGAACTCTTCGGCGAGTTGGTCGTACTCCTCATTATAGAACGTTTCCCGCCAAGAGCGTGCACCGTACCAGAACGACATCTTGCGCTTCGACTTGAGCCGCTTGAGCTGGTCGAAGATGTGGCTGCGCATCGGTGCCATGCCTGCACCGCCGCCGATGAATACCATCTCGGCATCGGTATCCTTGGCGAAAAATTCGCCGAACGGCCCCATGACGGTCACCTTGTCGCCCGGCTTGAGGGCGAACACATAGGTAGACATCAATCCAGGCGGATGATCGGTATTCGGCGGCGGCGTGGCGATACGGATGTTGAACTTGAGCAGCCCCTTCTCTTCCGGGTAGTTGGCCATCGAGTAGGCGCGAATGACTTCTTCGTCATTCTTATGGGAGATGTTGAACAACCCGAACTTCTCCCAGTCACCGCGATACTCCTCCTCGATATCGAAGTCGGAAAACTTGATGTCATAGGGTGGCGCCACCAGCTGAACGTAGCCCCCGGCACGGAAGGCGACTTCCTCGCCTTCGGGCAGCTTGAGGTTGAGTTCCTTGATGAAGGTGGCAACGTTAGGGTTTTGCGTCACCTCGCATTCCCACTTCTTGACACCGAAGACCTCCTCCGGCACCTCGATCTTCATGTCCTGCTTCACCGGCACCTGACAGGAAAGGCGCCAGCCTTCCTTCTTTTCGCGCATGGTGAAGTGGGACTCCTCGGTAGGCAGTATCGACCCGCCGCCTTCGCTGACGCGACACTTGCACTGCGCACAGGAGCCCCCGCCGCCACAGGCGGAGGACAGGAATATGCCGTTGGCGGCCAAGGTCTGAAGCAGCTTGCCCCCCGCCTGTGTGGTCATGGTGTTGTCGGGATCGTCGTTGATCTCGATGGTGACATCGCCGCTGCTGACGAGTCGGCTCCGCGCCGCCAGGATCACCCCAACCAGGCCAAGAATGACCACGGTGAACATGACAACGCCGAGCAAGATGATGGATGTATCGACCATGTCGGTTTTCCTATTCCCGTTGGCTTACAACTGAACGCCGGAGAAGGACATGAAGCCCAGCGACATCAGCCCGACGGTAATGAAAGTGATGCCCAGACCCTGTAGCCCGGCCGGAACGTCGCTGTACTTGAGCTTCTCACGAATCCCCGCCAGTGCGGTGATTGCCAACGCCCAGCCCACACCGCAACCGAACCCGTAGATCACGGACTCACCGAATGCATAGTCGCGCTGGACCATGAACAGTACCGATCCCAGGATTGCACAGTTGACCGTGATCAGCGGCAGGAAGACACCCAGCGCGTTGTAGAGCGCCGGCACGAACTTGTCGAGGAACATCTCGAGGATCTGCACCATGGCGGCAATCACGCCGATATAGGAGAGATAGCCCAGGAACGACAGATCGATGTTCTCGGCACCCTCGAGGCCGGTCCAGGTCAGTGCGCCCTCGCGCAACAGGTAGTGCAGGATCAGGTTGTTGGCGGGCACCGTGATGGTAAGCACCACGACGACGGCGATCCCCAGGCCAATCGCCGAGGAGACCTTCTTGGAAACCGCCAGGAACGTACACATGCCGAGAAAGAAGGCAAGCGCCATGTTCTCGACGAACACGGCCTGAACGAACAGGCTCAGATAATGCTCGAACATTACGCGGTCTCCTTGATCTTGGTCTTGCTATTGGCAACGATCCGATACTCGGTCTTCTCGACCTGATCCGGGTGGAAGGAGCGCAGAATCCAGATCAACAGCCCGATGACGAAGAACGCCGAGGGCGGCAGCAGCATCAGACCGTTGGGCACATACCAGCCACCGTTCTGAACCGCCGGCAGGATGGTGAGGCCGAACAGGCTACCCGACCCCAGCAGCTCGCGCACGAAGCCGACGAACAACAGGATGACGGCGTAACCAAGGCCGTTTCCGACACCATCGAGGAAACTCATCATCGGGCCATTCTGCATGGCATAGCCTTCGGCGCGACCCATGACGATACAGTTGGTGATGATCAGGCCGACGAACACCGACAGCTGCTTGGACATCTCATAGGCATAGGCCTTGAGCAGCTGGTCGACCACGATGACCAACGAGGCAATGATGGTCATCTGCACGATGATACGAATCGAGGAAGGGATGTGGTGACGAATCAACGAAACGAACAGGTTGGAAAACGACGTCACCGCGATAACCGCCAACCCCATGACCAGCGATACGCTCAAGGAGTTGGTTACCGCCAGCGCAGAACAGATCCCCAGTACCTGCAAGGCGATGGGATTGTTCTTGAAGACCGGCGAAAAGACGACGCTTTTGGGAGTATCAGAGGCCATGCTCACGCTCCTCCTTGCGAATTGTCATGAAACCGGGCGAGATATTCAGCGAAGCCCATCTCGCTCAGCCAGAATTGCAGCATGTTGGTCACACCGCGACTGGTCAGGGTTGCACCGGACAGGGCATCGGCCTCGTACTCGGAGTCGGCCCCGCCCTTGACCAGACGGATCATTGGCTCCATTGGGTTGTCAGCATAGACCTGTTTGCCTTCCCATTGGGCCTTCCAGCGCGGATTGTCCACTTCACCGCCCAACCCCGGCGTTTCGGAGTGGTCGTAGTAGGACAGCCCAACGATGGTATTACCATCCCCTTCCAGGGCAAGGAAACCACGCATCATTCCCCATAACCCCTGCCCGCGGATCGGCAGGATGATCTGCTCGGGGTTTTCGGGATCGCCCACCAAGTACACCGTAGCAAAGTTCTCTACGCGACCCAGCCCGACCGGATCATCTCCGGACAGCGAACGCGAACTGGCAGGATCCTTGGCAGCATCGAACTGGTTGTAGGTCTCGGCATCCAGCTCCTCGGCGTATTCCCCGGTCTCCAGGTTCACGACACGCGCCGTGATCTGCTGTTCGAATTGTTCGGCGACATCGATACCCGGCTGATAAAGCTGGGCAACCTGCAGGATATTGCTCCTGCGATCGAGCTCCTGGTTCGCGACCTGAACCGGACGCAGCACCACAGCGGCAGTGGAGACGATGACCGAACACACGATACACAGCGTCAGCGCGACCGTGAGCGTCTTCTTGATGGAGTTGTTGCTAGCCATCAGGCGGTCTCCTCGGTAACGGGATTGAAGGCCGCTTCACGTTTCTGGCGACGCTTGATGTTGGCCTGCACGATGAAGTGATCGATCAATGGCGCGAACAAGTTGGCGAACAGGATCGCCAGCATGATTCCTTCGGGGAAGGCCGGGTTGACGACACGGATCAGCACCGTCATCACACCGATCAGAATGCCGAAGATCAGCTTGCCCTTGTTGGTCATCGAGGCCGATACCGGATCGGTGGCCATGAACACCAGGCCGAATGCCAGACCGCCGACAACCAAGTGCCAATACCATGGCATTTCGAACATCGGGTTGGTTTCCGAACCGATGGCATTGAACAGCATGGCCGTACCCACGACGCCGAGGAAAACGCCCAGCATGATGCGCCATGAAGCAATGCGGGTCAGTAGTAGCACAACAGCACCAATCAGTATCGCCAAGGTCGATGTCTCGCCCACCGAACCGGGAATAAAGCCCAGGAAGGCCTCCATCCAGGTATACAGCTGGGTCAGGCCAGCCATGCCGTCGGTCACCACCATCGACAAGGGGGTCGCTCCCGTATATCCATCTGCGGCCACCCATACCGCGTCACCGGAAATCTGTGCCGGATAGGCGAAATACAGGAATGCGCGCCCCGTCAATGCAGGGTTGAGGAAATTCTTGCCGGTGCCGCCAAAGATTTCCTTGCCGATCACGACACCGAAGGTGATCCCAAGGGCCACCTGCCAGAGCGGAATGGTCGGTGGCAGGATCAACGCAAACAGCACGGAGGTAACGAAGAAGCCTTCGTTGACCTCGTGGCCGCGCTTGATCGCGAAGAGCACTTCCCAGAAGCCCCCGACGACGAAGGTCACCAGATAGATAGGAAGGAACCATGTCGCCCCGAGCACGAAGTTGGCCCAGATGCTGCCCGGATCATGTCCACCGGCCAGCGCCAGCGTGATCGCCTCGCGCCAGCCACCGATGGCACCGTAGCCATTTTCTATGGCCAGGTTGGCTTGGAGCCCGGCGTTGTACATACCGAAGAACATCGCCGGAAAAGTACACAGCCACACCGTGATCATGATGCGTTTCAGATCGATGCCGTCACGCACATGCGCCGTACCCTTGGTTACGTCGGGGGGCGCATAGAAGATGGTGTCTACGGCTTCGTAGAGTGCGTAGAACTTCTCGTACTTGCCACCCTTGTGAAAGTGCGGCTCGAGATTGTCGAGTGTCTTGCGAATACCCATCATCAGGCCTCTTTCTCGATCATGGTGAGGTTGTCACGCAGGATGGGACCGTACTCGTACTTGGCGGGACACACGTAGGTACACAGCGCGACGTCTTCCTCATCCAGCTCCAGGCAACCGAGCAGCATGGCGTTCTCGATATCGCCAACGATCAGCGAGCGCAGCAACTGCGTAGGCAGGATATCCAGCGGCATGACTTCCTCGTAAGCACCGATCGGCACCATGGCACGCTCTGAGCCGTTGGTCGAGGTGTCCGGCTTGTAGTCGTTCAAGCCAAGGAAGCGGGACACGTAGATTCCCATGACCGAGTGACGATTGCGCCCAGGCGATAGCCAGCCCATAAAGGCACGCTTGTTGCTTTCTTCGATCAACGAGAATTGGGTATGGAAACGGCCCAGGAAACGGCGCGACCCTTCCGCCGTGGCACCGCCGAAAACCGAACCGGAGATGACCCGGGTCTCCTCCGGTTGGATGACCTCACCCTCGAGCAACTCGGCGCTGCTCGCCCCGATGCGCGTACGCAACAGGCGTGGTTGCTTGGCGCGAGGACCGCCCACCGCGACGACGCGCGTCATGTCCAGGCGGCCATCGGCGAACAATTTGCCGATGGCCATGACATCCTGATACCCCAGATGCCAGACCTGCTTTCTGAGACTGACCGGCGATAGATAATGGATATGCGTACCGACGAGGCCCGCCGGATGCAGCCCCTTGAAGGATTCGACCTGAACCCCCTCGATGTCGCTGCCAGGCAGGTCGGCCTCGGGCGCTTTGCACAGAAACACTTTTCCCGGCGTTAGGCGCTTGAGCACCTTGAGCCCATTGGCGAAGGCCTCTGGCGCCTCGTTGACGATCAACGCGGGATCGGCGCACAGCGGTTGCGTATCGATAGCGGTCACGAATATGTCCGCCGGCACGGCATCCAACGCTGGCGTGCGTGAGAAAGGGCGGGTCCGCAGTGCCGTCCACAGACCGGATTCGACCAGCTGGTCGACGACGGCCTGGCGATCCAGGCTCTCGAGCGCATGGCTACCGTGTGCAGTGAACTCGACGACGTCTTCCTGTTCGTCGAGCTTGATTACCACCGACAGCAGTACGCGTTTCTCGCCGCGATTGATCGCAATCACCTCGCCGGCACCCGGGGCGGTGAAGCGCACTCCAGGAATCTTCTTGTCGGTGAACAACACCTGCCCCAGCTTCACCCTGTCCCCTTCCCGGACCTCCATGGTCGGCTTCATGCCGACGTAGTCGGGTCCCAGGATCGCCACATGGCGTACCGGCCGCGCATCCTCGATGCGCTGGTCCGGCGCCCCGGCGATGGGGAGATCCAGGCCTCGTTTGACTTCGATCATAGTCTCGCCCAGTTATCGGATCTGATTTTCAAAAGAAAAAGGGTTCGCGGCACGACGATGACGAGCCTGGCCAACGCAATGGCATGCGTACACTTGAGCTGGCGTCACGGTGCTCGGTTCTTTTCTTATCAGAAGGTTGTCTGCTCGATCCGTGGCCAGACGGATCGCACCAATAAATCGCGACTATTATAAAGAGACGACGCAGGAAAGACTACCTGACCGAAGGTCGGCATCGAGACGCAAACAGGAAAAACACCGTGTCGGCATGGGCCGACACGGTGTGAGAGGCAGGCTCAGTTACGCGCGCGGGGCAGGTAAAGAAAGTGCACGTTGGACATGTACTGAAGGATACGCACCACTTGGCAGCTATAGCCGAACTCGTTGTCGTACCACACGTACAGAACGGCATTCTTGCCGTCGACGATGGTCGCCTTGGCATCGACGATACCGGCATGACGGTTGCCGACGAAGTCGGATGACACCACCTCGGGCGAGTCGACGTAATCGATCTGCTTCTGCATCGAGGAATGCAGCGCCATATCACGCAGGTAGTTGTTCACGCTCTCGGTGTCGGACGCCTTCTCCAGGTTGAGATTGAGAATCGCCATGGACACGTTGGGGGTCGGTACGCGAATGGCGTTGCCGGTCAGCTTGCCGCCCAGTTCGGGCAATGCCTTGGCGACGGCCTTCGCGGCGCCGGTTTCGGTCAGCACCATGTTCAACGGCGCACTGCGGCCACGCCGATCGCCCTTATGATAATTGTCGATCAGGTTCTGGTCGTTGGTATAGGAATGCACCGTTTCCATGTGGCCATGCTCGATGCCGTATTCGTCGTTGATGGCCTTGAGTACCGGCACGATGGCATTCGTCGTGCACGAGGCCGCAGAAATGATGCGATCCTCGTCACCGATGTCACGATGGTTGATGCCGTAAACGACATTCTTGACGCTGCCCTTGCCCGGCGCCGTGAGCAGTGCCTTGGCCACGCCCTTGCAAGACAGGTGCTGGGACAGCCCCTCTTCGTCACGCCATTTGCCAGTGTTGTCAACGACGATGGCATTGTCGATGCCGTAGGCCGTGTAATCGACGTCACCGGGCGAACTGGCGTTGATCACCTGGATGTAGTTGCCGTTGGCGATGATTGCATTGTTTTCATGGTCGACTCTGATCGAGCCGGCAAACGGCCCATGAATGGAATCGCGACGCAGCAGGCTGGCTCGCTTTTCGAGATCGTCGCCACTGCCATCGCCACGCACCACGATGGCACGCAGACGCAGCAGATTGCCGCCCCCGGCCTTCTCGACCAGGATGCGTGCCAGGATGCGGCCGATACGCCCGAAGCCATAGAGCACGACATCCTTGGGTTCACCGCCCATGCCGTTTTCACCGTGCTTGTCGACGATTTCGGCGAGCTCTTCGCGTAGGTAGGCATCGACATCGCTACGACCGCTTTTCTTGAAGGCAACGGCGAGCTTGCCCAGGTCGATGTGTGCCGGCCCCAGCTCGAGCTCGGTCATTGCCTTGACCAGCGGAAAGGTATCGCGAACGGAAAGCTCGGTGCCCTCGACTTTCTTCACATAGCGATGATTCTTGAGAATCCGAATGACCGAACGGTTGATCAGCGAACGGCCATACAGGGAGGGCACGACATTGTACTTGCGGTACAGCTTGCCGAGCAGGGGAATCATTTCCTCGGCGACAGCCTCATTGTCCTGCCATTCCTGAAAATGTGCGTCGAGCTTTTCCTGACTCACGTACTACTCCCTTCCTTACGGAATCGCGAATGAATTTTCCTGTTCATTATCCTTGCCAAGCGCAGGCAGGCGCAATTGCTGTATGGTCGCAGAAGCTGTAAGACCACTACAGAAATCGGCGGTTGACTACAAACCGTTTTCCGGCATTGATGTGTCAAACGTAATGGACGGCACGCCCCTTTCGTGCGTTTTTCTCGTCCCGACGCTGCGCCTGTTATCATTTGCTACAAGACTTTCACCCTTTGCTTGAAGACGCCAATGTCGAACTTTTCCCCGCTGGCCCCGCCCAGCCCTACCGGAACGCGCGATACGCTCTATTGGCAGGCCCCGCAGGGGGCAGCGACGGCCCTGGCCCTGGCTCGCCTTGCCGACGCTGCGCCGCTGCTGGTCATCACGCCGGATACCGCCTCGGCCCAGCGCCTGGAAAACGCCTTGCGCTTCTTTGCCAAGGTACCGGTCCTGCCCTTCCCCGACTGGGAAACCCTGCCCTACGACAGTTTTTCTCCGCACCAGGACATCGTTTCCGAGCGCCTGCGCACCCTGCGTCGCCTGCAGGAAACGCAGGACGGCATCGTATTGGTGCCTGTCAATACCCTGATGCAGCGCCTGCCGCCCAGCGATTACATTGCCGGGCGCGTACTGACCCTGTCGGTGGGCATGACGCTCGACCGGGAAGGATTCCGGGGAACGCTGTCCCGGGCCGGCTACCGCGCTGTGGAAACCGTGTACGAGCCTGGCGAATACGCCCTGCGTGGCGCCATCATTGACTTGTTCCCCATGGGTAGCGATGCACCGCTGCGCGTCGATCTGTTCGATGACGAGATCGATACGCTGCGCTACTTCGATCCCGATACCCAGCGTAGCCAGGACAAGGTGGAGAGCATCGAACTGCTCCCGGCCCATGAGTACTCCCTGTCGCGCTCGGCCATTGCCTGCTTCCGCGAAGGCTTCGAGACACTGTTCGACGTCGATCCGCGCCAGTCTCCGCTCTACAACGACGCACTCAAGGGCATTCCTTCACCGGGGCTCGAACAGTACCTGCCGTTGTTCTTCGAGGAAACCGCGTCGCTCTTCGATCATCTGGTCGACAATACACGAGTCGCTCTGCTGCCCGGCGTCTTCGAGGCGGCGGAACATCACTGGGCGGCGATCGAGAGCCGCTACGAAAACCTTGGCGTCGACCCGACCCGGCCACTGCTGCCCCCCGCTCGCGCCTTCATTCCGGTGCCCGAGGTCTTTGCTGCCATCAAGGCCCGGCCACGCGTCGAACTGGTCAAAGACGAAGGCCACCCGCATGCCCGCCATCCCATCACCCAGGCTCCGCCGCAGGTGGCCATCAATGCCCGGGCCCAAAAACCACTGGCGCGTCTCGAGGAGTTCCTGTCCTCCCATCGCGACATGCGCGTACTGTTCGTCGCCGAGTCGCGGGGTCGGCGCGAAGCGCTGGAAGAAACTCTCGGCGTGCTGCACCTCGACTTGCCTCATACCGACGATTGGCCAGCGTTTCTCGAGGGTGGCTCGCGCCTGGCGATTACCGAGGGCGAGCTCGACGAGGGCTTGTGGCTTGGCGATCCCGCGCTGGCCATCGTCACCGAGACCGAGCTCTACGGCGATGTGGTTCGTCAGACGCGGCGGCGTGAAAAGGCCACCGACGACAATGAACTGGCGATCCGCCATTTATCCGAGCTGCGCCCCGGTGCGCCGGTCGTCCACCAAGCCCATGGCGTAGGACGCTATCAGGGACTCGAGACACTGGAAGCTGGGGGCCAGGCCGCCGAGTTCGTGGCCCTGGAATACGCCAACGGTGCCAAGCTCTATGTCCCTGTCGATAGTCTGCAGCTGATTTCACGCTATGCCGGGGCCAGCGACGAGCTGGCCCCCCTGCACAAGCTGGGTTCCGATACTTGGGACAAGGCGAAGAAAAAGGCCGCCGAGAAGATTCGTGATACCGCTGCCGAACTTCTCGACGTGTATGCGCGCCGCGAAGCGCGCGAAGGCTTTGCCTGCGATCCGCCCGGCGAGGATTACCAGCGCTTCGCGGCCAGCTTCCCGTTCGAGGAAACGCCCGACCAGCGCGCGGCCATTCATGCGGTCATCGGCGATATGACGGCGCCGCGCCCCATGGACCGGGTGGTATGCGGCGACGTCGGCTTCGGCAAGACCGAAGTCGCCATGCGCGCTGCCTTCCTCGCCGTACACTCGGGTCGACAGGTGGTCGTGCTGGTGCCTACCACCCTGCTCGCCCAGCAGCACTACGACAACTTCCGTGACCGCTTTGCCGATACGGCCGTGCAGATCGAGCTGATCTCGCGCTTTACCGGCGGCAAGGGACAGGCGGACACCTTGAAGCGCATCGAGGAAGGCCGCGCCGACATCGTCATCGGCACCCACAAGCTACTGTCCAAATCGATGAAGTTTCCCAACATGGGCCTGCTGATCATCGACGAGGAGCATCGCTTCGGGGTGGCCCAGAAAGAACGCCTCAAGAGCCTGCGTGCCGAGGTGGACATTCTGACGCTGACGGCCACGCCCATCCCGCGGACATTGAACATGGCCATGAGCGGCATCCGCGACCTGTCGATCATCGCCACTCCACCGGCACGTCGCCTATCGGTGAAGACCTTCGTCCAGCAACGCAACGAACCCGTGATCAAGGAAGCCATCCTGCGCGAGATATTGCGCGGGGGGCAGGTCTATTTTCTGCACAACGAGGTCAAGAGCATCGAACTGGCTGCCCAGAAAGTGCGCGATCTGGTTCCCGAGGCCCGCGTTGCCGTGGCTCACGGCCAGCTCCCGGAGCGCTCGCTGGAACGTATCATGTCGGAGTTCTACCACAAGCGTTACAACGTGCTGGTATGTTCGACCATCATCGAGACCGGCATCGACGTGCCCAGCGCCAACACCATCCTCATCGAGCGGGCCGACAAGTTCGGACTGGCCCAATTGCATCAGTTGCGTGGACGCGTCGGACGCAGCCATCACCAGGCGTATGCCTACCTGCTCACACCGCCACCCAAGGCGATTACCAAGGACGCCATCAAGCGCCTGGAGGCCATCGGCCAGGCCGAGGACCTGGGAGCCGGCTTCACCCTGGCCAGCCACGACATGGAAATCCGCGGCGCGGGCGAGCTTCTCGGCGACGAGCAGAGCGGCCAGATGGAAACCGTCGGCTACAGCCTATATATGCAGATGCTCGACCGTGCGGTGAAAGCGATCCGCGCTGGCAAGACACCCAACATCGAGGCACCACTGGACGAGGGGGTGGAAGTCAGCCTCAACCTGCCGGCACTGATTCCCGACGACTACCTGCACGACGTGCAGCAACGCCTGATCATGTACAAGCGCATCAGCAACGCCGCGGACGAAGCGGAGCTCAAGGAACTGCAAGTGGAAATGATCGACCGCTTCGGCCTGCTGCCAGCGCCGGTCAAGACACTGTTCCGTCAGACCCGGTTGCGTCAACGCGCCGAACGACTGGGCATCGTGCGCCTCGAGGCAGGCCCCGAACGCGGCCGTGTGATCTTCGGCACCAGTCCCGCCGTCGACCCAATGACCTTGGTCAACCTGATCCAGCGCGACCCCGAACACTACCGGCTCGAAGGTGCCGAGATCCTACGCTTCGAGGCGGACATGGAAAGCGAGGCGGCCCGCTTCGAAAGCGTTGAGACACTGCTTGACACACTCAATCGCAAAGCCAAGGCGGCGTAAACCGACATAGGGAAATATTGCACCGCCAGGCATTGTGTCGCCGGGCATTACGCAGGAATATACTCGAATTTTCCGGCACCCCGCCGGATCCGAGGATGGAACAGGTCGCGTCAGATGCGAGTGAAGCAAGCAAGTATGCTTTGGTTGGCCGTAGGAATGCTGGCAGTCCCGCCGGCGCTCATGGCTCAGGAACCGGCCTTGGCCGAGGCCGTCGAGGCCCAGGCTGCGTTGCCGACGGGACACTATCGTCTGCCCGAAAAAGGCGACGTAGTCGGCGAGATCCAAGTAGTCAAAGCTGCCCACGAGGATACGCTTTTCTCCATCGGGCATCGCTATGGCGTCGGCTACGAAGAAATTCGTCGGGCCAATCCCGATGTCAGCGTCTGGATACCCGGTGAAGGTACCGAGGTGGTGATCCCGTCGCGGTTCATTCTGCCCCAAGGTCCGCGGGAAGGGATCGTCGTCAATGTCGCCGAGATGCGCCTTTATTACTATCCCAAACCGGCGCAGGGCGAGTTGCCGATCGTGGAAACCTATCCGGTCAGCGTGGGACGCATGGACTGGAAAACCCCGCTGGGCCAGACCCAGATCACCGCCAAGGCCAAGGATCCAGCCTGGTACCCCCCCGCCTCGATTATCAAGGAACATGCCGAGCAGGGCGACATGCTGCCAAGCGTCGTTCCCCCCGGCCCGGACAATCCCCTGGGCCAGTTTGCCATGCGCCTGGGCATTCCCGGCTATCTGATTCACGGTACCAACAAGCCGCTGGGCGTCGGCATGCGCGTTACCCATGGTTGTATCCGCATGTTGCCCGAGGACATCGAAAGGCTATTCCCGAAGGTTCCGGTCGGCACTCAGGTCCGCCTGATCAACGAACCCTTCAAGCTCGGCTGGACGCCAGAAGGCGCTCTTTTCGTGCAGACGTACCCCTCGCTGGAAGAATCGGAGGATACTCCGGTCAGCCGCATCACCGATGCCCTGGATGCCGTAACGTCCGCAGTCAAAGGCAAGCGTTATCCGGTCGATTACGCCAAGCTGCGCAATGAAATTGAAAACCCCAGCGGGGTTCCCGAATCGTTGCTGCTGGTCAAAGCCCCCATCGACATTCCTGTCGTCGAGAAAAAGGCCACTCTGTACGACTGGCTGGAGCTTCATGAGGCTCTCTACAGTCAGTTGGAAACCAGCCCGACCAAGGACGACGCATGACGGCTTTATCGATTTTTCTACCGATATGAACGAGGAAAGCCCTGCCTAGGCAGGGCTTTCTCGGTATCGAATCCGATAACGGCATCCCAAGGGATGCCGTAAACGTTTCGATTACTTGCGCATGGAACGCTCGAACATGCGGTCCATTTCCTGACGGTTCTGCTGGGCGAGCTGCAGAGCCTGCTGTGCGGTGCGCTGGGCCTGCTGCGCAGTGGTCAGCGCTTCGCGAGCCATGCTGCGGGTCTCGGTCGCTTCCGTTTGCGCCTGGCTCATCTGGCCGCTCTGCTCTTCGCTAGCTTGAGATGCACAGCCAGCCATAACGCCCATGGCCAGAGTTGCAGCTGCGAGCTTGAGCATGGTGCTGGTTTTTTTCATGCGGTTCTCCTTGAGGTCTTCCTTGGTTGACTTACATTCCTGCACAGGCAGGCCTATTGCTACTTCCAGCTAGTAACCTAGCGGATGATTACCTTTGTGCCAAGCCGTACTAGATTCGCCAACTTTTCGATCTGGTCATTTGTCACTGCCACGCAGCCATCCGTCCAGTGAAAACGTCGATGAACGTTCGGGTCGGCGTCACCGAGACCATGTATCCCGATGCTACCGCCCAACACGGTGTCCTGTGGTGGCGCACCATGCCAGCGATAATACATAAGATAATCATAGAACTCGGGTTCACTCAACATGCCCGCCTCATGAGCCTCGCGAGCATGAGCAGGCGTAGGATAATCGAGACCCAGGAAGATATGGAAGCGGCTATCTTCGTTGATCCAATTTATTTTGAATTCCCCGGTCGGCGTCGCCCGACTACCGCTCAACCGCAGGCGCTTGGCGCCTCCTCGACCCAGCGACACTGGAGCGAATCGCTCGATTTCCCGATCGCCTCGAAAGACGTGCAGAGTCGAAGTCTTATCGTCCACCAGCAGCCACACTTCCCGTGACTCCTCGGCGGCGTGGAGGTCAGAGACCAGCAATGCCAGGCACAAACCCAACGCCATCCAAAACAGCAGTCTTCGACTCATCGGCAACGACACCTTCGGGTAACGGGTCATCTCGGCGAATGTCATTGTGCGATATTCGAGCGCCCTACGTCATGCACTGCGCAGAGGATTTTCACGGCTTTGTCTCGGCGATTGGCGAAACCCATGACTATCGACCAAGCTGTAATTCATGGAATCGGTCGAATCGACGTGCCGATCTGGAACGCCAATTTGGCAGGGAATGCCATGATGCCATGCTATGCCTCTATCTGGGTCGCTGATGCTCCCGCTGTCGTCTGCACCGAACTCTAGCGAAACGCCCACCATGACTGCGCCGCTCGACAAAGATGGCCTGCTCGGTATGCCGGAGAGCGTTTACATGAACGAGGAACAGCGAGCCTATTTCATGGACTACCTGCACCGCTTGCGTCACGAAACCCAGCTACGCCTGCGCGAAGCCCAGGACGGCCTCGAGGGGAGGCGCTGCTGGGGAGACGCCATGGACCGTGCCGTAGCGGAAGGCAACCAGACATTGCTCATCAGGCAGGCCGAGCGGGATTCCGAACGGCTGCGACGCCTCGATGCCGCCATCGAGCGCCTACGTCACGACGAATACGGCTATTGCCTGCAAACCGGCGAGCCCATCGGCCTCGAGCGACTGTTGCTGGATCCCGCAGCCGAGTATACCCAGGCGGTACAGGCACGATTCGAACGCAAACGCCGCTGAGCGTTCAAGCCGCCTGCCTGATGGCCCGAATGAGTTGCGCCTTACTCATGCTGCTGCGCCCGGGAATGTCGAGCGCCTGCGCCCGTTCGTAGAGTTCGTTGCGGGACAGGCCGTCCAGGTCGCCATGTGTCGGCGCCCCCCTCCGTTCGTTGCCCTTCTTGGCACGGCTCTCGCGCTCCTTTCCTTCGCTGGAGGCAGGCTTCTGCGCGTTGCCGCTTGCAGGCGCACGACGGGGAGTTGACGTTTCGGTAGGTGGCTGGCCCTGCTCCAGACTCTGCTTAAGAACTTGCATCAGATCGACCACCTCGCCGCCCTGCTCGGCTTCAGCATCTTCTGCCGGATCGACATCGATGATCCCTTCACCCTTGTCGAGCTTTTCACTGACGCGGTCCATGATTTTGCGGCTGTGCCAATCCTCGAGCGCACTGCGCTCCAGCGTGTCCGACGATAGCGAGGCAATGGCCCTCTCGATGCCATCGACACGCTGGCTGTCCGCGCTCTGCACCTTGGGCAACCCGACACTCGCTGGCGTACGGACCTCTTCATAAAAACGCAGCGTCTCGGCGCGCAGGATACCTTTCTCGGCCAGGATGGCCACCAGGTATTCCTTGCCACGCATCACAAAGGTAGCGATGCCAGCCCGCTGCGAGTCCTCCATGCTCTTGGCCAAGAGCCGGTAAGCCTTGGTGATTCCCTTGTCGGGGGTCAGGAAATAGGCCCGCTCGAAATACATGGGGTCGATGTCGGCCACGTCTACGAAGCGCTTGAGATCGATCTCCTGGGACTTCTCTGGAGCAAGTGCGTCGAGTTCCTTGTCCTCGATGACGATGAATTCGCTCTTCTCGACTTCATAGCCACGCACTAGCTCGTCGCTACGCAGCGGCCGCTCTTCCTTCTCGCAAAAGTAGCGACGCGCCAGCGGGGTGCCGTCCCTATCGATCATGCGCAGCGACACCGGCTTGGAGCGATTGGCTGGGTACAACCCCACCGGCAGGCTAACCAGCCCGAACGTGATGTTGCCCGACCAGAACGGGCGCGGTCCGCTGACCCGAGACTCCTGATCATCCTGCTTCCCCCGCTGCTTTCTAGGCACGCTTGCGTCCTCCCTTCAGGCTGGCTTCCAACGCCGTCGTCACGTCGTCGGACAGCTCGGGACGACGGATCGGGGTCACTTTGACGCTTTCGCCGCGCTGCTTGGCGTCGATCAGCGACATGACGCGCTCACGGTACTCGTCATGGTATTGCTCGGGCTCGAAGGGTGCTTCCAGCATGCCGATGAGTTGCTGCGCCATGCCCAGTTCCTTATCGTCGAGACGTGCCCCGCCGGGCGAATTCAAGGTGTCCAGCGACACCACTTCTTCATCGTGGCGCAGCGACATGAGCATGGGATAGCCCTGATGAAGGCGCAGGGCGCCGATATACGCTTTCTTGCGCATGACCCAGCGCGCCAGGCCTTCGCGACCGCTACGTTGCAGCGCCTCGATCAGCGCAAAATACTCGTCTTCCTCACCGTCAGGGCCAAGATAGTACGGGCGGCTGTACCAGCGATGATCGATTTCTTCGGGTGGCAGAAAGCTGATCACCTCGATATCGCGGGTCTGTTCGGGCTCCAGTTCCTCGAGTTCGGCGTGCTCCAGGCATACCAGGCGTCCCTCGTCGGTACGATAGGCACGCCGGGCCTCGCTGAATGGCACGGCCTCATCGGTTTGCGGATTGACCATCGCCTGCTTGACGGGGGAGCGGTCCTTGCCGTGCAGCAGGCGAAAGTGCACGCTGCGATCCTGTACGGCGGAATAGAGCTTGACCGGCACCCGTACCTCGCCGAAGCGCACCACTCCTTTCCACATCGCTCTGGCAGCCATCGCCTTCTCCTCGTCTAGCCGGATTCGTCGCCATTCGACGCATCAGCCTGGGCATGACAATCGGGACAGCTCACTTGACGCGTCTCGTGAAGCTCCACCACGCAGACCGGGCAGATAGGGCTGTCGCAGTGGTAACAGTGATAGCCCGCCTCGTAGTGAAACGTGCGCAGGCAAAACTGGCAGGTCTCGGTACCGGCCTCCAGCCACCAGGGTGTCTCTGCATCGTCGCGGCTCAAGGCATCCTCCTTGGAATCATCGAGCAAGGCCCACGGCATTGAGCAGATCGGCGTCGAGCGGGCGCGCGGTATCGTCATAACCCGCCCAAGGATCCTCGCGCAGTGCCGCAAGGCGTCGTTTGAGATTTTCGATCGTATAGCGGTCGGAGCGTAGCGCCGCATTGAGTTCGTCCCAGCGCACGGGAACGCAGACCGGCGCGTTCTCCCTCGCCCGCACGGAGTAGGAGGCAATCGCGGTAGCCCCACGGCCGTTGCGCAGGTAATCGATGAAAATTCGCCCCTCGCGCTTGTTCTTGGCCATGTTGGCCGTCAAGCGCTTGGGATCCTCCTGAGCGTGCTGCTGAGCGACTGCCTTGGCGAAGGCCTTGGCATCGTCCCAGGTCGCGCTGGGCACGATCGGCACGACGACATGCAACCCCTTGCCCCCGGTAGTACGTACGAACGCGCCCAGGCCGAGCGACTCCAGGCGCTCGCGCAAGGTGCCGGCAACGCGCAGGATTTCCTGCCAGCCAACGTCCGGCGCCGGATCGAGATCGAATACCAGATTGTCGGGGCGTTCGACGTCCTCGACACGACTGCCCCACGGGTGAATTTCCAGTGCGCCCGCCTGCACCAGCGCCACCAGGTCGGCGGCGCTTTCCACATAAAGGTATTGAGAAGTTCCCGACTTTTCCGCGATGTCGACGCGCGGCACACTGGCAGGAATGGCGACACGCGGGTGCTTCTGAAAAAAGCATTCGCTGGTACGCCCCTCGGGACAGCGCACCAGCGACAACGGTCGTCGGATCAGGCGGGGCAGAACCCAGTCCTGGATCTCTGCGTAGAATCGGGCCAGATCGCGCTTGGTCACGCCCTGCTCGGGATACAGCACCCGATCAGGATGGGTCAGGCGCACACCGAGCACGCGGCTTTCGTCGCTACTCGTCCTGGTAGCCGACCGAGCTTTGGGCGCGGATGACGCCTTCTCGCTCGCCGGCACCGACCGTGTCTTGTCAGGACTCACGCGGATTTCCTCCGGGTTACGGTCTTCGCGAAGCCCGCGAAAAATCGGATGCCGTAGCCGGCCATCCCGCGTGCGTTCGGTGAACTCCACCTCGATCACCATCTCGGGACGAACCCAGTGCACGCTACGCACGTCGGGCACCGCTTCGTGGAAAGGCGATGTCGAGGTTTCCTGTGCCTCCAGCCTGGCGCTGAGCGTGTCGAGCAGACGGGTATTGAAGCCGGTGCCGACCCGGCCGGCATACGCCAAGCGGCCGTCTGCATCGAAGGCGCCCATCAACAGCGATCCGAAGCCACTACGCGAGCCACTGGGATCGGTATAGCCACCCACCACGAACTCCTCGTGATTGGCGCACTTGGTCTTGACCCAGTCCTTGTTGCGGGTGCTTTGGTAGTGACTCGAGGCGCGCTTGCTGATGATGCCCTCGAGCCCCATGCGACAGGCCTGGTCGAAAAATGCCGTACCCTGAGCTTCGATATGATCGGCATAGCGCACGCTGCTATGGCCTACCAAACCCGCCGACTCGAGCAACTGGGCCAACGCCTGCTTGCGCTCGACGAGTCCCACCTCGCGCAGGTCATACCCTTCCAGATGGAGCAGATCGAAGGCTTGATAGACCAGACCCACCGTGCGTCCGGCACTCAGTGCTTCCTGAAGTCGACGGAAACTGCTGGTGCCATCCTGGGCCAGCGAGACCACCTCGCCATCGAGCAGCGCACTGTCCACGGGCAACTGCGCGATGACTTGGGCCAGCTCGGGAAAACGGTGGGTCCAGTCCTTGTCATTGCGCGTGATCAGGCGCACTTCACCCTGTTCCAGGCGCGCCAGCACCCGGTAGCCATCGAACTTGATTTCGTGAATCCAGTCTTCGCCCTCCGGGGCCTGACGCACCAGCGTGGCAAGCTGAGGACTTACCTCGTTAGTGACGGCCTGCCGCCGTGCGCCCGGCAACGTCTGGGGATCAGGCAATGGAGGCGACTCGCTGACAACGCCCTCCCGGGTCCACAGCATGTCGCGGTCTTCGGCGATCTCGCGCATGGTGCGCCCGGTAGCGACACTACGGTCATCGTCGGACGGCATCGTCATCGGCGCTCCCTTGCCATCGCGGCGCTTGATCAACAACCAGTTGCGATCGCTCTTCTCGCGCCGTCCCGTCATGCGAGTCAGCGTCCAGGCACCTTGCAGCTTCTCGCCCTCGAGTTCGAAGTCGATACGATCCTTGCCCGGCTTGCCCGTCGTTGCCCAGCGTCCACGATCCCATAGCATCGAGGTGCCGCCGCCATAGGACTTCTCCGGGATCACGCCTTCGAAGTCGGCATATTCCAGCGGGTGATCCTCGACTTCGACGGCCAGACGTTTTTCGCCCGGCTCGAGACTCGGCCCCTTGGGCAGCGCCCAACTCCTGAGTACGCCGTCCTGCTCTAGCCGCAGATCGAAATGATCGTGACTGGCGGCATGTTTGTGCACCACGAACAGCTGCTCCGTCACTCGTTCGCCGCGCGGCACGTCACCTGACGGCTCGGCCGTTTGCCCAAAATTGCGCTTGCGTCGGTATTCCTTGAGCTTTTCCATTGCTCTCGCCCTTGAAGGCCGGGTCTTTAAATCACCAGTGCCTGACCCCACTTCGCCATGCCATTCGATGAAATTAAGCCTAGTCAAGCGCTGCCGGACCGCCAACCGATTGCTGCGTCCTACAAAGCAAGACGCCCGTCGGGAAACCGACGGACGTCTGAAGATCCTCTATGAACCGACCCTCCATGGCCGGATATGGCCGACTCAGGCTATGTAGCGGAATCCAGCTACCGGTTCCTGATTCTGCGACTCTTCAAGTACGCGGATCTGGGCCTGTTTCTGATGAATGAAGCCCGACAGTAACTTGTGGATCTGCGGCGTGGCGTTGGCGTCCGCCAACTGGCGATAGAATGCCAGCGAGCGATGCTCGTCGATGACGGTCCGGGCCAGCAATTGAGTAGCCATGCGCTGATCGACAATGAAAAAATGGCGCTCTTTTACCGCCGGCCCGCTCGTAGCCGGCCCGTTGGGGTATTCATCGTATTCCATGCGCTCGGCAACGCGCGCCAGGGCTTCCAGGCGCTGTTCGCTCTCATCGGCGAGCATCTGCAGCAAACGGCTGGCCACTGCATCGAAAGGCAAGAAGCGAAGCGCCAGCACCCGATAACGCTCCTTCTCCCGGGTTTCATGGGCACACGCCGCGACAAGCAGGTCTTCGGGAAAAAGGCTGACTGTCGATGTCATATTGTAGATGCAATGCATTCCCTGTCTCTCCATCATGGCATGCTTGGCCGGCCTATCTAGCGGCACACTATCCAGCGGCACTGTCCTTGCGGCTCTACGCCCTCTCATGCCGGTGCGAAGGCCCGTTGGCGCGCACTGTACAGGCAAAGTCATGACAAAACTTTGACGATTGTCACCTCTCGGCCGGCTTCACCCACAATGACCAGCCACACCATGCCGAAGACCGAGGTGGTATCCGCTCTCCATAAACTCGTCCATACTCAAGACAAACCGCACAATGGTGGAGGCGAATAATGACGACACCGCATCCCGTGTTGCGATTTGCCCGACAGCACGATTTAAACAACCAGACTTGTCGGCTAAGTTCGCTTTGTCTGCCGTCCATCCTGTCCTCGGAGACACTCGACAGGTTCGGTGTCGTTGCCAAACGTACGGCCCCGTTACGCAAACGCGACGCGCTTTATCTGCAAGGCATGCCATTCAATAGCCTGTATGTCATCCATTCCGGCAGTCTCAAACAGGTCTCGACCACCGACAATCAGGAAGAACATGTCACCAGTTTTTTCCTGCCGGGCGAGATTATCGGCCTCGATGCCATCGGCGAGCAGCGCTATCCCGGCAACGCCATCGCGCTGGAAACCACTACGCTGTTCGAGCTGCCCTTCGATCGGCTGGAAGCGCTGACGTGCAGTAGCCCCGAGTTGCGTAATTATCTCTACCAGTGCATGAGCAAGGAGCTGCAGAACGAGCGTCTGCTGATGCATATGCTGCTGCGCAAGACGTCGGATGTACGCCTGGCCACTTTCTTCGTTGCCATGTCACTGCGCTTTCGACGTCGCGGCTACTCCCCCTACTGCTTCAACCTGGCCATGTCGCGTGGCGACATCGGCAGCTATCTGGGCCTGGCGGTGGAAACGGTCAGTCGTCTACTGGGGCGTTTCCAACAGCAAGGCCTGATCACCTCTCGAGGCCGCGAATTCCATATCCACGATCTGGAAGCGCTGACACGCCTGGCCGACAGCAATGGACGCTGCTGACCTTCTCCGCCTCCAAGGGGGCTCGGCATGGCGGCCCCCGCACACCTATCGCTACAATGCGGGCGGTCACGGTCATCACGACCCCAATCCCATTGCAAGGAGCGCAGTTGCCAATGCCATCACCGCTGGAACCTTTCGGCCTGTCGTTTAACTCACGCCTGCCGTTACGCTATGCCGCTTATCTCCTTAGCCTGCTCGGCCTGGTTGTCTCCTTATTCGCAATGCTCTTCGAGACAGCCTGGGGCTGGGCAGCGCTGCTGTTCGGGCTGTTGGCGGCGCTTGGCACCTACGATCGACATCAGCGCCGGCACACGGTCAGCCGCAACTATCCGATCCTGGCCCATTTCCGTTATCTACTGGAGTCTATCGGCCCCGAAATCCGCCAGTATTTCATCCAGTCGGACACCGAGCAGACACCGTACTCACGAGAGCAACGTTCGCTGGTCTATCAGCGGGCCAAGAACGTGCTGGACAAGAAGGCGTTCGGCTCGGTACAGGACATGTACGCCGAAGGCTATGAATGGATCAGCCCCTCGCTCAAGCCGACACGGATCGACTCCCACGACTTTCGTATCACCATTGGCCAGGAGTGCGCCAGGCCCTACTCGGCGAGCATTTTCAACATTTCGGCGATGAGCTTCGGCTCGCTGTCGGCCAACGCCATTACCGCACTGAACGCCGGCGCCAAACAGGGCAAGTTCTATCACGACACCGGAGAAGGGGCGATTTCGCCCTATCATCGCCAGGGAGGCGACCTGGTCTGGGAGATCGGCTCGGGTTACTTTGGGTGCCGCAACGAGGACGGCACCTTCAGCGAGGAGCGCTTCGTCGAGGGGGCGACCCTGGAGCAGGTCAAGATGATCGAGATCAAGCTCAGTCAGGGCGCCAAACCCGGTCATGGCGGCATTCTGCCGGCGGCCAAGGTTACCCCTGAGATCGCCGCGACACGTGGCGTGCCGGTGGGCAAGGATGTAATCTCGCCCTACGCCCACTCGGCGTTTTCGACGCCGCTGGAGATGATGGATTTCATCGTGCGCTTACGTGAGCTTTCGGGCGGCAAGCCGGTGGGCATCAAGCTGACCATCGGTCACCCCTGGGAGTGGTTCGGTCTGGTCAAGGCCATGCTGGAAACGGATACACACCCCGACTTCATCATCGTCGATGGTGGCGAGGGCGGCACCGGCGCGGCACCACTGGAATTCATCAACCGGCTGGGTATGCCGCTGACCGAAGCGCTGCTGCTGGTGCACAACACCTTGGTCGGCGCCGGGCTGCGCGACAAAATCCACGTCGGCGCCGCCGGCAAGATCGTCTCCGCCTTCGATATTGCCCGCACCATTGCCCTGGGAGCGGACTGGTGCAATGCCGCGCGCGGCTACATGTTCGCGCTGGGCTGCATCCAGGCCATGGCCTGCCATACCGACCGTTGCCCCAGCGGGGTCGCGACGCAGGACAAGCGCCGCGGCAAGAAGCTGGATGTGCCCGACAAGACTCAGCGTGTCTTCCATTTCCACGACAATACCCTGAAGGCATTGGCCGAGATGCTGGCCGCCGCCGGACTGAACGACACCAGCGAGTTGGGCCCCGAGCATATCCTGCGGCGCGTATCCAAGAACGAGATACGCTCCTTCGCGTCCTTGTTCCCGTTTCTCGAGCCCGACGAACTGCTGCATGGCGTTCCCGAACATGCCGTGTTTCGGGAGTACTGGCAAGCGGCCCGATCAGATAGCTTCCATCCTCCAGTGTCGATTCAGGAACTGCGCGCTACCAAGCTACGCTGAGCGACGCGGCAGGAATCGACACAGCAAAAAGCCCTGGCAAACGATGCTGCCAGGGCCGCCATGCTCAAGAGACTGAAACTCAGGCAGCAGCCATCAGTTCCTTCTTGCGCGCCAGCATTTGTTCGCCGAGCTCTTCCAGCTCACGCTCCGACATGGTCTTGCGTGCCTGCTCGAACATCTCGTCTTCTTCCTCGTCGGCATGATGCTCCAGCAACTCCTTGAGCACCTTGGCCCGGCCAGAGAATTCAGTGCCCGTCGGATCGGTCTTCTTGAGATCCGGCAATACCAGGTCTTCGACGGCCCGATGTTCTTCGTGAGCTTCATAGTACATTCTATCGTTCTGCTTGCCGCTGGCCTTCTTGAAAGCGGGGTAGAAGATCTCCTCCTCGATCTTGGTATGGATCGTCACTTCCTTCTCGATCTTGGCCAGGAGTTCGGGACGCTTCTTCTCGGCACGTTCCGTGCTGTTGACCAGTTGGCTAAGCAGATCGCGTACCTTGTCATGGTCTTCCTTGAGCAGTTCGAGGGCATTCATCGTGAGGAGCTCTCCTTGCTATCGTCATCGGTCGTATCAATGTGTGCATGGTGGTGGCCGAATGTCTATGTGCACCTTGCCCCATCCATGCAGCGCTTGGCTTGCCATCTCAACGTAGCCTCATGCCGGAAGGTGTCAAACCGCTAGCCTCCCGATCGCCCCTCGCGACAGCGCTATCGCCACGAGGCTTTCCGACGTCACGCCAAAGCCTTCTCGATCAGCCGTTTCTCTGCCTCCGGCAGGGCAATCGTCATCGCCAGCTCGTGACCTCGCGGCGACATCTTCTTCCACGTCTTCTGCACGATACGAATCAACTTGTCCTCGTCGTGCTCCTTGGCAAAGTCGCTCAGGTAGTACTCGAGAAACACCAGGCATGCCGTGTCTTCCAAGGCCTGGGTATGCGGATCGCGCCGCAGGCCTTCCTTGCGGATCCAGCGTGCGACCTGATCGCATTCCTGCTCATCGTAGCCCGCGTCTCGCAATATGTCCGCAGCCTGCTCGGCCTGGCGCCGCCCCAGATCGCGCCGCCAGGCCAGGTAGCCGGGCCGATCGCGTGGGTAGTCATCGCGCGGCAGCGTCCAACGCTGGAGGTGCTGCGCCCGAACCGCCAAGCGCAACGTCTCCGGCGCCTCCGGCGCGACACGCTCGAGCCAGGCACTCATGCGCTGGGCATACAACAGTTCGTGGGGAATGTCCTTGCCATCGACCCGCTCGACCCTCGGGTCTGCTGCATGCAGGGTATCGAGTCGCTGGAGGACGACATTGAAACGTTCGTTATAACCGCTCACGTTTGGCTTTTCCTCCGCTGCCTTCTAAGTTAGGGATGCCATCGCATGATGGTGGCGAAAGCTATCCAATCAGGCCGCAAGGGAACTGCGGCCGAGTGCTTGTATGGGTAAGGAGGCCTTATTTATGATCGGTAGCACCCTGGCGGGTATCGTTGGTGCCCTGCTGATTCTTGTCATCAACTACGACGCCATTATCACCACCTTTTCCGCCTCGCGCGCCGGCCCCCTCACCAATCGTCTCATATCGATCGTCTGGGGACTGTTGCTGCGTATCCATCACCGACGCAACCATCACCATCTATTAAGTGCCGCCGGCCCCTGGGCGGCCTTCTTGCTGGTGCTGTTCTGGCTGGCCATTGCCTGGCTGGGCTGGCTGCTGCTGTTTTGCGCCTCCCACGATGCCGTGGTCAATGCCACCACCAAGGAACCCGCCAACTTCATCGAACGCGCTTACTTTACAGGCTATACCATTACCACCCTGGGTTATGGCGATTTCGTCCCCAAAGATGATGATTGGCGCCTGCCGGCGTTTCTGGCGGCCGGAAATGGCTTCTTCCTGTTCACGCTAACGCTGACCTACCTGATCAACGTGGTTTCCGCAGTCACCCAGAAGCGCCAGTTGGCCCTGACCATCAGCGCCCTGGGCCAGTTCCCTTACCAAATCCTCGAGAACACAGCCGATGAAGGCCGCTACGAGAGTTTGAGCTCACAGTTGCAACAGCTCAATCAATCCATCAATACCGTGGGTCAGCAACATCTCGCATTTCCCATCCTGCATTATTTCCATAGCGGCGATAAGCATTCCCACGACAACGCCTTGCCGCTCTCCCTGGCCCGGCTTTATCAGGCACTGGCGATTGTCTGCCATGCCTGTCCGTCCCTGTCGGCCAAGACCCGGGCCGAGCTGAGCACGACCCGTAACATCATCGAGCAGTTTCTCGATACGCTGAGCAGTGCGTTCATTCATCCGGCCAGCACCGCACCGGTGATTCCCGACCTGCAGGTCTACGCTACGCTGCCGGGCATCGAAGCATCGCCCGCCGACATCCAGGCTTACCTCAGAGACAAGGATCGCCAGAGGCTCCTGCTGGCTTACGTCCACAAAGATGGTTGGGAGTGGCAGGATATATGGCAGCCCCCTCGTGATACTCACTGACAAAAAAGGCACCCGCAGGTGCCTTTTTTGGATCGCCTTGGATCGCTCCGATCAGGAGTCGACCGGCTTGAGCGGGTTCCAGTCTTTGCGATTGGCCAGGAACTCCGGGCGCGGCTTGTTGCCACAGTACGGGTCGTGCAGCGTGTTCTCGACACTATTGTAGACGAAGAACAGGTTGCTGCGCGGCCAGCAGGACATGTTGATGTTCGAGCCGTGCATGGTGTTGCACTCGAACATCACCAGCGAGCCTGCAGGTCCCTTGGGCGCCTCGATGTCGCCTTCGAGCATCAGCTTGCGCAGGCTGTTGTCATCGGGCACCCCGACGTCCTGGCTCTTCAGCGATTCTTTGTAGTTGTCCTGCGGCGTACGCCCCACACACGGGACGAAATAGTTGTGCGAGCCGGGAATCAGCATCAGCGGCCCGTTGAACTCGCCATTGTCCGTCAGGATGATCGAGCAGCTCAGCGAGCGCATGCGCGGCATGCCATCCTCGCTGTGCCAGGTCTCGAAGTCGGAATGCCAGTCGAAGCCCTTGCCCTTGAAGCCGGGCTTGTAGTTGATCCGTGACTGGTGAATGTACACATCGCCGCCCAGCAGTTGCTGGACCATGGCCAGCAGGCGTGGGTCGCGGGTCAGGCGACTGAAGCGCTCGGATATCTCATGGATGCCGAAAATAGAGCGGATTTCCTGACGACCGGGCTCGAGAATGGTGCCTTCGGATAGCTTGAGATCCTCGTCATCCTCGTAGTCGCGGAGTTCCTGGATGAAGGCTTCCATTTCCGCCTTGTCGAAGAACCCTTCGAATGATAGAAAACCCTTGCGCTCGAACTCATTGACCTCGTCCTCGCTCAACGGGCCGTTCGTGCGCTGCGCTCCCTCGCTGTGAACCACCGGATCGATGCGTTCGAACATTCCCAGTTTGCGTTCCAGGCGCGTGGGAAACAGATCCTGTGTTTCTTTCATGCAAACTCCTCCGTTAGTCTGCGGCGCGTCTCCAAACTACCCCAAGGTAGCGGCCATACGCTCGCGTCGCAATGCCGCTCCGTTACGGTTTGTATCTTGCTTGCCTTCGCGCTCTTTCAGGATGGTATCGACCTGACCACCATCTCGGCGCGCGGATCCCGCGGGTAGAAGCGCTCGGGCAACCGCTCGACATGCGAAAACTTGCGGGTATCCTTGTATGGCATCTTCATGTAGCCGGAGACACCCAGCCCACGGATGAGCGGCACGGCGGCCAGCATGGCCTGCAGGCTGGCCTGGAATTCCGGCTCGCGAGAGGGATCAAGCAATCGATAGTAGCTGTGGATCTTGAGGTGGTTGGACAATGCCTCGAAGATGATCATCCCGGTGTGATGGATACCGTTGAGCGTTTCCAGGCAACGCATGATCTCGTCGGGCAACTGCAGGAATTCCTCGGGATCGGGACCATCCTCGAAGTACGAGTGCACGCGGGTACGATCCTCGAGATCCGGGGCAGCGCTGACCTCATAGGCAATCGCCATGCCGGGGTCGGGCACGAACGGTGCCTCCGGTGCCTCGCGGTCGACATGCAGGGTATCGCGGGCATTGAACAGGCAGCTCTTGAACACGCCGCGCCGGTAGATCGCCCGCGCCAGGTTGACCATGTTGTTGACCGCCGCGACGAACGCCGCCTTGAGCGCCATGTCGTGCAGATTGAGCACCGTATCGATGTAGACGCCGTCGCTTTCCCAGCGTACCGCCAGCCCGCCGACCACCGGGTACTTGCCCAGCCGGCTGACCGCCACGAGGAAGGCCTTTTCGGTCTCGCCCATGCCCTGCATGAAATTCTTGTAGTACCGATCGAGCTGCACGTCATTGACGGCACGCAGGGTATCGCGCCCACCTTCCTCGCGCAGGAATGACTTGCGCGAGCTGTAGACCACGGTCTCGATCCCGCGACGGCTGGGCCGGACCCAGACGGGCACCATCGGCGCCTCTGGCTTGTCGTCGAACTCGATCATCACCGTACGCGCCATGCGCGGCATGTGATCGAGAAAGTAGTCCCCGGCCCGGGTCCGCACCGCCGGGTCCGGGTCGAGCATGGCGTCCAGCACCCGTGCGAACTCCACCGGCAGGCCCAGCGACGTGGCGGGAATCGCCCGATGACCGAAGCGACACGACTGCGCCGAGGCCAGCGCGTAGAGCGTGCCGGCCACCCCCTGCTCATCGAAACGCGGCGATGACAGGTGGCCGTTGAGCTGCTCCTCACCGATGAAGTAGACATCGCCGAGGCGTGCATTGGTCTGCTGCAGGTCGTCGGACATCAGCTCCATGACATTGGCCGAGACGAACTGCTGGTTGGCATCCAGTTGGGCGAACACCGACGAGCCCCAGTCGATCAGTGCCACGCGCTCGGCATGCGGATCATAGACCAGATTGGACGGCTTGATGTCGCCGTGCACGATGGGCCTGCCGGCCGGTCCGGCCTCGCGGCGCAGGCTGCGCAGGATATCGGCAAGCTGGGCAGCGATGCGTACGACCCGTCGTGGCGATAACCGCCCATGACGCAGCGAGAACTCCTCGAGATTGATCCCGGGCGCACGCTCCATAACCAGGATCGCCTGACGTCGCACGCGCTGGAAGGCGATCAGGCGCGGTACGCGAGGATGCTCGACCTGCTCGAGCATGAACGCCTCTTCCTCGAGGCGATCCTGGATCGGCTGCGGCAGGGTGATGCGCGTGAACTTGAACACGTATTCGTCACCGAGCGCCGTGACGCCCCCGAACACGAAGCCATAGGCGCCCTTGCCGATCAGTTCGATGTCGCGATAGCCGAGCTGCTCGAGCTGCGAGCGACACAGCGCCACCCAGTCCCTGAGCTTGCGCGCATCGTCGTGGCTGAGCAGGTAGATCGACTGCTCTTCCGGAATGTAGAACTGCTCGAGCTGCTCCTGGCTCACGGCAACGCCCCTTGGGCCCGACCGGCGTCAGGCCAAGTGTAACAACATGTCCTGCGGTTCCTGCAGATACCCCTTCCACAGGTTGCAGAAGCGCGCAATGGTGCCACCGTCAATGAGGCGATGATCGCCCGCCCAGGTAACGGTCATGATCGCCCGTGACACCACATTGCCTGCCGTGTCGAAGCGCGGCAGATGCTGAACCCGACCCAGGGCGACGATAGCCACTTCCGGCGCGTTGATGATCGGCGCCGCATAGGTGCCCCCCAGCGCCCCGATGTTGGAAATACTGATGGTACCGTCACGCAGGTCGTCCTGAGCGACCCGGCCCTCTCGCGCCGCCGCGGTAAGTCGCTCGACTTCGCGGGCGATCTCCATGAGGCTCAGGCGTTCGACCCGCTTGACGTTGGGCACGACCAGGCCGGACTTGCCGTCCACCGCCATGCCGACGTTGCAGTGCGGCAGGTAGTGGATTTCATCGCCGGCATCGCTCAGGCGGCTGTTGAGTACAGGAAACTCCTGAATCGCCAGGGCCATCGCCTTCATGATCAGCGGCATCAATGTCAGACGGATGCCTTCGCGCTCGGCACGTACCTTGAGCCGATCGCGCAGGGTCAGCAACTCGGTGACGTCGATCTCGTCGCCGTAATGGAAATGCGGAATGGTCGTGGCCGATTCGACCATGCGCCGGGCCATGACCGCCTGCATGCCACGCAGCGGCTCGACACGGACGTCGTCCGAGGCAGCGCTGCGCTCCGGCACCGGCTGCGCCGGTTTCTGCTGGGCAGCGACAGGTTCGGCCGGCGTCGCTTCACCACCCTGCTTTTGCCAGGCCAGAATATCCTCCTTGAGCACACGACCATCCTTGCCGGAGCCGGGAATGTCCTCGAGTCGCACCCCGAGTTCGCGCACCAGGCGGCGCACAGCCGGGCTGGCGGGAATGCGTCCGTAGGCGCCCTTACCATGCGTATTGTCGGCGGATGCCGCCGTCGGCCGGGACTCGGGCCGGGAAGCCACCGGCGCCGGTGATGACGAGGCAGCGCCTGGCTTCGGCTGTGCGGCTCTGCCATGCGGCACGAAGGCGAACAGTGGCGCATGCACGCGGGCGCTTTCCTGCTCGCGATAGTAGAGCCGCGTGACGCGCCCCGCCTCGGGGGCGGTGATCTCGACCAGCGCCTTGTCGGTCATCACGTCGACCACCGGCTGGTCTTCCTCGATCTCGTCGCCCTCGCGGACGCGCCAGGTCACCACCTCGCACTCGACGATGCCCTCGCCGATGTCCGGCAGGATGAAGTCCTCGCTGGCATCATTGCCATTGCCGTCCTGCGTAGTCTGTAGCGCATCACTCTCAAGATCGTCTTTTGGGTCGCGAGCGCTGGCCGCGGTGCGCACCGCATCATCCTTTGCCCCGTCGCTCTCTTCCTCGACGGCAAACAGCGGTGCATGCACCTTGGCGGTCTCGCCCTCCTTGTAGTAAAGCCGTGTCACACGGCCCCGGTGGGGTGCGGGAATTTCCACCAGCGCCTTGTCGGTCATGACCTCGGCAACCGGCTGGTCTTCCTCGATGATGTCGCCCTCGCTGATCAGCCATTTGACCAGCTCGCACTCGACGATACCCTCGCCGATGTCCGGCAGTATGAAATCGCTCATGGTTTGCTCCTGGAATCGTCCCGTGCTCAAAAGGCCATGCTCTGCTTGATCGCCTCGAAGACCTTGAGATGATCCGGCATGTACTCCTTCTCAAGCGTCAGCGGAAAAGGCGTATCCAGGCCGGTCACCCGGGCGATGGGCGATTCCAGGTAGAGAAAACAGCGCTCCTGTACGGTTGCGGCGATCTCGCCGGCGAAGCCCCCGGTCAGCGGCGCCTCATGGGTGACGACCAGGCGCCCGGTCTTGAGCACCGAGTCGACCACGGTATCGATGTCCCACGGCACGATGGTGCGCAGGTCGATGATCTCGCAGGAGATGCCCTCCTTCTCGGCGAGTTCGGCAGCCTTCTCGACCATTTCCATCTGCGCGCCCCAGGCCAGCAGGGTAATGTCGCCGCCCTCCTTGACGACCTCGGCCTGCCCGAGCGGCAGCTGGTAGTCCTCTTCCGGCACTTCGCCGGTGGAGGCGCGGTAGAGGCGCTTGGGCTCGAAGAACAGCACCGGGTTGGGATCGCGAATCGCCGCCAGCAGCAAGCCCTTGGCCTGGTGGGGGTTGCGCGGCACCGCGATCTTGAGCCCGGGGGTGTGGGCGAAATAGGCCTCCGGTGACTGTGAGTGATAGAGCCCGCCGGAAATCCCCCCGCCGTAGGGCGTGCGGATGGTCAGCCCGCCGACGTTGAACAGATCCCCCGAACGGTAACGAAACTTGGCCGACTCGTTGACGATCTGGTCGAAGGCCGGAAAGATGTAGTCGGCGAACTGGATCTCGGCCACGGGCGTCGAGCCCTGGGCTGCCAGGCCGTTGGCGAAGCCGATGATGCCCTGCTCGACCAGTGGTGTGTTGAAGCAGCGCGCCCGACCGTATTTTTCCTGCAGGTGGCTGGTGGCGCGGAACACGCCGCCGAAAATCCCCACGTCCTCACCGAAGCAGACCACCTTGTCATCCGCGGCCATGGCGATGTCGAGCGCGTTGTTGATGGCCTGCAACATGTTCATCTTAGGCATGCTCGCCACCTCCGCTGCCCTGGGTGCCTTCCTCAAGGCTTCTGGCCCCCCTCGGGTAGGCGTCGGGGTACTTGCGGATATGGTCCTTGAGCCTGTCGAGTTGTTCGGCCAGCAGCGGCGGCACCTGATCGTAGACATCGGTGATCAGGCTCTCCAACGGCGGCGGCGGCCGTTTCTCGGCACGTTTCATGGCTTCCAGCACCTCGCGCCGCAGGGCGTCCTGTTCGCGCTTCTCGTCTTCCCCGGTCCACCAACCCTGCTGCTCCAGCCACAGACGCATGCGAAGGACCGGATCCTTGTCGCGCCAGGCCTCCTCTTCCTTCTTGCTGCGATAGCCGGAGGGATCGTCCGACGACGAATGAGCCGCCAGGCGATAGGTCATGGCCTCGATCAGGACCGGTCGGTTGTTTTCCACCGCCCAGCAACGTGCCTCGCGTGTCGCCTGATAGACGGCGAGAATATCGTTGCCATCGACGCGCACGACCTTCATGTGGTAGCCGAAGGCTCGCGGCGCGATACCGTCGGCGGAAAACTGCTCGTGGGCCGGCGTGGAAATCGCGTAGCCGTTGTTGCGGCACAGGAAGATGACCGGTACCTGGTGCACCGAGGCCATGTTCAGGGCGGCATGAAAATCGCCCTCCGATGCCGCCCCTTCGCCGAACACGGTCAGCGTACAGTGGCCGAGCCCGGACATCTTCTGCCCATAGGCGTAGCCGGTGGCCTGTGGAATCTGAGTGGCCAGCGGCGACGAGATGGTCATGTAGTGCAGGTCTTTCGAGCCATAGTGCACCGGCATCTGGCGGCCCTTGCCATAGTCGAGCTCGTTACCGAACAGCTGATTCATGAACTCGTCGACGCCGAAGCCGCGATAGGCCAGCGCACCCTGCTCGCGATACTGGGCCATGATCATGTCTTCCTCGTCCAGCGCCGCGGCACTGCCGACGATGGTGGCTTCCTCGCCGGTGCACTGCATGTAGAAGCTCAGCCGCCCCTGGCGCTGGGCGGCCAGCATGCGTTCGTCGAGCACGCGGGTGAACAGCATGGCGCGATAGATGCGCAGGGCCTTGTCCTTGTCGAGTTCGGGCAGCTTGGCGTGCTTGTAGGGCGTGCCGTCCCGCTTGAGCAGCTTGAAGACGGGGATACGAAACTCATCGCCGTTCATGAACGCCAGGGCATGCACGACGGGTGCCGTTGTTGTTGTGGTCATGGTCCTCTTCCTCGTTCTCGTTTCCCGGGTAGGGAGAGACGCTGTGACACCTTGTGGGTGCCTGATGTCGGTCACCCGCCGACGGTGTCGCCGCCGCATCTTCCGTACGCGTGCTGGCGAGACCCACCGGCGAATGCGGAAAATTGCAGGTTTACGTTAACGTAAGATAGAGAAAGCGCGTCGCCACGTCAGCCATTGCGGCCTGCAACGTTAGTCTATGCAAGACTACAAAAAGGCGGCACGAGGCCGCTTTGGGAATTGAAAAATGTATCGTCCAGAATATGCACAATTGGCGAATAGTGGCTTTCAAGCCTGGGGATAGCATTCCAAGACATGTAAGGCGAACCGTTCGAAAGAGAGCATGAGAATGCGAAGCCCCTCGGCCAACGGCTCATCGGGTTGAATTCGTCCTAGCCTCGCCCCCCTGCGAGCAGCAGGGTCTCGTCAATGGCGAAGAACCTGCTGGCTGCCAGCCTCAGGGAGCGCGCCGTCAGCTCGGCGACGCCAAAGACATCGAATGCTACGCCATATCGGTGTCGCGTTCGTTGGGCAAGCAGATCGAAGTCGCCATCGCCCGAGACCAGTACGATGCGATCCACCTGCTCGGCGAAGCGAATGGCGTCCAGCGTGATGCCTACATCCCAATCGCCCTTGGCCGAGCCATCGCTACGCTGGATATAGGGTTTGAGTTTCACCTCGAAGCCGACACCGCGGAGTATATTTTGGAATTGGCGCTGCTTGACATCGTCACGCGTGATCGCATAAGCCACAGCAGCGACGACCTCCCTCTCCTTGGTAACCAAGCTCCAGAAGGCGTTGTAGTCGAAGTGGCGACCAAAGGCCTGCCTCGTCGTGTAATAGACATTCTGGACATCGACCAGAATGGCAACACGCTCCATCCCCGACGCCACCTTGGTACGGGAATTCATGCCGTCATGATTCATTGGCGTGACCTCTCATCGGGAAGCGTTGCGCCATTCTCGTCCGTCCAGACACGAAATCCGCTCAGGATCGCAGGCCCAAACGTGTGGGCGATCGGAACGTCAGCGGCATCTCGCCCATAGGCAATCAGCACACGCCCGATACGTCGGTCATTGTTACGCGGGTCGAACGTGTACCACCCCGTGTCCAGGTAGGCCTCGAACCAAGCATGAAAATCCATCGGCGAATGTGGCGGCGGTATCGCGATGTCGCTCAAATAACCGGTGCAGTACCGCGCCGGAATATTCATCGCCCGACACAGTGCAATGGCCAGGTGGGCAAAATCCCGGCACACTCCGCCGCGTTCCTGATAGACCTCAAAGGCAGACTTGGTCGCGCGGGCAAAGTGATAACCGAAAGTGATGTGCTGGTGCACGAAGGTACAGATCGCCTGCACGCGCTCCCAGCCAGGGGTAGTTGTCCCGAACAATCCCCAGGCGATATCGGAGAGGCGGTCGGTCTCGCAGTATCGACTGCCCAGCAGGAACAGCAACGTCTCGGCGGGCAAGGACTCGACCGGCACCTGGCCAGCCCAATGACAGACAGGATCTGGCTGCCCCGAATCACGGATTACGGTATCCGTCGTGATCTCGATACGTCCTGAAGGGGCAACCAGGCGCGCGCACCAGTTTCCGAAGGAGTCGCGATAGGCGGCCGTCGGCAAGGTTGGCCTGGTCACCAAGTGATCCGGCGCCATAAGATCCGACACCCGCGAATAATGAACGTGGGTCATTAAAATCATTGGCGTCGGCTGGGGACACTCGTAAACGATTTCGTAACCGATGCGAAGTTGCATTGTGACAAGGCCCATGAGATGGAACCTTGAGCATACGCGCCATCGGCCAAAGATGATCGCTCTTTTAGGACGAGTGGTACTTATTTCCGGTTCCAGATGGATTGGGCCGTGCCGACTACCAGGCGCAGCTTTTCCCACTGCTCTTCTTCACTGAGCAGGTTGCCTTCCTCGGTGGATGCGAAGCCGCACTGTGGGCTCAGACAAAGCTGGTCGAGGGCAACGAAGCGCTGGGCTTCATCGATGCGCTTGGCGATTTCCTCGACGGGTTCCAGCGCCCCTGTCTTGGTCGTCACCAGGCCGAGCACCACTTGTTTGTGGCCTTCGGGCAAAAAGCGTAGCGGCTCGAACCCACCGGCACGCTCGGTATCGTATTCGAGGAAGTAGGCGTCGACATCGACGTCGCCGAGCAGGGTCTTCGCCACCGGCTCGTAGCCCCCCTCGCTGATCCATGTCGAACGGAAATTGCCCCGACAGACATGCAGGCTGACGTAAAGGTCTTCGGGCCGACCGGCCAAGGCATGATTGAGCACTTCGGCATAGATACGCTGCAGATGATCGGGGTCGTCGCCGCGTGAGCGCGCCGCATCCAGCTCCTTCTGCGAGCAAAGATAGGCCCAGACGGTGTCGTCGAGCTGCAGGTAACGGCAGCCGGCATCGTAGAAGGCGCTCACGGCATCGCGGTAGGTATCCGCCAGGTCGGCGAAGAAGGCATCCAGGCTGGGATAAACGCTCGAATCGATGTTTCTGCGTCCGCCTCGGAAATGCAGCACGCTGGGACTGGGGATGGTCATCTTGGGCATGGCCGAAGACACCGTGTCATGCAGAAAGCGATAGTCGTCGAGCATGGGATGCTGGCTATCGAAGCCAAGCCTGTCGATGACGCGAACGCCACGCGCCTGGGTCGCCTGGCCCTGAAACTGTATGCCCTGCTCGGCTTGATACCCCTCGACGCCACGCAGGCGCTCCAGAAAATCGAAGTGCCACCAGGCGCGACGAAACTCGCCGTCGGTCACCGCCTCGAGGCCGATCTCTTCCTGGCGGGCTACGATGCGTCGAATTTCCCGATCTTCGACCTCGCGCAGTGACTGGGCATCGATATCGCCGGCTTGTCGGCGTCGACGGGCGTCCTTGAGTTCGTCACTGCGTAGCAGGCTGCCTACCGTATCGGCACGAAAGGGCGCTTGTGGTCGGGTCATGGCTGAACTCGCTTGGCAAAGAAGGTCCCTCCACTATGCCTAGCCATTCATGAGAAGGCTAACGAGCATCTTTCACGTCTGTATGAATGTAGCTCAAGCGGATGATACGGAAGACGAACGACAGATCGGCGACTCAGTGAACCGTGTCGGCTATCTCGGGCTCTTCCTCGCCCCCTTCCCAGAGCGTGGTTCGGGTAATGGCATGATCGATCATTTCGCGGGCCACCTCGAAACGGCTGTTACGCAGCAGATCAGCCGCCTCGTCCGAGATACGGATACTCAGTAACGGCTGGCCCTCGCCTTCGGCAGGGCGTAATACGATCTCGCCATCGGCGAGCTCAACGATTTCCAGTATGGCAGTCTCGGACACAAACACCTCGGCTAGTCGAGAACCGTGTAATGAAAAACGACCATAGCGATTCGCCATGGCCGTTATTTTCCCTAAGGTTACCACTCCGGCCGGAAAGGCGTCACCATTCGATGCTGGTTTCACGCAGTTCACTCAGCGACGTCTTGAATTCACGCAGGCACCAGCGCAGCTCATCGGCCAACGCCAGGCGATCGGCGGCAACGATCAACGTCTCATCCTGGCTTTCCCGCCGCGCCGCACCCTCGACACCGTGCAATGTCTCGATGCGCATGGTCAGCACCGCCAGCCAGCTGTCGGGCATTTCTCTCATCTCGCGCAGACGCTGGACCTCGGCGATGGCTTCGCCGCCATTGCCCAGTAGCTCGCGCCAGTCATGTCGCGCCAGCCTAGCATGCTCCGTCAACTCACGCAGTGCGGCGTTCAGGGCCAGTTCCATCAGCGCCAGCGCCCCCTCTTCACCGGCCATGCGGCGCGAGGCTGCATGCTCGTCATTTCCGACAGAGAGGTTGAGCAACAGTTCCGCCTGATACAACAACTGGTTGGTTCGACTTCTCGGCGTCATTTACGCTTATCCTCGATATGCCAGCGGCCATCGTCATAGGTCGCCTTCCATCCGCTAGCCTTGCCGTCCTCTTCGGTCATGACGTACTGGCTCTTGGTCTTGCGCGCGAAACGGATCTGGGCCGGGCGTCCATCGGGATCCTTGCTCGGGGCGTCGAGAAGAAAATGATACTTCTCGGGCAGCTCGGCGGCGTGTGACTTGAGTTCCTCGACCAGGGGAGCGCGCGTTTCGCGATTCTTGGGAAACTGGCTGGCGGCCAGGAACAACCCGCTGGCCCCGTCACGCAATACGTAGTGATCGTCGACCTTCTGGCAAGCCAGCTCCGGCATGGGAATCGGATCCATCTTGGGCGGCGCAACCTCACCGTTCTTTAGCAGCTTGCGGGTATTCTTGCAGTTCTCATTGGTACAACCGAAGTACTTGCCGAAGCGTCCCGACTTGAGCTGCATGTCACTGCCGCATTTGTCGCACTCGATGGTCGGCCCCTCATAGCCCTTGAGCTTGAAGCGTCCCTTTTCCACCTCATGGCCATTGCAATCGGGGCTGTTACCACAGATGTGCAGCTTGCGTGTCTCGTCGATCAGGTAGCTGTCCATTGCCGTGCCGCACTCGGGACAGCGGCGCTTGGCGCGCAGCGCATCGGTTTCGGCATTTTCATCGGCATCGGCGGCCACCGCCTCGTCACCGGGAATCAAGTCGATGGTGGTCTTGCAGCGCTCCTTGGGCGGCAGATTGTAGCCGGAGCATCCCAGGAACACACCGGTCGAGGCGGTGCGGATCTGCATCTCACGCCCACAGCTCGGGCAGTCGATATCGGTGGGCACCGGCTGATTGGGGCGCATGCCCTCCTCGGCCCGCTCTAGCTTGGCCCGGAACTCGGCATAAAAGTCATCGAGCAGGCCTCGCCAATTGCGCTCGCCTTCGGCCACCTCATCGAGGCTGTCTTCCATGCGGGCGGTAAAACCGTAATCCATCAGATCGCTGAACGACTCCGTCAACCGGTCGGTGACGATATCGCCGAGCTTCTCGGCGTAGAAGCGCCGGTTCTCGAGCTTGACGTAGCCCCGATCCTGAATCGTGGAAATGATCGAGGCATAGGTGGAAGGCCTGCCAATACCGCGCTTTTCCAATTCCTTGACCAGGCTCGCCTCGGTGTAGCGGGCCGGCGGCTTGGTGAAGTGCTGCTGCGGATCCAGCCGCTCCAGCGTCATCGACGTGCCCTCGGCCAGATCCGGCAGGGTCTGGTCCTCATCTTTCTTGCCGGCAGGCTTGAGCACGCGGGTGTAGCCGTCGAACTTGAGCACGCGCCCTTTGGCACGCAGCTCATAGCCACCGGTTTCCACGGTCAGGGTGGTCGACAGATATTCTGCTGGTGGCATCTGGCACGCCACGAACTGGCGCCAGATCAGATCGTAGAGCCGCTCCGCATCGCGCTCCATTCCCGACAGGTCGTTGGCGGTACGGTTTACCTCGGAGGGACGAATCGCCTCGTGGGCCTCCTGTGCGCCTTCCTTGCTGCTATAACGGTTGGGTGATTCGGGCAGGTAGCGCTTGCCGAATTCGCTTTCGATATAATCGCGCACCCCGTTCACCGCATCCTGCGACAGGTTGGTGGAATCGGTACGCATGTAGGTGATGTAACCCGCCTCATAAAGCCGCTGGGCCAACGTCATGGTTTTCTTCACCGAGAACCCCAACCGGCCGCTGGCAGCCTGCTGCAGCGTCGAAGTGATGAACGGCGCATTCGGCTTGGAGCGGGTCGGCTTTTCTTCACGCGCCGTGATCGCCAGCGCTGCCTGCTTCAGGGCGGCAATGCGCTCCTGGGTCTCTGCCTCGGAGGTCGGCCGGAACGGCTTGCCGTCCTGGCGCACCAGCTCGAAACGTACCGGCTCCCCTGCCGGACTGACCAGATCGGCATGGACGTCCCAGAACTCCTCGGGGATAAAGGCCCGAATTTCGCGCTCGCGCTCGACGATCAGCCGGACGGCCACCGACTGCACGCGACCGGCGGAAAGTCCACGCGCAACTTTGTTCCAAAGCAGCGGCGAGAGCATGAACCCCACGACCCTGTCCAGGAAACGTCGCGATTGCTGTGCCTCGACCCTCGGGACGTTGAGACTGCCGGGCGATTTGAACGCCTCCTTGATGGCATTCTTGGTGATCTCGTTGAAGACCACACGCTTGTAGCGTTCGTCGTCGCCGCCGATGGTTTCCTTGAGGTGCCAGGCGATGGCCTCCCCTTCGCGGTCCAAGTCGGTGGCCAGATAAATGGCATCGGCCTTTTCGGCCAGCTTGGCCAGTTCGGCCACGACCTTTTCCTTGCCCGGCAGGATCTCGTAATTGGCCTGCCAGCCATGCTCGGGGTCGATACCCATGCGACGGACCAACTGGTCCCAGGATTTCCGTTTCTTGTAGGCCGCCTTTTCCTCGGGCGACATCTTGCGTGTGGCGGCAGCCTGACGAGCGCGCTCCTTGGGATCGCTGGCGTTCTTGCCCGAGCCGCTGGTCGGCAGGTCGCGGATATGGCCTACGCTCGACTTCACAATGAAGTCGTTGCCAAGGTATTTGTTGATCGTCTTGGCCTTGGCCGGCGACTCGACGATCACCAGTGACTTGCCCATAGTGCTCCAAAATCTTTCTTCGAGGCCGATGTCAGCCATCGGCGGCCTGTCCATCGGGGAGACGGAAAAATGCGCCTACCCTACCCCAGCCATTCGCTTTGCGCCAGTTAACGCCTCCGCAGGGGCCGCGCACGTCATCGGCAGAAATGCCAGGGTAGCGTAGTCGCCTGGTGAGTACGGGCTCTCAGTGACACTAGACGCGCCCGGTATGACCATGCAAGGCATGAGCTATCCAAATGCCCCGGTTGCCTAGTCGTTTCATCGTGTTGTTACATCGTCCGCTGAAGCTATGACTTGAATTGGCGAGGCGTTTTCCGCTAGCCGGCGGCATGCTGTATCATGTAGTAAAATGACTACATGATTTTTGTACGACAATGTCGGGTAGCCGAACGCCCATGAGCCAAACGCTGCCCACTTCTATATAGGCAAGAAGGAGTCCCTCATGCACGGCCCTGTACATGCCCCCATCCGTCGCACCAAAATCGTCGCCACTCTGGGTCCCGCCAGCGATCGCGACGGGATCCTCGACGAGCTGATACAGGCTGGGGTCGACGTGGTGCGCCTGAACTTCTCCCACGGCAGCCCCGACGATCACCGCCGCCGCCTGCAGGCCGTGCGCGAAGCCGCCGAGCGTCACGGCCGCACCGTCGCCGCCCTGGGAGACTTGCAAGGACCAAAGATCCGTATCGCTCGCTTCGCCGAAGGCTCGGTCACTCTCGCCGAAGACCAGAAATTCATTCTCGACGTCTCGCTCGACCGTGATGCTGGCGATGCCACCCAGGTCGGCTGCGACTACAAGTCGCTGGCAGAAGACGTCGAGGCTGGCGATGTCCTGCTGCTCGACGATGGCCGCCTCGAGCTGGTAGTCGATCGCGTCAACCCGCCGCAAGTGCACACTACCGTACGCGTCGGCGGCAAGCTGTCCAACAACAAGGGCATCAACAAGCAGGGTGGCGGGCTGTCTGCCGCCGCCCTCACCGACAAGGACCGCGAGGATCTGAAGACCGCCATCGATATCGGTGTGGATTACCTGGCGGTTTCGTTCCCGCGTAGCGCCGCCGACATGCAACTGGCCCGCGATCTGCTTGGCGAGGCCGGTAAGCACATTGGCTTGGTGGCCAAGATCGAGCGTGCCGAGGCGGTGGCCGATGACCAGACGCTGGATGACATCATCCGCGCATCCGAAGCGGTCATGGTGGCTCGCGGCGATCTCGGCGTGGAGATCGGCGATGCCCAACTGATCGGTGTGCAAAAGCGCATCATTCAGCGTTCGCGCAGCCTCAATCGTGCGGTGATCACCGCCACCCAGATGATGGAGTCGATGATCCAGGCGCCCCTACCGACCCGCGCCGAGGTATTCGATGTAGCCAACGCCGTACTCGACGGCACCGATGCCGTCATGCTGTCCGCCGAGACCGCTGCAGGCGACTACCCGGTGGAGACTGTCGAGGCCATGGTTCGCCTGTGCCTGGGCGCCGAGCGCGAGCGCAGCATTCAGGAATCGAAGCATCGCATTCACGAGGACTTCACCCGCATCGACGAGACCGTGGCGCTGTCGGCAATGTATGCCGCCAACCACCTCGATGGCGTAGCGGCCATTGCCTGCATGACCTCCACCGGATACACGCCGCTGATCGCCTCGCGCATCCGCTCGGGCCTGCCCATCGTCGGCCTTGCCCACAGCCCTGCCGCCCAGCGGCGCATGGCACTCTACCGTGGCGTGGTTTCGCTGCCCTTCGATACTAGCGACATGACGCCGCTGGAACTCAATCAGCGCGCCATCGAAGTGATGGTCGAGCGGGGGCTTGCCGAGGTTGGAGATCACATCATCCTGACTCGCGGCGACCACATGAATGCCCATGGTGGCACCAACACGATGAAGATCATCAAGGTGGAAAACGTGTGATGAGCGAGCAGCGACCAACGCGCAAGGCCCAGCGGATACTCCCCCAGCGCAAGCGTATCGCCTTGATCGCCCACGACGGCAAGAAAGACGAACTGCTGGAATGGGCGGATCGCTGGCGTGAGACGCTAGGTCAGCACGACCTGGTTGGCACCGGCACCACCGCCAAGCGTGTCGCAGCGGCACTTGGCCTGAGCGTAGAAGGGCTGATGAGTGGTCCGCTGGGTGGCGATCAGCAGATCGGCGCACGGATCACCGAGCAGCGTCTGGACATGCTGGTGTTCTTTTGGGATCCGTTCGCGCCCATGCCTCACGACCCGGACGTCAAGGCTTTGCTGCGCCTGGCGGCGCTGTGGAACATTCCGGTCGCCTGCAATGCGGCCAGCGCGGATTTTCTTATCAGCTCGCCCTATCTCGCTGAAGAGTATCGCATGGCCATACCTGACGCGGGCGACTGGGTGGCGGCACGCACCCAGCCTTGAATCGAGCACCCGAACGAAAACGCCGCCTGCAAGGCGGCGTTTTTTTCATGGGCTCGCAGCGTCAGGACTGAGACGATTCGGAAGGCGGCGTGTCGGATGCCGTTTTCTCCAATGCCTTGGGCTCAATCGTTTTGCCGTTGCGTCCACTCTCACCGCTGACGCCCTGCTCTTCAGACTTGGCCTTGTCGAACAGCTTGCGTACCAGCGTCAGCCGAGTCTGACTCTTTGCATCCAGCGGTCCGCTGGCCGAGACCACCTGCTCGATGTGCGCAAAGTGCGCATCGATGGCCTTGGCGCTTTCCCCAGCCAATAGCACGGGCAGCGCCTCGAGCGCGGCATGACTGTCCTGCTTGAGGATGAAGAACTGGTCACGGACCAACGCCTTGAAACTGGTCAGATCGATGTTCGGCTCGATCTCGGCGCGAGTGGCCTTCAGCCGCTGGAAGTTGCGCTCGTCCGTGGTCGGCGCACCTCCCAGCACGAAGATCAACGCACGCATGACCGCGTGATGGCTATTGCCACGTTCGACTGATGCGAGCACTTCCTGTTGCCGCTGAGCGATGAAGCGACGATGCTCGGGCTGCGCGCCGGGATTGGGCAATACCCGCTCCTGCGTTGCACCAAGGCCCGACATGATCTGCAGCCATGGCTGACCGTAGATCTGCATGAACAGCCACTCGGAAAGCGAATCGCGAACCTCCCGGTATCCTTCCAGAGAGTGCTCTATCTGGTCCGAAACCATGCCTTCGGCAACTCGGAACGGATTGCTCGCCTCGACCGTATGCCGATTGGCCTTGATCGCCTCGGCCATGACGGGCAATGGCACCGTTAGCGGATTGCGATCCGACAGCAACTTGTAACCCAGACGGATCGGATGTATACGGCGAATCCAGCGCGCCGCCTCGGGCGTCATCACTGCTTGCAACCAAGGCTGCCAATAACGGCGATACAGGCCCAAATTGATATCGGAGATGCGTGCCACCGTGGCGAAGCGCCGCTGATCCTCCGGCCGGTTGTGTACGATGGCATCGATATCCTCGAGTGTACGCGGGCTGAACTCCAGCAAGTAATCTCCGTCGACGAGATCGGGGTTCGCCGCCGAGGCCGGCTTCTCCGTCACCTGGGTTTCATAGAGGCCGGGAGGCAGGATATCGATATAGTCCATGTTGGCCGTGAATTCGGTGTGCTCCTTGCGGGATACACTACCCGACACGAAGATGCCGAGATGGCCGGTCGTGTCATGCACGCAATAGACGATGGTCTGCTCGTTGGCCACGATATCGTCGACGCTGTCGTACAGGTCCTCGATCCAACCAAGCGCCTGAGGCGGCGGCGTGATATCGTCGCCCTTGGAGCAGAACACCACGATCGGCGAACGCACGTTACGCAGATCGATGCGCCGTCCATCCCGGGTCGTCAGTTGCGCCGTACTCAGACGATTGCCGACGAACAGATTGTCGACGATGTACTGGATTTCCTCGGCATTGAGTACCACATGCCCACCCCACCAACGCTCGAACTGCAAATAACGCCGGGCCTCGCTGTCCACGTTGGCAAAAAGACGGTACTGCTTGGTCCATAAAGTGTTCGCTGGATTGAGCTTCTCGAAGTTCTGGACCAACAGGGCACCATCGAAATGGCCATGTCCGAGGTCGCCGGCCAGCGCGGTGACCCAGCTTCCCCCAAGCAGACCTGCCGAATAGCGCATCGGGGCCTTGCCTCGCTCGCCGGCCCAATACGACAGCGGCGCCCCGGCAATGAGAATGGGGCCAAAACACTCGGGCTCCAGGGCCGCCGCCATCATGAGCTGCCAGCCAGCCTGGCAATTGCCGACCACCATGGGCTTCTCGGCCGTTTGGGGATGCCTGTCGATGACATGCCTTAAAAACTGCACTTCCGCCTCGACGACGTCTTCCACGCTCTGACCGGGAACGGGAAAAGGCAGAAAACCGATGAAATAGCAGGGATGCCCGGCCCTCAGCGCGACACCGATTTCACTGTCGGGCTTGAATCCGCCGATGCCCGGCCCATGACCGGCACGCGGATCGACGACGACGAAAGGACGCATGCTCTCATCGATGTCGGTCCCTTGGGGCGGAATGATGCGCATCAACTCGTAGTTGACCGGATTCGGCAGCGTGCGCCCATCCATCAGCACTTCGGCATCGAAGCCCAGCACATTGGGCTTGGTCTGTTCCATGTGCTCCAAATACTGGTTGCCGCGCTGACGCATGACGTCGAGGTAAAGCACACTGCGCTCGCTGACGTCCCGCCAATAATCGATGGCAGCACGCCCGACCCCCAACGGATCCCAGAACGCGCCGGCGGCTTCGGCAAACGTGGCAAAAACGGGAAACATGGCACGACTCCACAAGGATGATTGCTGCACTGCAAGATAAGAGTAACGCCATCACACCAATTTTGCAGTGATCAATTCGTAATTGCGCTTACCTTACCGCAGCAACACACAATAAAGAGTCAGAGCATGCGCGAGAATGATTAATTGAGATCATGCCCGCCGGCGCAGTATCTGCGCCGGCTTCAAGGCCACGGTCGGCATCCGTTTGGATGCGAATGGGCATATGCAGGAGCCGGCCTGGCACTGCACGGGATCAGCGCCACACCACGCAGCGAGTCCTGTCTCGTTTGCCCAGATCAGGTCACTGCCGCTGCCTGCAGCTCGAGCTCCCTGACGACGTCCGCGTCCAGCTTCAGCGCAGCGGCAAACTCATCGAGCCAGGCCCGTTCAGCGGGGTTCTGGTCGTCGATGATAGCGGCGCTGGCCAGATACATTTCTCGTGCAGCCTGGCCGGAGTCGGCTTCCAAGGCCAATTCGACTACGCTCGGCGGCGACAGCATCTGCTGTCCTGCCCAGGCCTGCAATTCGGGATCGGCTCCCATGGCCTCGATCTGCTCGCCCAATTGACTCCGCTCGACCTCGTCGAGATGCCCGTCCGAACAGGCGGCAGCAATCATGGCCCTGAGAATCATCTGACTGCGGCGCTCCTTGGCGACCTCGTCCTGCAGCCGCTCGAAAGGCGGCTCGTCCTCGACCGCCGCCTCGTACGCGGCCGCTTCCGACTGTGTCGCCTGTCGCCGTTGCCACGCCTTCCAGGCCAGCATGCCCACCCCGGCAATCACGCCATACTTGAGGGCTTTTCCGCTCATCTTGCGTCCACGCTTGGTGCCCACCATGAGACCCAGCGCACTGCTGCCGAAAAGCTTACCAATGTCGGCGCCACCGTGCTTGGCCTGGCTAGCGCCATGGCTTGCCTGTTTCATCAACCCCTCGAGCATGCCCTTGGCGTTCATCGCTCGTCCTCCCATCTTGAAATGTCTGCAGTCAGCATAGGCAATGCAGACGAAAACAAAAGCCCGGCGCATGGCCGGGCAAGAATATGCAGAGAGAAACGTGTTGCGCTCTAGGCTTCCTCGATCTCGACCAGAACCTCACCTGGTGTGACGCGATCGCCCTTGGTCACGTGAATCGCCTGGACCGTCCCATTCACGCGTGCTTGCACCTCGGTTTCCATTTTCATGGCCTCGGTGATCAGCACGGCCTGTCCGGCCTTGACGCTATCGCCTACCGCCACGAGCACATCGACGATGTTACCGGGCATCGACGTAGTGACATGGCCCGCCGAGGTGGCCTGGGCTCGCCCTGAAACCGTACCGCCAACGTAGGTATCCTTGGCCTCGAAGACGACCTCTTCGGGCATGCCATCAAGGGTCAGGTAGACCTGTCGCTTGCCGCCTTTACTACTGCCGACACCGGTAATCTGGACTTCGTAGGATTCGCCGTGAACGTCGATGACGAACTCGGTCGGGGTACCGGCGGATACCGGGCGGCTACTGGCCTCGCTCACGTTCGGCAACGGCTCGGGAGTCAACGTGCCGTCGCGGCGCTGCTGCAGGAACTCACGTCCCAGCTCAGGGAACATGGCGAAGGTGAGCACATCTTCCTCGCCTTTCGCCAGTTCGCCGATGTCCGCACTCAGACGCTGCATTTCCGGCGCAAGCCGGTCGGCCGGGCGACCTTCCTCGACCGGCGCGTTGCCGATGGCACGGCGCCGGACTCCTTCGTCCACCTCGGCCGGCGGCTTACCGTAGCCGCCCTGCAGGTAGCGCTTGACCTCGTTGGTGATGGCCTTGTAACGCTCTCCGGTGAGGACGTTCATCACCGCCTGGGTGCCGACGATCTGCGAGGTCGGCGTGACCAGTGGCGGGTAGCCAAGATCGGCGCGGACGCGCGGTATTTCATCGAATACCTCGCGGATCTGCGCCAGTGCGTTCTGTTCCTTGAGCTGATTGGCCAGGTTGGACATCATGCCGCCCGGCACCTGATTGATCTGTACCGAGACGTCCTCGCGGGTGAATTCGCTCTCGAAGGCCGCGTACTTCTTGCGCACGTCACGGAAGTAATCGCCGATATCCTTGAGCGCCTCGAGATCCAGTCCGGTGTCGTAGTCGGTACCCGCATAAGCGGCAACCATCGACTCGGTGGATGGATGGCTGGTACCGCCGGCAAAGGCGGAAATGCAGGTATCGATATGTCGACAGCCCGCCTCGACGGCCTTGAGGTGACACAGTGACGACAGCCCCGAGGTGGCATGTGCATGCAAGTGGATCGGTACCTCGACCGCTTCCGCCAGGGTCGCGACCAGTTCACCGGTGGCATAGGGCGTCAACAGGCCGGCCATGTCCTTGATGGCGATCGAATCGGCGCCCATGTCGACGAGCTGTCTTGCCTGGTCGACGAACATGTCCAGCGTATGCACCGGGCTCACCGTATAGCACAGCGTGCCCTGAGCATGCTTGCCACTGGCCTTGACCGCCCGCATCGCGGTTTCCAGATTGCGCAGGTCGTTCAGGGCATCGAAGACGCGGAAGATGTCGATGCCGTTGTCGGCGGACTTGGCAATGAAGCGCTCCACGACATCGTCGGCATAGTGTCGATAACCGAGCAAGTTCTGGCCGCGTACCAGCATCTGCAGCGGCGTGTTGGGCAACGCCTCCTTGAGCTCGCGCAGGCGTACCCAGGGATCCTCCTTGAGAAAGCGCACGCAGGCATCGAAGGTCGCCCCACCCCAGACTTCCAGCGAGTGATAGCCGATGTCATCGAGTTTCGCGCAGATGGGCAGCATGTCCTCGGTACGCAGCCGGGTGGCGATCAGCGACTGGTGACCGTCGCGCAAGACCACATCGGTCACGTGGACCCGTGAAGGTTGACTGTGTTGCATGGAGGCTCCTTATAGTCCGGCGTGGGCAGCGATGGCGGCGGCGATGGCCAGGGCCAGCTCTTCGGGATTGCGCTTCACCGAGTAGTTGAGCAGTTCGGGGTGGGCCAGCACGAAGCCGGTATCGAAGGATCCGCTGCGGAACTCGGGATGGCTCAGAATCTCCTGGTAGTAAGGTGCCGTGGTCTTGACCCCCTGGAGACGCATGTCGTTGAGTGCACGAATGCCGCGGTTCAGCGTTTCCTCCCAGGTCAGCCCCCAGACGATCAGCTTGAGGCACATCGAGTCGAAATAAGGGGGGATCGTATAGCCGGTATAGATGGCGGTATCGGTACGCACGCCCGGCCCACCGGGAGCGTAGTAGCGCGTGATGCGCCCGAACGAGGGCAGAAAGTCGTTCTTGGGATCCTCGGCGTTGATACGAAACTGGATCGAGAAACCATGGTGGCGGATGTCTTCCTGACGGAAGGCCAGCTTCTTGCCGGCAGCGATGCGAATCTGCTCGCGGACGATATCCACCCCGGTAATGGCCTCGGTGATGGTATGCTCCACCTGGACCCGGGTATTCATCTCCATGAAGTAGATTTCGTTGCCCTTGACGAGAAACTCCACGGTACCCGCATTTTCGTAGCCGACCGCCTCGGCGGCACGCACGGCCAGTTCACCGACATACATCCGCTGCTCGGGGGTGAGCTGCGGGCTCGGAGCAATCTCGATCAGCTTCTGGTTGCGACGCTGGATCGAACAGTCGCGCTCGAAAAGATGGATGACGTTGCCATGACGATCCGCGAGTACCTGCACCTCGATATGGTGGGGATCGACGACGCATTTCTCCATGAATACATCGGCGCTGCCGAAGGCCTTGGTCGCCTCGGAAATCACGCGATCCCAGGCCTGACGCAGCTGGTCGGAGGTATCGCAACGACGAATGCCACGACCTCCCCCGCCGGATGTCGCCTTGAGCATGACCGGATAACCGATGCGCTCGGCCAGCGCCAAGGCCTCGTTGCAATCCTTGAGGTTGCCCTTCGATCCCGGCGTGACCGGCACGCCGGCGGCCTGCATGGCACTACGCGCAGCCGTCTTGTCGCCCATCTTGGCGATCACCGAGGCATCGGGCCCCACAAAGGCGATACCGGCGTCGCTGCAGATACGGGCAAAGTCGGCGTTTTCGGATAGAAAACCGTAACCGGGATGGATGGCGTCGCAGCCGGTCTCGCGCGCCAGGTCGACGATACGCCGTGGATCGAGATAGCCGGCCAGTGGATCGTCTCCTACGAAGTGGGCTTCGTCGGCACGTTTGACGTGCAGGGCGAAGCGATCCGGCTCGGTATAGATGGCCACGGAGCGTATGCCCATCTCGGCGCAGGCACGTACGATACGTACCGCGATTTCGCCGCGATTGGCGATCAGCAGTTTCCGGAACACGGCTGCCTCCAGGGTTGCGTCGTTAACGGGCATGGGGAAAACTGGCATGATCTGGCAGTCTTCTCCCTCACCGCGCTAGAAGTGACTTTTACGCTACCCGGGGATGTACCAATAGAAAAATTGATATTTTTTTGCCAACCTATAAGGCATGGCTTATACCTAAGCGGGCAATTATGTCTCGACCCCATCTGCTCAACCGCCTGACCTTTCGGCAACTGCAGGTCTTTCAGGCCGTCTATCGCCAGCAGTCGTATTCGCGGGCGGCCGAGCAGCTCGGCCTGACACAGCCGGCCGTCAGTGCGCAAATACGCCAGTTGGAACAGGCCCTGGAACAACCCCTGTTCAAGTACGCGGGCAAGACCCTGCATGTCCTGCCGGCGGCCGATGCCCTGGCGGCCTCGGTGCAGTCGATTTTCGGCCAGGTTTCCAGCCTGCAGATGGAGCTGTCCGAACTGGCCGGAACCATTCGCGGTGAGCTCAATCTCGCGGCCGTCTCCACCGCCCAGTATGTGGTGCCGCACATTCTGGCGCGCTTTCGCGCCCGCTACCCTGAAGTACAGATTCGCCTGCGCGTGTGCAACCGTGGTCAGGCCCTGGAACGCCTTGCCGAGCGCCGCGACGACCTGGTCATCATGGGCATGGTGCCCGACGACGCCAACCTGGCCTTCATGCCCATCCTCGACAACGAGATGATCCCGGTGGTGTGGCCCGGCCACCCCCTGCTGACGTCGGAATCCGCCTCGCTGGAGGATTTTGCGCGCCATTACGTACTGATGCGCGAACCCGGTTCAGGCACACGCACCGCCTTCGAGGAGTTCGTTGCCCGCGAGCGCGTGTCGCTGGCACATACCATCGAACTGGGCACCAACGAGGCCATCAAGCAGGGCGTCATGGCGCATCTCGGCGTGGCGGTACTTCCCCGCCTGGCCGTGCAATTGGAATTGGCTGCCGGCCTGCTGGCCTCACCGCACCTGCCCGGCTTTCCGCTCAGGCGCTCGTGGTGCACGGTCTACCCCAAAGATCGCTATCCGACGCCGGTAACAGAGCTGTTCCTGCGCTTCGTGCGTGAGCTGCTTCCCGAACTCAACGCGCATTTCAAGGCTCCTTTGGAGCCCGCACCGGGGCCGAGTTTCGTCTGCCTGCCCATGGCCGACCACTGATCTGCGCGTTTCAGCGCTTCTTGGCCCAGCTGTCCAGAACAGTCGGTCCTGTGGTATTTTACGCCTTGAGATTCACGCATCATTCGACGTGCCAGGCTGCCTGGAAACGCCGACCGGCGCACTCCCGGTGGACCCGCGGTAGCGCAGCCTCGGCGTCGTCGGCCGGCGAGCAGAGAGGCTCACAGCTATGAGCGACACCCCTTCCAAACGCGTCATCAGCGGCGAAAAGTATCGCAATGACCATGGCATCGCCGCCATCAAGGACGGCATGAAAGTGCGCAGTCGAGCCGACACCGGTGGCGTCAACGGGCGCAAGCCGCAGTGGCTACGCGCCCAGATTCCCGGAGGCGAACGCTTCGACGCCGTGAAGAGGAACGTGGCCGAGCACCGACTCAGTACCGTCTGCGCCGAATCCCACTGCCCCAACATGGGGGAATGCTGGAGTAACGGCACCGCCACCATCATGCTGATGGGTTCGGTATGCACCCGGGCCTGTCGCTTCTGCGCCGTCGATACCGGCAATCCGAAAGGCTGGCTCGACACCGAGGAGCCGGCAAACACCGCCAAGTCGGTGGAACTCATGGGGCTGCGCTACGTGGTGCTCACTTCCGTGGACCGCGACGATCTTCCGGACGGCGGCGCCGGTCACTACGCCGACTGCATCCGAGCCATCAAGGAGCGCACCCCAGAGGTCGCAGTAGAGGCCTTGACGCCGGATTTCGACGGTGTGCCCAGCGCCATCGAGCGTGTCGTCGACTCGGGTCTCGAGGTCTTCGCCCAGAACGTCGAGACCGTGGAACGCCTGACCCGGCGCGTGCGAGACCCGCGAGCCGGCTATCGCAAGACACTTGATGTCCTGGCCCATGCCAAGCGACACCGCCCCGAGATCGTCACCAAGACCAGCCTGATGCTGGGGCTCGGCGAGACCGAAGAAGAGATCCTGCAGACCTTCGACGATCTGCGCGCCATTGGCGTGGACATCGTCACGCTGGGCCAATACTTGCAGCCCACACGCAACCACCTGCCGGTCGAACGCTGGGTCACGCCGGATGAATTCGAACGCTATCGCGTGCTGGGTCTGGAAAAGGGCTTCATGGAAGTGCCGTCCGGCCCATTGGTTCGTTCCAGCTATCGGGCCGACCGAGTGTTCGAGAAGAACAATCTCGGCTTGGCCGCGCCTGCCAAAGTGCCTGGCCAGGAGACCGATCCTAACCGTATTGCAGCCGTCAACGTGGGCTGAGTCCGAGCATCAAGCGCAAAATAAAACCCCCAGTGGCGTGCTGCCACTGGGGGTTTTGCCTTCAGGGGGGATGCAACGGGATCAGGCGCCGGCCAATTCGGACTGCTCGAGTTCCCTTCCCAGTTGCCGAGCCAGACATTCGGCCAGCTGTAGCGATATCTCATCAGTGCCAGGGCAGTCATCGGTCAGATCGACGAGCCGAGTCATAGCCATGCCAGCATAACCACAGGGATTGATCCGCGAGAATGGCGATAGATCGACATCGACATTGAGCGCCACACCATGAAAGCTGGCACCGCGGCGTATCCGCAATCCGAGCGATGCGATCTTGGCATCTTCCACGTAGACGCCGGGCGCATCGGGGCGGGCATGCGCCGCCACCCCATGCTCGGCGAGCAACGCGATCACCGCCTTCTCCAACGCGTTGACCAGATCGCGGACCCCTAACCGCGCCCGACGTACGTCGAGCAACGGATAAAGCACCACCTGCCCAGGTCCATGATAGGTCACCTGGCCGCCACGATCGGTGGCCACCACCGGGATATCGCCGGGCATGAGCAGATGTTCGGGCTTGCCGGCCTGCCCCTGGGTGAAGACCGGATCGTGTTCCACCAGCCAGAACTGATCAGGCGTATCAGCATTGCGGCTATCGGTGAGCTCGCGCATGGCCTGCCAGACAGGTACATAGGGGCGATGTCCCAGGCAATGCAACTGGACCGGTGGCAGACAGCCTTCGCTTCCCATCACAGCACCATGTGAACACGCCCGGTCGCCTTGAGTGAGGCAAACAAGGCACGCAACTGGTCATTGCCGGTAGCGGTGATAGTGACACGCACCGACTGAAACTTGCCATTGCGGCTATCGACGACGCTCACGCTTTCACGGTCGAAGCCAGGCGCATGCGCTTCGACCACATCGATAACTGTCGCCTGGAAATCGTGAACGGCATCGCCCACGATCTTGATGGGATAATCGCAGGGAAACTCGACCTTGGGCGCTTTTGGCGCCGATGACGAGCCCGACATGCGGAGGTCCCGCAACGACTTGTCGGTCATAGGATCACTCGACGGATGACATTTCCGAGTATTCTACTCAACCTTTGCGCCTCTTACCAAGGCCGGCAACATCAATCAAGATGACACCGACCATGTCGACGGCCAGCGGTAAAACACCACTGGCAAACACGCTCAGTCGAACAGACCGGTGAAGAACTGCAGCACCATGTCCCAGATGCGCTTGAAGAAGCCACCCTCTTCCACCGCTTCCAAGGCGATGAGCGGCTGCTCCTTGACGACTTCTTCGCCAAGGCTGATCTGCAGGGTACCCAGACGCTCGCCGGCCTGAACCGGCGCACTGATGCTTTCCTGGATGTTGAGCTGAGCGGTCATCTGGTCGCGCTTGCCCTGCGGCACGGTGAGATACAGCGCTTCGCCGACGCCGAGACGGACGTTATCCTTGTCGCCCCCCCAGACGCGCGGCTCGTTGAGCACGGCGCCCTGTTCGTAGAGCTTGAAAGTCTCGAAGAAGCGAAAACCGTAACTCAGCAGTTTCTGGGTTTCCTGGGCCCGGGCCTCGTCGGAGTTGGTACCCATCACCACGGCAATCAGGCGCATGTCGCCCTTCTTCGCCGAGGCCACCAGGCAGTAACCGGCCGCTTCGGTATGTCCGGTCTTCAGGCCATCGACTGAAGGATCGCGCCATAACAATCGGTTGCGGTTGGGCTGGCGAATGTCGTTGTAGGTGAAATACTTTTCCGAGTAGATATCGTAATGGTTCGGGTAATCCTGAATGATGTGCTTGGCCAGAATGGCCAGATCATGCGCCGATGCGTAGTGATTCTCATGCGGCAGTCCGGTGGCATTGACGAAATGGGTATTGTCCATGCCCATCTGCTGCGCCTGCTGATTCATGAGATCAGCGAAGGCCGACTCGCCGCCAGCGATGTGCTCGGCCAGGGCCACGCTCGCATCGTTGCCCGACTGGATGACCACACCCTTGAGCAGATCGGAAACACTGACCTGCGTTCCCTCCTGTATGAACATGCGAGATCCGCCGGTGCGCCAGGCGTTCTCACTGATGTTCACCATGTCATCAGGGGAAATGTGGCCGGCATCGATTTCATGCTCGACCAGATAGGCCGTCATCATCTTGGTCAGACTGGCCGGCGGCAACGGCTGATCGGCATCATGCTCGACGAGGATTTCGCCGCTGTTGGCATCCATCAGCATCCACGACGTGGCGTTCAGGGCCGGTGGCGAGGGAATCATGGTGTCCGGCAGCGTCGTCTCCTGGGCCTGGACAGGCTGGACGAACAACACGCAAGCCGTGACCACGGCAGGTAACAAACGCCAGGACAAGGACGGTAAAGCAGGCAATCTCATGGGTAGTCTCGTGATTCAGGTCGATGAACGATGATCAGCTCAGTCGCTGGAGGTGATGGTAAAGGATTGCGCGTATCCCACGCGACGCAGCTCACTGCGCAGCGCCTCGAGCTCTTGGGAGTCTCGAACCGGACCGACCTGGACGCGATGCAGCCGTTCGTCGCTATCGACACGCACCGGGCTGTCCAGCTCATTCTGCAGGCGATCGCGTAATGCCTGGGCATTGGCTGCCGACCCCAGAGCCGCGACCTGCAGATAGATTTGCCGGCCGGACGCCGCGGCAGGCGTGTCGACAGCCGACTGCGAGGCAGCGTCCACTGCCTGAGCGCTGCCAGAGGCAGCGACGCTGGCCGGCGGTGACGAACCGACAGCGCCACCGGTGCCGGTACGGGAACCGCCCGATGGGGAGCCAGCCTTGGCCGGTGCAGCCTGAGCAAGTGCAGGAGCCGACGAACTCGGCGCTGGCTGACGCTGCTGATGAGCAGCCTGCCAGGCCACGGGATCGATGGCCTCGACACGCACATGGCCGGTGCCATTGCGCAGAATGTCCAGCCGAGCAGCGGCAGCATAGGACAAGTCGATGAGCCGGTCATCGTGGAATGGACCTCGATCGTTGACCTTGACGATCACTGAACGATCGTTATCGACGTTGGTGACGCGCGCGTAGGTCGGTAGGGGCAACGAGCGGTGTGCGGCCGACATCTTGTACATGTCGTAGATCTCGCCACTGGCCGTGGCATAGCCATGAAACTTCTCGCCATACCAGGAAGCCCTGCCGCGTTTCTCATAGCCGTCGGCACTGGGCAGCACGTGGTACGTCTTGCCCCAGACTTCATAACTCGGACGATTGCCGCTACGCGCCAACGGCTCGACACGAGGCACGGCATCCGGCACGTTTGACACGTCAGGCGGTAGGTCAGGGTAGGCATCCCGATCCATGGCGTAACGGCCACCACCGCTGCTCTTGGCCTCGTCTCCCTGTCCGCTCTGGTAACCGCCGCCGCCACCGGCGCAACCAGCCAACAGCGCGACGCTCACCGCCAACCCGAGCCAGCGTGAACTCATGCCTCTCCCTCCATGGCTGCACGGATACGCTCGGCCAGCGTGGTGACGGCCATGGCATAGAGATGGCTATGGTTATAGCGGGTGATGACATAGAAGTTATGGTGGCCGAGGCGATAAGCCCACTTGTCATCGGCAAAATCCAGCGCCACGGGAATGACCCGGGTGTCGTCACTCAGCCCTTGTCCACTGCTGCCGGCAGGCTCGATACCCTGCGCGGACAGCGCTGCAAGCGAGACATAAGGCTCTTCAGTGCGATTGAAGGCAACTCCATCAGGTTGGGAGACCGGCCCTGTCGCCTCGGAAACCACCGGGGCGTCGGCTGTCCAGCCATGCCGGGCGAAATAGTTGCCGACACTGCCGATGGCATCGACCGGGTTGTGCCACAAGTCGCGCATGCCGTCGCCATCGAAGTCGACGGCATACGCCTGGTAGCTGGTTGGAATGAACTGTGGGTATCCCATCGCACCTGCATAGGACCCCTCGAGGGTCAGCGGATCGACCTGTTGTTCATTGGTGATTTCCAGAAATGCGGCAAGCTCGCCCCGGAAGAAATCTCCGCGACGCGGGTGATGGAAAGCCAATGTCGCCAACGAGTCGATGACACGATGACTGCCGGTATGCCGCCCGTAGAACGTTTCCACGCCGATGATGGCGGCAACGATTTCCGGGGGAACGCCATATTGGGCTTCGGCACGCTCAAAAGCCTCGCGATGGGCCTCGATGAAATCCACTCCCGCCTCGATACGCTCGGGCTTGATGAAGATATTGCGGTACTCGTCCCAACGCAACCGACGTTCCGCAGCGCCCGACATGGCCTCGAGTACCGCCGGGCGGTACTCGGCCCGACTCAGCGCGAGCGTCAGCCAGTCGCGATCCACCCCTTCGGAAGCCAGTTCGTCGACCAGGGCGCGCGCGCCCGCGTGACTGGCCGGGTCGAAATTTTCGGCACCGAATGCCGGCGTGACCAGCAACAAGCTGCTCGACACTAACGTAGCAAGGACCCGCTTTGCCTGACCAAAGGCTCCCCTCATCGTCTTGCGACTCCCCTGAAAATGCGCATTCGCTATCTCTGACACGTGGTCGCGAGTGTCGCCGCAGGCCGACTAGCGTGGCAGCAGGCGACGATGGCTGTGAATCGACATGAGAATACCGAAACCGGCCAGCAAGGTCACGCTGGAGGTCCCCCCGAAACTGACCAGCGGCAACGGCACGCCCACGACCGGCAGAATGCCGCTGACCATACCGACATTCACGAACAGATAAATGAAGAACGTCAGCGTGATACTCCCCGCCACCAGGCGCCCATAGGTATCCTGGGCACGGTTGGCGATGATCAGCCCTCGCATCACGATCATCAAGTAGAGCGTCAGTATCAGCAACATACCGATCAGGCCAAATTCTTCGCCCAGCACGGCGACAATGAAATCGGTATGTCGCTCAGGCAGGAATTCCAGTTGCGACTGTGTGCCCTGCGTCCAGCCCTTGCCGTCGATGCCGCCGCTACCAATCGCCGTGGTCGACTGAATGATGTTCCAGCCCGCCCCCAGCGGGTCGCTTTCCGGATTGAGAAAAGTGAGCACCCGCTGGCGCTGATAGGTATGCATGTTGAGCCACAGCAACGGCAATGCAGCAGCGGCCAGCAGGGCGAGAAAACCGATCAGGCGCCAGGAGAGCCCGGCCATCAACAGCACGAAGACAGCGGCGCTGGCGACCAGCAACGACGTTCCCAGGTCCGGTTGCTTGGCGATCATTACGACCGGCACGGCCAGTATGACGCCGCATACCAGGATATCCTTGAGCCCCGGCGGCAGAGGCCGACGATGCAGGTAGGCGGCGACCATCATCGGCATCGCCAGCTTCATGAGCTCCGACGGCTGGAAGCGCACCACGCCGGGAATCACCAGCCAGCGTTGCGCGCCCATGCCGATGTCGCCCATGATTTCGACGGCGACCAACATGAGCAGTCCGGCAAGATACAATGGCAGCGACCAGCGATACAGTGTCGTTGGGGACAGTTGCGCCAGGACTACCATTGCGGATAACGCCACCCCGAAGCGCATCACTTGGCCTTCGACTACGGCCAGGTTCTGCCCACTAGCGCTGTACAGTACGACCAGACCGCTTGCCAGCAGCACCAGCAACAGGCCCAGCAACCACGGGTCGAGGTGGATCCGTTCCCACAGGCTGCGGCGGCGCTTCATGGCCCGCCCGCGACTGGCCTGGAGCAGGGCCGACTCATTCGGCTTCATGAATCTCGTGCTCCTCGGTAGCTTCGGCAGCCGCTTCAAGGCTCTCATCGTCCGGCAACAACCAGGCATCCAGCAGCTGGCGCGCCAGCGGCGCTGCGTGGGTACTTCCACCGCCAGCGTTCTCGATGATCACGGCCAGAGCGATCTGGGGATCCTCGATGGGAGCGAACGCGGTGAATAGCGCATGGTCGTGCAAGCGCTCCTCGAGCTCGGCGGCGTTATAGCGCTCATCGTTGGAAAGCGTAAAAACCTGCGCGGTCCCCGACTTACCGGCCATGCGATAGGCCAAGTCCTGGCCGGAGCGCCTCGCCGTGCCTTCGCTTCCCGTCATGACATCCTCCAGCGCATCGTCGACCAGTTCCCACCACTGCTCGTTGGATAGCTCGATGTCCTGCTTCAGCTTGGGCGGGGTTACCGTCTTGCCGTCGATCCGCTTGGCCAGATGCGGCGTGACCCACTCACCGCGATTGGCCAGCACCGACATGGCCGTTGCCATTTGCAGTGGCGTAGCCAGCCAGTAGCCCTGACCGATACCCACCGACAGGGTTTCGCCGGGAAACCAGACCTGGCCGTGACGCTCACGTTTCCATTCGCTCGACGGCATCAGGCCGCTAGCGGCACCATAGACGTCATAACTGGTTTCCTCACCGAAGCCGAAACGGTGCATGAAATCGGCTAGCCGGTCGATTCCCAGATCATGCGCCAGGGTGTAGAAATAAGTGTCGTTGGAGACCACAATGGCGCGCTGCATGTCGACTCGCCCATGTCCCCAGCGCAGCCAGTTGTGGTAACGCCGATCAAAGCCCGGCAGCTTGTAATAGCCGGGATCGTAGATGGTCTTGCTAGGAGTGATGACGCCATTTTCGAGGCCCGCCAACGCCACATAGGGCTTGACTGTCGATGCCGGCGGGTACTGACCACGGATCGAGCGGTTATATAGCGGCAAGTCGGGATCGTTCTGCAATCTCCGGTAGTCCTCGTAGCTGATCCCGGTAACGAACAGGTTGGAGTTGAACCCTGGCGACGAGACCATGGCGAGAATTTCACCGGTTTTCGGCTCGATAGCCACGATCGAGCCGCGCCGTCCGTCTAGCAACTGATAGGCGAGCTTCTGCAAGCGCTTGTCGATGCTCAGCACGATATCCTTGCCGGGTGCAGGATCGGTGCGCCCCAGCTCCCGCAGGACACGCCCACGGGCATTGGTTTCGACCTTGCGCAGCCCCGCCTCGCCATGCAGGACGTCTTCATACTCTTTTTCGACGCCGGTCTTGCCAATGAAATGCGTGCCCGCATAGTCGCCCTTGTCGAGGTTAGCCAACTCCTCGGCATTGATTCGTCCGACATAACCGACCACATGCGACATGATGTCGGTGTCGGGGTAGTAGCGCAGCAACTGTGCCTCGACCTCGATACCCGGTAGACGGAAGCGGTTGATGGCCAACTGGGCAATCTGCTTTTCGTTGAGCTCGCTCATCAGCAGAGCCGGCTGGAACGGGCGCTGACGCTGGCGCGAACGCTCCATGAATACCGCCACCTGATCCTCGGGCAATTCCAGAATGTCCACCAGCAACCGCAGTGTCTCCTGCAGATCGCCGACACGCTCGGGCACGATGGTCAGGTTGTAAGTCGGCCGGTTCTCGGCCAGCAGCATGCCGTTGCGATCCAGCAGCAGACCGCGCGTCGGCGGCAACGGCTCGACACGCACGCGGTTCTTGTCCGAACGCGTGATATAGATGTCGTGCTGGACCACTTGCAGATAGACCAGGCGTGCCACCAGCCCACCGGTCATCAACACCACCACCAAGGCGGCCAGCAGTGAACGGTTACGAAAGACGCGAACTTCCTGCTCAGTGTCCTTCAGGGTCTCGCGGCGTTTACGCATGCAGGAAGAACATCTCTCACTCGTGCTTGGAAAAAGGGACAGGCGTGTGCATCAGATATCAACGGTGATAAGGGTGACCAACCAAGAGCGTCCAGGCACGGTATATCTGCTCGGCCAGCATCAACCGCACCAGCGGATGAGGTAGCGTCAAGGGCGATAGCGACCAGCGCTGATCCGCACTGGCGGACAGTCCAGCCTCGAGCCCGTCCGGACCGCCTACCAAAAGCGCCACGTCGGTGCCGGCATGGCGCCACTGTTCGGCCTCGCTCGCCAAGCGCTCGGTGCTCCAGGACTGCCCTTGGACTTCGAGGGCGACAAGGCGTTCATTGCCACGCAAACGTTCACGCATGCGTTGACCTTCCTGAGCCACGGCACGGGCCACATCGGCGTTCTTGCCGCGGTTGCCGGGGGCGATCTCGACGATTTCCAGGGCAAAGTCACGCGGCAGGCGTTTGCGGTACTCATCGACCCCCTGCTCGACCCAGGCGGGCATGCGATTGCCTACGGCGAGCAGACGGATCTTCATGCCCGGCCCCCGCGCGCGCCCTCCTCGACATCGCTGGGCAGGTCAGCCCACAAGCGTTCGAGATCGTAGAGACGGCGGGCATCCGGCATCATGACATGCACCACGACATCACCTAGATCGATGAGCACCCAGTCTGCGCCGGCATGCCCCTCGACACCCAGCGGACGAAAGCCGGCCTGCTTGGCCTTTTCCATTACATTGTCGGCCAGGGCGGCCACATGACGTGTCGATGTTCCGCTGGCCACCAGCATGGTGTCGGTGACACTGGTCAACGCCGAGACGTCGAGTTCGGCGATCTCCTGTCCCTTGAGTTCCTCAAGGGCATCCACCGCCAAGGTCTTGAGCGATTCGATGTGCATAGCTCCTCATGAATGACTTACGGCCACACGTAGCGGTTACCGGTACCCAGGTACGACCATGTCCCGGTATTTTACCCCGATAGCCACCATTAACGGTAAAGATTGCGCGACTGAATGAAGCTTTCCACCCTTTCCGGTACCAGATAGCGAATGCTTCGCCCGCTGCGTAGGCGCTGTCGTACGTCGGTGGCCGAAATGGCCATGCGACTCGGCAGCGCCAAGCGCAGGACACCGCCGGCGGGCTGGGCAAACAAAGCCTCGGCATGCTCCGCCTCGCGACCGGCCACCAGTTCCCTAAGCGCCCCGGGCAACTCGGCGGCGTATCCCGGCCTCTCGATCACCACGACGTGGGCGAACGAGAACAGCCGCTCGGGTGCATGCCACTCGGCCAGCTTGAGGAAAGCGTCGTGCCCCACCGCCATCACCAAGCGTACCGAATCGCCAAGCTCGGCGCGCAGTTGGGCCAGCGTGTCGGCGCTGTAGGAAGGCCCCTCGCGTTTCAGTTCGCGACCATCGGCCACCACACCGGGCGTATTGCCGATACCCGCCTCGAGCATCGCCAGGCGATCCGACGAGCACACACCCGGAGCCTCACGATGCGGCGGGACATGAGCCGGCACCATGAGCACCCTATCGAGTGCCAATGTCTCGTAAAGTTCCACGGCACTACGCAGATGTCCGAGGTGCACGGGATCGAACGTGCCCCCGAGCATGGCGACCCGGGAGTGACGCGATTCAGCGGCGGACATGTCCATCACCCAATACGACGTATTTGCGCGTCGTCAGCCCCTCCAGCCCCACCGGTCCACGCGCATGCAGCTTGTCGGTGGAAATGCCGATCTCTGCGCCCAAGCCGTATTCGAACCCGTCTGCAAAGCGCGTCGACGCATTGATCATCACCGAACTGGAATCGACCTCGGCCAGAAAACGGCGAGACAAGGTGTAGGATTCCGTGACGATGGCATCGGTGTGGTGAGAGCCGTAGCGCTCGATGTGAGCAATGGCCTCATCGATTCCCTCCACGATACGCACCGCCAGTACCGGGGCCAGATATTCCGCGTACCAATCATCCTCGCTGGCCGCCGCCACGTTCGGCAACTGTTCACGGGTGCGCTCGCAGCCACGCAACTCGACGTTATGCTCGGCATAGGCCGCTGCCAGCTTGGGCAACAGTTGGGCCGCGACCGGAGCGTCGATGAGCAGGGTTTCCATGGTATTGCAGGTGCCGTAGCGGTGCGTCTTGGCATTGACGGCAATCGCCAGCGCCTTGTCGAGATCCGCGCTGGCATCGACATAGACGTGGCATACCCCGTCGAGATGCTTGATGACCGGCACCTTGGCCTCGCGGGAAATTCTCTCGATCAGAGATTTCCCGCCACGCGGAATGATGACATCCACATACTCGGGCATGCTGATCAAGCGTCCCACCGCCTCCCGATCGGTAGTCCCCACGACCTGGACCGCCGCTTCCGGCAGGCCGGCCTCGACCAGTCCGCGAGTGATGCAGGCAGCAATCGCCGCGTTGCTCTCGCGCGCTTCCGAGCCACCTCGCAGAATGCAGGCATTGCCGGACTTGAGACACAGGCTGGCCGCCTCGACCGTGACGTTGGGCCGCGACTCGTAGATGATGCCGATGACACCCAGCGGGACACGCATCTGGCCAACCTGAATGCCGCTGGGCCGCGAGCGCAGCCCATCGATCTCACCGACCGGATCCGGCAAGGCGGCGACTTGCTTGAGCCCCTCGATCATCGCATCGATACGGCTTTCAGTGAGCGCCAACCGATCCAGCAGCGCATCATCCAGCCCCGATGTCCGGCCGCGCTCGAGGTCGCGGGCATTGGCCTCGACCAACGCCGGGCGCTCCGCTTCCAATTGCCGGGCCATGGCCAGCAGGGCGTCGTTCTTGCGCCCGGTATCGATGCGTCGCATGGCCGCACTGGCCTGACGCGCGGCCTGACCGAGCCGTTCCATGTAGGCGCCGATATCGTCGCCGGGGGAGAACAATGCGTGTCGTGACATCGGGGAAGACTCTCCATGCCATCCCCACCAGTTGCGTGGTCGGGGAGCGTTATTTCAGTAAAACCCGTAGATACGTATCGTCGAAGAGAGGATAGGTATCGTAAAGTGTGCGCTATTCGAAAGGGGGATCAATAGTAAGTCACTATGGAGAGCAAGTTCAAAGAAGGGCTTTACCGGCTCACACTGCTGCTGACGGCCACGGCTATCCTGCTCCTGGCCCTGACACCCCAGGATACCCTGTCGCGGGTCATCCTGATGTTGTGCGGTCTCGGCATAGGCACTGTCGGCGTGGGCTATCGTCGCCTTCCTGCGCTGCCCGATACCGCTGCCCCCATTTTTCTCGCGCTGCTGCTGACGTCGCTGCTGTGGCTGGCCCCCGAACGGCATGCCATGTGGCTGTGGGGGTGGGCTGCGGTGATCGCCATGCCGCAGCCAGCGTTACTGATTGTGCTGCACAGCGTTCTGGCCGCTTCGTGCTTATGGCAGGTGTCGCAGCTTACCGGCACCATGGCGGAAAACATACTGACTGCGCTGCTGCTGTGTGCGCTGATGCTACTGGGCCTGGCACGCCATTTGGGAGTATTGACACTATGGCGCGGAGTCTCGAGCCGCACCCGGTTGCTGGAACATCTACTGCTCTGGTCGGGTGCCCAGCTGGACGCCGACCTGAATCTCGAAACGATGCGCTGCGAGCGTGAAGGCAGTCACGGGGAACTCTTGCTGCTACGCTCTCCGAGCAACTGCCAGCCTGCACTCGCCGAGGCATTGATCGCCAGTACCCGAAGTTACGAGTCCTGCTATCAGGCCGATGGCCAAACCCTGGCCGCATTGCTCATCAACCGCAATGCCAAGGAAGCGACCCTGCGCCGCAACACCTTGCTCGCCAGTTTGCCATCCCCCTTTCAGGCCCGGTTCATCACGCTCGCCCCGGCATTGTCGCTAGGAACCCAGCTGGCCGCCCTGGAACGCCAGGAAAAGCCGGTCGTCGTTCTCGAGGAAAACAAGTGAGGCCGCGTATGGAGGGCCAACGCTGGCCATCGTTTCTGTTCGTGCTGGTCTATGCCATCGGCGCCGTTTTACTGGCTGGCTATGCGATCTGGCACTACTTGATGGGTGCCTACAACGACATCCTGATCCCCGCCTCGATGTCCGTTCTGCTATCTGGCGCCATCTTCCTGCGTTTCGCCAACCGCGACTATCGACATCTCTCGGCCTACCTGGCCTTGATCAGTTGCTATTTACTGATTGCCATGGAGCTGCCGCGCCAGGAGCTCGCTCTACTATGGATGGGCTTGCCGCCGGTACTTACGCTATTGCTTCTGCCGCAGGGCTCGGCGTTGCTTCTGAACCTGACGCTCATGCCCATCTGGCTGGCCCTGCTGGGTATCGATCTGCCGCTCCTCGAAACGGCTCTCTACTATCTGGCTCTGGTCGGTTTCGGCACATTGCCCGGCTGGATGCGGCACCGTCGCGCAGCGATGTTACGTGCCACGGAACCTAGTGACGCGCAGTGCGATGCGCTGTCCCGCAAAGTCATCACCGAACGGCTCACGGCGGAAGTCGATCGGGCACGCTCCATGCGTCGCCCCATGGCGGCGCTGGTCATCCATCTGCCTCAACTGGAAATGGCGGATGAACAGTTCGGTTCCGCCCTGCTGCATGCCATCTTGGCCCGGGTATGCCAGACCATTCGTGAAAGCTGTCGTCATCACGACCTGCTCGGGCGACACCAGCCCACCCTGTTCTGGCTGTTGCTGCCCGACACCGGGGAAGCCGGGGCCCTGATCGTCCGCGACCGCGTGATGCGCGCCCTGAATCGCGAAGTGTTTGCCGAGACCGGCGCGATCCAGGCCCGAATCCATGCCTGTTATCTTCATCCGGGAGAAACCACGACCCACTTCGAACAGCGGCTGCTCACTGCTGGCCTCAAACTGATGGAGCCCTCGCCGTGAACCTCGGCAACTGGCTCTACAGCCTGGCTCCCTCGCCGGGCTGGCTGCTTGTCGTCATTCTCGTGATAGCACTGACCGAATCCCTTGCCGTGGTCGGCTTGGTGGTTCCCGGCGTGGTGCTGATGACTGCCGCCGCTTCACTGGCCGGTCATTACGACCTGTCGATTCCTTTGATCTTGCTCTTTGCCTTTGTCGGCGCCGTCATTGGCGATGGCGCCAGCTTCCTGCTCGGCTATACCCAGCGTGAGCGCATCCCGGCTTTTTGGCCGTTCAAGCAACACCCTGAATGGCTGTCCCGCGGTGCACGTTTCTTTCAGCGCTATGGCGTGATGTCGGTACTCATCGGCCGTTTCGTCGGCCCGGTACGCCCCGTCGTGCCGATGATCGCAGGCATGATGCGCATGTCACCGATCACCTTCGCCTGGTCCAACGTAGGTTCGGCAATGCTATGGGCACCAGCCTACGTCCTCCCCGGTTACCTTCTGGGACGCACTTGGCAACAGTTGCTGACTCTCCCGCCGGGCAGTGACCGCTGGCTGATCATGCTGGCGGGCATCGTCATCGTACTCGCTTTGGTCTTTTCCCTGCTGCGCCATCAACTGGCCCGGGAAGGCAGGCTCTACCGGCGCCTCGCCTACTACGCCAGCCAGCGCGGCTGGCGGCGGCGGCTCTGGCATGCCCTGCGTCTCTCTTATCCGGGGGGTGAGTTCCCACTGGCTTCGCTGGTCCTGCTGGTGACCAGCCTGACGGCCCTAAGCGCCTGGACCTTATGGGTGCTAGAGCGGGGAACGCCCCTGACAATCGACACACAACTGCAGACATTCCTCGCAGCCTTTTCGGAGCCGTTACTGCTCCAGTTGGCTGCCTGGCTAGCCGAGGCGGGCGACATGCTGGGCAGAACGGCACTGGTCCTGCCATGGTTGCTGTGGTTGCTGTGGCGTCGCCAGACCGCTGCCCTGCTGCATCTGCTGGGCGGTTTGGGCGCCATCACCCTGGCCAACGTCCTGTTCGGACAGCTGTCGCTAGGCACCGCCCTCGATACCGCAACGATCGACTATCCCAGCGAATTGGTCTCAGCCTCGGTCGTGCTCAGCGGGTTGATGGCGGCCTACGTCTCGGAAAGCTTAACGTCCCGGTTTCGAGCTATCGCCTATTGGGTAGCCATTTTGCTCAGCCTAGCCATGGGCCTGGCCTGCCTGCTACTCGACATTGCGTGGCTCAGCGGCCTGGTGGGAGGCGCCCTGCTGGGATTGACGCTCAGCGCCTTGATTCGTGTCAGCTATCATTTTTTCGCGGTCCAGCCGCCGCTACGCCCGCCCTGGCTTACCCTGAGCCTGGCTTCGCTGATGCTGGGCATGGCGCGCATCGTCTGGCTTCCACCCGTCTGATTTGCGCCAGCCCCGCTACCCCAGGGCGAGCCACACGCCGACGCCGATCATCAATGTTCCCGCGATGCGGTTGAGCAGACGCACACCGCCACCCTTGGCCAGCATGCGGCTCGCGGTGCGCCCTCCCCCGGCATACAGCAGCAGGCAGGAGAACTCGAGCATCAGGATTATCGCGACCAGGATCGCCAACTGCGAGGCCAGTGGCAAAGAGGCATCGAGAAACGGCGGCAACAGCGCAATGAAGAAGGCCCAGCCCTTGGGGTTGGCCACCGCCGTGACGAATCCCTGGGTCAACAAATGGGTGCGCGATACCGAGGCGCTTTCACGCGGCTCCGTAGGGATCGCCATACGCCCGCGCGAGCGCCACATCATGATGCCCAGATAGGCCAGATAGGCTCCACCCAGCCACTTGAACGCCAGGAAGAGCTCGGGCTGACGCAACATCAATGCCGCCACACCGGCCCCGGCGGAGACCGCCACCAGTCCGACGCCGACGAGCTCGCCGGCCATCATCCAGAGTGCCCGACGCACCCCGACGGTCATCCCCAGCACCATCGACAGCGTCATGCACATGCCCGGGGTCAGCGAGACCAAAAAGAACGTGGGAATGAAGACGGACAGCAGCGACAAATTGATCACACCGATTCTCCCCAGCGGGGCATGAGTTGATGGTCGACGCCCAACTGGTTGAGGATCCGCGCGACGATAAAATCGACCATTGCGGCGACACTGTCGGGACGGTGATAGAAGCCCGGCGCTGCCGGCAGAATGACTGCACCCAGCTGGCTCAGCTTGAGCATATGCTCCAGATGTATGGCCGAGAATGGCGTTTCGCGCGGCACCAGGATCAGCTGGCGACGCTCCTTGAGCGCCACGTCCGCGGCCCGCTCGATGAGATTGTTGCTGGCCCCGGTGGCCACGGCCGACAGCGTACCTGTCGAACACGGGCAGATGACCATCGAGGCCGGTGCACCGGAGCCCGACGCCACGGGCGCCATCCAGTCCTCGCGACCGAAGCAACGGATCTGTCCTGGCGCCGCTGCACAACGCTCGGCCAACGCATCGGCGAGCTTCGCCGGCTGCGCCGGCAGCTTCTCGTCGGTCTCGGTGGCAATGACCATGTGCGCCGCCTTCGACACCATCACCCAGACCTCATGGTTGGCGGCCACCAGGCATTCGATAAGGCGCAAACCGTACTGCGCTCCCGACGCGCCGGTGAGAGCGACGGTAACCGGCGCGGCGAAACCGACTGCATCTTCAGCCATGCCGGCGCTCCAGCGCAGCCAGCAGCTTGGCGTGAATACCGCCGAAGCCGCCGTTGGACATGACGACGATGCGGTCGTTACGACGTGCCTGCTTCACTACGGCCTCGACCAGCGCATCGATGTCTTCGACACGGCTGGCAGGCACCGGACTTGCTTCCAGAATGGCGTCCAACGACCAGTCGAGCCCCGGTGGCTGATACCACCACACCGTGTCGGCATCCGCCACACAGCCGGCCAGGCGCTCCTTCAAGGTACCCAGACGCATGGTATTGGAGCGTGGCTCGATGACCGCCAGGAGCCTACCCGACGGCGTGGCGGCACGCAGCCCGTGCAGGGTGGTGGCAATCGCCGTGGGGTGGTGGGCGAAGTCGTCGATCACCTGGATACCGGCCACCTCGCCACGGATCTCCTGACGCCGCCGCGGTGTTTCGAAGCGTGCCAGCGCTGCACATCCCCTGGCCAGGTCGACGCCACAGGTTGCCGCGGCGACCAGTGCCGCCAATGCATTGCGTGCATTGTGTTCACCGGTCAAGGCCCAGTCGACTACGGCGTCTTCAGCGCCTCGAATGACCCGGAAACGACTGGCGTCGTCACGCTCCAGAACGAAACGCCAGTCGCTGCCCTCACCAGGGCCAAAACGCGTCACCGGCGACCAGCACCCCATCTCCAGCACGCGCTCGAGTGCCGGCTCGTCATCGGCCACCAGCACACGCCCCTGGCTAGGTATCGTGCGCATCAAGTGATGAAACTGACGTTCGATTGCCGCCAGGTCAGCAAAGATATCGGCGTGATCGAACTCGAGATTGTTGAGTACTGCCACGTCGGGGCGGTAGTGAACGAACTTGGAACGCTTGTCGAAAAAGGCCGTGTCGTATTCGTCGGCCTCGATCACGAATGGCGCCTGCGCATTGCCCAGCCGAGCGGAGACTCCGAAATTGCGCGGTACGCCGCCGATCAAAAAGCCCGGCGCCAGCCCCGCCGACTCCAGCAACCAAGCCAGCAGGCTGGCCGTCGTGGTCTTGCCATGTGTCCCGGCCACTGCCAGCACCTGCCGTCCGGGCAGGACGTGTTCGGCCAGCCATTGCGGCCCCGAGACATATGCCAGCTTGGCATCGAGCACTGCCTCGACTTCGGGATTGCCACGTGACAGGGCATTGCCGATGACCACCAGATCGGGACGCGGCTCGAGATTGGCCGCCCGGTAGCCATCGCAAAGAACGATGCCCGCCTCTTCGAGTTGCGTGCTCATCGGCGGGTAGACATTGGCATCGGAGCCGCTGACGCGGTGGCCCAGGTCTCGGGCCAGCAGCGCCAAACTGCCCATGAAAGTGCCACAGATACCAAGGATATGGACGTGCATGAGGCCTCTCGTCATGTGGATCCTAGCGTCATCGTGCGTTGCGCCAGGCTCAGAAGGCAACGACAATGCCTCGGCCCGAACGACACATTGACAAACGCGTGAGACTAGCATGGCCGGGCTCACAGCCACCAGCGGCCAGCGCTGTCGCGCCTGCTGCTGCCGTGCAGCACGCATCGCTTTCGGCTATGATAGGCCCCATAGACAAGCTCAGATCTCTTTATTTTCAAAGTAAAAAATACAGGAGCAAAGGAAGCCCCCATGGCAAAGTACAATGCCTTCTATGCCCAGTCCGGCGGCGTCACGGCGGTCATCAATGCCAGTGCCTGCGGCGTAATCGAAGCCTGTCGCCGAGAGTCGGATCGCATCGGCAAGGTGTATGCCGGCCGTAGCGGCATCATCGGCGCCCTGACCGAAGACCTGATCGACGTTTCCCAGGAATCCGACGACGCCATTGCCGCTCTGCGCCATACTCCGGGGGGCGCCTTTGGCTCCTGCCGCTACAAGCTGAAGGATATCGAGACCCATCGTGCTCAGTACGAGCGTCTGATCGAGGTCTTCAAGGCCCACGATATCCGTTATTTCTTCTACAACGGTGGCGGCGACAGCGCCGATACCTGCCTCAAGGTCTCCCAACTATCCGAAAAGATGGGTTACCCGCTGACCGCCATCCATGTGCCCAAGACCGTCGACAACGACCTGCCGGTTACCGACAACTCGCCGGGCTTCGGCAGCGTGGCCAAGTACATCGCCACCTCAACCCGTGAAGCCGCCCTCGACATCGCCTCCATGTGCGCCACCTCGACCAAGGTCTTCGTGCTCGAGGTTATGGGTCGTCATGCCGGCTGGATCGCGGCTGCCGGCGCCCTGGCCGGCAACGGCGAGGGCGAGCCGCCACACATGGTCATTTTCCCCGAGATCGCCTTCGATCGCGCCGCGGTCATGGCCCGAGTCGAGGAGTCCGTCAAGAAATACGGATATTGTGTGATCGTGGTATCCGAGGGCGCCCGCTACGAGGACGGCACCTTCCTGGCCGACGCCGGCAACACCGATGCCTTCGGTCATCGCCAACTGGGCGGCGTCGCCCCGACCCTCGCCGGCATGATCAAGCAGGATCTGGGTTACAAATACCATTGGGCCGTGGCCGACTACCTGCAACGTGCCGCACGCCACCTGGCCTCGAAGACCGATGTCGAGCAGTCCTACGCGGTCGGCAAGAAAGCCGTGGAACTGGCCCTCGACGGCAAGAACGCGATGATGCCGGCTATCAAGCGGGTCAGCGACAGCCCGTACGAGTGGGCCGTCGAGGCGGCGCCGCTGGCGGAAGTCGCCAATAAGGAAAAGTTCATGCCGCGCGATTTCATTCGCGAGGATGGCTTCGGCATCACCGAGGTCTGCCGTCGCTACCTGACGCCACTGATTCAGGGCGAGGATTTCCCGCCGTTCGAGAACGGCCTGCCCAAGGTCGCCAAGCTTAAGCTGGCTCGGGTCGAGCGCAAGCTACCCAATTTCGAGCTCTAAGACGCCAAGGCGGCCTTTCTGTGTTCGCCCCGGCACATCGTCGGGGCGAACGCATTCTGATGCTACTTCAGCAACCAGGACAGCAACAGCAGCAGCAACAGGATGCCGGCAATCCCCTGCCAAAGGATGGCCGGTTCGCGCCGTGAATGTGTCCCCTCTCCTTGCGGCGACTTACGCGGCTCGCGCAGGGCGTAGGCGAATTCGGCAAGGCGACGGAAGCGCAGTGCCCGTTGAGGATCCAACGCACGTCGCAGCGCATCGTCGAGATCGCTGGATACCTCGGGGTTACGGATACGCGCACTGCAGTAGTCGAGCTGCTCCAGGTCGGTGTGGCTGCGCAACTGACTCGGCGCCCGTTCATAGGGCAGGCTATCGGTCAGCAGCCAATAGATCGTCGATGCCAAGGCATACTGGTCGCTACGGCGTCCCACATCGGTATCCAAGGCATACTCCGGCGCGCTGTGTTCATTGAGCCCTACCTGGCGCGCCAGTTCTCTGGCCTTTTTGTGGCCGTCCACCTCGCGCAGGTGGCAGGCGCTGAAATCGGTCAGCACCACTTGGCCATGCGCATCGATAAGCACGTTATCGGGGTGAATCTGCTGGTGCAGCACATCGCGTCGATGCAACGCCTGCACCGCCTTGGTCAATTGACGTGCAATATCCAAGCGTTGAGCCAGGCTAGCCTGGGGGTGCCGGCGCACCCACTCCGTCAGCGTCGTGCCGTCGACGTACGCCATCAGGTAATAAAGATGCTGACGTGGCCGCGCGAGCTCTACGACCTTGGCCACGAATGCCGAATTGACCCGCTCGACGATCCACTGCTGCAGCAGAAAATGCTCCAGGTAGGCATTGCGGCTCGACAGCTCGGGACTGGGCGCTTTGAGGACCATCTCCCGTTCGCTGCGCAAGTCGCGCATGCGATAGACGCGCGCCTGGGCGGTTTTCGACAACACCGCCTGGACTTCCAACCCATCGAGGCGATCGCCGACGTTGAGTTCGGGAGGCACCGGCAAATTGCCATAATGCCGTAAGGGACGGTCGGGTTCCTCCTCGGGCAGGCGATCGATACGCACCAACTGAAAGCAGAATTGATCGGCGCCATAGCCACGCTCGGCGGCACGGGCCTGGGCCGATTCGGCAAGGCGCTCGCAAGCGGCATCCAGATCGCTGACGTCGGAGCGGATCAGTTGCACATAGTCCGACGGCATCAACGTGCCGCGTACGGCGCGCGTGGTGAACAGAAACAGGTCGCCCTGCTTGAGCGGCATGCGCACGTAATCGATATCGAGGTTACCGTCCAACCCAAGCGCCCGGGATGGGTAGCGGTAGCCACCCAAGTCGGTCACGTGATCGCGGGTCAACTGCTCGAACTCGGCACCCCGCAGACGAAACACCAGCGTGTCGCCCATATGGAAAAGGTGCGCTTCCCGGTCGCGCAGCACCATGGCCGACATCGAACTGACGTAACTGCCGCCCTTGATGTAGCCGCTTTGGCTGTAGCTCCAGCTGTTGAGGGCCCGCAGCACACGGGTTGCGGACGTCTTGATATCCCAATGCTCGGGCGTCGAATAGTAGTCGGCGAGAAAGCCACGCACACTGAGGTCGCCGGCCTGCTTGGCGATGGCGTTGCGCCAGGTAGAATCGCTGATCAGGGCGCAAACTCCCTTGCTACGCAGGGTATTGCCTTCGGCAACCTGAACCGACATGGAACTACGATGCCGGCGGCGCTCCGGGGCCACGAAGGCCTGGCCGTAGCTCAAGGACAAGGCTTGCTCCGCCAAGATGATTCCCCTCGAATTGCACATTAGCCCGTCATGATACCCTTGACACCAGCTACAGCCTATCGCCCATTGGCTAACATGCCGGTGCGTGCCTACGATTGGTAATCGTCAAGGGCAGTTCGTATAATTCGGCGAATTTTCGCTTTCATGGCCAACCGCAAGGACTCGACAATGAGCTTCAACCAGATCCCCGCAGGCAAGGACCTCCCCCACGATGTTTACGTGGCGATCGAGATCCCTGCCAATCATGCGCCGATCAAGTATGAGATCGACAAGGACATGGACGCCCTGCTAGTGGATCGCTTCATGGCCACGCCCATGTTCTACCCGGCCAATTACGGTTTCATTCCCAACACCCTGGCCGATGATGGCGACCCCCTCGACGCCCTGGTGGTCACGCCGTATCCGGTTCAGCCCGGTAGCGTCATCCGTGCACGCCCGGTGGGCATCCTCAACATGACCGACGAAGCCGGCGAAGACGCCAAGCTGGTCTGCGTGCCTCACCAGAAGCTGACCGCACTGTACGATGAGGTCAACGAAGTCACCGATCTGCCGGAGCTGCTGCGCCAGCAGATCGCGCACTTCTTCGAAAACTACAAGGATCTCGAGAAGGGCAAGTGGGTCAAAGTCGAATCCTGGGATGGCGCCGACGCGGCACGCAAGGCCATCGAGAAGGCTGCGGCTGCCTATCAGGATCAGTAATCTCGCAGCCCCAAGACGCACTTCACGACAAGGGCCGCCCTCTAGAGGGCGGCCCTTGTCGATTATTCCCTGCAGAATGTGGAATGGTTACTGCTGAGGGGCCGAAGCGGGCGCTTGCAACGCGTCGCCGGCAGGCTGGCTCGCTGGGTCGGCATTACCGCTCCCCGCCTGCGTGGAAGCACTGTCCTCGGCTTGGGAATCCGCCTCGTCCTGCTGGCCATCGTCCCGTGGCATTTGCTCTCCATTGCCGGCATCGTTCGGGCTATTGTCCGTCGAATCGTCATTTTCCGGCGATGACGGAGGCTCGCTGGCTGGCGGCGTGCTGATTACGGTGTTTTCAATGCCATCAGCCAAGCGCCGGGCCTGATCGCTGATACCCGCCGTGTAGTTGGCCAGAGTCAGTGAGTGGTTGGCGAAAATGCCGAATCCCGAACCGTTCAATACCACCGGGCTCCATAGCGGACGCAGCGCCATTTCCAGCTCGGCGATCATGCGCTCCAGCCCAGCCAACGCGCCCGCTTGCTCAAAGAGCGGCGCATAGTCCCGACGCAGGCCACGCAGGTAATGCATCAGTGCCCAGGCTTCGCCACGCGCCTCATAGAAAACGTTGTCGATATGGTACCAGGGGGTGGCCTCCGGCAGCTCTGACTCATCGACGCCCAGCTCGCGCAGCGCCTCGGGATCATCGATGCTAGCCGACAAACGACGTGTCAATGCATCGAAACGCTCGGCCTCACTGCGCAGCCATTGTGCCAAGGCGTCGCCACGATTCGTCAGGCCATTGCCGGCACTCAGACTAGCAGTGAAAGCGTGCAGCAGCTCGACCGCCTGTGCATAACGCTTCTCCGCCGAGGGATAAATCCAATCCTCGCTATCGGTGTCCAGCGCCGCTTCGGCATCGGCCAATGAGGCGCCATCGCCATTGCTCATGGCGGCCAGCGCCGGGACCGTCAGGCGCGCCTGACGCAGCACGCCCAACTCCCAGCTTGGCATGTTGTCGAGCCACAGTCCCGGTGGCGCCACATCGTTGCGCAGCAGCCCGCCCGGCTTGTCGAGCAGGGTGTCGACCGAGGCGGTCACGGCCGAGGAAAAGGCCACGCCCTGAGGCAATGGCGCCTGTGCTCCATCGCCTTGCCATTCGACAACCGCCTGTTCGATATCGAAGCTATCCGGCCGCAGGCTCCACCAGATGCCCAGGCCGATACACACGACCAGATAGATCACCAGCAGGACCAGCAAGGGCTTCCATATCCAGCCATATTCCGGGCGTTCCAACACTTCGGTGCGACGTTTGCGGTTGCGAAACATTGCCATATGCGCGACGTCCTTGGGCGTGATGGTTGAAAATTGGTTCCTTGAGAAGGGTATCCTATCATGCACGTTTCGATACGCTCGCACCGCATTAGGCCTGTCTGAGGAACTCGTCAGCAAGTCGGCGGTCGCATCCAGCGCACAGTCCAGCTCAAGGAAACCGGAGTCGATGGTACGTCTGCCCGCCCTGCTCGTCTCGCTACTTCTTCTGTTGTTCTCGGCCACGGCGCAGGCCGGCTGGTTCGACGAGCGCACCGGGGACCAGGACTTCCTGCCCGTCGGCGAAGCATTCCAGGCCACTGCCTGGCGTGAGGACGAGCGCTTGCACATCGGCTTCACCAACGCCGAGGACTATTATCTCTATCGCCATCGCTTCAGTGTCGAGAGCCTGGAGCCCGGCGTCGAGCTGGGCGAAACGCAACTGCCACCGGGTCAGTTCAAGAGCGATGAGTTCCTGGGCGATGTCTATGTCTTCTATGATCAGGTAGTCCTGACGGTTCCCTACACGGGGCAGCCCGAGGACGGCCTCGATGTTGCCGTCACCTTTCAAGGCTGCGCCGATGCCGGTCTATGCTACCCTCCCGAACGCATCGAGATGAGCGCCTTTCCCGGCTCACCGCCGGCTGCTTTCCAGAACACCGACACGACCGATACGACAGTGACGCTCCAGGCTGGCGGCACATCGAATGCCGTCGGCCTTGGCTCGGCGGCAGCGCCTCTCAGCGAGGACGCACATTACCGCAATCTGCTCACCGATCTTGCCCCTGCCACCGTTCTCGGCCTGTTCTTTCTGGCAGGCTTGGGATTGACCTTCACGCCCTGTGTCTTGCCGATGATTCCCATTCTATCGTCGATCATCGTCGGCCAGCAGGCAGGACGCCGCCGCGCCCTGGCATTATCGACCAGCTACGTGGCGGGCATGACCGTCACCTATGCGCTGGCTGGCGTGCTGATGGGCTTGTTCGGGGCCGGCCTGAACCTTCAGGCACAGCTGCAGTCGCCTTGGGTTCTGGTCCCGTTTGCCGCCCTGTTCGTGCTCTTCGCCCTGGCCATGTTCGGTGTCTTCGACCTGCGGATGGCACCAGCGTTGACCAATCGTATCGATGCTTGGCAGGCTCGGCTGCAACGTAGCGGGGCGCCTGGTCTGGTTCTCGCCGGGGCGCTGTCGGTCATCGTCGTCTCTCCCTGCGTATCGGCGCCGCTGGCGGGCGCGCTGGTGTTCATTTCGACGACAGGCGATGCCCTGATGGGCGGTGCTGCGTTATTCGCTCTCGCGCTGGGCATGGGAGTGCCGTTGCTACTGGTGGGCACGTTCGGCGCATCGTTATTGCCTCGCTCTGGCGCTTGGCTCAATGGCATCAAGGCCGCCTTCGGCGTGCTGCTGCTGGCCATCGCCGTGTGGCTCGTCGAACGTCTGCTGCCGGGCCCGGTCAGCCTTGTCTTGTGGGGTAGCCTGGCCATCGGTACGTCCCTGGCCTTGGGGGCGCTGACCGTCAACCAACGCCAGGGCTGGCCACGAGTGAGACAGGCCGCCGGTATCGTCCTGCTATCCTGGGGCGTGGCCTTGGTACTGGGCGCCGCCCAGGGAGGCAAGGATCCGTTGCGCCCCCTGGCCAGTCTCGCCAGTACCGGCAATGTCGAGCAGAGGCCTGCGTTTGCCCGGGTGACGACCCTCTCGCAGCTCGAAAGCGAACTGGACACCGCCGCCCGACAAGGCAAGCCGGCCTTCGTCGACGTTACGGCCGAGTGGTGCATCTCCTGCAAGATCATGGAGCGTGACGTTTTTCCTGCCCCGGCCGTAGCCAGGCAACTGGCCGGTTTTCACCTGATTCGCGCCGACGTCACCGATACCGGCGCCGACAGTCGCGCCCTGCTCGACCGGTTCGGCCTGTTCGGCCCCCCCAGTCTGCTGTTCTTCTCGGCTAGCGAAGAGCTTTTCCAGGCTCGCATTCAGGGTGAAGTCGACGCCCCCACCTTGGCCACGCATCTTGAACGCATACGCAGCCAACTCGCACGAACCGGCCGAGACGTCTAGGCTCAATTCGAACAATGTTCGTTTATTCCGGCAGCGGCTAAATGATGCAACTGGACAATATGTCTATTTTTCGTCACACTCCGCCTCCATTAGCTTTTAAGGCGCCCAACGGCGGTATCGTGCCGCTTTCTGCCGGGATCTAATCAGAGTTTGAACAGGTTAACAGCGCCCTACTAGACCTCTATGGCTGGCATATACGCATCGTCAACGCTTCCCAATCTGCACTGGCCCGGCACCTCGCATCGCGTGGTGCGCAGCTCGGTGCTGTCCTCCGTTTCAGTGAGTCCGGCAGCGATTTCGACGGCTCCAGCCATGGCAATGAAGAATCTTGTGTCGAGAGACGCCCTGTGCCCCCGGCCTCTCTCGATAGCAAACGCATTACGCCACACTCACACTCAAGAGACATCGACATGGATATCCGCAAGGTCAAGAAACTGATCGAGCTTCTGGAAGAGTCCAACATCAGCGAGATCGAGATTCAGGAAGGCGAGGAATCGGTACGCATCAGCCGTCATCCCAACGGGGGACAAGGCCAACCGATGCCCATGCACCAAGCCTGGGGCATGCCCAGCGCGCCGCACATGCCGCATCAGCCGGCGCCTGGCGCAGCGGCTGCCGAGCCAAGTGAGGCCCAGGCGCCGGCCCAGCCGAGCGGACATGCGGTGACCTCGCCGATGGTCGGCACCTTCTATCGCGCCCCGGCGCCGGGCGCCAAGCCGTTCATCGAAGTCGGCCAGAGCGTCAAGAAAGGCGAGACGGTGTGCATCGTCGAAGCCATGAAAATGATGAACCAGATCGAGGCCGATCAGGACGGCGTAGTCGAAGCCATCCTTGTCGAGGACGGTGAACCGGTCGAGTTCGACCAGCCGATGCTGATCATTTCCTGAACGAATGGGTAACGCCATGTTGGATAAGGTACTTATCGCCAACCGCGGCGAGATCGCACTGCGCATCCTGCGAGCCTGCAAGGAACTGGGCATTCGCACCGTCGCCGTGCACTCCAAGGCCGATCGTGAGCTGATGCATGTGCGCTTGGCCGATGAAGCGGTCTGCATCGGCCCGGCTCCCTCAGCCCAGTCCTACCTCAACATTCCTGCGCTGATCAGTGCCGCCGAAGTGACCGATGCCAGCGCCATCCACCCGGGCTATGGCTTTCTTTCCGAAAATGCCAACTTCGCCGAGCAGGTCGAGCGCTCGGGGTTCGTGTTCATCGGTCCACGCGCCGAGACCATCCGCCTGATGGGCGACAAGGTCAGCGCCATCGAGGCCATGAAGCAAGCCGGAGTACCCACTGTACCTGGCTCCGACGGTCCCCTGCCCGAGGATAACGACGAGGCGGTGCTGGCCACGGCCCAGCGCATCGGTTACCCGGTCATCATCAAGGCGGCAGCCGGCGGCGGCGGACGCGGCATGCGGGTAGTCCACAGCGAGGCCCACCTGCTCTCGTCGATCAGCGTGACCCGCACCGAGGCCAGCGCCGCCTTTGGCGACGGCACGGTGTACATGGAGAAGTTCCTGGAAAAGCCGCGCCACGTCGAGGTCCAGGTCCTGGCCGATGGCCAGGGCAACGCCATCCACCTCTACGATCGCGACTGTTCGCTGCAGCGCCGTCACCAGAAGGTGCTGGAAGAAGCCCCGGCGCCGCATATCGATCCCGAAGCCCGCGCCAAGGTCCTCAAGGCCTGTACCGATGCCTGCCTCGAGATTAACTATCGCGGAGCGGGTACCTTCGAGTTCCTCTACGAGGACGGTCAGTTCTTCTTCATCGAGATGAACACCCGAGTCCAGGTCGAGCATCCCGTCACCGAGATGGTGACCGGCGTGGACATCGTCAAGGAACAGCTGCGTATCGCCTCGGGCATGCCGCTGTCGATTCGGCAAGAGGATGTCGAGCTCAACGGCCATGCCTTCGAGTGTCGCATCAACGCCGAGGATGCGCGCACTTTCATGCCCTCCCCCGGCAAGGTGACGCTGTTCCATGCCCCCGGCGGGCTGGGCGTACGCATGGATTCGCACCTGTACACGGGTTACACGGTACCGCCCCACTACGATTCATTGATCGGCAAGCTGATTACTTGGGGAGAAAGCCGCGACGTGGCCTTGAACCGCATGCGCAACGCCCTCGACGAACTGCTGGTGGAAGGCATCAAGTCGAACATCGATTTGCAGAAGGATCTGGTGCGCGACAGCCGTTTCCAGGAAGGTGGCGTGAACATCCATTACCTTGAGAAGAAACTCGGCGGCTGATCCTGCCGAGGGATGACAGAGCCACTGCCGAAAGGGGCGTTATCGCCCCTTTTTCATTCAGTAAGCGTGCTGGAGATCCCCATGCCTTGGTTGCAGCTAAAAGCCCACATTGCGCCCGAGCAGGCCGACACGCTGGAAGAGCTTCTCTCGGCGGAGGGCGCCTCGGCGATTACCTTGCAGGACGCCCAAGACGATCCGGTTTTCGAGCCCGAGCGGGGCACTACCCCCCTGTGGCATGAAACCGTGCTGACCGGGCTCTATGACGATCTGGAAGACATCGAGGCCATGCTCGATCGGGTGCGTCAGGCCTGGGCCATGGAAATGCCCGACGAGCCCTGCCCCGAGATCGACTACGAACTGCTCGCCGACCGGGACTGGGAACGCGAATGGATGGACGGATTCTCTCCCTTGCGGATGGGCAAGCGCCTGTGGATCGTTCCCAGCTGGCATGAGGCGCCGGATCCGAATGGCGTGAATCTGCTGCTCGACCCGGGCCTGGCCTTCGGGACCGGCACGCATCCCACCACGGCACTGTGCCTGGAGTGGCTCGACGCCCTGGCCGACGAGGGGCAGCTCGACGGGCAGACGATCCTCGACTTCGGCTGCGGCTCGGGCATTCTCGCCATCGCCGCACTCAAGCTCGGCGCCGTCCGTGCAGTGGGTACCGACATCGATCCGCAGGCATTGACCGCTAGCCGCGACAATGCCACACGCAACGGCATCGTCGATGAGGCACTTGCCCTGTGTCTGCCCGACCAGCTCGACGCCGGCCAGTATGCCATCGTTGTCGCCAATATCCTGGCCGGACCATTGGTCGAGCTTGCATCGACGATCGCCGGCCAGGTCGCCCCGGGCGGACGCCTGGCCCTGTCGGGCATTCTCGCCAATCAGGCCGACAGCGTGCTCGAGGCCTACCTCGCCCACGGATTTTATATGGACGAGCCGGTCGAACGCGACGGCTGGGTACGCCTCACGGGCTTTCGCCCCGCCCGCTAACGGCAGCGTTGATATCGGTCGCCCTTCAATAAGCTTGCCGCGGCCGGTATCATAACCACCCCCTTGAGACGAGAACCCCGAATCACGATGCCAGCTACCGTCTGCGTCGAACCGCCCGCCATTGGTCCGTACCAGCTCCCCAACCGGGTGATTCTGGCGCCCATGGCCGGCGTGACCGATCGCCCTTTTCGTCAGCTTTGCCGCAGGCTTGGCGCTGGCCTGGTGGTGTCCGAGATGGTCACGTCCGACCCCAGCCTGTGGCACACGCGAAAGTCGCGCTCGCGTCTCGACCATCGTGGCGAGCCCGGCCCGCGTTCGGTGCAGATCGCCGGCGGCGATCCGCTCATGCTGGCCGAGGCGGCCCGTCTGAATGCCGAACAGGGAGCCCAGATCATCGATATCAACATGGGATGTCCGGCAAAGAAGGTCTGCAACAAGGCCGCCGGCTCGGCCCTGCTGCGCGATGAGCGGTTGGTAGCCGAGATTCTCGATGCCGTGGTTTCGGCAGTCGATGTCCCCGTGACCCTGAAAATTCGCACCGGCTGGTGCGAGCGCAGCATCAACGGCCCACGTGTCGCTCGCCTGGCAGAGGATGCCGGCATCCGTGCCTTGGCGGTCCATGGCCGCACTCGCGAGCAGCGTTATTCCGGCTATGCGGAGTACGACACCATCGCCGCCATCAAAGCCTCGGTGAAAATTCCCGTCTTCGCCAACGGCGACATCACATCCGCCGAGAAGGCCGCCGAGGTCCTCGACTATACTGGTGCGGATGCCGTGATGGTGGGACGTGGCGCCCAGGGCAATCCTTGGATCTTCCGGGAGATCGACCACTATCTAGGCACGGGCCAAACGCTACCCGAGCCTTCACGCGACGAGCGCCAGCGCGTTATGCACGACCATCTGAAAGCGTTGCATGCGTTTTATGGGGAACACATGGGTGTGCGCATCGCACGTAAGCACATTGGCTGGTATCTGGGCACACGCGAAGATGCCAAGCCCTTGCGGGCACGCTTCAACGTTTTGACGACAGTGAGCGCACAACTTCAATTCGTCGACGAACTATTTGACCGGACCGCGTTTCCGGCGAGCGATGGGATCAGCGCAGCATGACCAGCAGGCAAGCCTTCACTACCGATCAGGAGGCGCTCGACACTCCCGCCGGCCTACCCCGTGGGCAGACGCTTCGCGAGGCTGTCGATGACGCCATGCAACGTTACTTCGCCCACCTCGACGGCGAAATGGTCACCGACCTGTATGCCATGGTCATGGCCGAAGTCGAAGCGCCATTGCTAAATGCCGTAATGGCACATGCCGGCGGCAACCAGACCCGCGCCGCCGACATGCTGGGCCTCAACCGCGGTACGTTGCGCAAGAAACTCAAGCAGTACGACCTGATCTGAATCCAACCATCCAGGGGAGCCGCCGCCAGCGGCTCCCCTTGGCGTTATTTCACGCCGTCGTCCCGCCGCCGGACGACCCCTAGCGAGCAGAGTGGAGCATCATGGCCGAACATTCCTCCCCGTCCCCATTGCCGGTACGCCGTGCGCTGATCAGCGTATCCGACAAGACCGGCATCGTCGATTTCGCACGCGAACTCGCGCACCGCGGTGTGGCGTTGCTGTCCACCGGCGGCACCTATCGTCTGCTCAAGGACAACGGTATCGCCGTCACCGAAGTTTCCGAGCACACCGGCTTTCCCGAAATCATGGACGGGCGCGTCAAGACATTGCATCCCAAGATTCATGGCGGCATTCTCGGCCGTCGCGGACAGGACGATGCGGTCATGACCGAGCACGGCATCGATCCCATCGACATGGTCGTGGTCAATCTCTATCCGTTTGCCGCCACCGTGGCACGCCCCGACTGCACGCTGCAAGACGCCATCGAGAACATCGATATCGGCGGCCCGACCATGGTACGCGCCTGCGCCAAGAACCATGCCCATACCAGCATCGTGGTCGACAGTGGCGACTATCCGCGCATTCTCGACGCCATGGACGCTGCCGCGGGCGCCGTCAACGACGCCCTGCGTTTCGACCTGGCGGTCAAGGCCTTCGAGCACACCGCCGGCTACGACGCGGCCATCGCCGACTATCTCGGCCAGCGTGTAGAAGGAGGCGAACCGGGCTTCCCGCGTACTTACAACGTGCAGTTCCGCAAGAAGCAGTCCATGCGCTACGGCGAAAATCCGCACCAGCAGGCGGCCTTCTACGTCGAGGCCGATGCCACCGAGGCCAGTGTCGCCACGGCCATTCAGCGCCAGGGCAAGGAACTCTCGTACAACAACGTGGCGGATACCGACGCTGCGTTCGAGTGCGTCAAGGCTTTCACCGCTACGGCCTGCGTGATCGTCAAGCACGCCAACCCCTGCGGCGTGGCCGTGGCGGACACGCCGCTCGACGCCTACGACAAGGCATTCGCTACCGATCCCACCAGCGCTTTCGGCGGCATCATCGCCTTCAACCGCCCACTGGATGCCGACACCGCACGCGCCATCGTCGATCGCCAGTTCGTCGAGGTGATCATTGCCCCTGGCGTCAGTGACGAGGCAGCAGCCATCGTGGCCGAGAAGAAAAACGTGCGCCTGCTCGATGCCGGCAAACACTGGCCCGGCGAGCGCGAGCAAGCCCATGACTTCAAGCGCGTCACCGGCGGCCTGCTGGTGCAGGATCGCGACCTGGGCATGGTCGGTCGCGACGAGCTTCAGGTGGTCACCGAGCGTGCGCCGAGCGAGCAGGAGATGCACGACCTGGCCTTCGCCTGGAAAGTCGCCAAGTACGTCAAGTCCAACGCTATCGTCTACGCCAAGCACGGCCAGACCATCGGCGTGGGTGCCGGCCAGATGAGCCGCGTCTACTCAGCGAGGATCGCCGGTATCAAGGCCGCCGATGAAGGCCTCGAGGTGCCCGGCTCGGTGATGGCCTCCGATGCGTTCTTCCCGTTCCGCGATGGTATCGATGCCGCAGCCGCGGCGGGTATCACCGCAGTCATCCAGCCGGGTGGCTCGATGCGCGACCAGGAAGTGATCGACGCCGCCAATGAAGCGGGGATCGCCATGGTGTTTACGGGTATGCGCCACTTCAAGCATTAATTACTTGTGGAAACGCCAGGACTCGCCCAGCGTTTTATCTAAGACGCGGAGTCACAAAAGCCTCCACCGTTTATCGACGGTGGAGGCTTTTTAGGTTGTCGGGTGGTTTAACCTAGGTCGATACAGAGATACTTGGTCTCCATGAATTCTTCGAGACCCTGATGGCCGCCTTCGCGTCCCAGGCCGGACTCCTTGACGCCACCGAAGGGCGCTGCAGGATTCGAGATCAGGCCGGTGTTGATACCGATAATGCCATACTCGAGCGCTTCCGAGACACGCCATACGCGGCTCAGATCTCTTGAGTAGAAGTAAGCGGCCAAACCGAAGGGCGTGTCGTTGGCCATGGCCACGGCATCCTCTTCGTCATCGAAGGGGAACACCGCCGACAACGGACCGAACGTTTCTTCCTGGGCGACAAGCATGCTGGGCTTGGCATCGTTGATCAGCGTCGGCGTGAAGAAATTGCCACCCAGCGGGTGCGGGTGGCCGCCCAGCAGCAGTTCGGCGCCCTTGTCCACGGCATCGCGAATGTGCCGGCTGACTTTCTCGACCCCATCCTGGTCGATCAGCGGACCGATATTGACGCCCTCCTCGGTGCCGTCACCGACGTGCAGTTCGCTGTTCATGGCAGCGGCCAGTTTTTCGCAGAAGGCGTTGACCACGCTGGACTGGACCAGGAAGCGATTGACGCATACGCAGGTCTGCCCGCCGTTGCGGAACTTGGACGCCATGGCGCCTTCCACCGCCGCATCCAGGTCGGAATCCTCGAAGACGATGAACGGCGCGTTGCCGCCCAGTTCCAGGGATATCTTCTGGATATGCTCGGCAGCCTGCTGCATCAGCTTGCGCCCGACTTCGGTGGATCCGGTAAAAGTGATCTTGCGTACGATCGGCGACTCGGTCAGTGCCGAGGCAATCTCGCTGGCCCGCCCAGGCACGACGTTGAATACGCCGCGCGGCACCCCGGCACGCTCGGCAAGCAGGGCCATGGCAGTGGCCGAGAATGGCGTCTGGCTGGCCGGCTTGACGACGATCGGACAGCCTGCGGCAAGCGCGGCACCGACTTTGCGAGTGATCATGGCTGCCGGGAAGTTCCAGGGTGTAATGGCCCCCACCACCCCGACCGGCTGCTTGGTCACCAGAATCCTCTGGCTGCTTTTCGCAGCCGGAATGGTCTCGCCGTAAACCCGACGTGCCTCCTCGGCAAACCAGCGCAGGAAACTGGCGGCGTAGGCGATCTCCCCCGCCGCTTCCTTGAGCGGCTTGCCCTGCTCCAGGGTCATGATCAGCGCCAGCTCGTCCTGATGTTCATGCATCAGGTCGTGCCATTTCATCAGCACATCGGCGCGCTCCTGAGCCGTCAGTGCTCGCCAGGCGGGAAAGGCGACGTCGGCAGCTTCAATGGCGCGCTCAGTCTCGGCCCGACCCAGACGAGGAACCTGACCAATGACCTCGCCGGTCGCCGGATTGACGACATCGATCTGTTCGCCACTGTCTGCCGCGACCCAACTACCGTCGATGTAGGCAAACGGACGAAACAGCGGGCAGTCTTGCAAGGATTCCATGATGTTCTCCTTCCATGAGGGCGACAACGACGGTTGCCGCACGGAGCCGGCTGACGTTCATCGACGCAGGATGAGCGCCAACCGCATTTGACGGTACGTCACCCGGTTTGCTCATGGCCGGGCACGGCTAGCAACTGAGACAAGGATGTTGCCGGCAGCGGCTCCAGCAGCAAGGATAGCGTAGCAACGATCAATGACAGGATAATCGCCGCCCAGCAGAACCCCCTGCCTCGGTAGCGTTGCGGTTGGCGCCGGATATGGCGTAGCCCCAATATGGCCAGAATAGCGGCCACCAGCCCCAGCACAGGCGCCAGGATATCGAAGAACAGACCAAGGATGGCCACGACGATGGCAGCCAGCGCCCAACTCGAATAACGCCGCCCGACACCTTCCTCGTATTCGCCGGCCAGCTCGGCATCGCTGGCGGCATGCGCATGGTCGGAGGCCAGCAAATGCGCCGTGGCACGCCGCTGCTTCTCGGGCAAGTTGAAGACCTGAACGGCGTGAGAATCGCGCACGTCGAAACGGACCAGAATGTCGGGACCGGGCAGCCCCCTGCCCCGCCAGTCGGCGAGTGAAAAGGTATAGCACTGGCCTTCGCGAGTCACGATGGACCCCTGCTGTGCCTCATCGTCGAAATCGGTGATCTTGCCGTCCAAGGCCGCACTCCGCTGGCTGAATCAACATGCCAATGCTAAGAGGTTTATCCCTGTAAGACCAACCCGTCAAACCGTCGCATGATCTCCACGGGTTTCGGACAGGGTAATCGAGACCGAATCGGCAAAACGCAGGGCATGCGGCTTGTCGACCTCGACCTGGGCGGTCAGCACCTGAGGATACGACATGACGATGTCGAGCACTTCACGGGTCATGCGCTCCAGCAATTGGAAGCGTCCGTCCTCGACGTGCGAAATGATGCGCTTGGTAATGGTGCGGTAGTTGAGCGCCTGGTCGATGTGATTGAACTGTACCGCACGATCGGCACGGTAGCGGATCACTACGTTGATGATCACGTCCTGGCGATTCTTGATCTCTTCATCCTTGATGCCGATGAACGTGCGCAGACGCAGGTTCTTGATACGAATCGTGGCAAGGTCGTGATCGAGGTGCTGTTCATTGAGGGCATGCAATGGCATCGCGGCTCCTATGTCGTTCAGCGACCGTTGACCAGCATCAGGAACTCCTGGCGAGTGGTCTGGTTGTCGCGAAAGGCACCCAGCATTACCGAGGTGGTCATGCTCGAGTTCTGTTTCTCGACGCCACGCATCATCATGCACATGTGCTTGGCTTCTATCACCACCGCGACGCCACCGGCCCCCGTCACTTGCTGGATCGCTTCGGCGATCTCGCGTGTCAGGTTCTCCTGGATCTGCATGCGCCTGGCGTACATGTCGACGATACGCGCGAATTTCGACAATCCCAGCACCTTGCCATGCGGCATGTAGGCGATATGGCACTTGCCGATGAAGGGCAGCAGATGATGTTCGCACATCGAATAGAGCTCGATGTCCTTCACTAGCACCATCTCGTCAGTCTCCGAGGCGAAGACTGCGCCATTGACCAGTGTCTCGAGAGACTGGCTATAGCCCCGAGTCAGAAATTGCATGGCTTTAGCGGCGCGCTTGGGCGTATCACGAAGCCCCTCGCGGCCGGGATCTTCACCCAGACCGGCAATGATCTCCCGGTAATGGTTGGCGAGTTCTTCAGTCATCGGTTCAGCCTATGTCTCGTTGCCTATGGTCATGGTGCGTTCATGTTATTGTCACGGCATGTTTCCTTGCCGGGCGGATTCTACCGCACTCCTGAACTTCGCGCAGTGCTGCGCTAGACATTGCCCCTCGCGACAACCTGCCGCGCCGGCGCGGCTGCCAGCCGTCCGGCGCTGTGCTAGAGTGCGCACACGTCATGTTCCCGCCGATGGCGGGAGTACAATGCCTGTCGAGACCACGCCATGTTGAAACCATTCGTCCTTGTACTACTGGCATTCGTTGCCATGCCGGTGCTGGCTGCGAAGGACTCGCTCAGCTTGCCTGCCGATGCCAGTGTCGACGTTCAAGTGATCGACAGTATCACTCTCGATCGCGCCTCGCCCGAGAGGCACGCTGTCTTGCTGCGCCCGGTGTCGCGTGCCCAGTCTTCGGCATCGCATCATCTGCCGACTTACTGCCTGATCACTGCCGATGCCCAGCTCACCGACGACCGGGTTCGCCTGACCACGCAGTCGGTGACCTGCATCGAAGCCGAAGATAGCCAACCCGACATCTTCAGCGGCGAGCTATCCGCTGCCGCCCATGAACGTGACGGCGGCTTCGGCCTGGATGTCTGCCGCGAGAGCCAGGATGGCCGATGCTCATTGGCCATGATCGTGCCGGACCACACCTTCCAGTTGAACCTGGGTCGCGCCCTGCAACTCGATGCGCAGCGCAACCCGTCGGCGGAAATCAACGAGCGACGGCGTCATGCCGATGAGCGAGACGAGGCCAGCGGTTCCGAACCTGCCAGCGACTGATCCCGATAAGCGATAGCGCCGCTCCATGAGGGCGGCTCTATCGCGAAGCCGATTTTCTATCTACCTTCAGTTGTTGGCCAGCCAGCGCTGGGAACCGTCGAGAACCACTCGCTGCTGTTCCAGCGTTCGAATGTGCTGGTCCCAGTAGTCCTCGCTGGCCACCCAGGGAAATGCCCGGGGAAAGGCGGGATCCTCCCAGCGAGCGACCAGCCAGGCACTGTGGCGCATCAGCCGCAATGTACGTAGCGGCTCGATCCACTCGAGCTGACGCCGATCGAAGTCACGATGCTGCTCATAGCCCTCGATCAGCTCGCCCAACTGCATCTGCAGTTCCTGGTCGTTCTGGGCCGTCAGCATCATCCACAGATCCTGCACGGCAGGCGCCATGCAGCAATCGTCGAAGTCGACCAGGGTAAAATCCTGATCGCGACCGAGGATATTGCCCAAATGGCAGTCGCCATGGGCACGAATCTCGGCACCCGCCGGCCAGGTACGTTCGACTAGCAATCTCTGCAAGGCCTCGCTGATCTTCGCGTAACTCTGACGCTGCCGGCGGTTGAGCCATGCGCCAGCCAGGACCTGCTCCCGACTGTGCGTAACGAGGGCTTCCGGGTCCAGGCACGGACGTTCGAAGAAGCTACAGCATGCCGACACTGCATGAAGGCGGCCGATCAGCTCGCCCAGAGCAAACAGATGCTCGGGATTTTCCAGCTCGGGTGCCTGCCCCGGTACATGGGGGAACAACGCGAAACGAAAGCCGTACGCCTCATGCAGGGTCTCGCCGCGAGCATCCTGCCAAGGAGCCGCCACCGGCACCTCGGCCGCCGCCAGCTCGGTCAGAAAGCCATGCTCCTCGCGGATCTGCGCCTCGCTCCAACGGTTGGGACGGTAGAATTTCACCACCCAACGTCGCCGCTCGTCATCGCTGACCAGAAAGACCCGGTTTTCGTAGCTATTCAAAGTAAAAGGCTCACCGGGCAACCACATGCCCAGCGCCTCGATGGCTTCGACGATGCGCTGTGGCGTCAGGCTCTCGAAGGGATGATGGTAGGCAGCCATGGCGATTCCTCGGTTCGTCGATGGCTGCATGCTAACAGACTCGGCGGATCGTCAGGACTCAGAAAGACGTAGGCGGCGTGCGAGCTATCGCCCACGCCTGCACCTCGTCGGCACCTGTTGCCAGGCACGCTTCTGCCAGGGCGCTCAGCGAGGCCCCCGTGGTCATGATGTCATCGACGACGGCGACCCGGCCTTTCAGCGGCGCATCGACTCGAAACGCATCTCGCAAGTTATGCTGCCGAGCCTGACGATCGAGCCCTCGCTGGGTGGGTGTATGGCGTACACGATGCGCCGTTACCTGGGGAATGCCCAACCGGCGCGAGAGGTAGTGTGTCAGCCATAACGCCTGATCGAAGCCGAATTCACGCGCCCGCCGTGGATGCCGGGGCAGGCCGATCAGCACATCCGGCATAGCCTCGGGCGGCAGTGTTTTCAGCGTTTCTAGCATGAGCGACGCCAGCACCACCCCGGCGCGGGGGTCGCCGGAAAACTTGAAGCGGTGCATGAGCGCGACGACTTCGTTCTCGTAGCGCAACCCGACATGCGACCGCGAGAAGGCCGGTGGCTGAGTGACGCAGCGCCCACAGCGCTCGGCACCGATGGCTGGCAGCGGATCGGCACACTGATGACAAGCCTGCAGGTTCCAGGGCAGCTCACCCAGGCATGGCCGGCACCACGCTCGACCTGGCAATGCCGGCGCAAGACAGAAGCTACAAGGTCCAGGCAGCGAATGACGCAACCACCTGTCAACTTTATCCGTAACCTTGGTTGACAGAGCTCCGATTGCCTCTATGATCGAAGTCAACTTTTAAAACATCCTCATGTTTACCAATTGACGAGATCCGACATGTCTCAGGCCAGCCCATCATTCCATGCCGCCTTCCCGCCTCGCCACGACTGGGCGCTCGAAGAAATCGAAGCGTTGTTCGACCTGCCCTTCAACGATCTGCTTTTCAGGGCCCAGCAGGTACATCGTACGCATTTCGACGCCAATGCCGTCCAGGTCTCGACGCTATTGTCGATCAAGACCGGTGCCTGCCCCGAGGACTGCAAGTACTGTCCTCAGTCGGGTCACTACAATACCGGACTGGACAAGGAGAAGCTGCTCGAGATCGATAAGGTCGTCGAACAGGCACGTGCCGCCAAGCAAGCCGGCGCCAGTCGATTCTGCATGGGTGCCGCCTGGCGCAGCCCGCGTGAGCGCGATCTCACCGTGGTATTGGAAATGGTACGCCGGGTCAAAGCGCTGGGGCTGGAAACCTGCATGACCCTGGGCATGCTAGATAATGCCCAGGCCGAACGTCTGGCCGAGGCGGGACTCGACTATTACAACCACAACCTCGATACCTCGCCCGAGTACTACGGCGACATCATCACCACCCGGACCTATGCCGATCGTCTCGAGACACTGGGCCACGTGCGCCATGCCGGCATGAAGATCTGCAGCGGCGGCATTCTCGGCATGGGCGAGACGCCGCGCGATCGCGCCGGCCTGCTTCAGCAACTGGCGCGCCTCGACCCGCATCCCGAATCGGTGCCTATCAACATGCTCGTCAAGGTGCCCGGCACGCCGCTGGAAAACGTCGCTGATCTCGACCCGCTCGACTTCGTCCGTGCCATCGCCGTGGCACGTATCCTGATGCCAACAAGCCACGTCCGGCTGTCCGCCGGCCGCGAAATGATGGACGATGCCACCCAGGCCTTGGCCTTTCTGGCCGGCGCCAACTCGATCTTCTATGGCGACAAACTGCTGACCACCGAGAACCCCCAGGTGGAACGCGACCGCGACCTATTCGGCCGCCTGGGTCTGCATCCCGAACGTATCGACACCTGTCGTGACGATGCCGCTCAGCAAGCGCTACTGGATGACGCCATGATTCGTCGTCGTACGGACGATGCCCTGTTCTACGATGCTGCCGGCGTGCACTGACCGTGTGGCGACAGCAGATAGAACGGCGACTTCGCCAACAGCGTGAGCGTGGGCTGTGGCGGCAACGCCGGACCCTGTCCCCGCTGCCCGGCCAGCGGGTCGACGATGGCCGGCACACGTTGTGCGACTTTGCCGGCAACGACTACCTCGGTCTGGCCCACGATCCGCAACTGGCCGAGGCCCAGGCGGAAGGCGTACGGCGCTACGGTACCGGCGCCGGCGCCTCCCATCTGGTCAGTGGTCATCTCGAACCCCACCGCATACTGGAAGAGCGCCTGGCCGCGCTGACCGGCCGTCCCCGGGCGCTGCTATTCTCCACCGGCTACATGGCCAACCTCGGTGTTCTACAGGTATTTGGCGATAGTGCGCAGATCTATCAGGACCGCCTCAATCACGCCTCTCTGATCGATGGCGCGCGGCTCGGAGCGGCCCGTCCGCGCCGCTTTCATCACCGCGACCATGCCGACCTGGAGCGACTCCTGGAGAACTCGCGCAGCGATGGCCCACGCCTAGTGATCAGTGACGGGGTATTCAGCATGGATGGCGACATCGCGGATATCGAGACGTTAGCCAAGATCAGTAAGCGCTTCGAGGCCTGCCTGATGATCGACGATGCCCACGGCGTCGGCGTACTCGGCGACAACGGCAGCGGTTGCGTCGGCCCCCGGTTCGGCCCGGAACAGGTGCCGGTCCTAGTAGGCACCCTGGGCAAGGCGCTGGGCAGTGCCGGCGCTTTCGTAGCCGGCGATGACGACACGATAGAAGCGCTGATCCAGTTTGCGCGTCCTTATATCTACACAACGGCCCAACCACCCGGCGTGGCCTGCGCCACTCTGCGTGCACTCGATATTGTCGAGCGGGAACCCGAGCGCAGGCAGCGTTTGCACGACAACATTCGCCATTGGCGTAATGGCGCCGATCAGCTCGGTTTGCCACTCGCCGCGTCGCTGACCCCGATCCAGCCGATACTGCTGGGCGATAGCCAGCGCGTCATGCACTGGGGGCATGCTCTGCATGCAAGCGGCTTTCTGGTCGGCGCCATCCGTGAGCCTACCGTACCCAAGGGACAGGCCCGCTTGCGCATCACTCTCTCGGCGGCACACACCCAGGCACAGATCGATGCCCTGCTCGATGTCCTGGCACGATTGGTCGTTGCTTTACCCTTCGAAGAGGCACCGGCGACATGACGCAGATCGTGCTGTTGTCCGGCTGGGGCATCGATGCCCGCCTATGGCAGCGCCTGACTCCTCACTGGCCGTTGCACCTGCACGTTTCCAGCCCCGACTGGCCCGGTTATGGCCAGCACCCACCGCTGGCAGACCCGACGGATCTCGATGCCCTGGCGGATGCCATGCAGGATGTCTTGTCCGCCGATGCGATCTGGGTCGGCTGGTCGCTAGGCGGCATGCTTGCCGCTGCCCTGCTGCCCTACCTGCCGGCCCCACAAGCGCTGGTCATGCTCGGTGCCGCGCCGCGCTTCGTCAGCGACGAGCATGGCGGAGTCAGGCCGCAGGAGATCGAGGCGTTCCAGCGCGCCTTTGCCCGCGACCCGCAACGCACCTGGCAGCATTTCCTGCGCTGGCAAGCCAGCGGTGAAGCGTCTCCACGCCATGCCCATCGATGCCTCGAGGCCTTGCTTGGTAACCGGATGCCGGCAGACACCGCCACGTTGGCAGACGGACTGGAACGACTTGCCCGTCTCGACCTGCATGACGCGCTGGAACAGGCCACTTGCCCCGTCATCTACCTGCATGGTGCCAACGACCCGCTGCTGCCGAGGATGGAGCGTTACCAGCCGGGCATTACACTGCCCGGCTGCGGGCACTGCCCCCAGCTTTCCGCCCCGGCACGCTTGGCCCATGTGCTGGCTCGAGTCGCCGATGCGCCTACCGCGGTGCGACCCTCGCTGGAGATAGTGAATGCAGGCTGAACAACCCCGGACCCACCCCGACCGCGACGAGCATGTCTGGCGACAGCGTGTCGGCCACGCCTTCAGTCGATCAGCGGCCAGTTATATGGATCGGGCCCAGGCTCAACACGCCATGGGCCGCATGCTCTGGCAGCGCTTGCCGGTACAGGCCGCTAAGGTGCTCGACTTGGGCTGCGGCCCCGGTCACTGGACGGCCCGGCTTTCCCGCCATTTTGGAGTGCAAGCCATCGGGCTAGACCTGGCTCTCGGCATGCTCGGTGAAGCCCGCCGCCGATACGGCGCGCAGGGCCGATGGCTATGTGGCGATGCCGCGTCCCTGCCGTTGGCCAGTCAATCCATCGATTTGGTGTTTTCCAATCTGGCGATCCAGTGGTGCCGCGACCTGCCGGGCATATTCAGTGAACTTCATCGCATTCTCGCACCAGGCGGCTGCGCCCTGATCAACACCCTGGCACCGGGCACCCTGTCGGAAGTCGCCCACGCCTGGTCGCACCCGCATAGGCCTGCCGCCGTGGAGCGTTTCGCCAGTTCCCGACAGGTATGTCTTGTCGCTCGCCAGGCCGGTTTCGAAGTTCGCATGGAACAGGCCTCCGAGCGCTTTCACTATCCGAACCTCACCGCCGTCATGACCTCGATCAAGGGCGTCGGCGCCCAGGTTGCCCATGGCGGGCCGGCGTTGACACGCCGAGATATCGATAAGGCCAGGCAGCGTTATGAAACCCTGCGCCTGCCGGCCGGTTTGCCCGTCACCTATCAACGCCTGACTCTCGAACTCCACAAGCCCCGATAACTTCATGAGCCATTATTTCGTGACCGGTACCGATACCGATGCCGGCAAGACACTCGTCACTGCCGCCCTGCTCGCCAAGGCACGTCGGCAAGGGCGGACTACATTGGGTCTCAAGCCGGTCGCGGCCGGCTGTGAGCGTAACGGCGGTACGCTGCGCAATATCGATGCCTTGCTGCTTCAGGCATTCTCATCGCCGCCGGTCGAATACGCTGCAGTGAATCCGGTGGCGCTGGAACCACCCATCGCTCCCCATCTGGCCGCCCGGCGCGCAGGGCTGCGACTGCATCTCGATGAGCTAGAAGCTGCAATTCGCGGCACCCTGGCCGTGACGCCGCGGAATATCGTTCTCATCGAAGGTGCAGGTGGCTGGCGAGTCCCGCTCAACGAGACGGAGGATCTCAGCAGCTTGTCGGTTCGACTCGGCCTGCCGGTCATTTTCGTCGTCGGCATGCGCCTGGGCTGCATTAGTCACGCCCGACTCACGCTGGATGCCATCCGCGCCGACGGCCTACACGTGGCAGGCTGGGTAGCGACCCAGATCGATCCTGCCATGCGCGACTACGACGATAACCTAGAAACGCTACACCAATGCCTGGAGGCGCCCTGCCTAGGCGCCATTCCCTGGCTCGGCGAAGGGTCGACTAAAGGGAACGATTTGCTTGCATTACAGGCAAAAGCCGAGCGGGCAGCCGAATATCTGCATGGACTTGAGGATAGCGATTGACTTGGCCGAATCGGTCCGTAAAATACGGCGACTGCTAGCCCCTGATGCGGATGTGGTGGAATTGGTAGACACGCTGGATTTAGGTTCCAGTGCCTCACGGCGTGGGAGTTCGAGTCTCCCCATCCGCACCAAAAGAATCTCTACAGCATTGGTTTTTACGCAGCTCCTTCCCTGTACTTTGTTTCGATCCACAGCACAGCCACATCCCATAGCAAGCATTCGCCGTATCGCAGTTTAGGGGCGTGCGCCGACATGGCATGAGCGCAGTTCTGCATATCAATGCGCGGGCAGCCTGCTTGATGGAATATGCGCAGCCTATGCAGCGATTTCTGTTTGGTGGGCTGAAAATAATAAAGCCCGGCCTGTTAAGGCCGGGCTTTGCGTGGCGTGATGCGTCCTGCTGCCCACTCATGAGCCATCCTGCTCATGCATCCTTGGTTCATCAGGCTTCCTTGCCCGGGTTCCATTGCGACATCTCCATGTCTACGTGAGTCACTATGCCTGCTTTGGACGAGCAGTTATCTAACCCATGTTAGGAACTCATGTAAGAGATCGCTGACGTAATACGTAGGCGCCAAGGTAAAGGGGTGTGCTGTACCCCATGTGTCGCAGCTTTGGGGCAATGAGAGCCCCAGCGTGACTGGGGCTCAGCGACGCAAGAAGGGACGAGCCTAGAAAGAGACCCGATTCGGTAAGGCGTCACCGCAACAACATAGCAAAGTAGATGACAAGCTAATCTTTGAAAAAGAGCTTTTTGTGACGCTATTTTTCATTTTGTATCCTGTCGTCATACTGGGCCGTGCACCGCGCATGCCGACGCCATGCATGAAGAAGAAAGCCCGGTCCAATGACCGGGCTTTCGACCGGGGCTCGTGTCCCTGCACGAACCCCTTACCGCACTCCTTACGAACTCCACGGGCATCCTGTCCATGCATCCTTGGCTAATCGAGCGTCCTGCTCGTTCTTCCTTGATAGGCATCCTTGCCCTACCGCAAGTACACGATGCCATACAGTAGCGCACGTGCGATAAACTTGGATCAGTGCTTTATGTAAGAGATATACCACGTGGAAAGTCAGGCAAAGGCGATTTGATTCCACAGGTTAAATTAGACAACCATTCAGTTATCCGACGTTTGTGTTTCGTATGTGGCTAGCCTTCTTTCATTCATCGATAACGCGCATTTTTGCAAAGCGGCTCCACGCGGTACATCCATACAAGCAATAGAATCGAAAATACTTTACGTTAAAAACACAAAACATAACCAACTATTGGATAACTTCCGCTAGGTTCAAGATATGTGCAGCATGGAATGTATGTTTTCTATCCATGCAGTCAGGCAGGCGTTTCCGTTCTCATTCCTCTCCCGGCGTATCGCCGGGCTTTTTTTGCTCCATGTATTCACATCAAGAAAAACTCATTCACCCTTGTGGGTCAGGCTCATCAAATAAATGGCTATCGCCAGGGCCAGCACCGATAACGCAAGATAAATGGCATCCAGCGGTGTCTGAAATCGGATATCGACCACGGCACGGAAGAACTCGATGATCACCGCCAAGATGACTACACGAGCAATCTTGTCTTTCAACTGATCGAACGATTCGACATTGAAGGGATGCCGTGGCGCGTAATCCTCCGCCTGTTCTATCGGCGAGACGAAAAGCCGATAGACGCCGAGACCAAAGATCAGTAGCACGATGGCGATCAGGTAGATATCCACGGCCATGACGATACTGGGCACGACCGTTTCGTGAATGTCCATCCCGCTTCCGAGAAGGTAATACGCTACGGTATCGCGGACGATGCCTAGAATATCGAGTGTCCCGATGATGAACAGTACCAATGCGCCAATCAAGCTGGGAACGACTGCTGCCATGACGAGAAAGCGGGAGTTCCAAAGAAAACGTTCCCAGCGACGCTCCAGCCTGCTTTGTGTCGTTTTCTCGGAGGGCGAATGCTTGGCCGGTTCGGGCATGATTCCTCGCAGTATCGAAGTAAGAAAGGATACCTTACAGCATACCGATGTACATCGGCCCATTCATCTTTCATGGAAGCCGTACTGTGCAGTCATTAACGCGGTCTTTTGAACAGCCTGGGGTTGCGCTCGATGAAAGTATCTATCCAACGCTTGAGGAAGATGCCTTGCTCGGCGTATTTCACACAACGCCACCCCAACAGGGAGACGACCAGCGCGCCGAGGGTGTTCATGATCAGGTCCCACATGGTATCCGTCAGGCCGGCGGCATCGTTCAGCATGGCACGCTGCATGTTCGTATCGAACAGGCGGTCCATGCTGAATTCGAAGATTTCCCAGACGACGCCCACACCAAGGGAAAACGCGAATGCAAATAATGCGACGAATCCCGGCACCATGGCCGACTCCCTAATCCGCGCTACTCCATTGGCCCCATAGGCCAGCAGGAAGCCCACGACACTGAACAGGCCACCGGATACCGTATGCAAGGCGATGTCCCACCACCAGAAGCGCGAATAAAAGCCCTTCCCTTCACCGAAGAAAAGCGATGCGATGACGAAACCAAAGGCCAAGAGCTGCAGCGGTACGGGCGTCCGGATACGGAATTGGCGCTCGAACAGCACGGGAAAGAAGGTTATCAACACCACCAACAGACTAATGATGGCCAGATGCCACTGACGGCTCAACAGAGCGAGCAGTGCCTGAGCAACCAGACATAACTGCAATACAAGCGTTATCCATCGGCGAGGCCGCTTTTCCCGCATCCCTTCTCTCCGTTAGCGATTAACGATACGGACAGCATAGGTAGGCGCCAAGCGCGCGCGCCAGCTCTCAGTGGGCAAGTGACCAATAGGACATAAAACCAGATTCAAGGTAGGCAAGACAGACGAAAAGAAAGGTGGGGTCCCGTCCTTGGGCGAGCATCCTTGCTCGTATTCCTCAGAGCGTTCCAAGCTCATGTCACCACTATCGCACACCTTACGGTTCTGTAAGCTTACCTGGGTTAAGTCTTCGCGTAAGACATTGCCGTCACGTTTATCAGAAAAATTGCTTGAGCTGCCCTATCTCCCATTGCGCGGCATGCGCTCTCGCCACACAATATACTGGCTTGAAAGGGAGTATTCCTTGGCTGAGGCACCGCAGTTGTCCAGCCAACACTGCCATCGTCAGCACGGACGAGAGTCCCGGTGGCAGCAGTATCGCCTGGTCGATACGGAAGAGACTTTCGGTAACCTTATGTCTACCGGAGAGACTCCCCATGAGCGTTCCTGCCTGGGTGTGGCTGGCCACCATCGCCGCCGTCATTGCCCTGTTCCTGTTCGATTTCGCCTTTCATGCACGCAAGCCTCACGAGCCCACCATGAAGGAAGCGACCATTTGGTCCGTGTTCTTCATTACTTTGGCCATGCTTTTTGGGGTGGGGCTTTGGCTGGCCTGGGGTCCACAGTATGGCACCGAATATTTTGCCGGTTTCATCACCGAAAAGAGTCTCTCGGTCGACAATCTGTTCGTTTTCGTGATCATCATGGCCCGCTTTGCCGTGCCACGGATCTACCAGCAAAAAGTGTTATTGATCGGTATCGCCATTGCCCTGATCATGCGCGGCATCTTCATTGCCCTGGGGGCCGCCGCCATTGCCCAGTTCAGTTGGGTCTTCTACGTATTCGGCGCCTTTCTGCTGTATACCGCCGTTCACTTGGCAAGAGACCACTTTCGTGGCAAGCACGATGCGGACGAGCCCAGCCAACCTACTCGCATCGAGCGCTGGGCACAGCGTAAATTTCCGGCCACCGCGGAATATCATGGCAACCGGCTGTTCACCCGTATCGACGGCAAGCGTCTGGCCACGCCACTGTTCTTCGTCGTCGTTGCCCTGGGATTCACCGATCTGCTGTTCGCGCTGGACTCGATACCTGCCATCTACGGTCTGACCAAGGAACCCTACATCGTCTTCACGACCAATGCCTTCGCTCTGCTCGGCCTACTGCAGCTCTACTTCCTGCTGGGCGGCCTGCTGGATCGACTGGTTTACCTTGGGCTCGGATTGTCGGCCATCCTTGGTTTCATTGGGGTCAAGCTGGTGTTCGAGGCACTACATACCAACAGTCTCGCCTTCATCAATGGCGGCGAACCAATTCATTGGACGCCGGAGATTCCCATCTGGCTGTCGTTGACGATCATTATCGGAACCCTGGTACTCACCACTGTCGCCAGCCTGCTTAAGACGCACATGACCCGCCCCGCCCCTCACTGACATCCACGTCACTCAGCGTCGTGGATCATGCTCAACGCTTGCACAGGCCGGCATGGCTTGTGCAAGCGAGACATGCCGTGCCTAATCTAGGCATGATTCATGGTCAGGCGGCATAGCGGCGGATATCCAACCCATTAGGGCTGATGGCGGTCCACTACCGTGACACCATGACCTTGACGAGCCAGATAGTAGGCGCTGGTTACACCCACGACGCCACAAAAACCTTTATCGGAGTTATTTTTGGCAAATAGATGTCTATTTATTGCAATAAGCAGCTGTTTCATCTGCCTTTCCTGAGCTTCCTATCGAGCGGCGATACAGCCCCCAAGCCACGGCACCCGCCAGGCCATTGCCTACCGCCGCGCCTATGGCGATGCCCGGCACGCCACCTAGCTGCGCGCCTAGCCATAGACACGGCAGGTAGCAAACGAACAGCCGCACGCAGGACATGATCATGGCACGCAACGGCCACCCCAAGGCATTGGAGGCGGAGACCACGAGCATACACACCCCCAGCAGCGCATAGCTGGGCAGCAGGCCGCGGATCAAGATGGCCAGCTCGATGCGAACATCGGGATTACCCGCAAGCAGACTGGCGACCCACGGCGCCAGCAGCGCCAGGACCAGGCCGAGTCCCAACTGCCAGACGACCACCACTTTCATCGCCAATGCCATGAGACGCCGAACCTGCCGCCAGTCGCCACCGCCGTAGCAGCGGCCGAGCCACGGTGGCAATGACATGGTCAGTGCCAGCACCACCATCAGCGACACAGTCTCGAGCCGGCTCGCCAACCCCCAGGCGGCCACAGCAGTTTCACCCAGATCGGCAATGATCGCCGTAGCCAACATGGCGGCCAGTGGCGGCATCAATTGGCTGACCATGGCCGGCGCGGCGATGCCCATGAAAGGGCGGGTCGAGGTCAGGGCCTCCTCGACCAGACCTTGGGTTGCCATCCAGTCGGTCTGCCGCAGGCGCCAGGCCGCTCCCCCCAGCCCTATTGCAAACGCCAGCGTGGTGGCCCAGGCGGCCCCGGGCAGCCCCAGCCCTGCCCAATCGCCAATTCCGAAAATCAGCAGCGGGTCGAGCGCCAGGTTGATCAGGCTGGTCAGCACCATCAGCTTGCCCGGCAGCCGGGTATCGCCGTGGGCGCGGAACAGACTGTAGCAAAAATAGAGTACGGCCCCGACCCAGGATGCCAGCAACTGGGGTCCCCAGTAGCGGCGTATCAGCGGCAGAATGGCGTCGTCTGCCCCCAATTGTCGAAAGATGGGGGTCTGCCACCACCATAGGACAATGCACAGCGCGGCGATCAGCAAGCTTCCGCCGAGCAGCACCAGGCTGCCCAGCCGGCGAGCCCGCGCCTCTTCCCCTGCCCCCAACGCACGGGAGATCAGCGCAGCGATGGCAATGCCGATACCGACCTGGACGCCGATGATGAGAAATGCCATGGGAAACGTGAACGACTGGGCCGCCAGGGGCGCGGTTCCCAGTCGGGCAATGAAGGCACTGTCGACGAGCTGGAATCCCAATAGGGAAAGCACGCCAAGCGCCATGGGCCAAGTCTGTTGCCAGAGCTGGCGTTGCAGAGAAGGATGAGTCCGGTTCAAGGCGTCTCCGTTACCAACGAGTCAATGGTCGAACCACGATCGGCAAGGATACAGAACCGGACGACTTTTGTGGTGACAGCACCGAGCCTGACGGGATAAGACACAGCGACTATCCAGGCCGCACAGACAGAGGTTACTTGTCCCACTCCGGCGCGAAGTCGGGATTGGCGATGCGTTCGCCGACGTCGAGTTTGCCGATACGCTGGATCTCGTCAGCGCTCAGTTCAATGTCCAACGCCTTGAGATTGGCCTCCTGATGGCTCGGCTTGGTGGACGATGGAATGACGACGATGTCACGGGACAGCACCCAAGCCAACGCAATCTGTGCCGGTGTGGCGTCATGATCGGCGGCGATCTGGCTGATAACCGGCTCGTTCATGACCTTGCCGACGGCCAACGGCATGTAGCCCGTCACCTGCAGCCCTTGGCCCTGGCAATGCTTGGTCACCTTGTGATTGGCCAGGAAGGGGTGCACCTCGATCTGGTTGGTTACGAGCTGGTCGCCGCCAGGTGCAGCCAGCGCCTCGTCGATCTGCGCAATAGTGAAGTTCGACACGCCGATGCGCGTAGCCAGTCCCTTGCCGCGCGCCTCGTTCAGTGCACCGATGTACTCCGCCATGGGCACCTCGTCAGTGGGCGAAGGCCAATGAATCAAGGCCAGATCGATCTGCTCAAGGCCCAGCTTGCGCTGACTTTCCTCGAGCGAGGCAATCAGATCGTCATGCTGCAGGCGATCCCACCACACCTTGGTGGTCACGAAAATCTCGTCGCGCGGGATGCCGCTTTCGCGAATCGCTCTGCCGACATCCTCTTCGTTTCCATACATCTGAGCGGTATCGATGAGGCGATACCCCAGTTCCAGTGCCGATGTCACCGAGTCGAACGCATCCTGCCCCTTCAGGCGAAAGGTTCCCAGTCCCATCCTCGGCAAAATATCGGTACGCGCCATGTTCAAAGCTCCTTAACGGGTTGGCTGTCGACGCCCCGGCCTTCCACTGAGAGATGTCACTCCCCGGTCGGTAGGCATCATGCTTCATGCCGTTTCAGCATAGTCGCAACGCAAGCAAGAGCCCGGCTGCGATTCACCTACCCCATGCTAGACTACCGAACCGCTGTCAACGGAACCGCAAGGATGGCTGATATCGTCAATATCGTACTGGTCGGCGCTGGGCACAGTCATCTACATGTCGCCGCCAATGCCGACAGCCTCAAACGCGCGGGCGCCAACGTCACCCTGGTCTCGCCGGGGGATTTCTGGTACTCCGGCATGGCTACCGGCATGCTGGGTGGGGACTACCATGCTGACGAGGATCGCCTGGACCCACGGCACCTGATCGCACGGGCCGGAGGGCACTTCGTCAAGGACCGGGTCATTGCCATCGATCGTATCGAGCGCTACCTGCTAATGGCTAGCGGAGAAAAGCTTGCCTATGATCTGGTATCGCTCAACCTGGGCAGTCGGGTCGATATGCCGCCAGTCGCCGGGCTCGAAGAGGCCACCGGAGTCTGGCCGGCCAAGCCCATCGAGACGCTCTGGCAGCTCAGGCAACGGCTCGAGTCCTATCTCGCCGAGTCATCCTCTCTGCCCCGCCTGGCCATCCTCGGGGGTGGTCCCACCGGTGTCGAACTGGCCTGCAACCTGCTCGGGCTCAGCGAGCGCTACGGAGGCAAATTCGATATTAGCCTGATCAGTGCCGAAAAGCGTCTGCTCCCCCAGGCGCCGTCGGGCGCCAGTCGCTGGATTACCCGTCGCCTGATCCGCCGCGGTCTCAAGCTGGAGCTTCCCGTCAACGCATTGGCCTATCGTCAGGGCAAGCTCCGGCTCGATGACGGCACGCACTTGCCCGCCGATCAGGTCATCGTTGCCACCGGCCTCGCTGCACCGGCATTGGTCGGCGAATTGGGGCTCGAACATCACCCGCACCACGGCTTGGCCATCACCCCGATGCTGCACGCGCCGTACGACGACCGGATCTTCGCGGTGGGCGACTGCGCTTGGCTGAAAGACGCCCCGTACCCCAAATTGGGTGTCTACGGTGTGCGCCAGGCGCCGGTGCTGCTCGGCAACCTGCTGGCACGTATGCAGAACGCGCCACTCGAATCTTTCCAACCCCAGCGGCATGCGCTGTCGATACTCAACATGGGCGACGGACGCGGCCTGGCGATGCGTGGCGGACTCTGGTGGGCGGGTAGGCTGGCCCTGATTGCCAAGCGGCGTCTCGATCATCGCTTTATGAACCGGTACCGCCAGGCATAAGGGCACCTCGCTATCCCTGCAACGAAAAAGGCGCCCCGCGGGGCGCCTCGATGGGCATGACGCATGCCTTACTGACGGATGCCTTCGAACACGACGTAAAGCTCGAGCTCATGCATGACCGGCGGAAACTTGCTCATATCGATATCGTAGTCCGACAGGTCGAGCATGGTGGAACCTTCGAAGCCTTGGCGGTAATTGCCCCAAGGATCGTCGCCACCACCGATGTGGTTCACGTCCATGGTGATCTCGTTGGTGACGCCATGCAGCGTGAGGTTGCCGGTCAACTTGCCTTCGCCCTCGCCGGTGGACTCGAAGCCAGTGGACTCGAAGGTCGCCTCGGGATACTGGGAAGCATCCAGGAAATCGTCGCTGAGAATATGCTTGTCGCGCTCAGCGTGATTGGTATCCAGGCTGGAGACGTCGACGGTCATGTTGACGCTGGAATCGGCGACGTTCTCCGGATCGTAATTGAAGCTACCCGTGAATTCTTCGAAATCGCCAAGAATGTACGAATAACCCAAGTGGCTGATCTTGAACTGGACGAAGGCATGCTGACCTTCGGTGTCGATAACGTACTCGGCAGCCTGAGCCTGGGACAACGACAGCATGGCGGATGCGCCCAGAGCGGCGGCAACGGCGGTTTTCTTGAACATTGAGGACTCCTTTCTCGGGTTGCAAAGCAGACACCGGCGCAACGACGCCGGCATGGTATTACCTATTACCGATCGTCGGACAAACGGGGATCGAGCATCCGGCGCATGACATCGTTGCGATCGACCAACATGTGCTTGAAGGCGGCCAGTGCGTGGCCGATCGCCAGGACGATCAATGCCCAGGCAGCGTACCAGTGAATTTCGCCGGCCAATGTCGCCTGGTTAGGCAGGCCGGAAACCAGTGCAGGCACGCTGAACCAGCCAAACACCTCGATCCCCCGCCCTTCTGCCGTGGAAATCATGTAACCGCTGATCAGGACAACGAACAGCACGAGGTAGATGAGCATATGGCCCAGATAAGCGACTATGCATTCGAGGCGCGATCCTTCCATCTCGGGCGTGGGCTGCACGAGACGACATGCGACCCTGACAAGGGTTAGCCCCAACAGCACCATGCCCACCGACTTGTGCCACCAAGGAGCCCGCTGATACCAGGCATCGTAATAATCGAGCCCGGTCATCCACCAGCCCAGCGCGAACAACCCAATCACCGTGACGGCACTCAACCAGTGTATGGCAATGCTCGTCAGTCCCCACCCGCGGATCGAGTTGCGCCACATGACCGCTCTCTCCTTGCCCGACGTTACCGTGATGCCCCGGACGGTCGCCACGGTGGAATGGCGCCAGCATAAAGACACAGCGGATGCGGCGCAGCCCGTAAACGGGAAACTAATTTTTCACTAAAAAGAAATAATTGCAGGCGAATGATTGCTTATTGTTTCTCGATTGGCCGCTACGTACGCGCAGTGCGCCTGCCTGAGATCGCTTATAGGCGATCGAGCCCGCGCGCCAGGTCGGCCTTGAGGTCGTCGATATCCTCCAGCCCCACCGCCACACGTATCAATCCTTCGCGGATGCCGGCGGCGACCTTTTGCTCGTCGTTGAGACGTCCGTGAGTCGTCGTTCCCGGATGGGTGATGGTAGTCTTGACGTCACCCAGGTTGCCGGTAATCGACATCAGCCGGGTGGCATCGATGACCGACCAGGCCCCCTCGCGGCCGCCCTTGACCTCGATTCCCAGTACCGCCCCGAACCCCCGCTGCTGTCGCTTGGCCAGGGCATGCTGGGGATGGCTTTCGAGCCCACTGTAATGGACGCGTTCTACTGCCGGGTGCGCTTCGAGCCACTGCGCCAACGCCAGAGCGTTTTCGCAGTGCGCTTTCATGCGAATCCCCAGTGTCTCCAGCCCCTTGAGAAAGATCCAGGCGTTGAACGGACTCATGCACGGACCACAGGTGCGCACCACGCCGAACAGCTCCTCAAGCTCCTTGTCGCGTCCGACCACGGCGCCGCCGATGGCGCGACCCTGGCCATCGAGATATTTGGTCGCCGAGTGGATGACGAGATCGGCGCCTAAATCCAACGGGCGCTGCAGCGCCGGCGTCAGAAAGCAGTTGTCGATGGCCAGCCAGGCGCCGTGGCGCTTGGCCAGAACCGCCAACTGCTCGATATCCACCACCTCGGACAACGGATTGGATGGCGTCTCGGCAAACAGCAGCTTGGTCTGCGGCGTCATGGCCGCCTCCCAAGCCTCGAGATTGCCCAGTTCGACATAGCGCGTCGTAATGCCGAACTTACCCAGGTACTTGCTGAATAGACTGACCGTCGAACCGAACAGCGAGCGTGAAGCGACGATCTCGTCGCCGGCTTCCAGCAGGGCCAGCGCCGTAGACAGGATGGCAGCCATGCCCGAACTGGTCGCCACGCAGCGCTCGCCGCCTTCCAGCGCCGCCAGGCGCTTTTCGAAGATGCGTACGGTGGGATTGGTGAAGCGCGAATAGATATTGCCCGGCTCCTCGCCTCCGAACTTGCGTGCGGCCTCGGCGGCGCTGCCATAGACGAAACTGGACGTCGTGAAGATGGGTTCGCCGTGTTCCTGTTCGGCGGTTCGCTCGTGGCCGGCGCGGACGGCCAGCGTATCCAACGCCAGTCCGGCGAGCGGATCTGCGGAAAAGTCGTCGTGCTGCATGCCTCGCTCCCTAACGAAACGGCGGCCCGCCATGACGGGCCGCCGCTGTTACCTAGTCGTAATCCTCGACATCGTTATGCAGATCGACCACGGAGTGCGCCGTACTGGCGGTATCCTTGACTGCATCGCTGCGCGCTGCCTCCAGCGCGTTGAGGTAATTGTCGTCGATGTCGCCGGTAATGTACTCGCCATCGAATACCGAGCAATCGAAGCGCTCGAGTTTCGGATTGACTTCGCGACAGGCGGCCTTGAGGTCTTCCAGGTCCTGATAGAAGATCCGGTCGGCGCCGATCAGCTCACCGACTTCGGCTTCGCTGCGTCCATGCGCGATCAGCTCCTTGGCGACCGGCATGTCGATACCGTAGACGTTGGGGTAACGCACCGGTGGCGCGGCGGAGGCAAAATAGACCTTGTTGGCGCCGGCTTCACGGGCCATCTGGATGATCTGCTTACACGTCGTACCGCGTACGATGGAGTCATCGACCAGCAGCACGTTCTTGCCGGCGAACTCGATGTCGATGGCGTTGAGCTTCTGGCGTACCGATTTCTTGCGCTGGGTCTGCCCCGGCATGATGAACGTACGACCGATGTAGCGGTTCTTCATGAACCCTTCACGGAAGGTCACGCCGAGATGCTGAGCCAGTTCCAGCGCCGAAGTCCGCGAGGTATCGGGAATCGGGATGACCACGTCGATGTCGTGCTCGGGCCAGTCGCGCAGGATGCGGTCGCCAAGCTTGCGCCCCATCTGCATGCGCGTGCCGTAGACATAAGCACCATCCAGAAGAGAGTCCGGGCGAGCCAGGTAGACATGCTCGAAGATGCAGGGTGCCAGGACCGGACGATCGGCGCATTGCTGAGTGTGGATCTCGCCGCGCATGTCGACGAAGATCGCCTCTCCCGGCGCCAGATCCCGAGCCAGTTCGAAGCCGCCGACGTCCAATGCCACCGATTCGGACGCGATCATCACATCCTGGCCTTCTTCGGTATCGCGGGTACCGAAAACCACCGGACGGATGCCGTGGGGATCGCGGAACGCCACCATGCCGAAGCCATTGATCATGATCACGGCGGCATAGCCGCCCCGACAGCGTCGATGTACGCGACGTACCGCATCGAAGATATCGTCGGGGGTCAGGTGATGGCCCTGCTTACCCAGTTCATGGGCGAAGACATTGAGCAGCACCTCGGAGTCCGAACGGGTATTGATGTGGCGCAGGTCGCTGGAGTAGAGCTCCTGCTTCAACTGGTCGGAGTTGGTCAGGTTGCCGTTATGGGCCAGGGCAAGACCATACGGCGAGTTGACATAGAACGGCTGCGATTCGGCCTCACTGGACGAGCCCGCCGTGGGGTAACGCACATGGCCAATGCCCAGGTTGCCCTTTAGGCGCGTCATATGACGCGTGTGGAACACATCGCGCACCAGTCCGTTGCTCTTGCGCAGCAGAAAGCGTCCCTCATGCCAGGTCATCATACCGGCGGCGTCCTGCCCCCGATGCTGGAGCACTGTCAGCGCATCATAGAGCGCCTGGTTGACCGGCTGATTGGCCATGAGGCCTACGATACCGCACATTACGCCTTACCTCGCTTGCGATGATACCGACACCAAGACTGGCCTCGATGCATTGAATGACTCAGGGTGTACTGCTTGCCCCACTCGTGCCGGGAATCTCGACAGGCAGGGAGAACGAACGTAGTTTGTCTGCCGTTTCGGGATCGTGTCGCTCCCAATCGGCAATGCGGCTGATCGTCCAGTCGCGCAGGCCTTCGAAACTCGGACGCAGCTGCGCCTGCTGCCAGGCCTGTAACTGCACGAGTGGGGTCAACGTGATGATCACCGTGGCCAGAACCAGAATGGCGCCACCGCGAAGTATACCGAAACCGGCCCCGGCGAGCCGGTTGAAGAAGCCCATCCCCACCCACTCGATAGCGGCATGCATCCCCCGAATCACCATGCCGCACAGCATGACGACGACGAAAATCACCAGAATGAAGGCCAGTACCAGCCTGATATCGGGATGTTCGATATATCCTTCGAGCATGTCCGCTACCGGCTGGGCGAACAGCCGCGATGCCAATAGCGCCACGATCCAGGCGCCCAGGCCCAGCGCCTCGCGCACGAGCCCTCGCAGAAAACCCGCCAGCATCGACATGGACAGGACCGCCAGAAACGCCCAGTCCAGCCAGGTCAGGGTCATTCGCCCTCCTTCATGCGCACGAGCAGCCCCTGGATGTTAGCCTTTTCCTTGAGTTCCGTTCGCGCTCGTTCACCGGCTTCCGAGCTGGCAAACGGACCGACGTAGACCGTCGTCAGATTGTTGCTGCGCGGTTGGCGAAAGGCATTGAAGCCCTGCTCATCGAGCTTGGACTCCAACCGCTGAGCGTTATCGGGCTCGCCGAAACTGCCCACCTGAACCGCCCATTCTCCGCTGCTACTGGCGGCACCGGACGATGCCTGGGTCGTTGATTCGTCCTGGCGCTGCTCGGATTGCCGCGCCAGATCGGCGATCGGGTCGGAGCGCGTGGAGGGATCGGCTACCGGCTGCTGCTCTGCAGACTGTGTCGGAGCGGCAGGCTCGGGCTCGGGTGCCGATGGCGGCGGAGGCGCTGGCGTCTCAGCCTGGGTATTCGCTTGCGGTGCCGTAGTGTTCGGCGTGCTGGGCAACTGAATCTGGCCCAGGCTCGGCGGCCTTTCCGGCTCGGCCACCGGTGCACGCTCGACGTCGATCGGCTGTTGAATGGTCAATACCGGTTCAGGCTGTTCCTCACGCGACGGTGGCTCGTCGAACAACATGGGAATAAAGATAACGCCCAGTGCGACGAGGATTACCGCCCCACTGATGCGTTCCCGCAGTCCGTATTTCATGCATTCCTCCTCGCGGTGGATGCCGGTTCGTGCGCTGCATCCACCCTACGCAAACTGAACCACTCGAGAACCCCGGCGACCATAAAGAAGGAACCGCAGACCAAGGCCTCGTCCTCTTCGTCTAGCACCTGCATCAGCCACTCGGCGCCGGCCGCCGGCGACTGGGCCTGATGCAGTACCGTCTGCCCCTGGCTTTCGAGCAAGGCGGCCAACTCGGATGCGCTACGTGCCCTCTCGCCATCGAGACTGACAGCGACCCAGCCATCTACCTGGGGTGACAGTGCCGCCACGACACCGGAGGCATCCTTGTCGCCCAACATGCCGAGCAAGCCGATGCGGCGTGCCGGACGTGCCCGCCGGGCGAGACGCGAGGCCAAGTAATGGGCGGCATGCGGATTATGCGCCACATCCAGGCACCACTGCCCCAGCCACTGCATTCGCCCGGGCAACTGCACGTTGGCGAAGCCACGCCGGCACGCCTCGACATCGAGCGTCATGCCGGCCAGATAAAGCGCCTGCAGGGCACTGGCCGCATTGTCGCGTGGCAGACGCGGATCGGGTAGCTGCGCAAGGGTCGTCGGGTTGCCGTGACCATCACGACCTTGCCAGGTCCAGGTAGCATCGGCGTCTGGCTCGTCATGGCGGAAGTCATCGCCCAACGCATGCACGCCGGCCCCAACGCTCAAGGCCACTTGGCGCACGCTGCGCGGTAGATGTTCGCTGCCCAGCACCACGGGACGCATGCGCCGCATGATGCCGGCCTTTTCACGGCCAATCTGCTCGAGATCCGTTCCCAGGAATGCAGCATGGTCTTGAGCGATGGTGGTAATCACCGCCACGTCGGGGTCGATGACGTTGACTGCATCGAGTCGCCCTCCCAGCCCGACTTCGAGGATCGCCAAGTCAGGACGACGCTGGGCGATGGCCCAGAACGCGCCCAACGTTCCAGCCTCGAAATACGTCAGGCTGACCGGCTCGGGGGCAAGGCGTGCGGTCTCGACACGCTCGAAGCCGGTCACCAGCAGATCATCCTCGGCCTCGGCGCCGTCGAAGCGCAGGCGTTCGTTGTAACGCAGCAGGTGAGGAGACGTATACGTCGCCGTGCTTAGCCCATGGGCACGCGCCAACGCTTCGAGCATGGCCACGGTCGACCCCTTGCCATTGGTACCGGCTACGGTGATGACCCGCTTGGCAATGGGCGAATCCATCAAGCCCATACGGCACGCGACCTCGGCCACACGCTCCAGGCCGAGGTCGATGCTTACGGGATGCTGGCGCTCGAGGCGCGCCAGCCAATCAGTCAGGGAAGCGGCGGCGCTCATTCAGCGTTCGATATCACGCAGCTCATCGTCGACGGCGACCTCGTCGGTTGCTTCGTCAGGAGATGCCTTGGGGTCTAGCTCAGGCTCGGCTTCCGGCGCCCAGCGGGTCAGTTTACGCAGGACACTCCCCAAGCGTTCACGCATCTCGCTGCGGTGCACGATCATGTCCACGGTGCCATGCTCGAGCAGGAACTCGCTGCGCTGGAAGCCTTCGGGCAACTTCTCGCGCACGGTTTGCTCGATGACGCGCGGCCCGGCGAAACCGATCAAGGCATTGGGCTCGGCCACGTTGAGGTCGCCCAGCATCGCCAGCGAAGCGGAAACCCCACCGAACACCGGATCGGTGAGTACCGAGATGTAGGGAATGCCGGCTTGCTTGAGCTTTTCGAGCGCAGCGGAAGTCTTGGCCATCTGCATCAGCGAGAACAGCGCTTCCTGCATGCGCGCCCCGCCCGAGGCGGCGAAACAGATCAGCGGAATGCCCTCCTCCAGGGCCAGGCTGGCCGCGCGCACGAACTTCTCGCCGACCACGGCGCCCATGGAGCCGCCCATGAACGTGAACTCGAACGCCACGGCCACCATGGGCATGCCATCGAGCGTCCCGCGCATGGCGATCAGCGCATCGTTCTCGTCGGTTTCCTTCTGCGCCGCGGCAAGGCGATCCTTGTACTTCTTGGTATCGCGGAACTTGAGCCGGTCGGCCGGCTGCAGATCGGTGGCGATCTCTTGGCGCCCCTCCGCATCGAGGAACCAATCGAGACGCTTGCGCGCCGTCAGGCGCAGGTGATGGTCGCACTTGGGGCAAACGTTGTGGTGCTTTTCCAGCTCGGGAAGATAGAGCACCGCGTCGCATTTCGGACACTTGCGCCACAGGCCGTCGGGGATGCTGGTACGACGATCCTGGCGCTGGGTGCGGCCCATGGACGGGACGATCTTGTCTAGCCAGCTCATGGTCAGAGGATTTCCGTTCTGCTGCTGTCAGGAAACCCGAGGCGCCATGCCCCGGGAGAATATTCTTGGGTGGCGAGTGGCATCAGGCATCGAGTGCCTGGCGCATCTCGCCGAGTACCCCTTTGAGTTCTTCGGCGACGCTGTCGGGCCGCTCGCAACCTTCCGCGATACGCGACACCAACGCGCTGCCGACGATGACGCCGTCTGCCACCCTGCCGACGGCAGCGGCCGAGGCACCGTCGCGAATGCCGAAGCCCACGCAGAGCGGCAGCCCGGTCAGCTTGCGCAGCACGTCCAGTTGCCGGTCGACGGCATCGACATCCAGGCTTGCCGCACCGGTCACGCCCTTGAGCGACACGTAGTACAGGTACCCTTCTCCATGGGCGCATATTGTAGCGGCCCGAGCCTCGGAAGTGGTAGGGGCGACAAGGAAGATCGATTGCAGGCGATGTTCCTTGAATAGCGGCGCGATCTCGTCGGCCTCTTCGGGCGGCATATCGACGATGAGTACGCCGTCCACGCCCGCCTCGGCGGCCTGCTCGGCAAAGGCCGGGTAGCCGAGGCGCTCGATGGGGTTCAGATAGCCCATCAACACGACAGGCGTCTCGCTGTCGCTGCGGCGGAACTCGCGCACCATGGAAAAGATGTGCGACAACCGCGTGTTATGCTTGAGTGCGCGCTCACAGGCCTTCTGGATCACCGGCCCATCGGCCATGGGATCCGAGAATGGGATGCCCAACTCGATGATGTCGGCGCCAGCCTCGACCAGGGCGTGCATGTAGTTCACGGTATGATCGGGCGAAGGATCGCCGGCCGTGATGTAGGGAATCAGCGCGGTACGGCCCTGCTCCTTGAGAGCGGCGAAGCGTTGGTCGATTCGGTTCATTCTTGCCCTCTCAGAAATTGACGCCGTCGATCTTGGCCACGGTCAGGATATCCTTGTCGCCGCGTCCGGAAAGATTGACGACGATGTGCTGGTCCGGCCGCATGGTCGGGGCCAGTACCTTGGCGTATGCCATGGCATGCGCAGACTCGAGCGCCGGCATGATGCCTTCCATCCGGGTCAGCTCACGGAACGCCTCGAGCACTTTGTCGTCGTTGGCGGCTACGTACTGCACACGTCCCACGTCCTTCCACAACGCATGCTCCGGTCCGACACCGGGATAGTCGAGCCCCGCGGAGATGGAATGAGTATCGGCGATCTGGCCGCCTTCATCGGACATCAGGTAAGTGCGGTTGCCATGCAACACGCCGCGCGGTGCATTGGCGGTCAGCGGTGCCGCATGGCGACCGGTCTCGACCCCGTCACCGCCGGCCTCGACGCCGTACATCTGCACATCGTCGTCCTCGACGAAGGGATAGAACAGGCCCATGGCGTTGGAACCACCGCCCACGCAGGCGACCAATGCATCGGGCAGGCGTCCGATCTGTTCCAGCGACTGACGACGCGCCTCGCGGCCGACCACGGCATTGAAGTCGCGGACCAGCATCGGATAGGGGTGCGGTCCGGCGACGGTGCCGATGATGTAGAAGGTATCATCGACGTTGGTCACCCAGTCGCGCAGCGCCTCGTTCATGGCATCCTTGAGCGTGCGCGAGCCGGACTCCACAGGGATCACGTTGGCGCCCAGCAAATGCATGCGGTAGACGTTGAGCTTCTGGCGTTCGACGTCCTCGGCGCCCATGTAGATATCGCACTTCAACCCTAGCCGAGCCGCGACCGTGGCGGTGGCGACGCCGTGCTGGCCAGCGCCGGTCTCGGCGATGACCCGCGGCTTGCCGCCTTTCTTGGCCAACAGGGCCTGGCCGATGGTGTTGTTCACCTTATGCGCGCCAGTGTGGTTGAGGTCCTCGCGCTTGAGCCAGATCTGCGCGCCACCAAGGTGCTTGGACCATCGTTCAGCGTGATACAGCGGAGACGGGCGGCCGACGTAGTGGGCCAGGTCATAGTCGAATTCCGCCTGGAAGTCCGGATCGTCGCGAAGACTCTGGTAAGTCTTCTCCAGTTCTTCCAGCGCGAAGCTCAGGGTCTCCGAAACGAACCGGCCGCCGTAGGGGCCGAAATGGCCACGGTCATCGGGCAGACGGGTCAGGTCGCTGAACTTGGTCACGAAAGACACCTCATCGGGTCGCTGGGCTCAATCTTGAGCGAGAAACACTTGGCGCACGAAGGCGCGGATCTTGTCGGGGTCCTTGATGCCCTTGGCCTGCTCGACTCCCCCCGAGACGTCGACGGCAAAGGGGCGGACCTTGCGGATAGCCTCGCCGACGTTGGACGCGTCGAGGCCTCCCGCGAGAATAACAGGTTTTGCCAGACTTGCGGGGATTCGCGACCAGTCGAAGGTTTCCCCGGTGCCACCCGGCACTCCCCGCTTGTAGGCGTCGAGCAACAGCCCCCGCGCACCGGCATATTCGCTCGCCGCCGCCCCAAGGTCGATGCCGTCGCGCATGCGCAGGGCCTTCACCCAAGGGCGCGACGCCTGGCTGCATTCGACAGGCGTCTCATCGCCATGGAACTGAACTACATCGAGATGCGCTTCACACGCCTGGACGAAAGCCGGGTCCTGATCGACGAACAGGCCGACACGTGTGACGAAGGCCGGTACACGGGCGGACAACGCAGCCAAACGTTCGAGGTCGAGCGCCCGGGGGCTACCCGGCCACATCACGAACCCCAGCGCATCGGCGCCGGCAGCCACGGCAGCGTCGACATCCTCGGCACGTGTCAGACCACAGATCTTGACTCGAGTACGCAACGTGAAGGTCGGACTCATGTGCGGGACTCCTGACACGGCGACGGCAGTTCATGCCGTTCACCGGAGGCATTCATGACAGTGTCATCTCGTTGTTCGCGCTCGGTCACTGGCTGGCCGAGGCGAAAGCGCACCATGGGACAATCGGGCAGTGGACGTTCCCCCGTCCATTCGCCCAGGAAGGCCAGCAGGTTGGGGCCGAGCGGCTCACGTGGCAGTCCAAAACGCTCGTCATAGAGCGAGTCGACGAAATGCAGACCGCATCCCGGTGCGGTGACGTTGGCCAGGGCGCGATCGCGCAGCGAGAGAAGCCGTGCCATGTAGTCGACGCCCTGCTCGCCCTTGCCCACCGCGACCAGCGCCCCGGCGATGTTGCGAATCATGTGATGCAGGAAAGCGTTGGCCTGCACATCGATGACGACCAGCGGGCCATAGCGGTTGACCGTAATGAAGTGCAGGTGACGCCGCGGCGTCTTGGACTGGCATCCGGCAGCGCGAAAGCTGGAAAAGTCGTGCTCGCCGACCAGTGCCTGGGCCGCCACGTGCATGCGCTCGGCATCGAGTGGCTCACGACACCAGGTGGCATTGGCACGTTCCAGTACCGGACGACTGGGCTGGTTGAGAATGACGTAACGGTAGCGCCGAGCCAGCGCCTTGAATCGGGCATGAAAATCGTCGGCGACGGGCACCAACCAGCGCACGGCGATGTCGCGAGGCAGGTTGGCGTTGGCGCCGAACACCCACGCTTTCTGGGTACGCGCAACCGGTGCGTCGAAATGCGCGATCTGCCGTGTGGCATGCACGCCGGTATCGGTGCGTCCGCTACAGAGAACGCGCACCGAGGTTGCAGCCACCTTGCCGAGCGCCGCTTCCAGCGCAGCCTGCACCGAGGGGGCATGCTTGAGACGCTGCCAGCCGCAATAGGCGCTGCCGTCATATTCCACGCCAATGGCCAGGCGTCCGGTGAGGCGGGAAGTGTCGTCCAGGTACTCGAACAGGGGCATCGGCTCAGTCGCAGTCGCAGTCGATGGACCGACACCCTAGCCAAGCTGGCTGCAGCGCACCGGGACGATGCCCGATCAGCGCGCCGGCTTGATCTTTGACGTGTCGGTAGTGGGCCGATCATTATCCAGATTTAAGGGCTCGAATGCCACTTCTTCGATGTCCCATTCAGCATCGTCGCGCCCCGTTGAGGACGAGAGTCCAGGAAACTCCGGAATGTCGATGCCGGGCCGTTGCAACGCATCGTGACGCGACTCGTGTTCCGGCTCGAGGCTCGGCGGCTTGTAGTCGATGATCCGCTCGACATCGGCGACCACGCTATCCACGGCCCCCTCGATACGCTTCGCTTCGTCCAGAAGATGCCTCGAAGGATCTTCCGAAGCCGCGGCTTCCTGCGCCTTGTCGGGCTGGCCGTCATCGGACTCGAAGCGAGCCATGAGCCGATCGATCTCCGAGCGATAGTCGCCATCGGTGCGTTCAAGGAGCTGCGCTGCCTCCCGCTCGGCGGCGTCACGCCTGCCCAGCTCGGTATAGGCGAGCAGCAGCTTGAGCCGGAGATCGTGCCGCTCGGGCTCACTCTCCAGGCTTTTTTCCAGCAACTCGCTCGCCTGCTCGTAGCGTCCGTAGGCGATGAAGATATCGGCTTCGTTGATGGTCTCAGCCTGAGGCGCGCTTTCGGTGGGCGAAGCGGTGCTTACAGGAACTGGCGCCGGCACCTTCTCGACGAAGTCGGGTATGCCGCTATCGCCCATCGCTTGTTGGAAGCTGTAATCCATACCAGCGTCATCGGGCTCGCGCTGGCTACGCCGGCGCAAGATGGCCCAGACCAGCAGCAGCAACGCAATTGCACCGCCACCGATCAAGCTTGCCTGATCGGCGATACCTTGCCGGATACGCTGCCATAGGCCGGACCTGTCAGTCCGCCCGTCAGCAGCCGAGACGGCGCTGTTGGCCTGAGCCAGCGGCACAGAAGATGCCGCCGCTGTCGACGAGGCAGCGGCCACCGGCTGCGCAGGCTCGACGGCGTCTTTCGCCGGTGCGGCAGCCACCGACTGGCTGAGCAGTTCGCGCAGTGAAGCCATGTCCTCGCGCAGGGACACGATTTCGTCCTGCAGACGATCACGTTCGATGCGCATCTCCGCCAGCGCTTTTCGACTGGACTGCCAGTTGGCCTCCAACGCTGCCAGACGTGCCGCCTCGTCGAGCGGTGGCTCGCTGCTTTCAGCGCTTGTGCCCGTGGCGACCGCCGTTTGACTGTCGAGCGGCATCTGGGCGTCGTTGCTATCGCTCGCTGCCGTTTCGGCAGCCAGCTCGATATCGCTGAGCAGAGTAAGTCGTGGCGTCTCCACCACCCCCGAAGCCATATCGTCACGCCCCGACGACCGCCAAGCCCGGTTTTGCTGGCTTACCTGCTGGTGTGCGTTGCTGGCAACCTCGGCCATCAGCCGCTCATCGGCAGGCACGTCGAGCACAGCACCTGCACGCAGGCTATTGATATTGCCGCCGGGAAACGCTGCCTGATTGGTGCGGAACAGCGCCATCATCACCTGTTCGACACTCACACCAGCCGGCCGGGAGACACGCTCGGCAATGCGCCACAAGGTATCACCGGGCTTGACCTCGATACGTCGGGATTGCCCGACCGGAGCGACAGGCAGATGCTCCTTTCCTTTCACCGGCGAGGCCGAGGGCAGCGAGGTTGCCTGGGCTACCTTTGACGTTTTTCCGGATGAATGCTGTCCATTGTCGATCAGCGCTGCCGTACCAGCATAGCCTGGCGGGTCGAGCAACAGCGTGACTTGGCGGCGCAGCGTGCCATCCGGCCACTCCAGGGCCAGCAGCAGGTCAAGGTAGGGCTCATTCACCGGCTTGTCGGTGCTCAGCACGACCGACAGCTGCCCTGCGTCCGTGGAGAGAGCCATCTGCACGCTTTCGGCCAGCGCACTGCGCGACATGCCGGCTTGGCCGAACGCCTCGGCATCGGCCAGCCGTACGCGCAAATGACTAGGATCCAACCCTCCCAGGTCGGATAGCGCGATACGTGCCCGCAACGGCTCGCTCAGGCTCGAATTCACCTCGGGCTCGGCCAGGCCCAGCGCCTGCAAGCCAGGGCTCGCCGTCGCCAACGTGACCAGGACGGCCAGCGATACAGTGCGTCTCATCTTGTCCCCTGCCGTACCCGCCGTCATCAGGCACCCGTGACGACGTTGTATTAGAACGTTGCCACATAAGTAGCATAAAACCGCGCCGAGGGATTAAACGAAAAGCGTCCCGAACAGCGGCCATTTGCTCCATGCAAAAACGCCTCCCCTGGGGGAGGCGTCGATTCGGTGCCAATGGTGGCGGGCTCGATTACTGCTCGCGCAGGATCGAGAGCATGCGCTTGAGCGGCTCGGCCGCACCCCACAACAACTGGTCGCCAACGGTAAACGCGGTGAGATACTCGCCGCCCATGGCCAGCTTGCGCAGCCGCCCCACCGGCACGGTCATGGTACCTGACACGGCAGACGGCGTGAGATCGCGCAGGGTCGCCTCTTTCTCGTTAGGTACGACCTTGACCCACTCATTGTGCTTGGCCAGGCGATCCTCGATTTCGTCGAGCGGTACGTCCTTCTTGAGCTTGATGGTGAAGGCCTGGCTGTGAGAGCGCATCGCCCCGATACGCACGCAGAGCCCGTCGATGGGGATCGGATTGGCGCCATGGCCGAGAATCTTGTTGGTCTCGACGCTGCCCTTCCACTCCTCGCGGGTCTGACCGTTGTCCATCGGCTTGTCGATCCACGGCAACAGGCCGCCGGCCAGCGGTGCGCCGAAGTTCTCGACGGGGAAACGGTCGCCGCGCATCGACTCGGTCACCTTGCGATCAATATCGAGAATGGCGCTGGCCGGATCGTCCAGCTCATGCTGAACGCTATCACGCAGCGACCCCATCTGGGTCAGCAGTTCGCGCATATGCTTTGCGCCGGAGCCGGAAGCCGCCTGGTAGGTCATGGAGGTCATCCATTCCACCAGATCGGCCTCGAACAGCCCCCCCAGGCCCATCAGCATCAGACTGACCGTACAGTTGCCGCCGACGAAGGTCTTGGCGCCCTTGGCCAGTTGGGCATCGATCACATGACGGTTGACCGGATCGAGAACGATGGTCGCTTCATCGGCCATGCGCAAGGTACTGGCTGCATCCAGCCAATAGCCCTTCCAGCCTGCCTCGCGCAGCGGCTTGTATACCTCGTCGGTGTAATCACCGCCCTGGCAGGTCACGATGACATCCAGCGCCTTGAGTTCGTTCTGATCGTAGGCGTCCTTGAGCGGGGGCACGTCCACACCGATGTCGGGCCCCGGCTGGCCGACCTGCGAGGTGGTGAAGAACACCGGCTCGATACCGGCAAAGTCATTCTCCGAGCGCATGCGGTGCATGAGCACCGAGCCCACCATGCCACGCCAACCGACAAAACCGACTTTCAACATGTGAAGTCCTCCTGAATTCCAAGTGTCACCGCCAGCCAGGCTGCCGGTGTGCGTCCGCGGGTGCCACGGACGCGATAGAACCGAGCCTGGGCGGCCAGACCGACGGCACGGCGCTCAGCGCTGCGCGCGGAAGGCCTCGAGAACGGCATCGCCCATCTCGGCAGTGGTTACCTTGCGTGTTCCCGCGTAGGCGATGTCCGCCGTGCGCAGCCCCTGGTCGAGCACGTTGCCTACCGCCCGCTCGATGCGTTCGGCAAGCGCAGTCTCGTTGAGGGTATAGCGCAGCATCATCGCCACGGAAAGAATCGTCGCCAGCGGATTCGCCAAGCCCTGCCCGGCAATGTCCGGCGCGCTGCCATGGCAGGGCTCGTACATGCCCTGGCCATTTTCGTTGAGCGACGCCGACGGCAGCATACCGATCGAGCCGGTCAGCATGGCCGCCGCATCGGAGAGGATATCACCGAACATGTTGCCGGTAACGATCACATCGAACTGCTTGGGAGCGCGCACCAGTTGCATGGCGGCATTGTCGACGTACATGTGCGAGAGCTCGACATCCGGATAGTCGGCGGATAGACGCTCCATGACCTCGCGCCACAGCATCGTGACCTCGAGCACGTTGGCCTTGTCGACCGAACATAGTCGACCATTGCGCTTCTGGGCCATTTCGAAGGCGACACGACCGATACGCTCGATTTCCGCTTCAGAATAGACGTAGGTATTGAAACCGACGCGCTGGCCGTCGCGCTCTTCGATGCCGCGCGGCTGACCAAAGTAAATGCCCCCGGTCAGTTCGCGCACGATCATGATGTCGAGTCCCGACACGACCTCGGGCTTGAGGCTGGAGGCCTCGGCGAGTTGCGGATAGAGCAGCGCCGGACGCAGATTGCCGAACAGGTTGAGATTCTTGCGCAACCCCAGCAGCCCCTTCTCGGGACGTTTGCCGATATCCTCCAGCTTGTCCCACTTGGGACCGCCGACGGCGCCGAGCAGAATGGCATCGGCGGCCTTGGCCATGTCCAGCGTCTCGGCCGGCAGCGGCTCGTCGAAGGCATCGAAACCGGCGCCACCCACGAGCCCCTCCTCGAGGACAATGTCCAGGCCGGCATCTCGACAGGCATTGAGAATCTTGACCGCCTCGGCGGTGATTTCCGGGCCGATACCGTCACCCGGCAGAACGAGAATCTTGCGGCTCATGTGCTTACTCTGACCAGGACCCGGCAGGCCGCGTTCACCTGCCCGGTCGTGTTGAATGAAGCGCTGTCCTTGCGCAGACTTCGAAGAAGCGTCCCTGGTTTGCGTCCAGCGTTGTGGTTATAGGGTTAGCGGAACAGCCACGGCTGGGTCTGGCGGTGACGTTGTTCGAACTCACGAATAGCGCCTTCCTCCTGCAGCGTCAGGCCAATGTCATCGAGGCCATTGAGCAGACAGTGCTTGCGGAAGCCGTCGATCTCGAAACGGATGATCTCACCGGAAGGCGTGGTTATCGTCTGCGCTTCGAGATCGACATCGAGGCGATAGCCCTCGTTGGCTTCGGTTTCCCGGAACAGTCGATCCACCGTTTCTTCATCCAGCGTGATCAGCAGGATGCCGTTCTTGAAGGCGTTGTTGTAGAAGATATCGGCAAAACTCGGCGCGACGACCACCCGGAAGCCGAAATCCTCGAGTGCCCAGGGCGCATGCTCGCGCGAGCTGCCGCAGCCGAAGTTACGCCTTGCCAGCAGCACGCTCGCCCCTTTGTAGCGCGGCTGATTGAGCACGAAATCGGGGTTCAGCGGACGCTGGGAAGCATCCTGCCCCGGATAACCCTCATCGAGGTAGCGCAACTCGTCGAACAGGTTGGGGCCGAAGCCGGTGCGCTTGATCGACTTCAAAAACTGCTTGGGAATGATCAGGTCGGTATCGACGTTGGCCCGGTCGAGCGGCGCCACCAAGCCCTGATGCTGGGTAAACTGCTGCATGGCTCAGGCCTCCTGGGGCTGCTGGGTGAACTGACGCACGTCGACGAAGTGGCCGGCGATCGCCGCCGCCGCCGCCATGGCCGGGCTAACCAGGTGGGTACGCCCGCCATAGCCCTGACGTCCTTCGAAATTGCGATTGGAGGTCGAGGCACAATGCTCGCCGGCACCCAGCTTGTCGGCATTCATCGCCAGGCACATGGAACAGCCCGGCTCACGCCATTCGAAACCCGCGTCGAGAAATATCTTGTCGAGTCCCTCGGCCTCGGCCTGGCGCTTGACCAGACCGGAGCCCGGCACCACCATCGCCAGCTTGATCGAGTCGGCGACTTTCTTACCCCGGGCGACCTTGGCCGCCTCGCGCAGATCCTCGATGCGCGAGTTGGTGCATGAGCCGATGAACACCTTGTCGAGGCGAATGTCGGTGATTTTCTGATTGGGTGCCAGCCCCATGTATTCCAGCGCCCGGGTCACGCCACGCTTGGCGGTGTCGTCATCGAGGGCAGCCGGATCCGGCACTGTCGCCTCGACCGAGGCGACCATTTCGGGGCTGGTACCCCAGGTGACCTGCGGGGCGATCTCGGCGGCGTCGAGCACCACCTCTTTATCGAACGCCGCATCATCGTCGGACACCAGGTTGCGCCAGGCATTCACCGCTGCATCCCAGTGTTCGGCGGACGGCGCATACGGGCGCTCGCGCAGGTACTCGATGGTGTTGTCGTCGACGCCGACCAGGCCGACCCGCGCCCCGGCCTCGATAGCCATGTTGCAGATGGTCATGCGCCCTTCCATCGACAGGTCGCGAATCGCGCTGCCGGCAAACTCGATGGCGTAACCGGTCCCGCCGGCCGTACCGATACGGCCAATGATGGCGAGGACGATATCCTTGGCGGTCACGCCGAGGCCGAGCTTGCCCTCGACGCGCACACGCATGTTCTTCATCTTCTGGGCGATCAGACACTGAGTGGCCAGGACATGCTCGACCTCGGACGTGCCGATGCCGTGCGCCAGCGCCGCAAAGGCACCATGCGTGGCGGTATGCGAATCGCCGCAGACCACGGTCATGCCCGGCAGGGTCGCGCCCTGTTCGGGGCCCACGACGTGCACGATACCCTGGCGGGCGTCATTGATGCGAAACTCCTCGATACCGAAGGATTCGCAGTTGTCGTCCAGCGTCTGGACCTGGATCAGCGAGACCGGATCGAGGATTCCGGCGTTGCCGGCGGCCCGCTCCTTCACGGTGGTCGGCACGTTGTGGTCGGGCGTGGCCAGGTTGGCATCCAGCCGCCACGGCTTGCGCCCTGCCAGGCGCAGGCCCTCGAAGGCCTGAGGCGATGTCACCTCGTGCAGCAGTTGGCGATCGATATAGATCAAGGCGCTACCGTCGTCGCGCTCCTTGACCAAATGTTGCGACCACAACTTGTCGTAAAGCGTCTGGCCTGCCATGGGTTTCCTCCAGCGTGCTCGGCTGAGCTCGGTCATGTCCGGTATCCGCGGCGCTCTCGGTCGCCGTCACCCGAAAGAGACTACGGACCGCGTCGCATAAAATCAATTCATGTTCTTTATCCTTTGAATTCCTAAATGGAATAATAAGCTTCTCTGAATCTTGGGAAACCGCATGGACACGCAAAGTCTGCAAGCCTTTCTGGCCGTCGCCGATCACGGCTCGTTCTCGCTAGCCGCAGAACAGCTTTACCTGACCCAACCCGCCGTCAGCAAACGCATCGCCACCCTGGAAGACCAGATCGGCGCTCGGCTGTTCGACCGCATCGGCCGACGCGTCAGCCTGACCGAGGCCGGCTGGGTACTGCTGCCGAGAGCCAGGGAGATCCTGGTGATGGTGGACGACAGTCGCCGCGCCCTGGCCAACCTGTCCGGCAGCATTGGCGGCAGCCTGACCATGGCGACCAGCCATCACATCGGCCTGCACCGACTGCCACCCATCCTGAAAGCCTACACCCAGGCGCATCCCGAGGTCCGCATGGACATGCGCTTCCTGGATTCCGAGCAGGCCTACCAGGGCGTGCTGGATGGCGAGCTGGAAATCGCCGTGGTCACTCTGGCCCCGGTGCCCGACCCGCAACTGCTGGTAGTCCCGGTATGGACCGATCGTCTGCGCTTCGTCTGCGGTAAGGATCACCCGCTGGCCGGACACGGCGACCTTCCGCTGTCGGCGCTATCTGCGTACGACGCCGTGCTGCCGGGTCACCTGACGTTCACTCGCGGCATCGTCGTCGATACCTTTGCCCGCGACGGCTTAAAAGTGAATGTCGCGCTCTCGACCAACTATTTGGAGACATTGAAGATGATGGTCGCCATCGGCCTCGGCTGGAGCGTGCTGCCCGAGTCGCTGATCGATGGCGAGGTCCATGTGCTGCCCATCGAACATCGCCCCATCGAGCGCCCGCTGGGCTACTTGGTCCACAAGAGCCGTACGCTCTCCAACGCCGCCCGTTCGATGCTGGAAATGCTGGACCAGGCCATCGAACGATAGTCGCTCCTCAAGAAAAACCCGCACCTGGGTGCGGGTCGATCCGTCCAACGAAGGGCGATCACTGTTTTTCCTGGCTGAGCTCCTGCCCGGGCGACTCGGCCACTTCGGCCTCGCTGCCAGCCGCAGTCTCGGCATGGTCGGCGGCCCGCTCGAGCAGCCCCAGCACCTCGGGAATGGTCTGCTTGACGTAGCGCCCCGGCGCCGGCTCGAGAATTTTCAGTTCACCCTCGCCGGGCTGACGCGCCGATACCTGCTTATTGGCATCGACATAGCCATTATCGGCCATCCAGGCCTGCCAGTGCGGCCACCAGGAGCCTTCGTTCTGCGTCGCCCCTTCCAACCACGCTTCGTGCGTGTCGGGCAGTTCGTCGTTGGTCCAGTACCCATACTTGTTACGCGACGGCGGGTTGACGATGCCGGCAATGTGCCCGGAGCCGCCCAGCACGAAGGTCACCGGTCCCTTGGGCAGTTGGGTGCCGTAATAGGTGGACTGCCACTTGGCGATGTGGTCTTCGCGGGTGGAAATGAAGTAGCTGGGCGTGGATATCTTGCGCAAGTCGATCTTGATGCCGTCGAGTTCGATGCCGTCGGGCTCGACCAGCCGATTCTCGAGATACATGTTGCGCAGGTACCAGCCATGCGTGGCTGCGGGCAGGTTGGTGCCGTCGGTATTCCAGTAAAGCAGATCGAAGGCGGCAGGGGTTTCGCCCTTGAGGTAGTTGTTGATGTAGAACGACCAGAACAGGTCATTCTCTCGCAACAGGTTGAACGAGAACGCCAGGACCCGTCCGTCCAGGTAACCGTCGGCCTCCATCTGTCGTTCGAGCCCCTGCAGGACCGGTTCGCTGAGAAAGACCCCGATCTCGCCAGGGTCGCGGAAGTCCTGCAACGTAGCCATGTAGGTGACCGAGCGCACCTTGCGTGCACGTCGGGTACTGGTCAGATAGGCCACCGTCGAGGCGGCGAGTGTGCCGCCCACACAGTAACTGAGCAGATTGACCGACTTCTCGCCGCAGGCCTGCTCGATCGCCTCCATGGCGGCAATCGGCCCCATCTGCATGTAATCGGCCCAAGTGATGTCGCGCTGCTCGACACCGGGATTTCGCCAGGAGATCAGAAAGACGGTGTGGCCCTGGTCGACCAGCCACTTCATCATAGAGTTGTCCTGGCGCAGGTCCAGAATGTAGTACTTGTTGATCCAGGGCGGCACGACCAATAGTGGCGTCTTGAACACCTTTTCCGTGGTGGGCTGGTACTGAATCAACTGCATCAGTTCGTTTTCGTAGACCACGGCTCCCGGCGTCACGGCAATGTTCTCGCCGATACGAAATGCCTGCCGATCGGTCATCGACACGTTGATGCCTTCGGCGGAGTTGTTCAGGTCTTCGCGCAGCCGCTTCAAACCGTCGATCAGGTTCTGACCGTTGGTTTCCAGGGTTCGGCGCATCACTTCGGGATTGGTGGTGACGAAGTTGGTCGGCGCCATGGCGTTGATGTACTGACGGACATAAAACGCCAGGCTGCGCTTCTGCTGCGCGGGCAGGCTGTCGATGCTCTCGATCAGTTCGTTGACCAGCCGTACCAGCAGCAGATAGTGCTGCATGACAAAACGGTAGTAAGGATCCTTGTGCCAGGCCTCGTCCTTGAAGCGCCGATCCGTCGGCTCCGGCTCGATGATAGGCTCACCCGGCTCCCCGTCACCGGCCACCTCGCGCAGGGTCTGTTGCCACAGCCGCACCTGGTCCTGAGCGAGCCGCATCTGCGCTGCATAGATGGATTGCGGTTTGGAGGCCAAAGCCTGGGTGCCCGCACGCAGGTTATCGCGCATATCCTGATAGATCGTCGATCCGGCTTCGCCGGGTAACGCTCGGCTCAGGAACTCCTGCATCAACAGTTGATACTCCTGCCCGATCGTTTCCAACCTGACAGCCCACTCTTCATCGACCCATGGCCCGACGCCGAATTGCGAACCTGACTGCATATCTCCTCCTGACACCCCGCCCGACCGCAGGACGCTCACGAAACGAGACAAGGCCGACTGAGCCGGCCTTGTTGGTCTTGCGCATCAACTGTTGTTCTTGCCGCCCCGAGAGCTATTGGACGCACTGGAGGATTTACTTGAAGAAGACGAAGCCGTGGTGGATGACTTGGTCGCGTTTTCGGCCTCTTGCGCTGTCGAACTGGCCTGATCCATCGCCTGCTGACTGACATCGGAGAAAGTCTTTTGCAGCTCATCGCGGAAGGCGAGACTCAGCTCGGTCATGGCGCGGGCGTCTTCCATCATCTGCTGCGACAGTTCGCTCATGAGCTCACTCTGACGTGCAGCAAAGTCGCGCATGTCATCGGGGCTCTTGATGTCCGACGCGGCACGCAGGCGTTCGGTCCCCATCTGGCTATAGCGCTTCATCGACTCCAGTTGGAACTGGGTCATCTTCTCCATGTTGTCCAGCATCAAGCCATTCAGCTTGCGCATGGGTTCGAAGAAGTTGCGAGTCTGCTCGGTAAACGCATTGAAAAACTGATCCTGTTGCATGACGAATCCCTCCCGGAGGATCAAGCACGATAGTGGCAATACGCGTTTTGCTGCACTGCAAAAAGATACTTTCCCTTGCTTACAGTTGCAATAGCGCGATGCCTCAGGACGGCAATGAAACCATCAGCCCAACGGCTGGTGTCGCAGCTCTTTCATCAGCTCTTCCTCGACTGACGCGATGTCGCAGACGCGCTAGCGCGACGCGTCTCGTTCGTTTTGGCGTCGCTCTCCTCGGTCGACTCCGAGCGTCGGCCGGTGCCGGCCTGGCGCATCATGTCCAGCATCATTTGCTGATAATTGCCGAAGTTGGTCATTCCCTGGGACAAGCCCTGCTGCATGAAAGGCTGCATCAGACTCCATGGGTCATATCCCTCCACGCCAGCCTCCATCTGCTGCTGAATGCGCGACATCAACTCGCGCTGGAAGGCATCGACATCCGGCAGGCCCATGGCCTGACGAAATTCGGCGGGAGTCAGGTCGAACTCGACGTGGATTTTCATGGCTTGGCTCGATCAGTGAACGTGTCTTGAGTGTAGCAGCAATGTGTTCCGTTACGGTGCATCGCCAGCTTCGTCAAGCTCTAGCGTTGACCGATGCCGATCTACACTGGGATCTAGATCAAGCGCGATCCTTCCAGACAACAACTTACAAGGAAGAACACGATGCAACGGCTCTACTTTTTGACGCCAGATACACAGACGGCCGCCAACATCACCGAGGAGTTGGGTGGCCTTGGGCTCGACCGAAGTCATATCCATGTGGCTTCCGGGAACTCACAGGCCTGGCAGGAGACGGGGGTGAAAAAAGCCACATTCGTGCAGACGACCGACACCGTGGATGCCGCCAAGCGCGGCACGATGATCGGCGCTCCCTTGGGCCTGCTCCTGGGCTTGGTTACCGCGCTGATCCTGGCCATCCCCAGCCCAGCGGGCATGGCCGGCGTGATCGTCGGGATGGGCATCTTCGGCGGGCTTTTCGGGCTATGGGCGAGCACCTTGATCGGTGTCTCCGTGCCCGACGCCAAGGTCAAGAAATTTCACGGCGATATCCGTCGTGGTGCCGTCCTAATGATGGTCGACATACCCGAGAGTCAGGAAGATGAGGTCGTGAGTCTCATCCACCGCCACCATCCGCAGGTGGATATCGAGAAGATCACACGCGAAGAGCGTCAGCATGCCGAGGGCCAGGGGCACTGAGGCCCACCGGCCCGGCACCGGCGATCAGCGCAAGCGAGGAGTCGACACCGCCACGTCGGCGTTCTGGGCGCGGTGGCGCAACAAGTGATCCATCAGAGTCAGCGCCATCATTGCCTCGGCAATGGGCGTGGCGCGAATGCCGACACACGGATCGTGACGGCCCTTGGTGATGACCTCGACCGGATTGCCGTCGACATCGATGGAGCGCCCGGGCTGAGTGATGCTCGATGTCGGCTTGAGCGCCAGGTGGGCAATCAGCGGCTGGCCCGAGCTGATGCCGCCAAGTACGCCGCCGGCATGGTTGGACACGAAGCCCTCGGGGGTCATCTCATCGCGGTGTTCGCTACCGCGCTGCGCGACACTGGCGAAGCCGTCACCGATTTCCACGCCCTTGACCGCATTGATGCTCATCAGGCCATGAGCCAGCTCGGCGTCCAGACGATCGAAGACCGGTTCGCCCAGCCCCACGGGAACGCCCTCGGCCACCACGGTGATCTTGGCACCGACCGAGTCCTGGTCGCGCCGCAGCTGGTCCATGTAGGTTTCCAGCTCGGCGAGCCTGTCGGGATCGGGACAGAAGAAGGGATTGTCATCGACGCCATCCCAGGATTTGAACTCGATGGCGATGGGCCCGAGCTGGCTCATGTAGCCACGCACCTGAATTCCCTGCATGGCCAGGTACTTCTTGGCGATCGCCCCGGCGGCAACGCGCATCGCCGTCTCGCGCGCACTGGAGCGGCCTCCGCCGCGGTAATCACGCAAACCGTACTTGTGGTGATAGGTGTAGTCGGCGTGCGCCGGACGAAAGCGATCCTTGATGTTGGAGTAGTCCTTGGATCGCTGATCGGTGTTCTCGATCAGCAGTCCGATCGGCGTGCCGGTGGTCACGCCCTCGAAGACGCCCGAGAGAATACGCACCTCGTCCGGTTCCCGGCGCTGCGTGGTATGGCGCGAAGTTCCCGGCCGACGCCGATCCAGATCGCGCTGCAGGTCGGCCTCGGTCAACGGCAGCCCTGGCGGGCAGCCATCGACGATGGCGCCCAATGCCGGGCCATGGCTCTCGCCGAAGGTGGTGACGGTGAACAGCTTACCGAAGGTGTTGCCGGACATGCAGCGATCCTCAAAGAGACTCAGGCAAAGTGAAGTAAGGCGCGTATTCGTCGAGCTCTTGTGCCGTCAGCGCGAAAACGCCGTGGCCGCCGCGCTCGAACTCCAGCCACAGGAATGGCACCTCGGGAAAGGTCGCCTCGAGGTGGCGATCCGAGTTGCCGACCTCGACGATCAACACGCCATCGTCGTTGAGGTGGCTACGTGCCTCGCGCAGGAGACGCCGCACGATGTCCAGGCCATCCTTGCCGGCGCCCAGCGCCAGGGCGGGCTCGTGATGGAATTCCGCCGGCATAGTGGCCAGATCCCGAGCATCGACGTAAGGCGGGTTGGCGACGATCAGGTCGTAGCGCTGTCCCGCCACGCCATCGAACAGGTCCGACAGCACCGCTCGTACGCGTGCCCCGACGTCGTGGCGGGTGATGTTGGCCTTGGCAACGTCCAACGCCTCGGCACTGACATCCACCAGATCGACTTCCGTCGTCGGCATGTGCAGGGCCGTGGCAATGCCGATACACCCCGAACCGGCACACATGTCGAGCACCCGGGCCGGCGGGAAGTCGGGAAACCAAGCGGCGAAGCCGTGCTCGATCAACTCGGCGATCGGCGAACGGGGAATCAATACGCGCTCATCCACGTCGAAGGGATAACCGGCGAAGAATGCCTCGCCGAGCAGGTAAGGCAGTGGCCGGCGCGTCTCGATGCGCTCGCGTACCAGCGCCACGATGCGCCGCCTTTCCATGCCCAGCAGGCGCGCATCGAGCACCGCAGGATCGACATCCCAGGGTAGGTGCAACGCGCCGAGCACCAGTGCTACGGCTTCGTCCCAGGCGCTCGCCGTGCCATGGCCGAAGTGCAGGCGCCGGGTGTGGAATTCGCTGGTCGCCCAGCGCAGGCAATCGCGCAGGCTGACCAGCTCCTCGGCGAGTTGCGCGTCGTCGAGGCTGAGTGTGGATACGGCGGCGAGTCGGGAATCGGTCACGCGGCGTCCTGTTGATGGCAATGACAATGGAAGCCGATTGTACCCGCCGAGCCCGGCGGTTCACAGTCACCGTCAAGTCGCTATACTGGGCGCTCCCTACCGGGGCCCCGTTCAACCCGACCTAGCCGAGAGAATCGCCATGAGCCGACGCCGCCGTCACGCGCCTGACGAGGAGGAAATCTCCCTGTTCCGCCAGGCCCTGGAAGACGCCGGCGTCAAGCGGCTGATCAGCGACCGCGCCGACCCGGGCCGGCCCCGCCGGGACGATGGCCGGCTCGCCCAACGCCGCGTCTCTGCCACTGCGGCTTCCACCGATGCCCCTTCCAGCCGCACCAGCGACGGCCGGGTCGAGCCGGTCCGCCCCAGCGAGGCGCTGGACTTCGCGGTGCCCGATCTGCCCTACCGCACACGCAGCGCGCTGAAGCGCGGCCAGATCGACTGGGAGGCCGGCCTCGATCTGCATGGCTATACACTTGACGAAGCTCGGCATGAACTGGAAGCGTTCCTGCGAGAGGCGCGCGACAGTCGGATGCGCTGCGTACTGGTCGTGCATGGCAAGGCGTGGACGGGCATGGCCGATCATCCGGTGATCAAGAGCCATGTCAATGCCTGGTTGAGGGAATGGCCGACGGTGCTGGCCTTCTGTTCGGCACGCGACACCGATGGCGGCACCGGCGCCGTATACGTTCTGCTGCGTCGTCGCGGCGAAGCGTAGTCGCCCTACTGTGTATCAGTTGGCCGGCTTGCCTACCGGCGGCTCACTGACGATCGATTGTCCGCCGCCGGCGCCACCTTCGTAACGGTCCAGCGCTTGGGAAGCCAGGTGGCGCCCCAAACGAATCAGCCCTTCGGCACGGTGAAATTCATAGGCGCCACATACCGTCTTGGGAATGTCGATGAGCACGTCCGGTGGATAGCCGGCAATCTTGTACTTGGCCAGGGCCGCCTGGGTTATCTCGAATGAGGCCAGCATGATATCCAGCTTGCTCCATGCACGCTGGGTCGCCCGCTGACGTTCCGTCCCCCCCTCCATACCCTCGGGAGCAATGGGCACCCCATTACCGTTGAGCATACGCTGGGCCCGGGTTCGCATGCCCCCGACCCATCCGGAGAACCCCTTGCCTTGGGCTTCGAGCTCAGCTTCACGCGCATGTTCCTCGGCAGCCTCGTCGGGTGGCAGCAGCTCTTCGAGCGACACGGGCTGGTGGGTCTGAGCCGTCGCGTTCACTGCCAGGATCAGGTCGGCATGCGCAGAAACGGTGGGGATGATCGGTAGCGGATTGAGCAGTCCACCGTCGACCAGTATCTGGTCGCCGACCCTGAGCGGGGTAATGATGCCGGGCACGGCAATGGAAGCGCGGATGGCCTGAAGCAGCGAACCGCTCTGAAACCACACCTCACGCTGCCGTGTCAGGTCGGTGGCCACCGTGGTCAGCGGAATCGGCAGATCCTCGATACAGACGTCGCCGATCAACTCCTTGAGCTTGCTCATGACTTTGCCGGCACGCATCGCCCCCATGGCGCTCCAGGTGACGTCGACCAACTTGAGAACGTCGAAGTAATCGAGCTGGCAGACCCAGTCGCGATAGCTCTCGAGCTGGCCTGCCGAATAGATCCCGCCAATGACGGCACCCATCGAGCAGCCTGCGATGGCAATGACTTCGTAACCGCGCGCCTCGACTTCGTCAATGACACCGATGTGGGCATAGCCGCGAGCGCCGCCACTCCCCAGTACCAGTGCGATGCGTTTAGCCATGTTCCTCCCCTTCCAGCCACGTCTCCACATGCTCACCGATACTATCGGCCACTGCGGCTACGGCCGAAGGCTCCAGATGCAAATGGTGCCCGCCAGGCAGGACACGTCGAGACAGATGGCGAACCGTCGAGCGGGCATGCTGTGCAAAGTCACGCTCGGCCAGAATGCCATGTTCTCCTTCGATCAGCAGCACCGGGGCCTCGATGGCGCCCAGCAGGGCCAACGCCTGCTCGGGGCAGAAACGCACCAGGGAGGGACGCAGCAGCCGCCCATCGGTACGCAAGCGGCACGCGCCCTGTGGTTCGATGTCCAGGTTGCGCCTGACCAGCGGTTCCGCCGTGGACGCGTCGATGGGCGTCACGCCGCCGCTGACCCGGGCCGCCACGGCGGTTTCGAGATCGGGATAGCGTGGGGCGGGCGAGGCACGGCGCCGGTGCCCCAGGATGCCCTTGCGCAACTGGCTGGCGGTGTCTTCGGCCGGCGTGAACAGCGTGCCGATGCCATCGATCAGTACCAGCCGTTGGACGCGCTCGGGCAACGCGGCCGCCACCAGACAGGAGACGCCGGCACCCATCGAGTGCCCCAGGAGCGTAACGCGTTCCAACCCCAGGGAGGCCAGGGCATCGAGCACGTCGTGGATGTAGTCCCAAATGGCATAGTCGACACCGGACGGATGGCGTCTTGACAGGCCATGGCCAGCGAAGTCGATGGCCACGATGCGGATGTTCAGATGCTCCACCAGCAGCGGCGCCAGCCGTGAGAAGCTGGCTGCATTGTCCAGCCAGCCATGCAGTGCCAACCAGGTCGGCGCCGCTTCATGGCCCCAGCTCAAGGCGGCAAGACGGCCTTCGGCCAGCGTCATTTCAGTGGCGATACTCATGTGGGCACTCCTCGTCGGCGATAGACAGCCTGGCGCTCACGCTAGGCCTAGCAGGCTAACGGGTTTACCATGGTTGGGTGTCGCCGCCAATCATACGCCCGTATTAATTCCTCCTTTCCATTGACGATAAAAGGTTCCACTCGTGACGAAATCCCGCCCTCCACGCGATACTCGCCTGCGTAACGGTCTGTTTTTTCTGACCGCACTTGCCGCCCTTATCGTCGGCTTCTGGCTGGTTCGCTAGCGCTTAGGAGGAGCCGCCGTCATGGCCTTGCTGGATGTCTTTCTGCACACCCTGGACGTGACCCTCCCGGTCTTCGCCATGGTTTTTCTCGGTATTGTCCTCAAGCGTATCGGCTGGATCGACGCACACTTCATTTCCACGGCGTCGATGCTGGTATTCAAGGCGACCATGCCGACGCTGCTGTTTCTGAGCATTATCAAGGCCGACCTGGACATGATCCAGCCGGGCCTGATCGGCTATTTCCTCGGTTACTCGACGTTGAGCTTCTTCCTTGCCTGGGGCTGGGCACTCTGGCGCTGCCCCGTCGAACAGCGCGGTGTCTTCACCCAAGGCGCCTTTCGCGGCAATTGCGGTATCGTCGGGCTAGCGCTTGCCGCCAGCATGTACGGCAACTTAGGCCTGTCCCTCGGCGGGATCATGGCCGGGGCGATCATCGTGATCTACAACATCCTGTCTGCCATCGTGCTCGCCATCTACAGCCCCAGCATTCAGTCGGACATCGGTTCGATCCTGCGCAACCTGATCAGGAACCCGCTGATACTCAGCGTCCTGCTGGCCATCCCTGTCGCCTACTGGCAGATTCCCCTGCCATCCTGGCTGATGACCTCGGGCGAATATTTCGGCTCCATGTCGTTGCCGCTGGCATTGATCTGCATCGGTGGGACACTGTCGGTCAGGTCGGTCAAGGCGGGAAGCGGCCTGGCGATCGATGCCAGCCTGTGGAAGACCGTATGGTTGCCGGCGTTGGGGGTGCTGGGCGCCCTGATGCTGGGCTATCGCGATGCCGCCCTGGGTACGCTGTTTCTCTTTTTGGCCAGCCCCACCGCAGCCGTCAGCTTCGTCATGGCCAAGGCCGCCAATGCCGACACCAAGCTGGCCGCCAACATCATCGTGGTATCCACGTTCAGTTGTATGCTCACGGTGAGTCTGGGGATATTTATACTCACGCTAAGCGGCCTGATTTGAGCAGGACACCACTCTTTCTTCCTTCTCCTTTCCCTTACCCCCTTCCTGAGACAAGCCTCGACGAGTGACGTCGAGTTTTGACCAAAGTCGCATCGCGTTCCGACCTAACCATACTACCATACTAGTTATACAAGAATGGATCGGACCGAACATGACTACCACGCTGCAATCGCTCTGGACAGAAACATCCCTCGACGGCAATGTGCGCCAGCGCCTTTACCTGGTGCTGCGCCAAGCGATCATTCGCATGGTGCTTGCTCCGGGGCAGGCCTTGTCGGAAAAAGAGATAGCCGATGCATGCGACGTGAGCCGTCAGCCGGTACGCGAAGCGTTCATCCGCCTCTCCGAGTCCGGTCTGCTGGAGGTACGCCCGCAGCGTGGAACCTATGTGGTGCGGATTTCCGAGAGCGCCGTCATGGAAGCGCGCTTCGTCAGGGAGGCGGTTGAAGCGGCCGTGGCCCGATCTGCCGCCGAATCGGGGCTGGACGCCAGTGTACTCACGGAACTCAACGAGCTGATCGAACGTCAGCGGCGCTGTGCCGCGCCGCAGGACTACAGCCGTTTCTTTCAACTCGATGAAGCCTTTCATAGAGCCCTGTCCCTGGGCGCGGATCACACCTCGGCCTGGCGGGTCATCGAAGAGGTCAAGGCCCAGTTGGATCGGGTGCGCTATTTGAGCATTCCCGAGTCGACGCCCATCCCCAAGCTCGTCGATCAGCATCAGGCGATCGTCGATGCGATTGCCCGCCAAGACCCCAACGCCGCAGAACAGGCCATGTGTACCCACCAGCGTGAAATTCTGCACTCTCTGCCTGAGCTGATGCGGCGATTCCCTGCAATGTTCGATTCCTCCGCCACACCGCGTATGACAAGCAAGCGCGAAACGGCATAACGCCGCGCTCGAACGCGAGGGGCGCGTATGACGAGTCCCTTGACCCAAACAAGCACAACATGCACGTCAGGAGAAAATCATGAAAGCACGACTAATCATACCCACCTTCGCCATCGCATTCGCCAGCGGCCTGGCCCATGCCGACTACGAATTGAACCTATCCTCGGCCCTGAACACGCAGGATCCCATCGTTCAGGCCATGCAGGACGCCAAGCAATCGATCGAACAGCGCACCGATGGGGAGCTGGTACTCAATATCTTTCCCAACAGTCAGTTGGGGTCCGACGAAGATGTCGTCGAGCAGATCCGCAGCGGCGCCAACATCGCCATTCTCATCGATGCAGGACGACTCTCGGAATACCAACCGGAACTGGGCATCCTCAGTGCGCCATACCTGGTGGAAGACTATACCCAGTACGACGCCATTACCCAGTCCGATCTCTACAACCAATGGGTAGAAAGCCTCGCCGATAGCAGCGGCCTGCGCCTGATGAATTACAACTGGTTCCAGGGCGCTCGCGAAATGCTGACCAAGGAACCGGTCGAAAAACCCGAAGACCTGCAAGGCGTACGCATCCGCACCATCAACTCGCCGGTCTGGCTCAAGACCATCGAGGCCATGGGCGCCACCCCGACACCGCTGCCCTGGTCGGAGGTCTATTCCGCGCTGCAGCTGGGCTCGATCGATGGCGCCGAGGCGCAGCTGACCGCCGCCGATGGTCAGCGCCTGCAGGAAGTCATCAACCATGTCGCCCTGACCCACCACATTCAGTTGATGAGCGGCATCGTGACCTCGGACCAGTGGTACCAGTCCCTGCCCGAGAACCTGCGCACCATCCTCGACGAGGAACTCAAGAAGGCCGGTGCCGAGGCCAGCCAGGCGACCGTCGACGCCCTGGATGCGACTCGCCAGCGCATGGAAGAAGACGGCGTCACCTTCACCGAAGTGGATACCGAGCTGTTCCGCCAGCGCGTCGATAGCGTTTACAAGGAACTCGGCTACGACGAGTACCGCGACCAACTGGTTTCCGGCACCGCCGAATGATCGCCCATCACGCCGATACCAGGCCGGCGGCCCGCGCCGGCCTGCGCTCTTCCGACCAAGACAGCTCTGCAAACGCTGCGAGGAACCTTTATGTGGCGCTGGTTCGACAAGCTCGAAGATATCCTGGCTATCGTGCTGCTAGGGTGTACCTCACTCACGATCCTGGCGAGTTCGACCACCCGTGCGATCGGCCATCCTTTCGCCGGCGGTGCCGAACTGGCCCAATTCTTCTTCATCTGGACAGCCGTATTCGGCGCCGACATCACCTTGCGTCGCGGCGGCCAGGTACGCATCGACGCCCTGGTCATGCTTATGTCCGCCGGAGTGTTGCGTGCCATCACCGCGGTCATTTTGGCGATGATGCTGGCATTTCTTGCCATGCTGGTGTGGTACGGGCTGCCGCTCGCCCTGTCCAACTGGCAGCGCCCGATGGGCTTTGCCGGGCTGAGCTATGGCTACGTCACCCTGGCTCTGCCGGTGGGTGCCGCGCTCATGTTCATCTCCCTGATCCGCCGCATTGTCGATAAGGGCATCGTGCATAGCTTGGATCCCGACGACGATGTCGTGGAGGAAACACTATGATCACCGCCCTGTTGCTGGTACTCGGCCTGCTGCTGATGGCCATCGGCATGCCCGTGGCCTTCGCGATCGGCATCGCCGGCTTTCTGTATTTCCTGTTGCCGGGAACGTTTTTGCCTGTTGGCATCGGCCCGCAGCGCATCGTTTCCGCCACGCAATCCTTCCCCTTGCTGGCCGTTCCGCTGTTCATCTTCATCGGCCATCTGATGAATGCCAGCGGAATCACGCCTCGCCTGCTGCGCCTCTCGACCCTACTGGCGGGTTGGATGAGCGGCGGTCTGGCCCAGGCCAGCCTGGTGCTCAGCACCCTGATGGGTGGCGTTTCGGGCTCGGCGGTGGCCGACGCCGCCATGCAGTCGCGCGTACTGGGCAAGGGCATGGTCGGCGAAGGCTATTCGCCCGGTTTCGCCGGGGCCGTGCTTTCCATCGGCGGGCTGATTACCGCCACCATTCCCCCCAGCATCGGCCTGATTCTCTACGGTTATCTAGGTGAGGTCTCGATCGGCCGTCTGTTCATCGCGGGCGTCGTGCCGGGCGTACTGCTGATGGTGGCGTTGATGATCACCACCTGGCTCGTCTCCCGGCGACGCGGCTATACCCCGGTCCGCGAAAGTTTGCCCAAGTTCGGTGAAGTCATCAGCGCCACCCGCAGCAGCATCTGGGCCCTGCTGTTCCCGCTGTGGCTATTGGTGGGTATTCGTTACGGGCTGTTCACACCGTCCGAGGCCGGTGCCTTCGCGGTGGTCTACGCCCTCGTCGTGGGCTGTTTCATTCACCGCGAAATGGGCATAAGGCAAATCATCGAGGCCATGCGTGCCAGCGTACGGGACATCGGCATGATCATGCTGATCATCATGTTCTCGGGAATCATCGGTTATGTAGTGTCCTTCGAGCGCGTGCCCCAGACTATTGCCGAACTCACCTTGGGCGTGTTCTCCAGCCAGACCGCCCTGCTGCTGACCCTGGCGGTCCTGCTGGTATTCCTCGGCATGCTGCTCGAGGCGACCGTGGTGGTCATGCTGCTGGCCCCGATCCTGGTGCCGGTCATCAAGGCAGCCGGGATCGACCCCGTGCACTTCGGGCTGTTGATGATGACTCTGGTGACGTTCGGCGGAATGACCCCGCCCGTGGGGATTTCGATGTACACGGTATGCGGCATCCTGCGCTGTCCCTTCACGGACTACAGCCGCGAGCTCGTGCCCTTTGCCATTGCCGTCTTCGTCGTCGTACTCGGCATCATTTTCTTCCCCGATATCGTGCTCTTCCTGCCCAACATGCTCATGGGCTAAGCGCGAAACGAGGCCAACCAAGGGTGAGTAACATGACTTTCAGGGACAAGATCGACTTCATGGGGCCGGATTTTCTGCTGGAAAACGAGGCGGCCCGGCGGCTTTACCATGACCATGCGGCGCAAATGCCGATCTGCGATTACCACTCGCACCTGAGCCCCCAAGAAATCGCCGACAACCGCCGCTTCGACAATCTCACCGAGCTGTGGCTGCATGGCGATCACTACAAGTGGCGGGCCATGCGCTTTGCCGGCATCGACGAGCGGCGCATCACCGGCGACGCCGACGCACGCGAACGCTTCCAGGCCTGGGCCGAGACCGTGCCCGATTGTCTCGGCAACCCGCTCTATCATTGGACCCACCTGGAGTTGCGCTTCCCGCTGGGCATCGAGAATACGCTGCTATCACCGGCGACTGCCGAGGAAATCTGGACGCTTTCGCGCCAACGCCTGGCGACGCCCGAACTCCATGCCCAGGGAATTCTGGATCGTTTTCAGGTACGCACCGTGTGCACCACCGACGATCCATGCGACGCCCTCGATGCCCATCGCCGACACGCCGAAAACGGCTCGCGACTCGCCCTGCTGCCGACGTTCCGTCCCGATGCCGTGCTCAAGATCGAACAGGAAGGCTACGCCGATTATCTGGCCGAACTGGAAGCGGCCAGCGGCGTCGCCATTCGGCGCTACGACGACCTGCTCGCGGCGCTGCATCAACGCCTCGACTATTTCGCCGCCCACGGTTGCTGCCTGTCGGATCACAGCCTCGAGAAGCCGGCCTTCGTCGCGCCGCCGTCGAGCGCCGAGCTCGATCGCATCCTCGACCGGCGCAGAAGCGGCGAGTCGCTCAGCGAGGAAGAGTACACCGGCTTCACCACGGCGCTGCTGCTGTGGCTGGGCCGGCAATACGCCGAACGCGGCTGGGTCATGCAGTTGCACCTGGGCGCGGCGCGCAGCGTCAGCCGGCGCGGCTTGGCCGAGATCGGTCCCAACAGCGGCTTCGACGCCATCGGCGACGTCGTCTATGGCGAACCCCTGGCGATGATTCTCGATGCACTGGACCAGCAACGGGCCCTGCCGCGTACCGTGCTCTACAACCTCAACCCGCGCGACAACGAGATGCTTGCCAGCCTGGTCGGCAGCTTTCAGGGCGATGGGATTCCCGGCAAGATACAGTTCGGGGCTGCCTGGTGGTTCAACGATCAGCGCGACGGCATCGAGCGGCAACTCACCACGCAAATGCAGTTTGGCCTGTTGCGTCACTTCGTCGGCATGCTCACCGACTCACGCAGCCTGCTGTCGTTCTCCCGCCACGACTACTTTCGGCGCATTTTCTGCAACATGCTTGGCCAGCAGATGGCACGCGGCGAACTGCCCAGCGACATCGACCGCATCGGTCAATTGGTCCGGGCCGTCTGCTACGACAATGTCCAACGTTATCTCTTCGAGCGCTGAGCGCGGAACCTATGCAATGGACCAGTCATCTGCCTACTGCTTGCTTCAGGAGCACGGCGTAACGATCGCATTGGAAGAGAGGCCTACCTAGGCCTCTTGAAACTTCGCGTACATGCTCCGGGCACGGTTGAGGTGTTGATACATCATTTCGCGGGCCGTGGCTGGATCGCGGGCGAGGATCGCCTCGAGAATGTAAGTATGCTCCTCCTCGACCCGCTCGAGATATTTATCCGTCGCGGCTGTGTTGATTTCCACACTCATCAGCTTGGCACGCGGAATCACGCTCTGGCTCAGCTGCTCGTAGAAGGCCTTGAAGAAGGGATTCTTGGTCGCTGCGGCAATGGCATAGTGAAACGCATAATCCTCGGTGCGTGCCTGCGTCTTCTCGGCGCGCGCCTTGATGAACGCGGCGTGCTTCTCCTGCAGGATCCGCCGGTCGTCGTCGTCATGGCGCTGTGCGGCCAGCTCGGCCGCTGCCGGCTCAAGGTTCAGGCGTAGCTCGAGTACATGCAATATGTCCTCGACAGTACGTGGTGAAATGCGCTCGGCCGGCATGGCCTCGACGGTTGCCGTACGAATGACCGTCGTGCCCACGCCGCGCCGGGTTTCTACCAACCCCAGGGACTTGAGATGCGTAATGGCCTCGCGAATGACTGTGCGACTCACACCAAAGGAGTCACACAGACCGTTCTCGGTCGGCAGTTTCTGTCCGACTACAATGCTGCCGCTAGTGATCAGGCTTTCCAACTGGTCGGCCACGTGCAACGACAGGCTGCCCTCGCGGGAAAGCTTCTGTACATTGATTTGTGCCACATCGCTCAGCACATTGGATTTACCTGTCATAGCCGTTTCCACTACCCAAAACATTCATCGATCGTCACGCCACGGCTCGGAATTATCCTGGAGCGTCCAACCCAGAAAACGCCGAAGCGCCATTATCCACCATTGTTCGGTATTATCCGACGCTCCATAAACCGGTACGCCCCAACTTAGGCATCACGGGCATACGCTACATCAAGCGCATGAAGCCTTCTACGCTCAGCCATGTTGCCATCATGTGCTGGGCTTGGGCTTGGGAAGCATGACCCGATCCTGCCATCCAACGTCTCTATGCCAAACTTGCAATGATACATGACTGGCCAGGCCCTCCCCGAAACACTTGGAAATACCATACAGGCAGCCCGAGCGGCGCGGTACTTGGGCACAACACCAATGATTGCTCTCATGACATCCGGTGGTATGGTTGGAGATGCTAAGACGATACGCGGCCTGCCGAGATGGCACGAGAACTCACATTATATATGTGCCGAGGATGCTAGATTGAAGAATGCCGCGCCAAGGCTTTTCGACCGAAGCGCTACCTAGATAAATGACACCATCGCATCCGGACATCAAATTCTGCACGGCCTGAGCATCGCCAGATCGCACATCAACAGTTGCTCGTCGAATGCTGCCTCACTCAGATCGGCGGTTCAAAAGTAGGCCGCAAGCAAAGTAGGCCTTCTTTTATCATACATCATATATCATAGAAATTAACCCCCTTCCTACCATCCGCAATATCGACATTAGTGGATACCACCAAAGCCCAATAACGAAAAGAATATCTAAAATTGGTTTTGTGTTATTTCCAAGAGAAGGTCGGCTACAGCACACGACTCACAAAGCCATCCTCAAACCAACTATTGTCAAAGATTGGCTAAGCTCTGCCTGAAAAATCGGCGAGCGCAGGAATTTTTTCAGACATATGCTAGTTGTCATCCTTCACTCTCGTATAAAAAAGCCGACATGGGCTGTCCCATATCGGCTCGTTTCATAACGTACGTGGCAAATTAGCTAAGTAACAGTATTCGCTTACGTACCGCCTGATCTTATGGACGTCACTGGAAAATAACCCAGACGATGGCCAGCGACATTGCCAACCCAGCAATCTCCGGCCAATAACCGAACTTGAACTCGCTGACCTCTTCCGGCGAGTCGCTGATGGTCAGCTCGTCATCCTGGCGGGTCAGATCGTCGTTGCTTATCTTCATGAATCGTCTCCTCCCCTGTCGTTAGTTGAACATAAGGTTGGGTAGCCACAACGCCAACTGCGGGAAGAACAGCACCAACACCATGCCAATCACCTGCAGTGCGATGAACGGCAGCACGGCCACGAAGATATGCTGCAATTCGATACCTTTGGGCGCCACGCTCTTGAGGAAGAAGCAAGCCGGACCGAACGGAGGCGACAGGTAGTAGATCTGGATGTTCATGGCGAACAACACCCCGAACCAGACCGGATCGTAACCCAGCCCCACCACGACCGGTGCAAAGATCGGCACGGTGATGAAGATGATTGCAATCCACTCGAGGAACGTCCCCAGTACCATGACGATGGCCATCATGATCGCGATGACCGCCAGCGGATGCATATCGAGTCCCTCGAGAAACCCTGTCAGGAAACTGACACCGCCGATCAGATTATAGATACCGACCAGACTCACCGCACCGAGCACCAGCCATATGATCGAACCGACGGTTAGTGCCGTCTGGCGCATGGCGTCGCGAATCATCCTGTAGGAGAACTGCTTGAGAATGACGGCTATGATCATGGCCCCGACCGCGCCCATGGCAGCAGCCTCGGTCACCGTAGTGATACCAGTGTAGATGGCACCCAATACGCAGCCGATCAGGATGAACGGCAGGATGGCACCCTTGAGATACTTGAGACGCTTATGAAATGGCAGCGCCGTCTCGGGAATGTCGTTGATAGGCGCCAATGCCGGGTTGAGCTTGCAGCGAATGACGATATAAGTGATGTAGATCGACGCCAGGACCATGCCGGGAATGGCGCCGGCGGCAAACAGCTTGGTGATCGATACCTGGGCCGCCAGACCGTAGACGATCATGACGACTGACGGAGGAATCAACGTCGCCAGGGCGCCCGCTGCACAGATGATCCCGATAGACAGGTTGCGGTCATAGCCCAGGCGCAGCATCTGCGGCAGTGCAATCAGGCCAAGCATGACGATTTCGCCACCCATGATGCCACTCATTGCAGCGAGTATGACGGCAACCACGCAAGTCTGTACGGCGACCGAACCACGTGCGCGCCCACCCAGGATCGACATGCTATCGAACAAGGCATGCGCAATTCCCGAGCGTTCGAGAACGTTGGCCATGAACACGAAGAACGGCACGGCGACGAGCTCGTACTTTTCGAGTACGTGATAGACATTCGAGGCGACCAGAAACAGGCCATTGGTGCCGTAGTAGATCAATGCCGTACATACCGATACGGCAAGCGTGGTGACACCGAGCGGAATACCGAACGCCATCAACGCCAGAAGCGCCAGGACGATCAACAGTGTAACGACTTCGATACCCATCAGTCGGCATCCTTCTCGGCGGGAGTGGCGGACGATGCCGCATTGTCTCGCTCGCGGGCACGATCCTCGAACCAATGCACCACGTTGGCGAACAGCTGCAGCAGGTAGAGGCCCGCCCCTACCACCAGGATCGGCTTGAGGTAAGCCGGCAACGGTGGGTTGAACGAACTACCGCTGCGCTCGAGGCCATGCAGCGCCATCATGGCCGGTTCCCAGGCGGCCCAGATCAGCGCGGCCAAGGCAAAGATCGCGACGAACAGCGAAACCAGCTCCATCTTCTTCCAGATATGGGCAGGGACCAGCAACTCCACCATGGTGATGGCGATATGACGCTTGCGCTGGGTGACGTAGCCACTGGTCAGCACCCAACCGGTAGCACAGAGGGCCATCACGGTTTCGAAGGTCCACTGGGTGGGCGCATTGAACACGTAACGCATCACCACCTCGACAGCGGAAAGGACGATGCAGGCGAAGAACAGCACGGCACAGGCATAGCCGATGAAGGCACTGATCCGATCCATGCCGGCCGCCAGGCGACTGAGTAGAGACATAGCGAACTCTCCGGGCAAGAAAAGGGTCGCGACAGCTGGCTGTCGCGACCCGGCGTAGTTGATTAGCCCTGGGTGGATGAAGCGCCATCCTGAGTCTGGGCGGCATTATCCTCGAGCAGGCCATGCGCCTTCATGTACTCGAGGTGCGCATTGAGCGCTTCCTGGGCGATGGGACTCTTCTGGGCGAAATCCTCCCAGGCACCACGTGCAATTTCACGGAACTTGTCGCGCTCTTCCTGCGGCCAGTCGATCACGGTGATGTCCCCCTTGGCCTTGTCACGCGCCACCAGTTTCTCGTCCTGCTGATGCACGGCACCGGCGAGGTCATTGAAGGCATCGTAGAACCATTGGCTCAACGCCTTCTGATCCTCCTCGCTCAAGGATTCCCAGGTATTCTCGTTGAGCGTGAATTGCTGCGATGACATGGAGTGAATGCCCGGATAGATCGGGTACTTGGCGATGTCGTGCAGGCCCGAAGCGTCGTTGTTGACGTAAGCTGACGCGTCAGCGGCATCCACTACGCCCTGCTGCAGCGAGGTGTAGACTTCAGAGAACGGGATATTGACCGGTGTCGCTCCAGCACGCTCGAAGACCGCTGCGGCCAGCCCCTCCGGCGAGCGGAACTTGAGCCCTTGCAGGTCCTCGACGCTACGGATCGGCTTGGCAGCCACCAGCGCTTCACGCTTGTATGGACCGCAGCCGACCACATGCACCCGGTTGGGCACCACCTTGTCGATGGCCTTCTGCAGGACTTCCTCACCGCCACCGTTCTGACAGAAATCGAGGAACTGGGAAGGCTTGTCATAACCGGCGATCAGATCGCCCATCAAGGCAAAGGCGGGATCACGACCGGCAAAGTAGGCCGGTGCCGTCAGGTCGCCATCGAGCAGGCCCATGCCCACGGCTTCGAGGGTTTCCTTGTAAGGCACCACGCTGCCGATCGGCATCAGGTTGATCGTGACATCTCCACCGGTCATTTCTTCGACTTTAGGGACCCAGTTTTCCTGCAGGTACTGGTAGGCATAATCGCCTGAGTTGAACGAGGTCTGGATGCGCAGTTCCTGCTGGGCCTGTGCAGTACCGGCCATGACCAGGGTGGCCGAGGCCAGCGTAATTGAGTGAGTCAGCGTGCGGATCTTCATGTTGGGTTCCTTTGTCGCTCTTGTGGTTTCAACAGTGAATGCGCCTCTAAGCGAGGCGATGTGAGTCGAACAGCCATTCCAGAACATGGCGTGTTCAGCGCACCAATGCCGGGCGCTTAGGATCGAAGGTCCAGCCGTCGATCAGGTACTGCATCGCCATCGCGTCATTGCGCCCACCTGCGGGCAAGCTGCGATAGAGCGCGTTGGCCTTTTCGACTTCCGCCATGTCAATGTCGACACCAAGCCCCGGCGCGTCGGTGACAGCGACCTTGCCGTCGACGATCTGTGGCGGATTGCGCGTCAAGCGCGTATCCCCCTCCTGCCAGATCCAGTGCGTGTCCAGTGCCGTGGTACGCCCGACGGCGGCGGCACCGACGTGGGCGAACATGGCCAACGAGATATCGAAGTGATTGTTGGAATGGGAGCCCCATGTCATGCCGTGGTCCCGGCATAGCTGGGATACCCGGACCGCCCCGGAGAGCGTCCAGAAGTGCGGATCGGCGAGCGGAATGTCGACCGAACGCAGCATCAACGCATGAGCCATTTCGCGCCAGTTGGTCGCCACCATGTTGGTGGCGACAGGCAATCCTGTCGCGTAACGGAACTCAGCCAGGATTTCGCGCCCGGAGAAGCCCTGCTCGGCGCCACAAGGGTCCTCGGCGTAGGCAATCACGCCACGCAGGTTCTGACACAAGCGAGTCGCTTCGGCGAGCGACCATGCGCCGTTGGGATCGATGGTCACTCGCGCTTCCGGGAAGGCCTCGTGCAAGGTAGTAACGGCCTCGATCTCCTGTTCGCCAGGCAGCGCGCCGCCCTTGAGCTTGAAATCCTTGAAGCCGTAACGATCCTGAGCCGCCTGAGCCAGCTCAACGATTCGCGCCGGCGTCATCGCTGCCTCGTCACGCTGGCGATACCAATCATGACTGGCATTCGCGGTTCCACGGCGATAATTCAACGGCGTCTTGAGCCCATCGCCGATGAAGAACAAGTAGCCCAACACCTCGACGCTGTCGCGCTGCTTGCCCTCGCCGAGCAGCTCCGCTACTGGCACGTCGAGGAACTTGCCCAGCAGATCAAGCAATGCAGCCTCGAGCGCCGCCACCGCATTGACACGTAGCTCGAAGGTCCAGGCCCCCTTGCCGAAATCTTCAAAATCGGCACTGCGACCGGCGGAATGCAGCGATGCGACCAAGGAGCGCAACTTGCCTATGGGTTGCCCAACGACCAGCGGTTGCGCCTGCTCCAGCGACTTCTGGATCGTCTCGCCGCCGGGTGCTTCACCAATACCGACGTTGCCGGCACTGTCCTCCAGGAGGACCAGGTTGCGTGTGAAATGGGGTGAATGCGCCCCGCCGATATTGAGCAGCATACTGTCACGACCAGCGACTGGGATGACCCGCATATTGGTGATGGTGGGAGTACCATGGCTGGGCATTGGAGAATCTCCGTCAGCTAATCTAGGGTGCGTACTGCGCTATCCGCGGCACAACACATGTGAGAGTCGCGGGAGCCCGTGAAGCCGATCCGCGAATCGGGACTCCGTTTCAGAGCGCTTTGGCCTTCTCGACAAGCTTTCCAAGCTGGCCACTTCCTGTTCGTTGGGCATGGTCAGCGGTGCTTTCACCGAACCCGCCGGCCTGCCGATGATGTCCGCACCCGCCTTGATCAGGCTGACCGCATGGCCCTTCTTGTTGTCGCGCAGGGTGACGAAAGGAATGAAGAGCTCGTGATCTTTTCGATTGCGAGATAATTTGCGCACTCATTTAACGTCATACATCATACAAATAGAAACTATCGACTTCCCTCAACCTCATCAATACAACTTACGTATTGATAAACTAAAGGCTAAGAAGCCCACACGAGTAATATGTATTCGACATGCAGGACTTCCGCTGAAAGGCCCGTCTATCCGAGAGGCACGCAGAAACGGCTAATCGTATGAGTGAGTCATGATCAGATGAATCACGACTATCAGGGCGTTGCGATATCAGCTTGATTCGGCAATTAAATGCTTCACCGACAAAATGCCGTGAACCACAAAAAAAACCGGCATGGGTCGCCCCATGCCGGCTCGATCATTGCAATGCCAGTGACGCGACTCAGCCCTCGCGCTTGCCGTCGTAAAGCCGCTTGAGGCCCAGCGGGTTGCTCTCCTTGAGCGCCTCGGGCAGCAGCCCTTCCGGCAGCGCCTGGTAGCACACCGGGCGCAGGAAGCGGAAGATCGCCGCCGAGCCCACCGAGGTGGTGCGGCTGTCGGACGTGGCCGGGTACGGCCCGCCGTGCACCATGGCGTGGCACACCTCGACCCCGGTCGGCCAGCCGTTGACCAGCACGCGACCCGCTTTGCGCTCCAGCGTCGGCAGCAGCGCCCGCGCCGCGTCGAGATCGGCGTCGTCCATCTGCAGCGTGACGGTGAGCTGGCCTTCGAGGTGCTCGGCGACCCGCTTCACTTCCGCCGTGTCGGCGCACTCGATGACCAGCGAGGAGGAGCCGAACACCTCTTCCTGCAGGGTTTCTTCGGCCAGAAAGTCAGCCGCCGAGGTCACGAACAGCGCCGACTGGCACTGGTTGGGCGTCTCGCCGACCTGGCCACGCGCCACTTCGCGCACCTTGTCGTGGCTCGAGAGCCGGCCCACGCCCTGCTGGTAGGCATCATAGATGCCCGGGGTGAGCATGGTCTGCGACGCGCTGCCCTTGAGCACCTCGCCGGCCTTGGCGACGAAGGCGTCCAGCGCCTCGCCCTTCTCGGCGATCACCAGGCCCGGGTTGGTGCAGAACTGCCCGGCGCCCATGTTGAGCGAAGCCACGAAGCCCTCGGCCATGGCCTCGCCGCGCGCTTTCAGCGCGGCCGGCAACGGGAATACCGGGTTGATCGAACTCATCTCGGCGTAGACCGGGATCGGCTCCTTGCGGTTCTGGGCGATCTTCATCAGTGCGGTGCCGCCACTGCGCGAGCCGGTGAAGCCCACCGCCTTGATGCGCTGGTCGGCGACCAGCCCGGCGCCGACGTCACGGCCGGAGCCGAACAGCACGGAGAACACGCCTTCCGGCAGGCCGCACTTGGCGACGGCCTTCTGCACCGCGCGGCCGACCAGCTCGGAGGTGCCGGGGTGGGCGGAGTGCGCCTTGACGATCACCGGGCAGCCCGCGGCAAGTGCCGAGGCGGTATCGCCGCCGGCCACGGAGAAGGCCAGCGGGAAGTTGCTGGCGCCGAACACCGCCACCGGGCCGAGGGCGATGTGACGCTGGCGCAGGTCGGCGCGCGGCATCGGCTGGCGGTCGGGCATCGCCGGATCGACGCGCACGTCGAGCCACTCGCCGGCACGCACCACGTTGGCGAACAGGCGCAGCTGGCCGCAGGTGCGTCCGCGTTCGCCCTCGATACGCGCCTGGGGCAGGCCGGTCTCGGCCACGGCACGCTGGATCAGGTCATCGCCGATGGCCTCGATCTCGCTGGCCACGGTTTCGAGAAACGCTGCGCGATCCTCGAGCGAGGTTTCGCGGTAAGTGTCGAACGCGTCCCAGGCGAGCTGCGCCGCCTTGTCGACTTCGGCGGTGCTGCCGCCGGCGTAGGCCGGGTCGAGCTGCTCGCCGGTGGCCGGGTTGACGGCGTGGATGGCGCTGCCGTTACCGGCGACGGCTTGTTGGCCGATGAGTGATTTGCCTTCCAGGGTCATGCTTCCTCCTAGGTATCGTGCGTCGTAAGTATGTTCAATGCCCAAGCCTGGCGACTCAGGATTCATGAAACGCTACATACATGCTCTTGGCCCGGTTGAGATGCCGCAACATCATGTCTCGGGCCCTTTGCGGCTCGCGAGCCAGAATGGCTTCAACGATGTCGGTATGCTCCCCTTCGACCTTGGACAGGTATTTCCCCGTCCCTGTGGGATTCATCTCGGCGTCGAGGAGGTTGGCGCGCGGGATGATGCTATGGCGCAGCTTCGTGTAAAACGTGGTAAAGCAAGGGTTGCCGGTCGCTTCGGCGATGGCGTGATGGAAAGTATAATCCTCCTCCCGCGCCAGCGACCCTGCAGCGCAGGCCTGCATGAAGGACCCATGCGCCGACTGGAGACGCAGCCTCTCCTCGTAGCCATGCCGCTCGGCCGCCAGCGCAGCCATGGCCGGCTCGATCTCCAGACGCAGCTCGAGAATGTGCAGGATCTCCTCGACCGTGGACGGACGAACCTTTTCCACCGGCATGGCCTCAGGCACTGCGGCTCGCACCACGGTAGTACCAACGCCTCGGCGAGTGGCCACCAGTCCCAGGGACTTGAGATGCGCAATAGCTTCGCGGACGACCGTGCGACTCACCCCAAAGGATTCGCAGAGCCTATTTTCCCCCGGCAGCCTCTGGCCGACCGCGATGCTGCCAGCACCAATCATTGCCTCCAACTGATCGGCCACATGCAGCGCCAAGCTCCCGCTACGCACAACCCGCCGAACGTTCAGCTGCGCCACGTTCTCTAGCGATGAAGATTTATCTGCCATGGCTCCCTGCCCCTGCTTCACCCGGAATACCTCGGCTCATGAGGTGCAGGCACCCATCAACGTACCATGATGGGTTTCTTGGGATCGAAGGTCCATCCAGGGATCAGATACTGCATGGCCATGGCATCGTTGCGCTGCGTAACATCGAGACTCTTGTAGAGAGAGTGAGCCGCTTCGAGCTGTTCCATGTCCAGTTCGATGCCAAGACCCGGCGCTTCGGGAACACGCAGCTTGCCATCGCGGATCTGAAACGGCTGTTTGGTGATACGCTGGCCATCCTGCCAGATCCAGTGCGTATCGATGGCGGTGATCTCGCCCGGACAGGCCGCGGCCACATGAGTCATCATCGCCAGCGAGACATCGAAGTGGTTGTTGCTGTGCGAGCCCCAGGTCATGCCCCACTCGTTGCACAGCTCACCTACCGCAACCGCACCTTGCATGGTCCAGAAGTGGCAATCGGCCAGCGGAATATCCACAGCGTTGAGCTGCACCGCATACTGCAGCTGCTTGAAGTCGGTAGCGATCATGTTGGTGGCAGTAGGCAGGCCGGTACGCTTCTTGAACTCGGCCATGGTCTCGCGTCCCGAGTAGCTCTCTTCCTGGCCGCACGGGTCCTCGGCGTAGCTAAGCAGGTCGCGGATCGGTGTCAGCACACGTACGGCTTCTTCCAGCTTCCAGGCACCGTTGGGGTCGAGGGTCAGGCGTGCCTCGGGGAAGGCCTCGTACAACGCACGGATGCAATCGGCTTCTTCCTCACCACGCAGGACGCCACCCTTGAGCTTGAAATCCTTGAAACCGTAGCGCTCATAGGCTGCCTTGGCCAGGTTGGCGACGGCCTCGGGGGTCATGGCCTCACGGCAACGCACCTCATCCCAGGCATCCTGGGGATTGTTCGGCTTGGGATACGGCAAGTCGGTCTTGTCCGGATCACCGAGCAGGAACAGGTAGCCAAGCGCCTCGACCTCGTCGCGTTGGCGACCGAACTGGCCCAGCAGGTCTGCCACTGGCATGTGCAAGGCCTGACCGAACAGATCGAACAATGCCGACTCGATGGCGGTAAGGACATGCACCCCGACGCGCAGGTCGAAGGTCTGACGACCACGCTCCTCGCGGCCGTTGCCTGCCAGCAGCAAACGACAACGGTTGAGGGTACGCTTGACGTCGTTGACCGCCGAGCCCTCCACCAAAGAACGGCACTGCTCCAACCCCTTGAGAATGCCTTCGCTGGAAGGGATCTCACCTACCCCCTGGTTGCCGTCATTGTCTTCCAGGATCACCACGCAACGTACGAACCACGGGGCATGCCCACCGCTCAGGTTGAGCAGAAAACTGTCATAGCCGGCAACCGGTACCACACGCATGCTTTTGACGGTTGGAAACATGATTAACGATTCCTAAAAATGTTACAGAGGTTGATGAGCGCTCTCAGGTGACTGGCGCCGGGTTGAACAACACAAGGTCGTTGTGAAGGCCCAACCGATCGGCAGCGGCAAGCTTTTTACCGCTGGCGATGTCCAGGATCAGGTGGAAGAGCTCCCAGCCGACATCCTCGATGCTTGCCTCTCCGGCGGCGATACGCCCGGCATCAAGGTCGATGATGTCGTGCCAGCGCTGACTGAGTGCAGTATTGGTAGCGACCTTGATGACCGGCACCATGGGCAAGCCATAGGGGGTGCCCCGCCCCGTCGTGAAGACCTGAAGGTTCATTCCCGCAGCAAGCTGCAGTGTGCCGCAGATAAAATCGCTGGCCGGCGTTGCGGCAAACGTCAGGCCACGCTTGCGAATGCGCTCCCCCGGTCCAATGACGTCGACGATAGGGCTATTTCCAGACTTGATGATCGAGCCCAGCGCCTTTTCCACGACATTGCTCAAGCCGCCGCGCTTGTTGCCGGGAGAAGGATTTGCGCTACGATCCGCCTGGCCCTGCTCAAGATAATTGTCATACCAGGCCATCTGGTCCAGCAGTGCCTGGCCGACTTCCTGATTGACGGCGCGTGGCGTGAGCAGATGAATGGCGTCACGCACCTCCGTCACTTCGGAGAACATGACGCTGCCACCGGCACGCACGATCAGGTCAGTGGCGAAGCCCACCGCAGGATTGGCGGTCACCCCCGAGAAGGCGTCGCTGCCCCCACACTGCATACCGACGACAAGCTCCGAGGCCGGGCAGGTTTCGCGCTGACGACGATTCAGCTTTTCGAGGTGGCGCTTGGCCATGGCCAGAATGCCATCGACCATGTCTTCGAAGCCCGAGAAGCTCTCGTCCTGCAGACTCAGGATATTGGCCTCGGGGTCTGCCGCTTCGGTGTTTTCGTAGATCTTGACCGGTCGATCGGATACCAGTGTCGAGGGCTGCAGTTTTTCGCAGCCCAGACCGATGACCATGACTTCGCCGCCGAAGTTGGGATTCAGAGTAATGTTCTGCAGCGTACGAATGGGCACGATCGCCGCCGGCGCATTGATGGCAACGCCACATCCATAAGTGTGATTGAGCGCCACGACATCATCGACATTGGGATAGTCGTGCAGCAGTTCACTCTTGATGCGGCGGACCACATGGTCGGTGGTCCCGGCGACACACTGCACACTGGTGGTAATGCCCAGGACATTTTTGGTGCCTACCGAGCCATCGGCATTGCGGAACCCCTCGAAGGTATAGCCCTCGAGCGGCTCGGCTTCGGGTGCGGATCGCGTCGCCAACGGCATGTCCCCGAGCGCCGGGGGCTGCGGCAGTTGCACGTTCGTTTCATTTACGTGTCCGCCCCGGGGAATGTCGCATGTCGCAGTGCCAATCACCTCGCCGTAGCGAACGATGGGTTCGCCGCTCGCCAAGGGCGTCAAGGCAACCTTATGCCCTTGGGGAATGGCTGTAGCCAGCGTTGTGCCGTCCAGAAGACGGGCGCCTTCGGGCAATCCGCCCCGCTCCACGACGATGGCCACGTTGTCATCGTCGTGTACCTTGATAACGCGAATTCTTGCCTGGTCGGTACTCATTCAGTGCCTCCGTAACTTTTGGGGTCGGTTCTCGCTGTCACCTAGTTGCTGGAGACCAGATTCTCCTGCTTCCGTGCACGTACCTTGAGGAAAATGGCGAAAACGAGCGACAGCACGATGAGCACCCAAAGGAGAACGGCAATGGGGCTTTTCGTGAAAAAGATGGTCAGGTTTCCGTAGGACTCGAGACTCTTCACGAAATAGACTTCCGCCGAGCCGCCGAGAATGAACCCAATGATCAGCGGCACGAGTTCGATGCCCACTTTGGTTGCGATATAGCCGAAGACGCCGAAGATCAGCAGCGTCCAGACATCGAACATGATGCCGTAATTGATGGCATAGGCGCCGACCACGCACATCATGACGATGATGGGGTAGAGGAGATGCTTGGGCACCTCTATGACCTTGGCGATATACTTGATGGCAAAGAACATGATGCCGAACATCAGAAAGTTGGCGACCACCAGGGCAGCAATCATGATGTACCAAGTATCGAGATTGTCCCCGATGAACAGCGGACCAACCTGGATACCCTGCAGCGTGAATGCACCGATAAGGATTGCCGTCGTCGAGTCGCCGGGAATACCGAGCGACAACAAGGGGACCAGGGCTCCCCCGGTAAGCGCATTATTGGATGACTCGGATGCTACGAGGCCTTGGGGTGCGCCTTTACCCATCTGCGATGAATCATGGGAAAAGTTCTTTTCCTGTGTATAGGCCAGTACCGAAGCGGCACTTCCACCAACGCCGGGCAGCATGCCGACAAATGTCCCGATCGAGGATGAGCGTACCAGATTGACCAGTTGGCCCTTGAACACGCTCAACGAGAAACGCGAGCCTTTGGTCAGCTTGATGGTAGGGCTGCCGGCATCGCCTTTGAAGCCTTTTTCCGCATCCTGCAGGATCGTCGTGATACCGAAGATGCCAATCAATACCGGCAGCAGGGAGAATCCGGCGACAAGGTAGTATTCCATGAAATCGAACATCAGACGGGTCTCGCCATTGCCGCCGTCAGTGATTTCGTACGTGCCAATCAGGCTAAGCCACACGCCCAGCACACCGCTGAAAATGCCCATCAGCATGTTCTTGGTCAGCGAGGCAATTACCGTCAGTGCGAGGAAGATGATCAGGAACTTCTCGACATACGAAAACTTGATCGCGAAATCGGCGAGCACAGGGGCAAAATAAAACAGTACCCCCGCGCTGAACAGCCCCCCAAACAGCGAAGCGACAATGCTGATCTTGAGTGCACGCTCACCTTCGCCTTTCTTGGCCATGGGATAACCGTCGAATGTCGTCGTTATCGACGAGGGCGTTCCCGGAATATTCAATAAGACAGCAGGCACCATGCCGCCTGAAATACCGCCTACGTACAGGCCAAGCAGCAGCGCCAACCCATTGGTCAGATCGAGAGCATAGGTCAGCGGCAAGCAGACAGCGACAGCCATCGTTGCCGTCATACCGGGGATAGCACCGAAAATCACACCGATCAGGGCCCCGGCAGCGATTAACGTAAAAAACATTGGGCTTAGATAAGACAGAAATTCCATAGCGTTATCCTGCCATCAGGGAAGTGTGATTCTGAAGAGTTGAGAGAGCACATACCAAGCCAAAGTCGGCGCGATAGCAGCTGTCACAGCTATTATCAGGATATTCTTTCTTGTGCTGTGCTCTACATAAAGCATTGACAATAGGAAGATGAATGGGATGGAGACAAACAAGAAACCAAACCCCGTGTTCGGAAAGATGTCGCCTACCACGGCCATCATGTAGAAGTAGATGACGATCAGCAGAATCGTTCCGAAAAACCGTTTCCTGTCGAAACCGTCGCCACCCTGTGTAACGGCCTGTCCTGCACGCCGCAGTGCCGGTGCAATTCTATTCGACTTGCTCAACAGGATGATGGCGAGCAGACCTACCAGGACCCAAGACACTATCCTTGGGAAAAAAAGATGCGACTCTTCGAAGGCAATAGACACTTCGAACAAGGATAGAAATTGGCTTTCCATATGTGCCCCACTTTGACTTTTGCTGTCAGGTGACGTTCCACAAGGTGGGTTACACTTGTGAGCGTGACCGTAACGACCGGCGCCAAGCTAAGCTTGGCGCCGAAACATGCTTATTTTATGTTTTCGATAATCGTCTTGTACTGATCGCGCTTATCTTTTAGATAAGCCTGCGCTTCACTGGAAGGCTTGAAGTTAGGAATGAAGAATGACTTCTTCTGCTGTTCCTGAATATCGCCTTGTGCATAGATCTCTTCGAGCGCGTTGTCGATGCAGCTGACGATCTCGGGGTTCATGTCTTTGTTGTAAAGGAAGAAGAATTCCTTGTCGAAGGTAAAGTTCTGCGACTCGCTCTGCGGCACGGTCACGTTGGGGTTGACGTACTGAAGGAGATCTTCCCTTGATGTCTTGCCCATGCCTTCTTCATTGGTCTGTTTGATCGTGTCGTTTCTGGCCGTCAGCCAGACGAAACGCATGGCTTTTTGGTCGTCTGCCGGCAAGCGGGTGTACTGCTCGTTCGCCTGTACCGAACCATTGATCACGTCGGCCATGTCATCGAAGAGCAACTGGTTCTTGTCCGCCTGAGATCCGGTGTTGACGGCGACGACATTGTCTTCCATTCCGGGATGCTCGACCTTCACGGCATTCTTCAACGCACTGAAGCCGATTTCGGAAACGCCACCGGGCTGAATGGCGACACGTATCTCCTCGCCTTCGCCCGCTGCAGCGATAACCTCATCGATGTTCTGGTAGGGCGAATCCTTGGGCACCAGGTACGCGTTGCCTGGGTTGATCGCAACGGTCGGCCCTACGGTGTATTTCTCAAAGATATTGTCGTAACCCTTGACGCCGTAAAGATTACCCAAGTAGGCCTGATCATGGAAAATCATGACGGTGTTGCCATTACGGCTCCGATCAAGCGCACGAAACCCTGCCATGGCCCCAACGGCATCGACCTTGGCGTTGATATCCAGCTTCTTGGCCAGATGATCGGCAACGATGCTGGAGTTCTGGTAGGTATCCCCACCCGTCGAGGTAGAACCGATGACGACACGCAGATTGCCGGGAATCGGACAATCCGCTGCAAAACTCGACATCGAGGCCCCTGCAGTCCCTGCAATCGCTACGGCACAGACCAACTTGCGAAGATGAGTTTTCATGACTTTCATAGATCGTTCTTCCTTTGGCTTGGCGTTTATGAGGCCCTTGTAGATTGTATTGCCCTTAGGCCAGACCTCTCTTTAATGGCCAGACTCGCTTGTTATCGTTTCGTACGAACCTGACCAGAGCTCTTACAAGTCGTTGGCTTTACCGATGAGCTTCTCCAGCACATTCCGCTCTTCTGGCGTTGGCATTTCGAGAGGCGCCCTTACCGAGCCCGCCGGCCTGCCGATGATGTCCGCACCCGCCTTGATCAAGCTGACCGCGTAACCCTTCTTGTTGTCGCGCAGGGTGACGAAGGGAATGAAGAACTCGTTGGTGATCTTCTTGACGGTGGCCGAGTCGCCCTGGCGCAGCGCCTTGTAGAATTTCACCGCCATCTCGGGCACGAAGTTGAATACCGCCGATGAATAGGTGTTCACGCCAATGGACAGATACGCCTCGGCGAAGATTTCCGCAGTCGGCACGCCACCCACATAGACCAGACGGTCGCCGACGGTCTTGACGATCTTGTTGAGCAGCTGGATGTCGCCCTTGCCGTCCTTCAGGCCAATCAGGTTGGGGCAGGCATCGGCGAGCTGCTGGACGGCATCGGCCTCGAGCACGCCGTTGCCGCGGTTGTAATAGATGACGTTGAGATCGGTGGCGTCGCAGATCTGGCGGGCATAGTCCACCAGCCCTTCCTGCGGGCACTCGGTCAGGTACGGCGGCATGAGCAGGATACCGTCGGCGCCAGCCTCCTCGGCGACCTTGGCGAAGGCCTTGCCGCTGCCGACGCTCAATCCGGCGCTGGCAATCACCGGCAACTTGCCGTTCACCGTCTCGACGGCCAGGGTCACGACGTCACGGAACTCGTCCAGGGTCAGGTTGAAGAACTCGCCGGTACCGCCGGCCACGAACACGGCAGAGATGTCGTGGCTGATGAACCATTCGAGGCGCTGGCGGTAGCTCTCGGAGTCAAAGTTGCCGTTGGCGTCGAAGTCGGTGATGGGAAACGAAAGCAGGCCGTCCCCAACCGCTTTCCGGACATCGTCTCTGGTGAAGTTCACAAAGGATTCCTCTTGCTCATGCGATGCTTGGCGAAACCGGGATTCCGGTACAATAGTTTGCGTGCTTACCGGATGTCATACATCATACAAGTGCAAAAACTATAGGCTGACGCGGAAGCCGACAATACGACTTAGGTCTTGCTAGGCCGAAAACCATGCGGCAGCTACAGATAAAGGAATCGTCACATGGCCGGTATATCAGGCCACGCAGAGAGCTTCGCTGAAGAAGAGCGAAGAAACGGTTATAGAGGAAGGTCAACTCAACGGCGCTTTCGACTCAGCTAAGTTCAGCAGGATGCCGAAAGGCGCGCAGCCGGGCACAGCCCGCCGCCCAGACTTCTGCCTCCAGCTCGGCGACAGCTGCCGTCGGCATGGGCAGGCTGTGTCGAGGGTCACCTTCAACGAGCCGTCCTGTCAGCCCGCCAACGAGCGGCATATGGCTGACCAGCAACCAGGGCGACGCCAGTGCATGTGCCTGGAGCCAGTCGATGACCGGTTCGATGGGATCATCCGGCGTGACCAGGGCCAGTTCCTGTACCGGCTTGCCGAGTCGGTCGGCGACAATAGTCGCCGTCTGCTGGGCACGCCTGTAGGGGCTTGCCGCAATCTGCAATCGGGCCAGTTGGGCCTCGTCCAGCCTTTCGGCGAGCCACATCGACATGCGGGCCACTTCCTGGCGCCCGACATCGGTCAGGGGGCGTTGCGGGTCAGGGTGCCCGGGTGCCGCCTGACCGTGACGCATGATCCAGAGCGCTAAGCTCATGAGTCTCCCTCCAAACGCCTCGCATGCTTGACGTCCTCCCGCGATAGCGTGAATTCGACGTCACTGCTCTGCTCGTTCAGCATCAGCAGCTTGGCCATGTCGCGCGCCGGGACGTCGTTGAACAGCACTTGGTACAAGCCTTCGGCCAGCGGCATGTAAATACCTTCCTGTCGCGCCTTGGCGCACACCAGGCTAACGGTATTGACGCCCTCGGCAACTTGCCCCAAGGCATCGACCGCCTCCTCGAGCTTGTGCCCTTGGCCCAGAGCATAACCGACCCGATAGTTGCGCGACCGATTGGAAGAACAGGTCACGATCAAATCGCCTACGCCGGCCAGACCGATGAACGTCATCGGGTTGGCCCCCAGGGCCACGGCAAAACGGCTCATTTCGGCCAATGCCCGGGTCATCAGCATGCTGCGGGTGTTCTCGCCCATGCCCAGTGCGGCGGCCATACCGGCGGCGATGGCATAGATGTTTTTGAGCGCACCACCCAGCTCGACACCATAACGGTCATTACTCGCATAGACGCGGAAATAGTCGCAGCCCAGCGCCGTCTGCACGCGTGCCCGGGTCAATGCGTCGTCACTAGCGATCACCGTCGCGGTCAGTTGCTTCTCGGCGATTTCCGCAGCCAGATTGGGGCCGGACAGCACGCCGATGTGCGAGAAGCCGGTTTCTTCTTCCAGTATCTGACTCATCAGCTTGAAACCGTCTTCCTGGATGCCTTTGGTGGTACTGACCAGGATCTGGCGCGCGTTCAACCAGGGACGTGCCTGCCGAACCACGTCGCGAAACGCTTTCGAGGGAATCGCGACGAATACCAGTTCAACCCCATCGAGTACCGAGCGCATATCGCTCGAGGCCACCACGGCAGGATTGATAGCGAAGTCGGGAAGGTAGCGGGAGTTACGGTGGTCGCGATTGATCTCGGCGATCAGTGAATCGTCGCGCAGCCACTGGCGCACCGTTGCACCATTGTCGGCGGCGATACTGGCCAATGCCGTGCCGAAGCTCCCCCCGCCCAGCACGGCGACCTTCAGGCGATCCTCTGTCATGCTCGATCCCTAGATGAGTATGTTGGGATCATTGTAACGAAAAACGCCCCGCTTGGCGGGGCGTCTCTTTGGGCGCCGCATGTCACGACGCTGAATCGGCCAAAAGTCAGTCGATCATCGGCACGAGAGAGTCGATGCTGGACTTGGCGTCTCCATACAACATGCGCGTGTTCTCCTTGAAGAACAACGGATTCTCGATGCCGGAATAACCGGTCCCCTGACCGCGCTTGCAGACGAATACCTGCTTGGCTTCCCAGACCTTGAGTACCGGCATGCCGGCAATCGGACTGTTGGGATCCTCCTGGGCGGCCGGGTTGACGATATCGTTGGAACCTATGACGATCACCACGTCGGTTTCGGCGAAATCGTCGTTGATCTCGTCCATTTCCAGCACGATGTCATAGGGCACTCTGGCCTCGGCCAGCAAGACGTTCATATGGCCTGGCAGACGTCCCGCCACCGGGTGGATACCGAAGCGCACGGTCTTGCCAGCGGCACGCAGCTTGCGGGTCAACTCGCTCACCGCATTCTGTGCCTGGGCGACCGCCATGCCATAGCCCGGCACGATGATCACGCTGTCGGCGTCATTGAGCGCGTTGGCCACCCCATTGGTGTCGATGGCCACCTGCTCGCCTTCGATCTCTGCCGCCGGTCCCTTGCTGCCGCCGAAGCCGCCAAGGATCACATTGACGAAGTTGCGGTTCATCGCTTTGCACATGATGTACGAGAGGATGGCGCCCGACGAACCCACCAACGCCCCGGTGACGATCAGCAGATCATTGGACAAGGTGAAGCCGATCGCTGCCGCAGCCCAGCCGGAATAGCTGTTGAGCATCGACACCACCACCGGCATGTCGGCCCCGCCGATGCCCATGATCAGGTGATACCCGATGAAGAAAGCCAACAGCGCCAGTAACAGCAGCGTCCAGAAACCGGCCCCATTCAGGTACAGAATGGCCAGTATCAGCGAAAGGATGACTGCCCCGGCATTGAGCCAATGCCCGCCCGGCAACTGGCGCGGCTTGCCATTGACCTTGCCGGCGAGCTTGCCGAAGGCGATCACCGAGCCGGTGAAGGTGACAGCGCCGATGAACACCCCTAACACCACTTCGACCTGCAAAAAGGTCAGCTCGGCGGGCGTTTTCTCGGCGACCAGGGCCGCGAAGGCGGAAAAGCCCTCGGTGCCACGGTCCGCCAATTGTGCCGCCAGCACGCGGCGCCGCTCGAGATCGGCATTGAAGCCGACGAAGACCGCCGCCAGGCCGACAAAGGAGTGCAGCGCCGCGACCAACTGGGGCATCTCGGTCATGTCGACCTTCTTGGCGACATAGGCCCCAATCACGGCACCGATGATCATCATCGGCAGCATCCACCAATAGCCGCCGATACCCGGCCCGAGCGAAGTGAACAACACCGCAATGGCCATACCGGCGATGCCGTACCAGACCGCCCGCTTGGCCTTCTCCTGATTGCTCAATCCACCCAATGACAGGATGAACAATACACTTGCCGCAATTGCCGCGGCAGAAACGAACTCTTGTCCCAACATATCGTATCTCCGCGGTTCAGGATTTCTGGAACATGGCCAGCATCCGGCGTGTCACCAGGAAGCCGCCCACGATATTGATGGTGGCAATCAGTACCGAGAATCCGGCCAGCAAACCGACCAGCCAACTGCCCGAGCCGATCTGCAATATCGCTCCCAGCACGATGATCCCGGAAATGGCATTGGTTACCGCCATCAATGGTGTATGCAGCGAGTGGCTGACATTCCAAATCACCTGGAAACCCACGAAGCAGGACAGCACGAAGACGATGAAGTGCTGCATGAACGACGCCGGCGCTACCAGCCCGAGCAGCCACATCACTATTCCGCCGGCCACCAGCAACCCGACCTGTCGTTTGGTCTGCGACACGAAGGCGGCATGCTCGGCGGCCTTCTTCTCTTCCGGGGTCGGCTCCTTGGGCTTTTCCTTCGGCTTGGTGGCGCCGATGGCCTTTACCTTGGGCGGCGGCGGCGGGAAGGTGATCTCCCCTTGGTGGGTTACCGTGGCGCCACGAATGACGTCGTCATCCATGTTATGGACGATGACGCCATCCTTGCCGGGCGTAAGATCGCTGAGCATATGCCGAACGTTGGTCGCATAGAGCAGCGAAGCTTGTGTCGCCATGCGTGACGGGAAATCGGTGTAGCCGACCACGATGACGCCGTTATCGGTGACGATGCGCTCGTCAGGCACGGTCAGATCGCAGTTCCCGCCCTTTTCTGCAGCCAGGTCGACGATCACCGAGCCGGGCTTCATGGCCTCGACCATGTCCTTGAGCCACAGTTTGGGCGCCGGCTTGCCGGGAATCAGTGCGGTGGTAATGACGATATCGACCTCTGGCGCCTGCTCACGGAACAGGGCCAGCTGCTTCTCGCGAAACTCGGGACTGGAGGGCTTGGCATAACCGCCGCTCTCCGATCCATCGGCACTGTCTTCGAAATCCAGAAACAGGAATTCGGCGCCCATGGACTCTATCTGTTCGGCGACTTCGGGACGCACATCGAAAGCACGCACCACGGCGCCAAGGCTGGTTGCCGTACCGATGGCCGCCAGGCCGGCGACACCTGCCCCCACCACAAGCACCTTGGCCGGCGGAACCTTACCTGCCGCCGTGACCTGGCCGGTGAAGAAGCGGCCGAACTGGTTGCCCGCCTCGATGACTGCGCGATAACCGGCGATGTTAGCGGTACTCGACAGGGCATCCATCTTCTGAGCGCGGGAAATGCGCGGCACCATGTCCATCGCGATGACGCTGGCCCCCCTATCCTTGCAGCGCTCGAGCATTGCCTCGCTCTGCGCCGGCCAGAAGAAGGAAATCAGCGTCTGCCCATCTCGCAGGCGATCGGCTTCCTCTTCGGAGGGTTCGCGCACCTTTATTACGATATCCACGGCATCCCAGAGTGCCTGGGCGTTATCGACGACCGTAACGCCGGCATCGCGGTAGGCTTCGTCGTTGAATCCCGCCGCCTCACCGGCGCCAGCTTCGACAAAGCATTCGTGGCCCAGCTTTTGGATCTGCTGAGCGCTCTCGGGAGTCAGTGCAACGCGCGCCTCCCCCCGGGCTGTCTCCTTGGGTGCCCCGATCTTCACACCAACCCCCTTGCATTTCGGTGATCGTAAGAGATGCCGGTTCCGCTGTCTTGCGTCCCTATCGTTCTTCGCATTCTGCCGCTCCTTGGATCATCACTCGCGGCGCAACGGAAATGCTTGCGTCGCGAGTGACGACTTATGTTTCACAAAGCAATAAAAGATAGCTTTTTATAAAATGCAGAAAATGCTCGAGACGTGCAACAAAAAATCTTTATATACAAGTATTTATGGAAACCATAACAATAGCCTTATGGCTAGAACGGCTGTTAAGGCATTGTTTTCCAAAGAAACGATACTTAACTTTTACCTACTGGATAGATTATAGAACCTATAAATAAAACGTTATCCAACTATTTTCAGGAGATGTAACGAGCAGATCCCAAGCCTGCAGATGAAACCTTCACCGAAACGGCGCCCATAAAATAACCGCTCCCAAGAGGAGCGGTTTCAAGAATCACCCTCGCCTGAACGCTAAACGGTCTTATCGGAGCGATGCCGACGAATCAGATCATTGTTGGTACGCAACAGCGTCAACAGTACATCCTGATAGTCGTGGCGTGTCGCATAGCCTTCCAGCTCACCAATCAGCGCCTCGGCGGTCACGAGACGGCCCTGCGCGACCAACTGCGCGCGACGCTTACGCAATTGCGTATATGCCTTGTGGGTATTGAGATTGTGCAGGTAGGTACGTACGGCATCGCGAACGGTATCGAACGCACTGTACTGGCGGCCGCTACCGGCCTGGGCAAGGCCGCAGCCATCCTGGAAACAACGTAAGCCAAAAAGGTTGTTGCCTTGGCGGGCAAAACGAGACGTTCCCCAGCCCGACTCCTCGATGGCCTGGATGATCACCATGGAGATCGGCACGGTGTTAACGCGTTCGAGCAACGCGTTCGAGACACGCCGGTCACGACAGGGCAGGTCGTACTCCTGGCACAACACCGTCAAGCGTTCCCGCTCCTTGGCGGATCTCGCACCGCCACGGGATTGCACGGTTTCCAGCCATTCACGCTGCGCAGCAATGCGCGCATTCTCGGCTTCGACCAAGGGTACCAGCAATTTCAGAAAGACCTGTTTGCGAACGGGGCCGGCCGGGTAATCCCGCAAGTCGGGCAATTCGCTGACCGGATCCAGGTCGCTCTGGTACAGAGCCTGCTGAGTTATCGTTTCGGCTCTCGTTTCCCATGTCGACTCGGCTTGAGCCGTCATGGGAAAGGGAGCAACGCCGACACCGAGACACGCCGTTACAGCCAGAACTGCCGTGACTCGAAGCCGTCTCCTGGGACGACATCGACGCATGGGTTGGACTCCAGAGGTAAGGAATCTGGAGTCTATCAAGGGAATGCTAAAACACCGAGCGTTTTTTGCGGCGGCGCAAAACGACCCGGCCGGCCTCAGGGGCCGGCCGGGTTAGCGTCAACTCACGTGATAGCCCTGAGGCACAATCAGGCGGTCAACAACGCGTTGAGGCGCTTGACGTAGGCAGCCGGGTCGTCGAGGTGACCGCCCTCGGCAATGATCGCCTGGTCGAGAAGAATACGCGACAGATCGCCGAAACGTTCGCCCTCGGTCGACTCGAGACGCGCCACCAGAGGATGCTCGGGATTGAGCTCGAGGATCGGCTTGACTTCGGGGAGCGGCTGGCCGGCGGCTTCCATGATGCGGCGCATCTGGAATCCCATCTCGTGTTCGGAGAGCACCACGCAGGCCGGCGAGTCGGTCAACCGATGGGTGACGCGAACTTCCTGCACCTCGTCACCGAGCGCCTCCTTGATGCGCTTGACCAGATCCTCCTTGGCCTTGGCGGTTTCCTCCTGGGCCTGTTTCTCCTCCTCGCCTTCGATATCGCCCAGATCCAGGTTGCCCTTGGCGACATCGGCAAACGACTTGCCGTCGTACTCGGTGAGATGGCTCATCAACCACTCGTCGATACGATCATGTAGCAGCAGCACTTCGACGCCCTTCTTGCGGAAGATCTCAAGATGCGGGCTGTGCTTGGCTGCATTGAAGTTGTCGGCGACGATATAGTAGATCTTCTGCTGCCCTTCCTTCATGCGTGACACATAGTCGGCCAGCGACTGATCCTGCGTGGCGCTGTCGGCATGGGTGGTGGAAAAGCGCAGCAGTTCGGCAATCTTGTCGCGGTTGGCGTAGTCTTCCGCCGGACCTTCCTTGAGCACGCTGCCAAAGTTGTTCCAGAAGGTCTGGTAGCCATCCTTGTCCTTGGCCAGCTTCTTGAGCATGTCGAGGGCCCGCTTGGTCAGCGCCGACTTCATCTTGTCGACCTGCGGGTCCTTCTGCAGCAACTCGCGGGAGACGTTCAGCGACAGATCCTTGGTATCGACCACACCCTTGATGAAACGCAAGTACAGCGGCAGGAACTGCTCGGCGTCGTCCATGATGAAGACACGCTGAACGTACAGCCGAACCCCACGCGAGCCGTCACGTTCATAAAGGTCGAACGGCGCCCGGCCGGGCACATACAGCAGGCTGGTGTACTCCAGTTTGCCTTCGACCTTGTTGTGGCTCCAGGTCAATGGATCGCTGAAATCATGAGCGATGTGCTTGTAGAACGCCTTGTATTCGTCGTCGCTGACCTCGGACTTGGGTCTCACCCACAGCGCCTGGGCCTCGTTGACGGTCTCCCAGGTGGTAACTTCGCTGCCCTCGACCTCATTGCCCTCATCGTCCTTGGCCGTCTCGGTCTTGGGCATGCGCACCGGCACCTCGATGTGATCGGAGTACTTGCGCACCAGGTTCCGCAGGCGGAAGTCGTCGGCAAATTCCTTGGCGTCCTTCTTGAGGTGCAGGATGATCTCGGTGCCGCGCTCGGGCTTGTCGACATCGGCAATGGTGAACTCGCCCTCGCCCTTGGAGCGCCACTCCACGCCCTCTTCGGCATCGGCACGGCGGGTGCGCACGGTGACTTCGTCGGCGACGATGAAGCCCGAATAGAAGCCCACGCCGAACTGACCGATCAGCTTGGCGTCCTTCTGCTGCTCACCGGAGAGCTGCTTGAGGAACTCGGCGGTGCCACTCTTGGCAATGGTGCCCAAGTTGCGGATCACCTCATCACGATTCATGCCGATGCCGTTGTCGCGCACCGTCACCGTACCGGCCTCGGCGTCATGTTCGATCTCGATGCGCAGGTCGCTGTCGTTGGCGTACAGCGCATCGTTGTCCAGCGCCTCGTAGCGCAACTTGTCGCAGGCATCGGCGGCGTTGGAAATCAACTCACGAAGAAAGATCTCCCGGTTGGAATACAGGGAGTGAATCATCAGGTGAAGCAGTTGCTTGACTTCGGTCTGGAAGCCTAGCGTTTCTTCATGGGTGGCAGTGGTCATTTGGCAAGCCCCTTACGGTGTTGACAAGCGTTTCGTCACCGATATGGGGATTGCCCGATGGTTTTCAAGCGTTTGGCTGGCACTAGCTCAACGGGGCCGGTCCAGCGGATTGTCGATATCGATGCCCTTCCAGCGCCGATAATCGGTCAGCGCCGTATCCACCCGCGCCAGCAACCAACCGACGATGACCACATCATCGATGATCCCGATCAACATCAGCATCTCGGGAATCAGGTCGATGGGCGAGATTAAATACACCAGCGCCAGGGCCATCCATCCAAACGCCGGCCAGGGCGCCGGGCGATAACGGCCACTTATGACATCGGCGCACATCGGCAGAAACAAGCGCAACGCCCGTACGATGCGCGACAAGGCGCCAGCGCGGTGCTTGAGACGAGACAGTTTGAACAGGGACATTGCGTGGCTCTCCGCATCGTCGAGAAAAAGGCCTTGTCGTCGCTTGACGACACTACTCAAAACAGGCCGTATCATAGAGGATGGTGTACATCGCATCCGTGGGGCAAGTACGAGGAGAGCCGTCCATGAAATTCAGGTATACGAAACGGGCCATGGCCCTAATGGCCGGCCTGCTCCTGAGCCTGCCTGTCGCCGCCGACGAGGCATCCGATCGCGCCATGCGCGAGGCGCTGGAAGCGGCCCGTGACCGCGAGTGGAGCCGTATCGACGACGCGGCCATCGAAGATCACGTTCTGGCCGGCTACGTGGAATACCATCGTCTGCGCAGTCAATTGCCCCATGTGACGCCAGAAGTCATCAACGGCTTTCTGCAACGTCACGCCGACTCGCCGCTGAGCGACTGGATGCGTGGCGTGGCCCAGGTCAGCTACGGTGACGCCAAACGTTACGATGCGCTGCTGGCCGTGAGCGACGGCAAACCTCGCGGCACCATTCGCCAGTGTTACTACTATACGGCACTGCTCGACCGCGATCCGGAGAGTGCCGCCCAGGGCGGTCTCGACCTGTGGCTGACCGGACGCTCGCAACCCAGCGAGTGCGATCCGCTATTCGATACGCTGCTCAGCCGTGGATCCATCGACTCACAAGCCATCTGGCAGCGCATGATGCTGGCCTGGGAAAACGGCGAAGATGGCCTGATGAGCTATCTGGCGAAAAAGCTGCCGCCGTCCTGGAGCGATGCCCAGCAGGCCCTGGCCCGCCTGAAAGGCGACTACGCTGCAGTGACTCGCGTGCCGGTCGACCTCGGTCCTCAAGGCCAGGCCAGCGCCGCGCTGTTCACGGCGGCGATGTACAACTTCACCCGTGCCGACACCGAAGCGGCCCTGGAAGCCTGGCGCAAGATCGGCCCGCACCTCACCCTCAGCAACGAACAGCGCCACAGCGTCGAACACGACCTGGCCTTCTACTCCATGGTACGGGAAGTCGGCAACAATCAGGCATGGGTCGACGATGCACTACCGCGCCTGGCCGATGGCGACCTGCTCGAACTAAGGGTGCGTCGTGCCCTCGCCGAGCGCAACTGGAACGACGTCGTGCATTGGGTCCACCAGATGCCCGACGATCCGCGCCAGGATGCACGCTGGCAGTACTGGCTGGGACGTGCGCTGGAGCAACTGGGCGACGAGCAGACGGCACGCAAGGCCTACGCCGCTGCCGCCGATGAACGCAGCTTCTTCGGCTTCGCGGCGGCGGACAAACTCGGCCAACCCTATGCACTCAACATGGCCCAGGCCACCTTCAACGACGCCTACCGGCGCGAAGTAGCCAACTGGCCCGTCGTGCAACGTGCCGAGGCGCTCCAGCGCATCGGCGAGCCGGGCCTGGCGCGCAGCGAGTGGTACGCCGCCATAGAGCGTGCCAGCGAAGAGGAAGCCAGGGCCCTCGCCGACTACGCCCAGCAACGCGGCTGGTATGCCACCCTGGTCCAGACGACGATCGCCGCCGATCAGTGGGACGCGCTGGCATGGCGCTTTCCCAATGCCTATCAGGACAGCTTCCTGCGCTGGGGCAATGCCAACGGCGTCGATCCGTTCCTGCTCATGGGTATCGCCCGTCGCGAGAGCGCCTTCAACAACGAGGCGGTATCCCCCGTGGGCGCCCGCGGTCTGATGCAGCTCATGCCTGGCACGGCCGCCCACGTCAGTGGCCAGTTGGGCATCGACACGCCCAGCATGAACGAGCTGTTCGAGCCGGAGACCAACATTCGTCTGGGTAGCCACTACATCAGCCGTATGCTGGATCGCTACAGCGGCAACCGACTAGCGGCCACGGCGGCCTACAATGCCGGTCCTGGCCGGGTGGACCGTTGGCTGAGCGAAGCCCCCCAGGAGTTCGACCTGTTCGTGGAAAGCATTCCTTTCCGGGAAACGCGCGACTATGTTCAAGCGGTCCTGGCTTACCAAGTGATCTTCGCCAGCCTGGCCCAGAGCGGTAGCACGCAGGGCATCGCCATGCTCTCCCCGGCCGAACGCCAGGTGAGTTACGACACCTCATTGCTGGCGCGCAACTAAGCGGTAAGGTCTATCTTGCGATCGCGCCTTGGAGAGGCGCGATCGCCATGTTCAGGGCCGCTGCTGCAGGGCCAGTTTGATGCCAAAGATCACCAACACTGTCCCGGTCACGCTGTCGAGCGTGCGCGAAACGCTGCGCCTGGCCAACCAGTGCCCCGCCTTGCCGATCATCAGCACGATCGCGATCTGCCAGATGTTGGCGATGACGAAGTGCACCAACGCCAGCCATAGCGACTTGAGCAGTGCCGGATCGCCGGGCGCGATGAACTGGGGCAGGAACGCCATGTAGAAGACGATGGTCTTGGGATTGAGCACGTTGGACAGGAAACCTTCTCTCACCGGCAACCACAGCGAAACGTCGCGCCGAGCCGTTTCGAGCCCTGCCACTGGCAGCGGATTGCCGCGCCGCGCGCTGAGCAGGCTCTGTATGCCCAACCATACGAGATAGCCCGCCCCCAGCAGTTTGAGCACGCCGAACGCCCAGGCCGACTGCAGCAGGATCAGTGAAATACCCAATGCCGAGACCGCGGCATGCACGAACAGCCCGCAGCAGATGGCGAGGCTGGTCACGACACCATCGCGCACACCGCCTCGCGCCGTGTTGCGAATGACCAGCAGGGTATCCACGCCCGGCGTAATGCTCAGCAAGGTAATGGCCAGCACGAAGGGGAAAAACTGCGCATCGATCAACATACCGATCTCGACTCAAGACATGGGTAGCAACCCCGGCCTGGCGGCGGTGCCTGTCGCATTGCCTTTCTCAATGACTGAAGATTTCGCGCCGGGAGTGTTTCATGGAAATCTGATCGTTCAATGTCCAAAAGTCATACAGCACCCCGATCAGGAACAAGCCACCAGTCAACAAGTACAGTAGGCCGGTCAGCCACTTGCCCATGTACATGCGGTGAAGGCCGAACACCCCAAGGAACGTCAGCAACACCCAGGCCACCGTATAATTGGTGGGCCCAGCCTGGAAACGCAGGTCGGCCTGGCGATCCATGCTCGGAATCAGGAACAGATCGATCAGCCAACCGATGAAGAACAGGCCGAACGTGAAGAACCAGATCGTACCGGTGACCGGCTTGCCGTAATAGAATCGGTGGGCTCCGGTGAAACCGAAAATCCAGAGCAAATAGCCGACGGCTTTGCTATGCGTATCGTTGGATGACAACTGAACCATCTTCCCTCCTAGCCTCGATTGAGAAATTCCGCCAAGCATGGCGCAGCCCGACGGTTAAATGACGCCAAGCTCGCGTAAACGTTCCTTCAGATAACTGTCGGCCGTGTGCCGAGAGGACAGCACGACATCGGAGCGCGGATGCAGGAACAGCGGTAACGAAAGGCGCGAATGGAGGCGTGACTCGCCATGAGGGTTGGTCACCCGGTGTGTGGTCGAGGGAAAATAGCCCTGCGAGGCTTCTTGCAGCATGTCGCCAACGTTGATGACCAGCTGGCCCGGATCACAAGGGACCTCATGCCACGTGCCATCGCCACCCCGGACTTCCAGCCCAGGCTCGTTAGCGGCCGGCAATACCGTCAGAAGATTGATGTCTTCGTGTGCGGCAGCGCGAACCGCACCGGGCTGCTCATTACCGCTGAGCGGTGGATAATGAAGTACGCGCAGCAGCGTTTGCTGGCTGCCCTCGATCATTTGCGATAGCGGCTCGCTATAATGTTTAGCGACGTCAGGCGGCGTCTGTGACTCGACCCAGCCGAGCAAGGTCGAGGCGACCTCGTTGGCGCGTCGATAGTAAGCGAGAATGTCATCGCGCAGCGTGTCGGGAATGCGCCCCCAAGGATAGACATGGTAATACTCCTTGAGATCCTTGACGGCGTGCCCCTTGGCGGTTTCCGAGACGTCAGGCGGAAAGTAGCCATCCTGACGCCCCTGGTCGTAGCGCCACTGGTTCTTTTCGGCGCTATTGAAGAAAGCCAACCAGTCTCGGTAGATCGAACTCACCAGATCGGCGGGTATCGGATGGTTGCGCAGCACACCGAAGCCAGTCTCTCTCAGCGACTGGACGAAGCGTGCAGCGGCATCGGGCTGGGTGTAATCGACGTTCTGGACGTTCATGCGATTTCCATCTATGTTGCTTGTGCGGAGCATCGTAACGTGTAATCCACTCATAACGTAGATCGACGTGGTCGCAGGAAACGATGCATCAACGCTGCGTTGGTTAGCAGGTAGAATGGCGTCAGTCGTTATCGATTTTCCCTCGAGAAACTCAGAACGCATTCCCTTCCCTTGTCTTACCCACGTAATACGGGCATTACGGTAAGGCTAGTGCCTTTCCTGCCCAGCACCATTATTAGTTAGTTAAGGAAATAGACACATGGCAACTGGCACCGTCAAGTGGTTCAACGACACCAAGGGCTACGGCTTCATCTCTCCGGACGACGGTGGTGATGATCTCTTCGCCCACTTCTCCGAAATTCAGGCTGACGGCTTCAAGACCCTGCAGGATGGCCAGAAGGTCTCCTTCGAGGTAACTCAGGGTAAGAAAGGCCTTCAGGCCGCCAACATCAAGCCCGTCAGCTAAGCGCTGGCGAGACTTGACGACAACGGCACCCGATCGGTTGCCCGTTGTAGAGGGCCCGCTCCGGCGGGCCCTTTTATTATGTCTCTACGCCACTCTCCCCCGCCATCTGCATGAGTTAAATAATGCTTGACGATTTTTCGCTGAAGGGGCATGCTCATTCCCGTTGGTTTGTAGGCAGAATGACGTCAGTTGTGATCGATTCCCTTGGAACATCCTCGTGCGCGTTCTCTGGCATATAAGCCTCGCACCGACCATTGCAGGACATTATTCCGCAATGTCATTAACACCTCAGTAACATCAAGGAAATCGACAATGGCAACTGGCACTGTCAAGTGGTTCAACGATACCAAAGGTTTCGGCTTCATTTCTCCAGACGACGGCGGTGACGACCTGTTCGCTCACTTCTCTGAAATTCAGGCTGAAGGCTTCAAGTCCCTGCAGGATGGCCAGAAGGTCTCCTTCGAAGTCACTCAGGGCAAGAAAGGCCTTCAGGCTTCCAAGATCAAGCCGATCTAATCGGATGCATGCCATTTGCATGCATGACGAAGCATGAATCATTCATGCTGGCCTGATCGGCACTCTGCCAAGGGTGCCTAAGAGAACCCCACCTCAAGGTGGGGTTCTTCGTTGTTGAGCATCGATACGAAAACTCCCCTCTTATTCCGCAACACTGTCATTACGCTCGATCCCGACCAGATCTTCATAGGCATGCCACGTTGCATGGCCAAGTACGGGCAAGATCACGGCGAGTCCAAGGTAGAACGTGACCATGCCGATCACCGTGCATCCAGTCAGGATCGCCGCCCAGAGCAGCATGGGACGGAAATTGCAAGCCACACTCTTGATGCTGGCCTCGATGCCCTCCATGAAGGTCAGGTCACGATCCAGCAGCGTGGGAATGGCGATGACGCTAATGGAAAACGCCCCGAAGGCGAGTACCGCGCCAACGCCGACTCCCACCACTAGCATGCCGAGCCCCTCGGCTGTCGTGAATAGCGCGACATAAAGCGTCTCCGGGCTGGGAATGTAGTAACCGAAGAACAAGGCAAACAGCAGTGTCGCCACTCGAATCCAGGCCATGAAGAAAATCATCATCATGACCCCCATCATTGCCAGTTGCCCGGTATGGGACATCCAGGCACCGAAGGCATCGCCCAGCGTAGGCTGGCCGCCCTCGCCAAGACGCCGGCTGACTCCGTAGGAACCGACGGCCACAAGCGGTCCCAGAAACATGAAACCGGCGATCATGGGCAACAACCAGTGCCAGAGCCCCAGCGAAAAGGCCACTGCCGTGACGGCAAGGCTCAGACCGACCCAGAACAGACCGTAAGCCAAGCTGACCGACATGGCGACGCGAAAATCGTTGATTCCCGCCATCAGCCATTGTCGAGGTCGCTGGAGATCGACTCTGCGGATGACAAGCTGGGCATCGGTTCGAGAGAGAGGAACGTTTTTGTTGGTTGCAGCTTTCATGGCGTCATCCCCTACCGAGGCATAGCGGCGGTTGGACACGGGGCCAAGCCTCAGCGCAGTACGCAGTTGCGGTATGGGCACTACCCTACTTTCAATGTAGTCGACGCAACGTAAAGATACCGAACCGGCAAGATAGGAGATTGGTCAATAAGGTCACCGCAAACGCAAGACGCCCGGCACAGGGCCGGGCGTCTGCAGTGTGGCATTTGCCGTCAGCGCACCACCATCACCGAGATATCGGCGTGGCGTACGACGTGCTCGGCGTTCGGCCCGACGAGAAAGTCGGCCAGTTCATGGCGATTGTGCGATGCCATGACGATCAGGTCCGCCTTTACGGACTTGGCCGTACGTATTATCCCCTCGTAAGGGGAGCCCTCGACGATATGGCAATGCACTCTAACATCGCTCGGTACATGTTCGTCGACGAACTTTCGCTGAGTCTCGGAGAGTTTCTTGCGAGCCTTCTCGCTGAAGTCGGCCGGAAAGAAGCTACCCACCAGCGGCATGCGGTAATCCGGCAGCACGGTTACCACATGCAGTGCGGCATCGAACGTTCGGCAAAGCGCCAGCGCGGTGGGCAACGCTTTTTGCCAGGACTCGTCATGGTTCAAGTCGACGGGTAGGACAATGTTCTGGTACATGAACTCCCCTCCTCAGGCAGGCGTCGCCGCTGCATGCTTACGTCGGCGTCGCTGCAGCAAAACCACCAGAGCGAATACCGCTAGCCCCGGAATCCACATCCACTCTTTGGACCAGCGTTCGACCGGCGCCCTGACGGAGACGATCTCCTGATCGAACTCGAAGCCCAACTCCTCGGCCTGGCTGCCGAACGTGGTCATGTCGACCAGGGTTCGCCCATCCTCTTCCATCAGTTGCAGCCCCAGGCTTTCCATGCGCTCGGCCCCTGTCTCGCCATCCGGCACCGGCACCAGGACCACGAAGCTGGCCGGGTTGCCATAGGCATCGAGACCCTCGACGCGCACCCGTAAGTTACTGCCCTCATCCACATTGCCCATTGCCTGCTCGAACTGCGAGGGCGGGACGTCGCGGTACGGATCGTGGACTATATCCATCCAGAACCCGGGCCGGAACAGGGTGAACGCCACCAGCAACAGCAGCAGGCTCTCGTACCAGCGGTTGCGTGTCAGCATGTACCCTTGTGTGGCGGCGGCGAAGATCAGCATGGCCACCGTGGCGACGATGAAGATCGCGACCCCCTGCAAGGGCGAGACATCGATCAGCAGCAGGTCGGTATTGAAGATGAACAGGAACGGCAGCGCCGCGGTACGCAAGCTGTAATAGAAGGCCTGGAAGCCGGTACGGATCGGATCGCCACCCGAAACGGCTGCCGCCGCGAACGACGCCAGACCAACCGGCGGCGTCACGTCCGCCATGATGCCGAAGTAGAACACGAACAGGTGCACAGCGATCAACGGCACGATCAGTCCGTTCTGCTGGCCCAGAGACACGATGACCGGCGCTAGCAATGCCGAGACGACAATATAGTTGGCCGTAGTCGGTAGGCCCATACCCAAGATCAGGCTGAGTACTGCGGTCAATAACAACATGAGCATCAGGTTGCCCATCGACAGGGTCTCGACCAGATCAGCGAGAACCAGCCCGACCCCAGTCTGGGAAACGGCGCCCACGATGATGCCCGCCGCGGCCGTGGCAATGCCGATACCGATCATGTTTCGGGCACCGGCAATCAGGCCGGCCCAGAGATCGATAACTCCCTCCTTGATATCCGACGCCATGTCGCTACGGCCACGGAACATGGCCATCAAGGGACGCTGAGTCAGCATGATGATAATCATCAGGACCGTGGCCCAGAAGGCCGATAATCCCGGCGATAGACGCTCCACCATCAGACACCAGACCAGAACGATAACCGGCAGGATATAGTGCAACCCAACCATGACTGTTGGCTTGGTCTGCGGAAGCGTCATGACCTCCTGATCGGGATCATCCATTTCCAGTTCGGGATAATGCGACCCCACCTTGAGCAAGCCGACATAGACCACTGCGAGCGCGACAGCGACAACCCATGGCGTGGCATCGCCGAGCACCGGCTTGAGCCAGCCCAGGCCGTAGTAGACGATAAAGGACAGCGCCATCAACGCGATCAGACCGGTCAGAAACCCAATGACCTTACGCAGGAACGGCTTGGCCGGATTGCTGCTCTCCAGCCCCTGCATGCCGGCCTTGAGCGCTTCCAGATGGACGATATAGATCAGCGCGATATAGGAAATCAGCGCAGGCAGAAAAGCATGTTTGATGACCTCGACATAGGAAATCCCTACATACTCCACCATCAGAAACGCGGCGGCGCCCATCACCGGCGGCATGATCTGGCCATTGACCGAGGATGCCACCTCGACGGCGCCGGCCTTTTCGGCGGAGAAGCCGACCCGCTTCATCATGGGAATGGTGAAGGTACCTGTGGTGACGGTATTGGCAATCGATGAACCGGAAATCAGGCCGGTCATGCCCGAAGCAACCACGGCAGCCTTGGCCGGCCCACCGCGGTAGTGCCCCAACAATGAAAACGCGACCTTGATGAAATAGTTGCCGGCCCCGGCCTTGTCGAGCAAGGCACCGAATAGCACGAACAGGAAAACGAAACTCGTCGATACGCCAAGTGCGATACCGAAGACGCCCTGAGTGGTCAACCATTGGTGATTGGCCAGCGCTTCGAAACTCACTCCACGGTGCGCCAGCATTCCCGGCATGTAGGGACCGGCCAAGGAGTAGACCAGAAAGACGATCGCCACGATCATCAGCGGCGGCCCCAAGGCACGACGCGTCGCCTCGAGCAACAGCACGATGCCGACCACGGCCACGATGACGTCCTGAAGGATTGGCGCCCCGGGCCGCTGGGCCAGCTGATCGTAGAATAAATACAGATAGGCGCCGGCAAATGCCGCCACCGAAGCCATGATCCAATCGGTGACAGGCACCCGGTCACGCGGTGAACGTTTGAATGCCGGGTAGGCCATGTAAGCGAGAAACAGAGCGAAGGCCAGGTGAATCGAGCGCGATTCGGTGGCACTGAACACACCGAAACCGACAATGAAGGGTAGCGGCGAGGCAATCCACAACTGAAACAGCGACCAGACGGCAGCCGTTCCAAGCAGGATCTTGTTGGGTACCCCGCCCAACTTTCTCGAGCCGGTATCGCTGGCGGCGACCAGCTCCTCCAACTCATTGGATGGCGCCGAGGCGCCCTTGTTGTTTTCAGCCATACTCATGACCTGCTATAGACTGATCGAAAAAAGGCGGTATCGACGTTCCTGGATCGCGTAGTCGCATACCGCCGGTAGGCCGTATAACCGAAAGATGCGCGGCAGCCCATCGGCTCCGCGCATCCTCCGAGTCACTATCGACTGTCTCCGTCAGGAGATCACTCGATCCAGCCTTGCTCCTTGTAGTAACGCGCCGCGCCTTCGTGCAGCGGTGCAGTCAGACCATTGCTGATCATTTCCTCGGGCTTGAGGTTGGCGAAGGCCGGATGCAGTCGCTTGAAGCGGTCGAAGTTTTCGAAGACCGACTTGACGGTGGCATAGACCACATCGGCATCGGTGTTTTCGTCGGTGACCACGGTCGCCATCACGCCGAAAGTGTCCACGTCATCCGGATTGCCCTTGTACAGGCCGCCAGGGATAGTCACGGTGGAGTAGTAAGGATATTTCTCGACCAGTTGATCGACGGCTTCGCCCTCGAGGGGGACCAGCTTGGCATCGACGGTAGTGGTCGCTTCCTGGATGGAACCGTTGGGGTGCCCCACCACATAGACCATGGCATCGATGTTGTTATCGGCCAGGGCGGCAGCCTGCTCGGCCGCGGTCAGCTCGGAGGCCAGCGAATAGACATCGTTGGTCCAGCCCTTGGCATCCATCAGCACTTCCATGGTGGCGCGCTGGCCGGAGCCCGGGTTGCCGATGTTGACACGCTTGCCCTTGAGATCCTCGAGCTCATCGATGCCGGCATCGGCGCGCGCCAGCACGGTAAGCGGCTCGCCGTGCATCGAGAAAACCGAACGCAGCTCTTTGAACGGCTGCTCGAAGTTGCCTTCGCCGTTATAGGCACGGTAAGCCACGTCGGACTGCACCACCCCCATGTCGAGTTCATCGGACTTGATGCCGTTGACGTTGGCGACGGAACCGCCTGTGGACGGTGCGTTGCACTTGATGTCCTGCTCTTCGCTGCGGTTGACCATGCGACACATGGACTGGCCGACCACGTAGTAAACCCCCGTCTGGCCACCGGTGCCGATGGTCAGGAACTGCTCCTGCGCCATCGCCGGTGTAGATAGCGTCGCGGCACCCAACATGGCACCGGACAGCATGACGGCTGCGGAAAGGGAGTGGCGTTTCATGCACGATTCCTCTTCATGAGTTGTTTTACGAATATCGACGACGGTCGATAGCCTGCCGTTCAACGGTTGGCTGCACATCGACCTGCCGGTCAACATCGCTATCCCTACGTTAACAAGATACGCACTGCCATGCAGGGCTGCAAAAGCAGTCGCTAAATTGCCGACACCAGCCAGCAATGCAAGCCGATGCAGGTAAGGCTAGTGCATCGATCGCGCTTACAGTGCGTTAATCTAACAGCACCGTTATATTACAAGCAGGATTTTCGTTATACCACGCCATGCTAGACAGAATTGCTTCTTGCAAAATGGCTAACGAGCATTTCCACTTGGAGGCGTTCCCGACCCGATGCGGCAGGCAGGTTAGCGCATAAACGTCGAGCGGCCTACGCTGAGAATACGCCAAGCATAGCGAAGGAGGCGCCATGAGCGCACAACCGCACATCGAATGCGTTCAAGGGGATATCGCACAACAGCCGGACATGGAGGCCGTAGTCAACGCCGCCAATGCCGACCTGACTATCGGTGGCGGCGTAGCCGGGGCATTGCATCGTGCCGCTGGCCCCGGCCTGGAAGAAGAGTGCCGCCCTATGGCACCGATTCGCCCGGGCCAAGCCGTTATCAGCGGTGCCCACAAGTTGCCCAACCGTTACGTCATCCATTGTCTCGGCCCGGTCTACGGCGTCGACGAGCCCGCCGATGAACTGCTTGCCAGTTGCTACCGCGAAGCGATACGTCTGGCCGAAGACAAGAGCATCGCCTCGCTCGCCTTTCCTTCGCTCTCCACCGGCGCCTTCGGTTACCCCATGCCGGATGCCACACGCATCGCTCTCGACACCGTCATTCAGGCCAGCCGCGACAGCCATTCGCTACGCCATATCCGTTTCGTCCTGTTCAGCGAAGACGCCGTACGCATCCATCAGCAGATCCTCGGCTCGCTTCAGGAGCCCTGACACGACTGCTTATTACAGGTTGTAGCCAAGGATGCGCGGCAACCACAGGGCGATTTCCGGGAACAGCGCTACCAGCAGCAGTGCACCGCCCATGGCGACGACGAACAATAGGGCCCAGCCCATGGTTTGCTCCAGGCGGATCCGAGCCACTTCGGTCGTCACCATCAGATTGACCGCGACGGGTGGCGTGAACTGGCCAATGGCGATATTCATGGCCAGCAGGATACCGAACCATACCGGATTCCAGCCGAAGTGCTGCATGACCGGCACCAGAATAGGCATCAGGATCAGATAGATCGAGATCGCATCCAGCAGCATGCCGGCCAGCAGCACGGCAAGCATGATCAGTACCAGCAACACCGCACCATTATCGGATAGCCCGATCAGCCACTCCGCCATGTGACGGAACGTTCCCAGCATGGTCCCCGCCCAGGCGAAAATGCCGGCCAGGGCAATGATCAGCATGACCACACCGGAAATCACCGCCGCTTCGCCGAATAGCCGCCAAAGGTCACGCCAGTCCAACTCACGGGTGATGACCAGCCCCACCACGACGCCATAGGCGACGGCGGCCACTGCCGCCTCGGTCGGAGTGAACAGACCGCTGCGTAGCCCACCGAGAATGATGACCGGCGCGAACAGTGCCGGTAACGCCTGGCGAAAGCTTTCGCCCAATGGCGGACGTTCGGTGGTGTCCGGCGCTTCCCAGCCGTGGCGCCGTGCCAGCCAGAAAGCCGGGACCAGCAGAGACAGCCCGGCCAGAATGCCGGGAAACAGACCGGCCGCGAACAGGGCCCGCAGATCCACCCCGGGCACCACGATGGAATACAGGATCAACGCTACCGACGGCGGAATCAGGATCGCCGTCGAGGCCGAAGCAGCGATCAGCGTCGCCGAGAACGGCTTCGGATAACCGGCACGCGTCATGCTCGGCAACATGACCATCGCCACTGCGGCGGCATCCGCCGGACCGGACCCGCTCATGCCACCCATGATCATGCATACCAGTACCGCAACCAGCGCCAACCCACCGTGGCGCGGCCCGATCAATGCCTGGGCGAAGCGCACCAGCCGGGCCGCCACGCCCGCCCGCTCGAAGATCAGACCGGTGAGAATGAACAGCGGAATCGCGATCAGTGGATACTTGGCAACGCTGTTATAGGTGTTGGTGCCCAAGGTGGCGAGCATGGCCGGCGACAGGCCGGTAACGATGCCCACGGCGCCGGACAGACCCAGCGCCAATGCTACCGGCAGACCCGCGACCAGCAGCGCGATGAAGCTCAAGATCATCCACAAGTCAGGACTCATCGTCGTTGAGCCTCCCGCGCAGGCGGTCCAAGGTCTGCTGCGTCAGCCGCAGCAACATCAGGGCAGCCAGGACCGGCAGCCAGACGATATACCACCATTGCGGCACACCCAGACCCGGTGACTGGGTTTCCCAGCGGTACTCCTCGATGGCCAGCTTGGCGCCGAACCACACCATCAGTCCCAGCACGACCGCCCCGGCCAGCCACTGGAAAACGATCAGCGCGCGCTGCGGCCCTTTGGGCAGGGCCCGTTCGAGCAAGCCGATGCGTATATGACCGTTACGCCGCATCGCGACGGCGGCCCCGGCAAAGGTCAGCACGACGAGAAGAAACACCGAGATCTCCTCGGTGAAGGCGAAGGATGCATCCGTGACATAACGAACGATCACATTGCCCAGGCTGATTAGCGCAATGACGACCAGAGCCAGAGTCGCCAGCACCCGCTCCAGCCGGGCATCGGGTTTCGATTTCATGACAAGACCGTTTCGAAGCGAGGTTCGGTACCGGCCGACTCAACAGCCACCGGTACCGCGCCCCGTTGACAGGAAAATGACGGGGCGAACTCAGCGGTTCTCTACCGCCTGGCGAGCCGCATCGACCAGGTCCGGGCCGATTTCCGGCGCCCAGCTCTCATAGACGCTCTGAGTGGCGTCGACGAAGGCTTGGCGCTGCGTCTCGTCAAGCTCGATGACCTCGACGCCGCGCGATTTGATGGCCTCCAGTCGCTCGTCTTTCTGATCGCGGGACATTTCGATTTCCCACTGGCCGGCGTCGACCGCCGCCTGGCGAAGCAGCTCGCGGTCTTCCTCGGGCAATTGCTGCCAGACTCGCTGATTGACGGCAAAAATCAGCGGATCGTTCATGTAGTGCCATAAGGTGAGGTACTTTTGTCCGACCTGATCGATACGCGCCACGTCGAAGACCGACAGCGGATTTTCCTGACCGTCGACGGCGCCAGTCGTCAGCGCCGGCTTGGCGTCGGCCCAGCTCATTTGGGTAGGATTGGCACCCAGCGCGGTAAAGGTATCCTGGAACAGCGGCGAGCCGACTACACGAATCTTGAGTCCGTCGAGGTCGTCCGGCGAATCGATGGGCAGCTTGGAGTTGGACAGCTCGCGGAAGCCGTTCTCCCCCCAGGCCAGCGGCACGACGCCACGCGATTCGATGGCATCGAAGACCATCTGTCCGGCGTCGCCTCCGGTAATGGCATCGACGGCCTCGGTGTCGGGCATCAAGAAAGGCAGCGAAAACAGGTTGAGTTCTGGGACCTGTGGCGACCAGTTGATGGTCGAGCCGACGGCCATGTCGATCAGCCCCTGGCGCATCGCCGAGAACTCCCGGGTCTGATCGCCACTGACCAGTTGCGAATTGGGGTAGACGCGAAGGGTGATACGCCCCTCGGAGCGCTCTTCCACCAGTTCGGCCCATTTCTCGGCGGCCTGGCCCCAGGGAAAGTCGGCGGAAAGTACGGTGGACACGGAATATTCACGTGCCTGGGCGCTCAGTGCCACACAGAATAGGGCGGCTCCCGCCAGTGTGGTGGAAAGCGCAGAGAAGCGGCGTGTCGGCATGTCGTTTGTTCCTTGCATGCAGCCGGCCGGCAATGTCGGCACGGGCATCGTTATCGGTATCGTGGGGACGCATGGAGCCGTCCCGATCGCTTGCAAGGTCCTTCGGGTACAAAGACCGTGGGTGGCCGGCTTGTGGCGCAGCCGGAACGGGAAACGCGTGATAGGCGCGAGGTGCCCCGTTCCCCTGCTATTGTAAGGGCCGCCACGCCGAAGAAAAGGCTCCGTTGGGCGAAGACGATAGCCTCAGGGCAGATCGACCCGATCGCCCACCTCGATGTCATGGGTTTCGAAGAAGCCGGCATTGACCTCCAGGGCATATTGGAAAGGCACGCCGGCCGGGTAGGTTGGGCATCGGGTGTTCACATCGTTGCCGCACGGCACCATGCTGTCGATGGCACGGATCGTCCCTTCGGACCCGATGAAGGCGATATCCAGGGGAATTTTCGTGCGGTGCATCCAGAAGCCGGTGGATGGCGATTGCCGCTGCGGGTAAACGAACAGCATGCCGGCATCGGCAGCGAGGCGATCGCGCTCCATCAGGCCGTAGGACCGCTCCTTCGCGGTACGGGCAATCTCCACGGTCAAGCGATAGGTCCGCTCGCCATTGTCGATGGTCAGGGTGCCCTCTTCCAGCGCTTCGGTCGGCGCTACCCAGGCCAATGCCAACCCCGACACGAGCACTGCCCGCCACGCTAACGTATTGATGTTTTCCATGTATTCTCTCGCTTCACGTATCGCCACGTCGACGGCCAGGGTCGCCAGGCTCCATGCCACGCTTCTATACTGTCGCCCGCCTTACCCCTGATCAAGGAAGACCTGTGCCCCTCCGAGACCTCCTGCTGGGCTTGTTCATCATCGCCATCTGGGCGCTCAACATCATCGTCATCAAGCTCGGCGTTGCCGATATGCCGCCGTTATTGCTGATGACGTTACGCTTCATGCTCGTCGCTGCCCTGATCGTGCCATTTACGCGCATCGACCGGAAGCAGTTGCCCTGGCTGCTGTTGTTATCAGTGACCTTCGGCGGGCTGCACTTTCCGCTGCTGTTCCTGGGCCTGGGCGAAGCCGAAGCCGGTACCGGCGCCCTGCTCGTCCAGATGGGCACACCTTTCGCTACCCTGTTGGCCGCAGCTTTCCTCAAGGAGCGCCTCAGTCCACGCCGCTGGCTGGGCCTGGCACTCTCCTTTGGTGGCGTCGTAGTGCTCGCCGGCGGACCATCGCTGCCTTCCCTGCTACCGACGGCCCTATTGCTGGCCAGCGCCTTTTTCTGGGCCGTCTCCAACCTGATCATCAAGGCGGCACCCGACATTCCGCCGTTGACGCTCGCAGGCTGGATCGCGCTATTCGCCATCCCCCAGGTTGGATTGGGAACGTGGTGGTTCGAAGACGCTCAATGGTTGGCGTTGTCGCGTGCCGGGTGGGCCGGCTGGGGCGCCGTGTTCTATACCGCCGTGATGTCCTCGATCGTCGCCTACGGCTTGTGGTATCGGCTATTGCAAAAACATCCGGTAAGCCGTGTCGTTCCTCTCTCGCTGCTCATGCCGGTATTCGCCGTATTGCTCGGCATGTGGCTACTCGGCGACCCGTTGGGCGTCAACAAACTGGTGGGCGGGTTGATGGTGGTTTCCGGGCTGGCGGTCATCAACATTTCTTTCAAGCGAAAGGGCGCGTAACCGTAGCCGGTCACGCGCCCCTTTTACCGACCGACGGACCGAAGCTTAACCATCGCGGCGCGTCGACTCGGCATCTTCCGCCGTATCGTCGATGTTGCGCTTCTGCTGCGTCTTGTCCTTGCTCTGGCTGCCCTTGATCGAGGCCTCCTTGAGATGCGGATTGTGACCCGGCTCGCTACGCGCCTTCGGTGACTTCTCGTCGTCCACGTTCTCGTCGGGACGATACACCGAATCGCCATCGTCTATCGGCTGCGCGGATGTCTCATCCTCGCGCCGGTCACGCTCTACCATGTGCCTGGCCTTGTCCTTCTCGTCGAGGCGCTTGCCTTCTTCGCTCGCCGTGTCCTTCCTGTTTGACTCGGACATAGTCGTCACCTCCCTTGTGTCGAACCGATGGGCGAATCCTATTGACCGTAGTTATCGCTAGAGAAGATGGCAAGCGCTTCACAACGAAAACGGGCCGCAGCCAATGCTGCGGCCCGTTAGGGTGCCAGTCGTCACTGCCCCATGGGGCGAAATGATTTACTGATTAGCTGCCTTGGAAGCCGACTTCACGTTGTCTTCGACCAGCTTCTGGCTCTTCTGCATGAAGTCACGGTTCAAGGCGACGACCTTCTCGGCATCGACCTTGAGCATGTCGCCCATATCCTTGGCCACTTTCTGCTGGCCTTCGACGTAGGAGCGGAACCCTTCGGGATCCCTGACGTTCATGAAAGCGCGCATCTGGCCCAAGCTTGCCTCAGCATAGCTCTTGGTAAACTCGAGCTGGGTATTGACCAGTTGCTCTGTGTAGTCGACGGCCAGAGAGGCATATGCCCGTGCCGGGCCGAAGAACAGGGATTCGAACTGCTGGGTCGTCTTGTCGAAATCTTTCGTTGCCATGGAAACCACCTCCATACGATGTTACAGGTAGCGAAGGTTTCTCCTTCGTTGCACTGCACAATAGCAAAACCCTTGTTGCAGTGCAACATGAGAAGCGCTGATTATTGTCCCGTCAGCTATGCTGCTTCGCTAGATCCCAGTGCTGCTAGCCGTAAGAGGTCGTCATGCTGACTATCGACGATATCCGCGATGCTCGAGCGCGTATCGCGGGTACGCTTTTCGCCACTCCCATCCTGCCCGAGAAGGAGCTCTCCTCGGCCTTGGCGCAGCGCGTTCTGCTCAAATGCGAGCTTTTCCAGCATACCGGCTCATTCAAACCGCGCGGCGGTCTCAATTGGATCTGCACCGCTAACGACGCCGAACTGCATTGCGGACTGGGAGCCGTCTCGGCGGGAAATCATGCCCTGGGTCTTGCCTGGGCCGCACAAACTGCAGACATCGACGTCACCATCGTCATGCCCGAAGGAGCCAGTGAATTCAAGGTGCAAGGTAGCCGGAAACTAGGCGCCGAGGTGATTCTGCACGGTGACATCAACGAGGCATGGGCGTTGATGCACCGACTCGTAGAAGAGCGGGGGCTGACATTGGTCCACCCTTACGACGATCTGCGCATCATCGCCGGTCAAGGGACCGTCGGGCTGGAAATTCTCGAACAGGCTCCGGAGGCTGCCACCATCGTTTGTCCGGTCGGCGGCGGCGGGTTGGTTGCAGGCATTGCCATTGCCGCCCGCGCCTTGCGCCCCGACATTCGGGTCATTGGGGTCGAACCCGAAGGCGCCGCCAGCATGCGGGCGGCCTGGACACATCAGGGTCCATACCGGCTGAATTCGGCCGAGACATGTGCGAAGAGCCTGGGAGCGGCCATCGTCGGCGAGCATACCTACACCTTGTGTCGCCAGCATGTCGACGCCCTGGTCACGGTCAGCGAAGCCGGCATCCGGCAGGCGACACGACATCTACTGACCCGAACCAAGCTGTTCGCCGAACCCGGCGCCGCCGTAGGCCTCGCCGCCCTGCTCGAGAATCGCCTGCCGGTCCCGTTGCCAGACAGCGATATCGTGGTGGTCGTTACGGGCGGCAACATGGGGCTGGACGAGCTGACAACGTTGTGACTGCAGCCTAGGTTGCGCTACCGGTCAGCGGTTCGGCGGTACGCCGCATGTTGGTGAGAATCGGGCTACCCGTGGCCGGGTCGGTCATCAGCGTACAGTCGATGCCATACAGCCGACGCACGAGATCGGCCGTCACCACCTCGCCAGGCGGCCCTTCGGCGACCACGTCGCCGGCATGCATGGCCACCAGGTGATCGGCATAGCGGCAGGCACTCACCAGATCATGCACGACCATGACGATGGTCTTGCCGCGGGCTGTCAGTTCGCGGATCAGCTCGAAAACCTCGATCTGGTGTCCCAGGTCGAGCGCCGAGGTGGGTTCGTCGAGCAGCAGCAAGGGGGTCTGCTGGGCAATCGCCATGGCGATCCAGGCGCGCTGCCGCTGGCCGCCCGACATCGCTTCCAGCGGCCGGTTGGCCAGGCTCTGCAGGTCGGCCGCCGCCAGCGCCTCGTCCACCACCTGGCGGTCCTCGGCCGACCATTGCCGCAGCCAGCCCTGATGCGGCTGACGCCCGAAACGGATCAGTTCCGCCACGGTCAGGCCTTCCGGCGCCTGGGCCTCCTGAGGCAGCAAGGCCAGGCGACGCGCCAACTCGCGCGATGGCAACTGCTGTATGTCGCGCCCATCGAGCAACACCGCACCGGCATGCGGCTTATGAAAACGCGCCAACCCGGCCAATAGTGTCGACTTGCCGCAACCGTTGGGCCCGACGATCGCCGTCACCTGACCGCGCGGCAGGTCGAGGTCCAAGCGTCTGACCACTGCCACGCGGCCATAGGACAGCTCGAGTCCTTGGGTAGCGATGACGCTCTCTTGGCGACATGCGGCAAAGCTGTCGGCGGAATGGGAAGGTCGGGTCATGTCAGGTCTCTAGAAGCAGGGCGCAGCAATATCCATAGCAGGAACGGGCCGCCGACCACGGCGGTGACGATGCCAACGGGAATCTCGATCGGCGCGAACAGCAGCCGTCCGGCAAGATCGGAGGCCACCATCATCACGGCGCCGGCCAACGCCGACCCGATCAGCGGCACGCCACGCCGGGAGGACAAGTGACGGGCGACTTCGGGGCCGATCAGGGCCACCAGCCCGATCGGACCGGCCACGGCGACGGCCAGTGCAGTCAGGCCGACCGCAAGAACCAGGGCCAGCAGGCGACATAAGCGTACGCGAATCCCCAGACCCTGGGCCACGGCATCGGAAAAACGCAACACCGCCATCGAACGCGCCAGCATTTGTGCAGCCACGATACCCAATGCCAACCCCACGCCCAGGATCGATACGGCATCTCCCGAACGCGCATTGAGACTACCCACCGTCCACGGGTAGGCCGAGTTAGCCACGTCGATCGCGACTCGGGCCAGTAGCAGCTGGGTCAACGCCCCGAATACGGCCCCGACACCGATACCGGCCACGATGAAACGATAGCCGCGTGTGCCGGCCCCTCCGGCCAGGCCGAAGGTGATCGCGGTAGCGACAGCGGCACCGGCCAGCGCCATGGGTGGCGGCGACAGACCGATCCCCAGCCCTACGACGGAAGCTACGGCAAAAGCCGTCGCCCCATTGTCGATGCCGATGATCCCCGGCGTGGCCAGTCGGTTGCGGGCCAGTGTCTGCATCAGGCAACCGGCCAGGGCGAAGGCGGCGCCGGTCAGCAGGCCGGCCGTCAGCCGCGCCAGGCGCAATTCCTGAACGACGAACACGGCCATCGCGTCACCCTGTCCCAGCAAGGCCCGGACGGCCGCCAGCGGTGAAATCAGCGCACTCCCCAGACACAACGAAAGCAGCGCGACCATGACCAGTAGACCGCCCAACAACAGATTGGCGGAAACCGCTCGCTTGTCCAGCAGCACTGCGCGGGAAGGTGAGTAAGGCAACGGCAGACGCCAGGTTCCCTCCGGCGGAGCGACCCATCGCCCGTCTCGCGAGGCGTGCATCTGCCCTTCGGCCTGTCGTGCGTCATGGGGCATAGCGGAAGACGATTTCAAATCCATGGAAACTCGACGATCATAACGTCGGCAACCGCCGGCTGCGCACGACCCAAATCAACACGGGCGCTCCGATCAATGCCGTGAGCACACCCAGCGGTAGCTCGGAGGGCTGCACCACCAAACGCGACACGATATCGGCGCCGATCACGACGAGCGGGCCTAACGGCAGGCACAGCCATAGCGTTCGGCGGATGTCGGGGCCAGCCAGGGCACGCGCGGCAAACGGCACGACCAGGCCGATAAACGCGATCGGACCGGCAACGGCCGTCGCGGCACCGACCAGCAGCGCCACGACGCCAATCGCCAGCAGGCGCACCAGCCGAGGATGATGACCGAGCCCGACGGCGACGCGTTCGCCCAGCGCCAGTGCCGCCAGCGGTCGCCCTATCGACAGCGTGACTATGCCTGCCAGCGCCAGGCTGGGCAGGATCGCCTGCAAGTCTGCCAGGCGCCGGCCTGCCAGGCTGCCCACGATCCAGAAGCGGATCTCGTCCGCAGTGCGTTGATCGATGAGCAGGATCATCGAGGTCAGCGCACCCAGCAGGCCGGACAGCACCGCCCCCGCCAGCACGAGGCGGACCGGATCGTTACCGACACCGCGCATGCGCGCTGCAGCCAGAACACAAAGGCAACCAGCCAGCGCCCCCAGTTGAGCAACCGATATTCGCAGCGTGGCCGCACTGGCACCCAGCATTAGTGCGACGGCGACGGCAAAGGCGCTCCCGGCACTGACACCCAGCAGGCCGGGCTCGGCGAGCGGATTGCGCGCCACGGCCTGGAGTAGCGCACCGGCTACCCCCAGCGCCATACCGACAGCCAGTCCAATCAGAGTACGCGGCAAGCGTAGCTCGTGAATCACGAACGCCGCTTCCTCGGCATGCTCGGCTAGCGCGCCGTCCAGCATGCCCAACAGGCTCGACAGCGAATCCAGTGCACCGATCTCACCCGCCCCGAAGAGCAGACTGAGCAGGCACACGACAGCCAGACAGGCCGACAACAGTAAAAACATCGAAGGCAGGGAAAGTCTCTCTCCCCCTGCCTCACACGTTACGCCTTGACTCAAACCCATTCCTCGCGTTTGCGGCGTGAGCGAGTCTACCGCAGCGCCTTTTCGATATCATCCAGGATCGCCTCGGCGGCCAGCGGCCCCGTTGCACTGGTCCACAGCTGACCGTCGACCGGTACCACCTGGTCGCGCTTCACCACGTCGAGACGCGCAAAGGCGGGAGACGATTTGGCGGAGGCCAGCGCTTGCTCGCCTTCTGCATTGAGCGTTGCCAGGAACAGCCAGTCGTTATCGATGCGCGACAGGTTTTCCAGACTCAGCGGATCGCTGTGCGGGCGGCCTTGCTTGACTACGCCGCCGTCGCTGACGTCGAAGCCACTGGCGGTAAGCAAGGTACTGGAGAAAATCATCGGCGACATGACCAGCGCACCTTGCGGCATCCAGCGCACCAGGCTGGCGCTTTCACGTGGATGCTGATCGCTCAGCTCGGCGGCACGCCGCTCGATGCCGGAAATCGCCTCGTCGATCTGGGATTCGCGTCCCAGTGCCTGAGCGAAGAACCGCGCTTCCTCTTTCCAGGTATCGGGCTGGTAGGGTTCGCTCGCGGGCACCAACGTCGGTGCGATACGCGACAACAACTGATATTGGTCTTCGGGCAGGCGCGGTGCCGCCAGGATCATGTCGGGGCGCTGCGCCACGACGGCTTCGATGTTTATCTCGCGGGCGGTGCCCACGATAGCGATATCCTCGACCCGATCCTGAAGGTAGCTTGCCACCCCGTCACTGCCCCGCGTCGAGACTGCCGCCAGCGGCGTCACGCCGGCCGCGAGCGCAGTGTCCAGGGCACCTTCATAGAGGGTGACGACACGCTCAGGCTGGTCGGTCACCTCGACGTCACCATAGGCGGTACTCAACGTGCGAGCATAGGCCTGGCTCAGCGTGAGGGCGCACAGACCCAACCCAACCAGCGTACCCAGCAAAGGGCGACTTGCGAAACGAAAAGCCAGCATCTCAAGACTCCTGTTAATCAAACCAAGTGCACGACACCGAATCAGCCGCGCTGCCACTCGACGACCAGCGACTCCTTGCTGGCAAAGCGCACCAGATGACTGGCGATGACGCCTTCCAGCCGCTCCAGTTCTTCTTCGCTGTCGCTATGGCCCTGCATTATCAGCTCCTCTGGCTGGGCATCGAGCACGACGGTGCCGAAGGGAAACTGGATCTCGCCGCGTTCGTCGTCGAACTGCGTCTCCGCCTTGTGGCTGAAATGACGACACAGCTTCTTGAGATTGAGCGAGGGATTGTCGGTATTGACCGTGGCTCGAGTGATTGGCATGGCATTCTCCATCGTTGCAGGAAAGCGGCAGCCGTATGGCTCCCGCGCGACGTTCAGAAATTGATGTTGAGGCCTACCCAGTAACGGCGTCCGTCCTCGACGTAGCCGTATTCTTCATACGTTACGTTCTCGTCGAAGAGGTTGTAGACGCCGACGTTCACCTTGGCCTGTTCGGTCAACTGATAACCGATGCCGGTATCGACGAAGGTGTACGATGGTGCAATCAACGCACTAGAAGATGGCCCGGTAGTCGGCTGGCTCTCCTCGCCACGATAGGTGATGCGTGCCCATGGGCTGAGTCGCTGTGTGGCCTGCCAGTCGAGGCCGGCCGTTGCCTGATGCTTGGGCAACTGTGTCAAGGGCTCGCCTTCGTACTCACCGCTTTTCTGCTCGGAGTCGGTGTAGGTGTAGCTGGCCGAGAACTCCAGCGTCTCGGTCAGCGGCGCCGAGAGCGAGAGTTCCACCCCTTGAGTCACCGCCTCGTCGACGTTAATTCTGTAGGTGGGATAAGCATCGAACTGGTTGGGCCCCGCAGTACAGATGTCGATGGGACAGGCGACACGAGTGATCTTGTCCTCGAAGTCGTTATGGAACACGGTAATGCCGCCACTTAGCCCACCACGATTGGTGTAGAGCAGGCCGAGCTCCTTGTTGAGCGAGGTTTCGGGCTCGAGATCGGGGTTGCCGTAGACATTGCCACCGCGACTGATCTGTCCCCAGTCCGCCGTGATTTCGCGCAGGTTGGGTGAACGATAGCCGGTCGATACGCCCCCTTTCAGGGTCCATTGCGGCGTAAAGTTCCAGACTCCGTATAGCCTGGGGCTGATGTGGCTACCGTAGTTTTCAGAATTATCCAGACGTATGCCACCTGTCACCGAGAAGGTATTGGTCAATAGCCATTCGTCTTCGGCAAACACGGCCCACTGATACGCATCAATATTGGTCAGGTCGTCGGAAATCTGGTTCGAGGTACTATCGTCCAGCTCTTCCTTCTCGTAGCTGGCGCCGAGCGTGACGATATGCGCGCTCAATGGCATGACCAGGCTGGTCTTGGCCGTGGTATTGGTGATTTCCATTTCACGCGATTCGTTCTCGCTCGTCTCGCGCTGGAGGTAGGTATCGGTAGTGCCGATATCCCAATGGCCAGTGTGGGTCACTGCTATATGTTCATGGGTGAACTCGTTATACGAATCCTCACAGCCACCACGGCAGCCCTCGCTTGGGGCAGAACGCCCCATGTTGGATTCACGGGTCTGCTCCGTCGCCCCACCTTCCAGGGTGAATTCGTGATTGCGGGTCGGTGTCAGCGACAGCCGCGCCGTCATGCTACGCAGGCTCTTGTCTTCATAGCCGTAGACGATGTCATCCTCGTCACGATGCTGTACCTGACCGTAGACTTCCAGGCCCAGCAGATCCTTCTTGAGCGGCCCGCTCAGATAGACGTTGGTCTGTTGGCTGTTGCCGGAATCGCCACTGTCCTGAATGACCGTGCTAGCCTGCAGGCTGCCATGCCATTCATCGGCCACCTTGCGTGTAATGATGTTGATCACACCACCAATCGCATCCGATCCGTAAAGCGTCGACATGGGGCCGCGAATGACCTCGATACGCTCGATGGCCTGTAACGGCGGCAGCCAGTCCTGCTCGAAACCAGCACTACCATTGGGTCGGGTTTCGCGTGTGGCCCGCGGCTTACCATCGACCAGAATCAACGTATATTGTGCCGGCATGCCACGGATACTGATATCCGCACCGTTGTCTCCTGCGCCCCCCCCGGTGACGATAACGCCGGGAATGCTGCGCAGCGCATCGGTCACATCATTGAAATAGCGATCTTCCAACTCTTCACGGTCGAGAACACTGATCGAGGCGGGGGCATTCTTGACCTGCTGCTCGTAGCCGCTGGCCGTGACCACGACGTCGTCGAGATCGACTTCATTCTGTGCTTGTGCCGCTGCGCTGAGGGTACCGGCAATGGCAAGTACGAGAAGTGTCTTCTGGTACTGGTTGGACATCGTTCACCCTTACTCAACTTATTTAGTATGTGTGCCAGCTTGTCACGAGTAAATGCGAATTTTTATTATTTAGATTGTTGCACACCTGCCGGTCGAAGTTCCCGAGACAAGCCGTTTCGGAATCCGCAACGCTTATTGATGGGCAGCAGAAAAGCTACTCATCAGAGAACGACAATTATTTGCATTAAGTAACGAGATTGGGCAGGATGACAGCAGCCAACCGATAGCACCGCACATACCACCAACGCAGACACCCGATGTACGACCTTGAGGACCTGACCGCCTTTGCCACGGTCATGCAGACCGGCAACCTGACTGCGAGTGCCCGCCAACTCGACGTGTCCAAATCCACTGTCAGCCGGCGAATCACCCAACTCGAGGCTCAGGTCGGCCAACCACTGCTACGTCGCCAATCCAACCGCTTGCTTCCCACCGAAGCGGGCACCCTGTTTCTTTCCTATTGCCAGCAGATCCTCAGCCTGGCCGAGCAAAGCCGACGGGTGCTGGACGATCTGAGCGGTGAAGTCAGTGGAGAAATGACTGCGCATGTGCACAGCGTCTTTGCGCGCGGCTGGTTTTCACGACGACTGGAAGAGTTTCTGGCCAGCTACCCCGAGGTCCGTCTGGAACTGCGCACCCAACTGCGTCCACCGGTCAGCCCCGATGACACTTCGCTGTGTCTGTGGCTGGGCGAGGTGGAGGAGTGCGGCCTGCGCCAGGAGACGCTGGGGCAGCTTCCCCGCGGTATCTACGCCCACCCCGACTACCTGGCAAAACATGGCACGCCACGCCATCCACGGGAGTTGAGCCAACACGCCTGGATCGATCTGTTGGGCGAAACCCAACAAGGCCTCCAGCTGCATCATGCGCATGAAGGCGTTTATGAATTCATGCCGCCATTGTCACGCCTGCGTGTCGATCAGGAATTCTTCCAGTCCGATGCCATAGCCCATGGTCAAGGATTGGGCATCTTGCCCGACTGGCTGGTGGAGCGTCGCCTGCGTGCCCACCCGGGCACCATGGTTCGTTGTCTGCACGACTGGCATCCCCCCGCTCACCCCATCGTCCTGCTCTACCCCTTCGGCCGCCTGCCTCGCAAGATGGTCAGCTTGATCGATCATCTGCGTCGTGCCGTCCCCGCCGCCTGGCGCACGTCGCCCCCTGTCGCAACTCACGTGCACGCCTGACACGACACTCTCGAGAACGACCGCTATCTTGGGTGAAGCGGAACATCCTAGGATGTCAACTCGTACCAGGACAGCAACCAAGGGGCGCCATGGGACTCAGGGAAATCGCCATCGGAGGTATCTACGTCAGCCCGCTCCTGCTATATGCCGCCCTGGGCTTTCTTCTGGCATTGTCGCTACGTACGCTGCTCTATCGGCTGATCCGTCATGACGCACCGTGGTTCGAAGCTTGGTTCGATGTTTCCCTGTTCATCATCGCCATGGCGGGTTGCGCCTTTTTCTTTTCGTTATCGATCTGGCACTGACGCCTATGCGCATATCGCTCCGACTCGTGATCACCCTCCTCATCGTGGCGGCAGCCATCGCGGCAGGGACTTGGCTCTGGCATTACTATCTGTACACACCCTGGACCCGGGACGCCCGGGTCCGTGCCGATGTGATCACCATCGCTCCAGACGTCGCGGGGCATGTGGAAACGCTCGCCGTCGCGGACAACGCGTCGGTGGAGGCTGGCGATGTGCTGTTCACGCTCAATGATGCCCGCTATCGGGCCGCCGTGGACAAGGCCGAGGCCGTGGTGGCCGACCGTCAGGCCACTCTTGAGCTGCGGCGTCACGAGGAGCAGCGTCGCAGCCGCTTGAGCGAGCGAGCCATCAGTGCGGAGAATCAGGAGATTGCACGTATCGACACACGGGTCGCCGCCGCCAACCTGGCCCAGGCCCAGGCCGATCTCGAACAAGCCCGAATCGATCTGCGACGCACCGAGGTGGCCGCTCCGGTCGATGGCAGCGTACTCAACCTTCACCTCGCCCAGGGCAACTATGTCAACGCCGGCGAGTCGGTGATGGCGCTGGTCAGGGACGAGTCCTACTACGTCACGGGGTACTTCGAGGAAACCAAGTTGCCACGTATCGAAGTCGGCGACCCGGCAGCGATCATTCTGATGAGTGGCGACACGGTACTGTCGGGCCATGTGGTCAGTATCGGCCGGGCCATTGCCGATCCCAATACGGCCCCCAACAGCCAGTTACTGCCCCAGGTCGAGCCGACGTTCAGTTGGGTCCGGCTGGCTCAGCGCATTCCGGTTCGCATCGAGTTCGACAGCGTACCGGACGATGTTCTGCTAAGCGCCGGGATGACTGCCACGGTGCGCATCCAAGACGACACTGCAGAACGCTGAGGCTTCATGCACCCACTCCTTCAGGCCTACCTGACGCCCAGCTCGGATGCCGTGAAATTCGCCATCAAGGGCACTCTGGCAATGTTTCTGGCGCTGTATGTCGCGCTATGGGCGGATCTGGAACGCCCTTACTGGGCGCTGATCTCGGCTGCCTTCCTGCAGATCCGCCCGATGAGCGGCATGGTGATCGAAAAGGGGCTATATCAGCTCGGGGGTACCTTCGTTGGCGTCGTTGCCGGGACCTTCATCATGGCGCTATTCGCCCAGGCCCGGATTCCCGCCCTGTATTCGCTCACTCTGTGGCTGATGCTGTGTGTCTACGGTTCGTCGATGACGCGCAACAACGCCGCCTACGGCTGCATCATGGCCGCCGTTTCGGCGCTGCTGGTCGTGGTGTTGGCCGGCAGCAACCCAACCAGCACATTCGACGTCGCCGTCGCCCGGCTTTCCGAGCTCGGTCTGGGTGCGATCTGCGCCACGCTAGTCAGCGGCCTGCTCTGGCCCACCCAAGTAAAACAGCATCTTGCCACCCAGGCGGACACCGTCGTAAACCAGGCATTCCTGCATGCCGCCCAACGCCTGGAACCAGGGCATGGCGATAGCGAACTGCAACAGTCACTGACTGCCAGTCTCGGCCCGCTGATGACGTTGGAAACCGATAGTCAGGCGGCCCGCTACGAGGGTCCGGCCGGTCCGGGACGGGTTCGCGCCACACATGAACTAACCCGCCACACGGTGGCCATGTTCGCTTCGCTGTACGCACTCAATCAGTTACTAGGCGAGCACCGTGAACGTCTCGGCGAGGAACTCTACCGATTTGCCGACGACGTCGCCGATGGCCTACGCCAGGCGGAGCGGATCAAGGGCGTACCCGAGGCCCGCAGCGTATTGCAGCAGTTGCGGCACCGTGCCCATCAGGCCGAGACGAGCCATTTGTCGGCCTTGCAGCAACGGGTGTGGTTTGGCCTGCGCGAGATCCTGGGCCAGGCGATGATCCTGCTCGACGCCCGCGAGGCGATCACCCGGCCCGGCTCTCGACGCCTACGCAACAGCCCGTCCTTGTCGTGGCATCGCGACCGCATGGTGGCAGGCATCAATGCCGCTCGGGCAGGCATCGTGTTTTCGGTCACCGCCATTTTCTGGCTGGTGACGGGCTGGAACAACGGCCCCGTCGCCATGATGCTCGCCACGCTGTTCTCGGCGTTCTTCGCCAGTCGCGACAACCCGGCCCGCATCAGCATGATGTTCTTCAAGGGTATGCTGGCGGCGATTCCCAGTGCCTTCATTTTCGGCCATGTTCTGCTGGCCCAGGCCAACGGCTTTCCCATGCTCGCCATGCTATTCGGCGCGCCCCTGTTCATCGGCCTGCTGGGCGCCGCTCATCCCGCCGCCATGGGCTACAGCCTGGCCTTTACCATTGGCAATATCCTGCTCACCATGCCCGGCAACGGCATGGATTTCGGTGTCGACAGCTTCCTCAACCGCGCCCTGGCCGTGGTTATCGGTCTGACGGTCGTCGTGCTCGGGTTCCGGATGATCCCAGGCCCCGGGCCGCGCTTCCTGCGCCGGCGCCTGGTCAGCGCCATTGGGCGCGACCTGCATCGCCTCACCCGGCAACGCGTACAACGAGCCGATGCCTGGTTCAGTGGCCGCATGGCCGATCGCCTGCTTCGATTGGCCCATCATGACGAACTATTGCCCGAACAACGTCGTGTGCTGTTCAGCCTGGGGCTGACCGGGCTCGATGTGGGCCGTGCCTGCCTGCGGCTGCGACAGCGTCTGGATGACGCCTCCGCCAGCGAGGTCCGCCATGCCCACCGGCACATGCTCGACACCCTGGCTCGCGCTTATCAGGAAAGCGCCCGAGGCCAGGCACCACGCGGCATCGAGCAAGCCAGCGACGCCTTGATCGAGGCTATCGCCCGGCATGGCAGCGTACCCACGGAGCGCCGGATTCTACTTGCCGGCCTGCTGGAGCGAGTCGGCCTTACCCTACAGCGCCAAGCGCGCCTCGTGGCCGGCGCCTCCGAAGCGACACGCATGCAGTCCACTACAGCGGCGGCTGGATAAGCCGGCATGCCGCACCAGGAACGCGCACCAAGCCAAGAGGCGCTGCTTTCTGGTGCATCGAGAGAGTGCACATTTCTTCCATCACTCAACTCACCTAAACAACCTACTGTAATAAAAGGATTATCCAATACTCGGCAGGTTTCTTGTATCGAATAGAGCGTTGTATGGGGTATCGGCAGCCAAGCTGCCAGACAATTCGGTCTTCAAAGGACGGCTAGGGTTCCGATCGCACCACCGACACCCCCGGTGCGATGACTGGTCCGAGAGCCGTCGACCCGGCACAAACGCAGGCTTCAATGAAGGCCAGCGTGTGCAAGGTTACACGGCGGGATAAAAGCCCGGGAGGATAAGGTGCTGCTGACGCGCCGATGCCCCCGAGTTTTTTCGAGCCAATTGGAGGCTGCCATGACCCGCTCGTCCCTCACTGCTCTGCCCGCTCGCCTCGTCCTGACCACGGCGATCTCCGCCACTCTGCTGACCGGCATGCTCGCCACGTCTAACGCCAGTGCCCAGGAGAAAGACCAATTCAATGTCTGTTGGTCGATCTATGCCGGCTGGATGCCATGGAGCTATGCCGACACCCAGGGCATCGTCGACAAGTGGGCCGACAAGTACGATATCGAAATCGATGTGGTCCAGGTCAACGATTACGTCGAATCCATCAACCAGTACACCTCAGGCAACGTCGACGGCTGCGCCATGACCAACATGGATGCACTGACGCTGCCAGCAGCCAGCGGCGTCGACTCTACGGCGCTGATCATCAACGACTATTCCAACGGTAACGATGGCGTCGTACTCAAGGGCAGCGACGATCTCGCCGAGATCGAAGGGCGCAAGGTCAACCTGGTGCAGTTCAGCGTATCCCACTACTTCCTGGCTCGCGCATTGGAAACCGTCGGCCTCACCGAGCGCGATATCCAGACGGTCAATACCTCGGATGCCGACATGGTGGCCATCTACCCCAACGACGATATCGAGGCCGTGGTTACCTGGAACCCCCAGCTCAGCGCCATCGACGAGCTGAACGACAGCAATGTGGTCTTTACCTCGCGCAACCTGCCTGCCGAAATTCTCGACATGATGGTGGTCAATACCGACACCTTGGCTGCCAATCCCGACTTCGGTCGCGCCCTGGTCGGCGCCTGGTACGAGGTCATGGACGAAATCGAGGCCGACAATCAGGAAGCGCTCAGCCAGATGGCCGAAGCGGCGGGCACCGACCTGGCCGGCTACAAGAACCAGCTGGCCGCCACCTATCTTTACACCGACCCGCAGGAAGCCGCCGAGCTGATGCACAGCGAGGGGCTGCTCAGCACCATGCAGCGCGTCGCCGAATTCAGCTACAAGCACGGCCTGCTCGGTGAAATGGCGCCCAGCGCCGAATTCATCGGCATCGAGACGCCCCAGGGCGTGTTCGGCGACGAAAACAATATCCAGCTGCGCTTCGACCCGACTTACACCGAGACTTATATAGAGTCTCAACAGTAACCCGTCGTCACGTCGCCGGCTTCCTGACATCAGGTGGCCGGCAAGCACGCCAATCTCCCGACGGTACTACGCGCATGAAGCGATTTATCAACCTGACACCCTCACGCGGCAGCCGCTGGCTGCTGGGCCTGATTCCCTTCGCGATCATCGCGATGGTCTATCTCGGCCTGTCCAACGCACGCCTGGCGGAAAATCCCAACGACCGGCTGCTGCCCTCTCCGGCAACCATGGCCGAGACCTTCCGCCAACTGGCGACAGAAGCCAGCGTGCGCACCGGCACCATTCCACTGTGGGACGATACCTTTGCCAGTCTCGAGCGTCTGGGAGTGGGCATTGCCATCAGCGCCCTGATCGGGCTGGTCGTCGGTCTGCTCAACGGTGGGCTGCCACTGATTCGCGCCAAGCTCTCGCCGCTGGTCACCGTGGTTTCGCTGATTCCGCCCATGGCCATCCTGCCGGTCCTGTTCATCGCCTTCGGCACCGGCGAGATGGCCAAGATCGCGCTCATCGTCATCGGCGTCACACCGTTTCTGATTCGCGACCTGCAGAACCATGCCCTGCGCCTGCCCGACGAGCAGTTGATCAAGGCACAAACGCTAGGCGCCAGTTCCTGGCAGGTGCTGTTGCGGGTATTGCTGCCACAGCTCACCCCCCGGTTGATCGCCTCGACCCGCCTTGCGCTCGGCAGTGCCTGGCTGTTTTTGATTGCGGCCGAGGCCATCGCCGCCCAGGAGGGCCTGGGCTATCGCATCTTCCTGGTGCGCCGTTATCTGGCCATGGACGTGATCCTGCCCTATGTCGCCTGGATCACCTTCCTGGCCTTCCTGATCGATCGGATTCTGGCCCTGACTTCGCAACGCGCCTTCCCCTGGTATCACGCCGAAGAGGGAGATCAAAAATGAGCCTGCTCGAAGCCAGACATCTCGAGAAGCGCTACGGAAATCAGGTGGTGCTGGAGCGGATCGATTTCCGCGTCGATGCCGGCGAGTTCGTGACACTGGTCGGGGCCTCAGGCTGCGGCAAGACCACGTTTCTAAAGCTCCTGCTGGGTACCGAGCGCATCACCCGCGGCAGTCTGACCCTGGACGGCAAGCCGCTACCCGACGAACCCGGCCCGGATCGTGGCGTGGTCTTTCAGAAATACTCGGTGTTCCCGCACCTCACCGTACTCGGCAACGTGATGATGGCCGAGGAGCTGGCCCGTTCGAAGTGGCTAGGCAAGCTGTTCGGCACCGCCCGTCGACAGGCTCGGGATGCCGCCGTGTCCCGGTTACAGGAAGTGGGCCTCGAGAATGCCCTGGACAAGTATCCGCATGAGCTCTCCGGCGGCATGCAGCAGCGTCTGGCCATTGCCCAAGCCTTGATGATGAAGCCGCGCATCCTGCTGCTCGACGAGCCGTTCGGGGCACTTGATCCGGGCATCCGCCAGGACATGCACGATTTGATTACACGGCTCTGGAAAGAGCAGCAACTGACCATCTTCATGATCACTCACGACGTGAAAGAAGCCTTCACACTGGGCACCCGACTGTGGGTGTTCGACAAGGTACGCCACGATCCCCAGGCACCCCAGGCCTATGGCGCCACGGTCACCTATGACCTTCCGGTCGGTGACCGCCAGGTATCCGAAGATCTGACGGACAGAATCGCTGCCACAACCCGCCTTAACCTCAACTCTCAGGAGACGCTGTCATGAGTACGCCATCCAACGAAGCCAGCGACGCGCTCTACACTACCCACCTGCCCGGCGGCCAGCACTGGTCACTGCGCCTGCGCCGCGGCACGACCATGACGCTGACGGCGAAGGACGCCGACACCAACGCCGGCATGCTGCTCTACAATCCGGAAAACCTGCTCGAGCGGCTCAACCTTCCCGATACCCTCAAGGGCCAGCACACCTTCAAGCTGACCCGCGGCCACTGCCTCTATTCCGACATGGGCCGCGTCTTCGCCTCGATCGTCGAGGACGACCTCGGCTGGCACGACAGCGTGGGCGGCAATCTGATGCCTCAGCACATGCTGGCCAAGGGTTGGCAACCGGTCAGCTATCAGCAGGCCCATAACGAGTGGACCCGTACCGGCTATGACAGCTTCCTGGTCGAACTGGCCAAGTACGGCCTCGGCCGGCGCGACATGGCCGCCAATCTCAACCTGTTCTCGCGGGTGGAAAGCGACGACGAAGGCCACCTGCGCTACGTGCCCGGACACTGTCAGCCCGGCGCGAGCGTCAAGTTGCGCTTCGAGATGGACACCCTGGTGATCCTGCATACCTGCCCGCACCCGCTCGACCCCAGCCGGGAATATCCGCGTCGCGGTGTCGATATCGCACTCGGCACCGCACCGGCACCCACCGAGGACGACGTCTGTTACCACTCGCGCCCGGAAAACGCCCGTGCCTTCGAGAACAACCGCCTCTACCACCTCGGCCTGTAAGGGAGACCGCCCCATGATCATCGAGAGCACCCAACGCCCCGGGAACGCCGTGAATCGCACCACCGTGGACGCGGGCGATCACTACATCGGCATCGTCAAGGCGGGCCAGACCCTGCGCATCCTTGACCTGGAGGGCAACCAGGCTGCCGACACACTGTTCTTCAACGCTCACGACACCGCCGAGCGCTACAGCGCCATGGACACCATTCGCGAACAGGGCGCGGTCTACCTCACCGCCGGCTCGAAGCTGTTATCCAGTGAAGGCAACGTGATGCTGACCGTGACCGCCGACACCTGCGGGCGCCACGACACTCTGGGGGGCGCCTGCGCCAGCGAGAGCAATACCGTGCGCTACGATCTGGAAAAGCGCCACATGCACTCATGCCGCGACAACTGGATGCAGGCCATCGCCAACCATCCCGAGTACGGCATCACCAAGCGCGACATCACCCACAACATCAACTTCTTCATGAACGTGCCGGTGACCGCCGAGGGCGGGCTGACCTTCGAGGACGGCATCTCCGCTCCGGGCAAATACGTGGAGATGGTCGCCGAGATGGACGTGGTGGTGCTGGTCTCCAACTGCCCGCAGCTCAACAATCCATGCAATGGCTATGACCCGACGCCAATCGAGCTGCTGATCTGGGACTAGCGAAACTGGCTGCGCTCGACCATACGACGTTAAAAATCGGCTCAAAATGCTCGTTTACACCAGCAAACTCCGCTTTCTCGCCGATTTTTGCCTTGTCTGGCCATCGCTCGCTCAGTTTTTTTACCGCCCCATAAAAAACGTTTTTTCGCCATGAAGACGACTCCATGGCGCAACAAGTTTCGGCGGGACGGCCCGCCAAGCCATGGACCGCTTTCATGTTCAGCAAAGTCCTGATTGCCAATCGCGGCGCCATCGCCGCGCGCATCCAGCGCACGCTCAAGCGCCTGGGTATCGGCTCGGTGGTGGTCTACGCCGACGCCGACCGTGACGCCCCCTATGTATTCCAGGCCGACGAGGCCTACTCACTTGGTGAAGGCGCCGCCGCCGATACCTACCTGAATATCGACAAGCTCATCGCTATCGCCCGGCAGAGCGGCGCCGAGGCGGTGCATCCCGGTTACGGCTTCCTGTCCGAGAACACCAAGTTCATCCAGGCCTGCGAGAACGCCGGACTGACGTTTCTCGGCCCGACGCCAGAACAGATCCGCGACTTCGGCCTGAAGCACGAGGCGCGCGCCCTGGCCGAACGCGCCGGCGTGCCGCTGGTGCCCGGCTCCGGGCTGCTCGACAGCATCGAGGAGGCCGTCAAGGAGGCCGCACGCATCGGCTATCCGGTGATGCTCAAGTCCACCGCCGGCGGCGGCGGTATCGGCATGCAGGTCTGCGACGATGAAGCCGCACTGACACGTGCCTTCGACTCGGTGCGTGGCCTTGGCGAGCGCAACTTCGGCGATGCCGGCGTTTTCCTCGAGGCCTACATCGCCCGTGCACGCCACCTGGAAGTGCAACTGTTCGGCGATGGCCAGGGCAAGGTCGTGGCGCTCGGCGAGCGCGACTGCTCCACTCAGCGCCGCCATCAGAAGGTGCTCGAGGAGTGCCCGGCCCCCAACCTGCCCGAAAGGGTGCGCCGTGAACTTCACGCCACCGCCGTGCGCCTGGGCGAAGCCGTCGGCTATCGCAATGCCGGCACCGTGGAGTTCATCTATGACGCCGAGCGCAAAGCCTTCTACTTCCTCGAGGTCAACACCCGCCTGCAGGTCGAGCATGGCGTCACCGAGGAGGTCTGGGGCGTGGATATCGTCGAATGGATGATTCGCCTCGGCGCGGGCGAGCTGCCCGATCTCGAAGAGTTGACCCGCGATCTCGCCCCGAAGGGTCACGCCATCCAGGCGCGTCTCTACGCCGAGGACCCAAGCCACGATTTCCGTCCCAGCGCCGGGCTGCTCACTGAGGTCGAGTTTCCCGAGGCGCCCGGCCTGCGCGTCGATCACGCCATCGAAGCCGGTTTGGAAGTCTCGGCGCTGTTCGATCCCATGCTGGCCAAGGTGATCGTTCACGCCGACGACCGCGATGCGGCTACCGAGCGTCTGGCCGAAGTGCTTGAGCAGTCCAGCGTCTACGGCTTCGAGACCAACCGCACCTGGCTGTCGCATGTGCTGCGCGATGCCAGGTTCCGCAGTGCCGATATCCACACTCGCTGGCTAACCGATCTTGACTGGGCACCGCCGGCCATCGAGGTGCTGAGTGCCGGCACAATGACCACTATTCAGGATTATCCCGGCCGCCAGGGGCACTGGGACGTGGGCGTGCCACCCTCCGGCCCGTTCGACGACTGGTCGTTCCGCCTGGGTAACCGCCTGCTCGGCAACCCGGCTGACGCCGCCGGACTCGAGATTACCCTGACCGGACCCACGCTGCGCTTTCATCGCGCCACCCAGATCGTGCTCGCTGGCAGCGAGTTGCCCGCCGAGCTCGACGGTAAGCCCGTGGTCTTCTGGCAGGTGCTGGATATTCCCGCCGGCGCCACGCTGATGCTGGGTAAGGCTAGTGCCGGCGCACGTGCCTACCTACTGGTGCGCGGTGGCATCGATTGCCCCCAGTATCTCGGCTCGCGCAGCACTTTCACTCTGGGCCAGTTCGGCGGCCACGGCGGGCGTGCCCTGCGCACCGGCGACATGCTCGCCCTGCCCCAACTCGCCGCCACGACACCGCACATCCTACCCGAGGCGCTCAAGCCCGAACTGGGCGGGGAGGACGGCCACGTCTGGGAGATTGCCGTGCTCTACGGCCCCCACGGCGCACCGGACTTCTTCACCGAGGACGACATTGATACCTTCTTCGCCCACGAGTGGGAGGTGCACTACAACTCCAGCCGTACCGGCGTACGCCTGATCGGCCCACGCCCCGAATGGGCCCGAGCCGATGGTGGCGAGGCGGGCCTGCACCCGTCGAACATCCATGACAACGCCTACGCTTTCGGCACCATCGACTTCACCGGCGATATGCCGGTCATTCTCGGCCCCGATGGCCCCTCGCTGGGCGGCTTCGTGTGTCCGGCCACGGTGGTGCGCGCCGAGCGCTGGAAGCTTGGTCAGCTCACCGCCGGCGACCGTATTCGCTTTGTGCCGGTGGATCTGGTCACCGCCCGGCAACTGGAAGCGCGCCAGCAGGCCCAGCTTGCGTCACTGAGCGAGCAGCCGGCCGTGACAGTGAAGGAAGACCGCGGCAGCCCGGTGCTTCGTGACGTCTCCGCCGATACCGCCGGCGAGCGCATCGTCTACCGCCGCGCCGGCGACGACTTCCTGCTGGTCGAGTTCGGGGTCATGGAGCTGGACATCGCGCTGCGCTTCCGGGCGCATGCCTGGATGCTGTGGCTGCAGGAAAACTTCCTACCCGGCCTGCGCGAGCTGACGCCGGGCATCCGCTCGCTGCAGATCCACTACGAACCCAGCAAACTCGCCCTCGACGAGTTGCTCGCCCACCTGGAGCGGGCCGAACGCGAACTGCGCGATGTCGAGTCGCTTGAGGTCGAGGCGCGTACCGTACACCTGCCGCTGTCCTGGGACGACCCGGCCTGTCAGGAAGCCATCGACAAGTACCAGCGCAGCGTGCGTCCGGACGCGCCCTGGTGTCCGAGCAACCTCGAGTTCATCCGCCGCATCAACGGGCTTGATGCCATCGAACAGGTGCGCGACATCGTCTTCAACGCCCGCTATCTAGTGATGGGGCTGGGTGACGTCTACCTCGGCGCACCGGTGGCCACGCCGCTCGATCCCACCCAGCGCCTGGTTACCACCAAGTACAATCCGGCACGCACCTGGACCGCCGAGAACTCGGTGGGCATCGGCGGTGCCTACCTGTGCGTCTATGGCATGGAAGGCCCCGGCGGCTATCAGTTCGTCGGTCGCACCCTGCAGATGTGGAACCGCTACCGCCAGACAGAGTACTTCGACAATCCCTGGCTGCTGCGCTTCTTCGACCAGCTGCGCTTCTTCGAGGTCAGTCACGACGAGCTGTTGCAGATCCGCCGCGACTTCCCGCATGGGCGTTATCCGCTCAAGATCGAAACCACGCGCTTCAGGCTCGCAGACTACCAGGCCGATATCGACGCCCGTGCCGAGCAGATCGAGAAATTCCGGAAGCGTCGCGACGCCGCCTTCCAGCAGGAGATGGCCGACTGGCGCGCCAACGGTCAGTTCACCTTCGAGGATCAGGCTCCCGAAGCCGCCGAGGCGACGGAGTTGGGTAGTGACGAGTTGGGTATCGACAGCCCGGTGACCGGCAGCCTGTGGAAACTGATGGTTACCGAAGGCGATAGCGTCGAGGCTGGCCAGGTCGTGGCGCTGGTCGAGTCGATGAAGATGGAGGTCGAGATCCTCGCCCACGAGGCCGGCCAGGTCACGCGTCTGCCACTGGCCGAAGGTGCCGCCGTGGCGCCCGGCCAACCGATCGTCATTCTTGAACAATCCAGGGAGTCAGCATGAACGCCATCGACATGACCATCACTTCACTGCTGGCTCGCTACCGTGCCGGCGAGCTCACCCCACGCGGGCTGATCGACACGCTGCTGGCCGATGCCGAGGCGCGCGGCTTTGATCCCGCCTGGATCACGCAACTCACGCGCGAGCAGCTCGAGCCTTACTTGGCACGACTCGAGACCATCGCCCCCCAGGCGCTGCCTCTCTACGGCATTCCGTTTGCCATCAAGGACAATATCGATCTCGCGAACGTGCCGACCACGGCGGGCTGCCCGGCCTATGCCTACACGCCGGACGAATCCGCCTTCGTGGTGCGCCGGTTGATCGAGGCTGGCGCCATTCCGCTGGGCAAGACCAACCTCGACCAGTTCGCCACCGGACTGGTCGGCGAGCGCGCCCCGGATGTCTACGGCGTGCCCGGCAACGCCTTCGACGGCGAGCGCATTCCCGGCGGCTCGAGCAGCGGCTCGGCGGTGACTACCGCCCAGGGTCAGGTCAGCTTCGCGCTGGGTACCGATACTGCCGGCTCCGGACGCGTGCCGGCGTGCTTCAATAACCTGTTCGGCGTCAAGCCCACGCTGGGCCTGCTGAGCACCGCCGGCGTGGTGCCAGCCTGCGCCACCCTGGATACCATCAGTATTTTCGCGCTGAGCGCCGACGATGCTGCAGCCGTGCTCGACGTGGCCGGCCAGCACGATCCGGAGTGCGCCTGGTCGCGGCGTCACGATTTCGCCGTGGCCGGCCAGGCCTATGGCGAGGCCCCGAAGCGCTTCCGCTTTGGCGTGCCCCCCGAGTCGCAATGGCACACCGACGAGTCCTACAGCGCCGGCATGCGCCAGGCCATCGCTGAGCTCGAAGCGCTGGGCGGCATCAGGTTCGAACTCGACTGCACGCCGCTGCTGGCCGCCGCACGCCTGCTCTACGAAGGTCCATGGGTGGCCGAACGCTACCATGCCGTGCGTGACTTGCTCGAAAGCCAGCCCGAGGCGCTGCATCCGGTCACTCTCAAGGTCATCGAAGGCGGCGGCACGCCCAAGGCGGTGGACGCCTTCGATGCCCGCTACAAGCTCGCCGAGTACAAGCGCCAGGCCGACGCCCTGCTCGCCCAGGTCGACGTGATGCTGTCACCGACCACAGTGGAGCATCCCACCAAGGCCGAGGTCGTGGCGGAGCCCATTGCCGTCAATTCGCGGCTGGGCACCTGGACCAACTTCATGAACCTGCTCGACTACAGCGCCCTGGCCGTGCCCACCGGCTTTACCGACACCGGCCTGCCGTTCGGCGTCACCCTGTTCGGCCCGGTCTTTGCCGACCTGACGCTGTTGAGTCTCGGCCGCGCGCTGGAGCGCCGCCTCGACTTGCCGCTGGGCGCCACCGGCGTCGCCCGCCCTCAACTATCGGCCCTGCCACCGGCGAAGGACGGCACACTGGAACTGGTGGTATGCGGGGCGCATCTCGACGGTCTGCCGCTCAACCATCAACTGACCCGCCGCGGCGCCACGAAGGTCGCCAGCACTCATAGCAGCCCGAATTACCGGCTCTATGCGCTGGCCGGCGGGCCACCGGCGCGTCCGGCGATGGTGCGCGACGACAAGGATGGCGCAGTCATCGAGGTGGAGGTATGGCGCCTGCCCATCGACAGTGTGGGCAGCTTCCTGGCCGGCATTCCCGCTCCGCTGGGACTGGGGCAGGTCGAGCTGGAAGACGGCAGCTGGCGCACCGGTTTCATCTGCGCCGCCGGCGCCCTGGAAGCGGATGGCCCGGCCGAAGACGTGACCCATTTCGGGGGTTGGAGAGGCTGGATCGCCAGCCAGCAGTGATCGAACCAGGAGAAAGCCATGAGCCATGCACAGCAGCAACTCAGTAATTTCCAGTCACTGCCGGTGATCGATATCGGCGGGCTCTTCAGTCCCCATGATGACGAACGTCAGGCCGTCGCCGAGCAGCTCGGCGACGCGGCACGCAACGTGGGTTTCTTCCATATCGTCGGCCACGGCATCGACGAAGACCTGCGCCAAGCCCTTCTGGACCAGGCCAAGCGCTTCTTCGCCCAGCCGATGGAGACCAAGATGCGCCACTACATCGGACTGTCCGCGGGCAACGGCACCACCCGTCATCGCGGCTACGTGCCCGAAGGCGAGGAGATGCCCGAAAAGGGCAAGCGCGACCTCAAGGAGGCCTTCGATCTGGCCTTCGAGCTGCCCGCCGATGACCCGGACGTGCTCGCCGGCATCCCCATGCTGGGGCCCAACGTTTGGCCCGAGCTGCCCGGCTTCCGCGAGCAGGTCTATGCCTACTACCAGGCGACTTACGAGGTGGGCCGCGCCCTGATGCGAGGTTTCGCTCTCGCGCTGGGGTTGCCCGAAGAGCACTTCCTCAAGGACGTGACCAAGCCGCCCAGCCAGTTGCGCCTGATCCACTATCCGTTCGACGCGCAGGCCGAGGACGTACAGGGCATCGGCGCGCACACCGACTATGAGTGCTTCACGCTGCTTTTGCCCACGGCGCCGGGGCTCGAGGTCATGAACGGGCAGGGCGAATGGATCGACGTGCCCTACCGCGACGACGCCCTTGTCATCAATATCGGCGACATGCTGGAAATCTGGACCAACGGCGAATTCATTGCCACTTCGCACCGGGTCCGCAAGGTCAAGCAGGAGCGCTATTCGTTCCCGCTGTTCTTCGCCTGCAATTACGCCACCAGCGTGGCGCCGCTGCCACAGCTCGTCGAGCGCGACGGTGCCTCCCGTTACGCGCCGCTCAAGGCCGGGGATCACCTCTACGCCCAGACCATCCACACCTTCGCCTATCTGCAGACATGCCTTGAGCGCGGCGAGATCCACTTGCCGGAGGGTGCCCGCGACACCGCTACACTGGGTCAGCATGCGCGACACCAGGACACCGGTAAGGAGCGGGCATGAGCCTGCCCGCCGGCGTGCCTCTCGACTATCGCGGTGTGTGGCAACGCACGCTCTATGCCGGCGTAGGAGACGAAGATCGCCATATCGAGGATCGCACGACCCGGGTGATCTGGCTGCAGACGGCGTGCTGGCACGCCGACCTGCGCGTGCCGGCGGATCGCCCCGATTTCGCCGACGTCACGTCGCTGGACGACTGCGACCGAGATCGGCTCGTATGGCTGGCGAGCCAGACCGCCTTTGCCGGCATCACCCGGGTCGAGGGCCGCTTCTGTACCTGGCATCGTCTGCTCGACCTGCATCCGGGACTGGAGAAGGATGTCGGCGAGATGGCCTGGCGTGACGATGGCGTGCTGGAGGAGCGTCATCCCCGAGGTCTTTATCTCGAGCGCTGGGTACGGCAAACGGCGGCGCATGACGAAGAGTGCATCCAACTGGGATCCGACGGCCTGCCACGCTGGCTGCAGTGGGGCGATCACGCCATGGCCATCGTGCCTCGCCCCACCCTGCCGGAGGCGCACGATCTGCTTGCCTCGCCGGAGTCGCTCGAGACGTTCGCACTACGCCTGCGCGCCGGGCTGGAAATCAGCTATGCCCAGCGCGCAAATGGTAGCTGGAAGGTCGTTCTGTCGACCCGGCCCTGGCACGAAGGACGGAGGATCTCACCGACCTCGAACTGATCGGTCAATCGCGATCGACTGCGAACGGTGCCCAAGCCTGGCGGGTTGGCATCACTTCCAGCCGGTTGATGTTTATATGCGCAGGCAGGCTCGCTGCGTAGTAGATCATTTCCGCAATATCCTCGGCCTCAAGCGGGGTGGTGTCGCGATAGAGCTTGTCGGAGGCTGCCTGGTCGCCGCCGGTTCGTACCAGGGTGAACTCGGTCTCGGCCATGCCCGGGGCGATATCGGTGACACGCACGCCGGTACCCAGCAGGTCGCAGCGCAGGTTATAGGTAAACTGCTGAACGAAGGCCTTGGTCGCTCCGTAGACATGCCCGCCCGGGTACGGCCACTGACCAGCCACCGAACCCAAGTTGACGATGCTTGCGCCCTGGCCGGTCTCGAGCAGCGACGGCAGCACCGCATGAGTGACATTGACCAAGCCGGTAATGTTGGTATCGATCATGGTATGCCAGTCGGCCAGATCCACTTCCTGAGCCGGCTTGGGCGCCAGCGCGAGACCAGCGTTGTTGATCAGGCTCTTGATGGGACGGAACTCATCGGGGAGTTCGGCAACGGCCCGTTTCACCGCCTCGGCATCTCGCACATCGAGTACCACGGTATGCACGGGGACCTGCTGCGACAACTCTTCCTTCAGTTCCTGCAGACGCTCTTCACGGCGCCCGGCGAGGATCAGCGACCAACCCGCCTTGGCGAAGCGCCGCGCCGCGGCACGTCCAAAGCCCGAGGTGGCTCCGGTAATCAATACGACATCGCTCATCAACTGTTCTCCCTGGTTATACTTCGTTCATATTGCCTTGACTCGTCTTGTGGGGCTAGGCCAACCATTCCCCGACCAGCACCCACAGCGACAACCCGCCCAATAGGGGCACCACCACGCTCTTGAGGGACTCGGGTCGCCAACGACGGAACGCCCACTGCCCCACTGAATTGCCTATCCAAGCCGGTACGATCAGGTAAGCCGACCAGATGACGGCCTGCCCAGACAATGCGCCGACTAGCGCCAGCCCGATCAATGAGCAGGCGCTGCTGGCTGCAAAGAACAGAATCGCCGTGGCCCGAACCGCCACGGCAGGCAGTCTGGTTTGCAACAGGTACAGCATAAGCGGTGGGCCGCCAGCCGAGGCGAGCGTCATGCACAACCCCGAGATTCCACCCGCCAGCGTACCGCTCCAATGCAAATGGCCTTCGCTGGAGCGTGGTGGAGCGGGTCGTTGCCAGGCAATGGCGATGGCCCCTAGCAAGGTGATCGTGGCAATGACAAGACGTAGCCTGTCTGCGGCTATGTGCGTCGCCAGCCAGACCCCAACGAGAGTGGCAATCAGCATGCCAACGACCAGATGGCCCACCAAGCGCCGCTCTGCCTGATGCCAGGCCCACCGCCACAGACTTGCACTCCCCACCAGATCAAGCAACAGGGCAACCGCGATCGCTTCCAATGGCGGCATCATCCCCATCAACCCCAGTACCAGCAGCATGGCGAATCCGAAACCACTATAGCCTCGAACCATGCCGGCAACCCAGGCCAGCGGTATGGCAAGGATGAGACTGGACAGGGCGAGTTGCATTCAGGGCTCCCCGGGGCCGGTCTGGAACGAGAAAGAAAAAGGCAAGCCCGGACCCTAACTCGTCGCGACATGTTTCCACAGGGCCAGATGACGGACAGCCCTGGGACATGCCTCTCTGTCCAGAACACGACGACATTCTGGCTCTACGCGCGGTCTCCAGCGCTTCCCTAGGCTAATCGAAGCGCAAGTTTCTTTTTCCTGCCGCCACCGTTCCTGGAGGAGCCAATGTCCCCATCTGATTCAATGACCAACGATACTGTCCGCCAACTCGACCGCCGCCACGTCTTTCACTCCTGGTCGCAACAGGGCACCCTCGATCCGCTGGTCATTGCCGGAGGCGCCGGCTGTCGCCTGTGGGACTACGACGGCAAGCAGTATCTGGACTTCAGCAGTCAACTGGTCAACACCAATATCGGCCATCAGCACCCCAAGGTTGTCGCCGCGATCCAGGAACAGGCCGGCAGCCTGGCCACTATCGCGCCAGCGCATGCCAACCTGGCTCGTGGCGAAGCCGCCAAGCGCATCCTGGCGCGCGCGCCGGCGGGCTTTGGCAAGGTGTTCTTCACCAATGCCGGTGCCGATGCCAACGAGAATGCCATCCGCATGGCGCGCAGCGTCACCGGGCGCGACAAGATCCTATCTGCCTACCGTTCCTATCACGGCAACACCGGCGCAGCGATCGCCGCCACCGGCGATCTACGTCGCATTCCCAATGAATTCGCTCGCGGTCACGTACACTTCTTCAACCCTTACCTCTATCGCAGTGAGTTCTTCGCCGACAATGAGGACGAGGAGTGCCGCCGCGCGCTGCATCACTTGCGCCGAGTCATCGAGTGTGAAGGCGCGAGCTCCATCGCCGCCATCCTGCTCGAAAGCATTCCCGGTACCGCTGGCGTTCTGGTGCCACCCAATGCCTATCTTCAGGGCGTACGTGCACTGGCCGACGAGTTCGACATCCTGCTGATCTTCGATGAGGTCATGTCAGGTTTCGGGCGTACCGGCCGCTGGTTCGCTTTCGAAAGCTTCGCGGCGGTGCCGGACCTGATCGTGTTCGCCAAGGGCGTCAACTCGGGCTATGTTCCGGCCGGCGGCGTGATCGTTTCCCAACGAATCTGCGATTATTTCGAGGATCATTTCTTCTATGGCGGGCTGACCTATTCCGGCCATCCGCTGGCCATGGCGGCCATCGTCGCAACTTTGGATGCCATGGAAGAGGAAGGCATGGTCGCCAATGCCGATCGAATCGGCAATGGCGTCCTGGCGAGTGGACTTCAGCAACTTGCGAAGTCCCATGCCGTCGTCGGCGAGACTCGCGGACTGGGCGTCTTCCATGCCCTGGAGCTGGTCTCCGATCCGACCAGCAAGACCCCACTACCGGCCCCGGCCATGGCCGAACTCAAGGGCATGCTCATCGAACGCGGCTTGCTGCCATTCATGGCCGAGAACCGCATCCACGTGGTACCTCCCTGTATCGTCACGGCAGCCGACATCGATCTGGGATTGGCAATCCTCGACGACTGCCTGGGCGCTATCACCAAGCGCCACATGACCTGAAGTCCTCCGTCAGCCGGTGCCGAACACGCCGGCCAACCGCTCGATGCCCGGAACGATACGTTCGTCCCTGATGGCCCCGAACCCCAGGCGCAGAAAGTTGCGCGGCGGGGCCTGATCGAAGAAGTGCTGAAAACCGGGCTCGATCAGCACGCCCTGCTGGGCCGCTCGCCAGGCCAGGCGCTGAGTATCCACGCCCGCCGGCGCCTGCAGCCAAAACGCACTGGCATAGTCATCGCTAATGCGCCGGCATTGAGGCAAATGTCGCGCCAAGGCATCGTGCAACGTCGCCCAGCGTCGGCGCGCCACCTCGATTTGATCGCGAACGTGGCGTTCATAATGTCCCTGGGCCAGGAACTCGGCGAGCTTGTACTGCAGGCTGGCCGGCGGGTGACGATACATCAGGCGACGCAATGCTCGAAGCTCGTCGATCAGTTCGGCATCGGCTACCAGATAGCCCAGTCGCATGCCCGGTGACAGCGACTTGGAAAAGCTACTGACGTAAATGACGCGATGGCCGACCCGACTGGCCTTGAGGGCTGGCAAGGCGTTGCGATGCACGTTGAGCTCTGCATCGTAATCGTCCTCTATGACGACTTGGTCATGTCGTTCGATCTGCGCGATCAGCACCTGTCGCCGTGCTTGGCTCATGGTGATGCCGGTCGGCACCTGATGGCTGGGCATCGTGTACAGATAGTCGCAGACCCGAGCGCATTCATCGAGTTGCAGGCCTTCGTCATCCACCGTCAGGTAGTCAAGCTGAGCCCCCTGAAACGCGAAGGCATTTACCGCTTCACGGTAGCCGGGACTCTCCACGCCGACACGGGTGCGTGATGTGAACAGCAGCATGGCTACCAGAAACAAGGCATTCTGCGAGCCGAGGGTAACCAGTATTTCGTCGCTTCGCGCCAGAATGCCACGCTTGGGCAGCACTCGGGTGCGTAGCTGCTCGATCAGCAACGGATCGTCCTGGTCGACACGATCACTGACCCAGGGCCTCTCGCGTCGTCCTCCCAGCAACCGGCGGGTGACATCGCGCCAGGCCTCGAGCGGGAAGCGTAGCGGGTCGAGCTGCCCATAGATGAACGGATAAGGAAAGGATTGCCAACGGCTGGGCTTGAGCACCCCCTGGTAGTGGCTGGGCCTATGCGATAAGCGACGCTGCCAGTCGATACGCGTTGCAGCAAGACCGTCGCTCTCGTCGTCATACGTCTCGAAGGCGTCGCCGTCCCGGTAGCTGTCGTGCAGGTAGTAGCCACTGCGCGGACGACTGACCAAGTAACCATCCTCCACCAGGCCTTCGTAGACCAGCGCTACCGTATTGCGCGAGATATTCAATTGCGAAGATAGTTTCCGGCACGATGGTAGTGGCTCGTCGGCGGGTAACGTGCCGGCGAGAATTGCATCCAACAGCGCCTTGCGAAGCTGCTCCTGCAAGCTGCAAGTACTATCGAACTCAATCGGGAAGCAACGTGCGTTCATGCCTGGGTTCCTCGTTCAGTCCCTACCCAGACAATGCAATTCGCAGGCCAGCCAATTCAGGTGTTATCAGCGCGTTTTGCGCGCCTTCATGGCGCATTTATTCATGATTACTCAATCACTTGCACCGCAAAGAAGCGCTTGCTCCGACTGGCCAAACAATCTTCGCCAACTGGCCCTACAGCGAGAGTGAAACGTTTCTTTAGGGTTGAACGGAGGTGATCCAACAACAACGCAGAGGATTGATTCCATGATGCTTCGCAAGTTTCCGCGTCGCCTTCGCCGTAGCGTTCCCGTTGCCCTTCTGGCCCTGGCCGGCTCATTACTGCCGTTATCCAGTGCCAGTGCCGCCGACCTGGAGGAAATCAAGGAGCGCGGCTATATGGTGGTCGCCACCGAAGACAACTATGCGCCGTTCAACTTCATCGTCGATGGCCAGTCCGACGGTTTCAATGAGGACATGCTGACCGAGCTGCGCGACTATGCCGACTTCGAGGTCCGTCAGGAGATTCTGCCTTGGACAGGCCTACTGGCAGCCGTGGCCAACGGCCAATACGACATGGCATTGACTGGGGCCTCGGTCTCCGACGAGCGCCTGCGTGTCTTCAACTATACCCCGCCCTACGCTTCGGCCCAGCATTTCTACATCAAGCGTGCCGATGACGACCGCCTCAACAGCGTTGCCGACCTGAGTGGCAAGACCGTCGGCGTACAGGCCGGCAGTGTACTGCTCAGCCGCTTGCCCGAACTCGAAGCGATGCTCGAGGAACAGGGCGGCGAACTGGGTGAAGTCGTTCAGTACGAGTCCTATCCGGAAGCCTTCGCCGACTTGGCCAACGGCCGACTCGACTACGTGATCGACTCGGCCGTTCCGGTCAACGCGCTGGTCACCTCGAAGCCCGACGTCTTCGCCGCCGGGCAGGCCGTTTCCGGCCCAGGCTACGTATCCTGGCCGATTCCCAAGGGCTCGCCGGAACTGCTCGACTACATGACGGGCTTCCTCGCCGAAATGCGTGAAAGCGGCAAGCTGGCCGAACTGCAGGAAAAATGGTTCGGTCAGAGTTTCCCCGACCTGCCGCAGGAGCCGTTGACAAGCGTCGAGCAGTTCCATGAGCTGGCCGGCCTGAAAGACTGATCCCACCCGAACGTCGTGTCCCGGTTGCCTGGGGCACGGCCGCTTTCTTTGTCTTCCGCCTGCGAGGAACTGCCATGGACGCCAACGCCTGGAGCATGCTCCTAGAAGGCGCATGGACCACGTTATGGATCTCCGCCGTTTCGATCGCCATCGGGGTGACGGCCGGCCTGGCCATAGCCCTGATCCGCCTGGCACGCCTTCCGGTCATCGAGCAACTGCTAGTGACTTACATCAGCCTGGCCCGCGCCACGCCACTGGTGACGCTGACCCTGTTCATCTTCCTGACATTGCCGACTTTCGGCATCAACATGGACCGCAGTGTCGCCGGCATCATGGCGCTGACACTGAACACCACAGCCTTCAACGCCGAGATTTGGCGTGCCGCCTTTCAGAACTTTTCCCGCGACCAGCGTGAGGCCGCTCTCGCCTGCGGCATGACACCCACGGTGTGCTTCCGTCGCATCATGCTGCCGCAAATGGTCATCACGAGCCTGCCCGGATTGGTAAACGAGATGTCGTTTCTGATCAAGGGAAGCCCGGCCATTGCGGTAATCGGTATCGTCGACCTGACCCGGGTGACCAACCGTATCTCCGCCGTGACCTACGAGCCATTGCCGCCGATCCTGGCCGCTGCCGCACTCTATATGGCGATCATCGGCTGTCTGGTTTGGACGCAGCGAATCGCCGAGCGCAAGGCCAACCGCCTGGCCATGTGACGCCCACCTAGGAGCCACCATGACGAACTGGGAAATCATCTGGGAGGCACGCGGGCTGTTCCTGCAGGGCTTTCTCAATACACTGGTCATTTTTGCCCTGTCGACCGCTGCTGCATTCTTGATCGGCTGCGGCGTCCTCTACCTGCTGGAAGGCAGCCGGCCCCGCCTCCGAGTACCGCTGCGCATCTATATTGACGTGATGCGCATGTTGCCGTTTTTGATCCTGGCCTACTTGCTCTACTACGGCCTGCCGACCTTCGGAATTCGTCTCGATGCCTGGTGGGCCGGTGTCGGCGCCTTGGCGGCCTATCATGGCGCCTATTTCGCCGAGATCCTGCGTGGCAGCCGGGTGTCGCTACCGCCAGGGCAGGTCGAAGCCGCCTACGCCCACGGCTTCACGACGTCACGCATGTTCCTGCGCCTGATCCTGCCGCAGTTGGTCATGCAGTCGCGCCCATTGCTCGGCAATCAATTGGTGATTGCCCTCAAGGACACTGCCTTTCTGGTCATCATTACCGTCAATGAACTGACCTGGGCGGCCAATTCCGTGTCCGCCACTTACTTCATCCCCACCGAGGCCTTCGTGGTGGTCATCGGCTGTTACTGGCTGGTGAGTATCGTCATGGAAGTGGCCATCAAGCAGGCCGGCCGCTTCGGCACCAAGAGAGGATTCGACAATGTCTGAACAGGTCGCCGTTAGCATTCGACGGCTTTCCAAGAGCTTTGACGGGACCGAAGTCCTGCGCGATGTGGACCTAGAGGTCAACAGCGGAGAAGTGGTCACTATTTTGGGCTCGTCGGGTTCCGGTAAGTCGACCTTGTTGCGCTGCATTAACTGGCTGGAAGTGCCCGACCGCGGCAGCATCCATATCGGCGGGATCCGCATCGGTATCGACGAAGCCTCCGGGCGCAGCATGTCGATGCGCGAGCTGGCCAAGGTACGGGCTCGCACAGGCATGGTGTTTCAAAGCCTCAACCTGTGGCCACACCTCAGCGTACTACACAATGTCACCGAGTCGCCTATCCACGTACTCGGCAAATCGCGCCGCGAGGCGGAGGAGCTGGCCATGGAACTACTAGAGAAAGTAGGGATGGCGCACAAGAAGGACAGCTATCCGTATACCCTTTCCGGTGGCCAGAAGCAGCGCGTGGCGATCGCCCGGGCGCTGGCGATGCAGCCCCAAGTGATGCTGTTCGACGAGCCGACTTCGGCGCTCGATCCCGAACTGGTCGGCGAGGTACTCACAGTGATAAAGGACCTCTCCGCAGAAGGCTACACGATGGTGATCGTAACCCACGAGATGGATTTCGCGCGTGCCGTCTCCGATCAGGTGGTGTTCCTCGACAAGGGCATCATCATCGAGCGCGCCGTCCCCGAGACCTTCTTCACCCGACCGGCCACGGAGCGCGTCCAGCGCTTCCTGGAGCGCCAGAACTGAGCTGGGCGATCTACCAAACGACAGGAACCCGGCCATGGCCGGGTTCTTGAGGGTGTATATTGCTGTCACTCCGACAATGACGTTCACTCTCCGCGCGGGAAACGCTGGGCCTCCTCGAGTACGTTGAGATCCATATGATTACGCATGTAGCGCTCCGAGGCCACTTGTAGCGGCTGATAATCCCACGGATAGTAGGCGCCGTTGCGCAGCGCTTCGTACACGATGAGTCGGCGTGCCTGGCTCTCGCGCACCTCGGCATCGAAACGCGCCAGATCCCAACGTTCGCGGCACTGCCTCTGGAAGTCAGCCAGCAGCTCGGCATGCGCCGGATCCTCGGCCAGGTTGTTCAGCTCGTGCGGATCGGCTTCGAGGTCGAACAGCTGCGGCGGATCGAGCTCGCAGTGATTGAACTTGTAACGGCCCTGGCGGATGGTGACAAGAGGTGCGTAGCTGCCCTCGGCGGCATACTCCAGGTACACCGGCGTATCGCGCCCCTCGCCGTTCATCAGTGGTACCAGGGACTCGCCGTCGGTCCATGGTTCGATGGCACTGAGGTCGATGCCGACCAGATCGGCCAGCGTCGGATTGACGTCTAGCGAGGAGACCGGCGTATCGATGCGCTTCGGTTCGAGTCCCGGCGCGCAGATCATCAGCGGCACCCGCGACGACCCTTCGTAAGGACTCATCTTGAACCACAACCCGCGCTCGCCGAGCATGTCGCCATGGTCGGAGACGAACAGGATGATGGTGTCGTCGAGCATGCGGGTGCGCTCGAGCACGTCGAGGATGCCGCCCACCTTGTCGTCGACGTAGGAAAGGTTGGCGAAATAGCCCTGCCGCGCGCGGCGGATGTCTTCGGGCTTGATGTCGAACTTGGTGTAGTCGTTGGCATCGAAGATGCGCTGCGAGTGCGGGTCCTGCTGCTCATAGGGAATCTCGCCCACCTTCGGCTCGAGGTGCTCGCAGTCGTTATAGAGATCCCAGAACTTGCGCCGCGCCACGTAGGGGTCGTGCGGATGGGTGAAACTCACGCACAACGCCCAGGGACGATCGTCTTGGCCGCGCGCCAGGTCGTAGAGCTTCTGCTCGGCGTGGAAGGCGACTTCGTCGTCATATTCCATCTGATTGGTGATCTCGGCCACCCCGGCGCCGGTCACCGAACCCAAGTTGTGGTACCACCAGTCGATGCGCACGCCGGGCGTGCGATAGTCCGGCGTCCAGCCGAAGTCGGGCGGATAGACATCGGTGGTCAGGCGCGACTCGAAACCGTGCAATTGATCGGGGCCGACGTAATGCATCTTGCCCGACAGACAGGTGTGGTAACCGGCGCGGCGAAGATGGTGCGCCCAGGTCGGTATGCTCGACGGGAACTCGGCGGCATTGTCATAGACGCCGGTACGCGAAGGGAGCTGACCGGACATGAACGCGGCGCGCCCGGGAGCGCACAGATAGCTCGGCGTATAGGCATTGCCAAAGCGCACCGAACGCTTGGCCAGCGCCTTCAGATGCGGCATGTGCAGGAAATCCGCCGGGCCATCGTCGAACAGCGTACCGTTGACCTGATCGGCCATCAGCACCAGGATGTTGGGTTTTTTCATCGCCGCCTCCGTGTCGTTGTAGGTTAACTGAAGAAGCCTCAGCTTGCGTTCGGAGGCGAATCGTCACAAACGATTTATTTGGGCTCAAAGCCCCAGCCTGGCTGGGCCTCATGCTGAAGTAGCGTGCACTTTCCTCATCACTGCCGACCGAACAGGTGCTTGCGCGCTTCGTCATCCATTTCCACGCCATCCTGCGGATTGACCTCCTCGGCCCGAGCGTAGGCACGCTTGATTGCGCCGCGCTCGGCAATGACCTCGAACCAGCGTTGCACGTTGGGAAAATCCTCGATATCCATGCCCTGTTTGGCGTAGGGCTTGACCCATGGCCAGATCGCCATGTCGGCGATCGAGTAATCGCTGCCGGCCACGTAATCATTGTCTTCGAGCTGGCGGTCGAGTACGCCATACAGACGCGCCGTCTCCTTGGAGTAGCGCTCCACGGCATACTCGATCTTCTTGGGCGCATAATTGCGGAAATGATGGTTTTGACCGGCCATCGGCCCCAGCCCGCCCATCTGCCAATATAGCCATTGCAGTACCACGTAACGCTCGCGTCCACTTCGGGGAAGGAACTTGCCGCTCTTGTCGGCGAGGTACTCGAGAATCGCTCCGGACTCGAATAACGATAGCGGCTGGCCGCCATCGGCCGGCTTACGGTCAACGATGGCGGGGATGCGATTATTGGCAGCGATGGCCAGGAATTCGGCCGTAAACTGTTCGCCGCGGCCGATATTGATCGGCTGTAGACGGTAATCCAGTGCTGCTTCCTCGAGAAAGATCGTGATCTTGTGACCGTTGGGGGTCGTCCAGTAGTAAAGATCTATCATGGAAGGATTCCTTATGCCGTTGACAGCCAATCGTTAGCCACTCAGGAACCGTAAGCCCCCTCGATATCGACGATACGCGTCGCACTGCGCCCCAATCCCCCATGCAAGGCGAGCATACGCTCCATCCAGGCATAGACTGGATCGGCGTTCGATACCAGATCGGCCGTGGAGACGGTACGCGCCCACATGAAGTGGCCAAAGATGAGGTAATCGGCCCCCGCCGGCGCATCGCCATCCAGAAAACCGGCTTCGGAAAGCCGGCCACGCAAGGGCTCGAGCGCCTTGTCGAGCAGGGTCAGTCCGGTGCTTGGTGCATGGACCTCTTCCAAGGTCCGGCCCATGGCTTTCTCGCGGGTCTCGCGGAAGTAGTCTCGATCTTTGGGATGAATGGCGTTGAACAAGTCCATGACGATGGTACGCATCATGCCCGGCGCCAGGCTGCGCTCGGCATAGAATTTGAAAAAGCGTGCCCGACTTTCGGCCTCGCCCTCGCCGAGCAGCGGTTTGTCGGGATAGGCCCGGTCGAGATAACGGAAGATTTCATAACTGTCGGTAACGGTCTGATCGCCGTCGATGAAGACCGGCACCTTGCCCTGCTCGGAGAAGGCGATGACTTCCTTGTCGGTGAAATGCCACGGCAAGGCCTCGTAGTCCAGCCCCTTGTGCGCTAGGGCGAATTTGACCCGCCAGCAATAGGGCGAGAAACGCAGGCGCTCGTCGATACCGCACAGATCATAGAGTTGCCGAGTCATGGAACCTCCTTGAAGCGTAATACGAAGTCCTCTGACGCTAGCACTGTGCGATGCGTGACGCCACTGCCTCCGAAAGCTCCGCCATAGCTTGTCTATTAGTCTAATCGCCTTACCCTTTCGTCTCACACCGCCTCGTCAAGAAACATCCACTTTAAAAACTACCCCTTAAATATCAATAAGATAAACAGTATATTAATCGTTCGTATTATTGGTAATACCAATTTTCCAAGGATGGCCAAACTTCTAACTCCCCATTATCGTGCCCTCACCTGCCACTCCGTGCAGACGAAGCAAATGGTCATTTCTCCATGCCAGCACGGCTGGACACGTACAAGAGGAATTGCGCCTCATGAACCCAACGTTGTTAGCGTTATTGGCTTTCCTGCCACTCGTTTTGGCAGGGGTGCTATTGATCGGCTTCCGTATCGCGGCACGTACCGCGATGCCCATTGTGTATTTGGTCACGGCACTGATCGCCCTGTTGGCCTGGGACATGACGTTCACTCGCGTCCTGGCCTCCACGTTCCAGGGTTTGATCCTGACCGTGGCGATTCTGTGGATCATCTTCGGTGCCATTCTGCTGCTCAATACGCTCAAGCATTCGGGCGGTATCGCGGCGATTCGCAACGGATTCTCCGGCATCAGCCCGGACCGCCGCGTGCAGGCACTCATCGTCGCCTGGCTGTTCGGTTGCTTCATCGAAGGCGCCTCGGGCTTCGGCACGCCAGCGGCCGTGGCCGCGCCGCTGATGGTGGCGCTGGGCTTCCCGGCCCTGGCCGCAGTCGTCGTGGGCATGATGATTCAATCCACGCCGGTCTCGTTCGGCGCCGTGGGTACGCCGATCGTGGTCGGGGTCAGCGGTGGGCTCGGCAAGGCGGACATCACCGAGCGCCTGGCCACGGGCGGCGGCGACTGGGCGGATTACTTCCAACTGGTCACTTCCGAAGTTGCCATTCTGCATGGCATCGTCGGCGTGCTCATGCCATTGATCCTGGTCACCATCATGGTGCGTTTCTTCGGTGCCAACCGCTCCTGGCGCGAGGGGCTGGATATTGCGCCGTTCGCGTTGTTTACCGGGGTCTGCTTCGTGGTGCCCTACATGCTGGCCGGTGTTCTGCTCGGGCCGGAATTCCCGTCGATGATCGGCGCCATGGTCGGCTTGGCCATCGTCGTTCCGGCGGCACGGCGTGGCTTCCTGCTGCCCAAGACGACCTGGGACTTCCCCGAGTCGAGCTCCTGGCCGGATGAGTGGATCGGCAAGCTCGATATCAAGCTCGACCAGGTGGCCGGACGCGCACCGATGTCGGTGTTCATGGGCTGGCTGCCCTACGTCTTGCTGGCCCTCTTCCTGGTCATCTCGCGTACCGTTGCCCCGGTCAAGGAGGCCCTGACCTCACTGAGCCTGGGTTGGAGCAACATCCTGGGCGAAGCCGGCATCTCGGGCAGCATCGAGCCGCTCTACCTGCCTGGCGGCATCCTGCTGGTCGTCGTGCTGATCACCATCCTCATGCACCGCATGCGTGGTGGCCAAGTCCAGGCTGCGTTCTCCGAATCGACCCGCACCATCTTCGGGGCCGGCTTCGTGCTGCTGTTCACCATTCCCATGGTGCGCATCCTGATCAATTCCGGCGTCAACGAGGCCGACCTGGTTTCCATGCCGGTGGCCATGGCACAGTTCGTCGCCGACGGAGTGGGCGATGTCTATCCGTTCTTCGCGCCATGGGTGGGTGCACTGGGGGCCTTCATTGCCGGTTCCAACACGGTATCCAACCTGATGCTGGCGGACTTCCAGTTCAACGTGGCCGAAGTGCTCGGGGTCTCTACCGCGCTGATGGTTGCGCTGCAGGCCGTAGGTGCTGCCGCCGGCAACATGATCGCCATCCACAACGTGGTAGCCGCCTCGGCCACGGTCGGCTTGCTCGGTCGCGAAGGGGTTACCCTGCGCAAGACCATCCTGCCGACGCTCTACTACGTGACCTTCACCGGTATCCTGGGCCTGATCGGTTTCTATGTGCTTGGCCTCGGCGACCCGTTGATGGGTAATTGAAGACGCGTTATTAGCATGCAGAGATACCGCCCCGGTTACGTTTACCGGGGCGTTTGTCATGTCTGACTTCTTTTACCTGCTAAGCGCTTAACCGCTCAATCTTCCTACCCCCACCCTTCCAGACGCATGGACGAGCGCACCAGACGCTCGTTTTCCGCCTCGATCTCACGCAGTCCTCGTTCGATGCTATCCAGGTGCTGCAACGCCACCTGCCTGGCCCGCTCGGCATCCTGCCCCACGACCGCCTCGAACAGTTGAGCATGCTGTTCGTTGATCCACGTACGTGGACCAGGCCGGTGATAGAGATTCTTGAGCGAGGCGAAGACCGAACTGAGCAGCAGATCGGTCAACCCTTGCAGAGTATGTACCAGGACGGGGTTATGCGAGGCTTCGCAGATCGCCAGATGAAAGGCGTGATCCAGGCGGGCCAAGCGTTCGGCATCGATCGATTCGGCCTTTTCGATATAGGCAGTCAATTCCTCGTAACGACGGGTGATGATCACCCGATCCGCTGAAGTACCGCGTAGCGCCGCAAGACGCGCCGACTCCCCTTCCAGTAGGGCACGGACTTCGAGCAGGTCGTAAAGGGTCCGTGGGTGGTCGCGGAACAGGTGCATCAGCGGGCTATCGTCTCGCTCGGGCAACAAGCTGGCCACGGTCGAGCCACGTCCCTGGTGGGTCTCGATGATGCCCTTGCTGCGCAGTGCCCTGAGCCCTTCGCGCAGCGAGGCGCGCGAGACGCCAAGCTTGTCGCACAGACGCCGTTCGGAGGGCAGCAATTGTCCCGGCTTTAGCACTCCGTCGAGGATCAATTGCTCCAGCCGCGCCACTACGGTGTCCGCCGTTCTTTCCATGGGCCGGCTTCTAGAGGCATCGCGCATCGTATTCCTCTGGTCTGACCAGTTTAGTTGGAGTCAGGATATCAGCATGAGCTTGATCCTGGCGGCCCATTGAAACGCTGTAACGCGTTTGCAGGAATTAGACTAATGGCTGGTCTGACCAGCATACCAATGTATGGACACGACCTGACGAAAGACGCAGATTGTGTGGCTACCGTGACGTTGATCGGGGAGTGACCATGAACATTCTCTACGACGAACGCCTCGACGGGGCGTTGTCGAAACAGGACAAAACGAGCGTGCTCGAGCAGTTGCAGAAAGCGCTGCCGGACATGACCCTGCTGCACCGCGAGGAAGACCTTCGTCCCTTCGAATGCGATGGTCTGGCGGCCTACCGCATCCTGCCCATGCTGGTCGCCATGCCGCATACGCTGGCCCAGGTCGAGACCCTGCTGCGCATCTGCTACGAGCTGGGCGTGCCGGTAGTCACTCGCGGTGCCGGCACCGGCCTGTCGGGCGGCGCCCTGCCTCTGGAGCAGGGCGTACTGCTGGTCATGTCGCGCTTCGCCAAAATTCTCGATGTCGACCCTGACGCGCGCATCGCCCGTGTCCAACCCGGCGTACGCAACCTGGCGATTTCCGAGGCTGCCGCGCCCTATGGCCTCTACTACGCTCCGGACCCCTCCTCACAGATCGCCTGCTCGATCGGCGGCAACGTGGCGGAAAACGCCGGCGGCGTGCATTGTCTGAAATACGGTTTGACGGTGCATAACGTCATGCGCGTCGAAGTGGTGACCATCGAGGGCGAACGCATGACGCTGGGCTCCGAAGCCTTCGATGCCCCGGGCTTCGATCTGATGGCGCTGTTCACCGGCTCCGAGGGCATGCTCGGCGTGGTCACCGAAATCACCGTCAAGTTATTGCCCAAGCCGGAAAGCGCCAAGGTGCTGATGGCCAGCTTCGACGACGTCGGGAAGGCCGGCAAGGCGGTCGGCGACATCATCGCCGCCGGCATCATCCCGGGCGGTCTGGAAATGATGGACAACCTGGCGATCCGTGCCGCCGAGGACTTCATCCACGCCAACTACCCGGTGGACGCCGAGGCCATCCTGCTCTGTGAGCTGGACGGTGTGGAAGCCGACGTCGACGACGACTGCCAGACCGTGCGCCGCGTTCTCGAGGCAGCAGGCGCCACCGACATCGCCCAGGCGCGCGACGATGCCGAGCGCGCCAAGTTCTGGGCCGGTCGCAAGAATGCGTTTCCGGCGGTGGGCCGCATGTCGCCGGACTACTACTGCATGGACGGCACCATTCCGCGTCGCGAGCTGCCACGCGTGCTCAAGGGCATCGCCGATCTTTCCGAACAGTACGGATTGCGTGTCGCCAACGTGTTCCATGCCGGCGACGGCAACATGCACCCGTTGATTCTGTTCGATGCCAATCGCGAAGGCGAACTGGAGCTGGCCGAGACGGTGGGCGGCAAGATTCTCGAACTGTGCGTCGAGGCCGGCGGCAGCATCACCGGCGAGCACGGTGTCGGCCGCGAGAAGATCAACCAGATGTGCGCCCAGTTCCAGCCCGACGAGCTGACCACGTTCCATGCCGTGAAGGCGGCCTTCGACTCGCGTCGCCTGCTCAACCCGGGCAAGAACATTCCGACGCTGCAGCGCTGCGCCGAATTCGGCGCGATGCATGTGCATAACAATGAATTGCCGCACCCGGAACTGCCGCGCTTTTGAGGTTTGACATGGAACATCACGAACAGGACAACTACTCCGCACACGCCGAACGCAGCACGTCGTCGGCACAGGACCGGGACATGAGCGAGGCGCTCTGCGAGCGGGTGCGCCAGGCCAATACCGACAGGACGCCACTCAGGATCGCCGGCGGCGATACCAAGACGTTCTACGGTCGGCCTGTCGAGGGCGAGATCCTATCGCTGGCCGAGCATCGCGGCATTACCCACTACGACCCGGTCGAGCTGGTGATTTCGGTGCGCACCGGCACGCCGCTGAGCGAACTCGAGGCCACCCTGAACGCCGAGGGCCAGCAGCTCGGCTGCGAACCACCGCACTTCGGCCAGGCAGCCACGGTCGGCGGCATGATCGCCACCGGCCTGTCGGGGCCGCGTCGCCCTTGGGCCGGCAGCGTTCGCGATTTCATGCTCGGTACTCGGGTCATCAATCACGAGGGCAAGCATCTGCGCTTCGGAGGCGAGGTCATGAAGAACGTCGCCGGTTATGACCTGTCCCGGCTGATGGTGGGTGCCCAAGGCACGCTCGGTGTCGTCACCGAGGTCTCGCTCAAGGTTCTGCCCAAGCCCACCGAGACACGCAGCCTGCGCCTGGAAATGACGCTGGACAGCGCACTCGAACGCCTCGCCGAATGGGGCCGCCAGCCACTGCCGCTGAGTGCAGCCGCCTGGCATGACGGCGCGCTCCATCTGCGCCTCGAGGGCGGACGCAGCTCGGTCGCCGCCACGGCGGAGCGCCTGGGTGGCGAAGCCCTGGATGCAACGTTCTGGTCGGACCTGCGCGAACAGCGCCTGGCGTTCTTTTCCCAAGAGGATGCTCGCCCGCTGTGGCGCTTGTCGCTACCCAACCATACCCCGCCCCTGACCATCGACGGCGATACCCTTTACGACTGGGCCGGCGCCCAGCGTTGGGTGCGCAGCGATGCCGGTGCCCAGGCATTGCGCGATGCCACCACCCGCGCTGGCGGTCATGCCACTTGCTTCACCCCGCAGTCGCTAGGCGGGGCGGCCGAGCCTTTCACGCCGTTGGCCCCAGTCGTGGCCAAGTACCACCGCCAGCTCAAGGCGCAGCTCGACCCCAACGGCATCTTCAATCCCGGCCGGCTCTATCCGGAGTTCTGATATGCAGACGCAATTTACCGACGCCGACCTGCAGAAACCGCACATCCGCGAAGCCGACCGAGTGCTGCGCACCTGCGTGCACTGCGGCTTCTGCAATGCGACCTGCCCCACCTACCAGTTGCTCGGTGACGAGCGCGACGGGCCACGTGGGCGTATCTACCTGATGAAGGAATTGCTGGAAAGCCGCGATGATGACGACCAGATCACCCGCGAGACCCAGCTGCACCTCGACCGCTGCCTGACCTGCCGCAATTGCGAGACCACCTGTCCATCGGGGGTGGAATATCACAAGCTGCTCGATATCGGTCGCGCCGAGGTCGAACGCCGCGTGGGACGTACACCGAAGGAGCGCGCCCTGCGCTACGGCCTGCGCAAGGCGCTGGTCGATCCCAAGCGCTTCGCGGCGCTGCTGAAGGCTGGCCAGACCTTTCGTCCACTGGTGCCCGGCACGCTGCGTGACAAGATGCCGGCTCGCCCCATCGATCCGGGCAAACGTCCAGACGGCCGTCAGCATGCCCGTCAGATGCTGATTCTCGAAGGCTGTGTACAGCCGGGTCTGTCGCCCAATACCAATGCCGCCACGGCCCGGGTGCTCGACCGGCTGGGCATCGGCCTGACACCTGCCCCACAGGCGGGCTGCTGCGGCGCTATTGACTTTCATCTCAATGCCCAGGAAGCCGGCCGGCAACGCATTCGCGCCAATATCGATGCCTGGTGGCCAGCCATCGAGAACGGCGCCGAGGCGATCGTGCAGACCGCCAGCGGCTGTGGCGCCTTCGTCAAGGAGTACGGCGAGATGCTCGCCGACGATCCGGCATATGCCGAGAAGGCCGCGCGCGTCAGCGCACTGGCCAAGGACCTGGTCGAGATCCTGCGCGACGAAGACCTCGACGCCTTGAACGTCAAGGCCTCGCGCCGACTCGCCTTCCATTGCCCGTGTACGCTACAACATGCGCAGCGGCTCGGCGGTACCGTCGAAGGCGTACTCTCGCGTCTCGGTTTCGAACTGACGCCAGTGCGCGACGCGCATCTGTGCTGCGGCTCGGCGGGCACCTACTCGGTGACCCAGCCGGAACTCTCGAAGCAGTTGCGCGACAACAAGCTCGAGGCACTCGAAGCCGGCAATCCGGAACTGATCGTGACTGCCAACATCGGCTGCCAGACCCACCTCGACGGCGCTAGCCGCACGCCTGTCAGGCACTGGATCGAGATCGTCGATGGGTCTTTGCCATCAGCGGCGAGCCGTACGCACAATGAGGCGCACCCCGCATAGCTTTCGTCAGGAACAACCACTCAAGGAGAACATTATGCAGACCAAATCCGTGCTGACCCTAGACGACGTCAACGCGATTCTCGACGCCGCCCAGCAGGAAGCCCAGGCCAATAGCTGGGCAGTGACTATCGCCGTGGCCGACGATGGCGGTCACCTGCTGGGTCTGCGTCGTATGGATGGCGCTGCGCCGTTCAGTGCCGGCGTCGCTACCGAAAAGGCGCGCAACGCCGCCATCGGTCGCAAGGAGACCCAGGTCTTCGAGGAAATGATCAACAACGGCCGTACCGCCTTCGTCACCGCCCCGATGCAGGCACTGCTTTCCGGTGGCGTGCCGATCATCGTCGACGGCCAAGTGGCTGGCAGTATCGGCATCTCGGGTGTCAAGCCCGAGCAGGACGTACAGGTCGCCAAGGCCGGCGCCAAAGCCATCGCTGACTGACAAGAACCTGAGCCATCCCCGGTCCAACCGGGGATGGCCAGCCAGGACGGTGTGCAACGTTCTGCCCTTCAGGCAAGCTGCTGCCCATTCCAGGCAAGCCCTTACCCCGCCTGCGGCACCCCTACCCCAGAAAATCGCTAACCTATTGTTTATCAATTCAATTTAGTCTGTGGCACGGAATACGCCTTAGTTGAGCGTCCCCATGCGGACTCATCTCAACTACCGTCAAGGAAGCAGACCATGCCGCCGATTGGCACAAGCGACCTGGAGACACCTAGACTGGACTCGGTAACATGGCAGGCATGACACTCTCGCCTGTTCACGAATCGATAAGGAGTCTTCGATGACATCGCAATGGATCGACATCACGGCCAGGGACGGCGGCAAGTTCAAGGGCTATCTGGCCTTGCCGCCGGCAGGCCAGGGCCCCGGCATCGTACTGTTGCAGGAAATCTTCGGCGTCAACGCCCATATTCGCAGCGTTGCGGAACAGTATGCACTGGACGGTTATGTGGTGCTGGCCCCGGATATTTTCTGGCGTCAGGAGCCCGGCGTCGAGCTGGGTTATGAAGGCGAGGATATGGAAAAGGCGTTCTCGCTGATGAAAGCCATGGACTCGGACCAGGCTATCGCAGATATCGCCTGCTCCGTCGACACTCTGCGCGGACGTCCGGAGTGCCGAGGCAAGGTAGCCTCGCTGGGCTACTGCATGGGCGGCATTCTCTCCTTCCGTAGCGCGCTGGATGCCGGTGTCGATTCGGCCGTCTGCTTTTACCCGGGCGGTATTGCCAATCATCTCGACAAGGCCGATCGGCTTCAGGTCCCCGTGCAATTTCACTTTGCCGGCCAGGACAAGCACATCACCGACGAGCACATCGAGCAGACGCGCCGCACCTTTGCCGGTCGCGACGACGTGAAGATGTTCGTCTACGATAGCGCCGACCATGGCTTCAACTGCTGGGCACGCAGCGCCTACGACCAGCACGCCTCGGCACTTTCGCACGGCCGCACCCTGGCCTTTCTGGAAACGTTGGGCCGCTGAGGCAACCGCTTCTCCCACCGCGTCACTCCATGCCAGTCCCAAGGGCAGTGAACGTCTGAGCGCGTTTGCTGTCCATGCCCGTCCTGGCGTTAACACCACGCGTGTTACCATACTGCCACTTTTTGAGGACTCGAGACGCCCATGGCCCTAGACGAACTCCATCTCAACCTGCGCAACCTGACGTTGGACGACTATCCGCAGCTGAAGGCCCTGATGGATTCCGTCTACAACGATATCGGCGGCGCTTGGCCCAAGCTGACCATCGACAAGCTGATCGCGGAATTCCCCGATGGCCAGATCGTGATCGAGGATGATGGTCGTATCGTCGGCGTGGCTCTGACTGCGTTGGTGGAGTACGACCGCTTCTCCAACCCGCACAAGTACGACGACCTGATCGGCCATCGTGAAATCATCCTCAACAATCCGGATGGCGATGCCCTGTATGGTCTGGACGTACTTATCCACCCCGACTATCGCGGCTATCGACTGGGTCGGCGCCTTTATGAAGCGCGCAAGGACCTGTGTCGCTCGATGAACTTGCGCTCCATTCTCGCTGGCGGGCGGATTCCCCATTACCATCAATATGCCGACGAGATGTCGCCGACCGATTATCTGGAAAAGGTTGCGCGCAAGGAAATCCACGACCCGATCCTGTCGTTCCAGCTCGCCAATGGCTTTCTGGTCAAACGCCTGCTGCGCAAGTATCTGCCCGAGGACGAGAAGTCGCAGGGGTACGCCACGCTGCTCGAGTGGAACAACATCCTTTTCGAGCCCGCCGAGCGCATTCTCGAGTCGCGCCGCACTCAGGTCCGCGTCGGTGCCGTGCAGTGGCAGATGCGTGAGTTCGCCTCGGTGGAGTCGGTGCTGCAGCAGGTCGAGTATTTCGTCGATGCGGTGTCCGACTACCAGAGCGATTTCGTGGTCTTGCCCGAGCTGTTCAATACTCCGTTGATGGGTCTGACCGACCAGTCGGACCAGATCCAGGCGATTCGTTTTCTGGCCAGTTTCACCGAGCAGTTCAAGGCCGAAATCTCTCGCATGGCGGTCTCTTACAACATCAACATCATCGCCGGGTCGATGGTCGAGGAAGGCGAAGATGGCAAGCTCTATAACGTTTCCTATCTATGCCATCGCGACGGTTCCACCGAGTCTCAGGCCAAACTGCACATTACTCCACAGGAACGCCGCGACTGGGTGGTGGAAGGCGGCGACGAACTGCGCGTCTTCGAAACCGATGCCGGGCGTGTCGGCATCCTGATCTGCTACGACGTGGAGTTCCCGGAGCTACCGCGCCTGCTTGCCGATCAGGACATGGATATCCTGTTCGTGCCGTTCTGGACCGACACCAAGAACAGTTACCTGCGCGTACGTCACTGCGCTCAGGCCCGCGCCATCGAGAACGAATGCTACGTGGTACTGTGCGGCAGCGTGGGCAACGTGCCCTCGATCGAGAATCTGGACATCCAGTACGGCCAGTCGGCGGTGTTCTCGCCGTCGGACTTCGCCTTCCCGCATGATGCCGTGCTCTCCGAGACTACGCCGAACACCGAAATGGTGATCTTCTCGGACCTCGATCTGCTGCGCCTGAAGATCGTCCGCTCGGAAGGCTCGGTGACCAACCTCAAGGATCGCCGCAAGGACCTGTTCGATCTGCGCTGGCGCGACTGGTCGTGGAAGAGCGGGGGCCGTCAGGAAGACTGATGCTGAGCAAATGGCGCCAATGGCGGGCCGCACGCTTCGATGCCCGCCATCCTTTCCCCCAGGCGGAGTGGCAACGGGCCTGCAAACGCCTGCCGCTGTTGGCTGCCCTCAATGACGATGAACGTCAGCGCCTGGGGCAACGCACCTGGCGTTTACTGCATCGCAAGCGCTTGACTCTGCCGGATGGGCTGGAATTCGATCTGTCCGATCGATTGAGCCTACTGGCCCAGGCCGGCCTGCTCACGCTGGGCTGGAGTGAAGCGGATGCCGAAGAGGCCTTTGCGGGTATTCATGAGATAGTCGTCCTGCCCGACGCTTTCCGCCGCCGGGTGGAGGAGATGGACGAGGCCGGCGTCATGCATGAATACACGGATGAGAGAGTCGGCGAGACCTGGCATCAAGGGCCGGTCGTGCTGTCGCTGGCCGACGTACGTGACAGCGGCGACTGGACCGGCTTCAACGTGATCATCCACGAGCTCTCCCACAAGCTCGACATGGACAACTCACTGGATGCCGACGGCTTTCCGCCACTGTCGTCGGACATTGCCGGTCGAGAGTGGTACCAAACCTTCATGGCCGTCTGGAACGACCTGCAGGCTCACCTCGAACGCGGTGAACCGACACCCATCGATGACTACGCAGCCACCCATCCCGGTGAATGCTTTGCCGTCTGCTGCGAGCTTTTTTTCTCTGCCCCGGACGTACTGAACGAGGCTTATCCCGCCTTATACGCCCTGCTGCGTCGCTATTTCCGACAGGACCCGCTAACGCGCATGAGAGCTTATCAATCCGCTTGATATGGCCAGCAGACCAGCCCACCGGTCTGCCGGCCGCTGCCCTTAGCTGGGTGTAGGTGCTTCCTGAGCGATCAACCCTTCTTGCTTGAGCTGCTGCCAGAACTCAGCGGGAATCCTGACGTTCATCGAATCGCGGTTCTCCTTGGCCTGCTGGGCGTTACGGGCACCTGGAATGGTCGCCGCGACCACATCCGGCGCCGCAGTGAACTGCAGCGCCGCGGTACGCAGGTCGATGTCATGTTGGTGGGCAATCTGGGCGATACGGTCGCGCTTTTCCCAATAACCGTCCGGAATGCCCTCGCTGTACAGCCAACGATTCACGCCAGCGAGAAAGCCTGCGCCCAACGGCGCCCCGACAACGACGGATACGCCATTTTCACGACATTTCGGGAACAGGCGATTCAACACATCCTCATGGTCCATCAGGTTGTACTTGGTGGCCTGCAGCATGACATCGGGATCGGCGGATTCCATGGCGGCAAGGCAGGATTCGATGTTGTTCACCCCCATGCCCCAGTGACCGATGATGCCCTCGTCACGCATGCGCGACAGTTCTGGCATGGCTCCCTGACGCGCAGTCTCGAGATATTCCCGCCAGTCGTCGCCCAACATGCCCGGTGTCAGATCATGAATATAGACGATGTCGATCTTGGGAACGCCCAGGCGCTGCAGGCTGTCCTCGATGGAACGACGGGTGCCTGCAGCCGTGTAGTCGAAGTGGTAGCTGAAGTTCAGGTCGCCCTTCCAGTTGCCTTTGCTGTCCACCGATGCATCGGCCTTCAGCAACCGCCCTATCTTGCTCGACAGCAGATATTCCTGCGGCGATTTGCCATTCAGAAAATGGCCCAGACGGCGCTCGGAGAGTCCTAGGCCGTAAAATGGCGAGGTATCGAAATAACGCACGCCATTTTCCCAGCAGGCTTCGAGCATGTTCTCGGCCTCGTCGTCGGACGTGACCTTGAATATGTTGCCCAGTTGAGTGCCGCCTACCCCGAACTTGTGCTCGGGCGGAAACAGTTTGGAGGCCAGGGGCGGATTCTCGGGCAGTTCGGAGATGACTTCCCCATTATTGCCACCGGCGTTGGTATTGCTCAGTGAGGGGCCATCCTGAGCGGCCAGCAGCTTTGAGGCGGAGGTAGCTGCGGCGGCTGCAGCTGCGCCAACAAGAAATTCGCGACGATTCGGCATGCGTTCACTCCTTTGGACGCTGTCGGGAAACGAGTGGCCCGATGAGGCCAACATAGTGATGAAACTCATCCTAAAGCTGGAACAAGATGCATGACCGTACCACTACCGATATGTAAAGGTTGGTTTCCCAACGCATCTCTCCGGCTTTCTCGCCGCATGATGTTCCCGCTACGTGACGTCGTTGCCTTGACCGGCCAATCAATTCCCCGTGGTCGACCAGACCTTGGAACGTTCGGCCGGCTGAGCGTCCGGGCAAGGCAGGTTGCGGGTGGACCAGGTCACGCTATGCGCCTGCCGGCAGATACTCGCCTCCTCATCCGCGTCGCTCTCCGTCTTCTGCCGTGCCGGTTCGCCGTTGCTCACGCCACCGACGATCACCTCGATGCGAGGCTCGGCGTGAGCCCCATAGCCACGCTCGTCATGCTTGGCGCTGTGGTGACGATGGCCGTCAGCCTCACGCACTTCATCGCCACTGGCCGGGGCAGCCAGTACCCATAACCAGGCGACCATCATCAGTGCCATGGGGCGGTATCGGCACTGAAATGCCGCCGCTAATGCTTCACGCATTGTCTTGACCTCCATGGTGGAATGTTGACTACAGCATAGGCGTCAGGCGGCGGAACGCATCAGCCAGTCCCATAGCAACCCGGCCTCCTGGCGCCACCTGAGGCGTAACGGACGCACCAGCCAGAAGCACTCGTCACTGGGTACCGACAGCGAGAATGGTGCGATCAGATCGTCACGTTGGGTCAACAGGCTGTGATGCGTCAGGGCCACGCCCCCGCCCCGGGCTGCCAGAGATAATGTCGTGACCTGATTGTCACAGCTGATCGTGGGACATCGCGTGTCGAGCTCCGGTAGGCCTGCCTGCTCCAGCCAGGCCTGCCATCCGACGGCGAATCCCAGTGCAGACAACAGGGTTTCTCCCGCCAGATCGGCCGGTTCGCGCAGGCGCGCAGCCACCTCCGGGGAGCACACCGGCAGCATGGTTTCGGTGCCCAGTGAGTGAGCCTCGAATCCCTCCCAGTCGCCCCGACCGTAGCGAATCTCCAGATCGGCGCCTTCCGGGCCGAAGTCCTCGGTCCAGATCGCACTGACGAGATGCACTGCAACCTGCGGATGGTTGCGATGGAACTCAAGCAGGCGAGGCGCTAGCCAAGTCTGCTGCATTATCGGTGTGGCTCGTAACGTGACAGGCGCTTCTGGACGGGGTCCGAACACCTCGGCAGTGCCCTCGGCCAGCCGCGTAAATGCCTCTTGAATGCTAGGCAGCCACGCTTGGCCGGCCGGAGTCAGCGTCAGGCTGCGAGGATGACGCACGAACAGCTTCTGGCCCAAGCGATCCTCGAGCAGGCGAATACGCTGGCTGACGGCGGATTGGGTGACGCCGAGTTCATTGCCGGCTTCCGTAAAACTCAGTGTGCGGGCCGCTGACTCGAAGGCCTGAAGCCAGAGAACGGGAGGTAATGGCTTCATGAAAAAGCTCGGTATAAGTATAACTTGGGCATAGCCCCTAGAATAATCGTTTGTAATGGATATGCCCACTCGGCATGGTTACATCAGTGCATGATGCCGAACCCTCCCGACAAGCACGGCGGTCCGGCCCTACAACAACCTGAAAGAGAACTGTCTATGACTCATCCCATGATCAAGCCCCTCCTTGCCTTGCCCTTGGCCGGCGCCATTGCCCTACCGGCCATGGCCGATGACGCCACGCTCGATTTCGGCGTTCCGGCCTGGCCCGGCATTACCGTCAAGACCGAGATCGCCTCGCAGTTGCTCCAGCCATTAGGGTATGAGACACGCAGCCAGGAACTTGGCCTACAGGTGATCTACCAAGCACTCGACACCGGCGATATCGATGTTTTCCTCGGCGGCTGGATGCCGGCACAGCAGGATATGCTCGAGCCGCGCGAGGAAAGCGGCGACGTTGTTCGCCTGGCCAATAACGTGGACGGCGCCCAGATGACCCTGGCCGTGCCCGACTACGTCTATGAGAGCGGCGTAACGAGCTTCGCCGATCTGGACGCCAACCGTGAGCGGTTCAACGGCGAGATCTATGGCTTCGGTGCCGGCTCCGCGGCCAGCGAGATCCTCAACGAGGCCATCGACAACGACACCTGGGGCCTGGGCGACTGGAGTATCGTCGACACGAGTACGGTGGGCATGCTGAGTGCCGCCGAAGATGCCATATCGCGTCAGGAACCGATCGTCTGGGTGGGCTGGACGCCGCACTGGATGAATCTGGAACTGCCGATGCGCTATCTCGACGATTCCAAGGATCTGTTCGGCGAAAACAACGGCCAGAGCGACGTGCTGACCCTGATGCGCAGCGGCTATGCCGAGGCCCACCCCAACCTCAAGGCCTTCTTCGAGAAGTTCGCCTTCGAGGCCGAAGAGCAGAGCTGGATGATTCAGGGCTTCGGTCAGGAAGAACGTCCGGCCGACGAGGTTGCCAAAGAGTGGATTCGCAGCAATCCGGAGCGCGTTCAAGCCATGCTCGAGGGCGTTACCACCCAGGCGGGCGAACCGGCCTGGCCGGCCGTGCGTGACGCACTGTCGCTGTAACCCTCCCCTCATGGCGGCCAAGCATTGGCCGCCATGTCCTTCATGCGTATCCTAACCGCCACCCAAGCGAATGGATGCGCAGCGCTTATGTCCCGTCCCCTCATCATCGTCATCGTATCGCTGGTCGTGCTGGCCGGCCTGGGCCTGCTGTGGCAATGGCTGGCCATGAACGACGCCCTGACACCGGAACGTCTGATGGACCTCGTCCAGTATACCGTCGCCTGGCGCGACTCGCCCTGGGCCATCCTTGTGGTCGTGGGCGTCTACGCCGGCGCCTCGCTTCTGGTGTTTCCGCTCAGCATCCTGGTGGCCGTGACCGGATTGATGTTCGGACCATGGTGGGGATTCGGCTACGCCCTGGCCGGTACGCTGGTCGCCTCGGCCACGACCTACTGGGCGGGTCGCAAGCTGGGACGCGACGCTCTTTTGCGCCACGGCGGCCAGCGCCTAAACGGGCTCGCCAAACACTTGGCCGGGCGGGGTATCCGCACCATGACGGTCGTCAACCTGCTGCCATTGGCCCCGTTCACGCTGACCAACATGATGGCCGGCGCCTTTCATCTACGTTTTCGAGACTACATGCTGGGCTCGTTGATCGGCATCGTTCCCGGTCTGATCGGCATGACCTTGCTGGGCAGCCAGCTGGGCTCGCTGGTGACCGCCGAGAACCGCAGCGAACTTTATTATGCGCTAGGCGGTCTGGTCCTGGCAGTGCTGGTGTTGCTGGGGCTCAAGCGGTACGCCACCTACAAACAGCAGCGCGGCCGGCGCTAGTGCACTATTTCTGCGAGGTTTCCGGCGCCTCGGGCTTGGCCATCAGACCGTACACCGGTTCTTCCTGGAGCAACGAGCGCAGCACTCGCCCCCGATGACGGAGTAGCTGCCACTCCGCCTCCAGGCGACCACGCATGCGCTCCCAGGCATCCTCGTCGGCGTGACTGACGGGCCCCCCGGCAGCGATCGCCTGCCGATAGACCTCCAGACAACGCGCGGCACAGCATGACTCATCGAAAGCCTGCGCGGTCGACAATGCGCCGCTACGCAGCTCGGATCGCAGCCCCCGATCGTCCAGGTTGTGCAGGGCTGCGGCCAGCGCGCCAGCGTGATCGCCGGGCAGCAAATAGCCATTGAGACCATTTTCCACGACTTCGCGTACCCCCGGCGCGTCTACCGCCACCACGGGCAGGCCGGCCGCCATGGCTTCGACCAATACCATGCCCTGGGTTTCGCTATGCGAGGCAAAGGCAAACACATCCATGGCGTGGTAAGCATCGATCAGCGTCTGGTCGTGGAGCTTGCCGGTAAAATGAAGCCGGTCGACGACACCGGCGTGGAAGGCGGTCTCGTGCATGGCAATGCGTGCATCCCCGTCGCCGACGACCAGGAAGTGCGCACGCGGTCGTTCGCTCAGGAACCGGGTAACCGCCTCGGTCAGGAACGGCAGGTTCTTCTCACGTGCCAGGCGGCCGACATGACCGACGACATACGCATCGTCGGGGATCCCCATGCGTTGCCGAATGGCAGCGCCATCGCCCTGGGCGAAGCGCCGGGTGTCGACGCCGCTGGGGACCACATGCACGGCCTCGTTGGCGCCACGCAAGCGCAGCAGGTCACGAATGCTGTCGCTGGGCGCGATCACCGCATCGCACAGGCGGGTGTATTCCGTGGACAGCGCCACCGCGAAGCGCTGCATGCGTGGCGAGTCGCCCGGCACATAGTGCGTATAGTGTTCGTAGAGAGTGTGGTGGGTGAAGATCAGCGGCAGACCATAGGTTTCCGCCGCCCGGGCCGCGGTATCGCCGAGCAGAAACGGATGGTGCGAATGGACGATATCGGGATCGAAGGCCTCGATGGCCTCGTAGAGCTGTCCTGGGATCGGCACCGGCAATGAGAAGTCACTGCCATTGAAATGCTGCACCGCTGCAACGCGGACCACGTCCGGCTCATGCTTCGGCTGTCCCTTCAGCTTGGGCGCCACGACCAATACCTTGTGCCCTTCCGCCTGCAAACGGGCCTTGAGCCGTTGCACCGACTCGCTGACCCCGCCGACGATTGGGCGATATGTATTGGTAAACATGAGTATGTTCAAGCCAATCTCTCCTTGGCAGTGGCAGATGACCGCGACAACCGCTTGGCCTCAAGCACTCGCGATGCCTTTCGGGCCTATGCCAGCGCGCTGCGGTGGTGCCGGCACACGACCTGGCAGGGCTTGCTCGAGATAGGCGACGAAAGCGCGCAAACGAGCCGGCAGATGACGACGTTGGTCATAGACGGCATAAAAGTCTGCCTCCACTCCCTGCCAGTCTGGCAGCAATTCGACGAGTTGCCCGCTTTCCAGATGGAGATAGACATCCCACCACGACCGCAGCATGATGCCATGCCCTTCCAGCGCCAGTAGCGTAATCGCTTCACCATCATTGCTGGCAAGCCGACCTGATACCTTGACTGCGGCTTCATGCATTCCGTTCACGAAGCGCCAGAGTGCATAGTCACTGTCGTTTTCGCGAATCAGCAGGCACTGGTGCGCTGACAGATCCTGGGGAGAGGTCAACGCCGGCATGCGCGCCACATAATCCGGGGCAGCGCACAGAATGCGGCGATTATACAGAATGCGCCGGGCAATCAGTCGGGAATCCGGTGGCTGGCCGACACGGATGCCGACATCGAAACCATGATCCGCCAGATTGAGAGGAAAGTTGGTCAATTCAAGCAGCACCTCGAGCTGCGGGTGGCGCTGAGTGAACGAGGAAATCAACGGCGCGACATGCCGCCGGCCGAAACCGAAGGTCGCGTTGACGCGCAAACGTCCCGAAAGCGCGGTCTGCTGGGCACTCAGTGCGCCTTCCAGTTCGCCGATCTCATCGAGGATGGCCGCGCCACGCTCACGATAAAGCTCGCCTTCAGGGGTCAGTGTGAGACGGCGCGTGGTACGACTGGCCAACTCGACGCCCAGCCGGGCCTCGACCTGCTTGAGACGCTTGCTGACCGCCGACAGCGAGATGCCGAGCTCGCGGGCCGTCGCCGTCAGGCTGCCGCAGTGGGCCAGCCGCTGGAAGAAGGCGAGATCATCGATATTGGCCATAGCGTGATTATCAACTAGAACGCAAGAGTGGCTTGCATTCTATCCTGATTATCTCAGGCGTAACAGCGACTAGACTCTGGTGACCTGCCGCTCAACAAGAAGGAGTCCACCATGGTCCATCGCATAGCCGCCATCGCCGGCGACGGCATCGGCACCGAAGTCATGCCGGAAGGCTTGCGCGTTCTGGACGCCGCCGCCAAGCGCTTCGGTATCGAACTGGAAATCGAGCATTTCGACTTTGCCAGTTGCGACTACTACCTCAAGCACGGCCAGATGCTGCCGGACGACTGGTTCGATATCCTGTCTTCATTCGACGCCATCTTCTTCGGCGCCGTGGGCTGGCCGGAAAAGGTACCCGACCATATCTCGCTGTGGGGGTCCCTGCTGCAGTTCCGTCGCGCCTTCGATCAGTACATCAATCTTCGCCCGTGTCGCCTGATGCCGGGAATAAAAAGTCCGCTGGCCGACCGCAAGCCCGGCGACATCGACTTCTACGTCGTACGCGAGAATACCGAGGGAGAGTACTCCAGTGTCGGTGGCAAAATGTTCGAAGGCACCGAACGCGAAGTGGTCATCCAGGACACGGTCATGACCCGAGTCGGCATCGATCGGGTACTCAAGTACGCTTTCGAACTGGCTTCGAAACGCCCACGTCATTCACTGACCTCGGCCACCAAGTCCAACGGCATCTCGATCACCATGCCCTACTGGGACGAGCGGGTGAAAGCCATGGCCAGGCATTACCCGGACATTACCGTCGATCAGTTCCACATCGATATCCTCACCGCCAACTTCGTCCTGCATCCCGATTGGTTCGATGTCGTCGTGGCCAGCAACCTGTTCGGCGATATCCTTTCCGACTTGGGTCCGGCCTGTACCGGCACCATCGGCGTGGCGCCCTCGGCCAACATCAATCCGGAAGGCAAATACCCCAGTCTGTTCGAGCCGGTCCACGGCAGCGCGCCGGACATCGCCGGCAAAGGCGTCGCCAACCCCATCGGCCAGATCTGGTGTGGCGCCATGATGCTCGAGCATCTCGGTCATGAAGACGCCGGCAAGGCTATCGTCGAGGCCATCGAACGCGTCCTTGGCGCCGGCCCGGATCAGGCGCCTCTTACCCCCGACCTGAAGGGTCAGGGCACGACCCAGTCGTTGGGCAAGGCCATCGTCGACGCACTCGAAGCGTAACGAAACGTACCGGTATGTCCAAAAGGACTGCCGGTACGGTTACAGTACGCTGTTCATTAATAGCTAGATCAATTTTCTGGTATTTTCGTCTTGCAAGTCGCTGCCGATCCCCCTATCCCTGAATAAAGCAACAACGATAAGGATATCGGCCATGGCCATTGCCACGCAGCTACCCTCGTTTCCCCGCTTGACCTGGTTGGCGCCGTTCACGTTCCTGGCCGGTTGCACCGGCATCCCCGACGGCACCCAGGCCGTAAGCGACTTTCGGCTCGAGAGATACTTGGGTCGCTGGTACGAAATCGCCCGTCTACCGCATAGCTTCGAGGAAGGCCTTTCCTGTGTCACTGCCACCTATCGACGGCGCGACGATGGAGGCATCGACGTCATCAATCGAGGTTACAACCTGGAAACGGGCCAGTGGGACATTGCCGAGGGCAAGGCGTACTTCATCGAGAACCCCAGCGTGGGTCGACTCAAGGTCAGCTTCTTCGGGCCGTTCTATGGCGGTTACAACATCCTGGAACTCGATGACGAGTATCGTCATGCCCTGGTGGCCGGCCCTGATCGTGACTACCTCTGGATACTGGCTCGCGAGCCCAGCCTCGACGAACGCACCTATCGCTCCCTGGTGCGCCGGGCCAGGGAATTGCAATTTCCCGTCGAGAAACTGATCAAGGTCGAGCAACGCCCGGTCATCTGCCCAGACCAGCGTCAGGCCGGCTAAAGATAGTTGGCAGACGCCGTATTCGACTAAAGGCGCCCCACCTATGTTTAACATTTAATATCAAAGCTTCTACATTTTTCTAGGTAGGCTCATTGCGGCCTACGTCCTGTTCACAACGCCACGAACAAACAGGTAGAAAGAAAAATGAAGCTTGGACGCCGACAGTTCCTGTCGGCATCGGCCGCTCTGGCCGCTGCCGGCACCGCCCCCGCCCTCTTTGCCCATACTGCCATGAACGCCTCTCCGCCGGACCGTTATCCGGCCGATGCCTGGCAAATCGTCGATGAACGCTTTCGCGATTACTTCCTCTTCAATACCCCGCTTCAGCGCCAATGGACCGGCGGGCTGTGGCTGGAAGGACCGGCCTGGAACGCCGTGGGTCGCTATGCGGTATTCAGCGACATCCCCCGCGCCCGGCAGATGCGCTGGGACGAACCCACCGGACAAGTCAGCGTGCTTCGCCATAAGGTAGGCCACTCCAACGGCAACACCTTCGATGACCACGGGCGCCTGGTCTCCTGCGAGCACTATCCGGCACGCGTGATTCGCTACGAATGGGACGGGACCACCACGATCCTGGCCAGCCAGTATCAGGGCAAGCCGCTCAATGCGCCCAACGACCTGGTGGCGCTGCCGTCGGGCGGGATCATCTTCACCGATCCCGGTTACGGGGCGCACGTGGAATACGAGGGACACAAGCGCGAGTTGCAACTCAAGCCGGCGATCTACTACGTCGACGATACGCTCGACGAACCGATACTGCTGACCGACGAGATCCACAAGCCCAACGGCATCGCACTGACCCCCGACGGCAAGGCGTTCTACGCCAGCGATACCGCACCGTCCCACTTCCCGGACCAACCTGCCGCGATCATCAAGTGGTCCCTGGCCGATGACGGCAAGAGCGTCAGCAACCGGCAGGAACTCGTCACCAGCAACAGCACGACGTATGACGGCTTGACCTGCGACATGCACGGCAACATCTGGTCGAGTGCATCAGGCGGCGAAGACGTCGACGGTGTCGCCGTGTTCTCTCCTGACGGCACCCTGCTGGGGCGTATCCTGCTACCGGAAATCTGCTCCAACGTCTGTTTCGTTGGCGAGGATCGCAACCAGTTGCTGATGACCGCCAGCCAGTCGATCTATACGCTGTATACCGCTACGCGCGGCGCCTAGGCATCGCGACACGTCAGTTTAGCCAGCCTTGCAGGGCCGGACACAATTGTCGGCCCTGCTGCAGGTTTTCATTATCGCACCCCATTTTTCATCAGCCCGACGCCTTCTCTTGCCACCATGCAAAGCGCAACGGAAGGTAGCTAATCATCGAGACAGCTAATCGGCCATTAACGTCATCGATGAGCCGTCAAGAAACGCTCGTTTTCAGAACAAACCGTTGTCAAAACGACAGGCAGACGCCAATGAAACTCGAACACTTCGTTGAGTCCACCGATGCCCGAGGCGAGCGCCATGCTGGCTGAATGGCTCGGCCTGACGCTGGACGGTAAGTCGCCCTCGGCTGCCCAAGGGCAAGTGTCCTTCGGCCATTATCGCATCCACGGACCGGGCATACTCGAGCTGACACCCAACGTTCTCCAGCCCCAGGCGCATGCCGTCATCGCTTCCGCCGCCATTCATGGCAACGAGACGGCCCCCATCGAGCTGGTCGGCGAATTGCTGGCACGCCTGGAAGCCGGCCTGCTGCGTCTCGGCGCCCCGACACTGATCATTCTGGGTAACCTGCCCTCGATCCGTGCCGGAAAACGTTTCTGCCAGACGAATCTCAATCGTCTGTTCCGCCGCGACTTGAATGACACCGGTGACGAACCGCAACGTGCCCATGAACTGATGGCGGCGGTGGATGCCTTCTATGCGCGTCATCCCCAGCCGCGCCTGCATTACGACCTGCACACCGCGATTCGCGACAGTCGCTACCCGCGCTTCGCCGTCGAACCTTACGCGGATACCGCCACTCGGGGCGAGCAGTGGCGTTGGCTCGCGGCCGCCGACATTCAGGCGGTGCTGCATCAGCATCAGCACAGCTGGACATTCTCGCACTACTCGAAACACTATCATCAGGCCCAGGCGTTCACTCTGGAGCTAGGCAAGGTGCGGCCATTCGGAGAAAATGACCTTGCTGCCTTGCGTCCCATGCGCCGGCTGATCGAGGCATTGATCGAGGGGCGCGAGCCGCCCACCGCCGACCTCGACCAGATGAAGTTCTTCAGGGTCGAGCATGAGCTGATGCGAGAAAGCGATGATTTTCGCCTGTGCTTTCCCGACGACACGCCGAATTTCAGCGAGTTTCCCGTCGGGACCCGGCTGGCTTGCGATGCCAACGCCGGCGAGTTCATCGTCACCGAGCGGCCTTTGGCAGTGGTCTTTCCCAATGCCAACGTGGAACTCGGGGCGCGTGCCGCGCTACTGGTATGTGCCACCTCGGCACCGCAAAATTAGCGTTAGCGGCATGTACTGCCTCTAACGCACCGTTTGGAACAAAAAAAGGCATTATTACAATAATTTAGAGGAAACATACCATGCTTCCCCAAGCGCCATCAGACCAAAGTCGCAACTCTGGGTGAACAACCCTCTCTGAATCGGCATCGAACGCCTGTTAGAATCGCTGCCTTTTCTGCGGCAAGCACGCTGCGCCAGTCCGCATCGATACACCGCACAGGTGGCTTACGAAACGGTCCGCTCCTGCCATGTCGGCCCATCCCGACTCATGGCCCGAGGATGCTGTTTCGTAGGTGACCTGATAAGCCAGTCACCGGAGTCCGACGCATGGCCGAAACGCCCCTACCCCTCGAAGTGCGCAATCTGCGTAAGCGCTTCGGAGAAAACGAGGTCCTCAAGGGCCTGTCCTTGCAAGCCCGTCAGGGCGATGTGATCACGCTCATCGGCGCCTCGGGCTCCGGCAAGAGTACCTTTCTGCGCTGTATGAACCTGCTCGAGCAGCCCAACGAGGGCGAGTTGATCGTTCATGGCGAGCCAATTCGCTTCAAGAAAACCCGTCACGGCCGCGAGCCCGCCGACTGGAAGCAGGTCGAGCGCATCCGCGCCAAGCTGTCGATGGTCTTCCAGGGGTTCAACCTGTGGGCGCACATGACGCTGCTCGAGAACGTCGTCGAAGCGCCAATCCATGTGCTCAAGAAACCGCGCAAGGAAGCCATCGAGCAGGGCCGCGCCCTGCTCGATCGCGTCGGTCTGCTGGAACGCGCCGACTATTACCCGGCACAGATGTCCGGCGGCCAACAGCAGCGTGGCGCCATCGCACGCGCCCTGGCCATGGACCCTGAGGTGATGCTGTTCGACGAGCCGACCTCGGCGCTCGACCCGGAACTGGTCGGCGATGTGCTCAAGGTCATGCGCGACCTGGCCAAGGAGGGACGCACCATGATCGTGGTCACCCACGAGATGGCCTTCGCCCGGGACGTGTCGAGCCAGGTGATCTATCTGCATCAGGGCGTGGTGGAAGAAGCCGGGCCTCCCAAGGAGGTATTGGACAACCCACGCTCCGAACGCCTCAAGCAATTCCTCGCGCCAAAGCATTGAGCAGGAGAGAACCATGATCGACCTGCAGGGCTACGGCCCACGCCTGCTGGAAGGCGCTCTGGTCACCATCGAGCTTGCCGTACTGTCGTTGTTGCTGGCCGTTGTCCTTGGCCTGCTCACCGCCAGCGCCAAGATGTCACGTAGTTGGATCCTGCATCGTATCGGCACGCTCTATACCACGGTGATCCGCGGCGTGCCCGACCTGGTACTGATGCTATTGCTGTTTTTCGGCGGCCAGATGGGCATCAACGCGGTCACCGACTGGCTCTACTATCAGTTCGATATCGATATCTTCATCAACATCAACGAGTTCGTCGCCGGTGTAATAACCATCGCGCTGATTTTCGGCGCCTACATGGGCGAGACGTTCCGCGGCGCCTTCCTCGCCGTGGACAGCGGTCAGATCGAGGCCGGCCGCGCCTATGGCATGTCCGAAGGGCTGATGTTCCGGCGCATTCGCTTTCCGCAGATGATGCGTCATGCCCTGCCGGGGCTGTCCAACAACTGGATGGTACTGCTCAAGACCACGGCGCTGGTCTCTATCATCGGGCTAACCGACATGGTGCGCGTGGCTGCAGAGGCCTCCAAGGCCACCCACGAGCCGTTCACCTTCCTGATTCCGGTGGCGGTAATCTACCTGGCCATAGCCAGCGTCTCTGAGTGGCTCTTCGCACGCCTGCAGAAGCGCTACAACGTCGGGTTCGGGGAGGCTGACGAATGGAACAACTGAACGCCTGGTTCACCAACCTGCTGGCCGACAACACCATCTTCAATGCCCAGACACTGGAGTACTATGCCGAGGGTCTGGTCACCACCGTGCAACTGGTGTTTTTGTCGCTGATCATCGGCCTGGTCATGGCCGTCCCCCTGGCCATCGCCCGGGGCTCGCGACGCAAATGGATCAAACTGCCGATCTTCTTCTATACCTATGTGTTCCGTGGCACCCCGCTGCTGATTCAGCTCTACATCATTTATTACGGCGTGGTATTCATCGAAGGCATCCAGGACACTTGGCTATGGCTGATTCTCGAGGAGCCATTCTACCCGGCGCTGATTGCCTTCACTCTGAATACCGCCGCCTACACCACCGAGATATTCCATGGTGCAATCAAGGCGACGTCCAAGGGCGAGATCGAAGCCGCACGCGCCTACGGCATGTCGCGTGGGCTGATGATGCGTCGCATCGTGCTGCCCAGCGCTTTTCGTCGCGCCTTGCCGGCCTATGGCAATGAAGTGATCTTCATGCTGCATGCCAGCGCCATCGCCAGCGTGGTGACGATCATGGACCTGACCGGCGCCGCCCGTCTGGTCTATGCGCGCTATTACGCCCCGTTCGACGCATTCCTTTTCGTGGCCGCGCTCTATCTATGCCTGACGTTCGCGATCCTCTACCTGTTCCGCTATCTCGAGAAGCGCATGCTGGCGCATCTCAGACCGCAGAGCTGAGGCGTGACGTCAAACAAGCGTTGGGAAAATGTCCTCAGGCGACAGGTTTCCCTCTTCCGACTCGACCTCGGGTACGCTACCTTGGTCGGGTCATTCGACCAAAAGTCGATTCGTACAACAAAGGGATAGTCTCTTCATGAACAAGCTATTGACCGTCACACTGCTTAGCGCCGCTCTCTTTGCCGGCACCGCCCAGGCTCGCGACTACGACACCGTACGCTTCGGTGTCGACGTCCCCTACGAGCCGATGGAATATCGCACCCCCGAAGGTGAACTGACCGGTTTCGATATCGAACTCGGCAACGCCCTGTGCGCGGAAATGGGCATCGAGTGCGAATGGATCGTGCAGGGCTGGGACGGCATCATCCCGGGCCTGATGGCACGCAAATACGACGCCATCATGTCGTCGATGACCATCAATGAAGAACGCCGCGAACAGGTGCTGTTCTCCGATCCGTACTTCACGCCGCCGTCCGCCTGGTTCGCGCCTGCCGACAGCAACATCGACATGCCCGCCAAGGAAACCCTCGAAGGCAAGAACATCGGGGTCCAGCGCGGCACCCTGCAGGACAATTACGTCAGCGACATGTACGGTGATATCGCCGACATCAACCGTTACGCCACTGCCGACGACATGGTGCTGGACATGGAAGCCGGCCGCCTCGACGCAGTGTTCCTCGACTTTCCGGTCGGCAAGTCCACGCTGCTCGACAGCGAAGACGGCAACTACAAGGTCGTCGGCAGCATGATCACCGAGCCCAAGTCCTACTTCGGCGACGGCTTCGGCATCGCCTTCCGCAAGCGTGACGAAGCGCTGGCCAGCAAGTTCAACGAGGCACTCGCCACGCTGAAGGAAAACGGCACCTACGACGAAATCTTCGCCAAGTACTTCAGCAACAAGAAGTAACGCTCACCGCGCCCCGGAGATCCGGGGCGCTCTTCGCCTGCCCCCGCCCGTTCTGACCAACCTGGTTTTCTGCGTATTTCTAGCGGTTGGCGTACATCCCGTCAGCGCTTAACCTTGTTCTCCAGATACACAGGAACAGGGATGCCCATGATTCGCACCTTCACGCTGGACAGATACACCATCAAGGAAGACAACCGGGAAACCCTGACACTTCCGCAACGGCTCTCCACGGCGACCTGGATCGATGCCCACGAACCCGATGAGGACGAGCGCGAGCACCTCAACGCCTTTCTTGCCGACGAGCTGCCGGCCGGTGAGGATGTGGAAGAGATCGAATCTTCGGCACGTTACTTCGTCGATGCCGACGGGATCCACGTTCACTCGCTGTTTCTCTCGCATAGTGAGGGACGCCACGGCAACACGACGGTCGCCTTCATTCTCCAGCCGGATCGCCTGATCACCTTTCGCGACTGTGAACTTGCCGACTTTCGCCTGCTGCGCATGCGTGCCCGCTACGGCCAGGTCGAGGCCGACTCTCCCCAGGCGCTGACGCTGACCATCTTCGACCAGAAAGTGGAAAACCTCGCCGATACCCTGGAGGACATCCATCGCCGCCTGGAAGACGTCAGCCATCTGGTACTCGAAGAAGAAGGCTCCGACCTCGAGGAGGCGATCGACCAACTGGCCAAGCTGGAAGACAGCAACGGCAAGATCCGTCTCTGTCTGATGGATACCCAGCGCTCGGTGGCCTTCCTGATGCGTCAGTTGCGTGGCCACAGCGACCTGCAGGAGCTGGCGCGCGAGGTCATGCGCGACGTCGAGACGCTGATGACCCACACCACTTTCCTGTTCGACAAGATCAACTTCCTGATGGACTCGACCCAGGGCTTCATCAACATTCAGCAAAACCAGATCATCAAGATCTTCTCGATCGCCGCCGTGGTCTTCCTGCCACCGACCCTGGTGGCCAGTATCTACGGTATGAACTTCGAACACATGCCGGAACTGTCGTGGCCCTACGGCTATCCGTTCGCCCTGCTGCTGATGGTGGCGGCTGGCGTCTCGCCGTACCTGTATTTCAAACACAAGAACTGGTTGTAAAGAACGTCGATCACTGGGAGTGGGAGCCGCCGATATGCTGCACCGGTGGCGGCAATTCCCCGCTGTCCTGTTCCTCGGCGGGCAGCGCCAGTTCGCGCAGGATGCCGCAGGTCCCGGTTTCCGCCTCGTCACGGCAACGTGCCCGCAGGTCGAGCAGCGCATCGCGTAAGCTGGACAACTGGGCGAGGCGGGTCTCGACGTGGCCGATATGCTCGTCGATGAGGGCGTTGACTGCGGCACAGTCGCGCTCGGGATGATCGCGCAGAGCCAATAGCTCGCGGATCTCACCGAGTGCCATGTCCAACGCCCGGCAGTGGCGAATGAACGTCAGACGTTCGACATGTGCGGCGCCATAGACGCGATAATTGCTTTGACTGCGTGCCGGCTCGGGCAGCAGCCCCTCGCGTTCGTAATAACGGATCGTCTCCACCTGGCAGCCCGTCTGACGTGCCAATTCGCCGATCTTCATGGCGTGTCTCCTGCCGATGTGCCACGCGAGTGCGTCCCTCCCGCACCTAGCGGCCAATGAAACTCTTTTGAGTGTAAGCCAGGCACCAAATCACTGGCCATCAATTCGACCGACCGAGTCTGGCCGGAAAATTGCTTCTTGTTCATCGAGACGCGAGCGCATCGCCAGCGCACATCAGGAGCCATAGCCCATGTTCAATTACGGAATGGAAGCGGCACGTATCGATCCGCACCTGCTGACCCCTTACGCCACGGCGATACTCGCCAATGGCGCAGCCTGGCGCATCGCCTACCGCCAGGTGGTCATCCTTCCGCCAGGCAATACGATCCGCCAACGGCTTGCCCTGAGCGGCCTGCCGACCAGTGCCCTGTGGTGGGATGCCTCGGGGATCCGCAATGCGCGCCAGCATTGGTACTGGCAACCCGAGTATGGTGGGCAGACAGCCCCGTGGCTGGAAACCATTCATCGCAGCTGGCCCTATCATCCGCCCCTGTGGCTGTTGGATGCCGAAGCCGTGGTACTCGACGCCAGTGCCTTCAGTGCCGACAAGCGCCAGCGTCTTCACGAGCAACGCAGCCTGCTGCGCTTCTGGGCTCAGCGTCGCGCTCCACTGGTCTACCTGGCACAAGACGGGCGCGATGCCTGGCATGTCGAGCGCCTGACGCAAGGTCCCACGCTCAGCCGTTGAGACAGCGCATCCCGGAGGTGCAGCCAACGCCGTCGATGCCTGGATTTTGCCCCGATGAGGTGCGCCATCCCAACCGGGTGCCCTTCATTCAGCGGTAGTGAACCCACGGTGACGGGAGCCGTGGCCTGACAGTCGCTTGGCACGCACCTTGCTTTACTCCAAATGCATCGCCTGAACGGCGGGACCGGCGCTCTCATCGGTTCCGCCGTCCGTTTTTACGGCGCTGCCGGCCGGCGCAATGCCTGGTTCAGGAAGTTGAGTATCCAGCGCACCATCAGTTGATCGTCCACCGGTGCATCGAGCGAAGCCATGCCTTCACGCCGCCGGTTGCTGGGCAAGGCGTCGCGCTTGTAATCCATCAGATCGGCCGAATAGGCCTTGGTGAACTCGGGGTGCCCCTGGATGCCCAAAAAGGTCTCGCCGACCTGCATCAGGTAGATGGGGCAAAAATCGCTCACGGCGAGAATCGTTGCCCGGTCCGGCAATCGCCTGACCTGATCCTGATGGCTGACCACCAGGTCGAGCCCCTCCTGCCAGGGCGTCATCCACGGGGCACGTTCCGTCACGCGGTTGAACGACATGCCCACGCCCCAGCCACGCTCGTTCTTGACCACTTCGCCGCCCAGCGCCTTGGCGATCAGTTGATGTCCGAAACAGATGCCCACCAGGGGCCGACCGGCCTGCCAAAGCTCACGCACGAAACCGCACAGCGCCTCGATCCAATCGCTGCCGTCGTTGACGCCGAACTTGGACCCGGTGATCAGCCAGGCATCCGCCGCCTCGGTGTCGGAGGGTATGTCGCCGTCATGGCAACGCCAGGTTCGAAACGTCAGGGTGGGGTCGACCGACGTCAGCAACCGCTCGAACATGTCGGGGTAGTTACCGTGCCGGGGCTGAAGCGCTTCGGCGACGTCATCGCATTGCAGTAGACCGATGCGCATGCATCACTCCTTCATGAATCATTGACTCTCTCTTTTCCGTTATGCCTGGCCGACCTTCCTCGGGCATCGAGCCTCGTTCAGGCCACGAGAACCCATGGCGTACGGCAGCCATGAGCGCTATCGTAGCGTCGAACCCGGGCTCTAGGGCCTTCATCGATACGTGTCGGAGCGATCCATGCCCCTGACTTCACCGAGCGTTGCCTTTCAAGACGTTCAGCGTCCTTCGTCGGCCTGGACAGGCTGGGGCCAGTGGCTGGCCCTGATCACCATGACCGTGGATCATGTTACACGCTACCTGTTATCCGACCATTGGAACATCGGCTGGGCGAGTTCTTCCATCGGCCGCATCGCCTTCCCCCTGTTCGCGGCGATGGTGGCCTGGCATGCGCTGTTCAACACGCGCAATCCGTTGCGCTACGCCCGGCGCATCCTGGTCATCGGCCTGGTGGCTCAATTGCCCTATCTGGCCATGCCGCGCGATCACTTCCAGTTGAACATCTGCTTTACCCTGGCGCTCGGCCTGTTCTGGGGAAGCTGGCTATACGATCTTACCCGACAGTCAGCGACAGGTAAGCTACGTAGCCCCTTCTCCACGGCACTGCTCGTCGCCTTGTCAGGGTTGGCCTGGCTTGCCATCGGTCCTTGGGTGGAATATGGCCATCAGGGCCTGCTGATGATCCCGTTCTACATGCTCGCCTTCCATGCATTGACCCAGCCGGCGGAGACGCTGGTGGAGCGCCTAACGGCCGCCATTGCCGCTCTGCCCCTATTGCTCAATGCCGGCCTGCTCAACAGTTCGGACATGGCCAAATCGTTTACCGTGGCGACCTGCCTGGCGGTGCTGATGCTTGCCGCCGGCGCGGCCAGTCGTATACCGCAGGTCGGTTACGCCATGCCGCGCCGGATGTGGCTCGCTTGGTATCCCGCACACTTTGCGGTCATTGCCATCCTGTTGCTCTTGATCGAGTGAGCGCAACGCAAGCGCCCGACCCGTCACGGATGGTATTGCGGTGCGGACAACACCCGACCCAGCGCCGAGGACGACAGCGGTCGGTGGAAATAGAATCCCTGAAATCGCGAACAGCCGTTGGCGACCAGGAAGGCCAGTTGGTCTTCGGTTTCCACCCCCTCGGCCACCACATCCAGCGCAAGATGCTGGGAGATGGCGATGATCGTCTGAACGATCGCCGCGTCGTTGGCATCGTCCAGGTCTTGAACGAAGCTGCGATCGATCTTGAGTTCATCGAGCGGCAGGCGCCTGAGATACGACAGCGACGAGTAGCCGACCCCGAAATCGTCGATGGCCAGGCCGACACCGATCCGCTTGAGTTCGCGCATCTTGTTGACGGCATCCTGCAGGTGGTCGATGAGTACCCCCTCGGTCAACTCGAGTACCAGTCGTTCGGGAGCGATCCTCGCACCGGACACCGCCCGCTCGATACAGGCCACGAAGTCGGGCTCGCTGAAATGGCGCGGACTTACGTTGATGGATAGCCGAGGCAGGCGATCGGCACCGAAGCGCTGCAGACAACGACAGGCCTCGTGCAGCACCCACTCGCCCAGCTCGATGATCAGCCCGCTTTCCTCTGCCAGGGGAATGAATTCAGAGGGCGACACCCCGCCTCGCGTTTCGTGCTCCCAGCGCAGCAATGCCTCGGCACCGACGATAGCGCCCCCGGCATCGACCTGGGGTTGGTAATGCAGACTCAGACGATTCTGCTCGATGGCTCGTCGCAGGTCGCTCTCCAGAGCCAGGCGACGCTCCACCTCGATCTGCATGCTCGGCTGATAGCAGCAAACACGCGAGCGCCCCTGCGTCTTGGCCTGATACATGGCGGTATCCGCGTGCTTGAGGAGATCGTCGGCATCTTGCGAACCATCGGGGAACAGCGCCATGCCGATGCTCGGTGTCACGCGCAGGGCGCGATCGGCCATCTCGTAGGGGGCCGAAAGTGCATTCAAGAACCGTCGCGCCAGCGCCATGGCCACCTGGTTTGCCCGATCGGCACAGGACGGCAGCCCGGTGACCAATACCACGAACTCATCGCCACTGAGACGCGCCGCCACATCACCCTGACGCAGCAAACCGGTCAAACGCTGCGCCACATCGCGAAGCAGACGGTCGCCCATGGCATGGCCCAGCGTATCATTGACCGCTTTGAAACGATCCAGGTCGATGAACAGCACGACACCTCGCTCGCTGCCCTGCTGACAGGCTTGGTAGGCGGCAGCGAGCCGGCCGAGCAGCAAGCGGCGGTTGGGCAGGTTGGTCAGGGGATCGTAATAGGCTTGTTGATGGATGGTCTGCTCGGCCCGCTTGCGCTCGGTAAAGTCTTCGATGACCGCTACGCCACTGGTGATCTCACCGCTACTGCCGCGAATGCCGTTGAAGAAACCGCGTAACGGAATCAAGCGTCCGGAGTGGAGGCTGACATAGTCGCCTTCGTAATAGCCATTGCCATCACGCAGCGCGCAGCTAACCGCATTCATCACTTTGTCGTCGGCCAGATCACGGCATAGATCGAGCCCTATCACTCCCCCCCGTCGCCCACCGACGATATCGAGGAACTTGTCGTTGCAATCGAGCACTTTGCCGTCTTGGTCGAAATGCAGGATTCCCAGCGGGGCGGAGTGAAAGATGCTTCGGTAACGACTGCGGTTTTCGCGCAGGGCTCGCTCGCGCTCGTCACCCTCGACGCGCAGCCGGATGTTGTCCGCAATCAAATGACCGAAACGTCGGCTGGCGACCAGGGTCAGCCCCAGGAACAGTGCCATGAGCAGCGCCAGCAACAGGGCGACCGGCGTCCCGACCTGCAGATAGCGCAGCATCAACGGTGCCATGGTCGGCACCAGAAACAGGACCGAGACACCCCACAATGACGATAACGTCGTCACTGCGCCGGCACTGACGCCGGCCAGGATGATGGCCAGCGCCGCCTGATGCTCGTGGTCATTGGCAGGAAACAACCAAAAGCCGGCCGCGCCCCAGGTCACGCCAGCGGCCAGAACGCCCAGCGAAAACCCGATCAACCAGCCGGTTCGTGCCTGAACAGCGTCGCTTTGGCGCTGATAATAGGCCGCCAGGCCAAGGCGCACCGAGGAAACCAGCAAGACGCTCGCCAGCCAGCTCAACAGCCACATATGCGGGACGACCGGCCAAAGCGACAGGACGAGCAGCAAGGCGCAGGCAACACTGGCCAGCACCGGCTGCCACAGCCCGGCATGCAGCATTTTCACCTGTTCGCGGCGCACCACAGGCAAGATTTCCCGGCTGATTGGCCAGCCCCGCCACGGCTTGAAGCGCCCGAATGATCCAGACATCCCTTCTCCTTCAGGCCTAATGCCTTTGTCCCTGAGCACGCCATAGTGGCTGGTACCCAAACCCTTACGTTACCTCATCATAGCGAACCAACATGCCCCGACGAACGAATGAGTGCAATGCATTGAATCGCTGGAGCGTTTGCCGATATTTCGTTTTCTGGCCTTGAGGGGGCTCAAGCCTTGCTATGCTTGGCTTAAGGTGAGGTAAGCGCACTGTGGGCGTTAACCCCACCGGGGCGGCCATCGCGAAGCCCCGTCAGTGGCAACTCCGCCATACAACAACAGGAGACCATGGTGGCCGCAGCTTCCATCCGACCCTGGGGAACATGCCATGAAACGTCCCGTCCGGATCGCCATTACCGGTGCCGCCGGTAGCATCAGCAACTCTCTGCTCTTTCGCATCGCTGCCGGCGACATGTTCGGCCCCGATCAACCCGTCATCCTGCAACTCATCGAGCGCCCCGAAGCCATGCCTGCCCTGTATGGCGTGGCCATGGAACTCGAGGACTGCGCCTTCCCGCTGCTGCATACCGTACGCCTGCACGATACCGCCGAATCCGGCTTCAAGAACGTGCACTATGCGATCCTGCTCGGCGCCCGGCCACGGGGACCAGGGATGGAGCGCAAGGATCTGCTATCGGCCAACGCCGACATCTTCAGCCATCAGGGGCGGGCCCTGAACGACCATGCCAATCACGACGTCAAGGTCGTGGTAGTCGGCAACCCGGCCAATACCAATGCCCTGATTGCCAGTCGCAATGCCCCGGATCTTTCACCTTCGCAATTCACGGCGATGAGTCGCCTCGACCACAACCGCACCAAGGGCATGCTGGCCAACCATACCGGCTGCAACCCGGCCGACATCCGTCGGGTGGCGGTGTGGGGCAATCACAGCGCCACCCAGTTTCCCGACCTGCGCCATGCAGAAGCGTTCGGCATGCCGGTATTTCCCAGTCTCGACCTGGACTGGGTCGAGAACACCTTCATTCCCAGAGTCCAGAAGCGCGGTGCCGAAGTCATCGCCGCCCGCGGCCAGTCAAGCGCCGCCTCTGCGGCCCAGGCGGTCATCGACCACATGCGCGACTGGGCCCTGGGTACTCCGCCGGGCGATTTCACCAGCATGTGCATCGTCTCGGACGGCAGCTATGGCGTGGCCAAGGGCATCGTATTTTCCTTCCCTGTCTGTTGCCGCTACGGGCGCTACCAGATCGTCCAGAACCTGGCGATGGACGAATCGAGCCTGCAGCGCCTCAAAGCCACCGAAGCCGAACTGCTGGAAGAGAAGGCCGCCGTCGAACGCCTGCTTCCACCGGAGACCGAGGAAGCCCACAACAACCTGAGCATTCGCCTACGCTCCGGCGCGACCCGCTATGCCGAGGAGGACAATGACGACGACAGCTCGGCCAGCGTGCTGCGGACCGATCGCGTCATGTAAAGGGAGACAGCGCCTTTTCGGCAAGCTAGCGATGCCGTTCGACAGGCAGAGTCGTCGGCGGCATCGTGAACGTACGCACCATCCACCACAGGCCGGCGAGCAGGCCCAGCGGCAACAGCACGGTCTCGAGCAGGTAGACCACCAGCAACTGGATGAAGCGATCCACCATGTCGTCGGAAAAGCCGCGAACGTCCAGCGCCATCGACGTCGTCTCGTCGCGTAGATCACGCATCCAGTCGAACAGCCCGCTCCCCTCCTCTTCCAGGCCGTCGACATCCGCCTCCTGCAGTTCCGCCGTGGCGCTATCCAGTTGCTGCTGGGCCTCGATACGTCGTGGTTCGAGCACGGCATCCGAGATGCCTGCGACTCCGGCCACCGCCACTGGCACCATGAGCCGGGCCACGATCAACAGAACCAGCGCGCCGCGCGCCAGCCGGACCAGGCGCCAGGCCATCGCCGGCCACAATAGCGAGACCAGCAGGATCAGAGCCACGGCACTGCCCAACACGGCCACCGAGGCATTGTGGCCAAGCTCGATCAGCACCCGCTGAATGCCTATCGAGGCCATCGCCACGACCATGACATCGGAGTAGCGCTCGGCCATGTCCTGCAGCGGCTTGAAGAACTGCCCGGGTTTGACGGCCACACCACCGATCACCGGCAGGGTCAGTTCGGCCTCTGACACCAGGGCGATACCGCGGTCGATGAGCCGGGCCGACGCGTAGGAGGCGGCAGCCAGCGCCAGCGAGCGATTGAGCGTATCCACCGCCGTCACTTCGACAGGCACCATGGCCGGCCCCAGCACACGACGCTCGGCCAAGCCACTGGCCGACGCCAGCAACGCAAGACCCAGCAGAAACGCCATGGCGAACCGCTGGCCTACGCCATGACGGAGTCCAGAGAGTCCGACCGGCGCCGCTTGGCGCGACATGACCCAGGAAACGCAAGGCAGGATCGGGCTAAATGCCAATAGCCAGGCCTGCCAGCGCGCCGACATGGATCTCGACCACCACCGACACGCTGCGACGCCGGCGACGATCCATCCCAGCAGCAGGCCGTAACTCAACCAGGGCAGGTCCGGCACGAACCAGTAACTCACCAGGTAAACCGCATCGAGCAAGGCGGCCAACCCCACTTGCCAAGTGACGTTCATGGATAGACTCCCGCAATGGACCATACCGACATTTGCAGCTTGTCCGGTTAATTACCATCCTAGTCTTTAGAAAAATGAGGAGAGAGATCATATGAACGACAGAGTGTTTCTAATCACCGGTGCCTCGAGCGGGATCGGTGCCGCCACCGCACGCGCAGCCCATCGTGAAGGTTACCAATTGGTACTGGCTGCGCGATCCGCCGACAAGCTGAATGCCCTGGTCAAGGAGTTCGGTCCCGAGAAGGCGCTGGCCGTTTCCTGCGACGTGACCTCCATGGACGACCAACGCGCCATGGTCGACCAAGCGCTGGAGCATTTCGGGCGTATCGATGCCGTGTTCGCCAACGCCGGGCGCGGCGGTTCCTCGGGCGGCTTCAGCGAAGCCGATCACGAATCGTGGCGTGAGCTATTGCTCACCAACGTCTACGGCGTCGGCCTGACGATCCAGGCGACACTTCCCGCCCTGCGCCGCAGTCGCGGGCATATCCTGCTCACCGGGTCGGCGGCCGGACGTGCCACCATTCCCGGCTCGATGTATAGCGCCAGCAAGTGGGCGGTAACCGGAATCGGCTACAACCTCCGCGAGGAACTGCGAGGCAGCGGCATCCGCGTCACGCTGATCGAGCCAGGCATGGTCGATACCGCCTTCTTCGATCAGGCGCCGCCGCATGCCTTGCAGGACAAGGATATCGCCAATGCCGTACTGTACGCCGTCAACCAGCCGTCTCACGTCGATGTCAACGAAATTCTCGTGCGCCCCACACCTCCTATGGACTAGTCTGGAAAAGCAACAACAAAAAATTTGATCGATGACATGATTCGGGGCTAGCGCAAGATCGAAAAATTGCGCATCCTGACACGGTCATAGGTAAGGCACTGGAGCCTCATGGACGCTGTACGACAGATGAACGGCTGTGTTTCTTCCGCACAGCCGTCGAAATGGAAAAGCGACTTCGATGTTCGCGACATGGAAAAACGCACCCGCCTGATGCGCGTCGTCACCCGCCGCATCGCCCTCTCGGAACTGGGCAACCGGGAAATCGCCCGCCGCGCAGGCATTCCTCCCCAACGTATCAGCGATCTTCTCGCAGGACGTATCGAGCAGTTCTCGGTCGACGAATTGCAGGCCCTGCGCGAAACCGTGGAAGAGGACGACGCTACGCCGACCTTCTGAACCTACCGACCGCCCTGCAGCCACTCGAGCGGCAGTTCGTGCTGGCCACGCTCGTCGGTGACGAACAGCGTATCCTCACTGATCATTATCGCCCACTTGACGCTACGCGGCAGGTCTTCTGCCAATGCGCTCAAGGGTGCCTGGGGCAACGCCGCGATATTGAGATTGCCCAGCGTAGACACGTTGGGCAAGATGCGCGTTTCCCATACCCGTCGGTTGCCGTACGCCAGCAACGATACCCGCTCGGCGCGCCGCGAACACCAGGTCAGACGTTCCGCGTCAGGCTGGCCGACCTCGATCCAGTGTAGGGTGCGATCATCCAGGCTTTTCTCCCATAGTGCCGGCTCGTCGACGTCGGACAGGCCGCGCCCAAAGGCAAGTCCCTCGGCATGCCACAGCGCATAGGCCAAGAGACGCGAGACCAACCGTTCCTCGGTTTCCGATGGGTGGCGCGCCACGGTAAAGCGCAGCGTCGCATAGACGCCACGGTCCAGATCGGACAGGCTGAGGTCGATCTTGTAAGGCGTTGAAGTCAGGGCCATGAAAGCGCTTCCTGAAAAATGGGCGCCTAGCATAACCTGCAGGCGCAACGCCGCCCACCCGGACCGCACCAGCATCAGTTCCGATTCCGGCGAGTCCCCGCCCAATCCCGGGGTAGAATACAACCAACCACGACCTGCGGAGAGTCAGCGCATGTTGGACCGGGAAACCTGCCGAAGCGCGCGGCTCGCGCGTGATGCCCGCTTCGACGGCCAGTTCTACACCGCCGTCAGGACCACCGGGATCTATTGTCGCCCGGTATGCCCGGCGACACCGCCCCAGGAAGGTAATGTCGAGTACTATTCCAGCGCCGTCGAAGCCGCCAGGGCCGGTTATCGTCCCTGTCTGCGCTGCCGGCCCGATAGCGCTCCCGGCTCGTCGGCCTGGAAAGGCACCGACACCACACTCGAGCGTGCATTGCGGTTGATCGACGAGGGCGCCCTGCAACATGCCCCGCTCGAACGGCTATGCACCCGCCTGGGGATTGGCGATCGTCATCTTCGCGCGCTGTTCCAGCGCCGCTTCGGCGTTTCGCCGAAAGGCTATGCGCTCTACCAGCAGTGCCTGTTCGCCAAGCAATTGCTCCATCAGACTCACCTGCCAGTGACCGATATCGCCTATGCCAGCGGCTTTCGCAGCCTGCGTCGCTTCAACGACTGCTTTCGTACGCAGATGGGAATGGCGCCCAGCCAACTGCGCCGCCAGGCCGGGACCGCCGCTGGCGGCCTGACGCTCCACCTGGCCTATCGCCCACCCTATGCCTGGCCGGTCATGCAGCGTTTTCTGGCGAGGCGACGAATCGACGGGCTGGAGTGGGTCGACGACGACAGCTATGGCCGTACGTTTTCCTGGCAACACGTCGAGGGATGCTTTACCGCCGTTCACGATCCCCGACGGCACGGGTTCAAGGTCACCTTGGAACTCGATGACCTGAGCGTCATGAAACCGGTCGTGGCCAACATTCGACGCATACTCGACCTGGATGCCGATACCCGAACGATCGAAGCCCACCTGGCCAGGACGGTACCCGGCCTGCCGCTGATCGAGGGCCTGCGACTGCCCGGCACCTGGAGCCTGTTCGAAGCCGGCGTACGGGCGATTCTCGGTCAACAGGTGACGGTCGAGGCTGCCAAACGCCAGGTACAGAGGTTGGTGGATACGCTCGGCGAGCCGCTCCCCGACGCCTGCAACGGTCAGCGTCGCCTTTTTCCCGACGCAGAGGCCATTGCCGCAAGCGACCTGGCCTTCCTGGGCATGCCCGGCACCCGTCGCGAGACGTTGCGCCGCTTCGCCGCCTGGTACCATGCCGATCCTACCCCGCATGACCCTGCGCATTGGCAGGCGCTCAAGGGCATCGGCCCATGGACGGTGGACTACGCCCGGCTGCGTGGCACCAGCCATCCGGATATCTGGTTGGCCGGCGACCTCGGCGTGAAACAGGCCGTGAGCGCCCTGGCGGCGGGCGACTCACGCCTCGACCCGCAAGCTGCCGCCCCCTGGCGCAGCTACCTGACCCTGCAACTGTGGAATCGCTGATATGTACGTGGATCACTTTACCCCACCCTGCGACAGCCCCCTCGGCCTGCTGGAAATTCGCGCCGACGAGCGAGGCATCACGCATCTGCTGTTCGTCGATGCGCCCACGCAGCCGCCCACCCCCCATCCGTTCATCGAGCGCTGCAAGGCGCAGCTCGCGGAGTATTTCCAGGGTCATCGTCTGGATTTCGATCTCCCCTTGAGTCCCGCAGGCACCGATTTCCAGCAACGGGTATGGAGGCGACTGCGCGACGTGCCCTACGGCGAGACCTGCAGCTACGCGACGATTTCCGCCGCGATCGGCAGCCCCAAGAGTCATCGGGCCGTGGGAGCCGCGAATGGTCGCAATCCGCTGGCGATCATCGTGCCCTGCCATCGTGTCATCGGCAGCAACGGCCAGCTCACCGGTTATGCGGGGGGAATCGCACGCAAGCAGTGGCTGCTGGCCCATGAGCAGGCGCACCGCGATTTCGTTCTGGGATAAAGAGAATGACGGCTTATGACTTGGCCGCATCGTCCGGCTTGACTAGGGTAGACACGGTAACGACGTGCTGCGTGACACCACCGGTGCCACGCCTACTCAAGGATGCGACCTCGGAGACCCCATGAAAAAGCTCCTCGCGGGAATGATGCTCGCCGCTGCTGTGCCGGCCTTCGCCGACGGCACGGCCACCATCGCCTCGAACGATAGCCAGCAGGACATGCAGATCCAGTGGGCCGGCGACAAGATGCGCATGGATTTTCCCAGCCAGCAGCACGGCTACATGCTGATGCGTGACGGCAAGGGCTATATGGTCACCCAACAGGGTGGGCAACCGCTCATCATGGATATGTCGATGCTCAGGGATATGAGCGATTCGATGGGCGACGACACTGGCGCCATGGCCAGCCAGGCGGAAACCGTCGACAGCCTGGAAGCCACCGGCGAGACGCAAACCGTCGCCGGCATCGACGGCGAAGTCTATCGCCTCGAGTGGACCGACCGCGGCGGCCAGAGCCACGAGGATACCCTGGTGCTCAGCGACGATCCGTTGGCCCACGAGATGCTGGCTGCCTTCCAGAACTACGTGGAAGCCGTCATGGGCCGCGCCGACCCGATCGGCAAGGCGATACTCGAACGGGACCTTGGCATGCTGCGCTTCGGCGATCGCTTCGAGGTCACCGACATCGCCGACACCTCGCCTGATGCCGGCACGTTCGAGCTACCGGAAAATGCCATAACCATGGATCAAATGATCCGTGAGCGGATGAGTGACGGCGCCCAGTAATCGTCCACCTACTCCCCCTCTAGCGCCGGTTGCTGGACAGGCCGGCGCGGGGAACCAGCCCCCCCATCCAAGCTCTTGGTTTTACCTCTCCGGTTCATGGTGGATGTTCTGTGATGCCATGAATGAGAACCACTACTTGTCAAGGTAAATGGGCGCAATGCCGCTTTTGAGACGAAACCGGTCGCACATGGCGCCAGTGGCTTCCTAGTTTTATGAGAGTTTAAAAACTTAATCATAAAAGGATGTGAGCAATGATAAGAAAAACTCTCACTGTAAGTATTGCCTTGGCGCTTATGACTACCGCTTCGCACGCATGGTCGGATGCCAGAACCCTGAAGTTCCATAGCGGCCTGGCAGAGTCACGTCCCGAGGCCGAGTATCTGGAGCGCTTTGCCGACCTGGTCGAGGAATATTCCAACGGCCAGCTGATGGTAGATGTCTACCATGCTGGATCGCTCGGCCTGAAGGAAGCGGACATGTTGCGCATCATGCAGCGTGGCATGGTCGATATGGCATTGCTGTACGGAGAATATTACAACCGCGATGCTCCGGAAATGGCTTCCATATATGCTCAGGGCGCTATTACGGAAGCGGAACAGCACCTCGATATACTGCCTACCCTGCGCGACCTGTATCGCGAAGGCTATGCCGAGTGGAATATCCATACGGTCGGTGGCGTCGTTGCCCCCGTGTTCGATGTGGGATTGCACTGCAATGAGCCGGTCAACACGCTCGGGGGACTACGCGACAAGAAGGTCCGGGTCTGGTCGGGGCATCTTGTCGACACCTTCGAGCGTCTTGGCATCTCGGCCCAGGTAATCCCTCAGAACGATATGTATCTGGCCTTGCAGACTGGCGTTGTCGACTGTGCCTATTACCTGTCTACCGTGGCGAAAACGGTATCTCTCCAGGAAGTGACCGACTACGAAGCCTACCTTCACCCTTGGGCGGCCTCTCCTTGGATGTTCGGCGTGAGCGACCGCACCTGGAGTAGTCTGGATGAGCAACAACAGCAGGCCCTGGCGCGTGCCGGAGAGGAGATATGGCAGGCGACCCGCGAAGTCGCGGTGAATCCGCAACGCGAGGCCAGTGCGCGCGAGGAACGCGAAGCCATGGGAATCACGATCTTGCCTGCCTTCTCTGATGAAGATGTACAGACCTTCGTGGATGCGGCATGGGCAGCTTGGCATGACATGGCTAGTGAAGCCGGGGACGAAGGCGTTCGCTACTACGAAACCGTGACCAACGAGCTTCAGCCTTGAAAGGCTCCATGCAGATGACTGACTAAAGAGGCGCCTGGATGAGAGTCTTGTCTACGTGTCTGGACAGGCTGGTGTACTGGATATTCTTGATAGGCGTATGCGGAGGAGTGTTCATGACCGGCCTCGTGCTGGTCAGCACCCTGATGAGATACCTCGTCGGAAGACCTATCGGGTTCTCGGACGAGCTGTCAGGCCTGCTGTTTCTCTCCCTATCGTTCCTGTCACTGCCGCATGTGCTGAACACCAGCCAGCATATTCGTATCGACCTTCTGGTGCGTGCCCTTCCTTCACGGATGGCCGCCGTCGCCGATATTTTCGCCAACGCGATTCTGGTGGCCTTCGCCAGTATCTTTGCCTATCAGGCCTGGGATTTCATGACATTCTCCCTGCAGATCGGGGCGCGTTCCGAGATCAGTGGCGTACTGCTATGGCCTTGGATGGCGCTGATGCCTCTGTCGATGCTGCTTTGCATTCTAATCGTCGTAAGAAACGGGCTGCGGGGTCTTACCCACAACGGCGATAGATCATCTGGGGAGGGGCTGTCATGAGTTGGGCGATACTAAGCGTTAGCCTGCTGACATTTCTCGGCAGTGGCGCCGTGCTTGGTGCGGCCCTCGGTCTCACCGGGTTCATCCTGCTGCATTTTCAGGCCGGTGGCGCCTCGGCCCTGGCGATCAACTCCGCCTGGAACCTGTTGACCGAGTTCACGCTCAGTGCCGTGCCGCTGTTCATCTTTCTCGGCGATATCCTGCTGGCCAGTGGGGTTTCCACCCGGGTTTACAATGGCCTGACGCCACTTTTCCGGCGGATTCCAGGCCAACTGCTGCATACGAATATCGCAGTCTGCACTCTATTCGGTGCAGTGAGCGGTTCCAGTACGTCTACCGCAGCGGCGATCGGATCGGTCGGTTATCCCGAGCTTAGTCAGCGCGGCTACTCGCCGAGCATGATCGTGGGCACGCTGGCGGCGGGAGGAACACTCGGACTGCTGATCCCCCCTAGCCTGTCACTGCTGATCTATGGGGCGACTCAGAACGTATCGATTGGCAAGTTGTTCCTTGCAGGCATGTTGCCCGGGCTGATGATCGCGCTGGCATTCTTCTGCTGGATCATGGTGCGAGCAAGCGTCGGCACGCCTGTAGCACCGCCACGGAACGAGAAGATGGATTGGCGGGCGGTGGGACGCGGCCTGCTGGAAGTCTGGCCCTTGCCGATCCTTATCTTCTTCGTGTTGGGCACCATCTACATGGGGATCGCTACTCCCACCGAGGCGGCAGCTCTAGGGGTGACGGCCAGCATCGTGCTTGGCATGACTTGGGGCGATCTCGACATGAAGAGACTGTGGGAGGCCTTCAAGCATGCGTCGATGATGTTCGGCGCCATCGCGATGATACTGATCGGCACCGTGATCCTTTCTCAGGCGGTGAGCCTGCTGGGCCTGCCGAGAACCGCAGTGGATTCCATCGCCGGCCTGGGGCTGGATCGCTATGGCATTCTGCTCATGATCGTGCTCGTCTATCTGATTCTCGGGTGCTTCTTCGACGGTATATCCCTGCTCCTGATGACTCTCCCCATCACCTTCCCGATGGTGACTGCCCTGGGCTTTGACCCTGTCTGGTTTGGTGTGATCGTGACGCTGTTGATGGAAGTTGGCATGATCACGCCACCCGTGGGGCTCAATCTGTTCGTATTATGCTCGATCACCCGCAATGAGGTTACTCTGCCTGCTGCCGCTTGGGCCTCGCTGCCCTACTGGGTGATCCTTCTCGCGGCGGTAGGTTTGTACACCCTGTTTCCTGGCTTGGTTCTTTGGCTGCCCAATATGCTTTAGATTCTTTCGGAGACGTCGCCGAGCGAGGGTATGACAAGGCAAAATGACGAAGGCCAACCTCGCTCGCATCCGAGTGACGCAGAGTCAACGAGCATCGTGGGCTGATATTTATCGCAGTGTAGCCGAGCGCATACAGTTTTCGCGCATATCATCTAGATCGGCAGGTGCAGGATTGCGCCGCGCAATCCGCGTGCGTCCGCCCACAGCTTGCCCACGGTGATCGGCAGCGTGAAACGCCGCCGCCCACCGCCGCCCGGATTGAACAATAGCCGCCCATCCTGCCACTCGTTGCGCGGCTTGTGGGAATGACCGTGCAACACGGCATCGCAGGACGTATCGGGAGCGAAGTCGGCCAGGTCGTGGACCAGATGCAATCGCCAGCCATTGACGACGAGATCCTGAGTCATGGGCAGACGCTCGGCCCAGTCCGGCGTATCGATATTGCCGCGTACGGTGTACAACGGCGCCATTCCGGCCAGGCGCTCCAGGATCTCCTCGTCACGCTCACGGCTACCCACGTCGCCCAAGTGCAGCAACAGCTCGCAGCCATCGAGCATGGCCAGCGCTGTCGGCGATCACGCCGATCGGCGAAGCAATGTCGTGAGCCGGCGCAGGCATTCCGTTATTCCGGCAAGTCGGTGACGGCACCCTTGGATGCCGAACTGACGACCCGAGCATACTTGGCCAGCACGCCGCGCCGGTATCTTGGCTCGGGCTGACGCCAGGCGGCACGACGGCGAGCCAGCTCATCGTCACTGAGGTTGACCTCGATGACGTCGGCCTCGGCATCGATGGTGATCTCGTCGCCATCTTCCACCAGCGCGATCGGTCCGCCCTCGAAGGCTTCCGGCGTCACGTGGCCGACCACGAAGCCATGGCTGCCGCCCGAGAAGCGCCCGTCGGTGATCAGTGCGACGTCGTTACCCAGGCCTCGCCCCATGATCGCCGAGGTCGGCGTGAGCATCTCGCGCATGCCCGGTCCGCCCTTGGGCCCCTCGTAGCGGATCACCAGCACGTCGCCGGCCACCACGGTGCCGTCGTTGATGCGCGCCTGAGCCTCCTCTTCGGAGCCGAACACCCGGGCGCGGCCCGTGAAGCGCGTGCCTTCCTTGCCGGTGATCTTGGCCACTGCGCCGGTGGGCGCCAGATTGCCGTACAGGATGCGCAGGTGACTCTGCGCCTTGATCGGCTTGTCCAGCGGCATGATGATCTGCTGGTCATCCGGGTAGGGTTTCACGTCGGCCAGGTTCTCGGCCAGGGTCCGGCCGGTCACCGTCAGGCAGTCGCCGTGCAGCAGCCCGGCATCGAGCAGCGTCTTCATCAGCGGCTGGATACCGCCGATGGCGACCAGCTCGCTCATCATGTAATGGCCGCTGGGGCGCAGGTCGGCAACCACCGGCACACGTTTACCGATGCGCGTGAAGTCCTCCAGCGATAGCTCGACGCCGATAGTGCTGGCCATGCCGATCAGGTGCAGTATGGCGTTGGTCGAGCCGCCGAGGGCGATGACCACGGTGATGGCGTTCTCGAACGCCTCACGGGTCATGATGTCGCTGGGCTTGATGTCCTTCTCGAGCAGTTCGAGAACGGCCTCGCCGGCGGCATGGCAGTCGTCGCGCTTGGTCTGCGAGACGGCGTTCTGCGCCGAGCTGTTGGGCAGGCTCATGCCCAGCGCCTCGATCGCCGAGGCCATGGTATTGGCGGTATACATGCCACCGCAGGACCCGGGGCCGGGAATCGCCGTTTCCTCGATCTGCTTGACGGCGATGCGATCGATGTCGCCGCGTGAGTGCGCGCCCATGGCCTCGAAGACCGAGACGATATCGGTATGGTTCTCACCGGGCAGGATGGTGCCGCCGTAGACGAAGATGCTGGGCCGGTCGAGACGCGCCAGCCCCATCATGCAGCCCGGCATGTTCTTGTCGCAGCCGCCGATGGCCACCAGGCCGTCGAACCCTTCGCAGCCGGCCACCGTCTCGATGGAATCGGCAATCACCTCGCGCGAGACCAGCGAGTACTTCATGCCCTCGGTGCCGTTGGCGATGCCGTCGGAGATGGTGATGGTGTTGAAGATCACGCCCTTGCCGCCGGCCGCGTCGGCGCCCAATCGCGCCTGCTCGGCCAGGGTGTCGATATGGCTGTTGCACGGAGTGACCTGGCTCCAGGTCGAGGCGATGCCGACCTGGGGTTTGGTGAAGTCCTCGTCGCTGAAGCCCACCGCACGCAGCATGGCGCGACTGGCGGCCTTGCCCGGCCCATCGACGACCGGGCTGGAATAGCGACGACGTGGATCCTGGGAATTCTCCTTGCTCATGGTCTCTCTCCGCGGCATGCATGGTCAGAACAGAGTCTGGCCATGCACCGCCACGGTTGCAAACCCTAAGCCGCTCGCCAAGTAAAACCTCTCGCCGGCTCAGGCCAGATCGAACAACAATAGTTCGGCGTCCTCGTTCCCCGTCACGTCGATGGCCTCGCCGGGCTCGAAGGCCGCGGCATCTCCAGCCGACAGCGCCCGGCCATTGATCTCGACCTTGCCGCGCGCCACATGCAGCCAGGCGTGGCGGGTATCGGGCACGACGAACGACAGCGCTTGCCCAGGTGCCACCAAGGAGGCGTACAGGTTGACATCCTGATGCACCGTGACCGAGCCGTCTCGCCCATCGCGCGAGGCAACCAGCCGCCACCGATCCTGACGCTCGGCCGCGGGGAACGCCTTCTGTTCGTAGCTGGGTGCAATACCGCCGCGCTCGGGCTCGATCCAGATCTGCAGGAAATGCACCTCGCGGTCCTTGGCGTTATTGAACTCACTATGCCGCACGCCCGTACCCGCTGACATGCGCTGGACCTCGCCGGGGCGAATGATTTCGCCATTGCCCATGCTGTCTTGGTGAGCCAGCTCGCCTTCCAGAACGTAGGAGATGATTTCCATGTCACGGTGGGCATGAGCCCCAAAGCCCTTGCCACCCTCGACACGGTCCTCGTTGATTACCCGCAGCGCCCTGAAGCCCATGTGCTCAGGATCGTAGTAATTGGCGAACGAGAAGGTGTGGTATGAGCGCAGCCAGCCATGGTCGGCATAACCGCGCTGATTTCCTGAACGAACGATCATGATGGTTTCCTCCGTTTAACGTGTCGGGATGAAGTCAGGCGTGGTTCGCGCAGCGGCGGTCGAGCGACACACTCCCCGCGCCACTGAAGACCAGCGAGACGGAGATGGCGAGCAGGGCCAAGGCGAACTCGTAACCGTTGTTGCTCATGAACAAGCCATTGCCGATGTGGACGCTAAAGATCGCTATCAGCATGGCAAAGGCCAATACCGCAGCGGCCGGCCGAACCAGCAGTCCCAGCAATAGCGCCAGCCCGCCGAAGAACTCGGCGCCACCGACCAGCAACGCCATCAGATACCCCGGCTCGATGCCGATCGACGCCAGCCACTGCCCGGTCCCTTCGAGACCGTAACCGCCGAACCAGCCAAACAGCTTCTGGCCGCCGTGCGCCATGAAGATCAGCCCCACCGGCACGCGCAGGGCCAGTGTCGCCAGGCTGGAGCGGGTGGATACCATCTGAGAGAGTATTTGTGATTTCATGAAAGATTCCTGAGTTCGGTGATGAGTCACTGAACTCAGGATACGCGCTGCTTTCACCGGAAATGTCGCAATGTTTAGCGTAAAACGATCGGCGTTTTCGATGATTTCATATCCATGAGGCCCGCCCCCCATGACGACACGCATCCCCCGTATCAGCCTGGAACAGTGGGCAGTCCTTCAGGCGGTAGTCGACGAAGGCAGCTTCGCTCAGGCCGCAGAGGCGCTGAACAAGAGCCAGTCTTCGGTAAGCTATGCCATTAAGGGCATGCAGGAGCGCCTGCCTGTCGATGTGCTGACATTACGCGGACGCAAGGCGGAACTCTCGGACGCCGGCGAGGCGCTGTTGCGACGGGCCCGGGTACTGATCGACGAAGCCCTTCGCCTGGAGCGGCTGGCCGATAATCTGGCGCAAGGCTGGGAGCCGGAAGTGCGGCTGGCCGTGGAGATCATCTTTCCGCCCGACGTGCTCGGGCAGGCACTGACTGCCTTCGTCCCCAAGAGCCGCGCCACTCGGGTACAACTGATCGAGTCGGTGCTTTCCGGTACCCACGAGGCCCTGCTTAATCATGAGGCCGACCTGATCGTCACCAACCGCATGCCGCCTGGCTTTCTTGGGCAGGCACTGATGCCGATAGAGTTCATTGCTGTCGCCCATGCCCAGCATGCCTTGCACCAGCTAGAGCGTGAGCTGACATCTCAGGACCTGGCCGGACATCGCCAGTTCGTGGTCCGCGACAGTGGGCTCAAGCGCCGTCAGGATGCCGGCTGGCTCGGCGCCGAACAGCGCTGGACCGTGTCTCACCTCAAGACCTCAATCCAGTTTGTCACTCAGGGGCTGGGGTTCGCCTGGCTGCCGCGCGAACATATCCGGGAAGAGTTGGCCGCGGGCCAGCTGAGGCCGTTGCCGCTCGTCGAAGGGGGCAGTCGGCAGGAAACGCTGTATATGGTTTTTGCGGACCGTGACGGGGCGGGACCGGCGACCCGGGCCTTGGCACATGCCCTGCAGGACACGTGCCAGGCCGCCTGCGCCCGAGCAACAGGCAACTGAGTGCCGGATGCTGTGAGGCGCCACCTAGGTGTATTGCGGGCTGGGCCGCGGCTTTATCAGGGCGACCAGCACGCCGGTCACGCTGGATGCCAGTAGCGCGCCGACGAACGGCGCCAACGTCGGCGCACCACCGGGAAAACTCGCCGCGAGCAGGCCGGCCTGCAGGCTGCCCTGGGCGATCCACCCCGGCAGCACGGCGCCGGCCAGCCCGGCGATACCTCCGCTGACCGCTGCCGCGGTGCTCATGCGCGACCACAAGCCCAGCAACACCGGCACCACGGCCGTCGCACACAAGAGATCGGCAATCAGGAACAGGCGCAGCACCGACACGCCCTGCAGCGCGATGACCACCACCGGCACCATCAATGCTAACGTCAGCCAGCGCGCTCCGCTCAGGGACAATCCCCACCGCGACAGGCCGTCGCCCACGGCCAGCGAGGCAATACCGTTTTGTAGCGTATCGACGCTGGAAGCGACCAGCGTCACCGCCAGCACCAGTGCCAGCAGTTTGAGCCAGCCCGGCGCTTCGCTGAGCAATGCGAAGAACGGCATCGGCGGTTCGCCCAGTCCTATCCCGCTCATCGCCGCGAGTATGCCCAGCCCGCCGACTACGGCCACCACCAGGATCGTCGTCACGCCGCCCAGTACCGCGCCCTGCCCCAGGGCCGCGCCGTTTCTGGCCGCCCAGACACGCTGCCAGTAGCCCTGATGAAAGAGGTTGGCGGCGGTCACCGCGATGACCAGCGTCAGCGCCACGCTCAGCGCGCTGCCGGTGGGCGCGCCAGGCAGCGTAGCGTCGACGGGCATGGCCGGCAGCCGCTGCAGGGCGACGACACTCACCACGGCCAGCAGGCCGATCAATAGCAGGGCCTGCCAGCGGTCGGTGACCAGGCTGGCGCGCAGCCCGCCCCAGGCGGTATAGATCAGCGTGATGATAGCGACCGCCACCACCACCACCCCGCCCGGTACATCCGACAGCAATGCCGTGATCCCGCCGATGGCGGTCAGCTCGGCGGCCAGGAAGCAAGCCATGTAGAGTACCGAGATCAACGACACGTAGCGGCGCACGGCATTGCCGAAGCGCGCTGCGGCAAACTCGCCGATGCTGCGCCCTTCAGGCAGGCGGCGGCGAATGGCCGGCCCGCAAAGCGCCAGCACGATGAACGGCAGCGCCGACCCCAGCGCATAGCCGCCCAGCGCGACAGGACCGACGAACGCTCCCACTTCCGGTGGCGCAAAGAGAATCCATGCACCCATGCCCGAGGCCAGGAACGATAGCCCCAGAGTCGACGCGTTCTGCGAATTGCGTGCGGTGACATAATCGTCGAGGTTGGTGCCGGCGCGGCTTGCGCGCAGACCGAGAATGGCAAACAGCAGCAAGGCGGCGCCCAGCGCCGCCAGGGTGGCGTACAGCATGTCGCTCTTCCTCCGCCGGTGTGAACCGGATCAGGTTCCAGGGTCAGTCATCTTCAAGGAATGACAATCTCAGCCCTACCGGTTGGCAGGACACCCCTGGCGACAGTGAATGAATTGTGGACCCGACGATGTCGGGTAGCGCTAATGATCGACCCGGAGGCGCTGGGTGTAAAGCGTCGTGACTGACATGACCCAGCCAATCATGGCCTAGGCAACCGGGGGGGGCTAGAGGCGAGACAGAGGGAAGGCGATCGCTTCTGTGGAGCGGAGCGCCCCCAATTCGTTGTCGAAGCGGGAAAACAGGTCGTGCACGAACCGGCTAAGCGGCGGATCGTCACCGAATACTGCGACCAAGTGCCGGTCCGCCTCGGCCAGGTGCCCCGCCAATCGCTGGCGGACCTCCGCTTCGCCGAGCAGGGCGACCAGGGTCGTCTTGCCATCGTCCTGGTCGACATCCTTGCCGTTAACGGCTAGCCCATCGGTGAGATCGTCGTAAAGCTGGTAGGCCTGACCGAGCACCAGGGCAAAACGCTGCAGACGTGATGCAGTGGGCTCGTCCGCGCCAGCGGCGAGTCCCGCCAATGCCAGGGTCGCCTGGAACAGTACGCCGGTCTTGAGCGTGTTCGTCGTGGAGACGTCATCCACGCTGCGCAACTGTCGGGAGGCATGCAGATCCTGATACTGCCCCCTGACCAGCCCCTGGTCACCAACCGCCCGGGAAAGCTGCATCACCATCTGCGCGCATGTTTCAGGAGAAATGCCAGGCGCCTGCGACACCAGGCCGAACGCCCGACTCAATAGCGCCACCATCGCCAGCATGGCAACGTCTTCACCGTACTGGCGGTGGGTCGTCGGTCGCCCCCGGCGCAGGCTGGCGTCATCCATGCAGGGCAAATCGTCGAGAATCAGCGAGGCACTATGGATCATCTCCACGGCACAGCCCAGATCGAGCAGGGCCGGCGAGTCGCCTCCCACCCCCCTGGCAGCAAGAATCAACAGGCAGGGGCGCACGCGCTTGCCACCGGAAAGCAGACAGTCGCGCATCGCCAGGGTTATGGGATCGCCTGCCTGCCTCGGTAGCAGTTGCTCCAGGCGTGCGTCGATCTGGCGGCGAAGGTCGGAGAACTCGTTCGCCGCCTCGTTAACGCTATCGGGTCGATGTGATATTGAGCCCATCTGGAGACACTCCGTTATGCACCCCGGCGCGACATTGTTATCTTGAGAAAGCGGTAGGCTTGGTATCGATTGACGACACACGCTTTGCATTGCCATGATTGTACAAGTTACGTATAACTCTAGGCACTCCTTTCAACAATAGCAATCCATAACCCTTAGGCCCAGGAGACGCACATGGCCGATGGCGATCTGGTAAACCGCAAGAACGATCATCTAGACATCGTCCTGGATGATCAGCGTGCGCTTGCCCCCGGGCAGACGGGCTTCGCGCGCTATCAGTTCGAGCATTGCGCCTTGCCACAGTTGCACCTGGACGACATCGACCTGTCCACCCAGCTACTGGGCAAGCCACTCCGCGCACCACTGTTGATCAGCTCGATGACCGGCGGGGCCGAACGCGCCAAGGCCATCAACCATCATTTGGCCGAGGCTGCCGAAGCTCTTGGCATTGCATTGGCCATCGGCTCGCAGCGGGTGGCGCTGCAGTCCGGCAGCGATCATGGCCTGACCCGCGAGCTGCGCAAGCTCGCCCCGAGCATCCCCCTGCTGGGCAACATCGGCGCCGCCCAACTGGTTGAGAAGGAAGGCACCGACTGGGCTCGCCGTGCCGTCGACATGATCGGCGCCGATGCACTCATCGTGCATCTCAACCCCCTTCAGGAAACCGTACAGGCCGGCGGAGACCGCGACTGGCGCGGCATTCTCGAAGCCATCGAATACCTGGTCACGGCGCTGGACGTCCCGGTCGTGATCAAGGAAGTGGGAGCTGGCATCTCGGCCTCGGTCGCCCGCTCGCTGATCGACGTCGGTGTGGCCGCGATCGATGTGGCGGGGGCCGGCGGCACCAGCTGGGCTGCCGTGGAAGCCGAGCGCTCGACGGACGACACCTCGCGCAAGGTGGCCATGGCCTTCGCTGGCTGGGGGATACCCACCGCTCTGGCTCTGCAGTCGGTGCGTCAGGCGCTGCCCGACACGCCACTGATCGCCTCGGGCGGTATCCGTGATGGCGTGGATGCCGCCAAGGCGATCCGTCTGGGTGCCGATGTGGTCGGTCAGGCGGCGGCGGTGCTGCACAGCGCCACACAATCCACCCAGGCGGTGATCGAGCACTTCAAGATAGTGATTCGCCAGTTGCGCATCGCCTGCTTCTGCACCGGTAGTGCGGACCTTCCGGCCTTGCGTCGCGCCGCTCTGATCGACCTTCGGGATCCGGCACCGGGCAGCCTGCATGGCTAAACCCAAGCATATCGCCGCTGTTGCCCCGCCCTTCCCGAGCCATTACCGTGCGCTACAGGCTTTGGCTCTGGAACTGCTCGAGCGTGGCCACCGCGTGACCTTCATCGGTCAGCCAGACGCCGCGCGCTGGCTCTTTGATCCCCGCATCGGCTTTCACGCCGTAGGGCACGCCAATCATCCTCCAGACTCGCTGACACGGACCCTGCAACTGGCTGCCAACCCCGGTGGTCCACTGGGCCTGCAGCGGCTGATTCGCGAGCTGGCACGCAGCACCGACATGCTCTGCCGCGAGGTGCCCGATGCCCTGAGTGAGCTGGGCATCGATCTCCTGCTCTGCGATCAGATGGAAGCCGCTGGCGGGCTGGTCGCCGAGGCCGCAGGGCTACTCTACGTCTCCGTGGCCTGCGCCCTGCCGGTCAACCGCGAACCCGGCATCCCACTGCCGGTCATGCCGATGACGTATGGCCAAGGGCCACGCTTCAGCCACATGTACGAGGGCAGCGAGCGTGTCCACGACTGGCTAATGGCGCCCCTGCACAGGGTCATCGCCGGCCATGCCGACACTTTCGGGCTGTCGCCCCGTAGCGGGCTGCACGACTGCCTGTCGCCCTATGCCCAGATCAGCCAGACGGTGCCCGCTTTCGAGCTGCCACGCCAAGCCCTGCCTGCACACTTTCATCATGTCGGACCGCTGCGCCCACCCGTCACGGCCCAAGGCCCGCTGGACTTGCCGATTGCAGAAGATCGCCCGCTGGTATTCGCCTCGCTGGGTACACTGCAAGGCCATCGGTTTTCACTGTTCCGGCGTATCGCCAAGGCCTGCAGACGACTCGATGTACAGCTGCTATTGGCCCACTGCGGCGGCCTGGACGCTACCCGGATACGCGTTCTGGAGCGCGAGGGAGCGACCTGGGTCACCGACTTCGCTCCGCAGCGTGCCGCGCTGGCCCGTGCCGATGCCGTGGTGACGCATGGCGGCCTCAATACGGTGATGGATGCCTTAGCGACCCGCACGCCGATGCTCGTGCTGCCCATCGCCTTCGACCAGCCAGGTGTCGCAACCCGTGTCGACCACGCTGGGGTCGGCCTACGCGCCTCCCCGACATTCGCCAGCGCTCGGTCACTGGCCAGCAAATTGGATGACCTATTGCATGACCGGCGTTTCGCCGCGCCACTGGATCGCCTGGGGCTGGAGGTCGACACTGCCGGCGGTGCCCCGGCTGCCGCCGATATCGTCGAGGGCGTGATCGGTGACCACGTGTCTGCAGCCAGGATGAACTACGCATGACGACGCCACATTACGATCTGATCCTGGTGGGTGGCGGCCTGGCCAACGGCCTGATCGCGCTGCGCCTCAAGCTTGAACGCCCTGCACTGCGCCTGCTGATGCTGGAACGCGATGCGCGCCCCGGCGGCAACCATACATGGTCGTTTCATGCAGGCGACCTCGATGCTGCCCAGCACGCCTGGCTGTCCCCCCTGGTCGGTTGTCGCTGGGCGGGCCACCGGGTGGTCTTCCCGCAGCGCACGCGCCAGCTGCGGGGTGGCTATGCCAGCATCTTCTCGGCGGATTTCGCCGGAGCGCTGGAAGACGCGCTCGGCAACGACCTATGGGCGGATACCTGCGTCGAATCGGTGCAACCCACCCATGTGACGCTGGCCGACGGACGCGTCCTGCATGCCGGCGCGGTCATCGACGGCCGTGGCGTCACGAACAACCCGCACGTAGCGCTGGGCCATCAGGCCTTTCTCGGCCAGGAAGTTCGCCTGGCGCTTCCGCATGGCCTGGAGCAGCCCATCCTCATGGACGCCAGCGTCACCCAGGACGACGGCTATCGCTTCGTCTACGTCCTGCCCTTCACGGCCGATACGCTGCTCATCGAGGACACCCATTACGTCGATGGGCCGCAGGTCGACGCGGCCAGCTTGCGCGGACATATCCAGGCCTATGCCCAGGCGCAGGGATGGGAGATTCGCGAAACGCTGCGCGAGGAGCATGGCGTACTGCCGATCACCCTGGCGGGGGATATCGAGGCTTTCTGGCGCGACGCCGATGGTCAGCCACGCAGCGGGCTGCGCGCCGGGCTGTTCCACCCCACCACCGGCTATTCGCTGCCCCACGCCGTGCGTCTCGCCGAACTTATCGCAGGCCTCGACGACCTGAGCGCCCCGGCGCTGTTCGCTGCCATCCGCGACACGGCGTGCCGCGAATGGCGTCATCAAGGTTACTTCCGGCTGCTCAACCGCATGCTGTTCCTGGCCGGACGCAGCGACCAGCGCTGGCGCGTCATGCAACGTTTCTACGGCCTGCCCGAGCCGCTGATCGAGCGCTTCTACGCCGGCCGACTCACCAGCGCCGACAAATTGCGTATCGTCGTCGGCAAGCCGCCGGTGCCGCTGGGCGAGGCGGCGCGCGCCGTACAATTGACCCGCCCCGAGCAAGTCGTTTTTCATCAACACAGGAGCCGCCCATGACCTCTCCCAAGCGTGCCGTGGTGATCGGCGCCGGCTTCGGCGGCCTGGCCCTGGCCATTCGCCTACAGGCCGGCGGCTACCGGACCACACTGCTGGAGAAGCGCGACAGGCCCGGTGGTCGCGCCTATGTCTACGAGGATAAAGGCTTCGTCTTCGATGCCGGCCCCACGGTGATTACCGATCCCTCGGCCCTGGAGGAACTCTTCATGCTCGCTGGCAGGCGGCTGGATGATTACGTCGAGTTGCTGCCGGTCACGCCGTTCTACCGCCTGTGCTGGGAGGACGCGCCCGCCTTCGATTACGTCAACGATCAGGCCGAACTCGAACGCCAGATTGCCGAGCGCAATCCGGCGGATGTGGAAGGTTACCGGCAGTTTCTGAGCTACTCGCGGGCGGTATTCGAGGAGGGCTATCGCAAGCTCGGCGCCGTGCCGTTCCTGTCGTTTCGCGACATGGCGCGCGCCGGGCCGCAACTCGCCAGGTTGCAGGCCTGGAAGAGCGTTTACGCCATGGTGTCGCGCTTCATTCAAGACGAGCACCTGCGCCAGGCGTTCTCCTTTCACTCGCTGCTGGTGGGCGGCAACCCCTTCGCCACGTCGTCGATCTACACCCTGATCCACGCCCTGGAGCGCGAATGGGGTGTGTGGTTTCCGCGCGGCGGCACCGGCGCGCTGGTGAGCGGCATGGTTCGCCTGTTCGAAGACCTGGGCGGTCGACTCGAACTCAACGCCCCGGTCAGTCGTATCGAGGTCGACGGCGACCGCGTCAGTGGCGTCGTGGTCGAGGACGGTCGCCGCTTCCCGGCCGACGCCCTGGCGTCCAATGCCGATGTCATGCACACCTATGGCAAATTGCTCGGCACCCACCCACGCGGTGTCAGCCAGGCCCGCGCACTGGGCCGCAAGCGCTTCAGCATGTCGCTGTTCGTGATCTACTTCGGCCTCGATACGCCACCGCCCGAGGGGCTGGAGCACCATACGGTGTGCTTCGGGCCGCGCTACCGCGAGTTGATCGACGACATCTTCAACGGCGAGACGCTGGCCGACGACTTCTCGCTCTATCTGCATGCGCCGTGCGTTACCGATCCGTCATTGGCGCCGCCCGGCTGCAGCGCGCACTACGTACTCGCCCCGGTGCCCCACCTGGGCAAGGCGCCCATCGACTGGCGCGTCGAGGGGCCGCGCTATCGCGACCGCATCCTCGACTATCTCGAACGCCACTACATTCCTGGCCTGCGCGAACATCTGGTCACCTGCCGTCACTTCACGCCCGAGGATTTCCGCGACGAACTCAACGCTCACCTGGGCTCGGCGTTCTCGCTGGAACCCATCCTTACCCAGAGCGCCTGGTTCCGCCCGCACAACCGCGACTCACGAATCGACAACCTCTATCTGGTCGGCGCCGGCACCCACCCCGGTGCCGGCGTGCCGGGCGTGATCGGCTCGGCCAAGGCCACGGCCGGCCTGATGCTGGAGCAGCTCGGTGCATGAGTGAAACGACTAATCTGAGCAACATGAACGACCTGGCACGCCACGCCACCCAGACCATCCAGGCTGGCTCGAAGAGCTTTTCCACCGCCTCGCGCCTGTTCGACCCCGCCACCCGGCGCAGCGCCGTGATGCTCTACGCCTGGTGTCGTCATTGCGACGATGTGATCGACGGTCAGGAACTGGGCTTCGGCCAGGCCGATGGCGAGCGCGCCGATGCGGCCTGCCTGGCCGAGCTACGCGAGACGACCCGGCGTGCCTATGCCGGCGAGACGATGGAAAGTCCGCCCTTCGCCGCCTTTCAGCAGGTCGTTCTGACCCACCGCATTCCCGCACGCTACCCCATGGATCACCTCGACGGTTACGCCATGGACGTGCATCGACATCGTTACGAGACGCTCGAAGATACGCTGACCTACTGCTACCGCGTTGCGGGGGTGGTGGGCGTGATGATGGCCATGGTGATGGGGGTACGCGACGAACCGACCCTGGACCGCGCCTGCGATCTCGGTCTGGCTTTTCAACTGACCAACATCGCCCGCGACATCGTCGAGGATGCCGGCATCGGCCGCTGCTATCTGCCCACCGAGTGGCTGCGTGAAGCCGGCATCCCGGCCGATGAGATTGTCGATCCGAGTCATCGCGATGCCCTGGCAGGACTGGCCGCGCGCCTGGTCGATCTGGCGGAGCCCTACTATCAGTCAGCCAAGGGTGGGCTCAATGCGCTGCCGCTACGCTCTGCCTGGGCCATCGCCACGGCACACGGCGTCTATCGGGAAATCGGCATCAAGGTAAAAGCGCAGGGCGCCCGCGCCTGGGATACGCGGGCCTCGACCAGCCAGGCCGACAAGCTGCGCCTGCTGGCCCAGGGCTCGGCCATGGCGCTTCGCTCGCGAGCCGGCACGCCCGAGCCGAGACCGCCCGGGCTGTGGACGCGATCTCGTCACGCTCTGTCCAACTAGTCGACAGCTCGCCTACGGTGGCATTCTTCGGCACCATGCAATCTGCATCATCCGCCGAGGAATCCCCATGAGTCAGTTCTGGCGCGATCCGGCACTGCCCTTCGTCGAGAGCCGCCGGGCCAGCCACAGTCGGGCCTGTTATCGGGCGCACAGCCATCCTACCCTGTCGATCGGCGTGGTGGATCGTGGCCGCAGTCTTTTCCAGTGTCGGGATGCGCGGTTCACCCTGACGCCGGGCAGCCTGGTCAGCATCCCGGCCAACGTCGTGCACGCCTGCAACCCCCTGCCAACGCTCAGTTGGAGCTACCAGATGCTGTATCTGGATGCTGACTGGGTAGCCGACGTGCTGGGTAACGAGGCCTCCCTCTCCCATGCGAACGCCTTCGTCGTCGCCTCGTCTCCGGCCTACCGGGCCTTCTGCCGGCTCAATGCCCGGTTGTTCTCCTCGGCGTCGAACGAGGAGAAGGAAGCCGAACTTATCGCCTTTCTACGTGAACGTCTCTGGTGCAGCGGCACCGCAATTGCCTTGCCGGGACCGTCACGGACACGGCTCGCGACCATCCAGGCCCGTCTGCTGGAGGATCTCGACCGGCCACTCAGCCTGGAGACGCTGGCGCAAAATCATGGCCTGAGCCGCTATCAGCTGATTCGCCTGTTTCGACGCGAAACGGGCCTGACGCCGCACGCCTGGCTGCAGGATCGACGCATCCGGCAGGCGCGCCGGCGCCTGCAGCAGGGCGCCGATCTGGCCAGCCTGGCCCAGGAACTGGGATTTGCCGATCAGGGCCACTTTCAGCGCGTCTTCAAGGATCGGGTGGCCACCACACCGGGGCGCTATCGCCATCGCGATCCGGGGGCCGAGGACAGGGCAATCCGATCCTGAGGCGCACTTTCCTTCAATACGTCGGCCCATCCAGCGTCAACAATGGAAGCCTGTTCGGAGCGGAGATCCGTCATGCTGCAACAATTCCTGTTGGTCGCCGGTGCCCACTTTCTCGCCCTGCTCAGTCCGGGCCCCGACTTCTTTCTCATCCTGCGCTACGCCATTGTTCGGAGCCGTCTCCAGGCAGCACTGGCCTGTCTGGGCATCACCTTGGCCAACGCCCTGTTCATCGGTCTGGCACTGTTCGGTCTGATGGCTCTGGATAATGACAGCACGACATTTTTGCTGCTGCAGTTGGCGGGAGCCGGCTTTCTCGTCTACATGGGAGGGCTCTTCATTCGTCATGCCGGCCGGACCCCGCTGTCGGAAGCCGCCACCAGCGCCGCTACGCCCAAGGTTTCCTACGGTGCGTTGCTGGCCGGGCTGACCTCGGGGCTACTCAACCCTAAGAACGGCCTTTTTTACGCTAGCCTGTTCGCCGTACTCAACGCCCGTGCCACACCGCCCGCCATCCAGGGGCTCTACGCGCTGTGGATGGTCGGCGTGGTGCTCGGCTGGGATCTTCTCGTGGCGCGGCTGGCCGGGCATCCCCGGCTAATACGGCATCTGGGTCGCGGTCTGAAGGCCATCGAGCGGCTGGCCGGCGTCGTCCTGCTGTTGCTGGCACTTGGGATCATCGTCTCCCGGCGCAACGCGCTACTGGCGCTGATCGTTTCTTAGCGGCCCGTCATGTTTTTCACGCAACTGACGCTTGAGCGTGCTCACCGACGGCGCAACCAGGAAGCCGAACGACACACAGCCTTCCTTGCCTTTCACGGCATGATGCATGCGGTGGGCCTGGTAAAGCCGCTTGAGATAACCGCGCCGCGGCACGTAACGGAACGGCCAGCGCTGATGCACCAACCCGTCGTGGGCGAGAAAGTACAGGAAGCCGTACGCGGTCATTCCGGCACCGACCCACTGCAACGGGTACCACCCTGACGTACCCAGCGCGATCAACGCGATCGCTACCCCGGCGAACACCACGGCATACAGATCGTTCTTCTCGAACCAGCCGGTACGCTCGGGTGAATCGTGCGGCTCATGGTGCGAGCGATGCCACTCCCACCCCCAGCCGTGCATGATGTACTTATGGGCAAACCAGGCGAACGCCTCCATGCCGGCCACCGTTAACAAGACGATCAATGTATTCAGGACATAACTCATGGCGGTCTCGTCTCCCGTGCCTCGACAGGACACTGGGGTATTGCTGTACCGTTACTGTACAAGCTCCCCCCTCACTTCGACAGGCCAATTCCGCCAAGACAGCGCATATAAAACCGCCGTCCGAAGACGGCGGCAGGCAGCAGTCGTGAAGTTTTTGCCTTTACCCCATCGAGATGGTGCTGTTGATGCCGCTGGAGACGTTCTCGGGCTCGAACCAGCGCGCAGTGACGGTCTTGGTCTGTGTCCAGAAGGCAATGGCCTGCTTGCCGTTGGGGCCGAGGTCGCCGAGCTTGGAGGCGCGTGAGCCGGTGAAGCTGAAGTAGGCCACCGGCACCGGGATCGGAACGTTGATGCCGACCTGGCCGACATCGATGTCGCTCTCGAAGCGCTTGGCGGCCCACCCCGAATTGGTGAAGATTGCCGTGCCGTTGCCGTTGGGGTTGGCGTTGATGAACTCGATGGCGTCGTCCAGCGTCTCGACGCCTGCCACGCACAGCACCGGGCCGAAAATCTCCTCCTTATAGATGGTCATCTCGGCGGTCACGTCGCTGAAGATGGTCGGGCCGACGAAGTTGCCGTCCGGATAGCCTTCCACCTGAATATCGCGGCCATCCAGCGCCAATGTCGCGCCTTCGCTTTCCCCCGTGCCGATCAACTGCACCACGCGATCACGCGCCGCCGGCGAGACCAGCGGGCCGAGGTCGGCATCGCGCTGGGTGCCGGGGCCGACCTTCATGGCCCGGGACTTCTCGACGATTTCATCGAGCCATTGGCGGGCCTCGCCCACCAGCACCAGCACCGAGTTGGCCATGCAGCGCTGGCCGGCCGCGCCGAAGGCCGAGCCGAGAATGTTGTTGATGGCCTGGCTACGGTTGGCGTCGGGCATGATCACGCAGTGGTTCTTGGCGCCCATCATCGCCTGAACGCGCTTGCCGGCCTTGCCGGCCCGTTCGTGGATCAGGCTGCCGATGCGCGTCGAGCCGATGAACGACAGCGCCTTGATATCGGGATGGTCACACAACCGGTTGGCCACGTCCGGGCCGCCATGCACCACGTTGAGCACCCCGGCGGGCACGCCGGCCTCGTGGGCCAGCTCGACCAGACGCATGGTCGACGACGGGTCCTGCTCGGAAGGCTTGAGCACGAAGGTATTGCCGGTGGCGATGGCCAACGGAAACATGAAACACGGCAACATGATCGGAAAATTGAAGGCGGTGATGCCGGCGCCCACGCCCAGCGGCTGATTCAGCGAATAGACGTTGACGTCGCTGGCGGCGTTTTCGGCGATCTCGCCAAGCTGCAGCGTAGTGATCGAACAAGCATGCTCGACCACTTCCAGGCCGCGCCCCACTTCGCCTTCGGCATCCGGCAGGGTCTTGCCGTGTTCCTCGGTGATCAGCGCTGCGAGCTCGGCGGTATGCTCACGAATCAGCGCCTGGAAGGCCAGCATGATGCGCATGCGCTTGGCCAACGGCACCTTGCGCCAGGTCTTGAACGCCGCCTTGGCGCTGGCCACGGCACGGTCGACTTCCTCGACGGGGCAGAACGGCACCCGCGCCACCACTTCCTGAGTGGCCGGATTGACCACATCCCGCCACTCCTGAGCTTGTGACGGAACGGACTGGCCATCGATGTAGAGGGAAATTTCTCGAACGGACATGTTGAACGGCTCCTTTTGCGTTGTGATTGTTATGTCCCGTAAGACTGTGCAACGGACAATTCCCCTGAGTCTACGCTCTGTCTGAAAAATCGGCGAGGCTACCGGCGCGGCAAGATCAGGTTCCGCAGAACGTCCGAAACACCTGCTCGCTGGGCTCTGCCGGCAGCGTATACGCCTCGCGGCCGGGCTGTTCCTCGAAGGGCTTGGCCAGCACCTCGCGAAGTGCCTCGAAAGGGCTGAAATCGCCTTGGTAAGCCGCCGACAGCGCTTCTTCGACCTTATGGTTGCGAGGTATGTAGAGCGGATTGATCGCCCGCATGCGGGTGGCGACGGTGGCCGCGTCAACGTCTTCGCGCGCCAGCCGCGCCTGCCATAGAGGTAGCCAGGTCTCGAGGGGCTCGGTGCGTTCGCAGAGTTCGAACAGTGCCTGGCGTCCTGCGGAGGACTCCGCCACGTCGGCCAGCTGGCGAAAGCTCAGGGTAAAATCGGCACGCCCGGCGTGCAACGCTTCGAGCAACGATCCGGCGAGTTCGGCGTCGCCCTCCTCTTCGTGCTCCAGGCCGAGCTTGGCGCGCATCACGGCCAGCCACTCGCTTTCATAGCGAGCGGGATAGGCTTCGATCACCTTGGTGGCGCGTTCGATGGCACGCTCCTGCTCGGCGTCGATCAATGGCAGCAGCGTCTCGGCGAAGCGCGCCAGGTTCCACTGGATGATGCCCGGCTGGTTGCCATAGGCGTAGCGCCCACCCGCGTCGATGGAGCTGAACACCTTGCGCGGATCGTAGGCTTCCATGAACGCGCAGGGGCCGAAATCGATGGTTTCGCCCGAGATTGCAGTGTTGTCGGTGTTCATCACGCCATGAATGAAGCCCACCCCCATCCAGCGGGCGACCAGGGCGGCCTGGCGCGCCTGCACCGCTTCCAGCAGGCCCAGGTAGCGTTCTTCCTCGGGACGCTCGAGCAGCTCGGGAAAGTGGCGCTCGATGACGTGATCGGCCAGGGTGCGTACGCCGTCGATATCGCCACGGGTGGCGAAATACTGGAAAGTGCCCACGCGAATGTGGCTCGAGGCTACACGTGTAACGACACCGCCCGGCTCGGGCACGCGGCGCACGACGCGTTCGCCTGTGGTCACTGCAGCCAGTGCCCGCGTGGTGGGGATGCCCATGGCATGCATCGCCTCGCTGACCAGATACTCGCGCAGTACCGGCCCCAGCGGCGCGCGGCCATCGCCGCCACGCGAGAACGGCGTACACCCTGCCCCCTTGAGCTGAATGTCACGCAACCGTCCCTGCCGGTCGGTGACTTCGCCAAGCAACACGGCGCGACCATCGCCCAGGCGCGGCACGAAATTGCCGAACTGATGGCCGGCATAGGCCATGGCCAGCGGCTCGGCGCCCGGCGGTACTTGGTTGCCGGCAAACCAGGCAGCGGCCTGGTCGGCATCGAAAGCCTCGAGATCGAAGCCGAGTTCCTCGGCCAAGGTGCGGTTGAAGGCGACCAGCTCGGGCGCCTTCACCGGAACGGGGTCGAAGCGCTCGTAGAAACGCTCCGGAAGTCGTGCATAGCGCAACGTAAACGCGGGAAACATCGCAACTCCAGCGGCATCCAGCCGAATGACGAATGACGGTCCTGTCCCGATCAGCGTAGGTCATGCCAGGCAGGGATGCCGGCAGAACGAGAGATCAGGACGGCGGATAGCGTCGAATCAGTTCGTCATCATACGCGCCGTGTCCGTGCCCCACATAGACTTGTGGCAACCACTGCAGGTCATGGCCGAGCACATCCATCCAGTTGCGCAATTCGAGAACTTCGAGCCAGGCCGGCGGCAGCCCGCCGAGGCTGAATCTCAGCCCCAGCAGGTTTCCGGCGAGCAGGCCTGTGCCCTTGCTGTCGCCGGCTTGATTGACTGCCCATAGCACGCCCTGGCGATAGTCTTCGGCGGCCAGGGCACACCATACCGCAACCGCCAGCGACACTTGTGCGCTCCTATCGGCCCCCAGCATCTTGATGCCCTGTGGCGAGGGCTTGCTGCCCTGGGCATGGAAGTCGAGTACCGCCTCGAGCAGAAAGCGAATCTGTATCTGGCAGCGCGACAGACTGGCGCGCTCGTCATCGTCGCTGATGTGGAAGCCGATGCAGGCCCCGCTTTCCAGGAAAGCCAGTGCCTGGGCCAGCAACGTATCGAGGGGTTGTTCGCTTTCCAACAGGCCATTGATCAGATAAGCGAACACCCCGGCACTCAGGTAGGCGCAGGGGTGACCATGGGTGAGACGTGCCGTTTCGCTGGCCACCGAGAAGGCCCGTTCACGGTGACGCAACAGAAAATCGCTCCAAGGGAACAAGCCGATGGGTGCGGCACGAGTCAGGGCGGCGCAGTGATTGATCTGGTTGTCCGGTTGCCAGGTAAAGGCTGGCGCCTGCTCGAGCGCCGCGAGGCTGGTCTCATCCGGCGCACGCCGCTGGTGCAGACGTACATCGCTCATCAGACCGACCTTGTCGTCGATCGGGCTCAATGCCGGCGCGATTCCCTGTGTGAGGGCCCAGCGCATCAACGCATGGTGAATGACGGCGACCGGATCGTAGATTTCACGCTCTTGAATGCGCACGTAGGCACGCAGCATGCCTTCGGCCGTGAACAGCATCGTCTGGGTATCGCCGGTCACGCTGCCCCGCAGCCCATCGACCCCTACCAGATCACGAACCCCGTCGGGACCGAACCGGGCGCGAATCCGCTCCCAGCTCAGCGAATCGACCGGCGCTCCCAAGGCATCGCCGATCGCCCCGCCAAACAGACAAGCCTGTGTCAGTTCGATCCGTGGTGCCGTCTTCATGGTTCCCTCCCGCTTCCTGATGTGGAGCAGGGTAGAGCCAGCATACGCCAATGTTCACCGCTAGCCACCTAACGCTGAGCACATTAGCGTTCAGGTACGAGACCGGGGTGAGAACCGCCTGTACGGCGCGATTAGGCAGGCCATTCCGGAAAGGCCAGACATCTCACGAACCGGGTAGACCACCCCAGCGCGACAGTGAAGCCTGTACACTAGGGCGACGTTTTTCCTGGAAGGTGTCAACGATGACCAACCCCCTGGCCTGGCCTCTGCGTCTCATCAACAGGCTTCGACAGAGCATCGCCTATCTGACCAGCCTGATTACCCTGGCCTATCTGGCGCTGGTCGTGCTGGTCGTTCTGGCGCCCATCGACTCGTCGATGCTCCCCGACTTTCTCGGGTTCATGAAATTCGACAATCCGGACACGGCGCGTACCCTGCTGGCCACCCTGGTCGCGGGCATGATCTCGCTGATGGTATTCAGCTTCTCGATGGTCATGTCGGTTCTCACCCAGGCCGGAGGCAATTTTTCTCTCAAGCTGGTCTTCGGGTTGGTCACGGAGCGTCGTCACCAGCAGGTGCTCGGTCACTACCTGGGCACAATCCTGTTCATCCTGGTGCTATTGATGATACCGATCGAGGGCAGGACGCCGGATCTCTGGCGCTCGCTGGCAACCTATCTTGGCGCTGCCATGGTGATCCACTGCCTGGCCCTGTTCGTCTATTTCATCCATAACGCCTCGCAATCGGTACAGATCAACGCCGTCACGCAGGAACTTCACCGCTCCGCGCTGCGCTCCATGCAACGACTCCAGGCCAGACAGCAGCAAAAGAAATGGTGCTACGTCAGCCATAGAGATGTGCCTGGCAGTCGATGCCATTTCATTCATGCCCAACAGAGCGGCTACATACAGCGCGCCAATCTCGAGGCACTTGCCAGCCTGGCCGAACAGGCGGACTGCGCCATTCACTTCAATTTTGCGCTGGGTGACTTCATCGTCACGGGTTTTCCGATACTCAAGGTCGAGACGGACCAACCCCCCACCGAGAAATGGTCCGACGCCGTCAGGTCTCATCTGGAATATCTGGAAGGCGAGTCGATTCAGGACTTGTACGTCAACGGCCTGACCCAGCTGATGGAGGTTGCCGTAAAGGCCTTGTCACCGGGCATCAATGACCCCGGCACCGCGAGGCTGTGCTTGCATCAGATCACCGAACTGCTCCGCGAAAGGCTGATGTTCGAACCCTGTAATACTCTAGCGGACGATGCCGGGAAAGCCAGGGTCACCTGGCCCGAGGAAACCCTCGATAACCTGCTCTACAAGCTGTATACGCCCATATTGCACTATGGAAGTGACGATGTGAGCATCTGTCTCGCCCTGCTGAAATCGCTCAAGACCCTGTCGCTGTTCGCTGATGACGATCAGCGCGAACTTCTCCAGGCGCATGCGCAGCGGGTCGTGGGCGCCCTTGCCGAGTTGGTGGACGATCCGCTGGACAGCTGGTTCATCCTCGAACGCATCAATGGCGGTACGCACAACCTCGTCCTGTCATGCGAACCGTTCAAGTATTCAAGTAGAGAAGACTGAACGCAGCGGTGCTGCGCATCGGCTCTTGAAGTACCGACCGTGACATGGTTTATTCCCGCGCCTCGTCCAGTCCGGTATGGTTGGAAAGTGTTCGACCGCCCCGCATCAAGGAAGCGCCATGTCCCTGTTTTCTGACGAAGCCTTGCAACCCGGCTTCATGGTCGTCCATGGCAACCGTCTGGAAGACCTGCGCGGCATAGCGGTGGAGTGGATGAAACGCCACCCGCTGGCGCCGCTGGAAAACGAAGTCATCCTGGTGCAGAGCAACGGCATCAGTCAGTGGATGAAGCTGGCACTCGCCGCAGACACCGACGAAGCGGGCTCCGGCATCGCCGCCGCGCTGGACATCACCCTGCCGGCGCGTTTTCTGTGGCAGGCCTACCGCGCCGTGCTGATCCACGCTGAAAGCGATCCCGCAGCGGTGCCTTCGACCTCGCCGTTCGACAAGTCGCGGCTGACCTGGCGTCTGCTACGCCTGCTGCCCGAACTGATGACACATGATGTCTTCGCGCCGCTCAAGCAGTTTTTGGATGGTGACGGCGACCTGCGCAAGCACCACCAGCTCGCCGAGCGTCTGGCCGATCTGTTCGACCAGTACCAGGTCTACCGCGCCGACTGGCTGGACGCCTGGGGCCGCGGCGAGGACGTGCTGATCACCGCCCGTGGCGAGGCCCGTCCGCTGGACGACGGCCAGCGCTGGCAGCCCGAGCTGTGGCGCGCGATCCGTGCAGACGTGGGCGCCGACGGTATCGACTCCAGCCGCGCCATGGTCCACCAACGCTTTCTCGAGGCCGCCCAGGCCCTGACACCCGAGACCCGCCCGCCCGGCCTGCCGCGCCGGCTCATGGTGTTCGGCATCTCCTCGCTGCCCCAGCAGGCGCTCGAGGCGCTGGCCGCCATCGCCCGCTGCTGCCAGGTCGTGCTTTGCGTGCACAACCCCTGCCAGCACTACTGGGCGGATATCATCGAACACAAGGACCTGCTGCGTGCGCGGCGTTTCCGCCAGTCGCGCAAGGACGGCATGCCCGAACGCCTCGACGTGATCGGCGACGGCGATGGCGAGGCCGAGCTGCACCTGCATGCCCAGCCATTGCTGGCGGCGTGGGGCAAGCAGGGTCGCGACTATCTGCGCCTGCTCGACGAACACGACGACACCCGGCAGTACGAAGGCCTGTTCGCCGCCGAGGCTCTGCGCATCGACCTGTTCGACTCGAATGGCGACGGCTGCCTGCTGCACCAGCTGCAGGACGATATACGAGAGTTGCGACCGCTGCATGAAACCCGCGAGCGCTGGCCGGCGGTGGACACCCGTCGCGACGACTCGGTGGTGTTCCATGTCGCTCACAGCGCCCAGCGCGAGGTCGAGATTCTCCATGATCAACTGCTCGCCGCGTTCAGTGCCGATCCAAGCCTGCGCCCGCGCGACGTGATCGTCATGGTGCCGGACGTCGACAGCTATGCCCCGCATATCCAGGCGGTGTTCGGGCAGATTCCCGTGGACGACCCCCGGCACATTCCCTTCACGCTCTCGGACCAGGGCAGCCGTCACCGTCTGCCGCTGCTGATCGCGCTGGAAAAGCTGCTGCGCCTGCCGGAGCTGCGCCTGTCGGTGAGCGATCTGCTCGATCTGCTCGACGTACCTGCCCTGCGCGCCCGCTTCGGCATCGACGAGGACGACCTGCCCACCCTGCGCCGCTGGATTCACGGCGCCGGTATTCGCTGGGGGCTGCACGGCCTGCAGCGCCGCAGTCTCGACCTGCCCGACGGCATGGAGCAAAACACCTGGACCTTCGGCCTGCGCCGCCTGTTGCTGGGCTATACCGTGGGCACCGCGGGGGACGGCGCATGGCGGGACATCGAGCCGTTCGACGACATCGGCGGGCTTGAGGCACAACTGGCCGGCCCCCTGGCGACGCTGTTGGAAACCTTGGAGGACCAGTGGCATGCGCTGCGCGACGACACCGACGTGATCGGCTGGGGGACGCGCCTGCGCACGCTACTCGAGGCCTGCTTCCTTGCCGAGGACGCCCGCGACAGCCTGGTGCTCACCCAGCTCGAACAGGCCCTGCAGGCCTGGCAGGAGAGCGCACTGGAAGCCGGGCTGACTCGCGAACTGCCGCTGTCCATCGTGCGCGAGCACTGGCTGAACCAGATCGACGAGCAGAACCTGTCGCAACGCTTCATGGCCGGCGCGGTCAATTTCGCCACGTTGATGCCGATGCGCGCCATTCCTTTCCAGCGCGTCTGCCTGCTGGGCATGAACGATGGCGACTATCCGCGCAGCCATCCGCCTATCGACTTCGACTTGATGAACGGCGACTACCGCCCCGGCGACCGCTCGCGCCGTGAAGACGACCGCTACCTGTTTCTCGAAGCGCTGCTCTCGTCACGCCAGCAGTTCTACGTCAGTTGGGTAGGCCGCAGCATCGTCGATAACAGCGAAAAGCCACCCTCGGTGCTGGTCGGCCAATTGCGCGATCACCTTGCGGCCGGCTGGCATGCCGAGGACGACACCGAGCTGCTCGATGCGCTGACCACCTGTCACCCGCTGCAGCCGTTCAGCCGCGCCTATTTTCCCACCGCCGAGGAATATGCCACGCGGGGCGTCTCTGCACGCCGGCTGGTGACCTATGCCCATGAGTGGCGCGCAGTGCATCACCATGAAGCGGCTGACAGCGATGCACTGACAGCCTCGTCGAGCACCGAGCTTCTAACCGACTTCGAGCAGGACACGCCGCTAACGCTTCACCAGCTCGGAAGCTTCCTGCGCAATCCCGCCAAGGCGTTCTTCAATACGCGCCTCAAGGTCTATCTGGAGCGCGAGGATATCGTCAGTCACGACCAGGAGCCCTTCGCCCTCGATGGGTTGGAACAGTGGCAATTGCAGGACCTGCTGATCCAGGCCCAGCGCCAGGCCGTGGACAGCGGTCACTCCCGCGAGGCGGCACTGAGCGACATGCTCGACTGCCTGCAGGGCCAGGGCGTACTGGCCATGGGCGCCTTCGGCGAACGCATGCGCGAGTCATTGGCCGAGCCGATGGAAGCGCTGTTCGACGACTACCGCCAAGCCCTGGACGAATGGCCCCATGCCTTCGACGAGCCGATACCGGTGCGCTTGGCCACCCCCGGTGGCCCGCTGCTGGAGGACTGGCTGGGCGACCTGCGCCGCGACGACGACGGCAACCGCTGCTGCCTGCTGTTGATCAGCAGTAGCCTGGTGAAAAAGAACCGCTACAACTGGCACCACCTGCTGCGTCCCTGGGTGGCGCACCTGGCCGGGCATCTCGACGACGAACCCATGACCACGCGCCTGCTCTCCAAGGCCGGGAACATCACGTTGCCGCCGCTCGATCCCGCCGTGGCCCGTGACCACTTGCGCGCCCTGATCGACGCCTGGCAGGTCGGCATGCGCTCGCCCCTGCCACTGGCCACTGGCACTGCGTTCGCCTGGCTGGGCAAGGAAGGCACCCCGGAGAGCACACCTGACAGCGATGCCTGGAAGGCCGCCGTCAGCGCCTATCAGGGTGACGACTTCGTCGCCGGCGAGGTCGGCCGCGACCCGTATCTGGCTCACCGCTGGGCAAACTTCGCCGCGCTCTACCAGACGCACCTCGGCACGCCGTACGCCTTCGCCACGTTGAGCGAGCGCTTGCTGGCCCCCGTGTATCAAGCCGTGAAGGGAGGCGGAAAATGAGCGACGTCACCCAGCTCAACCCGTTGGAGTTCCCGCTGCACGGCAGCCGGCTGATCGAAGCCAGCGCCGGCACCGGCAAGACCTTCACCATCGCCCTGCTCTACGTGCGCCTGGTGCTCGGCGCGCGCCGTGAAGACGACCCCGCCGCCTTCGCCCGGCCGCTGACCCCCCCGGAAATCCTGGTAGTGACCTTCACCAACGCCGCCACCCAGGAGCTGCGCGAGCGTATCCGCGCCCGGCTGGTCGAGGCTTCTGACGTCTTCCTGCAGCCAAAAGAGGATGCTCAGGGCGACCCGCTACTGCTCCAATTGCGTGACGAATACGACGAGGCCACCTGGTCGGCCTGTGCACGTCGTCTGCAGCTGGCCGCCGAATGGATGGACGAGGCCGCCGTCTCGACCATCCACAGTTGGTGTTACCGCATGCTCCGCGAGCACGCCTTCGATAGCGGCAGCCTGTTCTCACTCAACCTGGAAACCGACCAGAGCGAGTTGATCAGCGAGGTAGTACGCGACTACTGGCGCAGCTTCTACTACCCAATGAGCGTCGATGAGCTGCCCGCGGTAATGCGCTACTGGCAGTCCCCCGAGACACTCTATGACCACGTTTGCCGCCTGCTGCCGGAATGCGACGCCCTGCCCGAGGGCGCTCCGCCCCCCGATGAGGCACTGCACGAGGCCCGCGAAGCCACGGCTCAGCGTCTCGCCGAACTCAAGGCGCCCTGGCCGCAGTGGGTGGACGAGTGCGAGGTATTGTTCGAGGACGCCGCCAAGCGCAAGGCCTTCAAAGGCCAGAGTTTCAATGCCCGCAGCCGCGCCAACTGGCTGGGCGCACTGCGCGAGTGGTGCCAGGGCGACGCCGTTCGCCCTGAACTCACGCCCGCCGCCTGGAAACGCCTGACGCCGGAAGGCATGGCCGAAATCTGGCTCAAGGGCGAGCCGCCGGATCATCCCGCTCTCAATGCCATTGCCGAACTCCAGGCCGAACTCGACGCGCTGCCAGAGCCGCGCGCCACGCTGCTGCTCCACGCCGTGCACTGGTGCCGCACGCGCCTGGAACGCGAGCAGCAGCGCCGCGCCGAGATGGGCCCCAACGAATTGTTGATCCACCTCGACCGCGCGCTGGCCGGGGGCAATTGCGAGGCGCTGGGTGCGCAGATCCGCCGCCAGTTCCCGGTGGCGTTGATCGACGAGTTCCAGGATACCGACCCGGTGCAGTACCGCATCTTCGACTGCGTCTACCGCATCGGCGAGAACCGCCGCGATACCGGCGTGTTCCTGATCGGAGATCCCAAGCAGGCGATCTACGCCTTCCGCGGCGCCGACATCCACACCTACCTGCAGGCGCGCCGCGACACCGCCGGCCGGCATGTCACGCTGGGCACCAACTTCCGCTCCTGCACGCCAATGGTCGAAGCGGTCAACCGCTGCTTCGCGCATGCCGAACAGCACCCACCCGGCGCCTTCCTGTTCAAGGGCAAGTCAGATAATCCAGTGCCGTTCCATGAAGTGGCCGCCAAGGGACGCAAGGACTCACTCACGCTGGACGGCCAGCCACTGCCGGCCATGACGTTGTGGCAACTGGAAAGCGACGAGCCGCTGGCCAAGGGCGCCTACCACACCGAGATGGCCGAGCGCTGCGCCAGCGCCATGGTCGAACTGCTCGAACATGGCCAACGCGGCCGCGCCGGTTTCAGTCACAGCGGCGAAGGCGATTTCAAGGCACTCACGCCCTCTGACATGGCGGTGCTGGTCAACGGCCTGGGCGAGGCGCGTGCCATCCGTCAGGCGCTGGCCCGGCGCGGGGTGAAGAGCGTCTACCTCTCCGACAAGGACAAGGTGTTCGCCTCGCCCATCGCGCCGCAGGTCAAAACCTGGCTGCGCGCCTGCGCCGAGCCCGACGACGACCGCAAGCTGCGCGCCGCCCTGGCCACCCCCGCGCTGGGCCTCGACCTGCCCGCACTCGATGCCCTGAACGAGGACGAGTTGGCCTGGGAAGGCCGGGTCATGCAGTTCCGCGATTACCATCGCCAGTGGCAGACCCAGGGCGTGCTGCCACTGCTGCGCCGGGTGATGAACGACTTCGGTGTGCCTGCCCGATTGCTTGCCGACGGGCCCGCCAGCGACGGTGAGCGCTTGCTTACTGACCTTCTGCATTTGGGCGAACTGTTGCAGCAGGCCAGCCAGGAACTCGACGGCGAACATGCGCTGATCCGCTTTCTCGCCGAAGCCATTGCCGACCCGCAGGGCCAGGGCGACGCCCACAAGCTGCGCCTGGAAAGCGATGCCGATCTGGTTCAAGTAGTCACCATCCATAAGTCCAAGGGCCTGGAGTACCCGCTGGTCTTCCTGCCCTTCATCTGCAGCCACCGCCCGACCAAGAAGGACGATTCGCCGCTGCGCTGGCACGACGATGACGGCAAGCTGCAGATCAGCCTGGAAGCCGATGACACCATTCTCGAGCGCGCCGACCGCGAACGCCTCGGTGAAGACCTGCGCAAGCTGTACGTCGCGCTGACCCGCGCCCGCCACGCCACCTGGCTGGGCATGGCGCCGCTCAAGGGCATGGAAAGCTGCGCCATCGGGCAACTGCTGGCCAATGGCGAAGCCATCGCGCCATCCAACTTCGGCAACATGCTGGCCACGCTCAAGGGCCGCTGCGAATCGATCACGCTGTGCCCCGCGCCGGAGATCACTCGCCGCGTCATCACCCTGGAAGACGATCAACCGCTGCTTGGCGAAGCGCGCCAGCCGCTGCGCAGCGCCCGTGAGCACTGGTGGATTGCCAGCTACTCGGCGCTGCGCTTCTCCGGAGAGGCCCCGGCCACCGCGCCGGAGACGACCTTCACGCCCGCCGAGTCCGTCGCAAGCTCCATGAGCGAGTCGGCCCCATTCGAGCCGGCCACCGCCGTCGAGGCCACCGCTTTCGAGGTAATGACCGAACCCCGCGACAACGCTGACCCCGACCAGCCCGTGCCCAGCCTGCACCGCTTCCCGCGTGGCCCCGGCCCTGGCACCTTCCTGCACGGCATTCTGGAATGGGCCGGTCAGCAGGGTTTCGGCCAAGTGAACGCTTACCCCGCTCAGCGCGAGGACACCCTGGCGCGGCGCTGTAACCTGCGTGGCTGGACCCAATGGCTACCCACGCTGGACGAGTGGCTGGCCGACCTGCTGAGCCGACCATTGCCGCTGCCCAGCGCAACCGGTGCCAGTGAGGAGGTGCCGTTGGAGGCGCTAAACGCCTATCAGGTCGAGATGGAGTTCTGGTTCGCGGCCAACCAGGTCGACGCGCCCGCGCTTGACGAACTGGTGCGCCGCCATACCCTGCACGGCATGCCGCGCCCCCGCGCCGAACGCGACCGGCTCAACGGCATGCTCAAGGGCTTCATCGATCTGGTATTCGAGTATCAGGGCCGCTATTACGTGGCCGACTGGAAGTCCAACCACCTGGGCCTGGACGACAGCGCCTATACACCGGAGGCGATGCGTGCCGCCGTCGCCGAGAAGCGCTACGACCTGCAGTACGCGCTTTATCTGCTTGCCCTGCACCGCCTGCTCAAAGCGCGCCTGAAGGATTACGATTACGACCGTCATATTGGCGGCTCGCTGACGGTGTTCCTGCGCGGCACCCACGCTGCCAGCCGAGGCGTGCATGCCGAGCGCCCCCCACGCGAACTGATCGAGGCCCTGGACGCGCTGTTCCGCGGTGAGCCACTCGATATTGCCACCGACACCCAGGCCATGGAGACACCGGCATGAAGGAACTCGACCTGTTCGACGACCTCACCCCCGAGGCGGACAGGCCGCAGCGGGACGTCTCGCATGCCGCCTGGCACGATCACGATGCCCTGCTGGCCCTGCTGCAGCGCTGGGTGGATCGCGGCTGGCTGCGCCCGCTGGACCGCGCGCTGGTCGTGTTCCTTCATCGCGAGGTCGGCGACGGGCAACCTCTGCTGCTGCTCGCCGCTGCGCTGGCCAGCCATCAGCTCGGCCGTGGGCACGTATGCCTGGACCTCGCCCAGACCCTGGCCGCCCCCAACCTGGCGCTCTCGCTGCCACCCGAAGGCGACGACCTCAACGATCCGCCGCCGCTACCCAGCGAGATTCTCGACGGGCTGCACCTCGACACGTGGCGTGCCGCACTGGCCAACCCCATGCTGGTCAGCCACGGGGACCAGGCGCGCTCCGGTAACACGCCCCTCGTGCGGCTGGATACCTCCGGCAGCACTCGCCTCTACCTGCGCCGCTACTGGCAGTACGAGCAGGACATTCGCCACGCCCTGCATGGCCGACTGACGCACGAGCTTCCCACGCCGCCGACCGAGACCCTGAAACAGGCGCTCGATGCCCTGTTCGGTGAAGCCACTGCTAGTGCCGCACAGGACGACGCCCAACTCGACTGGCAGAAACTCGCCTGCGCGCTGGCCGCCCGCTCGCGCTTCTCGGTGATCACCGGCGGCCCCGGCACCGGCAAGACCACCACCGTAGTGCGCCTGCTCGCCCTGCTTCAGGCCTTGCAACTTGGCCAGACGGGAGATCGTCCACTGCGCATTCGCCTGGCTGCCCCCACCGGCAAGGCCGCCGCGCGCCTCAACGAGTCCATCGCCAAGCAGGTCGAAGGCATCTCGCTGCTGGAACTCGCCTCGGCGGCCTGCGCCGACGGCGTGGATATCCAAACGCTGCGCGAAGCCATTCCTACCGAAGTCACCACACTGCACCGCCTGCTCGGCTCGCGCCCCGACACGCGTCACTTCCGCTATAACCCAAGCAACCGTCTGGCGCTCGATGTGCTGGTGGTAGACGAAGCCTCAATGGTCGATATCGAGATGATGGCCGCCCTGCTCGGCGCCCTGCCTCCACGTGCGCGGCTGGTACTGCTGGGCGACAAGGACCAACTCGCCTCGGTGGAAGCCGGTGCCGTACTCGGTGACCTGTGCCAGCGTGCCGAGGGTGCCCACTACACCCCGAGCACCTGCGACTGGCTGGCCCAGGTCGCGGGCGCCACGCTCCCCGAGCGTTATCAAAGCCACCACGGCCAGGCGCTGGATCAGGCCATCGCCATGCTGCGGGTGAGCCACCGCTTCGATGCCAGCAGCGGCATCGGCCAGCTAGCCCAGGCCGTGAACCGCCCGCTGGCCAGCGACCATCAACCCAAGGACAAGCGCCGCGCGGTACGTAGCGTCTTCCAGCAGGGCTATGCGGACATCGCCCACCTACGCCTGAGCGACAGCGACGACCCGGCACTCGACCGGCTGGTGGTCGACGGCAACCCCGGCGGCTTTCTCAATAAGGGCCGCGGACGTGCTGGGCGCGATGGCGAACTGCCGCCACCCACCGGCTACCGGCATTACCTGGAAACGCTGGCCCAACACCGCCCACCCGCCGATGCCGACCTGGAGCACGACCGCGAGGCGTTCGATGCCTGGGCACGCGCCGTAATCGACGCCTATGGCCGCTTCCAGTTGCTGTGCGCCCTGCGCAAAGGCCCGTGGGGCGTGGAAGGTTTGAATCCGCGCATTGCCCGCGCCCTGCGCCGCCAAGGGCTGATTCACGCCAGCGACGCCGAACTCGAGCGCGGCTGGTACCTCGGCCGCCCGGTGCTCGTCACCCGCAACGACTACAGCCTGGGGCTGATGAACGGCGACATCGGCATCACCCTCGCCCTGCCGCTGCCCGGCCAACCCGGCAAGACCATGCTGCGCGCCGCCTTCCCCAGCAACGACGGCAGCGGGCGCATCAAATGGGTACTGCCCAGCCGCCTGCAGGCGGTGGAAACCGTCTTCGCCATGACCGTCCACAAGTCCCAGGGCTCGGAATTCACCCACACCGCACTGATACTGCCCGACGCCCCTAACCCCATCCTGACTAGAGAATTGGTCTACACGGGTGTTACGCGCGCTAAGGATTGGTTTACATTAGCGGAAAGCGGACGCGGAATACTGGATGAGGCGGTGCTGCGAGAAGTAACGCGGGTGAGTGGCTTGGCTTAAATATTAAAGACAGTTTACGACCCAAAGCAGCCATGGCGACAAAGGCAGCAAGCACGTTCATTGAGGGGATGCAGCATGCACGATGATCGGTGTAATGTAGCCGAACTATACGTAATTGTTCCATATTTCATTGCCCTAGGGGCCTGCATGCGAGCTGCATAACATTCTTGAACGCGCGTGCTGTCTAACACCTGTTAGGCGAATACAATTAAATAGGTGGAAAATAGTGAAAACACAATATTACACAGCCACAAGTCTTGATGGATTCCTCGCGACTGAAGAAGATTCTCTTGATTGGCTTTTTCCTCTTGGAGATATTAATAGCTCTAGCTATCCAGAGTTCATATCCGGAGTTGGAGCCTTGGCTATGGGATCATCAACTTATGAATGGATGGTACGTAATGCAGACCAGGTCGTTAAAGAGACAGGTTCTCCATGGCCTTATGACAAACCTGCCTGGGTGTTCTCAAGTCGTAAGCTACCAGTGATTGACGGCGCAGATATCCATTTTCCAAATGGAGATGTACGTCAAGCACACGAAGAAATGAAGGTTGCTGCTAAAGATAAAAATATTTGGATCGTCGGCGGTGGTGACTTAGCTGGTCAGTTCTATGACGCGGGCTTGCTGGACGAACTAATTATTCAAGTTGGTTCTGCTACTCTTGCTAAAGGTAAACCACTTTTTCCGCGCCGTGTTTTAAGCCCTACTCTTTGTCTAATATCCGTTCAGCAAATGGGGGTAGGGATGGCCGAGCTACGATATGAAGTAAACAAAAATGGTTAGTATAATTCCGTCTAACAATGCGCTGCAGGTCGACGGCTAATATCTCATTCTAATTTGGCCAGTAGAGGCATGACTACTTCGAAGCTTTACTAACCTCCTTAGCTTCGCTCCCATTAAACGCCTGCACTACAAACTCACCTGGGTCAGCACGCCGGGCCCCTAGCGTTGCCAAGGCGTGCTTCATATCCTCACGCCCCGCGTCCCAACGCTCGGTCAGCGAGGGACGGGAGAAGTCGAAGGCGCGCATCTCGGTGTCGTGCGGCACGCCCGCATGACTGAGCATGAGCAAGGTAGTTGCCCCTTCTTTCTTTTCTCCTTCCGCCAGGGCGGAGGTCAAGGTGGGGTCGCTGCGCTGTTCTTGCGGAATACGGCTGGCAAGTAGCCGCAATTGGCGACGCATCTCGTGGCGTTGGCGCAGGCTTCTCAGGGCGCGCCAGCTCTGGGTCGACAGGAGCAGCTCCAGTTGCCGGTCCATCGCCTGCCCCACGGTGTTGAGGTCAGGGCCGAGGCGTCGAAACAGGTCCAGCGCGATGCACAGCCGATCATTCGTAGCGGGTTCGTCCAGGGCCGCTTCCAGCGGAAGGTTGGAGGTCATGCCGCCATCCACCATGGTTCGTCCGTCGATGCGTGTCGGTGGGAAAAAGGGAATGAAGCCGCAACTCGCCAGGACATGATCGGCCGTGAGGGTCATCTTGGCATTATCGAAACGCACCTCCTCCCCGCTATTCATATCCACGGCGACGATCACCACCCGCGTCTGCCCATCATTCAGCCGGTCGAAATCGACCAGTCGTTCCAGGTGTTCGCGCAGCGGCGAGAGGTCGTAGATGCCATTGTCGGTCAGCATACCCGGCAGTATTGACAGAACGCCTGGAAAGCGTGCGCGATAGAACGCAGGGCTGCCGAGCAGCAGGCTCTGTAGCGCACGCATTCGTTTGCTGTCCCACGTTGCTGTCCAGGTTGGCCTGAGTGCCCAGGCGCCATCTTGTGCAGCGGTATCCCAAAAGTCTCGAAGGATGCTGACACGTTTTTCTGGCGGATTGCCGGCGATTAATGCCGCGTTGACCGCACCGGTAGAGACAGCGAAGAGTTGATCGGGGCGAAAGCCGCGTTCATACAGGGTTTCATAAGCGCCGCCCTGGTAGGCGCCGAGTGCGTTTCCCCCGGCCAGGATGAGTGTGGTCTGCTCAGCCATGTGATCTCCCCGTCTGATCCGTGAGTCTTCTGTTCGTGTAACGCACCGGTGCCGGAATGCAGCACTGCCCGCATGAATGAGCCATCAACTTAAAATCGAGCCGAGTCGACATAAGCAGTAGTCCATTTCCAGGCAATCCCCAACATTAACTTCGTGCTTCCATGCAAAAACACTAACGAAGATAAATATTCATTTAACAAAAACTAAACAAGCATCTCCGCGTTCATATAACCGACTTCGCTCTGACACATCACGGGTATATTCAAGTAGCATCTCTGGTGTGGAGCTATTTCATGGCCAAGCAAAGCGTCCTCTTTGTCGGTGACACCAATTCAGAACGCTCTCTCATGGGGGAAGCCATGCTTCGGCACATGTCGGAAGATCACTACGACATTTACAGTGCGGGCATTACTACGGCGCCCCCTGAGCAGGCTGCGCTCGATGCGCTTGTGCATGCCGGTATCGATACGACAGGTTTGGTCAGCGAACCGGTAGAGGCCTATGCCGATCGAGAATTCGATTTCGTCATTATCCTGAGCGAAAAGGCACAACAGCACCACCCCGAGTGGAAAGGCAAGGCAAAAGAGACATTGTTCTGGGATATTACCGATCCCCGCCACATTGATCATGAACTCCCTTTTCAGCAGACCCTGCAGGAAATCCATTCAAGGCTGACCCTTTGGCTGACGGTGTATCCCGACGAGGATGCAGCCTAATGATTACTTCTACAACACGCCGATCAACGTGGTAGCGATACAGGTCCCTGCCCGTATAACGCATTGCCCCCGATCACAGCCGCTTCAGCGCGCAAACTCGGGAAACTTGGGCAGCCCATCGGTGATTTCGAACCACTCCGCCTGGGTGGACACCCAAGCGTGGTAGCACTTGCTTGGCGATATGGGTGTGTCCAGGGTACCGAGCCGCAGGCGCTTGGCCTCGGGACGATCGTCGCGGGCGCTGTATAGCGGACTACCGCATTCCGAGCAGAACACCCGCGCCTTGCTCGGCGTGGCGCGAAACTCTTTCAGGTACTGTGCACCCTGGGTAATGCGGAAGCCGGCCGAACGTATGGGTGCGACGGCGAAGGCCGTGCCCTGCGCCTTCCGACACTGCCGACAGTGGTACATGGAGACTTCGTCGATTTCGCCCCGGTATTCATAGCAGATCTTGCCGCATAGGCAGCTTCCCCGGTGCATCGGCTCCCTCCTCTCCTGGTTGCCGGATACTCGAGACCTACGTCTGGGAGACGCTGCGATAGCGCTCCGCTCACCCCCTCTCATCGACCAGCAGCGGGTTCATCTTGTCCCCGAACTTCTCGGCATCGAAATTCGATATCTGGTGGAGGCACGTCAAATCCAGGATTTCGATCTCGCTACGCGTCTTCTTGATGACATGATCTGCGTGAAGCGCTTTGAGGATTCGGCTGACGTGTACATGGGTCAGCCCCAGCGCCAGGCTGATATGCTTCTGCAGCAAGGGCAGCGTGAAGCCGCTGCCGAGATCGCCGTGCACGCGTTTGATGCGGTAATAGATCTCGAGGATGAAGTGAGCGATGCGACAGCGTGCATCGTTGCTTAACACATTGATCAACCGATCGGTAATCACGGCTTGCTGTCGAGCGGCAGAGGCATGGATACCCATGGCGAGATTGGGGTGATTCTCGAAAATGCCTTTGAGGCGGCTGGTAGGAAACGGGCAGATGACGCCGTCCGTCAGCATGGCAGCCGTCGTGTAATGGTGGGGAAGCGTAGCGTCGCGAATGCCCATCAGGTCGCCGGGCATGAAAATGTCCAATACGCGAATCGAATCCTCGCCTAGGCTGTGATAGGAATACGCCCAACCACTGCGCAGTGTGTAAAGCTGGTCTGGCCGTGTGCCTGCCTTCCACAGCTCATGCCCTTTTTTCACCTTGCTAGGCGCTTGCTCCAGTTCAGAAAGGATCCGAGCCTCTTGCTCTCCGATAGCCATGTGGTGAGACAAGTTCTGTGTGACACAACTCTCGAAATGTTCAGCCATTCTTCCTCCCTGAAGCCTGACTTGGTTATCCTGAGGATAGGTCATCGGCTGTAGCCACTAATATTTAATGTAGTAATATTTTATATCTTACAAAACAAAGCGCTAATAGCTTACATCCCTAGATAACATACGTAATGTTTCAATGCACGGTTAAAAAGGATAGTGCATTCCATGGTCATGGAAGACTAGCCAAGGAAACGGAAAGGGACCCTCTGTGTGACAAGGAGTTGTAGGCTGGATGCCTGCAGTCGCGCTGCACAGCAAGGAAGCTTAAAGTTCGATCATAGCCCGGCTGAAACATGCCGGGCTTTTGTTTATCAGTTCGTCATTCCACCGCAGATTTGCATGTCCAGGACACTGTGGCAGCCCCAGGGCGATCCTCTGCCCTGGAGAAAGCCGATGCTGCACATCGGCTTGTCGAAAATCACCTGGAAAGGGTAAACAGCGTAACCTCAGGATCAGCATTGAGTCTGACAGGGATGACGCTAAACCCAATGCCACGGTTGACGTAGAGCCTGTTGCCGGGATTGCCGTAATTCTCGACCCACCCGTCGGCATGTACGTCATTCTCGGCCAGCAAGGCCATCCAACTCCACTCCGATGTCCAGGGAAGCCTTATTTGGCCACCGTGGGTATGACCTGCCATGGCTAACGGTGCCGTACCGGCGGGAAAGGAGGCAAAACTATCGGGGTTGTGCATGAGCACGAGCCGTGCCGCATTGTCAGGGAGCTGCGCCAGAGCGCGTTGAGCATCGTCATTGTCAGCGTAATGCGAACCGACGCCGACCAAATATAAAGGAGCCCCTTCACCGTTAGCTGGCGATTCCATGACCAAGCTTTCATTGTTCAGCACATTAATGCCTACCTCTTCCAAGGTGGATTGCACTTGATGAGCCAGCCACTCTAGCTTGACATCATCAGGTTCCTCCATCGCATAGTCGTGATTTCCCAATACGGCATAGACAGGAACGTCAGCCTCCGCCAACGGTGACAATAGCGACAGGGCATGGCGTAGTTCGCTAAGCACTTCCTTGACGTCTTCCGGCTCGTACTCTTCACGAATCTCTTCCTTGGGCTCGTCGCCGATAGGGTGATAGATAAAATCACCGGCAATCAGCACGGCGCTCGGCTTCTTCTGGGCAAGATGCTCGGCGATGTCCTTCACCGTATCCTTGTTGGAGAGCCACATGCCCACTTGAAAATCAGCGATGAGGGCCACCTGCCGGTTCTGCCATGCTGGCGGCAGGTTGGGGATCTTGACCCGTTCTTCTTGGTAGTCGACTTGATAAGGTGCAACGAACATGCCCCATAGAATCAGTGACACGAGGAAAACAGCGAGTATAAGCAACGAATACTTGATAAACTTCATTTACCCATCGCATTCCCGTTCATGCGCATAAAAAGGAGGGGCTGCATTGCCCCTCCCATATAAAAACTGACCCAAAAGATAGTTTAAATATCCCAAAGCCCATCATATTCGTCATAATCGAAGGGCTCCAGGTTTCCGACTTCATCTTCACCATACGGGAGCGAGTAGGTCGTATAGCCGGGCTGCCAACCATTGCCATAGCCTGCGAACGGATAAGCGTACGCATCGCCACCGTAGGCTTCGTCGGCTTCAATGACGACCGTCTGGATCTCGCCATTGCGTGAGAAGAGGACATTATCTACGTAACCGTAGCCGACTCCCTGACCAATGCTGGCATAGTCGTCCAGCAGTTCGGAGAGTTTCCAAACTCTAGAGCCGGTTGCCACGTCATCGTCCACTTGCTGGGTCGCGCTAAGGTCTTGCTTGGTGATCCAGTCGCTATCGAACAGACCATAGTCGTCTGCATTGTCCTCAGTGACAGGGATCTGCACCCCATCATCGGTGAGTTCGACATCTTCCCAAGGGACAAGAACGTGGGTGTCACCGATATCCCAGAAGCCACCGACCTGTGCAATGATCGCACCGATCTTGTTATCTTCTGTAATGAGCACGTTTTCGACGCTACCGATCTCTTCTCCCTCAGGACCGAACACTTCCGTATCCATCAGGTTATCTGCGCGTATCCCACCTTGCTGATAGATAGTGTCATAAGACCAGTCCTCCAATGAGGCGTTCTCATTGGTCTGAGCTTGCGCCTGGCTCATGGCGGTTACCGATGCCACTGCCATTGCGATAACCGAAACGTTACGCTTCATCGACATAGCAAAACTCCCTTCTTGCTAAATGTGATTTCACCCTAGAAGTCATAATGGTTCTTGTAAAGCGAATAAGTAATCGGTAAGTAGGATGCTAATTTTATAAAAACAAGCGACCCACTTATTTGTAATTGATTGCAATAGCTTCGTGTTGTCTATAATAACTTTTGGCCAGACAAGCACATTGGCTATTCGCCTCTGTGCAGCATGGCGCGGCAAGGCCATCGGAATAATAGAGAGCCGAGGCTATAGCCTCGGCTCTAGGAGAGCATGGCGCACCCTCGGGATCTTGCTAAGCCGATGGAGGGACGCTCATGATAGAAGTAAGGACAATCAGTCCTCGTTGACGGTCATGACGCGAGTCTCGCCGGCGAGCACTTCGTCCCAGGCCTGGTCGAGGGTGTAGCCTTGGCAGGCATTGATGGTGTCGAGTACCTCGACGGCATGCTGCAGTGAGTGGCCACTGGCCTTCAAGGCAACCACCACCTTGGCAAGGTCCTGCTTGCTGAAGGTACTGGCGATAAGGTCGGCTTGCTGAGTCAATTGCATGCAGTTCATGGTTCAATCCTCATGCTAGGTCATCATTACCCTGGGAAAATCCCGTTCTGGGTTGCCATCTCCGATGGCGTTCTGGTGCCTTAGCTACGCATGCCGGGCCAGGTAAGCACCCAAGGCTGCACTGCGGCAGGGTCATAAGCGTTTCAAGACCTTCGCTCCTGGCGCCTGGATCAAAGTAGACATGACGCTCAGGTTGTAGCCGGGTATCAGGTCAGTGAATCGAGGTAGCGATACCTGCCTGACACCGTGAGTTCACTATGGGCCAGGACGAGTCCTCTCACAAAGCGCCATTAGGTGCACGGGTCGTTGTAGTTTAACTACACTGCCGGCATTCAACTTCTGGGTGAGTAGCGGTACTACGGGAGGTATCGCTGATACGCCTGCACTCGCCTTGCCCGCTAGCGAGGAAAGTGTCATCTTCGTCTGAGAATGCCTATCAACTCGCTATCAGGAGTGTCCAACGTGTTCATCGCCATGAATCGTTTCCGAGTCAATCCCGACAGAACCGAAGAATTCGAACAGATCTGGCTGGAGCGGGAAACTCATCTGCAGGGCCTGCCGGGGTTCGTCGAGTTCCATATGTTGCGTGGCCCCGATGAGGAGGATCACGTCCTTTACGCCTCGCATACCATCTGGCGGTCACGTGAAGATTTCGATGCCTGGACGCACTCCGAGGCGTTCCGCGCGGCACATGCCAATGCTGGTCAAAGTCGCCGTGAAGGCCTTTACCTGGGCCCGCCGAAGTTCGAGGGCTTCGAGGTCATCCAGACGATTAGCGAAGCTAACGATACCTAAACGTACCGATGGTCGATCAGGATAGTGAAGCGCCGTTGGCGGTCGTCACCGGAGCCAACACCGGGTTGGGTTTCGAGACCGCCAAAGGGCTGATCCGTCAGGGCTTCCGCGTCATCGTGTCGGCACATCCCGGCCTGTCCCGCACGGCGCTGTTCGATCATGGTGTCGCCAGCCGCGCCATGGTGGGCAGTCTTTTCAAGCTGTTGATGCCGCTGATCACCCAAACCGCCGCCGAAGGCGCACGCCCTACCCTTTTCGCGGCAACCGCCGAAGAGGTGCGTCCCAGGGACTATATCGGCCCTGCCGGTTTCGCCGAGACGCGCGGCACGCCCAAACGCGCCTATATCGCTGCTAACGCGCGGGACACGGCCATCGCCGAGCGGTTATGGCAGATATCCTGCGAATTGACCGGAGCGGACTGGCGAACGGCATGAATCGCTAGTCACCGCCGATCTTCACCCGACCTTGGCCATGGCCACGCCGGTGACGATCGTCAGTGCCGCCAATGCCCGCCAACGGCTGAGCGGCTCCTTCAGCCACACGCAACCGATCAGCGCGGCGAACAGCACGCTGGTTTCGCGCAGCGCAGCGACCAACGCGATCGGTGCCAGGGTCATGGCCTCGATGGCGATGGCGTAGGCGCCCAGCGACATGGCGCCGCCGAGTAGCCCGACCCGCCAATGTCCGGCCAGCGCTGGCAGGACCTGTACGCCGCGCGTCACCAAAAGCAGGATAAACATGACCAGGCCATTGCCGACGAACAGCCAGGCGATGTAGCCCGGGGGCGAGCCACTGGCTCGCGCACCGATTCCATCACTCAAGGTGTAACCGGCGATGAAAGCTGCGGTGGCCAATGCCGCGCCTACCGCACGCCTTTCCAGCTTCTGCGCATGTCGTCCGCCACGCCACGACATCAGCCCCACACCGGCGACCAGCACGCCAATACCCGCCGTGGCCAGCGGTGAAGGAAGTTCATGCAGGACGATGGCCGACACTACGGCTACCAGCAGTGGCGCGGCGCCTCGGGCGATGGGATAGACCTGCCCCAGATCCCCGCTACGGTAGGCCTGGACGAGAAAGACGTTGTAGCCGATGTGCAGGAGCATCGATGCTATTAGCCACGGCCAGGCAGCGGGCTGCGGCGGTGCCACCAGCATCAGCGCCGGCAAGGCGACAATGCCGGCGGCCATGGCAATCAATGAGACCGCCAGAAAGCGGTCCAGCCCCACCTTGACCAGTGCGTTCCAACCGGCATGCAGCATCGCCGCCACCAGGATGGCCAGAAACAGCCCTGACTCCATTGCAAGCCCCCTCATGCCTCAACCACTCGCCACGAGACTGGACAACGAGTGCCTCCAGCGGCTCAATGACGATATGGCCATTTTGTCGAGCTCCCAGGAAATCATGGCAAGAGATCAAAGGCCTAACGACTTATCGGCACATTGCCTGTCAGGAAAACTCACATGCCGCACAGCCTGCCTTCGCTCAACGCCCTACGCGCCTTCGAGGCCGTCGGCCGCCTGGGAAGCATGACGGCCGCCGCCGCTGAACTGCACGTCACCCACGGTGCGGTGAGCCGCCAGATCAAACGGCTCGAGGCTCATCTTGGCGTGGCGTTACTGGAAGGACCCAAGCAGGCGCTGCGCCTCACCCCGATGGGGCGCGAGCTGTTGGACGGACTGACGCCGGGGTTCGAGCATCTAGAGCAGGCGGTACGCCGCGTCACGGACGATGTAGAGGGCACGCTCGATGTGACCTGTCTGGGAACGCTGATGCTGCGGTGGCTGATTCCGCGTCTGCATCGCTTCCAAGCCGCGCATCCGGCTATCGAGGTACGCCTGAGCGCCTCCGACGGACCGCTGGATCTGGAGCGTGCCCGTTTCGATGTGGCCATTCACGTCGATGGCGCCTGGAGGACCGGGGCCGAGGTGACGCCATTGTTCACCGAACGTGTGGGACCGGTGATGGCGCCTGCATTCCATTCAGGCGATCGACCACGACTCGAGGCCATGACGCTGCTGCACACCGCCACGCGCCCGCATGCCTGGCGGGACTGGGCCAAGGCCGCCGGCGTTGGCCTGATGGATCTTCGCGGCCCGACCTACGAGCATTTCTACTTCCTGCTGGAAGCCGCCGTCGCCGGGCTGGGCGCGTGTATCGCCCCATGGATTCTGGTCGTTGACGATATACGTGCGGGCCGCCTGGTGGCCCCTTATGGTTTCCTGCCTAGCGGGCTCGAGTACGTCGTTCTGCGGCCCCCACGAAGCTCGCGCAAGGCCGCCCTGTTTCGCGACTGGCTGGTTGAAGAAGGTGAGCGCTTTCGACAGGAGTCGGCGCCGCCGGAAGCACCTCATGCGACCTCCCGTTCGCCTGGGTAGCCCTGCTCCGACTCACCACGGTACGCCGTTGCCATGGTGACGCCGAATTCATGCGTGCGCCCCGGTCAATACCAGGCCGGGCGGCACGATGCGAAGGCTGGTTGTTGCAGTCGTCTTCATTGCCCGCCGCACTCTCTGATGGACGCGCCGTTTCGCTGACAGCGTCGCTGCTCCAGCGCGGCGAGGGCATCCTCATGCAGCGGCAGCCGCAAGGCCCATTCGATATCGTCGCGGTGATGGCCCATGTCTTCCAGTATTCGGTCGTCATAGGCGAGCAAAGGCAGCAAGTACCGACGGACAAGGCGTCGCCGCCGCCAGGCATACCAACGATTCTCCAGCGCCGTGATCAATCCCAACGGGGGCATGGCCGGCATGAAAAATTCCGGTTGGAGCGGAGTGCGAGGACGCGGCAACTTGTCGATGGCCCGGCGGACGTGTTCGAGATCGGACATGACGATACCTCCCGGCTAGCGCCAGTTCATGGATTGGCAAAACTCAGGAACCGTTGAGGGTCGCGACCTCATCGACAGAATGGTGGGAACCCGATGTTCAATCAAACAAAAAGAATTACACTTATCGTTAAGTAATTCTGAAAGGTAAAACCATGTCTTCGACGCCTCCATCCTTCGAGCGCAGTTCCCTGCCGCTACTGGATACCGACGTGCTGCGCATGTTCGTGGCGATTGCCGAAAGCGGCAGCTTCACACAGGCCGCCAAGCAAGTGTTCCGCACGCCATCGGCATTGAGCATGCAGGTCAAACGCCTGGAAGAAACGCTCGGGCAAGTGCTGTTCGTGCGTGAGGCACGCCGGGTCAAGCTGACGCCGGAAGGCGAGGTGCTGCTGAGTTATGGTCGTCGGCTGCTCCGGCTCAACGAGGAGGCTGTCACGCACTTCCTGTCGCCTTCACTGGAGGGAACGGTGTGTTTTGGCACGGCCGACGACGTGGGGTCGCGCATCCTCCCGCGCGTACTGGCTCACTTCGCCCGGTCGCATCCGGGCGTGCAGGTCGACGTCGTGGTCGGTCGCAGCGTAGACCTGCATGAGCGTCTGGAACGCGAAGAGCTCGATCTGATCCTGATGACGGTGGGCAACGACGGTCAGGCCATGGGCCTGGGTGAGATCGTGTATTCGGAACCCTTAGTCTGGGCAGGATTGGAAGGTGGTGTCGCCGCGCAGCGTTCACCGTTGCCATTGGCGCTGGCGAGCCACGGGTGCCCCTGGCGCGGAATGGCGCTTTCGGCGCTGGATCGTACGGGATTGGCGTACCGCATCGCCTATTCCTGCGAAAGTTGCAGTGGTCAGGAGGCCGCCCTACAGGCGGACCTTGCCGTGGCGCCCCTGCCCCAGGGCCTGGTGCGCCCGCCGCTGTGCAGAGTAGACAACGACGCCAGGCTGCCTCCACTGGGCAACTCACAGGTCACGATGGTTTGTCGACCCGGCGCAGGGGCGGCAACCGAGACACTGGCCGAACACGTCAAGGAAGCGTTTCGGACGCTTCGCTAAGCGAGCAGTACTACGCTTATCGTGTAAGACGATGTTCGACATTGATGGCACCGAGACAGACCCAGTCATAAAATAGGCGGGTAAATAGCTGATACGGCTAATTCACGCGCAATCATGCGAAGCAGTGGTGGATCAAGCGCATAGCAAGAAGCGCCCTCCTCCTATCTTTCAGACTCCACCAAGTGGTTTTCATGCTTTCCGACGCAGATTACCGCCTTCTGTTCGAGAGGGCCCCGACTCCTTTCCTGATCCTGCTGCCCGAGGCCGACTTTACCGTCGTCGACGTAAACGACGCTTACTTGCGCGCTACCGGCTCCAAGCGCAAGCATTTGCTTGGCCAGTCGATTTTCGACGCCTTTCCGGACAATCCGGCGGATCCCGATGCGTCGGGCGTAACCAACCTGCGTGCCTCGCTGGAGCGGGTCGCCAGCACGTATATGGCCGATACGATGGCGGTCCAGCGCTACGACATCCCCCGTCGCGATAGTGAAGGAGCCTTCGATGAGCGCTACTGGACGCCGATCAACATCCCTGTGATGTCTCCCGAGGGCGACCTGCGCTTCATTATCCACCGCGTCGAGGACGTGACCGAATACGTTCATCTCACCCAGGTACAGGAACGGGTCCGGAGCCGGGCGGATACGCTACAGGCCAACTACGATGAGATATCCGCCGAACTCCTCCATAGCAGCCGTAAGCTGCAGCGCGTAAATGCCAAGCTGACCAAGAGCGAGGCCAGGTTTCGTGCCGTTGCCGATCTGGTACCGGAGCTTCTCTGGGAAGCAGGCCCCGGCGGTGAATGGACGTGGAGCAACATGCGCTGGATGGCCCATACGGGACAATCTGCGGCCGAAGCGTGCGGGAGTGGCTGGGCCGACGCCATACATCCCGAAGAGCGCGAGCGCGTCGTTCGCGAATACCGGTCAGCCGTTGCCAGGGGCGAGCGCTTTCGTAGCGTACACCGCCTGCGTGCTGGCGACGGTACCTATCGCTGGTTTCTGGTCGAAGCCGTTCCCGGCAACGACCATGGCCAACGCATAGAGCGCTGGTTCGGTTCGGCGACCGATATCCATGAACAACGCGTGGCGATGGATTCTCTCGATGAATTGGTGCGCGAACGCACCGCCTCGCTTTCCGAAAGCGAAGAACGCTTTCGTGCCTTGATCGCCGCCTCGGCATTAGCGGTCTGGACCACGGATGCTACGGGCAAGGTCAACGAGGATTCGGCCTCCCTGCGTGCCTTCACAGGCCAGACACGGGAGCAATGGTTCGGCGACGGCTGGATCGATGCAGTCCACCTCGACGACCGTCCGGGGGCAATGGCGGCCTGGCAACGTTCGGTGACGGACACGTCACCGTTCGATGCCGAATTCCGGTTTTGGCACGCGCCCAGCCGGCGCTGGCGCTGGACGGCGGCCCGTGCAGTGCCGTTGTGGAACGACGCGGGCAGAATTCGCGGTTGGGTCGGCATGACCATGGACATCGAGGAGCAGAAGCATGCCGAGGCAGAACTGCGCGACACGGCACTACGTCTGACAATGGCCGAGCAAGAAGAACGCCGGCGCATTTCGCAGGTGCTGCATGACGATATGCAGCAGTTGCTTTACGGTGTGCAAATAAAGCTGCACCTGGTTCGTCAGATGGCTGAATGCGAGCGGCAGGCCGCGCTTTATGAGGCCGTCGATGGGATTCATGCATTGATCGGACAGGCAATCGATACCACTCGTCAGCTTACCGTGGACCTGAGTCCCCCCATCCTGAAGGAAGAAGGCCTCCTGGCTGCGCTGGGATGGTTGCAGCGCCAGATGTTGGAGTTGCACGGGCTCACGGTAACGATTGCAGCGAACGACGAATCCCCGCTCCAAGATGAGGATTTGCGCGTGCTGCTGTTCCAGATTGTCCGCGAATTGCTATTCAATGTGAAAAAACACGCGGGTGTGGATCACGCCCGAATTGAACTCGTAAATGCGACCGATCATATCGTGATTCGTGTCGAGGACACCGGCCGGGGCGCGGACCACACGATTTTCGAACGATCTGGAAGCCACAGCACGGGTCTTGGGCTTCCGAGCGTACGTGAGCGACTGCGCCAGGTCGGCGGAAAAATGCGTATCGACTCTATGCCATACGAGGGTACGCGCATCGAACTGAGCGTACCCCTGGTATTGCATCGAGCGAAATGAGCGCATTGGCTCAAGGTCGCTTGACGAACATGTAGCCCTTGTTGCGTACCGTCTTGATCAGGTGCGGATGGGTGGAATCGTCGCCGATCTTGGGCCGAATGCGCGACACGCGTATGTCTATGCCTCGCTCCTGTCCGTTGAATGAGATGCCACGTAGCGACGAATATATTTCTTTGCGGCTCAAAATACGGCCGGCATTGTCAGCGAGCAGCCACAATAGGTCGAACTCGGAGCTGGTTAGGTTGATGCGTTCCCCGTCGAGCCAAGCTTCACGGATCGCATCACTGATCATCAACCTACCGAAAGTCAGTCGGGACGGACCACTACCGCCTTTGACTGGTATATTGCGCCGTATGAGTGCATTGACGTGGGCAAGCAGCAGTCTCGGCTGCACCGGCTTGGACAGGTAGTCATCAGCCCCCATTTCCAGCCCCAATACCTGATCCACATCGTCGACTCGTGCCGTCAGTATCAGTATCGGGCCGGAATAGTACGGCTTCACGCGTCGACAGATAGATAGGCCGTCCGTGCCGGGCAGCATCAAATCAAGAATGACGATGCCAGGCTGCAATTCGATGATGCGCTCCACGGCGAGTGTGCCATTTGCCTCGATGATTACCTGATAGCCGTTGGCCTCAAGATATTCCTGGGTCAATTTCGCCAGGCGCTCGTCGTCCTCGACGATTAGTACACGATCCTTGTTTTCCATGTTCAAGCAATTACCCATCCTTAGCTTGCTTTGCTATATCACTGTGGTTCCTGAACCTCGTTGAACGCACCTATTGATGAAAGAACGATTCGTAAAAACTCAACGAAGCAGGGTCGCCCAACTGTTTACGGTGCCAAGCGCTCGCTCACGCGCCCGACGACGCCAGGGGCGCTGTCTCCACGATGCCGGGCAGATTTCTTGGCTAACCTCAAGATTGTCTTCGAACAGCGCGGCGACATCGGCGGCAAAGCGGCCGTCTTCGACTTCCTGGTTGGCTTCCAGATTCCAGCGCAGGCTCCAGTGATCGAAGTTGCACGATCCTATCGTGCTCCAGTCATCTATCAGGCAAAACTTGGCATGCGTAAAGGAAGGTTGATATTCATAGACGCGTACACCTGCACGCAGTAGCCTTCCGTAATAGTGTTGTCCTGTGTAGCGCACGCTGGGATGATCGTGCTTTTTACCGGCTACCAGGAGACGAACATCGACGCCGCGTCGTGCCGCGGCCATCAAGCGCCTTCGCAAACTGAGCGTCGGCAAGAAGTAAGGCGTATAGACCCACACCCGCTGGGTGGCTGCCGAAATACGCTGTTGAAGAGAGTACCGAATCGCTTGGTCACGGCGTCCGTGCCCCCAGATCAGGCGCCCCCGCATGCCCTGTTCACGAGGTTCGGCCGACTCAGTCAACATCACATCTTCCAGACTCGGCAGGCTGTCCTTGCCCTGGGTCGATGGCGAGTCCCAGAGCTTGGTGAATAGTGCCGACCAGTCGCTGACCACCGGTCCTTCGATACGTAGCGCAATGTCGTACCACTTATCGAGGAAGTCATCCGTAAGGCAGAATCCGCCCGTGAACGCTACGCGTCCATCCACCAATACCAGCTTGCGATGATCTCGCGTCAGCTTGTGACTCAAACGCCCGGTGGAAAACGGATTGAAGAAGCGCAAGGCAGCACCCGACTGCGTCAATCGCGCCCTGTCGCGTTGCTTCAAGCCCTTGGCACCGTAGCCATCGAAGAGAACCTGAACGTGAACGCCGCGGTTTGCTGCCCGAACGAGGGCATCGATGACCCTGTCGGCAAGATGACCGGATTCGGCCAGGTACTGCTCGAACAGAATCGTCTCGTTCGCATCGTCAATGGCTGCGAGTATTTCTGGTATGTAGCGCTTACCTTCCGGTAATAAAGTAAACTGATTGCCGCTTCGCCATACACTGCGCGTCATTAATACCCTCCATGGCTTTTATAATGACAAAACGATACAAAATTTTGACTTAATATCGCCTTAATACTTTACTTTTTTACATTCCATGCTAGCTATAACCTTTGTTTATTAAAAACCCTAAGTTTTAAAAAAACCATAAAGAATGTAACAAAATAACTTAATAATTAATCCATTATTTTCATGGCCTTACGTTTAATCATCCCATCTGGCTTAGATAACCATCACAAATGCCTACGCGTTTTGGCGGCAATCTCTTACACGCCTAAGGCACATAGGTTAGTAAAAAGTTCACAAACCCCGTGTATCATGAGACTCATTGGGCAAGGATGTTCAATCAGGGAAGACCGAGTACAAGGACGACTCAAGTACCAAGGATGCACGGGCAGGATGCCTGTGATAGCAGCAAGGAAAGCAGTACTAGAAAGCCCGGCCAAATGGTCGGGCTTTCTAGTTTAACCACCTGTCACTGTCCGCGTCGCGCCATGGCCCGTCGCAACTCCTCCCGATAGGCCCCGGCATGCTGCGCCGGGTCGGCAGGAAAACGCTCCAGCTCGACGGCGAGGTCAAAGAAACCCTGTGCCGGCACTCCCTCCCCTCGCCGGCTGACGATCAGTGCGGCAATGAAAGGTCGGCCCTGCTCAGCGTCCTCGCGCATTAGCGCTTCCAATGCTCGAGCCACACGCTGGATGGTGCGTGGCGGGCAAAGGCCCACTGCCTCGGCGAGTTGTTGATAGGTCATCGGCAAGGCCTCGTGGGGTGCAGTCTCGAGAACGTGCCGAACCTGGGCGGGCAGCGATGGATCGTCAGTCATGGCAATGCTCGGGACTCGGCCTGTTGGCAAAGGGCGGGATGGTAACCCTTAACTTACTCCCGCGGCGAGAGGCCGCCAAACGTGTTCGATCGGCAGGGTCGCGAAAGCACCAGCCAAGAAAAACCGTTCATACTCGGCTTTCGCTGGCACGTAGGCATCCCATGCGACTTGACCGCATTCCTGCACGATAGTGTGATGGACCGACCGTCATGTCCGTCGGCATTTTCTCCGGCGCCAGCCCAGAGGCCTCCATGCAAAGTTCCCTGCGAAAGATCGTGCTCATCGACAACGGCTCCCTGCGCCCCCAGGCCACGCTCAACCTGCGTCGCCTTGCCCACGCCCTGAGCCAGGCCACCGGCGAGGCCGTCGAGGCCGCATCCCTGCTGCACTCCTTCAAGATTCCCGCCGAGCAGCTCGACGGCCGCAAGGCCGTGACGCTGGGACCATTGGCCGAGCGGTATGCGGCAGAGGGTGTGCGCGAGCTGCTCATCCTGCCGTTCTTCTTCGGCCCCAGCCAGGCGCTGACCCGCTACCTGCCCGAGCGCCTGGCCGAGGTGCAGGCCAGCTACCCGCAACTGAGCGCCAAGGTGGCTCTGCCCCTGGTCGACACCCAGGCGTCGGTGGACCTGCGCCTGGCGCAGCTGTTGGCGGACAACGTGCGCGAACGGATGGCCGGCCTGGCGCAGCCCAAGGTGGTGCTGGTCGATCACGGCAGCCCGATCCCCGAAGTGACGGCGGTGCGCAACTACCTTGCCGGCCAGTTGAGCGTGCTGCTCGGCGATGAGTCCGGGTGCGTCACTTTTGCCTCCATGGAGCGCCGCGATGGCGAGGCCTATCGCTTCAATGAGCCGCTGCTGGAACACCTGCTGGCCTCGCCGGCGCTGGCCCAAGGCGACGTGATCCTGTCCATGCTGTTTCTTTCCCCGGGGCGCCACGCCGGCGAAGGCGGCGACATTGCGGAAATCTGCGAGCGGGCGATGGCACAGTCGCCCGGCTTGAACGTCGTCACCACGCGTCTGGTGGGGGAAAACGACGCCATCGTGGATATTCTCGTCACTCGCCTGCAGCAGGCTCTTGCCGGCAAGCCGCTACTCACGGTAATACCGGCAACCGGAACAAGCGCCACCTGAGCGTCTGTCGCCTTACGCACATTAATCGACGCCCGCCGACAAAACACCGGGGCATGCTGGCTCGATAATGGATCACGTTCGAACCCCACGGAGGAAGCGCAACGTGAACCGTAACGTCATCCTGACCTGTGCCGTCACCGGTGCCGGCGATACCGTCGGCAAGAATCCCAGCGTGCCGGTGACGCCCAAGCAGATCGCCGACGACTGCATCGACGCTGCCCGCGCCGGCGCCAGCGTGGCCCATATCCACGTACGCGATCCCGAAACCGGCGGCATCAGTCACTCGGTCGACCACTTCCGAGAAGTGATGGAGCGGGTACGCGAAGCCAACGTCGACATCGTCATGAACATTACCGCCGGGGGCGGCGGCGACTGGATTCCCGATGCCGGGGACCCGACCCGCGGCGGCCCCGGCACCGACATCCAGACCCCGGCCGAGCGTCACGCCCCCGTGGGCGAGCTGCTACCGGAGCTGTGCACCCTGGATTGCGGCAGCCTCAACTTCGGCGACATGGTCTATGTCAATCCTGCCGACTGGCTGCGCGAACATGCCCGCCTGGTACAGGCCGCCGGGGTCAAGCCGGAGCTCGAGTGCTTCGACCTGGGTCACGTGTGGTTCGCCCGCCAGCTCCAGCAGGAAGGCCTGATCGACGGCGATCCGCTGTTCCAGCTTTGCCTGGGCATCCCCTGGGGCGCCGAGGCCGACACCGAGACCATGCTGACCATGCGCAACAAGCTGCCGACCGGCGCACATTGGGCGGCCTTCGGCATCGGCCGCCATCAGATGCCCATGGTGGCTCAGGCTCTCCTGCTGGGCGGCCACGCCCGGGTCGGCCTGGAGGACAACCTCTATCTTGAAAAGGGTGTGCTGGCCAGCAATGCGCAACTGGTAGAGAAGTCCGTCACCCTCATAGAGAATCTGGGTGCCCGCGTCATGTCTCCGGCCGAGACCCGCTCCCATCTCGGGCTGCGCGACCCGCGCACCGGCAAGGCCACCGAGAATACTACGGGAGGCGAGACATGAGCCCACAACTGAGCGTCGTCGGTACCGGCGTGATCGGCAACGGCTGGATCGCCCGGGCGCTGGCGCAAGGCTGGGACGTGGTGGCCTTCGATCCGGCCGCCGGAGCTGAAGCGCGCACACGCGCCTTCGTCGACAACGCCTGGGAATCGCTGACCCGGCTGGGACTGGCCGAGGGTGCCGATCCGGCGCGGCTGACCTTCGTCGATAACCTGGAAGCCGTCGTTGAAGGCGCCGACCTGATCCAGGAGAACGTGCCCGAGCGCCTGGAACTCAAGCGCGAGATCCTCGCCAGGCTGGATGCCGTCGCCGCGCCCGAGACGATCATCGGCTCGTCCACGTCCGGCTTCAAGCCCAGTGACCTGCAGCAGGACTGCACTCGCTCGCCGGGCCGGGTCATCGTTGCCCACCCGTTCAATCCGGTTTACCTGCTGCCCCTGGTGGAACTGGTGGGCGGCAGCGTCACCGTACCCGCCGAAATCGATACGGCCCGCGACCTTTATCAGACACTGGCCATGCGCCCGCTGGTGGTACGCCGCGAGATCGAGGGACACATCGCCGACCGGTTGATGGAGGCGCTGTGGCGCGAGGCGCTGCACTTGGTCAATGACGGCGTGGCCACCACCGAGGAAATCGACGCCGCCGTGGTCTATGGTTGCGGCCTGCGCTGGTCGCTGATGGGCACCTTCCTGACATTCCATCTGGCCGGTGGAGACCAGGGCATGCGCCACATGCTCGAGCAGTTCGGCCCGGCCCTGAAGTTGCCCTGGACCCGGCTCGAGGCACCGGCGCTGACCGACGAGCTGATCGATCGGGTCGTGAAAGGCTGCGAGTTTCAGGCCGCCGGGCGTCCGGTCGCCGAGCTCGACCGGCGCCGCGACGATTTTCTGGTCGAACTGCTGGCGCTAGTGCAGAAATACTGGCCCGAAGCCGAAGGACTGGAGGGACGCATCTGATGCCCTTGCTTGCCACCCGCGTCGCCCCGGCGTGGGTCGATTACAACGGCCATATGAACGATGCCGAGTATGCCCGGGTGTTCTCGCTGGGTGTGGAGGCGCTGATGGAGCGCATCGGCCTCGACGAGGCCGGACGTGAGAAGGAGCGCTATACGCTGTATACCCTGGAGACCCACCTCTGCTATCGGCGCGAGGTCCACGAGGGCCAGGCGCTCGAGATCGAGGTGACGCTGCTGGATCGCGACGCCAAGCGCCTGCACGTCTTCTTCGAGATGCGCGACACCCACGGCAACCTGCTGGCAACCAGCGAGCAGATGCTGATGGGCATGGCGACGGCTGCCGACGGGGCCCGGCCGGCGCCCTTTCCCGAGGCGGTGGGCCGGGCCATCGCCGAGCTGCCAGCAGCGCCTGTGGCAGCTTGGCCGGAACTCGCCGGCCGGCGTATCGGCCTTCCGCCCAAACGCTGAAGCCAGCGATTCGCTCAGCTGCCTCGGCGCGTCTGCCGGGGCGTCTCGCCGTAATATTCCCGGAAGGCGCGCGAGAAGCTGGAACTCGAGGCAAAGCCGCAGGCCAGCCCCACCGCCAAGATGTCGAGGTCGGTTTCCTCGAGCAGGTGGCGGGCCCGTTCGAGACGCAATGCCAGGTACCAGTCCCGAGGGGAGCGGCCAAGCTCGCGCTCGAAGAGCCGTTGCAGATGGCGCAACGACACGCCGCTGCGCCGAGCCACGTCGGCCAGCGCCAGCGGCGATTCCACATGACGTTCCATCAGGGCCACCGCTTCGATCAGCCGGGCGTTGTGCGTGCCGAGGCGCCGCACCAGGGACATGCGTTGCTGGTCGTGTCGGGTGCGGATACGTTCGTGCACCAGCTGTTCGGACACGTCGATGGCCAGTTGCGCACCGTGACGCCGGGCGATGATTTCCAGCGCCATGTCCATGGCCGCCGCCCCGCCGGCGCAGGAGAAGCGCCGGGCCCCCAGCTCGAAAAGCTCGTCGGAGGTGGCAATCGCCGGGAAGCGTTCGCGAAAGGCCGGCAGACTTTCCCAGTGCAGCGTGATCCGCTCGCCATCGACGAGTTTCTCATCGAGCAACCCCGCCGCGGCCAGCAGAAAGCAGCCGGTATCGATCCCGCCCAGCGCACAGCCTGCCGCGTCGAGACGATGCAGCCATCGCGTCAGCTTGCGGGTCGGGTGGCATTCGGGGTCGAACCCGCTGCACACCGCCAGTGACGGCAGCGTCTGCAGCTCATCGATAGAGTGGTCGGCAAGCAGGGTCATGCCATTGGAGGCACTCACCGGACCGCCGTCCTCGCTGATCAATAGCCACTCGAAGAGCGTCTTGCCGCTGATACGGTTGGCGATGCGCAGCGGTTCGACAGCCGAGAAGAACGCCATCATCGAGAAGCGCGGCAACAGCAGAAAACCGATCGACTCAGGCCAGGGGCCGGAATGGTCGAGACGCATAGACAACGTTCAAGCGTTCGGGTCGAAGAGCTTCACTTCGCGGATCTCGACATGTTCCCAGACGCGGCCGGTCATGTAGGGCTCGGTCTCGAGCCAGGCATCCAGCGCCTGCCGATCGGCAAACCGGAAGTGAGCATTGGAGCCGATCATCTTGCCTTCATCGTTGAGGATCGCTCCACCGCTGAGAAACTTTCCCTGCCTGGCGAGTTCGCGAACGCCTTCCAGATGTGCGTTGCGATTGGCCAAACGACGGTCGAGCGCCTCGTCGTCCGTGTAATCGTAGGCCACCACGGCGTATTGCTTCATGTTCCACTCCTATCGCATATGCTTTCAACTACACACGGACACAAGCCGGTATCAACGGCAGCTCAGCCACAGGAGCTTTCCCGACTTGGCCCGAATCCCTGAGCGGTACTATGTTGGGAACTGCAGTAACACTCAATAAATAACGACCCCAAGGAGGGAGTCATGACCGTGACCAATGACAGCCGTCCAGCAACGGATGTCGTCGACATCCTGACCGCCGATCACCGTGAGATGACCGAGTTGCTCGCTCAGGCCGCGCATACACCGGATGCCCAACAGCGCCGTGACCTGGTCGAAACGGTAATCGCCGAGGTAATGCGCCATGCCGTTGCCGAGGAGATGTATGTCTATCCGACGATGGAGAAGCACCTGCCGAACGGCAAGGAAGAAGTCGAACATGACAAGCAGGAACACGACGAGATCGTGCAGGTCATGAAAAAGCTGGAAGACGCCGATGCGGCCGATCCACAGTTCATGGCGTTGGTGCAGGAACTGGACAAGCAACTGCGTCACCATGCCGATGACGAGGAGTCCGATCAGTTCCCTTCACTGCGCAAGCATCTGGCTCAGGATCAACTGATCGACATGGGCAACAAGGTGCAGAATGCCAAGCAACTGGCGCCGACCCGCCCGCACCCCAGTGCGCCCCATTCCGAGCTGTTCCACAAGAGCGTCGGACCGGGCGTCGGCATGGTCGACCGGCTCCGCGACAAGCTCACCGGCCGCCAGACCGGCTGATCGTTTTGCCATTCGACACACTTCGCCGATGGCTGCGAAGTGTGTCAGCCGGCGCCGGGATGCTCAGCTATTGCTGCGTCGCGGCGCAATCCGGATGCCTCCCACCCAACGCTCTCCCGGTGCGTAATCCAGCCAGTTGCGCCGCCCTTCGAGCATCTCCCGGCCCAGATCGGTCAATAAAAGACGCCGCTGCGGCCATTCCTTGTCGGTGCTGGACAAGGCCATTGCCGGTTCCGGTGCCGTGGTCAGCGGCTGGATGAGCCACCAGAACATCAAGTCACCCAGATAGGGCAGCGGCTCGTATTCGCGCATCAAGTGGGAGAACGCCTGGCCGACCGTCAGCGGGCCATCACGAACTGGGCATCGGCGAGTCGTAGGGTGGATTCACGCAGCGGGATATGACGGGCCACTCGAGCCAGAGCGGAAGGCTCGTGGGCAAGTGCCGCCTTGAGCAGTTCCTTGGCGCGCTTGCGCTGCTGTTCGAGGTTGAGTCGACCATGTGAGGTGGCATCGTGCCGGAGATGCGTCGTCATACGATTCCCTCCATGCACCTGTGTCCGCCAGCCAGGCTGGGATTCGTATGGAAGTCGGCAATCGAAGCGATGGGCGCAGCCCTTTCCGCGGACGGGGACGCCTGTGCGGCGTTCTTCTAGCGTATCCAAAAGTAAGCGGGAGTCAATCGGCTCTGGCAGCTTCGCAGTCATCCCAGGCAAACGCTGACACGCTTATTGTCCAGACGATTCATACCGAGCCCGAATGACAACTCATGAGACTTTGCTACTTTAACAGTATGTCTTTAAGGGGGATGGAATATGCACAACGAAAGCCTTCTCGAAGATATCCAGGAGGTGAACCTGGCGTACCTGCTCCTCGCCCAGCGCATGCTGAAGGAAGACCGGGAAACCGCAATGTTTCGACTGAAGATCGACGAGCGCATGGCGGACTTGATGGCGTCGCTTTCCATCAAGCAGTTGAGTCAGATGGCCCGCTCCAATCAGTTGCTGTGTCGGTTGGCGTATGTCGACCCCGACCAGCTCATGAAATTGTTCGAGAACCCGCGTGAACTGGGCATGGCCCAGACCCATGCGGCCCTGCTCATGGCGGCAGATCGTTTCTCGAGTTCCGGTCATTGAATGCCGACCCGGCGTGAGGGTGAGCATGAAGAGTCTGGTTAGCGAGATGATGCAGGTGCAACTGGCGATCGAGCTTATCGAGCTTGGTGCCCGCCTGCAGGTACTCGAGACGGAAACCGAGCTGAGCCGTGCCCGGCTGATCAAGCTGTACAAGGAAGTCCGTGGCGTGTCCCCGCCCAAGGGCATGCTGCCCTTCTCGACCGACTGGTTCGTCACCTGGCTGCCGAACATCCACGCCTCGCTGTTCTACAACATCTACCGCAGCCTGTGCGACGACATTGGATGCGAGCGCCTCCCGGCCTTCGTCAAGGCCTACCGGCTCTACGTCGAGCACGTCATGCTGGAGGAAAACGAGCCGGTGCTCGGGCTGACGCGCGCCTGGACTCTGGTGCGTTTCTTCGAGAGCGATCTGCTACAGCTATCACGCTGCAAGGAATGCCGGGGACCGTTCGTCGCCCACGCACATAGCCCTGTACAGCATTTCGTCTGTGGCATCTGCCAGCCCCCGTCTCGTGCCGGCAAGACGGCCAGGAGTCGCCAGAGCAAGATCGACGACCATCATCGCAGAGCAGGCACTGCCTGACTCCTGCGTATCGACTCCTTTGCCACTTAGCGTGGTTTGTCGGATGCCGACACGCAGCATGATAGCCAGAAGATAAGTCAAAGGGACTTCTCCATTGATGATCTCAGGCTGAAACAAACCATCCTGCCAATATCGCTGTTGGAACTACCCCGGAGCGTTGGCTTTGTTGCATGATGATCCGATTGCCTGATCGGGAGTCATCATGATGCCTATCCGCCTTGTGCGAAGCGCCATCTGCGTCGTTGCCTTGATGTTGTCCACCCCTGCCCTCGCCATCGAACTCGCCCAACGTGCACAGGTTGCCGAAAAGAAAGCGGAAGTGCTGGAACAGGAAGCCTCGGCCGAAGGCAGCGGCCGTCCCCCCGAGCCCGACGAGTTGATCACGCGGCCCGGCGCCCAGGCAGTGGATCCTGTCGGAGAGGCGCCATTGGATGACGCCATCACTTGCCTGGCACGCTCGATCTACTGGGAAGCGCGAGGAGAAGGCGCAACGGATATGGAAGCGGTCGCCAACGTGGTGATGAACCGGTTGGGTCACGATGGCTTTCCCGATACCGTTTGCGGAGTAGTCAAGCAGGGCTCGGAACAGGGCAATTGCCAGTTCTCGTGGTGGTGTGACGGTCGCCCCGACGAGGCCCAGGAGACGGAGGCCTATGTCATCGCCAAGGAAATCGCCCGCAAGGCGCTGAATCAGCAACTAAAGGACCACACCGATGGTGCGCAGTATTTTCACCACCGTAATGTGATGCCTCACTGGGCCTCGGAATTTACCCGAACTTTCACGACCGATGAGATGCTCTTCTATCGGCAGGCCCGTTGAAACCAGGCCTAGCCTAGCCGCCTGCCATGCTCTCGGTCGGAAGACCGCTACAAGAAAGCCGAGTCGTCATCGGAATGACACGTAAGCAAGGTAGGAATAGACAAAGCCCGGATACATGCGTTGAAGTGATGCATCCGGGCCAAAAACGCTTCTTGTTGGTGCAGAAAGTCTCTGAAAGAGGGCATGTCCCCTCGAAAAAAATACTTAAATCTTTTTAACGGCTTGTTTTTGAAGGTTTTTTATTATTATGGCGCAGTTTTCGTATAGTTATTGGCATGGTAGGCGCGGAATGACTGCTCCTGACGTCCCATGGCAAAGCTTGCGCCGGGACAAGCCACCCGTTTTCAACGTCGCCTCATCATGGCGATCAACCGAGTGAGCTGGCGTGCTCCCCTGGTCCCCTTCGGGGGACTTTTTTTATTCAGAGCCCGATATTGTTCTTGTAGCCTTTCGGTTCGGGCCGGCGAGCTGTATGGCTCCTAGTCTCCATTGCCTGCCCACTCGAAACAACACCACCTTCGTTTAATACAAGCGGACTCCTCCCGACATACGCTCTTTTCGTGACTTTGGATTTTCTCCGATTCGTCAGGAAAAAGTCATGCAGCTGCCTATACTTACCAGTCGTGGCGCAATGAGATGTCTGATCGACTCCGCTGGGCCGCGCTAACCTGTCGATGATTCAGAACCGTTCAAGGGAAGGGACGCAACAATGGCCAAACACACCCGTGGCGTCGCCTATGGCGCCTGGCTGCTATTGGCGGTCTCGATCGCCGCCGTGATAGTGGCCGCCATCAACACGTTCAATGTAGGCAATGGCATCTCCTATACCTTCGGCACTTACCTCGTGCTGTTCTCCACTGCCATGTTGGTGATCGGATCGTTGTTGATCACCTTCGTCAGAGGCATGTCCCGTGGGTTGAGCGGCTTTGTCAGCGCCCTGTTGCTGATCGATCTGCTGGGCACGGGTTTCGCCTCCTACCTGCTGGAAGCCACGATCCTGGTATGGCTCATGGTGGCCGGATTGATCGCTTGGCTCATCCACGTATTCGCCGATCCTGCCAGCGGTAAACGCTCCCACCCGACAACCACCAACCGGGAGGCCATGTCGTCATGACTCGACATTCAGCACTGACATTGTTGTCCACGCTACTGCTGGCCAGTGCGCTTGGCTCGGCTCACGCCCAAGACTCCCAAGACGAAGATAGCGCGCCCGGACCGACCGGTGGCCAGCCTCAGGGCATTACCGATATCGAAGGCACCCAGACGGACGGGGAAAACGGCGAGCAGAGCCAACAGCCCCAGCAAGACCAACAAGGCCAACAAGACCAGCCGACGACCGCCGAAAGAGACCTGCAGACTACGCCGACTCTCAAGAAAGGACGCGTATCGACAGGCCCTGCCGGCACACCGCCCGCGCCCGATGCTCAGGGACTCGACCCGACGCCGCCCCAGCCGGACGAGTGGATGGATTCGCCCAACGCCTGGGCAACGTTCAATGGCGATCTACGCGCACAGAAGTATTCTCCAGCGGACCAGATCACCCCGGAGAATGTCGGCCAGCTCGAGAAGGCATGGGAATATCACACCGGAGACGTCTCTGACGGCAGTGGCGATATCCCGATGACCGTGTGGTCGGCGACGCCACTGTTCGTCAACGAGACGCTCTATATCGGCACGCCCTTCTACCGGATCATTGCCCTGGATCCGGGTACCGGGGAGGAAAAGTGGAGCTTCGATCCGGATGCCCGGCTGGAAGCGCTCACTCAGCCCGACATGAAGAACCGCGGCGTGGCCTACTGGCAGGCTGACGATCCCCAGGAGGGCGAGGCATGCCAGAAGATGGTCTACATCGGCACCATGGATGCCAAACTCTACGGCGTCGATGCCGATACGGGCGAGCCCTGCAGCGAGTTCGGCGAGAGCGGCATGGTCAACGTCAACCAGTGGAACACGGTCAACGACAAGTGGCCGCTGTCGCTACTGCAGCCACCGACTGTCTATAACGATACGCTCTACCTGGGTTGGGCCGGCAAGGACTGGACGGATGCAGCCGCCCCTCCCGGCACGGTATTCGCTCTCGATGCACGCAGCGGCGAGTTGAAGTGGATGTTCCACGCCCTGCCGGAAGAAGTGATCCAACGTACCGGCACGGCCAACGTGTGGGCATCGATGTCCGTCGACCCCGAGACGGGCCTGGTCTACATTCCGGTCAGTTCGCCCAGCCCGAACTACTACGGTGGCAACCGCACCGAAGAGCTGCCGCTCGCCACCTCGGTGACGGCACTCGATGCCGAGACCGGCCGGGTCGTGTGGAGTCGTCAATTGGTGCACCACGATATCTGGGACTACGATACCGATGCCCCGCCGACGCTGGTGGACATCGAGAAGGATGGCGAAACCATTCCCGCCCTGGTGCAGACCTCCAAGCAAGGCTTCCTCTACGTACTCAACCGCGAGACGGGAGAGCCGATCTATCCCATCGAGGAGCGCGAGGTACCGGCTTCGGATATCGAGGGGGAGCAGGCCGCACCTACCCAGCCTTACGTACCCACGCCCGAGCCGGTGATCCCTGACGAATGGCCGGGCGTATCGACGCTGGCCGACATCGTCAGCTTCGGTGAATGTAGCCGTCGTGCCGAGCAGTACCGCTACGAAGGAAAGTTCACTCCGCCGAGCCTGGAAGGCAGCATCGCCTTCCCACCGACTACCGGCGGCACGCAATGGGGCGGCGGCGCAGTCAACCCGGAGACGGGTATCTATGTGGTCAACTCCAACCACGTGGTTCAGATCTACAAGCTGATTCCGCGGGACGAGTTCCAGCAGGCCGAGCAGCAAGGCGAAACCGGGGGTTACTACGCCCAAGGCGACGTACCCTACGGTTTCCACCTTCAGACCTTCCTCAACTGGGCGGGGATGCCCTGCTGGAAACCGCCTTATGGCACGATCGCAGCCTATGATCTGAAGACCGGCGAGCGTCTATGGAACAAGCCGTTCGGTCAGGTCCAGAAGTACGGCTTCTACATGCCCGCGTCATGGGGCTCGGTGACCATTGGCGGTCCGGTGCTGACCAAGAGCGGGCTGATTTTCATCGGCGCGTCGATGGATTCACGGGTTCGCGCTCTCGACGTCGAGACCGGTGAAGAGCTGTGGCGCAGCCAGGTCGAAGCCCCGGCAGTGTCTATCCCGGCGACCTATACGTATCAGGGCAAGCAGTACGTGACGTTCATCGTCGGCGGCAACTCGATCCTGTTGCCAAAGGTGAGCGATCAGGTCGTTTCCTATGCCCTGCCGGACTAGGTTCGGCTAGCGTTACCCATCCGACCACCGGGCTCTGCCCGGTGGTTTTTTATACTGATTGTTCTTATGTCCACCCGGAGGAAACAAACAGGGAGGTTTCATGCCACATCAGATCACGAACCGCAGACGCAGCTATCGAAAGGCTCCGCAACGGGAAACGTTCTTGTGGGAAGGGCTGAATGCCTCGGCCTATGTCGTGGGCGCTGCATCATTCGTGGTTGGCAGTGTCTTTTTCCTGCCCGCTTTCGAGAAACACGCTGCAGCAGGGGCCTGGCTGTTCATTCTGGGCTCGTTGATCTATCTGACGGTCACGGCCAATGACTTTCTCGAAACCGTCAACCATTACCGGCATCACTCATCGCATGGCAGGAAGACCGTTCTCGAATTCGTTACCTCGACGGGCTACGTCATCGGGTGTGTCCTGTTTCTGGTAGGCAGTGCGTTCTTTCTGCCCAGACTGGGCCTGGAGCGTTGGGGCGCCTGGTGTTTCATCGTCGGCAGCGGCCTATTTACCATTGGCGCCACCATTAACGTCACGCAAATCACCCAAGCCGGATCGATGGTCGCTTTGCAACTGCTGAACGCCGTCGCTATATCTTTCGTCATCGGCTCCATTCTATTTATCGTCGCCTCCATTCCCTATCTTTGGCCGAACCATCAATCGCAGCTTGCCCACACCCTACATACTTATCTGGCAGCCCAGTTCATTTTCGCTAGCCTACTGTTTCTCGCCGGAGGTATGGCTAACTTCTACCGAGCTTATCGGAACCACCGCTTTTACCAAAGAAAGAGCAATGGCGAGTGACGCCACGCCAAGTACTGGTTAAAGGGTATTGGCTTAAAAGAAAAGCCCCAACCAAGGTTGGGGCTGAACGATTCGCACGAGGGTGCTAAGCGTTACATCTTGCTGCCAGGCGAGCCGTCGCGATGCTGCCGAGTGCCGAGATGCGTTGGTTCGCCGATGACCTCGGAATCGCCCGGGCGGGGCTGCCCCCCTTTATGCTGGGCCGTGCCCAGATGTGTTGCCTCACCGACGACCTCCCGGTCCATGGAGGAGCCGGTCGTAGCCATTCCCGTACCAGCCGTCGTCACGGGACGGTTCGCCCCGGTCACAGTGCTGGCGTGCGGTGCCGCCTCGCTCGAGGTAGCCGGCATCACCGTGCCCGGCTTGCTATACCGCCCTTCCGTGTCATGGCGATGTCTACCCATGGACCTGTCGGAGGATTTCTGTCCGCTCCGGTTTTGCGACATCATTAACCAACCCACCCCGATACCAATCAGCAGAACCGGGATCGGATTGTGCTTGACGGTGTTGCCGAGATTGGCAATGAACTCGTTGGCACCCCCATTGCGAATCTGGTTATAGGCAGAGTCCATGAAATACTTCGGCGAAAGCCGGTCTTCCAACTCATGCAGGGTATCGTCCAGGTTCTCGCGCGTCTGGCGGATTTCGTCTTCTATCTCATCCGCACTGCGTCTATCTTGCTTATCGCTCATTGACTGCCCTCCTTGACGTGTTCACTGTGATGCTTGGCCACATCCTTATCATTTCTGAGACTGTCCATTGTTCTTTGCGGCGTCAAATCCAACGTCTGGAGTTTCTTGCGCCCGGATTGCACCAGAATGGCACCGATGATCAGTACCACGCCGCCGACAATGAGCGCCGACAGCCACGGTGTAGAACCGTAATCGATGATTGCATGGAGCCCATAGACCGCAGCGGCAAGCAAGACCAGGAAACCACTGAACAGCACGGCACCGGCAGCGGCAATGGAACCTGCGCCTTTCGCAGCTTGCGAGGTTTTCTCGGACATTTCGGCTTGTGCCAGACGCACTTCGCCGCGAATCAGGGTTCTGATCTCATCCGTCAGGTTCGAAACCAGTGAACCGAGCATGGAACTTTCCGTACGGTTTCTGTTTTCTTCATCCATGAGTGTCTCTCCTTGACAGACGTAATACTGAGTTGGCATTTACCAACGTAGTCAAAGATACCGCCAAGGCAATGACATTTACCTTCCAGTTAACTTATCCCTCATCCTGAACCCGTTGCTTCCGGCAACGTCCAGGCCAAGCCGAGGCATGAGGGCGCCCCATTCCCAAGGGGCGGCATCTCGGTACGCTGCGTATCGGATACAAACCGTAATGCCTGGTGGACCTTGCCGGATCGGCAGGCAGCCCCGATCTGCGCCATGTCGGACGTTGGCGAAGCGCAACCTGCCGATAGCGCACACCGGCGAGATATTCATCCACGAGCTTTATGAGCATGGCGGCCAACATGGCCAGTTTTCTGAAGTTAGCCATCGATCCGTTCCAGTGCCTGAGAGATTGAATGGGTATCCGGTGGCCGAACGAGGCGCGTGACCTCTTGACCATTGTCGAGAAAAACCAGCGTGGGCCACAGCTTGACTCGAAAGGAGCGCCCCAGCCGACGCCCCCGCCCATCCGCGATCTTGAGATGATTGACACCGGGATGCTTTTCCATGGCCGCGGCCAGGATCGGCTGCACAGATAGGCAAAAGCCACACCACGGGGAGCCGAATTCGAGAACGGTCGGCTCTTCCAACGCATCGATATCCTTGCGCGCTGGCTCACGCTCCAGGTACTTCGTGGTCATTGGCATTCCGTATCCTCCTTGACTTGATCCGTCAGCCAATGTCGCTAGCTTGAAAGTAAGCGCTTCCCAACCCAACGACAAACAGGACATGGAGGTCGCATGAAACGCTTGAGTTCTTTCCTGAACCTTTCTCCTTTAACCCTAGTTCGAAGTATGGCGATTTCGCTAGTTTTCACTGCGCTCCCACTTTCAATCGTTTTGGCACAAGAGCAGACATCCCGTCAGGTATCGGCATCGCAAGAGACGCCCCGCCTAGAGAACGCCGACTGCGTCACTGACGCCCTGAAGGCCATGCAGGCCGAGTGCTATATTTTCTATGGTCAGGAGGACTGGAGCGATCCTAACGGCCGCCTGGTGGAGCTGCCGGTTGCAGTGATTGCACCGGAACAGGCAGGCAACACGGACGACCCGCCGGTCGTTTTCTTTCCCGGTGGACCCGGCTATTCGGTGATCGGCAACCGCGATTATGTCGAGCAGTTGCGCAAGGATATCGGTGATCGCACCCTGGTCGTCATGGATCACCGCGGGTTCATTCATGCCAAGCCGACTCTGGCTTGCCCGGACTATGCCGAGGTTTCCCCCTACCACAACATCATCCATACCCCGGCCATCACATCGTCACTGGACCCGATGGAGCGCATGGATGCCATGACCGGCGAAGTGAGCGCCTGCTATCGCAAGCTCGAAAGCGAAGGCATCGACGTGGCGGAATACAACCAGTACGCCGTATCGCGCGATGTCGACGAGATTCGTCGCCTGCTGGGCTACGACACCATCGACGCTTTCGGCTCATCGACGGGCAGCGGGACGGTACTCTCCTATCTCCAGTATCATCCTGACCACGTTCGTGCAGCGATCCTCGGCTGGCCCTGGTTCACCAGCCTGCGCAACCGCTCGCCCCTGGACGAGTTCTACGTCGCCAAGCAGACCTTCAGCGACGTGCTTGCGCTGTGCACGGCGAGCAGCGAGCGCTGCCGGGAGCAACTGCCGGCCTGGTTCCTGGCTATCGACCGGGCCCGGCGGGCGCTGGACAATCGCCCTTATGTCGCCACGGTGCAGGACGAAGGTCAGGAAAAGCGCCTCTACTTCGATGGCGCCGCGTTCCTGGATACGCTCTACCTGATGCTGCCCAGCGACTACGCCCAGCTACCGCGCCTGGTCAACGACATCCAGGCCGACGATTATTCCTCACTGGGGCAGTTCTTCCGCATCGATCAATACCAGCCGGATACCCAGGCACCCAACTACGCCCTGGGTTATTTCCTCGCCCATGTCTGTAACGACATGGGCACCAACCGCCCCACCCCGGCCGACTCACGCGCTGCGATACAGCGCGAACCGGGTATCCTGGGGTTCGAGCCGCCGTGGGTATGTGCCTGGTGGGGCGTGGATGGCGACGTGCCGAGCTCACACAGCGATCCGCTGCAGTCGGACAAGCCGGCCCTGTCGATTCATGGACAGATGGACCCTTGCTGCGGCACACGTTGGGGAGACGTGCTGTCACGCACCATGCCCAACCTGCAGACCATCGAGATCCAGGCCAAGGGACATAGCCCGGTGACCGAGTGCCGTTCTCAGGTGATCTCGGCGTTTCTCGACGATCCCATGGCCAAGATCGACACGCGCTGTGCCGATGAGGTACCGCTGGAGCCATGGGCGCTGCAATAACGGGAATGACGGCAGGGGCAATCGCGCCGGCCCCTGCCGCGTCAGCCTCGGAACTTAGCCCTGGGATTGCGACTGGGTGTCCTGTTCGGGCTGCTGCTCGTTCTTCGAGCCGTCAGGGGCCACCAGATACCACTCCCCACCGAAGCCATGGACGTCCTGACCATTGACCTCGCCCGGCGCCTGATCCTTGACGAAGTAGTACAGCGGCCAACCGCCATAGGTGACCTGGGTACTCCCATCCTCACGCTGGAACGTGTCCACCAGGCCCTCCTGCAGTTGCTCGCCGACCTGGGGCTTACCGCTTTCCAGCGTCAGTGGCGGCCAGGCCTCGGCACACTGGTCCTGACAGGAACTCTTGGCCCGGGTGTCACCCTGGCCTTGCGTATCCGTCGTGAACATGTAGAGCGTCCTGCCCTGCCCATCGGCGACATAGGCGCCGTAGCCGCTGGTGGTCTGTTCAGACAGCTGGACGCTGCCCTGCGACTGGGCCAGGGCCGGCCCGGCGAACGCGATGGCGGCCAACAGCGAAAGCGACATCAGTTTCATGACTGGCACTCCTTTGACGATTGTCGCCTTCAACATAGCAGGTGGACGCGCAGCCATGCTCGGCATTCACCGTTCATGGCAAATTGCATGGCAAAACCGCTCAGAACTGCTGCATGGCCAATAGCACGACCAGATAGCGCGCACCCTTGCCGATGGCGGTCAACACGAAGAAGATCGGGAAGGAAACGCGTAGCAGGCCGGCAATGAAGGTCAGTGCATCGCCCCCTACCGGCAGCCAGGCCAACAACAGCGACCACACGCCGAAGCGGTTGAACCAGCGCTGGGCATGGCCCAGCTTCTTCTCCTTGAAGGGAAACCAGCGCCGGTCCTTGTAGTGTTCCAGGTAGCGCCCCAAGGCCCAGTTCACGGCTGCACCGAGCGTGTTACCCGCCGTAGCGACCGCCAACAGCAGCCAGAATTCATAGCCGGCACGAAACAGGCCGGCCAGCAGCACCTCGGAATAGAAGGGAAGCAGGGTCGCCGCGAGGAAGGAAGACGTGAACAACCCAAAGTATCCCGTCACATCCGCTCCTTTCTTTCATGGGTGAATTGCGGGTTACAGCGTAGCCCTTTGCCGGGCGAGTGTCCGGCAGCCATGACAACGTTGCAACCGGCTCAGTGTGTCGTGCCGCGCTTGCCAGCGAGACGGCCAATGACTTTCACCCCACCTAGCACCACCCCCCCGGCAACGATACCGAACAGGGCGTTGAGCAGCGTGGTTCCCAACGTGCCGAGTACGACGCCGACGCCAGGAACGGCAGCCGAGGCATGCGAGACATCCTCCACGGCATGTTCGAGCAACGGAATGCCATGGGTCAGGATACCGCCACCGACCATGAACATGGCTGCCGTTCCAATGACCGACAGGCTTTTCATCAAGTACGGCGCGGCTCGCAGGATGGCGCTGCCGATGGCACGAGATACCTGACCGGACTTTTTGTCGAGATAGAGTCCCAGGTCGTCGAGCTTGACGATACCGGCCACCAGGCCATACACACCGACGGTCATGAGAATGGCGATACCCGACATGACCACGATCTGCTGGGTCAGGCTGGCCCCGGCTACGGTACCCAATGTGATGGCGATGATTTCCGCCGAGAGGATGAAATCGGTACGTATGGCGCCCTTGATCTTGTCCTTTTCAAAGGCCACCAGGTCGATGTTGGGATCGCCGAGCGCCTTGACCTGTTCGTCATGGTGCAGCTTGTCCTCATCCTTGCTGTGCAGGAATCGGTGCGCCAGCTTTTCGAAACCCTCGTAGCACAGAAAGGCACCGCCCAGCATCAGCAGGGGCGTCACCGCCCAGGGAATGAAGGCACTAATCAGCAACGCGGCCGGGACGAGGATCAGCTTGTTCAGGAACGAGCCCTTGGCCACTGCCCATACCACCGGAAGTTCGCGGTCGGCCGTGACGCCGGTAACCTGTTGCGCATTGAGCGCCAGGTCATCGCCGAGTACGCCAGCGGTCTTCTTGGCCGCCACCTTGGTCATCACCGACACATCATCGAGAATGGTCGAGATATCATCGATCAGGGTCAGTAAGCTCGCACCGGCCAAGGGGGCGTCCTCTTCGCTAGGTTAGGCTGGATCAGCATAACAGTTATTTGCGGTTTCACTGCCACATCGCCGATTCACGTTGGTGCACGCAGTCGGCGCAGGGACTCGTCGGCCTCGTGCTGCAGGGTTTTACGCTCATGGGCCGCTTTTTCCCGTAGCCGGCCATCGTCGAGACCACTGAGATTGGCATCCACGTTCAATAGCACGGCGCTGAGCCCCGAGTGCAGCAACAGTCCTCCGGCGATCACGTCGCTCTGCAAATAGGCCTCGGTCAACGGCCGAGCCTGCAGCGCCAGGGCAAGCCCCGCCAGACAGGCTTCGGCAGTAACCAACGGAATCCGGTTCACCTCTTGCGTCGCGGCGTCCAAGGCCTGATGACGGCGCTCACGTTGCGCCTCGCTGTCCTTGGGCATCTGCAGCGCCTCGAGATAGCCCTCGAATGCCTGCATGTCGCCATCGGCATGGTCGGCCAGCGTTTCCAGCAGTTGCTCCGCTTCGTCGAGCAGCCGCTTGCATTCGGCATCGGGGTGCTTGGCGTCACTGATTCGCAGTCCTTTCATGACCAACGCCAACCCCAAATCTGCCGACGCTGCGGCAGCGGCGCCACAGCCCGGACTGGCGCGCTGCACGATGGCCTCACGGAAATCGAGTAGAGGCAGTGTCCATAGGCTTCGGGGCGTCGTCATGGCCACTCCACCCGGTGGACTTCACCATCGCGCGAGAGCCGGTAGGTCTCGAGGTCTCGGGCCAGGTAGAGCGTGTGGCGATAGTGGCTACGTGCTTCGCGCTCGACATCGTCGATGTTGGGCGTAGCTTGACGGTTGTCGTGATAGCGCGGGCTGAAGTGGGTCAGGATCAGGTTGGGCAACGCCATGGTCTGGGCGAATGTCGCTACGGCGGCCGCCGTGCTGTGCTGGTTGTCGGTGCCCAGCCGTTCGACCACATCCTCCGTGTAGGTGGCTTCATGAACCAGCAGGCTAGCCCCGCGACAGGCCGTCTCGAGCCGCAGCGGATCGTCATTGTCGCCACAGATCACCACTTTTCTTGCCGGTCGCTCGGGCAATAGCACGTCTTCGCTGCGTACCTGCGTGCCATTGTCCAGGGTCACGTCCTCGCCGCGATGCAACCGCCCCCAGTCCGGCCCGCGCGGTACGCCCAGCGTGTCCAGACGCTCGGTGTCCAGCCGGCTTTCCACGCCGCGCTCATGAAAGACGAAGCCGTAAGACGCCACGCCATGCGAGAGTTTCACGGGCTCTACGGCGAAATCCGGTAACCTGAGCGATACGTCCATCGCTTCCACTGCGACGAACTCCAGCGGAAAAGTCAGATGCAATCCAGTGGTCGCCTGGATGGCATCCAGAAAGTCGCGAATCGATGCCGGCGCGATGATGGTGAGTGCATGACGGCGGCCGGCCATCGAGGCACTGGCCAACAGGCCGGGCAGGCCATAGCAGTGATCGCCATGCACATGAGTGATGAAAACGGCCTCCAGCCGATGCAGCGATAGAGGCGTCTGCAATACACGGTGCTGGGTTCCTTCGCCGCAATCGATGAGATACCACGCCTTGCCGCTTTGTTTCTTGAGCGCGGCGGCCGTGACGTTACGCTTGCGGGTCGGCACCCCGGCGGAGGTTCCGAGAAAGACGATTTCCATATCGATATCGACACACTGTCGTTGACTGACGATCCATGTCTCGAGGACAGGGCAATGATCAGGGTAGCGGCAGACCAGCGTGCTCACCAATCTGCGCGTCGCCTCGTGAGAAAAATTTCCCGTCGGCTGTCGATTTGCCCCCATGCCAGACGACAAGGACATGGCAACACGCCAACGCTCTCAACCCTGGCATGCACGAGGACTTCCTTCATGAACACGACGACGGCCAACATCAGCGCAGAAAGCGAGATCCGGGCTCTCATGGATAGCTGGATCCAGGCTTTCCTGGCCAAGGACCTGGACGGCATCATGGCCCACTATGCCCCGGATATCGTGGCATTCGATGCAATTCTCGCCTTGCAGATCAAGGGCCAGCAGGCTTACCGGGAACATTGGGAGAAATGTCTCGGCTTCTGCCAGGGCCCGATCGAATTCAAGCTGCATGAGGTAACGATCGTGGCGGGAGATGAGGTGGCCTACAGCCATTCGCTGACTCACTGCGGCGGAACCAATGAACAAGGCGAGATGCAGGCGAGTTGGATGCGAGGCACCGTCTGCTATCGCAAGCTGGGCGGCCAATGGAAAGCCGTGCACGAGCATTTCTCGGCCCCGTTCGACATGGAAACCGGCAAGGTACTTTTCGATCTCCAGCCATAGTCGTCATTCCCTTCCCACCCATGGTGACCTGGCCCGCTTTCATGCGGGCCTTCTCATGGGTTACGTCGCCATGGTGGTGTCCGTTCGGCCTGGCTTCTTATACTGATGACTTTTCCAAGCCATCCAGGCAAAAGGGCATGACATGCGTATAGCGATCTATGGCGCTGGCGGCGTCGGTGGGTATTTCGGGGGTCGCCTCGCCGAAGCTGGCGAGGATGTGACTTTCCTCGCCCGGGGCGAGCATCTGGCAGCGATCCAGCGAGACGGCCTGAGCGTGAAGAGCGTGGCCGGCGACTTTCATATCGCCAATGCCCAGGCCACCGACGACCCTGCCATGGTGGGTAAAGTGGATTGTGTGATTCTGGCCGTGAAGGCTTGGCAAGTCGCCGAGGCCGTGGACGCCATGCGGCCGATGATTGGCGCAAACACCTTCGTGGTGCCGTTCGAGAACGGTGTGGAAGCCGCCGACCAGGTCGCCGCCGCATTGGGCGAACGGCATGCCGTCGGTGGCCTGTGCGGCATTCTCGCTTACCGCGACGCCCCTGGACATATCGTGCATGCGGGCGTCGATCCGTTCGTACGTTTCGGTGAGCGAGACAACCGCCCCAGCGAGCGTCTCGAAACGCTCAAGCTCGCCTTCGAGCGGGCACATGGCGTTCAGGCCGAAATTCCCGAAGACATCACCGTGGCGTTTTGGAGCAAATTCCTGTTCATCTGTGCCATGAGCGGGATCGGCGCCATCACTCGCGTGCCCATCGGCGTGAGCCGCCAATTACCGCAGACCCGCGGCATGATCGAACGAATCCTCGACGAGATCGTCCAGGTCGGGCGTGCGCGAGGCGTCGCCCTGCCGGACAACGCCGTCCAGCGTGCCTTGAAGTTCATTGACGCTCTGCCAGCCTCGGGCACCGCCTCCATGCAGCGCGACATCATGGACGGTCACCCGTCCGAACTGGAGTCTCAGAATGGGGCAGTGGTGCGTCTGGGAGAGGCATGCGGCGTGGCAACGCCAGTCAACGCCCTAATCTATGCCGCTCTGCTGCCCCAGGAGCGAGCGGCCCGTGGCGAACCTTCATCGGAATGCTGAGGAACGGAGGAAGATAACGGCATGCCCAACCTCTACCTCATACGCGGCCTGCCCGGCGCGGGCAAGACCACGTTGGCGCACAGCATCGTCGATCCGTCGCGAGTATTCGCGGCGGACGACTACTTTTACGATGCCGAGGGCAATTACCGGTTCGATGTCGACCGCCTGTGGCCGGCGCACCGCAACTGCCAGGTCGCCGTGACCCGGGCGATGGAGAGCGGCGACGACATCGCAGTGGCCAACACCTTCACTCGCACCCGGGAAATGAAACCCTACATGAAGCTGGCCGAGGAGCACGGTTACCGGGTGTTCTCGCTGATCGTCGAGAACCGCCATGGCGGCAACTCGCTTCACGACGTACCCGAGGAGGACGTCGAGCGCATGCGACAGCGCTTCAACGTCAGGCTGTAGCGCTAGTTGTCGAACCCATCGGGGTCAGACGGTGACGTCGTAGTCGCGCTTGCGCCGGTTGAAGTCTTCGACGAAGGCGTCCATGACCTCGGCATCATAGGGCTGCAAGCCGCTCACCACCAGTTTCTTGGAGCCGCTGCCGACCGCCTCGCCACCGGACAGCATGCGGAATTCCAGGAGAGCCTCGCCGCGCTTGCCGTTGACCTCGAAGCTCGAGCCGGCAAACTCCACGTCGAGCGACGCAACGTCCAGGCTATCGAGGATGAACCCCATGCTGTCATAGATGACCAGTGGCCGCTGTGGGTTGAACATCACCCCCTGGGTTTCCATCAATGGCTGCAGGTAATGCGGAAAGTTGCGTCCGGAAAAGGCAATGTAGCGCCGCGTAAAGGCTTCGATCACGACAGGATCGCGGGTAGCCTCGCCACTGCGCTCCACGCAAAGATATTCCTTACCGGCATCGTCGACGATACTGAGCGTGCCATCTTCGTCCTCGCGGATAGTCAATGGCACATCAGCACCGACCATGCCGCGGAAATGGAATGTCATGCGTTGCGACAACCCATGACGCGCCAGTACCAACGCAAACAGCAAATCGCCCGGGACACAGAAACGGCGTGCCTCAGGGTCGTGAATCGGGTTGTAATCGCCGGCCATTTGCTTGGCGAACTGACTGGCTTGCTCCGCGGCAATGCAAAGCCGCTCATCGGCCAAGGTGTAGAAATCGTCGAGAAACATACGGTCCTGTCACCGGTAACGCCACTGAGGCACCGGTATCGTTACTGTTTGCAGAGACTGCCCGGGTGACTGTTTCTATCATTCCAGGCCAGCCAAGACCAGAGGATATCGGCCATCAGCGTAAAAAAGTCTCGGGGTGACGCGTCCCGTCATCGCTACAGTCGTTTCAACAGTTCGGCTTTTTTGGCCGCAAACTCTTCGTCAGTCAAAAGCCCTTTTTCCTTGAGGCCACCGAGACGTTCGATAGCATTGAAGACATCGGATTCCGCAGCGCCCGCGGAGGGCTTGGTCGTGACGGCCCTTGGCTCTGAGGTGCTCGGTTTTGCGGGGCTTGACTCTCGAGACGAGCGATCCTCATGTGAGACCAACGGCAAGCTGGCCAGATCGACGCTGCCATGCTGGCTGGTGAAAGTGAACGATCCGCCCATGCCCTGCTGCTGGGAGAAGCCACCGATGCGATGATCGCCCGTATCGTAGATACGGACATTGCCACCGGCTCGCACGGCAAGTCGACGGGAATCGGCAAAATAAGCGTAGCTCACGTCATTCTGTGCCCCGGTAGCGTTGGGCACGCCCAGCTCGCTTGGCCACCAGCGATCGGCCGGGTCGGACACGAACAGGCTCGAGATACCCTGCGGCGTACCGCCAGCCTGTTGCTGTCCGCCCCCGCCCTGGCTCTGGGACTGAAAACTACCACTCGTCTGCAATAAACCCGGTTGGTTGGCGAGAATATCGGCGATCTCATGACATAGCGCGTCGACACGCCCCTTGAGGGAGTGATTGAACATGTCACTGAGCATCAGCATTCCGCCACGCATCCATTGGCCGGAGCCACCGAATTCGGGATGGGAGAACTGCGCCATGCCGCCATTGCCGTTGCGCACGGCAAACAGCATGTGGGTCACGGCATCGGCACTGAAGCCATGGCGTCGGGCAAGATCGTCGACGATCGCCTGCCCTTGCGGCGTGAGTCGTTGCATGGCTACCCACCCTGTCTGAACTGGATTCCCACAGTCTAGTCGAGAATCGCGACCGAACGATGACTCACGGACGCGCCTGAACAAGCCCCGGCTTGGGACGACAGTGCACCAAGCATCCCCTGAAAACGCCTCGGAAAGCGTCGATGTTCAACGAAGAGAAAGCGCGTCGGCGTGGCAAACTGAGGCAGGTCAGCAAAGGAAGAAATGTACCGCTTTGCAATCCGCAGCACTAAGTACGTAATATCCGGTAAGCAAAAATACGGTGCATTTTCATTCCACCTGAACCAGACTACATGAAGCATAAATTCTCAACAGAATGATTTTTCTCAAAATTTTTGATGATGGCGGATATTGGGTTTCCTCATTTGGAATCGACAAATGCCACCTAGTCGGCGGGATTGGACAACGACGGAGCTGGACAGGCTAACCCGGAGCTTTGCTGCGCGCTGGCTGGTGCTGATCGCGCTGAGCCTGGCTTGCCTGACAAGCTGGGCAGACGACCCCAACGACGTGATCATGATCGCCCATCCCAATGTTCGAGTAGACACGCTGGCGCGGGATACGGCACGCGCCATCTTTGGCATGCGCCAGCGAACCTGGCCCGATGGACAGGCTGTCAGTGTCTTCGTACTTCCCGATAGCCACCCTATACATGCTCGTTTCGCCAAGTCACTGCTTGACGTTTACCCCCACCAGTTACGACTGGCTTGGGATCGTGCCGTTTTTTCGGGGACCGGCCAGGCCCCCAACCGAGTTTCAACACAGGCCGAACTCCTTCACCACGTTGCTTCGACACCGGGTGGCTTGGGTTACATACAAAGAGGTTACGTGAATGACAGCGTCCGTATACTGTCGCTGGCAAAATAAGGCTCCGGTTCGAGGGGGCCTATTAGCAGGCCTGTTTTGCGTTGCATCGCCGGCCATGGCAAATGACATGGCAGACACTCTTCAAGTACATGGTTTTCTCAGTCAGGCCTGGGTTATCAGCAAGGGAAACGATTTCTTTGGCCCCAGCAGCGACGATAACGGCAGCTTTCAATACCGTGAGATGGGGCTGAATGCCTCATTGCGCCCACATCGTGATGTTCTGGTAGCGGCACAGCTATTGAGTCGTCGTGCAGGCATTTATTCCGACGATACGTCACCGGTGCTCGATTACGGCATCGTCGACTATCAGTTCCTTTCTTCCGAAGAGCGACGCCTTGGCCTTCAAATCGGGAGATTCAAGAATCCATTCGGTTTCTACAACCAGACACGTGATGTCGCCTTTACGCGTCCCAGCATTTTGTTGCCTCAGTCCATCTATTTCGAGCGCACGCGTTCCTTGGCTTTGGCTGCCGATGGCGCAGCTATCTATGGTGAGGAGCGCCTGGATTCAGGCGTTTTGCGAACCCAGTTCGGCGTTGGAACACCACGAACTGACGATGACCTGGTCGAATCCCTGGGGCTCGGCGAGGAACCGGGTTCCCTGGATGGCCGTACCTCTTTCATTGGGCAGCTGCTCTATGAGCACGATGGTGGGCGAATCATCGGAGCTCTGAGCGCAGCTAGTGTTGACGCTCATTTCGACTCGGGCCCAGGCGGACCGGGCAGTGCCGATTTCCATTTCCAACCCTGGATACTGTCGTTTCAATACAACGAGGAAGACTGGAGCCTGACAGCGGAATACGCCCTGCGCAGCCTCTCTCTGCAGGGGTTCGACAATTCGCGTAGAAACTTCGATATGACTGGTGAGAGCTGGTACGTCCAGTATACCCGTCGCTTTGAAAAAGACTGGCAGTGGCTGTTGCGCTATGACGTGCTGGCCAATGACCGGGAAGACCGCTGGGGCAACCAGTATGAAAACGCCGGGTATGGACCGGCCTACTCACGCTATGCCAAGGACTGGACAACAGGGCTGCAATGGAGATTGACCCCCCAAATCATGCTTTCCACCGAATATCACCTCGTTGAAGGCACAGGCTGGCTCCCCATCATCAATCGCCAAAGCGAGGCTAACCGGGAGAAGTATTGGGACATGTGGCTCATGCAAGCCTCGTTTCGCTTTTGACCGTGCCTCATTACAGGCCCCACACGACCGCTCACGATCGTCGACCGACCAGGAAGGAGTGGATATTGACGCCTAGACGCTTTCTGGCAGTACCAGGCATACGGCATTTGCGGGGCAGTATCACTTGGCGTGCCATCTTGCTGACCAGCCTGTTGCTGCTGGGGCTTGCCTCGCTATTCACCGTCATTAGTCACGATCGCCTGACGGATCGCTTCGCCCAGGCACGCCAATCCATCTACCAGACGCGTGCCAGCGAGATCGAACTCGCCATAGACGAGTCGGCCGAGAAACTGCAGTTGCTGGCCGGCATGGTATCCGCTTCCGACAGGCTCGGTCACGCCATGCAGCAGGACAATGGCCAAGCGGCTGCCGATGTACTCGATCCACTATGGCCCACCCTACAGCTGGATGCAGGTATTGACGAGATACGGGTCCTTGATTCTCGCGGCAAGTCACTGACTTCCGTAGGCCAATCGTTGGGCGGGAATGAAGACCAGCTAATTTCCGACATGATCCGGCACGTCATGGCTACGGAAACCCCTCAGACCTTACTGCGCTGTGCCGACGACTGCCGTCAATATGCTGCCGTTCCAGTCCTGGTGGAAGGAAGCAGTGTAGGTCTGGTGCTGTTCTCACGCTCATTGGCCGACGTCACACGCTATCTGCGCAGTATGTCGGAGAGCGAAGTCGCCTTGTTGGTGACGAATGACGATGCCAATGCTCTCCCAGGCAGGTCCGAGCGCCACATTGCGCCCTGGAAAGGGAGTTTGGTGACGTTGACCCATGGCGAAGCCAGCTTGCCGCTTCTTAAGTCTGCTGCAAACGACATTGGTCTCTCTCATCTTCTCGACGCACCTTGGACATTCGATTATCAAGGCCGAAACTATGAGTTAATTGCGCTGAGCATCGGCGAGAGTAGCGATTACTCGTCTGCAGGTTATTTTTTGCTGCTTTCAGACATAACGGACCAGATAGCGGATATCCGAACAGAAACCCAGAGCACGCTATTGGTCGCCTTGTCGGGCTGGTTGGCCGCTGAAGGACTCCTGATGTGGATACTGTGGCCTCCCATGGCACGGCTACGCCGCCTGGCCTCGTTGCTACCCAGGTTGGCACAGCGAGACTTTCCGGCGATTACCCAATCCGTTCATCCCAAGCAAGGTCCATTCATGGATGAAACCGACACTCTGGAGCGCGCTACCCTCGACCTTGCAATGCAGTTGGAGGCTTTGGAACGCGCCGTGTCCAACCGCGATCGGGAATTGACTCAACGACTCCGAGAGCTGGGACTCGAACGGGATTTCATCACCGGCCTGCTGGATACAGCACATGTCCTGATTCTGACTCAGGACCGGGAAGGGCGCATCAGGCTCGTCAATCAATACGCCGAAAGCGTGACCGGTCAGACCAGTAAAGCCTTGTTGGGTCGCCGCTTCATTGACGTGTTCATGCTCGCCGAGCCGGATCGCACTCGCCCCTTTGACCGCCCCAGCCAGGAAGAAGGCACTCTTAAGGCGGCCACGCAGGAAAGCCGGCGTATCGTTTGGTATCACGCCCCACTCCCCGGCAGGGACAGTGGCGACGGGACGCTGATCTCGGTGGGTATCGATATCACCGAACGTAAAATCGCCGAGGAGCGTCTCGCCTGGCTAGCGAACCGCGACCCGCTAACCGACCTTTATAACCGGCGCTATTTCCAGGAGGTGCTCGAGCGCACATTGGTCCCAGACGCCCATGGGGCCGTGCTGTTCCTGGATCTCGACCAGTTCAAGGAAGTCAATGAACTCAGTGGACACCCTGCCGGTGACCAGTTGTTGCGTTTGGTTGCCAGAACGCTGGAAGCCGAGATCGGTAACGAAGCAAGGATCGCAAGATTGGGGGGAGACGAGTTTTCGATTCTCATCGAGAACATCGATGCCGATGAAGCGACACAAACCGCCGAGCGCATCGTGAGGGCCTTGGAGACGACCAGCTTTGCCATTAGCGGTCGTCGTCATCGCGCAATCGGCAGTATGGGCATTGCCCTCTATCCCGAGCATGGCACAAGCCCGGCCGACATCATGGCAAGTGCCGACTTTGCCATGTACAGAGCCAAGGAGAGCGCAGTACAGCGGTGGTATTTACTCTCCAAGGATGCCTACTCTCGCAAGGAACTTCAGCAGCGCGTCTACTGGGTCGAGCGCATTCGCGAAGCCCTCCGCACGGGTGATTTCGAACTTCTGCTTCAGCCCATTGCCCGTCTCGACAATGGTGAAACCCAGCATTTCGAGGCGTTACTGCGCATGCATGGTAATGATGGCAATTACGTCATGCCTGGCCTGTTCATTCCGATCGCCGAACGTAGCGGACAGATCGTGGAATTGGATCGTTGGGTGCTCAAAGAGAGTCTACGGCTACTTAATCAAGTGAGGGACAGCGGTATTAGTTTGGCAGTCAACCTGTCGGGCCAATCGCTTCACGACAGTGGTCTTGCAAAGTTCCTGCAGCAGGAACTATTAGCCAGCGGTGCCAACCCTCATCAACTGATTCTCGAAGTCACCGAAACGGCAGCGGTTACGGATTTTTCGACGGCTCGTGGTGTTCTGCAAGATATCAGAGACCTTGGCTGCAAGGCTGCACTCGACGACTTTGGCGTGGGCTTCAGCAGTTTCCATTACCTGGCCCAGTTACCCGCTGACTACATCAAGATAGATGGCTCATTCATTCAGAAACTGCTGGATAGCCCCGAGGATAGGCTCATCGTCAGAGCGATCGCTGATATCGCCTCAGGCTTCGGCAAACAGACGATCGCTGAATTCGTGGATAATCCAGCCATGCTTCCCATCCTCAAGGAGTATGGCATCACTTATGCACAGGGATACCATATTGGCCGCCCCTCACCGGCAAAAGATATTCTTGCGCAGCAACTTGCAAAAAACGGTGTGAAGCAGTAACAATCCGTTTCAATAAAGACGCATACCAGCAAACAACGAGCGGTCATCACAAGGATATGGAACGAAGGGAATTGGCTTGAACGTACTCAACGATTTTTTGTCGTCGTTTGAGTTCCGCTTGGTGGCGACTGAAGCAGAAAGGCAACGAGCCTATGCATTGCGCCATGCCGTTTTCCGGCGGGAACTCGATTACCAAATGACAGAGGATGCTGACTTAAGGCTCGAAAGCGACCTTTACGATCAAAAATCGCTGATGGTCATGCTGGAGCATAAGCGTAGTGGACTAAGCGCCGGCTGTATGCGAATGGTGCCTGCACTCGGGATTGGGCCGGCCCATTTGCAACGACTCCCCCTCGAAGAACACTGTACGGACAGCCTGACTCATCCCCAACTGCACCCGCAGAAGCTTCCTCGAGAAAAAGTATGCGAGATATCTCGTCTGGCCGTACCCGCCTATTTTCGCCATCGTTCGCAAAAACAGCATCTTATCGATGTCGCCGATGCCACCCATCCATCGTTTTCGCCCGATGAAGCCCGTACTTTTCCGCTTATCGGTATTAGCTTGTTCCTTGCAGCGACGGCTTTGGTCGGGCTGACCGGTCATTACCATGTGTTTGCCATGATGGAGTCTCGACTGCCTCGACTGCTGGCTATACAGGGATTGCGCTTTCAGCGGGTGGGTGAGCTGACGGTTTTTCACGGAAAACGTCATGCTTTCTATATCGACCAACGCCAAGCTGTCATCGACATGCAGCCAACACTCGCGGCCCTGTATCGCCATGTCGAAGAGACACTGACTCGACAGTACCACCAGAAAGTCCTGTCGCTGGATAGCGTGACTTTTTCATGAGCTGAACTCACGTCAACACATACAACCTCCCCGCCCGATCGAGGTGCGCTCGCATCTCGTCGGTTGCCGCATCGCCGTCATGCCGGCGAATGGCCTCGAGAATGCGCGCATGCTCTTCCAGCGTGACTTGCTCGTTGCCTTTCCAGTGCAGCGCCGAGGTATGAAAATTCGCCAGCCAATCGAGCATGGCGTTGCTCACGGCAAGGAAGATGGCATTGCCGGTAATCTCGGCAATGGCGACATGAAAGGACATGTCCGCCTTGATGAACGCGCCGGCATCGCCATTCAGATGGGCGCGCTGCGCCTCGAGCAGGCCTTCCAGCCGCTCGGTGTCCGCTTTCGTGGCTTTCTCCGCCGCCCGGGCAACCATGCCGAGTTCGAAGAAGGCCCTCGCCTCCTTGAGCTGCTCCAGCGACTGCGGCGAACTCGACAGCATATGCATGGCCGTCAGTTCGATCTGCGAGAGCACGCCCGACGCCGTCGGCATGGTGACCGTGGGCCGCTGGCCATGGTGAATGCTTACCAGGCCGGCACGCTCCAGAGACTGCATCGCCTCGCGTACCGCCGGCCGCCCCACCCCGAACATCTCCATCAACTGGCGCTCCGACGGCAGGTTCTCGCCCGGCCGGTAATCGCCATTGAGCAGCATGGCGTATAGCCGATCGAACACGTCGTCGGATAGCTTGCGGCGGGCAATCTTCAGGGTGTCGCTCATGGCGTGTCTCTTGCGGTGGCCGGAAGGCAGTGTATTCAATCGTCTTGCAGCGTGCAGCCTGGTGGAAAGGCTGATATTGCGACCAAAGTCGCGTTTGACAGCCCAACCAACTTGTCATGTCATCATACCAGTTGCAATTCGCTTCTTCCCTACCAATCGGCAAAGGCAGGACAACGACAATGACACGCATCGCACTGATCGGCGCCGGCGGCAAGATGGGGTTCCGGCTGTCACGCAACCTGAAGGGCTCGGAATTTTCGGTCGACCACGTCGAGGTCAGCGAGGCGGGACGACAGCGACTCTCTCAGGAACTGGGCATCGAATGCACCGATGCCGAGCGTGCCGTGCCGAATGCCGAGGTGGTGATCCTGGCCGTACCGGACACGCTGGTCGGCAAGATATCCCACCAGCTCTCGCCGATGATGGAAAATGGCACCATGGTCGTCACGCTCGATGCCGCAGCGCCCTTTGCCGGTCATCTGCCTGCGCGTGACGATCTGACCTACTTCGTCACCCACCCCTGCCATCCGCCGATCTTCAACGACGAGACGGACCTGGAAGCCAAGAAGGATTACTTCGGCGGCCTCAAGGCCACCCAGCATATCGTCAGTGCCCTGATGCAGGGGCCGGAAGACAGCTTCGAGCTCGGCGAGCGCATCGCCCGGACCATCTACGCCCCGGTGGGCCGCTCGCACCGGGTCAGCGTCGAGCAGATGGCCCTGCTCGAGCCAGGGCTTTCGGAGACGGTCTGTGCCACCCTGCTGGCCGTCATGCGCGAAGCCATGGATGAAGTCGTTGCGCGCGGCGTCTCCCAGCAGTGTGCCCGCGACTTCCTGCTCGGCCACATGAACATCCTCTCCGCCGTGATCTTCGACGAGCAGCCCGGGGCGTTCTCGGATGCCTGCAACAAGGCCATCGAAAACGGCAAGCCGATGCTGATGCGCGACGACTGGAAAAAGGTTTTCGAGCCCGAGGAGATCGCCGAAAGCATCCGCCGCATCACCTGATCGCAGGCGTTGACCGCAGGGTCTGACAGGAGGTTCACCATGAGCGAACGGATCCACGCCAGCTATCTCATCGAGACACCCTACCCGGTCGAGCGGGCCGCCGAGGTGATGGCCGGCGAACAATCGTCGGGCACCTTCACCCGGCTGGCCAACGAGACCGACGAGTTGCGCGCCAACCATGGTGCCATCGTCGAGCGCATCGAGCGGCTCGAGTGCGTCGAGACACCTTCACTGCCGGTGCGTCCGACCAGGGGCAGCGACATGCCACGCTATCAGCGGGCGCGGGTCACGCTGTCCTGGCCGATCGCCAACCTGGGGCCGTCGCTGCCGAACCTGCTCTCGACGGTGGCCGGCAACCTGTTCGAGCTCAAGGAGTTCTCGGCCCTCAAATTGCTTGACCTGACGCTGCCGGCGAGCTTCGCCGCGGCCTATCCGGGACCGCAGTACGGTATCGCCGGCACGCGCGAACTCACCGGCATCGAGCGACGCCCGCTGATCGGCACCATCATCAAGCCCAGCGTGGGCCTGTCGCCGGCGCAGACCGCCGAGGTCGTCGAGCAGCTCGTCGAGGGCGGCATCGACTTCATCAAGGACGACGAGCTGCAGGCCAACGGGCCGCACAACCCGCTCGAGGCGCGTGTCGATGCGGTCATGCCGATCATCAACGCCCATGCCGAACGCACCGGGCGCAAGGTGATGTACGCCTTCAATATCACCGATGACCTGGATGCCATGCTGCGTCACCACGACTACGTGGCGGCCGCCGGGGGCATCTGCGCCATGGTCGCGCTCAACAGCGTGGGATTGACCGGGGTCGCATACCTGCGCAGGCATTGCCGCCTGGCCCTGCACGGTCATCGCGCCGGCTGGGGTATTTACAGCCGTTCGCCGCACATCGGCATGAGTTTCATCGCCTACCAGAAGCTTTGGCGTCTGGCCGGGGTCGACCATATCCACGTCAACGGCCTGGCCAACAAGTTCAGCGAGGCCGATGACAGCGTCATCGCCAGCGCCCGGACCTGCCTGATGCCGATGTTCGCCCCACCTGCACCGGGCTGCGAGGTGATGCCGGTATTCTCTTCCGGCCAGACGGCACGTCAGGCGGTGGATACCTACCAGGCGCTGGGCAGCACCGACCTGATCTTCTGTGCCGGTGGCGGCATCATGGCCCATCCCGACGGCATCGCCAGCGGCGTGAAGAGCCTGCGCCAGGCCTGGGATGCCGCCGTTCAGGGCGTGACGCTGGAAGCCTATGCCGCCGAGCATCGCGAACTCGCCCAGGCCCTGGAGACCTTCCCATGAGCGCGACCGAGACACTCATCACCTACTATGGCGATGACCTGACCGGCTCGACCGATGCCCTGGAGGCCCTGAGCAGTCGAGGCGTGCCGACGGTGCTGTTCACGGCCATCCCCGACGATGAGCAGCTGGCCCGCTTCGCGGCGTGCCGCGCCATCGGGCTGGCCGGCACCAGCCGCAGCGAGTCGCCGGCCTGGATGCACGAGCACCTGACGTCGGCGCTGAGCTGGCTGCGTGAACGCCGTGCCGGGCTGTGCCACTACAAGACCTGCTCGACCTTCGACAGCGCACCCGGGACCGGCAGCATCGGCTGTGCGCTGGAGATCGGGCGCGATGTGTTCGGCCAGGCCTGCGTGCCGATCGTGGTCGGCGTGCCGCAGATGAAGCGTTATACCGCCTTCGGCCAACTGTTCGCGGCCTATCGGGGCGACGTGTATCGTATCGACCGGCATCCGGTGATGGCGCACCATCCGGTGACGCCGATGCGCGAAGCCGATCTGCGCCGCCACCTCGCCGCTCAGACCGCACTGGACATCGGCCTGGCGGATCTGGCCTCGCTGACCGCCGAGGATATCGACCAGCGTGTCGACGACTGGCAACGCCGTCATCAGGCGCTGCTTTACGATGTCATCGATGAAGCCACCCAGGCCAGCGTAGGTCACCAGTTGTGGCGCACGCGCCAGGCCGGTGGCAGCTATGTCGTGGGCTCCTCGGGTGTCGAGTACGCGCTGATTCCCGAATGGCGCAACCTAGGGCTGATCGGCCCGCCGCCAAGCTTTGCCGACCCCGGCGGCGTGGAGCGAATCGCCGTGGTCTCGGGCAGTTGCTCGGAAACCACCGCCCGCCAGATTGACTGGGCGAAAGACCACGGCTTCCAGACCATTGCCGTGAACGCCGCCCGGCTGGCCGACCCGGCAACCGGCGAGGCGGCACGCGACGAGGCATTGCAGCGCGGCCTGGGGGCCCTGCAGGCCGGCGTGAGCGTGATCCTGCATACCGCGCTGGGCCCCGATGCCGCCGATCCGATGCTGAATACCGAGCAGGCCCGCCACGGCATCGGTCGGCGCCTGGGTGAGATCCTGCGCGAGCTGGTCATTGCCGAAGGCCTGACACGCGTGGTGGTTGCCGGCGGTGATACCTCGAGCCATGCCATCGAGCAACTGGGTATCCATGCCCTGACCACACGCCTGCCATTGCCGGAGACGCCGGGGTCGCCGCTGTGCATGGCCTATAGCGATGACGCGCGCTTCGATGGCCTGGAGATCGCCTTCAAGGGCGGCCAGATCGGCAGCGACAGCTATTTCGCCGCCATCCGCGATGGTGGCCGCACCCGACACTGACGGGGTTTAGTCCCGAGACGCCAGGTCTGCGTCTCGGCAATTCCTCCCTTAGCGCTCCTCCAGGATACGGATCAATTCCGGCGCCAGGCGGTCGCCATGGCCCTGATCGTTGACCTCGCGATATAACGCCTCGATGGCCTCGGCGACCCGATGTGGTGCCTTCACGTCCTTGGCCATGGCGTTGTAGTAGCCGACGTCCTTGAGCGTATTGGCCAGACTGAAACGGAACCCCGAGGGGTCGTCGGCGGCGATGAACGGACGCAATCGCTCGAGCACCACGCCGGCACCTCCGCCATTACCCAGCACCTCGAGGAACACATCGTCGGCGATCCCGGCATGCCGTGCCGCCGACGCAGCCTCGGCGAGCACCGCGGTGAAGCCCAGCGAGACATAATTGTGCAACAGCTTGAGCTTGTGACCCGAGCCCACCGGGCCGCCATGGGTAATGTTTTCGGCAAAGTCCTGCAGCAGCGGCAGCACGTCACGGAACAGCTCGTCCGGTGCCCCGACGATCAGGTTCAGGCGACCTTCGGCGGCCTCCCTGGGCGTGCGTGTCATGGCGGCATCCAGGAACTGTCCGCCGGCCTCGGCGACTCGCTCGGCTATCTTTACCGTGGAGCTGGGAATCGCCGTGGAACAGTCGATGACGATGGTGCAACTGCCCAGCCCCTCGATGACGCCACCCGGCTCGAACAGCACGCTTTCCACCTGAGGCGTGCCGGTCACGCACAGAATGACCACTTCGGACGCCTCGGCGACCTCGCGGGCGCTGTGCTTGAGCACAGCGCCTTTGCCGAGCAGATCATCAACCGGCTGATTGCCGGGATGATCGAGAAAACACAATTCATGATTGTGGCGCAGCAGGCTGGTGGCAATGCCATGGCCCATCAGGCCGATGCCCACCATGCCGACGCGATAGGGTCTGCTCATGCCCGCTCCTCCTCCATGGCTGGCTGGGGTTGGGCGTCGCCCGCCGTCAGCGCCTCGGCGATGGCTCGGCCGAGCGTCTCGGTCGTGCCGTTGCCCTTCAGGTCCGGCGTGATCACGCTCGGATCGCCACGCTCCATGACCATCTCGATGGCGCTGACGATGGCCTTGCCGGCTTCGACCTCGCCCAGGTGCTCGAGCATCATCGCGCCGCACCAGATCTGGCCGATGGGATTGGCGATGCCTTTTCCGGCGATATCCGGCGCGCTGCCATGGACCGGCTCGAACAGGCTGGGGTACTCGCGTGTGGGGTTGATGTTGCCGGAGGGAGCAATGCCGATGGTGCCGGTACAGGCCGGGCCCAGGTCGGAAAGAATGTCGCCGAACAGGTTGCTGGCCACCACCACGTCGAACCAGTCGGGATGCAGCACGAAGTTGGCGGTAAGAATATCGATATGGAACTGATCGACACTGACGTCCGGGTAATTCGCCTTCATCGCCTTGACCCGCTCGTTCCAGTACGGCATCGAGATCGACAGACCGTTGGACTTGGTCGCCGAGGTCAGCTTTTTACGGGAGCGGGTGGCTGCCAGCTCGAAGGCGTACTTGAGCACACGGTCGACGCCGGTGCGGGTCATGATGGTTTCCTGCAGCACGACTTCGCGGTCGGTGCCCTCGAACACGCGGCCGCCCACACGCGAATACTCGCCCTCGGTGTTCTCGCGCACCACCATGAAGTCGATGTCGCCCGGACCGCGTCCCTTGAGTGGGCTTTCGATGCCCGGCATCAGCCGGCACGGGCGCAGGTTGACGTACTGGTCGAAGGCGCGCCGGAACTTGAGCAGCGAGCCCCACGCCGAGACGTGATCGGGCACGGTGTCCGGCCAGCCTACCGCACCGAAGAAGATGGCATCGAAGCGGGTCAGCGTCTCGTACCAGTCGTCCGGCAGCATGTCGCCGTGCGCCATGTAGTAGGCGCAACTGGCGAAGTCGAACTGCTCGAACGCCAGCGACAGGTTGAAGCGCTTCGCCGCCGCTTCCAGCACGCGAAGCCCCTCCGGCACGACCTCGAGGCCGATCCCGTCGCCCGGTAACACCGCAATCCTGTAGGTCATCGTTGTCTCCTCAGCCGTGCTTGATGGCGACGGTTTTCAGTTGCGTATAACTCTTCAGCCCTTCGAAGCCCTTCTCGCGGCCATGGCCGGAGCGCCCCACCCCGCCAAACGGCAGCTCGACGCCACCGGCAGCGCCGTAGTTGTTGACGAAAACCTGGCCACTGCGGATGCGCTTGGCCAGGCGCAACTGGCGCCCGCCATCGCGAGTCCAGATACCAGCGCACAACCCGAAGTCGGTGGCATTGGCCAGGCGCACGGCATCTTCCTCGCTATCGAAGCGCTGCACCGCCAGCACCGGGCCGAACAGCTCCTCGCGCACCACATCATGGTTCTCGGGAATGTCGACGAGCATCTGTGGCACCATGAAGTGGCCGCCAGCGGGCGCACCATCCGCCAACTGGCCGGCAGCCGCGACGCGAATACCGTCGTCCCTGGCCTCGGCGAGCCGCGTCTCGAGCTTTTCGCGCTGGCGGGCGTTGATCAGCGGACCGCAATCCGGGTCCTTCTCGCCGGCATCGCAACGCAGCGCCGAAAAGCGTTCGGCCAGGCGCGACACCACCGCGTCGTAGCAGCTCGATTCGACCAACAGGCGGCTACCCGCCGAGCAGGTCTGGCCGGCGTTCTGGATGATGCCGCGCACCACCGCCGCCAGTGCGGCATCGAGATCGGCATCGGCGAATACCACCTGCGGGGACTTGCCGCCCAGTTCCATGGTCACCGGCACGTGATTGGCCGCTGCCGCCTGGGTGACCAGCGTGCCGGTGACCGGCGAGCCGGTGAACGACAGATGATCGATCAGCGAGTGTGCCGACAATGCCGCGCCCGCCTCGCTGCCCAGACCGGGAATCACGTTGAGCACGCCGGGCGGCAGGCCACAGCGCGTGGCGATCTGGGCCAGGCGCAGCACGCTCAGGCAGGCATCCTCGGCGGGCTTGAGCACCACCGTGTTGCCGGCGGCCAGCGCGGCAGCCACGCAGCGCCCGAAGATCTGCGACGGATAGTTCCAGGGAATGATCTGGGCGCAGACGCCGAACGGCTCGCGCAGCGTCATCACTGCAAAGTCGTTCTCGAATGGGATCGTCTCGCCGTGCAGCTTGTCGGCAGCGCCGGCATAGAAGCGGAAGTAGCGCGCGCAGACGGCAATGTCGCCCTTGGCCTGACTCATCGGCTTGCCGGTATCGGCGCACTCCAGCGCGGCGAGTGACTCGGCATCGGCATCGATGGCCGCCGCGAAGGCAAACAGCCACTCGCCGCGCTGACGGGCAGACCAGCGATGCCACTCGCCCAGCTTGCCGTCGAAGGCGCGCCGCGCGGCCCTGACGGCTTCCTCGACGTGTTCCGCCTCGCTGCGGGCGATCTCGCTGAGCGTCTCGCCGGTGGCCGGTGCCTCCACGCGCAGCGTGTGGGGTGTCGTCACCCACTCGCCGGCAATCAGCGCCGCACGAGGTGGCATTTCGGGTAGCTCATGCATTGTTGTTTTCCTCGCTCAGTAGAGAAGATCGACCAGCCCCAGCGATATCCAGGGCAGATAGGTAATCGCCATCAGGCAGGCCAGCACCACCAGCACGAAGCGCAGCAGCCAGGGGATCAATTGATCGATGGACAGCCTGGCCACCGCACAGGCGGCGAACAGGTTGACGCCCAGCGGCGGCGTGAACATGCCCAGCGCCAGGTTGACGACGACGATCAGGCCGAAGTGCACCGGATCGATGCCGTACTGCACGGCGATGGGCGTGAAGATCGGCGCCAGCACCAGGATGGCGGCGGAGGTCTCGACGAACATCCCGACGATGAGCAGCATCACATTGACGGCAAGCAGAAACGAGATCGGGCTGTCGAAGACCTGGGTTACCCAGGCCGCCACGTCCGAGGGCAACCCGGAGCGGCTGATCAGGAAGCTGAACAGCGTTGCCGCGGCGATGATCAGCATGATCGTGGTGGTCGAGATCACGCTCTGCTTGAAGATCGGCCACAGGTCGCCGAAGCCCAGCTCACGGTAGACCAGCCCGCCGACGATCAATGCATAGACCACCGCCACCGCCGAGGCCTCGGTGGGCGTGAACACGCCGCCATAGATACCGCCGATGACCACTACCGGCATCAGCATGGCCGCCCAGGCCCGCCGGAATGCCGTGGGAAAGGCCTGGCGCTCCTCACGGTCGCGCAGACCGTAGCCGCGCACCTTGCAGAACAGGTAGAGGAACAGCAGTAGCGCCCCTCCGATCAAAAGCCCCGGCCCGATACCGGCAATGAACAGCCGGCCGATCGAGGTGTCGGTGCTGACGCCATACAGAATCAGCGGTATCGACGGTGGAATCAGCACGCCCAGTTCGGCGGACGAGGCTTGGATCGAGGCCGCCAGCGGGCGCGGATAATCGTGGCGCACCATGGCCGGGATGAGGATCGAGCCAATAGCGAAGGTGGTCGCCACGCTCGACCCGGACACCGCGGCGAACATCATGCAGGTCAGCACGCAGGTCATCGCCAGCCCACCCTGCAGGCCACCGACGATCGACTTGGCGAGGTCCACCAGACGCTGCGAAATGCCCCCGGCGGCCATCAGGTTGCCGGCCAGGATGAAGAACGGGATCGCCATCAGCGGAAAATTGTCGATGCCGACGAACATCTGCTGCGGCACCATCAATAGCGGCAGCCGCGAGAAGAATTCGATGCCGATGATCGAGGCCAGCAGGATGGAAACGGCAATGGGCACGCCCAGGCCGAACAGGAGGATCAACGAGAGTCCGATGGCCAGGTTCATGAGCGGGTTCTCCCGGTGGCTCCGGTCGGGGTTGGCGTGGCCGGCGTTCTGTCGGTGCTGGCCGCCACGTCATCAGGGCGCGGTGCCTGACGGGCAGGCATCGGGGACAGGTTCTGCTTGCGCTCGGGCAACGCCTCGGCCTCGGCGGGGCCGATCGGCTCGCGCCGGGTTACCTGGGCGGCAATGCGCGCCAGCACGGCCAGCACCGAAAAGGCAGCCCCAACGGGAATGGCTGCATAGACCCAGGCGATGGAAATCTGCATGCCCGACAGCGTCTGCGGACTGACCCGTATCGTCATTTGCGTGCCGAAATAGGCCAGGATCCCCAGCACGATGAGACAGCACAGCGAGACCATCAGCTCGAGCCACACCAAGGCCCGGGCCGGCACCAGCTTGTAGATGACCTCGACGGCCATCATGTAGCCGCCACGGAAGCAGGCCGCCGCGCCCAGAAAGACACACCAGATCATCGCCGAGCGCGACATGACCTCGGACCAGGTCGACGGTGCATCGAACACGAAGCGTGTCAGCACCTGATAGAAGCCCAGCGATACCGAGACGATCAGCATCACGACGGCAGCGATCAGTGCGATACGTGACGTGAAGCGCTCGAGGCGCAGAAAGAGTTCCAGCATGGCAGTCACCTTGCATCGGCCACCCCCGAGTTGGGGGTGGCGAGGTTCCTAGAGTGCTGTGTTTAGCTGCTGGCAAGACATTCGCTGTTGCGAATCTTGTCGAGCATCTCGCTGCCGTACTGGTCGGTATACACCGAATAGGAGGGTTCGACGGCTTCCTGGAACTGCGACTTGTCGACGCTCTCGACCACCGTCACGCCCCTGTCCTTGAGCTCCTTCACCCCCTCGGTCTCGAGGCGCGAGACCTCGGCACGGGTCGCTTCGGCCCCGGCCTTGGCGGCCTGCGTGAACCAGCCCTTCTGCTCGTCGCTGAGGCCGTCCCATAGCACCGGCGAGGCGAGCATGATGGCCGGCGAATAGACGTGGCCGGTCAGCGTCATATGGTCCTGGACCTCCCACAGGTTGCTGGTCAGGATCACCGACACGGGGTTTTCCTGCCCGTCGACGGTGCCCTGCTGCAGCGCCGTGAACAGTTCGGGAAAAGCCATCGGCGTGGGATGCACGTCCATCTCCTCGAAGGCGGCCATGTGCATCTGGTTTTCCATGGTGCGTATCTTCAGACCCGCCGCATCCTCGGGCGTCTTCACGTCACGCAGGCTGTTGGTCAGGTGACGGAAGCCGTTCTCGGTCCAGGCCAGGCCGACCAGGTTGTTCTGGCCGATCTGGTCGAGCAGGTCCTGACCGATCTCGCCATCCAGCACGCAGCGCGCCTGGTCGTAATCGGCGAACAGGAACGGCAGGTCGAGCACGTAGGTCTCGGGCACGAAATTACCGAGCGGACCGGTGGAAGTGATGATGGTATCGATGGTGCCGATCTGCAGCCCCTCGATCATCGCGCGCTCACCGCCCAGGGCACCGGAAGGGTGCTCCTCGACGGCGAACTCGCCGCCGCTGAGTTCTTCCAGGGTCTTTTTGAAGGCGTCGACGCCCACCGAGTAGTGGGAATTGTCAGAGGTGGTATGGCCGACCGTGACGGTCTGGGCCGCCAGGGCACCGAGACTGGTGGATGCCAGGGCGACGCCGGCAATGGTGGTGGTCAGAGCGGTGCGTGCAAAGCGTGCTGTCATTGTTGTGTCCTCGTTCGCGTTACGCTTCGTGGTGTGGCGGCGCTGCCGCCAAGTGAATCATTGTGCTTTTTGTAAGTCCTGCCTCAGGATGCCTCCCGCTCGGCGATGAAGGTGCGTACGATTTCATGGAAGTCGCGGTCGCCGGTAAAGCCGAGCCGCTCGGCACGGCGCGTCTCGAAGCGTGCCGGCCAGCTGGCGACGATGGCTTCGATGCGCGGGTCGGGCGCGTGACTTACACGGGCCAGTGCATCTTCTCCGCCAACCTCGCGCAGTACCTCGAGCATGGCGGCGACACTGACGGTCAGCCCCGGCAACATCACGCTACGATACGGTGCCAGCGCATCGCCCGGGAGCGTCGCGGCATGCAGCAGTGCATCGATGACGCGCCCCGGCGACATCACGTACAGGTCAATGTCGGTGGGTACCGGGCAGATCGCCGCCTCGCCATTGAGCGGTTCGCGCAGGATGCTGGAGGCGAAGCTGGACGCGGCGGCGTTGGGTCGCCCGGGGCGCACCACGATGGTCGGCAGTCGCAGCACACAGCCATCGACCAGGCCACGCCGGCTGTAGTCGTTGATCAGCAGCTCGCACATGGCCTTCTGGGCGCCATAGGAGCTCTGCGGCGTCAGTGCCGTCATGTCGTCGAGCGTTGTCGGCAGCTCACCGCCGTAGACCGCCACCGAACTGGCCATGATCAGGCGCGTCTCGGCCAGACCGGCCGTGCGACAGCCTTCCAGCAAGGCGCGGGTGGCATCGAAGTTGACGGTCATGCCCAGGTCGAGGTCGGCCTCGGCCGCTGCGCTGACCACGGCGGCGAGGTGGTAGATGACCTCGGGACGCTCGCCGAGCAGGCTGTCCAGCGCGCCGGGGCGGGTAATGTCCATGGCCCGGCAGTCGAGCCGGATCGTGTCGTGAGATGGCGGTACCGGTGCCACCTGATCGATGAGCGTCAGGCGCGTCACGGCCCTGCCAGCAATGTCGCCTCGCTCGAGTAGCGTCCTGGTCAGGCGTTGACCGAGAAAGCCGGCCGCGCCGGTGATCAATACGTGCATCGTCCTTCCTTATCGTTGTTCGTCACGCAACCATGCTTATAAGACCTGACTGGTCAGGCCTGCAGCCCGTAGGCGGCACCCCACCCCAGCCCGGCGGCGGTTTCCGCCGCCGGCTTGTATTCGCAACCCACCCAACCGTCGTAACCCAGCGCTGCCAGGCGTTCGAGCACCGCGGGGTAGTTCACTTCGCCGACATCCGGTTCATGACGCCCCGGGACGCCGGCGATCTGCACGTGCCCGAGATAGGGAAACTGTGCCTCGAGATTGGCGAACAGGTTTCCTTCGCTCATCTGGCAGTGGTAGAGGTCGAACTGAACGCGCAGATTGTCGGCGCCGACCCGTGCCAGTACCTCACGAGCCTGGGCCTGGCGGTTGAGAAAGAACCCCGGCATGTCGTGGATATTGATCGGCTCGATGAGCAGGGTTCGCCCGGCCTTGTCCAGTTCCCCCGCGGCGTAGCGCAGGTTGTCGATATAGGTCGCCATGTGCGCTTCGCGGGTCGCCTCGTCGGCCTCCGCCGGCAGCAGCCCGGCCATGGCATGCAGGCGCGGGCAGTCGAGGGCCTCGGCATAGCGCAGCGCCTCATGGACGCTGTCGCGAAACTCGGCCTCGCGCCCCGGCAGGCTGGCCAGGCCGCGCTCACCCGCTTCCCAGTCGCCCGGCGGTAGGTTGAACAGCACCTGCTGCAGGCCGTTGTCGTCCAGGGCGGCACGCAGCTCGCGCGGCGCATAGGCGTAGGGGAACAGATACTCGACGCCACGGAATCCGGCCTTGGCCGCCACCGCGAAGCGCTCGAGAAAGTCGTGCTCGGTGAACAGCATGCTGAGGTTGGCGGCCAGCTTGATCATGAAATCTTCCTGTCTCTTGTCGTTGTGGGTTGCCGATTCAGTCGCGCGGAAAGCGCGCTTCGAGCTCGGCTACCTGTTCCGGCGTCAGGCAGCGCGGGTTCTGGCCGCGCAGCAGCAGGAACAGCTTAGCGGTTTCCTCGAGCTCCTCGGTGGCGTAGACCGCCGCCTCAAGTGACTTGCCCGCCACCACCGGGCCGTGATTGGCCAGCAGCACCGCGCTGTGCCGGCCGGCCAGGCCCTTCACCGCGTCGCCCAGTGCGGTGTCGCCCGGCAGGTGGTACGGCACCAGCGGCAGCCGGCCGACGCGCATCACGTAGTAGGCGGTGAGCGGCGGAATGCAGTCGTGGGTGTCGATGTCCGGCAGGCACGATACCGCCACCGAATGGGTCGAGTGCAGATGCACGATGGCCTGCGACTGCGGGCGCTCGGCGTACATCGCCATGTGCAGAAAGCTTTCCTTGGTGGGCTTGTCGCCGTCGAGCAGGCGTCCGTCGCGGTCGAGTCGCGAGATGCGCACCGGATCGAGCCGTCCCAGGCAGGCATTGGTCGGGGTCATCAACCAGCCGCCGTCGTCGAGGCGCACGCTGATGTTGCCGCTCGAGCCCATGGTCAGGCCGCGATCGAACAGCGACTTGCCGTAGGTGACGATCTGCTCACGCAGGCGGTTGTCGTCGTGGCGGTTCATGAGGTCGCTCCCTGCCCAAGGGCCGCGAAGGCTCGGGTGAAGAAGTCGACCCCACCGAAGTTGCCGGACTTGAGCGCCAGCGACAGCGGCGCATCGCGCCCGGCCACTTGGGTCTGCGTCCACGGCACGCCGGGGTCGATCTGCTCGCCGATGCGCAGCTCGGTCACGCCCAGCCCCGAGACTACGGCGCCGGAGGTCTCGCCGCCGGCCACCACCAGCCGGCCGACACCGGTACCGACCAGTTCGCGGGCCAGTCGGGCCATGGCCCGTTCGACCAGCTCGCCGGCCTGCGCCGCGCCCAAGCGTTGCTGGGCCTGCTCGACCTGCTCAGGCGACGCCGAGGCATAGATCAGCACCGGCGTCGTCTCGTCCAGGCGCGCCCGCGCAAAAGCCAGCGCCTCCTCGATCTGCGTGTCGCTGTCGGCCAGCGTCAGCGGGTCCAGCGCAAACCCCTCATGAGACGTAAGAAAATGCTCGACCTGGCCCAGGGTGGCACGCGAACAGCTGCCCGACAGCACCAGGGCGGCGCCACTAGAAGGCGCCAATTGTCCGGCATTGGCGACCGGTGCCAGCCAGCCGCGCCGGCGGTAAACCTCGGGCAGTGTCTGACCCAGCCCCGACCCGCCGGTGACCAGCGCCAGGTCGACCAGCGTCTCGGCGAGGACAGTCAGATCGTTTTCATCGAGGGTATCGCAGATCACGTGGCGAATGCCCTTCCGCCGCAGCTCGGCCAGATGCGCCTGGGCAGCCTCGGCCCCCTGGTCCAAGGTGGCATGGGCCAATAGGCCGACCGGATGCGGCGTCTGCTGGGCCAGCACGCGCACCAGATCGGCGTCGCGCATGGGGTTCAAGGGGTGATGCTGCATGCCGCTGTCATTGAGCAGGCGATCACCGACGAACAGATGCCCTTGGTAGACGGTGCGCCCATTGACCGGAAACGCCGGTACCATCACCGTCTGCTCGCCTTTCACTTGCTCTTGCTGGGTCGCCCAAAGACGCTCCAGCAGGGCATCGGCGACCGGGCCGATATTGCCGCGCGGCGTGGAGTCGAACGTCGAGCAGTACTTGAAGAAGATCTGGCGCGCGCCCTGCGCCTGCAGCCAGGCGAGCGCTGTCAGCGAATCGTTCACGGCCTGTTCCGCCGGGCAGGAGCGCGACTTGAGCGCCACGACCACTGCGTCGACGTCATCGGCGTCCAGGTCATGGTCGGGCACGCCGATGGTCTGGATGCAGCGCATGCCGGCGCGTACCAGGTTGTTGGCCAGGTCCGTCGCGCCGGTGAAATCGTCGGCTATGGCGCCGAGCACGATACTCATGCCTCAGCCTCCTCATCGTTGGCTGCAGGCAGCGTTATCCCGGACAGGCGCTGGTAAACCTTGACGACGGCCGAGTCGTCCTCGCGTCCATACCCGGCACCGCTGGCGGCGGTGAACTGCTGCAGTGCGCTGGCCGCCACCGGCATGGAAAAGGTCAGTTCGCGCCCGGTCTGGTGCACGATATTCAGGTCCTTGACGAAGATATCCACGGCGGAGAGCGGCGTGTAGTCGCCCTTGAGAATGTGCGGTACGCGATTCTCGAACATCCAGGAATTGCCCGCCGACTGCGTGATGACCTTGTAGAGGGTGTCGGGGTCGATGCCCATGCGGATGCCCAGCGCCATGGCCTCGGCGGCGGCGGCGATATGCACCCCCGCCAGTAGCTGGTTGACCAGCTTGACGCTGGAGCCGGCACCGGGCGCATCGCCCAGGCGATGGACCGTCTCGGCCATGGCCTCCAGGGCGGGCCCGGCCTTGATGTAGGCCGCCTCGCTGCCCGATGACATCACCGATAGACGGCCCTGGCGTGCCTTGGCCGCCCCGCCGCTGATCGGGGCATCGAGCATCAGCAGTCCAGCGGCCTCGAGCCGTTCGCCGAGCGCCCTGGCGTAGCTCGGCGCCACCGTGGCGCATTGCATCACCAGGCTGCCCGGTGCCAGCCGATCCACCATCCCCGTCTCGCCGAACAGTACCGACTCGACCTGCTCCGCATTGACCACCACCACCAGCACGACATCACAGTGCTCCGCCAGTTCGGGCGGCGTGGCCACGCTGGTGCCGCCCCGCGACTCGAAGGCCTGCCGGGCGACATCGCTGATATCGCAGCCGATCACCTCAAGCCCCGCTTCCAGCAGGGCCGTGGCCGTGCCCAGCCCCATGGCTCCCAGGCCGATGACTCCTATCGTTGCGGCGTTCGTGGCGCGCTCGGCCATTGGCGTCTCCTGTGTTCCACCTTGTCGTTGTTATCGCTGTATCGCCTTGGATGTTAGCGCTAACATCTGGTTTAGATTACCCTCTCAGAACACGCAAGCCTCGGGAACGGGAGCGCGACCAATGTCTAACTCAGGACCGCCGGAACGTCGTAAGCGACGCGGGGCCGACAACCCGACTCTGGCCGACGTCGCTCGCGAATCGGGGGTTTCCACGATCACCGTCTCGCGTGTACTCAACTCACCCGACAGTGTGCGCCCGGCCACCCGCGAGCGCGTCGAGGCCGCCATTGAACGCGTCGGCTACGTGCGCAACATGCTTGCCGGCAGCCTGGCTTCGGCCAATTCGCGCTTCATTGCGGTGATCGTGCCGTCATTGTCCAACGTGGTGTTCATCGAGGTCATCCAGGGGCTGCAGACTACCTTCGAGAAACACGGCTACCAGATCCTGCTCGGTAACACCGAATACGACATGCGCCGTGAATACGAACTGGTGCAGACCTTCCTCGGTTGGTCCTCCTCCGCTCTGGTGACCACCGGGCTGCGTCACGACGCTGCCTGCACCGCCATGCTCAAGCGCTGGCAGAAGCCGGTCATGGAGATCATGGAGCTCGGCCAGGGCATCGATCTCAACGTGGGGCTGTCGCACTACGCTGCCGGACGCTGCATGGCACAGCATCTGATCGGCCAAGGCTATCGGCGCATCGTGTATGCCGGTGCGCAGATGGACGGAAACTATCGCGCCCGCCTGCGCTACGAGGGCCATCGCGATCTGTTGCAGGAATACGGCCTGGAAGCGCCGTTGGAGGAATGGCCCGAGGCCAGTGCGCTGGACATCGGCGCCAAGGCATTTCGCCATGTGATGAGGCAACGGCCGGGCACCGAGGCCATCCACTGTGCCGATGACACGCTAGCTGTCGGCGCCATCCTGCATGCCAGCCGGGCCGGCGTTCGCGTACCCGACGATATCGCGATCGCCGGCTTCACCGGGCTGCCGTTCGGCCAGCACATCACCCCTCGTCTGACCACCATCGTGTCGCCGCGCGAAGCCATCGGACGGATTGCTGCCGAACAGGTCATCGCGCGCATCGAGGGTAAGCCGATTACGCAAGTGATTCATGATGTCGGGTTCGAACTTTGCGTAGGGGAAAGCACTTGAAAAACAGCCACGCCCAAAACCCGGACACCACTTTAAAAAACGTCATAAAAGTTCAAGTTTAAAAAAACGTAAGTTTGAACGTGAACAAACGTGACAAGTCATGACATGTAGTCGACTAACAATATGGCCGAGTTTTACTGTTGCGCCAAGTTAGTCACCAGCTCTTCCTAGAGAAAGGTACGTCATGACCAGGCACTTCAAGAAAATCAGCGTGAAATACGCCGTCGCCTTCATTGGCGTGGCGTTGGCCCTGTTGGCGGTCGTCATCACGGATTTCATGCTGACCCGCAGCGTCAAGGAGCGCATGTTGGAGTTCAGCGACACGTTTACCCCAGCATTGAGCGCTGTCTTGAACGCTGACCGAGACCTGTACCAGGCACGGGTCGCCGAACTCGAATACCTGCATGCGGAGCCCGGCAGTCCGGAAGCCAACACGCTTTTCGACGAGTATCGCAAAAACGCTGCCCAAGCTAATGAAGGCATGCAGACATTCAAGCGTGAATTGAATGGCCACCCCGAAATTATCGAGAAACTGACGCAATTCGATAAGCATTTCCAAGCGTGGACTCAGCAATCTGCAAAAACCTTCGCACTTCATTCCCAAGGCAACATGACGGAGGCGATCGAGAACCTTGAATCCACTTCGAAGCAGTCATTTTATGCACTGCGCGATATTTACGATCGTGCCGAAATCACTGCCGAAGAAACCATACAAGTGCTGGAAGCCGCAACCGTGAAGCGCATCAATACCCAGCAGACCGCGATCGTGACCTTCTCGATCCTGGTCTTCCTCGGTGCAGTGACACTGGCGCTGGTTGGACCGCTGTTCATGTCGCGCGCCATCCGTCAGATCACCCGGCGCATCCGCGAGATTACCGAAGGCGACGGCGACCTCACTGCCCGAATCGACAGCAAGCGCAACGATGAGATCGGCGACCTGGCCGTTCAGTTCAACGCCTTCATCGCACGTATCGACCAGACGTTGCAGCAGGTACGCGCCAGCACAGAAAGCGTGCATACCGCCGCCGACGAGATCGCCCAGAGCAGCCAGGACCTGGCCTCCCGCACCGAGCAGGCCGCGACCAACCTGCAGGAGACTTCGGCCTCGATGGAGGAGATTTCCTCGACCGTCAGCAATACCTCGGACGCCGCCCAGCAGGCCAACCAGCTCGCTCACTCGACCATGGATATCGCCCGCCAAGGGCAGAAGGCCATGCAGCAGGTCGAGACCACCATGGACGGTATCAACTCATCTGCCAGCCAGATCAGCGAGATCATCGGCCTGATCGACAGCATCGCCTTCCAGACCAACATCCTCGCCCTCAATGCCTCGGTGGAAGCGGCACGCGCCGGCGAACATGGCCGCGGCTTCGCGGTGGTCGCCCAGGAAGTTCGTACGCTGGCCAGTCGCTCCAGCGAGGCGTCGAGCAACATCCGCAAGCTGATCGACACCTCGGTGACCCGTACTCAGTCCGGTACGCAACTGGTCAAGAGCGCCGGCAAGACCATGCTGGAGATCGTCGAGAGCATCGAGCGCGTCACCGACGTGATCGGCGAGATCAGCGCCGGCGCCAAGGAGCAGAGCATCGGCATCGGCCAGGTCAATACCGCCGTGACCGAACTCGACAACATGACCCAGCACAACGCCTCCATGGTCGAGCAATCGAGTACAGCGGCCAGCGAGATGCGCGAGCAGGCCGAGCGGCTCAATGCCCTGGTGGCCTCGTTCCGCCTGAGCGACGCCGCGCAAGGCACCTCGGCAACAATCCGTCAGGCTGCCAAGCCGACCATGAGCAAGACGTTGCCTTCACCCAGCAAGCCTGCAAAGACGACACGCAAGACGGCCGAGCACGACGAGTGGACATCCTTCTGAGCGCGCCAGTCGTGACAGGCATGACATACAGGAAATAGTTTCCCTGTCTTCCCGGCGTGTCGCTCAACCACGCCGGGCTTTTTGTTCCCGCCTACCGTTGTCTTCTGCGCCGGACACTTGATAAGAGCCGTCAGCCACGTTGTCAGGAGTTTTCATGCCATGCCACAGCGCGCCTTGATCGTCGATGATGACGTTGAAATCCAGTTGTTGGGCCAGCATCTGTTGCGCCGTCGTGGTTTCGAGGTCATCACGGTGGGCGGCCTCGATGAGTTGGCCCGTCAGCCGGATCTGCTCGACGTGGACCTGATCCTGCTCGACTTTGGGCTGGGCGAATTTACCGGGCTCGATATCCTGCAATACCTGCGCGACTTGCGCCTCAACGCGGCCGTGGTGCTGCTCAGCGGTTGCAACGACGAGACGGCTAAAACCGTGCTCGACACCGGCAAGAGCCAGGGGATGCATATGCTCGGTTTTATCCCCAAAGGCCAATTGCTGAAGCGGCTCGACGGCGTGATTCAATCCTTGGCCGACCGGCACAGGCCCCCCTCCATCGGCGCGTTGGACAATGCCCTTCGTCAAGGCCACTTCTTTCTGGCGTACCAACCCAAGATCGATTTGCAAACGGGGCAGGTACTGGGCGTGGAGGCTCTACTGCGCTGGCAGGATCCGCAGCGCGGTCTGATCACACCGGATAGCTTTCTTCCCTTGGCCGAGCGCAGCCATCGTATCGTCGAACTGAGCTGGCACGTACTCGACCTCGCCCTGGCACAGCAGGCCCGCTGGAAGGCCAATGGCTGGGCACTGGACGTGGCCATCAACATTCCCGCCCAGCTGTTGAAGGAACCCAACGTGCTGACGACCTTCGACCGGATCGTGGTCCGTCACACCCCGCATCTCGAGGGTCTGACGCTGGAACTGACCGAGTCGGCAGGCATCGAGTGCCTCGGCTATGCACGGCATATCCTGTCGGCCTTGCGCGAACGTGGCTGCCGACTGGCGCTGGATGACTTCGGTACCGGTTACTCTTCGATGATCCAGCTCTACCGACTGCCATTCGACGAACTGAAGCTGGACCGTAGCTTCGTCTCGCGGTGCGATGAGGACCGTGAGGCCCGGGCCATTACATTGACCATTGTCGACCTGGGTCGCCGACTCGACATGAAGGTCGTGGCCGAAGGCATCGAAACCCCGGAGCAGCAAGCCTTGTTACGTCACGCCCACTGCGACATCGGCCAGGGCTACTTATTCGCTCGCCCTATGCCCGCGATGCAATTCGATGCATGGTATCTTCGCCAAGCTGCCGGCGCTGGGGGTGTCATTCGACCCGAGGCCAGACTGAGCATGGAGTAGTTCCACCGCTGCGCAAGCGATCTTGCCGGAACTTACCGAGAGGAAGGAGCCTGAATTGCAAACAAATCAGCCCCGGTGCGTTAACACCGGGGCTTGGGCGTGGTACGGGGCTTCCCTGACTTTGGCCTCGACTTCCTGTCGAAGGTATCTTCCCTGATACGATGACGTTCCCTGTCGTTCAGGCAACTTCCTGTTGCCCTGGACATCCTGTCCTGTACGTCACTCCATGCCCCGACCAATCGATCCGATTGGCTGCATCCTTGCAGCACGACGACCGCCACTCATCGCCGCTCGAACGTGTACAAGATTAACCGATGACCACTTCTTGTACAAGGAATAGTTAATATTTTTTTAATTTTTCCACTGAAAAATAAAACCCAGCGTTATGCAGCGCGCATTCAATGACCTGACAGGCCCAACCCGTGCCCATCCAACGGGCAAAGTGAGAAAACGTCCTTCGAGGATGACGCGGCCAAACCTTATACAGCGGCAGCCCCACGTATCAATTCAGCACTGTCGATTTTCCGAGCAGCACGTCACGCGTGGCAACGCCCAGATCGGCAAGGCGCTCCAAGTCACGCCGTAGGATGGCGGTATCGACAAGCGGCCCCCGCTGTTCCATGACACGCGCCTGTTCGGCGATCGCCAGGCAGCCCAACGATGAGGCAGCCCCCTTGAGGGAGTGGGATTCACGCTCGAATGCCTGATGGTCTTCGCTTTCCAGATGTTGCCGCATCGCAACCAGGCGGCGGTCGAAGCGAGCGAAGAACGTCTTCAGCAACCCACTCAAGGCGTCTGCCTCGAGCGTGTCGCGCAACTCTGCCTGAGTGGCGGTATCTATCAGTGCAACGTCTGCCGTCTCGCTGCTCGAGGGCAGTGAAGCCGGCCCCGCTGTGTCTTGGGCTCGAGCGGTCGTTGCCTCGCCAGTTGCACGACAGGGACCAAGATGATCGCAGAGCAGGCCATACAGCGCTTCCCGCGTGAAGGGCTTGCAGATCACCTCGTCCATACCGCTATGCAGGCAGATTTCGCGATGCTCGGGCATGACGTTGGCCGTCATGGCGAGGATAGGCAGATGCTGGCCAGGGAGTTCCTGCGCTCGCCAGCGGCATGCGGTTTCCGGCCCATCCAGCACCGGCATTTGCATGTCGAGCAGTACCAGGTCGATGGTTACGTTCGATGCCAGGCAGGCCAGCGCTTCCTCGCCATTATCGACGACTATCGTGTCCTGCCCCATCCAGTCGAGCATGGCGGCGGTCACGGTCTGATTGACCGGGTTGTCCTCCACCACCAGGATCGTATGGCGATCGAGTCCCGCTCCATCCGTCACGATGCGCGACAACGGCTCGACAGGGCTCGTCTCGGGGAGCCTGACGGTAAACCAGAACACGCTGCCCAACCCCGGCTGACTGCTCACGCCTATTTCGCCGCCCATGGCTCGGGTCAGGCGCTGACAGATGGCCAGTCCCAAGCCGGTACCTTCGTGTCGCCGGGCAATCGAGGCATCGACTTGGGTGAATGGGGCGAACAGACGCTTCTGATCGTTCGCTGCAATGCCACAGCCGGTATCGCGGATCTCGAAGCGAATGTCTTGCTCGCCGGCGCGCCTTACGCTGAGCCTGACGAAACCCTCGTCCGTGAACTTGAAGGCATTGGTCAGTAGATTCATCAGCACCTGGCGCAGGCGATCGATGTCACCGCTGACGAACGTCGGCAGCTCGGCATCGAGCTGGTACGTTAGCGGCACGGCCGGGTCGTCCTGACGCAAACGATAGCCGGCACAGACCTGTTCGATGAACGCAGCCAGACTGAACGGCCGATCATCGAGATCCAGGGCCCCGGATTCGAGTTTGGTGTAATCCAGGATATCGTTGATTACCACCTGCAGCCCGGCAGCGCTCTGCTTGAGGGCCAATAGATACTCATGACCGCGAGGCGTCAGTCGTTCGTCGCCGAGCAGATCGGACATGCCGATCACGCCATTGAGCGGCGTACGGATCTCATGACTCATCATTGCCATGAACTCCGACTTGGTCCGACTCGCCGCTTCGGCACGGCGAGCCACCTCATCGAGCTGAATGGCCTGCTTCTCGAGTTGCCGGGCCTTTTCGTAGCGTGCCCGCCCCTCCTGCACCAGCGCCCTGACCAGTACACCGCCGGAGGCCATCAACAGAACGACCAGCACCAATACCACCCAATAGAGCTTGAGCAGTTCCTGGCGCTCGAAAGTGCGCATTTCCGCGACGTGGGCATTGATATCGACCAGGATATCGCCGGTCAGCAATTGCAGTGTCTGGTTCCTGTCGAGAAGTGTCCGGGTGAGTCCCGCCGATAGCTGCGTCACATCGTCGGGCAAGGTCATCAGCAGAGCGTCGGTATCATCGACCAAGCGCTTGGCGCGCTGAATGAGCTCGTCCAGCCCCGCCACGTCCCCGATCGATCGAGCGATATCGCCTCGCAGCAAGAGGTTCATGCGACTGTAGAGTATTTCATGGCGCAGCAAGGCGTCATCGATCGAGTCATTGCCCTCATCCAGCAAGGCGAAACGGAATTCTCGGACCTCGCGGTCGAACTGATAGGCCGCCCAGACCAGGTTTTCCAACAAACGGCCTTCTATGGCTTGATGGCGTTGATAGATCAGCCCACCGGTGACCAGCGCGGCAAGAAAAAACAGGATCGCCGCGAACGTGGCGATCCGAAAGCGTCGCGATAACAGCGACTGCATCGACAGGGCCCCCGATGCCCTAGCGGTATCACTGGATTTCAATGGCCTTCACCTGCCAGACCGAGCGGTGAATGACTTCTTCGTTGAGCAGCGATGGCTCCTCGTCGAAGGGGTAGATCACGAACAATGGCCCTTGGTCCCGCACCCGCAGACGGCGTCCATCGGCGGACATGGCCAGAATCACGTCATGCCGCTCGAAATCCGTGACAGGGATGTTGGACGAGTAATCGTTGAGAGCGGTCACCTTCATGGTGTCGCCTTGCGCTCCTACGGTTTCCAGCAGCGAGCGGCCCAACGGGCCGTTGAAGGTCACCCGGCCTTCATGCCAGGGCGTCCCGGTCACGGTCTCATGTTGCTCTAGCGCCTGGAGCATGGCGCTGTCGAAATGCGCCGCGCTGCCGACGTTGGTTTCGGTGATGTGACCGCTGACCACCAATATCACCGGCCCGGTCGGTGCCTCAAGCGCCAGGGCCTGGCTGCCGATAGAAAAGAGTAAAAAGGCCGAAAGGCCGCCCAACAAGGCTCGTGAGCGGAAAAGCGACATGGCGGTGTCCTCGGTTGCCGACGCATCGATTGTATTGCGAACTCTCGCTCTCGAACTGTGAACCATTGTCACGAACAAGGGTGTGACCGACCGTATTCAAACAACGACCGGTGGCTACCGGTAAGAAGAAAAACATGCCAAACCCATTGCATATCGGCGTGCTGGAAGACGATGCCGATCAGCAGGACTTCATCGAACAGTGCCTGATCGCCGCCGGGCATCGGGTCACGCAGTTCATGCGCGCCAGCGAATTGCGCCGGGCCATCCAGACCCAGGCGTTCGATCTGTTCATCATCGACTGGCGATTGCCGGATGCCAGCGGCATGGACGTCACCGCTCACCTGCGTCAGCATGACGGGTGGAAAGGCCCGATCCTGTTCATTACCGCCAGCCAGACGGAGGAAGACATCGTACTGGCGCTGGACAGTGGCGCCGACGATTTCCTGGCCAAGCCGCTACGCCCCCGCGAGCTCTCTGCACGCATCAACGCCCTCGCCCGGCGAACCGGATTGCAGGCACAAGGCGCCACCGAGCGCCTCGGGGCCTACTCGCTCGATGGCGACCAGCGCGAAGTGCAACTCGCCGGTGAACGGGTGACGTTGACAGAGCGCGAATTCCGCCTGGTCTCGCTGTTCTTCAATCACCCCGGCGAACTTCTCTCGCGTGCCCATCTGCTGGAAGTCGTCTGGGGCATCAAGGGCGACATCTCGACACGCACGGTGGATACCCATATCAGCCGGCTGCGCCGCAAGCTGGCCCTGGACGGCAGCCATGGCGTGCGCCTGCGCAGCATCTACCAGCATGGCTACCGGCTGGAAGCGCAGGTCATGGCGCATTGACATTATCGTTTAGCGGCTGCGGCGACATGTGAATCGACGAAGAAGCGGTAGTCCTGCGTCACGCAGTCGGCATAACTTCTGGCCAGCGTAGAGACCATGCCGATAAAGTTGTCGAGACGGCCATCGAGCCGCTGACACACACAGCGGGCAAAACGGGCCGGATCGTCCTGATTCAGCGCACGGGCACCGCGCAGATGTTCACGGGCCAGAATGCGCCCCCACTGCTTGGTCAGCTTGCGGTAGGGTTTGGCCCCTTCGAGGCGCTGGGTGGGAAAATCCACCTTGTAGGGCGAGCGTTCGCGCACCGAGAATACCTTGTCGCCCAGGTGCAACCAGCCCAGATAGATATCGGGGTGTTCGGCGATTGCGCAGAAGGCCGCCGCATGGCGAATGCCCTCGTGGGGAAAGGCCCGCCGCCAGGCACGCTTCTCGTCGTGGTTCATCAGCCGCCAGCCTTCCGGTGGCGTCTGTTCCTTGATGTCGAGTATGACGTCGTCGTGCTCATGTGCCGCTCCACCCTCGATCAGCACGTAATAGCGCTCCAGCCCCAGCGAGCCGGTTCCCGCATCGAGCCGGCTGGCCATGTCCTTGACACGAAAGTGGCTCGCCTCGTCATGCGCGATATGCCCCTGCAGCGTCTTGGGATACTCCTGCTCGATGGCCTGACGAAGCTGGGTCGACTGCTCCAGGGACAGGGGCGCCAGCTTTTTCGGTCGCTCGGTGAAGCAGCGTCCGTCATCGCCGAGGCGCGTCCATTTCTCCAGCATCTTCGCCCGGCTGCAGGTTTCCGACACCGACTGCATGAAGGGCGCCAGGATGCCCCTGGCGTTGTTCAGCGTCACTGCCTGGGGCGTCTCGCCGCGAACGTGGCCGGCCAGTTCGTCATGATAGCCTTCGAGCAGCGCTTTCAGCGCCTTGCGAATGCCCTTGCGCGACAGACCGGCATTTTCTCGGGCATCGAGCACCACGCTGATCGCCAACCGCCAGACATCGTATTGATAGTCGCCGATCAATGCGTCGTCGAAGTCGTCCATGCCATAGCGGACGCTATCGTCGTGATGGCCGTAGGCACCGAAGTTGTAGGCATGGGCATCACCCTGCAACCAAGTCTGGGTCTCAGGCAGGCCGCCGTACAGCGCAAACCGCCAGTCGTGCCAGACATCGGTCCAGTACAGATGGTTGGTACCGCGAAAGAAGCGGTACGGCGATTCGGCCAGCTTGGTGTATTTGGCCTCGCGCTGGGCATCGGACAGCCCGGCATTGGCGGTGGCAATGGCCTCGAGTACCTGGCGGGGGCGATTGTGGCGCGTCAATGGCTGCGACATGCGCAGGCTCCTTCGACAAGAATGGGACGGTGCCTCCAGCATGCAGCGTGACGGATACGGCCCGCGACGCCAAGCCCACGATCGAGCTTCTGCACTTTGCAATTCTGGCTTGGCTTCTATGCTTAGCGGACGGTCCACAGGGAAATGAACCCTACATGCACTGCAACGCCTGTGACCACGGGCAAGGAGAGCAATATGGCACTGCGTTTGAAACCGCTCGATGAGCAGGTCATCGTGATAACCGGAGCGACGACGGGTATCGGCCTGGCCACGGCGCGCATGGCGGCCGACCACGGCGCGAGACTGGTACTGGCGGCACGCGACGAGACTGCACTGTCGCTGCTCGTCGGGGAGTGTCACGAAGCCGGCACCGAGGCAACCTATGTGGTCGCCGACGTCGGTGACGAAGCCCAGGTCCGCGAGGTCGCCGCCACCGCCATCGGCCGCTTCGGCGGCTTCGACACTTGGGTCAACAATGCCGGCGTATCGATCTACGGACGCATGCTCGACATCAAGATGGAAGACAACCGGCGGCTGATGGATACCAACTTTTGGGGTGTCGTGCATGGCTCGCTGGAGGCAGCACGCTACTTTACCCAGAAGCCACGTGAACATGGTGGTGTCATCATCAACCTCGGCTCGACAGTCTCGGATCGCGCCCTGCCCATTCAGGGCATGTACTCCGCCTCGAAGCATGCCGTCAAGGGCTTTACCGATGCCTTGCGCATGGAACTCGAGGAAGCCGGCGAGCCTGTCGCCGTGACCTTGATCAAGCCGGGCAGCATCGCCACGCCCTATCCCGAACACGCGCAGAACTACATGGCCGAGGAGTCCACCCTACCACCGCCCCTGTATGATCCGCGTGTCGTGGCAGAAGCCATCCTGCACTGTGCCGTGCATCCTCACCGCGACATGTTCGTGGGCGGTGGCGGCAAGATGATTTCCGCTTTGGGACAGTTCGCGCCACGCCTGGCCGACAAGATCATGGAAGCCACGGCGGTGAAACAGCAGAAGTCGGAAAACAGCGAGCGTCATCAGCACTTTGGCCTCCACACGCCGGCTAGAGGCGACCTGCGCGAGACGACCAGCTATCCGAGTCATGTGTCGAAGTCGAGCATCTATACGCGGAGTTCGCTGCATCCGCTGATGACCACGGCGATTGTCGCCGGTGCCGTACTCGGCGTTGCGGCATTGACCGGCAGGGCATCGCCCGACAAGTTCAGGCACCGCTAAGACTGGCCCAATTACGCCTGGCCAGACAGGGGAACGTTACACCCCGATCTAAGCGATCGGGGTGTCGTCGTTCAGGTAGCGGGTCATGACGGTAACGGCCTCGCCGCGATAGGTCAGGGATTCATACGCCTGCCAGCCCAGACGCGCATAGAGCGCCTGCTGGTCGGGCGTATAGAGATAGAATCGTTCGATGCCCGCCCAGCGTGCCTCTTCCTCGACCCGCCGCACCAAGCGAGAGGCAATGCCCTGCCCGCGCCACTCGGGAGGAACGAAGACCGAGGCCAGCCAGGGCGTCAGTTGCGGGCGGGTCGTCATGTCGCTCTCGATCAGGCTGGCGGTGCCAATGGGTTGCCCTTCATGCAGGGCGACGAAAACACGCGGCACCCCGCCGGGCCCGCACTCGCCACACACCTCGTCGTAACGCGCATCGAACGTTAGCGACGGGTTTAGATGCCCCCAACTCTCGTGCTGCCAGGTCACGACGGTTTCCAGATGGGGAGAATCGCAAGTCAACGCCTCGATAGTGGGCGTGGTGGGCTGGGTCATACCGTCCTCCTGCGGTAGATGGCGGGTCAGTATACGCCATCACCCACCGACAGGAGGAACGCACCGCGGCTCAGTGCCGCTGACGCCGATACCAGTAGACGCCTAGCGCCGCCACGGCGGCCGTCGTCACGATGAGCGCGCCACTTCGCCGTGAGGTTGGCTGACGAAACCCGCCATCGATACGCCGCTCGCCAGCGGGCGGCGAGAACAGATTACCCGACGAGGTAGCATCGGCGTCGGCCCTGCTCAGGGCCGATTCGACCATCCGCGCATTGGCCTGGTTATAACCGGGTAGCAGCGCATAAGCGAACTTGGCCAGTAGCGACGTGCTGCCTACATACACGCTATGCCGCGGACGACGGGCGACATTCACGATGGCACGTGCCGTACGACGCGGATCGTAAACGGGGGGCACGGGTTTGATGTCTCGTCCGGTGTAGTTGCCGCCATCGCGGAATCCGGGCGTATCCATGACGGCAGGATACAGGTTGCAGACGTGGATATGCGGCCAGGCATGCAACTCGCCACGCAAGCTCTCGGCAAATCCACGCAGGCCGAACTTGGCCGCCGAGTAGGACGCCGCATACGGCTGGGGGGCAAAACCGCCCAGCGAAATGTTGTTGATCAGCACGCCCGACCGCTGGCGCTTGAAATAGGGCAATACGGCATGGGCGCCTCGCACATAGCCGAGAAGATCGGTCTGGATGACCTGCTCATGCGCCTCGAGAGGGATATCATCGAAGGCACCCAACGTACCGATACCGGCATTGTTGACCCACACATCGATACGGCCTGCCGTGTCGAACGCGGTCCGCGCCAGGCGTTCCACATCTTCTGACCGCGTCACATCGGCCACGACGATCCTGGCTTGGCCACCCTGCCGATGGCACTCCTCGGCGACGTCATGCAACGCCTGCTTGTCGCGGGATGCCAGGAACAGGGCCGCTCCCTGACGCGCGAACTCGTGGGCAGTGGCGCGCCCGATGCCGCTGGAGGCACCGGTGATGACGACGACAGCATCCTGCAAATCATGGGACATATCCGTCTCCTTCCTGTGGGTTGCGGCATACGTAACCCATACAACTCGCGAATCCGGCTCGCGGGATGTACTTGGGCCTGTCTTAACGTAGTCGAACATCAGCCAGGCAGCGGGACGAGGGCCAGCCAGCCTCATGCTGAGACGCGTTCACAGACGGCCGTCAAGGCGCTCGGCGAGAAAATCGAGGAACAGTGTGATACGCAATGACAATGCCGTATTGCGGTAGTAGACCGCATGAATGACCTGCTGCATATGCTGAGTCTGGGCCGCCAACACCGGCACGAGGCGGCCCTGCTCACGGTCGCTGCGCGTCATGTAATCGGCCAGGCAAACGATGCCCTGCCCCGCTACGGCCAGGGCCTGGAGGGTTGCGCCGCTGGAGGCCGCAATATCCGGCGTGATCAGTAACGGCTGCCCCGCAGTGTCGAACAGCGGCCAGCGATTCAGTTCATCCAGCCGATTGAAGCCGCACAGCGTATGCTGTCTCAGCTCGGCAACGCTCCGGGGCTCCCCGTGCCTGAGCAGATAATCGGGGCTGGCCAGCAAGCGCAGCGGCGTGTACCCCATCAACCGCGCATGCAAGGAGGAGTCCTGCAGCTCCCCGAAGCGAATGGCGATGTCGGTGCGCTGTTCGAGCAGGTCGATATAGCGATCATGGGTATCCAGCTCCAGAGCAATGCCGGGATAGCGATGCCGGAACTCGCCGACCAGCGGCACGATGACATGCTGCATGAAACTCGGCGCGGCATTGACGCGCAGGCGCCCCGTCGGCTGCTGACTGCATAACGCCATCTGCTCTTCAGCCGCGTCCACGGCATCGAGAATCGAACGCGTGCGACCGAGAAACTCGCGCCCTTCGTCGGTCAGCTCCAGCTTGCGTGTGGTTCGGCGCAGCAGAGTGACGCCCAATTTCTGTTCCAGACGACGCAACGTCCGGCTCACTCCCGAGGTGGTCTGGCCAAGCTGATCGGCGGCAGCCGTGATCGAGCCGGCCTCCACGACCGTCCGAAATGCCAGATATTCTTCCAGGGTCGTTTTCATGGTTAGGTTCACGGCTATGCTGCCGCGCTATTGTTGCCCTCAAGTCAATTATCTTTCCCAGTTTACAGGCTTTTTCGTCAACCTCTACCTCGCCAGAATACGTCCATCCATAATCGCAATCTCACTCGACAGGAGAGACCGTGAAGATTTTTCTCATTAACGGTGGCAAGGCATTTGCCCATTCTGGCGGTCGCTACAACGATACACTGCACGACATTGCGCGCGGTACGCTGGCGGAAATGGGTCATGAGCTGCAGGAGACCAAGGTCGATGACGGCTATGATATCGACGAGGAAGTCCGAAAGTTCCTGTGGGCCGATGCCATCGTCTACCAGATGCCCGGCTGGTGGATGGGCGCGCCCTGGACCGTCAAGAAGTACCTCGACGAAGTGTTCACGGCCGGCCACGGTTCGCTGTATGCCAGCGATGGCCGTTCTCGTCACGATGCCAGCCGCCACTATGGCAGCGGAGGCCTGCTACAAGGCCGGCACTACATGCTCTCGCTGACCTGGAATGCCCCGGCCGAGGCTTTCGACGAACCCGGCAATTTTTTTGCGGGCCGCGGCGTGGACGCCGTCTATTTCCCGTTCCACAAGTCGCAGGAATTCGTCGGTCTGGAAGCCCTCCCCACCTTCCTCGCCAACGATGTCATCAAGGCGCCCGATATCGAAGGCCATATCGCCGCCTATCGCGAGCACCTCAAGCGCACCTTCTGAACGCAGCCTGACGAAAACCCCGCCGACAGGCGGGGAACCGAGAGGCAACTAACCTTGGCCGATCGTCGTCAGCCCAGCTGGAACGGATAGACATTGCCCAGTGCGAGAATACGGGTGAGCGCATCCAGGGCGGTGAGGGTCTCCTCGGCGAGCTGCGGATCGGCGAGGTCGTCCGGCGCCAGCCGATCGCGGTAGTGACGATTGACCCATTCGGTAAGCTCGCCATACAGCGCGTCGTCGAGCAGCACGCGCCCGCTCAACTGCTGGCGCTCGACTTCGGACAGCACGATACGCAGGCGCAGGCAGGCCGGGCCGCCCCCGTTGCGCATGCTCTGCTTGACGTCCTTGACCACCACCTCGTTGATCGGGTTGTTGCCGGCCAGCAGGTGATCCTGAATGGTTCGCCACACGGCCTCGTTCTCCTCGCACTCGCCAGGCACCACCAGCGTCATGGCGCCAGAGCCGTCGGGCTGGGTGAGCAGTTGCGAGTTGAATAGGTACGAACTCACGGCATCGTCCAGGCCGATCGCCTCGCTGGGTACGCGGACCGGAATCAGTGGCGTGGCCATCTTGCTGCGCAGTTCGTCGAGCGTGCGCTGCTCATCGAGGAAGGCCATCTCGTGGTAGAGCAGTACCGGCCCGTTGCCAACGGCGATCACGTCGTTGTGGAACACACCGGCATCGATAGCGTCCGGGTGTTGCTGGGCGAACACCGTCTGTGCATCGGACAACCCGTGCTGGCGTGCCACGGCCTGACTGGCCTCCAGGGTCTGGCGGGCCGGGAAGCGCTTGGGCTCAGTCCGCCCACCGAACGCCTGGCGACCGTAGACGTAGAGATGCACGCCGGGTTCGCCATGCGTCGCGGCCAGGCGGGTATGGTTGGCCGCGCCCTCGTCGGAGAACGCCGGGGTCGCCGGCAACACCGGGTGATGGGCGAAATGTGCCTCGTCGCGGAACATCGCCGCCAGCACGCGAGCGGTGGTCTGCGGCTCGAGAAAGCGGTGGAAGCTCGACTGCAGATTGGCCGCCGTAAAGTGCACGCGAGCGTCCGGCGCATCTCCGCTCGGGGTCACCGTGGCGGCGTTGGCGGTCCACATCGACGACGCCGAACACACTGCACGCAGCAGTTGCGGCGCTTCACGCGCGGCGCGCTCGAGTACCTCGGCATTGCTGCCACTGAAGCCCAGATCGCGCAGCGCGCCGAGATCCGGACGCTGCTGCGGCGGCAGCACGCCCTGGGGATAGCCGGCATCCTTGAGGGCCTTCATCTTGGCCAGGCCCTGCAGTGCGGCCTCCCTGGGGTTGGAGGCCAGGCCGCCGTGGCGCATCGAGGCGACGTTGCCATGCGCCAGCCCGGCATAGTTGTGGGTGGGACCGACCAGCCCGTCGAAGTTGACTTCCTGTACGTTCATGTCGTTCACATTGCCCCTCATAACGTTACGCCCGGTGGCAGGTTGTCGGGCATCGCCAGCGATTCCCCCTCCATCGAGGCGATCGGATAGGCGCAGTAGTCGGCCGCGTAGTAGGCGCTGGGCCGATGGTTGCCGCTGTCGCCGATACCGCCGAACGGTGCGTCGCTGGAGGCGCCGGTGGTCTGGCGGTTCCAGTTGACGATGCCGGCGCGAATGCGCAGCAGGAAGTCGTCCCAGTCGTCACGGCTCCCGCCGATCAAACCGGCCGCCAGGCCGTAGCGGGTGTCGTTGGCCAGGGCGATGGCCTCGTCCCAGCCGCGGTAGCGATGCACCTTGAGCAGCGGCCCGAAGTGCTCCTCATCGGGTATCTCGAGGCCGGTCACATCGATGAGCGCCGGGGTGACCAGGCTGGTGCCGTCGACCACCCGCTGCATGCGCGACAGCACGATCCCGCCGCGGTTCTCCAGGTCGTCCTGGGCGCGCAGCATCGCCTCGGCGGCCTCGGGACTGACCAGTCCCGCGTAGAACGGCGCCGGCTCGCTGAACGGCGCGGCAATGTGTAGCTTGCCGATGGCCTCGACCAGCGCATCGATCAGCCGGTCGCCGATCTCGCCCTCGGGCACCATCAGGCGTCGCGCACAGGTACAGCGCTGACCGCCGGAGAGAAACGCCGACTGCAGGATGGTGAGTACCGCTGCCGCCTGGTCGGGCACGTCCTTGACCACCAATGGATTGTTGCCACCGAGTTCCAGCGCCAGGATCTTGCCCATCTGCCCGGCGAACTGCTCGTGCAGCAACCGGCCGATCTTGACGCTGCCGGTGAACAACAGACCGTCGATGCCGCTATCGCCGGCCAGCGCCTGGCCAACCGGAGCGGCGCCCTGGACCAGATTGATCACCCCATCGGGCAGCCCTGCCGCCTGCCAGCATTGCAGGGTCAGGTCGGCAGTCATCGGGGTCTGTTCGCTGGGCTTGAAGACCACGGTATTGCCGGCCAGCAGCGCCGGGACGATATGCCCGTTGGGCAGATGACCGGGAAAGTTGTAGGGGCCGAACACCGCCATGACGCCGTGCGGGCGATGCCGCAGCACGGCCTGGGTGCCGCCGGCCACGTCGCGACTGCGCTCGCCGGTACGCTCGGCGTAGGCGGTGACCGAGATGCCGATCTTGCCGATCATGGCGCCGACTTCGGTACGCGACTCCCATAGCGGCTTGCCGGTTTCATGGGCAATGCATTCGGCAAGCGCTTCACGGTTGGCTTCCAACTGGTCGCGAAAGCGTTCGAGCAGCGCCTGGCGCTCGGTGAGCGGACGACGTGCCCAGCCCGGAAACGCCTCGCGCGCTGCCGCAACGGCGCCGGCTACCTGTTCGTCGCCGGCGGCTCTGGCCTGCCACAGCGTGTCGCCGGTGATCGGATCGCGCTTGTCGAACGCTTGCGCCGTGCCGTCGACCCACTGGCCGCCGATCAAGAGTTGTTGTCTGGCGTGCATAGTTGTCTCCCGTTCAGCGCATCACGATGCACTGCAAAACCTTGTTGCGAACCTGGCGGCCTGAGCGAGCGCAGCCAGGCTCACGTCTCGAGAACGCGGAGGGAATCGCCCGTGCCTACACCCAGCCGGCACGCCTCCTCCTCGGTCAATGTCAGGGTGCCGTCCTCGCTGGGGCCGCGGCCGACCCAGGCGGCGCGAAAACCGACCATGCCGGTGGTCGATACCAGCCAGCCCGGCCGCTCGGTATGCGCCAGGTCTTTCCCGACCTCGACCTGACACAGCCGCGACAGGCGCACGGCACGAACGTCATCGATATACGCTTCCACCGTGGGGCCGCCATCGAAGATGTCGACATAGCCTTCCCAGCGCAGGCCCTCCTTCTTGAGCATTTCCAGCGCCGGGCGGGTGTGCTCGTGAACCTTGCCGATGCAGTCCCGGGCTTCCTCGCTGAGGAAGGTGGTATGAATCGGAAATTTGGGCATCAGCTCGCCGATGAAGCTCTTCTGACCCATGCCCGTCAGGCGATCGGCCTCGTTGAAGTCCATGGGAAAGAAATGGCTGCCCAGGCACTGCCAGAACGGGCTGATGCCATTCTTGTCGAACACGCCGCGCATCTCGGCCAATACTTTGTCCGGAAAACGATCGCGGAACTGGGCCATGAACAGCCAACGCGCCTTGGACAGCAAGGCCCCGTTGCGGTCGCGGCGGTACTCGGGGCGCAGATAGAGCGAGGCCACCTCGGCATCGCCGGTGTGGTCGGAGCTCAGAAACAGCGTGTCGATGGTGCGATGCAGGTCGAGCTGCACCGACGAGTGCGCCAGCTTGCCCACCCGGTAATGATAGAACGGCACTTCACGCCCGACCTGGGCCTCGATGGCGCAGCAGCCGGCCAACTCGCCATTGCTTTCGTCTTCCAGCACGAAAAAGTACAAACGATCATCGACCGGTGTGCGCTCTTCGAAGGCACGCGCGGCGGACTCGATCTTGCCGGCCAGGAATTCGCGATTGTCGGGCAGCGAGGTGAAACCGACGCCGGTCTCCTGGGCCAAGCGTTGCAAATCGTCCAGATCATCGCGAGCGATGGGTCGAATGCGCATTACAGCTCCCCCTCGTCGAAGGTGTCTTCCCCGGCAGGCAAGGCCAAAGGCGCGGCCAACACCGCCCGTCCCTCCTCGACGCCGAGCAGTTCGGCATGCTCCGGAGAAAGCATCAATTGGCCGGTCGGCGACAGCGCATAGCGCGCCACGACACAGCGGAAACCGTCGAGCTTCTGGTTGGCGATCATTGCCGGCTCGGCATCGGGCAGGGCCGAGGCCGGCCGAATGCGTACCGGATGCCAGGTGCTGCGACGCACGGTCTGCAGCCGTTCGCACTCGGCCTTTATCACCGGACCGGCATCGAAGATGTCGACGTGCCGCGAGCGCACGAAGCCTTCGGCGAGCATCTCGCCGAGCGCCGACTCGTGATGCGGATGTTCGCGACCGATGGCGGCCCGGGCCTGGGGCGTGAGCAACGGCAAATAGAGCGGAAACTGCGGCATCACCTCAGCGATGAAGCTTTTCGAGCGTACCCCGGCCAGGTGATTGATCTCCTGGTAGCCGCGTACGAAGAAGTGGCGGCCGACACTGTTCCAGAATGGCGATTCGCCATCGGCGTCGAGATAGCCGGGAAAGGCAATCGCCAGGATCTTGGCGAAACGCTCGGGATACTGGGCAATGAACATCAGCCGCGCGCGGCGCAGCAGACTCTCGGCGCTGGTCCCCTTGTAGCGGGGGTCCAAGGACAGCGCACATAGCAGCGTGGCCTCGGAGACTTCGTGGGACAGAGCCAGCGTCTGGACTTCGCGGCGCACGTTGAGCTGCTGCGAAGCATGGATCAGGGTTTCCTGACGATAGGTGTAATACGCCTCATGGGCCCCGGCCTGGGCGCGAATGGTGGCGGTGCCCGCCACTTCGCCGCGTTCCAGGTCCTCGAGTACGAAGGTGTAGCTCTCGTCACCGGGAAACTCCACCTCGCACGCCAGCGCTCGCTGCGAGCGGGTAATGCGTTCTTCCAGTCGGTCGCGATGCGCAGGCAGATTGGTGAGTTTCGGGGTGGCGGTACCGGCCAGGCGTTCCAGCCCGGGCAGGTCCGCCGGCTTGGCAGGACGAACGACCAACATGGTGTTCCCTCTTATCGGATCCCGATGGCGCCGGCCGCGATCATGCCGCAGCCGGCGCGAGTCTCAAGCGTTGTCGACCAGGCGGGCGATGGCGCGTTCCAGGCGCTGCATTCCTTCGTCGATGTCGGCGTCGGGAATCACCAGCGAAGGTGCCAGGCGCAGTACGTCGGGACCGGCGATCAGGGCCATCACGCCCTCTTCGATGGCCAGCGGCAGGATATCCCGGGCGCGTCCGGCATAATCCGCCGACATCTGTGCGCCGATCAGCAGGCCCATGCCGCGAATTTCGCGGAATACGCCATACTTGGCGTTGATGCGCTCAAGGTGTTCGCGGAAACGCTCGTGGCGACGCTGCACGCCTTCGAGCACTTCGGGCGTATCGATGGTTTCCAGTGCAGCCAGAGCCACGGCGGAGGCCAGGGCATTGCCGCCATAGGTAGAGCCATGGGTACCCAGCACCAGCACCTTGGCGATATGCTCCTTGGTCAGCATCGCGCCGACCGGGAAGCCACCGCCCAGCGACTTGGCGCTGGTCAGGATGTCCGGTGTGACGCCGTAGCGCATGTAGGCGAACAGCGTACCGGGACGGCCCATGCCCGACTGCACCTCATCGAAGATCAACAGCGCATTGTGGCGATCGCATAGCTCGCGCAAGCCTTCGAGAAACTCCTGGGTAGCGGGCACGATGCCACCCTCGCCCTGCATCGGTTCGACGATGATCGCGCAGGTATCGTCATTGATCAGTTCGCGTACGCTAGCGAGATCGTTGAACTCGGCATGCACGATGCCGCCGGGTACCGGCCCGAATCCCTGGGAATACTTGGGCTGGCCGCCGACGCTGACGGTAAACAGGGTGCGACCGTGGAACGACTGACGGAAGGAAATGATCTTGTCCTTGCGCTCGCCGTAGGTGTCGTGCGCCCAACGACGGGCCAGCTTGAGCGCCGCCTCGTTGGCTTCTCCGCCCGAGGAGCACAGATAGGCCTTGTCGGCGAAAGTCCGTTCGACCAATGCCTTGGCCAGCTTGAGTGCCGGTTCGTTGGTGTAGATATTGGACAGGTGCCAGAGCTTGTCGGCCTGCTCCTTGAGCGCGTTGACCAGCACGGGATGACAATGACCCAGCGAATTGACGGCAATGCCGCCGGCGAAATCGATGTACTCGCGACCTTCCTGATCCCACAGGCGGCTGCCCTCGCCGCGCACCGGTATGGTCTTCTGCGGTGCGTAGTTGGGCACCATGTAACGGTCGAAATCTTCGCGGGTCGGGGTATAGGCCATGGTGGTCTCCATCCAGTGGGATTCGTCAGGCACCGTAACGTCGGTTATCGGCGATAGCGTTTCACGATTATCGCATTCTGGTTCCTGAGTATAAGCGGGCGCTCAAATGCCGGCTTGCAGCAATGGGACGACGAATTATGAAAAGCGGCAGTCGTTGCGATACCCACCCTTTGAAAGCGGCACGAGCGTCACCATTCTCATTAGCAGGCTAGTATTCCTTTTGGCCCAACCAGCAATCGTAGGAGTCGTCGCATGCATATCGATCTGAGCGGTAAACGTGCCATCGTCACCGGGTCCACGGCGGGCATCGGTCATGCCATCGCCAAGGCACTCGCCGAGGCCGGCGCCAGCGTGATCATTACCGGGCGTACCCAGGCTCGTGTCGACCAGGCCATCGAGACGCTCCAGCGCGAGGTGAGCGGTGCCCGGCTCGATGGCGTGGCAGCCGACCTGGGCACCGCCGAGGGCTGCCAGGCGGTGATCGACGCCCAGCCCGAGACGGATATTCTGATCAACAACGTGGGCATCTTCGCTCCCCAAGACTTCTTCGAGACCGATGACGATACCTGGAACCATTTCTACCAGGTCAACGTGATGAGCGCGGTACGCCTGTCGCGTCACTACGCCAAAGGCATGAAGCAGCGCAACTGGGGACGGGTGCAGTTCATTTCCAGCGAGTCGGCGCTGAACATTCCCACCGAGATGATCCACTACGGCATGACCAAGACCGCCTTGCAGTCGATCTCGCGTGGGCTCGCCAAGGCGCTGGCCGGTACCGAGGTCACCGTCAATGCCATCCTGCCGGGCCCGACCCGCTCCGAAGGTGTACTCAACATGATTCGCGAAATGGCGGAAAAGGAAGGTGTGTCCCAGGAGGACATGGAGAAGCGCTTCGTGATGGAGAACCGCCCCTCCTCGATCATCCAGCGCCTGGCCACGCCGGAAGAAGTTGCCTACATGTGCGTTTATGCGGCCTCGCCCCAGGCCAGTGCCACTACCGGCGCCGCACTTCGCGTGGAAGGCGGCATCGTCGATACCATGGCGTAACACGCCCATGCCATGCTGGCGTCCCGATAGGGATTGTATGCCTGAATGGCGCAATGACTGGAGGATGCCGGCATGCTCAACACCACCGCCTGGAACCGTCTTCGCTACACCCTTTACGCCCCGGTCTACGATGTCGTCGCCGACCGTGCCTTTCGCCGCGCGAGGCGCAAGGCTCTGGAGGCCGTCGATTGGCACAGCGGCCAGTGCGTACTGATCGTCGGCGCCGGGACCGGTCTCGACCTACCCTACCTGCCTCGCGACATCGAGTTGCACGGCACCGATCTATCGCCGGCCATGGTCAAGCGCTTCCGGGCGCGTGCCGATACCCTGGGTTTCGATTGCCAGGCCCGCGTCATGGATGCCGAGTCCCTCGATTATCCCGACAAGCACTTCGATGTAGTGATCATGCATCTCATCCTGGCGGTGATGCCGAACCCCGAGCGCGGCCTGGCCGAAGCGCATCGCGTCCTGTCCGATAATGGCCAACTCTGCGTCATGGACAAGTTCCAGCCCGACACTCATCCCTCCGGCTGGGGCCGGCGCGCGCTCAACCTGGCGACGACCGCCATCGCCACCGACATCACCCGCCAGGCCGGCCCTATGCTGCAACGGGCGGGATTCGTGATCGAGCAGGACGAGCCGGTGATGATGGGCTCGCTATTTCGGGCACTGGTGGCCAGCAAGGCGGCCATTTCTCAAGCGTGACTTACGGAGGGAGTTGCCCCAAACGCTCCTGTCATATGAGGCGCTCTTCGCGAGGCGTCATGCCGAAATGATTGCGATAGGCCGTGGAGAAATGCGCCCCCGAGGAAAAACCGGTTTGCAGGGCGATGTCGCCCACCGCCTGGTCGGTCTCTCGCAATAACTTGCGCGCCTGCTGCAGGCGCAGGTCGAGATAGTAGCGGCTGGGCACGGTCTGGAGGTATTTCTTGAACAGCCGCTCGAGCTGACGCCGCGAAATGCCCAGATGCTCGGCGAGTTCGTGAGTGGTCAACGGCTCCTCGATGTTCGACTCCATCAGGGTGACCGCATCGATCAGGCTATGGGGGGCGTGGCCCAGTCGCGAGCGCAACGGCACATGCTGAGGCTCGTCGCCCATGCGGATACGCTCGCATACGAAATGCTCGGAAATGCACTCGGCCAGGCGTTGGCCATGATGCTGCCCGATCAGGGTCATCATCATGTCCATCGCCGCCGTGCCACCGCCGCAAGTCAGCCGATCGCGATCGATCTCGAACAACTGATTCGTCATGCGCACCGCCGGGTAGTTACGGGCGAAGGCGTCGGCGTTCTGCCACGGCAGGGTCGCCCGATACCCATCCAGCACGCCGGCACGCGCCAGGACGTCGGTTCCCCCGGCGATACCGCCCAGGGCGACGCCCCGCCCTGCCAGGCGCTTCAGCCACTCCAGCAGGCCGGCGGGGACGCTAGCTGTTTGGCTGGGCGCGCAGACGAACAGCACATCCAACACACCGACATCGCCTCCCACTGCTCCCTGCGGCGATAGCGAGAGTTCAGCGGCGCTCTTTACCGCTCGCATATCCAGGCCGTAGGTCACCGATGTATAGAGCCGCTTCCCGGACAACTGATTGGCGACATGCAGCGGTTCCAACGCGCACGCCTGGGCGAGCAGGGAAAAGCCCGGCAGCAGCACGAAGCCGACCTGCCGGTCTATCCCCAAGGGCGGTAAAGGGAATGATGCATCATGAGGCATCTTGGCTGCCGAGTTCGGCAATGAAGGCATCGGAGCGCGCTATGGCCGCCTGCATGCGCTGACGCAAAGCCGCTACGTCACGTTCCAGCCCCTCCACCTCGCCACGCAACGCCCCGATCGCACGCGCATTGAGGTTATGCTTGAGGAACAGCACGTTGTCACGCATCGCCAGCAATACCGGATGCATGCTGTCGGCCGCATCGTGCATCGCTTCGATCATTTCGCCATAGCGCACCCGGGTCTCGCGCAACTGCCGTTCGGACAGGCGACGGTATTCGGCGCTCTGATAGAGTGAGAGTTCGTCTTCCCATTCGTCGAACAGGGCCTCGGCCACCTCCTCGATGCTCCCGATGCGTTCTTCGACTCGCGCGGCGGCGGTCTCGCTATCCTCGTACTCCGCGTTCAAGCGGTCGTAAGTTTGGGAGAGTTCGCTCTCGGGTACCTGCACCACCGCCCGAAACTGCTCGAGTGCCGAGGCGAACTGCTCCTGGGCCGCCTGCTGGGCGTCGCGGCCCTCCTCGACACGGTCGACCAATACGTCGCGCTTGTGGATCCCGACCTTCTCGAGAGCGCCGTAATAGGCGCTCTGGCAGCCGGCCATGCCGATCAGCACGACCAGCAGCAACGGCCATAGCCAGCCAGCGCCATGCTGGCGTTGCGTTCGCCTCGTCATGCGCTTGCCCTTGCCTGTCTCAGAGTTGGATGACATCGAAATCAGCGACCGGATCGGTCTCGGCATCGTAGTCGACGTCGTCACGCTCGAAGCCGAACAGTTTGAGGAAGTCGTGCTTGTAACCGGCGTAATCGGTAATGTCGAACAGGTTCTCCGTCGTCACCTGTGGCCACAGATCCTTGCAGGCCTGCTGAACGTCGTCGCGCAATTCCCAGTCGTCGAGGCGCAAGCGGCCGGCTTCATCGGTCTCTGGCGTGCCAGAGGCATACAGGCGATCACGGAACAGGCGGTTTAGCTGATCGATGGTCCCCTCGTGCAGGCCCTGCTCCTTCATCACCTTGTAGACCATGGCGATATATAGCGGCATGACGGGAATGGCGGCGCTGGCCTGGGTGACGACCGACTTGAGCACCGCGACATTGGCGCTGCCGCCCTTCTCGCCCAGGCGCTTGTCGATTTCTCCGGCGGCACGGTCGAGGTCTTCCTTGGCTTTGCCCAGCGCACCGTGCCAGTAGATCGGCCAGGTGATCTCGGTCCCGATGTAGCTGAAGGCCACCGACTTGGCGCCGTCGGCCAGCACGCCGGCCTTGTCGAGCGCATCGATCCACAGCTCCCAGTCTTCGCCGCCCATGACCTGGATGGTGTCGGCAATTTCCTGTTCGGTAGCGGGCTCGACCTCGGCCTCGATGATGGTGTCCTTGTTGGTGTCGATGGCCGTGGCGCGGTAGGTCTCGCCGATCGGCTTGAGCGCGGAGCGCTTGACCTCGCCACTGTCGGGCAGCTTGCGCACCGGCGAGGCCAGCGAGTAGATCACCAGATCGACTTCGCCAAGGTCCTGCTTGATCAGCTCGATGGCCTTCTCGCGAGTTTCGTTGGCGAAGGCATCGCCATTGATGGCCTTGCTGTAGAGACCTTCTTCCTTGGCGTAGCGATCGAAGGCCGCAGAGTTGTACCAGCCAGCCGTGCCCGGCTTCTTCTCGGTGCCGGGCTTCTCGAAGAATACGCCGAGCGTGCTGGCGCCATATCCGAAAGCCGCAGTGATGCGCGCCGCCAGACCGTAACCGCTGGAAGCGCCGATCACCAGCACCTTCTTCGGGCCCTGAGCCTTGTCGGCATCGCCGATCGCGGCACGGGTTGCCTGAATCTGCTCGAGCACGTTCTGCGCACAACCGGCAGGATGAGTGGTGGTGCAGATGAAACCGCGAACCTTGGGTTTGATGATCACGTCAGACCTCGGCTTTCCATGAACTGAGTACGCTCCGCGAGACGGCATCGAATCGGGAGCCGCTGATTTGCGGCTATTCTAGCGGCTAGACGTTTTTCTGTCCGCCCCGCTTGAGCTCACCCCAACAATGGTCGAAGATGCCGACGTGATCGACAAGTAGCGAGCAAGCCGTGGAAGAGATCGAAACCTTGGTCGCCAGGCGCGGCGAATTATGGCTGGCCTTGGCGCCGTTGTGGCTCGATCGCGAGCCGCGCGAGAGCGACTACCAGCGCATGATCGAGGTCATCGAGCGTCATGAACTGTCTCTCGATCAGTTGGAATGGATCTTTCGCCTGGAACTGGCGCCGGTGCTTTCGCGCCATCAGATGTCGATGACCGGAGGTTGGCGCAGTTTCGACGAGAATCGCCTGCTGACGCATCTGGTCATTCATTACCGGCGCCTGAGCGGCTGGCGCAAGGGCTTCTGGACGTTGTTCTCCGGACTGACCACGATGATGACCCGGCACCGCTGGAACCTGCTGATGACGCGACTGATGGAAGAGCGCGGCGAAACGCCTACCTGACCGCGATCAGGCTGAAAACGGCGTGTCCAGCGCCGCTTCCAACTTCGGCACGATGCGCTGCATGCCATCACGTGGCGCGAAGCGGCAAATCACCTGACCGTCACGCCCAACCAGAAACTTGGTGAAGTTCCACTTGATCGGTGTGCTGCCCAGCACGCCCGGTGCTTGTCGTCGCAGCAGCGTAAACAGGGGATGCGCCCGGCTGCCGTTGACCCGCACTTTTTCCATGATCGGAAAGGTCACACCGAAGTTACGCTCACAGAATTCGGCAAAGTCTCGCGCCGATTCCGGAGACTGATTGGCGAACTGGTTGCAGGGAAAGGCCAGCACGGTGAAGCCCCTATACCGATAACGCTGGTAGAGGCGTTCGAGCTCGCTGAGCTGCGGCGTATATCCGCAGCGACTGGCAACGTTGACGATAAGCAGCACTTGGCCGCGCAGTGCGCGCAGGTTAAAAGGTTCGCCGCTTTGGGTACGGCAGTCCTGTGTATAGATTTGCATAACCCGCCGATTCGCTATGGTCGCCTTCAGGCCGCATCGGCTATCGGGAAACATCGCCCGGCCATAGGCCAAACGTCAACGATGCCATGTCTCGTGGCGGCATGCCAACGACTCCGCTCATCAGCCATGGATCTCTTCTCCCAGTAGGCCGCGCTCGAGCATCATTTCCAATGCCAGGCGACTGTCCGGCGTGGCCCGCTCGAGGGCCAACGCCTCGGTCACCGGTAGCCAGAGTGCATCGGCCACTTCTTCCGGTTGAAGAGACAGCGGGCCGTCGTAACGGGTCAGGAACGCACTGCCGAAAATGTGATTGCCTTGCTCGGCGAAACGAAACCCGAAACACGGTTGCAGCCGTACGCCTTCGATACCCAATTCCTCGGCCAGTTCCCGCTGCGCCGCCACGTGCACCGGCTCGCCGGCACCCACCACGCCACCGGTGGCCAAATCGTAGTGTCCCGGAAAGACCTCCTTGGTCATGGTGCGTACCTGGACGCAGAGTTCCTGGCGTACGTTGAGCACGAACACATACGTGGCACGATGCCAGAAATGAAAGCGCCGCATCATGGCGCGCTCGGCACTGCCGCAAGGCCGGTTGGCGGCATCGACGAGCTGAATACGCTCTTTCTTGATGACAGGTGAAACAGTGCGTGCCATGTCGGCGGGCATGTCTGGCTCCTCGAAATGAGAGCGGTCCAGCATGCCAGAAACCCCGACCTGGCGTCATCGTCGCTTCGACAAGGGCAGTATTGACCGAGGGAAGACCGGGTTCCATGCTCAAGCGAACAAGGAGATCCGCCATGCACGACCGCGCCCCTCGTAGCCGTTTGGCCACGCACAGCGTCGATAACCAGCCGCTCCCCCCGCGTGATCGCGACTTTCTGGCCCTGGATAGGCCGCTCCGCGACACCCTGGCCCGCGAAGCGCCGGCATGGGTGGCAAGGCGTCTCGCCCCACTGGGCGCCGCCGTCGGCAGCCGCGAGTTCCAGTTGCTGGGCGAGGAAGCCAATCGCCACCCTCCCGAACTACACCTGTTCGACCGCCACGGGCGCCGTCTCGATGAGGTCCGCTACCATCCCGCCTATCATCAGCTCATGCACTTGGCCTTCGATCATGGCTGGCATACGGTCGCCTGGGAGGAAGAGCATCAGGGCGGCCATCAGGCGCATGTCGCAGCCCTTTATCTACTTACCCAGGCCGAGCCGGGCTTCTGCTGCCCGGTGACCATGACCCATGCCGCCGTACCTGCGCTACGCCGTGAGCCGAGCGTTTACGATGCCTGGTGTTCGCGATTGCAGGCCTGGGACTACGATCCGCGCGCCGTGCCCGCCTGGGAAAAACCCGCCGTCACCATGGGCATGGCGATGACCGAAAAACAGGGTGGCAGCGACGTTCGCGCCAACACCACCCAGGCCGTTCGCGACGACGGGGGTTATCGCCTGACCGGCCACAAGTGGTTCTGTAGCGCGCCGATGTCCGATGCCTTTTTGACCCTGGCTCAGACCGACGATGGCCTTGGCTGCTTTCTGGTGCCGCGCTTCACACCGGATGGCGAGCGCAACGCCATCGAACTGCAGCGCCTCAAGGACAAGTGCGGCAATCGCGCCAATGCGTCGGCGGAAATCGAATACCGTGGCGCCTGGGCCGAAGCCGTCGGTGCGCCGAATCGGGGCATCGCCACTATCCTGGAGATGGTGCAGCAGACCCGGCTGGATGCCGCTACCGCTCCGCCCGGCATGATGCGCCAGGCGTTGCTGGAGGTTTGGCTACACGTTCGCGAGCGCCATGCCTTCGGTCGCCGGCTCGCCGAGCAGCCGCTGATGAAACGGGTCATCGGCGATCTTGCTTTGGAAACCGAAGCCAGCCTGGCACTGACGATGCGTACCGCGCGTGCGTTCGATATGCCGAACGACCCTCATGAACGCGCCCTGGCCCGCCTGCTGCCGGCACTCGCCAAGTACTGGCACAACAAGCGAGGCCCCGGCTTCATGGCCGAAGCCATGGAGTGCCTGGGCGGCATCGGCTATGTCGAGGAAACGCCTCTCGCCCGCCTGTATCGCGAGGCGCCGGTCAACTCGATTTGGGAAGGCTCGGGCAATGTGATCTGCCTGGATGTGCTGCGTATTTTGGAGCGGCATCCCGAGTGCATCGACGCCCTGCGCGACGAACTAGCCACGGCGCGCGGCCAGTCGAACGATTATGACCGGTCATTGGTACAGCTCGACACGCTGTTGCAAAGCTCGCAGGAGGAGACCGAAGCCAGTGCCCGCTGGCTGACTCAGCGGATGGCCCAGTGCCTGCAGGCTGCATTGCTGTTGCGGCATGCGCCCGAGGCAGTGGCACAGACCTTCTGCCGCAGCCGGCTGGGCCGGGACATCAGCCCCGTGTATGGCGTGCTACCCTTCGACGCCCCGCTCGACGCCATCCTGTCGCGTATCGTGCCTTGACGGACAGCACCGATACGCGGTCAGCCGAGCAATACCCGCAATGCCAGGGCGATCAGCAATACACCGGTGATGCGGTTGATCCAGTGTGCACGGGCCTGGAGCCATGGCAGCACCCGGGAATGCGACAGCGCCACGGCAACCAGTACATACCAGGCACCGTCGATCAGCGTCGCCGTCGCCACGATGATCGCCTTGGCTGCCCATCCCATGTCGGCACTGACGAACTGACTGAGTAGCGCGACGAAGAACAGGATCAGCTTGGGGTTGGCCAGGGCGACAACGATGCCGTCACGCGCCGCCTGAACGGGGTTGGTAATGGCGGCCTGGGCTTCCAGCGCGCCACCACGCCCAGCACGCAGCGCCTTGATCCCCAACCACGCCAGATAGGCCGCGCCGCCCCAAGTGATCGTCTGAAACAGTACGGGTTGGTGCGTGATTACGGCACCTAGCCCCCAGACGGTCAGCAACGCATAGAACCCAACCCCCAGCGCATGACTGAGCCCAGCCACGACGCCGGGTGTACGCCCGCCTCCCAGGGTATGCCGCAGCACCATGGCCAGGCTGGGCCCCGGCGACATGGCCCCCATCGCGCAGACGGCAGCCAGTGATAACCATAGCGTTAGCGGCATATCTTCCTCGGTTGGCTAGCGGTGGTACTGCTTGGCGGCTTCCGGTTGCCAAAGGATGGCGTCGACACGCAAGCGCGTCGGCCGCCCATCGGGCAGTAGCCAATCGATGACTTCGCCTACCCGCAGCCCCAACAGGGCAGCACCGACCGGGGCCAGGATCGATAGCCCATCCGGGGTTTCCGCCAAGGCATGTGGATAGACCAGAGTACGCGTGATGGCGTTACCGTAGGTCAGCTCGGTGAAGCAGAATCGACTGTTCATACTGATCACATCCGCCGGCATCTCTTCGGGGTCGAAGATTTCGGCACGCAACAGTTCGGCTTGCAAAATTTCGGCAACGGAACGGTTGTGGTGATCGCAGGTGTCGATCAGGTGTTGCACACGTTCGGCATCCAGCCGATTCATGACAAGCATCGGGCGTGGCATCAGAGACTCCTTCTCTTTGGCCATGCGCAATCGCGCAGAAAAAACAGTCCTTCATGCGAAATTCATGAAGGACTGTCGACCTGCCGATCATAACGCCTATCTCGCCTGTCGGTAAGGCCAAACGCATGCGACTAAAGTTCACCCCTTTACCGACATACGAAAAAAGCCCGGGACGCGAGTCACCGGGCGAATGCAAAAGCTGGGATACAGCTGGGGCATTGTACACCGCATAGTTAACATGCCTATCGAATGAGATGCCGCTGGTTTATAGGCTTTATTAGCTCATGTGAATAAATTGGGAATTAAACGCTTGGCAAAGACACTCAGCGGACGATGGCGCAGCCCTGCCAACGCCATTACTTCCCCACGGCAACGTTCTTGCTTACCGTACAAGTTTAGATAGGCATCGCATGCCAATGTACAGTTAATGTACAATTAATGCATGACAACAAAGTTAACGTTTTGCCGTGCACTTTGTCGGCACGTTCCCTGGCAACATCGTGATCGAAACGATTCGCCACATTGCCGAACAGACGAACCTCCTTCTCGTCAGCGGGCATTGACCAATACCGTGCGAACTGCCTGCCCATGATGACGCCAAGCATGACAAGCAGAGGCATGTCGTCTAGTTTTATAGCCGAGCGGAAGGAAACCGCACGAAGCCTAGCGTAGGCACCCCAACAAGGAAGGAGAAGATCGAAATGGATTTCGTGAACGGAAGAGTTTTGGAAGTACCGCAATGGTGGCTGAAGCCGCGCGTGAATCAACTGGCTGAAGGCGTTACATGCCATGTCATCGATCGTAACTCCCCAGTATCCAAGGAAGGCAACGTAACGAAGCTGGCCTACTACCAGCTGCGTGTCGACGAAGTATGCCACGACACCTGCCGTTGCACCGTCCTAAAGCGGATGAATTGACTCTCATGGCGTTTCGTTTCATCCAACCCCAATGTGTACGACAGCCCGGTGGCACACCGGGCTGATAGCCCCTCCCCCTGCAACACACTGCAAGCAATCCAGTCCCCTGCTGTCAGACTCACCGGTTTTCACACTTGCTCTCGACATCCAGCATGGCCGTTCTGCCATGGTGCCATGAGGGCGTTTTTTTCCTTGAATGTAACGGCATGTGTACTAACGTATAGAGAAGGCACGGAATGCCTAGGCGAAAACACGGAGGAGCCCCTTATGGATAAGACACAGAGAACGGCACATTCGATTCGCGTCTGGTTGGGTATCGACAAGATTTCCCGGGCAGACCACTCCATTGCGACAGCCCGCCGTAGCCTCGACGATGGACCGATGAGCGTGGAGCAGGCTGCCAATGCCCGGCGGGAAGCGGAGTACGTAGCTCGGCGCAATGGCGTCAAGGAACCGCTGCTACAGCTATGGAAGGTGGTGCACTGAATGGTCGACGCTGCATCCCTATCACAGTGACGAGGGGCGGCATATGCCGCCCCTCGTTATCGTTACAAAGCGGCCCTTTCCGTTACGAATTCAAGGAATTTTCATCGTATCGGTACCAGTGGCTTGCTCGCGGCATCAGTTGCCCTTTCGTTGCCCTGCGAGCGTTTTCAACCTCCACCTCATGTTCCAGTGTCGCCTCTCGTCTCAATGACGGCTTTCTGTAGCCAGGCAGACTTTGCTGTGACAATGCATGCTTGATCAATGCCAAGTCACGCTTGGAGTCGGTTTCCATGAACTGAGCCAGCATACGCGCCGCTTCCTCGCGGACGAATTCGTAGATGTACTCGTCATAGGTTGTGATGAAAGATCGGCAGTAACGACAGGTTAGTGTATCGGCAGGCGCAGGGTCGCCTTTCCAGAAGTTGGTGCCTTGGCAATGTGGGCAAGCGACTGAGCGTGAAAGGTTGAACATAAGGCCTCCTGCCTTTGTGTTGTTATCGAACGTAACGTACCACTCCGACTACAACCTCGAAATGCCACCTAATCAGGCTTTGGTGCGTCCTGCTTTATCGTGACGGATGCCATACTGCGGCATGAGTGCCAGGCCAGCATCGACACCCTGACAGTCGGCGTCGGCCTGGCCTCCATGGGTAACGTCCATATCCTATGGACGGCCTTGGCTATCGGCCTAGCCACGCTACTTATGGCGACGCTCGGCGTGATGCCGGGACGCGTACTGGGAACGATCGTGGGTAAACGGACGGAAATCGCAGGGGAGTCATTCTTATCGGTATCGGCTCGGCGATCCTCGCCGAGCATCTGGGCCTATTCGCCTGAGCTTGAGGCGCTGCGCCCGCTTCGTACGCCAAGCCATTGCCTGGGCTTGACGTACGAACAGGATGAATCAGCGAGCTTCAAGCGCTCAGCCGTTGCTCCGGCTCGGCCAGGACGCGCTTGAGATAAGCCAGATCATCGGCGGTACGCGCTTCGGTGAACTGTGCCAGCAACTGCTCGGCTTCGCGCTGGATGGCACTGCGGATGTATTCATCGTAGGTTGTGACGAAGCTATCGCAGTAACGGCAATGCAATGATGAAGTGGGTTCCGGGTTGCCTTTCCAGAAGTTGATGCCAGAACACGTGGAACACGTCACTTCTCTGGAACGATTGAGCATATGGCCTCCTGCCACAATGGATTTTCCTGGTCTGTCCGTGACCAGACTGTGCTAGCGCAGCCGATCCACTCGGTGGCTAACGAGTGACCAGCATATAGCAAAATTCGCTATGGGCAAGCCAAGTACAACCAAGGTATACACGAAGGAACCAAAATTTCTCTTTGCAGACAATTCGTTACGTCCACAAGAAAAGATTGATTCAATCAGGGCCTGTCGATACGCACAAGTCGTGTACACCCCCCATGGGATAGAGCCATTCTGTAAGATTGTGGCTTGGGGAGCATGCCTTACGATGTTAAGGTACGCGGCCATTTAGGAGGGCACATGAGCATTACCGACGAACTGAAAGCCGCCATTACCGATTATCGCCTGGCTAAGCGCCGTTACCCTGAAGCCATTACCGTGACGCCCGTCAAGATGGCTGAGTTGATGCAGCATAGCTTGGAACAGGCCAAGACCACGATGGCGGACACCAACCCCAATCTTTTCATGGGCGTTGAAATTCAGGTAGACGCCGACCAGGACGACCCCATCGTCGTCCAAGGGTAAGTCGTCGAATGCCGCCCTGGCATACCTTGGGCGGCATGTAGTCATGCCAGGATCCCGCCTAAGTAATAAGCCGTGGTGCCGAGCCGGGCCTCGCAGCGCTTGACGCGTATCAGTTGCAGGTGGTGACGATCCCCTTTCGTGTTGCCCCGCATGACCTTTTGAATCAGTTATCTGTAGTATCCAGATAACAAGGCTCGAGTGACCCGCGTCTCATCGATATCCTCCTGGTACGTTTACACTCAAGCACCAGCGCATCTCTGCCGGTGGGAAACTGCCGGGCTTGAAGACACCCTTAATTTCATGCACGAAAAGAGAAAACCATGGACGAAACGAATCAGCCCTGGACCCGGCCCATGCCGGACGAGCAGTTCGACCTGATGCGCCGTATTCTCGCCGCACCCAGCCCGGTGGGGTTGGAAGGCGCCATGACCTACGGTGTGCTCAAGCCGCATTTCGAGTCCTTCGCACCGGATGACTGGCATGTTCATCAGTTCAAGGGGCATGCCGGTATCGTACTGGACTCCCACCCGGGCCGGGAGGATCTGCTCAAGGTCATGATCATTGGCCACGCCGACAAGATTCGCATGCAGGTGCGCAGCATCGGCGACGACGGCAAGGTCTGGATCAATACCGATGCCTTCCTGCCTACGGTCGTGGTCGGTCACGAGGTCATCCTGTTCAGCGAAGACCCGGAGGAGCCGGGCAGCTATCGCACGATCCAAGGCGGCACGGTGGAAGCGCTGGGCGCCATCCATTTCGCCGACCCGGCGGTCCGCTCGGGCGAGAAAGGCATCAAGAAAGAGCAGATCTATCTGGACCTGCAGATCCATGGCGAGAACAAGAAACAGCAGGTACTGAATCTGGGCGTGCGTCCCGGCGATTCCATCATCCTGAACCGTCCCATCCGCCCCGGTTTCAGCCCCAACACCTTCTATGGCGCCTATCTGGATAACGGCCTGGGCTGCTTTGTCACGGCCGAAGTCGCGCGGCTAATCGCCGAGGCAGGCGGCACCCGGCAGGTACGCATGCTCTATGCCATCGCCAGCTATGAAGAAATCGGACGTTTCGGCAGCCGGGTACTGGCCGGAGAACTCAAGCCCGATGTACTGATCGGCGTGGACGTGAATCACGACTACGTGGCAGCACCAGGTATCGGCGATAGGCGCATGCAGCCGCTGGAGATGGGCAAGGGCTTCACCCTGGCGGTTGGCGCCATCGCCAGCGAGCAGTTGAACCGGATTATCGAGAGTACTGCGAAAGATCACGGCATTCCCATGCAGCGCGATATCGTGGGAGCGGACACGGGCACTGACGGCATGGCCGGCGTGCTGGCCGCCGTGGATTGTGCCGCCACGTCCATTGGCTTCCCTATCCGCAACATGCACACGATCTCCGAGACGGGTAATACCCAGGACATGCTGGCAGCCATCCATGGCCTGACCCGCACGATCCAGGCGCTGGACGCCCTGCCGGATCCGCATAGGGAATTTCTCGACAACCATCCACGCCTGGATCAGGCCAGTCCGCTTGGGCATCAGGGCTCGGCCTGCCCCGACAAGGACGAACCGGAACACTGACAGCCACTCGGAACGACAGACAGGACGATAAGTACAGCGGCTTCCTGTGCAGCGGCTGACTATACGAAGTCGGGTAGAACCAGGGTCGTGCCATCACCAATGGCGCACGACCTTGGCTCGAAGCGCTGCCGTTCGATACGACCCACGCCAAGCTACGACATACCTGGGAGAATGCGAGGTGCGATATAGACCGGTCCGACCTGCGCTTTCATGACTTGCAGCACAGCTATGCGAGCCTGCTGGCTCACGCCGGAGAAAGCATGACGACGGTAAGGGGATCTACTGGACCATTCGGGCCTGATCGTGACGAGCCGCTGTGTGCACAGTTCGATGCAGTCTTATGTGTTGCCCCGTGGCAACACCAAGAAAGGCCAAGTGAAAACTTCCCTATAGCTTCGGCTCGATCTCCGGCAGGATCTGGAACAGGTCGCCAACCAGACCATAATCCGCGACCTGGAAGATCGGTGCTTCCTCGTCCTTGTTGATCGCCACGATGACCTTGGAGTCTTTCATCCCCGCCAGGTGCTGAATC
>NZ_JAKRFI010000020.1 GCF_022348165.1 Halomonas sp. McH1-25
ACAGTCGCTCTTTAACAATGTGAATCAAGCTGACAAATTGTAAGTGATACGACTCAAGCGTATCCGGCAATGTCGTAGCGATCGCTAACCAAAAGACCCCTTGGGGTTATATGGTCAAGCGATTAAGCGCATACGGTGGATGCCTAGGCAGCCAGAGGCGATGAAAGACGTGGAAGCCTGCGATAAGGCTCGGCGAGGTGGCAAACGACCTGTGACCCGGGCATTTCTGAATGGGGAAACCCACTCACCACAAGGTGAGTATCCCTGAGTGAATCCATAGCTCAGGGAGGCGAACCGGGGGAACTGAAACATCTAAGTACCCCGAGGAAAAGAAATCAACCGAGATTCCCCCAGTAGCGGCGAGCGAACGGGGAGTAGCCCTTAAGCGGCACGACTGATAGGCGAACAGGTTGGGAAGCCTGACGATACCGGGTGATAGTCCCGTAGCCGAAATCTGAGTGGCGTGAAATCGAGTAGGTCGGGGCACGTGAAACCTTGACTGAACATGGGGGGACCATCCTCCAAGGCTAAATACTCCTGGCTGACCGATAGTGAACCAGTACCGTGAGGGAAAGGCGAAAAGAACCCCGGAGAGGGGAGTGAAATAGATCCTGAAACCGTATGCGTACAAGCAGTGGGAGCCCACTTGTTGGGTGACCGCGTACCTTTTGTATAATGGGTCAGCGACTTATTTTCAGTGGCGAGCTTAACCGTATAGGGGAGGCGTAGGGAAACCGAGTCTTAACTGGGCGACCAGTCGCTGGGAATAGACCCGAAACCGGGCGATCTATCCATGAGCAGGGTGAAGGTTGAGTAACATCAACTGGAGGCCCGAACCGGGATCTGTTGAAAAAGATTCGGATGACTTGTGGATCGGAGTGAAAGGCTAATCAAGCTCGGAGATAGCTGGTTCTCCTCGAAAGCTATTTAGGTAGCGCCTCACGTATCACCGCCGGGGGTAGAGCACTGTTTCGGCTAGGGGCCCATCCCGGGTTACCAACCCGAGGCAAACTCCGAATACCGGTGAGTGCAGCGTGGGAGACACACAGCGGGTGCTAACGTCCGTTGTGAAAAGGGAAACAACCCAGACCGTCAGCTAAGGTCCCAAAATCCTGGTTAAGTGGGAAACGATGTGGGAAGGCTTAGACAGCTAGGAGGTTGGCTTAGAAGCAGCCATCCTTTAAAGAAAGCGTAATAGCTCACTAGTCGAGTCGGCCTGCGCGGAAGATGTAACGGGGCTCAAACCAGGTACCGAAGCTACGGGTTCGCCGAATGGCGAGCGGTAGAGGAGCGTCGTGTACGCCGATGAAGGTCAATTGAGAAGTTGGCTGGAGGTATCACGAGTGCGAATGCTGACATGAGTAACGACAAGGGGAGTGAAAAACTCCCCCGCCGGAAGACCAAGGGTTTCTGTTCTACGCTAATCGGAGCAGAGTGAGTCGGCCCCTAAGGCGAGGCCGAAAGGCGTAGTCGATGGGAAACGGGTTAATATTCCCGTACCTCACGTGGTTGCGATGGGGGGACGAAGAAGGCTAGGTGAGCCGGGCGTTGGTTGCCCCGGTGAAAGTGCGTAGGCTGGGGATTCAGGCAAATCCGGATCCCCAAGGCCGAGACACGAGACGAACGGACTACGGTCCGGAAGTCATTGATGCCACGCTTCCAGGAAAAGCCTCTAAGCTTCAGATCACGTGAGACCGTACCCCAAACCGACACAGGTGGTCAGGTAGAGAATACCCAGGCGCTTGAGAGAACTCGGGTGAAGGAACTAGGCAAAATGGTGCCGTAACTTCGGGAGAAGGCACGCCGGCATTAGGTGAAGCCCCTGCGGGTGGAGCCGAGGCCGGTCGAAGATACCAGGTGGCTGCAACTGTTTATTAAAAACACAGCACTCTGCAAACGCGTAAGCGGACGTATAGGGTGTGACGCCTGCCCGGTGCCGGAAGGTTAATTGATGGTGTTAGCCCTCGGGCGAAGCTCTTGATCGAAGCCCCGGTAAACGGCGGCCGTAACTATAACGGTCCTAAGGTAGCGAAATTCCTTGTCGGGTAAGTTCCGACCTGCACGAATGGCGTAATGATGGCCACGCTGTCTCCACCCGAGACTCAGTGAAATTGAAATCGCAGTGAAGATGCTGTGTACCCGCGGCTAGACGGAAAGACCCCGTGAACCTTTACTATAGCTTCACGCTGGACGCTGATGTTGCTTGTGTAGGATAGCTGGGAGGCTATGAACTGCGGACGCCAGTTCGCAGGGAGCCAACCTTGAAATACCAGCCTGGCATCATTGGCGTTCTAACTCAGGCCCGTTATCCGGGTCGAGGACCGCGTGTGGTGGGTAGTTTGACTGGGGCGGTCTCCTCCCAAAGCGTAACGGAGGAGCACGAAGGTACCCTCAGCACGGTTGGAAATCGTGCAGTGAGTGCAAGAGCATAAGGGTGCTTAACTGCGAGACAGACACGTCGAGCAGGTACGAAAGTAGGTTCTAGTGATCCGGTGGTTCTGTATGGAAGGGCCATCGCTCAACGGATAAAAGGTACTCCGGGGATAACAGGCTGATACCGCCCAAGAGTTCACATCGACGGCGGTGTTTGGCACCTCGATGTCGGCTCATCACATCCTGGGGCTGAAGTCGGTCCCAAGGGTATGGCTGTTCGCCATTTAAAGTGGTACGCGAGCTGGGTTTAGAACGTCGTGAGACAGTTCGGTCCCTATCTGCCGTGGGCGTCGGAAGTTTGAGAAGCGCTGCTCCTAGTACGAGAGGACCGGAGTGGACGCACCTCTGGTGTTCCGGTTGTGATGCCAATCGCATTGCCGGGTAGCTATGTGCGGACGGGATAACCGCTGAAAGCATCTAAGCGGGAAGCCCCCTTCAAGATGAGACTTCCCTGGGGCCTCGCGCCCCCTGAAGGACCCTCGAAGACGACGAGGTCGATAGGCGGGATGTGGACGCGCAGCAATGCGTTGAGCTAACCCGTACTAATGGTCCGTGAGGCTTGACCATATAACACCCAAGGGGCCTTGCCAGGCCCGGGTG
>NZ_JAKRFI010000021.1 GCF_022348165.1 Halomonas sp. McH1-25
CGTCCGCACTCGGCCCTGGATTACCAAACCCCGGTGGCTTATGCGCAGACGCTGACAGCTGCACGAATCGACACGAAGACTAACGGGACTCAAATAGCCGCTGGATGAAAGTTCGGTGGCAGGTCAGATGCACTGAGGGTCCCGCTCGCTGGCAAAAGGCCTCAGTGATCTCGTCCAGCGCGGCCAGTGATTGCTCTCAACAGCTGGCGTAACAGCTATTTTTCTCACCGACGAGAATGGGAGACTACCTTGTGGCATGGGGGAGTTCCTTGCATGGAAGGACTCCATTATGTCAGTTATTTATTGTTAATAACAATTTGTTAGTCTGGATCCCCTTCTGCCTGATAAATTCGTTAACTAGCTAACGGTTGTTGATATTTTCTCGACCTGACTTCAAGGTTTGCTGAGGTGTTTCTCCATAAATAGCCTTATATTTAGCTGAGAAATGTCCTAGATTATTTATGCCAAATTCTGTCACAATATCTGTGACTCGTGTTCCTGGAGGGGCCGTTTTTAAAATTCTATAAATTGAACGAATACGCTGTCGAGATAAGTAGGCCGTGGGAGAGAGTCCGAGGAAATTTCGGAATCCATGCTGTAGTGAGCGCGTTGAAACGCCAGATAGGGAGGCAAGTTTATCTAAGGTGACTACGCTCCTTAAGTGTGAGTCAATATGCTGTTTGGCTATTTTAACATAGCGAGGCAGTATAGAGGGGAGTCCTTGGAGATGCTCGCTATAGTTGTGTTTAAACAATTTCAAGATGCTTTCATAGAAATAATCTTCCATGCGAGCTTCCTGTGCTTGCTTTTCAGGGCTACTACGCAGGTGGAGAGATACTTGGGAAAAATAAGCCACAGTACTTTGTATAAACCCAGTGCCCGGATGTTGGGGAGGAAAGTAATGATCGAATATGATTGGTCCGGTCAAATTCTGTTGGAGAAGGCGTGATAAATAGTTTTCAAGTTGCTGGCGATTTATTTTAACAATTAAATTATGGCAGTCAGGAGAGGTTCGGATTAAACTACGCTGTTCCGGTGAAGAGATGGTAACGCCGCCTTGGCTCATCAGTACGGTCTGATTATTATAGATAATATCGCCTCTTCCATCCAAAGTCAGGCGAAATAGGTATACATCCTTTAGCTCTCCTGGATCAATCTCGACATTAGCTCCATACTGTAGCTCAATAATGGAAAGATGCTCGAGATGCATGGAACAAAGGTGAGATGTTAGGGCCGTGTTATCGATTAGCCTCATTCGATGTGGGGAGAGGCAGTGGCTGACCTGCTCACAGATCAGCTCTTGGGAGCTGGTGCTGAGAATATTGTGCTTCTCAAGCAGGAAATTTTCTGCGGCCATGGCTCACCTCGTTTAAGCTATTTTTATCTCTAATCGCTAAGTCTGTATGCCAATAAGCGCCCTGGCTAGCCTCAAATCGTCGTTGCGCCATATTTTTCTCCTTACCGCTGTTAGCGCATATCTTTATGTTTTATGTAACGCACGTTCTCAGTTATGCGTAAAAAAATTATCTAGTAAAGTTCTCAATAGCTAAATTTATTTCCCGTATATTTTCATTTTTCGTGCCATCTTTCCTTGTGCTGCAAATGATGGGAGAGGTAACATCGCCATCAAGTAGTTCAATGTAAGTAACTCCGGTTCTCTGCACGTTTTTTACCTGCTCAGGGACTAGCGTTATCCCTAGCCCGGAGGCAACGAGCCCTAGGGTGGTCTGCAATTCATTGGTCTCTTGGACTATGTTAATGCTTATATTCCGCCTTCTGAATATTCCCTGAATCATATCCGATAAGCTAGGCCTAGGGGATGCAGGAAATAAGACCATAGGGTATTTAGCTAAATTTTCGAGACTTGGCCGGCTGTTTTCTAGTGGATGGCCGCTTGGTAAGGCTGCGATCAAAGGCTCTTCAACTATAATTTGTTGCACAATATCTGGATCATCGATTCTAAGACGCCCGAATCCAATATCGATTCTTCCCTCTTTCAATGCTTGGATTTGTTGAATGGTGGTCATCTCGGCAAGAGCTAACTCGATATTATCCTTTTGTCGTAATTCTTTGACCAGTATCGGCAGCCAGTCATAGAACACTGATGGAACGAAGCCTACGCCAACGAGGGGCTTCTTACCACGCTCTAGCCTACCGATCATGCTTCTGGCCATCTCCACATGGGCCAAGATCTGGCGTGCTTGGTCATAAAGATAAGACCCGGTAGGTGTCAGACTCAGGCCCTGGGGCCCTCTCACAAACAGCTGGCTCCCCAGTTCACTCTCTAATGCTTTGATATTCCTAGAAAGAGGCGGCTGTGTCATGTGCAGCTTAGCTGCAGCTCTCGTGAGGTTTAGTTCCTCGGCAACGAGGCAGAATAGCTTGAGGTGGTGAAGGTCCATCATTCCTCCAACAGCATAGGGTATGTCCGATTAAGTATTGGCACGAAGCTAGGCCAATATTGAAAATACTTGAAAAGTACAGTTTTTGGAATTTACACCTCATGCCATCAGTCATTGAAGCCATCCAAACCTATCTGGTCGATTTGCCGACCATTCGGCCGCACAAGCTGTCGATGACCACCATGGCCTGCCAGACATTGGTCATCGTGCGCATGCGCCACTCCGATGGCATCGAGGGGCTGGGCGAGGGCACCACCATCGGTGGGCTGAGCTACGGCCCGG
>NZ_JAKRFI010000022.1 GCF_022348165.1 Halomonas sp. McH1-25
GCTTGACAGCGCGGCTCGAATCGGTAGAATACGCCTCTCTCGCAACGAGGCAGCCCCGAGGGGCAGGAAGGTTGGCTGGGTTGAATAGCCGCTTCCGGTTGCAACGCTCCACTCTTTATAAGAGCCCGGAGCCGCTCTTTAACAATCGATCAGGTAATTCATGTGGGCGCTTGTCGATGATGCGGTGACCAGTCACCGAAAATCAAGGCAAGCGACTCGTCAACAGATGAATTCGTTTGAACCTTGAGCCAAGTTTGGTCCGCTTAACGGACTATATGATTTTAAACTGAAGAGTTTGATCATGGCTCAGATTGAACGCTGGCGGCAGGCCTAACACATGCAAGTCGAGCGGCAGCGGGAGGTGCTTGCACCTCGCCGGCGAGCGGCGGACGGGTGAGTAATGCATAGGAATCTGCCCGGTAGTGGGGGATAACCTGGGGAAACCCAGGCTAATACCGCATACGTCCTACGGGAGAAAGCAGGGGATCTTCGGACCTTGCGCTATCGGATGAGCCTATGCCGGATTAGCTAGTTGGTAGGGTAACGGCCTACCAAGGCGACGATCCGTAGCTGGTCTGAGAGGATGATCAGCCACACTGGGACTGAGACACGGCCCAGACTCCTACGGGAGGCAGCAGTGGGGAATATTGGACAATGGGCGCAAGCCTGATCCAGCCATGCCGCGTGTGTGAAGAAGGCTTTCGGGTTGTAAAGCACTTTCAGTGGGGAAGAAGGCCTGTCGGTTAATACCCGGCAGGGACGACATCACCCACAGAAGAAGCACCGGCTAACTCCGTGCCAGCAGCCGCGGTAATACGGAGGGTGCGAGCGTTAATCGGAATTACTGGGCGTAAAGCGCGCGTAGGCGGCGTGATAAGCCGGTTGTGAAAGCCCCGGGCTCAACCTGGGAACGGCATCCGGAACTGTCGCGCTAGAGTGCAGGAGAGGAAGGTAGAATTCCCGGTGTAGCGGTGAAATGCGTAGAGATCGGGAGGAATACCAGTGGCGAAGGCGGCCTTCTGGACTGACACTGACGCTGAGGTGCGAAAGCGTGGGTAGCAAACAGGATTAGATACCCTGGTAGTCCACGCCGTAAACGATGTCGACTAGCCGTTGGGCGCCTCGAGTGCTTAGTGGCGAAGTTAACGCGATAAGTCGACCGCCTGGGGAGTACGGCCGCAAGGTTAAAACTCAAATGAATTGACGGGGGCCCGCACAAGCGGTGGAGCATGTGGTTTAATTCGATGCAACGCGAAGAACCTTACCTACCCTTGACATCCTCGGAATCCGCCAGAGATGGTGGAGTGCCTTCGGGAGCCGAGTGACAGGTGCTGCATGGCTGTCGTCAGCTCGTGTTGTGAAATGTTGGGTTAAGTCCCGTAACGAGCGCAACCCTTGTCCCTATTTGCCAGCGATTCGGTCGGGAACTCTAGGGAGACTGCCGGTGACAAACCGGAGGAAGGTGGGGACGACGTCAAGTCATCATGGCCCTTACGGGTAGGGCTACACACGTGCTACAATGGCAGGTACAAAGGGTCGCAAGACGGCGACGTGGAGCTAATCCCAGAAAGCCTGCCTCAGTCCGGATCGGAGTCTGCAACTCGACTCCGTGAAGTCGGAATCGCTAGTAATCGTGAATCAGAATGTCACGGTGAATACGTTCCCGGGCCTTGTACACACCGCCCGTCACACCATGGGAGTGGACTGCACCAGAAGTGGTTAGCCTAACTTCGGAGGGCGATCACCACGGTGTGGTTCATGACTGGGGTGAAGTCGTAACAAGGTAGCCGTAGGGGAACCTGCGGCTGGATCACCTCCTTAAACGACGACGTCCCGCATCGCGGCAAGTGCTCACAATGAATTACCTGATCGGCCAGAGCAAGACTGTTTGGGTC
>NZ_JAKRFI010000023.1 GCF_022348165.1 Halomonas sp. McH1-25
CGCAGGTTCTTCTCCATCTCCGGCCCCAGCAGCAGACCCAGGATGATCGGCACCATGGGAATCTCCAGCTTGCGCAGCAGGTAGCCGAACACCCCGAAGGCGACCATGAAGTACAGATCGAACGCCGAGTTGCTGATCGAGTAGATGCCCACGAAGGCCACCATGGTGACGATCGGCAGCAGGTACATCGGCGGTACCGACAGCAGCTTGACGAAGATGCCCACCAGCGGGATGTTGAGCAGCAGCAGAAGGAAGTTGCCGATCAGCAATGCCGCGATCACGCCCCACACGATGTCGGCGTTCTGGGTGAACATCAGCGGCCCGGGGGTGATGTTCATCGAGATCAACAGTGCCAGCAGCACCGCGGTGGTGCCGCTGCCCGGCACGCCGAGGGTCAGCATCGGCACCAGCGCACCCGACGAGGCGCCGTTGTTACCCGCTTCAGGGCCAGCGACACCGCGCGGGTCGCCTTCACCGAAGTAGCCCTTCTTGCCGACCACCTTCTTCTCGAGGGTGTAGCCGATGAAGCTGCCCAGCGAGGCGCCGGCGCCCGGCAGCACGCCGGCGATGAAGCCGAGGATGCCGCCGCGGATGCTCGACGGCATTATCTCGCGGACTTCCTTCCAGGAGAGCTTGAGCTTGTTGACCACCATCGGGCCCTTGCCGCCACCGGCGCGCTCCTCGATGAAGAACAACAGCTCGGAGATCGCGAACAGACCGACGATGGCGATAATGAAGTCGATGCCTTCGTAGAGATGCAGCGAGCCGAAGGTATAGCGCTGAGTCCCGGTGGAATCGATGCCCACCGTGGCGATCATCAGACCGATGGCCGCGGCCAGGATGGTCTTGACCGGGTTCTTGCCGGTGATCCCGCCCAGGGTGGCGAAGGCCAGCACGAACAGCGCAAAGTACTCCGCCGCGCCGAAGGTCAGCGCGAACCTGGCCAGCAACGGCGCCAGCAGGATCAGGCCTACCGTGGCGATCAGGCTGCCCATGAACGAGGCGATCGCCGAAATCGCCAGCGCCTCGGCGGCCTTGCCCTTCTGGGCCATCGGGTAGCCGTCGAGGCAGGTCATCATCGCCGGCTCGTCGCCGGGAATGTTCAACAGGATCGACGAAATACGCCCGCCGTACATCGCCCCGGCGTATACCGCCGTGAGCATGATGAGTGCCGTCTCAGGCGCCAGCCCCAGGGTAAAGGCCAGCGGAATCAGGATCGCCACGCCATTGGCCGGGCCGAGGCCGGGCAAAGCGCCGATCAGGGTGCCCAGAAAAGCCCCCATCAGTGCGAACATCAGGTTGTGTGGCTGCAGGGCAACGCCAAACCCGTCAATCAGATACCCGAGGGTTTCCATCAGCTTCCCTCCAGCACGCTAAGCACACCCAACGGCAACGCCAGATCGAGTGCGTAGGTAAACAGTAGAAAGACCACGATGCCGGCCACACCACCGGTGACGTAGGCGCGCACCGGGGCGGCGCCCATGCGCCAGCACAGCGTACCCACCGCCAGCAGCGTGGAGACGATGAAGCCGAGCGGCTCCAGCAGCAGCGTGTAGGCGATCAGCACCAGCACGGCAATGACCAGCTCCAGGGCGATACGTCCCTTGGGCCAGGCATTGTCGGGGTCCGGCTTGACGATCAGGTAGAGGCTGGACAGCGCCAGCACCACCGCAATTACCTTGGGAAAGGTTTCGGGGCCGACCGACTCGGCCCCACCGAACGGTTCCGGGAACTGAGTGGCGCCCCAGCCGTACGCGACGGCCAGGACGAGCATCAGTATGCCGAAGATGCGGTCGTTGAG
>NZ_JAKRFI010000024.1 GCF_022348165.1 Halomonas sp. McH1-25
TCCTGTCGCCGCCGTTCGGGCCGGCCGCGTTCTACCTCAAGGGGGTGGCGCCGCCGGAGATCAGCCTCAAGGACATCTTCGTGTCGCTGCTGCCGTTCATCGCCATTCAGCTGTGCGTGCTGTTCGCCTTGCTGTTCTGGCCGAATCTCGCCATGTGGCTGGTATAAAACCCATTCGAACCTACGGAGGTCGCCATGCGACTGATCCAATGCGAACATGAAGGCCGCCTGCGGGTTGCCGTGGTAGAGAGCCCCGAGCAGGTACGCCTGGTGAATGCCGAGGAAGGTGTCTACGGACTGGCAAAGCGAGCCATCGCCGAGAAGCGCTCACTGACCGAGCTGGTCGAGTCGGAGCTCACCGACACCCGGCTCGACTATGCCGAGCTGATCGAGCAGCAGCGCCTGCGTGCGCCGCTGACCCACCCGGATCCGGCGCATTGCCTGATCAGCGGCACCGGCCTGACCCATTTGGGCAGCGCCGACACACGCTCGGCCATGCACGCCAAGGCTCAGGCCGCCGAGAGCGAATTGACCGACTCCATGCGCATGTTCAAGATGGGCGTGGATGGCGGCAAGCCGCAGGACGGCCAGCCCGGCGCCCAGCCGGAATGGTTCTACAAGGGCGACGGCAGCATCGTCGTCGATCCCGAAGCCGCCCTACCCGTGCCCAGTTTCGCTGAAGATGCCGGCGAAGAACCCGAGCTGGCCGGGCTGTATGTGGTTGGCGACGACGGCCAGCCCTGGCGTGTCGGCTATGCGGTCGGCAACGAATTTTCCGATCACGTCACCGAGCGCCATAACTACCTGTGGCTGGCACATTCCAAACTGCGCGCCTGCAGCTACGGGCCGGAGCTGTTGGTCGGCGATCTGCCGGAACACCTCGAAGGCACCAGCCGCATCGTGCGTGACGGCCAGGTACTGTGGGAAAAGCCGTTTCTGACCGGCGAGGCGAATATGGCGCACAGCCTCGCCAATCTGGAATACCACCACTTCAAGTACCCGAGCTTCCGTCGCCCGGGCGATGTCCATGTACACTACTTCGGCACCGCCACCCTGAGTTTCGCCGACAATATCCGGACCCGGGATGGCGACCGTTTCGAGGTCGATCTCCCGGCCTTCGGTCGTCCTCTGCGTAACCCGCTACGCTTTAGCTCAGCGGAAACGCCCGTCGCTATCAAGGCCCTGTAACTTACGCATTACGCAATCAGCCACTTCCGGAACCTCTGGAAGGGCTGAATCAAAGGAGGCATTCATGACCCTGGAAGGCAAATCACTCATCGGCCAACAAGCCGTCGCCGGCAACGGCAGCGCCATCCACGCCGTCAACCCGGCCACCGGCGAGCAGCTCGACCCGGCCTACGCCGGCGGCAGCGCCGCCGAAGTCGACAAGGCCGCGCAGCTCGCCTGGGACGCGTTCGACACTTATCGCGAGACCTCGCTCGAGGATCGCGCGGTGTTTCTCGAAACCGTGGCCAGCGAGATCGAGGCCATCGGCGATGACCTGATCCAGCGTGCCGTGGCCGAGACCGGCCTGCCCCAGGCGCGTATCGAGGGCGAACGCGGACGCACCTGCGGCCAGCTG
>NZ_JAKRFI010000025.1 GCF_022348165.1 Halomonas sp. McH1-25
CTGACCTGCCACCGAACTTTCATCCAGCGGCTATTTGAGTCCCGTTAGTCTTCGTGTCGATTCGTGCAGCTGTCAGCGTCTGCGCATAAGCCACCGGGGTTTGGTAATCCAGGGCCGAGTGCGGACGTTCCGTATTGTAATCATTCGCCCAGGCAGCGATTACAACCCGCGCGTGAGCCAGGTTACGGAACAAGGTCTCGTTGAGGAGTTCGTCCCGCATCCGACCGTTGAAGCTCTCCACAAAACCATTCTGCATGGGCTTGCCCGGTGCGATGTAGTGCCATTCGATTTGGTGCTCGGCGCACCAGCTCAGGATCGCGTTGGACGTCAGCTCCGTGCCGTTGTCCGAGACAATCATTCCGGGCTTTCCGCGCCGCTCGATCAGCGCCGCCAGCTCACGTGCCACTCGGCGCCCGGATATCGAGGTGTCCGGGATCGCGGCAAGGCATTCCCGCGTGACGTCATCGACGATGTTGAGCACTCGAAAGCGCTGCCCGTCAATCAACTGATCGTGCACGAAGTCCAGCGACCACCGTGCATTGACGCGTGCCTCGACAAGAATTGGCGCCCGTGTTCCGACGGCTTTGCGTCGGGCTTTTCGCTTGCGCACCGTCAGCCCTTCCTCGCGGTAGAGCCGATAGATCCGGTTAATCCCGGATGATTCGCCCTCGCGACGCAGCAGAACGAAGAGCCGCCGATAGCCGAACCGTCGGCGCTCGTTGGCCAACGCCCGTAGTCGGTCGCGCAGCACCGAATCGGGAGCGCGCTGCGCCTGGTATCGGATCATTGTGCGATCCGCACCCGCAAGTCGGCATGCCCGCCGCTCAGACAGCCCGAGCAAGGCCTTCAGATGCGCGACCGCCTCGCGCTTCACGGCGGGCGTCACCACTTTTTTGAAACCAGTTCCTTCATCGCAGCCAGGTCGAGCATCTGCTCGGCCAATAGCTTCTTCAGCTTGGCATTCTCGTCCTCGAGCGCCTTCAACCGCTTCGCCTCCGACACCGTCATACCGCCGAACTTGGCTTTCCAGTTGTAGAAGGTCCCCTCCGACATACCGTGCTTGCGGCATAAGTCTGCACATCTCGCGCCCGCTTCATGCTCGGCCAGAATGCCGATGATCTGCTCTTCCGTGAATCTCGCTCGTTTCATCGTCCGTCCTCCGGTTAGGTCGGACTCTAATCGACGATGGAGGAAAAATCTCGTGGCAGGTCA
>NZ_JAKRFI010000026.1 GCF_022348165.1 Halomonas sp. McH1-25
GCAAGTGGCGCCACCTGTGGCGGGTCGCTGGCAGCTACGCCAACGTCAGTGTCTTCGATGTCGAGGACAACGCCGAACTCCAGGAAATCATCAGTGGCCTGCCGCTGTTCCCTTACATGGAAATCCGTGTCAAACCGCTATGCCGTCATCCATCGTCCATCCGTGACGACGATAGCTGACCGAAAGCTTGACAGGACCCAACTACGCCAGTTCACAGCAGGCAACGACTACAACAAGTGAGGTAACGACCATGACCGTCAAGATCTTCGAGACTTCAGAGGTTCAAGACTTCCTGAAGACTGTCAGCGGCCTCGAGCAGGCCGGCGGCAACGAGCGCGCCAAGCAGATCATGCATCGCCTACTCTCTGACCTGTACAGGCTGATCGATGATTTCGATGTCAGCCCTGAAGAGTACTGGTCCGCTGTCAGTTTGCTCAACTCCCTGGGCGGCCAGACGCAGTTCGGTCTGCTCTCGCCGGGTCTGGGCTTCGATCACTACCTGGACATGCGCCAGGACGCCATCGACGCCGAGGCCAAGCGAAACGGCGGCACGCCGCGCACCATCGAAGGTCCGCTTTACGTGGCCGGTGCGCCCGAGGCCGAAGGCTTCGCGCGAATGGATGACGGGCAGGACACAAGCGGCGAGACCATGTGGTTGACCGGTCAGGTTCGTGACGTCGACGGTAGTCCGGTTGCCGGGGCCAAGGTCGAGATCTGGCACGCCAACTCCAAGGGGGGGTACTCCTTCTTCGACAAGACCCAAAGCGAGTACAACCTGCGCCGCACCATCATCACCGACAGTGAAGGGCGCTATACCGCGCGTAGCATCATTCCATCCGGCTACGGCGTGCCGGAAGGTGCCCCGACCGATCAGGTTCTCAAGTCGCTGGGGCGTCATGGCGAGCGTCCGGCGCACATTCATTACTTCATTTCTGCACCGGGCCATAAGCATCTGACTACTCAGATCAACCTGGCCGGCGATCCCTACACCTTCGACGACTTCGCCTTCGCTACCCGCGAGGAACTTGTGGTCGAGGGTAAGCGCATCGAGGACCCGGCTGAGATTACCAGGCGTGAGCTGGAGGGTCCGTTCACCGAAGTGGTGTTTGATGTCGAACTGGCCCGAACCGATGCGCCCGAA
>NZ_JAKRFI010000002.1 GCF_022348165.1 Halomonas sp. McH1-25
GGCTTCCATCCTGTCGGGCGAACCCCGAATCCGTGGCGGTGCATTCTACCGAATGCGGCGTATCTGTCAACTGCTCTTTCTCAGCGAACCGAGAAAAACCCCAACAGAAACAGCGCCTTGCGCCACCCTCACCGCCAACAACGTGTGCCCGTCGTCAGCAGCGGATGCGTACTTTACGGATCGCCAGGCGACTTGGCAAGTCCTTCGTCACAAAAAATTGTCGTAAATGTCATGCCGTCGTCACCCCTTCGCGTGACGACGTTATCCACAGCGGGTTTCCTGCGCCGACAGGCAACCGGGTGTGGATAACAAAACGCCCGCACAGGGCGGGCGTCGATCGATGCTTACGACACGCATATCAAGTCAGCGTGACACGGGCATAGCGTTTCTTGCCCGCCTGGATGATGTAGGACTTGCCGGTGTCGAGCATGCAATCGCGGGCGACGACTTCGCCATCGACCTTGACGCGACCGTTACCCAGCATGTCCTTGGCCTGGGCACTGTTGTTGACCAGATTGGCCCGATTGAGCACCGCCGCGATGGGAGCCTGGGCATTGCCCTCGAAATCGACACTCACTTCCGGCAGGTCTTCGGGCAGTTCGCCTTCCGCCAGCTGGTTGCCCGCCGAGCGATGTGCATTGGCCGCAGCGTCGTCGCCGTGATAGCGCGCGATCAGCTCACGCGCCAGCTCCATCTTGACGTCACGTGGATTGGCGCCAGCGTCGACATTGCGCTTGAGGGCATCGATTTCCTCGTTGCTCTTCAGCGAAAGCAGCTCGTAATAGCGCCACATCAGACTATCGGGCATCGAAACCAGCTTGTTGAACATGGTTCCCGGCGCCTCGTCGAGGCCGACGTAATTGCCCAACGACTTGGACATCTTCTGCACACCGTCGAGCCCTTCGAGCAATGGCATGGTGATGACGACCTGAGCCTCCTGGCCAAAATGCTTCTGGATCTCGCGTCCCATCAGCAGATTGAACTTCTGGTCGGTGCCGCCGAGCTCGATATCTGCTTTCAGCGCTACGGAGTCGTAACCCTGGACCAGCGGATAAAGGAATTCGTGGATGGAGATGGCCTGATTGGCCTTGTAGCGCTTTTCGAAATCGTCGCGCTCGAGCATGCGCGCCACGGTGCTCTGGGCGGCCAGCTCAATCATATCGGCAGCGCTCATTGCGCTGAACCATTCGGCGTTGAAGCGCACCTCGGTCTTCTCGGGATCGAGGATCTTGAACACCTGCTCTTTATAGGTCTGGGCATTGGCCCGGACCTCTTCTTCGGTCAGCGGCTTACGGGTCACGTTCTTGCCGGTGGGGTCGCCGATACGCCCGGTGAAGTCACCGATCAGGAAAATGACCTCGTGTCCCAGCTCCTGAAACTGACGCATCTTGGTCAGCAGCACGCTGTGGCCCAGGTGAAGGTCGGGGGCGGTAGGATCGAAGCCGGCCTTGATACGCAGCTTGCGCCCGGAAGCGAGCTTTTTCTCGAGTTCGTCCTCGAGCAGGATTTCATGAGCGCCGCGCTTGAGCAGCGCCAGCGCATCGGCGACGTCGGTCATCGTACCCTTCTCCACTGAAAACGGTTGTCTGTGCGATTGGGGCGGGATGTTAGCATGTCTTGACTCGGTGGTTGAGCGCTCAGCAAAGGAGGAGTGAGCATGCCCCTATTTGTCGGCCTGATGTCCGGCACCAGCCTGGATGGTATCGACGCAGCACTGGTGCGCTGCGGTGAAGGCCCAGCGGCCTTGATCGATGCCGTCGGTCTCGCCATGCCGGAGACGCTTCGCGAACAGTTGCTGGCCCTGTGCCACGGGCAGACGGTGAGTTTCGCGGAACTCGCCCAGGCGGAAGCCGCCTTTTGTCGGCTTCAAGCCAAGGCAGTCGCTCAACTGCTCATCAAGAGCGGGACCCGGCCCGAGGATATTGCCGCTCTTGGCAGCCACGGCCAGACCATCGAGCATGCGCCCTACGGCTACGCCGAAGACCCTGCGACAGCCTTTACCTGGCAACTCGACAACCCCAGTCTGCTGGCCGAGCTCACCGGCTGCCGGGTGGTCGCCGACTTCCGGCGCCGCGACCTGGCAGCCGGCGGCCAGGCTGCCCCACTGGCGCCAGCCTTCCATGCCGCCCTGTTCAGTGACCCACAGGAGTGGCGCCTGATTCTCAATCTGGGCGGCTTCGCCAATCTCACTCTGCTTCCACCGGACAGCGTCGATGCCTCGGTGATTGGCTTCGACACCGGCCCGGCCAACGCACTGCTAGATGCTTGGCACGCCCGCCATCGGCCAGGCAATTACGATGCCGATGGCGCCTGGGCGGCCAGCGGTCGGGTCGACAATGCCCTGCTGGCCCGCTTGCTGGACGAGCCCTTCTTCCGTCGGCCACCGCCCAAAAGTACCGGCCGCGAAGTGTTTCACCTCGATTGGCTGGAAAGCCACCTGACAGGCCGCGAAGCGCCGGAAGACGTGCAGGCCACGCTGGCCGAGCTGACGGCGTCCAGCGTTGCTTTGGGCGTCGATCAGGCGATGCGTCAGCAGGATGCCTCGGGACCCATGCGTCTGATCCCCTGCGGCGGCGGTGCCCATAACCGCGACCTGCTAGAGCGGCTGACCCGACATTTGCCGGACCTGAGCCTGCTGCGCTGCGAGGATGTCGGCTGGTCGCCGGACTGGCTGGAAGCCGGTGCCTTCGCCTGGCTGGCCTGGCGGCGTCTGGAAAACCTACCGGGTAATCTGCCCTCCGTGACGGGCGCCAGCGGCCCGCGGGTTCTCGGTGGTGTCTACAGCGCCTGAGAACGATAGCCAACATAGATCAGAAATCATCGCCATCGCGTAGTGACAAGTGGCTCGGTGCATCGATGGCGTCGCTCCCTTGCTGTTGTGCACCGGCGCCATACTTGATCGTCATGCGCAGCTCATTGGCCGAGTCGGCATGCACCAGTGCCACGTCCTCGCTGATCTTGCCGGCTTGGTAAAGCTCATAGAGCGCCTGATCGAAGGTCTGCATGCCCTGATCGCGCGAACGCGCCATGACATTCTTGATCTCTCCCACCTCGCCCTTGCGGATCAGGTCGCTGATCAGCGGCGAACGCAGCATGATCTCGATGGCCGCATGACGCCCCTTGCCATCGGCGGCCGGCAGAAGCTGCTGAGCCACCACCGCCTTGAGATTCAGCGACAGGTCCAGCCATATCTGATCGTGACGCTCGGGCGGGAAGAAGTTGATGATGCGATCCAGCGCCTGGTTGGCATTATTGGCATGTAGCGTGGCCAGGCATAGATGCCCGGTCTCGGCGAAGGTCAGGGCATGCTCCATGGTCTCGCGGGTGCGAATCTCGCCGATCAGTATCACGTCCGGGGCCTGGCGCAGCGTATTCTTCAGGGCCACCTCGAACGATTCGGTATCGATGCCCACCTCGCGCTGGTTGATGATGGCGCGTCGGTGCGGATGGATATACTCGATCGGATCCTCGATGCAGATGATGTGGCCGCCCAGCGTCTCGTTGCGCTGCTGGATCATCGACGCCAGGGTGGTCGACTTGCCGGTTCCCGTACCGCCGACCACGAACACCAGGCCACGCTTGATCGAGGCCAGATCGCCCACCGTCGACGGCAGGCCGAGCGCATCGAGGCGCGGAATATCGAAGGCGATGCGCCGGATGACCATGGCCATCTGACTACGCTGGAAGAAGGCGCTGACCCGGAAGCGCCCCTTGCCCTGCAGACTGAGCGCGAAGTTGGCCTCGCGCTCCTCGTCGAAGCGACCACGCAGGTTGTCGGGCAACGCCGTCAGCACCAGCTCGCGCACTTGGGCGATGGACAGCGGCTTGTCGCCCAGCGGTACCAGCTTGCCATTGAGCTTAAGATTGGGCGGTGCACTGGTCGAGATGAGCATATCGGATGCCTGCTTCTCGACCATGATATCCAGTAACTGATCCAGCCACTCTTTCGGCGTCATGCCCGCCTTCCTCCCAGGTATCCCTTGGTCACTATCGGCCGCAGCCGCCTGCGGTTGAATCAATGCGCTTCGGGCAGCAGGCCCTTGGCCTTGGTCTGGGCTTCCTGGCGGGCGACCACGTTCTCCGCCACCAACCGCGCCAGTGCGGCATCCAGGGTCTGCATGCCCTGGTTGCCGCCGGTCTGGATCGCCGAGTAGATCTGCGCCACCTTGTCTTCACGAATCAGGTTGCGTATTGCAGGCGTGGCGAGCAGGATCTCGTGGGCCGCCACACGCCCGCCATTCTGCCGCTTGAGCAGGGCCTGCGACACCACGCCCTGCAACGACTCGGAGAGCATCGAACGCACCATGGCCTTTTCGTCCCCGGGGAATACGTCGATGATGCGATCGATGGTCTTGGCCGCCGAGGTGGTGTGCAGCGTACCGAAAACCAGATGGCCGGTCTCGGCGGCGGTCAGTGCCAGTCGAATGGTCTCCAGATCGCGCAGCTCGCCAACCAGGATCACATCGGGATCCTCGCGCAGTGCCGAGCGCAGGGCTTGGCTGAAACTGTGCGTGTCGCGATGGACCTCGCGCTGGTTGATCAGACTGCGTTTGCTGGTGTGCACGAATTCGACCGGATCCTCGATGGTCAGGATGTGGTCGTATCGCGTTTCGTTGATATAGTCGATGAGCGCCGCCAACGTCGTGGACTTGCCCGAACCGGTCGGCCCCGTCACCAGCACCAGACCGCGCGGCAACGATGCCAGGCGACGAAACACGTCGCCCAGTCCCAGTGTCTCCATGGTCAGTACCTCGGAGGGAATGGTACGGAATACCGCCCCCGAGCCGCGCCCATGATTGAAGGCATTGACACGAAAGCGAGCCACGCCGGGCACCTCGAAAGAGAAATCGGTTTCGAGGTGTTCCTCATAGTCGCGTCGCTGCCGATCGCCCATGATGTCGTAGATCAGCTTGCGGACCTCGCGATCCTCCATGGCCGGCACGTTGAGCCGCCGTATGTCGCCATCGACGCGGATCATCGGCGGCAACCCGGCGGACAGATGCAGATCCGAGGCCTTCTGCTTTGCCGAGAACGCCAGCAGTTCGGTAATATCCATGCGGTCCCCTGCTTTGTTATATAGGTCGAGTCCAGTATGCCAGACGTTCAGGTCCGCGAATCACTCCAGCGTGCGCGACAGCGCCTGGCCGATGCCCTCGAGAGCGCCGGACGCCCCGCCGACGACGCCCGCCTGCTTGCGGTGAGCAAGACCAAGCCCGCCGCGCTGATCCGCGAGGCGTATGCCTGCCGTCAACGCGACTTCGGCGAGAACTACCTGCAGGAAGCCCTCGACAAACAGGCCGAGCTCGCTGACCTGACGGAGATCGTCTGGCATTTCATCGGTCCGCTGCAATCCAACAAGACCCGAGCCGTGGCCGAGCACTTCGACTGGGTGCACAGTATCGATCGCGCCAAGGTAGCCCGGCGCCTGTCCGAGCAGCGCCCGGCCTCGCTGGGCCCGCTGAATGTCTGTCTGCAGGTCAACGTGAGCGGCGAGGAGAGCAAGTCCGGCGTCGAGCCGGAAGACCTCGAGGCCTTGGCCGCCGAGATCGTGGCCCTGCCCAATCTGCGCCTGCGCGGCCTGATGGCGATTCCCGCACCGGCCACGGACATGGCCGCCCAGCGACGCCCGCTGGCCCGGTTGCGCCAGCTTCTCGACACGCTGCGTCAGCGCTACCCTCACGCTCCCCTGGACACGCTGTCGATGGGCATGAGCGACGATCTCGAAGCCGCCATACTGGAAGGCGCTACCCTGGTACGCCTGGGCACGGCCATCTTCGGTGCCCGTGCGCCCCGCCCGTGACACGCACGATACATAACTGCCCAAACGACAGAGGACCCAACGCATGGCAAGCCAAGTGACATTCATCGGCGCCGGCAACATGGCCAGCGCCATCTTCGGCGGCATGATCGATGGCGGCTACCCGGCCGATGCCATCACCGCGACCTCACCAGACGAGACCTTCCTGACCCCGTTGCGTGAACGCTACGGTATCCGCACCAGCACCGACAATGCCGTCGCCGTGGCCAACGCCGACGTGGTCGTGCTCGCCGTCAAGCCGCAGATCATGCATGAGGTGTGCGAAGGCCTGCGCGCGGCGGTACAGGCGCGCAAGCCGCTGATCGTCTCGGTCGCCGCCGGCCTGACCGCGGAGACGCTCGACGAGTGGCTGGGTGGCGGACTTGCCGTGATCCGCTGCATGCCTAACACACCGTCGCTGGTCGGTGCCGGTGCCTCCGGGCTGTACGCCAACGCTCGGGTCAGCGATGATCAGCGTCAGTTGGCCACCACGCTGCTCGAAGCCGTGGGCATCGTCGAATGGGTCGATGACGAATCCCTGCTCGAGGCCGTCACCGCCGTCTCCGGCAGTGGGCCGGCGTATTTCTTCCTGGTCTTCGAGGCCCTCGAAGAAGCCGGCAAGCGACTCGGCCTGCCCGCCGAGAGTGCGCGGCGCCTGGCCCTGCAGACCGGCTTCGGCGCCGCCCGCATGGCCCAGCAGAGCGAGTTCGACCCGGCCCGCCTGAAGCGCAACGTGATGTCGCCCGGCGGCACCACCGAGCGAGCCATTCAGACGTTCGAGGACGGCGGTCTGCGCGAACTGTTCGACAAGGCCACCGAGGCCTGTGCCCTGCGCGCCCGGGAGATGGCCGAGGAGCTCGGCAAGAAACACTGAATCATTTCAAAATTCCACACGGAGGAGCCCCATGGGCAGTCAATTAGGAAGCGCCGGCCTGATGCTGGTCAACACACTGATCAACATCTACCTGTTCCTGCTGATGCTGCGTTTCCTGCTGCAGGCATCCCGGGCCGATTACTACAACCCGCTCAGCCAATCGGTGGTCAAGGTCACCCAGCCGGTGGTCAAACCACTGCAGGGTTTCCTGCGTCCGGTCGGCCGCTTCGACCTGGCGACCCTGGGGGCCGGCTTCATCATCAAGGCCATCAGCATCATCGCCATCGTGCAGATCGCGCTGGGCACCATGCCGCCCCTCGGCGGCGTCGCCATCGCCTCGCTCGCGGCCCTGGCCAGTGCGATTCTCAAGATCTACTTCTTCGCCCTGATCGGCATGATCATCCTCAGCTGGGTGGCACCTCAGGCCAGCCATCCTGGAGCGCTGCTGATCTTTCAACTGGTCGAGCCGATCATGGCGCCGGTGCGCAAGGTCATTCCGCCGCTGGGCATGATCGACCTCTCGCCGATCGTGGTATTCATCGCCATCAATCTGATCGACGGCATCGTGGTAGGCTCGCTGACGCGTGCTGCCGGCGTGTCCGGCGCCCTGGTCGGCCTCTGAGGCAAGCCGGCCGCCTGGCCCCGGCACTCGCCGGGGCCTCGTCGTTTCCCCGGAAACGGGGTCGACGACCCTCAACTCGCCTCATGCTGGATACTGGATAACATAGAGAAATGCCCGACACGCTTCCCGCCGATTCGGTCGGCCTGGTGACGCCCCAGCAGGCGCACTTCGACGAGCCGCTGGCCCTGGCCTGCGGCAAGACGTTGCCGGCCTACGATCTGATCTACGAGACCTATGGCACGCTCAACGTGGAACGCAACAATGCGGTCCTGATCTGTCATGCCCTGTCCGGCCATCATCACGCCGCCGGCTACCACAGCATGGACGAGCGCAAGCCCGGCTGGTGGGACGCCCATATCGGTCCCGGCAAGACCATCGACACCAACCGCTTCTTCGTCGTCTCGCTCAACAACCTGGGCGGCTGCCACGGCACCACCGGCCCCTGCAGCACCAATCCCGAGACCGGTCGTCAGTGGGGACCGGACTTCCCGGTCATGACGGTGGCTGACTGGGTCAACAGCCAGGCTCGCCTCGCCGATCGCCTCGGCATCCAGCGCTTTGCCGCGGTGGTCGGTGGCAGTCTTGGCGGCATGCAGGTAATGCAATGGTCGCTGGCCTATCCCGAGCGCATCGCCAACGCCGTGGTCATCGCCGCCACACCGCGCCTGTCGGCACAGAACATCGCCTTCAATGAGGTTGCCCGCCAGGCGATCCGCTCGGACCCCGACTTCCATGATGGCTGGTACGCCGAACACGGCACCATGCCCAAGCGCGGTCTCAAGCTGGCGCGCATGGTCGGCCATATCACCTACCTGTCCGAGCATTCCATGGGCGCCAAGTTCGGCCGCGATCTGCGCAGCGACGAGCTCAACTTCGGCTACGACGTCGAATTTCAGGTCGAGTCCTACCTGCGTTACCAGGGCGACATGTTCTCGACCGCCTTCGATGCCAACACCTATCTGCTGATGACCAAGGCCTTGGACTATTTCGACCCGGCCGCTGCCCATGGCGGCGACCTGGCAGCGGCACTCGCGCCGGCCAGCTGTCCGTTTTTGGTGATGAGCTTCTCTACCGACTGGCGTTTCGCCCCGGAGCGTTCGCGGGAATTGGTCGATGCGCTGGTGCGGGCCGGCAAGCCGGTCAGCTATGCCGAGATAGAGTCGCCGCACGGTCATGATGCCTTCCTGTTGCCGGATGCACGCTATCAGGCCGTATTCGGGGGATTCATGAAACGCATAGCCCGCGATATCGCACGGGCGGAGGACAAATGATGCGCGCCGATCTCAAGTTGATCTATGACTGGATACCGCAAGGCGCTCGCGTTCTCGATCTCGGCTGTGGCGATGGCACGCTGCTCCAGGCACTGGGCCGCGACAAGGGCGTGATCGGCTACGGCCTGGAAATCGACCCCGACGGGATCACCGCCTGCGTGGAACGAGGCGTCAGTGTCATCGAGCAGGACCTCGACGAAGGACTGACAAATTTCGAGGACAACGCCTACGATCTGGTCGTCATGACTCAGGCGCTACAGGCGCTGCGCCGCCCTGACAAGATGCTCGACGAGATGCTGCGTGTCGCCAACGAGTGCATCATCACCTTTCCCAACTTCGCCTATTGGCGCCATCGCTTCTATCTGGGCTTCAAGGGCTACATGCCCGTCTCCAAGTCGCTACCGCACGCTTGGTACGATACCCCCAACATTCACCTGTCGACCTTCAACGATTTTGAACAACTGTGCGTGGACAAGGGTCTGATCATCAGCGATCGGGCGGTAGGCAACGGCGATCACGAAGGCAACTGGACCACTCGCCTGTGGCCCAACCTGTTCGGCGAGACGGCGGTCTTTCGTGTCAGCCGCGGCAAGCCGACGGCCGACTGAACCCATCGCAGTGAGCCCATCGAGAAAGGACAGCCCATGAAACGGGTATCGACGCCATCCCCTATGGCAAGACTCATCGGCCTGACGCTGCTGTGGCTGCTAGCCAGCGTGGCGCAGGCAGAGCAGGTCGAGCATGTGGGTCGCTACCAGATCCACTACAGCGCCGTGAATACCAGCTTTCTCACTCCCGAAGTCGCGGCGGCCTACGACATTCAGCGCAGCAAGCGCACCGCATTGCTCAATGTCAGCGTGCTGAAAACCCAGCCCGACGGCTCGAGCCAACCGGTCGCGGCCACGGTCGAGGGCCGCGTAGGCAACCTTGCCGGCCAGTCGCAGCCATTGTCGTTCCGCACGATCAGGGAAGAAGGGTCCATCTATCAGTTGGCGGTCTTTCCCATTCAGCGGGGCGAGCCGATGCGTTTCAACCTCGATGTCCATTACGACCGCGACAAGGCGCCGGCCGAGGTGGCTTTCATCCAGCGCTTCTTCGTCGACTGAGCCTGACCGCTACGAAGAAAAACGCTGACGCAACGCGGCACAGGGATCCTCGTGCCGGACGGCGGGGGGCGTGAACCAGGCGATATCGAACGCCGGCCCGTCATCGACACTGTCCGGCAGTGCCGAGAGCCAGTCCTGGCCGGGCGCCAGCTCCACCAACCCCAGGCACAATGGCGCTGGCTCGGCATGCAAGGCCGCGCCGATGTCGCGACGCGCATGAGCACTGCCACAGACCAGCACCGAGGTCGATGGCAGTGCAGCCAAGGCTGCCGCCATGGCTCGATCGCGAGCCACCTGGGCCGCCAGCATGCCATCCAGCATCGACTCGGGAAGTAGGCCGCAATGGCCTTCGACGATCGCCTGGCGCTGTGCACGAGCAACGCGCTCGGGCAAGGATGGGACCTGATTGGCCATGACCAGGGCATGGATCGTCTCGCGAGTCAGGTTGCCGGCACGCAACGGCACACCAAGCTGGAGCGACTGGCGCACCAGCGGCCCGTAGGCGGCCCAGTCCCAGTCCCGCTGCCAGTCCAGCAGGGCCAAGAGTTCGGGCTCCGGCAGCTCGGCCAGCAGAACGCCGGGAACCCCCTCGAGCGTGCGCTGCTGTTCCGGGTCCAGCATTTCCAGCACTACGCCGCCCAGCACGCCTCGTGCGGCCAATTGCGCGATCAGCCAGCGCTCGAGGCGATGATGCTCGGCATTGTCGTGACGCTCGCCGACAATCACGGCCGAGGCGCGGGCCAGTTCGGCCAGCAGCGCATCGCCGGTCAGCCATGTGCCGCGACGCAAGTCGCGAATCCGATACAAGGCATCGTTCTGGCGAGCCGAGGCCAGACCGGGCAGTGCTGCCGTCATGGCCAGCAGGGCCAGGGCGCGCAGGCATTCGCGTCGCTGCATTGCGTTACCTCGCTCGCGGTTTGTCGCCGGTCAAGCTGAACGTCGCCAGCTCACGCTGTAGAGCGACCGGCAACGCTCGACCCAGGCGAATGGCAACCGGCCGTTGCTCGTTGCATTCCACGTCACAGGCATAGGCCAGCACCTCGACACCGGCCTGACTGACCCGCCGCAGCGCCTCGGTGTATGTCGGATCAAGATGTGCGGCCGGTGCCACGTCATCGATTCCGGTATGCGCCACACAGAACAGCAATACGGCCCGCTGGCCATTGGCAGCCAACTGCGCCAGGGTTTCGAGGTGACGCGTGCCGCGCACACTCACTGCATCGGGGAAGTAGCCATGGCCATCCTCCTCCTTGAGCGTGACCTGTTTGACCTCGACGTAGGCGGTACCACGCTGCGGGTCATCGAGTTTGAAGTCGAGTCTGGCTCCCTCCACCTTGGCTTCGCGCTTCAGCCAGGCATAGCCGGCCAGTGTCGGGATATTTCCCGCCAACAGCGCTTCCTCGACGATGGCATTGGCGCGTCCGGTATGCACCGAGGCCAGGGCCGAGCTACCGTCAACCTGCGGCAATTCGATGAGTTCCCAGGTCCAGGCCAGCTTGCGGGCCGGGTTGGTGCTCGGCGCCAGCCACACGCGACACCCCGGCACATTGACGGCGCGCATCGAGCCGGTATTCGGGCAATGCGCGACGACGACCTCGCCATCGGCGAGTTCCACGTCAGCCAGAAAACGCTTGTAACGCCGGCGCAGGATGCCCGGGACGAGTGACGGATAGTTCATGCCGGAGTCGACTGCCGGGCCAGGAAGCGCCCGAGGCGCACCAGGGCTTCCTCGAGGCGTGCAGTCTCGTTGGTGAAGGCGATGCGCACGTGATGCTCACCGCCCTGCACGGCGAAATCGATTCCCGGCGTGATGGCAACGTTCTCCTCCTCGAGCAGACGCTGGCAGAAGGCCCGACTGTCGCGGGTGTACGCCGAGACGTCGAGCCACACGTAAAAGGCGCCCTGTGGCGGCTGCGACGGCGCCAGCCCCAACCGCTCGAGACCGGCCAGCAGCACATCGCGCCGGCAATGCAGCTCACGCCGCCGACGCTCGAGTTCCTCGCGGCATTCAGGACCGAACGCAGCCAGCGCAGCATGCTGAGACGGTGTCGGCGCCGCCAGAAAGACGTTCTGCGCCAGGCGTGACAATGGCTCGACGGCTGCCTCGGGCGCGACCAGCCAGCCCAATCGCCAACCGGTCATGCCGAAATACTTGGAGAAGCTGTTGACCACGAAAGCATCCGGGCTGAGCGCCGCGGCGGATACCGGCGCGACGTCGTAGGTCAGCCCCTGGTAGATCTCATCGACCAGCAGCGTGCCGCCCCGTGCGTGCACGGTATCGATCACCGCCGAGAGGCGTGGCGCATCGAGGGCATGGCCGGTCGGATTGGACGGCGTGGCCAGCATGGCCAGACGCGTGGCGTCGCGCCAGTGGGCATCGATCAGCGCCGCGTCGAGTTGCCAGCCACTGTCGGGCCCCACCGGCACGGCATCGACAGCCGCTTCGGCCAACGCCATGAAATGACGATTGCAGGGGTAGGTGGGATCGGCCATCAGGACTCGATCGCCGCGCTGCACCAGTAGCTGGCTGGCCAGTAGCAGTGCCCCCGAGGCCCCGGGCGTGACGAGAATGCGCGCCGAGTCGATACGCGCCCCGAAATGCTCGGCGTAATGTCCGGCAATCGCCTCGCGCAATGCCGGCAGGCCCGCTGCCGGCGTGTAACGCGTCTGCCCGTTGGCCAAGGCCTGCTGACCAGCGGCGATCACCGGCTCGGGCGTGGGAAAGTCGGGCTCGCCGATTTCCAGATGAATGACGTCATGTCCCGCCGCCTCGCGGGCCTGGGCCTGCTCCAGCAACCCCATGACATGGAAGGGGGCGACGCCTTCGATACGTGAGCTCCAGCTCATGCCGACTCCTTGCCTTGAACCAATGCTGCCTAGTGACGTCAAACCGCCCATCTTAACCGACAGTGGTCAAACTCTGCAGTCATCCGTTCGAAGAGCGGTTGCAAACGGCTGGCTTTTTCGCTAAATAAGCAAGGCTTCGGGTGGGCATGCCACCCAGCAGGTCGCTTTGGCCCCTGTCGTTTCACCGCGACCTGACAGGCCGGGCATCGGCCCAAGTCACTTGAGGAATGAGGCAGCCCCATGCCAGTAGCAGAAAAGAAGGCGGATGCGCCGAAAAAATTCACCCCGTACGAGCCGGCGCCGGGTGAAGAATACATGAACGAGAAGCAACTGGAGCACTTCCGTCAGATCCTGCTCGGCTGGAAACAGGATCTCATGGAAGAGGTGGATCGCACCGTGCGTCATCTTCAGGAAGACGCCAACAATTATGCCGATCCTGCCGATCGCGCTACCCAGGAGGAGGGCTTCAACCTGGAACTGCGTACTCGCGATCGCGAGCGCAAGTTGCTCAAGAAGATCAACGAGACGATCGAGAAAATCGACGAGGAAGATTATGGCTTCTGCGAAGCCTGTGGCGTCGAGATCGGCATTCGTCGTCTCGAGGCGCGTCCCACCGCCACGCTGTGTGTCGACTGCAAGACCCTCGCGGAGCTGAAGGAAAAGCAGCTCGGCGGTTGATCGCCGCTCCGCTTCCGCACGGGCGCCCTCGCGGCGCCCGTTTGCGTTCCGATTCATCAGGCGAGAACATCATGTCCGGATATCGAGGCCGCTTCGCCCCGACACCTTCTGGCCCCTTGCATTTCGGCTCGCTGATCGCCGCCCTGGCGAGCTTTCTCGATGCCCGCCATGTCGGCGGGTCCTGGCTGGTACGCATCGAGGATATCGACCCACCCCGCTGCCCGCCGGGCGCCGATAGCGAAATCCTGCGCCAGCTCGAGGCCTTCGGTCTGCAGTGGGACGAGACGGTACGCTACCAGAGCGCTCGACACGCCACCTACCAGGCCGCCCTGGACCAATTGGTGTCGCAGGGTCTGGCCTACCCGTGCAGTTGCTCGCGCAAGCAGTGGCGCGAACATGCCGTCTATCCCGGTTGGTGCCGCAAAGCTGCCTGCGAGCCCGACAAGCCGATGGCCTGGCGTCTGCGCAGCGATCTCGGCCTGAGCCCGGTGGTCTGGCAGGATCGTCTGTTCGGTGAACAGACCTTCGACCCGGCTCAGCTCGGCGACGTGGTGCTCAAGCGCAAGGACGGTCTATGGGCCTACCAGTTGGCCGTGGTCGTCGACGATGCCGACCAGGGCATCAGCGATGTAGTGCGTGGCCACGACCTGCTCGACAACACGCCCTGGCAGCGCCAGTTGCAGGTTGCGCTCGGCCTGCCCGAGCCCCGCTATCTGCACCTCCCATTGATCGTGGCCGGCAACGGCCAGAAGCTCTCCAAGCAGAACCTGGCTCCGGCCCTGCCCACCGACGACGACGCGGCACGCCCGTTGCTTCATCACGCGCTGCTCGCCCTCGACCAGACGCCACCCGCCGAACTGGCCAGCGCCCCGGTCACCGACCAGCTCGCCGTCGCCATCGCCGATTGGGATGTCGCGCGTCTGCGACCTGACGTCTTCAGAGTTCCGCCCACAATCTAGACACAGGTCGAGTTGAGGCCAGGACGACCGCTCCATAGACTGAAGGCGAATCTTCTGCGACCTTGGCCATGAACCTCTATTGCACCATGCCGTTTCCCGCCGCCGGCGAGTCGCTGCTGTCGCCTGCCCCCGGTCAGGAAACCGGGCTCGGGCGACCTCTGGCCTATCGAATCGTTCATGAGCATCATGGCCATAGTCAGGATCGCACACTTGGTACCCGCATTACGTGTGGCTGCCCCGAACACAACAGGACGGCAAAGACTCCGATGCCCCGGATTTTGATCGTTGACGATGAAGCCATCATTCGCACGGCCCTGCGTCGGCTGTTGGAGCGCCACGACTACCAGATCAGCGAAGCCGGCTCGGTAGCCGAGGCGCTAGAGCACGACCCTCGACGTTTCGACCTGATCCTCAGCGACCTGCGGCTGCCCGACGAAGCAGGGACCGCTCTGATCGAAGCCGCCGCCCCCACGCCGGTAGTGATCATGACCAGCTATGCCAGCATGCGCTCCGCCGTAGATACCTTGAAGCTGGGTGCTGTCGACTATGTCGCCAAGCCTTTCGATCAGGGTGAATTGCTCGACACCGTGGCCAAGGCACTGGAGGCGCATACGACCAGCCGCACGCCGACATCGGAGCACGCCGACACCCCGCCGCAGGAAATGATCGGCCATTGCCCGGCCATGCAGGTGGTCTATACGCGCATTCGCAAGACGGCGCCAGCGGATGTCACCGTACTCATCCAGGGCGAATCCGGCACCGGCAAGGAACTCGTGGCTCGCGCCATTCATCGCCAGAGCCGGCGTGCCAAGGCTCCCCTGATCTGTGTCAATTGCGCGGCCATTCCGGAAACGCTGATCGAGTCCGAGCTGTTCGGCCACGAGAAGGGGGCCTTTACCGGGGCCAGCGCTGCGCGCACCGGGCTGGTGGAAGCAGCCGATGGCGGCACGCTGTTCCTGGACGAAATCGGCGAGCTGCCCCTCGACGCCCAGGCCCGATTGCTGCGTGTACTGCAGGAAGGCGAGATTCGCAAGGTCGGCTCGATCGAGACCCGCCATGTCGATGTCCGCCTGATCGCCGCCACACATCGTGACCTGAACCTGCTTTCCAAGAGCGGCGAGTTCCGTCTCGATCTGTATTATCGCCTCAATGTCATGCAGATCGACCTACCACCGCTGCGTGATCGTGAAGACGACATCCTCGAGCTGGCCGACGTGCTGCTCGGGAGTGCCTGCCGTCGCCATAGGCGCGAGGGATTGAAACTGTCGCGAGCCGCCCGGCGCGACATTCGCGACTATCCCTGGCCTGGCAACGTACGCGAACTCGAAAACGCCCTCGAGCGCGGTGTGATTCTGGCCGAGGGCAACCTCATTCACCCCGACGATCTGGGCCTCAAGCCGGCCACCGGCATGCATTATCCCCCGGCCAAGGCACCGACACCCAAGCCTGCGGCGAGCGATGATGAAGCAGATCTTTCCTTGGAGGATTATTTCCAGCATTTCGTGCTCGAGCATCAGGACCAAATGAGCGAGACCGAGCTCGCCCAGAAACTGGGCATCAGTCGCAAATGCCTGTGGGAACGCCGCCAACGCTTGGGTATCCCTCGCAAGAAGAGTCCTCGCAGCCGTTCCACCTGACGTCAGTTCCGGCCTTCACGCGACAAAGGTATAAGACAGCGAATCATTTAGCACTCTAACAGTTAGCATGAAACAACCTGCTCAACTGCACCATTTTGTTACCATCTCACACAGCGACTTCCCCAAATTGCACCACTCGGGGTAACACATGCCAGGGTAGTTACGAACCCCCACCAGGCCTGACAATATATCTTTATGATTTTAAAAGAATAAAATACAAATGGCATAGGGAGTGCACTATCCACTGTAAGAAAAACAACAACCAGATGCCCAAGGTCACGAACAACAACAAAACGTGGACCTGACAAACACCAGCAAAAACAATCACAAATGCTGGAATGAACAATCGCTTGCACCGACGTGACAACGACAAGCGTCGAAACGAGCGAGCCAACTCCAAAAAAAACAATAGGTTGGTCGACCGGTAACCTTATCGGGACGCGACGCTCCGTGAATGGAATCAACAATAACTACAGGTTCCATCAGAGGCGCACCTTCGGTCACAACGACAACAAGCCGAAGGGAGGCAGAACCCCTGCCGTCGTGGTTGGATTATTGTTTTGAATACGAGACGGTCGCACCAGGAAGATCAACAACGACAAGAAGATTGCTTGCCTGCACTATCGGATTGGTGACTGTGGTGCGTATTCAAGGCGATGCGCCATCACGAAGAAGAAACATCAGCACGGATGCTGAATGATTTGCTTAAAAGGGGAGGCTTACGAGCCTCCCCTTTCTACATGCTTCGCTGGCATATCAGCCACGGCTGACAAGACTTTGCAAGCCCCTGCGGCTCCGCTACACTGGGCCCTTCAGTCCATGGCGAGCCGATATCGCGGAATGCTCAAAGGATTTAGCCGCTTTTTTCACTATTCCGGTGAAGGTTTGAAGACCCTATTCGGTAACAATCAGGACAGCCGAGGCAATGTGCCGACGCTGAAAATCATCCCTCGACAAGATCATCCGATTTCGCGCCAAATGTTCAGTGATAGCGCGTTGAAGGTGCTCTATCGCCTGCACAATGCGGGTTTCGATGCCTATCTCGTCGGCGGCTGCCTGCGCGATGCCATTCTCGGCAAGACTCCCAAGGACTTCGACGTGGCGACCGATGCCACGCCCGAACAGATACGCGACCTGTTTCGCAACTCCCGAATCATCGGCCGCCGTTTTCGTATCGTACACGTCCGCTTCGGCCGCGAAATCATCGAAGTCACTACGTTTCGCGGTCGCCCCAATGACGATCACGGCGAACACTTGGCTCAGCAATCCGAGCAAGGCCTGCTGCTACGCGACAACGTATGGGGCAATATCGAAGAAGACGCTCTGCGCCGCGATTTCACCGTCAATGCGCTCTATTACAATATTGCCGACTTTTCGCTGCATGACTGGGCCGGCGCGCTAGACGACATCGAGAACCGTACGCTGCGACTGATCGGCGACCCCGAGACGCGTTACCGTGAGGATCCGGTACGTATGCTGCGTGCCATTCGCTTTGCTGCCAAGCTCGACTTTGCCTTTGCCCCGGCCACCGAAGCACCGATTCGCGAAATGGCACCGCTGTTGCTGCAGATTCCCCCGGCCCGCCTGTTCGAGGAGGTTCTCAAGCTGTTCCTCTCGGGCTATGCCGTCAAGACGTTCCATATGCTATGTGAGTATGGCTTGTTCGCCATGCTCTTTCCCGAGGCGGAAGAGGCCATGGACGAGTTGCCCTGGGCCAGGGAGCTGATCGTTCAGGCCCTGGCCAATACCGACTCTCGCATCCAGGAAGAGCGCCCGGTGACCCCCGCCTTCCTGTTTGCCGCCCTGCTCTGGCCGGGCGTCCAGCTACGCTATCAGCGACTACAGGCTGACGGCATGCCTCCGATTCCGGCCCAGCAGACCGCCTCGCATCAGGCCGTATCGCGCCAGCTTCAGCATACCTCCATCCCCAAGCGTTTCAGCCTGCCGATGCGCGACATCTGGGACCTTCAGCTCCGGCTACCCAAGCGGCGCGGCAAGCGGGCTTTCCAGACCCGCGAGCATCCTCGCTTTCGGGCGGCCTTCGACTTCCTCCTGTTGCGCGAGACCGCCGGCGAGATTCCCGCCGGGCTGGGCGCTTGGTGGGAGGCCTTCCAGCAGGCCGACGACCATGAACAGCGTCGTCTACTGGGCAAGATCGATAGCGACCCGGCCGGACAGCCCGACGTTCGCAAGCGCCGGCCGCGCCGACGGCGTCGCAAGAATTCTCCCGGTTACGATTGATGCATGTCGCCTATATTGGCTTGGGCAGTAACCTCGACGGTCCTGAGCGGCGGATCGAACAAGCGCTGACTGCGCTGGACGATTTCCCCCTGACCCACCTCGTCAAGGCATCGCCATGCTATGCCAGCGCTCCCGTCGGTCCGCAGGATCAGCCCGACTTCGTCAACGCCGTGGCCTGCATATCGACCTGCCTGTCGCCGCTGGCGCTACTCGACCAGCTTCAGGCCCTGGAGCAGGCCCATCGACGTCGCCGGTTGCGTCACTGGGGACCAAGAACACTGGATCTCGACCTGTTGACGTTCGACGACCTGTGCCTCGACCTGCCACGCTTGAAGGTGCCCCATCCGCATATGCGCGAACGCGCCTTCGTGCTGGTGCCTCTGGCGGATATTGCTCCCGACCTGATCGTCGCCGGGACGCCATTGCCGCACCTGCTGGCCCGCGTCACGGATGGCCGCTTGCGGCGTCTGTCACCCCAAAGGTAGAGTTGTGCGGCTTTTGTTACCGATCCACACTGTCGCCAGTGCACAGTAACAACAACGGTAACGCCAGCTACTCAGCATCCACGATCACAGTGAGCAACGCCAGCCACAGGAGACGAGACCTGAAGCCATGAAAACCGTCACTCTGAGCACGCTGCAGGCAGCCAAGCGCGCCGGCGAGCCGTTCAGTTGCCTGACCGCCTATGATGCCTCGTTCGCCCATGCCGCCAGCCAGGCCGGCATCGACGTGCTATTGGTCGGTGACTCCCTGGGCATGGTGCTGCAGGGTCATGCCAGCACCCTACCCGTCACTATCGACGATATCTGCTATCACACCCGCTGCGTGTCCCGCGGCAAGGGACGCAGCCTGCTGATGGCCGACCTGCCGTTCATGAGCAATGCCAGCCTGGAACAGCTCATGCAACATGCAGGCGCTCTGATGCGTGCCGGTGCCGAGATGGTCAAGATCGAGGGCGAGGCTTGGTTGGCGGATGGCATCCGCGAGCTGACCCGGCGCGGCGTTCCCGTCTGCGCGCACATGGGCCTGACTCCCCAGACGGTCCATCAGATGGGTGGCTACAAGGTTCAGGGCCGGGATGCAGCGCATGCCGAGCGGATCATCGACGATGCCCGTCAGCTGGTTGCCGCTGGCGCATCGATCATTCTGCTGGAGTGCGTCCCCGCCAGCCTGGGCCGGGCGATGCGCGATGCCATTGACGTTCCTGTCATCGGGATCGGCGCCGGCCCCGAGGTCGATGGTCAAATTCTGGTAATGCACGATGTACTCGGCGTCAGCCTGGGGCGGATTCCGCGCTTCTCGCGGAACTTCCTGACCGACTCCGGATCGATCGAAGACGCGTTCCGCACTTACCACGAGGCCGTCAAGACCCGTAGCTTTCCTACCGAGGAGCACAGTTTCTGATGTCTCTGCTCACTCTCAGCGATATCCCTTCACTGCGCCGTGCAGTGCAAGATGCTCGTCGCCAGGGCAAGCGCATCGGCTTGGTGCCCACCATGGGCAACCTACACCAAGGGCACTTGGCCCTGGTCGAAGCCGCTCGGGCTCGCGCCGACGTGGTGATTGCCACGATCTTCGTCAATCCGTTGCAGTTCGGGCGCAACGAGGATCTCGACAGCTACCCGCGCACCCTGGCCGAAGATCAGGCCGCGCTCGAGGCAGCCGGCTGCGACATGGTGTTCACGCCGACCAGCCAGATGCTCTATCCCAACGGCCTGGACGATCAGGCCATCATTCGCGTACCCCGGGTCTCCGAGGGCCTGTGTGGCGCGCGCCGCCCCGGCCATTTCGAAGGCGTGGCCACGATCGTCGCCATGCTCTTCAACCTGGTACAGCCGGACGTCGCCTGTTTCGGCGAGAAGGATTATCAGCAGCTTACCGTCATCCGCAAGCTGGTCGCCGACCTGCACCTGCCGATCGAGATCGTCGGCGTGCCGACCGTGCGCGCCGACGACGGATTGGCCCTGTCGTCGCGCAACGGCTATCTCAGCGACGCCCAGCGCGCCCAGGCACCGCGCCTTTACCAGGTATTGTGCCAAGCGCGCGATGCCTTGGAGGCTGGCCAGTCGCCCGATGATGTCCTGCGTGAATCACTCGCTCAGCTCGCCCATGGCAGTCTCAAGCCCGATTATCTGGAACTGCGCCGCGCCGACGATCTTGGCCCGGTGAACGATACGACCCGCGATGCCGTGTTGCTGGGTGCCGTGCACCTGGGCACTGCCCGCCTGATCGACAATCTCAAGGTTTCCCTGCCGCGCTAGGGTTCGTGCGTGGCGTATAGGGCGTTACACAGCGAAGAGGACAGCGATGTATACCGTCATGCTCAAGGCCAAGCTGCACATGGCCCGCGTTACCCATGCCGTGCTCAATTATGAAGGTTCCTGCGCCATCGATGGGGAACTGCTCGATATGGCCGGCATCCGTGAAAACGAACAGATCCAGATCTATAACGTCGAAAACGGCCAGCGCTTCACGACCTATGCGATCCGTGGCGAAGAAGGCTCACGGATCATTTCGATCAATGGCGCCGCCGCCCACCTGGCGAGTGTCCATGATCGCATCATCATCTGCAGCTACGCCCACTACAGCGAAAGCGAGCTGGATGACCACAAACCGACTCTCGTTTATCTGCAAGAAGGCAATCACGTCAGCCACACCAGCCGCGCCATTCCCGTCCAGGTCGCCTGATCCCAAACGGCTCCCCACCCCGGCCGCCATGGATGGTGGTCAGACCCGAGCGTCTTCTCCACCCGACGCAACCCCGACCAATATACGCATCGAGATGCCACTTTTTAGCGATTGTCGCGATGCACAACCACTCCTATGCTGAGGATGTAGTCGTCTGCCCTCGTTTCAAGGAGTTTCGCATGCAAGACGTGGTCATCGTCGCGGCTCGCCGCACCGCCATCGGTACCTTTGGCGGCTCACTCGCCACGCTCCCTGCCACCGAGTTGGGCGCCAAGGTGATCAAGGATATTCTCGCTAGCACCGGCGTGTCGCCTGACCAGGTCGACGAGGTGCTGCTCGGACAGGTGCTCACTGCCGGGGTCGGCCAGAATCCGGCACGCCAAGCCACTATCCTGGCCGGACTGCCCGATGCCGTTCCCGCCATGACCATCAACAAAGTCTGCGGATCGGGACTCAAGGCACTGCATCTGGCCACCCAGGCCATTCGTCTTGGCGATGCCGATCTGATACTTGCCGGTGGCCAGGAGAACATGTCGCTATCGCCACATGTGCTGCCCAATTCACGCACCGGTCAGCGCATGGGCGACTGGAAGGCCATCGACACCATGGTCCATGACGGCCTGTGGGATGCCTTCAACCAGTACCACATGGGCATTACGGCCGAAAATCTGGCCGAGAAGTACGGCATCACCCGCGAGCAGATGGACGAATTCGCCGCCGCCTCCCAGCAGAAGGCTAGCGACGCCATCGACAGCGGCCGCTTCAAGAGCCAGATCGTGCCTGTCGAGATTCCCCAACGCAAAGGCGATCCGCTCGTCTTCGATACCGACGAAGGTCCACGCAAGGGCACGACGGCCGACAAACTGGCAGGCATGAAACCCGCCTTCAAGAAGGACGGCACGATCACCGCCGGCAATGCCTCCTCGATCAACGACGGGGCGGCGGTGGCCATGCTCTGCTCCGAAGCCAAGGCTCGCGAGCTCGGCCTGGAGCCGCTGGCCCGCATCAAGGCGTACGCCAATGCTGGCGTCGATCCGGCGATCATGGGCATCGGCCCAGCCCCAGCGACGCGGCGCTGCCTGGAAAAGGCCGGCTGGACCATCGACGAGTTGGACCTGATCGAGGCCAACGAGGCATTTGCCGCCCAGGCCTTGTCGGTCAACAAGGAACTCGGCTGGGATGCCGGCAAGATCAACGTCAATGGCGGTGCGATTGCACTGGGTCATCCCATCGGCGCATCGGGCTGCCGTGTCCTGGTCACGTTGTTGCATGAAATGATTGCCCGCGATGCCAAGAAGGGCCTGGCCACGCTGTGTATCGGCGGAGGGCAGGGGGTCGCCCTGGCCATCGAAAGATAAAGCACGCTGGTTATCCATGAAAAACGCCCCTGCAGGCCTAAACCTGCAGGGGCGTTGTCTTGCTGCCTATCTGTCAGCGTGTCGCTGTGGCTGACTTACTCGGCTCTTACTCGGCCAAGGTGGCTTCGAAGGCAGCCTTTTCCTCGGCGGTGATTTCCTTGATCGACAGCTTCACGCGGTTGCGATTGTCGATGTCGAGGACCTTGACGGTAACTTCGTCGCCTTCGTTGAGGAAGTCACGTACGTCGTTGACGCGCTCCGGCACGATCTGAGAGATGTGTACCAGACCGTCGGTCCCGGGCATGAAGTTGACGAACGCGCCGAAGTCGGCGATTCGCACCACCTTGCCGCGATACAGCTTACCGATCTCGGCTTCGGCGGTAATGCCGAGGACCGTATCGATGGCACGCTTGGCGGCAGCCTTGTCGTCGGCGTAGATGCGCACGGTGCCATCGTCGTCGAGGTCGATGGACGCGCCGGTGTCCTCGCAGATCTTGCGGATCGTCGCGCCACCCTTACCGATGACGTCACGAATCTTGTCCGGATCGATCTTGATGGTCGCCATGGACGGCGCGTTGACGGAAACTTCTTCGCGACTCTGGGCGATTACCTGGTTCATCTCGCCGAGGATATGCAAGCGAGCGTCATGGGCCTGCTGCAGAGCAGTTTCCATGATCTCCTCGTTGATCCCCTCGATCTTGATGTCCATCTGCAGCGCGGTGACACCTTCGGCAGAACCGGCGACCTTGAAGTCCATATCGCCGAGATGATCTTCGTCGCCGAGGATATCGGTCAGTACGGCGAAGCCTTCGTCGTCCTTGACCAGCCCCATGGCGATCCCCGCCACCGGCGCCTTGAGCGGTACGCCGGCATCCATCAGGGCCAGCGAGGAGCCGCATACCGAGGCCATGGAGCTCGAGCCATTCGACTCGGTGATTTCGGACACCACGCGAATGGTGTAAGGGAAGGCTTCCTCGCTGGGCAGCATGGCCTGGACCCCACGGCGCGCCAGGCGGCCATGACCGATTTCACGACGCTTGGGGCTGCCCATGAAACCGGCCTCGCCCACGCTGTACGGAGGGAAGTTGTAGTGCAGCAGGAAGCGATCCTTGCGCTCACCTTCCAGCGACTCGATCAGTTGGGCATCGCGCAAGGTACCCAGTGTGGCGATGACCATCGCCTGGGTTTCACCGCGCGTGAACAGTGCGGAACCGTGGGTGCGCGGCAGCAGACCGACTTCGATGTCGAGCGGACGCACGGTCTTGTTGTCGCGTCCGTCGATACGCGGCTCGCCCGCAATGACGCGACCACGCACCACCCGCTTCTCGAGGCTGGCGAAGGCGGCGTTGACTTCCTCGGGAGTGAATTTGCTCTCTTCACCGCTAGCGAGCAGCTCGATCGCTTCGGCCTTGAGTGCAGCCAGTGCATCCTGGCGTGCCATCTTGTCGATGATGCGGTAGGCATCGCCGACCTTGGCTTCGAAAGCCTCGGTCACGGCACCCTTGAGCACGGTGTTCTCGGGCTCCGGCTGCCAGTCCCACTTGGGCTTGCCGGCCTCGGCGACGAATTCGTTGATGGCCTGGATGGCGACCTGCATTTCCTGATGGCCATAAAGCACGGCACCCAGCATTTCGTCCTCGAGCAGTTCCTTGGCTTCGGACTCGACCATCAGCACGGCCTTCTCGGTGCCGGCCACGACCATGTCGAGTTCGGAAGCTTGCAGCTCATCGACGCTCGGGTTGAGGAAATAGCCACGATCTTCGCTAAACGCCACGCGTGCGGCACCGATCGGGCCGCTGAATGGCACACCGGAGATCGCCAGCGCTGCCGAGGTGCCAAGCATCGCGGCAATGTCCGGATCCTGGCTACGGTCGGCGGACAGCACGGTACACACGACCTGGACTTCATTCATGAAGCCCTTGGGGAATAGCGGACGGATCGGACGGTCGATCAGGCGCGAAGTCAGCGTTTCCTTCTCGGTCGGACGCCCTTCGCGCTTGAAGAAGCCACCGGGAATCTTGCCCACCGAGTACGTTCTTTCCTGGTAGTGCACCGACAGCGGGAAAAAGTCCTGGCCCGGCTTCATCTCTTTCTTGGCCACGACGGTACACAGCACCACGGCTCCACCCATGGTGACTTGCACGGCGCCGGTGGCCTGACGGGCGACACGCCCGGTTTCGAGGGTGACGGTACTCTGACCGTACTGGAATGTTTTCTTGACCGGATTCACAGTGACTTCCTTCAACTTGTCTGTTTCATGTTTGGGCCTTTTGACTCGGCGACCATTTTAGGAGTTCACGGGGTCAAGAGCTACCAGCGGCCCATAAAAGAACAAGCAACCCCGAAGGGTTGCTTGTTCGAAAGGTCTTGCGACGTTGCGGTCTTAGCGACGCAGGCCCAGGCGCTGGATCAGCGACTGGTAGCGCTCGAGATCCTTGCGCTTGAGGTAGTCGAGCAGCTTGCGACGCTGGTTGACCATACGGATCAGACCACGACGGGAGTGGTGATCCTGCTTGTTGGTCTTGAAGTGATCCTGCAGGCCATCGATGTTGGCGCTCAGCAGGGCGACCTGAACTTCGGGGGAACCGGTGTCGTTATCGCCACGACCGTATTCCTGGACGATTTCAGCCTTTTTCTCAGCAGTCAGTGCCATCTGTCTCTCCAGTAAGCAATATGCCTAAACGATGAATGTCGGAGACCACGCATATTTGCAGTCTCCATGGTGTGGCCACCGTAGTTTGGCGGCCGTGATCGCCTACCCTGCGGTGGCGACCAGACGACGCGGTGCAATTTCACCCATCGCCGTGACGGTGACCAGGCCCAGAAACGCCTGGTCACGGTACAATCTCACCAAGTCGTCCTGAGCCAGTCCGACGGTGTCTATCCTGGCGCGCTGGCCCTGCAACAGCCGGCTCGCTGCAGTGTCGTCGACCTCGATCTTCGGCAAGTGCGATACCAGCACGTCCATGGGTAGCAGCAAGGCTTCCCGGGACGCCTGATCTTCCCGCTCCTCGATCCGTTCCAGGGTTAACATATCAGCGTTCGCGACAGTGCCCCCACTCTCTTCGGCAGAGGCGCCGAAGGGACCGGTCCTTAGTCTTCGCAGTGCGGTAATATGAGCGCCACAGCCCAGCTCACGCCCGATGTCCTCGGCCAAGGTCCGGATGTAGGTGCCCTTGCTGCAAGCCACCTCGAGATCGAATCCCTCGGTGTCGCGGGCAAGAAGGCGCGTATCATAAACCGTCACACGCCGTGGTGCACGCTCAATCGACTTGCCCTGCCGGGCCAGTTCGTAGAGCGGACGCCCCTGATGCTTGAGCGCCGAGTACATCGGCGGGACCTGCTCGATAGAGCCACGAAAACGTGCCAGCACATTTTCGACGTCCGTCTCGCTGAAGGGCCTGACCGGACGACGCTCGATGACGGTGCCCTCGGCATCGCCGGTGTCAGTGGTCTCACCCAGGCGAAGCCGGGTTCGATAGACCTTGTCCGACTCCAGCAGATGCGAGGAAAACTTGGTCGCCTCGCCAAAGCACACTGGCAGCAAACCGGTGGCCATGGGATCCAGCGTGCCGGTATGCCCCGCCTTTTGCGCCTGGAACAGGCGGCGTACGCGCTGCAGAGCGAAGTTGCTCGACATGCCCTGGGGCTTGTCGAGCAGTAGCACTCCGTTGACCGACAGGCCGCGGCGACGTCGCGCCATCAGCGCTCGTCCTCGGAGCTCGGATCTTCGCTACCATTGCGAGCACGATCGGACTCGACCGCCTGATCGATCAGCGACGACAGCTGGTGTCCACGCGCCACGCTTGCGTCGTAATGAAAGCGTAACTCCGGCACATGGCGCAGCTTGATGCGCTGAGCGATCTGACTGCGCAGGAAACCGGCGGCGCGCTTGAGCACCGTCAGGTTCTCCTTGATGCGCTCGGCATCGTTGTCGCCCAGCAAGGTGACGTAGACGTCGGCATAGCCCAGATCGCGACTGACATCGACGCCGCTCACGGTGACCATGCCCAGGCGCGGATCCTTGATTTCACGCTGGATGAGTACCGCCAGCTCCTGTTGGAGCTGGTCGGCCACCCGATCGGTACGCTTGAACTCGCGCATCAGCTTGCTCTCCTCGGCGCGTTACAGGCTGCGCTCGACCCTGATCTGATCGAAGACCTCGATCTTGTCGCCGACCTGGACGTCATTGTAGTTCTTGACGCCGATACCGCATTCCATGCCATTGCGTACTTCGTTGACATCGTCCTTGAAGCGGCGCAGGGACTCCAGCTCGCCTTCGTAGATGACCACGTTGTCGCGCAGGACACGAATTCGCTTGTTGCGGTACACGGTGCCCTCGATGACCATACAGCCCGCCACGGCACCGATCTTGGGCGCCTTGAAGACGTCGCGCACTTCGGCCACACCGACGATCTCTTCCTTCCACTCCGGCGCCAGCATGCCGCTCATGGCCTGCTTGACCTCGTCGATGAGCTGGTAGATGACGCTGTAGTAGCGAAGATCCAGACCCTCGCGCTCGATGATTTCCCGGGCGGCGGCGTCGGCACGCACGTTGAAGCCGACCACGATGGCGTCGCTGGCCAGCGCCAGGTTGGCATCGGTACCGGTAATACCGCCGACCCCGGACGACACCACGGCAACTTCCACTTCACCGGTGGACAGCTCTTCGAGCGCGCCACGGATCGCTTCCAGGGACCCCTGCACATCGGCTTTGAGGACGATATTGACCTTGGCCACCTCGTCCTGGCCCATCTGCGAGAACATGTTCTCCAGCTTGGCCTTCTGCTGACGCGCCAGACGCACCTCGCGGTACTTGCCCTGACGGAAGTTGGCGACTTCACGCGCCTTCTTCTCGTCGGCCAGGACCATGAAGTCCTCACCGGCTTCCGGGGTTCCATCCAGGCCCTGGATCTCGACGGGCATGGCCGGCCCCACCGACTCGACCTGCTGGCCGAGTTCGTTGGTCAGCGCACGTACACGGCCGTAGTGCAACCCTGCCAGCACGATGTCACCACGCCGCAGCGTACCGTTCTGGACCAGCACGGTAGCCACCGGACCGCGGCCCTTGTCGAGACGCGACTCGACCACGACGCCCTTGCCCGGCGCATCGGGAACGGCCTTGAGCTCGAGCACTTCGGAGACCAGCAGCACTGCTTCGAGCAGTGCATCGACGCCTTCACCGGTCTTGGCCGAGACGTGGACGAACTGCGTATCGCCGCCCCACTCCTCGGAGATCACGCCATGCTGCGACAGCTCGTTCTTGACGCGATCCGGATCGGCGCCCTGCTTGTCGATCTTGTTGACCGCGACCACCAACGGCACACCCGCCGCCTTGGCGTGTTCGACGGCCTCGACGGTCTGCGGCATGACGCCGTCATCGGCGGCCACCACCAGGATGACCACATCGGTCGCCTGGGCACCACGTGCACGCATTGCAGTGAACGCTGCGTGCCCCGGTGTGTCGAGGAAGGTGACATCGCCCGTTTCGTGCTCGACGTGATAGGCACCGATGTGCTGGGTAATGCCGCCAGCCTCGCCGGTAGCCACCTTGGTGCGACGAATATAGTCGAGCAGCGAGGTCTTACCGTGGTCGACGTGGCCCATCACGGTGACGACCGGCGCCCGCGTGATTTCCTCGCCCTCGTAGGAGATGCCTTCGAGAACTTCGGTCTCCAGTGCATCGTCCTTGACCAGCTTGGGCTTGTGGCCCATTTCCTCGACGACGATCGCCGCCGTGTCCTGGTCGATGGTCTGGTTGATGGTCACCGCCGCACCCATGGTGAACATGGCCTTGATGACTTCGTTGGCCTTGATCGCCATCTTGTCGGCCAAATCGGCAACACTGATCGACTCGGGGATAGCCACTTCGCGCACGATCGGCTGCGTCGGCTTCTGGAAGCCGTGCTTGCCACCGCCGCCGGTATCGCGGCCACGACGCGTACCACGCCGTTCGGCACGCTTGACCTTCTTGCCGCTACCGCGCCGACGCTCGCTGCGCTCTTCGCGATCTTCGTCGCGACTGGTCTCATGGCGACCTTTCTTGGCCGCGCCTTTCTTCGCATTGGCACGACGATTTTCGCTACGCGGCTCCTTGGGCGGCGCCTCGACGACCGGCGCCTCACCGCCGCCTTCGTCATCCGGCAGCTCGAGCTCGGTCGGCACGTCAGGCTCGGGCGCCTTGCGTGCCGGCTGCTCGGCCGTCTCCGCCTTGTCTGCCGCCGCCTGACGCTCGGCTTCCTGCTTGGCAGCCTCTTCAGCGGCACGCGCTTCGGCAGCCCGCGCCTCGGCGGCACGCACCTCTTCGGCCTGAGCCCGTGCCTGCGTATCCGCCATGTCGCCGACCAGCTGGCGCGGCCCTTGCTCGACCGGCTCGGGCTTGGCAGCCGCCTCGTCCTCGTCGCGCTTGACGTAGGTACGCTTCTTGCGAACCTGCACTTCGATAGTCTTGCCGCGGTCGCCGCTCTTGATGCGACTCTTGGTCTTGCGCGTCAAGGTAATGCGGTTCTTGGGAGCACGCCCATCGCCGCCATGACTCTTGGTGAGGTGATCGAGCAATCGCTGCTTATCCTCTTCGGAGACAGCATCGCCTTCGCTCTTGTGCGGAAGCCCCGCGTCTTTCATTTGTTCCAGAAGGCGGGAAGTATCACGCCCCACCTTGACTGCGAAATCTTTAACTGTCATTTCTGACATTACGACCCTCCTGAGCCCGTGACCTAGTTACTGTTCACTCTCGAACCAGGGCGCACGGGCGGTCATGATCAATGCCGCGGCGCGCTCTTCATCCACGTCCTCGATGTCCTTGAGATCATCGATGGACTGCTCGGCAAGATCTTCCATGGTGACGATGCCACGGCTGGCCAGTGTAAAGGCCAGGTGTCGATCCATCCCGTCCATCTCGAGCAGATCCTCGGCGGGCTGGGCGCCATCCAGGACTTCCTCGGAAGCGATTGCCAGGTTCAACAGCTCGTCTTTGGCGCGTGCGCGCAGTTCTTCTATCAGGTCTTCATCGAATTCTTCGATCTCCAGCATCTCCTCGATGGGCACATAAGCCAGTTCCTCGAGGGAGGTAAAGCCTTCTTCGACCAGTACCCGAGCCAACTCCTCGTCGATCTCGAGGTGATTGATGAAGTACTCGACCAGGCTATCGATCTCTTGTTCGCGTTTGCCCTCGGCTTCGTCTTCGGTCATCACATTGAGTGCCCAACCCGTCAGCTCACTGGCCAACCGCACGTTCTGACCGCTGCGACCGATAGCCTGGGCGAGATTGTCTTCGGCAACGGCGACATCCATCGAATGGGTGTCCTCGTCGACGAGAATGGAAGCGACATCGGCAGGGGCCATGGCGTTGATGACCAACTGTGCCGGGTTGTCGTCCCATAGGATAATATCCACGCGCTCGTTCTGCAGCTCGTTGGACACCGCTTGCACACGCGAACCGCGCATGCCGACACATGCACCGACCGGGTCGATGCGCTTGTCGTTGGTCTTGACGGCGATCTTGGCCCGCGAGCCGGGATCACGCGCCGCTCCCTTGATCTCGATGAGCTGCTCGGCGATTTCCGGCACCTCGATCTTGAACAGTTCGATGATCAGCTCGGGACGCGTACGCGACAGGATCAGTTGCGAGCCACGCGCCTCCGCGTCGACTTTCCACAGCAGGGCACGCACCCGCTCGTTCATGCGGTAGCGCTCACCGGGAATCATCTCGCTGCGCGGCAGAAACGCCTCGGCATTGTCGCCCAGGTCGATGATCAGCCCGTCGCGTGTTGTTTTCTTGACCGTACCGGCAACCAGCTCGCCTTCGCGCTCGGCATAGTGACGTACGATCTGGGCGCGTTCGGCCTCGCGAACCTTCTGCACGATGACCTGCTTGGCGGTCTGCGCTGCAATACGCCCGAACGCGGCATTCTCGATCCGCTCCTCGACCACGTCGCCCAAGGTCAGCGGGGGATCGCGCTGCTCGGCAAACGTCTGCTTGATCTCTGCATCGGGATTCTCGAACTCGTCGTCCTCGATCACCACCCAGCGACGAAACGTCTCGTAGTCACCGGTCGTGCGATCGATCTTGACGCGGACGCTGACCTCCTGGCCCTCGAAACGCTTGCGCGACGCACTGGCCAGTGCGGACTCGACCGCTTCGAAGATCACCTCACGGGGCACGCCCTTCTCGTTCGAGATCGCATCAACGACCAGCAGAATCTCTTTGCTCATGCCTTAAGCCTCGCCAGAAAACAGTTCTTATGCATCGAACTGCGGGACCACCCGCGCCTGATCGATACTATCGATGGGAAAGCAGTATTCCTCGCCGTCGAGGTGCAGCAACACCTCGTCGCCGTCGATACCGGCCAGCAGCCCCTTGAACTTGCGCCGGCCCTCGAAGGGGGCACGCAGACGCAACGACACGGTATTGCCCTTGTAGCGCTCGAATTGCGCCAAGGTGAAAAGCGGTCGATCCATCCCCGGCGACGACACCTCGAGCTGGTACTGACCGGGAATCGGATCTTCGACATCGAGAATGCCACTGACCTGACGGCTGACATCGGCACAATGATCGACGGTGATCCCCTCAGGACGGTCAATATAGATCACCAGACGTGAGTGCTTACCCTGGGACATGTGTTCGATACCCCAGAGCTCGAAGCCCATGGACGTTACCACCGGCTCGATCAGCGCATCCAGCGCAGCGTTCTTGTTGCTAGCCACAGACGAAGGCTCCTACTGCAGTTGCATCAGGCACCTGACCGGGAGTAAGGAAAAAGCTAGGTGGCTGATTGGCGTTGGTGCCAGCGGAACGGACCGCTAACAAAAAGCCCCTTCTGAGGAAGGGGCCTTTCACATAAAACTTGGTAGCGGGGGCCGGATTTGAACCGACGACCTTCGGGTTATGAGCCCGACGAGCTACCAGACTGCTCCACCCCGCATCATAGCTTGGCGATTATAGGAACTCGCTCGCCTTTGGGTCAAGGAAAGCGCATCGCCACATCGCGCCAATCGTGCTTCTGAACGCCTGCAACCAGGCAATCTTCAGATGGTGCCGAAGGGGGGACTTGAACCCCCACGACCATAAGGTCACTACCCCCTCAAGATAGCGTGTCTACCAATTCCACCACTTCGGCATCAGGGGACGAGAATCAGGCATTACACATTGCGCCTTCCTCTCGTGAGCCGGCATGACAACTGCCGACTCGCACTACGATTGAGGCGTGGAGATCACTCTCCGCTCTCCTCTAGCGCTGGCGCAGAATTATCCATACTTTGTGCCCCATCGTCAAGTGTCGGCGCCGCATTGCGTTGCTCGATCACCTCGGCATCGGGAATGCCCTGCACCGACGTGTCGCCGGCTTGCGAGGCGAAGTAGGCCAGCGCCAGCGACGTGGCAAAGAACGCCGCCGCCAAGGCACCGGTCAGCTTGGCCAGAAAGCCGCCGCTCCCCCGGGAACCGAAGACGGTCTGTGAAGCACCACCGCCAAACGCGGCACCGGCCTCGGCCCCTTTGCCCTGCTGCAGCAGGATGAGCGCGACCAATGCGATGGCAATGACCACGTGAATCATAAGAATCGCGATTTGCATGTTTTCAACCTGCTGACTGACATATGGCTAGAAATTCGTTGGTCTTGAGCGATGCGCCCCCGATAAGCCCACCGTCGATGTCCGGTTCGGCAAGCAGCTCGGCGGCATTGTCGGCCTTCATGCTGCCGCCGTACAGCAGACGAAGCTTCTCGGCCAAGTCGCCGTCATACTCGCCAAGGCGCGCACGAATTGCGGCATGCACCTCCTGGGCTTGCGACGGTGTCGCCGTACGCCCGGTGCCGATTGCCCAGACCGGTTCATAAGCGACTACCAGGCGTTTACGCTGCTCGTCATCCAGGCCATCGAACACCGCCTCGAGCTGACCGAGCACTACGGCTTCTGTCTGTCCCGCCTCGCGCTGCTCGAGCGTTTCGCCGACACACAACACCGGGACCAGTCCGGCCGCCAGTGCCGCCTTGGCCCGCGCCAACACCGCCGCATCGTCCTCATGGTACATCGAGCGGCGCTCGGAGTGGCCGACCAACACATAACGCACATCGAACTCGTCGAGCATCGCGGCGCTGATCTCGCCGGTATGCGCCCCCTTGGGCTCGGGACTGAGCGTTTGCGCCCCCAGAGCGACCGGGGTACCGGCCAGAGCCGCCTGCATCGCCGCCAGATAGGGCGCAGGTGGGATCAGCGCCACTTCCACCGATGAGGGCAGCCCCGTCTCGGCAAAGGCAGTCCCGAACTGCTCGACCAGCTCCAGCGAGCCGTTCATCTTCCAGTTCCCGACGATCAGTGGCATGCGCATGAGCAAATCCCTTCCTCAAAGTGGTGCGAAATGTTATAGGAGCGTCCCGACCAAGACAACCGCGGGCCGCATGCGTTTAGTCCATCAGGCGCTCGACATCGATAGCGATACGCTGTGCCAGGGCCGTTACATCGAAGTGCGGACGCCCTTCGACCATGACCCGGATCAGCGGCTCGGTACCCGATGGGCGCAGCAACACCCGGCCGCTGCCATCGAGCTCCGCCTCCACGGCGGCGACCGACGCCTGGACCGGCTCGCTCTCGAGCAATGCTCGCTTGTCGGTCCCGGGCTTCAGACGCACATTGATCAGCGCCTGCGGCGCCTTCTCGAAATCCTTGAGCAACGCGGCCAGGGACTGGCCCTGACTGACCATGATCGATAGCACCTGCAGGGCCGAGACGATACCGTCACCGGTGGATTGCACGTGGCCGCAGACGATATGTCCGGACGACTCCCCGCCCAATTGCCAGCCATTGGCCGCAAGTCGCTCCATGACATAGCGGTCGCCTACCTTGGCACGCTCGAAAGGTATTGCCATCGACTCCAGCGCGGCAGCCAGACCGAAGTTGCTCATTAGCGTGCCCACCACGCCCCCGCCCAGTTCGCCACGCAAATGACGATCCTTGGCGATGAGATAGAGGATGTCATCGCCATCCACCTCGCGGCCATCGGCATCCACCAGAATCACCCGGTCGCCATCGCCATCGAAAGCGATTCCCAGGTCGGCGCCGCGCTCGATGACCGCAGCACGCAAGGAGGCTGGATGTGTCGAGCCAACCCGATAGTTGATGTTCAAGCCGTCGGGATCCGCCCCGACCAGGCTGACCTGTGCGCCCAACTCACGAAACACGTTCGGCGCGATATGGTAGGTCGCCCCATGCGCACAATCGAGAACGATCTTCAGGCCATGCAGGGACAGACGATGCGGCACGGTAGACTTGCAGAACTCGATATAGCGCCCCGCTGCATCGTTGATGCGCACCGCCTTGCCGAGCCGGTCGGCAGGCACCGTTTCCAGCGGCTTCTCCAGCTCATCCTCGATACGCATCTCGATGTCGTCGGGCAGCTTGGTGCCTTCAGCCGAAAAGAACTTGATGCCGTTATCCTGATATGCATTGTGCGAGGCGGAAATCACGATGCCGGCATCGGCCCGGAACGTACGGGTCAGATAGGCGATGCCCGGCGTGGGCATCGGGCCGAGCAGCGAGACATCCACACCCGCCGCCGACAGGCCGGCCTCGAGGGCCGATTCGAACATGTAGCCCGAAATACGCGTGTCCTTGCCGATCAGCACCTTGGCGCGCCCGCGCTGTTTGTCCAGCACGCGCCCCATGGCCCAACCCAGCTTGAGCATGAAATCGGCGGTGATCGGATATTCTCCGACCGTGCCACGGATACCATCGGTACCGAAATAGCGTTGTGTCATCGATTAGCGCCTTCCTGTAGCACGGCCCAGGTCATGTTTACTGCGTCCACGCAGGGGCCGACGTCATGTACGCGAACGATACGAGCACCTCGCTCCACTGCCAGCGCCGCAAGCGCCAGCCCGCCCCACAGGCGCTCCTCGACGGGGCGATCGAGCACCTTGCCAATCATGCTTTTGCGCGACATGCCGACCAATACGGGCAATTCGAGGCAGGCTAGTGTGTCCATGCGCTTGAGCAGGCGCAAATTGTGCTCGAGAGTCTTGGCAAAGCCGAAGCCGGGATCGACGAGCAGGCGGTCGCGGGCGATACCAGCCGCTTCGCAGGCTGCAACCCGCTCGGCAAGGAATGTCACCACGGCTTTCTCGACCGGCACGTCGTAGCGAGGATCGCGTTGCATGTCGCCAGGCTCCCCCAGCATATGCATCACGCATACCGGCAGCTCGCTGGCCGCTGCCGCATCAAGCGCACCGGGCCGCTGCAGGGAGCGTACATCATTGAGCATGCCCGCCCCCAGGGTGGCGACTTCGCGCATGACCTCCGGAGAGCTGGTATCCACCGACACCAGTGCATCGAACTCATTGACTAGGCGCTCGACGATCGGAGCCACACGATCCAGCTCTTCCTGCAGCGAAACCGGCGCGGCCCCGGGCCGGGTCGATTCGCCGCCCACGTCGATGAGTGACGCACCTTCGGCCAACATTCGCTCGGCATGCCGAAGGGCAGCATCGACGGCGTCGAAGCGCCCACCGTCCGAAAAGGAGTCTGGCGTGGCGTTGAGGATCCCCATGACATGAGGACGAGATAGGTCGAGGGAGTGCCGTCCACATTGCAGAACGGCACTGGAGGGAAACTCAGTCATTCGAAAACCCGGTTGGCGGGAAACTCACCTTCATGACGACACTAGGCGCCCCGCAGGGCGCCTAGCTGCCAAGCGCGGACTTTAGTGTCCGGCCGGGCCACCCAAGGGATCGGACGGACGCCGTGCGCGGTCATCGTCATCCTCTCCGCTACCGTCCGCGTCGGAACCTTCGTCGGGACGCTCCTGAGCACTGGGCTGTTCGCTAACTGGCGAGCCACGGCCCGTGTTGTTGTCATCCCAGTCTTTCGGCGGACGCGGCTTGCGGCCTTCCATGATGTCCTTGAGCTGATCGGCATCGATGGTTTCGTACTGCATCAAAGCCTCGGCCATCATATCGAGCTTGGGACGGTTCTCTTCAAGCAACTGCTTGGCCTGATTGTAGCAACCGTCGATGATGCGACGCACTTCCTGGTCGAGACGTGTCGTGGTCTCGCCCGACTTGAGCTTACCGCCGCCCTGACCGGGGCCACCGAGGAACTGGTGGGACTCGTCCTCGTCGTACATGATCGGCCCCATCTCCGCCGACAACCCCCACTTGGCCACCATGTTATGGGCCAGTTCGGTGGCACGCTTGATGTCGTTGGACGCCCCGGTGGTGACGCCGTTCGGCCCCAACGTCATCTCTTCAGCGATACGCCCCCCGAACAGTGAGCAGATCTGGCTGAGAATCTGCTGACGGGACAAGCTGTAACGATCCTCTTCGGGCAGGAACATAGTCACGCCCAGTGCTCGGCCGCGAGGAATGATCGTGACCTTGTAGACCGGATCGTGCTCGGGCATCAGCAGACCGATGATCGCGTGGCCGGACTCGTGGTAAGCCGTATTGAGCTTTTCCTTCTCGGTCATGACCATGGACTTGCGCTCGGCGCCCATCATGATCTTGTCCTTGGCCAGCTCGAGCTCTTCCATGCCGACCAGACGGCGGTTACGGCGCGCGGCAAACAAAGCCGCCTCATTGACCAGATTGGCCAGATCCGCCCCGGAGAAGCCCGGCGTACCGCGAGCGATCACACTCGGCTTGACGTCTTCACCCAGCGGCACCTTGCGCAGGTGAACGCCGAGAATGTGCTCACGACCACGGATATCGGGCAATCCAACGACCACCTGGCGATCGAAGCGTCCCGGGCGTGTCAGTGCCGGATCGAGTACGTCGGGGCGGTTGGTGGCGGCAATGACGATGATGCCTTCGTTGGCCTCGAAGCCGTCCATTTCCACCAGCAGCTGGTTGAGGGTCTGTTCGCGCTCATCGTTGCCACCGCCCATGCCTGCACCGCGCGAGCGCCCCACTGCATCGATCTCGTCGATGAAAATAATGCAAGGCGCCTGCTTCTTGGCCTGCTCGAACATGTCACGCACGCGCGAGGCGCCGACACCCACGAACATTTCGACGAAATCGGACCCGGAGATCGAGAAGAACGGGACCTTGGCCTCGCCAGCGATCGACTTGGCCAACAGCGTCTTACCGGTTCCCGGCGGGCCTACCATCAACACGCCGCGCGGGATGGTGCCACCCAGGCGCTGGAACTTGCTGGGATCCTTGAGGAAGTCGACCAGTTCCTCGACCTCTTCCTTGGCTTCGTCACAACCGGCGACATCGGCGAAGGTGGTCTTGATCTGATCCTGGGAAAGCAGCTTGGCCTTGGACTTGCCGAAACTCATTGGCCCGCCCTTGCCTGCACCGCCACCCTGCATCTGGCGCATGAAGAACAGGAAAATGGCCAGAATGATCAAAATCGGGAAGCTGGCAATCAGTAGCCGTGTCCACAGACTCTGTTCTTCGGGCTTTTTGCCGATCACGTTGACGTCGTTCGCCAACAGATCATCCATCAGCTTGGGATCCTGGGCCGCCGGACGAATGGTCTGAAACTGCGAACCGTCCTCACGCTCACCCGTGATCGTATAGCCATCGATGGTGACCGTACGGACCTGCCCTTCCTGGACCTGTTCGACGAACTGCGAATAGTTCATCGTTTGCGTCGTGCTATCGACGCTGAAGTTGTTGAACACCGTCAGCAAGACCGCTGCGATGACCAACCAGAGAATCAGGTTCTTCGCCATGTCATTCAAGGCAATACCCTCGTTGCATAATCTGACTGCCAAGCGTGCCCATGTTTGACACTACACCACGTGGGGGCGTTCAACCATGTTTGCAAGCTTAGCCCTTGAAACCTTCCGCCAGCAGATAGACTTCGCGGGAGCGCGCTCGCGATGCCTCCGGCTTGCGGGTGACCACCCGCGTGAAGCTGCCACGCAGCTCCTTCAGGAAGTCGTCGAATCCTTCGCCCTGGAAGACCTTGGCCAGAAAGCCTCCACCGGGCCTGAGCGTCTGGCGCGCCAGATCCAGAGCCAACTCTACTAGATACATGGCCTGCGGCTGGTCAATGGCCGCCATGCCGCTCATGTTGGGCGCCATGTCCGAAATGATCAAATCCACCGGGCGCTCGGCGAGGACACCGAGTATGGTTTCGAGCACGGCGTCTTCGGTAAAGTCGCCATGCACGAAATCGACACCGGCCAGGGCATCCATCTCGAGGATATCCGAGGCAATCACTACCCCTGCCGGCCCGACCTTTTCGGCAGCGATCTGGCTCCAGCCACCCGGTGCGGCACCCAGATCGATCACCGTCATGCCCGGTTTGAACAGCTTGTCCTTGGCGTCGATCTCGAGAAGCTTGTAGCTGGCTCGCGAGCGGTAGCCATCCTGCCAGGAGCGCTGGACGTATTGATCGTCGAAATGTTCCTTGAGCCAGCCTGCGCTGCTCTTGCTGGAGGAAGTTCGAGCCACGAGTTCACCTGATTCGTTCGGGATGCATCCCGGACATTGGAATGGCAATGGAAGGCAACCCGGTACGCCATGACTGTGACTGTACGACAAAGCGGCGCTTTGCATGACTCGACTTTCGCCGTACCATGACGCGTTCAGCCGCTGCGGCGTTCGTGTCATCGCGGCGTCCGCCACCAAGCAATGCACGCCAACCGGGAACAGCCACGATACCATGAGCTTGTCACAGGCACAAAAGAAAGCATTTCGCAGCATCGGCCACCATCTCGATCCGGTGGTCACGGTTTCGGAAAACGGCGTGTCGGAAGGCGTCATGGCCGAACTCGATCGTGCGTTGACCGACCATGAGCTGATCAAGATCAAGCTGGCCGTGGGCGACCGCGAGATTCGCCGCCAGGTCATCGAAGAACTTGCCGCCGATGCGCGTGCAGAGATCATCCAGATCATCGGCAAGATGGCGCTGTTCTACCGCCGCAACCCCAAGGCCAATCCCAAGCTGTCCAACGTCAAGCGCTTCGAAACCCACCACGGCAGACACTGAGACAGGCGGCAGCGCGGTAAGTTCAGCACCAAACCAAACACCCCAAGGCATTGCCTTGGGGTGTTCGTAATCGCTTGCGACTTAGTAGCGCTGACCGAAGACTTACAGGTGCTCGACACTCGAGATCTCGTACTCGACCTCGCCGCCAGGAGTACGCACCAGCGCCACGTCACCCTCTTCCTTGCCGATCAGTGCGCGGGCGATCGGTGAAGTCACCGATATCTTGCCGGCCTTGATATCGGCCTCGTCCTCGCCGACGATCTGGTAACGCACTTCCTCATCGTTATCCAGATTGATCAGCTCGACAGTGACGCCGAAAATCACCTTACCGGTCTTGGGCATCTTGGTGACGTCGATCACCTGAGCCAAGGACAACTTGGACTCGATTTCCTGAATGCGCCCCTCGATGAACCCCTGCTGCTCCCGAGCGGCATGGTATTCGGCGTTCTCCTTGAGATCGCCATGCTCACGCGCCTCGGCGATGGCATTGATTACCCGAGGACGCTCCACTCCCTTGAGCTGGTTGAGCTCGTCCCGCAGGCGCTGTTCGCCTACGACGGTCATCGGGACCTTGTTCATGATCTGGCTCCTGCATGCAATTCCTGAAGCCGCCGCACGGTAATTTCATTGCCGTACTCGAGCGCCATGCAAACGGCACGCGCCCCAGCCAACGTCGTGGCATAGGGCACCTTGTGTGCGAGCGCGGTGCGACGGATCACGGAAGAATCGTTGATCGCCTGGCGGCCTTCGGTAGTGTTGACGATGTAGGCCACGTCGTCGTTCTTGATCATATCGACGATATGCGGCCTGCCCTCGAAGACCTTGTTGACGGCCTTGACCGGCAAACCGGCCTCTTCGAGCGCTTGGGCGGTACCGCGAGTAGCGATCAGATCAAACCCTAATGCTAGCAAAGATTGCGCGACCTCGATAACGCCCGCCTTGTCCGGATCGCGAACCGACAGGAATGCAGTGCGATCGCCCTCGAGCTTGGGAATCGCCTCGCCCGCCCCGAGCTGCGCCTTGTAGAACGCTTCGGCGAAGGTCTCGCCACTGCCCATCACCTCACCGGTGGACTTCATTTCCGGCGACAGGATCGGGTCGACCCCGGGGAATTTATTGAACGGGAATACCGCTTCCTTGACGCTGTAATAGCCTGGAATCAGTTCGCGGGTAAAGCCCTGACCCTCCAGGCTGCTGCCGGCCATGCAACGTGCAGCGATCTGTGCCAGCGAAGTGCCGATGCACTTGGAGACGAACGGCACTGTCCGCGAGGCGCGCGGGTTGACCTCGATGACATAGATCTCGCCATCCTGCCAAGCCAGCTGCACGTTCATCAGGCCCACCACGTTGAGCTCCACGGCCATGCGCTTGACCTGATCGCGCATCTCGTCCTGAACGTCCTTGGGTAGCGAGTAGGGCGGCAGCGAGCATGCCGAGTCACCGGAGTGCACGCCGGCCTGCTCGATGTGCTGCATGATGCCGCCGATCACCACCTGCTGACCGTCGGACACCGCGTCGATATCGACCTCGACGGCGGCATTGAGGAAGTGGTCGAGCAGCACGGGCGAGTCGTTGGAGACCTTGACCGCGTGGGTCATGTAGCGCTCCAGCTCGTCGGCGCTGTAGACGATCTCCATGGCCCTGCCACCCAGCACGTAAGACGGGCGCACCACCAGCGGGTAACCGATCGTCTCGGCCTTGGCGAAGGCGTCCTCGAAACTGCGCGCCGTGGCGTTGGGTGGCTGCTTGAGGCCCAGCTTTTCGATCATCTGCTGGAAGCGTTCGCGGTCCTCGGCACGGTCGATGGCATCCGGCGTGGTGCCGATGATCGGCACGCCGGCGGCTTCGAGCTCGCGCGCCAGCTTGAGCGGCGTCTGGCCACCGAACTGGACGATCACACCGACCGGCTTTTCTTTGTCGGCAATCTCCAGCACGTCCTCCAGGGTCACCGGCTCGAAATAGAGACGGTCGGAGGTATCGTAGTCGGTGGAGACGGTCTCCGGGTTGCAGTTGACCATGATGGTCTCGTAGCCGTCTTCGCGCATCGCCAGCGCGGCGTGGACGCAGCAGTAGTCGAACTCGATGCCTTGGCCGATGCGGTTCGGCCCGCCGCCCAGCACCATGATCTTCTTGCGGTCGCTGGGAGCGGCCTCGCACTCCTCTTCGTAGGTGGAGTACATGTAGGCGGTATGCGAGGCGAACTCGGCGGCACACGTGTCGACGCGCTTGTAGACCGGCCGGATGCCATGCTTCTGGCGCGCGCGGCGGAACTCTTTCTCGGAGACGCCGAGCAGCTTGGCCAGGCGCGCATCGCTGAAGCCCTTGCGCTTGAGGCGGAACAGCGCATTGGCACTGAGCTCGGCCAGCGAACGTTTGGCCACGTCCTGCTCGGTGAGGATCAGATCCTCGAGCTGGACCAGGAACCAGCGATCGATGTTGGTCAGCGTGAAAATCTCGTCGACGCTCATGCCGGCGCGCATGGCATCGGCGATGAAGAAGATGCGCTCGGCGCCGGCGGCCTGCAGCTCGCCCTTGATCAACGCCAGATTGTCGTCGCTGAAATCGGTAATCTTGGGGTCGAGCCCATCGTTGCCGGTTTCCAGCCCGCGCAATGCCTTCTGCAGCGACTCCTGGAACGTCCGGCCAATTGCCATGACCTCGCCGACCGACTTCATCTGTGTGGTCAGGCGATCGTTGGCCTGCGGAAACTTCTCGAAGGTGAAGCGCGGAATTTTGGTGACGACGTAATCGATGGACGGCTCGAAGGACGCCGGGGTCTTGCCGCCGGTGATGTCGTTCTGCAATTCATCCAGGGTATAGCCCACAGCCAGTTTGGCAGCGATCTTGGCGATCGGGAAGCCGGTGGCCTTGGACGCCAGCGCCGAGGAACGCGATACGCGCGGGTTCATCTCGATGACCACCATGCGCCCGGTCTGCGGGTCGACGCCGAACTGCACGTTGGAGCCGCCGGTCTCGACACCGATCTCACGCAGCACCGCCAGCGAGGCGTCGCGCATGATCTGGTATTCCTTGTCGGTCAGCGTCTGCGCCGGAGCTACGGTGATCGAGTCGCCGGTATGCACGCCCATAGGATCGAAGTTCTCGATGGCACACACGATGATGCAGTTGTCGTTCCTGTCGCGAACGACCTCCATCTCGTACTCTTTCCAACCCAGTAGCGACTCGTCGATCAGCAACTCATGGTTGTTGGAGAGCTCGAAGCCACGCTGACAGATCTCGTCGAATTCTTCCTTGTTGTAGGCTACGCCACCACCGGAGCCGCCCATGGTATAGGAGGGGCGGATGATGGTCGGAAAGCCCAGCTCGGCCTGGATCTCCCAGGCCTCTTGCATGGTATGCGCCACCTTGGCCTTGGGACAGGCGAGACCGATGTTCTTCATCGCCTTGTCGAACAGGTCGCGATCCTCGGCTTTGTTGATGGCGTCGGCATTGGCGCCGATCATCTCCACGCCGTACTTGGCCAGTACGCCGTGCTTGTCGAGGTCGAGAGCACAATTGAGCGCGGTCTGTCCGCCCATGGTGGGCAGCAGTGCATCCGGACGCTCCTTCTCGATGATCTTCTCCACCGCCTGCCAAGTGATCGGCTCGATATAGGTGGCGTCGGCCATGACCGGGTCGGTCATGATGGTTGCCGGGTTGGAGTTGACCAGGATGACCCGGAAGCCTTCTTCGCGCAGCGCCTTGCAGGCCTGGGCGCCGGAGTAGTCGAACTCGCACGCCTGGCCGATGACGATGGGGCCGGCGCCGATGATCAGGATGCTCTGGATGTCGGTACGTTTGGGCATGACGATTCCCGCGGCTAATTCGGTGAAAACAGGTCTGGATGACGGTAACGGAGGCTCAGCGGCGTTCCTTCATCATCCGCACGAAGCGATCGAACAGCGGCGACACGTCGCGCGGTCCCGGGCTCGCCTCGGGATGGCCCTGGAAGCTGAATGCCGGGCGATCGGTACGCTCGATGCCCTGCAGGGTGCCGTCGAACAGCGAGCGGTGCGTGGCGCGCAGCGTCGGCGGCAGGCTGGTCTCGTCGGCAGCGAAACCATGGTTCTGGCTGGTGATCATCACGTAGCCGGTATCCAGATCCTGAACCGGGTGGTTGGCGCCATGGTGGCCGTGATTCATCTTCACCGTCTTGGCGCCGGAAGCCAGTGCCAGCAGCTGATGCCCCAGGCAGATGCCGAAGGTCGGTATATCGGTCTCGATGATTTCGCGGCTCGCCGCAATGGCGTAATCGCATGGCTCGGGATCGCCCGGGCCATTGGCCAGCAGCACGCCGTCGGGGTTCATCGCCAGCACCTCGCTGGCCGGGGTCTGCGCCGGCACCACGGTCAGACGGCAGCCACGCTCGGCCAGCATGCGCAGAATGTTGTACTTGACGCCATAGTCGTAGACCACGACATGGTACGGACGCTCACCAGCGGCAGCATCGGCGTAGCCCGCCCCCAGCGCCCATTCGCCCTGGTTCCATTCATAGGCCTCCTTGCAGGAAACCTCCTTGGCCAGGTCCATGCCTTTGAGCCCTGGGAACTCGCGAGCCACGGCCAGCGCGCGCTCGACGGCATCGTCGCCCTCGGCCTCTGGGCCCGCCAGGATCGCACCGTTCTGGGCGCCCTTGTCGCGCAGGATGCGTGTCAGGCGGCGGGTATCGATGTCGGCGATGCCCAGAATGTTCTGGCTCTTCAGATAGGCGTCCAGCGTCTGCTCGCTGCGAAAACTGCTGGCCAGCAGCGGCAGGTCGCGGATCACCAAACCCGCCACGTAAATACGGTCGGACTCGACGTCTTCGGCATTCACTCCGGTGTTGCCGATGTGCGGGTAGGTCAGAGTAACGATCTGTCGGGCATAGGAGGGATCGGTAAGGATTTCCTGATAACCGGTCATGGCCGTATTGAACACCACCTCACCGCTGGTCTGTCCATCGGCGCCGATGGCGCTGCCATGAAATACGCTGCCATCTTCCAAGGCCAGTATTGCGGGTCTGTTCAACGCAACGTCCTCCACTGCTTTCGTAAGACTGGATGCCGCCCGCCGTCGCTGGCGGCTGAAAAGGCCTTCTGTATGATGGACCTGACGAAACGTCGGATTCGCCATACGCGCAGGTCGTAAAAAAGCGGGACGAAACCTGAAAAAAGACCGGTTTCATCCCGCTTGTTGTTCTGCTCGGCACACGAGGCCCTGCTGGCTTACCGAAGCCCGGCCAAATTGGCTGGAGTTTACAGGATTCAGCGCGGCGAGACTACCCCTTTAGTGCCAAAACGTCTTGCATGTCGTAGCGACCGGCCGGTTGGTCGGCAAGCCAGCGCGCCGCTCGCACCGCCCCCTTGGCGAAGGTCATGCGGCTCGATGCCTTGTGGGTGATCTCGATACGCTCACCTTCGGTGGCGAACATCACCGTGTGCTCGCCGACGATATCCCCGGCGCGCACCGTGGCGAAGCCTATCTCCTTGTCCGAACGCGGTCCGCACTGCCCTTCGCGGGCGAACACGCCGTGCTCCCTGAGGGTACGTCCCAGCGACTCGGCGACGACCTCGCCCATCTTCAGCGCCGTGCCGGACGGTGCATCGACCTTGTGGCGGTGGTGCGCCTCGATCACCTCGATATCGTAGCCCTCGTCGCCCAGCGCCTTTGCCGCCGTCTGCAGCAACTTGAGGGTCAGGTTGACACCCACGCTCATGTTCGGCGCGAAGACCATCGGTACGCGATCCCGGTAGGCATCGAGCTGTGCGAGTTCCTGCTCGTCGAGACCGGTGGTGCCGATGACGATGCGCTTGCCGTGCTCGGCACAGAAAGCCAGGTTGGCCAGGGTGACCTGCGGCGCGGTGAAATCGATCAACACATCGAAGTCGTCGACCACGGCATTTAGAGAGTCGCTGACCGCCACCCCCAGCTTGCCGAGCCCGGCCAGCTCACCAATGTCGGCGCCTGCCAGTGAACTGCCAGGCTCGACAATGCCGGCCGCCAGATAAGCCTGGGTGTCCTGCTCGACGGCGGCAACCAGCGTGCGGCCCATGCGGCCGGCAACACCGACGATGGCGACGCGAGGGTGGGTGGGACTCATGCGGACTCCTACGCTATGTCTGATGAATCAGGCAAGTATACCAATGCTGAACATGGGCGTCTGTCATGCAGACGCCACGCCGATGACGTAGGCTCGAAGGATAACGCGCACAAAGGAGTCATCATGCGACGCCGGTCCCTGTTCCTTTTGCCGATCCTGCTCACGCTGTTGGCGGGTTGCGCGCGAGACACCCACCGCACCAGCCTGGTCACGCCCAACGTCGATACGCCGCCATCCGGCATCACCTGGTGCGGCACCCTCGAGCTGCCGGGCCGCTGGCAGGACGACACGCCAACGGGTGGCCTCTCTGACCTGGCCTGGGATGCCGACGAAGGCCTGCTCTACATGATATCGGACCGCGGCTGGCTGCATCGGGCCCGTCCAATCTTCAACGGCAAGGAGCTGACCGGCCTGGAGCCACTCAAGACTTATGTGCTGCGCAACGCAGAAGGTCATGCCCTGACCGAGGCCGCCGCCGATGCCGAGTCGCTGATCGTGCAGCGGGGCGACAATGGCGTGCGTGGCGATTCCGTCCTGCTGATCGGCTTCGAGCGCGACCACCGATTGCAACGCTTTTATCCCAACGGCACGCCGGCAAGCCAGCCGCTCTACTTCCATGGACTGCGTGGCGCCGAGAACAACCGTGGCGCAGAGGCGCTTGGCAGGCACCCGAATCAAGGAGCGATCGTCGGCCTGGAAAGCGCCCCGTCCGGCATGCCCGAAAAGGCCACCCGCCTTTTCGCAGTGAATACCGGTCAGGAATGGACCTATCCGTTGGCGGATGCCACCGGCAGTGCTCTGACTGCGCTGGAAACCTACGACGGCGGCCTGTTGGCGCTGGAGCGCGCCTTCGCGCCTCCGGCCCCGCTGATCATCAGCCTGCGTTCCGTCCGGCTGAACGGCGACGGCACGGCCGCGGCACATACGCTCGTGCAGCTTTCCACCGGCGAGGGGTGGCGGCTGGATAACTTCGAGGGGCTGACGCGGCTTGGCGACAATCGCTACCTGATGGTCAGCGACGACAACTTCAGTCTGGTCCAGGAAACGCTGCTGAGCTGCTTCGAGCTACCGCCCTTCCTTGAAAACAAGAATAATCCGCATTAATATCTTCGGCATTTCCCCTTGCCAGCCGGCGTGGCCCTGCAATGCCGTCAGAATGAGAATGCATTTGCAAGCCCAGGCTGGCCCGGCGTGCCCCTGGCCCTTCACCTCGAGAATTACAGGCAGCATAAACGGACATGGCCCAAAAACTGTTCAGTATCGTCAGCGGCTCACTTCTCGCCCTGGTCTGCGCGGCCGCACCGGCCAAGGAACTCACCGTGACCGACATCGCTGGCCGGGAGGTGACCGTCGACGCCCCGGTGGATCGCATCATCCTTGGCGAGGGACGACAGATCTATCTTCTCAGCGTGCTCGAGCCGGAAAACCCCTTTGCGCGTGTCGTGGGCTGGCGCGAGGATTTCCCGCAAGCCGACCCCGACAACTATGCCCAGTATGCCGCCGAGTTTCCGCAGTTGAAGACGCTGCCCACGTTCGGTGGCTTCAAGGATGGCACGTTCGACGTGGAGCAGGCTGCAGCTCTCCAGCCAGACGTGGTCTTCATGAACATCGAAGCCAAGGCAGCCACCGAGGAAGCCAGCTATGACGACAAGCTGGCCAAGCTGGGGATTCCCATCGTCTATGTCGACTTCCGTGAGGATCCGCTCCAGCACACGATTCCCTCCATGCGCCTGATGGGCCAGCTTATGGGCGAGGAAGACAGGGCCGAGGCGTTCATCGACTTCTCCGAAGCTCAGATGAAGCGCGTCACGGACGTCATCGGTAGCGCAAACCCCGAACGCCCCGACGTGTTCGTCGACCGCGCGGGAGGTTACTCGGAAGATTGCTGCATGAGCTTCGGCGACGGCAATTTCGGCGAGTACGTCGAACTCGCCGGTGGCAACAACATTGCTGCCGATATCATTCCCGCCACGTTCGGCACGTTGAACCCCGAGCAGATCATCGCGGCCAACCCCGACCATGTCGTGGTGACCGGTGGCAGTTGGGATGCCTATGTGCCTGGCGGTGCCTGGGTAGGTGTCGGTCCGGGAGCCGATCCGGAGGCAGCCCGCGCCAAACTCGAGGCATTGACGGAGCGCACCGCCATGACGGGTATCAAGGCCGTCGAGAACAACGATTTCCACGCCATCTGGCACCAGTTCTACAACAGCCCCTACTATTTCGTGGCTGTCCAGCAACTGGCCAAGTGGTTCCATCCCGAACTCTTCCGTGACCTCGACCCCGAGGCCACGATGCAGGAATTGCACGAGCGGTTCCTGCCCGTCGACTACCGGCCCGGCTACTGGGTCTCGCTCGATGAGCAGTGAGGCTTCTGTACAAACCGGCCTGCCCGGGGGACGCGCCTACTACCGCGCCCTCGTCCTGCGACGCCAGCTGATTCTTGCCGGCCTGACGCTGGCGCTTTTCCTGAGCCTGTGCACCGACCTGGCGCTAGGCCCTGCCCGGTATGGCCTCGAAGAGGTCGTAACCGCGCTCTTCATGCCCGGATCCGTCAGCGAGCAGGTCCGCGTCATTCTCTGGGACATCCGTATGCCCGTGGCGCTGATGGCGCTCGTGGTCGGTGCCAGCCTGTCGATCGCCGGCGCACAGATGCAGACCATCCTCAGCAACCCGCTGGCCAGCCCCTTCACACTGGGCATCTCAGCAGGCGCCAGCTTCGGCGCCGCGCTGGGACTGGCATTCGGTGTAGCCTTCGTGCCTGCCTTCGTCGATTACGTGATTCCCATCAATGCGTTCCTGATGGCCATGCTGACGTCGCTGTTCATCTACGCACTGAGCCTCAGGCGTGGGGTGACCATCGAAACGATCGTGCTGCTGGGGATCGCCATGGTCTTCATCTTCAACGCGCTGATGGGACTGATCCAGTTCTTCGCCAGCCAGCAGGCCGTGGCGGCCGTAGTCTTCTGGACCATGGGCAGCCTGACCAAGGCAACCTGGCCCAAATTCTGGGTCACGTTCGGCATCCTGCTGGCCGTGACTCCGCTGTTGGTGCGTCATGGCTGGGCGCTGACCGCCATGCGCCTGGGCGACACCAAGGCGGCCTCCATGGGCGTCAATCCACGCAGGATACGCCTCGAAGTCCTGGCGCTCGTGTCGCTTCTCGCCGCCATCGCCGTGGCCTTCGTGGGCACTATCGGGTTCATCGGCCTGGTCGGGCCGCATATCGCGCGTCTCCTGCTCGGGGAAGACCAGCGCTTCTTCCTGCCCGGCTCGGCGATCTGCGGGGCGCTTCTGCTGTCCATCGGGTCGGTCCTGTCGAAGGTCATCATTCCCGGCACGGTCATCCCAATCGGAATCATCACCTCGCTCGTGGGAATACCCTTTTTCCTTTTCCTCGTCCTCAGCCACCGGAAGTCCGCATGGTAACGCTTCAGCTCGACCGCTTATCGGCGAGTTACGGTCGCCAGGAAATACTCTCCGACGTTTCCACGCCCGAATTCCAGGGCGGTCAGGTCGTGGCGCTGCTGGGCCCCAACGCCGCCGGCAAGTCGACACTGTTCCGACGCATCTTCGGCATGCTCAAGGGCAATGGCGACGTCAGGATCACCGGGGCACGCACGCCGAATCCGGTGGCCTACATGCCGCAGGACACCGGCGCCAGCGCCGTGCTCAGTGTCTACGAGGCGGTACTGCTGGCGCGCATGCAGGGGCGCGGGATGAAAGTGCAGAGCGAGGACCTGGCCCATGTCGACCGGGCCCTCGATGAGTTGGGAATCGCCGCCCTCGGCGAACGCGACATCGGCAACCTCAGTGGCGGGCAACGGCAGTTGTTGAGTGCTGCACAGGCATTGGTTCAAGAACCCGAGATCCTGTTGCTCGATGAACCCACGTCCGCACTCGACCTCAATCGTCAGCTCGGTCTGCTGACGATCCTGCGCCGCCTGGCCGAAGAGCGGCAGATGCTGATCATGGCCGCACTGCACGATCTTGGCCACGCACTGCGCTTCACCGATCAGGCCATGGTCCTCGAGCGCGGCCGACTCATCGCCTGCGGACCCACCGACCAGGTGGTGACGCCCGAGCTCCTGCGGCGCGTCTATCAGGTCGAGGCGCGTATCGAACCTTGCTCGCGCGGCCTGCCCCAGCTCATTGTCGAAGGGGCCATCTGAGGCGACGCCCCTCCAACGCCGCCAGGCCCACCCCGCCGAGCACCAGGGGCAGCGCCACCAGGAAACCGCTGGACGGCGCCAACCCAAAGATCAGCAGGTCGGCCAGCACCGGCCAGACCAGCGCCACGTACTCGAAGGGCGCCAGGCGTGAAACCTCGGCGTAGCGCAGCGCCAGCGTCATGCAGATATGCGCGGCCCCGCCGAACAGACCTGCCAGTACCAGCAGCCCCAGCGTCTCGCCGGACACGGCCACCCAGCCCAGCGGTAGAGAGGCCAGTCCGGCCAGTGCCGTGACCAGCACGAAGTAGAAGGCGATGGAGGCGGCCGTCTCGGTGCGTGAGATGCGCCGTACCGTCACCAGCGCCCCCGCTGTCAGAAGCGCGGCCAGCACGCCCAACCCATAGCCCAGCACGCGTCCCTGATCCTGATTGCCGCTCAGGTCCGGCGCCACCAAGGCCACTACGCCCGCCAGCACCAGGGCGAACGCTGCTGCCCGATGCCGGGTAAAGCGCTCGCCAAGCAGCACCACGCCACCCACGGCCATGGCTACCGGTGACAACTGTGCCAGCAGCGTCGCCTCGGCCACCGGCAGCCGCGCAACTGCAGCGAAGGAGGCAAACATCGCCGCCGCGCCCAGCCCCGAGCGCACCAGATGGCCCAGCGGCCGACGCGTGGCCAGAGCCCGGGGAAACTCCCGCCGCCAGGTCATGAAGATCACGATGGGCAGCAGCGCAAAGGCCGAGCGGAAGAACACGGTCTGCCCCAGCGGCACCTCCATGCTCACGGCCTTCACGCACACCATCATGCCAGTGAACAGCACACCGGATAGGAGCCTGAGCAGGATGCCGGCCAGCGGTTTATCAGTATTTCCTTCCATGCCCCCTACCGCTCCTCTTCCGTCATGCGCCCATCGAGCTGAAGCACGATGCCGGCACAGAGCCAATTGTCTCGTTTCTTCGGCTCACACATGCGAAACCCCCGACATACGCCGGGGGTTTTCGTTGCCTATCACGTCGAGTGACACATCGTACCCCAAGGTCAGGGCTTCATGTCCTCGAAGAATTTCTTCACGCCGTCGAACCAGCCGTCTTTCTTGGGCGAGTGGGTATTGCCGTTGCCCAGGCTGTCCTGAAACTGGCGAAGCAGATCCTTCTGGTGCTCGGTCAGGTTGACCGGGGTTTCCAGCACCACCTTGCAGATCAGATCGCCAGGCGGACCACCGCGTACCGGCTTGACGCCCTTGCCACGCAGGCGGAACAGCTTGCCGGTCTGGGTCTCGGGTGGAATCTTCAATTTCACCCGGCCTTCCAGTGTCGGCACCTCCAGCTCACCGCCGAGCGCAGCATCGACGAAGTTGATCGGCACTTCGCAATGCAGGTGACGGCCGTCACGCTCGAAGATCGGATGCGACTTGATCGCCACCTGAACGTAGAGATCGCCCGGCGGACCGCCGTTGGCGCCCGCCTCGCCCTCGTTATTGAGACGAATGCGATCGCCGGTATCGACCCCCGCAGGGATCTTCACCGACAGGGTCCGGGTCTCACGTACACGACCCTCGCCATGACATTCGCGGCACGGCACCTTGATGACTTCGCCGCGCCCGTGGCAGGTCGGGCAGGTCTGCTGCACGGCGAAAAAGCCCTGCTGCATACGCACCTGGCCCATACCGTGACAGGTCGGGCAAGTCTCCTTGCTGGAGCCGGGCTCGGCGCCATTACCGTCACAATGACCGCACTCCACATGGCGCGGCACACGAATATCGACGGTGGTGCCGGCCACCGCGTCCTCGAGATCGAGCTCGAGATTGTAGCGCATGTCGGCGCCACGCTGCGGCGCATTGGGGTTGCGTCGGGCACCGCCGCCGCCACCGAAAATATCGCCGAAGACATCGCCGAAGATGTCGCTGAAGCCACCGGCTCCGGCCCCACCGAAACCGCCACCGCCAAAGCCACCGGCCTGGCCGTCGACCCCGGCATGGCCGAACTGGTCGTAGGCTGCCCGCTTCTCGCTGTCGGTGAGGACTTCATACGCCTCGGAGACCTCGCGGAACTTCTCCGCGGCGGTGTCGTCGTCCGGGTTGCGGTCCGGATGGTACTTCTGGGCCAAGCGCCGGTAGGCTTTCTTGATCTCTTTCTGATCGGCGCTGCGCTCGACGCCCAGCACCTCGTAATAGTCACGCTTGGACATGGATCTGTCCGCCTCCGTGTCGGGTCCACGGAAACAGCAACGCGGGAGTCGTTTGCCCCCGCGCCGCCGTTACCGTGTCAGACGTTGTGGTTACTGCTTTTTCTGGTCGTCGTTGACTTCTTCGTACTCGGCGTCGACCACATCGTCTTCCTGCTTGGCGCCGCCGGCCTGGGCACCGCCCTGAGCGGCCTCGGACTGCTCGGCATAAAGCTTCTGCGCCAGGCTACCAGAGGCTTCGGTCAGAGCGTCCAGCTTGGCCTGGATGGCCTCCTGGTCGTCGCCCTTGAGCGCTTCCTCGAGTTCCTTGATCGCGTTCTCGATCTTTTCCTTCTCATCGGCACTTGCCTTGTCGCCCGCCTCGTCGAGCGTCTTGCGCGCGGCGTGGATCATGCCGTCGGCCTGGTTGCGCAGTTGAACCAGTTCCTCGAACTTCTGATCCTCGGCAGCATGCGCCTCGGCGTCACGGACCATTTGATCGATTTCCTCGTCGGTCAGACCGCTGGAGGCCTTGATGACGATCGACTGCTCCTTGCCGGTGGCCTTGTCCTTGGCGGACACGTTGAGGATACCGTTGGCGTCGAGGTCGAACGCCACCTCGATCTGCGGTACGCCACGCGGTGCCGGCGGGATATCGGCCAGATCGAAGCGTCCCAGCGACTTGTTCTGGCTGGACTGCTTGCGCTCGCCCTGCAGCACGTGGATGGTCACCGCCGTCTGGTTGTCATCCGCGGTCGAGAAGGTCTGGGTCTTCTTGGTCGGGATGGTGGTGTTCTTCTCGATCAGCGGGGTCATCACGCCACCCAGCGTCTCGATACCCAGCGTCAGCGGAGTCACGTCGAGCAGCAGCACGTCCTTGACGTCGCCGCCCAGCACGCCGCCCTGGATTGCCGCACCGATGGCCACGGCTTCGTCCGGGTTGACGTCCTTGCGGGCGTCCTTGCCGAAGAACTCGGCGACCTTGGACTGCACCAGCGGCATGCGGGTCTGACCACCGACCAGGATGACGTCGTCGATCTCGGCGTTGGAGAGACCGGCGTCAGCCAGGGCGGTTTTGCACGGACCCAGCGACTGCTTGACCAGATCCTCGACCAGCGACTCGAGCTTGGCACGCGTGATCTTGACGTTCAGGTGCTTGGGACCGGTGTTGTCGGCCGTGATGTACGGCAGATTCACTTCGGTCTGCTGCGCGCTGGACAGCTCGATCTTGGCCTTCTCGGCAGCTTCCTTGAGACGCTGCATGGCCAGGTTGTCGCCGGACAGGTCAATACCGCTGTCGGCCTTGAACTGGTCGACCAGGTAGTTGATCAGCTTGAGGTCGAAGTCTTCACCGCCCAGGAAGGTGTCGCCATTGGTGGCCAGCACCTCGAACTGGGTCTCGCCGTCGACGTCGGCCACTTCGATGATCGAGATATCGAAGGTACCGCCACCCAGGTCGTACACGGCAATGGTCTTGTCGCCGCGAGCCTTGTCCATGCCGTAGGCCAGCGCAGCCGCGGTCGGCTCGTTGATGATGCGCTTGACCTCGAGGCCGGCGATACGACCGGCGTCCTTGGTGGCCTGACGCTGCGAGTCGTTGAAGTAGGCCGGTACGGTGATGACCGCTTCGGTGACGGTCTCACCCAAGTAGTCTTCCGCGGTCTTCTTCATCTTCTTGAGCACTTCGGCGCTGACCTGCGGCGGAGCCAGTTTCTTGCCCTTCACCTCGACCCAGGCGTCGCCGTTGTCGGCTTCCGCGATCTTGTAGGGCACCATCTTGATGTCCTTCTGCACCACGTCGTCCTTGAAGCGACGACCGATCAGGCGCTTGATCGCGTACAGAGTGTTGGTCGGGTTGGTTACCGCCTGGCGCTTGGCCGCCTGGCCGACCAGCGTCTCGCCGTCGTCGGTATAGGCGATGATCGACGGCGTGGTGCGCGCGCCTTCGGCGTTCTCGATGACTTTCGGCTTGTCGCCGTCGAGCACGGCAACACAGGAGTTGGTTGTCCCCAGGTCAATACCGATGATGCGTCCCATAATCACCTCGAAGATTCGTTGCTTGCCTGTTCAGTGCGACTTTCGCCGCGTCTTTGTCGTCTATGTGGGGACTCGGCCGAACCTTTCAAGGGCTGAAGGGCCGCTCCCCTGACAATTGACTATTTCGCTGCCTGACTGACCACCACCATGGCCGGACGAACGAGACGGCCATTGAGCAGGTAACCTTTTTGCATCACATCCATAACGGTGTTGGGCTCCAGATCGGGATTGGGCACCATGGCCATGGCTTCGTGATACTGCGGATCGAACGGTTCGCCCTGCGGTTCGACGGACTCGACGCCAAACTTGGCCAGGGTGTCGAGCTGCAGTTTCAATGTCATCGACACCCCTTCACGGTGCGCCTCGCTGGCATCTTCGCCCATCGACTCGAGCGCCTTTTCCAGGCTGTCGACCACGGGCAGCAACTCCTTGACGAACTTCTCGAGGGCGAACTTGCGCGCCTTCTCCACGTCCTGCTCGGCGCGGCGGCGCACGTTCTGGGCCTCGGCAGCCGTGCGCAACGCCTGGTCCTTGGCTTCACTGAGCGCCTGCTCGAGTTCGTCGACCTTGGCTGCCAGTATCTCGGCTTCAGGATCGGCAGGCGTATCGGCGCCACCCACATCCTCATCGGCCACGGCCTGTTCGTCGGTATCGGCACTGGCCTCGTCGAGTTGGCCTTCAAGGGGCTCGGCTTGGGGCTCGGCGTCGTGTTCGCTGCGCTCGAGCTCCTCGTCCATACGCGTCTGTGGATCTTTGGCCATGTCGCTCTCCTGAAACGTCAAACGGCCCGCAGGCCGCGTTGATTGGCGGTTTGCCCCTATATGGGGTTGCCACCGACGAACTCAAGGGGTGGCGCGGATGCGACACAAGAGTGATTGAAGCTCAGGCATGAGCTACTGTATAAACGCACAGACAGCGAAACCTGACGACCAGGAACCGAGACGCGCCCGGAGGTGGCCATGCTGGTACAGCTTGCGATTCGCGATTTTGCTATCGTCGACAGACTCGACCTCGATCTGCACGGCGGCATGACTGCCATCACCGGCGAAACCGGGGCGGGCAAGTCTATCCTGCTCGGCGCACTGGGCCTGAGCCTGGGCGAGCGTGCCGATGCCGGTAGCGTACGCCACGGTACCAGGCGAGCCGACATCACCGCGCGTTTCGACATTGCCGGCCTGCCGGCGGCACAGGCCTGGCTCGACGCTCGCGAACTGCCCAGCGACGACTGCCTGTTGCGACGGGTAATCACCGCCAACGGCCGCTCCAAGGCGTGGATCAACGGTCAACCGTGTACGGTGGGCGATCTCAAGGAGCTCGGCGAACACCTCATCGAAATTCACGGCCAGCATGCTCATCAAGCGCTATTACGCGAAGAGACCCATCTTCGCCTGCTCGACGACTTCGCGGGCCAAACCCGCGCCGTCGCCGAGCTGGGCGAGCTGTATCGGCAATGGCAGGGGCTGCGCCGCAAGCTCAAGCGGCTGTCCGACACCAGCGACGAGATCCAGGCGCGTCGTCAACTGTTGCGCTACCAAGTGGAAGAACTCGACACGCTGGCTCTGAGCGAAGGGGAACTCGAAGCGCTGGAACAGGAGCAGGAGGAACTGGCGCACGCCGAGGAAATCCTGCGCGAGGCCCAGTTCGCCGCCGATTGCTGCGATAACGACGAGGGCGGCGCCCTAAACCTGTTGCATCAGGCGCTGACTCGTCTCGGCAACCTGCCCGGCGCCAGCCGCGGCCCACTCGCCGAAGCCTGCACCATGCTCGGCGACGCGCGTATCCAGATCGAAGAAGCGGCCCGCGAGCTGCATCATTTCGTCGACGGCACTGAGCTGGACCCAGCGCGACTGGCCGACGTCGAGGAACGCCTCGGCGAAGTGCACCGCATCGCTCGCAAGCATCACGTCCTGCCCGAAGAACTGGCCGAACTGCATGGCAAGCTGCGTGCCGAACTCGACTCGCTGGAAGGCGGCGACACCGACCTCGAAGCGCTGACGGCCGAGGTCAAAACGGTGCGCGACGACTACCGCATGCGCGCCCGCACTATCGGAGACGCACGCCGCCAGGCGGCTACCTCCTTCGCCAAGGAAGTTCAGGATCAGCTCGGCTTCCTGGCCATGGGCAAGGCCAGCTTCGAGATCGATGTCACGGCCCGGGAAACCCCGCAACCGGACGGCATGGACAGCGCCCGCTTTTTGATCAGCGCCAACCCGGGGCAGCCCGCCCGCCCACTGACCAAGGTCGCCTCGGGCGGGGAACTGTCACGTATCAGCCTAGCCATTCAGGTCGTCGCGGCCAGCCATAGCACCATTCCCAGCCTGGTATTCGACGAAGTCGATGTGGGTATCTCCGGCGCCACGGCAGAAATCGTCGGGCAACTTCTCAGGAGACTCGGCCAGTCAGGCCAGGTCCTGACCGTCACCCATCTGCCCCAGGTCGCCGCCCAAGCCCACCAGCACCTGCACATCGAAAAGCAGGCCAAGGATGACGTAACGCTGACCTACATGGCCCTGCTCGATGAAGCCGGCCGCGTTCGCGAGCTTGCCCGCATGCTGGGTGGCGTGCACCTGTCGGACCGCACCCTGGCCCATGCGCGCGAAATGCTGGATGCCAGTCAGCATCAACACCACTAGCCACATGCCTTGCTGGCAGCACACAAAAACGCCGCGGCATTGGCCGCGGCGTTTTCTATGTTGCTGCTATGGGCGTCTGCTCAACGGCGGTGAGTACCGCCACCGCCTTCCTGGCGACGCGTCGCAGTAGAGCCTTTGGGACGCACATAAAGCACCAAGGCGTGATCGACCAGCTCGAAACCTCGCTCCTCGGCGAGTTCACGCTGGCGACGCTCGATCTCGGCGTCATAGAACTCGACGACTTCACCGGTTTCCAGACACAGCATGTGGTCGTGATGTTCTTCCTGCGACATTTCGAACACGGCATGGCCGCCATCGAAATTGTGACGCACCACCAGACCGGCAGATTCGAACTGCGTCAATACGCGATACACTGTTGCCAGGCCAACGTCTTCGCCCGCGTCGAGAAGTGCCTTGTAAACATCCTCGGCACTCATGTGAAGATCTTCTTCGCGAGTCGCCTCCAGGATCTGCAGAATCTTGACTCGGGGCAAGGTGACCTTTAGACCTGCCTTGCGTAATTCCTGGTTTCTATCGGCCATGGTTGCTCTTCGCAGTAACTTATTGACTCGAGTATAATCGACCAATTGCAAACGATAGTGAAAGATAGGGGCAAATGCAAAATCTGATTAAAACAGTCACTTTCACACTCGCTCTTTCGATGGTGAGTGGGTGCAGTTATCTCGGCGTCTACAAGCGTGACCTACCCCAGGGCAACCTGGTGACGCAGGACATGGTCAGCCAACTGCAGCCGGGCATGAGCCGCGAACAGGTCCAGTACGTGATGGGAAGTCCGCTGTTGCCGGCACCCTTCGACGCCAACCAGTGGGATTATGTCTATCGTCTCGACGAGGCGTATGGCGACGTCAAGCAGCGCCGCGTGACGCTGACTTTCGACGGCGATCGACTGGCGGACATCGAGACCTACGGCGATATGCAGGCCGACATGAACCTCTCGACGGACACCGAGATCGGTCCGGCCATGGATGAGGGCGACCCTGCCACTCCGACCATGCCGCAGAGCATTCCCACCACGGGAGAGGATCCTCTCTGATGGATGATTCCGGCTAGCGAGAGGCATCAGCCGCGCGCTTGGCGCGTGCCTGTTTGGGATCGATGAGCAGCGGCCGGTAGATCTCGACGCGATCGCCGGCTTGAAGTTCATGTCGTTCGGGATCGCGCAAGCGCTTGCCGAAGATGCCGAGTGGCGCCTGGATAAAGGTGGTCTCGGGGAGATCAGGAAAGTATCGGGACATATCGGCGAACCTCACGGCTTCACGAGCCGTGGTGCCGGGCTTCACCGCCAGGGTAACGATCTTCTGTCGATCCGGCAGGGCGAAGGCCACTTCGATGGTTACTGCCGCTGTGGACTTCGCGTCGCCTGCCGCCAAAGAGTCAGCGTCCATAGACCTCGTCGGCTCGCTGGGTGAAGGCATCGACCAACTGACCGGCGACTTGGCTGAACAGTTTGCCGAAGGCCATTCCCAGCAGGCGATTGGAGAATTCGAAGTTCATTTCCAGGCTGACCTTGCAGGCCTGCTCTCCCATCGGCGTGAATAGCCATTGTCCATTCAACCGCTTGAACGGCCCCTGCACCAGGGAAAGCTCGATACGTTCAGGCTCGTACAAGTCGTTACGCGTAATGAAACTTTGCTCGACCCCGGCTTTGGCCAGCGTCAGTTCTCCGACCAGATGTTCCCGATCCCGCTCGATGAGCCGCGCACGGCGGCAGCCGGGAAGGAACTCCGGATAGCTCTCGAAATCGTTGACCAAATCGAACATGGTCTGGGCGGAATGCCGCACCAGGGCGGACCGATTGACCGTAGGCATGCCTCTCTCCGCTATCTTCAATGAACCGGAACCGCCGTGCTAGCCCGGCGCAACCTGCGTACTATGGTAGACGAACCGTTAAGCGTATCATGGCAAACTTCGACGCCAAGGCCTTGAAGAATATCATGCCTCACCCCATATCGGAGGCCTGGCGGACATTGGCACAGAGAGACACGAGGACGCATGGCCAAGAAAAAAGCCAAGGTAGGTGACAACGTCATCGCCCTCAACAAGAAGGCGCGCTTCGAGTACCACGTCGAAGAGACCTTCGAGGCCGGATTGGCCCTGGCCGGATGGGAAGTGAAGAGCATGCGTGCCGGCAAGGCCCAGCTCACCGATACCTATATCCTGGTCAAGGATGGCGAAGCCTGGCTACTGGGTAGCCATATTACGCCGCTCAACACTGCCAGCACGCACGTAGTGGCCGATCCGACGCGGACCCGTAAGCTACTGCTGCATCGCAAGGAGATCGCCAAGATCTTTTCGCGTACCCAGGACAAGGGACATACCTGCGTACCACTCAAGCTGTACTGGAAGAAAAACCTGATCAAGTGCGAGCTGGCCCTGGTGACCGGCAAGAAGCAGCATGACAAGCGCGCCACCGAAAAGGAGCGCGACTGGAATCGCCAGAAGGCACGTATCATGCGTGAGAGTAAATAAGGGGAGTAGTAGGGGTTGAACTTGCAACCCACCACCCTTACCTGTTAACATATACAGGTTACCCGGGGGCGACATGGCTTCGACGCCGACGACAACCTCCTAGGTGCATGCCGAGAGCGTGATGTATCTCGTAAATCCAACATCACAACTAAATAGTCGCAAACGACGAAAACTACGCTCAGGGCGCTCTGGCAGCTTAAAAACTGCTGGTAGTTAGCCTGGCCCCAAAGCGATGTGCCTATCCATCGTGGAGGGGAGACGAGCTAAAGCTGATAGGATCGCGGTTGACGGCGCCTTCCCGTTAACCGTTAACACTTAGAAGGATCGCGGTATGAAATCCTGCCCGTCGGAGTTCATGCCGCTAAATCAAAAGACGGACCTAAGCATGTAGAGCCGAAGAGCGAGTGTCGGCGGACGCGGGTTCAATTCCCGCCGCCTCCACCAACAACTGGTTTCAGGACATCCCAGAAAGTCTCTGAAACCGCACTAGAAAGGGCCTCGCGGCCCTTTTTTGTTGCCTGAACATTTCAACCGTGACGTTGCATGCCCCATCCATGGGGGGCCTGGCGCCAAACAAACCCAACCGGCTGATGCCACCGGAACCGGCCTGGCCCTGCAGGCCAGGCTAGCCACGGCTTTCCAACCAACGTCCTCGCGGATTCCTAAGCCGTAGCCCACAGAATTAACTGATGGTAGAGCGGGATGCCCACTATTACATTCAGCGGGAAGGTGAAACCGAGGGAGGCAAGCATCGCCAGCCCGATGTTCGCCTCGGGGATGGCCGTACGCATCGCTGCTGGTGCGGCAATATAGGAGGCACTGGCAGCGAGTGCGGTAAGGATAAGCACCGAGCCGACAGGCAGCCCCAGGACAAGGCCGACCGACATACCCACCAGGGAAAGCACAGGCGGCGCAGCCAGGGCGAAGGCAAGTAGCCGCCAGTGCCGCCAGGGAATGGGGCGCAGGGTTTCCGCTGCGGTAAGTCCCATTTCGAGCAGAAACAGAGCCAGCACGGCATGAAAGGCACCGGTCAGAAGATTGGTGACGCTGGCCCCCTCTGCTGGACCATACATGGCCCCGATGACCACACCGCCAGCGAGCAGTATCACGCCGCGATTGGTCAATGTCTCGTGCCAGATTCCCTGCATGGCCTCGCCGGACTGCCTGCCGCGATAGCGGCGGAAAATCGCGATGGCGACCATGATCGCCGGCAACTCCATCATCACCAGATAAAGAGTGACCTCCGCACCGATAGGCAAGCCGCGCCCTTCGGCAAAGGCGAGGGCCACGGCAAAGGTGCCGGCGCTGACCGAGCCATAGTGGGCCGCCAGGCTGGCGCTGTCAGCCGGCGACAGACGCACGAAGCGACGCAACACCGGCATGAGCGCCAGCGGGATCAGCGCGCCAAGTGCCGCCACCGATAACAGTTCCGGTACGACAGACCAACCGAGATTGCCATAAAGCGCCATGCCGCCCTTGAGACCGATGGTCAACATGAGCAACAGGCTCAGGGTATCGTAGGCAGCCTTGGGAATCGCCAGGTCGGACTTGAGTACGCCGGCCAACAGGCCGAGCAGGAAAAACATCACCACGATATCGGGCATGAATCACTCTCTTTTCGCAGGCAAAGGCAAGGCTGCGGATTATGCAGAGCGTGATATATTGGCTCTAATAAATTCTTAGCCAACCCAGTATGGATAATACTCTATGAATCGACATAGAGGACGCCAATGAACGTTCGTCACCTCACCTTCCGACTTCTTCAGGTATTCACCGCTGTAGTGCGCACGGGCTCGGTCAGCGAAGCAGCGCGCCAGCTTCATCTGACTCAGCCGACGGTCTCGCAGCAGCTTCGACGCTTGACCGAAGCGGTGGGTGAATCGCTACTGCAGAATAGACAAGGCCGCCTGACTCCGACCGAAGCGGGACGGGAACTTTATCGGGCCAGTCGCGAAGTGCTCGGCCGCTTCGACGACTTTCAGGATTACCTGACTGCACTACGTGGCGGCAAGCGGGGACGCTTCAGCATCTCCCTGGTCAGCACTGCGCAGTACGTGCTGCCACGTCTGCTCGGCCCCTTCAGCCAGTCCTTTCCCGAAGTTGACGTCACTCTCCACATTGGCAATCGCCGCCAAGTACTGACGCGCTTCGAACACCAGGACGACGATCTCTATGTGTTCAGCCACCCTCCTTCGCTGGCACAGGCCTTGGCCGGCCGTTTCCTGCGCAACCCGCTGGTCGTGGTGGCACCGTATACCCACCGTTTCGCCGGACGGGAGCAAGTGGCGATGAGCGAGCTTCTGGATGAGCGCTTTCTGCTTCGCGAGCCTGGCTCGGCAACCCGCATGCTGTTCGAGAGCTGGCTACAGGAACATGGCCTGTCGCTGGGCCCGACCCTGCAAATGGCGAGTAACGAGGCGATCCGCGTGGGTGTAGCGGCGGGCCTGGGCCTGGCCGTGCTATCCGAGCACGTGCTGCCGCCGGAACACCCCGACCTGGCGATCCTGCCGGTGCGGGACTTCCCGGTAGAAAGCTACTGGCAGTTCATCGTCCGCCTCGACCAGCGCCTGTCTCATGCCGCCCTGGGCTTTCTGCGCTTCGCCTCGGGGCATCTCGACGAATGTGTGGAGCCGCGGTTTCTAGCCAACGAGCTGCAAGCCATGCTGGGGAAGTTGGAAAAGCCGGGATATGAAGCATGACCGCAGAGGGCTGGGCAGGTGTGTTGGCCAGTGAGACAAGGCAACGTCGCAGGGAGAAACCCCAAGGCCAGACGTAAGAAAGCCCGGCCTTGCGGCCGGGCTTTCTGAGCGCTTCGAGCGCCACCTTCCTTGTTTCCCTCACGGACATCCTGTCCGTGCATCCTTGGGCATATCAGCCTTCCTGGCTGTTGTGGCATCCTTGCCTAGGGGTCTCTCCGTGACCCCATGCATTACATTCTGCCAAATCATGCCAGCATTGTGTTTAACTTGAGTTAGCCATGCTTGTAGGAAATTGACTACATAGCAAGAAATAACCGTACTTGCGTAGTCCGCCTAGTGAGCGCTTTGGGTCCATTGCATACCTGCGGAGGTCAGCATGTAGCCAATGGCCTGCGAGGCCTGAGTGTAAGCAGGGACCTTGACGGCATCATAGTCGACCTGAAGGCAGTGCGGGCAACATGGCTTGTTGGGTGTCAGTGCTTCCATGTAGAGCATGGACTGACAATGACGACATATATAAAGTGCGCGGCTTCCAGCAGCGTTCATTTCGTGCCTCTCGACGAATCCCTTCCCCGGCCAGGCTGGCTGGCTTCTCAGAACAAGCGTGGCACCCGCCTGGCTATCCGTCGAGATGAAAAGCACTCATGGCGAGATGTGAGATGCGCTGATATGCGTAACCGCCACCATAGTGAAGGCGTTCATACTGGCGGCCGAAGAAGCATAGGCAAAAAAGCCACCTTATCGGTGGCCAGTTACCGCATGCTTGCCTATCTCAGGGAAGGCGATTGCAGCAGCTTACGAGGCGAGACGGCCCCACTGCCCGTACTGCGGCAACCTACGTTGCTTGGCATGTGCCATCGTCTCCTCGAGCGAATCGCTCCGGCACTTGAAAGCATGGCAGTCGGCACAACGCACGTCCTGCTCCGCTTCGTCCAACGTGGGAAGCATGAAGCGCTCACCGCCGCACACATTGCAGCGCAATTCCAGCGTTACCTTGAGCATTGGGCTTTCCTTTTCCTAGCAATGCAACGTTCTCATTATACCCTGTCAGAAAAATTCTGCTTGTACAACTTAGGTACAGGAAAACTTTTTTATTCACTAACAAACCGTCAAACTAGAGCCTGTATCATGCGAATGGGGCAGCATGGCTTGAAAGCCGGTATTCAGCGCTCTGCGCCTGTCCGAACTCACCCCTGACATTAACTCGTGAGACGATGCGGGCTGATCCCGCCAACATGGAGGTCTGTAGTGTTACTACCGCGCCTGAAAGCTCGATTGAGCCATTGGCTTGCGCTCATTTTGCTACTGGTGGCAATGCCGGCCCTGGCTCAACAGGCAGAGACCACAGCGAGCGACACCGCCAGCGACACGATGGCCTACTCTACCCTGGCCGACCTACTCGAGAATGACGCCACCCGCCAGCGCCTGATCGGGCAGTTACGCACCCTGGCAAGTGATGACGCTGGCGCAAGCATCGAGGCTCCCGGCGAGCTTGCCGCACAGGAAGCCGCCGGCGAACCCACCCCGGCCGATACTTCCCTAGCCCGACGTCTAGCCGAAACCACCAGCGGAGTCGCCAGTGACCTGGGGCAACAATTCACCGCCCTGACCCATGCGCTGAGCACCCTTTTTACGTCGGCCGATCCCGATGCGGGGCCACAAATCAGTATGGCCGAGATCACCGATGCGGCCCTGAACCTGGCATTGGTCATCGTTGCGACCTTTGCCACCTTCGTGATACTACGCAGCCTGGCGAGGCCGCTATTCAGCCGGGTCAGTCATTGGTCACAGCATAGCGGCGGTCGCAGCCCTCTGTTACGCATCATCCTTGCCGTAGCGTTCGCCGCCCTCATCGATGTCGTCGTCGTGGCACTGGCCTACGTCGGTGGCAACCTGATCGCCACCTTCGCCATCGGCGAAACAGGCGAACTCTCGACACGCGCCTCGCTGTTCCTGAATGCTTTCCTGATCATCGAACTGATCAAGGCGGCAATCAGAATGCTGTTCTCGTCCCGCTACGAGGGCCTGCGCCTGCTGCCGGCCTCGACCCAGGAGGCTGCACACTGGAACCGCTGGCTGGCGACACTGACCGGCTTCGTAGGCTACGGCATGCTGGTCGTGGTTCCTATCGTCAATTTCTACCTCTCGTCCGCGCTGGGGCGCGGCATCGGCCTGGTCATCATGCTGCTGGCCTTCGTCTATGCGACCGTTTTCGTGTTGAAGAACCGGCTAAAGCTGCGCCATGCGCTGGAAGCGCGTGCCGCCAAGGCCAGCATGAGCGCCTCACGCGTCGCCCTGAACTTGTTGGCCAAACTCTGGCACTGGCTTGCCATCGCCTACTTCCTGGTCGTCCTGCTGCTGAGCATCGTACGCCCCGAGGATGCGCTGCCCAGCGTCATGCTGGCGACGTTGCAGACGCTGATCATCGTCGGCATCGGCCTACTGCTCTCCGGGGTGCTGACCCAGTTGATCGGCAAGCGCATCACGCTTTCCGATGACCTGCGCCGCAAGCTGCCCAAGCTCGAGGTGCGGTTGAACGCCTATATCCCTACCTTTCTCAAGGTGATCCGCGCCATCATTCTGATTACGGTGGTACTGCTGGTTCTGAATGCCTGGGGCGTATTCGATCTGGCCGCCTGGTATGCCACCGATGCCGGTGCGGGCACGGTCAGCAAGCTGATCGACGTGATCATCATCCTGGTCGTGGCAGCCGCATTGTGGATCGCTCTGGCCAGCCTGATCGAGCATCGCCTGAGTCCCGAGACCGGCACCGGCGAGCCTTCCGCCCGCGCCAAGACGCTGCTCAGCCTGTTCCGCAATGCCTTGGCCATCGCCTTGATCACCATGACCGGCATGATCGTGCTGGCCGAGATCGGCATCAATATCGGGCCGCTGATCGCCGGTGCCGGGGTGCTGGGCCTGGCCATCGGCTTTGGTGCACAGAAGCTGGTACAGGACATCATCACCGGCATCTTCATCCAGGTGGAGAACGCCATGAACACCGGCGACGTGGTCTCGGTGGGCGGCATCACCGGCACGGCCGAGCGCCTGAGCATCCGTTCGGTGGGCATTCGCGATCTGTCCGGCACCTACCACATCGTGCCGTTCTCCAGCGTCGATACCGTCTCCAACTACATGCGTGAGTTCGGCAACCACGTCGGCGAATACGGTATCGCCTACCGCGAGAACATCGACCATGCCATCGAGCATTTGCAGGCCGCTTTCGAGGAACTCAAGACCAGCGAGGAATTCGGTCATAAGCTCTTGGCGCCGCTCACCGTGGCGGGGGTCACCGCACTGGCCGACAGTTCGGTCAATATCCGCGTGATCATCAAGACAACGCCCGGCGACCAGTGGGGCGTGGGGCGCGCCTACAACCGTCTGGTCAAGATGCACTTCGATGCCGCCGGCATCGAGATCCCGTTCCCGCATACCACGCTGTACTTCGGCGAGAACAAGGACGGTACGGCACCGCCGGCCCATCTACGCCTAGCCGAGGATCGTCGTCAGGCGGTGGAGGCCCAGCCGGAGCAGCCCGACACGTCGGGTACCGAGACCTACCGGGTCAACGATCCCTCCCACCGCAAGCCGGATGCGGACGACGTGGACGCCCCCCAGGCACGCTGAACGCGTCGCCTGAACGAAGAGTGACCCGAAAGAGGAGAGAAAAAGGGCTGCCGATTCGGCAGCCCTTTTGCATGGCGCACGGTGCCGCCATGACGAACGTTGCAGCAGCATAAAAAAAGGCGCCATGCGGCGCCCAGGAGAGCAAAGCGAATGTCGGACTAGCGGTTGCTGTCGCTGGGTTGCGGCAGCGCCGGCAACGACTTGTCGAGCAGCTCGACACTCTGACGATAATAAAGCTGGCTCTTGTTGTGCTCGCCCAGGTTGGCGAACAGCCGCGCTAGCTCTGCACACACCACACCGCTCGGGCGCTGGCGCTGACTGGCCTCGAAGTATTCCTGCGCCTTGCCCCAGTAGGCATTGCGCAAAGACAACCGACCCAGGGTCAACAGCAGATCGGGATCGTTGGGGCGTTCCTGCAACCATTTCTCGGCGTAGGCCAACTGGCGCCCGGGATCGACGTTGAGCAGTCCGTAGCGTAGCACCAGGCGGCTGTCCCAGCGCTCCTTGAGCGAGTGGCGCAACAACCGCTCGGCGATACCCTCCTCCTTGCCGCGCACCAGCGCTTCGGTATACAGCCCTACCAGCTCGACATCGCTGCGCAGGTGATCGGGCATGTCTGCCCATAGGTTGCGGACCCGCTCGACATCGCTGGGGTGACGCGCCGCCTGAAGGATAAGCTCGCGATAGGCGCGCTGCTCCAGCTCGTGGCGCTCCTCCTGCGTGACCAATTGCTGACGGGCCATGCGCGGCATCAGCCGGCGGATGCCTTCCCAATCGTTGACGCTCAGATAGGCCTGCTTGAGCAGCTTGAGCACCTGCGGATGCTCGGGCAGTTGCTTCTCGAGGCGCGTCAGCGTCGCCAGCGCTTCCTCGAACTGCTGGCGGTCGAGCATCAGCTGGGCCTGAACCATGCCGACGGCGGTATCGGCGCCTTCGGTGCTGTTGTGCGCACGGCGCAGCAAGGTATCGGCTTGCTCGTAGCGCCCCTGATAGTGTGCGGCCAGCGCGGCGGACAGGTAGTTGACCAGTGGCGTACTGGAGTCGTCCGCCGCCTTGGTCAATGCCTTTTCGGCGCGTTTCCAGCGCCCTTCGGCCAACGCCACCAGGCCACGCACGGTACGACGCATGGCATTGCGGTTGCGGTTGCGGCTGTTCCAGACCTTGAGACGACTGACCGGGCGGCGCATGCGCGTCAGCAGGCGCAGCACGAAATGCAACACCACGAATACGGCCAGCAGCACCACGAGTCCGAACCAGAACGAGGTCTGGAAGGACGTATCGCCTACACGCACCAGCCAGTAGCCGGGCAGCGACTGCATCAGCTGACCCAGCAAGGCACCTAGGGCCAGGCCGATAACGACGATGAGTATCAGCTTTCTCATGCGTCACCATTCCCGCCGCCTTGGCGACGTGTCATGAAATCTCGCAGGGCCTGCAGCGACTCGCTGATATCAGGCAGCTCGGGACGAATCGTCTTGTCCATCAATGAGCGCAGCGTGTCCAGGACCTGCTGGACGCCATCGCTGTCGGTGTCGTAGTAGCCCTCGATCAGGGTGATCGCCTTCTCCAGGCTGGCACGATAAAGCTCGGGGTTTGCCTGGAGCAGCGCCAACTGGGCCTGCTCGAGCTGCAGCCGCACGTTCTGGCGCAGGTAGGACTCTTGCTCCGGCGTCATCAGGGCTTCCAGGGCCTGATCATGACGACGCACGACGACCAACTCCTTGATCTCCTGCCACAGACGCGACAGTTGCTGCTGCCAGGCACCCTCGACCGTGGAAGTGTCGCCTCCCTCGGCGGCGATCTGTTCGATGTCCTGCTGCAAGGGCAGCTTGGCAAGCTGCTGCTGTTGCGCCATCAATTGCAGGTAGAGCCCCGTACGGTCGATGTTGGGCACCGATTGCAGCTCACCCAGCTCGGATTGAATGGCGCGCCGCACCGGAGTTAGCGCCGGGTTGTCGGCCTGAGCCAGGCGCTCATCAGCGGTACGCAGCAGTGAGATCGCTCCATTCACGTCACGCTCGAGTTGCAAGCGCTGATTGGCCAGGCGCAACAGATACTCGACTTCGGAAAACAGCCACTCGTTGGGATCGGTCTCTTGCTCCTCGGCCAGCTTCGCCAGCACGTCGTCGAGCGTCTGGTTCACCTCCTGGCGATATTGCTGCATCTCGTTGCGCAGGTCCTGCACGGCCTGCTGGCGCTGCTGATCGCGCCCACTGAGTTGCGAACGCAGCTCTTCGATGGCATCGGCGTTGTCACTGGTGCTGCTCTGGACCTGCGACAGTTGGGAAAGCCGTGCCTGCTGAGCCTGCAGCTTCTGCCAGCCCCACCAGCCGGCGAGAGCGGCGATCAGCGCCAGCAGGATGACCAGGACCAGCGCCGCGATGCCGGCCTTGCCGCCGCTTCCCCCACTGTGACCTCCTGCACGGCGAGGAGCAGCCGTACCTGCACTACCGCCACCTGGCGTGGCGGTAGTGCTGCCAGGAACCGGCTTGGAATCCGTCTCCTTGGGTTTGCCGCCGGGCTTGGCAGGACCATTGCTACCTGTGCCCGTCTTTGCCGGTTCCGGCTTGGCGTCCTGAGACTTACCTGGCTTGGCATCCTGGCCCTTGGTCGCTCCTGAAGGCGTACTGCCCGTCACCGGGCGATTGGCGTCTGGCTTCGCCGGCTTGGCAGTATCCGCCCCTTCGCCCTTGTCGTTCTTTTCCGGTGTCGACGCACTCTGGCCGCTACCGGACTGGGCTGCCGCCCCCTTGTCCGTGGCCGGTTCCTTCGCGGCGTCGCCTGGGGATTCGCCCTTTCCCGCGCCGGAAGGCGCACGTTGTTCGTCCTGATCGTGCTCTTGCTTGCTCATCTGTTGCTAGCCCTTTTCAAGATCATCATGATCGGCGCCATCCAGGTTACAGGCGTCGGCCACGGCTGCCGCCAGGGCGGCCGGCGTGGCGCCTTGCGCCACATGAAGACGCAAATAGCCCAGCGTGTGGGCCAGTGTAGCCAAACGCTGACTAGAAACGATTAGCGGTTGGTTCAACGCCTTGGCAGGACACCATCCTGCCAGATGTTCGAGCAATTCGCCGCTAGTCACCACCAATGCAGAAAAATCACCTTGTTTCAGATATTGCGCGCCCGGTCCATCAGGCTCAACCGGCGTACGTCGATACAGCGCCAGCCGGGTCAGCCTCGCTCCTCGCTGGGCCAGGCTATCCGCCAGCATGGTGCGGCCTCCTTCACCGGCTACCAACAACACACGTTGCTCGTTCAGGCGCTGCAACGACGGCAGGCGCAACAAGGCTTCGCTACTGTTGTCTACGGTATCCGCCGGCGGAAGATGAACACGCACACCGAGGGTTTCATGCAGCACCTTGGCCGTGCCCGCCCCCACCGCGTAGAAGCTAGGCCCCTGTGGCAGTTGGGGCCAGTAGCGGTCGATTCCTGCAGCAAGACACTCTGCCGCAAAGGGGCTGATCACCACGACGCGCTGAAAAAGGTCGAAGTCGAGCCACGCCTGGCGTGTCTCCGGCGATTCAGGCAAGGCCTCCAGCCGTAGCGCCTCAACCGGCAACGCCTCGACACCCATGGCCTCGAGCGCCTGACGCAACGGCTGCGCGCGCTTGCCCGGGCGTGTGATCAGTACCCTGGGGGTCGATGCCATCAGTACTCGCCGTAGACCTGAGCCAGGATATCGCCAGCGCCCTGGTCGAGCAGGTCCTCGGCGACCCGGATGCCCAGTGTCTCGGGTTCGCTGGCCGAGCCTCGCCCTTCGGCGCGCAGCACTTTCGAGCCATCCGGCATGCCGACCAGCGCGCGCAGCCAGAGCGTATCCCCCTCGAGTATGGCATGGCCGGCGATAGGCACCTGGCAACCGCCTTCGAGCCGCGTGTTCATGGCCCGTTCGGCGCGCACCCGAGTCGCCGTCTCAGGGTGATCGAGGGGCGTCAGCAATGCCAGCAACTCCGGCGCATTGGTGCGGCACTCGATGCCCAGCGCGCCCTGGCCGCAGGCCGGCAGGCAGATTTCCGGCGGCAGTTCCATGGTGATGCGGTCACTGAGCTCCAGACGGCGTAGCCCGGACGTCGCCAGGATGATGGCATCGAACTCACCGGCATCGAGTTTGCCCAGGCGAGTCTGCACGTTGCCGCGCAGCGTGAGCACCTGCAGGTCGGGACGCGCCTCGCTGACCTGCAGGCCCCGGCGCAAGCTCGACGTGCCTACGCGGGCGCCCTTGGGCAGGTCATCGAAACTGGCATAGCGGTTGGAGACGAAGGCATCGGTAGGCTCGGCGCCTTCCAGGATGACCGACAACCCCAGCCCTTCGGGGAAATGCATCGGCACGTCCTTCATGGAGTGCACGGCAATATCGGCGCGACCGTCGATCATCGCCTCCTCGAGCTCCTTGACGAACAGGCCCTTGCCGCCGACCTTGGCCAGCGGCGTATCGAGAATCTTGTCGCCCCGGGTGGACATCGCAACCAGCTCCACCTCGAGACCCGGATGCAGCGCCATGAGGCGGTCGCGCACATACTCGGCCTGCCAAAGGGCGAGCAGACTCTTGCGCGTGGCGATACGAAGCTTGGTGATGGCGGACACGTCAGTCTCCCTGCAATGGAATGGACGGCGTTCGCGCCGACACGATAGGCGACCATGGTCATGGCCCATTGCCTTTCATCATAAAGCAGTCGCGAAGCAAGGAAAAATCGCTACCTGCATTGCCTCCGCCCGGCCTCGCCAGTGGCGCCGACTCTGGTACACTCATTGCTTTCAGTGACAATGCAGGACGCCTACGCCCGATGAGCCAGCAGACCAACCAGTCATGGGGTGGCCGCTTTAGCGAACCCACCGACGCTTTCGTCGAGAAATTCACCGCCTCGGTGGATTTCGACCGTCGCCTCTATCATCACGACATCCGCGGCTCGGTTGCCCATGCCACCATGCTCGAGCGGGTCGGCGTGCTGACCGCCGACGAGCGCGACGCCATCATTGGCGGCCTTGCCGAGGTCGAGCGCGAGATAGAAACCGGCGAGTTTCCGTGGTCGGTCAAGCTCGAAGACGTACACATGAACGTCGAGGCGCGCCTGACCGAAAAGATCGGGATTACCGGCAAGAAGCTGCATACCGGTCGGTCGCGCAACGACCAGGTGGCCACCGATATCCGTCTCTATCTGCGCGACGAGATCGACGCCATCGATGCCGAACTGGCCCGCCTGCGCCATGGCATGATCGAGCTGGCCGACAGCCAAGCCGACACCATCATGCCCGGCTTCACTCACCTGCAGACCGCCCAGCCGGTGACCTTCGGCCATCACCTGCTGGCCTGGCAGGAAATGCTCGCCCGCGACCACGAGCGCCTGCGCGACTGCCGCAAGCGGGTCAACGTGATGCCGCTGGGCGCGGCGGCCCTGGCCGGCACCACCTATCCCATCGATCGTCACGTCACGGCCGAACTGCTGGGCTTCGAGCGTCCCGCCGAAAACTCGCTGGATGCGGTCAGCGATCGCGATTTCGCCATCGAGTTCACCGCTTTCGCCAGCCTGCTGCTGATGCACCTGTCGCGCATGAGCGAAGAATTGGTGCTGTGGACCAGCGCCCAGTTCGACTTCATCGATCTGCCCGATCGCTTCTGCACCGGCTCCTCGATCATGCCGCAGAAGAAGAACCCCGACGTGCCCGAACTGGTGCGCGGCAAGACCGGGCGCGTCTATGGTCACCTGATGGGTCTGCTGACGCTGATGAAATCGCAGCCGCTGGCCTACAACAAGGACAACCAGGAAGACAAGGAACCGCTGTTCGACACCCTGGATACCGTCAAGGGTTGCCTCAAGGCATTCGCCGACATGGTGCCGGCCATCGAGGCCAAGGCGGACAACATGCGCGAAGCGGCCCGGCGCGGTTTTTCCACCGCCACCGACCTGGCCGATTACCTGGTGCGCAAGGGCGTGGCCTTCCGCGACGCTCACGAGATCGTCGGCCAGTCCGTGGCCTACGGCATCGCCCAGAAGAAGGATCTCTCCGAGATGAGCCTGGATGAACTCCGCCAGTTCTCGGATGTCATCGGCGACGATGTCTTCGAGGTATTGACCCTGGAAGGCTCGGTAGCCGCACGCAACCATATCGGCGGGACCGCGCCGAATCAGGTTCGCGCCGCTGCGCAGCGCGCGCGCGACGCCCTGCAGGCCATGACGGGAGAAGACTGAGATGCGCTCACGCTCGGCCCTGGCCGCGCTCTTGTTGGCACTGGCCCTGCTTGCCGGCTGCGGCCAGAAGGGCCCGCTCTACCTGCCGGGTGACGAGGAAGCCGCAGAAACCTACGACCCGGCGGGCAGCTACGAAAGCCAGCCCGAAGAGAGCCAGTCCGAGGCTGGCCAAGACAACGCTTTAGACGCCGGCGACACCGCATCGTCCGGCGCCAGGGAATGACGATGGACCATTTCGAATATCGCGACGGCGTGCTCTACGCTGAAGACGTCCCGCTCGCCCAGATCGCCGAACGCTTCGGCACGCCCTGCTACGTCTACTCGCGAGCGACGCTCGAACGCCACTACCGGGCCTATGCCGAGGCACTGGGCGGCCATCCGCACCTGATCTGCTACGCGGTCAAGGCCAATTCCAACCTGGCCGTGCTCAACCTGCTCGCCCGCCTGGGTGCCGGCTTCGACATCGTCTCGCAGGGCGAGCTCGAACGCGTGCTGGCTGCCGGCGGCGATCCGGCCAAGGTAGTATTTTCCGGGGTCGCCAAGCAGGCCGACGAGATGACCCGTGCACTGGACGTCGGCATCAAGTGCTTCAACGTCGAATCACTGGCGGAACTCGAGCGACTGAATGCCGTCGCTGCCAGCCTGGGCAAGATCGCCCCGGTGTCGCTGCGCGTCAATCCCGATGTCGACGCCCGCACCCACCCGTACATTTCCACCGGACTCAAGGCCAACAAGTTCGGCATCGCCATCGACCAGGCAGTGGACGTCTACGAACGCGCCGCGGCCCTGCCCCACGTCGATCCGGTGGGCATCGACTGCCACATCGGCTCGCAGCTCACCGAACTGTCGCCGTTCCTGGACGCGCTGGATCGCCTGCTGGTATTGCTCGACCGGCTCAAGGAGCGCGGCATCCATATCGACCATCTCGACCTGGGCGGCGGTCTCGGCGTGCCCTATCAGGGCGAGAAGCCCCCGGCGCCGTTCGACTACGCCCGTGCCCTGCTCGAGCGGCTCTCGGCGTGGGATGGCGAGCGCAACCTGACCCTGCTGTTCGAACCGGGACGCTCGATCGCCGCCAACGCCGGCGTACTACTGACCCGGATCGAGTACCTCAAGCCCGGCGAGACCAAGAACTTCGCCATCGTCGATGCCGGCATGAACGACCTCATCCGGCCGTCGCTCTACCAGGCCTGGCAGGCGATCATCCCGGTCGACACCCGCGCACCGCGCGACGCCGCGACCTACGACGTGGTCGGCCCGGTCTGCGAGACGGGTGACTTCCTGGGCAAGGATCGCGAGCTGGCCGTGGAGGCCAATGATCTGCTGGCGGTACGCTCGTCTGGGGCCTACGGCTTCGTCATGGCCTCGAACTACAACAGCCGCCCGCGCCCGGCGGAGATCATGGTCGATGGCAACCGCACACACCTGGTACGCCGCCGTGAACGTCTCGAGGACCTGTGGGCCGGAGAAACGCTGTTGCCGGAGACGCGCTGATGCTGCTGCATTTCACCAAGATGCACGGGCTGGGCAACGACTTCATGGTCGTCGATCTGGTCACCCAGCGGGCGCGCTTCGATGAGGCATGCATCCGTCAGCTCGCCGATCGTCATTTCGGTATCGGCTTCGATCAGCTGCTGGTCGTCGAGCCACCACGCGACCCCGACATGGACTTTTGCTACCGCATCTACAACGCCGATGGCAGCGAGGTGGAAAACTGCGGCAACGGGGCGCGCTGCTTTGCGCGCTTCGTCAGTGATCAGCGCCTGACCCACAAGCGCGAGATCCGCGTCGAGACCCGGGGCGGTCCGCTGACCCTGACGATCGAGGACGACGGCCGGGTGCGCGTGAACATGGGCGCGCCGCGCTTCGCCCCGGCCGAGGTCCCCTTCGATGCCGCCGAGGATCGTCCGCTGCATGATCTGGAGGTCGACGGCGAGGCGCTGCAGGTCGGCGTGGTGTCGATGGGCAACCCCCATGCCGTCCTCAGGGTCGACGATGTCGACAGCGCACCGGTGGAACGGCTGGGGCCGGCAATCGAGTCTCATCCGCGCTTTCCGCGCCGGGTCAACGCCGGCTTCATGCAGGTCGTCTCGACGCATGCGGTTCGTCTGCGCGTCTTCGAACGCGGCGCCGGCGAAACGCTGGCCTGCGGCACCGGCGCCTGCGCCGCCGTTGCCAGCGGCATTCGCCAGGGCCTGCTGGAGAGCCCGGTGGATGTCGAGCTTCCCGGCGGTACGCTGACCCTGGAGTGGGCCGGCGACGGCGAGCCCCTGTTCATGACCGGCCCCGCTGTGCGGGTGTTCGACGGTCGAGTGCCGCTCGGCTGAGTGCCGTGCGATCACGAGGTAACCATCATGTCCCAAGCCCAAGCCCCCGATCCCCGTCAGTCGCTGTCCCCGGAAGCGGTGGCTCGCTGGCTGGCCCGGCATCCCGATTTCTTCGTCGGGCGCGAAGGGTTGCTACAGCAACTCAAGGTGCCGCATCCGGAAACCCAGGGTGCAATCTCACTCCTGGAGCGCCTGGTCCTTGACCTGCGCGAACGGGCCGAAGGCGCCGAGTGGCGCCTCGAACAGTTGCTGGAGTCGGCCCGCCACAACGAGTCGCAATATCGGCGCACCCGCGAACTGATCCTGGCACTCCTCGAGGCCGAGAGCAGCGATGCACTGGGTCAGGCCTTGGCGACCCAGCTTTCCGAACGCTTCCGGACTCAATCGGTGGCGCTGTGGTGCGCTCCCAGCCTGACCGATTGCGAACCGCAGCCGCCCCAGCCGCCGCGTTTCATACTCGACGATGCCGCCGGAACCCGGCTCGCCGCCCTGCTCGATGGCCGCACCAGCCGCTGCCGGCGCCTGTCGCGCAAGGACTGGCAGCGCTTGCTACCGCACATCGAGCCCCCGGCTCAGGCAGGTTCCTGCGCGCTGACCCGATTGTCGCTCGGCGAACCGTTCGGCTACCTGATCCTGGCCAGTCACGACACCGAGCACTTTCGCGCCAGCCTGGACACGCTGTTTACCGAGTATCTCGGCGATGTCGTGGTGCGTCTGATGGTGCGGTTGACCCAAGACCAGTGAGACAGGTGAGCTATGCATGAGGCCGTCGAACGCTTTCTGGCCCACTTGGCGCAACAGGCCAGCCCTGCGACCGTGGACGCCTACCGCCGTGACTTGGCGGCACTGCAGGCCTACCTTGTGGAGCAGGGTGTCAGCGAGTGGCAGGCACTCGATGCTGCGCTGGTACGGCGCTTCCTGGCCCGCGAGCGCAGCCGCGGCCTGGCCCCGCGCAGTCTGGCCCGGCGCCGTGCCGCCCTGTCACGCTTCGCCGAGGCGCTGATGCAGCAAGGAGTATTGCCGCTCAATCCCGTCAAGCTCGTGCGTACGCCCCGTCAGCCGCAACATTTGCCACGTCCCGTGGATGTCGATCAATTGGCCCGCTTCCTCGATGTCCCGCACGATGAGTCACCACTGGCGATTCGTGACCAGGCCATGCTCGAGCTGTTCTACTCGTGCGGCCTGCGCCTGGCCGAACTCGCTGCACTGAACCTCGCCAGCCTCGATGCACGCCGCGTACGGGTGCTGGGCAAGGGCAACAAGCCGCGTCAGGTTCCCGTCGGCCGGCGTGCCCGCCAGGCACTGGACGCTTGGCTCGCGGTGCGGGGAGAGTTCGCCGGGGCAGAAGAACCTGCGCTGTTCGTCGGCCAACGCGGCCGACGCCTTGGCCATCGCGCCATTCAGCAACGCCTGGCCGAAAGCGCCGTCTCCCGCGGCCTGCCGGAGCATTTGCACCCGCACCGCCTGCGCCACTCGTTCGCCAGCCACCTGCTGGAATCCAGCCAGGACCTGCGTGCCGTTCAGGAGCTGCTGGGCCACGCCAACCTGGCCACCACTCAGGTCTATACCCGGCTTGACTGGCAGCACCTGGCCAGTGCCTACGATGCCGCCCACCCACGCGCCCGCCGCCAGCGTCAAGCGCCCGGCGGCGACCCAACCGCCTGAGGTCCACGCCATGTCCCCCATCGACACCCTGACCTTCGATCTCGACGACACTCTCTGGGACAACCATCCGATAATGGAGCGCGCCGAGCGGGAACATCATGCCTGGCTCGACGATACTTTGGCTGTATGGCTCGACGAGACCGTAGTCGACGAGGCCCTGCGCCGGTTGGGCCGCTATGGCGAAGGCTATACGCTGGAACATTACCTGCAGCGCCGCCTGGACGTGGCCCGACGGCATCCGCTGCGGCGCGGCGACTTCACCTGGCTGCGCGAGCGCGCATTGATCGAATTGCTCGAGGAATTCGGTCTGCCGCGCAGTGCCGCTCATCTCTGGGCAGCCGCAGCCATCGAGCGCTTCCTGACCCTGCGCCACGAACTAACGCCCTACCCCGAAGTCGTGCCGATGCTCGACGCACTGCGGACACGCTATGGACTGGCAGCCATCACCAATGGCAACGCCGACCTCAGGCGCCTGGAACTCGCCCATCACTTCTCGGTGATCATTGCCGCCGGTGAAATGCTCACGCCCAAGCCCGATGCAAGGCCGTTTCTGGCGGCGCTGGCGCGCCTGGGCAGCACCCCGTCACGGGCGCTGCATGTCGGCGATTCGTGGAACGAGGATGTCTTGCCTGCCTGGCGACTGGGGATGCGTGTGGCCTGGATCGACAAGCGCGGCGAAGATCCAGGAACACTTCCAGACGGAGTCTACCGGCTCGCCCATGTGCGCGAGCTACCTGCGCTACTCGAGCGTCTCGGATAGCGAGGGCGCTAGCCAAGCGTCCAGACGCGCCCTAGCCTCATCCAGTCCTTGCTTCTTCAATGCCGAGAACAGCTGGACGCTGACCAGGTCCTCCCACTCACGCAGGCGCTGACGCACCTGCAGCAGGCTGCTCTTGGCCGCCCCGGGCTTGAGCTTGTCGGCCTTGGTCAACAGGATATGTACGGACATGTCCTGTTCGTCGGCCCAGCCCAGCATCATCTCGTCGAATTCGGTCAATGGATGACGTACGTCCATCAGCAGCACCAGCCCTTGCAACGACGCACGCCGCTGCAGATAGTCCGCCAAGTGACGCTGCCACTCGAGCTTGACCTTCTCGGGCACCTTGGCGAAGCCGTAGCCGGGCAGGTCGACCAGCCGGCTCTGGGTGTCGTCGCCCACGCTAAAGAAATTGATCAGTTGGGTGCGACCCGGCGTCTTGGAGGTGCGGGCCAACGCCTTCTGTTGAGTCAGCGCATTGATCGCGCTGGACTTGCCGGCATTGGAGCGCCCGGCAAAGGCGACCTCTCGGCCATCGTCGGGCGGGCACATCGCCAAGGTCGGCGCACTGGTCATGAAACGGGTAGCGTGGTAGTTGAGGCGGGTCACGGCGAGTCTCTTCCTGGCTAAGCGGCGAGCAGCGGTGGGGGGGCCATCATGGGCCAAGTGCGGCAATTTGGCCGCATTCACGCCACCGGGGGGATTCGATATACTGCCCCAGCAATGATGTCGCCCTGGGCCGGGCTAGTGTACCACCCGGTACACGGCAGTCGCGAACGCTTGGTGCATTGACGGTTTTGGCACGCAAGCCTCCCAACCAGACAAAACATAATCAAACGGCATAGTGGATTAGCGATGAGAAAGTTACTGGCAAGCCTGGCTATCACTCTGGGTCTGGTGGGCGCAGCTCACGCTCAGGTCGAGGGCAACCCTTCCGCGGGCCGCGAAAAGGCCCAGGTCTGCGCGGCCTGCCATGGCCAGCAGGGCATCAGCGCAGCGCCGACGTTTCCCAACCTGGCGGGCCAGCAACCCAACTATCTATTCAAGCAGATCGTCGACATTCGCGACGGCGTGCGTCCGGTGCCGCAGATGGCCGGCATCGTTGACAATCTCAGCGATCAGGACATTGCCGACCTGGCCGCCTACTTCGCCAACCAGCCCGCCAGTCTGGGCCAGGCCGATCCCGAGCTCGCCCAGCGCGGCCTCGAACTCTACAAGGCCGGCAGCCTCGCCAAAGGCATCCCCGCCTGCATGGCCTGCCACACGCCGACCGGCGAAGGCATCGACACGGCCCGCTACCCGGCGCTATCCGGCCAGCATCCCGAATACACCGTGACCACGCTCAAGGCGTTCGCCAGCGGCGAGCGCGACAACGACCCCAACGCCATCATGCGCGACATCGCCTCCAAAATGAGCGATAGCGACATGGAAGCCGTGGCCAACTATGTGTATGGCTTGAACTGAACCCCACCCGCTTCACGTACCTCATTCCACAAGGCGGCCGGGGCCGCCTTGTGCCGTTCCGGCCTGGGAACCGCCTCGTAGGTTCGCGTTCAAAGACGATATCGGTCACAGGCACAGCCCCTGGGCCGAGATTCTGATACCTTTAGGCAGAGAACCGTTAAGTACATCAAGGAGACGTGGCACATGCTGAAACACTGGATCGCAGTGATTGCCGGGCTTGGCCTTTCGACGATGGCCATGGCCGCCCCGGTCGCGGGCGAGGATTACCAAGTGCTCGACGAGCCGGTGGAAACCAGTGTCGACGAGGGGCAGATCGAGGTGACCGAGGTTTTCTGGTACGGCTGCCCACACTGCTACAACCTGGAAGATCCGCTCAATGCCTGGGTGGCCGAATTGCCGGAGGATGTGACCTTCCAGCGCTTGCCGGCAACCATGGGCGATGTCTGGACGACCCACGCCACGGCCTTCTATGCTGCCCAGCAGTTGGGCATTCTCGACAAGCTCCATGGCGATTTCTTCGACGCCATCCACCAGGACGGGCGCAAACTCGCCGATGCCGACGAGATCGCCGAATTCTTCAGCAACTATGGCGTGAGCGAACAGCAAGCCAAGGATGCGCTGACCTCGTTCGGCGTCAAGAGCCAGATCAACCGGGCCCACGCCAAGATGCGCGCCTACAAGCTGATGGGCGTACCGGCATTGGTCGTCGATGGTCGCTACGTGATTACCCCCAGCAGTGCGGGCAGCCTCGAGAACATGCCGCAGATCGCCGGCGCCCTTGTCGAGCAGGTGCGTAGCGAACGCAACAACCAGGGAGAGTGACGCGATGCACGCGCGTGCCATCCATAAAGGCCGTGCAGACACGCTGCGCCTGCTGACGTACAACCTGCAGGTCGGCATTCATACATCGGCCTATCATCACTACATCACCCGCAGTTGGCAGCACTTGCTGCCCCACGCCAAGCGACAGGGAAGCCTTGACCTGCTCGGTGAGGTGCTTGGCCGCTTCGACATCGTCGGCCTCCAGGAGGTCGACGGTGGCAGCTTTCGCTCGGGAAACGTCAACCAGGTGGAGTACCTCGCCCACCGTGCGGGCCTGCCCTTTCACTATCAGCAATTGAACCGTAATTTGGGTCGTGTGGCCCAGCACAGCAATGGCCTGTTGTCGCGCATGACGCCGGACCATGTCGAAGAACACCGGCTGCCCGGCACCCTGCCCGGCCGCGGTGCCATCCATGCCCGCTACGGCGAAGGACCCGATGCCCTGCATGTGTTCGTCGCCCACTTGGCATTGAGCCACCGTGGCCGCGTGCGCCAGCTGGACTATCTCAGCGAGATAATTATGCCGCTGAAGCACGTCGTGGTCATGGGCGATCTCAACTGCACGCCGGACCAATTGAATTCCCACTCACGGTTCTGTACTTCATTGCCGCTGCATCCGGTACGCCCATTGCTGAGCTATCCCTCCTGGCAGCCGAGCCGAGCCCTGGACCACATTCTCCTGTCGTCTTCCCTCGAGGCAGGCGAGATCATGGCGCTGGATCCGCTGGCTTCCGACCATTTGCCGTTGGCCGTGGACATTCAACTTCCCGACGCCTGTCGCCAGGCCATTCCCGCGTTGTCAGACCAATGAACCATTGCCCTGACGATGGCCAGCGTTCACGCTAGCGTAGATTTTGCGTGAAGCGCGGCCATCGCCACCATCACGGCCACAAGCCGGACTGTGCGAAGATAGGCCCCCTGGCGTGTCGAGCGACTGCCGTTCTGGGCAGTGGCATGACGTTCCAGCAAAATAACGGCGCAAAACGCCAAGACTGAGAGGGTTCCATGAATCGTGCTTCGTCCGTGCCGGCCCCCCTGGCCTGGATCGACATCGTCACCGAGCGGTTGGGCAAGGCGCTTGCCTGGCTGATTCTCGCGATGATGCTGATCCAGTTCCTGATTGTGGTGCTGCGCTACATCTTCAATTTCAATAGCATTTCCATGCAGGAATCGGTCATGTACATGCATGCCTTGGTCTTCCTGCTCGCCGCTGCCTACACCTTGAAACACGATGGTCACGTCCGCGTCGATATTTTTTATCGGGGCTTTTCGGCACGTCGCAAGGCGTGGGTCGACCTGTTCGGGACACTTTTTTTGCTGTTCCCGGTGATGGTTTTCATCTTCGTCTCGAGCCTGGGCTATGTCGGCAAGTCATGGGCCATCCTCGAAGGCTCACCCGACACCGGCGGCATTCCCGGCGTGTTCCTGCTCAAGACGCTGATTCCCGCGTTTGCCGGGCTGATGATCTTGCAGGGTATCGCCGAACTGATCCGCAACGCCCTGATCATTGCCGGGCGCATCACGCCGCCAGCCCATGACGACGGCCACCTCGAGGAGCGCGTGTAATGTTCGACTACATGGCGCTCGTGCTGTTTGCCGTCATTTGTATCGTGCTGATGTTCGGGTATCCCGTTGCGTTGTCGCTGGCCGGAACTGCGCTGGCCTTCGCCGGCCTGGGCCTAGGGCTGGATGCCCTCGGCATCGATGCCAACTTCGATCCTGCGTTCCTGTCTGCCTTGCCCAACCGCCTCTACGGCATCATGTCCAACTCGACGCTGCTGGCCGTGCCACTGTTCGTACTGATGGGCGTGCTGCTGGAAAAGTCCAAGGTCGCCGAGACCCTGCTCGACGCCATGGCGCTGCTGTTCGGCTCGCTGCGCGGCGGCCTGGGCATCTCGGTGACCATCGTCGGCATGATGCTGGCGGCGTCCACCGGTATCGTCGGTGCCACGGTGGTCACCATGGGGCTGCTGTCGCTGCCGACCATGCTCAAGCGCGGCTATAGCCAGTCGCTGGCCACCGGCACGATCTGTGCCACCGGCACCCTCGGCCAGATCATTCCGCCTTCCATCGCCCTGGTGCTGCTCGGCGACGTACTCTCTTCCGCCTATCAGCAGGCGCAGTTGTCGATGGGTATCTTCAGCCCCAAGACCGTCTCGGTGGGCGATCTGTTCATGGGCGCCATCGTCCCGGGTCTGATCCTGGTCGTGCTGTACATCATCTACGTCGCCGTCGTGGCCTGGCTCAAGCCTTCCGCCGCGCCCCCCGCCGATCGCGAGGAACTGATGGCAGAGCTCGGTCATCAGGGCAGCCTGTTTACCCTGCTGCTCAAGGGCCTGGTACCACCGATCGTACTCATCATCGCCGTGCTGGGTTCGATCCTCGGCGGTTTCGCCACGCCCACCGAGGCCTCGGCGGTGGGTGCCTTCGGCGCACTGGTTCTGGCCCTGGCCTACCGTAAGCTGGATTTCGCCACCCTCCAGGAAGTCGTGCGCTCGACGACTCACGTCACCACCATGGTGTTCCTGATCCTGATCGGTGCCGCACTGTTTTCGCTGGTGTTCCGCGCCTACGGCGGCGAGGAACTGGTCGTGCACCTGTTCGACAACATGCCCGGCGGCGTGATCGGCGCAACGATCATCGTCATGCTGGTGATCTTCCTGCTCGGCTTCATCCTCGACTTCATCGAGATCACCTTCGTGGTGGTGCCGATCGTCGGTCCGGTGCTGCTGGCCATGGGCCTCGATCCGATCTGGCTGGGCATCATGATTGCCATCAACTTGCAGACCTCGTTCCTGACGCCGCCGTTCGGCTTTGCGCTGTTCTACCTGCGCGGTGTGGCGCCGGACATGGTGCCCACCACGGCGATCTATCGTGGCGTCGTTCCCTTCATCGTGTTGCAGTTGGGCATGCTGGTCGCCCTGGCCTTCGTGCCGGAGCTGGCAACCTGGCTCCCAGAGCAGTTCTAAGGGGGAACGATCCAGACCGATTGTATGTGCCGGCGGTGAGCATCCACTCATCGCCGCACGATGACCACCCTAGGCGCACGCTGCGCTCAACGACACAATAAGGGGAAATGCGCTATGCAACTCAAGTCTCTTGCCGCCGTCATCGCCATGGCCAGTGCCGCCACCGGACTGGGCCTGGCGACTGCCCTCGATAACCCTGCCCACGCGCAGGAGGATACCTACAAGTGGAAGATGGTCACCTCGTGGCCGAAGAACTTCCCGGGTGTCGGCCAGGGGCCGGAGCGCCTGGCCGAACTGGTCGACAAGATGTCCGATGGCCGCCTGACCATCGACGTCTACGGCGCTGGCCAGCTGGTGCCGGGCTTCGAGGTCTTCGATGCGGTTGCCGAAGGCACCGCCGAGCTGGGCCATTCCGCCTCCTACTACTGGAAGGGCAAGGCTCCGGCCGCGCAGTTCTTCGCGGCCGTGCCGTTCGGCATGAACGCCCAGGAAATGAATGCCTGGCTGCAGTATGGCGGCGGTATCGAACTCTGGAACGAGCTGTACGACCAGTTCGGTGTCGATGTCATGACCGCCGGCGCATCCGGCGTCCAGATGGGTGGCTGGTTCAACAAGGAGATCAATTCGGTCGCCGATCTCGACGGACTCAAGATGCGCATGCCGGGCCTCGGTGGCGAAGTCATGGACCGCATGGGCGTAGCCATCGTCAACATGCCCGGCGGCGAGATATTCACCTCCCTGCAGTCCGGCGCCATCGATGCCACCGAATGGATCGGACCGTACAATGACCTGGCCTTCGGTCTGCATCAGGCGGCGGATTACTACTACTATCCGGGCTGGCACGAGCCGACCGTGATGTTCGAGGCCATCGTCAACGAGGAAGCCTACGACTCGCTACCGGCCGACTTGCAGGCCATCCTCAAGACCGCCGTGCATGACGTGAACCTGTCGGTGCTCAACGAATACACCGCACGCAACAACGACGCCTTGCAGACGCTGGTCGAGGAGCATGGCGTCGAGCTGCGCCGCTTCCCCGATGACGTGTTGGCCGAAGCCAAGAAGCACTCTCACGATGTCGTCGCCGAACTGGCCGAGACGGACGAAATGGCCAAGAAGATCTACGACTCGTACAGCGCCTTCCAGGACAAGGTCGAAAATTACCATGCCATTTCCGAGCAGGCGTACTACAACGCCCGCAAACCGGACGGCGACACTACCACGAGCCAGCAGCAGTAAAGCCAGGTTCGTTTCGATCACCGGGCCCGCTGAGCGGGCCCGGTTTTTTTTAGGCTCATGCCTAGCCCGACAAGGTACCCATGATCCGCACCCACTCGATCATCGGCGCCGGATAGATGCCCAGCAGGACCACCAGCAGCGCCAGCCCCAGCACAACCATCCCACCGGCGCGTACGCCCCAGTCATTGGGCGCATCACGACTCTGCATCCCCGGCTCGACCAGATACAGCGTGACCATTACCCGCAGGTAATAGTACAGCCCGATGGCGCTGCCCACGACGATGCCGCCGACCAGCCACCAGCGACCGGCCTCGACGCCCAGCGCGATGATGTAAAACTTGCCGATGAAGCCCGCCGTGAAGGGAATGCCGGCCAGTGACAACATGGTCACGGTGAGCACTGCTGTCAGGTAGGGACGCCGCCAGAACAGGCCGCGATAGTGGTGTAGCCCCGCAGCATCGCTGCCGCCATAGGGACTCGACAGCAGGGTTACCACCCCGAATGCGCCGAGCGTGGTGATCAGATAGGTGACGAGATAGACGGCGCCGGTCTCCGCCGCCAGCCCGTCGCCGACCACCAGCGCGACCAGCAGATAGCCGAAGTGGGCGATCGACGAATAGCCCAGCAGGCGCTTGAGGTTGGACTGGGTCAACGCCAGCAGGTTGCCGACCAGCATGGTGATCAGCGCAAGGACCGCCAGCACGTCATGCAGCCAGGCATCCTGAAAGGCCGGCGCCGACAGCACCAGGCGCAACAGCACGATGAACACCGCCACCTTGCTGGCCGAGGCGAGAAACGTCGCCGCCGGTCCCGGCCCGCCCTCGTAGACGTCCGGCGTCCACAGGTGAAACGGCACCACCGACAACTTGAAGCCCAGTCCCACCAGCATCAGCCCGGCACCGGCCAGTCCCCAGGCACCAACCCCCTCGACGAGGCCCGCCGACAGGCCAGCCAGGTCCAGACGGCCAGTCTGGGCATACAACAGCGCCATGCCGAACAGCAGAAACGCCGTGCCCGCCGCCGACAGCACCAGGTATTTGATGCCGGCCTCCAGCGAGCGACGCTCGTGGAAGGTATAGGCGAGCATGCCGTAGAGCGGCATCGACAGCAGTTCGAGACCGAAGAACAGCGTGGCCAGATGCTGGCTGGCCGACAGCACCAGTCCACCGGCGGCGGCGCACAGCAGCAACAGATAGAACTCTTCGCGCGGGCCTTGGTAGTGCTCCAGATAGGCGTGGGCCAGCGTGGCGCAGGCCAGCGACGAGACGAGAATCAGCACGGCGGCGAACATCGCCAAGCCATCCACGGCCAGCAGCGGCGTCTCGAGCGGCGCCACCTGCCACACGATGAGCAGCGACAGTAGCGCCAGGTTGAGTCCGACGACAGTAGCGACCGCGGTCCCAGCGTGATGGCGTCGCCAGGCGATCCCCAGCATCACCGCGATGGCCGTGATACAGACCAGAATCAACGGCAGCAGCGCAACGAGGTGCGTCAAGGTCAGTGTCATGCGACCCCCATCGGCAGCGTGGTGATGAGCGTGTCAGCGGCGCCGAACAGACGCTGTACCTCGAGCATGGCGGCGTCGGTGGTATTGAGCAGCAGCTGCGGATACAGGCCGAACAGCAGTACCAAGGCCAGCAGACCCAGCATCATGAGGAATTCGCGTCGATCGAGCCCGGCAAGCGGCGCGTCGTCCTGGGCGGGTCCGAAGTGTATGCGCTGCATCAGCAGCAGCGAGTAGATGGCCGCCAGGACCAGCCCGGCGCTGGCGATCGCCACCACCCACGGGGCCACCGGGAAGCTACCGAACAGCACCATGAACTCGCCGACGAAGTTGGCCGTGCCCGGCATGCCCAGCGACGCGGCAACGAAACATAGCGAGAACCCGGGCAGGCTGCCCAGGCGCCCCCACAGCCCCCCCATTTCGCGCATATCGCGGGTATGCAGGCGTTCGTAGAGCTGGCCGCTGAGAATGAATAGCCCGGCTGCCGAGAAAGCGTGCGCCACCATCAGCATGACCACGCCCTGCAGGGCCAGTTCGGTGCCGGCATAGATGCCGATCAGCACGAAGCCCATGTGCGAGATACTGGTGTAGGCGATCAGCCGCTTGACGTCGTGCTGGCCGCAGGCCAGTACCGCCCCGTAGAAGATGCCGATCAGGCCCAGCGCCATGGCCACCGGGGCGAAGGCCTGCGAGGCCTCGGGAAACAGCGGCAGGGCGAAGCGCAGCATGCCGTAGGCGGCGGTCTTGAGCAGAATGCCCGCCAGATCGACGCTGCCCGCAGTCGGCGCCTGGGCATGCGCATCGGGCAGCCAGCCGTGCAGCGGCACTACCGGCAGCTTGACCGCAAAGGCAATGAAGAAGCCCAGCATCAGCCACATCGCCAAGCCGTCGGACAGTGGCGTGTTGCGCAAGTCATCGTAGCTGAACGAGTACACGCCGGTGTTGGCGTGGTGGACGAACACCAGGCCCAGGATCGCCACCAGCATCAGCAGCCCGCTGGCCTGGGTATAGATGAAGAACTTGGTGGCGGCGGTGATGCGCGTCTTGCCTTCCGAACCGCTGTGCCCCCACAGGGCGATCAGGAAGTACATCGGCACCAGCATCATTTCCCAGAAGAAGAAGAACAGGAACAGGTCGATGGCCAGGAACACACCGACCACCCCGCCGAGGATCCACAGCAGGTTGAGATGGAAGAAGCCGACACGGCGCACGATCTCGTTCCAGGAACACAGCACCGCCAGCACGCCGAGAAAGCCGGTCAAGGCGATCAGCACCAGCGACAGGCCATCCAACGCCAGATGCAACTCGATACCGAAGCGGGGAATCCACGCCGCCCGCCATTCCATCGACCAGCGCACCGCCTCGCTGGAAGCGGTCGGATCGGGCAGGTGATACTCGCCCTGAAACCACAGCCCGAGGGTGATCAGCAGTACCAGCCCCATGGTCCCCAGCGCAATCCAGCGCGGGGCCATCTCGCCCCAGCGCTCCGCCTTCCAGCACAGCAGCCCGCCAATGAAGGGAATCAGAATCAGCCAGACCAGCGTCATAGGTGTCGCATTCCTTGTCGTCTTGTCATCACGGCTCCCCCAGCGGCGTCGGTATGCAGGCCGACACTACGCCCCCAAAGTCAATAACAGCACTACCACAGTGGCGCCGATCACCATCGAGGTGGCATACCAGCGCAGCCGCCCGGTCTGCGTTCTCGATAGCCCCCGGTGCATTACTCCCACCAGCCAGGCAACTCGACTGCCGGTTCGGTCGATGGGGTCACCGCGCAGCCTAGCCACCATCCCCTGGTACGGACGCACCAGGGTGCGGTCGAAGAAGGCGTCGAACCCCCAGGCGGTGTACCACAACGTGCGTAGCCGCGCGCCCCAGCCCTGGGCGACCTGATCCCGCAGCCACGCCCGCCGAACCAGGAACAGCCACATCCCGAGCGCGATGCCCGCCAGGGCAACCCCGGCCGCCACGATCTCGAGCGTAGTGTGCGACGCTCCATGTCCGGCCTCTTCCGCCATCGGCAGCACGCCTTCCAGCGGCGGCGTGATCCAGGCACCCAGAAATGTCGAGAGCACCGCCAGCACCACCAGCGGCACGCCATGCACCAGGCCGCGCCCGGGTTCGGCATGCCGGGCCTTGTCGCTCTTCGGCTCGCCATGGAAGGTAGTGACGATCAGCCGCACGGTATAGATAGAGGTCAGGAATGCACCGATCAGCCCCGCCAGCAACAACCCGCCGTGGCCGGTCAGCAGCGCCTGAAAGAGGATTTCGTCCTTGCTGTAGAAACCGGCGGTAACCAGCGGCAGCGCGGCCAGCGCCGCCCCACCGATCACGAACCCGGCGTAGGCCAGCGGCAGGCGGCGCCACAGCCCACCCAGACGGCGCATGTCCTGTTCGTGGTGGCAGCTGACGATCACCGCCCCGGCAGAGAGGAACAGCAGCGCCTTGAAGAAGGCGTGGGTCATCAGGTGGAAGATGGCGGCATCGAAGGTGCCCGCACCCAGGGCCAGGAACATGTAGCCGATCTGGCTCATGGTCGAATAGGCCAGCACGCGCTTGATGTCGGTCTGCGCCAGGGCGGCGAAGCCGGCCAGCAGCAGGGTCAGCGCTCCGATCACCCCGGTCAGATAGAGCACGTCCGGCGCCAGCAGGAACACACCATGCAGCCGGGCGATCAGGTAGACCCCGGCGGTGACCATGGTCGCCGCATGGATCAGCGCCGAGACCGGCGTGGGGCCGGCCATGGCATCGGCCAGCCAGGTATGCAGCGGCAGTTGCGCCGACTTGCCCAGCGCGCCGCCCAGCAGAAGCAGGGCCGCCAGTTCCACCGTGGCGTCGCCCTCGGCCCAGACTTGCGGCGCCCGCTCGAGCAGCTCGGCAATATCCAGCGTGCCCAGTTCGCGAAACAGCAGGAACAGGCCGATAGCCAGAAACACGTCGCCGATGCGCGTGACGATGAACGCCTTGAAGGCGGCCCAGCCATTGGCCGCGGTCTGGTAGTAGTAGCCGATCAGCAGGTAGCTGCACAGGCCGACCCCCTCCCAGCCGAGGAACAGCAACAGCAGATTATCGCCCAGCACCAGCAGGATCATGCTGAACACGAACAGGTTCATGTAGGCATAGAAGCGCGTGATGCCACTCTCGCCGTGCATGTACCAGGCCGCGAACAGGTGAATCAGGAACCCCACGCCGGTAATGATGCCGAGCATGGTCAGCGACAGGCCATCCAGGGCCAGGCCGATGGTGGGCTGGAAGTCGCCGACGGCGATCCAGGTCCACAGCGTCACCTCGTAGACGCCCGGTGAGGCCAGGTAGGTCCAGGTCAGCAGTGCCGTGACTACAGCGGCCAAACCGACGCTCGACACACCGATCCAAGCACTGTCCACGCCCCCCAGCCGGCCACGGGACAACGCCAGGATCAGCGTGCCCGCCAGGGGAAACAGGAAGGTCAGAGGCAGAAACAGCGACATCGGCAGCTCCATCATCCTTGCATCCGGCTGGCGGCATCGATATCCAGCGTCTTGAAGCGATGGTACAACTGGATCAGTAGCGCCAGCCCCACACTGGCTTCGGCCGCCGCCAGGGTGATTACCAGCAGAAACATCGCCTGGCCTTCGGGTTGCCCCCAGGCCGTGCCGGCGACGATGAAGGCCAGTCCCGCTGCATTGAGCATGATTTCCAGACTCATCAGCACGAACACCATGTTGCGTCGGACCATCAGCCCTACCAGTCCCAGCGCGAAGAGGACCGACGCCAGAATCAGGCCGTGCTCCATCGGAATGCCGCTCATGCCCCCTCCTTTCCGCTCGAATCGCGCCCTGACGCCTGCGGCGTGGACGACAACCGCCCCACGTGGGATGCCGTCACCAGCGCCGCCAGCAGCAGCATGGCGCCCAGCTCGACGATCAGCAGCCAGGGACCGAACAGCGTCGTCCCCACCGCCTTGGCGGTCAGCGTCTCGCCGGCAATCACCATACCGATGTCGCCCCGCCACAGCGTGACGATCAGCGTCGCCAGCAGCAGTGCAGCCAGTACCGCCGGCCCCCGCCAAGTGCCGGGGCTCATCCAGGCCTTTTCCTGGGCCACCACCGCCTCGCCGAGGTTGAGCATCATCACCACGAACACGAACAGCACCATGATCGCCCCGGCATAGACGATGATTTCCAGCGCCCCGGCGAACGGCGCGCCCAAGGAGAAGAACACCATCGCCACGCCGATCAACGAGACGATCAAATACAGCAGGGCGCGCACCGGGTTAGGATTGGTGATTACCCCCAAGGTTGCCAGCACCGCGACCAAGCCACTGAGGTAGAAAGCTACTTCCATGTCTTTTTCCTTAATCTAGGCACTAGGGAAGCAGAGTCTTGACGTCGATGGGCGCTTCCTCGTTCTGCGCCTTGCCCTTGTCCTTGCCGGCGATCGCCAGCCCGGCCACCTTGTAGAAGTGGTAGTCGTGATCCTTGCCGGGTCCGTTGATCAATAGGTCCTCCTTCTCGTAGACCAGCTCCTGGCGACGGTACTCGCTCATCTCGAAGTCAGGCGTCAGTTGAATCGCCGAGGTCGGACAAGCCTCCTCGCACATGCCGCAGAAGATGCAACGCGAGAAATTGATGCGGAAGAATTCGGGATACCAGCGGCCGTCCTCCTTTTCGCCTTTCTGCAGCGAGATACACGCCACCGGACAGGCGACGGCGCAGAGGTTGCAGGCCACACAGCGCTCCTCGCCATCGGGGTCGCGGGTCAGCACGATGCGCCCGCGATAGCGCGGTGGCAGCGGCACCGGCTCGTCGGGATAGTTGTGGGTCTCTCGCTTGCGGAAGCTGTGCATGAAGACCATGCCCAGCGTACGCAGCTGCGACCAGGTGCCCTTGATCAGCCACATGAACATACCGTGACTCCTTACGTTCGAACGTGTCATTGCGGGGAGGCGAGAAGAATCACTGCCCCCGTCACCAGCAGGTTGATCAGCGTCAGCGGCAGACAGACCTTCCAGCCGAAGCTCATCACCCGGTCGTAGCGCGGCCTGGGCAGCGCAGCGCGAAGCAGGACGAACAGCACCAGGAAGAATCCCGTCTTGAGTGCAAACCACACGATGGGCGGCAGCAGCGGCCCATGCCAGCCACCGAAGAACAGCGTGACGATCAGTGCCGAGACCAGCACCATGCCGACGTACTCGCCAATGAAGAACATGCCGAACTTCATGCTCGAGTACTCGACGTGGTAGCCGTCGGCCAGTTCCTGTTCGGCCTCGGGCTGGTCGAAGGGCGCTCGGTGAGTCACGGCAACGCCGGCGATCAGAAAGGTGCAGAAGCCGAAGAACTGCGGGATGACATACCAAAGGCCTTCCTGGGCATTGACGATCTCGCGCATGTTGAACGTGCCGGCCATGGCCACCACGCCCATCAGCGCCAACCCCATGAACACCTCGTAGGACAGCGTTTGCGCCGAGGCGCGCATGGCGCCGATCAGCGCATACTTGTTGCCGCTCGACCAGCCGCCGAACAGCACGGCATAGACATTGATGCCGGCCATGGCGAGGAAGAACAGCAGGCCGATGTGCAGATCCGCTACGCCCCAGCCGGGAGTGATGGGGATGATCATGAACGACAGCAGCAGCGAGGCCATGGCGATGGCCGGGGCGAGCACGAACAGCGTGCGGTCGGCGAACGGCGGGATCCAGTCTTCCTTGAAGAAGATCTTGAGCATGTCGGCGACCAATTGCAGCGAGCCGAACGGACCGACGCGGTTGGGGCCGTAGCGATCCTGCCACAGGCCGAGCAGACGGCGCTCGACCACCGTCATCGCCGCGCCCAGCAGCACCGCCCCGAGCAGGATGACCAACGCCTGCAGCATGGCGATGAGCGACGCCTCGAGCGTCGGTGTCCACCAGCTCATGGGCGATCCTCCTCACGGTCGATACGGGATGGCTTGCCGGCATCGGACGCATTGCCGACGTCATCTGCGCCTGCGGCATGCAACCGGCCCCATGCGCCCGAAACCACATCCGCCGAGACGCCCGCAGGCAGGCCGACCAGGCCGGCCGGGAAGCCTTCGGACGAGTGCAACGGCAGCACCACGCGTCCCGCCTGGGTCTCGAGTAGCACCGCTTCGCCCTCGCCAAGCCCCAGGCGCTGAGCGTCCTCGGCGGCCAGGGTGAGGGTCGGCGGTGCAGCGCGCTCGTCTATCGGGGCGGCCCGCAGCGACGTCTCTTCGCCACCGAACAGACGCGGCAGCACGACGACCTGCCAAGCCTCGTCGCGGCGCGCAAACGCGGAAGGTATGCCCTCGGCGTAAGCGTAATCGCCGGGCTGCGGCTCCAGCAGGCGCACGCCGGGATCACCGGCGCGCAGATGGCCGCCGACCTCATCCATGAACTTGTTCCAGGCCTGCGGCGAATTCCAGCCCGGCGCCCAGGCGAAGGCCACCTCCCGACGCGGCCGATGAAAGCCGTTATAACCCTCCATGGAAAAGTTGAACGGTGAGTCGGGATCCTGCGGTGCGCGGGGCTCGCTGACGTCCAGATTGGCGCGCATCGCCGTGCGCCCGCTATAACGGTGCGGCTCGCGGGCCAGCTTCAGCCCCTCGACCCGGTAGTCGGCATGTGGTGCGGCATCGACGATGCCGGCCAACGCAGGATGTCGCTCGGCACATGCCCGGGTCACCGCGTCGAGGGTGACGTCCACGCCGCTTCTTTGTTCGAGCCCCGCCTTGAGCACGTGCAACCAGCGCCAGCTTTCGTGGATGCGCGTCTCGGGGCGGATATAGCGCGGATCGAACACCTGGAAGAAGCGCTGCGCACGGCCTTCGAGACTGACCAATGTGCCGTCGCCCTCGGCGAAGGTCGCCGCCGGCAAGCCCAGATGGGCATGTTCCCAGGTCCTGGTGCGCTGATGATCGAGTACGATGACGGTATCGACCGCGTCCAGGGCGGCATCGACATGTCCTCGCGGCAAGCGCTGGTAGAGATCGTTTTCGAGGATGATGACCGCATCGGCTTGCTCTGTCTCGAGCGCGTGCAGCGCCCACTCCAGCGACTCGCCGCCGAGCAGCGAAACGCCGGTGCTGTTGGCCTCGCGGCGCACCAGCGTCAGGCCGGCCTGCTTGGCCCGCCGGGACAGTGCCCGGGCCACGCTGCCAGCAGCCTCGATGATGGCCTGCGAGCCCAGCGAGCCGCCACTGACGATCAACGGCCGCTGGGCCGCCAAGAGCGATTCGGCGATGCGCCCAGCCTCGTCGCGCATGGCCGGGTCGAGCCCCTCGACGGGCGGCGCCGTGTCGTCGAGCGCATGCGCGACGGCGAAACCCAGGCGGGCGATGTCGTCCGGCGCCAGCCGCCAGGTCGTCTCGCCGATGGCGTCGAGCCCGGTCGCCGTGGGGTAGGCGCTGAACAGCGGATGGAACGTATCCTGGCCCAGCGTCTTGACCGCCTCGGCATTCCAGCCGGGAATGCCGCGCTGCTCGGCGAGCGTATCGCGGCGTCCCAGTACCGCCTGGCGCACCGCCAGGCCCAAGCGGGCGGCGCTCTGGATCAGATCTTCGCCGAGTATCAGTACCGCATCGTGCGCCTCCACCTCGCGCAGGGTCGGCGTGGCCACGCCGGTCTCGCGATTGAGACGGTTCATGGCGTTCAGGCAGGCCAATTCGCCAGCGACGATGCCGGTCGAGAAGTTGTCTGCGCCAACCAGCTCGCGCAATTGGTGGTTACTTTCCAGGCTGGCGCGTGGCGAACCGATACCGATCACACGCTGGGCGGTACGCAGCTGGTCGGCGGCGCGTTCAAGGGCCGCATCCACCTCGAGCATGACCGGCTCGTGGCCACTCTCGTCACGCCATTCGGGACGCCGCGGCCGATCGCTGCGATTGACATAACCGTAACCGAAGCGTCCCCGATCGCACAGAAAGTAGCGATTGACCTCGCCATGATAACGGTTCTCGATGCGTCGAATATCGCCGTAGCGCTCACCGGGGCTGATATTGCAGCCCACCGCGCATTGATGACAGATGCTGGGGGCGAACTGCAGATCCCACTTGCGCGTGTAGCGCTCCGAGTGGGTCCGGTCGGTGAATACCCCGGTGGGGCACACCTCGGTCAGGTTGCCGGCGAACTCGCTCTCCAGCACGCCTTCCTGATGGCGTCCGAAATAGATGTTGTCGTGAGCGCCGAAGGCGCCGAGGTCGCCACCGCCGGCATAGTCGCGGTAGAAGCGCACGCAACGATAACAGGTAATGCAGCGGTTCATCTCGTGGGCGATGAACGGGCCGAGATACTGGTTGCGGTGGGTACGCTTGCGAAAGCGATAGCGGCGCCGGTCATGCCCGGTCATCACGGTCATGTCCTGCAGATGGCAGTGGCCGCCTTCCTCGCACACCGGGCAATCATGGGGATGGTTGATCATCAGCCATTCGATGACGCTCTCGCGGAAGTCGCGGGCCTCGTCGTCGTCGATGGAAATGATCGTGTCGTCCTTGGCCGGCGCCATGCACGACATCACCAGCATGCCCTTGGTGTCGTCGGCATCCTTGTACTGCTTGACCGCGCACTGGCGGCAGGCGCCTATGCTGCCCATCGCCGGGTGCCAGCAGAAATAGGGAATGTCGAGCCCCAGCGACAGGCAGGCCTGGAGCAGATTGTCCGAGCCGTCGACCTCGTAGGCCTTGCCATCCACATGAATCGTCGCCATCAATGCCTCTCCCCTGCACCTGCCAGCGTCATACTTCCCCCACCGGTATCGGATCCTCGTGGGCGGCCCGCGGTCGATGCGAGATGCCGCGCTCGAACTCGTCCCGGAAATGCTTGAGCCCCGATTGCAACGGCATCGCCGCGCCAGGCGCGTGAGCGCAGAACGTCTTGCCCGGCCCCAGCTTGACGGCGAGATCCTCGAGCAGCTCGATGTCGCCCTGTTCGCCCTCGCCGCGCTCGATCGACTGCAGGATCTTGACCACCCACGGCAGGCCGTCGCGGCACGGCGTGCACCAGCCGCACGACTCGCGTGAGAAGAACTGTTCCAGATTGCGCAGCAGCGACACCACGCTCTGCTCCTCGGTGACCACGGTCAAAAGCCCGGTGCCCATGCGACTGCCGTATTGACCGACGGTGTCGAAGTCGAGCGGCAGCTCGAGGTGTTCCGGCAGCAGAAAACCGGTACTGCCACCACCCGGCAGCCAGGTCTTCAGCGCCTTGCCGTCGCGCATGCCGCCGGCCAGATCGAGCAGCTCCTGACCGGTGGTGCCGATCGGCAGCTCCCAGAGGCCGGGATCGTTGACCCGTCCGGAGACGCCGTAGAGCTTGGTGCCGCCGTCGTCGCTGCGTCCGCCGGATAGCCCTTGGTACCACTCGACGCCATGGCGCAGAATCGCCGGAACGTTGCATAGCGTCTCGACGTTGTTGACCACGGTGGGCTTGCCCCAGGCCCCCGACTGGCCGGGGAACGGCGGCTTGGCACGCGGGTTGGCGCGGCTGCCTTCCAGCGAGCTGATCAGCGCCGTCTCCTCGCCGCAGATGTAGCGTCCGGCACCGGTATGCAGGGCGATATCGAAATCGAAGCCGCTGCCGGCGATATCGTTGCCCAGCCAGCCGGCGGCACGCGCCTCTTCCAGCGCCTGGGTCAAGGCACGGGCCGCCTCGACGTATTCGCCACGCAGGAAGATATAGCCGTAGCGCGAGTTGTTGGCATAACCGCCGAGGATCATGCCTTCGATGAGCAGATGCGGCTGCTGTTCGAGCAGCAGACGATCCTTGAAGGTGCCCGGCTCCATCTCGTCGGCGTTGCAGACCAGATAGCCGCGCGGAATGCCCTCGCCCTTCATGGTCAGGCTCCACTTCATGCCCGCCGAGAAGCCGGCACCGCCGCGACCACGCACGTTGGCTTCCTTGACCTGACCGATCACCTCGTCGGGCGACTGCCTGCCGAGCACCTCGCGCACGGCGGCGTAGCCGTCCTTGTCGAGATACTCGTCATACCCGACCGGACTGTTGTCATCGTGCAGCCGCCAGGTCAGCGGGTGCGTCTCGGCACGTCGTTCGGCGGCCGGTTGGCGTAGCTGGCAGCGATAACGCAACGAGGAGCGAAGCGCAGGTCGACTTGTCGTCATGCGTAGGCCTCCAGCAGCTCGGCCACGTCGCCGGGATCGACGGGGCCATAGGTGTCGTCGTCGATCATCAGCGCCGGGCCGCGATCGCAGGCCCCCAGGCAGCAGACCGGCAATAAGGTGAAGCGCCCGTCGGGCGTGGTCTGGCCGAACTGGATGCCGAGCGCCTCAGCCAGGGCGTCATACAGCGCCTCGTAGTCGGTGAGAAAGCACGAGCTGCTGTCGCAGACCAGGATCACGTGGCGCCCTACCGGCTGGCGGAAGATCAGGCTATAGAAAGTGGCGACTCCCTCGACGTCGGCCGCGCCTACGCCCAGCACCCCGGCGATCGCCGGAATCGCCCCGTCGGGCACCCAGCCGTGGCGACGCTGGACGATCTTCAGCGCCTCGATGCAGGCCGCCTGGGGCTGTTCGTAATGCGCCAGTTCGTGCTCGATGGCATGACGGTCGTCGTCATGCAGAGCGAAGGCATCGCCGTCGGTGGCGATGGTTGCGTCGTTGCGGGTAGCGGCGGTCGAATTCATGTTCAGCGGTCCACGTCGGCCATGACGAAGTCGATACTGCCCAGATGCGCGATCAGGTCCGGCACGAAGCCGCCGCGCATCACCGCGGGAATCTGCTGCAGATGCGGGAAACTCGGCGTACGGATGCGCGTGCGATAGCTCATGGTGTTGCCGTCACTGGTCAGGTAATAGCTGTTGATGCCCTTGGTGGCCTCGATCATCTGCTGCGACTCGTTGGGCTTGAGCACCGGCCCCCACGACACCTGCAGGAAGTGCGTGATCAGGGTCTCGATGTGCTGCAGCATCTTGTCGCGCGGCGGGGGCGTGGTCAGCGGGTGGTCGGCCTTGTAGTCGCCGGCCGGCATGTGGTCGATGCACTGCTGGATGATGCGCAGGCTCTGGCGCATCTCCTCGATGCGAACCTGACCACGGTCGAAGGCGTCACCGTTGCCGCCCAACGGCACCTCGAAGTCGAAATTCTCGTAGCCCGAGTAGGGACGCGTCTTGCGCAGGTCATAGTTGCAACCGGTGGCACGCAGGTTGGGCCCGGTGACGCCCCACTCCAGCGCCTCGGCAGTGGAGTAGGCCGCCACGTTGCGGGTGCGCTCGCGGACGATGGCGTTCTCCATCATTGCCCGCTCGTACTCCTTCAAGCGCTTGGGCATCCAGTCGACGAAGCCCTGCATCAAGCGATCCCACCCCTTGGGCAGGTCCTGGGCCACACCGCCGATACGGAACCACGCCGGGTGCATGCGAAAGCCGGTGATCGCCTCGATGACCTCATAGGACTTCTGGCGGTCGGTAAAGGCATAGAACACCGGCGACATGGCACCCAGGTCCTGCAGGTAGGTACCGAGGAACAGCAGGTGGCTGCTGATGCGGAACAGCTCGGCCATCATCACGCGAATGGTGCGCGCCCGGTCGGTGACGGTGATCCCGGCGAGCTTTTCCACCGCCAGGATGTAGGGCAGGTTGTTCATCACCCCGCCGGTATAGTCGACCCGGTCGGTGTAGGGAATGTAGCTGTGCCACGACTGACGCTCGCCCATCTTCTCGGCACCGCGATGGTGGTAGCCGATGTCGGGCACGCAGTCGATGATCTCCTCGCCCTCGAGCTGCAATACGATGCGGAAGGCGCCGTGGGCCGAAGGGTGATTGGGGCCGAGGTTGAGGAACATGAATTCGCTGTTCTCACCGCCGCGGCGCATGCCCCATGCCTCGGGATCGAACTTCAGCGCCTGCTGCTCCTTGTCCTGGCCCTCCACGGTCAGCGTGTATGGGTCGAACTCGGTGGCTCGCGCGGCGTGATCCTTGCGCAGCGGATGCCCCATCCAGGTCGGCGGCATCAATATCCGGGTGAGGTGCGGGTGACCATGAAACGTCACGCCGAACATGTCCCACACCTCGCGCTCGTACCAATTGGCGTTGGGGTAGAGCGAGACGCTGCTGGGGATTTCCAGGTCGCTCTCGGCGAGCGCCACCTTGAGCATGATGTCGCGATTCCGCGAAACCGACAGCAGCTGGTAGAACACCGTGAAATCCGAATCCGGCAGGCCCTGACGATTGCCGCGCAGGCGCTCGTCGGTGGCCGAGAGATCGAACAGCATCTCGAACGGCTCGGGCATTTCACGCAGAAAGCGCAGCACGTCGATCAGGCTGTCACGCGCGACCCACAGCACCGGCATGCCGATCAGGGTGGCCTGCTCGACGAAGGCCCGCTCGCCGAAGCGCTGCATCAGGGCAACGACGACCGGATCGGCCTGCGCGTCGTTCGCGGTCGTATCATGGGGTGTGGCGACGCTCATGTCTCGTGCAGCTCTCCCTGCTCAATCCAACGATGCTTCAGATGCTGTCGGGGGTACGCAGCTCGGTGGTCTGAATGCGCTGGTCGCGCCACTTCTCGCGCTGCGATGGCATCTCGGCACGGTAGACGCCCTGATCGCCGACCACCCAGGACAGCGGACGCCGCTCCTCCTGGATGGAGTCCTGTAATAACTGTAGCCCCTGCAGGAACGCTTCGGGGCGCGGCGGACATCCCGGCACGTAGACATCCACCGGCAGGAACTTGTCGACGCCCTGCACCACGGAATAAATGTCGTACATGCCGCCGGAATTGGCGCACGAGCCCATCGAGATGACCCACTTGGGCTCCAGCATCTGGTCGTAGAGCTGCTGAATGACCGGCGCCATCTTGATGAAGCAGGTGCCGGCGATGACCATGAAGTCCGCCTGGCGGGGCGAGGCGCGAATGACCTCGGAGCCGAAGCGGGCAATGTCGTGGGGTGCAGTGAACGCCGTGGTCATCTCCACGTAGCAGCACGACAGGCCGAAGTTATAGGGCCACAGGGAATTCTTGCGCCCCCAGTTGACTGCCGAGTGGAGCACTTCCTCGAGCTTGCCGGTGAACACACTGCGATGGACCTGCTGGTCGAGCGGGTCCTCCACACGCTGGCGTTCGCCCAGCGGATAGCGGGCGTTGTCCGCCGCCAGCGCGTCATCGGCACGCGTCAGGGTATACGCCATGCGACTCCTCCCATGACAAAGCGATAAAACAGTCGAAGTAAACGCGGATTCGAGCGGGTCCGGTCACGATCTCAAGCCTCGCCATCCTGACGCTTGCGACGCGCCGTCGGCGCCCAGTCCAGCGCCCCGACCCGGCTGTCGTAGACCAGCCCGGCCAGCAGGATGACGATGAATACCGCCGCGCCCCAGAAGCCGGCCCAGCCGACCTCGCGCACGGAAACGGCCCAGGCGAACAGGAACACGGCCTCGATATCGAAGATCACGAAGAGCATCGCGACCAGATAGAACTTGATGGAGAAGCGTTGACGCGCACTGCCGGTGCCGATGATGCCGGACTCGAATGGCAGGGACTTGCTACGACCGCGACTGCGGCCGCCCAGCAGGCTGGCAGCGCCAATCATGAAGGCGCACAGGCCGATCACGGCGACCACGAAAAGCCCGACGGCCCAGTATTGGGCAATCAGCGCTGCGGCGTTCTGCTCCATACTCCTCCTCATCAGGCTACGCTCGAAAAGGCCGCAGCCAGCCGTCTCGCGGCACAGGCGACTTCGTCGAACCGCCCTGTTTTCATTCGTCTGGATTAAGCGTAGGAGATCATTAGAGATTTGTCAGAGGTCGGTAACGTGGCCGTGATACATCGAAATCATCTAGGCTATAGGATTTCTGCAGGCCACAAGATCACCGCGATGACCACACCTTCCCGCATCCCCAACGTGCTGACCATTGCCGGCTCCGACCCCTCGGGCGGTGCCGGCATCCAGGCCGACCTCAAGACATTCTCGGCGCTCGGCGCCTACGCCACCAGCGTGATTACGGCGTTGACTGCGCAGAACACGCAAGGCGTGACGGGAGTGCACCCGGTGCCTGCCGATTTCATTGCCGCTCAGCTGGAGACGCTGCTCGACGACGTGCGCATCGATGCCGTAAAGATCGGCATGGTGGCCAGCCTGGAAGTCGCGGAAACGATCCGCGATGCACTGAGCCGGCAACGCCCGCGCTGGGTCGTGCTCGACCCGGTGATGGTTGCCAAGAGCGGGGATGTACTGGTCGACGATGCCGGCATTCGTGCAGTTCGTGATGTGCTGGTCCCGCTGGCCGACGTGATCACCCCCAACCTGCCGGAAGCCGCCGTGTTGCTCGACCGCCCCCGTGCCTCGGACGCCGATGCCATGGAAGCCATGGTACCGGGCCTGCTGGCCCTGGGCGCGCCAAACGTATTGCTGAAAGGCGGCCATCTTCAGGGTGAGCGCTGCCCCGACCTGCTGGCGTCCGCCGAGGGCAGCAGCTGGCTGGAAGCGGAGCGCATCCCTACCGAGAACCTGCATGGCACGGGCTGTTCGCTCTCCTCGGCGATCGCTGTCTGCCTGGCCCACGACGATGCGCTGGTCAGTGCCGTGCAGCGCGCCAAGGTATGGCTGAGCCAGGCACTGCACGAAAGCGAGCGTCTCGATGTCGGCAAGGGCCGGGGGCCGGTACATCACTTCCATGCCTGGTGGTAATCTGCCGAGCCGTTCCACTTGCAGGACCTTCGGTGGCTGGCCATGCTGATGCTACGGTAGCCGGCCGCCATGGCGTGCCGGTGCGTGACTCGGACATGATCGACCGTCAACGACCGGGGGGAAGCGTCATGCCACAGACATTGCTGTTTGCCTGCGACCTGTCCGCCGAGAACCGGGCAGCGTTTGCCCGTGCCATCCGCCTGGCCGTGGATAACGGTGCTCAGCTGGATGTCCTGCACGTTCTCGACCCACACTTGCCTCGCCAGGCGCTGCGCGATCTCGAGACGGCGGTCATCGAGGAAATGGAGCGGCTGATGACCGAGCTGCGCGAGGACTATGCCCTGCCAGCGCCACCGACCCTGATCCAGACCGTGGCCGGGTCGCCCTACGTAGAGATAATTCGCGAGGCCCATGAACGCCAGGCCAGCGCCATCGTACTGGGTGCGCATCGCAAGCGGGGGCAGCCGGAGCTGGTGGGCGGCACCACGCTGGCCCGGGTCATGCGTGGCGCGCCCTGCCCGGTCTATCTGATCAGCCACGCCGCCAGCCAGGAGTGGCAGGACATACTGGTGCCGGTGGACTTCTCATTGGCCTGTCGGCATACCCTGCGCCAGACCCTGATGCGTTTTCCCGATGCCCGCCTGACCCTGTTGCATACCTGGCATATCCCGGGTGAGGAGGAGTTCGGCTCCAATAGCGGCTATGCGCAGTGGCGCGATCGCGAGGTGGAGCGGCTCCGCCAGCAACTCGAGGGCGAGATCGACCAGATGATGAACGAACTCGGCGACGTACCCGAGCTGGAACTGGAACTGGAGCAGGGCGAACCCGGCGAGGCGCTGCTCAACCGCTTACGTCGTCAGCCACCCGATCTACTGGCGCTCAGCAGCCAGATGCGGCTGGGACGCGACAGTCATCTGACCGAGCGCCTGCTCGCCGAACCGCACTGCGATATGATGGTGTGTCGCGCCTGGTAGCGGCGAGGCTTCGAGTTCCGCTCTGATCCCGCCTCGGTACGATCGAAAAGACCCGGCATTCGCCGGGTCTTTTGCATCATGCCGGGAAAGGCGGTCCGCTTAGCTACCGCTCTTCTCCTGTTCGGCCGCCTCGATATCCTGTTGCAGGGTTTCGAGGATCTGCTTGCCCCGCTCACCCGCCTGCTCGATGAACGTATCGCGTACCGGCATGCTCTTTTCACGGAACGCATCGCGCTGTTCGTCGGTCAGCGTGGAAACCTGAATGTCGCTGTTTTCCTCGATGGTGTTCAGGCGCTCTTCATTGAACTGGGCCTGCTTCTCGAAGATATAGCTGCGCATGTTGTCGGTGACTTCATCGATCATCTGCTGCTGGTCTTCGGGCAGATTGTTGTAGAAGTCCTGGGCCGCTACCAGCGTGGTGATGAACTGCGCCTGCTTGGCCTGGATCATGTAATCCTGGACTTCGTAGAAGCTCATTTCCTCGATGGCGAAGATCGGGTTCACCTGCCCGTCGATCTGCTCGAGCTGCAGCCCCGAATAGACTTCGGAGTAAGGCATTGGCGTCGGGTTGGCACCATAGGCACGATAGGACTCGACCAGGATCGGTGAGGTCATGGTGCGGATCTTGAAGCCTTCCATGTCCTCAGGCGTCTGGATCTGGCGGTCGGCCGTCCACACCATCCAGCCTTCGGGGATGACGCCCAGCAGTTCGAGGTTCTGCTCGTTATAGGCCTCTTCGAGCATGCCGATGGCCTCGGAGTTGCCCAGCACCTGCTCGTTGATCTCGTTGTCGTCCGAGAACAGGAAATGCAGGGTGAACACGCCGGTTTCGGGAATCACCGAGGCCAAGTGGCCGGGCGATGCAAAGGCGAGCTGAATGGCGTCCTGCTGCACGAGTTCGGTCAGCTGCGAAGAGGTACCCAGCGTCCCGTAGGGGTAGATTTCGACCGTTATGTCACCGTTGGATTTTTCCTCGATACGCTTTTTGAATTCTTCCGCGTAGGCGTCCTGTACGCTGCCATCCACTTCTTCAAGCGCAAAACGCCAAGTTTCCGCTTGAGCTACGCTAGTAGACATGGCTCCAGCAGCAGCAATGGCGGCAATCAGGCCAGCTTTCTTGAACATGGTTGTTATCCCTTTTCCGAGGTGGTGTGATACATACATAACAGATTGGTAGAGGCTTTGCCAAAGCTCCATTATTTATCATTATGATAATAGTCAAATAGCGCAGGCCGCACTTTCATTCTTTAGAACAAGGATCGCTCATGGCCACACCCGAAGAAGAACGAGAGCAGTCACTGAGCCATTTACCGCGGGGATTATTGAGTGTCGCTCGAGGACTAGACAAAGCGGATAGCCTGATGGCCATCGTGGAGCGTTGGTTGATTGCCGGTTGCGTCATCGGCATGGCCGTCGCCAGTTTCTCCAACGTGATCGGCCGCAACCTCTTCAACTACAGCCTGCCCTTTACCGAAGAGATCATGCAGATCCTGCAGATCTGGCTGACCTTCCTGGGGATCAGTTACGGCGCCCGGGTCGGCCGTCACATCCGGGTGACCGCCCTGCTCGACATGGCCGGCGAGACCTTGCGCAAGTGGCTGCTGGTCGCGGGGCAGATCGTTACCTGTGCGTTGCTCGGCTGGCTGGCCTGGCTGGCCTTCAAGTATGTCGGCAGCCTGGCCGACTCCGGGCGCGTTACCCCATCGCTGCGCTGGCCTCTGGATGTGCTCTATTCCATCGTGCCCATCGGACTGGGCCTCGGCGCCGTGCAGTTTTTTATGGCGATCATGCGCAACCTGCTGAGCCGCGGTGCCTGGATGTCGTGGAAAACGCCAGAGATCGATGCCGAAAGCGGCGACCTCAGCGAAACCAGCCTGTAACACCAGGGAACCAACAAGAACACGAGGATTCTCGCCCATGTGGATTGTGCTAATGATGGTCGGCCTGCTGTTGCTGGGGCTGCCGATGCTGGTTCCGCTGCTTGCCGGCGCCTTCGCCATCCTGCTGAGCGGCTTCAGCTTTCTCAAACCCGAACTGGCCATCCAGCAGATGATCGGCGGGCTGCAGCCGGTAGTGCTGACCGCCGTGCCGATGTTCATCCTGGCGGCGGACATCATGCTCAAGGGCAGCACCGCCCAGCGTATGCTGGATGTCATCGAGAGCTTCGTCGGTCACTGGAAGGGTGGGCTACCCGTAACCACCGCGATGGGCTGCACCATGTTCGGCGCCGTGTCAGGTTCGACCCAGGCCACCGTGGTCGCCATGGGACGTCCGCTGCGCCCGCGCCTGCTGGATGCCGGCTATAGCGACAAGTTCACCATCGCCCTGATCATCAACGCCTCGGACATCGCGCTGCTGATCCCGCCTTCGATCGGCATGATCATCTACGGCGTGGCTACCGGTACTTCGGTGGGCGACCTGTTCATCGCCGGCATTCTGCCGGGCCTGCTGATCCTGGTACTGTTCTCGGTGTACTGCATCTGGAAGTCCCACAAGCTGGGCATCGAGCCATTGCCGCGCAAGAACTGGGCCGAGCGATGGCATGCCATCAAGCGCGCCAGCCTGCCGGCCGGTTTTCCGGTCATCATCATCGGCGGTATCTATTCGGGCATGTTCTCGCCCACCGAGGCGGCTACCGTGTCGGTGCTCTATGCCCTGCTGCTGGAGATGGTCATTTACCGCGGCGTCTCGTTCAGCGATCTGCCCAAGGTCGCTTTCAGTACCGGCCTGATCACTGCCGTGGTGTTCATCCTGGTTGCCGCCGGCGCCGCTTTCTCGTGGATCATCTCGTTCGCCAAGATTCCCGATGCCGTTCTCGGCGGCTATATTCCGTTTCTCTCCGAGAATCCGCTGGCGCTACTCATCGTCATCGCCATCGCTTTCTTCGTCGGTTGCATGTTCGTGGATCCGATCGTGGTCATCCTGATCCTGTCGCCGGTATTCGCCCCGGCGATCGAGACCGCCGGCCTCGACCCGGTGCATGTCGGCGTGCTGGTCACGCTGCAAGCGGCGATCGGATCGGCCACGCCACCCTTCGGCTGTGACATCTTCACGGCGGTGGCGGTGTTCCGAAAACCCTATCTGGACATCATCAAGGGCACCCCACCGTTCATCGCCCTGTTGCTGTTGGCGACGGCACTGGTCATCGTGTTCCCCCAGATCTCGCTGTTCCTGCCCAATTTGGCCAACTGAGCGGAACCGCTTAGCCATGCTACCCTCGTCTACGGACGAGGGTTTTTTATTGGAGCAGCAATGAGAGCACTGATACAGCGTGTCAGTCACGCCCGGGTGGATGTCGGCGGGCATACGGTGGGCGCTATCGATCAGGGCTTGTTGGCCCTGATCGGCGTGGAGAAAGGCGACGACGAGACACACGCCGACAAGCTGCTGCACAAGCTATTGCACTATCGTGTATTCGGTGACGACGCTGGCAAGATGAATCTCGATTTACAGCAGATCGGGGGCGGGCTGCTGCTGGTCTCGCAATTCACCCTGGCGGCCGATACCCGCAAGGGGCTGCGCCCGAGCTTTTCCAGCGCCGCACCCCCTGCCGACGGCGAGCGCCTGTTCGGCTACCTGTTGTCCCAGGCACGTCATGCCTGGCCCCACGTCGCCAGCGGCGAGTTCGGCGCCGATATGCAGGTGAGCCTGCTCAACGACGGCCCCGTCACGTTCCTGCTGGAAACCTGAAACGCCAATCCGGAGACGCCTACCCATGGCCAACTCAAGACTCGCCTTGATTACCGGCGGCGCCCAGGGAATCGGGCGCGGCATCGTCGAGTACCTGCTGGCGCGCGGCTGGCGCGTCGCCGCCCTGGATCGCGACGGCGATGCCCTGACAGAGCTGGATGCCGCTCACCCCTCGTCGCCGCTGCTGCCGTTGATGGCCGACAATGGCCACGAGACCGAGGTGGATGCGGCCTTCGCCCGCCTGCGCGATTGGCAGGGGGCAGCCAACCAGCCGCCCGGCCTCGACCTGCTGGTCAACAACGCCGGCATCGCCGATCCCGAGACCGGGCCGCTGGAGCAGCTGGCGCTGGCCGACTGGCGGCGCTGGCAGGACAGCCACCTGACCGGAGCTTTCCTATGCACCCGAGCGGCGATTCCCGACCTGCGTACCCGCCGCGGCAGTATCATCAACATGGCCTCGACCCGCGCCCTGCAATCGGAGCCACACTGTGAAGCCTACGCGGCCGCCAAGGGTGGCCTGCTAGCCATGACCCACGCCCTGGCGATCAGCCTGGGACCCGAGGTGCGCGTCAATGCCATCTGCCCCGGCTGGATCGAGACCGGACCCTGGCAGAAGAGTGACCAGCGCAGCTCACCTGAGCATCGAGCCATCGATCGCGACCAGCATCCCGTCGGCCGCATCGGCGAGCCCGAGGACATTGCCGCCGCGGTGGCCTTCCTGGCCGGCGATGAGGCCGGCTTCATCACCGGCCAGGAGTTCGTCATCGATGGAGGTATGACGCGCAAGATGATCTACGCCGAATAAGCGTCGTCCCTTTCCCAAGGCCAAGGCTGCCGTCGGCAGCCTTGCGCTGCATCGCCTGTCAGCCAAGTCACCCCAACATCGCGATTGGCAATCGCCTCCATAGGCAATCTTCATGGAGAAGAAGGTGGGAATCCCCCTAGTGAAACGCCATAATTCAACCATGGTTAATCTTGTTTACTAGTCGCATAGATATTGAAACAAGTTCACTTGCATAGCACGTTGAACGGCATCGGAGGTACTGGCTACCGGATGCTGCACTGCGGCGCCACACCACCGATCATGGGAAGGCATTAGCGATGAAAGGCAATGTTCTATTTCTCAAGGCACAATGCTCGAAATCCGAGCAGGAACTGTTACGCGCCCTCAGGGCCATCAAGCAAGCGGATTCCCAGCTGGCCGATGTGGATCCCCTTCTGGAGCGGATCGGCATCCATCCGGACGACAGCTCTCCTTTCGTCCAGCTGATCAAGAATGCCCTGGACAGTCGAGGCGAATTCGAGCTGCTCGGCCCCAAATCGCCCTGCGTCTCGCGTGACGAACTCGATTTGTTGGCCACCTTGAATTACTTCATGAAGCATGGCGACAAGTCGTTTCCCACCGGAGATGCTTTCACCCGCATGTCGACTTATATGCTCCGGCTATTCCAGGATTGCGGCAACGTGTTGCGCGACACCGGTATCGCCCTGCGGGCACGCCCAGCGCCCTTCATGCGCCACCGGCACTGATCCGGCCAGTCATGCCTTGCCATGAGACAGGCTGCCGATCCGGCAGCCTGTTGCTTATCTACTTCAGTCCTTGATACTGATAGGTCATGGCCTTGCCGGCGACGAACTGTGCCTGGACGAAGCGTGATTCGTCGCCCCACAGGCAGTTGTCGATCATGACCGCGCCGGAGCATTCACTGGGTTCGCCGAGAATCGCCTCGACCTGGGCCCGGCTCATGCCCGCCTGGAGCTGCTGGTAGTTGTCCAGCGTCAGGCGAGCGTCTTCACAACCGGCCAGTCCGAGTGCCGCGGCCACGATCGTCGCCGCCCATACGTTTTGCCTCATCGCTCGTCCTCGTCACTCGGCGGTAAGCTCGGCCTCGAGCTGCTCCAGCGCCTCTTCGGCTTCGAGCCAGCTCTGCTCGAGGGCTGCCAGTCTAGTCTTGAGCTCACCCTGACGGGCCAGCAATGTCGTCAACTCGTCCTTGCGCGACGCCTGGGTATACAACTCGGCATCGCCCAGTCGTTCCTCTACCACGGCCAGCTCGTTGCTCACCTGGGTCATATCGCGCTCAGCCTTGTCGCGCTCGCGTTTGAGCGGGCGCAGCTTGTCGCGTAGCTCGGCTGCCGCGCGGCGGGCTGCCTTGCGATCCACAACCGGCACGTTTTCGTCAGTCTTGTCCGTGCGCGCCTCACGGCGTTCGCTCTCCAGGCGTGCCTTGAGCCAGGCACGGTAGTCCTCCAGGTCGCCATCGAACGGCGCGACCGTGCCATCGGCCACCCGCCAGAACTCGTCGACCGTGGCGCGCAGCAGGTGACGGTCGTGGGAGACGATGATGACCGTGCCTTCGAAGCCGGCCAAGGCTTCGGTCAGTGCCTCGCGCATTTCCAGATCGAGATGGTTGGTGGGCTCGTCGAGCAGCAGCAGGTTGGGTTTCTGCCAGGCAACCAAGGCCAGCGCCAGGCGTGCCTTTTCGCCGCCCGAGAAGCACCCGACCTCGCCGAAGGCATCGTCGCCCTTGAAGCCGAACCCACCCAGGAAGTTACGGATCTCCTGCTCGCTGGCCTTCGGCGACAAGCGCTGCACGTGGAGAAAAGGGGTGGCCGTCAGATCGAGCCCTTCGAGCTGATGCTGGGCAAAGTAACCGATCGCCAAGTGCTCACCGGCCACCCGCTTGCCGGCGAGCAACGGCAATTCGCCGGTCAACGACTTGATCAGCGTCGACTTGCCCGCCCCGTTGGGCCCCAGCAGCCCGATGCGCTGGCCGGGCAGGAGGGTCAGCTTGACGTCGTCCAGCAGCGGCGTGGCGTAGCCCAGGGCCGCCTGGTCGAGGACCAGCAGCGGATGCGACGTCTTGTCGGAGGACGGCAGCGTGAAGTGAAATGGCGAATCGACATGGGCGACGGCAATGGTCTCCATGCGTTCGAGCATCTTGAGACGACTCTGGGCCTGGCGCGCCTTGGTGGCCTTGGCCCTGAAGCGTGCCACGAAGCGCTCTATCTCCTCGCGGCGCGCCTGCTGCTTGGTGGCCTCGGCCTGCTGCTGGGCGAGCTTTTCGGCCCGGGTGCGCTCATAGGTCGAATAATTGCCGCGATAAAGCACCAGACGCCGCCGGTCGAAATGCACGATGTGATCGCAGACGGCATCCAGGAAATCGCGATCGTGGGATATCAGCAGCAACGTACCGGGATAGCGCACGAGCCACTGTTCGAGCCACAGCAGGGCGTCGAGATCCAGATGGTTGGTGGGCTCGTCGAGCAGCATCAGATCGGATGGCATGAATAGCGTACGCGCCAGATTGACACGCATGCGCCAGCCCCCCGAAAACGCCGACAATGGCTGCTCGAGCTGGGGCTGGGTGAAGCCCAGACCGACCAGCAGCTGGGCGGCCCGTGCTGGCGCGCTGTAGCCATCCAATGCCTCCAGCTCGCCGTGCAGTTCGGCCTCGCGGTGAGCGTCATTGCGCTGCTGCGCCTCATCCAACTCGCGCTCGGTACGCCGCAACTCGACATCACCATCCAGGACGTAATCGAGGATCGAGCGATCCAGTGCCTCTATCTCCTGGGCCATGTGAGCGATGCGTTGGCCGCCGGACAACTCGATCTGGCCCTGGTCGGGGACCAGTTCGCCGAGCAGCAGCTTGAACAGGCTCGACTTGCCGGCCCCGTTGGGACCGACGATACCGGCCTTGTGGCCGTGATGCAGGGTCAGCTCGGCCTCTTCGAAGAGGAGCTGGGTGCCGCGTTGCAGGGCCAGTTGGCGCAGTGCGATCATGCCGACTCCGAAATAAAGCGATGAGGGAACGGCGACGAAGGCCGCGTAAAAAATGAGTGACGATTCTACCCAATTATGGGCTTACGCGCTGTCCCTGTATGGGCGTACCGGCGTAGCGCAAGCCTGCCTGACGCTGCAGGACGAGGCCGGTGCTGACGTCTGCGAGCTGCTATGGGCTTGCTGGCTGTTTCAGCGCGGCCTGCACCCAGCGGAGGATATCGCAACGCACCTGGCCGAGGTACGCGACTGGCAGTCTCACTATACCTACCCGCTGCGAGCCCAGCGCCGTGCGCTCAAGCCCATTGCGCTGCATGACGAGAACGTGGCGCAGCTACGTGAGACGATCAAGCGGGCCGAGTTGCTGGCAGAACGTGAAGCGCTGGCTCGCCTGGCCCGTCTCGCCGAGCCGGGACGCGGCGTCTGCCGTATACAGCCCGGCGATACGCTGGACGCTCAATTGCGTCACCTGATTCCCGCCCTGCCTTCCAGCGCCGAGCCGGCCCTGACCCGGCTGATCGATGCCGCGAGTGCGGAACCCTCGACGTCCTGTTAGAGTCCTAGGGTTTCGGGCCGGTAGACAGGCCCTACAACAGTGCAACCGCAGGCATATCGATTCCAGAGGAGCCTTATGAAAACCCTACTGACCGCCGCTGCATTCACTGCAGCAATGAGCGCCGCACCGTTCGTCCTGGCGGCTCCCGAGAGTGATCAGGAAAAGCTCAGCTACAGCATCGGTGTCACGCTTGGTCAGAGCCTCTCCCAGGATGTCGAGAACCTCGACATCGACGCCTTCACCCAGGCTCTGGAAGACGTCTACGCCGATGATGAGCTGCAAATGAGCCAGGAAGAGATGGCCCAGGCCCTCACCCAGTTCCAGCAGCAGAAAATGGCCGAGCAGCAGGCCAAGGCCAAGCAGGCCGCCGAAACCAACAAGGCCGAAGGCGAAAAGTTCCTGGCCGAGAACGCCGAGAAGGAAGGCGTCAAGGTCACCGATTCCGGCCTGCAGTACAAGGAGCTGGAATCCGGCGACGGCGCGACGCCCGGGCCTCAGGATAACGTCAAGGTCCACTACGAGGGCAAGCTGCTCGACGGAACAGTCTTCGACAGCTCTTACGAGCGCGGCGAGCCGGTCGAGTTCCGGGTCGATCAGGTGATCGAAGGCTGGCAGGAAGCCCTGCAGATGATGAGCGTCGGCGATACCTGGATGATTTACCTGCCGTCCGACCTGGCCTACGGTCAGGCTGGCACCGGTGGCCCGATCGGCCCCAACGAAACGCTGTCCTTCAAGGTCGAGTTGCTGGGTGTCGAGCCGGCCGGTGGCGATAGCGACGACGCCACCAGCGACCAAGGCTAATCTGGCGTGAACGCGTCGGCCCTGAGCGCGGTCCTGATGCTGGCCATGCCAGCCGCGTCCCTGGCCGAGTCTGCGACGAGCCCGGCGGCCGCATTGCCGGTGATGAACATCGAGCGCGACGCCATCAGCGCAATGGGCGTCTCGTCGGGCGGTTACATGGCGACGCAGCTGGCGGTTGCCTGGCCGGCACGTTTCTCGGGGCTGGCGGTGTTCGCCGCCGGCCCTTGGGGGTGCGCTCAAGGCATATTGTCGCAGGCGTTAACGCAATGCATGCAGACGCGCTTCGGTCCACCCGATCTCGAGTCCCTCCAGTCACGCCATGCCGACTATGCCGATAACGGTCTCGTCGGCGCTGCCGATGAGCTTGCCCGGCAACGAGTCTACCTCTGGCACGGCGACCAGGATGGCACGCTCGACCCGCAGCTCGGCAGCCTACTCGCCGAGCAGTACCGCACCTGGCTGGGCGACCCCGACGTGCAACTGAAGACGGTGAAGTCTCCCCGGGCCGCTCATGGCTGGCCGGTGGCATCTTCGCCAGCGGCAGTTGACTGCGCCCTGGGCGGCAGCCCCTACCTGCTGGGCTGCGACATGGACGGTGCCGGACAGGCGCTGCAATGGCTTTACGGCGACGACCTGCAACCACCCACCGGCGACGAACGCGGCATGCTGATGCCCTTCGACCAGTCCCCCTTCTATGATGGGCGCCGGCTGGCCGATCAGGGCTACGTGTATGTGCCCAAGGTGTGCGAGGAAGGCGCGAGCTGTGCGCTGACCGTGGCGCTACATGGATGCGACATGAGTGCCGCACAGATTGGCGAGGCCTTTGTCCGCGAGTCGGGTCTCAACGCCTGGGCGGCAGCCAACCGTATCGTGGTGCTTTATCCCCAGGCGAAACCCAGTCTGCCCAACCCCAAGGCATGCTGGGACTGGTGGGGCTACGACGAAAGCAGTTGGCAACGCGATCCGCTTTACGACACTCGCCAGGGCCGCCAGGTTCAGGCAATCAAGGCCATGGTCGATCACTTGGCCGGTATCTAGCCACGAATTTCGCTTCGCCTGTTACCGGTGAGCGGCCAGCACCTGTCCGAGCGCCTCGCTCAGCAGCCCCGGTGTCGGCGAGTACATCACCCGTTCGAGAATCTCGCCATCGCTGTCGACGATGAACAGCGAGGCGCTGTGATCCACGGTATAGCCCATGGCCGAGTCGCCGGCCTCCACCTTGCGCCAGAACACGCCATAGCGATCGGCGATATCGCTCAATTGCGCCTGACTGCCCGTCGCGCCGATGAACTGCGGTCCGAAAAAGCCCACGTATTGCCGTAAACGCGCCAGATCGTCACGTGCCGGATCCACCGAGATCAGCAGCGGCACGACACGCTGACGTGTCTCTGGGTCCAGCCGGGCCAGGGCCTGGCGCATCACCGACAGGCTCATCGGACACACATCGGGACAATGCGTGTAGCCGAAGAACACCACGGCCAACTGATCGTCATCGAGCCGGGCGAGAGAGAACTCACCGACAGTAGAAGGCAGTTCGATCGGACCACCCTGAGGCATCCTATCAGCGTCGCGGTACAGCTGTTGCAATGCCCAGGCAAGGACCAGCGCAGCGATCAACGCCACGCCGCCCAGCGCCAGCCATGGCCAGCGACGTCCGAATCCCCGGCTCATGACGCTCTCCTTCGGATGTCGACATCGAACCAGCTGCCCTTGAGTCCGTCGGCGGTCTCGATCATCACCTGGGCGCGCCAGGGCATGATGTCCTCGTTGCAGATACCGAACTGCCCCAGCCCGCGAAAGTGCCCGTCGCCCATGTCATCGAGAACGTAGCGGTTCAGTCCCATGTACATGTTGCGTCCCACGAATTCCACGACGACCTGTTCGGCTTCGACGCCGTGAAGGTGCACGTCGATCTCCAGCGGTGTCAGCGGCTGCAGCTCCTTGCCCAGCGACAAGCGCAGATCGGCATGCACGCCCAGATCGGCCTGGCAGGCGCTGCGGTGCAAGTCGCAGGGAACCTGGGGCGGATACCAGGTGATGTCTTCGGTACTGCCGCGTACGTAATAATCGACCAAGTACCAGAGTGCCACCACGATGGTGGCCAGTGTCACGATGATCAATAGCTTGAGCAGCGGCGAGCGCGCGTTATCGTCGTCTTGACGGGACATGGCGATACTCGAAAAGCCATTGGTAGGCGGAAACGGGTAAGCTTACCAGCGTTTGTCGCCATTTCCCCTGCGAAACGATGTCGCATGGGTCGCCATGCTAAGGAGACGAAATGACCGGCGTCGAAGGCGCTCTGGGGCCGCTGTTTCTATTGATTCTGCTGGGTGCCGTTCTGGGCGGGTGTCGCTTTCCCGGTGACGGGTTCTGGCCGCCGCTCGAGCGCTTGATCTACTTCGTGCTGTTTCCCGCCATGCTGGTCTCGACCCTGGCCACGGCCAATGTCGCCGAGGTCCCGGTCGTTCGCGTCGCCCTGGCCCTGCTGGGTAGCATGGGGTTGTTCGCCATCCTGCTCTGGCGCTGGCGTGCGCGCCTCGGTCTCGAGGCGGCGGCCTTTACCTCGGTCTTCCAGGGTGCGTTGCGCTTCAACACCTATGTCGGCGTGGCGGGAGCTGCAGCGCTACATGGCACGGCAGGCGTCACGGTCGCCGCCGTAGCAGTGGCGCTGATGGTGCCGGTGGTCAATGTACTCTGTGTGGCGAGCTTCGTGGCAGCCGGCACGCTGGGCCCGTCGAGCCTCGGCAAGAGCCTGGCCGCCCTGGTACGCAACCCGCTGATTCTGGCTTGTGTGGCGGGCATCGCTCTCAACCTCAGCGACATCGGCCTACCCGGCTGGAGCGGTGAGGCCATCGCCCTGCTGGGGCGTGCTGCGCTACCCATGGGGCTGGTCGCCGTGGGCGTCGCCCTGCGTCCGCATGCGCTGCTGCGTCTCGACCGCGGCGTCTGGGCAGCCAACCTGATCAAGCTGGCACTGATGCCGGCCCTGGTGCTGAGCCTGGCCATCCTGCTGGGGCTCGATAGCGTGAGCCGGGACGTAGTGCTGCTGTTTGCCGCCCTGCCGACCGCGACGTCGGCCTATATCCTGGCGCGCCAGTTGGGGGGCGATGCCGAACTGATGGCCGCGCTGATCACCGGACAGACGCTGCTGGCCATGCTGACCCTGCCGGCCTGGCTGTCCCTGTCAGGCTAAAGGCGAATAAAAAATATTCTCGTTTGCCTTGACGGATTAAATGAGAATGATTTACCTTGAAGTTGTGGCGCTCGCCAGGCGCTACTTTCCATCGCAGAGGATGCTGAAAGCGCGGCGTTCCCTGCCATGGTTATCTCCTCATCAAGCTAGTCACGGTCTTTGCCGCTCCTCCTGGAGCGGCTTTCTTTTTTGGATATGTCGCCTGGCGCTCGCTCATCACATTGTCCGTAAGAAAGTTGCCGGTTCGGCTTGACGGTAGTAATGATAATGATTATCTTTTATTTGTGATGTCGCGAGACGTCACATCCATCGGCGAGAAGTCAGGTTCCCGCTAATGGTTTCTCCTCATCAAGCTAGTCACGGTCTTTGCCGCTCCTCCTGGAGCGGCTTTCTTTTGTCATCCTGTCAGGCTACGAGTCGCCGATAAACAAAGAGCCGCTCCGGGGAGCGGCTCCTGAGTGGCCTGTTCAAGTGAAGATCACTCGCAGCGCCGGTAAATCAGATCCCATACGCCATGTCCCAAACGCGCCCCGCGATGCTCGAACTTGGTCAGCGGACGGAAGTCGGGCCGCGGCACGTAGGGGCCGGTGGTGGCGGTATTGCGGAAACCCGGCGCCGCGGCCATGACCTCGGCCATGTGCTCGGCATAGGCTTCCCAATCGGTGGCCATGTGCAACGTACCGCCGGGCTTGAGGCGGCTGCGTACCAGTTCCACGAAGGCCGGCTGCACGATACGTCGCTTGTGATGCTTCTTCTTCGGCCAAGGGTCGGGGAAGAACAGCTGCAGACCATCGAGGCTCGCCTCGGGCAGGCAACGCGTCAGCACCTCCAGGGCATCGTCGCGGTAGACGCGCAGATTGGTCAGCCCGCGCTTGTCGGCCTCGTCGAGCAGCTTGCCCACCCCGGGCGCATGCACTTCGATACCGATGAAATCGGTGTCGGGGTGCGTCTCGGCCTGCTCGATCAGCGAGGCGCCCATGCCGAAGCCGATCTCCACCACGCGAGGCGCCTGGCGACCGAATACGGCGTCGAGGTCCAACCGACCATCGTCGACATACAGGCCCAGCCGCGGCCAGACCTCATCCAGGCCACGTTGCTGGGCCGCGGTCATGCGCCCGGCACGCAGTACATAGCTCTTGATGCCGCGCCGGGGAGGCTCGGCCACGGTAGACTGGGCAGTTCGTCCCGAGTCGGCGTTCAAACGGTCATTGTTCATGCAGCGGTCTTGAGTCTCTCGGGGATCAGCGGTTGATGCGTCCGGCCATCGGCGACGAGGCCTCGGCACGTTGACGCCGCGGCATGCGCTCGGCGAGGAAGGCCTCGCGTCCGGCCTCGATTGCCTTGCGCATGGCGCTGGCCATCAGCACCGGCTGACGGGCGTGGGCGATGGCCGAATTCATGAGCACGCCGGCACAGCCCATTTCCATGGCCAGGGCAGCGTCGGACGCCGTGCCGATCCCGGCATCGACGAGCACCGGCACATTGGCATGCTCCAGGATGAGCGCCAGATTGGCCGGATTGAGCAGGCCGTGGCCGGAGCCGATCAACGAGCCCAACGGCATGACTGCGCTACAGCCGATCTTCTCGAGTTCCTTGGCGACGATCGGATCGTCGCTGGTATAAACCATCACGTCGAAGCCGTCGCGGACCAACTCTTCGGCGGCCTTGAGGGTCTCGACCACGTTGGGGTAGAGCGTGTTGTCGTCACCCAGCACCTCGAGTTTGACCAGGTTGTGGCCATCCAGCAATTCGCGGGCCAGCTTGCAGGTGCGCACCGCATCCTTGGCGGTGTAGCAGCCCGCGGTGTTGGGCAGCAGGGTGTAGCGTTCGGGCGAGACGGCATCTAGCAGGTTGGGCTCGTCGGCATTCTGGCCGAGGTTGGTGCGCCGCACCGCAAAGGTCACGATCTCGGCGCCGCTGGCATCGATGGCCGCAGCGGTCTCGTCCAGGTCTCTGTACTTGCCGGTGCCGACCAACAGGCGCGAAGTGAACTCGCGTCCGGCAACGAGCCAGGGCTGGTCGGCGGGGATGTCCATACGTTCAGACATGAGGCGTCTCCAGAAAGGCGCTAACGGTCGCGCCGGACCTGTCGCCCTGCAGTCAGGGACGGCCGGAGCGGCGCGACACAGCATGATTGGGTTACAGCGGTCAGCACATCGCGCCTAGCCGCCACCGATGGCATGCACGATCTCCACACGATCGCCATCGGCCAGGCGGGTCTCGGCGTGCTGACTGCGCGGTACGATCTCTTCGTTGACCTCGACGGCGATGCGTCGGCCGGTCAGGCCCAGGGAAGCGATGAGCTCGCTGATCGTCGGTTCGTCTTCGAAAGCGCGAGGATCGCCGTTTAGCTGAATCTGCATAGCAGCCTCATCGTTCGGGAAGCCCCGTCACACGACGGGTCCATAGTTTAACGCCAAATACCTCAGCGGACATCCTTCGAGGACGCCGTGTCGGTCTCCTTCGGTGGCCAGACATCGGCATCGACCAGCTCCGGGCGCTTGAGTACCTGGGGATCGAACACCGGCTCGCCGACCCCGTCACGCCGCTGATTTTCATAGTCTCTGAGCACGCGCAAAGCCACCGGAGCCAGCAAAAGAATGGCAAACAGGTTGGTGGTCGCCATCAGGCCCATGGACAGGTCGGCGAAGCGCCACACGAATTCGAGATTGGCCAGCGCGCCGATCATGACCATCGCCAGCACGGCCAGGCGCAGGGCTTGTACGGCCTTGCGTGCGTGACTTCGGAACAGATACTCGATATTGACCGCCGAGAACGAGAAGTTGGCGATGATCGAGGTAAAGGCGAACAGCAGGATGGCGATGGCAATGAATATTTCGCCGAAACTGCCGAGATGGTCGACCATCGCGTCCTGGGTCAGCTTGATCCCCTCGATCGAATCGCCGGCCGACGTACTCAACAGCCGTTCGTAGACGCCGGACAACAGGATCACCACTGCAGTGCAGGTACAAATGATCAGTGTGTCGATGAATACCCCGAAGGACTGTACCAGCCCCTGGGCGGCGGGGTGCTTGACCGTCGCCTGCGCAGCCGCGTTGGGCGCCGAGCCCATGCCGGCCTCATTGGAGAACAGGCCGCGCTTGATGCCGTTTTCCATCGCCACCTTGATCGAATAGCCCACGGCACCGCCCACGGCCGGACCGAAGCCGAATGCACTCTTGACGATCAGCGCCAGCATATCGGGCACTTCGGCAAGATTCATGAACAGGACCCATAGCGCCACCAGCAGATACGCGACGGCCATGATCGGGACGATCTTCTCGGCTGTGCGCGCCACGGACTTCAGGCCACCGTAGATGACCAGGGCAACCACCCCGACCAGCGCTACGCCACTTAGCCAATTGGGAATGCCGAAGGCGCCATTCATCCCTTGGGCGATAGTGTTGGACTGGGCGGCATTGAAGGCCAGACCATAGGCGATGAGCAGAAAGATGGCGAACAGCGCACCCAGCCAGCGCCAGCCCAGCGCGCGTTCGATGTAATAGGCCGGACCGCCGCGAAACACCCCGTCCTCGTGGCGGTGCTTGTAGACCTGGGCCAGGGTCGACTCGACGAAGGCCGTGGCAAAGCCCACCAGCGCCGTCATCCACATCCAGAAGATCGCGCCCGGGCCACCGACCCACAGGGCAATGGCCACCCCGGCCAGGTTACCGGTACCCACGCGGGCCGCCAGTGAGGTGGCAAAGGCCTGGAAACCGCTGACGCCTTCACCGGCGCCGCGAGCCGTGAACGTCACCCGTGCCATATGCCCGAACAGACGAAACTGCATGCCTCGAGTCAGGATCGTGAACAGCAGGCCGGCCCCCAGCAGCAGGTAGACGAGAATATAACTCCAGATAAAATCGCTGAGGGGCGTCATCACCGCGTACATGCCGTCGCGCAGCGGGGCGAACAGCGAGGCAAGGGATTCCATGACTTGAGTCTCCTATCATCGTCATTGGGCCGGGCTTGCACCTAGATGGTGCATCATTGCCGCTGGGGCAGGCATGATAGCGGCGCGACACGCCTGACGAAATGCCAGCGTGCGAATCGAACTTTTATCTGACCATGGGTCAGCGTAGCAGTCGGGAGACAAGTTGATGCGACATCGTTCAGCCTGGGTCGCCGCGGCCCTGAGCGGCCTGGTCATGGTCATGGCCGGCGCCTTCGGCGCTCACGGCCTGGAAGGCCGCATTTCGGCATCGCTGCTCGAAGCGTTCGAGACGGGCGTGCGCTACCAGGCGTGGCATACCCTGGCGATTCTCGGCGTACTCATCTGGCGTCAGCAAATGCCGCTAAAGGGGCAGTCGCTCGTGCTGGGGCTGTGGGGGGCGGGCATCGTGCTGTTCTCGGGGTCGCTCTACCTGCTGGCGCTGGCCGGCACACGCGGTCTCGGCATGATCACGCCGCTGGGCGGGTTGCTGCTGATGGCCGGCTGGCTGATGCTGGCGATCACCGCATGGCGGGCCAAGGCGCCGACTGACCGGGCGAGTCAATCGTCCCGATCCGGCAGAGCGTAGGTGGCGGTGACGATGGCCACCGGCTCGTCGTCGCCGGCCGAAAACAGCTCCACCTCGCCGACCACCAGGCGACGCCCCAGCTTGACGATGCGGGCGTTGGCGATCAGGTCGCGGTCGCCGCGGGCGCGGCGCAGAAAATGGCAATTGAAGTCGGTGGTCACCGCCATCGCCTCGGGGCCGACTTCGGCCAGGATCGCCACATACAGGCAGACATCGGCCAGGCCCATCATGCTCGGCCCCGATACGCAGGCACCGGGGCGCAGATGCTCGTCCTCGATGGCCAGGCTCATGGTGGCCCGCATCGCATCGATTCCCTCGATGGTTCCCTGTCGATAGGGAAAGACCTCATCGAGAAACTCCTCGATGGCGGCGGCGGTCATGACGGTCATGCGATGCTTCTCCCTGCGCGACGAACGGGTGGGTGCGGGCTCGTGAGTAACGATAGCGTAAGCGTCACGCGTCGCACAGCCATTGGCCGGCTTCGGTTCACAAAAAATGCCCCGCCGGAGCGGGGCATTCTGCTGATACGCCTTATTCAGCGTGTCGTTATCAGGCGGTCTTCGCCTTGTGCACCGCGCGCCAGTGGTGCAGCAGCGGCTCGGTGTAGCCGGAAGGCTGCTCGCGACCCTTGAAGATCAGGTCCGAGGCGGCCTGGAAAGCCGTCGACTCGCTCAAGTGCGAGGTCATCGGCACATAGTTGGCGTCGCCCTCGTTCTGCTTGTCGACCACGCCGGCCATGCGCTCCAGCGTCTCGCGCACCTGCGCCTCGCTGACCACGCCATGATACAGCCAGTTGGCGATGTGCTGGCTAGAGATACGCAGCGTGGCGCGGTCCTCCATCAGGCCCACATCGTGGATGTCGGGCACCTTGGACGCCCCCACCCCCTGCTCGACCCAGCGCACCACGTAGCCGAGGATGCCCTGACAGTTGTTGTCGAGTTCCTGCTGGATGTCGTCGGCCGACCACTCGGCTCGCTCGACCACCGGTACGGTGAGCAGGTCGTCGAGCAGATCGGCTTCGCCCTGGCGCTCCATCTCCTGCTGCAGTGCCGCGACATCGAGCTGATGGTAATGCAATGCGTGCAGCACCGCTGCAGTCGGCGACGGCACCCAGGCGGTATTGGCGCCGGCCTTGGGATGGCCGATCTTCTGCTCGAGCATGGCTGCCATCAGGTCGGGCATCGCCCACATGCCCTTGCCGATCTGGGCGCGGCCGCGCAGGCCGCAGGCCAGGCCGGCCTGGACGTTGTTCTTCTCGTAGGCGGCGATCCACTTGGCGCCCTTCATGTCGCCCTTGCGCAGCATCGGGCCGGCTTCCATCGCGGTGTGCATCTCGTCGCCGGTGCGATCGAGGAAACCGGTGTTGATGAACACCACGCGCGAGGTCGCCTCGTTGATGCAGGCCTTGAGGTTGACGGTGGTGCGCCGCTCCTCGTCCATGATGCCCATCTTCAGCGTATCGCGCTCCAGCCCCAGCACGTCCTCGATACGCCCGAACAGCGTATTGGCGAAGGCGACTTCCCTGGGCCCGTGCATCTTGGGCTTGACGATGTAGATCGACCCGCTGCGGCTGTTGGTCTTCTGGGTGCCGGTCGCTCCGCCCTTGTTGAGGTCGTGCATGGAGATCAGGCTGGTGACGATGCCGTCGAGCATGCCCTCGGGGATCTCGTTACCGTTACCGTCGAGGATCGCCGGGGTGGTCATCAGATGGCCGACGTTGCGCACGAACATCAGCGAGCGGCCCGGCAAGGTGCGCGTGTCGCCATCGGGCGTGGTGTAGGTGCGGTCGTCGTGGAGACGGCGCATGAACGACTTGCCGTTCTTGCTGACCTCTTCCTCGAGATCGCCCTGCATCAGGCCCAGCCAGTTACGGTAGACGTGGACCTTGTCCTCGGCATCCACGGCGGCTACCGAATCCTCGCAATCCATGATGGTGGTGATCGCCGCCTCCACCAGCACGTCCTTGACGCCTGCCGGGTCGGTCTTGCCGATCGGGTGGGCGGCGTCGAACTGCACTTCGAGATGCAGGCCGTGATTGGCCAACAGCACCGCCTGCGGCTGGGCGGCATCGCCCTGGAAGCCGACCAGCTGGGCCGGGTCCTTGAGGCCGGTTTCCTTGCCACCTTCGAGGCCGACGATCAGCTTGCCGTCGCGCAGCGTGTAGCTGACGGCATCCTTGTGCGAGCCTTCGGCCAGCGGCGCGGCCTGATCGAGTACGCCGCGCGCATAGGCAATGACCTTGGCGCCGCGCTTGGGATTGTAGCCGCCACTCTTCTCGGCGCCGTCGTCCTCGCTGATGACATCGGTGCCGTACAGGGCATCGTACAGGCTACCCCAGCGCGCATTGGCGGCATTCAGGGCGTAGCGGGCATTGCTGACCGGTACCACCAGCTGCGGCCCGGCCTGCACGGCGATTTCGGGATCGACGTTGCGAGTGGTCGTCTCGACCTTGGCCGGCGCCTCGACCAGATAACCGATCCGCTTGAGAAACTCGCGGTAGCCGGCCAGGTCGCGTACCGGTCCCGGATGGGCCTTGTGCCAGGCATCGAGTTCACCCTGCAGACGCTCGCGCTCGGCGAGCAATTCGCGGTTGGTGGGCGCGAGATCGTGGATCAGGGCGTCGAGCCCGGACCAGAAGGCATCGGCGTCCACGCCGGTCCCGGGCAGGGCTTCCTCGTTGAGAAAGCGGTCGAGCTCGGCGGCCACCTGGAGACGATGGCGAGAGATGCGTTGAGTCATGGAAATCCTCTCCTACTGCGCTGCCGTCTAGCGATACGATCCTTCCCCTGCTAGACGATTCGTTGTGGTTGCCACGTTTATGGAAATCTCTTCCATATAATAACCAAACAGAGAGAAAATTGTGTACCGCTCGACCAATGACTAAGAAAGCCGTTGATGCTCGGGGTGTCGTGTTCGTCAGTAAAGCGGGCTAGCATGGAGAGGTACAGGGAGAACGCGATGACCGATTTCGCACCGTTGCAAGCACTTGGGCCGCTGGCCCGGGTGGGCGAATCCCAGGCCTCCGCCCTGGTGGATTACCTCGATCACTACCGTCTGGCCCCGCTGCTCAAGGAAGACGTGGGCCTGTACGCGGGTTTCATCGATGCCGAACGATACCGCCTCTGGGCCCAGGTATGGTCGCCGGAGACACCGCGCGGCACCGCCTTCGTGGTGCATGGCTACTTCGATCATCTGGGGCTTTACCGTCACCTGCTGGAACGCCTGCTCGGCCAAGGCTGGCGAGTCGTGCTGTGGGACCTGCCCGGACATGGCCTGTCCAGCGGCGAGCGTGCCACCATCGACGATTTCGAGGAGTACGGCGCCTGCCTGCAAGCGCTGCAGAATCACTTGGCAGACCGCGACATGGCACCCCGACCGTGGATCGGGGTCGGTCAGAGCACCGGGGCGGCGATTCTCGCCACCGATGCGCTCGGCCGCGGTTCGGCCTCGCCCTGGCAGGCACTGGTGCTGCTGGCGCCGCTGGTCAGGCCGTGGGGCTGGCCGCAATCGAACTGGTTGCATCGCCTGGCCAGCCCGTTCATCCGCTCGATTCCCCGCAAGTATCGCGCCAACTCCACCGACGACGATTTCGCCACTTTCCTGCGCGATCACGACCCACTGCAGCCCGACCGCCTGACGCTGACCTGGGTCGCCGCCATGCGCCGCTGGATGGCGCACATGCTGGCGCTGCCGTCGAGCGAGTTGCCGGTGCTGATCCTGCAGGGTGAACAGGACCTGACCGTGGACTGGCAGTGGAACCTGGAAGTACTTGCCAGCAAGTTTCCTCGGGCGCGCATCCATCGCCACCCGGAAGCGCGACACCATCTGGTCAATGAGGCGGAGCCGATCCGCGACCTGCTGTTCGAGGAACTCGATGCCTTTCTGGAAGACATGACATGCGCCAGTGGACCTACGCCTTCTCCCGCATCCTCATCGTCGGCCACCCTATGATGCATCGTCTGAGTGACTTGCCCCGTTACCTGCTGCTCGTCCTGCTCCTGGCGGGTTGCGCCGGCCAGCCGGAGCGCCCGCAGACCCAGCGTCAGGCGCTCTATGGACTGGGCGAACGTGCCGCCGCCGCGGCCGTCACCCAGCCCAACTGGTCGGTCCCCGCCGATGAGGTCGTGCTGTTGCTGACGCTGCCCGAGATCGACACCGAGCTGGGTGTCGATACCGAGCGCTTTCGCGAAACCCTGACCCGCGCCCTGCTCGCCCGCAAGGATGGCCCCCAGGTACTCGACTGGACACCGACGATGGCCGACACCACGCTGCCGGAAAATCAGTGGCTTCTGGAAAGTCGCCTGCTGGCCGAAGGACCGGCCCTGACCCTATCCGACCGCGAGCTGCTGCCCTATCGCCTGGAACTGGCCCTGCGCCGACCGGACGATGCGGCACCGCACTGGACCCAGATCATCAGCGGCGCGCTGGATGCCAGTGCCCTGTAGCGTGGCTCGCCCGGGCTTTGCATGTCCCGGCCCAGCGGCCACAATGGCCGTTCATCCGCTAAATCGCGAGAACCGCCATGCCCCGCTACGCTCGCCACATCTACCGCGACGGCCCGCATAACCCCTTTCCGGGCATCAAGGTCCTGGAACGCCGCCTGGGGTACGCCATTCCGCACCAGCTGGGCTCCAACGAAGGGCTGGACATGCCTCACCGCGCCCTGTCGGCGCGCTTCGGCAATGCCGTGAGCGAGCTGGCCCGGGGCTATGGCGATGCCGAAGCGATGGGCGTACGCCAGCGGCTATCAGCGGCCCTTGGCACACCACTGGAGGCATTGCTGGTCGATGCCGGCGCCGACAGCCTGATCGCCCTGGCGCTGCGCGCCACCTGCGAAGCCGGCTCCCCTGTCGTGGCGAGCGCCGGCACCTACCCGACGTTCGGCTATTTCGCCGTGGGCCAGGGCTGCACGCTGCACGAGGTCGCCTACCGCGACGAGTCGGGACTGTTGGCCCCCGATCTGAAGGCACTGGCCGAGGCAGCGAATGCCCACTCGGCGCAGTTGGTCTACCTGGCCAACCCCGACAACCCGAGCGGCCACCTGTACGACGATGCCGCCATTGCCGGGCTACGCGCGGCGTTGCCCGCAGAATGCACGTTACTGCTCGACGAGGCCTACCACGACTTTCGTCCCGATGCCGATGCGCTATCCGCTGGCGTCGCCTGGCCCGGCGTGATTCGCCTGCGCACGCTCTCCAAGGCCCACGGCCTGGCCGGCCTGCGCATCGGCTATGCGATTGCCGAGCCCGAGGCCATCGAGATCATGCACAAGGTAAGGATTCACTATGCAGTGTCGTCGCTGACGCTGGCTGCCGCCGAGACGGTGCTGGATCACCCCGCCGAGACGCGTGAACACGTCGATGCCGTGATTGCACGTCGCGAGCGCCTGGCCGGCTGGCTGCGCGAGTTGGGCGCCGACGTGCCCGTCAGCGACACCAACTTCGTCGCCATCCGCCTGCCCGAGGCCGACATGGCGGCCCGGGTGCATCGTGAACTGCTCGAGGCCGGGAGTCTTATCCACCGCCCGCCGCACCCGGCCTTGGGCCACGTGCTGCGCATCAGTGCCGTGGAAGACGCCCTGCGCCCCGGCCGGCTGACGGTACTGGAAAAGGTCCTACGCACCCAGTGATCATCCTTCTCCGCCTAGCACCAACATCGCAACGCCCGCGATATAGCAGGCGATGATCGTCACACTCTCGAAACCGATACGTCCTGGTCCTTGCTCTTCACGCCGGATCAGGCCGGCCAGCAGAACACCGGTCATCAGCAGGGACAGGGCTACCCAGAGCGATACGGCATCGGGGATGGCGTGGTATATGGAACCCTCGCGATAAGCGACGTCGGCCACGGCCGCGAACAATGTGTCGAAGGCATTACCCCCAATGATGCCTGCCACCGCCAAGGTCAACGCCCCACGCCGAACCGCGGCTACGGTGGTCACCAATTCAGGCAACGAGGTCGCCACCGAGGTCAGCAGAACGCCGACCGCTGCCTGGCTGATGCCGGTCTCCTCGGCGATGACCGTGGCACTCCGCTCGAGTAGCCAACCGGCAATGCCGATCCCTAACCCCATGAGCAAAAACGCCACGATCATGCCGGGCAGGGATCGCTGCTGGTTGGCCTCGTCGGGTTCATCGATCAGCGTTTCCCGAGTACGTGCCGGATTCCACATGGGATCCGACTGGGCCTTGCTAACGATTCGCAAACCGTACAGGTAAGCGATAAACAGCAAGGGCGTGATGGGATGCACATGCCAGATGGTGATTTCCGGCGAGAAGCGCCCTATCAACAACAGCGTCAACAAGCACAGCAGTAGCGTGCCCTGCATGATATTGCCGATAGACGCCGCGGCATGCTCCAGATTCGCACGCCGGTGCGCCACATCGGCTGCGGTGAGAAACAGCGTCTGTGCAGCGATTCCCCCCAAGGCATTGCTCATGGCCAGTTCTGGGCGTCCCCCCCACGCAGCGCTAACCGACACCATAATGCCCGAGAGTGAGGTGACCATGCCCAACAGAACCGCGCCAGCAATGGCTTCGCCCAGCCCTGTACGATCGGCCAGCTCATCGACCGTGCGTGTCAGGCGTGTGCCGACGATGCCAATCACCAGGGTGCAGAAAGCGAACAGGCCAATGGCAAACGTCAAAGACATATCAGAAAGAAATTCGGGCATTAGGCGTTTCTCTTGCCGTTAGCGAATGAGCGGACAGGAAAGCGTGGCGGCACTGCCTGCATGAAGGCGCGGCTGGCGCGAAGCACGGCACGGTCGTTGAACCGCGCCCCGACCAGTTGGCAGCCGATAGGCAGGCCTTCCTCGCTGAATCCGCACGGCACCGAGGCTGCCGGTTGCCGGGTCAGATTGAATGGATAGGTGAATGGGGTCCAATCCATCCAATCGCTCATGCCCCGTCCTTCCGGCACTTCCTGGCCTGCCGTGAACGGCAGCACAGCGACGCTGGGCATCAGAAACAGATCGAAACGATTGCGGAAACTCGCCTCGAAACGCGCCGTCAACATGGCGCGCGCCTCTTGGGCGGCATGCACGTCATTGGCACTAAAGGATTCGCCGCGCCAGGCATTCTTCATCAGCCCCTCGCTGATCTGGCGACGTTCACCCTCGGTCATCTGGCTGCACAAGCGCCAACTGGTGGAGTACCACAGAATCTTGAAGGCCTCGCCCGCCTCGTGCAGGTCCAGGTCGTCGGGTACGACCTCGGCACCGAGCGCCTCGAGCTGCCTGGCAGCACGCTCGGTGGCTAGGGTGACCTGAGGATCGACAGCGACCCGCTCCGCCCGGGTGATCAAGCCGATGCGCATCCCCGCCAACGGCGCCTGGACCCCCTCGCCCCAATCGTCCGGCGCAGCAGCGACGGCGTAGCTGTCGCGGGAGTCGTAACGCCCCACCACGTTGAGCATGCGGATCGCATCGTCGACGGTGCGGGTGATCGGTCCCAGGTGCGACATCGAGGGCAAGGAACAGGGCGGCCACTGCGGTACCAGCCCGAAGGTCGGCTTGAAGCCGAAGGTGCCGGTAAACGAGGCCGGGATCCGGATGGAGCCACCCGAGTCGCCGCCCTGGTGCAATACCCCCAGATTGAGCGCACAGGCGGCGGCAGCGCCTCCCGACGAGCCGCCCGGGGTCAGTCGCGTATCCCAGGGGTTGTAGGTCACACCGGTGAGTGGGCTGTCGGTGACGCCCTTCCAGCCGAACTCGGGGGTCGTGGTCTTGCCCAGTATGATGGCCCCGGCCTCGCGCATCATGCGCGCCGGAGGGCCATCTTCCTGGCAGGGCGCGGGGTCGGAAATCAACGTACCCTCGCGCGCCGGCATGCCGCGCACACGTGTCAGATCCTTCATGGTCACGGGCAGACCGTCGACCGGCCCCAGCGGCTTGCCGGCACGCCAACGAGTCTCGGCTTCGCGCGCCGCCGTCAGAGCCCCTTCATGATCGACATGACAGAACGCGTTGATGGCCGGATTTTCGCGGTCGATCCTGGCCAGCGTATCCTCGATGACTTCCACCGGTGAGAGCCGCCCGGCTGCATAAGCCTCGATCAGGGCGGCGGCATCCATCGCGGCAATCCGGGAATTGCTGTTTTCCATCGTGCCTCCCTGCACTCTTTGTTGCTGTCCTCTTATCGACCGGCAACGGCCTGCGGTGTTTCGTTCCCTCCACGTAACCGGTCGAGCTGGCGATAGCCGATGGCTTCCATCAGTTGCGGGCGCGTCGGGCGCGACTCGCCAGCCAGATCGGCCAGCGTCAATGCCACACGCAATACCCGATGATAGGCGCGTGCCGACAGTTTCAGACGAGACAGTACATCGGCCAGCCAGGCGCGCTCTTCGCTCGTCAGTGCGCAGGCAGCCTCCAGCTCGCGTCCCGGCAGGCGGGCATTGAGCGAACCCCGCGCTTGCTGGCGCTCACGGGCGGCCAGCACCCGCTCGCGCACCGCGGCCGAACTCTCGCCGAGCGCTGGCGAGGTCAGCTGCTCGGGCGGCAATGCAGGCACCTCGACCTGCAGATCGATGCGATCCAGTAAAGGACCGGACAGTTTCGCCTGGTAGCGCTGTACCTGGGCGGGTGTACATACACAAGACTGGCGAGGATCGCCGAGATGCCCGCAAGGGCACGGATTCATGGCGGCAACGAGCTGGAAACGGGCAGGAAAACAGCGCTGATGACTGGCACGGGCGATGTGAATCTGACCGGATTCCAGGGGTTCGCGCATCACCTCGAGGACGCCTCGGTCGAACTGCGGCAGCTCGTCGAGAAACAGCACCCCGTGGTGTGCCAGTGAAATCTCGCCGGGCCTCGGCTTCGAACCGCCTCCCACCAGAGCGACGCCACTGGCGGTATGGTGAGGCGAGCGAAAGGGCCGTTCGCCCCAGCGCTCTAGCAGGCCCATACCACATACCGAGCGAATCGCCGCGACCTCCAACGCCTCGTCATGGGACAACGGCGGCAAGATGCCCGGCAGGCGACTGGCCAACATGGTCTTGCCGGTCCCCGGTGGGCCGGCGAAGAGCAGGTTATGACCACCCGCCGCAGCAACCTCGAGGGCGCGACGCGCCTGATGCTGGCCACGCACATCGGCCAGATCGTGTACCGTACGCTCCGGCAAGGCCGGCTGATGCAGGCGGTGTTCGGCGAGACGATCCTGGCCCAGCAAATGGGCAACGACTTGGGAAAGATGCTCGGCCGGGAACACCGCCAGTTCGCCGGCCAAGGCGGCTTCGTCGGCGTTGGCCGCGGGCAGCAACAGGCGCCGTCCGGCGACCTTGGCGGCCAGCGCCACCGGCAATGCGCCGTTGATCGGGCGCAGCCGGCCGTCCAGGGCCAGCTCGCCCAGGCACTCGAGTCCCTCCAGGGCGGTGGCCGGAATCTGCTCGGAGGCGACCAGGATGCCCAACGCGATGGGCAGATCGAAGCGGCCGCCCTCCTTGGGCAAATCGGCGGGAGCGAGGTTGACGGTGATGCGTCGGGTATTGGGGAACTCGAAGCCGGCATTGAGCAGGGCACTACGCACCCGTTCGCGACTTTCGCGGACCGCGGTTTCGGGCAGGCCGACCAGGGTCAACCCCGGCAGGCCATTGGACAGGTGGACCTCGACCAATACTTCCGGAGCTTCCAGTCCCAATCCCGCCCGGGTCGCAATGATGGCTAACGCCATGGCACCCCCTCGTCAGCGGGCTCCATTTCCGCTCTTCCGTCAGGCGGATTAGCGTGGAGCCTTGAATGAATGGATTCGGTACATGCACCGAGTTTGGGCGCGCCCGGCCGAAATTTTACGGCGTCTTGCCGCCATCGGTGCCCAGATCGGTCCGTTTGCTGGCGAGATCGCCGGTCTGGCTCGTCTCGCCAGCGCCCGCATCCTCGGCTGGCGGCGCAACGGTATCGGCCGTGACCACGGCGGGCGATGCGGGAGCCGACGATTTCTCGTCGATAGCGGCTTCCAGGGCTGCCACTTGGCGTTCCAGGGCCTCGACGCGCGATCGGGTGCGCTGCAGTACGTCCATGAGAATATCGAAATCTTCGCGAGATACCAGTTCCATACGATCGAAGGCGCCGCGCATGACGCTCTGCACGCTGCGCTGGATCTCTTCGGGCGCATGGGACGCTTCCTGAAGCCGCTCGCCGATCTGCTGGGCCAGGCGACTGAACCGGTCGTTGCTTGCCATCGAATAGGCTCCTTTCCTGTGAACTGCCCTCAAGCATACGCAAGGACGCCGAATGGCGCATGCGCAATCATGGCGCAAAGCACAAAAGCGGCAGCACCAACATGGTGCGCCCTGGCGGACCCGATTGCCCCGATTTTGTTCGCTCACTTTTTAATTAGAAATTATCTATTTGATAATAAAAAAGATTTCCCAGCATGGCATGGCATTCGCCAGTTTAGTAGGGCGCAGTCCGACAACGGAGACAAGGGATGAAACTCATCACCGCCATAATAAAGCCATTCAAGCTGGACGATGTCCGTGAAGCCCTGGCCGACAACGGCGTACAGGGCATCACCGTCACCGAAGTGAAAGGCTTCGGTCGGCAAAAGGGGCACACCGAACTCTATCGCGGCGCGGAATACGTCGTGGACTTTCTGCCCAAGGTCAAGATCGAGATCGCGGTCGACGATGAGCGCGTCGAGGGTGTATTGGATGCCATCACCCGATCCGCCAACAGCGGCAAGATCGGTGACGGCAAGGTATTCGTCACGCCCCTGGAAGATGTGATCCGCATACGCACCGGCGAACGTGGGCCCGACGCCGTTTAAGGCGCTGGACTTAGGAGATTATAACGATGACAGAGCTCAACTACGCGCTCGATACTTTCTACTTCCTCATCTGTGGCGTGCTGGTCATGTGGATGGCCGCCGGCTTCGCGATGCTGGAAGCAGGTTTGGTACGCTCGAAGAACACGGCAGAAATCCTGACCAAGAACATCGTACTGTTTGCGATTGCCTGTACGATGTACCTGCTGGTCGGCTATTACATCATGTATTCCAGCGATGCCGGCGGCATCCTACCCAACCTCGGCTTCCTGATCGGTAGCGAGAACAGCGTCGACGCCGTACTCAACGGCAGCGAAGATGCGCCCTACTACTCCGCCCGCGCCGACTTCTTCTTCCAGGTCGTGTTCGTGGCCACCGCCATGTCCATCGTCTCCGGTTCCGTGGCCGAGCGCATGAAGCTGTGGGCCTTCCTGGCCTTCGCGGTGATCATGACCGGCTTCATCTATCCGGTGGAAGGCTTCTGGACCTGGGGTGGCGGCTGGCTGTCAGAAGTCGGCTATTCCGACTATGCCGGCTCCGGCATCGTCCACCTTGCCGGTGCCGCTGCCGCGCTGGCCGGCGTACTGATCCTCGGTCCGCGCAAGGGCAAGTACGGCAAGAACGGCGCCATCTACGCGATCCCCGGTGCCAACATGCCGCTGGCCACGCTGGGCACGTTCATCCTGTGGATGGGCTGGTTCGGTTTCAACGGCGGTTCCGAGCTGAAGGTGTCCGATGTCGCCTCCGCCAACAACATGGCCCAGGTGCTGCTCAACACCAATGCCGCCGCCGCCGGTGGCGTCATTGCCGCGCTGATCCTGGCCAAGATCTGGTTCCGCAAGGCCGATCTGACCATGGCGCTGAACGGTGCGATTGCCGGCCTGGTGTCGATCACCGCCGATCCGCTCTCCCCAACCGGCCTGGGCGCGACGATTATCGGTGCCATCGGCGGCCTGCTCGTGGTGGTCTCCATCGTCTCGCTGGACAAGCTCAAGATCGACGATCCGGTCGGCGCCATCTCCGCCCACGGTGTGGCCGGTATCTGGGGCGTGATGGTGGTGCCCTTCACTAACGGCGATGCCAGCTTCGGCGCTCAGTTGATCGGTATCGTCGGTATCTTCGCCTGGGTCTTCATCGCCAGCCTGATCGTATGGCTGATCATCAAGGCGATCATGGGCGTGCGGGTCAGCGAAGAGGAAGAATACGAAGGGGTCGACCTGGCCGAGTGCGGTCTGGAGGCCTATCCAGAGTTTACCGTCGGCGGCAACAAGTAAGGCCGACGCAACGAATGAGCTGGCGTGCTCCCTTGGCCCCCTTCGGGGGCTTTTTTATTCCTTGGTCCAGCGGGTGTATGCTTTAGGGCAACATACGTGAACCGGCGACCGCCGCGGGTCGCATCAGATAACAGGCTGCGAGGGAAGAACGATGAAACTGGTGACCGCTATCATCAAACCATTCAAGCTCGACGATGTCCGTGAATCTCTTTCCGACATCGGTGTGCAGGGTATCACCGTCACGGAAGTGAAGGGCTTCGGCCGGCAGAAAGGTCATACCGAGTTGTACCGGGGTGCCGAGTACGTCGTCGACTTTCTGCCCAAGGTAAAGCTCGAAGTCGCCGTGGACGACGCGCTGACCGATCAGGTCATCGAGGCTATCACCCAGGTCGCCAATACCGGCAAGATCGGCGATGGCAAGATCTTCATCTCGCCGCTCGAGCAGGTCATCCGCATCCGTACCGGCGAAACCGGCAAGGACGCGGTCTAAGATAGAGTCCGCTGCTCCGCTCACGAAAAACCCACGGCACAGGCCGTGGGTTTTTCCATTCCACTCAAACGTAGTCGAGCGTCCTATTACTTCTCGACGAAGGCGCGCTCGATCACGTAGTCTCCCGGCTCGCCCATGCGCGGCGAGATCTTGAAGCCGAAATCGTCGAGCATCGCGCTGGTCTCGTCGAGCATCGCCGGGCTGCCACAGATCATGGCGCGGTCCTGCTTGGGATCGAGCGCCGGCAGCCCGGTGTCCTCGAACAGCTTGCCACTGCGAATGTGGTCGGTCAGGCGGCCCATGGTGTGGAACTCTTCGCGGGTCACGGTCGGGTAGTAAACCAGCTTCTCGCTGATTTCCTCACCGAGATATTCGTGGGCCGGCAGTTCCTTGCTGATGAAGTCGGCGTAGGCCAGCTCGCTGACGTTACGCACGCCGTGGATCAGCACGACCTTCTCGAAGCGCTCGTAGACCTCGGGATCCTGGATCAGGCTCATGAACGGTGCCAGGCCGGTGCCGGTGGACAGCATGTACAGGTTGCGTCCGGGCAGCAGATCGTCGGTCACCAGCGTGCCGGTGGGCTTGCGGCTGACCATGATCTGGTCACCGACCTTGAGATGTTGCAGACGTGAAGTCAGTGGGCCATCGGGAACCTTGATGCTGAAAAACTCGAGGTGATCCTCGTAGTTGGGGCTGGCCACCGAATAAGCGCGCACTAGTGGCTTGCCTTCGACTTCCAGGCCGATCATCACGAACTGGCCGTTCTTGAAGCGCAGGCTACGCTCGCGTGTCGTGCGGAAGCTAAAGAGCGTATCGTTCCAGTGATGAACGCTGAGGACCTCTTCCAGGGCAAACTTGCTCATGACGATCTCCTGTAACCATTCCCAAAATGCATAAGGCAGCGCACCGTGCCGATACAACTATTCTAAGATGATGGTGTTTATCTGTTAAATGGATTGTCTGGATATGGCTTATCTGCAATCCTGATATACGAGCCTTTCCGGAACCCTATCATGCGCTACAGCCTGCGCCAGCTCGAAGTGTTCGTTGCCGTTGCCCAGCACGAGAGCGTGTCTCACGCCGCACGCGCCCTGGCCTTGTCCCAGTCGGCGACGAGTACCGCCCTGGCGGAGCTGGAGCGCCAGTTCGATTGCCAGTTGCTCGACCGCATCGGCAAACGGCTCAAGCTCAATGCGCTGGGCTTTCAGCTGCTGCCCAAGGCGGTCGCCCTGCTCGACCGCGCCGAAGAGATCGAGGAACTGCTGCGCGGCCAGCGCGGCATCGGCTCGCTGGACGTGGGTGCCACACTCACCATCGGCAATTATCTGGCAACCCTGCTGATCAGCGATTTCATGCAGCGTCATCCCGGCAGCCGGGTGCGTCTGCATGTACGCAACACCGCCTCGATTATCGAACATATCGTCCAGCACGAGCTTGACCTGGGTCTGATCGAGGGCGATTGCCAGCACGAGGATGTGGTGATGCAGCCTTGGGTCGAGGACGAGCTCACTGTGTTCTGCTCACCTCGCCATCCGTTGGCGCAAACCGGCGACGTGGGCCTCGATCAGCTGTTGCGCGAATCGTGGATCATGCGCGAGCAGGGCTCGGGTACGCGGCTGACCCTGGAACACGCCATGCGCCATCGGCGTGGCCGCTTCAACATCCTGCTCGAGCTGGAGCACACCGAAGGCATCAAGCGCGCCGTCGAGTCGGGGCTGGGCATCGGTTGCGTTTCGCGCCTGGCGCTGCGTGACGCCTTTCGGCGCGGCAGCCTGGTGCCGGTTTCCACCCCGCAGCTCGACCTGCGTCGCCAGTTCAGTTTCATCTGGCACCGTCATAAATATCTGGCCACCGGCATGCGCGAGTTCGTGCGGCTATGTCAGCAGATGACCGAAGGTGTCCGGCGCAGTGACGAGATCGAACTGCCTTACGTTCCCTAGAGGGCAGACGTACCAAAGAAAACGGCCCGGAATTCCGGGCCGTTGAGGTAAGGCTCAGCCGTCAGGCATCATCGCGGCTAAGTGCCCGCGTCGCTGAAGGCTGGGCCGGTACAGGCAACACCATATCGGTATGTCGCCCATTCCGGGGCGCCAAGGTGAACGCACCGACGACCTGAGTCAGTCTCACCGCCTGCTCCTCGAGCCGGTCGGCAGCCGCCGTGGACTCCTCGACCAGCGCGGCGTTCTGCTGGGTCATGCGATCCAGCTCGGCGACGGCCTGGTTGACCTGGCCGATGCCCTGGCTCTGTTCCTTGGTGGCGGCACTGATCTCGCCTAGCACGTCGGAGACCCGCGCCACGCTGGCGACGATCTCGTCCATGGTTTCGCCGGCCCGCCGCACCAGTTCGGCGCCGGCGCGGGTCTTGGCCGAGGACGTATCGATCAGTTCCTTGATCTGGCGCGCGGCATCGGCGCTACGGCTGGCCAGCTGGCGTACCTCACCGGCGACCACCGCGAAACCGCGGCCCTGCTCGCCGGCACGCGCGGCTTCCACCGAGGCGTTGAGTGCCAGCAGGTTGGTCTGGAAGGCAATGCCGTCCATCAGCGTGACGATCTCGGCGATCTGGCGTGACGAGGCGTCGATGTCGTCCATGGTATTTACCACCTGCGACACCACCTCGCCGCCGCGCGAGGCGACTTCCGAAGCCGACTGCGACAGTTGGTTGGCCTGACGCGTCGACTCGGCGGTATGCTCGACGGTGCTGGTCAGCTGTTCCATCGAGGCCGAGGTCTCCTGCAGGTTGGAGGCCGCCGTCTCGGTACGCGACGACAGGTCCTGGCTGCCCTGGGTGATCTCGCCCGCCGCCACGCTGACCGACTCGCTGCTGCTGCGCACGTCGAGCAGCACGTCGTTCATCTTGTCGGCAAAGGCATTGAACTGCACGGCCAGCTCGGCGCTCTCGTTGCGCCCACGCACCGGCAGGCGCTGGGTCAGGTCACCGTTGCCGCTGGCAATGTCACGCATGCGCTCGGCCAGTTGGCGCAGCGGACGCGCGATGCTGCCACCCACCAGCCAGGCGGCGACCAATCCCAGGCCGGCAATCAGTAGCCCCATCAGGGTCATGCCCAGCGCATCGGTCTCACGCTGATCCTGCATCTGCGCCTGCAAACCATGTAGACCGGCCATGACGGCACTTTCGGGCAGACGGATCATCAGCACCCAGGGCGTGCCGACATCGCCGATGGTGAACGGCCAGTAGAGTTCGATCATGCCCGTTTCACTATCGACATGCCGTACCATCTCGCCACTCTGCGCCTCGGCGATGCGCGCCTGCAGGGCGGCATCGAACGCCTCGCCCATGGGCTTGCCGAGCAACGCTTCGTCCCCGGTATAGGACGTCACGCCACCCCGCGAGGCGATAAGGGCCATCTCGCCAGCCCCGTCGTAGAGAGCTTGGTTGGCCTCGCCAAGCATGGCCTGGATGAAGTCGACGGACAGATCGACACCGGCGCTGCCCCGGAACTCGCCATCGACGATGACCGGCACGTTGAAGGAGGTGACCATCAACGTCTCGCCGTTATAGTCGTAGGGCGCCGGATCGATGATACAGGGCGCAAGCGTCTCGCGCGGACACAGGTAGTACTCACCCTCACGCACACCGCTGGGCTGCCGGGTCTCGCTTTCCATGGTCTCGCCCAGCGGCAACACTTCCACGTCGCCGCTCTCGGTGCGATACCACCAGGGCATGAAACGACCATCATCGCCGTAACCGAGCCCCTCGCGGCCGGCATAGAACGCATCGCTCCCGAACGCGTCGGGCTCCCAGCCGATGAAGGCATCCAGCAGTTCGGGGTTGGCGACCACGGTCTGGCGCACTCGATAAGACAGTTCACGGCGGCTCAAGGTCAGTTGCGCACGATCTTCGTCGTCAAGCAGGCCGAACATGGCATTGGTCTCGGCAAGGTTCTCGGCCAGCGTCAGGGCGTGTTCCATCTGTCCCTGGATGCGCTCGGCCTGCGCCGAGGCGACCGCGGTGAGGCGGGCCTCGATGTTGCGCTCGAGCAATTCCTTGGTCTGGCTTTCCACCAACGCCTGCGAGCGTGAATTGGCGATCAGTGAATAAACGACCAGCGCGACAACGACGGCCAGGATACAGGCGCCGACCAATGTGGTAACGAAAGTGCGCAAGGACTTGAAATGCATCTTATTCCTCCTGCAGGGCTGCCTGGCGTGGCGACGCCAGCAGCGGGCTTGGCGAGCGTTCGACCGTGCGTGACAGCGTGAACGCCCCGACGACCTGGGTCAGGCGCAGCGCCTGTTCCTGGAGTTGATCGGCAGCGGCCGCCGACTCCTCGACCAACGCGGCGTTCTGCTGGGTCATGCGATCCAGCTCGGCCACCGCCTGGTTGACCTGGCCGATGCCCTGGCTTTGCTCCCTGGTGGCGGCGCCGATCTCGCCGAGCACCTCGGTGACCCGCGCCACGCTGGCGACGATCTCGTCCATGGTCTCGCCCGCGGCGCGTACCAGCTCGGCACCGGCGCGGGTCTTGGCGGTGGACGTATCGATCAGTTCCTTGATCTGGCGCGCGGCATCGGCACTGCGGCTGGCCAACTGGCGCACCTCGCCGGCGACCACCGCGAAGCCGCGACCCTGCTCGCCGGCACGCGCGGCTTCCACCGAGGCGTTGAGCGCCAGCAGGTTGGTCTGGAAGGCGATGCCGTCCATCACCGAGACGATCTCGGCGATCTGGCGCGACGAGGCGTCGATGTCGCCCATGGTGTGCACCACCTGCGATACCACCTCGCCGCCACGCGAGGCGACTTCCGAAGCCGACAGCGACAACTGGTTGGCCTGGCGCGCCGAGTCGGCGGTATGCTCGACGGTGCTGGTCAGTTGCTCCATCGAGGCCGAGGTCTCCTGCAGGTTGGAGGCCGTGGTCTCGGTGCGCGACGACAGGTCCTGGCTGCCCTGGGCGATCTCGCTGGAGGCCACGCTGACCGACTCGCTACTGTCGCGAATGGCGATCAACACGCGCTCCATCTTGTCGACGAAACGATTGAAGGCATCGGCGATCTGCGCCACCTCGTCGCGCCCGCTGGCCGACAGCCGACGGGTCAGGTCGCCACTGCCGCTGGCGATGTTCTCCAGCGCATCGCGTACCCGCTCCAGGCCGCCGAAGGCACGCTTGAGCCACAACCCCAACAGCACCGAAGCGATCAGGGTAACCAGGACCAGCGTGATCAGCGAGGACTTGATGATGGCGTGGAGTCCGGCCAGCGCTTCGCTTTCATCGAGCGCAACACCCAGCTCCCAATCGGTGCCGGCAATGGGCGTCACGGCCAGACGTGTGGCTTGGTCATTGATGTCGATACTCCGCCAACCACCATCGTTGCGTAGCGCGGAGATCAATGTCTCGCTTAGCGCCGGGCTCAGTTGCGTCAGCGACTCCAGGGTCAGCTCGGGATCGGGATGGGCAATGAGGGTGTCGCCATCGGTGCTCAGGAACGCGAAGCTCGACGGCGTCGGCTGAATGGCGGCGACGTCCTTGACGATGGCATCGATAACCACATCGCCGCCAATCACGCCCAGCAGTTTTCCATTCTTCTCGACAGGCGTCGAAAACGGCAGAACGACCTGACCCGAGTTGCCATCCACATAGGGCATGGCGACGACGGTTTCACCATGCTCGACGGCTTGTTGGTACCAGCCACGTTTGCGCGGATCATAGTCGGCAGGCGGCACCCAGCCATCGGAAGTGATCAGGCTCCCGTCGGGCTTGCCGATATAGGTAGAGAGAAAGCCGCCCGACTCGGCCAGTTGCACCAACGCAGGAACGGGATCGTCGCCCATCACGTGGCTGCGCGCAGCACCGATCATGCTGCGTCGGGCAGCGACCCACTCCTCGATGGTAGCGGCGCTACTGGTAGCCACGGTGGTCAGGTTCTTCTCGATGGTAGCTTCGTAATGCGATTGGATAGTGACGTAACCCACCCCGGCGACCAGCGCCATGGCAATCGCAATGATGCCTGCACAGGCCAATTGGATGCGGCGTTTCAGGGAAGACAGCATGCTTAGCGTTCTCGATCATCGACAGTTTAGGGTGAATGCTATCGACAAATGTCAAGAAAACTTTAGGCTAATACTGCATTCGCTGTTCTGAATCAAAGAAAGGATGCGATAACGCTGCGATTGGCCGAGGCAGGAAAAGCAGAGGAAAGCAATACAGCGGGCCGCAGGAACTGCGGCCCGGAAGGAATCAAAGATTGCGCAGCTTATCGGCAATCTCGTGTTCCGAGTCCTTGGATACGTCCTTGTCCACCGTCTTGACGATCATGCCACGAGTCACACTGTCCAGCTTCTCACGCAGGTCTCCCAAAAATTTGGGGGCTGAGAATATGATGAAGCTGTCCGTCTGGTTCTGGGTACGTGCCTTGCGCATGTACTCGGCGACTTCCTTGGCGAAGACCAATGACTCGTTCTGCATGGTGGTGACGGACTTGTCCGACTGACGTATCCCCTGGCCAGCCGAGTCGTCTACACCGCCGCTACCTCCGGTGCGCAAGTCGCCGGGATGCTCGCGGCTCTCTCCATGCACCAGGCTATCGATTTCCTGAACGTCGCCGTTCTTCTCCTGAGTGAAGATCCGCGCCCGGGCGGCATCCGCGGCAATGATGTAGCGCTTCATAACACCTCCTTTGCAATCATCGTCACGCCCTCCGGCGTAAACTTCCGTTCCAATGCTGTCTTGCCACAGCGCCCTCGGTCGACATGCATTCGCCATCATGGCGCTTGCCATCAAGCATGGGTGATGATGGCGTGTGACACAAACCGCACACCGTCCACCCAGGCTCGCTCATGGTCCGCTGGTCGGCTTGCCGGTGTAATCCGATACCGGCTTGTCCACTGGAGTGTCGAGCCGCTCGGCAAACGCCTTGAGACCATCGATGATGGGCAGAATGGCGTGCCAGAGCTGCTCGTCGTGGAGCATCTTGTAGGCGCCACCGACCCCCGGCGAATCATGCCCATCCCGCTCGGGATGATGCTGACTGACACGCTCCACGGCATCGCGCAGGGCAAAGGTTACCCGGTAGAAGTCGCTGGGCTCGATACGCGATAGCACCATGCCCAGCACCGACACGTTCTGGATGGCGTTGAGCGTGCCTGGCTTGCTGAGGCCGTTGACCAACACATGAGCGATCTGTGGGTTGGCGCCCACCACATCGTTGGCGAAGCGCAGTACGCCGTGCTCATGCAGGGTCTGTAATAGACGTTCCAGCTCTTCATGCGCATCAGGGCCGATCTTGGGCGGCGTCACGTCATGGGAAATTCGTTCTGCCATTACATTTTCCTCGGATTGGACAAATGTTCGGGCGGTGCCACGTAGTCGCTTCTGGCCCACTTGACCTCCACCTCGACGCCCTTGCGCGGCGTACGGTGGCCATAACGATAGTTGTTGTGCTTGAGCGGCGGCGCGCCCTTCTCGCGAGGCAGCACTTCGAGCTTGACCGCCGTCTCCTTGTAAGCCGGCGTATCCACATCGGGGTCGTGATGCTCGCCGGTCAGCGCATTGACCCCCGGCTTGCCCTGGTGAATCGGCAGGAACAGGGTGTGTCCGCTGACCCGGTCGGTGACCAGCGCGCGCACCTCGATGCTGTCGCGCCGCGAGGTGAGCTTCACCCAAGTGCCTTCCTCGATGCCGTGTTCCGCCGCCAGTTCGGGACTGACCTCGACGAACCAGCCCGGCGCTTCTTCCCAGATGCGTGGCCCGCGGCCGGTCTGGTTGGTGGCCTGGAAGTGCTCGAGCATGCGGCCGTTGTCCATCGATAGCGGGTACTCGTCATCGGGCGCTTCTTCCGGTTCCTTCCACTCCAGCGGATGCAGGTTGGCCTTGCCGTCCTCGTTGGGGAAACCGTCGGTATACAGTAATGGCGAGTCGCTGCCATCGGCCCGGACCGGCCACTGCAGCGATTTCCAGCCCTCGAGGCGTTCATAGGTCACCCCAGCGAACATCGGCGAGATGCTGGCGCACTCCTCCATGATCTGTGAAGGGTGTGTGTAGCCCCAGTCATGTCCCATGCGCGCCGCCAGGTCGGTAAGAATGCGCCAGTCGGGGCGGCTGTCGCCAAGTGGCGGCAGCACTTCGTAGAAGCGCTGGATGCGCCGTTCGGTGTTGACGAAGGTGCCCTCCTTCTCGACGCTGGGCGTGCCCGGAAGCACCACATCGGCGAACTCGGCGGTGCGACTCAGGAAAATATCCTGCACCACCAGGAAATCCAGGTCGGTGAATGCCGAATGCACATTGTGCGAGTCGGCATCGGAGAACGCTGTCTCTTCGCCGATGATGTACATGGCCTTGAGCCTGTTCTCGGCGGCGGACTGCACCATAAGGAAGTTGCCTTCGCCGACCTTGTCGGAGAGCTGCTCCTTGGGCACACCCCAGCCCTTGGCCCAGCGTTCGCGGGCCGAGTCCTCGGAGACCTTCTCGTAGCCTGGGTACATGTTGCGCAGGCAGCCGAAGTCGCTGGCGCCCTGGACGTTGTTGTGGCCGCGCATCGGATAGCCGCCGGTCCCGGGCTTGCCGTAGTTTCCGGTCACCACCAGCAGGTTCGACAGCGCCGTGCTGGTGTCCGAGCCATGACTGTGCTGGGTGATGCCCATCGCCCATAGCAGGCTGACACTCTTTGCCTTGCCGATCATCTCGGCTGCTTCGACCAGCTCCTGTCTGGAAAGACCGGTCTTCTGCTCGGCAAACCCGAGCGTGAAAGGTTCCAGCGACTCACGGTACTCATCGACCTTGTTGACCCACTTGTCGAGAAATTCCTGATCCGCGTAGCCGTGCTCGAACATGTAACGCGACAGTGCCGAGGCCCAGATCAGATCGGTACTCGCGTTGGGACGCAGGAACAGGTCGGCACGTTCGGCCATCTCGTGCTTGCGTGGATCGACGACGATCACCTTCTGGCCACGCAGTTTCTGTGCCGCCTTGATGCGCGAGGCGATGACCGGATGGTTCTCGGCGGTGTTGCTGCCGACGATGACCACTACCTCGGCCTTTTCGATATCCTCGATGGAGCCGGCGTCGCCGCCGTAGCCAACGGTACGGAACAGCCCCTTGGTCGCCGGGTTCTGGCAGTAGCGCGACGAGTTGTCGACGTTGTTGGTACCGACGATCAGACGGGCGATCTTCTGGGTCAGGTAGGCTTCCTCGTTGCTCGCCTTGCTCGAGCCGATAAAGCCCAGGCTGTCCGCCCCATGCTTGTCGCGGGTTTCGATCAGGCGGCGGGCGACCAGATCGAGCGCCTCGTCCCAGCCAGCCTCGCGGAAGCGACCGTTCTCGCGGATCAGCGGCATGGTCAGACGTTTCTCGCTGTTGACGAAATCCCAGGCGAACTTGCCCTTGATGCACGTCGAGATACCATTGGCCGGCGCGTCGACGACGGGCTGCACCTTCAGGATATGCCGGTCGCGGGTCCACATCTCGAAGGAGCAACCGACACCGCAGTAAGTGCACACTGTCTTGGTGCGCTTGATCTCGGGCTGGCGCCAATGCATGTCCATCTCGGACAGGCCGGTGACCGGTGTGGCTCCGGTGGTGGTTTCGATGGTTTTGATGATGTCGATCATCGGCCGCTTGAGCGACTGGGGCATCGAGGTGAACGGCCCGGCATCCGGCTGCATGGTGTTTTCCATCAGCGCGTTGCATGGGCAAACCGTGACGCAGTGCCCGCAGTGCACGCAGCTGGAGTCATCAATGTCCTTGCCGCCATCCCACAGTACACGCGGATTTTCCATCGAATAGTCGATGGACAGTGTCTCGTTGACTTCGACGTTCTGGCAGGCTTCCACGCAGCGCCCGCATAGAATGCACTGGTCGGGATCGTAGGTGTAGAACGGGCTCGAGGTATCCTTCTCGTAGGGCTTGCGTTGGAACTCGTAGCGCTGGATGGGGATGCCCATCTCGGCCATGGTGTTGTGCAACGTACAATCGCCGGTATTGTTCTCGCATACCGTGCAGTAGAGTTCGTGCTTGCTCAACAAACGATCCATGCCCTCGTGGCGGGCGGACACGGCAAACTCGTTCTGGCTGGTGATCGTCAGCCCTTCGTGGGCCTTCAGCGTACAACCACGCTTGAGCTCGCCATCGACTTCGACCCAGCAGGAATCGCAGGTTTCCAACGGGCCGAGCGAAGGGTGATAGCAAACGTGTGGCAGATCGATATCATGGGCTTCAAGAAAATCGACCAGTGGCATGTCCTTCTTGCCTGACAGACGCTTACCATCGAAGACGATCGTGCAGTCATTGTCCTTGGCCATGGGACGCTTGGCTCCTCATCGGGGCCCGCCAGTCACGGGGGGCGGGCTGGGTATTCCTTCACCTCGGTCGACGCGACCGATGTCCTGATGACGGAGCTGTTATCGATGACCGGACTCACGCAGAAAATCTGGCCACTGTGGTATGCGTACGCTACGCATAGAACCCCTCGGGTTCGAACCGGAATGCCTCGAGGACAGAAAGCGATACGTGCCGCGGCATTCCATGCCAGGTGCTAATTCGCTCCGTCTCATGAACCGTAGCTAACGCCACCTGGCTTGTCGAAGCGTAAGACGGCTAATGGAACCTCTGCACACAACACAGAACAAAAAGCTACACGAGGCAGCATCAACGAGCGGCTGCCGCTAGCCCCATGGCTTCGAATAGATGTTAGTCTTCACTTACCGGCAAGGAGCGCCCGGTGCAACCGGGTCGACATCGAGCGATGCCGAACCTTGGAGAGAGTCCTGGACAATGCGTAATTTCTTTCTGCTGCGTCGCCCGCTACCGCGACGCACCGTAGTCTTCTGCCACTTGGTGGCCCAGGTGGCGTTAGTGCTCAATGGCGCCCTGTGGCTTGCCTGGCAAACCCCCTGGCTGAGCGAGATCAGCTGGCGTGAAGCCTGGCCGAGTCTGGCCTTGGGCGGCGGGCTGCTGCTGCTCGCCATGGTCGGGCTGCGCCTGCTGGCCGATCTGTTCATGCTGCCGCACTATATTGCCGGCACGCTGCGTCAGGGCATCATGCCCGGCGCCGTGATGACCCGTTCGTTCGACCGCCGCCCGGGCGTGCATGACCCGCAGGAGACCTGGGTCAACGACGCCCGACCGACCGGCCAGGCGGCGATTCTCGACCAAGAGGCCGTCGGCAACGCCCGGGTGATCAAGCCGCGCCGCCCTTTCTCCGCACGCCGGGCCGACGACAGCGAGCATCGATCATCCTGCGATGATACGGACAGCGAAACGGCCGTGGCATCGCACCAGGAGCCCAAGCTCTAGGCTGGCGCCCGGACTTTGCGCTCAGTGGCCAAGAATCTGGCTGAGGAACAGCCGGGTACGTTCGGAGCGCGGGTTATTGAAGAAGCTCTCCGGCGGCGCCTCTTCGATGATCTGGCCCTGATCCATGAAGATCACCCGGTCGGCCACGGTCTTGGCAAAGCCCATCTCGTGGGTCACGCAAAGCATGGTCATGCCCTCGTGGGCCAGCTCGATCATGACGTCGAGTACTTCCTTGATCATCTCGGGGTCGAGTGCCGACGTGGGCTCGTCGAACAGCATCACGTCGGGGCGCATGCACAGCGCGCGGGCAATCGCCACGCGCTGCTGCTGGCCGCCGGAAAGCTGGCCGGGATACTTGTGCGCCTGGTTGGCGATCTGCACGCGTTCGAGATACTCCATGGCCGTCGCTTCGGCCTCGGCGCGCGGCTTTTTTTGCACCCACACTTGGGATAGGCAGCAGTTCTCGAGCACGCTCAGGTGCGGGAACAGGTTGAAGTGCTGGAACACCATACCAACGTGACGGCGGATCTGTTCGATGCGCTTGACGTCCTGGGTCATGGCGATGCCGTTGACCACGACCTCGCCCTGCTGATGTTCCTCGAGATGATTGATGCAACGGATCATCGTCGACTTGCCCGAGCCCGACGGGCCGCAGATGACGATGCGCTCTCCGCGCGTTACCGTCAGATCGATATCGCGCAGTACGTGGAAGTCGCCGTACCACTTGTTGAGCCGCTTGATCTCGATCATCGGCCCGTTGCTGGCACTTGCAGCCGGAGTGTTCATTGTCGTTGTCCTCGAAATTGTTTCTTGTGCCGTGCCGCATCAACGCTCATGGCCAGTGTGCAGTTTTCGTTCGATGTACTGGCTATAGCGCGACATGCTGAAGCAGAAGATCCAGAACACCAGCGCGGCGAACACGTAGCCTTCGGTGGCGAACCCCAGCCAGTTGGTATCGGTCAGCCCGGCGCGGATGATCGCCAGCAGGTCGAACAGGCCGATGATCAGCACCAGCGAGGTGTCCTTGAACAGGGCGATGAAAGTGTTGACGATGCCCGGAATCACCAGCTTCAGTGCCTGAGGCAGGACGATCAGCCCCATGCGCTGCCAGTAGCCCAGCCCCAGCGCCTGTCCGGCTTCGTTCTGGCCCTTGTCGATGGCCTGCAGACCACCGCGCACCACCTCGGCCATGTAGGCGCTCCAGAAGAACATGATGCCGATCAGCGCACGCAGCAGCTTGTCGAACTCGATTTCCGAAGGCACGAACAGCGGCAGCATCACCGAAGCCATGAACAGCACGGTAATCAACGGCACACCGCGCCAGAACTCGATGAAGAGCACGCACACGCCCTTGACCAGCGGCATGCTCGAGCGCCGGCCCAGGGCCAACAGTACGCCGATCGGCAGCGAGCCGACGATGCCTACCGTGGCCACGGTCAGGGTCAGCATTAGACCGCCCCACTCTCGCGTCGGCACGTACATCAGGCCGAAGTGCCCTCCGACCAGCAGGTAATAGGCGACGAGCGGAAAACCGACCAGCGCGAACAGTCCGACCCAACGCTTGGCAGGTAGCCGCGGAATCGCCAACCAGGCGATCAGCGCCGCCAGCATGGCGAACACGATATCGACGCGCCAGCGTGCCGCTTCGGGGTAAAAGCCATAGACGATCGATTCGAAGCGCGCCGAGATGAACACCCAGCAGGCCCCTTCGCCAGTGCAGTCCTCGCGCGTGGAACCGAGCCAGTCGGCGTCGACGATCGCCCACTCGATGAACGGCCACAGGAGTCTCGCCAGGATGACGATGGTGATGACCGAAACGACCGAGTTGATCGGCCCGGAGAACAGGTTGGCGCGTAGCCAGCCCGCCACGCCGCGACGCTGATCCGGCGCTTCGCGGGCCGCGATCATTTCGGTGTTGGCAGCAAAGGACGTCATCTCAGCGCTCCTTCAACAGTGTGCGTGCGTTGTAGATGTTCATGAGCAGCGAGACAGCCAGGCTGATCACCAGATAGACGGCCATGGTCATGGCAATGATTTCGATCGCCTGGCCGGTCTGGTTGAGCGTGGTGCCGGCGAAGACCGCCACGATATCGGGATAACCGATGGCGGTAGCCAGCGAAGAGTTCTTGATCAGGTTCAGATACTGGCTGGTCAGTTGCGGCACGATCACGCGCATGGCCTGGGGCAACACGACCTTGCGCAGCGAGATGCTGCTGGGCAGGCTCAGCGAGCGCGCCGCCTCGATCTGACCGTACGGCACCGACTGGATACCCGAGCGCACGATCTCGGCAATGAAGGCTGCTGTGTAGATCGACAGCGCCAGCCACAGAGCCAGCAACTCCGGCATGACGTTGATGCCGCCGCGGAAGTTGAAACCGGCCATTTCAGGCATCGACCACTCCAGCGGCATCCCGGTAACCAGGAACACGGCCAGCGGTAGCCCAATGATGAGCGCCGCTCCCAGCCAGTACATTGGCAATGCCTTGCCGGTTCGCGCCTGGCGCTTGCGGGCGACGACGGCCAGAACGAGAGTAGCCACAATGGCAGCCAGCAACGCCCAGGGCGTAGCCGCGAAGCCTTCCAGCGGTTGCGGATCGGGAACCACCAGACCCCGCACGTTGATGAAGAAGGCATCGAACAGCGACAGGCTTTGCCGGGGCGAGGGTAACGCCTGGAGTACGGCGAAGTACCAGAACAGGATCTGTACGAGTAGCGGAATGTTGCGGAAGATCTCAACGTATACGGTCGCCAGCTTGGCCAACAGCCAATTCGGCGACAGGCGGGCAATCCCCACCGCGAAGCCGATGATAGTGGCCGCCACGATTCCCAGTAACGACACCAGCAAGGTGTTGAGTAGGCCGATAACGAACGTGCGACCGTAGGAGTCGTCGCTAGAGTACTCGACCAGGGTCTGGGGAATGGCGAAACCGGCACGTTCGTCGAGGAAGCCGAAGCCGGTACGAATGCCACGTTCCTCGAGGTTGGTCATGGTGTTGTGGACGAGGAAGCCGATCACGGCCGCCAACGCCACGAACAGCAGCACCTGGACGATCAGGGCGCGTGTGGCAGGATCGCGCCACAGCGGACCACGACCGCGCCGTGGAATGGAGGTGGATGGACGCAACATGCTCTGTCTCTATTCAGCAATGAGAAGTGCACCGCGTACCTTGTGGGCACGCGATGCCTTGACACCCGCCCCGATCAGCCAATAGTGCATTGCTGTGTCGGGAGCGGGCCTGATGTCTGCGTCAGGGTTCAGCGCACCGGCGGTGCGTACTGGATACCGCCATCCGTCCACAGCGCATTGATGCCGCGCTCGATTTCCAGCGGTGAGTCCATGCCCACAGTGCTGGCATACACTTCGCCGTAGTTACCCACCTGCTTGATGATGTTGTAAGCCCAGTCGTTGGACAGTCCCAGTTGCTCGCCATAATTGCCGTCTTGGCCGAGCAGTCGAGCAACGTCCGGGTTCGGCGGGTTGTCGCGCATCTGGTCGACGTTCTCGCTGGTTACGCCCAGCTCCTCGGCGTTGAGCATGGCGAACAGCGACCATTTGACGATATCGAACCATTGATCGTCACCCTGACGGACTACCGGACCGAGCGGCTCCTTGGAGATGCGCTCCGGCAGGATCACCACGCTGGAGGGATCGGAAAGCTGCAGACGCAGGGCCGCCAGTTGGGAGGAGTCGGACGTCAGCACGTCGCAGCGACCACTGTCGAAGCCTTGGGCGGTCTGGTCGGAGGTATCGAAGGCGACCTGTTGGTACTGCATGTCGTTGGCCTTGAAGTAGTCGGCCATGTTGAGTTCGGTGGTGGTTCCCGACTGCACGCAGATGGATGCGCCGTCGAGCTGGGTGGCGCTGTCGACTCCCAGATCCTTGCGGATCATGAAGCCTTGGCCGTCGTAGAAGTTGACGCCCGTGAAGTTCAGGCCCAGCGAGTTGTCGCGGGTGGCGGTCCAGGTGGTGTTGCGCGAGAGTACGTCGATTTCGCCGGACTGCAGGGCGGTGAAGCGCTCCTTGGCGGTCAGCGGTGCGAAAGCTACCGCTTCGGGATCGCCAAACACGGCAGCTGCTACGCCACGACAGACCTCGACATCGATGCCCTGCCATTTGCCATCCTGGTCAGGAGAAGAAAAGCCGGGTAGGCCGGTACTGACTCCGCAGCGGATTTCGCCACTGTTCTTGATATCGTCAAGCGTCGCCGCTTGTACCTGAGACGTCGAGGCAGAAGCCGCAACCAGGGAAGCGGTCAGTAACAACAGGCGCTTGTTCTTGTTTTGCATGGTGGAATCAACTCCCTAGCGTTGTCATTGTGATGCATGCATGTGCATGTCCTCATTACGCTAGCAAGGAGTGTTCCAATTTGCCCCAAAGTACGTTACACCCTTAATCAACGTAATGTTTCGGAACAGTAACAAAGGAGAAAGTCAGTATTAATGCGCCAGAACGAGGCAGAAAAACTGCAGGCGCCCCAAAACATGGCAAGATGGGACCGAGAGCGCCGCGACCATGGCATGCGCTACAAACGCTCGGCTCGGCCGTTAGTTTCGACTCAGGACAGTGCGACGGATTGCAGCCAGCAACAACAGTCCCAGCGCCGCGCCCAGCGCATTGGCCAGCATGTCGGCAGGGTCCGCGCCGAGTCGCCCAGGCACGGCGGTCTGGGCGAGCTCGATGGCGACACCGTAGACTGACACTACCCCCCAGCCAAACAAGCCTCGCCACCCTGCCAGCCCGGTCAGTAACGCCAGTACCGCGTAACCGGCAAAATGGTTGAACTTGTCCCAGGGCAGGTTCTGCGGCATCTCGTCGCCCGGCGTCAGGCTACCAATGGCGATGGCGACTGCGGCGGCGATCGCCGCCGCTGCCCATAGCCGCCGGTCGCGAAGCCCCGCGCGCCAGATCATGAAGCGTGATAGGCCGGACTGAGCTCGTGCAGGGCCTCCATGAAGGCCGTCACATGGTCAGGATCGGTGAACTGGCTGATGCCATGCCCCAGGTTGAAGATATGTCCTGTACCCTCGCCGTAGCTATCGAGGATCCGGGCCACCTCGGCACGGATCGCTGCCGGATGGGCGAACAGCACGTTGGGATCGAGGTTGCCCTGCAGCGCCACGCGATGCCCCACCCGGGTCCGGGCATCGGACAGCTCCGTGGTCCAGTCCAACCCCACGGCGTCTGCCCCGGTCGAGGCGATATGCTCGAGCCACTGGCCGCCGTTCTTGGTGAACAGGATGACCGGCACGCGGCGACCGTCGTGTTCGCGGATCAGCCCGGCGACGATCTGCTCCATATAGCGCAGCGAGAACTCGAGATACGCCGGGGTGGACAGCGTGCCGCCCCAAGTATCGAAGATCTGCACCGCCTGGGCGCCGGCACGAATCTGCGCGTTGAGATAGTCGGTCACCGCATGAGCGAGCAAGTCGAGCAACTGGTGCATGGCGTCGGGGTTGCCGTAGAGCATCGACTTGACATGGCGGAAGTCCTTGCTCGACGCGCCTTCGACCATATAGGTCGCCAGTGTCCACGGGCTGCCCGAGAAGCCGATCAGCGGTACCCGACCATTGAGTTCGCGGCGGATAGTGGAGACTGCATTCATTACGTAACCCAGGTCGCGCTCGGCGTCCGGCAGCGTCAGTGCCGCGACGTCCTCGCCGGTGCGCACCGGCTTGCGGAACTTCGGGCCTTCGCCGGTCTCGAAGTACAACCCCAGCCCCATGGCATCGGGAATGGTCAGAATGTCGGAAAACAGGATGGCGGCATCCAGCGGGTAACGATCCAGTGGCTGTAGCGTCACCTCGCAGGCGCGCTCGGCGTCGCGGCACAGATCCATGAAGCTGCCCGCGTCGCCACGCACCCGACGGTACTCGGGCAGGTAGCGGCCGGCCTGGCGCATCATCCAGACGGGCGTGCGGTCCACCGGCTGACGAGCCAGGGCACGGAGAAAACGGTCGTTCTTGAGTTCCATCGGGGCTCTCGTCACCTCGCGAATTTGCCGCCATTGTAACGGATGGGGCCGGTCGCCTGTTATAATACGATCCTTTATCCGGGCAGTTGTCCGCGTCTATCGAGGTATATCGTGTCGATCCGCTTCATCGCCGCCTCCAAGCTTCCCACGCCCTGGGCCACCTTTACCATGCATGGTTTCGAGGACGAGGCTACCGGCAAGGATCACATCGCCCTGACACTGGGTGACGTGGCCGACGGTGCGCCGGTGCTCGGGCGGGTGCATTCGGAGTGCCTGACCGGCGACGCGCTGTTCTCGATGCGTTGCGATTGCGGTTACCAGCTGCAGGAAGCCCTCAAGCGCATCGCCGACGAGGGGCGTGGCGTGCTGCTTTACCTGCGCCAGGAAGGCCGCGGTATCGGTCTGCTCAACAAGATTCGCGCCTATCATCTGCAGGATCAGGGCTACGACACGGTGGAAGCCAATGAGCATCTGGGCTTCGGTGCCGACCTGCGTCGCTACGACCTGTGCGTGCCGATGCTCGACCACCTGGGCATCAATGCCCTCAAGTTGATGACCAACAATCCGCGCAAGGTCGATGCACTGACCCGTGACGGCGTGACCATTGCCGAACGCTTGCCGCTGACCACCGGACTCAACCCGCACAACGAGGGCTACCTGACCACCAAGGCCGGTAAGCTGGGCCACATGATGGCGCTCGACGATTTCACGCTGGCCCGCGACGTGGATATCGATCGCAAGTCCTGAGCTACGCTTGACGTGAGGGGCCGGCAAGGTCAAGCCCACCGTCAGCCCCATCGGATGACTGCCGAACGATACGACGATTTCAGGAGGTCTCGCGATGCCGCGATCAAGCCCTGAGCATGACGGCGAATATGGCGTGTTCGAGGAGCTTCTGCACAGCATCAGCCACGGTATCGGCGCCGTACTCAGCCTGGCCGGGATGATCGTGCTCATCGTGCTGACCTGCCTGGCAGCGAACGTCGATCCCTGGAAGATCGCCGGAGTCAGCCTCTACGGGATCACCCTGGTGCTGCTCTACACCGCCTCGACGCTTTACCACGGCATACGCCATCCCCGCCTCAAACGCGCCTTCAAGGTGCTCGACCACTGCGCGATCTACGCGCTGATCGCCGGCACCTATACGCCCTTTTTGCTCGTCAATCTGCGTGGTCCGCTGGGCTGGACGCTGCTCGGTGTGATCTGGGGTCTGGCGCTCGGCGGCATCGCCCTCAAGCTGCGCTGGCCACACCGCTTCGGCATACTGCGCGTGATCGTCTACCTGGTCATGGGCTGGCTGATCGTGATCGCCTCCGGCGAGCTGGGCCATCATCTGTCGGATACCACACTGGCCCTGCTGGTGGCCGGTGGCATCACTTACACGGTCGGCGTCATCTTTTATGCGATCCGTGCCATTCCCTTTCACCATGCCATCTGGCACCTGTTCGTGCTTGGCGGCAGCGTCTGCCACTACTTCGCCGTGTACACCGCCGTCCTGCCCGATTCGGCGTGAGGCGTGTCAGGATTCCAGCCGCCTGGCCCCGGAGGCTGTGGCTCCGAGCACATCATCGGGGTTGCGTAGCGGACAACTCGCCAGGGAGAGACAGCCACAGCCAATACAGCCGTCGAGCTGATCCCGCAGCCTGACGAGATCATCGATACGCGCCTGCAACGAGGCTCGCCAATGCGCCGACAATGTCTTCCAGTCCGCGGCGCTTGCCACCCTGCCTGGAGGTAGCGTCCTGAGCGCCTCACCAATCTCCGCCAGGGGAACCCCCGTGCGCTGCGCAATCTTGATGATTGCCACACGACGCAGCACGTCGCGTGAATAGCGGCGCTGGTTACCGGCATTGCGGCGACTCGTTATCAGCCCTTTTGCTTCATAGAAATGCAACGTGGAAACGGGTACGCCGCTGCGTGCCGCCACTTCTCCCACAGAGAGCGCCTGTTTGTGGGGATCGATTTTTCTCTGCGTCATGCCTTGACTTCAAGTTAACTTGAGGAATTAGAGTGCCTGCTAGTTGTCCTTTTTGCCAGGTACTGCCGCCATGACGCATGTTGCACCGCCTCCCCCCTACGCCAAGCCACCCTTCGACGGTCCTGCGTTGCGGCTGGCTCTAGTGCTTGGCGACAGTCGGCTCGGGCACTTGCGGGATCGAGTCGCTGGCTGGGCCCAGCGAGAGCTGGCAAGACGTCAGGTCGCGTTCGATGTCATCGTGAACCAGCGACAGGTTCCGGTATATCCTGCCTCGCCACGGCCCAATGCCGTTCAATCCACGCTGAGCGAACGCTTGCAGTGTGCAGACATGTTTCTTCTCCTGCTCTCCGCCGAGGAAGGCCTCGACCAGGAGCCGGCATGGTCGCGAATGGTACAAGCCACCGAAGCGGCATGGCAGGCCAAGCCGATTGGGTTCATTGTCTACGGAGGTAAACTTACGGATTCAACATGGGTGGATCAGTTGCGCTTATCGTTCGCCGAATGTCAGGCAATGCCCCTGGGCCGTCCGATAAGCTGTGCACACGCTCATGAACGCTTCGGCACACGTGGCGAACTCTATGCATCGCTGGGAGAATCGCAGCGACTGACTTATCTTTTGGCGCGATTGACATGGTGGGCACATGCACTGCGCCAAGCCCGCCTGGCGTTACCCTATAATCTCGTCGGCAATGCCCCGGCCGTTATCTCACCGTAGCTGGTACGCCGTCGTTACCCTGAATGAGGGAATTTTATGTTTCGCTGGTTCGAAAATCGTCTCGACCCGTTTCCTGCGGAGGAGCCGAGCCGTCCACCCGACACCCTGATCGCGTTCTGCCTGCACTACACCCGTGGCGCCTGGCCGTTTCTGGCCGCGTCGGCGTTGCTGATGGCGGCGATCGCGATCACCGAAGTGTGGATCTTCGGCTTTCTGGGCAATATCGTCGATTGGCTGTCGTCGCAGCAGCGCGAGACCTTCCTGGCCGACCAGGGCTGGAAACTCGCCGGGATGGCCCTGCTGATCCTGGTCGGGCTGCCGGCGATGGTGATGGGGCACTCGCTGATCAACCAGCAGACCCTGATGGGCAACTACCCCATGCGCATCCGCTGGCAGACGCACCGCTACCTGCTCAAGCAGTCGATGGGGTTCTACCAGGACGAGTTTGCCGGCCGCATCGCCACCAAGCTGATGCAGACGGCGCTGGCCGTTCGCGAGTGCGTGATCAAGCTGTTCGACGTACTCAACTACGTGACCGTCTATTTTCTCGGTACGCTGGTGCTGGTCGGGATCGCCGACTGGCGCCTGGCGGTGCCGCTAGCGGTGTGGCTGGTCGGCTATCTGCTGCTGCTTCGCTACTTCGTGCCCATTCTCGGCCGTGTCTCCAAGGATCAGGCCGATGCCCGCTCGCAGATGACCGGGCGCATCGTCGACAGCTATTCCAACATACAGACCGTCAAGCTATTCTCCCACGCCCGCCGCGAGGCCGCCTATGCCCGCGAAGGCATGCACGGCTTCCTGACGACCGTGCATCGTCAGATGCGCCTGGTCACGGGGCTCTACGGCACGCTCTACGTGCTCAATTCGCTGCTGCTGTTCAGTGTCGGCGCGCTAGCGATCTGGCTGTGGCTGAACGAGGCGGTAAGCATCGGTGCAGTGGCGGTCGCTCTCGGCCTGGTGCTGCGTCTGTGGGGCATGTCGCAGTGGATCATGTGGGAAGTGTCGGCGCTGTTCGAGAACATCGGCACGGTGCAGGACGGCATCAGCTCCATCGCCCTGCCGCATCATGTCGAGGATCGCCCCGACGCCAAGCCGCTGAGAGTCACCGAAGGCGCGCTGCATTTCGATCATATCCGCTTTCATTACGGCAAGGGCAGCGGGGTGATCGACGACCTGACGCTGGCCATTCGTCCCGGCGAGAGGATCGGCCTGGTCGGCCCGTCGGGGGCCGGCAAGTCGACCCTGGTCAATCTGCTGCTGCGCTTCCATGATCTGGAGGGCGGGCGCATCCTGATCGACGGTCAGAATATCGCCGATGTTACCCAAGAGAGCCTGCGTGCGCACATCGGCATGGTCACTCAGGACACCTCGCTACTGCATCGCTCGGTACGCGACAACCTGCGCTACGGTCGTCCCGATGCCGATGAAGCGATGATGCGCCAGGCCGCCGAGCAGGCCCACGTTGCCAGCTTCATCGACGGCCTGCGCGATATCCAGGGACGCACTGGTTATGACTCCCACGTCGGCGAACGTGGCGTCAAGCTCTCGGGCGGCCAGCGCCAGCGCATCGCCATCGCCCGGGTGATGCTCAAGGACGCGCCGATCCTGGTTCTCGACGAGGCTACCTCGGCACTGGATTCCGACGTCGAGGCGGCGATCCAGGAGAATCTCGACCGCCTGATGGCCGGCAAGACGGTAATCGCCATCGCTCACCGGCTGTCCACGATCGCCGCCATGGATCGCCTGGTGGTGATGGATAGTGGCCGGATCGTCGAGCAGGGTACTCACGACGAGTTGCTTCGGCACGACGGGCTCTATGCCCGATTGTGGCGACATCAGTCCGGGGGATTTCTGGATGCCGAAGACGAGGAAGCCGCCAGTACTGCGACTTCCGAAAACGCGTGAAGCGAGGCGTCGTCAGGCGTTGACGGCGCGTGCCTTTCTGATCAGCTCGTAGGCATTGCCGATCTCACGGGTACGCTGCTCCGCCATCTCGCGCATGCTATCCGGCAGACCCTTGCCGGCCAGTTTGTCGGGGTGATTCTGACTCATCAGACGACGGTAGGCCTTCTTGATCTCGGCATCGCTGGTATCGGCGCTCACCCCCAGCACACGGTAAGCGTCTTCCAGCGCCTGGCCGGAGGGAGCCCCGCCCGCCGCCTGGGACCCACCGCCGCGCAGCAGGGCCTCCATCTGGGCGACTTCCGCCTCGGAAAAGCCCAGGCCCCGCGCTACCCTCAGCAACATTTCCCGCTCGGCGGGGTGTATCTGGCCATCGGCAGCCACTGCCGAGAGCTGGACCTGAAGGAACAGCTGCAGCATGCCACGATGGCCGCCGGTGACACGTCGCACCCTGGCCAGCTCGGCATCCAGGTCGAAATCCGCCGCCTTGCCTCGCGTAAACGCGGTACGCGCCTGGGCACGCTGCGCCTCATTCAGGCGCAGGCGCTCCCACAAACGCCGGGAGACTTCCAGTTCGTCCTCGGTCACCCGCCCATCCGCCTTGCACAGACAGCCCATGACCGCAAAGATGGAATCCAGAAACTGGTTCTGGGCCTGGGCCAGCCTGCCGATGATGCTCTTGCGCAGACGGTGCGCCAGCCAGTAGCCGAGCGCAGCGCCAATGAGCAGCCCCGGCAGGCGACCGATCAAATAGCCCAGCAGGCCACCTATCACTACCGCTATCAGCATGTTTTCCTCGTTGGTGTCATGGCGGCAAGTTCATTTCCCGGCTTCGGGCGGCACGCCTTCCTGCATCGCGGCAAGGCGGCGACGAATGTCGGCTTCGATGCCTTCGGCATCGAGTCCGCATTCATGCAGCAGCTGAGCCGGCTTGCCGTGTTCGATGAAGCGGTCGGGAATACCCAGGTTGAGCACTGCCACCTGAACGCCTTCGCCGGCCAGCAGTTCGTTGACGCCGCTGCCGGCACCGCCCGCTACCGCACTCTCTTCCAGCGTCACCAACAGGTCATGCTCGCGAGCCGCCTCGAGCACCGCCTGACGATCGAGCGGTTTTACCGAGCGCATGTTGTAGTGCGTGGCGTCAAGACACTCGGCAACTTCGGCAGCGGGTGTATTGAGACTGCCGAAGGCCAGCAGGGCAGTTTTACTGCCCTTGCGACGCCGCTCGGCGCGACCGATCTCCAGCGCATCGAGGTGCGCGGGAATCTCGCTGCCCGGCCCGGTGCCGCGCGGGTAACGCACCGCGGCCGGCCCCGGATGATGATAGGCGGCACTGAGCATGGCGCGGCACTCGGCTTCGTCGGCCGGGGCCAGGATCACCATGCCCGGAATGCAGCGCAGGTAGGACATATCCAGGGCACCATGGTGGGTGGGCCCGTCCTCGCCCACCAGCCCGGCGCGGTCGATGGCGAAGGTCACATCGAGATGCTGTACGGCAACGTCGTGAATCAACTGGTCATAGCCACGCTGAAGAAACGTCGAGTAGATGGCCACCACCGGCTTCATGCCCTCACAGGCCATCCCCGCAGCCAACGTCACTGCATGCTGCTCGGCGATCGCCACGTCGTAATAGCGCTCGGGAAATTCCTGCGAAAAGCGCACCAGGTCCGAGCCTTCGCGCATCGCCGGGGTGATGCCGATCAAGCGCCCGTCCGCCGCCGCCATATCACACAGCCAGTCGCCGAACACATTGCAGAACTTGCGCGGCTTGGGGCGCAGCGCACCGCTGGACGGCGCGGGCCTGGCGGGTGCCGGTGTCTGCGCAGCCGGCGATTGAGGTCCGCCCTGCCCGATTTCGGCGGCATTGACCTTCTCCAGCTTGGTGATGGCGTGATAGCCGATCGGGTCGGCCTCGGCCGGCCGGAAGCCCTTGCCCTTGCTGGTCTTGATATGCAGGAACTGCGGGCCATCCATGTCGCGCATGGTACGCAGGGCATGCACCAGCCCCGACAGGTCATGGCCGTCGATAGGGCCGATATAATTGAAGCCCATCTCCTCGAACAGCGTCGCCGGGCTGACCATGCCCTTGACGTGCTCCTCGGTGCGCCGCGCCAATTCCAATGCTCCGGGCAGCTTGGAGAGGACCTTCTTGCCGCCCTCACGTACCGTGATGTACGGCGTACTGGTGAGGATGCGCGCCAGGTAGGTGGCCATGCCGCCCACGTTCTCGGAGATAGACATCTCGTTGTCGTTGAGAATCACCAGCAGGTTGGCATCGACGTGGCCGGCATGCGCCAACGCCTCGAAGGCCATGCCCGCCGTCAGCGCGCCATCGCCGATCACCGCACAGACGCGGCGCTGCTCGCCGCGGGTGCGGGCAGCCAACGCCATGCCCAGCGCGGCACTGATCGAGGTACTGGAATGGCCGACGCCGAAGGTGTCGTACTCCGACTCGCCACGTTTGGGAAACGCCGCCAATCCGCCATATTGCCGAATGGTGGTCATCGCCTCGCGACGTCCGGTGAGAATCTTGTGCGGGTAGGCCTGGTGACCGACATCCCATACCAAGCGGTCATAAGGCGTTTCCAGCGCATGATGCAGGGCCACGGTCAGCTCGACCACCCCCAGCCCGGCGCCAAAGTGACCGCCACTACAGCCGACACTGTAGAGCAGGTAAGCACGCAGTTCATCGGCCAGCGTACGCAACTGGGCAGTACTCATGCTACGCAGGGCTGCGGGCGTGTCGATGGTGTCGAGCAACGGCGTAGCCGGACGCTCGACGGGAATCTCGTCGAACAGCTTCATAGAGGCTCTTATCAGTAGTCGCGCTCGATCATGTATTTTGCCAGCGCCGCCAAGGGCGCCCCGGCCTCGCCCAGCGGCGCCAGGGCGTCAAGGGCATCGTCGAGTAGCGCACGAGCCCTGGCTTGCGCCCCGTCGAGGCCGAGCAACGAGGGGTAGGTCGGCTTGTCGCGGGCAGCATCGGCACCGGATGCCTTGCCCAGGGTGGCCGGGTCGCCGGTCACGTCGAGGATATCGTCCTGGATTTGGAAAGCCAGCCCGACCGCGGCCCCATATTCGTCGAGTGCAATGACCCGTGGATCGGTTTCGGGCACGGCGGTCAGCGCCCCCAGGCGTACCGACGCGCGGATCAGCGCCCCGGTCTTGTAGCTATGCACCCGGGCCAGGCTATCGACGTCCAGGGCATTGCCGACCGAGGCCAGGTCCAGTGCCTGGCCGGCGGCCATGCCGTCGCGACCGGCCGCCTGGGCCAGGGCGCGCACCATAGGCCCCAGGCGAACGTGGCCGGCATCGGCCAGGTACTCGAAGGCCAGCGTCTGTAGCGCATCGCCGGCCAGAATGGCCGTGGCCTCGTCGAAGGCGCAATGCACGGTCGGCTGGCCTCGGCGCAGGTCATCGTCGTCCATGGCCGGCAGATCGTCGTGGACCAGCGAATAGGCATGGATCAATTCGACGGCGACGGCCGCCGGATCGAGATCCTCGTCGCTGGCGCCCAAGGCACGCCCGGCGGCATAGACCAGCACCGGGCGCAGGCGCTTGCCATTGCCCAGCACGCCATAACGCATTGCCGCCTCGAGACGTTCGGCACCCACGTCACGATGTTCGAAGAGTCCTTCGAGTTCTGCATTGACCCGCGCGCGATCGGCATCCAGACGCAGCGGCAGTTCCGCCAGTTCATCGATCATTGCCGGCCTCCGGGGGCACCGTGGGGGATTCGAACGGCACCTCATCGAGCGAACCGTCGGGTCGCTCGATGAGGGCTCGTACCTTGAGTTCGGCCTCGTCGAGGCGCTTTTGGGCATCGCGAGTCAAGCGTACGCCCTGCTCGAAGGCGGTCAGCGAAGCCTCCAGCGACAGCTCGCCGGACTCCAACTGTCCGACCAACGCCTCGAGCCTATCGAGCGTGGCGGCGAAATCCGCGCTCCCATTCTCCTTGTCTGCCATGACATCTCGCTCATCGCTACGGGCCTGCCAGATGGCCCTGGTGAATCCGGTCGAATGCAGGATGCCACGTAAGCAACCCATCGGGAATCCAGGGGGCACAGTATACACGCTCCCTTACCTGACGCGCCGTCCCGGCATGGCGTTCGGAGAACCATCGTGCATCCCTTTCATGCACAAGCCCAGGCATTTTCATCCAGCCATGACGCGGCTGTGCTACGATAAGCCCCCTGTTGGCGCATCACTTTTCACAGCGAGGCCCTCACCTCTCCTGCCTTGGGCCGTAGTCTTTGCGAAGCACACTCGCCAACAGGCTAAAAAACCATACTGAGAGAGCGCGGCACTAGCCGCCGTAAGGGTTGATTCGACAATGGCCAAGACGTCCCTGGACAAGAGCAAGATCAAGATCCTGCTGCTCGAGGGCATCCACCAGTCCGCGGTGGATAACTTACTGAACGCCGGTTACACCAACATCGAGCACCTGCAGACGTCGCTGGACGAGGAGTCGCTGATCGAGAAGATCCGCGACGTCCACTTCATCGGCATCCGCTCGCGCACCCACCTCACCGAGCGTGTGTTCGCCGCGGCCGAAAAGCTTACGGCGGTGGGCTGCTTCTGCATCGGCACCAACCAGGTCGATCTGAGCGCGGCATTGGTGCGCGGCATTCCCGTCTTCAACGCACCCTACTCCAACACCCGCTCGGTCGCCGAACTGGTGCTCGCCGAAACCATTATGCTGTTGCGCGGCATCCCCGAAAAGAGCACTCGCGCGCATGCCGGTGGCTGGCTCAAGAGCGCCAAGAACGCTCATGAGGTGCGTGGCAAGACGCTGGGCATCATCGGCTATGGCAGCATCGGCGCACAGCTTTCGGTCCTGGCCGAATCGCTGGGCCTGGACGTGATCTACTACGACGTGGTCACCAAGCTGGGGATGGGCAACGCCCGCCAGGTCGGCAGCCTGGAAGAGCTGCTGGCACGTGCCGACGTGGTCAGCCTGCACGTTCCGGATCTGCCTTCCACTCGCTGGATGATCGGCAAGGAACAGATCGCCCTGATGAAGCAGGGCGGCGTTCTCATCAACGCCTCGCGTGGCAGCGTGGTAGTGATCGAGGAGTTGGCCGAAGCGCTCAAGAGCGGCAAGCTGCTAGGTGCGGCCATCGACGTCTTCCCGGTCGAACCCAAGGGCAACGACGAAGAGTTCGTCTCGCCGCTGCGCGGTCTGCCCAATGTGATCCTGACCCCGCATATCGGTGGCTCTACCCTGGAAGCTCAGGAGAACATCGGCATCGAGGTCTCGGAAAAGCTGATCACTTATTCCGACAATGGCACCACCATCACCTCGGTCAACTTCCCCGAGGTCGCGCTACCCGCGCACCCCGACAAGCATCGCTTGCTGCACATCCACGACAATGTGCCCGGCGTGTTGTCCGAGATCAACCATGTACTCTCCGAGAACGGCATCAACATCTCGGCCCAGTACCTGCAGACCAACGAGAAGGTCGGCTACGTGGTCATCGACGTCGACAAGGCCTATGGCCCGCAGGCGCTCGAAGCGCTCAAGGAAGTCGCTCACACCCTGCGCATCCGCGTGCTCTATTCGGAAACCAACTACCAGGACTGATCCCCCACTGGTGGTTGGACACGTCGCCCCGGCAGTTTCTGCCGGGGCGACGTTTTTGTTGGGAACTAGCGAGTGACTGGCCATCATCTTGAACGACACGAAATGAGCCCGGCCGAAGCCGGGCTCTGAACGGTGCATCACTGCCTGTCCTGTCGAGCCTCCTTGCGACCGAGGGTACTTCCGTGTACCGCGTGCCAATGCACCGGTCGTTCTTCCCTGCTCGACGAAAGCCACCTTCGCATAGTTAAGCCGCTACGTATTTAAACCAGATTAACTATGAAGCTTTTTTGGACGACAACGTCGAATCGCAACCCCGTCCTCAAGCTTGGGTCTTCTGCCCGGAGGCGTCGGCAGGTTTCCGGGCAGTGGAAGCCTGGACATGCAGCGCTTTGCCCATGTCGGCACCGGGTAGCGTATCGAGGGGATAGTTGGCCATCTCCGCCAGCCGCTCCATGTCCAGAACCTCCAGGTAACGTCGGGTCTTGCGAATGACGTTCTGCCCTTCCAGCTCCTTGAGCAGACGGCTGACATGCACATGGGTCAGACCCAGCGCCAGACTGATGTGCTTCTGGAGCAGAGGAAAGGGGAAGTCGGTGCCGATATGGCGATAGACCGCCTTGAGGCGATAGTAGATTTCGACGATAAAATGCGCGATGCGGCAGCGGGCATCATTGCCCAGCACGTTGACCAGCCGGTTGGTGAGCACTTCCTGTTGCCGAATGGCATGCGAATGGATCTCCATGGCCAAGGCCGGCGAGCGCTCGAAGAGACGCTGCAACTGATGTTTGGTCAACACGCTGATCGTTCCCTCGGTCAACATGGCCGCTGTCGTGGTATGCCGCGGCAAGGAGGCATCGCGTATGCCCATCAGGTCGCCAGGGATAAACACATCGATCACGTTGGTCGGCTCGCCATCGTGAGTCTGATAGGTATAGGCCCATCCACTCTGCACCATGTACAACATGGAAGGTTCACTGTCTGCCTGCCAGAGCAGGTGCTTTTTCTTTACGCTGATCGTTGGCGCCTCGATGGCATCCAACAGATTGGCCTGCAGCGAGCCAGGCAGTAACGGCAGTCCGTTGCTTGGGGTAAGTCCCTCCTCCTGTCCGGGCATGATGCGCCTCCACTACAGCAACCGAGGCCTAACCAGGCGCCCATCTAGGCGCACGGGTTAAACGTATCGATTGGGTTTAAAGCAAAATATAAAATTGTAAAGGCTTTGTCTAACAAAGCCAACGATGACAATATTATGAAAACCTAATTCCGATATATAAATAACTTATTAAAAACCTGGAAAATTGATTTGAATCAACTTGTTAATCCGAACATTTCTTTGCCTGACCAGCCACTCTGGAAATATGCTTCACACTCTTTTGCAGGCATATATTTAGCAAGAGTTGTAATTATCACCTCTCAGATTTTCCACCCCCCGTAGCCAACAGAGCTGCAACGCTGCATTGCCGTTAGGTGATTGCACCTTCACCGCTTATTCGCATCATGGTTACCTGCACGTTTCATGGCGTTCCAAAAGGTAACGTTTGCGCTCAAACAGGTACATGGCATAGCAATTGCCGCTTGACCTGACTACGTTGCCCAATAAGTGAAAGACGTTGACTAGAGGGAAATGAGGGGTCAGCCAAGCGCTTTTCCAAGGACGCCATGGAGGCAGATAGATGAAAAGGAATGTGTTCATCCCTGCGCTGGAGGAACTGCAGCGCATCGAGCTGGAGACCCTACGCAACGCCGACGAGCTTTCGATTCACGGGCTTCTGGACGTACCGACACTCGTCGAGCCGGAAAACCTCTCCTTCAACAAGGTACTGATCAAGGCTCGCCAGCAACTGAACGAACTGAAGCAGTTCACCGGTAGCGTCGACGCCATCATCGCGCACTGGGACTTCCCGACCAGCGTGCTGGTGCCGATCCTGTGCCGGGAATTCGGCATTCCGGCGCCCCCGCTGGAAAGCGTGCTCAAGTGCGAGCACAAGTACTGGAGCCGTCTCGAGCAGCAGAAGGTCATCCCGGAGATGGTGCCCGACTTCTGCAGTGTCGATCCGTTCGTCGACAATCCGCTGGAACAGGTCACTCTCGACTACCCCTTCTGGCTCAAGCCAGTCAAGGCGTTTTCTTCGCAGCTTGGCTTCAAGGTGGAGAACGACGAGCAATTCCACGAGGCCATCGAGGAAACCCGCAAGCATATCCGCCATTTCGGCAACCCGTTCAACGAGGCGCTGGAGCATGCCGAGCTGCCACCGGAGATCCAGCAGGCCAATGGCAATACCTGCATTGCCGAGCAGATCATCTCAGGCGTGCAAGGGGCTCCCGAAGGCACAGTCTACCGTGGAGAGTTCAACGTTCATGGGGTGTTCGATCAGCCCAAGGACGAAGGTCCGGCGCCTTACGACAGGCTCGAGTATCCCTCTGGCATGCCGGAGCGCATCCAGCGCCAGATGATCGATGCCTGCCGGCGATTTCTGGAACACATCGGCTATGATAATGGCTGCTTCAATGCCGAGTTCATGTGGGACGAGGAAAACGACAAGCTATGGCTGGTCGAATTCAATACACGCATTTCCCAGTCGCACAGTGAAATGTTCATCATGGTCGACGGCATGTCCAACCATGAAGTGGCCATCGATATCGCGCTCGGTCAGCGCCCCTCGATGCCCAATCGCCAGGGTCAGTTTCCTGTGGCAGCCAAGTGCATCATTCATCAGCCGCACGAGGATGCCATCGTCAAGCGTGTGCCCAGCCTGGCGGAACTCGAGAAGCTCAGAGAGCGTTTTCCCGGCACCAAGGTCAAGCTGGATGTCGAGCCGGGCATGCACTTGAGCGATCTTTCCAACCAGGACAGCTTCTCCTACCACCTCGGCACCATCTACCTGGGCGCTGACAGTCACGAAGAGATCAGGGAGCGTTACCACGCCTGCCTGGAAGCCCTGCACTTCGAGTTCGACCCTATCGAGTGACGAGCGCTTGCTGACACCTGTTTGCCGAACTGACTTTGATGAAGGGAGGAACGATGGAAACGGTCACTTCGTACCCCTATGAAGTCCGCATCATCGAGAATACGTTCATCACCATGCGCGACGGGGCGCGACTGGCCGCGCGTATCTGGCTGCCGGAGGGCGCCGAGGACAACCCGTTGCCCGCGATCATGGAATATATCCCCTATCGCAAGCGTGACCTGACTCGCGGGCGCGATGCCACCAATCATACCTACATGGCAGGCCATGGCTATGTGTGCGTGCGGGTGGACATGCGCGGCAGCGGGGACTCCGATGGCACGGTGGTCGACGAGTACACCCAGCAGGAGCAGGAGGATGCCGTCGATGCCATCGCCTGGATCGCCAACCAGCCCTGGTGCGACGGTAACGTCGGCATGATGGGCATCTCCTGGGGCGGCTTCAACAGCCTGCAGGTGGCGGCCAAGCGGCCCCCCGAACTCAAGGCGATCATCAGCGTCTGCTCCAGCGACGACCTGTACGCCGACAACATGCACTACATGGGTGGTTGCCTGCTCGGCGACAACCTCTCCGAGGCCACCGTCATGTTTGCCTTCAACAGCCTGCCGCCGGATCCCGACATCGTCGGCGATCGCTGGCGTGACATGTGGTTCGAGCGCCTCAAGGGCAGTGGCTTGTGGCTGGATGCCTGGCTGAGCCATCAACGCCGCAGCGAGTACTGGAGCAAGAGTTCGCTTTGCGAGCACTATGACGCGATCCAGTGCCCGGTATTTGCCGTGGGTGGCTGGGCAGACGGCTTCACCAATACGGTGTTCCGCCTGCTCGAGCATCTCGAGGTACCGCGTATCGGCCTGATCGGTCCCTGGGGCCACAAATACCCGCACCAGGGCATTCCCGGACCGGCCATTGGTTTCCTGCAGGAGGCTCTTCGCTGGTGGGACCACTGGCTCAAGGGCAAGGACACCGGCATCATGGATGAGCCCATGCTGCGTGCCTGGCAGCAGGACTACGTGCCGCCCGACAACGCCTACGAGGACCGTCCGGGTCGCTGGATCGGCGAGGAACAGTGGCCATCGCCGAACATCGAACAGCGGCGCTATCCCCTCGGGCCGCACCGGATAGGCCAGGAAGGCGAGGAGGATGCTCCGCTCGACGATACGGTCGATGAAGTCTCGTTGACCGTGAAGTCGCCACTGAGCGTCGGCCAATCCGCCGGCAAGTGGTGTTCCTACGCGGCCACACCCGACCTGCCCGGTGACCAGCGCGAGGAAGACGGCGGTTCTCTGGTGTTCCGCGGTCCGGTACTCGACGAGCCGCTGGAGATTGCCGGCCGCCCCGAGCTGGAATTCGAGCTCAGCGCGGACAAGCCCCAGGCCATGGTGGCGGTACGCCTGTCCGATGTCGCGCCCGACGGCAAATCCACACGCATCACCTACGGATTGCTCAATCTGTCGCATCGCGACAGCGACGCGTATCCCGAACACGTGGAACCGGGCAAACGCTATCGTGTCAGGGTGCCACTCAACGGCATTGCCCATCATTTCCAGCCGGGACATCAGCTGCGCGTGTCGGTGTCGACCTCCTACTGGCCGCTGGCCTGGGCACCGCCGGAACCCGTGGAACTGACCATCTATCCGGCCAAGAGCGCCTTGCATCTGCCGGTGCGCCAGCCGCGTGCCGAAGACGTCAAGCTAAGCTCTTTCGGCGAACCCGAGGAAGCCCCGACGGTCGAGACCACGCGCCTGGAGCCCAGCGAACACAACTGGCTGCTGCATCGCGATCTCGCCCGCAAGCAGTCGACGATGGAAGTCGTCAACGACCAAGGCGGCTTTCGCATCGACGAGATCGGTACCGAGATTCGTCGCAGTACCCGTGAATGGTACTCCTTCGTCGATGACGACTTCACCTCGGTACGCGGCGAGACCTATACCGAGCGTGGGTTCAAGCGTGACGACTGGGATATCGAGGTCGTGACACGTACGGTGCTGACATGCACACGCACCGACTTCGAGGTGCATGCCGAACTCGATGCCTATGAAGACGGTTATCGGGTCTACTCCGAGAATTGGGAACGCACCATTCCCCGAGATCACATGTGATTCTTGTTGCTCCTCCAGCAAGCTTGGCCCCCCATCACTCCTCCGGGGGGCTTTTTTTGCGCTCATCGTCGGCTAGCGTGAAGCGTGGCATACCCTGCCTACCACGGCCTCGATCGTCGCCATGGTGGAGCCCGTTACCGCCGCACTCTTCGGCCTGTTCGTACTGGGCGAGGCGCTCGATTTACCGCAGGTAGCGGGCATGGCCTTGATCCTGGGCGCCGTCACTGGATTGAGCATTCTGCAGAACTCTTCTGCGCGCTAATCCGTAAAGGCGCCTTTTACTTGGCTCAGAACGCGGTTTCCAAAACCGATGTGACGTTCAGCCGTCGATCGACCAGACAGATCCGACGCCACTTGTCGAATGTCAGGCATGGGTGCGATGCCCCGAATGCCACGATATCCCCTACCCGGACATCACCGGCGCCTTCCGGCAGGGCAATGAAGGCGTGCTGATCCATCAGTCGGGTCACCTGCCACCCCACCACGTCCAGCGTATGGTCGACGCTGCCGCCTTCGCGGTAGCGGCGCAGCGGCTCGGGCAACTGATCGGCGCCAATGTCACGCTTGCCCAGGGCGACGATCGCCAGTCCCGGCTCGGGTAACGACTGTACCTGCGCGAATACCTCCAGAGCCGGCTGCAGGCCCTCATGCAGCTCAGGGCGACGTGCGAGCACGCCGCGTTGCGCGTCACGATACAGGCCATGGTCATGCACCACGTAGCAACCCGGGCGTAGCACCGGCGTGAACCGTTCACGCAGGTCGGCGGCATCGAACGCCTCGGCGATCAAATCGTACCAGGCCGATCCCGAAGCGGTGACGATCGGTGCCTCTACCGCGAGCAAGCCTTCCCGGTCGAGGCGCTGGGCACAGGCGATCAATTGCGCAGCGTAGTCACGAATCGCCGGTACCGGGTCCGTGCCGTGCACTACACCCTCGTAGCCTTCAATACCGGCCAGGCGCAGCGTCGGCTGGGCAGCGACGCCATGCGCCACGTCGAGAGCCTGTTCGAGCGTTCGACAACCAGTGCGCCCTCCCGGCACACCCAGCTCGACCAGCACATTGAGCGTCTGCCCGCGTGCCGCGAAGAACCGGCCCAGCGCTTCGACATTGGCGATGGAATCGACCACGCAATAGACTTCGGCGCCGGCATCGATCAACCCGGCGACGATTGCCATGTTGGCTTCGCCGATCAGTTGGTTGGCCATCAGCAGGCGCCGTACGCCGGCGGCAAAGGCCGCTCGGCACTGGGGCGCCGTGGCCAGGGTAATGCCCCAGGCGCCGGCCTCGAGCTGCCTTCGAAATAATGCCGGCGTCATGGTGGTCTTGCCGTGCGGTGCGAGATACGCCCCATGGGACGCGGCGAAGCGCTGCATCCACGCCAGATTATGCGCCAGAGGTGCCTCGAAGATCGCTGCTGCCGGCAGGCTGACCCCGGCCAGCAGCGAATCCGCTGTCTCGGGCGTACCCTTGTTCCCCAACGTCGTGGTGTTGGCCTTTCGTTTCGTTTCCTGCATTTGCAATCCCCTCCTCCACAGCACGTCAGGTGCAGCGCTGCTGTCGTCGTCGACACTCGTTGAGATATTAAATATCACAGTATTTGATTTTAAGTTAGAAATTAACATAGTCTGTTTCTTAGGCAAGCCATTCGCTTCCACGCCTCTCAGACCAGGAGACAGTGGTGACCCAGGACATCGACATCCTCTCGCGTATCACCCATGATTTTGCCGGGCTGCGCGATGCCGAAAAGAAGGTCGCCGAGCTGATCTTTGCCGACATCGATTTCGTTAGCGAAGCCAGCATCAATGCGATTGCCGAACGTGCCGAAGTCAGTGAAGCCAGCGTGACCCGCTTCGCCCGCGCCGTCGGCTGCAATAATGTCCGTGACCTCAAGCTGCGCCTGGCCCGTTCGCTAGCTGCCGGTCGGCGCTTCATCCAGGATGCCGGTGAGGTCGACGGTCTCCATGCCGTCTACGACATCGCTTCCCAGACCCTGGCACTCAACCGCGAGCTGATGGACAAGGCCGACGTATCCACCGCCGTGGAACTGCTCGATGGTGCCCGCCAGATTCTCGTCTTCGGTGCCGGCGGCGGTTCGACCATGCTCGCTCAGGAGCTTCAGTTTCGCCTGGTACGGCTAGGCTACGCCATCAGTGCCTATCCGCAGTCGTTGTTGCCCCGCATGGTCGCCTCGACACTGGAGCACGACGACGTGGTCGTGGCCCTATCAGTGAGTGGCTACACCCCCGAAACGGTCGATGCCGCGCTAATCGCTCGCCAGTACGATGCCCGCGTGGTGGCGATCACCGCTCACGGCTCGCCGCTGGCCAATGCTGCCGACGTGGTGTTGCCCGTAGCTGCTCGCGAAACCGATTTCATCTATCACCCTTCGGCATCCCGCTACGCCATGCTCGCAGCCATCGACGTACTGGCGCTGGAATTGGCCCTTCGCCATCAGGATCGCTCCCGCGCCAAGCTGCGCCGGCTCAAGATCACCCTCGACGCGCATCGCGGTGGCGGCGACCGCCAACCGCTGGGAGACTGAATATGGCCTATGACACGCTGATCCGCGGCGCCACCGTTATCGACGGCACCGGTGCCGCTCCCTTCCGGGCCGACGTGGCGATTTGCGGTGAGCGCATCGTTGCCGTAGGGAAACTGCATGGCAGCGAGGCTGCGACACTGATCGACGGGGAGGGCCTGTGTCTGGCTCCCGGCTTTATCGATGTGCATACGCACGACGACACCAACGTCATTCGCACGCCAGAGATGCTGCCCAAGCTCTCCCAGGGCGTGACCACGGTAGTCGTCGGCAACTGCGGGATCAGCGCCAGCCCGGTGACCCTCGAAGAAGACGTGCCCGACCCGATGAACCTTCTGGGACGCGCCGAGGATTTTCGTTACCCCACGTTCGAGTCCTACGCCACCGCGGTGGATGCTGCCCGTCCCTCGGTCAATGTCGCCGCCCTGATCGGTCATACCAGCCTGCGCAGCCAGGTAATGGGCGACTTCGCCCGCCCCGCCAACGACACCGAGATCGCCAGGATGCGTGAGGCACTACGCGAGTCGCTCGATGCCGGCGCCCTGGGGCTGAGTACAGGCCTTGCCTACCGCAACGCCTTCCACGCGCCTGATACCGAGATTCGCTCCCTAGTTGACGAGGTGGGCGACGCCGGTGGGATCTATACCACGCACCTGCGTGACGAATTCGCCGGCCTGCACGAGGCGATGGATGAAGCCTTCGCCACCGCTCGCCATGGCCGGGCACCATTGGTGATCTCGCATCTCAAGTGCGCGGGTGCCGGCAACTGGGGAGGCGCGCCGCGAGCACTGAACAAGCTCGAAATCGCGGCGCGCAATCAGCGTGTGCATTGCGACTGCTATCCCTATACCGCCGGCTCATCGACGCTGGACCTTGGCCAGGTCACCGATGAGATAACGATCTTCATCACCTGGTCGGACTCACACCCCGAGATGGCACAGCGCCCGCTGCGCGATATCGCCGAGAAATGGGACGTGACCCTACTGGAAGCCGCGCGACGTTTGCAGCCGGCCGGCGCGGTCTACCACAACATGAGCGAAGAGGACATGCGTCGCATACTTGCTCATCCGCTGGCGATGATCGGCTCCGACGGGTTGCCCAACGACCCACATCCTCACCCTCGGCTGTGGGGGGCCTTTCCGCGAGTCCTGGCCCACTACAGCCGCGACCTGCAGCTGCTGCCGTTGACCGAGGCCGTTCGCAAGATGACCGGTCTTTCCGCGGCGCAGTTCGGACTGGAGGACCGTGGCGTGGTCCGTGAAGGGGCCTATGCCGACCTGACCCTGTTCGATCTTGCCCGCCTTGCAGATGTTGCCGATTACACCCGCCCCATAGCCGCAGCCCAGGGCATCGTCATGGTGATGGTCAACGGTGTGATCGGCTATCGGGAGGGCGCGGCCACCGGTCAACGTGCCGGCCGGCTATTGCGCCGTTATCAGCGGCTCTCACCGCTACCCACACCCCCACAAACAAAGGAGACAACCCTATGAGTATTCAGCGCTACGGTACGGAAGGTGGCATTGGCACCGGTGGTCAGAAACTGCCCTTCGCCCGAGCCACCGAGGCCGGGGGATGGTTATTCGTATCCGGGCAGACACCGATGCGTGACGGTGAAGTCGTCGAGGGCGGCATCGTCGAGCAGACCCGGCTGGCCTTCGACAACTGCCTGGCGATCATGCACGAGGCCGGATACGGCGTCGAGGACGTGGTTCACGTTACCGCCGTGCTCACCGACGCCCGCTACTTCGCCTCGTTCAACAAGGTCTTCGCCGAGGTCTTCGGCGGCCACCCGCCGGCGCGCATCTGTAGCGTTCAGGACCTGGTGGTCGACTGCAAGGTCGAGGTCGACGTCAAGTGCTATCGCGCCGATCGCGCCTAAACGCTATCGCAGACACCATCACAGCCCAAGGGCGGCAACCTGCGGGCAAGGACACAGGCAACAAAAAGGCGCCGAGGCCCGGCAAGGCCCCGACGCCACTCGCTACAGCGGTAACCACGTTCCTACCACTGCCTCGGTCGCGGCAACGACCGAGCCAACAAGTATAAGAGGCCTGTATGAACAGTCATATCTTTCTCGGCACCTTCTTTGTCTACATCGCGTTGATGATCGGTTTCGGCTGGTGGGTATCCCGCCATAGCCGGGGCACAGGCGACGATTTCCTCCTCGGCGGGCGCAGCGTGCCGTTGTTTCTGACCGTCGGCACCACCGTAGCCACCATGGTCGGCACCGGCTCGAGCATGGGTGCGGTGGGGTTCGGCTACAGCAACGGCTGGGCCGGCGCACTCTATGGTATCGGCGGTGCCGTCGGTGTACTGCTGCTGGCGATATGTTTCGCACCGGTACGCCGCCTACGCTTCATGACCATGAGCGAGGAGCTGTCCTACTACGTTGGAGCCAACCGCATCGTGCGCAATATCGTCGCCGTGCTGATCTACCTGGCCTGTATCGGCTGGCTGGGCGCGCACATCCTCGGTGGCGGACTGTATCTGGCCTGGATGGCCGATATCGACCCCAACCTGGCTAAAGTAATCGTGGCGCTCGGCTTCGGCGTCTACTGCGTCATCGGTGGCTACATGGCCGTCGTATGGACCGATACCATCCAGGCCATCGTGCTGTTTTTTGGCTTTTTCCTGATGGCGGGTCTGGCACTGATCGAGGTAGGCGGCTTCGACGGCCTGAACGCTGGCATGGATGCTGCGGCAACCGGTTTCCTGGGCATCGACAAAATCGGTGGGCTGCCGGCACTCTCGCTGGCCACCGTGATCGCCGTTGGCGTGCTGGCCACGCCGTCGTTCCGCCAACGCATCTACTCCGGCAAGTCGGTGGGGTCGGTACGCCGCTCGTTTCTGATCACCGGCGGGTTGTACTTGGCGTTCTCGATCGTTCCCGCCGTTATCGGCATGGCCACGCATGCCCTCAATCCTGATCTCGACAACAGCAACTTCGCCTTCCCCTTCCTGGCTACCGAGATACTCCCCCTGGGTCTGGGCCTGCTGCTGCTCGTCGCAGGATTGTCCGCCACCATGTCGAGTGCCAGCTCGGATGCTCTCGCCGGAGTCTCGACACTGATCCGGGATCTCTATGTGCTGGCTACAGGTCGTACGCCTTCGGCACGTAACGTCGTGCTCTATTCACGCCTGGCGCTGGTCGCCACCATCGGGCTGGCCCTGCTGTTCGCCCTGACCTCCGACAATGTCATCGGTTATATCACCAAGATGATCTCCACCGTCCTTGCCGGCATGTTCGTGTGCGGCATCCTGGGACGCTTCTGGCCACGCTATAACTGGCAGGGCGCGGTAGCCACGCTGCTCGGCGCCTCGATCACCTCGCTTCTGGTGATCGCCACCGACGCTTGGAGCGCTTTCTGGGGCAACCCCAGCATTCCCGCCGTGCTCGTCGCCACCCTCGGTGGTGTGATAGTGAGCCTGGTCACGCCAGCCTCCCGGGTCAGTAGCGCCGAGGCCTTGTCCAGGCTGAACCAGGAGCGCGAAAGAATGGAGCACACGGTTGAGCCCGTCTTGACGCCCGGACCCTCTTCGCTTACCTGAAAAAACGTAACTTCAACACATATATAGCCGCCTTGACTAATGTGATAGTCAAGGCGGAAATTTACTCAACACAACAAAACAAAACCCAAATTAAATTATGTTTATTTGATTTTATCTCGAAAACCAACCTAGCTTTAAGTCGTCAGTTGAACAAAGCAATACTCATCGACCTTTGGCAATAGGCAGGTAATTCGGTTTACGGACCAACCGATATTGCCTCTCATCGTTATCTGCATCAAGGAGGTACGCATGAAACGCAACTGGATTCACGGTATTGGCGGCACTCTCGTCGCTTTCTCCCTGCTAAGTGCTGGTGGTGCTTTCGCTCAGGATAACAGCTTCAATGATTGGGATGCCGATGGTAGTGGCACCATCGATTACGAAGAATGGGACGCCGGCTTCGATGACGAAAGCACCTTCGATAGCTGGGATGCCAATGACGATAACATGCTCGATGAGCAAGAGTATGGCGAAGGCATCTATAATACCTACGACGAAGATGACAGCGGCGATCTCGACGAAGACGAATACGGCGCCTTCCAGGACGATGCCGGTGACGAAGGTTTCTGGGACATATAATACGCTTCCATGTCCAAAGCTCGATAAAGCGGGAGATCTTATCTCTCGCTTTTTTGCGTTCAACTCGGCAACTTAAATTTCAAGGAGAGTTACATGTCAAGGTTCAAGAAGAGCGCCACTGTACTGACTATTTCTTTTCTTTCCAGTTTTTATTTATCGCCAGCAAGTGCCCAGGAAAACAATAATCAAGCTAACAATCAAGCAGGCAATAGCTCACAAGCAAATCAATCACAGAGCGCCTCGGCACAGAACAAGCAGGGTAATATCCGTCCAATTGGTCAGTGGAATTACCAAAAACTTTACCAGAGTGGCGGCATGCGTGCCGACCGATTGCTCGAGGCGGATGTTCTCGGAGCCAATGGCGATGAGATCGGCAGCGTCGAGAATGCCATCCTCAACCAGGATAATCGGATCGTTGCGCTGATTGCCGAGGTGGGTGGTATCTGGGATATCGGCGATACCCATGTCGCAATCCCCTGGCAGGAAATCGAACTGACCGATACCGGCATACGGGCACCTGTCAGCGAGGATAATATCGATGACTACGGGCTGTTCGACGAAGCGTATGTGACACGTCAAGACCTCAGTCATGCAAACCAAGTAGAGGACGACGTGATGACCGGGCCACGTACCTGGAAAATCACCGACCTGCTCAACGACTACGCCAGCATCGATGATGGCGAGGGTTATGGTTACGTGACCAATGCGCTGTTTTCCAAGGAAGGCATCCTGCAGGCGCTGGTCATCGATCCGTCGGAGGAACGCTACGGTCAAGGTCCGTATGCTTACCCCTTCTATGGTTACGAGCAGGACTGGAACCCGGGTTCCAGTTCGTACCAGATTTCGTACTCCTCGGAAGAGGTCAAGCAGCTGCCGGCCTTCGATTATGCGAAGTATCCCGGTCCCTGGAACTGAGTTGCAACCAAACGGCCCGGTGAATGGCACGCTCGCCGGGCTTTATCGTGGTACGCTCAGCTCAGCGACACGCGCACTTCCAGAGGATGCTCGTCGCAATTGTTCCCCAGCCCGCCACGGTCGACGACCAGGAACTCTCCTTCACGATCGAGCACCGACTGAATGGCATGCCAGGTGCCGGCCCGGTAGTTCACGCCCTGCCGGCCGTCGGTAACGAAGGCGCGTACCTGTTGCGGATCGATCGACTCGCCGGGCGGCGCCACCACGACCAGGAAACGCTCCTCGTGCAATGGCATGAACGCCTGGCTGCCTTGCGGATGGCGTTCGAGAAAACCGAGCGTCAGCGGCATCTCGACCGGCTGGCTGACGAAAATGCTGATCAGCGTATGTGCCTCGTCTCCCAGCGTCTCGACCCTGGCCAGATCGTGATAGCGGCGGGTGCGTCCGGCATTGATGGGAAAGTAGTCGGCCGTACGCGTATCGATGACATCGCCGAACGGCGCGAAGGCCTCCGGTGTCAGCGGCTGTGCGGTGAGTTCCAGCATGCGTTTCTCCTCAGCGTCCACGGTAAGCCGACGAGGCATTGAGCTTCATGTGGCGATTCACGTCTTTATAGAGAAGATAACGGAACGGTCCCGGGCCACCGGCATAACATGCCTGCGGACAGAACGCGCGCAGCCACATGTAATCTCCCGCCTCGACCTCCACCCAGTCCTGATTGAGGTGATAGACGGCCTTGCCTTCCAGCACGTAGAGGCCGTGCTCCATGACGTGCGTCTCGTCGAAGGGAATCACCCCGCCGGGCTGGAAGGTGACGATGGTCACGTGCATGTCGTGACGCAGATCCGTCGGATCGACGAAGCGAGTCGTGGCCCAGACGCCGTCGGTCTCCGGCATCGGCGTCGGCGCGATGTCGTTCTCGTTGGTAACGAAGGCCTCCGGCACCTCGATGCCCTCGACATGTTCATAGGCCTTGCGGATCCAATGGAAGCGCACCACCTGGTCGCTGGCATTCCGGACCTGCCAGTCGCATCCCGGCGGCAAAAACGCATAACCGCCCGGCTGCATGACATAACGCTCGCCCCTGAGGATCAACGTTAGCTCGCCTTCCACCACGAACAGTACGCCCTCGGCGCCGCTATCCAACTCCGGCCTGTCGCTGCCGCCACCCGGCGAGACTTCCATGATGTACTGCGAAAACGTCTCGGAGAATCCCGACATGGGTCGCGACAATACCCACAACCGAGTGCCCTCCCAAAACGGCAGGTAGCTGGTCACGATGTCGCGCAACACACCCTTGGGAATGATCGCGTAGGCTTCGGTGAAAACCGCCCGGTCAGACAGCATCTGCGTCTGGGGGGGCAGGCCGCCCTTGGGGGAGTAATAGGTTCGTTGTGCCATTTTATTCCTTGTCTTTCAGAAGCGGGGCTGCCGTACCCGAGAGCACGTGATGCCAGCGCTGGCTAGCCGCATTGCCGTCTTATCAGAGCCAGTAAGGTTAGGGGCGTAGAAGACAATATCAGCTAGCATTGTATACAAACAATGCCTATCCAGAACAAGCCGCTCCCATGCCCTCTCGGATTCGGCCCAGCACCATCTGTCTTTTACAGCACGGAAGCGATGAATTGTCGAAGCTCGGCCGTCTTGGGATCCTTGAATAGTGTTTGCGGATCGCCCTGCTCGTGGATACGGCCCTGATGCATGAACACCACCCGATTACTGACATCCTGAGCAAACTTCATTTCATGCGTTACCAGTATCAGTGTCATGCCTTCCCGGGCCAAGGCTTCCAACACACGCAGCACCTCGCCCACCAGTTCCGGGTCCAGTGCCGACGTTACCTCGTCGCAAAGCAGTACCTTGGGATTCATGGCCAGGGCGCGTGCGATCGCCACGCGCTGCTGTTGCCCTCCGGAAAGCTGGGCGGGATAGGCATCGAATTTTTCGAGCAGGCCAACCTTGTCGAGCACCTCGCGGGCCACACGCTCGGTTTTGGCCTTGTCTTCCTGCCGGACGATTACCGGAGCGAGCATGACATTCTCGCCGACCGTCTTGTGCGGAAAAAGGTTGAAGCTTTGGAATACCATGCCGACGTTCTTGCTCAGCTCGCCGGGTGACATCGCTTTTCCGTCGAGATACTGGTCAGCGATGCGAATCGTGCCTTTGTCATGCCGCTCGAGTTGGTTCAGGCAACGCAGGAAAGTGCTCTTGCCCGAGCCGCTGCGCCCGATAATGGCAACGACCTCGCCAGCCTCGACATCCAGGTCGATCCCCTTGAGCACTTCGAGATCGCCAAAAGACTTGTGCAGATCGTTAACGGATACCAGAGCCATAGAGCTTTCTCTCCAGGTGACGCGCATAGCAGGACAATGGATAGCACAGCGCGAAATAGACCAGCGCCACCAGTGCGAAAATGGTGAAGGGGGCAAACGCGGCATTATTGAGCATGGTGCCGGCCTTGGTCAGTTCGACAAAGCCGATCACCGAAGCCAGCGCGGTCCCTTTTATAACTTGTACCGAAAAGCCCACGGTGGGGGGAACCGATAGACGCAGTGCTTGCGGCAGGATGATGTGGCGCATCGACTGCATGTAATTCATGCCGAGCACGCGCGAGGCCTGCCACTGACCGCTGGGAACCGCTTCGACGCAACCGCGCCAGATATCACAGAGGAAGGCACTGGTGAACAGCGTCAGTGCAACGCTCGCTGCCGTCCATGCCGAAACGTCGAACCCCAGCGCCGCGGCACCGAAAAAGGCCAGGAAAAGCTGCATCAATAGCGGCGTACCTTGAAACAGATCGACGTAAACACTGGCCAGCAGCCTGAGTGGCTTGAGACTGGACAGCCGCAGCAAGGTCAACAGCATGCCCAGCGTCGCTCCGCCGGCGAAGGCGATCAATGACAATACAATAGTCCAGCGCGCAGCCAGAAGCAGATTGCGAACGATGTCCCACAAAGTGAACTCGATCATGCGTTACCTCCTTGTCTGAAGGCGAACGCCCGCCGCCCGACAAATCCGAAGGCCTGACGCATGCCGACCGCCAGGAGCAAGTAGATCAGCGTGACGACGAGGTACACTTCGAAACCGCGAAAATTACGCGACTGGATGAAATTGGCCGCATAGGTAAGGTCGAATACGGAGATCTGTGAGACCACCGCAGAGCCCAGCATAACGATGATGCATTGGCTGGTCAGAGCCGGATAGATACGCGCAAACGCAGGAATCAGTACGACATGGCGATAGCTTTGCAGCCGCGACATGCCCAGCGCCCTAGCCGCTTCCAACTGCCCCCGGTCGGTTGCCTCGATACCTGCGCGCAGGATTTCTGCCGAGTAGGCGCCCAGGTTGAGGGTCATTGCCAGAAAAGCTGCGAACAATGCACTGATCTTGAACCCCAGCGCCGATAGCCCGAAGAACAGGAAAAACAACTGGACGATGAAGGGCGTATTTCGAGTCACCTCGACATAACCGCCGAGCATCCGCCCCAGTAGGCTGGCCTTCCCGCTACGCACATACGCCACGAGGCTTGCCAGCCCAAGGCCGGCAAGCGTGCTGATTGCAGTCAGTACGACGGTCGTGACGAAACCCTGGACCAGCTCCCCGGCATACGGAACGAGCGTGGAAAAATCCAGTTCCATCACCACCTCAGCTTCCGAAACTTTCGGGCAGGCTGGTGTGGAACCACTTCTGAGAGAGCGATTCAAGCGTTCCGTTCTGCTTGGCCTGCTCGATCAACGCGTTGACCTTGGCCTTGAGTTCGTCATTGCCTTGGCTCAAGCCGATATAGCAGGGCGAATCCTTGATCTGAAAGACCATTTTCGGGGCACGCTGGCTCTCGCGCTCGGCAATCTGCGCCGCAACGACATTGCCGGTAGCAATGTAATCGACCTGTCCCGAGAGAAACGCGGAAATGGTGGTTGCATTGTCCTCGAAACGTTTGATCGTCGTATCGCCAGGCGCAAGCCCGGTGAGTTCCATGTCCTCGACCGAGCCTCGGGTCACCCCGATCGTCTTGCCAGCCAGACCTGCCGGCTCTTCGATCTGTTCCGCCTGCTCAGTGCCGAACACACCAAGGAAGAAAGGGGCGTAGGCCTCCGAGAAATCGATTACGGCGGCCCGCTCGGGGTTCTTGCCCAGGCTCGAAATCACCAGGTCGACCTTATCGGTCTGCAGAAACGGGATACGATTGGCGCTGGTGACCGTGACCAAATCGAGGTTTACGTCCATCTGCTCGGCCAGATACTCGGCCATGTCGATGTCGTAGCCCTGAGGTTGCAAGTCGGTACCCACCGAACCGAATGGGGGGAAATCCTGGGGCACGGCGACACGCAGGGTGCCACGTTGTTCGATATCGGCAAGACTGCTGGCCAGCGCCGATGTGCTGGCGGCAATAGCGGAAATCGAAGCCAGCACCAGCAAGCCGGAGGCCAGAGCGCCTTTGAAAGTTTTGAGGATCCGCTGCGGTTTGTGCATGAAAGAACTCCCTTGGAGTCAGTTGATTAGCATGGCTGCAACAACTGTCCCACATGCAGCCAACAAGAAACTTTCGTTTCACTAACCAGCAATCCTCATGCCAACAGGCAACGTTTGCGTATAAAACGGGGGCTAGAGAGGCAAAGGCAGAATATAGAAGCCAGGAGTATGGCCGAGAGGCACCAGACTGGCGCCATCAGGAACAGGCTTGCACCGGTTTAGCGCGACTTGGTGGAGGCTATATTGAAAGCTCTTCCAGACGTTGGTAGAGATCGCTCACGGTATCGATACGGTGGCGGCCTACGGTCAAGCGTAGGTGAAGCAGCCCATTGGCCAGTAGGCAGACCAGGCTCATGGCGCTGGCATAGCTATCGAAAGCCGACACGCTATCGAGCGGACACTCCAAATGCCAATCAATCCCTTTCCCATACTTCTTGGCGCTGGGGTCAGCAACCAGCAGGACACGGCAGGGCATTGTATCGAGCGCCTTCATCATGGCATCGAAGATGCTCGGACGGCGCCGGAACCCGAAAACAATGACCATATCGTTGCAAGTCAGCCCAGCCAATTCCTCCGCCAACGACTGGTTGGGCTCGGGGGCGAGACTCACTTGTTCGCGGGCCTGGATCAATTGTTGGCGACAGTGCATCGCCAAGGGATAGCTGTTGCGAAAGCCAACCACGACGATGCGCCGGGCCACGTCCAGGAAGTCGATAATTTCGGCGAAGTCCTGGGGAGCGATATCAGCAAAACAGCGGCTTAGGTTGTCGAGTTCGCGCTGTGCGTGCCGCCTGAAACGCTCTCCGTCATTGCCCACTGCACGTGCATCGGTGACCAATGGTACGCCCAGGCTGCGCAACTCCCGGGCGTGGGCCCGTACGGCCTGGAAACTGGCGAAGCCCAAGCGCTTGAACAGTCGGCTAACCGTGGACTTGGACACCCCGGTGAGGCGCGACAGATCGGCGGCACTGTAGACGGCAAGGTCATCGAAATGGTCCAGGATGAAGCCAGCGACACGCTTCTCCTGGGCGCTAAGTTCTTCGAATTGCGCGTGAATGCGTTGGCCAATGTGCGGTTGTGGTGTCATGACAGTCCCTGTAGCCCCGAATCCCCCTAACGTTCCGGCCTAACATGCACCGGAACGCGCGATTCGAGTCTACCCGATAATGACTGTGACGGCCGAGCCGCGTCTCAACCCTGCCACGGGTGATGCTCCGCCCAGTGGCGCGCGATGTCCACGCGGCGCGTGACCCAGACCCGATCGTGGGACTCGATGTGGTCGAGAAAGCGCTGCAGACCACGGAAGCGTCCGGGGCGGCCGATCAGGCGACAATGCAAGCCAATCGACAACATCTTGGGCGACTCCTCGCCTTCGGCATACAGCACGTCGAAGGCGTCGCGCAGGTAGGTGAAGAAGTGCTCGCCGGTATTGAAGCCCTGCGGCGTGGCAAAGCGCATGTCGTTGGTATCCAGGGTATAGGGCACCACCAGGTGGGTGTGCGTCTCGCCCTGACTGTCCTGCTCGCGCGTCCAGAACGGCAGATCGTCGCCATAGTAGTCGCTGTCGTAGAGGAAACTGCCCTGATCGAGAACCAGACGACGCGTGTTGGGGCTGTCGCGACCGGTGTACCAGCCCAGTGGCTTTTCGCCGTAGAGCGTCTGGAATATCTCGATGGCACGCTGCATGTGGTCGCGCTCGACGTTCTCCGGCATCCCCTGATAGTGCAGCCAGCGCCAGCCGTGGCAGGCAACCTCGTGGCCGAGCTCCTTGAAGGCCTGGGCAACCTCGGGATTGCGCTCGAGCGCCATGGCCACACCGAAGACCGTCAACGGTAGGCCACGGCGCTCGAACTCGTTGAGGATGCGCCAGACGCCGGCGCGTGAGCCATACTCATAGATCGATTCCATGCTCAAGTGACGCTCGGGGTAGGCCTCGGCGCCAACGATCTCGGACAGGAACTTCTCGGAGTGGCTGTCGCCGTGTAGCACACAGTTCTCGCCACCTTCCTCGTAGTTGAGCACGAACTGGACGGCAATACGGGCCTGTCCGGGCCAGTTGGCCTGGGGTGGCGTACCGCCGTAACCGATCAGGTCACGGGGATAACCGGAGTCTCTTCCTGACGTCATGGCAGGATTCCTTTTGTTGTCGGCCATCGTTGCGGAGTGGAACGGCACTCGACACAGCATGACCACGATAAAGTATACAATTAAAACCTAGCCTGTATTCAGTTTTGCTGCAAGACCTGGCGGCCTATATGCCCGGCTGGTTCACGGGGAACATGACCGCAAGTGCCCGTTGCACTGACAAGAACCTTGCCTTACTTTGTGTACAAGAACACTTTTTATCGTGAACAAAAGGCATTCGCTACCAAGGATCATCGATGCACCTCAGAGTCATCAACCCCAACACCACGGCGAGCATGACTCGCAAGATCGGCGAGGCGGCCAGCCGCATCGCCGCGCCGGGCACGCAGGTCACCGCCACCAACCCGGCCAGTGGTCCGGTCTCCATCGAGAGCCACTTCGACGAAGCGGTCAGTGCCGTGGGCGTCGCCGACGAAATCCGCGCCGGCGAGCGCGAGCGGGTGGATGCCTATATCATCGCCTGCTTCGGCGACCCGGGGCTGCTCGCCGCCCGCGAACTGACCCGCGCGCCGGTGATCGGCATCGCCGAAGCGGCATTCCACATGGCCACGCTGATTAGTACGCGCTTCTCCATCGTCACCACGCTGGGGCGCACCGGCATCATCGCCGAGCATCTATTGCAGAGCTACGGCTTTGCCCATCACTGCCGCCGGGTGCGTGCCGCCGAGATTCCGGTGCTCGACCTGGAGAACAACGGGGCCAGCGCCCTGGACCGGGTGATCGCCGAGTGCCGTCGCGCCCGCGACGAGGACGGCATCGGCGCCATCGTGCTGGGCTGTGGCGGCATGGCCGACCTGACCGAAGAAATCAGCGAGGCCGTGGGGTTGCCCGTCGTCGAAGGCGTCACTGCCGCGGTCAAGCTGGCCGAGGCGCTGGTCGGGCTGGGGCTGGGTACCAGTAAGCATGGCGACCTGGCCTTTCCGCGGCCCAAGCCGTTCAGTGGGGAATTCGAGCGCTTTTCGCACCTGAAGAACGACTGAGATCGCTTGAGCGATCCATAAAAACAATGACATGCAGCACGCCGCAAGAACATTTACCGGTAGTCCCGGTAAGTGACAACAACATGGATAACCATCCCTTGCGAGGTAACTATCATGCATGACCCGTCCCTTCCTCCCCGGGCGGCTCCGGGGGTGACTGCAGCCCTGCAATCACCCACCGCCACCAAGGCCGCCGGCGAAGAATCGCTGGCACCTCAGAAAACCCGCATCATGGGGCGTTTCTCCTACCTGCTGGCGTGGTTCGGCGGGTGCGTCTCGATCGGTACCTTCACCATGGGCTCGAGCGTGGTGGGTACGCTCAACCTGCTGCAGGCGACCCTGGCCATCGCCATCGGCTGCTTCGTGATCGGGATAGCGCTGACCCTCAATGGCGCGGCCGGCTACAAGTACGGCATTCCCTTCATGGTCCAGGCGCGCAGCGCGTTCGGCTTCAGTGGCACGCGCTTTCCCGGCCTGGTGCGCGCAGTGCCCGCCATCGTCTGGTACGGCTTCCAGAGCTGGATCGGCGCCGGCGCGCTGAACATGGTCTCGGCCACGCTGTTCGGCTTCGACAACCTGGTGTTCTACTTCATTGCCTTCCAGTTGCTGCAGATCGGCCTGTCGGTACTGGGTTTCCAGGGCATCAAGTGGCTGGAGAACATCGGTAGCGGCTTCATCCTCTGCTCGCTGGTCTACATGTTCTATAGCACCGTCGAGCGCTACGGCAGCGAGCTTTCCGCCAGCCTGCTGACCATGGAAGGCAGCTGGGGGTTGCCGTTCTGGGGCGCGACCATGCTGTTTCTGGGTATCTACAGCACCATGATGCTCAACGTCAGCGACTATTCCCGCGAGCTCAAGCACGGCAGCGGCCCGGGCCTGCTGACCACGCTGTACTCCATGTCGATCCTGCCGTGCACCCTGTTCATGGGCCTGATCGGTTTCATGGTCTCGGAGGCGACCGGCGTGGCCGACCCCATCCAGGTGTTCGCCAACGCCGTGGACAATACGCCGCTGCTGATGACCACGCTGCTGTTCATCGCCTTCGCCCAGGTCACTACCAACGTGCTCAACAATGTGGTGCCGCCGACCTACGTGCTGATGGACACCTTCAAGCTGAAGTACCGTACCGCCTCGGTCGTCGTCGGCCTGCTGGCCTTCGCCACCTTCCCCTGGGAACTGGTCAAGGACGAGTCGGCGGCCGGCCTGCAATTGTTCGTGCAGACCTACTCGGCCTTCCTCGGCCCGATCTTCGCCGTGCTGGTGGTGGATTACTACCTGATCCGCCGGCGTACGCTGGACGTCGACAAGCTCTACGACGAAGCCGGGCCCTACCGGGGCGTGAACTACGCGGCAATCATCGCCTCGCTGGTCGGCGCCGCCGTGGCGTTGAGCGTGTCGTCGATCTCCTGGTATGCCAGCCTGATCCCCGCGGGGCTGATCTACCTGCTGCTGATGCGCTACTGGGCGCCCTGTCAGCGCTTCTGTCAGTGAATCGATGCCCGACACGATATACAGCTCCTGCACCCCCGTTCGTCCCTAGTCGAACGAGGCGCCTCACCAAGAACAACGAGTGAACGATATGTCCGACAACGACCTAGCGATCCGCAACATCGACCCGGCGCTGTACAACGCCGACCTGGCTCCGCTCAAGCCCCAGGACAGAAACTGGGGCGCCTTCGAGATATTCAACGTCTGGTCCAACGACATCCAGAGCCTGTTCGGCTATACCCTGGCGGCGTCGCTGTTTCTCAGTTATGGCCTGAACGGCTGGGCGGTGATGGCGGCCATCATCCTGGCCGGCGTGGTGGTGATGTTCCTGGTCAATCTCTCGGGGCGGCCCAGCGTGAAATACGGCATTCCCTTCCCGGTCCTGGTGCGCGCCAGCATGGGAGTGAAGGGCGCCAACCTGCCGGCGATGCTGCGTGCGATCATCGGCATCTTCTGGTACGGCGTGCAGACCTATTTCGCCTCGACCGCCGTGGCGCTGCTGATTACCGCCCTGTTCGGCGGCGGCGAAGGCGCCACCTTCCTCGGTCTGTCGGGCGTGGCGTGGCTGTCCTTCGCCATCGTTTGGGTGTTCCAGATGGCGATCTTCTGGCAGGGTATCGAGCCCATCAAGCGCTTCCTCAACTGGGCCGGTCCGCTGGTCTATGTGGTCATGCTGGTACTGATGGGCGTGGTCTGGTATCAGGCCGGTGGCGAACTGATCCCCGCCATCGGCGGCATCTTCCAGGGCAGTGGCACGGAGGGTGGCGGCATCGGCGCCTTCCTGGCCATCGTCGGCACCATGATCGCCTACTTCGCGGCGGTAGTGATCAACTTCGGCGATTTCAGCCGCTTCGTGACCAGCGAGCGCCAGATGAAGCTCGGCAACCTGCTGGGGTTGCCGCTGAACGTGGCGTTCTTCTCGTTCATCGCGCTGATCATCACGGCCGGGACGATCGTGCTGTTCGGTGAGGCGCTGACCAACCCGGCGGATATCGTCGCACGTGTCGACTCCCTGCCGCTGACCATCGTCGCCGCCCTGACCTTTTTCGCGGCAACCGTGGGCATCAATCTGGTGGCCAACTTCATTCCGCCGGCCTACGACCTGGCCAACCTGTTCCCCAGCAGGATCAGTTTCCGTGTCGGCGGTTTGATCACGGCGATCCTGGCCTTCTTTATCGGCGGCCTATGGGTCGCGGTAATCAGCCAGATCGGCATTCCCGGCTTCGTCAACGCCATCGGCGCCATCATTGCCCCCTTCTACGGCATCATCGTCGCCGACTACTATCTGGTGAAGCGTCAGCAACTCGACATGGAGCAGCTGTTCTCCTCCAGTCCCGACGGCGCCTATCACTACACCAAGGGCTGGAATCGCAAGGCGCTGGCCGCCTTCGGCATGGCCGCCGTGTTCTCGCTGGCCACGGTGCTGGTACCGGCGCTGGGCAGCTTGGGTGGCTACGCCTGGCTGATCGGCGCGGCCTTGGGTGGGCTGTTCTATTACGGGCTGATGCGTCAGGACGTCGCCCTGGCTGGCTCTCCTGCCCCCGCTCCCAAAGACCACACCTGAAACGACATCGCCCCGGCTGGAATTGACCGGGGCAATGCGTCCGAAAGGCAGGGGTTACAATGCGAAGATCTGGCGCAGGTCCGGCACTTCGTCTTCCTGCTCGTCGATCGACAACGATGCCTCGATGGCCTTGAGGTGACGCCCCATGAACGCCGTGGCGCGATCCGCCTTGCCGGCTTCGAGGTAGCTGATCAGGTCGTCGTGATCGTGGGACTCGCAGCCCAGGTGACCCGACGAGCCATAGACGGCGAGGATCAGCGAGGAACGCGAGCACAGCCGGCCGATGAACTCGGCCAGCGCGGTATTGCCCGATAGTTGCGCCAAGCGTTCATGAAACTCGGCCGAAAGCTTGATCGCCGTGCTCTGCTCGCCACTTTTCAATGCCTTGCGTTCACGCGCCGCCAGGTCGCGAAGTTCGCGAGCGTCGGCTGCGGTCATCCGCCGCGCCACGGCTTCCATGACGCCACACTCCACCATTTGCCGGGCCGCGAAGACATCGCGCGCCTCTTCGGCGGTGGGCCGGGTGACGCTGGCGCCGCGCCGCGGGGTCAGCGTCACCAGGTGCTCCAGCGCGAGACGCTGGAGAATCTTGCGGATACCGGTACGGCTGACGCCGAACACTTCGGCCAAGGCATCCTCGCGCAGGCGCGCACCGGGGCGCAGCCTGTGCTCGACGATGGCATCGCTGATGGTGCGGTAGATGGCATCGTGACGCTCGGCCCCGTCACCGTTCTTGCCACGGCGTCGCTTGGGCACCGTGTCGTCGCTGCCGTTGCCCACACTGTCAGTCGTGTGCTGGGGCTCGGTCATGATCAGGTTTCCCACTCTTCTCGTCGATGGGCCCATTGTATATGCATAAGCAGGCAATCGACGACTCGCCCCGCACAGACGTTGGGCTCACGGCGCCTGCCAGGCGGCAATCGCCTCGCGCTCCTCGTCGGTCATCTGGGTCATGTTACCCAATGGCATGTAGCCGCTGGCGACGACCTGCTTGATCTGCGCGATCTGACTGAGCAGTTGCTGCGAAGATTCCAGAACGACGCCGGCCGGTGCGGCAGTGAACCCAGGATGCTCGGGCGTCTGGGCATGGCACTGCACGCAGCGCGCATCCATGATGGCATGCACCTGCTCCAGGTCGGGCCCGGTATCGGCGGCTTCCATGGCTGCAGCGTCATTTCCTGCAGCCGGCGCATTGCCGCCGCTGGGCGCGGCGATCCACACATTGAGCAGGATTAACACGACCCCGGCTACGGGATAGGCCGGCTTGATGCTGCCGGCATGCATCAGCACGAAGAACTGGCGGATCAACGCCCCGGCGAAGATGAACAGCGTCATGATCAGCCATGCATGCTCATGCGAATACATGAACGAATAATGGTTGCTGAGCATCAGCAGCACGACGGGCAGCGTGAAGTAGGTGTTGTGCACCGAGCGCTGCTTGCCGCGCTTGCCATCGAGCGGATCGGGCGTCTCGCCGGCCTTCATGGCCTTCACCATGCGTCGCTGGCCGGGAATGATCCAGAAGAACACGTTGGCCGACATCGCCGTGGCCATCACCGCCCCGGTGAGCAGGAAGGCAGCGCGCCCGGCAAATATCTGCGTACTCAGGTAGGCGACCAGGACCATCATCACGGCCACCGCCACGCTGAGCAGGCCGTCGCGCTCCATGTTGGGGCTGAGACGCTTGCACAGCTCGTTGTAGATCACCCAGCCTCCCAGTAGGAACAGCAACGCCACGAGATTGGCCTGCCAACCGGTCATGTTGGCGGCCCAGGCCCAGTTGGCAGCAGGGTCGATCAGGTAGAACTCGGGATTGGCCAGGTACAGGGTGATGAACAGGGCAAAACCCGACAGCCAGGTGGTGTAGGCCTTCCAGAACGACCAGTGCAGGTCGTCCGGCAGCTTGTCCGGGCTCGTGGCATATTTCTGGTTATGGTAGAAGCCGCCGCCGTGGACCGCCCACATCTCGCCGAAGATCCCCTTGCGCTGGTCCTCGGCCGCCCTGGGTGGGCGTAGGCTGTTATCCAGCATGACGAAGTAGATCGACTCGCCGATCCAGGCGATGGCGGCAATGACATGCAGCCAGCGCAGCAGCATGTTAAGAAAATCCTGGAGATACGCTTCCATAATTGGCTCTCGTCTCGAGCGGTTTATTGTTGGATTCGTCGCCGGCGCGACTAGCTGCCCCGGTAAGTCGAATAGCCGAAGGGCGAGAGCAGCAGCGGCACATGATAGTGCTGGCCGGCATCGGACACGCCAAAGCGCAGCGGGATGCGATTCAGAAAACGCGGCGAGCTGCCCTTGTCGCCCTGGGCGTCCAGATATTCGCCAGCATGGAACAGCAGTTCATATTCTCCCGCAGTGAAGGCGTCGCCCTCCAGAATCGGGGCGTCGCAGCGTCCATCATCGTTGGTCGTCACCTCGCCGAGCCGGGTGCGCTGCCCTTCATCGATACGGAAGATCTCGATACGCAGACCGTGTCCCGGGCAGCCCCGGGCAGTGTCCAGCACATGTGTCGTCAGGCGTCCCATGGTGGCGCTCCTCTTGTTCCGGTCATATCGGGCGATAGCGACATGCTCCGATGCCGCTATTATATGAAGACCGTTTTAACGCCAAAAGCGATACAGTTCAAAGTTTTTTTGTATACAGTTTTATATTAACGTTTCTCGAACCATTCGCTAGCCAAGGACAACAAGCATGACCGAACCACGTCTTTCTCCCCGCCCCAGCACCTTGGACCGGGACGCTTTCGTCAGTCACTACGGCGACATCTACGAACATTCGCCCTGGGTCGCCGAACTTGCCTGGGATGCCGGCCTGGATCAGGCGCAGGACACGCCGGCAGGCCTGGCCGAGCTCATGGGTCGGATACTTCGGGAAGCCCCGGCCGAGCGTCAGCTCGACGTCATACGGGCCCACCCGGACCTGGCCGGCAAGGCCGCCAAACAGGGCGAGCTGACCGCCGACTCGACCCGTGAGCAGGCCGGTGCCGGGCTCGATCAATGCTCCGCGGAGGAGTTCGAACGTTTCCATCGCCACAACGAGGCCTACAAGGCCCGCTTCGGCTTTCCCTTCGTGATGGCCGTCAAGGGCAGCGATCGTCACAGGATTCTCGCTGCCTTCGAGACTCGCCTGGAGCATACGCCTGCCGAAGAGCGCCGCACCGCCATCGAGCAGATCAATCGTATCGCCCGGTTTCGTCTGGACGACCGCGTCGCCGACTAGACCGTCCTTGCCACTCAAGGTCTTGCCGGCGTTGAATCGCAAAATGGAAACCCATTCCGCCAGGGCGGACAGTCGTGTTGCGAGCGTGTATTCTTGAACGCCAGTGGAACGCGTTGTGAGGAGAACTTGGGCGTGACGGAAACCAGACGCAAACCGGTCGGTCGCCCGGCAGGATCCGGTAAGAGCAGTAGCGGACACAGCCAATCGCTGGTGCGCGGACTGAATATCCTCGAAGGACTGGCGGCAGCGCCGTCCGGGCTGGGCCTGTCCGATATCGCCCAGATCGTTGGCCTGGCACCCTCGACCACGCACCGCCTGCTCCAGGCCCTTCACAAGCAGGGATTCATTATCCAGGATAGCGACCTGGGCCTGTGGAAGATCGGCGTCAAGACGTTTCAGGTCGGCAATACCTTTCTCGAGGCGCGGGACTTCGTGGCCACCGCCCGTCCCTTCCTGCGTCGCCTGACCCAGGACACCGGCGAGACCGCCAATCTGGGCATTCGCGACGAAGGCATGGCGGTATTTCTCGCCCAGAGCGAGTCGCCACAGATGATGCGCATGATCACCCGCCTGGGCTCGCGCGCGCCACTGCATGCCTCCGGGGTCGGCAAGGCCCTGCTGGCCTGGCTGCCCGACCGCGACGTGGAAAAGATACTGCAGGCACGCGGGCTCAACCGGGTGACCGAGAACACCCTCGACACACCCTCCCGGCTGCGCGAAGGCCTAGCCGAAATTCGTCGCCAAGGTTACGCCTGTGACCGCGAAGAGCACGCCATCGGCCTGCACTGCGTTGCGGCATCGATCCACGATGAACATGCCAATCCCCTCGCGGCGATTTCGGTTTCCGGTCCGGTTGCGCGCATTCCCGAGTCTCGCCTGGCCGAGCTGGGAGGGCTGGTTAGTCGTGCCGCTCGCGAAATCACCGTGCAGATCGGAGGACACCTGCCCACGCTGGAAGAGGTTTCCAAGCGCGCCTGAACGACGCTTCCTAGGTTTCATTCATGAAACGGCCCCGGTGATGACCGAGGCCGTTTCGGTTCGACACGTGGCGTCGAATCATCAGGTATTGAGCACGACACCGCCGTTGAGATGCAGCGTCTGGCCCGACACGTAGGAGGACTCCTCGCTGGCCAGGTAAACGTACGCAGGCCCGATTTCGCTGGGCTGAGCGGCACGGTCCATGGGCACCTGCCCACCGAAGCCCTGGACCTTTTCCTCGGGGAAGCTGGCCGGGATCAGCGGGGTCCAGACCGGACCGGGCGCCACGGCATTGATGCGAATGCCCTGGCTGGCCAGCGGTGTGGCCAACGAGCGCACCAGTCCCTGAATGGCACCTTTTGTGGCGCTGTAATCGATCAGCGAGGGATTGCCCTTGAAAGCGTTGATCGATGAAGTGCCGATGATCGTATCGCCTTCGTTCAGGTGCGGCAGGACCGCCTTGATCATATAGAAATGGCTGAAGATGTTGGTCTGGAACGTACGCGTGAGCTGATCGTCGGGAATCTGGGTGATGTCGTCCCAGGCGTGCTGCTCGGCGGCATTGTTGACCAGAATGTTGAGCTTGCCGAAGGCCTGCAACGCCTTGTCGACGGCCTCGCGGCAGAACGCCGGATCGCCGACATCGCCCTTGATCAGCTCGCAGCGGCGGCCTTCCGCCTCGATCAGCGCCTTGGTGTCCTCGGCATCGCGATCCTCATCGAGATACACCAGCACGCAATCGGCACCCTCGCGGGCATAGTGCACGGCCACGGCACGCCCGATGCCGCTGTCGCCGCCGGTGATCAACGCCACCTTGTCCTTGAGCTTGTCCGTGCCGCGATAGCTGGTACGGATGAATTCCGGTTCCGGCTGCATCTCGTATTCGTCGCCGGGCTGTTCCTGGTGTTGGGGAGGAAACTTTTCGTCGGCCATGTGCATGCACTCCTGTGTCGCACTGGTGGGAAAAGGCGCCATTCTCCGTCGGCGCCGATGACTCTCATGGCCTACTGAAGATAGAAAGCGCACTCGACGACGACAAGCGAGGCCTGCAGTACCTCGCAGTGATGTCCGCGGCCAGGACGGTTACACTAGCCCCACTTTATTGCCACCGTCATGCCGAGGCCGCTGCGATGAGTTCCCACCTGCTCTCCGTCGATTCCCTGTCCCGCGATCACGTCGATCACCTGCTGCGCGTCGCCAGCCGCATGGAGCCTATCGCCCAGCGCCGCAAGATCACCCGGGTGCTGGAAGGCGCCGTGCTCGGCAACCTGTTCTTCGAAGCCAGCACACGCACCCGTGTGAGCTTCCATGCCGCGTTCTGTCGCCTGGGCGGCAGCGTCTGCGACACCACCGGCTTCACCTTCTCGTCGATGGCCAAGGGCGAGTCGCTCTACGACACCAGCCGGGTGATGAGCGGCTATTGCGACGCCATCGTCATGCGCCACCCCGACCAGGGCTCGGTGGCCGAATTCGCCCAGGCGACCAATGTGCCGGTGATCAACGGCGGCGACGGCCCCGGCGAGCACCCCAGCCAGGCGCTGCTCGACCTGTATACCATCGACAAGGAGTTCGCCCGGCTGGGCAAGACGCTGGCCGGCGCCCATCTACTGCTGACCGGCGATCTGAAGTACGGACGCACCGTACATTCACTGATCAAGCTGCTGTCGCTCTATGCGCCGATGCGCATCACGCTGGTCTCGCCGCCCGGACTGGAGATGCCCAGCCATCTCGTCGATCTGGTCGCCTCACGCGGGCACCGGGTCGAGCTGCGCGACAGCCTGGCCAGCGACTTCGGCGATCTGGACGTGATCTACACCACCCGCATCCAGAAGGAGCGCTTCACCGAGGAGATGATGGAAAGCTTCGCCGGCGTGTCGCAGGACTTCACCATCGACCGTGCCTTTCTCGACCAGCGCTGCAACGACACCACCATCGTCATGCACCCGCTACCGCGCGACAGCCGCCCGGGCGCCAACGACCTCAACGTCGATCTCAACGGCGACCCGCGCCTGGCGATCTTCCGCCAGACCGACAATGGCATTCCCGTGCGCATGGCGATCTTCGCCACGCTGCTCGAGGTCGAGGATCAGATCGACAAGGGCCTGCGCGACGTCAAATGGTTCGTGCCGCACAAGCTGGGCGTGGACGATCGCGAACTCTGAGTGCGACGTCATGTCACTCACGACGTGACGGCAGACCCTCGTTGCTCGCAAACCAACCTTCGAGGATCAACTGTGCAGCCAGGCCATCGACGCCTTCCTCGCGGTAGTTGCCGCGATGGCCGGCCTCGCGGGCGATGGCCTTGGCCTCGGACGTCGAGCCACGCTCGTCGACCATCTCGCAGGGCTTGCCGTAGCGCCCATACAACCGCTTGCCGAACTTGCGGGCACGCAGGCTCATCTCGGACTCGCTGCCATCCATGTTGAGCGGCAAGCCGACCACGAACAGATCCGGCCGCCATTCCTCGACCAACCGTGTCACCACGTTCCAGTCGGGGATACCGTCACGGGCCGGGAGCGGCTCCAGTGCCGAAGCACTGGCCAGCAGTTCGTTGCCCACCGCCACACCGATGCGCCGCGTGCCGAAATCGAAGGCCAGGATCAACCGCTGCCCCGCCCCTGCCATCAACTATGCCCTATCTGGCTGGTCAACAGGTTCAGGTCGATACCGAGAATTCCCGCAGCGGCATTCAGGCGCTGTTCCGGCGGCAGATCAAAGATGATGCCCGGCTGGGCCTCGACGGTCAGCCAGGTATTCTCCTTGAGCTCGTTCTCGAGCTGGCCCGCCTCCCAGCCGCAACAGCCCAGACAGATCAGGAAGGTCTCCGGCCCCTTGCCGGCGGCCAGGGCATGCAGCATGTCCATCGAGGTCGTCAGCGCCACGTCATCGGCGACCTGGATGCTCGAATCCCATGGCTCGCTGCTGCCACGGTGGAGAATGAAACCTCGGTCCTTGTGGATCGGCCCACCGTAGTACACCGGCGTGTCGCGCACCGGGCACTCGTCGGCGTCGATGTCGACCTGTTCGAACAGCACATCGAGCGTCAAATCCAGCGGATGGTTGACGATGATGCCCATGGTGCCATTCTCGTCATGGTCGCACAGATAGCTGAGACTGCCGGCAAAATTGGAATCCTCGAGGTGAGGCATTGCCAGCAAGAAATGGTTGCGCAAGCTTTGCATGTGCCTCCTGGGCGTCAACGTACGCCGAAGTTATTCCCTTTGCCGAAACGCCAGACCCGCGTGATGGTCAGGGAGTCGCGGTCGCCCATGCCTCGATCGAAGGGCCGGTAGGGCGCCGCTTCCTGAATCGTCTTCAACGCGGCCTGGTCGAGTTCGGGATACCCTGATGAGTGTATCACCTCTGCCTGGCGTATCTGACCGTCGCGGCCGATCACGACCCGGATTCGCAGTTGGCCCTCCAACTCGGACGGCGCCGGGTAGAAGCGATTGCCGTAGGTCTCGACGCGCCGGGTCCAGTCCGCAATATAGCGTGCCTCGGCGGCCCGCCGGGCGGCCTGCTGATCGCGATCGCCAGTCGCGCCGCTGGATGGCGCAGCCTCGAAGCCCCGCTCGCGGATGCTCGATGTCGCCTGGGCGAGCAGGGCCTGGCCGCTGGGGGCGGTTCGGGCCTTGGCCGGCTCGGCCGGTGCCTGGGGCTGCGACGGCACAGGCGGCGTAACCGGTTCGTCGGCGGGCTCGGGACGCGGCGGCGTGTCGGGTTCGGGCGATGCAGGTGGCTCGCCCGGTGATTCGCTGGCGGCTGGCGGCGCCGGTTCATCAGGCACCGCAGGTGGTGGCGGGGCCGGGGCCTCGACAGGCGCCGACGGGGCAGTCGGCCGATCGGGCTCGGTAGCGGCCCGGTCGCGGTGCCTGGCCTGCTGGTCGACCTCGGCGATGGCCTGGGCCGCGCCGGGATCGACGGACGGCTGGGTGACCAGCACCACGTCGAGACTGGTCGGCTCGCGAGGGGCCCACTCGCTGTCGATCTGCCAGGCGGCAATGCCGGCAAATGCCAGCGCGTGCAATGCCAATGCAGCGGCCCACGCCGCCAGCTGACGATGCCGACGCCCGATGGGTACACGGCGCACAAGGCTACCCGGCGATCCCGCCATGCTATGGCCCTGCCTACGCTCCCAGCCGACGCACGATGGCGTCCATCAGCAGGCCGGCGATGTCGGTGCCGCGCTGATCGTCTATTTCACGCACGCAAGTCGGGCTGGTGACATTGATCTCGGTAATGTAGTCGCCGATCACATCGAGCCCGACGAACATCAGCCCCTTTTCCTTGATGGTCGGCTTGACCTGCTCGACCAGCCACAGATCGCGCTCGGTCAGCTCACGGCTGACGCCACGTCCGCCTGCCGCCAGGTTGCCACGGGTCTCGCCGGCCATCGGTACGCGTGCCAGGCCATAGGGCACCGGTTCGCCATCGACCAGCAGAATGCGGGTATCGCCGGCGCTGATCTCGGGGATGTAGCGCTGGGCCATGATCTGGTGTTTGCCGCGCTCGGTGAGCATCTCGATGATCGCGCCCAGGTTGCGGCCTTCCGGACGGACATGAAAGATTCCGGTGCCGCCCATGCCATCGAGCGGCTTGAAGATTACGTCGCCATGTTCGGCATGAAAGGCACGCAGCACCTTGTCGTTGCTCGACACCGTGGTCGGCACGCTGCACTGCGGGAACTGCTGGGCGAACAGCTTCTCGTTGCACTCCAGCAGCGCGCGGGTGGGATTGACCACCAGCACACCCTCGCGCTCGGCAAACCCCAGCAAATGAACCGTATTGGAAAACTGGATGTCGACGGGCGGATCCTTGCGCATCAGGATCACATCGAGATCGGCCAATGGCCTGGCGTTTGGCTCACTCAATGCGTACCAGTGGTCGGGATCGCGATAGACGGTCAGGTCGCGCATGCGCGCCATGGCGCGACCATTGGCGAGGAACAGGTCGTCCTGCTCCATGTAATGCAGCGACCAGCCCCGGTCCTGGGCGGCCCACAGCATCGCCATGGTGGTGTCCTTCTTGTAGGCGATGGCCTCGATGGGATCCATCACCACGCCGATCTTGAGAGCGGGTTGACTCATGGTTGGGCTTCCATGGCAGAAAAAAACGATGGGCGCAGTATGGCGCAGCCCATAGAACGGGACCAAGGCCGAATTGGACCTCGTCAGTCGCCCGCCTCGTCGAACTGACGGCGAATGCCGCCCTCCTCGATGACGATCAGGCGGCGCTTGTAGAGCCGGCCGATGGCCTGCTTGAAAGCGCTCTTGCTGACGCCGAGCCGGGCCTTGATCGCCTCTGGCGAACTCTTGTCGCTCAACGGCAGATAACCGCCGCTTTCGCGCAGGGCGGCCAGCACCTTGTCGCCGACCACGTCCAGGCGCGCTGCGCCCGGCGGCATCAGCGCCAGGTCCAGGCGACCGTCGTCGCGCACCCGGCTCACGTAACCGGTCAGGCGCTGGCCACGACGCAGCGGCTGGGTCACCGCATCGTGATAGAGCAGACCCCAGTAACGATGATCGACCACCGCCTTGTAGCCGAGATCGGTGCGCTCGGCGACGATCAGCTCGACTTCATCCCCCGATGCCAACCCCTCGGAGACATCCTGCAGGAAGCGGTCGAGACGCATCGAGGCGATCGGCCGGCCCTGGGCATCCTCGCGGACCATGACCAGCACACGCTTGCCGGGATCGGGTCGGAAACGCTGCTCGCCGTAGGGCAGCAACAGATCCTTGGGTCCGCCCCAATCCAGAAAGGCGCCGGTCTCGTTGACCGTCACCACCGTGAGATAGGCGACTTCACCGACGGCAACCCGCGGTCCATCGGCAGTACGCCCTTGGGATGTCCGGGACATGGCAATATCCTGCAAGAGAAGTAGAGTGTGGCAGTCAGCGTAGGACTACAGATCGCCGAAATGGTGCTGCAGCAGTGTCAGCGCGACGACCGGCGCCGTCTCGGTACGCAGAATGCGCGGACCGAGAGTCAGCGACATGAAGCCGGCCTGGCCGGCCTGTTCGACTTCCGGGGCGGAGAGCCCGCCTTCCGGGCCGATCAGCAGCGCGGCACTGGTCACGCTCACCGCCGTCTGCCAGGTCGACTCGGTGGCCGGGTGCAGCACCAGGCGCAGCGCTTCGTCGCGCGCTTTCAGCCAGTCGGCCAGTGACTGTGGGGCATGTACGGCCGGCACGCTGGCGCGCCCGCACTGCTCGCAGGCGCTGATGGCCACGTTCTGCCAGTGGGCGAGCTTCTTGGCCTCGCGCTCGCCCTTCAAGCGCACGTCGCCGTGTTCGGTATACAACGGCGTGATCGCCGCCACGCCCAGCTCAACGGCTTTCTGGATGGCATAATCCATGCGGTCTCCCTTGGAGATCGCCTGGCCCAGATGAACGGCCAGCGGCGACTCGCCGCGCCCGAGCACGACCTTGTCGATCCGCGCCACCACCCGCTTGCGTGTAGCCTCGACGAGCACGGCCACCGCCTCGTGACCGCGGCCGTCGAACAGCGTCAGCGGCGCGCCCTCGCGCAGGCGCAGGACGGCCGCGACATGGCGTGCCGCACCCTCGGGCAGGGTCAGCTCGAGGTCGGCGGTCAGCTCGGCATCGACATGGATGCGCGGCCCTGACATGGTGCCTGCCATTTACTGGGCCGTATCGCTACCTTCGGCCTGGCGCTGCTTCTTCTGGGCGTACATGGCCTCGAAGTTGACCGGCGCCAGCATCAGCGGAGGGAAGCTGCCGCGATTGACCAGGTTGTCGATGCACTCGCGTGCATAGGGGAACAGCACGTTGGGGCAGAACGCACCCAGGGTATGGTCGAGCTGCTCGCCCTGGAGTCCGGCGATGCGGAACAGCCCGGCCTGCTCGACCTCGACCAGAAACGAGGTAGTGCCGCTTTCGGCATGCGATACCTGGGCGGTGACCTTGATGACGACTTCGTAGAGGTCTTCACCGACCTGCTCGCTGGACGTATTCAGGTCCAGACCGACCTTGGGCTTGAACGGTTGCTGGAACACTGCCGGTGAGTTCGGCGACTCGAAGGAAATGTCCTTGATGTAGATGCGCTGCAGCGAAAACTGGAGCTGCTGGTTCTGGCCTTGTGCAGCCTGATTGTTGTCTTCCGCCATGCTCATGATTCCTTATGCGATGCGTTGCGTGCTTATTTCCTGACCACCGGCAGGCTATCGGCCTGCCATTGGGCCATCCCCCCCTTGAGCTTGACCGCCCGGCTGAAGCCGGCCTTGGTCAGCTTGGCCACGGCGAGTCCCGACGATTGGCCATGCTTGCAGACGACGATCACCGGCTTGTCCTTGAACTTCTCGAGCTCGGACATGCGGTCGTCGAGGCGACTCTGGGGGATGTTGCGTGCGCCGGCGATGTGGCCCGCCTTGAAATCGTTGGCGTCGCGAATGTCGACGATGATGCCGTCCTCGCGGTTGACCAGGGTCGTTGCCTGGCTGGAGTCGACGCCGTGGTTGCCGCGCTGGAACTCGTAGGCGAGCCATGCCACGAGCACAATCAGAAACGCGCCCACCAGAAGCGGGTGATTCTGCACGAATTCGAACAGCTGATCGATCATGGGTCCGGATAACTCTTGTTGAGGTCTACCCTTATTTCGGGCGCGCCCAGTATACACAAGCCATGGCGATGCGTCCGTCACTCGCGCAGGCTATGACGCCTGCGACCTGCCTGCGTTATGATGCAGCAAGACAGTGTATGCCGTGAAACCGTGCAGGGACGCCGGTGCAAGACTCAGCAAGTCATGCGCGATCGCTTCGCGACACACCGGAACACCCCGCCAAGGCGAAACCTATCGTACAGCAAAGCGAGGCCCCCAATGACAGACACGACCGCTACCCGCCCACGTCCGGTGGCATTGATCATCCTCGACGGCTATGGCTACAACGAGTCACCCGACCACAACGCCGTGTATGCCGCCAGGACACCGGTCATGGATCGCCTCGAGCAGACCTACCCCAGCGGCCTGCTGCATACCGATGGCAAGCATGTCGGCCTGCCCGACGGCCAGATGGGCAACTCCGAGGTCGGTCACATGAACCTCGGCGCCGGACGCATCGTCTATCAGGACTTCACGCGCATCACCAAGGCCATCGAGGATGGCGAACTCGCCGACATCGAGGCGCTGACCGCTCCGATCGATGCTGCGGTCGAGGCGGGCAAGGCGGTACATCTGCTCGGCCTGCTCTCGCCCGGCGGCGTGCACAGCCATGAGGATCACGTGCTGGCCATCGCCGAGCTGGCGGCGCAGCGCGGCGCCAAGCGCATCTATATCCACGCCTTCCTCGACGGACGCGACACCGCGCCCAAGAGCGCCCGTCCCTCGCTGGAGCGCGCCAACGCCAAGCTGGCGGCACTGGTCGGCAAAGAGCACGGTTTCGTCGCCTCCATCGTGGGTCGCTACTTCGCCATGGACCGCGACAATCGCTGGGAGCGTGTCGAGCAGGCCTACCGGGTGGTCACCGAAGGCGTCGGCGACTATAGTGCCGAGTCCGCCGAGGCCGGCCTGGACGCCGCCTACGAGCGCGGCGAGAGCGACGAATTCGTGGCGGCAACCAGCATCCGGCCAGCCGGCACGCCGGTGGTCATGGAGGATGGCGACGCCGCTCTCTTCATGAACTTCCGCGCCGACCGCGCCCGCGAATTGACCCGCGCCTTCGTCGAGGACGACTTCGACGGTTTCACTCGTCAGGCACGCCCCAAGCTGGCCGCGCAAGGGCTGGTCATGCTGACCCAGTACGCCGCCGACATTCCCGCCCCGAGCGCCTTCCCGCCGATGGATCTGCACAATACCCTGGGCGAAGTGGTGGCCAAGCGTGGCATGACCCAGTTGCGCATCGCCGAGACCGAGAAATACGCCCACGTGACGTTCTTCTTCTCCGGCGGCCGCGAGGCGGAGTTCGACGGTGAAACCCGTGAACTGATCCCTTCCCCCAAGGACGTCAAGACCTACGACGAGAAGCCCGAGATGAGCGCCTTCGAGCTCACCGACGTGCTGGTCGATGCCATCGATGCCGGCAAGTACGACCTGATCGTCTGCAACTACGCCAACGGCGACATGGTCGGCCACAGTGGCGACTTCGATGCTGCGGTCAAGGCCATCGAGGCGGTCGACACCTGCCTGGGCCGGGTCGTCGAGGCGATCGAACGCGCCGGTGGCGAATGCCTGGTCACCGCCGATCACGGCAATGCCGAGCAGATGGTCCACCCGGAGACCGGCAACCCGCAGACCGCGCATACCACGTTCCAGGTGCCGCTGGTCTACGTCACTCGCCGCCAGGCCAGCCTGCGTGACGATGGTCGTCTGTGCGACATCGCGCCGACGCTGCTGACCATGATGGGCGAGCCGATCCCCGACGAAATGACCGGCAATGTGCTGATCGAGTACCGCTGAACGCCATGCCTGGTCCCGGTCCACTGCGCGCCGCCACGATGGCGGCGCTGCTCGTCCTGACACCGTTGGGCATGCCTGCAGCCCAGGAGCGTCCCAGTGAGGGCGATGCCAAGGCCCGGGTCGATGCCATCAAGCACGACATCCAGGCTCTCGATACGCGTCTCGAGGATACTCGTGCGGCACGCAGCGATGCCGGGCGGCAACTCGAGAAAGTCGAGACGGCGCTGGGAGAGATTCACCATCGCCTGGATACCCTGCAAGCCGAGCGGCGCCAACTGGACGACGAGATCGCTTCCCTCGAGGCCCGGCAACGCGAGTTGCAGGCCCAGCAGGCCGCTCAGCGCCAAGCCTTGGGCGAGCAGGTCGCCGCGCTCTATCGTCTGGGCGATACGCCCCAGCTCAAGCTGCTGCTCAACCAGGACGAGCCGGCGCGTCTCGATCGTATGCAGACCTACCTCAACTATCTCGCCGAGGCGCGCCGGGAGCGCATCGAGGCCCTGGCCCGTCTCGACCGGGAACTGGCCGACAACCGCGCCTCCCTGACCCAGCGTCGAGCCCGACTCGATACGCTGGTCAGCGAGCTCGATGCGCAGAGTGCCGCGCTGGCGTCGCGCATGCGCGAGCGTCAGGCCCTGGTGGCCAAACTCGACGCCCGCTATGCCAGCGAGCAGTCGCGCCTGGAGGACCTGCGTCAGGACCGCGCCCACGCCGAGCGCGTGCTCGAGCAGGTGCGCCGCGAGCTCAAGCGGCTCGAACAGCCTCCGCCGTCCACGGCGATCGCCAAGACCCAGGGCAAGCTGCCCTGGCCGGTGCAAGGCAAGGTGGTTTCCACCTTCGGCAGCGGCGATGGCGTCAATCGCAACGGCCTGCTGATCGCCGCCGCCGAGGGCACGCCGGTACGTGCCATCCATGCCGGCCGCGTGGTCTTCGCCGACTGGATGCGCGGTTTCGGCAACCTGTTGATCATCGATCACGGCGACGACATCATGTCGCTCTATGCCCATGTCCAGCGCTTCGATGTCGGTGTCGGCGACCGGGTAGGGAACGACCAGGTGATCGCCGCGGTCGGTAATACCGGCGGCCGCCCCAGCCCGGGCCTTTATTTCGAAGTGCGACGTGGCGGCGAGCCGATCGATCCACGAACCTGGGTAAGTAAGCGCTGACAGCGCATGATGTAGAACTGATGCCAGCCGTAACGCTATGCTGGGCCCCTAACCGCCATGACCCGGAGAGAGCATGCGCCTTCCCCTTCTGACCTGGTTACTGCCGACGCTGCTGCTCAGCCTGCCGGGCGTCACGCTCGCAGCGCCCGAAAGCGAGGCCACGGACGACCTGCCGGTAGCCGATATCCAGACCTTTGCCGAGGTCTTCGAACGCATCAAGCGCGCCTATGTCGAGGAAGTCGACGACAGCTCCCTGCTGCGCAACGCCATGCGCGGCATGCTCGGTGAGCTCGATCCGCATTCGGCCTACCTGGACAGCGAAGACTTCCAGGCCCTGCGTGAATCCACCCAGGGCGAGTTCGGCGGCATCGGTGTCGAGGTAGGCATGCAGAACGGCCAGCTGACGGTGATTGCGCCGCTCGACGACACCCCGGCGGCCGAGGCCGGCCTACAGCCCCGCGACACCATCCTGCGCATCGACGATCAGCCCACCGATCGGCTGTCGCTCGAGGAAGCCGTGTCACTGATGCGCGGCGAAGCCGGTACCGACATCGAGCTGACCATCCTGCGCAGTAGCGAGTCCACCCCGCGTACGGTGACTCTGACGCGCCAGGTCATCCGCAGCGACAGTGTGAAGAGCGAGATGCTCGAGCCGGGGTACGGCTACCTGCGCATCAGCCAGTTCCAGAACCGCACCGGTGAGCAGATTCGCCAGGCGCTGACCGATCTGCAAGAACAGGCGCCCCTCAAAGGCCTGATTCTCGATCTACGCAACAATCCCGGTGGCGTGCTCGACGGGGCCATCGAAGTGGCCGACGCGTTCCTCGACGACGGCCTGATCGTTTACACCGAAGGCCGCCTCGACGACAGCGACATGAGCTTTAGCGCCACACCCAATGGGGCGGCCCCGGACGTGCCCGTCGTCGTGCTGATCAATGGCGGCAGTGCCTCGGCGGCGGAAATCGTTGCCGGCGCCCTGCAGGATCAGCAACGTGCGATCATCATGGGCACGCGCAGCTTCGGCAAAGGCTCGGTGCAGCAGGTCATGCCGCTGGGCAACGGTGACGGCGTCAAGCTGACCACGGCGCTGTACTTCACCCCCGATGGCCGTTCGATCCAGGCCCAGGGCATCGAGCCGGATGTCGAAGTCGTGCGTGGCCGTCTCGAAATCGCCGAGTCGTCGGGCCTGGAGATCCGCGAAGCGGACCTGCGTGGGCATCTGGAGAACGTCAACGGCGGAAGCCTCGGGGCGCGTCCCTCCGGCGACCCGGTGCAGGACTATCAGTTGGGCGAGGCGCTCAACCTGCTCAAGGCGCTCAACGTCCTCGAGCCGCGTTTCACGGGGCGCGACAGGGCCGACTAGGCAAAGCCACTCCACCACGACGGGGACAGGGCGAAGCCAGGGTCATTCGTCATGGATGACGAATGTAGCGCCCATGGAGGGGTTCACAGCGCCCTGGCGCAGTCCTGCCCCGGCGGGCACGCAGAAGCACGTGCTGCAGGAGCGTTATAATCGGTGACTAGCGGCAGGAGGCCGGTAATCGACCGCGCTCTCCGATCGCCTGGCGCATCAACAGCCGCTTGACCGGCCCCAGGCGATCGACGCCGGACAGCCCGACATTGCGCACCAGGCGCAATGCCGGATGCCTGGCCCCGAACAGGAGTCGGAAACCGTCCATCAGCGCCAGCATGGCCGCATTATCGCCCCGCCGTCGACGTGCATAGCGCGACAGGATGCGCACATCGCCCAGTTCGGCGCCTCGCCGCCGCGCCTCGATCAGCTCCTCTGCCAAGACGGCGGCATCCATGAAGCCCAGGTTCACGCCCTGGCCGGCCAAGGGATGGATGCTGTGCGCAGCATCGCCCACCAGCGCCAGCCCCGGCTCGACGTAGTGTCCGGCATGGCGCTGGGTCAGCGGGATGTGCACGGCATCGTCGATGGGCTCTACCGTGCCCAGGCGCTGCTCGAAGGCGGCGGCAAGTTCGCGCCCCAACGCCTCGCGTGGCAGCGCACACAGCCGGGCAGCATCCGCTGGCGGAGCCGACCAGACGATGGAGCAGTAGCGGTCGTCGCCTGCCACGCTCAGAGGCAGAAAGGCCAACGGACCGCCGGAAAGAAATACCTGCCGGGCCATGCCGCCGTGCCCGCGCCCGGTGCGCACGGTCGTTACCAATGCCGCATGGCCGGTCTCGTGGGACGCTACGTCGATCCCGGCTAGTTCGCGCAACTGCGAGCGCGCCCCGTCGGCGGCCACCACCAGCGGTGCGCAAAAGTGCCGGCCGTCGGTAAGGATCAGACGCCGTCCCACGGCCGTGGTCTGCAACCCGTTCAGGCGCGCCCCGAATATCTGGCTGACACTGGGCAGCTCGGCCAGTCGCGACTCCAACGCCGCCAGCATGACATCGTTCTCGACGATGTGGCCGAGTACGTCGGTCCCGGCCTGGTCGGCGTCGAAGGATATCTCGCCGCTACCCTCGGCGTCCCACACCTGCATGCCGGTGTAAGGCGTCACCCGACGTGCCGCCATGGCCGGCCAGACCCCGAGTCGCTCGAGCAGACGCTGACTGACAGGCGTGACCGCACTGACCCGCTGCGCCGGCTGGCCCCGCCCCACCGCCTCGCCATCCAGCGGGCCGGGACGTGCATCGAGTACCGTCACCGCCACCCCGGCCTCGCCCAGCAGACACGCCAGCGATGCCCCCACCAGGCCACCACCGACGACGATCACTTCTGCCTGTGTCTGCGTTTCGCTCATGGCACTCCCCTGTGGTTTTATCTTTCCAGCCCCATCGCCCGTCTTGCGAACGTTCGGCGCAGCGGGCCTGCAAGATTCAGCCCTACCAGCCCCGCCGCCCGCACATGCGACAGCAACGGATTCGCCACTCCGAACAGACGGATCAGACCGTCGCTGAAGCGGATCACGTTGCGCCTATCGAGATTGCGACGGGCCTCGAAGTCGTTCATGACCGCCATGGCACCTGGCGACTGCCCCGACTCGATGCCAGCGTCGAGTGCCGCCACCAGATCCATCACGCCGCGCAGCGCCAGGTTGAAGCCCTGCCCCGCCACAGGGTGCAGGGCATGCGCGGCATTGCCCAGCACGGCCAGGCCGGGGCGAACGCTTTCCTCGGCAGTGACCAGCGTCAACGGATAGACATGGCGGCGCCCGACGCGACGAAAGCGCCCGGCCCGCTCGCCGAAGACCCGCTGCAGCCTGGCCAGGAACTCGCCGTCGCTCAACGCCAGTGTTTCGCGCTCTTCACCGGCGGCATGCGTCCAGATCAGTTCCATGCGGTTGCCGGTCAACGGCAGCAGGGCCATGGGTCCATCGGCCGTGAAGCGCTCATACGCCACGCCGCGATGCGGCTGGCTGACCTCGAGAGTAGTGATCAGCGCCGCCTGTTCGTAGGGCGCTTCATGACTGGCGATGCCCAGGCGCTCCTTGAGCCCGGAACGCCCCCCATCGGCCAGGACTGTCAACCCTGCACTGAGTTCGCTGCCATCGGATAACTGCAAGCGATACCCCTGCGCCGCCGCCGCGATATTCTCGACCTGCGCCGGACAGTGCCAGTCGAGGTCGATATCCGCCAGCCGGTCGTGCAGCACCCGTCCCATCCAGGCATTGGGCAGCACGTAGCCCAGTGCATCGACCCCCAGCTCGCCGGCAGTGAGGCGTGTCGCTCCCAGGCGGCCACGCTCGCTGACGTGGATCGTCTCGATGGGCTGGGCCTCGCGTGATAGCGCGTCCCATACCCCCAGGGTCTGAAAGTGTCGGCGCGAGCCTTGGGCGATGGCACTGGCACGGGCATCAAAACTGGGCTGGTAGCCCTGCATCCCGTCGGCGGGCAGCGCGTTGGCCTCGATGACGGCAACCCGCAGTCCATGCCGGTGAACCAGCGGCGCCAGCGCACAACCCAGGCTTGCCCCCACCAGGCCACCGCCGACGATGGCGATATCCACGCGCTCGGAGTGATTCACGTCCTGCCTCGCATAGCCATTATCCTTGTTACGTATATTACGTATTCAAAAATGATGCTCGTGATAGCCGCTCAATTATTGACCATCAGTGCCTCGATGTCCGCGACTCGCTTGGGCACCCCCGACGTCAGTACCTCATGCCCCTCGGCGGTGACTGCCACGTCATCCTCGATGCGAATGCCGATGCCACGCAGGGCCTCGGGAATGTCGTCGTCCTCGGGGAGATAAAGGCCGGGTTCCACGGTGAGCACCATGCCCGGCTCCAGCCGCCGAGGCTCGCCATCGCGGCGATAGCCACCGACATCGTGCACGTCGAGTCCCAGCCAGTGAGAGGTGGAGTGCAGATAGAAGCGGCGATAGCTGTCATCCTCGACCCGCTCTTCCACGCTACCCTCGAGCAGACCCAGCTCGATCAGCCCGGCCGTGAGATCCTGAACCACACCCTGATGAATTTCGGCCAGCGTGACGCCGGGAGCCACGGCCTGCACGGCCCGTTCCTGGGCGGTCAGCACGATCTCGTAGACGCGCCGCTGCTCCGCTGTGAAGCGGCCATTGACCGGGAAGGTGCGGGTGATGTCGCCGGCATAGAGGTCGAACTCTACCCCGGCATCGATCAGCACCAGGTCACCGTCGCGAAGCGGACTGGCGTTCTCGATGTAATGCAGCACGCAGGCGTTGGCACCGCCGCCGACGATGGTGCTATAGGCGGGTGCCTGCCCGCCCTGCCATAGGAACTCATGCTCCAGCTCGGCCTGCAGGTGATACTCGTATAGGCCCGGTCGGCTGGTGTGCATGGCGCGCACATGCGCCCGGGCGGAGATCTCGCCGGCATGGCGCATCAGGACCAGCTCGGCCTCGCTCTTGATCAGACGCCGTTCATGGATGAGATGCGTTACGTCACATAGTGCCCGGGGGGCCTCGGCGCCCTGGCGCGCCCGGGCGCCGAGATCGCGACGCACCTCTTCGGCCAGGGCAACCGCCGCCTCGTCGTCCAGCGGCAGGTAGACCGCCTCGCGGCCATCCAGCAGCTCACTCAGGCGCTCGTCGCGTTCGGCATTCTCGAACGCCTGATCGACACCGTAATGCGCCACGGCGCCTTCGGCGCCAATGCGGATGCCGGTCCAGGCTTCCTTGGCCGGGTCCTTGTCCTGACAGAACAACACGGTCTCGCCTTCGGCGCGGCCGGGCAGCAGCACCAGCAGCGCATCCGGCTCGGGAAAGCCCGTCAGGTAGTGGAAATCGCTGTCCTGACGAAAGGCATACTCGCTATCGTTGCTGCGCGTAACCAACGAGGCGGCAGGCAGCAGGACGGCACTGCGTGGCGGCAGGGTCGCCATCAGAGCCTGACGACGGTGCCGGTATTCGTCCAGGCCGATGGCCGCGGGACGCGGCAGAATGTCATGTGGCATTCGCGTTCCTCATTGCTGGGGTTCGTCATCGACCTGTTCCACCTGCGGGCGGCCCGGATGCTGCTCGGTATACAGCAGCATCGCCGCCATGCGCGCGTGTTCGGTCAGGGCGAACAGGTCGTTCTCGTTCTCGGCATCGTCCTCGAGGGCCAGATCATCGATGCCGGCAAGCACCTCCAGGTCCTCGATGGCCTCGCGCAGGTTGGCCGACCAGGCATCGCGAGTCTCGCCGCTCACCTCGCCGACGACTTCGAGAAAGCCCAAGGTCCATTCACGCAGCCCACGGGCGCGCTCGGCCAGCGAAAACATGTCGTCCGGCAATAGCGGCTCGTAGTTGAGCTCCGCCGCGGAAAGCGCCTCCAGGACCTGGCGGCGCCACCCCAACAGAACCTCACCCTGCTCGCGATCCTTGGGCTGTTCGACGCCCATCGCGGCGCAGACCTCCTCGAGCCAGGCATCGGCGGATAAATCGTGCAATGCCAGGCCGGACGCCAGGCGGCCGTCGAGGAATGCCGGTGACTGCAGGCTGCCGTGCACCAGAAAAACGTTGGCGATGCTGGAAAAGTCGTGCTGGTCGTTGATGATCGACATGGTTATCCGTGACGAGTGGGGGATTTCGGCGGCCAGGGCGTGCCAGGACCCGCTGCATTGACCGGTCCATACCGCCTCTCTATAGTGGCCGAAACTATCTGCATCTTACCGTATCGGGCCCTGCCTTGGCCCACCCCAGCCCTCAGGAGCCAGCCATGAGCGATGACAAGCGTTCGACGACGGAGATCACCCTGCTGGGGCGCAGCTACGTCATCGCCTGCCCACCCGAGGAACGTCCCCAGCTGGAACGGGCCGCGCGCTATCTGGACCGCGCCATGCATGGCATCCATTCCCGCGGCAAGGGGCTGGACTCGGAGAAGGTTGCGATCATGGCCGCTCTCAATATCGCTCATGACCTGATTCGCATCCAGGACGAGCATCGCGCCGGCGAAGAGAACCTGGCCCGACTCAACGAGCGCCTCGGCCAGGCGCTCAGCGGTATGCCCGGGCCCAAGGAGCCGACATCGTGACAGCCCGGCACATATCTTTGGCGAGCGCCTCCAGCCTCTGTTAGGATGAAGACGTTCCCTGGGGTGTGCGCCAGTCGCTGAAGTCCCTCGAGCCTATGCGCAGTACCCAGGGGGCCAATAGCTAGGCAGGCCTGTGTGCATGTCCGCGCGACGGAAAGCCTGACGGCCTGCCTGCGGCCACCCACCTTGAACCAGTGGGTTCAAGGGCCAGAGCGACAACGGCACTCTGGGGAACTCCTATCCCACCATGGGAATCGGCACATGTTGCCGAATTTCCTGTGTTCCGTCTCAACGCCTTGCCGGTCAGCCGTGGATTTCGATACCGTTTCCATTACCGATAGCCTGTCCCAGCATCAACGGCGAAAGGCCCTGCGTCGCGAACTACGCCAGCGCCGTCGCGCCCTGTCGCCGCTTCAGCGCCGCCAAGCTGCCAATGCGTTAGGCAAGCGCCTACGCGGCCTGCCGGAAGTCCAGCGCGCCCGGCGTATCGCCATCTACCTGCCCAACGATGGCGAGATCGACGTCACCGTGCTGCTACCTTGGCTGAAACGCCGCGGTGCCAAGGTCTACCTCCCGGTGCTTCGTCCGCTGTCCGACAACCGCCTGTGGTTCGTGCACTATCATGCAGACACCCCCATGGTGGCCAACCGTTTCGGCATTCGCGAGCCACACACCCGCCACGGTGCCCACCGCGCCCGGCAACTACCGCCCTGGGCGCTGGATCTGGTCCTGCTCCCGCTGGTCGGCTTCGACGATGACGGCAATCGTATGGGCATGGGTGGCGGTTTCTACGACCGTAGCTTCGCCTTCGTGCGTTATCGTCGGCCCCGTCCCCGCCTGATCGGCGTGGCTCATGACTGCCAGCGTGTCGAGCGCCTGCCGGTGGCTTCATGGGATGTCCCGCTCGATGCCATCGTCAGCGATGCTCGAGTCGTACGTCCCGACCGACTGCGTTGATGCGTGCCTTTTGAGCCAGCTTTCAATGTCGTGTGGCCAAGCGCAGGCATTTTCAGGCAGAGCGTAAAAACGAAAACCGGCAGGCGATCGTATCGCCTGCCGGTCCGAAATCGTGTTGTCCATCCTCGGCTCGTGACCCATGCAGTGTCGCGAACCGGGCACCGATCAGGTGCCTACGAATGTCTGAGCATAACCGGTTGCCACCACACCGAGACCGAAAATCAGTACCAGAGCCATGACCAGATCGGGCTTGCGCTTCATTAACCGCTCCGTGAAAAGTCGTCGTTATACCTACCCCCAGATAACAGGGGCGACTATAGGGCTACGCAAAAAGAATGACAACTGGTTAATTAACGTTTGCTTCAACGCCAGCCCAGACCACACGGCGCCCACAATGTAAGCGAACGGTTACTAACTTCGTCGTTTGCAGCCTTTAAACACTTATCGGCAGGCGCCGGAAAAACTTTCGCGATGAAACACTTCATATCCGAAAGTTTTTCCGGCGTTATCGTCACGTTTCGATTCAGGCCAGGAATAGGCGGTAAGCGGCGTTATCGGTTTCCTTCCAGTAGCGATAACCGATCCGGTCGAAATACTCCTCGACATGGCTGCGATTGCCATTGGGGATCTGCATACCGACCAGCACGCGGCCATAGGCTGCGCCATGATTGCGGTAGTGAAATAGCGAGATGTTCCAGTCGGCCGGCAGATGGGTGAGAAAGTTCATCAGTGCACCGGGACGCTCGGGAAACTCGAAGCGGTAGACCTGTTCTTCGAAGTGCTCCTTGGGCCGGCCACCGCCGAGGTGACGAATGTGCAGCTTGGCCAGTTCGTTGTCGGTCAGGTCCTCGACCGGGTAGCCGGCGTCATCCAGCTTGCGGATCAGTTCGGCGCGATCCTCGCCTCCAGGCTTGACCTGCACACCGACGAAGATGTGCGCATCCTCGGGGTCGGCATAGCGATAGTTGAACTCGGTCACCATGCGCTTGCCAATGGTGCGACAGAATTTCTTGAAGCTGCCCGGCCGCTCGGGAATGGTCACCGCCAGGATCGCCTCGCGCTGCTCGCCGAGTTCGGTGCGTTCGGCGATATGCTGCAGGCGATCGAAGTTGGTATTGGCCCCGGAATTGATGCACAGCAGCGTCTCGCCTTCGGCACCGGTCTGCTGGATGTACTTCTTGAGCCCGGCCAGCGACAGGGCGCCGGAGGTTTCCGACACGGCGCGGGTATCCTCGAAGATATCCTTGACCGCTGCACACATTTCGTCGGTGTTGACGGTGATCACGCCATCGATCAGATCGCGGGCGATGGCGAACGGCACTTCGCCGATCTGCGCCACGGCCACGCCCTCGGCAAACACGCCGACCTGGTCGAGAACCACGCGCTCGCCGGCATCAAGCGCCGCCTTGAGACAGGCACTGTCCTCGGCCTCGACGCCGATCACTTTGATCTCGGGGCGCAGGTACTTGACGTAGGCGGCCACGCCGGCGATCAGCCCGCCGCCGCCCACCGGTACGAAGATCGCATCGAGACGCCCGGTCTGCTGACGCAGGATCTCCATACCCACCGTACCCTGGCCGGCGACTACGTCGATGTCGTCGAACGGCGGAATGTAAGTGTAGCCATGCTCCTCGATCAATTCTCGGGCATGGGTCAGGGCTTCGCTGAAAGCATCGCCGCGCAGCACCACCTTGGCACCGCGGGCACGCACCGCCTGGACCTTGATGTCCGGCGTGATACGCGGCATGACGATCACCGCCTTGACCCCCAGCTTCTTCGCCGCAAGGGCGAGCCCCTGGGCATGATTGCCCGCCGACGCCGCAATCACGCCCTTGGCCTTCTGCTCATCGGTGAGCATGACCATCTTGTTGTAGGCACCGCGCACCTTGAAGGAATAAACCGGCTGCAGGTCCTCGCGTTTGATCAGGATCCGGTTGTTGAGACGGCGGGAAAGGAAGGGGGCCGGGGAAATCGGCGTTTCGCGGGCGGCCTCGTAAACGCGGGCCTGGAGTATCTTCTTGACGGTGTCTTCGAGCATCCTGGTGTCCTGAGAGATCGCGCGGGACCGGGGCTGGGAAAACCCCTATTGGTAGCAAAGGCGGCGCCCCGGCGTCCAGCGTCTTGGCCTGACACCATTCAACCGGGGCGATGGGCTCGCCTATAATGGCATCTTTGCCATTCAGCCACGAGCCATCTATGACCCAGGACGAACTCAAGCGCGCAGTTGCGGCCGCCGCCATCGACGAAATCAAGCCCCTGCTGGGCAACGACACGGTGATCGGCGTGGGCACCGGCTCCACCGCCAACCACTTCATCGACCTGCTGGGCGCGTTACGCGACGATTTCAAGGGCGCCGTGGCGAGTTCACAGGCCACCGCCGAGCGTCTCGAGGCCCAAGGCATCGAGGTATTCGAGCTCAACCATGTCGGCAGCGTGCCGGTCTACGTGGACGGCGCCGACGAGATCAACCCGAAGCTGGAAATGATCAAGGGCGGCGGCGCCGCGCTGACCCGCGAGAAGATCGTCGCCGCCTGTGCCAAGCGCTTCGTATGCATCGCCGACGCCTCAAAGCGCGTCGAGGTGCTGGGCGGCTTCCCGCTGCCCATCGAGGTGATTCCCATGGCGCGTTCGTACGTGGCTCGTGAGCTGGTCAAACGCGGCATCACGCCGGTCTATCGTGATGGGGTAGTCACCGACAACGGCAACCAGATCCTCGACTGCTATGACTTCCTGATCGAGAATCCGCAACGCACCGAAGCCGACCTCAACAATATCGTCGGCGTGGTCACCAACGGCCTGTTCGCCGCACGTGGCGCCGATGTCCTGCTGCTCGGCACCGAACGTGGCGTGGAACGCATCATCGCTTAGGTCAGACAGGCCCAGGGATCACGCCAGACGGTTGGGGCCGCTTTCGCCCTGGCGGTAGGCGATCAGGTTACTGCAGGTGACCTCGGCGATCTCGCGCAGCGCCTCGGTCGTAAAGAAGCCCTGATGCCCGGTGACCAGCACGTTGGGAAACGTCATCAGCCGGGCAAAGACGTCGTCGTCGATGAACTCCGCCGAGTGATCGTGGAAGAACAGCTCGCTTTCCTGTTCGTAGACGTCGATGGCCAGCGCACTCAACTGGCGAGACTTGAGCGCCTCGATCACTGCCTGGGTGTCGATCAGCGCGCCGCGTGAGGTGTTCACCAGCATCGCACCGGGCTTCATCCGCGCCAGGGCCGGGGCATCGATCAGGTGATAGGTGTCTTCGGTCAGCGGGCAGTGCAGCGAGACGATGTCGGCCTGCGCCAGCAGCGTATCGAGATCGACACGCTCGCCCCACGTATCGAAGGCCGGGTTGGGAAACGGATCGTAGCCCAGCACCCGGCAACCGAAGCCCTGCAGCAGCCTGGCCATGACCAGACCGATGCGTCCGGTGCCGACCACCCCGGCGGTCTTGCCGTGCAGGGTGCTGCCGAGTAGGCCATCGAGGGAGAAGTTGCCCTCGCGTACGCGGTTGTAGGCACGATGGGTCTTGCGGTTCAGCGTCATGATCAGCGCCATGGCATGCTCGGCGACCGCCTCCGGCGAGTAGGCCGGTACCCGGGCCACGAACAGCCCCAGACGCTTTGCGGCATCCAGATCGACGTTGTTGTAGCCGGCACAGCGCAGCACCACGGCTCTGACGCCTTCGTGGGCCAGCGCCTCGAGCACCTCGGCGTCCAGTACGTCGTTGACGAACACGCACACCGCCTCGCTGTCCTTCGCCAGCGCCACGGTCCCGGCATTCAGGGTCGCGGCCTGGAATCGCCACTCGATCCCGGCCTCGGCGAAGTGCGCAGCGCGCACCTCCTCGAGGAACTGCCGATCGTAGGGCTGGGCACTGTAGACCGTGACGCGCATGGAACACCTCGCTTGCTTAGAGCTGGCCCGACAATTCGAAGTACTTCCTGGCCACCAGCAGCGAGACCAGCCGCTCGCGCCGGCGATCCTTGAACTGTGCCACGTGCTGCTGGGCATTGGCGACAATTTCCAGCGCCTCGTCGGTATGCGTGGCGTAGTGGTCCATTTTCTCTTCGAGGTCGGCACAGTCGTCCCGCAACGGGACATAGTGCCGATAGGGCTCCAGGCGGCCTTCCATGAACCAGGTCTCGAATCGCGGCCGGGGCATGAGGCACAGCGAATTCGACGCCAGGATCCATTTGAGGTTGGTGGCGACGTCCTTGCCCTCCAGGCTCAGCACGAATTTGTAGCGCAGCTGGTCGCGAATGGACATGAAGGGCCGATAGTCGGGCTGCGACTTGAGTTTGGGATCGGTCTGCCCGATGTCCATCGCCGGTTGGTCGTGTAGCCGACGGACGATCGAGCGGCGCTGCTCGTGAAAGCATTTACCCCGCCATACCACTGCGTTGCGCTTGCGTTCGAAGGGCTGAGGGTCGTCGATGAAATTGTAGTGGCGGATGCGATTGAGCTTGAGCAGCACGGCATTGGCGTTGTCGCCGACGATGGGCCGGCTCTTGACGAAGGAAGGCACATCGGGCACCTGGGTCACATCGCCGAAACGATAGGCAAAGCGACATGCCGGATCGAAATAACGCACCACGCTTTTCGCGTCCAGGTAGTAGGTGCCTCGCCGCTCGTAGCGAAAGTCGGCGATCCGCTGCGCATGCGTATCGAGCGTAAAGGGGGTCTCGCGCTTGTTATAGTAATTGACCCGTTCGAGGACATCGTCGAGATCCTGATGGCCGGCAAGAATCCGATCCAGGCGGTAGCGAAAAAGCGCGTCCGGGGCCAGCAGCTGGAACAGACCGGCGGAGTAATAGCGAAGCTTGCGGCTCTTGTGGAATAGGTTCATGGACGGCTCTGCCCAATGCTACTGAGAATTCATTCGTTCCGTGTCGGTAACTCGGGATGGGCGCGGCAATAGCCTTTCCAGGCCATCCAGCGTTCGCACCAGCGCACCACGCTGGGCCATGACCGCCGCTTTCCCGGCCTTTCCCTGGCGCAGCCGTTTCTCGGACGACGCGAATAGGTCGCTCACTGCTGCGCCGAGGGCCTCGGCATCAGCGACTTCCATCAGGGCATCGGCGCTATGCAACACCTCGGCGACGTCGCTGAAATTGGCCAGCTCGGGGCCACTCAGCACCGGCACGCCCAGGATGGCCGGCTCGAGCAGGTTGTGACCGCCGACCGGCACCAGGCTGCCCCCGACGAAGGCCACATCGGCGGCACCGTAGAGACTCATCAGCTCGCCCATGGTATCGCCCAGGTAGACCGTCGTCTCACCCTGTACGGGCTCGCTGCGCGAGCGGCGCGCCAGGCTCTCGCCCCGTTCCCGACACAGCGCAGCCACGTCGTCGAAGCGCTGGGGATGTCTTGGCACCAGGATCAACAGGGCATGGGGATACTGCCCACGAACGCGGCGATGGGCCGCCAGCACCTGTTCGTCCTCGCCGGGATGAGTCGAGGCCGCGATCCATACCGGTCGCGTGCCGAATGATGTACGTAAGCGCTCACTTTCGCCATGCACCCGCGCATCCACGTCGATATCGAACTTGAGCGATCCCACCACATCGACACGCTCCCCGGGCATGCCCAGTTCGCGAAAGCGCCCGGCATCCTCGCTGGATTTCGCCGCCAGCCAGTCGACCTTGGCCAGGGCATTAATCATCAGCGCACCGAGACGCCGATAACCGCGCATGGCGCGTGCCGACAACCGGCCGTTGACCACTGCCACCGGCACGCCCTGGCGATGACAGGCCTCGAGCAGGTTGGGCCACAGTTCGGTCTCGAAGAAGATCGCCAGCTCCGGCGCAAGCGTACTCACGAAACGCCGAGAGGCACCGGGGAAGTCCAGCGGCACGAAGTGATGAATCACTTCGTCCTTGAACAGCGCCTCGACACGCTCGGCACCGGTCGCCGTCATGGTAGTCACGACGAGTCGGTGTGCCGGATAGCGGTTGCGCAGCGCCTCGATCAGCGGCCGGGCGGCGATCACCTCGCCCACCGAGGCGGCATGTAGCCACAGTGTGGCAGCATTTGCTCCCGGCACGCTTCCCAACCGCTCGCAACGCGAGTGAGTGGCTACTTGCTCACGCCACACCCGCCGCCAGATCAGCGGTGAGAGTGCATACAGCGCACCGCTGTAGAGCCAGCGCGCCCAGCCCTTGGGCGGTGCCGACGACACGCGGCGCTTAGCGTTCACGGTCGAGGATGGTCGAGATCATGGCCGTGGTGGACACGCCGTCCTCGAAGCCCAGTACCTTGACCTCGCCACCGTTGGCGATGACCGCCTCGCCGCCGGCGATGGCCTCGGGCTTGTAGTCGCCGCCCTTGACCAGCACATCGGGCAGCACCGCCTCGATCAGGCGCGCCGGCGTGTCCTCACCGAAGGCCACCACCCAGTCCACGGCTCCCAGGCCGGCCAGCACCTGCATGCGCCGCGCCAATGGATTGATGGGCCGCCGCGGCCCCTTGAGGCGAGTGATGGAGGCGTCGTCGTTGACCGCCACGATCAGCCGGTCACCCAGGCGCTTGGCCTGCTCCAGGTAGGCGACATGGCCGGCATGCAGGATGTCGAAACAGCCATTGGTCATCACCACGCGTTCGCCACGCGCCTGGGCGGCACGCACCGCCTCGACCAGCGCCGGCTCGGCAATCACGCCGAATTCCGCCAGCTTGTCGCCGTGCAGGGCGGTGTAGAGTTCGGCGACCGAGAGCGTCGCCGTGCCCGGCTTGGCGACCACCAGCCCGGCGGCAAGGTTGGCCAGCGTCATTGCCTCGGGATAGGCATGACCGGCGGCCAGGGCCAGGCCGAGCACACCGATCACCGTGTCGCCGGCACCCGTGACGTCGAACACCTCGCGGGCGTGGGTCGGCAGGTGCAGCGGCGCATGGCCTTCGCGAATCAGGGTCATGCCCTTCTCGCTGCGGGTCACCAGCAATGCCTCGAGTTCGAGCTCGGCGCGCAGCCGTTCGCCTTTCTCCGCCAGCTCGGCGTCGTCGCGGCAGTGGCCGACCACGGCCTCGAACTCGCCGAGGTTGGGGGTGATCACGCTGGCACCGCGATAGCGGGTGAAATCGCTGCCCTTGGGGTCGACCAGTACACGCTTGCCGGCGGCGCGGACCAGTGCAATCAGCGACTCGACGCGGTTGAGCGTGCCCTTGCCGTAGTCGGAGAGAATCACCACGTCGCTGTCGGGCAGCGCCGCCTCGACCTTGCCCAGCAGCTCGGCGGTATCGATGTCGCCGAGCCTCTCTTCGAAATCGAGACGGATCAGTTGCTGGTTGCGACTCATCACGCGCAGCTTGGTAATCGTGGGAACTGCGTCGCTACGCTGAAAGTGAGTGCTCACGCCTGCGGTTTCCAGACGCTGCGCGAGCAGATCGGCATTCTCGTCATCGCCGACCAGACCGGCCAGCGCGGCATGTCCGCCCAGCGAAGCGATGTTGAGCGCGACGTTGGCCGCGCCGCCGGGCCGGTCCTCGGACTCGCCGACGTGCACCACCGGTACCGGCGCCTCCGGCGAGATGCGCGACGTGCCGCCATGCCAGTAACGGTCGAGCATGACGTCGCCGACGACCAGCAGGCGGGCTTGTTCCAGGGCGGTAAGATCAAGCTTCATTCGGAGGCTCCGGCGTAGCGGTGCGAGGAAGCGCCAGCAGCGCCTCGATCTGGGCGATGACATCCTCGGCACGGATCAGGGACATGGCATCGGGATGGCGCACCCGCTCGCCCCAGGCGATGGCCTCGGGATCCTTGTGCAGGTAGGCGCGCACCGCCTCGGGATAGCGATTGACCACATAGTCACGCCACAGGTAAGGCGCGGCACGGTCGGGATTGGTCGTGGCGTAGAGCCCCACGGTAGGCGTACCCAGGGCATTGGCCATATGCACCGGTCCCGAATCGGGGGCGACCGCCAAGCGCGCCCGGGCGATCAGCGCCAGCAACCCTTTCAACGAACTGGCGCCGATGGCGTCGATCACCGCCTCGTCAGGCGTCAGGGCGCGGATACGCTCGCCCATCTCACGCTCCTGGACACTGCCGCCGCCAGTCAGCAGCGTCTTCAGGCCGTGCTGCGACCAGAGGTGTTCAGTAACGGTGGCATAGCCTTCCGGCGACCAGTTGCGGAAGTTGCGCAGTCGTGGGTTGGCGCAAGGACTCATCAGCACATAGGGCGCGTCGCCACTCAATCGCGCCGCTTCGGCGAAGGCTTCCTCGGGCACCGGCAGGTTCCACTCGAGACGCTCGGTATAGGCCGGATCGACCCCTAACAGACGAGCGAAGTCCATGAACGATTCGAGGACATGGGCGCGCGGGTGCGGATCCAACTGGCGATGAGTGAAGCGATGCTGCCAGTCCTTGGCGCGCGCCTTGTCGTAACCGACCCGCACCTTGGCCTTGAGCCCCAGCGACAGTGCACTGGCGCGCAGGGCCTGCTGCATGTGCAGCAGGACATCGAAGGGCGTGTCGGCGAGCTGGCGCCAGATCTCGCGCATGCCGGCCAGACCGGTGGCTTTGTCGTAGACCACGAACTCGACCCCGGACAGGCCAGAAAGTAGACTGTGCTCGCCCTTGCCGACGATCCAGGTAAGACGGGCTTCCGGCCACTGGCGCTGCAGGGCGCGCACGGTGGGCACCAGATTGCAAACATCGCCCAGTGCGGAAAGCCGCAACACGCAAATATGTGCGGGGCGCTCGGGCAGAGGACGCTTCATGCGGTTGGCAACGCTCCAGACGGGAAAAGCTTTCATTCTATACGATGCCGGCATTCTATGTGACGCCATGGCTGCGCCACAAATCACGCCCGCCTGGTTCACCCCCGCCTTCTGGCAGGCCCGCGATGCCGTGACCGGCCAGGCGCCGGGGCGCGGCGCCAGCCTGTTCGTCTCCGCCGCGTCGGTCCTGCCAAGCGATGAGCAATGGGTGTTGCGTAGCTACCTGCGCGGCGGTTTCGCCGCCCGCCTCAGCGAGACGCACTACGTATGGGCCGGCCTCGAGCGCACCCGGGCCTTTCGCGAACTGCGCCTGACTGCGGCCCTGCACGAGCGTGGCCTGCCGGTCCCCACGCCGGTGGCCGGCTGCGTGTGGCGACATGGCCTGACCTACCAGGCCGGGCTGCTGACCGAGCGCCTGATGGGTGCCCGGTCGCTGGCAGACATGCTCCCGGAAGCCGACGATGCACTGCTGGCCCGGGTCGGCGAGACACTGCGGCGCTTCCACGAGGCGGGGCTCGATCACGTCGATCTCAATGCACGCAATCTATTGATCACCCCCGATGAGCGCGTCTGGCTGATCGATCTCGACCGCTGTCGCCTGCGCGCCCCGGGCAACTGGCAGGAGGCCAACCTCAAGCGGCTGCAGCGTTCCCTGGAGCGTTTTGCACCCGGCCAGGGCGAGGCGACACTACGGCGTCTTCTGCATGGCTATCGACATGCCGGATGAAACGTATTCCACCCCGAAGCTTCCGGATTCTCAAGTGCCCGGAGCCGGCGAGCTACACAACGAGAGGAACCCATGGCCGCCATTACCGGCGTGGTGATCACGCTCAACGAAGCCGACAATATCGAGGCTTGCCTGGCATCGCTGGCACGCGTCTGCGATGAGCTGATCGTCGTCGATTCCGGGTCCAGCGACGCCACCTGCGAACTTGCCGAACGCGCCGGCGCCCGGGTCATCGCCCAGCCCTACCTCGGCGATGGACCGCAGAAGAACGTCGGCCCGGCCCGGGCCAGCCATCGCTGGGTACTCTCGCTGGACGCCGACGAACGCCTGACCGACGACGCCGTGCAAGCCATTTTGCAGCTCGATCTGGACACGACGACCCGGGCGGGCTTTGCCCTGCGCCGGCGCAACTTCGTCGGCTCGCGCTGGATCCGGACCTGCGGCTGGTATCCCGACTACTGCATCCGCCTCTACGACCGCGAGCGCAGCGGCTTTTCCGACAGCCGCCAGCACGCCTCGGTCACGACCCGGGACGTCGACAGACTGAATGCCGATATAGAGCACTACTCGTTCGCCAACCTGAGCGAGCTGTTCACCAAGGCCAGCGGCCGCTTCTCCACCCGCGCAGCCAAGATCATGTACCTCAAGGGCAAGCGGGCCAACGCCCTGTCGCCGTTCGTGCACGGCGCCAATGCCTTCGTGCGCAAGTACGTCTTCCAGCGCGGCTTCATGTCGGGCATCGATGGCGTCTCCGTAGCCCTTTCCGCCGCAGTGAACGCTTACCTCAAGTACGCCAAGCTGCTCGAGTACCAGCGCGACCGCAAGGTGCGCGAGAGCGAGGACTTCGACCGGGTATGGTGACGTCGTCCACGCCACTGCATGTGCGCCACGTCAATCTCGCCAAGGGCTTTCGCGGTGGCGAACGCCAGACCGTGCTGCTGATTCGCGCCCTGGCGGCACATGGCATCGGCCAGAGCCTGGTCTGCCGCCACGATTCGCCGCTGCCGGAGGCGCTGGCCGATGTGGATGTCGCCATCCTGCATGCCGACCATCAGCTGGCCGGCCATTTCCGCGGCGCGCGCGCCGACCTGGTTCACGCCCACGAGGCCAAGGCCGTGCACTGGGCCTACCTGCACCGGCGGCTGCGCGGCACGCCATATCTCCTGACCCGGCGCGTACCGCAGCCGGTCAGGAACAAGCCGTTCAATCGACTCACCTATCGCTCGGCCGCCTGCGCCGTGGCGATCTCCCGGATCATCGAACAGCATCTCGATGCCCTGGCCTGGTGCCCCATCGCGCGCATTCCCAGTGCCCTGTCGCACCTGCCCAGCGACTCACAACAGGTCGAGGCATTGCGCCAACGCTTCGCCGGACGACGTGTCGTCGGTCATATCGGCGCCCTGGTCGACCGCCACAAGGGCCAGCGTCTGTTGATCGACGCCGCCCGTCAGCTGCGCGAGTCGCATCCCGAACTGCTGTTCGTGTGCCTGGGGCAAGGCGAGGACGAGGCGGCGCTCAAGCAGGAAAGCGCCGACCTGGACAACCTCGTCTGGGAGGGCTTTCGCAGCAACGTCGGCGACTATCTCGAGGCCATGGCGCTGTTCGCCTTTCCTTCCCGTAACGAAGGGCTGGGCTCGATTCTGCTCGATGTCATGGACCACGACGTGCCGATCGTCGCCGCGGATGTCGACGGCATTCCCGACATCGTCGTCGATGACCGCAGCGGCGTGCTGGTGCCGGCCAACGATGCTGGTGCCTTGGCCCGGGCCATCGTCGACCTGCTCGACGACCCGGAGCGTTGCCTACGTCTCACGACCGGGGCCCGGCAGCGTCTGGAAGGCTTCACGCCAGCCGCCATGGCCGAGCGCTACCTCTCGCTGTATCGCCGTTTGCTGGTCCCCGACGAGGCATGACCGTCCCGTTTGCTTATGACAATTCCACGACAGGCTTGTTACTCTTTCGGCACTGCTGAGAGGACACTGCAACGATGTCGATTCGTCATCCCGGGTATCGATGGCCGTCACTGACCCTTCTCGGGCTGTGTCTCGGTTATGCCACAACCACCGTGCTCGCCCTGCCCCACCTGTTGACGCTACCCATCCTGGGGCTCTGGCTGACCTTGGCCTGGGCGTTTCGCTGGGGGGCACCGAAACAGGCCCGAGCCCCCGACAAAGTCTGGCCCTGGTCGCTGCTTCCCCTGGCGCTGTGGTGGCTGTGCGTCTACGTCTCCGACAGTTATGGCAAGGTGGACTTCCCGGCCATCGTCTTCCATTTTCAGGCAGGCGTGACCGACCATGGCGGCACCGGGCGAATTCTGATCGCCATCGTGCACACCCTGGCCGGCCTGCTCATGCTGGCCGCCTTCACCTGGCTGGTGCGCGTCGATCACCGTTGGCGCCTGCTCGAAAAGGTGCTGGTGATGTTTCTGCTGGCCTTCAACCCGTTGTTGTTCGGCATCACCCGCCAAGGGGCCGCCATCGTCACCGAAGACGGGGCCTGGCTGGACCGGCGCTACTTTCCGCCGACCATCGAGGCGGCACCGGAAAACCCGCCCAATCTGATCCTGCTCTATCTGGAAAGCATCGAAGGCACCTATGCCGATGAAGCCCGTTTTGGCGATGTCTACGACGATCTCGAGGCGCTCGGCCAGCGCGGTCTGGTATTCCACGGCGTGCGACAGATCGAGAACACTGGCTGGACCATGGGCGGGATGATCGCCAGTCAGTGCGGCACGCCGCTGATGCCGGCGGGATTGATTCACGACAACCAGTTCGAGCCGCTAAATCACGTAGTGCCCGGCGTTAACTGTCTCGGCGACCTGCTCGATGCACAGGGGTATCGGCAAACGTTCATGGGCGGCGCCAGTCTGGCATTCGCCGGCAAAGGCCTGTTCTACAAGGGCCATGGCTTCGATCGCATGTTCGGGCGCGAACAGCTCGAAAAGCGCCTGGAGGATCCGGAGTACGTCAACAGTTGGGGCATCAACGACGACTCGCTGCTCGACATGGCTCTCGAAGAGGTTCGTCAACTGGCTGCGGGAACCGGCCCGTTCGCCTTTGTCGGACTGACCCTGTCGGGGCATCCGCCCTACGGTTATCCGGCGCAGTCTTGCTACGACCATCAGGGCGAGTTCGACGGTGTCGACATCCTCTATTCGGTGCAATGCAGCGCCTTCCTGGCGCGTCGCTTCATAGAGCGTCTCGAGGCCGAGGGCTTGCTGGAGAATACATTGGTAGTGGTGGCCAGCGACCACCTGTCGATGAAGAATTCCGCCTGGCAGCGCCTGATCGAGGGACCACGCGAGAACACCCTGATCATGTTCGGCAATGGCCTGCCCCAAGGCGTGATCCAGCGCGAGGCGTCGACCGTCGATACCCTGCCCACCCTGCTGGAGGCCATGGGTTTCAAGGTCCCCTCGCATCGGGCGGGGTTGGGCGCATCGTTGTTATCGCCGGCCCAGACCCTGGTCGAACGCCACGGCCTGGAAGGCTTCAACGAGCGCCTGCTCGAGGAGCGCGCGCTGCAGCAGCGCCTGTGGAAGCAGGCCGACGACGTCAGCGGCTAGCCCGACGCTACCCCTGAATGGCACGTAACAAGCGTTCGGGGGCGAGTTGCTGCAGGCAATGGGTGTGGCCCAACGGGCAGGTACGTTCGAAGCACGGCGAACAGGTCAGCGCCAGGGTATGAATACAGGCATTGTCGGTCAGTGGCGGCGTATAACGCGGCGAGGTCGATCCGTAGATGGCATGGATTCGAGTGCCGACAGCCGCCGCGACATGCATCAGTCCGGAGTCGTTGGTCACCACTTGGCGGCAATCGGCCAACAGATCGACGGCATCGGCCAGGCGTGTACGACCACACAGATTGAACGCATACGCCAACCCACCGGCAATGATCTCGCCCGCTTCGGCATCCTTGGGTCCGCCCATCACCCGAAGCTCGAAACCCGCGTCAACCAGCTGTTCGGCCAGGCGGCGGAAATGTTCCAGCGGCCACTGCTTGGAAGGGCCGAACTCGGCGCCCGGCATCATGGCGATCGCCGGCCGTTCGCCCAGGCCATGCTTGGCCTGCAACGTAGCGAGGTTGGCGGCATCGACCTCCAGATGGGGCCGGGGAATCGCAAAGTCGCCACGCGCCGCCTGCGCCTCGGGCAGGCCCAGCGACACGAAGCGCTTGACGGTCTGATCGAGTGCCGTCTTGTCCAATCGTCGCCGTTCGTTGAGCAGTAGCACACGCTGCTCGCCAGTGAACCCCGTGCGCCGCGGTACCCCTGCCAGGAACGGCACCAACGCCGACTTCCACGAGCGCGGCAGCACGATGGCGTGGTCGAAGCGTCCACGCAACGAACGGGCCAGCGCCTGACGGGACCGCCAGCCGAATTCGCCATGCTTGACGTCGAGTCCAACAGCCTCGTCGACCTCCGCCATGCGCTCGAGGATCGGCTGCGACCATCCCGGTGCCAGCACCGCCACCGAACAGCCGGGGCGGTGCATCTTGAGCGTCTTGAACAGGCTCTGAGCCATGACCATGTCGCCGACCCAGGACGGCCCCACGACCAGAATCCGCTCGCCGACCGCTGTCACCGTCTCAGCCATTGAGCCATTCCAGATAGGCAGTCACGCCTTCGCGTACCGTGCGGAACTCGGCGCTGTAGCCGGCTTCGCGCAAGCGCGAGATGTCGGCACGGGTGTAGCTCTGATAGCGTCCCTTGAGCTCGTCGGGGAAGTCGATGTAGTCGATGTCGCCCTTGCCGTAATAGTCGATCACCGTCTCGGCAATGGCCTTGAACGGCTCGGCACGCCCGGTGCCCAGATTGAAAATACCGGACCGCTCTGGATGGTCGAGGAACCACAGGTTGACGTCGACCACATCGCCGACATAGATGAAATCGCGGCTCTGCATGCCCGCCTCGTAGCCGTCCCAGGCCCCGAACAGACGCGGATTCTGGCCCTGGCGCACCTGGGTGTGGTGATGGTAGGCGACGCTGGCCATCTTGCCCTTGTGCTGTTCACGCGGCCCGTAGACATTGAAATAGCGGAAACCCACCACTTGGCTGGTGAAGTTGTGCCAGCGCGCACGCACGTACTGGTCGAAGAGCAGCTTGGAGTAGCCGTAGACATTGAGTGGCTTCTCATGCTCGGGCGCCTCGACGAACACTTCGCTGCCGCCATAGGTAGCCGCCGACGAGGCGTACAGGAACGGAATGCCGCGCTTCTGGCAATAGTGCAGCAGAACCTTGGAATACTCGAAGTTGTTCTCGAGCATGTACTTGCCGTTCCACTCGGTGGTATCCGAGCAGGCGCCCTCGTGGAAAATGGCCTCGATGGGTGGCAGACCGCCATCCTCGCCATGCATCTGGGCCTGGATGCGACGTAGGAAATCATCCTTGTCGAGATAATCGCCAAGCGTGCAGCCGGCCAGGTTGACGAACTTGGTGCCGTCGCTCAGGTCGTCGACCACCAGCACGTCGTTGCGGCCGCGCGCGTTGAGCGCCTTGACCAGATTGGCGCCGATGAAACCCGCGCCGCCCGTCACTACGATCATGTCTCTCCCTCTTCTGTTGTCACTCCGCAGCTGATCAGAGAATGTCTTCGAGCGATGGTCAGACAAGGCGAAGACTGACGAGAAAGCGGAGTTTGCTTTAGTGAATGTGCATCTTGAGGAGGTATTCAACGCCGTATGATCGAAGCGCAGGTACATTCTCCCCCGGTGCCTATAACCGATTAGCCGCTGATTGTATACTCGACGGTTTATGAATTCATGGGCCAACGGTGCTTCACCAATGACACAGTCGACGCCAGACGTGACAACCTTTCAGGGCCTGATCCTCGCCCTGCAGCAGTACTGGGCCGAAAAGGGCTGCGTGATCATGCAGCCGCTGGACATGGAAGTCGGCGCCGGGACCTTCCACCCGGCCACGTTCCTGCGCTCCATCGGCCCCGAAACCTGGAATGCCGCCTACGTGCAACCGTCGCGTCGCCCTACCGATGGGCGCTACGGCGAAAACCCCAACCGCCTGCAGCATTACTACCAGTTCCAGGTGGTAATGAAGCCTTCCCCAGCCGACTTTCAGGAACTCTACCTCGGCTCCCTCGAACGTCTGGGTCTCGACCCGCTGGTACATGACATCCGTTTCGTCGAGGACAATTGGGAGTCGCCCACCCTGGGCGCCTGGGGCCTGGGCTGGGAAGTCTGGCTCAACGGCATGGAAGTGACCCAGTTCACCTATTTCCAGCAGGCCGGTGGCATCGAGTGCTATCCGGTGACCGGCGAGCTGACCTACGGGCTCGAGCGCATCGCCATGTACCTGCAGGACGTCGATAGTGTCTACGACCTGGTGTGGACCCTGGCGCCCGACGGTTCTCGGGTTACCTACGGCGATGTCTACCTGCAGAACGAGCGCGAGCAATCGACCTACAATTTCGAACATGCCGATGTACCGACCCTGTTCGCCGGCTTCGACCACCTCGAAAGCGAATGTGCCAAGTTGCTCGAGGCCAACCTGCCCCTGCCCGCCTACGAAATGGTGCTGAAGGCTTCACACACCTTCAACCTGCTCGACGCCCGTCACGCCATCTCGGTGACCGAGCGTCAGCGCTACATCTTGCGTGTGCGCACCATGGCCCGTGACGTGGCCCACGCCTATTTTGACTCGCGCAAGGCCGCCGGTTTCCCCATGGCCCCCGATGCCCTGCGCCAGGAACTACTTGCCCAAGAGCCGCTAGCCGAAGAGGGAGATGCGTAAGCATGGCCGCCAACACTTTACTGGTCGAACTGGGCGTTGAGGAATTGCCGCCGGGCGCCATCGACAGTCTTTCCGATTCACTGGCCTCCGGCATTGCCGCCGGACTGCGCAACGCTGAGGTCGAGTTCGGCGACGTACGTGCCTACGCCACGCCGCGCCGCCTGGCCGTGCAGATCGATGACCTCGCCGACAAGCAGCCCGATCGTCAGGTCGAACGCCGCGGCCCGGCTCTGGCGGCAGCGTTCAAGGATGGCGAGCCGACCAAGGCCGCTCAGGGCTTTGCCCATTCCTGTGGCGTAAGCGTCGACGAACTGATCCATCTCGAAACCGATAAAGGCACTTGGCTGGGCTATCGCTTCGAGCAATCCGGCGAAGCGGTAACGTCGCTGCTGCCCGAGATCGTCGCCAATACGGTTGCCGCCTTGCCGGTCCCCAAGAATATGCGCTGGGGGGCCTCGCGCATCGAGTTCTCGCGCCCCGTGCACTGGCTGGTCATGCTCTACGGCAATGACGTGATCGATGCCGAGATCCTCGGCCTGAAAGCCGGCCGCGAGACCCATGGTCACCGCTTCCATGCGCCGCAGGCCATCACCCTGAGCCATGCCGACGACTATCTGGCGGCGTTGGAGGATGCCTATGTGCTTGCCGATAGTCGGCGACGCCGCGAACGCATCCGCGAACAGGTACTGGCCGAAGCCGAAGTCCAGGAGGCTACGGCGGTGATCGACGAGGACCTGCTCGATGAGGTCAATGGCCTGGTGGAGTGGCCAGTGGCGCTGGCCGGCAGCTTCGACGAACGCTTCCTCGAGGTGCCTGCCGAGTGCCTCGTCTCGTCGATGAAGGCCAACCAGAAATACTTTCACCTGCTCGATGAAAGCGGCAAGCTGAAGCCGAGCTTCATCACCATCGCCAATATCGACAGCCGCGATCCGCAGCAAGTCATCGAAGGCAACGAGAAGGTCATCCGCCCGCGCCTGGCCGACGCCGCGTTCTTCTACGAGACCGACCTCAAACGTAGCCTCGCCTCGCGTCGCGACGGCCTCTCCAGCGTGGTCTTCCAGCAGAAGCTCGGCACCCTGGCCGACAAGGCCCAACGTAGCGCCGCCGTGGCCCGCTACATCGCCGAACGCATCGAGGGCGACAGCGAGCATGCAGCACGTGCCGCCCAGCTCGCCAAGTGCGACCTGGTCAGCGAAATGGTTCTCGAGTTCCCCGAGCTGCAGGGCATCATGGGCTGTTACTACGCCCGCCACGACGGCGAGCCCGAGGACGTCGCGATGGCCCTGCAGGAACAGTACCTGCCGCGCTTCGCCGGTGACACTATCCCGCAGACCAAGACCGGCCTGGCCCTGGCGCTGGCCGACCGGCTCGATACCCTGACCGGTATTTTCGGTATCGGTCAGCGCCCCACCGGCGCCAAGGATCCATTCGCCCTGCGGCGTGCCGCCATCGGCGTTCTCAATATACTGATCAAGGCCCAGCTCGATCTCGACCTGCGTGAACTCCTCACGCAGGCCGCCGCCCAGCATCGCGACCTGCCCAAGGCCGAGGGCTTGGTCGAGGAAGTGCTCGAGTACATGCTCGACCGTTTCCGTGCCTGGACCCAGGACGAAGGCATTGCCGTCGAGGTTTATCTCGCCGTGCGCTCGCGTCCGGTCACCCGGCCGCTGGACTTCGCCCGCCGTATCCGTGCCGTGCACGCGTTTAGCCAGCGCGAGGAAGCGGCTGCTTTGGCCTCGGCCAACAAGCGAGTTTCCAACATTCTGGCCAAGCAAGGCGGCGATGTGTCTTCTCACGTAGCTAACGAGTTACTTGTCGAAGATGCCGAGCGTGCCCTCGCTGATGCCCTCGAGGCTCGTCGCCGTGAAGTCGCCCCGCTGTTCGCCGAGGCCCGCTATAGCGAGGCATTGGATGCCCTGGCCGCGCTGCGCGAACCGGTCGACACCTTCTTCGACAAGGTGATGGTCATGGCCGATGACGAGGCCGTACGTCGCAATCGTTTGGCCCTGCTGGCCAACCTGCAAGGATTGTTCCTCGAAGTCGCGGACATTGCCGAACTGCAGCAATAACGCATTCTCTATATTGAGCGAAAGACGAAGGCCGGCGTCTGCCGGCCTTTTTCATAAGTGTTGTTTCACGTGAAACGTAAATCTCAGACACTAATGTTTCACGTGAAACATGACGGGAGGCTTCTTGACCATGAGCCGGCAGCCGCTGCCAACACAGCCCTACGATCTGGCACCGCAGAAAGTGGTGATCCTCGACCGCGATGGCGTCATCAACGAGGATTCCGATGACTATATCAAGTCCCTCAATGAGTGGAAGCCCTACCTTCAGGCCATCAAGGCCATCGCCCACCTGGCCCGGCATGGTTGGATGGTCGCTGTGGCGACCAACCAGTCCGGTATCGCCCGAGGCTACTACGATGAGGCGGAACTGGCCCGCATGCATGAGCGCTTACTGGCGCTCGTTCGCGAGGCCGGGGGCGACATCATGCATATCGCTTACTGCCCACACGGCCCCGACGATGACTGTCTCTGTCGTAAACCGCGTGTCGGTCTACTCGACGAGATTCAAAATGTGTTGAAGCTAGAAACCCTCAATGGCGCCTGGCTGGTTGGCGACAGCCTGCGCGATCTGCAGGCAGGCGAAAGCAAGGGTTGCCATCGCGTGCTGGTACGCACCGGCAAGGGCAAACGAACGGAGGCCGAGGGAGGATTTGGCGATGCACAGATATTCGATGACCTGGCTGCGTTCGCTTACTTTCTTCAGCCGGCCGGCTCGCCGCAACATCTGTAATCGATTCGGGGAAGTCATAGCCCCATATTCTGACATTGCGCGAATGCCGGGCAACGAGCTAGGTAGACATCCCCGGCACTACCGCTAACTGTCTTTCACTTGGAGGACGGCCCAGCAATGACGGTCACGAAACAGAGCGAACTGGACGGCCTAAAGGAAATCGGTCGCATTGTCGCCAATACCATGCAGGCCATGGCGGCATCGATGGAACCAGGCATGACGACGCGGGAATTGGATGAAATCGGTAAAGGTCTATTGGAGCGTGAAGGAGCCTTGTCCGCGCCGCAATCCAGTTACGGTTTCCCGGGAACGACCTGCATCAGCGTAAACGAAGAAATTGCTCACGGTATCCCGGGTAAGCGAGTGATCATGCCAGGTGATCTGGTCAACATCGACGTATCGGCATCGAAAAACGGCTACTTTGCAGATACCGGAGCGACCTATCGTGTCGCACCTGTAACTCCCTCGTTAGACAGTCTCTGTCGTGACGGCAGGCGTGCCACGCAGATCGGAATTGCACAGGTTGGTAGTGGAAAGCCACTAGCGGGCATCGGAACGGCTATCGGACGTTTTGCTGCGGATCGTGGCTATACGCTGATCCGCAATCTCGCCAGCCATGGTGTGGGTCGATCGTTGCACGAATACCCCGAGGAGATTGCGACCTGGCCTACACGGGGCGAAAAGCGACGTATCAACAAGGGACTCGTACTAACCATCGAGCCCTTCCTGTCGAGGGGCGGTCGCTGGGCCACAGAGGGAGACGACGGCTGGACCCTCTATAGCGAGCCCTTCGCCCCTGTCGTGCAATATGAACATACGGTGGTTGCTACGGATCGAGGGGCAATCGTCGTAACGCTGCCGGGTTGACCATCCATCTCTAACCTTTCGCTCTTGTCCCGACGCCGTCATCTCAGCAATTGCTCGTTTGCGAGCCCTGCCCAAGCAAAACGTGCTTATGCATTCTACCCCTGAGCTGCATGCGTCACGAGAGCGTCGTATGTTTCACGTGAAACATACGCTGAAAACGCCGATTCCTTTCAGCCGGCTGTCACCGGACCGATTCTGAATAAGCACAGCCCGCTCTAGAGCTACCCTCTATAAATACCTCTTCCGAACGAAACCAGCGAAATTGCTGCGCAGCAATTTGCACTGCTGGGTGCCGCAATCTGAGTGACCATGAAAAAGCCCGGTCTCTTGCGAGACCGGGCCCAGCTAGCCACCCAATGCTGCGTCGGGCGATTTATACGTCCAAGTTGGCCACCAGCGCATTCTGTTCGATGAAGTCACGCCTCGGTTCGACTTCGTCGCCCATCAAGGTGTTGAACATCATATCGGCCGCTACGGCGTCCTCGATGGTCACGCGCAACATGCGACGCGTATCGGGATCCATGGTGGTCTCCCACAGCTGATCCGGGTTCATCTCGCCCAGACCCTTGTAGCGCTGGATGGAGAAGCCTCGCTGGGCTTCCGCCATGAGCCATTCAAGGGCCTCGTAGAAGTTGCTTACCGGCTTGCTGCGCTCGCCCCGCGATACATAGGCACCTTCTTCCAGCAAACCATTGAGCGTCTCGCCCAGTGCCGCCATGGCGCGATAGTCGACGCTCTGGAAGAAATCCAGGCCCCAGACATAATCCGTCGTCACGCCATGGGCCGTGAGAGCCACGCTCGGCAGGAAAATGCCGCGTTCGATGTCTTCCTGAAGTTGGAAGACATGGCGCGGGCCGCCCTCGTAGGCCACCAGCGCATCCATTTCAGCCTGCAGGAACTCGATCCAGTGCTGCATGGTCACGCGATCCTTGAGGCTCTCCTCTCCCTTCAGGGTGGTCGCATGAACGATCTTGCGCAGCACCTCGTTGGGGTAGACGCGCGACAACCGATCGATGCGCTTCATCACGTCACGGTACTGCCCGACCAGTCCCTCGAGCTGCTCGCCGCCAATTCCCGGCGCGTCGGCCTGCACATGCAGACGCGCCCCATCCAGGGCAGTCGATGTGAGGTAGTCGAGCAGGGCCTGCTCGTCCTTGAGATACATCTCCTGCTTGCCGCGCTTGATTTTATAGAGCGGCGGCTGGGCGATGAACACATGGCCACGCTCGATCAGCTCCGGCATCTGACGGAAGAAGAACGTCAGCAACAGCGTACGGATATGCGAACCGTCAACATCGGCATCGGTCATGATGATGATCGAGTGGTAGCGCAGCTTGTCGGGATTGAACTCCTCTCGCCCGATGCCGCAGCCCAGGGCCGTGATCAGCGTGCCCACTTCGGCCGACGAGAGCATCTTGTCGAAGCGCGCCTTCTCGACGTTGAGGATCTTGCCTTTCAGCGGCAGGATCGCCTGGGTACGCCGGTCACGGCCCTGCTTGGCGCTGCCGCCCGCCGAATCGCCCTCGACCAGGTAGAGTTCGGACAGGCTAGGATCCTTCTCTTGGCAGTCGGCCAGCTTGCCGGGTAGTCCAGCAATGTCCAGCGCGCCCTTGCGGCGGGTCATGTCACGCGCCTTGCGCGCCGCTTCGCGGGCACGCGCAGCATCGAGCATCTTGTTGACGATCGCCTTGGCTTCGTTGGGGCGTTCGACCAGATATTCGGAAAACTGCCGTCCCATTTCCTGCTCGACGGCCGTCTTGACTTCTGATGAAACCAGCTTCTCCTTGGTCTGAGAGGAGAACTTGGGATCGGGCACCTTGACCGAGACGATCGCCGTCAGGCCTTCACGGGCATCATCGCCAGTGGTGTTGACCTTGGCCTTCTTGAGCAGTCCTTCGGCCTCGATGTAGTTGTTCAATGAACGTGTCAGCGCCGCACGAAACCCGGCCAGGTGCGTCCCGCCATCACGCTGCGGAATGTTATTGGTGTAGCAAAAGATGTTTTCGGCGAAAGTGTCGTTCCACTGCATCGCCACTTCGACGCCTACGCCATCTTCACGCTCGACATTGAAGTGAAATACCGGATTCAGCGAGGTCTTGTTGGTGTTGAGATGGTCGACGAACGCCTTGAGACCACCTTCGTAATGAAACAGCTCTTCCTTGCCGCTACGCTCGTCGAGCAGCCGGATGGCCACACCGGAGTTCAGAAACGACAGTTCGCGCAGTCGCTTGGCGAGTATGTCGTAGTGGAACTCGATGTGCGTGAAGGTCTCCTGGGAAGGACGAAAATGTACCCGAGTGCCACTTTGCTCGGTCTGGCCGACCACCGCCAGCGGCGCCTGTGGCACCCCGTGCTGGTAGGTCTGCTCGTAGACATCGCCGCTGCGCCAGATGGTCAGCTTGAGTTCCTCGGAGAGCGCATTGACTACCGAGACCCCGACGCCATGCAGGCCACCGGAAACCTTATAGGAGTTGTCGTCGAACTTTCCACCGGCATGCAGCACGGTCATGATCACCTCTGCCGCCGACACCCCCTCTTCCGAGTGAATGTCGGTGGGAATGCCGCGCCCGTTATCGCTCACTGTGACCGATTCATCGGGGTGGATGATGACACGAATCTCGCTGCAATGACCCGCCAATGCCTCGTCGATGGAATTATCCACCAGCTCGAACACCATGTGGTGCAGACCAGTCCCATCGTCGGTATCGCCGATGTACATACCTGGACGCTTGCGTACCGCATCCAGGCCCTTGAGAACCTTGATACTCGATGAGTCGTAAGCCTGTTCGCTCATTGGCTACTCCGTCGTGAAGTCATACTGTCCATGGTCTACGAGCCGCCCTTGTTTCACGTGAAACGTTGCGACTGAGGTTTCCGGCTGCCACAGACCGGCAAGCGCTTCGCGCTCGACGCTGGTGATGAAGACCTGACACTGCATGCGTTCGAGCCAGCGGCAGAATGCCTGACGATGCTCGAGATCCAGCTCCGCGGGCAGGTCATCGATAAGATACACGCAGGTTCGCCCTGTCATGGCTTCCAGAAGGCGCCCCTGTGCCAGCTTCATGGCACTGACCACCAGCTTCTGCTGGCCTCGGGACAGCACTTCCACAGCCGGACGACGCGCCAATCGAATACGCAGATCGGCACGCTGCGGTCCCTGCTGGGTAAACCCCATTTGGGTGTCGCTGAGGCGCCCTTGGTCCAGCACATCGGCCAGCGGGCGGCTGCGATCCCATCCCCGATGATATTTCAATGTCAGACCGGGCAACGGCAGCAACCCTGCCAGCGTTTCCTCGAAGACCGGCAGAAAGCGTTCTACATAAGCCTCACGCAGTGCGTCGAGCCGCTCGCTCCACTGCACGAGTTCGCGCTCCCAGACCTTGATGGACTGAACGTCAATTCTATCATGCCTAAGCAGGGCATTCCGATGTTTCAATGCCCGTCGAAACCCTTTCCAGACACTAAAGAAGTCGTGTTCCACGTGAAACACACCCCAGTCCAGAAACTCGCGCCGGGAGGCTGGCGAGCCTTCGAGCAGGCGGAAAGCATCGGGATTGATCAGCTGCAGGGGTAGGGCTTCGGCCAGTTGCGCCACACGGGCAACACGCTCGCCCCCCATGCGCATTTCCAACTCACTGGAAGTCCGCTGCCTGCGTACGCCCAAAGGCAGCGGAGGCGGCCCCGCCAGGCGACCATGCAGCACCAGGGCATCGCTATCATGGCCAATGGCATTCTTGATCTGTTGCGTGCGGAAAGAGCGTCCCATGCCCAACATGTGCACGCCTTCCAGCACGCTGGTCTTGCCGCTACCGTTGGCGCCGAAGATCAAGTTGATTCCAACCGCCGGACGCATGTCCAGCGAATCGAGATTACGCAGGCCCAGAAAGGTCAAACGATCGAGAGGCATCGTCACGCTCGGCGGCGGCGCACGAAGGCGCCGCCGGTCGGAAGGGATTAGAGACGCATGGGCATGACGACGTACAGGGTATCGCCACCGCCCGGCTCTTCCATGATCGCGCTGCTGTTGGGATCGGACAGGGTCATCTGCACGCGATCCTCGCCGAGGGCATTGAGTACGTCGATCAGGTAGCCGACGTTGAAACCGATCTCCATGGCCGCCCCATCATACTCGATGGAAACGTTCTCCTCGGCCTCCTCCTGCTCCGGGTTGTTGGCCATGACACGCAGGTTTGCTGCATCCAGGTTCAGACGTACCCCGCGGTACTTCTCGTTGGAGAGAATCGAGGTGCGCGACAGAACCTGGCGCAATTCGGCGCGCTCGGCAATGAAGACCTTGTCGCCACCACGCGGAATGACTCGCTCGTAATCGGGGAACTTGCCGTCGACCAGTTTGGAGGTAAAGGTGAACTCCCCGGTGTGGGCACGGACATGATTGGCGCCCAGCGTCAGGTTGACAGGTTCATCGCTATTGTCCAGCAGACGGGCCAGCTCGAGGATGCCCTTGCGAGGCACGATCAGCTTTTGCACCGGATCGATATCGATATCCGCCGACCGCGAACAGACTGCCAGACGGTGCCCGTCGGTTGCCACCGTGCGCACGATATGATGGCCCAGCTCCAGCAGCATACCATTGAGATAGTAGCGCACGTCCTGCTGCGCCATGGCGAAGGCCGTGGAGTCGATGAGATGTTTCAGCGTGCCCCGCGGCAGGCTGAGTTCCTGAGTGCTCTGGCCATCCTCGATATTGGGGAATTCAGCCACTGGCAACGTCGACAGGGTAAACCGAGAGCGACCGGCCCGCAGCACCGCGCGCCCCTCTTCCAGGCTGAAGTTGATTTCGGACTGATCCGGCAACGACTTGCAGATATCCATCAGCTTGCGTGCCGGTACGGTCGCCGATCCGGGTTCGTCGACCGTGTTGGGCTCGGTGCGTCCGATCAGTTCGACCTCGAGGTCGGTACCGGTCAGAGACAATTGGCTATCGCGTACCTCGAGAAGCACATTGGACAGTACCGGCAAAGTCTGGCGACGCTCGACCACACCGGCGACCAGCGTCAGCGGACGCAGCAACGCTTCGCGGGAGATGGAAAATTTCATGAAGGCTCCACTCTTGGACTGGGTTCCTGGGCATCATTGTGCCATCGCATGACGATGACTGCCGTGTGTCAGCTGGTCAGCAATCGCAGCAGGTTCTTGTAATCCTCGCGGATATCGGCGCTCTCCTCCTGCAGCGCCAGAACCTTGCGGCAGGCATGCAGCACGGTGGTGTGGTCGCGACCGCCGAAGGCATCGCCGATTTCCGGCAGGCTGTGATTGGTCAACTCCTTGGCCAACGCCATGGCGACCTGACGCGGCCGTGCGACAGAGCGCGAGCGCCGCTTGGAGAGCAAATCGGCAACCTTGATCTTGTAATATTCGGCCACGGTGCGCTGGATGTTATCCACGCCCACCTGCTTGTCCTGCAGGGCCAACAGATCCTTCAGGGACTCGCGAATGAAATCCTGGGTGATCGGTTTGCCCATGAAGTGGGAATCGGCGATCACCTTCTTCAGCGCGCCTTCCAGCTCGCGCACGTTGGAACGAATCTTCTGGGCAATGAAGAATGCCGCATCATGGGGCAGATCGACCTTGGCCTGGTCGGCCTTTTTCATCAGGATCGCCACGCGCGTTTCCAGCTCAGGCGGTTCGATCGCCACCGTCAGTCCCCAACCAAAACGCGACTTGAGGCGCTCCTCCACACCACTGATCTCCTTCGGGTAGCGGTCCGAGGTGAGGATCATCTGCTGTCCCCCCTCGAGCAGCGCATTGAAGGTGTGAAAGAACTCCTCCTGGGAGCGCTCCTTGCCGGCAAAGAACTGGATATCATCGATCAATAGCGCATCGACGCTGCGATAGAAGCGCTTGAAATCGTTGATGGCATTGAGCTGTAGCGCCTTGACCATGTCCGCCACGAAGCGTTCCGAGTGCAGATAGATGACCTTGGCATTTTCGCGCTGTCCGGCGAGCTGGTTGCCGACGGCATGCATCAGGTGCGTCTTGCCCAGGCCGACGCCCCCGTAAAGGAACAGCGGGTTGTAGGCACCGCCGGGATTTTCCGACACCTGTCGCGAGGCGGCCCGTGCGAGTTGGTTCGACTTGCCTTCCACGAAGGTATCGAAGGTGAAGTTGGGATTGAGACCGCTCTGGTGCTTGAGGCTACCTTCGACCTGAACCTGCCGCTCCCCTGCTGCGCCTCGCCGGGGCGTTTCCTCACGCAGCTGTTCTATCTCCTGCTCGTCGGCATAGTCCCCACGCGGTGAAGCATGCACGGCCGGCGCTGACGGCTGCTGAAAACGACTGGCCGAGACAGGACTGCCCAGGTCGCGGGGCTGAGGACTGGGTGCCGCACGCCGGCTGCCGACCGCCAGAATGACCTTGGGAGGTTTCGCCGGCGACAGCTCACGCAGCAATTCGTTGATGCGCTTGAGGTACTTGTCACTGACCCAGTCGCGAACGAAGCGGTTGGGCGCCAACAGGCTTAGCTCGTTGGTGTCACCTTCCTCCGCCTGCAAAGGGCGAATCCAGGTATTGAACTGCTGTGAACTCAGCTCGTCCTGCAAAAAGCCAAGACATTGTTGCCAAAGAGCGACCGACACGCGACCTCACCATCCAGTTAGCGAATGACCGGGCATTGTATCGCTCTCGGAGTGAGTTATCCACACGCTGCCAAGCCATTTCTCCCTGTGGAAAACTACTCTTCAGCCAGGTGGACAGGTAAGGTATATAAGGAAGGATAAGTCATGCCTGTGGATGAATCCAAAATTATCCACACCGATATCCCCGTGCGGCACACCGCCTGCACGCAGGTCGTCCACAGCGATGTTATCGCCGTAACGCATTAATTATAAATTGTTTTTAACGCTTATCCACATATATTGCTCACAGTATTAATAACAACATCATTAAGAAACCAAACGTTATTGTAGTGAATGTATGGATAGCGTGGATTACATTGCGCTCCGATGACGCAAGCTCGACGTGCGGTTGAAACGCCTTCGAGCCAGACGTGTCAAAACCACGTGTGGATAAAATGCGCGTAAAAATTGCACGCAGCTTGCGAATTCACTAGAATTCCCGACCTTGAACCGAATCCGCCCGGGTTCCCGTTCGGAACCCGGGCACTCCGTTTGACCTCTCGTTCACTTAACCACGTGGGAAACAGCAGTTATGAAACGCACTTTTCAGCCCAGCGTTCTGAAGCGCAAGCGCGTGCACGGCTTTCGCGCTCGCATGGCCACCAAGAATGGCCGTCAGGTCATTGCGCGTCGTCGCGCCAAGGGTCGCAAGCGTCTGAGCGCTTGATCCCGGTTGCAAATGTCCTGTCAGGGATTTCCCCGGCAACTGCGTCTGCTGACCGCCGGGGAATATCGGCGCGTCTTCGACCAGGCCTCCTACAAGATCCATGGCAAGGGGTTGCTGGCACTGGCCAGTGACAACGCGCTGGGGTATCCACGGGTGGGGCTGGTATTCAGCAAGAAGAACGTTCGTCGGGCCGTCGATCGCAACCGCCTGAAACGCCTCGTGCGCGAATCCATTCGTCTGCAGCAACATCGCTTGCCCGCTGTGGATATCGTCGTTTTGGCACGCCGTGGCGTTAACGATCTGGACAACGAGACACTGCATCGCCAGCTTTACGGCATGTGGCGTCGACTGGAGAAGGATGTCCGCAAGCAAATGGCCGTCTCCTCACTCTCTTGACCGGACAGCAGCAGCGCGGCCTCGTCATGCCCATTCCGGTCATCGGTGCTGAACGAAGCCGCCAGATTGATCCATCACCCCACCGGGCAGATCCCCATGGATGTAAAACGACTTCTTCTCGTGATACCGCTAGCGGTACTCGCCTACCTGCTGGTAATCCAATGGAATCAGGATTACGGCCAGCCTAACGTCAACGTCCCTAGCGCCCCTACTGTTAGCGAAGCACCGCCTGGCAGCAATGACGCCGCCGCGACGGATGAACAAGGCTTGGCGGCACCAACGGACGCCACGGCTAGCCCCGCCAGCGGCAATATGCCGGGCGAGGGTACGACCGATAATCGCCGCAGCCTCGTCCAGGTCGCCACCGACGTACTCGACGTACGCATCGATCCTCAAGGTGGCGATATCGTTTACGCGGCACTGCCGCAGCATCTGCGCAGCCAGGATTCCGAGCATCCCTTCGTGCTGCTGTCCGACAACCAGGTGCGCAGCTATGTCGCCAAGTCCGGCCTGCAATTGGAGGATCATCAGGGACGCATCGCTTTCACGCCGGAGCGGACCACTTACCGACTCGGTCCCAACGAAGAAAGGCTGACCGTCGATCTCGCCGCTGAAGTCAGCGGTGTGGATATCATCAAACGCTTCACTTTCGAACGCGACAGCTACGCGGTAAACGTCAGCTATCACCTGGCCAATGAAAGCCAAGAACCGGTCACGGCCCGCTTCATCGGCCAATTGGCCCGCGACAACAGTCCGGACCCGACCAGTGGCGTTTCCATGGGCATGAGTTCGTTCCTCGGCGCCGCCTACTCCTCACCCGAAAGTCACTACGAGAAGGTCGACTTCGAGGAGATCCAGGAAGGAAGCTTCAACAATCAGGACGTCCAAGGTGGCTGGGTCGCGATCATTCAGCACTATTTCGTCTCTGCCTGGGTTCCGGGCCAGGACCAGCAGAACCTCTACTACGCGACAACCGATGCCCGTGACCGCAACGTTGCCGCCTTTGCCAGCCCGACCCATACCATTGCGCCGGGTAGCGAGGCGACACTGGACGCCACGTTGTATCTGGGGCCAAAAGTGCAGGAGCGCCTGGAAGAAGTCGCCCCGTATCTCGAGCTGACCGTCGACTTCGGCTGGCTGTGGTTCATCGCCAACCCGCTGTTCTGGCTGCTCGAAAAGATCCATAGCGTGATCGGCAACTGGGGCTGGTCGATCGTGGTGCTGACGGTCGTCGTCAAGCTCGTGCTGTTCCCCCTCTCCGCCACCGCCTACAAGTCGATGGCCAAGATGCGCAAGCTCGGACCCGAGATGCAGCGCATCAAGGAGCAGTACGGCAACGATCGCCAGAAGATGTCCCAGGAGATGATGAAGTTCTATCAGAAGGAGAAGATCAACCCGCTGGGCGGCTGTCTTCCGATTCTGATCCAGATGCCGGTCTTCATCGCGCTCTACTGGATGCTGCTCGAGTCCGTCGAACTTCGCCATGCGCCGTTCATCCTGTGGATCGACGACCTGTCGGTGAAGGATCCCTACTTCGTGCTGCCGATCCTGATGGGCATTTCCATGTTCCTGCAGCAGCAGTTGAACCCGACACCGCCGGATCCGACCCAGGCCAAGATCATGAAGATGCTGCCGATCGTCTTCACGTTCTTCTTCCTGTGGTTCCCGGCCGGCCTGGTCATCTACTGGATCGTCAACAACACTATCTCGATCCTGCAGCAGTGGTTCATCACGCGCAAGCTGATGGCCGACCCGGCCCCAGCCAACAAGACCAAGTAGGTTTTGTTGCCTAGCCAGACCCCCGCCCCGTGCGGGGGTCTGGCGTTTAAGGCCTCTCCTCGCGACAATGTCGGCAAACGTCGAGAATTTTCATGCCCGATAGCCCTCTCTATACCCAGGACACCATTGCCGCCTTGGCCACGCCACCCGGACGTGGCGGCGTCGGCATCATTCGCGTCTCGGGGCCTGCCAGCCGCGAGATCGCCAGCCAGGTACTGGGACACTGCCCGCCACCTCGTCACGCTCACTACGGCCCTTTTGCGGGCCACGAAGGGGGGATCATCGACGAGGGAATCGCCCTGTACTTTCCCGGCCCCAACTCCTTCACCGGAGAGGACGTACTCGAGCTCCAGGGCCATGGCGGTCCGATAATCATGGACCTGTTGCTCGAGCGCTGCGTCCAGCTCGGGGCACGTCTGGCCAGGCCCGGTGAATTCTCCGAACGCGCCTTCCTCAACGACAAGCTCGATCTGGCCCAGGCCGAGGCCATTGCCGATCTGATCGATGCCAGCTCGCGGGCCGCTGCCGAGAATGCGCTACGCTCGTTGCAGGGCGAGTTCTCGCAGCGGATCACTGCCCTGGTCGAACGCCTCGTCGAGCTGCGCATGTACGTCGAAGCGGCAATCGATTTTCCCGAAGAGGAGATCGACTTTCTGGCAGACGGCAGGGTTGCCGCCATGCTCGACGGGGTCCGCCAGGAACTTGCCGGTGTGCGTGCGGCGGCGGGCCAGGGCTCGCTGATGCGCGAGGGAATGAGCGTGGTGATCGCCGGGCGTCCCAATGCCGGCAAGTCCAGTCTGCTCAATGCCCTGACCGAGCAGGACACCGCCATCGTCACCGACATCGAGGGCACCACTCGCGACGTGCTACGCGAGCATATCCATATCGACGGCATGCCGTTGCACGTCATCGATACGGCGGGCCTGCGCGACACGCCCGACGCCGTGGAACAGATCGGCGTGGCCCGCGCCTGGGCCGAGATCGAGAAGGCCGACCGCGTGCTGTTACTGGTGGATGCCGCCGCCAACCAGGCGAGCGATCCCATGGCGATCTGGCCCGAGTTCGTGGAGAGGCTGTCCGATCCGTCGCGGCTCACCTTGGTGCGCAACAAGATAGATGCGAGTCAGGAGCCTCCGGGTATCGATTTATCCACAACCCCGCCGACCCTGCGTTTGTCCGCAAAGACCGGAGCGGGTGTGGATAACCTGAAGGAGCATTTAAAAAGCGTGATGGGCTACAGCGCCACCACGGAAGGCCGATTCTCCGCACGGCGTCGTCACCTGGATGCCCTGGACCGGGCGGATGACGCACTAACCAATGGTGAAGCGCAGTTGCAGGGCCATGGAGCGGGAGAGCTACTGGCCGAAGACCTGCGCGCAGCCCAGCAGGCGCTGGGCGAGATCACCGGTGAGTTCAGCGCGGACGACCTGCTGGGCAAGATCTTCGGCGAGTTCTGCATCGGCAAGTAGCCGGGCCAGGTCTCATTCCTCCACCCACCAGTCGCCGCGGTGGGTGGCCTCTCGGCCCCAAAGGCCGACCACGTCGGAGAATACCCGATTCAAGGTCTCGTCCAGCCCCCAGGGTGGATTGAACAGCAGCATGCCGCTGCCGTACATGCCGTGACTCTCCCCGGGGGGGTGCAGACGCACCTCGCTACGCCATAACTTTCGCAAGCCTGCGTCTCGTGCGTGTTCCAGTAGCGTCTGATGGCGTCCCGCCGGCAACAGGGGATACCAGATCGCCACCTGCGCATGACGCGCCTTGCGGGCCACGTAGGCCAGCGTGTCGGCAACCTCGGCGTAGTCTTCCTTGCGCTCGTAGCTGGGATCGATCAGTACGCACAGCCGGGGAGTCGATACCGGCAGCAATCGGCGTAGTCCCGCTAGGCCATCCGCGTGAATGCGCCGCACGTTGACCGGCCATGGCTGGGCCTCGAGATGATCGTGTTCGCCGGGATGTAACTCGAACAGGCTGAGTCGATCCTGCTTACGCAGGCTATCCGTTAGCCACCACGGCGAGCCCGGGTAATGGGTCAGCGCATGTCCCGACCGGCTTTCCTGAGCCCGATCCAGTCCCGCAAACCACGCCTCGAGCAGATCATGCTTATCGCCCAATGCCCGTCGCGCTTCCCAGAGGGGAAGAATTCCCTGTTGGTACTCCTTGAGTTTCTGCGTCTCCTTTCCGGCCAGAGGATAACGACCCCGACCGGCATGAGTGTCTACATACGTAACCGATGATTCTTTACGTAACAAATTCCGCTGCGTGGCATACAGCGTCAAGTGCTTGTGCACATCGGCAAAGTTACCGGCATGATAGGCGTGCTGATAGGCAAGCATGGCGATGTTCCAAAGAAAAAGGCCCGCCGAGATCGACGGGCCCTGGCAACACAGGATGGTAGCGCGAAGGCGTTCTTATTGCTGCTGTTGGATCTGTTGCTGCATGGGAGTGAGCGTGATTTCGACGCGGCGATTCTGCGCACGCCCCTGCTCGTTGGCGTTGCTGGCTACCGGCTGGCTTTCGCCATATCCCACCATGGTCAGGCGCTGCGCAGCGACGCCGTTCTGCATGAGGTAGTTGCCTACCGATTGAGCCCGGCGCTCCGAAAGCTGCTGGTTGTAAGCATCGGAGCCGCTGCTGTCGGTGTGTCCGGCAATGGTGATGCGCGTTTCCGGATACTGCTGCATGACGGCCGCCGCATCGTTCAGGGCCTGACGCGCTTCAGGCGTGATCTCGCTAGAGTCGAAGCCAAACGTCACGCTGCTTGGCATGTTGAGTACGATATTGTCGCCCTGACGCTCAACGCCGATGCCGGTACCCTGCAGGCGCTCACGCAGTTGGGCTTCCTGGCGGTCCATGTAATAGCCGATGCCGCTGCCGGCAGCGGCCCCCACAGCGGCGCCGATCACGGCCCGGTCGCGGCGACTCGAACTGCCGTCTCCGCTCAGTGCCCCGGCAACGGCCCCGACAGCCGCTCCAATCCCGGCCCCGGTAGTCGCCTTGGCACGCTGAGTTTCGCCTGAGTAGGGATCCGTCGTCGTACAACCGGTCATCGCTACGGCAGTAGCCAGAGGTAGTGCCAGCCAGAACTGTTTGGTCATCCTTTGCAAACTCCTTTCCTGCATGGGTCCTCTTCTCACGCCTCACTCTGCTGAGCGAGCCGGGCGAGAAGATCGTTCAAAAATAACAGGCCTTGAGGAGTGGCCTGCATCCGATCGGCGTCTTGCACCAATAATCCTTGGTGGCGCAGTGACGTCAGACGTTCTTCCATGGACGATGCCGAACGCCCCGTCGACGCGGTCCAGGTCGTCATGTCGACCCCATCGACCAGGCGCAGTGCATTCATGGCGAACTCGAGAGGCAACTCGTCTTCCTCGATCCGCTGATGACCAGCCACGAAACCGCGTGGATCGTTCATGCGTCGCAGGTAGGCTTCGGGCTGGCGGCTCTTCCAGCGCCGTTCGATGATAAGTTGGTCATCGACCCAGCGACTCAATTTGCCATGCGCGCCGGCACCAACGCCAAGGTAATCACCAAAGCGCCAATAGTTGAGGTTGTGTCGCGACCGGCGCCCCGGCCGGGCATAGGCGGAAATCTCATAGCGTGTCAGGCCGGCCTGCTCGAGCCGGGCATGACCGGCATCCTGAATGTCCCAGAGCAGATCATCCTCGGGCAGCCGCGGCGGATGCGAATGGAATTCGGTATTGGGTTCCAGGGTCAGTTGGTACCAAGAAAGATGCTCAGGTGATAGGGCGAGTGCCTGCTCCAGATCGTCCAGTGCCAGGTCGAGCGTCTGCCCCGGCAGGCCATGCATCAGGTCCAGGTTGATGTTGTCGAACCCTGCCCGTCGTGCGCTCTCGACAGCCCGCCTTGCCTCGTCACCGCTATGGATGCGCCCCAAGACCTCCAACTGCTTGGGCTGAAAGCTCTGCACACCGATCGACAGGCGATTGATGCCCGCGTCTCGATACCCGGCGAAGCGTTGTTGTTCGACGGTACCGGGGTTGGCTTCCAGCGTGACCTCGCAGTCCGCGGCCAACGGCAACCGTTGCGACAAGGCCGAGAAGAACCGCGCGTAAAATGCTGGCGACATCAGGCTGGGTGTTCCACCACCGATGAACACACTGGCGATTGGACGTTCGCCGGCCAGCGCGACGTCAGCATCGAGATCCGCCAGCAATGCCTCGAGATAGGCCTCTTCCGGCAGCGTGGCGCCACGTCCGATGCCATGAGAATTGAAATCGCAGTAGGGACATTTGCGCACGCACCAGGGTACATGCATGTAGAGGGCAAGCGGAGGCAGCATTGACATCAGCGCAACCTATCGACCAACTGGCGCAGCGCCCTGCCCCGATGGCTCAAGCGGTTCTTCTCCTCGGCGCTGAGCTCGGCGGCACTCATGCCACTTTCGGGTACCCAGAACAGCGGATCGTAACCGAATCCTCCCGTCCCCCGCGGGTACGCCAGGATTTCCCCTTCCCAACTCATCTGAACGATCTCGGGAACCGGATCCTCGGCATGCCGCAGCAGGACGAGAACGCACCAATAACGAGCGGTTCGCTGACCTTCGGGAATCTCTGCCAGCGCCTCGAGAAGCTTGCAATTGTTGGCCTCGTCGTCCTTGGGCTCGCCAGCATAACGGGCCGAATAGATACCCGGCGCGCCCTGCAAGGCATCGACGGATAGCCCAGAGTCATCGGCCAATGCCGGCAGGCCACTGACACGTGCCGCCTCGCGGGCTTTGAGCAAGGCATTCTCGACGAAGGTCAGCCCGGTTTCTTCAACCTCGGGGACGTCGAAATCCGCTTGGGGATGCACGGCATAGCCCAATGGCCCCAGGAGTTCATCGAACTCTCTCAGCTTTCCACGATTGCCACTGGCCAGCACGAGCGACTGCGTCACGGTCATGGAAACTCCTCCTCGAAAATCTGCCTATTTTACGGGCTAGCGCCGCAGTGAGCACGTACTTGACTATTTAACCATAAAACCAAGATGCAATTTCTCATGCATGAATTTGGTAAATAACTAGTTTCTTACCACGATAAGAGCTGATAGAAATCATGGCAGGATAAGTCATACCGTTGGGTTAGCGGCCTGGTGCCTTGCGGCTTCGGGCTACACGACAAAAATGCATAGTAACGCCGATGTGCAGTTGTTTTTTTCATATCCTTTTTTCAGTAACATTGCTTTACAAAAAGTGAAAAAGCGACAACCTTTATAGTGCAGCCTCATGGCAGTAGGGATGCAGTAACTTAACGGAACTAGTCACACTTCAGGAGCAGGACCATGAGCCAAGGGAACGCGAAGATTCTTCTAGTCACTGATTGTAATCCCCAGTCGCAGCTATTCATGGATTACATATCGGAACAGCTGGGACTTCAGATATCGGCAGTCGGGCCCCACGAGGTCAGTGATGACATCGAATGTGAGAACAAACTGGTGCTGCTCGATGCCGACCATGTGGACGAAAACAGCATGCAGCAGTGGCACCACCATACGGTGGAATGCCAACACGTCATTCTGGCCGCCTTCAATCTGCGCGATGAGGATCACGCGGCAGAGATCCTCGCCGCCTTGCACTTGCACGGCGTGTTCTACCGCCGCGACAGTCTTAAGCTGATCTGCAAGGGTATCGACGCTCTACTCAAGGGCGATCTATGGATGTCTCGGTCATTGATGACTCGACTGATCCAGTTCTATCGTCGCCAGCAGCTCAACGCCTATCGCCCGGTCTGCAGCTTGACCCATCGCGAACAGGAAATCATTAGCCTGCTGGGTTCTGGCGCCTCGAACACGGAAATCGCCGACAAGCTTTTCGTCAGCGAACATACGGTCAAGTCTCACCTTTACAACACCTTTCGCAAAATCAAGGTGCACAATAGGATCCAGGCAATGAATTGGGCACGTCAGAATCTAGGCCCCTTGCCGCCCATCCACTCCCACTCCCGGCATAGAAAGAGCGAATAATCCGCACACGGAGCATGGCATATTATCGAGAAAAGCGGATGCTCCGTCACTCTTTACCCCTTTCTGACACTGGACACCGGCCGCGCTTTCTCACGGCCGATTCAGGCGCAGGTGTTCCTGAATCATCCCCACTAATGTCAGGTTGGCGTTTTCGGCCGTGGTGTCCAGATGGATAAGGTGCAGTCGCTCCTCGTCGGTGAATTCTTCGAAGCAGGCCAGTTGCCGCTCGAGCACGGCCAACCCGGCCTCGGAGGGATCTCCGCCGCGCCGTGCACGCTTTTCTATTCGCGCCTTGAGTGTCGCCTCATCGGCCTCGAAACTCACCATTAGTACCGGCAGTCCACGCCCGACCGCCTGCTGGCGTAGCAGATCGCGCTGATCGCGGCGCAGACAGGTCGCATCGATACACACTGGCAACCCCGATTCGAGCAGGACACCGGTCAATTGCGCCAGGCTCATGTAGGTCTGGCGAGTCGCCTCGGAGGTATAGATATCCACACCCTGTTCGGCGGTACGAGCCTGTGGATCGAAACCGAACAGGCGCTTGCGCTCCACATCGGAACGTAAACGAACCCCGCCCAGGCGTCGCACCATTTCTCCGGTAAAGCGGCTTTTGCCACTGCCGGACACACCGACCCCGATCACCAGATAGGGGAAGGTGAACTCCGTATAGCGCTCGGCCAGATCGATGTATCGACGATAGCTGGCCATGACCGCCGGTCGATCCGCAGGGTGAAGCTCCGGCTGGTGATAACGCAGAATGGCCACCTTGGCACGCACCAGGGCACGATACAGCTTGTAGAATGGCAGCAAGCGCACCAATGTGTAATCGCCGGACAGCTCCAGGTAGCGATTCAGGGCATGGTGAGCGAAAGCTTCCTCGCCCCGCGTCTCGAGATCCATCAGCAGAAACGCCAGGTCGGCACCGACGTCGCTCCAGCGCAACTCTTCGTTGAACTCGATGCCGTCGAACATCAGTGCTCGCCCCTCGTGACGCACAGCATTGCCCAGATGCACGTCGCCATGGGTTTCACGAACGTAACCCTCGCGCCGCCGCCTCACGAACTCGTCGTTGAAGCGCTCCAGGGCCTCCGACACCCAGGTATGCAGGACATCCAGCCGGCGGCGATCGGCATCGCCCTCGAGACGCGGCGCGATCAGCGCGAACTCGCGCTCCATGATGCGCTGCATGGCCTCATGCGAGCCCCAGTCGTCACCGTCATCGGGAAGGCGCTGCGCCCCCTCGTGGAAGATCACCAGTTGATCGACCAGATCGTCGAGCAGCTCCAGCGACAGGTCGCCGCTGGCCTGAAGGTTGCTGAACAACAGACGATTGCTGAACTGACGCATCTTCACTGCATATTCGAAGGGCGCCGAGGCATCGTTGATCCGCGGCGCCTCGGGACTGCCCGAGATGGGCACGACTTCCAGATACAGCGACGGAGCCAGCCGCCGGTTGAGCTGGACTTCCTGGGCACACAGCCGACGACGCTTGTCGAGGGTGGAAAAGTCCAGAAAACTGCCGAAATCCAGCGGCTTCTTGAGCTTGTAGGCATACTCCCCGGTCAGCACCACCCACGAGATATGCGTTTCGATGATTTCGATAGCGTCGACGGGATGGTCGTAGCATGCGGCATCGTTCAATGCCTGGATCAGTGCCTGACTCAATGCGTTCTCTCCCTAGAATGACCGTCGCTCTGTCAGGCCTTGGCCAGCCCGGCGAAAACCTGCTCCGCGGCATCCAACGTCGCGGCGATGTCCGCATCGCCATGCGCGCTGGACATGAATCCTGCCTCATAGGCGGACGGTGCCAGATAGACGCCATGGTCGAGCATGCCGCTAAAGAAGCGCCGGAACATGGCTGCATCGCAGGCGGTGGCCTGGGCGAAGTTCTCCACTCGCGACTGGCCGGTGAAAAATACGCCGAACATGCCACCGGCCTGTTGTGTGATCATTTCCACGCCTGCCGCCCTGGCGCGTTCCGTGAGGCCGCTGCATAGCGTCTCGACACGCTCGGCCAAGGCCGCATGGAAACCGGGTTCCTTTACCTTGGTGAGCAGCGTAATGCCGGCGGCCATGGCCAGCGGATTGCCTGACAGCGTACCGGCCTGATAGACCGGGCCCAGCGGCGAAATTTTTTCCATGATCTCGCGCTTGCCGCCGAATGCGCCGACCGGCATGCCACCACCCACGATCTTGCCCAGGCAGGTCAGATCGGGGGTGACGGCGTAATGCGCCTGCGCGCCGCCCAGCGCTACGCGGAAACCGGTCATTACCTCATCGAAGATCAGCACACTGCCATACTGGTCGCAAACCGTGCGCAGCGTTTCCAGAAAATCAGGCACGGGGGGAATGCAGTTCATATTGCCGGCGACCGGCTCGACGATGATGCAGGCCACCTCGTCGCCGATTTCGGCAAAGCTTTCCCGCACCGCCTCGCTGTCGTTGTAGGGCAGCGTGATGGTGTGTTCGGCCAGCGCAGCGGGGACGCCGGGCGAACTGGGCTCGCCATGGGTCAGCGCACCGGAACCGGCCTTGACCAGTAGCGAATCGGAATGGCCATGATAGTTACCCTCGAACTTGACGATCTTGTCACGTCCCGTGTGACCACGTGCCAGACGGATCGCCGACATGGTCGCCTCGGTACCCGAGTTGACCATGCGCACCATGTCCATCGACGGCATGATCTCGCAGATCAGCTCGGCCATGGTGGTCTCGATGGCGGTCGGGGTACCGAAGGACAGGCCGGCATCGAGACGTTCGCGAACCGCCGCGAGGACGTCGGGATCGGCATGGCCGGTGATCATGGGTCCCCACGAGCCCACGTAATCGATATAACGCTTGCCTTCGACATCGAACAGATAGGCCCCTTGGGCGCGTTCGATGAAGACCGGCGGCCGCTCCAGCCCCTTGAAGGCGCGCACCGGTGAGTTCACTCCGCCGGGAATATGGCGACAGGCCTGTTCGAAGAGCTGTGCGGAAGTGGTCATTGGATGCCTCTATTTGCGAATTTGTGGATAAACCTCTGGACAGGTCGAATAACTTTACGTTGACGGCCTGTGGATAACCTATGGATACGCTGCCAAGCGTGCGTTGATGGCTCGAACCCGGGCTTCGGGATCGTCACCACCGAACACCCCATGGACCGTGGCCAGCAACTCGGCTCCCGCGCTGCGCGCCAATCCGGCATTATCGATATCGATGCCACCTATCGCTACTCTTGGCAGCCCGAAGCGTCCAGCCTCGGCCAGCAGATCGAGCGTTGCCGGTGGTGCCTCGGGCTTGGTCTTCGAAGCGAAGAATCGGCCGAAGGCCAGATAGCTGGCCCCCTCGCTGGCTGCCCGTTCGGCCAGTGCAAGACTCGCATGGCACGTGGCCCCGATGATCGCCTCGGGACCCAGCACTTCCCTCGCTTCGCGCAGCGAACCATCCTCCTGCCCGAGATGCAGGCCAACGCCGGTAAATCCATCGTCGCGCAAACGTCGCGCCAGGGCCAGATCGTCGTTGATGATCAGCGGCACCGCAACGTCGCGGCACATCATGGCCAGCGCCAGTGCCTGACGCAAACGATGGCTCAGATCGCCGGACTTGTCACGGTACTGAAGCAGGGCCAGTCCTCCGTTCAGCGCCGCTCGACACGCAGCGAGCAATTGCCTGTCGTTGGATAGCAGTTGGGCATCGGTAATCGCATAGACCCCACGGGTCCAGTCGTGTCGCTTGTCGGTCATGGTCTCCACCGTCTGGGCAAGGCCTGCCCCGTTCCCGGTTGCCAGCCGTGTCGCAGGCTTTCCCAAGTGAACTGCTGGGCCTGCTCGCAGGCCGCCACCAGGCTTTCTCCCACGGCCAGGCGAGTCGCCACGGCCGACGCCAGAGTGCAGCCCGAACCGTGAAACTGGCCCGGCAAACGGGACCAGCGCCACTGCCGGCTGGTTTCGGGAGTATGCAATGTATGTATTACGGTATCGTCCGGCGTTTCCGGTGGCGGATCGTCAGTACCAGTGACCAACACCGCCTGGCAGCCCTGTGACAGCAGGGCGACGACCCGATCGACATCGCTACCGGCATCTTCCCCCGCCAATCTCGCCAACTCGTGACGGTTGGGCGTCAGGATATCCACAAGCGGTAGTAACCGATGACGAAAATCGTCGATCAATGCGGTTGTGGACAAGTCTTTCCCACCGCCGGCGCGCAGCACCGGATCGATGACCAGCGGAATTCCGGGACAGGCGCGTACCACATCCTCGATGGCGTCCAGGCTCGCCTCGTCCGCGATCAGACCAACCTTGATCGCTGCTACGTCGAACTCGTCGAGCAGGGCCCAGGCCATATCGCGAATGCCATCGGGGGCGCAGGGCGTTACATTGAACACGTCGTGGGTGCTCTGCACCGTGAGGCTGGTTGGCACCGTGACCGGCCAACCGCCACAGGCCAGCACGGTCTCGGCATCGGCAACCAGGCCGGCTCCGCCGGTTGGGTCGTGTCCTGCCAAGACGAGAACCACGGGAAGTTTGGCACCGTGCATCAATAGGGTTTAACCATGGCGAGGATGACGATCAGGATCAGGGCAATGACCGGGGCCTCGTTGAACCAACGGAAATAAGTATGCGACTTGGTGCAGGTACCAGCGGCCAAGCGTTTCATGTAGGCCAGACACATGTGGTGATAACCCACCAGCAACAGGACCAGCAGCAGCTTGGTATGCAGCCAGCCCTGACTCAGAAAGCCCGGGGCCATGAACAGCAACCAGGCGCCGAGCGCGATGACGGCAACCATGGAGGGGGTCATGATGCCGCGAAACAGCTTGCGCTCCATGACGGTGAAGTAGTCCATCGCCTGAGTGTCGTTCTTGTCGCGAGCCATGGCGTGATAGACGAACAGTCGCGGCAGGTAGAACAGGGCGGCGAACCAGGTGACCATGGCGACCAGGTGAAACGCTTTTACCCACAGGTACATTGCATCTCCTTATTGCAGTCAGCAGTCTCGATTCTTGGGATCAGCGCTTGTAGCGGTAGTAACTCTCGATGGCATCGCGGGTGATGATACCCGAAATCTTCTGAATCAGCGGGGCGGTCGTGTGCTGTACGTACAGCGCATCCACACCGTACTCGTTGAGGCGCTCGAACGCTTCGTTGAGGGTAGCCTGCAGGTGAATGGGCGCCAGTTCCAGGCGTTGGCCTGGAATCTCCAGCAGGTCGAAGGATTCCTCGTCAGCCCACTGCTCGTCGAGCATTACACGTGCCAGGTCCGCTGCTTTCAGTGCAATCGGTGTCTTCTCTTCTTGGGAACGGGTGATCACCAACCAGGTCGGCTTGTCTTCGAGCAGAGCTTGGGCCTGCTCACGACTGATCATACGCTGAGTGCGGGCCAAGCTGCGTTCCATGACAGCCGGTACGGCGACTCGAGAGAGAGCCTGCATCAATGGTTGCTGTAAACGATGCAGGCCGTGTTGCGTCTGGGTGATGAAGAATCCTTGGCAACCACAGAGCTGACGTGAGGTGAGTACGGCTACCGAGACCGAGAGCATGCCTGGCAGGATGATATTGGGATTATGGGTCAGCTCGAGCAGCGCCATCAATGCTGCCAGCGGTGCCTGTAATACGGCGCCCATCATCGCCGCCATGCCCAGCATGGCATAGAGTGCAGCCTCGGAGGCGACCTGCGGCCACAGCCAGCCTCCCAGCATCCCGCATAGGGCTCCCGCCGCCGCACCAATCACCAACACCGGACCGATGATACTGACCGACACCCCACAAGCTACGGCGCCGGCAGTCAGCAACAGCTTGCCGATAGCGACAGCAATAAGTACGTCTATGGCCACATCGCCGGTCAATGTGGCGCCCAAGGTGTCATAACCCATGCCTTGGACCTGAGGATACCACCAGGCCACCGCGCCAACGGACACACCGACCATGGCTAGACGCAACCATCCGGGTACACGTTCCAACCGTGGACCGCTGCGGGCAATGTGGACGAATAAACCAGCAAGAAGGCCGACGATCAATCCGGTGAGGAGGATCCACGGCAGATCGACCAGCGACCCCAGGCTTACCGGGGGTACCTGGAATGCAGGATCGCTGCCATAAACCAGCTGTGCGATGACTGCCCCTGTGCTCGATGCCAGAATCACCGGCAAGAAACCGGCCGTGGTGTATTCCATCAACACCACTTCCATGGCGAAGATGACCCCGGCGATAGGCGTATTGAACGAAGCTGATATGCCAGCCGCGGTGCCACACCCAACCAGTACCCGCAAGCTGTTATGAGGCAGGCGCATACGCTGTCCGAGCCCGCTGGACGCTGCCGCGGCCAGATGGATTGCCGGCCCCTCACGCCCAGCAGAAAGCCCACCCACCACGGTAACTATCCCGATCCACCACTGATTGATCCAGTTGCGTAGCGGAAAACGCCCCTGGTGGTAGCTGAGCCTCTCGATGACATGGGCAATACCGACCTTGCGTGCCTGGGCTGGCTGACGCCATAGCCAGAGACCGATCAGGCTGACAGCCACTATCGGCAGCAGCGAGCGCAGGAAGGGAGACAGCATCTCGAAAGATTCGATGTTTCCATGCGGCATCAGCAGCCAGGCACCCAGGCTGAGAAGCAACCGGAAGATGACCATTACGCCGCCGGCCAGCAGTCCCGAGACTACCCCCAGCACGCAAAGCTGCGGTAGGGCATCGACGCTGGCCAGTTGGCGCCGGAAACGCTCGAGACTAAGATCGGGCAAGGGCAGACGAGACAAGACACGTTCCTTACGATCATTGCAAAAACTGGCTGCGCCGCGTCACCCTTCCCTGAGGAGCGCTAACCTTTACCTTGTGTATCATATTTGTAGATCAGCGTCTCAATCTGTCTCGCGATGGCCCGGTGCCATTGGTAAAAGTTGACCCTTTTGCTAGGTTTTGTGGATAATATCGGGTTCTATTTCTGTCGACTTTCGGAGGCTCCCATCTCATGAGCGGTGCCGAATCCTTTGCCCCCACTCCCCTGCTACTCACCGATGCGGCCGTTCGCCGCCTGCGTGCCCTGGCCACCGAAGAAGGCAATCCCGACCTCAAGCTGCGTGTATTCGTGACCGGTGGTGGCTGTTCGGGATTCCAGTATGGGTTCGATTTCGCCGAGCAGACCGCTGCCGACGATACCGTGATCGCTATCGACGATGTCGGCATGGTCGTCGATCCGTTGTCCTATCAATATCTGGTGGGTTCGACGGTCGATTTCGAGGAGGGCCTCGCCGGTGCCCGCTTCGTGATCAAGAACCCCAACGCCACATCGACCTGCGGTTGCGGCGCCTCGTTCATGGTCTGACTTGGCTATTTTTCTTCACGCCGGTCAGTCCGGCGTCATCCTTTCTGTTACTTGACGGTTTCCCCCGAACTCGCCAAGGTAAAAGGCGTGTTCCATGAATAAAATTTCTAAGTGGGGAACTCCATGAAAAAGAATGTTCTAGAACGGGTCTCTCTGGCCGCTGCCATGGCGGCGGGACTCGGCATCGCCACCGTCGCTTCCGCGCAGGAAACCGTCAGCGCCGTCACCGATCCCAGCTTCGTCCCTTTCGAGATGATGGACAAGGACACCGGTGAAATGGTCGGTTTCGACATGGACATCCTGCGCGAGATCGCCGATCGCGCCGGCTTCGAGCTCGACCTGCGCACCATGGACTTCAACGGCATCATCCCCGCCGTGCAGACCGGCAACGCCGATCTGGCCATCGCCGGCATCACCATCACCGACGAGCGCGAAAAGATCGTCGATTTCAGCGATCCCTATTACGACTCCGGCCTGCGTATCCTGGTGCCCGCCAACAACGACAGCGTCGATGAAATCAGCGATCTGGAAGGCATGAGCATCGGTACCAAGATCGGCTCCACCAGCTATGACTTCCTGCAGGAAAACCTCGGCGACGCAGCGGACATCAAGCCCTACCCGGGTAGCGCCGACATGTACATGGCACTGATGGGCGGCAGTGTCGACGCAGTCTTCTACGATGCCCCCAACGTCGGCTATTTCGCCCAGACCCAGGGGCAAGGCCGTGCCAAGGTGGTTGGGCCGCTCTATGAAGGTCAACAGTACGGTATCGCCTTCACCTCCGGCAGCGAATGGCTCGAGCCTGCCAACGAGGCACTCGCCTCCATGAAGGAAGACGGCACCTACGACGAAATCTACAAGAAGTGGTTCGGCGAGGCGCCCAGCGAGGACGGCGCTTCACAGTAACCTCACTTCGCCGCGATGAACGGGGCCGGGTGGCCAAGCGCCCGGCCCCGTTGCGTTTCCATTCCAAAAAACCAGGGCCCTGTTCGGCGGGCCCGTACGGAGAACCGACGTGGACGTCACTTTCCAGTTCGATTGGCAGGCGGCCATCGACTCCATTCCCTACCTGCTGGAAGGGATACCCTGGACGCTGCTGATCTCCTTCGGTGGCCTGGCCATCGGCTTCATCATCGGCATCGTCTTCGGCCTGCTACGCATCAGTCCGATTGCCATCCTGCGCTGGCCGGCAATCGCTTACATCGAAGTGTTTCGCGGCACCCCGGTACTGGTCCAGGTACTGTTCATCTTCTATGGGCTGCCTCAGATCATTGGCGGCCCGATCAACGCCCTGACCGCCGGCATCGCCGCCATTGCCCTCAACGCCGGGGCCTACATCTCGGAAATCGTACGCGGCGGCGTTCAGTCCATCGAGAAGGGCCAGCGCGAGGCCGGCCTTTCGCTGGGCCTGTCGCGCGCCCAGGCATTTCGCTACATCATCTGGCCGCAGGCCTTCCGGCGGATGATTCCGGCACTCGGCAATCAAGGTATCGTCAGTATCAAGGACACCTCGCTGTTCTCGGTGATTGGGGTCGGTGAACTGGTTCGCCAGGGCCAAATCTACATCGCCACGACGTTTACGGCCCTCGAGGTCTATTTCATGGTCGCCGTGATGTACCTGGCCATCACACTGAGCCTGTCCTTCGCTCTGCGCCAGATCGAACGCCGCGGCCTGGTCGGACAGTGAGGAGAAAACACATGAGCGAAGCAACCCATACCCCATCGCGCCAGACCGACGACCGTGAGCCCATCGTCCGTCTCGACAAGGTCAACAAGCACTTCGGCAAATTGCATGTCATGCAGGACATCGACCTGGAAGTCGCCCCCGGCGAGGTAGTCGTCATCGTCGGGGCCAGCGGCTCCGGTAAATCGACACTGATTCGCTGCGTCAACGGTCTCGAGGAGTTCCAAGGCGGGCGCATCGTGGTCGACGGCAACGAACTGCTGCCCAACGGCAAGAGCGGCAAAACGCTGCAGACCATCCGTACCGAAGTCGGCATGGTCTTTCAGCAATTCAACCTGTTTCCGCACCTGTCGGTGCTCGACAATGTCACCCTGGCGCCAATGAAGGTACGCAACTGGCCTCGCGACAAGGCGCTGGACACTGCGCAAAAGCTGCTAGCCCGCGTCGGCATCGAGGATCAGGCTGACAAGTATCCCAGCCAGCTCTCCGGCGGTCAGCAACAGCGCGTGGCGTTGGCCCGCGCCCTGGCCATGGAGCCGCGTCTTATGCTGTTCGACGAGCCCACTTCGGCGCTCGATCCGGAAATGATTGGCGAAGTACTCGATGCCATGCGTGAACTCGCCAACGAGGGCATGACCATGATGATCGTCACCCATGAAATGGGCTTTGCCCGAGAAGTCGCCGATCGGGTGATCTTCGTGCATGGCGGTCGCATCGTCGAACAGGGGCCACCTCATGAAGTCTTCGATCATCCTCGCCATGAGCGGACTCAGTCGTTCCTGTCCCGCGTGCTCAAGCACTGATTCGCGCTTCTCCTCGTGACCGAACGCCCGCTCTTGAAGCGGGCATTTTTTATCCAGCCCTCTCGTCACTGGCTTCTTTCCGCTATGCACAGGCACTTTTTTGGCCTGTGGATAGTTTTCCGCTTCAGCAGCCAAAAATCGTCCTGTTGCCCCCGCCATGCCTGGCTTTCCCCGTCTTGATCCGTGTTGTTAATCACCCTGATGACAGCCACGGTAGGCACAGGTGGATAAGCGGGGCATAAAGCCGCGTGTGGATAAGGTCATGTTCCATCCACAGTCTCACGGCATGATTTCCGCAGCTCACTGACCGCTTTTCCCACGATTGGTTAACAATGCAACGCAATGAGATATTTATGGTTTTTTAGGTTATCCACAAAAAGTATCCACACTAGTAGTAACAACCACAACAGAACTTCTTTTCTTTAACTCTATTTTTATTAATGAATGACAAATGGCTCTGAGAAAACGCCATGTGGAAAACCCCTGACGGTTACCCACAGGGACGTTATACTGGGCGGCTATTTACCCTCACCTGCCAAAACCGGCGCGCCGACAGGCGCAAGTCGAGGTGCATTTTGGATTACCCCAACCGCTTTGACGTCATCGTCATCGGCGGTGGCCATGCGGGAACAGAAGCCGCACTGGCCGCTGCCCGCATGGGCTGTCAGACCCTATTACTGACACACAACATCGAGACGCTGGGGCAGATGTCCTGCAACCCGGCGATCGGCGGAATCGGCAAGAGCCATCTGGTCAAGGAGATCGATGCGCTCGGTGGTGCCATGGCATTGGCCACCGACCGTGGTGGCATCCAGTTTCGTGTGCTCAATGCGCGCAAGGGGCCGGCCGTGCGTGCCACGCGCGCCCAGGCCGACCGTGTACGCTACAAGGCGGCCATTCGCGGCATGCTGGAGAACCAGCCCAACCTGACCCTGTTTCAACAGGGTGTGGATGACTTGATCGTCGAGAACGACACGGTTCGCGGCGCCGTTACCCAGACCGGGATTCGTTTCCTCGGTGAGACCGTGGTGCTGTGTACCGGTACCTTCCTGGGTGGAGTTATCCACATCGGGCTGGACCATCATGCCGGTGGCCGCGCCGGCGATCCGCCGGCCAATGCATTGGCTCAGCGACTGCGCGCATTGCCGTTTCGTGTCGCGCGTCTCAAGACCGGGACGCCACCGCGTATCGATGCCAAGAGCGTCGATTTCTCCATGCTCGAGGAGCAGCCCGGCGATACGCCGACACCTGTGATGTCGTATCTCGGCTCGCAAGCAATGCATCCACAGCAGGTCAGCTGTCACATTGCGCACACCAACGAGCGCACTCACGAGATCATTTTTGCCAATCTCGATCGTTCGCCGATGTACTCCGGGGTCATCGAAGGTGTCGGGCCGCGTTACTGTCCTTCGATCGAGGACAAAGTCCATCGCTTTGCCGACAAGACCAGCCATCAGGTATTCATCGAACCCGAGGGGCTGGACACCCACGAACTCTACCCCAACGGAATTTCCACCTCGTTGCCGTTCGACGTGCAGTTACAGGTGGTTCGCTCGATCAAAGGGATGGAGAATGCCCACATCACGCGGCCGGGCTATGCCATCGAATACGATTTCTTCGATCCGCGCGATTTACGCCATTCGCTGGAAACCAAGTTTATCCACAACCTGTTTTTCGCCGGTCAGATCAACGGTACCACCGGCTACGAAGAAGCCGGGGCCCAGGGACTACTCGCTGGTCTGAACGCTGCCCGACGCGCACTCGGGCAGGACAGCTGGGCACCGCGGCGCGACGAGGCCTACCTCGGCGTGTTGGTGGATGATCTGATCACCATGGGTACTCAGGAGCCGTACCGTATGTTCACCTCGCGGGCCGAATACCGGTTGCTGCTGCGCGAGGACAATGCCGATCTGCGCCTGACCGAAACCGGCCGTCGGCTGGGCCTGGTCGACGATCGGCGTTGGGCCGCCTTCGAGGCCAAACGCAAAGGCATCGAGCGAGAGACTGCACGCCTGCAGTCGGCGTGGGTCCAGCCCCGTTCCGCCGAGGCCGATCAGTTGAACGCCAAGCTGCCCAAGCCGCTGAACCGGGAGTACAGCCTATTCGAGCTGCTCAAGCGTCCCGAGCTCGTCTATGCCGATGTCGCCGTACTCAAGGGCGAGCCGGTGAGCGACGAGGCCGTGGCCGAGCAGGTCCAGATCCAGGCCAAGTATCAGGGCTATATCGATCGTCAGCAGGACGAGATCGACAAGCTCAAGCGTCATGAGCAGACACCGCTGCCGGCGGACCTCGATTATGACCGGGTCGAGGGGCTGTCCAACGAGATTCGCCAGAAACTCGCCGCGACGCGTCCCGAAACGCTGGCTCAGGCCGGGCGCATCTCCGGTGTCACCCCAGCGGCAGTATCGATCCTGCTGATTCACCTCAAGAAGCGCCGTCTGCTCGATGACCGTCGCGCGGTGAATGCATGACGCCGGAGTGTGAGCGCCGTCTCGTCAGTGGACTCGCCCAACTGGGCATCGACGCCGATGCCCAGGCGCATGATCGTCTGCTGGCGTTACTGGCGCTGTTGCACAAGTGGAATCGCGCCTATAACCTCACCGCGGTACGTTCGGCCGAGGAGATGGTGACCCGTCACCTCCTCGACAGTGCGTCGGTGTTGCCGCTGGTGCACGGCCCGCGACTGCTGGACGTGGGCTCGGGTCCCGGCCTGCCTGGCCTGGTTCTGGCGATCCTCGATCCGCAGCTGGCCGTTACGCTGCTCGACAGCAATGGCAAGAAGGTCCGCTTCCAGCGCCAGGCGGTACTCGAACTGGGCCTGGGCAACGTGACTCCGGTACAGGCCAGGGTCGAGGCGTATCGCGTGGAGGCGCCGTTCGAGCAGATCATCTCACGGGCCTTCGCCAGCCTGACCGACTTCGTCGCGCTCACCGAGCCGCTGCTCGCCGACGATGGCGAATGGCTGGCGATGAAGGGCCGCGCCGCCGAACAGGAAAGTTTGGCGTTACCGGACAGCATCATGCTGATCGAGCGACGTGAGTTGCATGTACCCGGCGACGAGGCCAGCCGCCAACTGCTGCGTCTACGGCGCGCCGGGAAAACCATTTTGACGGGGAGTCGGGAAGGGAGTCGTTCGTGACCAAGATCATTGCCTTGACCAACCAGAAGGGCGGCGTCGGCAAGACCACCACGGCAGTCAATCTGGCCGCCGCCCTGGCTGCCCTCGATCGCCGCGTGCTGTTGGTCGACCTCGATCCCCAGGGGCATGCCACCATGGGCAGTGGAGTCGATAAGCATGAACTGGATGGCAGCGTGCTCGACGTCCTGCTCGGCGACAAGCGTGCCGTCGACGTGATCCTCGATTGCCCCGAGGCCGGCTACGCGTTGCTACCTGGCAATGCCGACCTCACCGCGGCGGAAGTCGACCTACTCGACCGTGACGGTCGCGAACGCTGCCTGCACGATGCGCTTGCCGGAATCGCTCGCGAGTACGATGTGGTGTTGATCGACTGCCCGCCATCGCTCAACATGCTCACGCTCAACGGCCTGACCGCGGCGCATGGCGTGCTGATCCCGCTGCAGTGCGAATTTTATGCCCTCGAAGGCCTGTCGGCGCTGCTCGATACCGTCGAGCAGATTCGGGCCAGCGTGAATCCGACGCTGCAGGTGTTCGGTATCGTGAGGACCATGTACGACAACCGCAACAGTCTGACGCGCGACATCAGCAAGCAGTTGAGCGATTACTTCGGTGACACCTTGCTCAAAACCACCATTCCGCGCAACGTACGCGTGGCCGAAGCGCCCAGTCATGGGCTGCCCGTCACCAAGTATGCACGCTTCTCGCGTGGCAGCCAGGCCCATCGGGTGCTGGCCAAGGAATTGATCCGTCGCTTGTCGTTATGATTCGGGAAACGCCTCGTAGGAACGCTCATGACTCGTAAACGTGCCCTGGGACGTGGTCTGGATGCCCTGATAGGCGCCGGTGCCCGCCGCCGTGAACTGCTCGATGCCGATGGTCAGCTCGATAGTGCCACACTCGCCGAAGGCGCTTCCGTCGTCGAGGATAGCAATGAACGCCTGGTCCGCCTGCCACTGGAACAACTGAGCCGGGGCAAGTACCAGCCACGCCGTGAGATCCAGCCCGAGGCGCTCGAGGAACTCACCGATTCGATCCGCGCCCAGGGCGTGATGCAGCCCATCGTGGTAAGGCCGATCGGCGAAGACCGCTACGAAATCATCGCCGGCGAGCGTCGCTGGCGTGCCGCGCAGCTCGCCGAGCTCAACGACATTCCGGCGGTGGTCCGCGACGTCAGCGACCAGACTGCGCTGGCCCTGGCGCTGATCGAGAACATTCAGCGCGAGAACCTCAATCCGGTCGAGGAGGCAATGGCACTGAAACGCCTGCTCGATGAGTTCGAGCTGACTCAACAGCAGGTTGCCGATGCGGTGGGCAAGTCGCGCGCCCAGGTCGCCAACCTGTTGCGCTTGCTGGCGCTCGATCCTGAAGTGCAGACGCTGCTCGAGCGGGGCGATCTCGACATGGGACATGCGCGTGCCCTGTTAACCCTGCCTGCGGCAAAACAGCGCAGGGCGGCACATGAGGTCGTGGCCAAGGAGCTCACCGTACGCCAGACCGAAGCCTTGGTGAAGCAACTTCAGCAGGGCAAGCCCAGTGAGAAACCGACCGACAAACCCACGGCCGATGTCGCCAGGCTGGAAACCCAGCTGGGCGAATTGCTGGGCGCGCCGGTGCGCATCCAGCATGGCAGCAAGGGAAACGGGCGAGTGACCATTCGCTATGGCAGTCTCGATGAACTCGACGGCATCCTGGCGCATATTCGCTAGTCCAGCGAGGCCAATGACTGTTTAGCATGATAACGATTTATCCATGCAGATCGTTACCTATTGGTTGTAAGGTCGCTAAAGTTCGAGCAATTTCGGTGCATGATCGGTTGAAGGGTGATCCCCGCTCCCCTATAATCCGCCGGGATTTACCATGAGGATGACCCTGGTCAACGAGGTGAACATCGGGCCCGGAAAATTGCATCGGACGCAGCAATCGATCCCCGCGGCGTACAAGCGCCCCAGGCTTTATCGGATCCTTCTGTTTCAGAGCTTGATGGCGGTTATGCTCATCGCTGCTAGCCTTGTGGCGGCAGGTCGAGAGGCTGCTTTTGCCGCTCTGACGGGCTGCGTAGTAGGTATCGTGCCTAACCTCTATTTCGCATGGCGTATGTTCCTGGTAAGCAACGTAAGCCATGCCCGCATCATAACAAGAAGCCTCTACACCGCTGAGGCCGGTAAGTTCGGTTTGACGGTGGCTCTGTTTGCGCTCGTGTTTGCCACAGTGCCCCCCTCAAACCCAGCTTTGTTTTTTTGTGCTTATGTGGCGACATCGTTTGTGCATTGGTTAGCACCCTGGCTAATGCACGGCAGATCGCTCCCCCGGAATTGAGGCAGATCCATGGCAAGCGAAAATGTAACCTCTGTTGAGTACATTCAGCACCACCTGCAGAACCTGACCTTCGGCCTGCATCCAGAAAATGGCTGGTCGATCGCCCATGGTGCTGAAGAGGCACGCGAAATGGGGTTCTGGGCTATTCACCTGGATACCATCGGTTGGTCCGTGCTGATGGGGGTCATCTTTCTTGGCCTGTTCCGCAAGGTTGCCAACTCCGCGACCAGTAGCGGCGTACCGGGTGGCCTGCAGAACATGGTCGAGATGGTGGTAGAGTTCGTTGACGATACCGTCAAGACCACGTTTCAGGGGCCTCATACCCGTAGTCCGTTGATTGCACCCTTGGCCTTGACAGTGTTCGTGTGGATATTTCTCCAGAATTCACTGAAGCTGATTCCGATCGACTGGTTGCCAGGGGTCTTTGCCAAACTGGGGGTCGACTACATGAAGGTCGTTCCGACGACCGACCCCAACGCGACATTCGGCATGGCCATAGGCGTGTTCTGCCTGATCATATTCTACAGCTTCAAGATCAAGGGAGCGGGTGGCTTCGCCAAGGAACTGTCATTCACTCCTTTCAATCATTGGTCGCTGGTGCCCTTCAATCTGTTTCTTGAAGTGCTCCAGCTACTGGTCAAGCCCATCAGCTTGGCGTTGCGACTATTTGGCAACATGTATGCTGGCGAAGTCATCTTTATCCTGATTGCATTGTTGCCGTTCTGGATCCAATGGACACTGAATGTACCGTGGGCCATTTTCCACATTCTGGTCATCACACTACAGGCTTTCATCTTCATGGTGCTGACAGTGGTTTACCTGAGTTCGGCGCACGAGAAACACTGACACGGTTTCAACATAACCTAGCTACACCTTAACCTTGACTAAAAACTAGGAGTTACTCCCATGGAACTTATCTACATTGCCGCTGCTCTCATGATCGGTCTTGGCGCACTCGGTACCGGCATTGGCTTTGCGATTCTAGGTGGCAAGCTGCTCGAAGCGACTGCTCGTCAGCCGGAATTGGGTCCCCTGCTGCAGACTCGAACCTTCCTTATGGCTGGCCTGCTTGACGCTGTGCCGATGATCGGTGTTGGTATCGCAATGTACCTGATCTTCGTTGTTGCCGGTTAATACGACATGCCGAGCGTTTTGACGCTCGGTCTGTCTTATCCGGTCGCCACGAAACTGTCAGAGGTACATTCCTGTGAATATCAATTTGACGCTTATCGGGCAAACGATCGCCTTTGCGATCTTTGTCTGGTTCTGCATGAAGTATGTGTGGCCGCCGCTAATCCAGGCACTGCAGGAGCGCCAGAAGAAGATTGCCGATGGTCTGGACGCTGCCAGCCGTGCTAACCGCGATCTCGAACTGGCCCAGCAACAGGCCAACGAGACTCTGCGTGAAAGCAAGGAGCAGGCAGCGCAGATTCTTGAGCAGGCCCACAAGCGGTCGAACCAGATGATCGAGGAGGCGCGCGAGAATGCCCGTCTGGAAGGCGAGCGCATGATTGCCAGCGCCCGTTCTGAAATCGATCAGGAGATCAACCGCGCGAAGGAAGAGCTGCGTGCGCAGGTTGCACGACTCGCCATCGAGGGGGCGGAGCGGATCCTGGAATCCTCCATCGACGAGGCCAAACACCGCGAGCTCGTCGACAAACTCGCTACCGAGCTTTGAGGAGGTGACCCATGGCTGAAACGTCTACCGTTGCCCGACCTTACGCCAAGGCGGCGTTCGAGTTCGCGCACGCCCAGGGGGCGCTAGAGGCCTGGTCCGACATGTTGGCGTTGGCAGCGAAGGTGGCTGTCGATGCCGATATGCGAGCCCGCGTGATGGACAACCCCCGGTTGTCCGGCGTCGATAAGGCCGATGTGATCATCGAGGTCTGCGGCGATGCGATGGGCAAGGAGGGGCAGAACTTCCTCCGGACCCTCGGCCAACACAACCGCCTGGTGGCGCTGCCGGACATTGCCGAGCAATTCGAACTGCTCAAGGCCCAGCAGGAAAGACGCATGGACGTGACCATCGTCTCTGCGTTCCCGCTGGATGCCAAGCAGGAAGACAAGCTCGCGAGTGCCCTGGCCAAGCGCCTGAACCGCGAAATCTCCATTACCACTCAGGTGGACAGCGCCCTGCTGGGCGGCGTCATCCTGCGCGCCGGCGACACCGTGATCGACGGGTCGGTACGTGGTCGATTGGCCCGCCTACGCGACACACTTTCCGTCTGAGTCTGAGGGACATGGCATGCAGCAACTGAATCCTTCCGAGATCAGCGACATCATCAAGCAGCGTATCGAAAAGCTGGATGTCGCGACCGAAGCCCGTAACCAGGGCACCATCGTTAGCGTATCCGACGGCATCGTGCAGATTCACGGTGTGGCGGAAGCGATGTTCGGTGAAATGATCGAGTTTCCCAATAACATCTATGGTTTGGTGCTCAACCTAGAGCGTGACAGCGTCGGTGCCGTCGTGCTCGGCGACTATCAGCAGCTCGAAGAAGGCATGACTGCCATGTGTACCGGTCGTGTCCTCGAAGTCCCGGTGGGCCCTGAACTGGTCGGCCGCGTGGTCGACGCGCTGGGCAACCCCATCGATGGTAAGGGCGAGATCAACGCCAAGATGACCGATGCGGTGGAAAAGGTCGCTCCGGGCGTCATCACCCGTCAGTCCGTCGATGAGCCGATCCAGACCGGCCTCAAGTCGATCGACGCCATGGTGCCGATCGGCCGCGGCCAGCGCGAACTGATCATCGGTGACCGTCAGATCGGTAAGTCCGCCATTGCGATCGACGCCATCATCAACCAGAAAGGCAAGGGCGTTACCTGTATCTACGTTGCCGTAGGCCAGAAACAGTCCACTATTGCCAGCATGGTTCGCAAGCTCGAGGAATACGGCGCGATGGAGCATACCATCGTCGTCGCTGCCGGTGCCGCCGATCCGGCTGCCATGCAGTTCCTGGCACCTTACGCCGGTTGTTCCATGGGCGAGTACTTCCGCGACCGTGGTGAAGACGCGCTGATCGTCTACGACGACCTGACCAAGCAGGCCTGGGCTTATCGCCAGATTTCTCTGCTGCTCAAGCGTCCGCCGGGCCGCGAAGCCTATCCGGGTGACGTATTCTATCTCCACTCGCGTCTGCTCGAGCGCGCCGCGCGTGTCAATGCCGACTACGTCGAGAAGTTCACCAACGGTGAAGTTACCGGCAAGACTGGCTCTTTGACCGCGCTGCCGCTGATCGAGACCCAGGGGGGGGACGTTTCGGCGTTCGTTCCCACCAACGTCATCTCGATCACCGATGGTCAGATTTTCCTGGAAACCAGCCTTTTCCACTCAGGGATTCGCCCGGCCATCAACGCTGGCCTGTCAGTCTCTCGTGTAGGTGGCTCGGCACAGACCAAGATCATCAAGAAGCTGGGTGGCGGTGTGCGTCTGGCGCTGGCGCAGTATCGTGAGCTGGCGGCGTTCTCGCAGTTTGCCTCCGACCTGGATGAAGCAACTCGTAAACAGCTCGAGCACGGCGAACGTGTCACCGAACTGATGAAGCAGAAGCAGTACTCGCCGATGTCCGTGGCTGAAATGGCGCTGTCGCTGTTCGCTGCCAACGAAGGCTTCCTGGACGACGTCGAGGTTAACAAGGTGCTCGACTTCGAAGCGGCTCTGCACGATTACATGAAGGCCGAGCATGGCGAGCTGCTGGACAAGATCAACCAGACCGGCGATTACAGCGACGAGATCAAGAATGGTCTCAAGTCTGGCGTCGAGCAATTCAAGGCCACTCAGACCTGGTAATCCTTCTGGCCCGGTTTGCCCGGGCCAGTGATTTCCCTGAGGGCCACGAATGAGGTAGATCGCTATGGCAGCTGCAAAAGAGATTCGCACCCAGATTGGGAGCATCAAGAATACGCAGAAGATTACCAGCGCCATGGAAATGGTCGCTGCGTCGAAGATGCGTAAGGCACAGGATCGGATGGCGGCCAGCCAGCCCTATGCAAGGCAGATCCGCAAGGTCGTAGGCCATATTGCCGAGGCGAACCCGGAATATCGCCATGACTACATGATCGACCGTGAAGTCAAGCGTGTCGGTTATATCGTCGTGTCCAGTGATCGCGGTCTGGCCGGTGGCCTGAACGTCAACCTGTTCAGGGCAGTGGTCAAGGACGTCAAGCAATGGCGAGACAAGGGCGTCGAAGTCAACTTTGTTGCTATCGGTAGCAAGGCCAGTGGCTTCTTTCGCAAGTATGGCGGCAATCTCATGGCAGCCAAGAGCGGTATAGGCGAAGCGCCGGAAGCCAAGGACCTGATCGGTAGCGTCAAGGTGATGCTGGATGCCTTCGATGAAGGGGAGCTGGATCGGCTTTACGTGGTGTACAACGAGTTCGTCAACACCATGACCCAGAGTCCGACCATTCGCCAGCTGGTGCCCCTGGTCGCTGAGCAGGCCGACGATAAAGATGAACAAGCCCGTCCCACGACGAGTTGGGACTACCTGTATGAGCCGGACGCCCAGTACCTGCTCGATGCGCTTCTGAAGCGTTATGTCGAGTCCCAGGTCTATCAGGCGGTGGTGGAGAATGCAGCCTGCGAGCAGGCGGCGCGGATGATCGCGATGAAGAACGCGACCGATAACGCCGGCAACCTGATCGACGATTTGCAACTGGCGTACAACAAGGCCCGCCAGGCGGCCATTACCCAGGAACTCTCCGAGATCGTCAGTGGTGCCGCCGCAGTATAAGCGCCGGTGAGGCTAAGCAGGTTTCATTTGCAGGTTAAGAGGAACCAAGATGAGCGGACGTATCGTACAAATCATCGGCGCGGTGATTGACGTAGAGTTCCCGCGGGACGACGTGCCCAGGCTCTACGACGCGCTGAAGGTCTCGGACACCGGGACCATTATGGAAGTCCAGCAGCAGTTGGGCGACGGGGTGGTTCGAGCCATTGCCATGGGTTCCACCGAAGGCCTCAAGCGTGGTTTCGAGGTTGAAGGCTCGGGAGCCGCGATTTCCGTGCCGGTGGGCAAGGAAACCCTGGGTCGGATCATGAACGTGCTAGGCGAGCCGATCGACGAAGCGGGAGAGATCGGTGAGCAGGAGCGCATGCCGATTCACCGCAAGGCACCGACCTACGCGGAACAGGCAGCGTCCAACGAGTTGCTGGAAACCGGTATCAAGGTCATCGACCTGGTGTGCCCGTTCGCCAAGGGCGGCAAGGTTGGCCTGTTCGGTGGTGCCGGTGTCGGCAAGACCGTCAACATGATGGAGCTGATTCGTAACATCGCCACCGAGCACAGTGGTTACTCGGTATTCGCCGGTGTCGGTGAGCGTACCCGTGAGGGTAACGACTTCTACTATGAAATGCAGGAGTCCAACGTTCTCGACAAGGTGGCTCTAGTCTACGGTCAGATGAACGAGCCGCCCGGCAACCGCCTGCGTGTGGCGCTGACCGGCCTGACCATTGCCGAGAAGTTCCGCGACGAAGGCCGTGACGTTCTGCTGTTCGTCGACAACATCTATCGTTACACCCTGGCGGGTACTGAAGTCTCGGCACTGCTGGGCCGCATGCCGTCAGCGGTGGGTTACCAGCCTACGCTGGCCGAGGAGATGGGGGTTCTTCAGGAGCGCATCACCTCCACCAAGACCGGCTCGATCACCTCCGTTCAGGCCGTCTATGTACCTGCGGACGACTTGACCGACCCTTCGCCGGCCACGACCTTTGCCCACCTTGACGCCACGGTGGTACTGGCGCGTTCGATTGCCGAACTGGGTATCTATCCGGCCATTGATCCGCTGGATTCCACCTCGCGTCAGTTGGATCCGCTGGTCGTCGGCGAGGAGCACTACAACACGGCGCGAGGCGTACAGAACGTGCTTCAGCGCTATAAGGAGCTCAAGGACATCATCGCCATCCTGGGGATGGACGAGCTGTCCGACGAGGACAAGCAGGCGGTCAACCGGGCGCGTAAGATCCAGCGCTTCCTGTCGCAGCCGTTCTTCGTCGCCGAGGTCTTTACCGGTGCGCCCGGCAAGTACGTCTCGCTCAAGGACACCATTCGCGGCTTCCAGGGCATTCTGGACGGTGAATACGACGATCTGCCGGAACAGGCCTTCTATATGGTTGGCACCATCGACGAAGCCGTCGAGAAAGCCAACAACATGAAGTGAGGCCACTCACGCTAGAGGACTAAGGTATGGCGAACAGCTTCCAATGCGAGATCGTCAGCGCCGAGCAATCGCTCTTCTCCGGAGAGATCAATCAGCTCGTCGTCACCGGCGTGATGGGAGAACTGGGGATCCTTGCCGGTCACACACCGCTGTTGACCGAGTTGCAACCGGGGCCGCTGAGGGTGATTCGCGAAGGTGACGAGGAGGAAATCTACTACGTCACCGGCGGATTCATCGAGGTGCAGCCGAACATTGTCTCGGTGCTGGCCGATACCGCGACCCGTGCTCATGATATTGATGAGGCATCGGCGGAAGAGGCACGCAAGGAGGCTTTGCGCTCCATCAACGAGCAGAAGTCGGACCTGGATTACTCCAGGGCGACGGCGGAGCTCGCCGAGGCGGTGGCCCAGTTGCGTACGCTGGAAAAATTGCGTCAGAAAGGCGGCCGGCGCTAGACCTGGCTTGCCTTGTCGTACGAGTATTTACCCCGTGGATCCTCCGATCCACGGGGTATTTCTTTTTCGGCATCGCTGCAGCGTTGGTATGCAGCAGTGGCGGGTTTAGAATGGCCTATGATCGATGAACTGGATAAGGGTAGGGCATGACGCTCGACGTAGTGATTCTCGCCGCGGGTCAGGGCACCCGCATGCGCTCGGCCACGCCGAAAGTGCTACATCACGTGGCCGGCAAGCCGATGGTGCGCCACGTGATCGACACGGCCACGCAACTGGGCGCCGATCGGCTGCATGTGGTGATCGGGCATGGCGGCGAGTCGGTACGTGAACGTCTCGCCGAATGCCCGCTGCGGTTCGTCGTACAGGCCGAGCAGAAGGGCACCGGCCACGCCGTGGCTCAGACCGTGGACGGCCTCGGCGATGGCAAGGTGCTGGTACTGTACGGTGACGTGCCGCTGATCCGGCGCGACACGCTCGCGGCGCTGCTCGACGAGGTCGATGAGCGGCGCATGGCATTGCTCACCGTGACATTGGCCGATCCGACGGGCTACGGGCGCATCAAGCGCAACGCCCGGGGCGAGGCGGTGGCGATCATCGAACACAAGGACGCCTCCGAGGCCGAGCGCGCCATCGGCGAGTGCAACACCGGCATCATGGCCATGACCGCTGACCAGCTGCGGCGCTGGCTGCCCCGTCTGTCGTCCGACAACGCCCAGGGCGAATATTACCTGACCGACGTCATTGCCATGGCTGCCGGGGAAGGCACCGCCATCGCCACCGCGCAACCGGCCTCCGCTACCGAGGTCGAAGGCGTCAACAATCGCCTGCAACTGGCCCGTCTGGAACGCGCCTACCAACTGGCCGAGGCCGAACGACTGATGGCCGAGGGCGTGACGCTGGCCGATCCAGCGCGGCTCGACGTACGCGGCAGCCTGCGCTGCGCTCAGGATGTCGAGATCGATGTCGGTTGCGTCTTCGAAGGCGAGGTCGAACTGGCCGCTGGGGTGCGCATCGGACCGTACACTATCATCCGCAACAGCCGAGTCGGGCCGGGCTGCGTCATCGAAGCGCACAGCCTGCTCGATGGCGCCGTGCTCGACGGCGACTGCCGGGTCGGCCCCTTCGCACGCCTGCGCCCCGGTACGCAGCTGGCCCGCCAGGCCAAGGTCGGCAACTTCGTCGAGACCAAGAATGCCCGGGTCGGCGAGGGCAGCAAGATCAATCACCTCAGCTATGTCGGCGATGCCCGGCTGGGACGTGACGTCAATGTCGGCGCCGGGACCATCACCTGCAACTACGACGGCACCAACAAGCACCACACCGAGATCGGCGATGGCGCATTCATCGGCTCCAACACGGCGCTGGTCGCGCCGGTGCGGGTCGGTGATGGGGCCACCATCGGTGCCGGATCCACGATCAATCGGGACGTCGAAGCCGGAGCGCTGGGCGTAGCCCGCACCCGACAGATCACCAAGGCGGACTGGTCGCGCCCGCGCAAGCAGCCCAAGCAGGAATCCAAGGAGTAAAGACGATGTGTGGAATCGTGGGGGCAGTGGCCGAACGCAACGTTCAGGACATTCTGCTCGAGGGGCTCAGGCGCCTCGAATATCGCGGCTATGATTCGGCCGGCATGGCCGTGCTGTCTCGCGATGCACGCCTCAACCGTCAACGGGCCGTTGGCAAGGTGGCGGCACTGGAAGCGTGCCTGGACGAGTCGCCACTGATCGGCACGGTGGGAATCGCTCATACGCGCTGGGCGACCCACGGGCGGCCCAACGAGCGCAATGCCCACCCGCATCAGTCCGGCGAAAGCCTGGCGGTGGTGCACAACGGCATCATCGAGAATCACGAGCCCCTCAGAACCGAGCTGGAAGGCCAGGGCTACGTGTTCACTTCCGAGACCGACACCGAGGTCGTCGCGCATCTGCTGGCTCGCGAGTTCAACCGCAGCCAGGATCTGCTGACGGCGGTACAGAGTGCCGTGGCCATGCTCGATGGCGCCTATGCCCTGGCGGTCATGCACAAGAACCAGCCGGAGGTGATCGTCGGGGCCCGCAAGGGCAGCCCGCTGGTCGTCGGGGTGGGCATCGAGGAGGCTTTCCTTGCCTCTGACCCACTGGCTCTGCTGCCGGTCACCGACCGCTTTATCTATCTGCAGGAAGGCGACGTGGTGCGTCTTGCCAAGGGCGGCGACATCGCCATCTACGAGGCGTCGGGCAACGCCCAGACGCGTCCGGTGCAGACCTTCGAACACGGCGACGGTGCGGCCACGAAGGACGGCTACCGGCACTTCATGCTCAAGGAAATCCATGAGCAGCCGCAGGTCATTGCCGCCACGTTGGAAGGCCGCCTGACCGAACGCCATGCCCTGGTGCGCAGTTTCGGTCTGGAGGCCGAGGCGCTGTTCGCCCAGGTGCGCCAGATCCATATCATTGCCTGCGGCACCAGCTACCATGCCGGCCTGGTGGCGCGCTACTGGCTGGAGAAGTACGCCGGCCTGCCCACCCAGGTCGAGGTCGCCTCAGAATACCGCTACCGCCAAGTGGTGGTCCCCGAGGGCACGCTGTTCGTGACCCTGTCGCAGTCCGGCGAGACCGCCGATACCCTGGCGGCGCTGCGTTTCGCCAGGGATCGCGGCTATGTGGGTAGCCTGGCGATCTGCAACGTGCCCGGCAGTTCGCTGGTGCGCGAATCCGACTTGACCCTGCTGACCCAGGCCGGGCCCGAGATCGGCGTGGCCTCGACCAAGGCCTTCACCACCCAGCTGGTCGGCTTGATGCTGCTCACCCTGAGTCTGGGCCGCATGCGCGGCATGGACGACGCGCTCCAGGCCCGGGTCGTTCAGGCCCTGCGCGAACTGCCGCAGCTCATGGGCCAGGTGCTGGGTCTCGACGGCGATATCGAAACGTTGTCCATGGCCTTTGCGGAAAAGCACCATGCGCTGTTTCTGGGCCGCGGTGCGCACTATCCGATTGCCTTGGAAGGCGCGCTCAAGCTCAAGGAGATTTCCTACATCCATGCCGAGGCCTATCCCGCCGGGGAGCTCAAGCACGGGCCGCTGGCGCTGGTCGACAGCGAGATGCCGGTGATTTCCGTGGCGCCCAACGACGAACTGCTCGAAAAGCTCAAATCCAATCTGCAGGAAGTGCGTGCCCGCGGTGGCGAGCTGTTCGTGTTCGCCGACGAGCGTGTGTCCCTGACGGAAACCGAGGGTGTCCGCGTGCTGCGCCTGCCGCATGTCGACGAGGCGCTGGCGCCGATTCTCTATACCTTGCCCCTGCAACTGCTGTCGTATCACGTCGCCGTGCTCAAGGGCACCGATGTCGACCAGCCCCGCAACCTGGCCAAGTCGGTCACCGTGGAGTAAGTGTCGCGGCGAGCACCGTTATCGCCCTACCTCGACTGTAGTGGTTTCGTCAGTCGGGGTAGGGCGTTTTCTCGCTTACCGATCGCCTGCGAGATGACCCGCGACCCATCGGCGTACCTCGGCGTAGGGGTAGCTTTCCAACTGAGCGAAGCCTTTGATCTGGCGGGCCTTCAAGCGCGTGAACAGCGGCGTGGCGATACCGCAGAGAAAGCGCGTCACTAGCTCGACGCCGGGCAACCGACCCCCGAACGTCGCTTGATGACGCGCTATGAGTTCGCCGCACAACGCGGCGAATGACTGCGCTTCGAGCGGTGGCAGCGGCACGGGTGGCGGTAGCCGAGCGACTTGCCCCTGGCATACCGAGCAATGGCCGCAGTGCTCGGGAGCCTGCGTATCGCCGAAATAGCGCGCCAGTCGATGGCTCAGACAGGCATCGCTTTCGAACAGCGCCAGCATGGCATTGATTCGGGCGATTTCGCTATCTTCCTTAGCTTTGAAGTAGCCGTGCAGTTCTGCACTCAAGGCATCGATACCAAGCGGTGTCGGCGTGACTGCATAGACCTCGGTCATCTGCTTGCTTTCGAGCATGATCCAGCCCTTGTCGTTGAAGTATTCCAACGCACTGACCACGCGGCTGCGCTCGGCGTTGATGCCAGCCTTGATGCCACGCTGATAGAGCGCATCGAAATCGACGCTGCACCAGGTCCTGGCACGGCTCGACGTCTCGATGAGCAGTTGAACGAAGCGCTGGCGCTCGCCCTCGAACGTTGCGACCAATGCCTCGGGCTCGCGCAGGTACTTGTAGCGGTACTCGGCAAAATAGCTGAAGCGTGGGGCGATCACGCCGCGCAGTTCGAGCTGGACCAGCAGAGTCTTTAGCGGTAGCGGGCGGATATTGCTGTGCTGGGACAGTGCATTGAGCGTCAGTTCCCAGCGATATTCGCCTGAGCCGTCCTGAACCGCGGCGATCTCTTCGAGTACGCGGCGAATACCGTCGCGCTCAGGGGTGTCGCCGTAAACGAAGTTTTCCAGCACGTTGAGTGCATCGCGATTGGCTAGCACCAGACAGTCGGAGGGACGGCCGTCACGTCCGGCGCGGCCGATCTCCTGGCTGTAGTTCTCGACCGATTTGGGCAGGTCGAAATGCACTACGTTGCGGATATCGGCCTTGTCGATGCCCATACCGAAAGCGATGGTGGCGACGATGCAGGCTACCTCGCCGGTCATGAACTGGCGCTGGATCGTATCGCGCGTCTCCGTGGGCAAACCGGCATGATAGGCACGCGCATCGAGACCATGTCGGGCGAGTGCGGTGGCGAGCTGCTCGGCGCTCTGTTGCTGGGTAACGTAGACGACACTGGGCTGTTCCCGTCCCGCCTGCAGGCGGGGACTGAGCCATTCGACGAGACGGCGCTGCTTGTCGCCGCTCGCCACCGGTTCGATCAGCAGGTTGAGGTTGGCACGATAGAAGCCGGTCGCGATCACGTCGTCATCAGCGATGGCGAAGCGGGCCTGCATGTCGGCAATGACCTGCGGCGTAGCGGTCAGCAGCAGGGCCTGGGGGATCGCGAACTGACGTTGGTAATCCGGTAGTTTGAGATAGTCGGGTCGGAAGTTGTGGCCCCACTCCGAGATGCAGTGCGCTTCATCGATCACCATTAGCGAAATCGGCACCTGAGCGATGAATTGGCGAAAGCGCTCGTTCTTGAGCCGCTCGACCGAGATCATCAGCACCTTGATCTCGCCGCGTCGCACTCGCGTCATTACCGCACTGGCTTCTTCGCGGCTCTGGGCCGAGTCGATACTGGCAGCGGCCACGCCACGGCCGGCAAGAAACGCCAGCTGATCCTGCATCAGCGCCAGTAGCGGCGAGATCACTAGTGTGAGGTGAGGCAGCAGCAGCGCCGGCAACTGGTAGCATAGCGACTTGCCCGACCCGGTGGGGAAGATCGCCGCCGCCGAACGACCTGCAACTACCGCCGAGATAGTCGCTTCCTGACCGGGGCGTAGCCGGTCGTAGCCGAACACACGCTGGAGCGTAGTATGAATGGCGTTGTGGGAGTCGGTTGCCATGGGTTGCCTTGTCGAGCGAAACGATAGAAGCGTCTATGATGCCTGGCTCACGCAGAGCGGCCAAAGTCACCTGTCGTCACTTGCCTGCGGTGTGAAGCGATGCGACAGGCCCGTTAAGCATATGTCTCGGTAATAGGGGGCAGGAGCAGAGCATGACCAAACTCTTTCTCGGCCTGCCGATGTGGGCCAATGCCGAATGGCGTGGCGGATTGTACGCCCGCCACGCCCCAACGGAGGCATTTCTCGAGGACTACGCCCACGTTTTCTCCAGCGTCGAGGGTAACACCACGTTCTATAGTGGCGCCCCGCGCCCGGAGACGGTCGATGCATGGGCCCGTCAGGCCCCCGCCGACTTTCGCTTCTGTTTCAAGCTGCCGGCCAGTCTGACCCATGAACGACGCCTGGTCGGTATCGAACACGATCTCGAGGCGTTTCTGGATCGCCTCTCGCCGTTGCATGATCGACTTGGTCCGATGATGATCCAGTTGCCGCGGGATTTTGGCCCCGATGAGTTACCGCAACTGGAAAATCTGTTGGCGTGTTGGCCACAGTCCATTCCCTGCGCCGTCGAAGTGCGTGCCAGTGAATTTTTCCACAAGGGGTCGGCTGAACAGCAACTCAACCGCCTGTTGATAACTCATGGCGTGGATCGAGTCATGCTGGATGTCAGGCCGCTGTTTTCCACGCCGGCGGAAAACGATTCACGCCTCTACCGTGCTCAGCAGGAAAAGCCAAAACGTCCATTACACGTACTTTCCACGGCATCGAACCCGATCGTTCGCTTCATCGGTCACTTCGACTGGCCGATCAACGAGCGGTATTTCGAGCCGTGGATCGAACGCCTCGATCTGTGGATAAAACAGGGGAAAACCCCTTTTCTTTTTGTGCATACACCGGACAATCGGCTGGCGCCGCAATTGGCTCGTCATCTTCATTCGCGGCTGTCAGCGGCTACCGGCCTACCCGAGCTGAACGAATTTCCCGGGGAGTGCCAGAACACGCTTTTCTAATCTATTGACGTTATCGGCATCGAGGCTGGCCATTAACGCAACATTCCGATAGTTTTGTCGGCTTCTTGCGTTTATTTGGCGATTCTTGCTGGAAAGGTGGGGTATTCCCTCCGTTTTCCAGTGGCCAGTAGACGCGCTGCACCGTGCCAGGCTGCGTCCATACCCGGACCCGTATGAAGCGGTGCAACGCGGCGGTGATCCTGCCTGCGGCAGGCAGCCCGATGGGCAAATCGGGGCAAGTGAGTCGGCTCCATTCATGGGGCGCTGTCCTACCTTGCCTTTCGCCCATGATTTACCGATGACCTCGGGCTGCAGGATCCTGTCATGCCTTGTCTGTTTCGCGCGATCCGTGACACAGAAGACGTGACCCAACAACGACAAGCCGTCATTGCATCCGATCGATCGATGACGTCACGTACTCTCAGGGTGAATTATGTCTAAACAGCTCCACGCGCATTGGTCCTCCCGGCTGGCCTTCATTCTTGCGGTAACGGGGTCAGCGGTCGGCCTGGGCAACATCTGGAAATTTCCCTATATGGTGGGGGAGAGCGGCGGCGCCGCCTTCGTGCTCATCTACCTGATCTGTATCGCCTTCATCGGCTTGCCGATCCTGGTCGCCGAGTGGTTGATCGGTCGACGTGGCCAGAAGAACCCGATCAACACCATGGCCGAACAGGCGCGACTCAACGGTCGCAGCGGCTTATGGACCGTGGTCGGTGTCAGTGGGGTGCTGGGGGCCTTCCTGATCCTGTCGTTCTACAGCGTGATCGGCGGCTGGTCGCTGTCCTACACGCTGGGCTCGGTCACTGGCAGCTTCAGCGGACAGGACGCCGATGGCATCGGCGCGCTATTCGAAGGCATGCTGGGCAATCCGGGCATGATGCTGGCCTGGCATTCGATGTTCATGTTGCTGGTCATCGGCATCGTTGCCCGCGGCGTCACCAAGGGCCTGGAAGGCGCGGTTCGCACCATGATGCCGGCATTGGCGGTGCTGCTGCTGATTCTGGTCGGCTATGGCATGACCACCGGTCACTTTGGCGAAGCGTTGGCCTACCTGTTCAATCCCGACTGGAGCAAGCTGACTGGCGGTACCGTACTCGCCGCCTTGGGGCACGCCTTTTTTACCCTGTCGCTGGGGATGGGCATCATGATGGCCTACGGTTCCTACCTCGGTGAGGACGTCAGCCTGCTCAGGACGGCGCGAACCGTGGTGATCATGGATACCGTCATTGCCCTGGGCGCCGGTTTGGCGATCTTCCCCATCGTGTTCGCCAATGGCCTCGACCTGGCGTCCGGACCGGGCCTGATCTTCGTCACGCTGCCCCTGGCCTTCGGCAACATGGCCGGCGGCACGATCCTGGGGCTGATGTTCTTCCTGCTGCTGACCTTCGCGGCACTGACCTCGGCCATTTCGCTGTTGGAACCGGTGGTCGAGTTCGTCGAGGAGCGGTCTCCGCTGGGTCGTGTCGGATCGTCGCTGGTGGCGGGGGCAGGCGCCTGGGCGCTGGGCATCGCCGCACTGCTGTCGTTCAACGTGTGGAGCGATCCGCTGGCCTTCGGTCTCAATACCTTCGACCTGCTCGATACATTGACCAGCAAATTCATGCTGCCATTGACCGGTCTCGGAGCGATCGTGTTCGCCGCCTGGTGCCTGGACCGTGACAGCGTGCACCGCGAGTTGGGACTCTCCGGTACCGGAGCCACGCTGTGGTCGATCACCGCCCGGTTCATCGCACCGATCGGCGTCATCGTGGTCTTCGTCGGCAGTCTTTGAACCGACGCCACTGCGCCCCGGGGCATACCGGGGCGTAGTCATTTCAGGGCATCGCTAGCCCAGCAGATCGTCGTTCAGGTCGGCGATGTCCTGTTCCAGACGCTTGAATTCCTTGTGCAGTTCGATGCCGCGGCGGGCTCTCAGGTGGCGCACGGCGGCATGTTTCTTGCGCGCTTCGTGTTCGGCGACTTGCATGGACATGAAAATGTCGAGGAGTTCGTGTTTCACGGAGACCAGTGGTTCGGCGTTACGCATGATCAACTCTCCTGTTCTGCCAAGAGGTGTCGTTGAGGACACGTCATTACTTACTATAACTCAGTTGACAAAATCATTACGTTGACGCCAAGTCGTGCAAAATTACCCCACACGCGCCCGTTTTGGGCATACTGCAGTTGCGCCATGCCATTCCAAAGCCCCGGGAGCGAAACGTGAGCCGTGCCCTGTTCGATGAAATGAGACGCCGCATGGAGCACTTTCGTCGCTCCGAGCAGAAAGTGGCGCGCTTCGTGCTGAGAAATCCCGAAGAAGTCATCCACATGCGGATCGTCGATCTGGCCACCGAAGCCAAGGTCAGCGAACCCACAGTGGTGCGTTTCTGCCGTGCATTGGGCTGCAGCGGCTTTCAGGACTTCAAGCTCCGCCTCGCCCAAATGCTGGCCTCCGGCAGCCAGTTCGCCCAGTTCTCGATGAACGACAGCGACAGCGTGGCCGAGTTTTCCCACAACATCTTCGATTCCACCATCGGTACGCTACTGTCGGTGCGCGATCGGCTGGACATCGAGTCGCTGAGCAAGGCGATCAATGCCCTGGCCATGGCCAACCGTGTCGAGTTCTATGGTTTCGGCGCGTCCGGCGCCGTAGCCTTCGATGCCCAGCACAAGTTCTTCCGCCTGCAGATATCCACCTCGGCCTATGCCGACCCGCACATGCAGAACATGTCCGCAGCGACACTGAAGGAGGGCGATGTGGTGGTGGCGATCTCACAGACCGGACGCACCCGGGCGCTGGTGGATAGCGTGCGCATGGCGCGCGATGCCGAAGCGACCGTGATCGGCTTGTGCCCGAGCGGTTCGCCGCTGGCCGGCGAAGTGACGCTGCCGTTGTACATCGACGTGCTTGAAGACACCGAGATATACACACCGATGAGTTCGCGTATCGCCCATTTGGCATTGATCGACGTACTGGCGGTGGGCGTGGCCAAGACCCGTGGACCCAAGCTGGCCGAGCAATTGAAGGCGGTGAAGCGGAGCTTGAACCCGCTGCGCTTCCCCGAGTCCGAGTGACACTGGCTGCACAGTGTCATTGCTAACGTTATGAAGCAGAGCTGCATCGCCATCTCACCCAAGGGGATATGGTAAGCTGAGGGTCCATTTCGACACGCCGACAGCCGTTCCATGAACGACGTATCTCCAGGCGACGTTTCGTCGCTGCTCGACGATCTCAATCCCGCCCAGCGCGAAGCCGTCAGCGCACCGCTAGGCAACATGCTGGTACTGGCCGGCGCCGGTTCGGGCAAGACCCGGGTGCTGGTGCATCGCATCGCCTGGCTGATGCAGGTCGAGCGGCTTTCGCCCTATGCCATTCTCGCGGTCACCTTCACCAACAAGGCGGCACGCGAAATGCGCACGCGCCTCGAGGCGCTGCTCGGCCTGTCGCTGCGCAACGTCTGGGTCGGCACCTTTCACTCCATCGCTCATCGGCTGCTGCGCACGCATTGGCAGGATGCGCGCCTGCCCCAGCACTTCCAGATCATCGACAGCGATGACCAACTGCGCCTGATCAAGCGCCTGATCAAGGATCACAACATCGACGATGAGCGTTATCCGCCGCGTCAGGTGATGTACTTCATCTCCAGTTGCAAGGAAGAGGGGCTGCGCCCGCATCAGGTACAGACCCACGGCGACGCCTACATGGGCCAGATGGTCGAGCTCTACGAGCGCTACCAACTGACCTGCGAGCGCGGCGGGCTGGTCGACTTCGGCGAGCTGCTGCTGCGTAGCCTCGAACTGCTGCGCGACAATCCGCGTCTGCTGGCGCACTATCGGGAGCGCTTCGCCCACCTGCTGGTCGACGAGTTCCAGGACACCAATACGCTGCAGTACGCCTGGCTCAAGCTGCTCGCCGGCGACCGTGCCGGGCTGACCGTGGTCGGCGACGACGACCAGTCGATTTACGGCTGGCGGGGGGCGCGGGTCGAGAACATCCGTCGCTTCGAGCAGGAATTCCCCAATACCCGCACGGTACGCCTGGAGCAGAATTATCGCTCGACCAGTGCCATCCTCGACGCCGCCAACACCCTGATCAGCCACAATGCGGGGCGCATGGGCAAGGAACTGTGGACGGCGGGAGCCAAGGGCGAGCCGATTTCCGTCTATGCCGGCTTCAACGACTTGGACGAGGCGCGTTTCATCGTCGACACCATCAAGGAAAAGGTCGACGAAGGCGTCAGTCGCCGCGACATCGCCATCCTCTACCGCTCCAACGCCCAGTCTCGGGTCATCGAGGAAACCCTGATTCGCCAGGGCATGCCGTATCGCATCTACGGCGGGCAGCGCTTCTACGAGCGTCTGGAGATCAAGAACGCGCTGGCCTATCTGCGGCTGTTGCTCAACCGCGAGGACGACGCCTCGCTGGAGCGGGTAATCAACGTACCGGCCCGCGGCATCGGCACGCGTACCGTGGAGATCCTGCGCGAGCGCGCCCGTGACCAGGGCGTCTCGCTGTGGCAGGCGCTGCACGACAGCGTCAGCGACGGCACCTGCAAGGGCCGTGCGGGCAATGCCCTGACCGCCTTCGCCAACCTCATCGAGCGACTCGATAACGACACTGCCGGCATGTCGCTTCACGAGATCATCGATCACGTCAACGAGGTGTCCGGGCTGGTCGAGCATCACCGCAGCGAGAAGGGCGAAAAGGGCCAGGCGAGGGTCGAAAACCTCGAGGAACTGGTCACGGCTGCACGTGCCTTCACCCAGGGCGATGTCTTCGAACTGCCGGAAGCCGGCGAGGGCATGGCGGCTCTGGAGGCATTCCTGGCCGAAGCGGCGCTCAACGCCGGCGATCACGAGGCCGACGAGTTCGAGGATGGCGTGCAACTGATGACGCTGCACTCCGCCAAGGGGCTGGAGTTTCCCGTGGTGTTCATCGCCGGGGTCGAGGAAGGCCTGTTCCCGCACAAGATGTCGATGGAGGAACCCGGTCGCCTCGAGGAGGAGCGTCGGTTGTGCTATGTCGGCGTCACTCGCGCCATGCACAAGCTCTACCTGACCTATGCCGAGCTGCGCCGGCTGCATGGCAAGGAAACCTTCCAGCGTGCGTCGCGTTTCCTGCGTGAATTGCCCGAGGAACTGCTGGAGGAGGTGCGTCTGCGAGGGCAGGTTTCGCGGCCTGTCACGGCAACGCGTCCCGGGCGCGGGCTGTCACAGCAGAGTTCGGTCTCGCCGGGTGGCGACCTGCCGTCACTGTCGCTGGGACAGCGGGTCAGCCATCCGCTGTTCGGCGAGGGCATTATTCTCAATGCCGAAGGCGAAGGGGAACGTGCACGGGTCCAGGTCAGTTTCGAGGGTGAGGGCGACAAGTGGCTGGTGCTGGGCTTCGCCAAGCTGACACCGCTATGAGGCGTCCACTATGAAGAAATGGTTTCCCGAATTGCTCGAGAACTGGCCGCAGCTTTCCGGTTATCAGCGTTTCGAGCGCCTGGTCTCGCTGGTGTTGACCATCGCCATCAGCGGTGTGGTGTTGGTAGCGATATACTATCTGGTCCTGCACGTCTTCGATCTGCTGTTCGTGCAGACTCGCGACCCTTTCGATTACCGGGTTTTCCAGGCGGTCTTCGACATGATTCTCACCGTGCTGATCGCCATGGAGTTCAACAACTCCATCGTGCGCACCATGAGCGAGCGCGGCGGTTTCATCCATGTCGAGATCGTGGTGCTGATTGCGATCATGGCGGTGGTGCGCAAGTTCATGGTCATGGATCTCGATGCCATCGAGCCGATTAAGATATTCGCCCTGGCTGCCGGCGTGCTTGGCCTGGGGGCCTGCTACTGGCTGGTACGCAGCGGCAACCGCCAGCGGGACGGCGATAAAAAATCGCCTTGAGTCACGAGACGCAACTTGTCGGCCAATTCGGCCTTCGCGCATACTCTCCGGCTTGGCTTTCAGTCTGGCGATGGCGTTACCTGGCCGTCGCCAACCGTTTTGTTGGACACTTGCTTTCCGTTTCGGAACACAATAAACGCTTGTCAGGAGTCACGTTCGCATGCAACGCCGCAAGTTTCTTTCCGTTCTCGGTGCCGGTGCGGCCGGCGCCGTCGCTGCCCCCTTCGTCACCACTGCCCGCGCGCAGGAACAGGAACCCATTCGCTGGAAGATGGTGACTTCCTGGCCCAAGAATTTCCCTGCGCTGGGGACCGGCGCCAGCGATTTCGCCCGCCGCATCGGCGAGCTGTCCGGCGGTCGCCTGCAGGTCGACGTGTATGGGGCCGGGGAACTGGTACCGGCGCTCGAGGTTTTCGATGCCGTTTCCAGCGGCACCGCGCAGATGGGCCATTCCGCATCCTACTACTGGCGTGGCAAGGTCCCGGCGGCGCAATTCTTCACCGCCGTGCCGTTCGGCATGAACACCATCGAGACCAACTCCTGGCTTTATCAGGGCGACGGTATGGCGCTGTGGGACGAGCTCTATGCCCAGCACAACCTCAAGCCATTCGCCGTGGGTAACACTGGCACGCAGATGGCCGGTTGGTTCAAGAAAGAAATCAGTTCGATGGAAGACATGCAGGGGCTCAAGATTCGCCTGCCGGGTCTGGCGGGCGAGGTCATGAACCGCATCGGCGCCACGGCGGTCAACATGCCGGGCTCGGAGATCTTCACCTCGATGCAGACCGGCGTGCTCGATGCTGCCGATTGGGTTGGGCCCTACAACGATCTGGCCTTCGGCCTGCATCAGGTCGCCGACTACTACTACACCACGGCGTGGAACGAACCCAGTGCGATTCTCGAGGGCACCGTCAATCTGGACGCCTGGAACTCGCTGCCCGACGACCTCAAGGCGGTGGTGGCCGAGGCCGCCCGTTCGGCGAACCTGGCAATGATCGATGAGTTCACCTACCGCAACGCCGAAGCGCTCAAGGCATTGGTCGACGAGCATGGCGTCCAGCTCAAGCAACTGCCGGACGATGTCGTCAAGGCGCTGGCCGAAGCTTCGCAGGCGGTACTCGAGGAGCAGACCGCCAACGATCCCGCCTCGAAGAAGATCTACGACTCCTACCGCGAGTTCCAGCAGTTCGTGAAGCCCTACACTGACGTGGGCGAGTTCGCGTATCTCAAGAACCGCGAAATGGTGAAGTAAGGGCCAGCGGCGAGCATCGCGAAAGCGAGCGGCGCTTACCGGTCCGGGACGGCGCGGATGCGGCCGTTGTCATCCAGCGCCACCATCACGAAGCGCGCCTCGGTGACCTTGTAGAGTTCATCGGGGCTGCGTTCGTGGGGCGGGCGGATCCACACTTCGACATCGATCTTGATCGAGCTGCGCCCGACGTCGCGAACGGCCGTGAAGATGTTGACCACGGACCCGACACGCACCGGACACAGGAAATCCATGGCTTCGATGGCCACCGTGGCGGTACGCCCATGGGCCAGACGTCCCGCACAAAGCTCGGCTGCCTGGTCCATCTGGTTGACCAGCCAGCCGCCGGCGATGTCGCCATACACGTTGGTGTCCTGGCGGGTCGCCAGCAGCTTGAGAGTCAGGTCGCCCTGGGGTGCGGGTACGTCGTCGAGGTCGGTCATGATCGGCTCGCTTCCAAACGGTTGTTATTGTCACGCTGAAGTGCGGCCATCTTAACCCTCGCCATGGTCCCCGGCATAGGTCGGCATGGCGAACCACGTCAATGGAGACAGTCATGACCGAGCGGCGCCGGGTTCCGAACCTGTGGTGGTTGCTGATCTGGCTGGCAGTGTCGTTGCCTGCGCTGGGCCAGGCGGAGCGTCAGGACATCATAGCCGGCAATCTGGACATTACCGGCTCGGACACCCTGGCCGAGCTGATGATGGCCTGGGGGGAGCGCTTCGAACGGCGCCATCCCGGCGTGAGCGTACAGCTGCAGGCCACCGGGTCGGCAACGGCGCCTCCGGCGCTGGTGCAGGGCACCAGCCGGATCGGCGCGATGTCGCGTCGGATGACGCCGTCCGAGCGCGAGGCCTTCATCGAGCGTTACGGCTACGCTCCCCTGTCGGTCCCTGTCGCCATCGATGCTTTGGCCGTTTTCGTACATCGCACGAATCCGCTGCAAGCCATCAGTCTGACGCAGTTGGACGCTCTGTTTTCGGATACGTATCGTTGCGGCGGCGGCCCGAGCCTGGCGCACTGGGGGGGGCTGGGGCTATCGGGACGTTGGAAGGAGCGCCCCATCGAGTTGCATGGCAGAACGTCGGCATCCGGCACCTACGCGATCTTCAAGCGCGACGTGCTGTGTCATGGCGATTTCCGGCCGCGGGTCAACAAGTACACCGGCTCGTCGGCCGTCGTGGCGGCCGTGGCGGAAAGCCCGGCCGGCATCGGCTATGCGGGCATGGGGTATCTGACCCAGGCCGTGAAACCGCTGGCGCTGATCGACGCTCGGGGCGAGCGTATCGCGCCTACCATGTCATCCGCCATCAGTGGTCGCTACCCATTGGCACGGCCACTCTATCTCTACGTCAATCTGCCGCCCGGAACGCAGTTGCCACCCCTGGAACGCGCTTTCTTCGACTTGGTGCTATCGCCCGGTGGGCAAGCCCTGGTACGCGAGTCGGGCTTCGTGCCGTTACCCGAGGCGACATTGGCTCAGGCCCGGCGTACGCTGGGCCTGGAAGTGCCCGTGGAACGCATGTCATCCGACTGACATGAAACTGTCGTAAATTGCTGCTCCATGCTTGAGCGCCGGAACTCTGAGTCATGATCGATTTTTCCACGCCTGCTTCGCGCCTGCGACGTCGCTTGCGGCACTCGCGCGACCGTCTGGCGACGCTGTTGATCAGCGCCGGAGGCATCGGCGTGATTGCAGCGGTACTGGCGATCGGGGTTTTTCTGGCACTGGAAGTCGCACCATTGTTCTCTCCGGCCCGAGTCGATAGCGAGTCACCAGCGCTTTCCCTGAACAGTGGGCAGGCCGATCGGGTGGTCTGGATACAGGTCGATGACGCCGGCCAGGTCTCTTTACTGGACAGGCAAGGGAAGGCCTGGCAGGGCACGGCGGGCCAATCGCTCGTGCCTGATGCACCGCTAGCGGAGGCGCTGCTGCAGGGACAGACCATTGCCAGCACGGCCCAGACATCGCGACGCCTGGCGCTCGGCCTGAGTCAGGGAGACGTCATCCTGGTGCCGCGTGGCGACGATGCACGTCCGGTGTGGTCGCAAGCGACCCGTCACGCCCTGTTTGCCGGCCAGCCAGTCACCGAACTGGTCCTGCAAGGCGATGACAACGGGCCCTGGCGGCTGGCCGGTCGTAGCCAGACAGGTCGCGTGGCCGCCCTCATCGGATCCGCTGGAGCGGTGACAACGCGCCACGCCATTCCGCAGACGGCATCCCACCTGGCACTGGGAGACGAGGGACGCCTGGTACTCGCCGAAGGCGCACAGCTCTCGGTCTGGTCTCTGGCATCGTCCGTGCCGCAGAGGTTGGGCCAGGTACAAGGCGTGACGGAGGGTCGGCGAATCACTGCCCTGAGCTACCTGGTCGGCGGCGAGACCCTGCTGGTCGGGGACAGTGAAGGTGGCGTGCGGCGCTGGCTGAATGCACGTGGCGAGGCGATGCCATTGCTCGCCACCGAGCCTTATCAAGGCGTGGGCAATGCACCGATTGCCGCGCTATTGGCGTTTCCCGCGCGACGCCTGGCGCTGGCCATGGATAGCGAGGGCCAACTGGCTCTCTATCAGGCCGTGGCGGGACGGCGCTGGCATGGCCAGACAGCGAATGGACTCCCTCAGGCGGTAGACTTCCGTGCCGATGGCCGTGCCCTCTGGTGGTTGGACGACACCGGCCTGACCCGCTTCGCCATCGCTGCCGAACATGCCGAAGTGAACTGGGACACCTTATGGACACCGGTGCACTACGAAGGCCATGACGACGCGTTGCATCGCTGGCAGGTCGCCGCCAGCGGCGTCGAGAGCGAGCCTCGTTTCGGGCTGGCACCGCTGGCCTGGGGCACGCTCAAGGCCGCGGCCTGGGCATTGGTCTTTGCGATTCCGCTGGCGCTGGGCGCCGCCGCACACAGCGCCGTGTATATGTCGACGCGCCTGCGCTCGCGTATCAAGCCGGCCCTCGAACTGATGGAAGCCCTGCCGGGGGTAGTCATCGGTTTTGTCGCCGGTCTGGTAATGGCGCCCTACGTCGAGAGGCATCTGGCCGGGGCGCTGGCCCTGATCGTCATCCTGCCGCTGGGCATGTGGCTGGGCAGCGCGCTCTGGGTGCGTCTGCCCCACGCATTGCGTGCACGCTTGCCACTGGGCTGGGCGGGACTCTGGCTAATACCCTGGCTGGCCCTGCTTATCTGGTTGGCCATGCAGATCGCGCCAGGCCTGGAAACGCTGGTGTTTGGCGGCGACCTGAGGGCCTGGCTGGAAACCCGGCTGGGTCTCGATTACGCCAGTCGCAACGCCATGATCGTGGGGCTGGCGATGGGCTTCGCGGTATTTCCCACCATTTACGCCTTGGCCGAGGATGCCTTGGCCGGTATTCCGCGTAGCCTGGGCGAAGGTGCCCAGGCATTGGGCGCGACCCGCTGGCAGGCGCTGTGGCGGGTGTTGCTACCGGCCGCGAGCCCGGGCATCTTCTCGGCGGTGATGATCGGCGCCGGACGGGCCGTCGGCGAGACCATGATCGTGCTGATGGCGACGGGCAACACCGCGCTGATGTCATGGAGTCCCTTCGAGGGATTGCGCTCGGCGTCGGCCAACCTGGCCATCGAACTGCCCGAGGCCGCCGTGGGCAGTACCCACTACCGGCTGTTGTTCCTGAGCGCCCTGCTGCTGTTCGTGTTCACCTTCTGCGTCAATACGCTGGCCGAGGTGGTGCGCCTGCGCCTCAAGCGCCGTTACCGTCACTTGGGGGCCGGCGCATGAGCCTATGGCGTCGACGCGGCGAAGGCGTTTGGCCGTGGCTGGCGGCGGGTAGCGTTGCGCTGTCCCTGTTGGCGCTCCTGGCCCTGCTGGTGCTTCTCGGTAGCCGCGGCTTGGCGCATTTCTGGCCGGCGCCGGTCGAGGTCGTCACCTTGGAATCGGGGGAACGCTTCGCCGGGCAGTGGGTGCGCCAGGAGCATGTGGCCGGCGATCCCCAGGCCGATGCGCTCTACCGAACCGGCAATCGCGACCTCGATGGTAGCTATTGGCGCTGGGTCGATATCGAGACGATCGATAGTCGCCAGCGTCCCGAGGACGTATTGGTGATGGAACGCGAGCACTGGGGAGAGTTCCTGGGACGCCTGGTGGCGATCCGCGAGTCGGACGCTGCAGCACCGCTGACCTTGGATAACGATGAGGCATGGCAGGCCCTGAACGCCAGGCTCGAGCGCGTCGAGGCGCTGCGCGAACAGCGTCGGCAATTGAGCGACGAGGTCGTCGAGCCCGTTGCGAGACGGTTGGTGGCACTGCGTAACACGGGCGAAGTGGACCCGACGCAACGGGCCGAGCTGATCGAGCGTTGGGAGACGGCCCGTCAACGGCGGGCCGAACTCGATGCCGCCCTGGAGCGGGACACGCTGATTCTGGAGAGCGTGGAGGGGCGTCGGCTGGAACAGCCCTTGGCCGGCGTGCTGGCCGTCTGGCGGCCCAATGCCATGTCCTGGGTCGACAAGCTGCTGCACTGGGCGCGCGGCGTAGGGACCTTTCTCAGCGAGGGGCCGCGGGCCGGCAATCTCGAAGGCGGGGTTTGGCCGGCGATCTTCGGTACCGTGATGATGGTGCTATTGATGTCGCTGATCGTCACGCCTTTCGGCGTTCTGGCCGCCATCTACCTCAACGAGGTCGCCCGCCAGGGCCCGCTGATCCGCCTGGTGCGCATTGCCGTGCGTAACCTCGCCGGGGTGCCCTCCATCGTCTATGGCGTGTTCGGCCTCGGAGTATTCGTCTACGGCATCGGCGGCCAGCTCGATAGCTGGTTCTTCAGTGAGCGTCTGCCGTCGCCGACTTTCGGCACCGGTGGTCTGCTGTGGGCATCGCTGACCCTGGCCCTGCTCACCCTGCCGGTGGTGATCGTCGCCACCGAGGAAGGCTTGGCGCGGATTCCCGTCCAGCAGCGCGAAGGCGCGCTGGCGCTGGGTGCCACCCGCTACGAGATGCTGCGCCGGGTCGTTCTGCCCATGGCCGTGCCGGCCATGCTCACCGGGGTGATTCTGGCCGTGGCGCGGGCCGCCGGCGAGGTGGCGCCGCTAATGCTGGTAGGCGTGGCGCGACTGGCACCGCAGCTGCCCCTGGACGGTGAGTTCCCCTTCCTGCATCTTGACAACAAGTTCATGCACCTGGGCTACCATATCTACAATATCGGCTTTCAGGGGGGCGACGTCGAACGGGCCCTACCGTTGGTCTATGCCACCGCACTGTTGCTGGTCGTGGTTATCGTGGTGCTTAACCTAACTGCAATATTTCTTCGTCATCATCTGCGGGCACGGCATCGTGCCCTGAATCGTTAAGAGGCCAGTCGACGTTGTCAGCCACCTTGTCCTCCCGAGTGACACCGACATCGGCGTCGGCGGTGACCGACTTTGCCAGCGAGGCCAGCTGCTTCGAGATCGAAGGGCTTTCACTGGCTTATGACGGCAAACCGGCACTGCGCGACCTGACGTTGCGCATCCCATGCCAGCGGGTGACGGCGTTCATCGGGCCGTCGGGCTGTGGCAAGTCGACCCTGCTACGCGTCCTGAACCGCCTTCACGACCTCAACGAGGAAGTCAGCCACCAGGGGCGGGTCGTTCTGGCGGGGCAGGACATCCATGCGCCGGAGGTCGACGTGGCGGAGCTGCGTCGCCGGGTAGGGATGGTCTTCCAGACGCCCAATCCTTTTCCGATGTCGATCTACGACAACGTGGCCTTCGGCGTACGGCTGCAGGGCATCAAGCGCAAGCGCGTTCTCGACGAGATCGTCGAGTGGGCGCTCGAGTCGGCAGCCTTGTGGAACGAGGTCAAGGATCGTCTGCACAGTTCGGCCTGGACGTTGTCCGGCGGTCAGCAGCAGCGTCTGGTGATCGCCCGGACCCTGGCGGTACAGCCCGAGGTCCTGCTGCTCGACGAGCCGGCTTCGGCGCTCGATCCCATCTCGACACTCAAGATCGAGGAACTGATCCGCTCGCTCAAGTCGCGGCTGACCCTGATCCTGGTCACTCACAACATGCAGCAGGCCGCGCGGGTCTCGGACTACACGGCATTCCTGCAGGATGGCGAGCTCGTCGAGTATGCCGCCACCGACAACCTGTTCACCAACCCCCGGCTACGGCGTACCGAAAATTACATCACGGGCCGTATGAATTAACCCTGCGGTCGAGGAGTCAGTTATGGATATCACCAGCGATACTCACAGCCAGCATATTTCCAAGCAGTTCAACCACGAGCTCGAGGAGCTCAAGACCCACCTGATGGCGATGGGTGGCCTGGTCGAGAAGCAAGTCCAGGATGCCATCGAGGCCCTCCTCGAAGGCGATAGCCACCTGGCCGAGCGCGTGCGTGACAACGACAAGGCCGTCAACGACATGCAGATCAAGATCGACGAGGAAGCGACCCGGGTGCTGGCCCGCCGCCAGCCGGCGGCGTCCGACCTGCGCTTGGTGCTGGCGGTGATCCGCGCCACCTCGGATCTCGAGCGCATCGGCGACGAGGCCAACAAGATCGCCCGCAACGCCCTGGCCCTGGTGGAGTCCGGACGCAACGCGCGCGGCTTCGTCGAGGTACGCCACATCAGCGAGCATGTGCGGCGCATGGTGCGCGATGCGTTGACCGCCTTCGCGCGTTTCGATACCGAGCTGGCCATCAAGGTGGTGCACGAGGACGATACCGTCGACAGCGAGTACACCACCGCCATGCGCTCGCTGATGACGTTCATGATGGAGGATCCGCGCTCGATCAGCTCGATCCTCAGCGTGATGTGGATCCTGCGGGCGCTGGAGCGGATCGGCGATCATGCCGACAACCTGGCCGAGTACGTCATCTACTTGGTCAAGGGGCTCGATGTGCGCCACACGGCGAGCGACAAGCTTGACGATGAGGTCGGCAAGCATAAGAGTTAGGCCTTTTTGCAACGGAAAGGCTCACTATGCTCAATGCGTTTGGCGCCCTGGCGCAGGGAACCCGACTGGTACTGTCGAAGGGCCTGCGCCGTTACGTCTTCCTGCCGATTCTCGTCAATCTCGTTCTGTATGCGGGCACGGTCGTCTATCTGATCAACAATTTCGGTGGTTGGATAGACTATTGGATGCTCAAGGTGCCGGGTTGGCTGAACTGGCTCGAGTGGCTGATCTGGCCGCTGCTGGTGTTGAGCCTGATCGTGGTGGTGTTCTTTACCTTCACGCTGGTATCCAATCTGATAGCGGCGCCGTTCTATGGGTTCCTCGCCGAAAAGGTCGAATTGCGCGTCACCGGCCAGCCACCCAGCGACGATCGCGGCTTCACGCGGACTGCCATCGACTCGCTGGGGCGTGAAATGGTCAAGCTGGGTTACATCCTGCCGCGCATGGCACTGCTGTTCGTGCTTGGTTTCGTGCCGGGCCTCAACCTGATCATGCCGTTCCTGTGGGCGGCATTTTCGGCCTGGATGATGGCGATCACCTACCTTGACTACCCGATGGACAACAACCAAGTCAGCTTCAAGGACATGCGGCGTCGCCTGCGTGCCCGCTGGTGGCCGACGCTGACGTTCGGCGGTTGGATACTGGCGGCGACCTGGATACCGCTGGCCAACCTCATCTTCCTGCCCGGGGCGGTGGCCGGCTCGGTGCTGATGTGGCAGCAGCATTATCGCCAGTTGCCGATGCGCACGTGAGCGCTGGGCAAGCGCAGGTCGCTTGGCCGGTCAGGTGCTCCCGCGAGCCATCAGTCTGACCCCCAGATCGAGCCGTTTCTCGGTTTCCGGCAGATCGCCCTTGATACGTGCCAGCAAGAGCCGGGCGATGTGCCGGCCGATCTCCAGGCGCGGCGGCTCGACGCTGGTCATCGGCGGCACGGTGCTGGCGGTGAAGTCCTGGTTGCCGAAGCCGGCTACGGCGAGGCGGTCGGGGATCGACCAGCCCCGCCGCTGGCATTCGAACATCACACCGAGGGCGACCATGTCATTGGAGCAGCAGATCGCTTCGGTCTCGGGGTGTTCGGCCATCAGTTCTCCGACCAGACGACCGGTTTCCTCGGTATCGCTGCGCCCCGAGAGCTGGCGCAGCACGACTTGGCCGCCGGCGGCTTCGACGGTCTCGCAAAAGCCGTGATAGCGATCGCCGGCGCGCACATCGCGCTGGAAGTTGGTGCTGATGAAGGCAGTACGCCGGTAGCCTTTGTTGACCATATGCTCGGCCACCAGACTACCGCTGACGTGGTGTGAGAACCCGACCACCATATCCAGCCCCGGTCTCCCGTAGTCCCACATCTCGACGATCGGCGTATCGCTGTGGGCTAGCAGCGAGAGTGACTTGCGACTGTGCAGGAAACCGGTCAACACCAGCCCGGCCGGATTCCAGCTCATGATCGAGCGGATCAGTTCCTCTTCGCGCGACTCGTCGAACTCGGTGTTGCCGATCAGCAGTTGATACCCGGCGTTACGCAGGTGGCGTTCCAAGGTCTCGAGCGTGGCCGAGAAGAACGAATTGGTGATGGTCGGCACAATCACGCCAATGACATTGGAACGCGACGAGGCCAGTCCCCCGGCCATGGTGTTGGGTAGATACCCCAGTCGGTCGATCGCCGACTGGATCTTCTCGGCGCGTCGCGGGGAAACCTCATCCGGGCGCCGCATGTAGAGAGACACCGTGCTCGGCGACACATCCGCCAGTTGAGCGACTTCTCCCATGGTGACTCGTTGTGAACTGCGCCTGCGTCTTGCCACGGCCTTGGTCCTTATTCCTTCGCATGAACGCTTCTTAGCTTCTCGTCGTGACCGCTTCGATAGTGTACCGGGGTCGATGTGTCGATCGTGATCGTGCCATGGCAGACCCCTGTTCACGTACTGCAACTACGACGAATGGACGACGAGGATCGATTGTAGAGCAAAAATCGCAGCGCTACGATAACTAGCGTAAACAGAGGATCACTACATAGCGCCGCTCGGTACAAGAGAAGCGACCGGGCCGGCGAAAACAACACGATCAATTTCGTAGCGCTACGAAATACGGAGTTCGCCATGAAATCACTGCGTTGTTCCTTGGCTGCATTGACGCTGGCCGGCGCCACTCATTCGGCATTGGCCGCCGACACGCTGGATATCGTCGTGCCGTTCGCCGCCGGCGGAGCGACAGACATCGTTGCCCGAAGCTTCGAACCAGTCTTCTCGCAGCACATGGGGGTGACCTCGGTGGTGCGCAACGTCGCCAGTGCCAGTGCCACGGTAGGCACGGCCGAGGTCGCCGGCAGCGAGGGCAATCCCAACATCATCGAATATGCGCCGGCGGGCTCGTTGAGTATCCAGCCGTCGCTCAAGGAACTCTCCTACGGCCCGGATAGCTTCACCTACATCTGCCGTACCGTCTCCAACCCGATGTTCCTGATGGTCTCGAAATCCTCCGATATCGAATCCTTTCAGCAACTCGTAGAGCAGTCGCAGGAGTATCCGTTTCTCTACGGCTCTTCCGGCCCCGGCACGCTGCCGCACTTGGCCATGGCGGCGCTGGTGGTCAACAGCGATCTGAAGGCCGAGCACGTGCCTTACAGTGGCTCGGGCCCGGCCATGAACGCGCTCGCCGGCAACGAGATCCAGATCATGGCCGACACCGAGACCATCCTCGAAAACTATGACCTGCGCCCGCTGGCCGTCTTCGCCGAACAGCGCGTGAAGGGCTACGAGAACGTGCCGGCCATCGACGAGCTCGGCCTGCCTGCCTTGGATTTCGCCGTCTGGCAGGGCGTGGTGGCGCCCAAGGGCATTTCGGAAGAGCGGGCCGCGCAGTACGCCGATGCCTGCAAGGCCACAGTCGAATCCGAACGCTTCAGGACTTTCGCCGAGAAGGCCAAGGCCGGCATCGCCTATCTCGGTCCGAACGATTTCGAGGCTTTCGTGAAGAGGCGCTTCGAAGCCAACAAGCAGGTACTGCAGGACGCCGGCCTGACCCAGTAACGATTCGCTCCAGGAGGAGAGCCCATGCTCGCATCCCTGACTCATCCCCGCTTGTGGCTCGCGCTGGCGCTGCTGGCCGCCGGCATCGGTCTCTCGGTCGTGGCCTGGAACGGACCGGACGGTGCCATGCTGGTGCCCCGCGTAGTGTTGGCAATCTGGTGTGCGATGGCGCTGTCGCTGGTGATTGTCGAAGCGTTGCGCCGCGCGCCGCCCCTAAAACCATCGTTGTCGCCGCTGCCGTTATTGATGGGGGCGGTGTTGGTGGCCGCCGTGACGGTGGACACGCTCGGCTTTCTATTGCCGGCATTGGTGCTGGTGGCGCTGACACTGTGGCTGTTTCGGGTGCGCCGACCGCTGCCGTTGCTGGTGGGTACGGTGCTGATCGGCGGCGGCTTGTGGTTCCTGTTCCATCATGTGCTGCTGATCCGCCTGCCGGCAATGATGAATAGCGGGGTGATCTGAGATGGACGTGATACTCGCGGCGGCGGGTGATGCCTTCACTTGGCAGGCGCTATTGGCGATCGTGATCGGCACTTGGGCCGGCATTGTCATTGGCGGGCTACCCGGCCTTGGTTCGGTGGTTGGACTGACGATCTTCCTGCCGTTTACCTTTGGGCTCGATGTCATCACCAGCATGGCGCTGCTGATCGGCGTCTACTGTGGCTCGGTCTACGGTGGGTCTATCACGGCGATTCTGATCAACACGCCCGGAACGCCGCAGTCGGCGGCGACCACCTTCGACGGCTATCCGATGACTCAGCAAGGCCGCGTCGACGAGGCGCTGGGGTGGGCGACCTTCGCCTCTTTCTTCGGCGGCGTGCTCTCTTGCGTGCTGTTGATCTTCTGTGCACCGCAATTGGCCAAGTTCGCCGTCAACTTCGGCTCGATCGAGGTCTTCGCGCTGGTCTGTCTGGCGATGCTGTGCATCGTCGGGATTTCGCGTGGCAGCCTTCTCAAGGGATTGCTATGCGGAATGATGGGCTTTTTCTTCTCGATGGTCGGCAGCGATCCGATCACCGGCGCCGATCGCTTCACCTTCGGCACCCAGGCGCTGAGTTCGGGGCTGGATCTGATCCCGGTGGTGGTGGGGGCCTTCGCGCTATCGGAGATATTCGTCCGCTTCTCGGCGCGTGATGAAGAGGCCACGGTGATTCCCGAGGCGCGATTGCGTTTCCCGCCGCTGGGCGAGATCGGCCGACGCCTGATCGAGCTGATGCGCGGCTCGTTCATCGGCAGCTTCGTCGGTGCGCTGCCGGGTACCGGCGCGGCGGCGGCGGCCTTTATCAGCTACGCCACCGCGCAGAAACTTTCGCCGCGCCGCGCACAGCTGGGCAAGGGCGAGCCGGATGGCATCATCGCTTCGGAATCCTCCAACAACGCGGTGACCGGCAGCGCCTTCATTCCGACCCTGGCGCTGGGCATCCCCGGCGACGTGGTCACGGCGATGATGATGGGGGCGATGGTCATCCACGGCATCACGCCGGGCGTGCGTCTCATGGCGGATCAGGCACAGACGGTCTATGCGCTGTTCGTGGTGCTGATCATCGTCAACGTGGTCATGTTGATTCTCAGCAAACCCTCCATCGGGCTGTTCCGCTACCTATTCAAGTTGCCGTTGGGCTTCGTGATGGCCGGCATCGTGATGTTCAGCTTCATCGGTGCGGCATCGGTGCGCGGCAATCCGCTCGATCTGGTGGTCGCCGCGCTGACCGGCATTCTCGCCTACGCACTGCGGCGGGGCGGTTATCCTCTGGCACCGCTGGTCATCGGCATGGTGCTGGGGCCGGCGCTGGAAAGCTCGCTGCGCCGCGGACTGCTGATCTCGCGCGGTGACTTCCTGTCCTTTTTCACCCATAGCGGCATCGCCACGACGCTGTTCGTGCTGATAGGCCTGTTCCTCGTCTGGACGCTGTGGTCGTCGTTCATGCAATGGCGCGCCAAATTAGCGCGCCGTCGCCAGACATCGACTCGCGTCATCGAATAACTACAAGGCTTAACCTGCGAGGTATCACCATGCTGACGCTTGTGTCGTTTCTATTTTTCACGGCGCTGGTCGCCGTCATCGCCTATCTCAAGACCCGCCGGGAAGACCTGAGCCAGGTTACCGGGTACTTCCTGGCCGGGCGCAGCCTGACCTGGACGGTGATCGCCGGCTCGCTGTTTCTGACCAACATCTCGGCCGAGCAGCTCACCGGGTTGAACGCCAACGCTTTCAGCAACGGTGCCAACGTCATGGCCTGGGAAACCATGGCGGCCCTGGCGCTCATCGCGCTGGCGTTCCTGTTCCTGCCGCGTTATCTGCGCTCGGGGATCAGCACGATTCCGCAGTTTCTGGAAAACCGCTTCGGCAAGCGCATGCGCGTGGTGGCGTCGCTGATCTTCATCTATGCCATCGTCATCGGCTTCCTGCCGTTCGTGCTCTATGCCGGCGCCATCACGCTGGGCCAACTGTTCGACATCAGCGGCCTGCTGGGTACCGGCCAGACAGCGACGACCTGGCTGATGGTGATAGCCATCGGCGTCATCGGAGGGATCTATGCAGTGTTCGGCGGTCTCAAGGCGGTGGCGGTTTCGGACAGCATCAATGGCATCGGGCTGCTGATCGCCGGGCTACTGGTGCCGATCCTGGGACTCTACACGCTGGGCGATGGCGATTTCGGCACCGGCTTCCACACGCTGGTGACCGAATCCCCCGAACGGATGAACGCCGTGGGCCTGAGCGACGATGCCAACATCCCGTGGTACGGTATGATTTCCGGGGTCATCATCATCAACCTGTTCTACTGGTGTACCAACCAGGCCATCGTGCAGCGCGCTCTGGGCGCCAAGAACCTGGCCGAGAGCCAGAAGGGCGTGCTGGCGGCGGGCTTTCTCAAGATCGTCGGCGTGTTCATGCTGGTGCTGCCGGGGATCATCGCCTACCACCTGTTCCAGCACGGTCTGCTGGACATTCCCAGCAAACCGGGCAGCGACGCACTCAACGCCGATACCGCCTACCCCGTGCTGGTACGGGCGATACTCCCGACCTGGCTGACCGGATTCTTCTGTGCCGCGATGTTCGGCGCAATCCTGAGCTCCTTCAATAGCGGCGTTAACAGCCTGTCGACGCTGATCAGCCTGGACCTCTACAAGCAGCTCATTCGTCCCGATGCCAGCGACCGCCAGACCGTCGCCGTGGGCCGGCTGTTCGCCATCGTGACCATCGTGCTGTGCATCGTCATCGCGCCGTTCATCGCCAGTGCCGACAGCCTCTACACGCTGATGCGCACCATCATGGCGGTGATCAACGTACCGATCTTCACCGTGGTGCTATTCGGGGTGATCTCTAAGCGTGCACCAGCGCTGGCGGGCTATCTCGGCCTGGCCTTCGGCATGGCGTTCTTCTACGTCACGCACTTCGTGCTGGGTGACGATCTGGGCTTCGTACAGGTCCACTGGCTGGTGCTGGTCGGGCTCAATTTCGTCCTGATGCTCGGCGTGATGAGCCTTGTGCGCTACCTGAAACCCCTATCGACCCCCTTCGTGCTGACCTATACCCGGGAGGTCGACGTGACTCCCTGGCGCTATGCCCGCCACGCCAGCTGGGCTTTGGTGGCGCTGCTGGTGCTGATCTACGCGGCGCTGTCGCCACTCGGGCTGACATCGTCGTCAGGCTCCTTGACCGCCGTGATCGGCGTCACGCTGGCCGTGCTGTTGGTGCTTTACGGCCTCTATCGCCTGCTCGTGGCGCGTTATCGGCGTTTGGCGCCGCTCGCATCCAAGTCTGGATAACTCAGGCCCAACCTTCCACTTCCTCGATGAGCGAGTTGTCATGATCATTACCGACCTCAAGACTCATGTGCTGGCCGCGCCGCTGGATCAGCCGTTCGCCTTCTCCCAGGGCTGGGTGCACCAGCGTACTGCGATGCTGGTCGAAATCCATACCGACAACGGCCTGGTCGGCTGGGGCGAGTGCGTCAATCACGGCCTGCAGCCGCCGCAGGTCGCTCAGGCAATCGTCGAGCATGCGCTAAAGCCGCTAGTGATTGGCCGTTCGATCTTCGATCGCGAAGTGCTATGGGAAACGCTGTACAACCACACCCGGCCCTACGGCCAGAAGGGTGTGGCGCTGTTCGGTATCGCGGCTGTCGATATCGCGCTGTGGGATCTGGCCGGCAAGGCGCTGGGGCAGCCGATCCATCGGCTAATGGGCGGCGCGTTCCGCACCGAGATCCGCCCCTATGCCACCGGCTTCTATCGCCGTAAGGACGGCCAGTACCCCGAGGAGGTGGTCGAGGAGGCGCTGCGCCATCAGGCCAACGGCTACCGGGCGATGAAGCTCAAGACCGGCTTCGGTATCGAGGCGGACATTCGCGATATGCGCGCCGTGCGCGAGGCGGTGGGTGACGACGTGACGCTGATGATGGACGCCAACTGCGCCTATAGCGTGGCGGCGGCACGGCGCATCCTGATGGAGCTGGAAGACACCCGCGTGCATCTGTTCGAGGAGCCGCTGAGCCCGGAAAACCGTCATGGCTACCGCGAGCTCAAGGGCATCTCGCGTACCTGGATCGCTGCTGGCGAGAACGAATACACCAAGATCGGTTACCGCGACCTGATCAGCGAGGGCGCGCTGGATGTCATCCAGCCGGATCTCGGCGCCGCCGGCGGGCTCACCGAATGCCAGAAGATCGCCGCGCTGGCCCAGGCTTGGCACGTGCCGCTGATCCCGCACGTGTGGGGGTCCGGTATCGGACTGGCCGCCGCGGTGCAGTTCATTGCCAGCTTGCCTCCTCAGCCGCTGTCGTTGACGCCCGACGAGCCGATGCTTGAGTACGACCAATCGGCGCATCCCTTCCGTCAGGAACTGATCGGTGGTGAGTTCCAGCTCAATGCCAACGGCTGCGTCGAGGTGCTCGACAAGCCGGGTCTGGGTATCGAGATCGACCGAAGCGTCATCGACCGCTATCGCATCGACGCTTGATCGCCGCTTCTGAAAAAGGACGCTGTATGACCAATCGAGCCAAGAAAATATTGCTGCTGGGAGTCGATGGACTGATTCCCGAACTCGTCGAACGCTTCTGTGCCGAGGGCGTGCTACCCAACATCCGGCGCTTGCGTGACGAGGGAGGCACGAGCCGGCTGCTACCCTACATCTCGACCTGGGGCGACACCAACTTCGTTGCCTTTCTCACTGGCCAGGCACCCGGCACCAGTTGGATCGGCCAACGCATGCCGCCGCGCGGCACCGGCCATTTGCTCGAGCTGATGCGCACAGCCGGCCAACGCGCCGCGCTGGTCCACTTCCCCGAGAGCCTGCTGCCCGCCGGCGATGAGGACTTCTGCTTCGCGCCGTTCTGGAGCGCCGCCGGACCGGCACCGATTGAACTGGCACCAGCCTGCCTGCACAGCACCCACCTGGAAAAATGGGCGGAATCACCCCAGAACGAGGCGCTGGGCTGGCCGCCGAGCGGAACCCTGGCCCATCATCACAAGCACAACCGATTCGCCATCGAGCGTACCGGTGACGCTTATCTTGCCCTCATCCCGGTCAACCGTGGCGAGCCGTTGGCGGTAACGCTGACGCCTCAGGGCTCGACTCGATTGACCCTCGAAATGGGAGATAGTCAGGCCGAGCTGGGTGTCGGTGATTGGAGCGAATGGCTTCCCGTCGTAGACGGTGACGAGAGTGGCCATGTGCGATTCAAGCTGCTCGCTTACGATGCCGGTGAAGGTCGGCTCGACCTGCTGCAGTCGCAGATTACCGCACCCGGCAAGTCAAGCAACCAGCCGGCGCTGGCCGCGCGCCTGACTCAGCGTCATGGGCCGTTCATCTCCAAGTGGACGGTGTCGGCCGATCCCGATATCCGTTACTTCGAGACCAGCTTCGAGGAGGGGCGTTATCAGTTGGAGTGGCTCGCCGACAGCGCGTTGACACTGCTTAACGAAGAAGACTTCCAACTGTTCGCCACCGTGTTTCGTCTCAACGACGAAACCCACCACACCTGCCTGGCCTATTGCGATCCCGCGTCGGCATTCTATACCTCGGCTGAGCAGGCGCGTTACCTGGACGTCATCCGTCGCTCCTATCGGATTCTGGACGACGCCGTGGGCAAGCTGTTGGCGGGACGGCGCGACGACACCGTGATCGTGCTCGCCTCCGATCATGGCGACGTGCCCAATCGCTATCTGTGCGACATCCATCGACGGTTGGCCGAGTTCGACCTGTGCAGCCTCGATGCCCACGGTCGGGCGATTGCCGAGCGCAGCCGCGCCTTCCTCAAGGACGAACGCGGGGGACTTGAAATTTTCGTCAATCGCGATGTCGTCGATGCCGCGGAGGTCGATCAGGTACAGACCCGCATTCTCAAGGCACTGACCACCTGGTACGTCGACACGCCCGAGGGCGAATGCAATGCAGTGGCCTTGGCGGTCAAAAAGCAGGATGCCAGTGTGCTGGGCTACTGGGGCGAGCACATGGGTGACGTGCTGTTCGCCTACGCGCCGGGCTTCGTCTGGGGCACCAACAGCCGAGGCGATACCGTAGCACCAGTGACCAGCGCCGGCGCCAATCATGGCCCCCAAGTGCCCACGGCGAGTACGGCGTTCGCCTCCAACCAGGGCCTGGCGATCTTCCATGGCGAGGGCATCCGCGCCGGTGCGCAGCTACCGTTAGACACTGCCACCGGCATCCAGCGCATGGACGACGCCGGCGCCACCTTCGCCGAGCTGCTGAGTCTCGACACGGCATCGCTGGACGGCAAGCCGCTGGCGGCGCTGCTCGACCGGGGACGCGGCTGATGTGGGAGCCACTGAGCGCCAGCCTGCGCGCCCGCTATCCGTCGCTGGCCGGGCGCCACGTGGTGATCAGCGGCGGCGCTTCGGGAATCGGCGCAGCGCTGGCCATGGCTTTTGCCGCCCAACAGGCGCGCGTCACGGTCCTGGATATCGATGATTCGGCGGCAAGCGCCCTGGGCGAACGGCTACCGGACCTGCGCTATCGGCATTGCGACCTGACCGATATCGACTCGCTGCGCGCTGCGCTGAGGGCGTTGGAGCGCGAAGCGCCGATCGACGTATTGATCAGCAATGCCGCCGACGACCGGCGTCAGGCATTCTTCGAGATCGAGCCGGCGGACTGGGACCGCAGCCAGGCCATCAACCTGCGAGCGCATTTCTTCGCTGCCCAGGCAGCCGCGCATGGCATGCGTGAACGTGGACGCGGCACGATCATCAACCTGGGCTCGGTGGCATGGATGCGTGGCAATCCGGCCATGAGCGGTTACACCACTGCCAAGGCGGGCATTCATGGACTGACACGCACGCTGGCCCGGGAGCTTGGGCCCCATGGCATCCGAGTCAACAGCCTGGTCCCTGGCGCGGTGGTGACCGATAAGCAGCAGCGGCTGTGGCGCACGCCGGAGCAGGATGCCGAATTCCTCGCCCTGCAGGCCCTCGGGTTTCGCCTATTACCCGATGACATCGCCGCCATGGCGATGTTTTTGGCGGCCGACGATAGCCGCGGCTGTACCGCTCAGGCGTTCGTCGTCGATGCAGGATTGACCGTACACTGACGGTGGATGCTTGGGTTGACCGGACGCGGGAAGAGCATTGCCACGCTGGGCTATGTCGATACGCTTGAAAAGTCCGGCTTCGAGGTCAATGGCTTCCTGCCGATGCCGGCATGAAGACCTTCTCTGCTGCTTCAATAGGGTGGTTTCGAGAATGACTTTCATCTAACATGCATAAGCATTCGCCTAACAGGCCGTGCCCATGCTGCCCACACTGTCCGCCCTGTTTCAGGGGCCGTTTGCCGCCTTACACGACCGGGTCCTGTTACCGTCACAGGCCAGGGGCGAGGTCGTGCCGGTGCAGCAGCTTTTCAGCCCGCAGGGGTTGGACGAGGTACTGGAGCGCTACGCCGTCGAGTTCATGACGCCGGTTTATCGCCGCCCCGACCGGCGTGCGCTGATGTCGCAATGGTCGAAGTATTTCCTGGCGTATACGGTCTCCCTGCCGGTAGCTGCCAACCTGCTGCTCGACCGGCGTCTGCCGGTGACGTTCGACACGCTGGGCGTGCAGCTTGACGAGCTGGGGTTGGCGGAGCGGCTGGTGGTTGCCCATGAAGGCGAGGGTATCGAGGTGGCGCAGGGCGATGTCGAGGCACGTCTGCGTCCGCTGATGGACGATCTGCTGGGCCCCGCCATTGCGGCCATGACGGCGCATACCGGGATCGGAAAAAAGGCGTTGTGGAGCAATGCCGGCCATTATTACGCCTACCTGATCGACCAGCTCCAGGCCTTGCCCGAGCGGCCTTCCGCCGTCAATGACGGAGCGCATCTGATGAACCTGCCTTGCTTCGCCGACGGCGAGCGCAATCCTCTCTATCGCCCGGTGCGTCAGGTCGAGAATGCCGCAGGCGACACCGAGTCGCTGCGTCGCGTCTGCTGCGTGCGCTACAAGCTGCCCGGCCTCGATTACTGCGGTAACTGCCCGCTGCCGGCGGCCTGTGCCATGCGCCGCGAGCCGGCCTGAGCCGCTTCGCCGTCCTCTTTCACCAGGCGCTCGGCCGGAAACACACAGCGGAACAGCGCGCCTTCGCCGGGGTGGGAATCGATTTCCAGCTGGGCGCCGTGGCGCAGCAGCACGTGCTTGACGATGGCCAGTCCCAGGCCAGTGCCGCCGGTTTCTGCACTGCGCCCCTTGTCGACGCGGTAGAAGCGTTCGGTGAGGCGTGGAATGTGCACCGGATCGATGCCCTCGCCGTCGTCTTCGACTTCCAGCGCCGCGCCGTTGCGGTACGCTCGCCAGCGCAGCGTAATCGTACTGTCTTCTGGCGTGTAGCGTACCGCATTGAACACCAGGTTGGAGACGGCGCTGCGGATATCCTGGGCGACGCCCGATAGACGAGCGGTTTCCTCGATGTCGACACGTAGGGTATGCCGATCGCCGGACAACGAGTCAGCGTCTTGGCGGATGCTCTCCAGCAGGGCGGGAATGTCGATGGGCTCGGCCTGCTCGACCTGATGATCGGTTTCCAGACGCGACAATAGCAATAGGTCGGTGACCAGGTTCTGCATGCGCGTGGTCTGCTGTTGCATCTGGGTGATGCCACGCTGCCAGCGTGGCGGTAACTGGTCGGCATACTCGCCATAGGTCTCGAGATAGCCGGTGAGCACGGTCAGCGGGGTGCGTAGCTCGTGGGAGACGTTGGCGACGAAATCGCGGCGCATCTGCTCCAGGCGATGCAGACGGGTGATGTCGCGGGCCATCACCAGGCGTTCGTCGTCGCCGTATAGGGTGATCTGGAACTGCAGGATCAGGTCTTCACGGATCGGTGAGGGTAGCGTGAGAGGCTCACGATAATCGCGAGCGTTGAAATACTCGATGAAACGCGGATCGCGCAGCAGGTTGGTGATGTGTTGGCCGCGGTCGTGGCGAGTCTGCAGGCCGAGCATGCGTTCGGCGGCGGAGTTCCACCATTCCAGGTCGCCGCGGCTATCGAGCATGACGACGCTGTCGCGCATGGCTTCCGAGGAGTCCTGTACGCGACGAATGATGTCGCGCAGGCGTTCCTGGGTCTGGCGCTGGCCCTTCTGATAGCGGTACAGACGGTCGAACAGATCGCCCCATACGCCGGTACCCGCCGGTGGCTCCTGGCCGGGATGCAGTGCCAGCCATACATAGAGCTGGCGCAGATGGCGCAGATGGATGAACACGAACAGCCCCAAGCCGGCAGCCAATCCCCAGCCCGGTTCGCCGAGTACCCAGCCCAACAGCCCCAGGCCACCGACCAGATAGGCCAGTCGCCAGAGTTCATTGGTCCAGTAGTACATGGCGCTCCGATCAGACCCTGGCCGAGAAGCGGTAGCCGGTGCCGCGCACGGTCTGGATCATCTGCTGGTGAGGGTCGCCCAACGCCTTGCGCAGGCGGCGGATATGCACGTCGACGGTACGCTCCTCGACGTAGACGTTACCGCCCCATACCTGATCGAGCAGTTGTCCACGGGTGTAGGCGCGTTCCTGGTGCGTCATGAAGAACTGTAGCAGGCGGTATTCGGTGGGCCCGATCTCCAATGCCTGGCCGTGGGAGGAGACGCGATGGCTGGCGGGATCGAGCAGTAGACCGTCGATCTCCACGGCCTCTTCGATGCCGCGTGGCGTGGTCCGGCGCAACACCGCCTTGAGCCGTGCCACCAGTTCGCGGGGCGAGAACGGTTTGGTGATGTAGTCGTCGGCGCCGGCCTCGAGCCCCTGGATCTTGTTGTCTTCCTCACCTTTGGCGGTGAGCATGATGATCGGCAGTTCGGCGGTGGTTTCCTCGCGCTTGAGGCGACGGGCGAGTTCGATGCCGCTGGTGCCGGGCATCATCCAGTCCAGCAACAGTAGATCGGGCTTCTCGTCGACCACGATGGCATGCGCCGCTTGCGCATTGTCCGCTTCGAGCACGCGATAGTCGGCCATTTCCAAGGCCACCGCGATCATTTCACGAATGGAGGCTTCGTCATCGACGATCAGAACGGTCTTCGAAGTCATTCACCTGGCCTCGAGCAGTGGACGGATGCGTTTCCTTGCGTATCCGCAATGACAGGACAGTGACGATTACACCGCGACAATATGACAGCAATATGACACGACTATACCGCCGGCCATAGATCCAGCACCAGCCCGGCGCATAGCGTCAATCCCGCCCAGTGATTGTTGAGAAAGGCCCGGAAGCAGCGCTCCCGTGAGCGGTCGCGAATCAACCAGTGCTGATAGACGAAGATCGCCGTCATGCCGGCCAGCCCCACCCAATAGAAGCCGCCCAGACGCAGTTCACCGCCGACGATCATCAGTAGCAGCACCGTCACCCCCTGTAGCAGGGCGATCATCAGCCAGTCGAGACGCCCGAACAGCACGGCGGTGGACTTGATGCCGATCTTCAGATCGTCGTCGCGGTCGACCATGGCGTATTCGGTATCGTAGGCCACCGTCCAGGCCACGTTGGCGAAGAACAATAGCCAGGCTTCCGTGGGGACCGATTCGGTCACCGCGCCGAAGGCCATGGGAATCGCCCAGGAGAATGCCGCGCCCAGGAATAGCTGGGGCAGATGGGTGTAACGCTTCATGAACGGATAGATGAAGGCCAGCACCACGCCGCCGAAGGACAGCATCACGGTGAACAGGTTGGTGAAGCAGACCAGGACGAAGGCGGCAGCGACCAGCGCGACGAACAAGCCCTTGGCCTCGCGCTCACTGATGCGCCCGGTGGCCAGCGGACGCGTCCTGGTGCGCTTGACGTGACCGTCGAAATGGCGGTCGGCGTAATCGTTGATCACGCAGCCAGCGGCGCGCATCAGGTAGACCCCGGCGACGAAGATCAGCAGGATGTCGCGCGGTGGCAGGCCCTCGGCGGCGATCCACAGCGCCCACAGCGTCGGCCACATCAACAGCCATGTCCCGATCGGTCGGTCGAGCCGGGTCAGGTGCAAAAAGTCGGGCAAGCGCGCGATTCCGCGGGGATGCGTAGCTTTGGTCATGGAGGCCTCCGGAAACGGTCGCGGCCAGTCTAGCGTGAAGGCAGACCCAATTCATCCGCCATGCGCGCCAGGAAAAACTCCTGAACCAATATCCGCAAGCGCCCGTGACGAAACTCCGAGCGTCGCCCCCACAGGCTGGGAAGCGTGCAGGGACTGGCCGAGGTGACACTGATTGGGCCACGCTGCAAGCCCGGCTGGCGGAACAGCCAGGAACCCAGCGAACGTTCGCCGAGCTGGCCCATGCGCTGTCCATGCAGCGCATCCAGGGGGGCGACGGAGCGAGCCATGACCCAAGGTCGCCTGCCGGCGCACAGGGCCACCTCGCGACACCAGACGTAACGCGCCGGAGAAACGTTCAGTGCCAGTGCCTCGTCGCGGCGAGGCCGAACGAGACGCTGCGAAATTAGGCGTACCTGAAAATCGCCCGATGCAGCATCGACCAGACGTGCCGTCAGTGAGTCGGTCGACGCCACCCAGCGCCACCATGCGGGACTCATGGCCGGCCGCCAGGCAGCGGCAGGTCGCCAGGCGAGCGAGGGCAAGGAAATGAACGCGTGATGATGCACCGTGGGCTCCCGGGTCAAACGCCGGGCGGTAGTGTAACATGCGGATTCAGCACCCATTAGCCACCTCCAGGAGCGTCATGAGCGCACCCTTGACCATCCTCGGCACCGGCATGGCCGGCCTGGGCCTGGCCCGTCAATTGCGCAGCCGCGACCCCGAGCGTCCGATCACCCTGATCACCGCCGATAGCGGCGATGACTATTCCAAGCCGCTGCTGTCCACCGGCTTTGGCAAGCGCATGCCGCCCGAGCGCCTGGCGGCTCGCTCGGCCCTGGAAATCGCCGATCAGCTCAATGCCGTGGTTCGTACGCATACCTGGGTGGAGGCGATCGACACGCAGGCCGGCGAGCTCACGATCGGCGCCGAACGTCTCGCCTACGGTGAGCTGGTGTTGGCTACCGGCGCGATGCCTCGGGCTCCGTTCGCCATTCCCGATGCGCTCATGTCACGTGTGTTCACCATCAACGATCTCGACGACTATCGGCGTTTCCACGCAGCGCTCGCCCAGTTGGGGCGCCCGGCGCGCGTCGCCATCGTCGGCGCCGGCCTGGTGGGCTGCGAGTTCGCCAACGATCTGCGTGCCGGTGGGCATGCAGTGGCAGTGGTCGCACCCGAAACCACGCCCTTGGCGCGCCTGCTGCCCGAGCCGCTGGGTCGGGTGCTGGGCGAGAGCCTGGCCGATATCGGCATCGAATGGCACCTCGGACGTAGCCTGCAGACGCTGACCGGGGAAGGCGGCGATGTTCGGCTGACGCTCGACGATGGGTACGGGCTGGACGCCGATCTGGTGCTGGTCGCCACCGGACTGGCGCCGCGCAGTGAACTGGCGATTGCCGCGGGGCTCGAGACCAGTGTCTCGGGTATCCACACCGACCGTTGCCTGCAGACCTCGGTCGCCGGAATCTACGCGCTGGGCGACGTGGCCTGCGTCGACGGCGTCAACGCCATGTACGTCCAGCCGCTGCAGGCCAGCGCCCGGGCATTGGCGGCGACCCTGAGCGGCACGCCGACACCGGTCAGTTACGGGGCCTGGCCGATTCTGGTCAAGACACCGGCTTGCCCGGTAGTGGCTCTGCCGCCCAAGACCGCTCCGGAACGTTGGCGAATCGAAGGCGAAGGACATGCCATGAGTGCCCTCGCCGAGGACAAGGACGGACGTTTGATTGGTTTTGCGTTGACAGGCGATTGCGTGCGGAGGAAAGTCGAACTGGCGCGAGCCGCGCCGGCATTGCTAGTCTAGTGTCGTCTTAACCTTCGTGAGCGTTCTCATGCTGCGAAGGCTTAGCTTTATCCCTTTGTCGAAGAATAAGAATTGGCGGACTTTTTCCGCCGTTGCTACAGCCAATCAGGAGGCTCCTTCTTATGCGTAAGCCAGAACTCGCCGCGGCGATTGCCGAGCGTGCCGATCTCTCCAAGGACAAGGCCAGCCAGGTCCTCAACGTCATCCTCGACGAGATCACCGGATCCGTGGCCAAGGGTCAGGACGTGTCATTGATCGGTTTCGGTTCGTTCACTGTGCGTGAGCGCGCAGCACGTACCGGTAAGAACCCCCAGACCGGCGAGTCGCTGACCATTCCGGCCAGCAAGACCGTGGCCTTCAAGGCCGGCAAGGCGCTCAAGGACGCCGTGTCCAAGTAAGCTCGGTTGATGGCGCCGGACATCGGGTAGGATGGCCCGACGTTCGGCGCATGCCGGCGGTTCACGCCGGCATTCCCCCCTTTTGCCATCCTAGCCACTCGTCATACGTCGGCTCACGTGGTGTCCACGTCGGCTGCGGGGCGATTACGCCATGCCTGGAGGCCGCATGAAACTTCGCTTGATGCTATGGGTGCTTGGTCTGATGCTGAAGCGTGCCCGTCGCGGCAATCGGCGCTTTCGTGAAACGCTCAGCGACCTCAAGCGGCTGGACTGGGGAATCGCTACCGAGGATCTGAGCATCGCCCGTCACTATCGCATGACGCCTTCGGCGATCAGCACGGCGCCCGGCTTGCCGGTGGATCTCGACCTGGAGCTGCGCTTTCGCGATAGCGACGCTGCACTGGCGATACTGCGTCGCCCAACCCAGCGTGCCTTTCTCGATGGCCTGATGGACGGCCGCGTGCGCCTGGTGGGAGACTCCCGTGACCTGACGCGTCTGCAGCGCCTGCTGGCAGTCATGCGTTGAGACGCAGCGGCGCCGTGGACGTTCCCGCCCGGCGGCCGGCAGCGTTATACTAAAGTCGCAATGCCCCCGAAGGGGATCCTCCTCGCCAGCCACAAGGCCCTGACCACTACGCATGTTGCCTCGCCTGCTCGATCAGCCGCTGAGACGTCTCTGGACTCTGGACACTTTCGCCTACAGCCTGCGAGTGTTCATCGCCCTGTCGGGCGCCATGCTGGTCAACTGGCATTTGGGCGACGTTTCCCTGCTGATTCCGCTGATTCTGGGCATCATCGCCAGTGCCCTGGCCGAGACCGACGACAACTGGCAGGGGCGCCTAAAGGCGTTGGGCGTGACCCTGGCCTGCTTCATTATCGCCTCGCTGTCGGTGGAACTGCTGTTCGGTCATCCCTGGGCCTTCGCCCTCGGACTGGCAGTGTCCGCCTTCGGCATGACCATGCTTGGTGCGGTGGGCCAGCGCTACGGCACGATTTCCTACGCCACACTAATCTTGGCGATCTATACCATGATCGCCATCGAGCGCCACGGGGGCGTGGCCTTCGACGAGCTCTGGCGCGAGCCGTTGCTGCTGGTCAGTGGGGCGGCCTGGTATGGAGCGATTTCGGTCGTCTGGAGCGCATTGTTCTCGCGGCAGCCGCTCAAGCTGAGCATGGCGTTGCTGTTTCGTGAACTGGGCAAGTACCTGCAGCTCAAGGCACTGCTTTTCGAGCCGGTACGCGGCGTCGATATCGAGGCCCGGCGGCTGGCGCTGGCCGAGCAGAACGGCAAGGTGGTCAATGCGCTCAATCAGGCCAAGGAGATGATCTTTCGACGCCTGGAGGGACAGCGCAGCGCGCACAAGCTCAATCGTTACCTGCGGCTGTACTTCATTGCCCAGGACATTCACGAGCGGGCCAGTTCTTCGCATTACCCCTACGGCAAGCTGGCGGAAACGTTTTTTCACCATGACGTGCTGTTCCGCTGCCAGCGCCTGCTCGAGCAGCAGGGCAACGCCTGCCGGTCCCTGGCGCGGGCGCTGCTGATGCGCCAGGCGTTCGATCACGGCCAGAGCGAGCAGGCACTCAACGACCTGCACGCCTCGCTCGATTACCTGCGCGCCCAGCAGCGTCCCGAATGGCGCGGTCTGTTGCGCTCGCTGGAGGCGCTGGCCGACAACCTGGCGACCCTGGAGCAGCAACTCTCCCGGGCCCAGAATCCCGACGTGAGGCCCGATCAGGAAGACAACAGCCTGTACGATCGATCGCCGCAGGGGCTGCGCGACATCCGCGATCGCCTGCAGTCGCACCTGACTCCCTCGTCGCCGATCTTTCGTCACGCCGTGCGTCTGGCGGTGACGCTGGTGGTCAGTTATGGGGTGCTGCTGCTCGTGCATCCCAAGCAGGGCTACTGGATCCTGCTGACCGGCCTGTTCGTGTGCCGTCCCAACTTCGGTGCCACGCGGCGCTTTCTGTGGCAGCGCGTGCTGGGCACGGTGATCGGGCTGATCGCCGGCTGGGCACTGATTACGCTGTTCCCGAGTCAGTGGGTGCAGTTGTCGATCGCCGTGGCGGCGGGCGTGGTGTTCTTTGCCAACCGGGCCCGACATTACGTGATCGCCACCGCCGCCATCACGCTGTTGGTGCTGTGCTGTTTCAACCAGGTCGGCAACGGCTTCGGGCTGATCTGGCCGCGCCTGTTCGATACGCTGGTGGGGGGGCTGATCGCCGGCCTGACCGTGATGCTGATCCTGCCCGACTGGCAGGGGCGACGCCTGCATCGCCAAGGCGCCGCTGCCCTCGAGGCCAGCAGCCGCTATCTGCGCGAGATCCTCAGCCAGTACGTCGACGGCAAGCAGGACGACCTCGACTATCGCCTGGCGCGACGCAACGCCCATAACGCCGACGCCGCGCTGTCGACCCTGCTGGCCAATGTGCGTCTCGAACCGGGTCACTTCCGCAAGGATGCCGAGGTGGGTTTCCGCTTTCTCGGCAATTCCCATACCCTGCTCAGCTATTTGTCCGCGCTCGGGGCCCACCGCGGCGAGACACGGGCGCTGGCCGACGATGCTGAACTGCGGGCCATGGCCGAAGCCATCGTCGACGATGTCGAGACGATCGCCGCGCAGCTGAGAGCACGCAGCGTGATGCCGGCCCTCGAATCGGCCGAGGCGCGAGCGACGGCGCTGGAGACCATGGCGGCCGACGAGCCCAGCGACGAACGGCGCCTGGTGCAGACGCAACTGGCCCTGATCAGCCGACAGCTATTGCCATTGCGCGATACTGCCGCCCGCCTGGCGGCACAGGAAGCCAACATCAGCCCGGTAGCCTTGTTGCCCCAAGCAAACGCCTAGACTTGGCCGTAGCGCCCCGCTTCCTCCCCCAGCCAGCGCTGAATCAATGCCTCGCTGGCGTCCGGTGCCTCTTCCAGCAGTGCCCGCGCCAGCGGGCTGACACGCTCGAGCAGGTCGCGGTCACGCTCCAGGTCGGCGATCTTCATCTGTGCCAGACCGGTCTGACGGGTGCCCAACACCTCGCCGGGACCGCGCAATTCGAGATCCTTCTCGGCGATACGGAAGCCGTCGGTGGTTTCGCGCATCACGCCCAGGCGCTGGCGAGAATGTGCCGACAGCGGTGGATGATAGAGCAGCACACAGAAGCTCTCGGTACCGCCACGCCCGACCCGGCCACGTAGCTGATGAAGCTGCGACAGGCCCAGCCGCTCCGGGTTCTCGATGATCATCAGGCTGGCGTTGGGCACGTCGACACCCACCTCGATCACCGTGGTGGCGACCAGCAGATCGAGCTCGCCGCTCTTGAAAGCGTCCATGACTTCGGCCTTTTCGGTAGCCTTCATGCGCCCGTGAACCAGGCCAATGGCAAGTTCCGGCAGGGTCTCGGTCAGGGCGTCACGGGTCGCTTCGGCAGCCTGGCATTGCAGGGCCTCGGACTCCTCGATCAAGGTGCACACCCAATAAGCCTGACGGCCCTCGGCACAGGCATTGCGGATGCGCGATACCACCTCGGGTCGGCGCTCGTCGGGTACCGCGACGGTCTGCACTGGGGTACGCCCCGGCGGCAGCTCGTCGATCACCGACAGATCGAGATCGGCATACGCGCTCATCGCCAGGGTGCGTGGAATCGGCGTGGCGGTCATGATCAGCTGATGCGGCGTGAGTCCCCCCGCCTCGCCCTTCTGGCGCAGCGCCAGGCGCTGGTGCACGCCGAAGCGGTGCTGCTCGTCGACGACGGCCAGGCCCAGGCGCTTGAAGTGCACGTCGCTCTGGAACAGCGCATGGGTGCCGACCACCACCTTTGCGCGTCCGTCGGCGATGGCTGCCTTGGTATCCAGGCGTGCCTTGCCCTTGAGCTTGCCGGCCAACCACGCCACGTCGATGCCCAGCGGGGCGAACCAGTCGCGGAAGTTGCGAAAGTGCTGCTCGGCGAGGATCTCGGTGGGTGCCATCACCGCTGCTTGGCAATCGCCGGCGATTGCCTGCAGGGCGGCCATCGCCGCGACCACCGTCTTGCCCGAACCGACATCGCCCTGGACCAGGCGCAGCATGGGAACCGGGGTTTCCAGGTCACGCGCGATCTCGTCGAGCACGCGGCGCTGGGCGCCGGTCAGCGAGAAAGGCAACTGAGTGAGAAAGCGCGCCTGCAGACCGCGCCCCGACGGCAGCGCCGGCGCGCCGTCGGTCTGGATGCGCAGGCGTACCTGGCGCAGACTCAACTGATGGGCGAGCAGCTCTTCCAGCGCCAGGCGCCGCTGGGTGGGATGCGTGCCGGCCGCCAGGCGTTCGACATCGGCGTCCGGCGGCGGCTCGTGCAGGTAACGCAGGCACTCGTGCAGGCCGGGCAGGCGAAAGCGTTCGCGAAGCGGTTCGGGAATGCCGTCCGGCAGCGTCTCGGGGGCCTCGTCGAGGGCTTTCAATGCCTGGACGATCAGCCCGCGCAGGCGCGGCTGGGCGAGGCCTTCGGTGGTTGGATAGATCGGCGTCAGGTGCTCGTCTACCGGCGCATCGCCCTGGCCGAGCAGGCGGTACTCGGGATGGTAGAGTTCGAGCCCGGTAGCGCCGGCGCGGGCTTCGCCGAAGCAGCGCACATGCACGCCACGTACGAACTGCTTGTGCTGCGCCGGCGAGAAGTGAAAGAAACGCAAACTGAGGATGCCCGAGCCGTCCTTGAGACGCACCAGCAGGCTGCGACGACGGCCCTTGACGATGTCGGCGGCCGAGACTTCACCGTCGACGACGGCCTCCTGCCCGGCACGTAAGGTAGCGATCGGCGTGAGGCGGGTGCGATCCTGATAACGCAGCGGCAGATGAAACAGCAGATCGGCGACCCGCTCGATACGCAAGCGGGCCAGCTTGGCGGCCAGCGCCTCACCGACGCCGGCAAGCGCGGTGACCGGCTGCGACAGCAGCGTATCGGTCATGCCGGGGCGGGTACCGGCTGTTCCTGGCAGCATCGTTCGATGGCGTTGATCAGGGCGTCGATGGCCTTGGGCCGTGGATAACTGGCCCGCCAGGCGATCGCTACGGTACGGCTCGGCGCCTGAGGAGTGAACGGCCGGCTTTCGAGCATGCCGGACTCGTAATGGCCGGTACCGATCGCCGAGTGCGGCAGCACGGTGATACCCAGCTTGGAAGCCACCATGTGGCGAATGGTCTCCAGCGATCCGCCTTCGGCGGTCAGCGTGTTGGTCGGACTGTTGAGATGAGAATTGATGGCCGGGCAGGCCTCGAGGATCTGCTCGCGGAAACAGTGGCCTTCACCGAGCAGCAGCAATCGTTCGCCGAGCAGATCTTCCTTGTCGATGGTGGCCTTGGCCGTCCATGGGTGATCGCTGGGCATCAGCACCTCGAAAGGCTCCTCATAAAGCTGGCGTGTGACCACGTCGGCTTCGGTGAAAGGCAGCGCCACGATGATCGCGTCGAGCTCGCCACTACGCAGCTTGCGACGCAGCTCGGCGGTGAAGTTCTCTTCGATGTATAGCGGCATGCGCGGTGCCGACTCGGCCAGCTCGGGAATCAGATGCGGGAACAGGTAGGGACCGATGGTGTAGATGGCACCGATACGCAATGGGCTGGACAGCTGATCCTTGCCCTCGTTGGCCAGTTCGCGGATCACGCTGGCCTGCTCGAGCACGCGCTGGGCCTGTTCGACGACCTTTTCCCCCAAGGGCGTCACCTGAACGGTCGACTTGGAACGCTCGAACAGGGCCACGCCCAGTTCCTCTTCGAGTTTCTTGACCGCCACCGATAGCGTCGGCTGCGAAACGAAGCAGCGTTCGGCGGCTCGTCCGAAATGACGTTCCTGCGCCAAGGTTACGATGTACCTGAGTTCTGTTAGAGTCATGGTTGGGCCCGCAAGGGCTTCCTATCGCAAATATATGGATATGATCGTTTTACCAAGGAGCCAGGTAAAGGTGAAGAACACGACATTGATCCTCGGCTGTGGCGACATCGGAACGTCGCTCGGCCGACAGCTCGTCGACGCCGGCCATCGCGTTATCGGCGTGCGTCGCAACCCTCAGCCCCTCGCCAACACCGGCATCGAGCCGCTGGCGCTGGATTTCACCGACCCCGCCGGGCTGGCGACGCTGCCCGATGCGGATGCCGTCGTCTACATCGCCAGCGCCGACCGTTTCGACGAACAGGCCTATCAGGCAGCCTACGTCGATGGCCTGAAGGCCGTACTCGACGAACTGGGCGGGCGCAAGCACAAGCCTACCCGGGTGTTCTTCGTGTCGTCGACCAGCGTGTATGCCCAGAAGGACGGCGAGATCGTCGACGAGAATGCCGAAACCAAATCACGCGGTTTCTCGGGCCAGTTGATGCGCAAGGCCGAGCAGGCGCTCATCAAGCATGCACTGCCGGGTACCGCCGTGCGCTTCTCGGGCATCTACGGCCCGGGCCGCGACCGGCTGATCCGTCAGGTTCGCGAGGGACGCATGGCGGCGTCCAACCCGCCGATGTACTCCAACCGCATCCATCGCGACGACTGCGTGGGCATCCTGGCGCACCTTATCGAGATGGCGCTGAACGGCAAGCCGCTGGAAGACGTGTATCTGGCCAGCGACTGTGAACCGGTCCCGCTGCATGACGTGATGGGCTGGCTGGCCAAGCGTCTCAAGGTCGAATCCTTCGAGACCATCCAGTCGCCGTTGCGGCGTCGCTCCAGCAAGCGGTGCGACAACACCCGACTGTGCAAGACCGGCTACCGTTTCCGTTATCCGACCTACCGCGAAGGTTACGCCCATGTGCTGGCCTGCGAGCAGTCCGCGCCCGAGCCGGAAAAGGCCTGACGGCGGCGGCCGAAAAACCAGCGGCAGGTGCTCTGCACCTGCCATGCCCCATCACAGCGGGTGACGATACCCCAATGTGACGATATCCAGGCCGTTGTTGGGTTTTTTGATGTCGGCATTGGAGTAGTGCGTGAAGGCCACTGCCACCTCGCCGCGACCCACATGCAGACCGGCTGCCACGCGATCCTCGAACTGGAACGCGGTGGACAGGTCGCGTCCCTCATAGTGCGTATCCAGAAACAGGGCGCCGCCAACACCGGCTTCGACGAAGGGCCGCGTGGCCGTGTCGGCGAAAGTGTAGCGAAATGCCGGCGTGACGATCAGCGCGGCATTGCCGTCGCCCTCGTCGCCAGGCAGCAGCAGAACGCCGCCGGCCAGACGCAGAGACAGCCCCGGCTGCCAATGGGCCAGGTTGTACTCGCGGTCGAGTTCGAGTTTTACGCTGGGCTCGGACTCGTTGTTCTTGCCCACCGCCACATAAAGATCCGCTTCTGCGAGTGCGGGTATGCTCAGTGTGGCGCCTAGCAGCAGGCTTCCCAACAGGGCCCGGGCGCTGATGGATTTTAGCATGATTCCTTTCCTTTCTTCTGCGGATTCCTGGTTTCCTGCAGCCACGGTGGCAGTAGGATGGCATGACGGCAATCGCTCATTGGTCGTGCGCGCGCGTCTGCGCCAACGTGACATAGCGATGCCTTGGGCCGTCGATGCGCGAATGTACCAGGGCGGCACGCCGGTATGTCCAGGCCAGCGGCAGATACCCGGTGGCGGCCTCCGGGAGCGCACCCTGGCGGGCCTGGCGCAGCAACGTCACGTGCGGGCAAAAAGCGCGCTGGGGAGGAGTAAAGCCCAGCGTGGCCAAGGATGCCCAGAGTTCGGCCTGGAAACGCATCAGCCCCTCGGGCACGGCCTCGCTACCTGCCCACACGATACCGCCACGTGAAAATTGGCCGAGCCGGTCGAGAGTCCAGGTGCCCTCGGGGCCGGCCAGCCGCTGCGTCAATGCAATGAGTTCATCGGCCTGGGGCGCAGAGACGTCACCCAGAAAGGCCAGGGTGAGATGCAGCTTGTCGTCTGCAGTCCGCCGCCCGCCGCAGCGGCGTCGGGCTTGTTCGGCCAGCCCGGCGAGGCGGGTACGTACCGGATCGTCGGGCCACACGGCGAAGAACAGGCGCTGAGGCATGGATGTCAGCGAGCCGTCAGTCGCCCAGTACCATCACCGCTTCGGCCTCGAACTGGCTGCCCTTGGGCAGTGCCTTCACCCCGACCGCAGCGCGTGCCGGATAGGGTGCCTGGAAGAATTCTTCCATGATCTGGTTGACGGTGGCGAAGTCGTCGAGATCGGTCAGGTAGAGGTTGAGCTTGACGATGTCCTGCAGCGAGCCGGAGGCCTCCTCGCAGACAGCGCGTAGATTGGTGAAGACCTGGCGGGCCTGGACGGCGATATCGCCCTCGACGAGCTCCATGGTCTGCGGGTCTAGGGGAATCTGACCCGACAGGTAAATGGTGTTGCCGGCCTTGATGGCTTGGGAGTAGGGGCCGATGGCGGCGGGGGCCTTGTCGGTGTGAATGACGGCCTTGTTGCTCATGGGTAGCTCCTTGCGTTGTCGTTGTTCCGGTCTGGCCGGGTTCCGTTAGCGATGAAAACATTCGCCCTGCCGTGGCGATCACGGCAGGGCGAGTCAAGGGTTCAATTGCGGACGCGGTGGATCTTGCCGACGTGGGGCAGGTTGCGAATCCGCTTGATGATCCGGGCCAGATGCACACGATCGCGCACTGCCAGGGTCAGGTTGACGATCGACAGTCGAACGTCGCGCTCTTCGATGCCGATGCGCTCGATATTGGCGTCGGCGTCGGTGACCAGACTGGCCAACTCGGCAACCAGGCCGCGGCGCGTTTCCATTTCTATGCGCAGCGCCACCGGGAAGTCACCGCTGATCTCGGTGGACCACTCCAGGGCGAACAGCTTGTCGGGATCGTCGCGCTTCAGCTCTTCCAGGTTGCGACAGTCGATGCGATGCACGACGATGCCCTTGCCCACCGACAGGTGACCGACCACCGGGTCGCCAGGCAGCGGGTGGCAGCAGCGGGCGAAGCTGATCACCATGCCCTCGGTGCCGCTGATCACCACCGGGCCTTCCATCGGGCCGTTGATATCGCCGGAGAGCATTCCGCTGGGTTGGCTCTCGGTCAGGCGTCGGGCCACGGCATAGGCCATGCGCGTCCCCAGGCCGATGGATTCCATCAGGTCGTCGGCGTGCTTGAGATCGAACTCCTCGAGCACGCGCGGCAGACGCTCGCCGGGCAGCTCCTCGAGACTGGTCTCGTAGTCCGCCAAGGCCTTGTTGAGAAGACGTCGGCCGAGCTGTATCGATTCGGTGCGTTGCTGATTCTTGAGCGCATGGCGGATCGCCGAGCGTGCCTTGGCGGTAACCACGAAGCTCAGCCAGGCCAGGTTGGGACGGGCCCCCGGCGCGGTGATTATCTCCAGGGTCTGGCCGCTTTCCAGGCGCGTCGACAGCGGCGCCAGATGACGATCGATACGGCAGGCAATGCAGCTGTTGCCGATATCGGTATGCACCGTGTAGGCGAAGTCCACCGCCGTGGCCCCCTGCGGCAGCTCCATGATGTCGCCCTTGGGGGTGAACACGTAGATATCGTCGGGGAACAGGTCGTTCTTGACGTGTTCGATGAATTCCAGGGGATTGCCGGCATGGCGCTGCATCTCGAGCAGGCCGCGTACCCATTCGCGGGCCCGGGCGTGGCTGCCGGCGGCGATGGGACGCTCGGTCTGGCCGGCCTTGTAGAGCCAGTGGGCGGCGATGCCGTTGTTGGCCATCGCCTCCATCTCTCGGGTGCGGATCTGTACCTCGATGGGCATGCCGTTGGCGCCGAACAGCGTGGTGTGCAGGCTCTGGTAGCCATTGGCCTTGGGGATGGCGATGTAATCCTTGAAGCGCCCCGGGACCGGCTTGTAGAGGTTGTGCACCGCGCCGAGGATGCGATAGCAGGTATCGACATCCTCGGTGATGATGCGAAACCCGAACACGTCCATGATCTCGGCGAACGGCTTGCGCTGGTCGTGCATCTTGCGATAGATCGACAGCAGGTGTTTCTGGCGGCCGACCACCGTGCCGGGCAGGCCGTCGTCGTCGAGGCAGTTCTGCAGGCTGGTCTGTACCTGGCGGATCATCGTGCGGCGGTTGCCGCGGGCCTTGGAGACGGCACGCTTGATACGCTCGGCGCGCATCGGGTGGATGGCCTGGAACGACAGGTCTTCGAGTTCGACGCGGATGGTGTTGATGCCCAGGCGGCCGGCGATGCGCGCGTAGATTTCCAGCGTCTCGCGGGCGATGCGGCGCTTCTTGTCGGGACGCAGGGCACCCAGCGTACGCATGTTGTGCAGGCGGTCGGCGAGCTTGACGATGATCACGCGGATGTCCTGCGACATCGCCATGACCATTTTCTGGAAGTTCTCGGCCTGTGCGACCGCCTTGTCCTCGAAGGTGATCTGGGTCAGCTTCGAGACGCCGTCGACCAGCTCCGCCACGGGTTCGCCGAACTGCTTGGCCAGCGCGGCCTTGGATACGCCAGTGTCCTCGATCACGTCGTGCAGCATGGCGGCCATCAGGCTCTGATGGTCCATGTGCATGTTGGCGAGGATATTTGAGACGGCGAGCGGGTGGGTGACGTAGGGTTCGCCGGAGCGGCGGCGCTGGCCGTCGTGGGCTTGTTCGGCGTAATAGAAGGCGCGCTTGACCTGCTGGATCTCGTCTTGGGGAAGGTAGCCGGCCAAGCGGTCGGCAAGGTCATCGATGGTGAACATTCGGCGCGCCTATCCAGAAACCTCGTATCCAGAAAACTTGGACCGTATTATTACGTATCCTGCAACCGTACGGCCGGCGCTGCAACCCCGGCAATGGGCCGGGGTTGCCGAATAAGCGTTATCGTTCGGCATCGCACGCGGATGTTTTACGCCTCGTTATCCGCAATGTGAGGCGGTTCGGGGCGCGAACGCACCGGCGCTTCGATGGGCTCGTCGAGGACGTTCTCGTCGATCTTGCCGGCAGCGATCTCGCGCAGCGCCATGACCGTGGGCTTGTCGTTTTCCCACGCCAGCAACGCATCGCGGGAGCCGCGCGCCAGCTGGCGTGCACGCTGGGTCGAGATCATCACCAGCTTGAAACGGTTTTCGACGTGATCAAGGCAATCTTCAACGGTAACTCGCGCCATGGGAAAAATATCCTGGTTTGCTGTACAAGCGTGATACGACAACGTGATCGGTATCCGTCCGAAGGGACAGCTACGCATGATCGCGGGGTAGGACCCGCCAGTCTACTCGACACCTTCGATGCGTGACAAGAGCGCCTGAATGAGCGGGCCCTGGCGTTCGCGCACACGCTCGAGCCGCGAGCGTTCGGACAGAATCAGCCCGACCAGCTGGGCCAGGGCGTCCTCGAAGTCGTCATTGACGATGATGTGCTCGTACTCGTCGAAATGCGACATCTCGCTGATCGCATCGCGCATGCGCCGGTCGATCACAGCGGTGTCGTCGGTGCCGCGAGCCGACAGGCGCTCGCGTAGCGCCTCGCGCGATGGCGGCAGGATGAACACCGAGACCACGCCGTTCATCTGTTTACGGACCTGTTGCGCGCCCTGCCAGTCGATCTCGAGGATCACGTCGGTGCCCGCGGCAAGCAGGGCCTGAACCGCCGGACGCGAGGTGCCGTAGTAGTTGTCGAAGACCCGGGCGTGCTCGAAGAAGTCGCCACGCTCGATCATGCGCTTGAAGGTGGCTTCGTCGACGAAGTGATAGTTGACGCCGTCGGCCTCGCCGGGACGCATGGCGCGGGTGGTATGCGATACCGAGACCTGGATGTCGTCGACGCGTTCGAGCAGGGCGCGCACCAGGCTGGTCTTGCCGGCGCCGGACGGCGCGGAAACGATGTAGAGAGTACCGTGGGACATGAGCGGGTGTCCGATTGAGACGCTACAAGGGAAACGCGCATTATCGCATATTGTCCCGCTCGCCCTACACTGTTGCGACTGGATGACTCGTAACAAGGATGTTCATGATGTCCGATTCCTTCTTCGGCGGGACCTCGTCGCGGTTGGCCTTTCTCGGGGCAGCCTTCGCCTTCCTGGTGACCATGCTGGGCACGACCCTGCCGACGCCGCTATATCCGCTCTACCGCCAGCAGTTCGGTTTCTCCGAGCTGATAATCACGGTGATCTTCGCCGCCTACGCCGTGGGCGTGATCGCCGCGCTACTGCTCACCGGGCGCTGGTCGGACCAGCTTGGGCGGCGTCCGATGCTGTTCGCGGGTCTCGTCGCCGCCGCACTCAGCGACGTGATCTTTCTCACCGGTGAAGGTCTCGCAGCCTTGTTGGCCGGGCGCGTGATGTCGGGCGTTTCTGCGGGCATCTTCACCGGTACGGCGACCGTGGCGGTGATCGAGCTGGCACCCGAGGGGCGCAAGTCGCTCGCTACGTTGGTGGCCACCGCCGCCAACATGGGAGGGCTGGGCCTGGGGCCGGTAGTCGCCGGGCTGCTTGGCGAGTATGCGCCGTGGCCGTTGCACTTGGCCTATGCCGTGCATATCGGCTTGCTGGCACTCGCCATGATCGCGGTGGGGTGGAGCCGCGAGACGGTGAACCGGCCCGCTCATCCGCGCCTGAGTCTGCAACGCCTGAGCGTACCGGCCGAGGTGCGCGGCGTATTTCTACCCGCCGCCATCGCTGCGTTCGCCGGTTTCGCGGTGTTCGGCTTCTTTACCGCCACTGCGCCGGCCTTCATGAGCCAAGTGCTGGGCTACGATAATCGGTTACTGATCGGCGTGGTGGTCGGCGTGGTGTTCTTCGCCTCCACGATCGGTCAAAGTGTGCAGGATCGCGTTGCCGGGGCCTGGCGGTTGCCGCTGGGCTGTGCGGTGGTGATCCTCGGCGTGGCTCTGGTGGGGGGCGGCATCGGTATCGCTTCGCTGCCGTTGTTCGTGTGCGGAGCGATCATCGTCGGGCTGGGACAGGGCATTGCCTTTCGCGCCGGCCTGGGACTGGTCACTTCGGCCAGCCCCGGCGATCAGCGCGCCACGGTGACCTCGACGTTCTTCGTCGTCGCCTACGTGGCGATCTCGATCCCGGTGGTGGGCATCGGGCTGACCGCACGATTCCTTGGCCTGGCGACGACGGGAGTGAGTTTCGCCGCGCTGGTGGCGCTACTTGCGGCCGTGGCACTGGTATTATTGGTAAAACGACGCCAGGCCGTGGCATCGTCCTCTTCTTAGTTTTCACACGGAGCCCGCTATGACAGCCCCCGCCACCACGTTACGCATCCGCCGCCCCGACGACTGGCACTTGCACCTGCGCGATGGCGACCTGATGGCGACGGTGTTGCCCTATACCAGCGGGCTCTACGGCCGCGCCATCGTCATGCCCAATCTGGTGCCGCCGGTGACCACGGTCGCCGCGGCCCGCGACTACCGGGCGCGCATTCTGGCGGCGTTGCCGGCCGGTGACGATTTCACGCCGCTGATGACCTGCTACCTCAACGAGAGCGTGAGCGCCGAGACGCTCGAGACCGGCCATGCCGAGGGCGTGTTCACCGCCGCCAAGCTCTATCCGGCGAATGCCACGACCAACTCCGCGCATGGCGTGCGCGACGTCAAGGCGATCTATCCGCTGTTCGAGACCATGCAGCGCCTGGGGATGCCGCTGCTGATCCATGGCGAGGTGACCCACGCCGAAGTGGATATCTTCGATCGCGAGAAGGCGTTCATCGACGAGGTCATGGAGCCGATCCGCCGTCAGTTCCCCGAACTCAAGATCGTCTTCGAGCACATCACCACTATGGATGCCGCCCAGTACGTGTGCGAGGGCAACGACTATCTCGCCGCGACCATCACCCCGCAGCACCTGGCGCACAACCGCAACGACATGCTGGTCGGCGGCATTCGCCCACACTTCTATTGCCTGCCGATCCTCAAGCGCGGCACCCACCAGCAGGCGTTGCGCCAGGCCATCGCCAGCGGCCACCCACGGCTCTTCCTGGGCACCGACTCGGCGCCCCATGTGGTCGCTGCCAAGGAGACCAGCTGCGGCTGTGCCGGGGTGTTCAACGCGCCGTCGGCGCTGGAGGTGTACGCCAGCGTGTTCGAGGAGGAAAACGCCCTGGAGCATTTCGAGGCGTTCTGCTCGCTCAACGGCCCGCGCTTTTACGGGCTGGCGCCCAACGAGGACGCCATCGAGCTGGTTCGCGAACCGCGCCAGGTGCCGGACATCATCGGCGACGCGCACCGCCTGGTACCGTTCCGTGCCGGCGAAACGTTGCCCTGGTCGATCAGGACCGCCTGAGGCGCGACAACTGAGCGATACCCGGTAGAGAGCGGGCGCATTTCCACTGCGCCCGCCTTGGGGTGCGATCCTCAACGGTTGGACATAAAGATTTTCAATCGCGCGATAAACAGAAGTTCTTTTATACTTTCGTCGTATTCTGAGAGTATCCTCGCTTTTTCCGGTACATAACGGCCTGCGTCATACGCGAACGGCTGACCGGATCGTCGTTTTGTGCCGTCGGCTTCGTAGGCCGGGGTGCGTCTAAGCATTCTTCACATAAAGGTCATACCATGAACGCTGTCTCCCGCGCGATGCGCGACGCTGCCGCCGCTCATCCTCGGCTGGCCGAACTGGCCCTGGCGCTGGGCGCTTTCGGCATCGGCACCGGCGAGTTCGTGATCATGGGGCTCATGAATCGGGTGGCCAACGACCTGCAGGTGGCCGTGCCCGATGTCGGCTATGCGATCAGCAGCTACGCGCTGGGCGTGGTCGTGGGAGCGCCGATCATCTCTGCGCTGGCTGCACGCGTGCCCAAGCGGGCGCTGTTGATCGGCCTGATGCTGATGTTCGCTATCGGCAATTTGGCCAGTGCCTTCGCACCGGGATTCTGGTCCTTCGTGGCGCTGCGTTTCATCGCCGGGCTACCGCATGGCGCCTACCTGGGCGTAGCGGCGCTGGTTGCCGCCGCAGCGGTACCCATCGAACAGCGCGCCCGGGCCGTGAGCCGGGTCATTCTAGGGCTTACCGTGGCGATTCTCGCCGGCGCCCCCCTGGCCACCTGGGCGGGCAACCTGCTCGGCTGGGAGATCGCCTTCGCCGGTGTGGGCGTCATTGCCCTGATAACGGCGTTGCTGATTCTGCTATGGGTGCCTTCGCAGCCCGGCGATACCCAGGCCAGCCCCAAGCGCGAGCTGACAGCGCTGATCAAGCAGCGTGTGCTGTTCACCCTGGGGGTGGCCTGCATCGGCTTCGGCGGCATGTTCGCCGTATTCAGTTACGTGGTACCCACGCTCACCGAGCAGGCCGGCATGCAGGAATCGCTGGGACCGCTGGTGCTGGCGATCTTCGGCATCGGCACCATCATCGGCAACCTGGTCGGGGCGCGGGCCGCCGACAAGAACCTGCTGCGCGCAATTCCGGTGATTCTCATCTGGTGTGTCATCGTTCAGGGCGGGTTCTATTTCGCCGCCAACTCAGTGTGGCTGGGCATCCTGTTCGTGGGACTGGTCGGTACCGGCATGGCCTTGGGGCCGGCCCTGCAGACCCGCCTGATGGACGTGGCGGAAGACGCCCAGACCATGGCCGCCTCGCTCAACCATGCGGCGTTCAACTGCGCCAATGCGCTCGGCGCCTGGCTGGCCGGGGTCACGATCAAGCTCGGTTTCGCCTGGTCGACCACCGGCCTGGTGGGCGCAGTACTCGCCGTGGGTGGCCTGCTGATCTTCCTGTTGGGGCTGCGTATCGAGCGGGCCAAGGCGGCGCCGGTACCCGAGCAGGCTTGAAGCCAGTGGATTACGGGCAAGCAGTGTCCGCCAGCGTGACTCCGGGGGACAGGTCGAAGTGAAGGTCATTCGTCAGGGATGACGAATGTAGCGCCTAGGGAAGGTTTACAGCGCCTTCACGCAGGCCTGTTCCCGGAGGCAGCCATCGCCGCCGTGTCGGGAAACACGCTCAGACCATGAACGCGAAACGTTCGCGCAACTGCTCCCAGGTGTCGCGGCTGTTGGCCAGCAATAACCGTCCCTGATGGATCGTCGGCTGATAAGGCCGCCCATCGAGCAGCGCCGAATAGCCACCGGCTTCCTGATGCACGAGCACGCCGGCGGCATGGTCCCACGGCATCAGCGCGCCGATCAGGCTGAACTCGCCGAAGGCACTGGCCAGGGTGCGATACTCGTGACAGGCACAGCCGATGCTCATCATGCGGCTGAAGTCGGGGAAGGTCGCCGCCAGCCGATACTGCAACTCCTTCGGAAACAGGCGCAGCGACGTGAAGCCGGTCATCTCCGCGAGATTCTCACGCTCCGACACCTTTAGCTGCCGCTCGGTACCGTCCGGACGTACGTAGAATGCGCCCTGGCCACGATGGGCCATGATCCAATCGTCCATCACCGGATCGTAGAGCAGGCCGAATACCGTCTCGCCCCGGCTGGCCACGGCCAGGATCACCCCGAACTGGGTCAGGTTCCTGGCGAAATTCCACGTCCCGTCGATGGGATCGATGATCACCGCCATTTCGGCCTCGGCGATCCGGTCGAGTATCGACGCGTCTGCGGAGGTTGCCTCCTCGCCGATGATCGTCGCTTCGGGAAAGCGCTCGGCGACCTCGCGCTGGATGAAGGCCTCGGCGCGCTGGTCGGCGATGGTCACCAGGTCCTCCTGCGAGGTCTTGGTCTGGATCGACTCGGGGTCCAGATTGCGAAAGCGCGGCAGGATCTCCGCTTTGGCGGCGCGGCGCACGATGTCGATGAGTTCGCTGGCAGTGGCTGAATCGATGGCCATGAAGTCCCTCCCTGGCAATGGCATGCTCAATCAGCATAGCCACAATCATGTCGGCTACGAGATGCAGTGAAGTTGGAAGTTGAAATAACGTAGACTACTATTTTACTTTACGGTTAAAAATGAAATAGTAGGCGCAGTATTTTAACTTCCTTGGGATCTCTGATGCAGCGTGGACTCACCGGACATTACGTGCCCAGTGTGGCTGGAGGCGTAAATTGCCAGGCGTTCGTGCCCGCTGCATTGCCGCCTGATCCGCCGTTGAGGCTGGATGACAAACTGCAGCAACGCTTGTCGCAAGCGCTGGTCGCCCTCGGGCGCCTGGATGGTATCTCCGTACTGTTACCGGATGCCCAGCTGTTTCTCTATAGCTATGTACGTAAAGAGGCGGTCATGTCCTCTCAGATCGAGGGCACACAGTCGTCGCTGAGTGACCTGATGGTGTATGAAATGGAGGGCACCCCTGGCGTACCGATGAACGACGTACAGGAAGTCTCCTGCTATGTCCGTGCGTTGACCCTCGGCATTCAACGAATCCGTGAGGGGCATCCCATCACCATCCGCCTCGTCCTCGAACTGCATGCGGCATTGATGACTCATGGCCGAGGAACGCATCGCCGCCCGGGTGAGCTTCGTCAGAATCAGGTCTGGATCGGGGGGCACCGAGCCGACGAGGCGGTCTTCGTGCCGCCGCCGGCCAACTACCTTGCTGACTGTTGGAGCGCTCTCGAACGCTTCATCAATGATCAGCCAGCGTCTACTGCACCAGTCATCAAGGCCGCGCTGGCGCATGTCCAGTTCGAAACCATTCATCCCTTCATGGATGGCAACGGTCGGCTTGGGCGTCTCCTGATTCCTCTGATACTGGTTCAGGCGGGAATCTTGAAGGAGCCGCTGCTGTACCTTTCGGTATTTTTCAAACGTCACCGCCAGACTTACTACGAAAACCTGCAGAAGGTGCGCCTTACCGGCGATTGGGAGGCATGGTTGCTTTTCTTCGTTGATGCCATCGCCGATACCGCCAATCATGCAGTGGCAACGGCGCAGGCCCTGAATGCGCTACTGGCTCAGGACAAGGCAAGGCTAACCGAGCTTGGCCGCCTGGCAGGTTCTGCCAATCAGATATTGGAAGCACTTTTCAGTCATCCGGTAGCGAACATCGCCACGTTGCACCGGGAAACAGGTCTGACTCATGCCACTATAGGCAAGGTTTTGGACGCGTTGGAAAACCGGCTACAGGTCGTGCGTGAGCTCACCGGTCAGAAGCGCAATCGCGTCTACGCCTACAGCGCTTATATTGAATTGCTAAACCGAGACTAGGTATGGAGCGGTCTCTATAAGAGGGCGCTCAGCCTGCTTCGGGCATAGGCGGCGTCACCCGATGCAGCGCCAGCAGCAGCCCCATTCCGGCGATCATTACCACGGTCGTCACCAGCAGGGCACCATGGTAGCTGCCGGTGAAGGCGACGATATAGCCGGTCATGGCTGGCGCCACCACCTGTGCCACGCCGTAGCTCAGAGTAAGACGCGACATGGCGCGGGCCGGGTTGGCCGGATAGCGACTGCCGATCAACGTCAGCGTCAAACTGACGACGCCCACGAAGGTGCCGCCGAATAGCACGGCACTGAGCAGGTTGACGAAAGTGGCGGTGGACACCACCGGCAACACGAAGGATACCGTCTGCAGTCCATAGGCGATCAACAGTGCCATGACCGGCCCCAGGGCTCTGGCTACCCGATCCCAGAGGAAACTGGATGGCACGGCGGCCAGCCCGACGATCACCCATACCCAACTGCCTTCGCCAGCCAGTAAGGGCAATCTTTCGAGGATGGCGACAATGAAGGTGGCGCCGACGACATAGCCGAACCCGCCGCAGAAATAGACCGCAATCATCAACGCCAGCCAGCGTCTTGATGGCCCCTGGAGCGCCTTGGCGGTCTGCTTGGTGGAGATGGGCGGCGGCGCAGGGAGCCAGCGCCACGCCGGCACGAAGAACACGAGGCCCAGCAGACCCAGACCGATCCATTGCTGAGCCCAGTTCGTCCACTCGATCATGCTCGCCAGCGCCAGGCCGGACACCACGATCCCCAGTCCCAGGCCGGTGAAATGCAGCCCCAGTTCCTGCCTATGGTGGTGACGAGTCAGCCAGTTGAGCACCAGGCCCGAAGCCAGCAGCAGCCCGGCGATGCTCGAGACACCCGCAACGAAACGCAGAGCGGCCCAGAGCACTACATTGTCGGTCAGGCCCATACCCAGTGTGGTGACGACAGCCAGCACCAGGCACACGCGGTAGAGCGTGAACTTGACCGACAGCCGGCCGATACAAGAGGCCAGCAGCGCGCCGCTCATGTAGCCCAGGTAATTGATCGTCGCCAGCCAGCCCCCGGCCACATCGGACAGCCCGGCGCCGTCGCGCATGATGGGCAGCAGGGGCGTATAGGCAAAACGGGCCAGCCCGACCGTCAGAATCAGCGCGCTGATCCCGGCAAGAATGACCTTGTAGCGCGCCAGGTTGGATGTGGCGGGGAGGGGCGACTCCGTGACTGCCATGCGGGCCTCGGTGAGTTGGGCGCTGCGAGAGCGTAGCGGTATAGAGTCGCTTAACGCCACACTTGGTGATATTGGCCTTTGATCTCACCCAAACGCTTTATCCAGCGCTAGATAGGCACCACTCTGCTCACGAATCTCCTGCCCCAGCGTATCGACCTCCTTCGACACGTCCCGGAAATGCGCCCGGTCGGCCATGCCTTCCAGCCACCGGGTGACTTGTGGATAGCGCCCAAACCGGTAGCCCGCCGTCTTGATCTGATAGAGCTCGCAGCTCATGGTGAGATCGGCAAGGGTGGGATGTTCATCGCCCAGCACCGTTGGCGGGTGCGCGTCGTGATGCTGGCGTTCGAAATGTGCCTCAAGGGTGACAAGCCCCTGGTTCAGCCCCGCCTGTAAAGGCGCAATCAAGGTGTTCTGAATCTCACGCTTGAGCATCGGCAACGTCAGGTGCAGGTTCATGATGTGATGAAACATATCGAAGCGACGCAGATTGCCGTGGTGCCAGGCTAGCCACTGATCGATCTGTGCCGTGCGCATCGCGTCCTGATCGCCCGGATACCATTGCCGTGCAGTCTCCTGTCCCGGGGCTGTGCGGCAGAGGTACATCATGATGGACTGGCTTTCGCCGAGTGTGAGCCGCCCTCCCTTATCGTTGTCATCCACCAGCGCTGGCACGGTCTGAAACGCATTGATCTCTGTATACTCGGACGTACGGGTCTCGCCACCGGCAAAGTCGACTTCATGGAAGTCGTAATCGATCGAGAGTTCACGCAACGTTATTTCGACTGCCCGGCAGGGCTGGGAGAGGCGATGGGCGTAGAGGGTGATGGGCATGGACGTTTCCTGGTCGGTAAGAAACAGCCTTTAGCGTAGCGCATGGGGTGGAAGGGTCGTGTGCGTGGGATTCCGGAAGAATGTGCTATTACCGGTTAGCCATCAAATGAGCGGATTTTATTAACTCGCTGATACAATTATATTTTTTACTCTTCCTTATGTGCCTAGGCTGGGCCGATCAAATGGCCGTCAAATGAAGCGGCTACTAGAAATAATGGCCAGCTTTAGTCATTGGAGAAGAAACAATTTTCAGCGTAGTGGAGGGAGGTGGATCGGGATGCGCAGAGGCATCCCGAAGGCAAGTATTCACTCGATATTCTGGATCTGCTCGCGCATCTGCTCGATCAGCACCTTGAGCTCTACCGCGCAGCGGGTGCTTTCGGCGACGATAGACTTGGACGACAGTGTGTTGGCTTCGCGGTTGAGTTCCTGCATCAGGAAGTCGAGGCGGCGGCCGACGGGGCCTTTCTGCTTGAGCTGGCGCTCGACTTCGGTGACGTGGGTCTCGAGGCGGTCGAGTTCTTCGTCGACGTCGGCCTTCTGGGCGAGCAGGGCGATCTCGGCTTCCAGGCGCTGGGGCTCTAACTCGGCCTTGAGCGTTTCCAGGCGTTCGAGCAGTTGGCTGCGCTGGCGGGCGAGGATGTCCGGCAGCAGGGCGCGGACCTCGGCGACCTGGATGCGCACGCCGTCGAGGCGCTGGCGGATCAGCTCGGCCAGACGTTCGCCCTCGCGGGCGCGGCCGGCGATCAGGTCGTCCAGCGCCACGTCGAACAACGCCTTGGCCTCGCGCTGGACGATTTCCAGGTCGATGCCGTGCGTTTCCACCACGCCGGGGTGGTCGAGCAGTTCCAGCGCATTGGGCATGGCCGCATCGGGCAGTTCGGCGCGCACCTCGTGCAGGGCGCGGGCCAGCTCGGCCAGGCGCGTGCGGTTGACGCTCAGCGATTCGCCGCTGGCCGCCGGTTCGAAGCGCAGGTGGCATTCCACCTTGCCGCGGGCCAGGCGGTTTCTGAGCGCTTCGCGAAAGGCCGTTTCCAGATCGCGCAGGCTGTCCGGCAGGCGAAAGTGCGGTTCCAGGTAGCGCTGGTTCACCGAGCGCAGTTCCAGTTGCAGGCTGCCCCAATCGGCGTCGCGGGTCTGCCGGGTGAAGGCGGTCATGCTGTGGGTCATGTCAGTTTCCTCGAACCGGTGTGCTCTCGCTCGCTGATCGTTCAGCCAGCTTTCAGGCTGAAGGCAGGGTGCCCAGCGATAAAAGCTCCAGTGTAACGGATTTGTCGCGTGACGAGCGCCAGCGGTAATCAGGTTCGTCCGCGTAATGGTGCCGGAGTGTGTAGAATGGCGCCCTTTCAGTGAAGCGATTACGAGAGACGATATGCCCACGGAGTTCAAGCGCCCCAGCGGACGGCAGCCCGATCAGTTGCGTGAGATCACGCTGACCCGCGAGTATACCCGCCATGCCGAGGGCTCGGTGCTGGTGGCGTTCGGCGATACCAAGGTGCTGTGTAACGCCAGCGTCGAGCCCGGCGTGCCGCGCTGGCTGCGTGGCAAGGGTCAGGGTTGGATCACTGCCGAGTACGGCATGCTGCCGCGCGCCACGCATACCCGCGGCGGCCGCGAGGCGACCCGTGGCAAGCAGGGTGGTCGCACGCTGGAAATCCAGCGCCTGATCGGCCGTTCGCTGCGCGCGGTGGTGGATCTCAAGAAGCTGGGCGAATTCACCATCACCGTCGATTGCGACGTAATCCAGGCCGATGGCGGCACGCGCACCGCGTCGATCACCGGCGGCTGCGTGGCGCTGGTCGATGCCATCCGCTATCTGCAGCGCAAGAAGCTGATCAAGACCGACCCGTTCAAGGAGCTGGTCAGTTCGGTGTCGGTGGGCGTGTTCAAGCAAACCCCGGTGGTCGATCTCGACTATCCCGAGGACAGTGCCGCGGACACCGACATGAACGTAGTGATGACCGAGAGCGGCGGCCTGATCGAGGTGCAGGGCACGGCAGAGGCGATGGCGTTCTCGCGCGGCGAACTCGATGCCATGCTCGACCTGGCCGAAAAGGCCGGCGCGGAGCTGTTCGCCCATCAGCGCGAGGCGCTGGGCCTGCGCGATTGATCAGCGGATACGACAACGCCGGCCTGGGGCCGGCGTTGTTCGTGCTGCGACGATGAACCTGATTCTTGGCGATCGAGGTTGTGGTTATAGATCGAGATCGTATTCGACGATCAGCGGGGCGTACTCGGAGAAAGTCGCTTCGCGATCGATCCAGGCGTCGACGACATGGCGGCGGAAGTTGGGCCCGACGATCTGGTAGTCGATGCGCCAGCCTTCCTGGCGGTTGCGCGGCACGTCCTGGTCGAGCTTCGGCCACCAGGTGTACTCGCCGGCGTCGCGATTGATCTCACGGAAGGTGTCGATGAAACCGGTGGGGCCGAACATCTGATCCATCCAGGCGCGCTCTTCCGGCTTGAAGCCGGGCGTGGTCTGGTTGTCGGCCCAGTTGGCCAGGTCCACCGTCTTGTGAGCGATGTGCCAGGTGCCGCAAATGATGTATTCGCGGCGCTTGCGGGCCATCTTGCTCAGGTATTCCTGATACTGGGCCATGAATTCCTGCTTGGCGGCGTAATCGCTGCCATCGGGCATCAGGAAGCTGGCGATGCTGAAGCGGTCGTAGTCGGCCTGCAGGAAGCGCGCTTCGTTGTCGCACTCCGGAAAGCCCAGACCGTACATGATGGCCTTGGGAATCTTGCGGCAATACAGGCCTACGCCCGAGAAGTTGTCCTGCTCGGCGTCGAGGAAGTAACCCTCGTAGCCTTCGGGGTAGAGGATGCTGTCGTCGAGGTCGAAGCTCTTGGCCTTCAGGTTCTGCACGCAGACGACGTCGGCATCCTGGTCGGCCAGCCAGTCGAGAAAGCCCCGCTCGACGGCTTCGCGAATCCCGTTAACATTGATGCTGGCGATTTTCATACATGGTCCCTTTTTCGTCGCGCGTGTATTATACCCGAGCTTTCGACGTTTGGGTAAATGGCCCTGACTAATAAATGTGATAGGGAGGCATCCGTGGCCGGCCACTTGCAAGCATATCAGCGTGAGTTCATCGCCTTCGCCATCGAGCAGGGCGTGCTCAAGTTCGGCGAATTCACCCTGAAATCCGGTCGCGTCAGTCCCTATTTCTTCAATGCCGGCCTGTTTCGTAGCGGCTCGGCACTGGCTCGTCTGGGGCGTTTCTACGCTCGGGCGATTATCGACAGCGGCCTCCGTGCCGATGTCCTGTTCGGTCCAGCCTATAAGGGAATTCCGCTCGCCGCGAGTGCCGCCGTGGCCCTGGCCGACCATCATGATTGCGATATGCCGTTCGCCTTCAACCGCAAGGAGGCCAAGACGCACGGTGAAGGTGGCAATATCGTCGGCGCCGAGCTCAAGGGCAAGGTGCTGATCGTCGACGACGTGATCACTGCCGGGACCGCCATCGGCGAGGTCATGCAACTGATCGATGCGGCTGGCGCACAGGCCGCAGGGGTGGTCATCGCCCTCGACCGCCAGGAGCGCGGGCAAGCTGGCGATGACATGAAGAGCCAAAGCGCCATCCAAGAGGTCGAGGCCCGCTACGGCATGCCGGTGATCAGTATCGTCACCCTCGATCAGGTCCTCGAGTACCTCGAGACCCAGGCCGGCGACGAGCTCAAGCCCTATGCCCCGGCCATTCGCGATTACCGGGCACGCTACGGCGTCGTCAGCGCGTAGAAGAACGTATCCAAGAGAATTCAGCAATGAAAGCAGTTTCCCTTTTGGCCGGCGTGGCCAGCCTGACTCTGACGGTCTCCCTGGCACAGGCCTCCGGCCTGGACGTGAACATCAACAACGAGGCGGCCCGGTTCGCGGCCAGCGGCGAGCTCATGCCGGGTATCGAATTGGGTGGCAGCCTGCTCAGCAGCGACGATAACGGCGATCTCACTGCCGCCGGTATCCAACTCATGGGTACCGAGTCCACCCGCAACTATGAAGTCGGTGCGGGGCCGCGCTGGAGCCACTACGACAGCGATCAGGGCGATGGCGGCGGCCTGGGGCTGGGCGGTTACGGTTATGTCTATCTGCCCGCTGTGCCCAAGCTATCGGTGGGCGGTTATGGCGTCTACACGCCGGGAGCGCTGACTTACCAGGATTTCGATCATGGTTCTGAGTTCGGTGCCCGGGCACGCTACCGCGTGGCCCACAACGTACAGGCTTATGTCGGCTATCGCCGGGTCAGTGCCGAGTTCGGCAATGGCGACAGCGAGACATTGGATAACGGGCCGTTGGTGGGCGTACATCTGAACTTCTAAGCACTATGCTCGTGGTGATGATGCCGCAGAGCGGCTGCCTTTCGGTTCGGTACTCTGGAGACATGACATGAAACGTACTCTCGCGCTGCTGGGTTCCGTGGGCCTGCTAAGCGTAGCTTTGCAGGCGCAGGCACTCAGTCTCTCGGCCTCCGGTGGTTCAGATTCTTTCGGTGTCGAGGCTAGCCAGTCGATTGCCCCGACATTGCGTGCCGGTGTCGGCTACTTCACATCAGAAGATAGCGGTCATGATGTCGATATCTACTCCGGCTCGCTGATGTTCTCGCCCTATCTGCCGGGCATCGATCTGGCAGTGGGTGGTCGCTATCAGTATCAGGACGCCTACTATGGCGATGGCGGCGCGTTGGGCCTGGGTGGTTCGGCCTTTGTCGATACGCCGATCCCGCTGACCTCGGTTGGGGGTTATGGCTTTTATGCCCCGGAAGGGCTGAGCCACGGCGATATCGAGAAGAGCTACCAGTACGGCGCCGAAGTCCGCGTCAATCTCGTGTCGCAGACATATCTGCACGCCGGCTATCGTTACTATCGTACCGACTTCGAAAACGAGGGTGAGCATACGCTGCATAGCGGTCCGACCTTTGGCGTCAGCGTCGGCTTCTGACAGGCCCCAGCACGGCTGCGTATTGCCCAGCGAAGATGCATTTCACTCTACATCGGCGCCCCGCAGGGGCGCCGATTGACGTCGGCCTCACTGCTTGCCGACTCGGTTACCCCCTATGCTCGATATCGTTCTCTTTGAACCCGAAATTCCGCCCAATACCGGCAATCTGATCCGGCTGTGCGCCAATACCGGGTTTCGTCTACACCTCATCGAGCCGCTGGGGTTCGTACTGGACGACAAGCGCCTGCGACGTGCCGGACTCGACTACCACGAGTGGGCACGGGTGACGTTGCATGCCGATTGGCAATGCTTCGTTCGCGATGTCGTCCCCGAGCGGGTCTTCGCCGTTTCCACCCGCGGACGGACCGGTTACCATGAGCCGGCCTATCGGCCCGGCGATGCGCTGGTGTTCGGCCCGGAAACCCGTGGCCTGCCGCAGGCCATGCTCGATGCGCTGCCACCCGCTCAGCGCCTGCGCATTCCGATGTTGCCTGACAGTCGTAGCCTCAACCTTTCCAATGCCTGCGCGATTCTCGTCTTCGAGGCGTGGCGTCAGTTGGGGTTCGCCGGGGCCAGCCATCCGGATACCCTGGACATGTCCACGCCTTTCGGAGCCCCGCAGGGCCACGAGTAACTTATGTCGATCCAGCAACGCCTCGCCAAGCTCAACCCGCGCCAGCAGGAAGCGGTGCGCTACATCGACGGCCCTTGTCTGGTGCTGGCCGGCGCCGGCTCGGGCAAGACCAGCGTGATCACTACCAAGATTGCCTATCTAATCCAGGAGTGTGGGATGAGCGCGCGCAAGATCGCCGCGGTCACCTTCACCAACAAGGCGGCCCGCGAGATGAAGGAGCGCGTGGGCAAGCTGCTCAAGGGCAAGGAAGGGCACGGACTGACGGTGTCGACCTTCCACACGCTGGGCCTGACGATCATCCGTGGCGAACTCAAGACGCTGGGCTACAAGGCGGGCTTTTCGCTGTTCGATCCCGAGGATGCCAAGGCGCTGTTGCGCGACCTGATGCAGAAGGATGCCCAGGTCGACGCCGACCAGATCAATCGCGTGCAGAGCCAGATTTCGACCTGGAAGAACGATCTGGTGCTGCCCGGCCAGGCGCTGTCGCATGCGGCGGACGAGGACGAACAGTACGCGGCGCGCCTTTACGAGGCCTACAACCGCCACCTCAAGGCCTACAACGCCGTCGACTTCGACGATCTGATCCTGCTGCCGGTGGTGCTACTGCAAAGCGATCCCGAAGCGTTGGCGCGCTGGCGGCGCAAGTTTCAGTACATGCTGGTCGACGAGTATCAGGACACCAACGTCAGCCAGTATCTGCTGGTGCGCCTGCTGATGGCCGAGCGCGCGACCTTCACCGTGGTCGGCGACGACGATCAGTCGATCTATGCCTGGCGCGGCGCACGCCCCGAGAACCTGGTCACCCTGGGCGAAGACTTCCCGCGCCTGCGCGTAATCAAGCTGGAGCAGAACTACCGCTCCACCGGGGTAATCCTGCGTGCCGCCAATACGTTGATTGCCAATAACCCCCACGTCTACGAGAAAACACTGTGGTCCGACATGGGGCCGGGCGAGCCGATTCGTATCGTCGTCAACCGCCACGAAGAAGCCGAAGCCGAGCGCGTGGCCAGCGAGATTCTCACCCGGCGCATCAAGGAGCGCGCCGAGTGGCGCGACTTCGCGGTGCTCTACCGCGGCAATTTTCAGGCCCGGCTGCTCGAACTCAAGCTGCAGCACTACCAGATTCCCTACAAGCTTTCCGGCGGCACCTCGTTCTTCTCGCGCAACGAGATCAAGGACGCCATGGCCTACCTGCGGCTGCTGATCAATCCGGGCGACGACAATGCCTTTCTGCGCATCGTCAACGTGCCGCGTCGCGAGATCGGCCCGGGCACGCTGGAGAAACTGGCCAACTACGCCACCGAGCGCAGCATCTCGATGTTCGCCGCCTGTCATGAACTGGGCCTGGAACAGACGCTACCGGCGCGTGCGGTGGAGCGTCTGTCGCGCTTCACGCATTTCATCGACGGGGTGCGCAAGCGCATGGACCAGGGCGACGCCATTGCCGCGATTCGCGAGATGATGCGCGACATGGACTACGAGGCCTGGCTGCACCAGAATGCCAGTGCGCCGACCGTGGCCGAGCGGCGCATGGCCAACGTCTGGACGCTGATCGACCAGCTCGAGAAGTCGATGGAGCGCGAAGAGGGTGAGGAAACCGACGATGTCCAGTCAGCCATCTCGCGGTTGGTGCTGCGCGACATCCTCGAGCAACAGGCCGAAGAGGACGACTCCGACCGCGTGCAACTGCTGACCATGCATGCCTCCAAGGGGCTGGAGTTTCCGCATGTCTACCTGATGGGGCTGGAAGAGGAGCTGTTGCCGCACCGCAACTCCATCGAGGCCGGCACGGTGGAGGAGGAGCGCCGCCTGGCCTACGTGGGCATTACCCGCGCCCGTCAGACCCTGACGCTGACTCTGGCGCGCCAGCGCAAGGCCTACGGCGAGCTGATGGACTGCGTGCCCAGCCGCTTTCTCGACGAGCTGCCCGAAGACGATCTCGAATGGGAAGGCCGCGCCGACAAGGAAGACCCCGACAAGAAGCAGGCGCGCGGCAAGGATGCCATCGCTGGGCTGCGCTCGCTGCTCGGCTGAGCGCGAAAGGCTAGGACATGCAATGCAAACGGGGCGCCAGTGGCGCGCCGTCGTGCTTAAGGCTGAACGAGCCAGTCGTTACTGGACGGTGGAAACCATGTGATCGACCGCAGCCTCGACCTCGGCATCGGACAGGCTGGGGTTGGCCCCCTTGGGCGGCATGGCATTGAAGCCATTGATGGCATGGTCGTAGAGCGTCTCGATGCCCTTCTCCAGGCGCGGTGCCCAGGCCGTATCATCGCCGAGCTTGGGGGCCCCGGCGATGCCGGCGTCATGACAGACCATGCAGGTCTGGTCATAGATGGCGCCGCCGTCGACATCGCTACCTCCACTGGCGGCGGCGACCTGCTGGCCTTCTTCGGCCTGGGCCGGAGCGGCATCGTCTTCCGCGGCAGGCGCCGCTTCGCCTTCACCCGTGTCGATGGCCACGTCCTCGCCGCGGACCGGTTCGGTCATGTAGTTGACGGCATCCTTCACTTCACGATCGGTCAGGTTGGGGTTGCCACCCTTGGCCGGCATGGCATTGAAGCCGTTGATGGCGTGATCGTAGAGCGTGTCCATGCCTTTCTCGAGGCGGGCGGTCCAGTCGGCGGCTTCGCCACGCACAGGTGCTCCGGCGACGCCGGCGGCATGGCAGACGGCACACACGCTGGTGTACACCTCTTCGCCGGACTGGCCCTCGCTAGCGGGACTGGCCTGGGCGACGGCCGCCGCGCCACACTCATCGCCCTGCAGGCAGAGCTGACCGACCGGCTTGAGCCGTTCGGCAATGGCTTCACGGGACATGTCGCCTTCTTGCGCCGAGGCCGTCATACCGGCAATCAGGCCCAAAGCGGCCAGAGCCCCCACGAACAGTTTCTTGTAAGTCACTCTCACCACCTCGTACGGTCCTGTCATCGATATTTTTCTTGGCCCGAGGGCGCAAAGCGTCGACAGTATAACGACAACCCTTTGTGCAAGAAAATGCGACAAACCGCGCCACTTGGGGGCTGGAATGTTGACTCAATGGCGCGAAAGCCGCGTCCGCACTGGACAGTGCCTAGCAGGAACGGGTAGGATGACGCGCGTCGTCTGCGCGTTCATGTCGCAGGCGGGGCCGGTCTACCGGTCAGTGTCCGCCCTTAGCTCAGCTGGATAGAGCGTTGCCCTCCGGAGGCAAAGGTCATAGGTTCGAATCCTATAGGGCGGGCCAATCATATCAGGGGCTTGCGAGCAATCGCAGGCCCTTTTCTTTTCTTCTGTGCCAGCCGTTGAGTTCAAGATACGCTGGGCCTACATGGTTTGAGCGTTAGCCGCGCTTTGGCACGGTGCGCCTGATTAGCTGCCAGCTAGAAGGATAGTCAGCCCAACCTTCTGCTCTACTGCATGGTATTGTCTTGTATCGCATTGTGCTTATAGAGAATAAGCGAAAATGCTTAGCTTCGATGTAGGTTGCTGATGTGGGTTTCGAGTAACATTTCCGCCGTCTATCGTTTCACCATGCCCATTTATGACATCGAAGCCGCTGCGGGTTCAGGACGGCTGTCCGATGCCGAAAACATAGAAAGCACACTCTATTTCGAGACTGCCCAGCTGGAAGCCGAGGGCCTGGAACCGGCGCAGATCGTTGGTCCCAAAGTGCGTGGCGACTCGATGGAGGAGACCCCGCGCGACGGTGACCTGGTGCTGGTCGACCGCTCGCAGCGCACGCCGGATGGCGTGTTCCTGCTGCGTATGGGGGATGAGCTGCGGATCAAGCACGTGCAGCGTGTTGCCATGGGGCGCTGATGCTCATCAGTGACAACACGCATTCCCAGCCCGAACTGGTGAAGCCGCAGGAGATGGCCGAACTGGAGATAATTGGACGATGTAAGATTCGGATTGGGAAGATTTTTTAAAACATTACAAGAATATGTTTAGTGAATTTAAATGGGATAGGTATGCAGATTACTGAAGCAATTATGCACGGTTTAGAAAAAGAAGCCAGAGCGAGTATCGTAACGGAAAACCTTAGGGCTTAACCTTTCAGCCATTGATGAAAGGATGGTAAGGCTGGGTGAAGGGGTCCTAAAAGAATATGCCCGTCAGTCTGATAGCCGCTCCGTCGCATAAGTAGGTCTTAACCAGGGCAATAGTCGCTGCCAAACCGCTGCGCGCCGTTATCCTGAAGAAGGGTAGTGAAGCGATTCCACCAGGGTGTAGACTGACTAAAACTTTGTATCTCTGCAGGGCTGCGCTTATGGCTTAAGCAGTTCTTCACGATGCCGGCAAATGGTCTCTAATGAAGTCTGATGGGCTTCATCATAAACCCGCTAGATCTGTTCGAGAGAGGCATGTTGGTCTGGTGGCACCTTGCTACCTCCCAATGCAACCATACGGCCTGAGCGCCCACGTGCAAACAATTCTTTATCTTTCTCAGTGCCAGGCTCTGTCGTTTTCTTAGTCACATCAAAGTTCTACTTTAATAACGTTAAGAAACCTCACTCTCAATATAACCTTGCGGCGGCACATGTTCTACGTTCTGTCTGAAAAGCTGGCCCGCATGCAACGCTTGATGCAGACCAGCGTCACTAGGGTGCGCAGTTATTGGCCAGCTTGTCACAACGCGGACAGAGACGACGTTTTTCCTTCAGCCAATTGAACAGCCGCTCCACGGCGATACTACGGCCGGTCGAACTGATGAGGCAGGCCACGCCGTGGATGGCGTGCATGTTGCGCCGGGCGATGATCGGGCATATGCCATAACGCATGCAGTATCGGCGCAGTGGATCGCTGTCATAGCCTTTGTCTGAGACCATGGACAGGAAGCGACGCGGGCGCTATCGCGTTGCTGGGTTGTCGAGCAGATCTTAACTTGGTTGGGTGAATGAGGCGGCTCGCTCTTGCATTGAACGGCGCATCGATATTTACCATGCCTTTACGCTGCTGGGCTATTCCCTGCTCTATTTGGAAAAGCTACAGGGTAGGTTTGAAAAGCACTCTATTTATAAATGCTCAATTGAAAATGCGTAAACCGTACGGGAACGATAGATAGCGCCGGGTTCTAGCAGAGTTGAAGGGAAGTTCGCCTGGTTGGGGGAATCAGGAAAATGCTGCGTCTCGAGCGCGAAACCTGAATGGCGTGTATAGGGTCCGCCACTTTTGCCGGTCAGGCTGCCGTCGAGAAAATTCCCCGAGTAGAACTGCAGCCCTGGCTCGGTCGTTGATACTGTCATCATACGTCCACTATCGGGCTCCCAGACTTGGGCTGCAACCATTAAGCTGTCGGCGTGCCCCGGTTCACGGGTGAGCACGAAGTTATGATCATATCCCAGCCCTCGTAATTGCGAATTATTTTGCCCGATGCGCTCACCAATCGCCGTCGGCCGAGTGAAATCGAAGGGCGTGCCGGCCACCGATCGTATCTCGCCGAGAGGAATCAGGCCGGTATCGGCCGGGATGAAAAAGTCGGCATTGATTTTCAGACAATGATCTAAAATGCTGCCGTTGCCTTCGCCCTTGAGGTTGAAGTAGCTGTGCTGCGTGAGGTTGACGGGCGTGGTTCGGGTGGTGGTCGCCTGGTAATCAATCACCAGTTCGTCGGCATCGGTCAGGGTATAGGTGACCTGTGCATTCAGCCGCCCAGGGTAACCTTCCTCACCATCCGCACTGGAATAGCTCAGTGTAACGCCTAGGCCCGCCTCGTTGTCGAAGGGCTGCATCTGCCACAGCGCTTGATCGAAGCCGTGCTCTCCGCCATGTAAATGATGCTGACCGTCGTTGGTGGCCAAGGTGAAGGTTTTGCTGTTCAGCGAGAACCGACCATGGGCAATACGGTTACCGTAACGACCAATCAGTGCGCCGAAGTAAGGATTGGCTTCACGATATGTCTTCGAAAGGTAGTAATCGAGAGCATCGAAGCCCAGCACAATGTCATCGTAGCAGCCTTCTCGATCGGGAGTACGCAAGGACGCGATAATGCCACCATAGCTTATGACGATCATCTCAATGCCGGTGGCATTGACGATACGATAGGCATCGACCTTGCGCCCATCGGCCAGTTGCCCAAAGTTGGATCTTTCAATGCCCCTGCCGTTGCAGGTGTGGGATAGTGGCTGCGTCATGTGGTACTCCGGTAATAAATCTGTCTGCTTTTGCGTGGGAGGAGCGTCGAAAAACGGCTCGAGCGATCTTGTTAGAAGACATTCTCTTACTACTAACTAACCGTATGTCTAATTATGGCCGGAGATCCGGCCATTCGATTCTTCAGGTTATGAGCCACTGCCTGACAGGCTTTACTTAAATATATTAGGCAGCCATGTCGACAGGGCGGGAAAGAATATAAGCAACAGAATGGCAAAGAGTTCAGCGAGCAGAAACGGAAAGAGTTGCTTGAGCAAGGGCATCATCTTGATCTGCCCTATGCGCATCATAATGAACAGCACGACACCTACCGGCGGCGTGATCAGCCCCACCGCCAAGGTCAGAATGATAATGATGGAGGTCTGGATGGGATCGATGCCCAGGGTATCGCCCAGCGGCATGATCAAGGGCGCGAATATGACGATGGCCGCCCCGATATCCAGAAACATTCCTAGCACCAGCATGAGCAGCATCACGGCCAGCAGGAACAGCCAGGGTTGTGACTCGAACAACGGCGCCATCGACGAGACCAGGCCGGAGATGCCCAGCAAGTTGAGGGCATAGGAGAGGATGGCGGCACACGCCACTAGCAGGTAAATGCTCGCGGACATCCTTGCCGCCGATTTGACAGCATCCCAGAAACCGGCGAGGTCCAGTTCCCTGAACACGAAAACACCCAGAATAGAGGCGATAGCTACGGCAATCCCGCCGCCTTCTGTCGCGGTGAAAGCCCCGATGATCATGCCGCCCACGATAACTACGGGAAGCAACCCCACCAGCAGCGCCTCGACGGCCAATAGAGGAATTTCCTTTCTTGTAACTTCCAACGTTGACTTAGGCAAACCGCCGTTCCTGCCATGCAGGAAGATAATCCCCAGACAGGCGCCGCCAATCAGCAAACCGGGAATTACTCCGGCAACGAACAAATCGATGACGGAGATCCCCGTCACGGCAGCCATGATGATAGCTAACCCCGATGGGGGTATGATCGGCCCGATGATCGCGCTGGCCACCGTAACGGCCCCGGTATACTCCTTGCTGTAACCTTCACGCGGCATCTCGTGGATGAAGAATTTGCCTAATGCGCTGGTATCGGCCACAGCAGAGCCCGAAATGCCGGCAAACAGCACCGAGGATCCAACATTGGCGTAGGCAGTGCCGCCATGAAATCTTCCCGTAAAAATGGAGGAAAGCCTAATCAAACGGGTAGTAATCCCGCTACGGTTCATGATTTCCGCAGCCAGAATATAAAACGGAACGGCCATAAACACGAAACTGTCCACGCCCGCAAAAAAACGCGTGATCGATACTTGCAGAGGCAGTCCCGTCAACCATATGCCTGCCACACCACCGACGCCAAGTGCGAAAGCAATGGGTACACCGATCAGGATCAGACCCAGCCCCAATATAGCTACTATCAGCATGACTTCACCTTTGAATCGTTAAGCCACTATGCTTGTGCTTCGGCATCGTCAGAGAAACCGGTAAACCAGCTGAGGACAATTTCTATGAAAACGAGCATTCCTCCGACCGGTATGGCCATGTAAGGAAATATCATTGGGATGCCCGATGCGGCAGCCGTCTGGGTGCGGTTGCTCATGGCCGCATCCCAGCCATAGACCACCAGCACCAGGCAGAATGCCGCACCCACGCTATAGAGTGCACTGCGCATAAGCTGTCGATGCCTGGCCTTGACAGTACCCAGCAGACCACTCACTGCCATATGTTCCGCCCGGTACACGCATGCCACGCTTCCCAGCATCATTAGCCAGATCATGCAAAACCGCATGACCTCTTCCCCCCAGGGAATCGAATCTCCCAGAAAATAACGTCCCACCACTTGAGACACGTTGATCAGGCTTACGAATATCAACAACACGGCGCAGATGATCTCGCAGCTTTTGGCCAGGTATTTAGCGACATTACCAAGCATGATTCGTTACACCTGTGCATACCTGAAGAAAGGAGGGCTCACAGCCCTCCCGCTCATCTCAGTCATACATACTCTTTTCGGCTTGGTTGACGGCATCGACAATCTGATTGACCAGACCCTCACCCACCTGATTGGCAATGTATGCTTTGATGGGCTCCTGAGTTTTTTCCTTGAACAGCTCCTTCTCTTCAGGCGTAGAGACATGAACCTCGACACCTTTTTCCTCTTCGAGAAGTTTCGAGTATTTCCAGTCGCCCTCAGTTTTCTGGACATTCTCCGTTGCGGCAAGCAGCTTCGCCCCGTCGGTGATGATCTGCTGTTCGCTGGCCGATAGCGAGTTGAACCAGTCGCCACTGGCGATAACGATGTGCAGCCCCAGTACATGCTCATTCAGGGTGAAGTAATCCACGACATCACCCGCCCCACCGGTGTAGTGAACGGCGGGAGGACTTTCCAAACCGTCAACGACCCCTTGCTTGACCGCCATGACCGCCTCCGCGCCGGAGATCGGTGTTGGCGAAGCCCCAAGCGCCTCCACCATTTCCATGTAGACAGGGCTCTCCATGGTCCTGATCTTCATGCCCTCCATATCGGAAGGCGTAATGATCTGCTTGCCCGTAGTGGCGAACGAGCGAAAGCCATTTTCCGAAAAGGCTAAGGCTTTCATACCAGTCTGCTGGGTAATATCGTCGAGCATATTACGCCCGAAGTCGCCCTGCATGACTTGCCAGGCCACGGGTGCAGACTTGAACAAATAGGGAATCGACCATACCTGGATCGGGCTATAGAAGCCGGCAAGCGCCCCATCGGAAGGCAGGGACATTTCAAGCGACCCCTGCTGGACCATTTCGATCATTTCTCGCGCGGTGCCCAGTTGCCCCCCTGGAAAAAGCCTTACGGATATTTCGCCGTTGCTCTTGCTTTCGACGTACTCCTTGAATCGGTTGACGGCGTTGTATTCCGGATTGTCTCCCTTGAACATCTCGAAGCCGAACTTGATCTGCGTTTCGGCCCATCCCTGAACAGGCAGGATACCCACACCCGCGACCACACAGGCAGACAGGAATTTCTTCAGTGGCATGCTTTTATGGGACATTGTCTCTATCCTCATTGTTGGACGACGCACTTCAGATAGCACATTATCTTTGTTGCTTAGCACACACTAGATAGTAGATGAATAAACTAAAACTCAACTTTAGTGGTATCTTCTTGGCGCAAAGAATGATGTAAAAAGTATTCATGATACTTGACCGCAGGTGCCGACATGCTCAATCAATCAGATGTGACGCCCCGCAACGGAGCCGATAGCGCTTTCCCCAAGGGGGGAAGCAAAGACACTCGTTCACGCCGGCTTCACACTCTGATTCGCGAGGACATCATCGAAGGGCGGCTTGCGCCAGGTACCCGCCTCAAGGTCGGCGAGCTGGCTGCATATTACGGTTCAAGTACGAATCCCGTTCGCGAAGCGCTTAATCGACTGGAAGGAGAGGGCATCGTAATCATTACCCAGAACCAGGGGGCTCGCGTTCGGGCTATCGATGAGGATTTCATCAGGAACATATACGAGATCAGGATCCTGATAGAGCCTTACTTGGTGCGCTGGTTTGTGGATTACGCCACCGATGAAGACATAAGAAAACTACGTGCCATCCAAAAAGAAATAGACGAGGTAATCGAAACGGACCTTGAGCGTTTCAATGAGCTCAATGAAACCTTTCATAACATCATCTATGCCAATCACTACAATTCCGAGGCGCGCCAGATCATCAAGCGGCAAGAAGCCATGCTTCATAGTCTGAGCAGGCGCTTCGGGCTTCCTCGCTCACGCAAAAAGGCCATCTGCCAAGAACATCATCAACTTATCGAGGCAATCGAGCGCGGGGAAAGCCAGCTAGCCGTTGAGACAGAGGAAAGGCATGTACGCGGCTCCGTCGAGTTGCTACTTGAACAAATGCGCATCCACAGGAACAGCAACTGACCGATACATAAAGCGGAGTTTTTGCACATGAAAATAACTTCCATTACTTCATACATCGTTTGGGTAGGTGTCAGGAATCAACTCCTGGTCAAAGTAGACACCGATGAGGGCATTTATGGATGGGGCGAGTCAGGGCTATCGGGTAGGGAAAAGGCCGTACAGGGGGCCATCGAGCACTATCGCGAGTTCCTGATCGGTAAGGATCCGTTCCAGGCCGGAGCGATATGGCAGGAGATGTACCGCAGCCAGTATTTCGAGGGTGGCCGTGTGCTGACGGCTGCCATCAGTGCTATTGATATCGCGCTTTACGACATCAAGGGCAAGGCCCTGAATGTCCCTGTCTATCAGCTTCTGGGAGGCAAGCAGCGCGATAGAGTGCCGACCTTTGGCACGATAGTCAGCGACAGCGTGGCGGAGACTGTCGAAAAGGCGAAGCTGCTCCAGGAACACGGGTGGAAATGCATCCGGCTGGTGGCCGCCGGTCAGGAGAATACCTCAACCTATGAACCTCGGGAATCCATTGCCGACACGGTCCCGATGGTGATCAAGACCAGGGAAGCTCTGGGGGGCGATATTACGCTAGGTCTGGAATATCATCATCGCTTGAGCGTGGCGGAAGCGGCCTCCTTCTGCAACAAGTTGCCCAACGGGGCTCTGGATTTCCTTGAAGAGCCCATTCGAGACGAGTCGCCGAAATCCTATAAGTCATTGCGCACAATGACCAATGTCCCGTTCGCCGTTGGTGAGGAGTTCTCGTCTAAATGGCAATTCATGCCTTATATCGAAGACGACATTATCCAATTCTGTCGTATAGATATCTGTAATGTTGGAGGTTTTACTGAGGCGATGAAGGTCGCGGGATGGTGCGAGGCACACTATATCGACCTGATGCCTCATAACCCTCTCGGCCCGATCTGCACGGCTGCTAGCATCCATCTTGCGGCAGCGGTGACCAATTTCTCTTGGCTGGAATGGCGAAACACGCCTGCAGAAACACTCAATTTTAATGCTCCAGACGTGTTTCCCGTCCAACCGGAACTCGACGGTGCGGATTTCCCCGTGTCGGACAAGCCGGGCCTCGGCATTGAGGTCGACGAAGAGTACGTCAAGCGCCAGTCATTCAAATTCTCTGAGCCGCCTCACCTGAGTCGTAGGGATGGTTCCTTTACCAATTGGTAAGCAAAATCTATTCATAGGGCTGGCATCCGAACCATCTCTCTGTCGAGGCCTTTATGGGCTATCTGTTGCTTTCAGGCCACTGGCGGCAATGTCAATGACTGCACCGTAGCTCCTGAGAAGACTTGGCGGCATGGTAGCCAGCCGGCCCCTAGAAGACTATGGCTGGCCACTTGGGGGGCAGGTCAGTGGCGGCGTGGCGGCTATTTCCGATCCCGGCTTCAAGGATGTGAAGGGGCTCGCTACCTGGGGTACCACATATTGAAGTTGAGACGGGTGGCCGGCTGACCGTGACCAAGCGATCGGGTACAGGTAGGGCAATGACCGAGCAGACGGCCAAGGAGCATACGAAGTTCACGATTCCGCTACTACCTGACTCCCGATGTTGTGGCCGACCTATCCGAGGCCACCGTAAGTGAAGTGGGGCCTGACCGGGTTGAGATCAGAGGAATCAGAGGGAGGCCGGCATTACAGCTGCTCAAGACCACGGTCTGCTGCGAAGGTGGCTGGCAGTGTGAGGCGGAGATTTGCTACGCCGGTCCCAATGCCCTGGCCCAGGCTCGTCTGGCAGGACAGGTGCTGAGTGAGCGATTGACTTTCCGGGCTCCGGAGTTGCTGCGTAAACGCTTGGGTATCATAGGGCATAGTAGCGTCTTCGATGACGATGCCGGATCGATGCAGCATGACTCAGCGATAGCAAACGGGGACGGAGACTATCGGCTTCGCTTGCGGTAGAACATCCTGAGCAACGTTGGTTCGAGCGGGCCACCTAGGAGTTGCTTGCTCGGCTGGTGGCGAGGGGCGTACGCCGTAGCTTACAACGGCATGTATGTACAGCGTCCTATCTGGTCAAGCGTACCGATGTTGAAGCATTTGCCTCTCTTTTCGAGACAGGGAGTCTCACCGATGCCGTTACTTGATATTTATAACGGGCTAGCAACCGTGCCCCTGCACCGGCTGGCGTATTCCCGGGCCGAGGACAAGGGTAACCGCCTCAATCTATCGTTGTTTGCTTACCACCCAGAAACCTACACCATACTTGTCGAGCAAGTGACCGAGACGCGGGTAAATGCTCTATTTGCCCATCGTGGGGCTACCAATGTTAGATGCTACCCACGTTGGCAGGCATGAACCTGGTTAATGGAGTTGCCCTGCAAGGTGGCATGAATGGGGCACTGAGCCTAGATGGCCATGGCATAGGGCAGGCCAGTCATATCAAGGGCTTGCGAGCAATCGCAGGCCCTTTTCTTTTTTATACTGTAATCACACTGGTAATCACTCGCTGTAATTCAAAGCATTCCTTGGTTGGGTTTCTGAGCCAATCCTCTCCCCCAGTAGTCACTAGTCCCCCTGCATCAACCAGTTGCGGCTTCAATTCCTTTGGTATACGCATTCCGAACTATCCTTCGCCTCTTTTTGTCCATACAATTAAACCATGCGAATAGAATTCGACCCCGACAAGAGCGCTCGGAACGAACGGGAGCGTGGCCTACCTTTCACGGTGGCGGAGCGCTTCGACTGGGAAGGGGCGCTGTACGCGGAAGACATGCGGTACGACTATCCTGAACGGCGCTTCGTTGCCCTGGGCAGGATCGGCCAGCGTGTCCATGTGGTGTGCTTCACGCCGATAGATGGCGGGGTTCGGATCATCAGCTTTCGCAAGGCCAATGCACGAGAGGTAAGGCGCTATGAGCAAGCGACTGACAGATAAGGAAGGCGAGATCAGGGAGTTGACAGACGAGGACGTTGAGCAGATGCGTCCGATGGGTGACGTGCTGCCTGTGGATCTCCAGCGCACTATCCGGCAACGGGGTCAGCGCGGGCGTCAGCAGGCTCCTACCAAGGTGAAGACCACCATGCGGCTATCGCCTGACGTGATCGAGCACTTCAAGGAACAGGGGCCAGGCTGGCAAAGCCGGATTGACCAGGCGCTGCGTGAGTACATCAGGGAGCACGGCTAAGCGGTCAGCACCCCGGAAGTCGGACACCGAGCCTGCTTTCGGGGTGTTTCACGAAAACCAAGCACGACGAGGCATCACTCAGATAAACGTCATGCTCTTTCCGATTCTTCGTGTGGGCGGGCCAGTCATAGCAAGGGCTTGCGAGCAATCGCAGGCCCTTTTCTTTTTTGCTGTGCCAAGAACGCGAAATCGAGCGGGCGTCGAGGAGCGTAGGGTAGTTGTTTTTTGATTAAAGATAATTATTATTATTTGCATTAATTTATCGACACTGAGCTTCCCATGCCTGCGTACCTTGCCAACCGATCGTATCTTTGCCGAAACGCTACCTTCGCTTCGCGGCCTACATTTTCTCTGTTGCGGATTATTCGGTGGGCGCTGAGCTTGGCGGTCGTGTTTTCGATGTGCGTCATGCCGGCCGTGTCAGCACAGGAAGCGCCACGCACGGTGGTGATCGGTGGCGATGTCGCCGAAACACTGGCGTCGCTGGACGCGACCGACTCGCTGGTAGGGCGTGATGACACGGTGCTTTATCCACCTGAGCTGGCAGACCTGCCCAGTATTGGCTATCTGCATCGGCTGAGCGCCGAAAGTGTACTCTCGTTGCGCCCACAGCGGCTGATCGTTAGCGCCGATGCGGGGCCGGAAGAGGTTCTGGAGCAATTGCGTGCCAGTGGCGTCTCCATGGTCACCATACCCGCAGAGAAGCGCCTCGATGCTATCCCGGACAAGGTGCGTAAGGTGGCTGCTGCAGTGGGCGCCGATGAACGCGGAGACGCCCTCGCCGAGTCGTTGAGCGCACAGATCGACGCCCTGCGAGAATTGCCGCCTCTGGACCTTCGCGGCATGTTTCTGCTCAGCCATTCGGGCATGACTCCCATGGTGGCGGGTCAGGACACCGGCGGCGGAGGGATCATGCAGGCGGTGGGCATCGACAATGCCTTTGCCTCGCTCAACGGATATCGCCCTGTCGGCTCGGAAGGACTGGTGTCGCATCAGCCCGAGGTTATCATTGCCACGACCCTTGGCGTGCAGGCACTGGGCGGTGAAGAGGGTGTCTGGGCGCTGCCGGGGATGGCGCTGACGCCAGCCGGTCGCAACCAACGTCTGCTGATCTTCGATGACCTGGCGCTGCTGGGCTTCGGTCCGCGCACACCCGACACCTTGTTGAAGCTCAGGCGGGCATTGGAAACGCTGCAGTGAGCGAGTCGGCCATCGTGACCGAGCCGGGCGAGTCGCCTGACGGTGCCACACGCCACCGACGTCGTGTGCTGTGGGGCTTCGCCCTGCTGCTGTTGGTGGCACTCGGCGTGGCGGCGTTCAGTGGCTCGGTCGGGCTATCGCCACGCTTGTTGCTTGGCGAACTGCCATCGTCGTTGGATGGTTACGTGTGGTGGCAACTCCGCCTGCCCCGGTTACTTGCCGCCGTGCTGATTGGCGCCATCCTCGCGGCAAGCGGTACGGCAATGCAGGGGCTGTTCCGCAATCCGCTCGCCGATCCCACCTTGCTGGGGATTGCCAGTGGCGCAGGGCTGGCGGTGTCGGTATGGATCGTGCTGCTCGGTGGCGCAGGCAACGCCTGGGGATTGTACGGGCAGTTCGTGGCGGGCTTTCTCGGCGCGCTGGGAATTACCGTACTGGTCTTTGCTCTGGGGCGGCGGGCTCAAGGGGGAGGCACGCTGACGGCACTATTGCTGACCGGGCTGGTGCTCAACACGCTGGCCAGCGCCGCCGGCGGGCTGCTGGCATTCATTGCCAATGACGAACAGTTGCGCCAACTCAGCCTGTGGGGCATGGGAACGCTGGCGCATTCGCTATGGCCAGGCGTGATCGCCGCTTTACTGGTCATTCCACCGACATTGGTCTTGCTGCTGCGTAGTGCACATGGGCTCGACCTGCTCCAGTTGGGTGAATTTACGGCTTTCGGTGCCGGGTTGGATACGACTCGCCTGCGTCGCGGCGTGATCGTCGCCACAGCGCTCGGTGTCGGCCTGAGCGTCGCGCTGGCCGGGATCATCGGATTTCTCGGTCTTCTGGTCCCTCATACGCTGCGCCTGTGGCTGGGGCCGGGCCATCGGTTGTTGATGCCGGCCTCAATGCTGGGCGGCGCACTGCTGCTGGTGATTACCGACACTTTGGCTCGAACCCTGGCGAGTCCCGCCGAGATTCCGGTAGGTTTGCTGACCAGCCTGGTCGGCGGTACTTACTTCCTGTGGCTGCTGCTGCGCCGCCAGATTCACTAAGCTCTGTCTGTAAGGAACCGGCATGCTGCGACTGAATGGAGCGGGGCTGACTTCGACGCCTGCGCTGATGCCGATCAGCGATCACATCGTTGCTGGAGATTTGTTGGCTATCGTCGGGCCCAACGGGGCCGGCAAGAGCACGCTCCTGGCGATGCTGGCCGGCTTGCGCCAGGCCGAGCTGGGGAGTGTCGAATTGGACGGTTTCCCACTCGGCGACTGGCTACCAAACGAACTGGCGGCTCGGCGAGCCATCGTCGCTCAGCAGGAAGTGCCAAGCTTTGCCTGGAAAGTGCGTGACCTGGTGGCACTCGGCGGTGAGCCGTCCCCTCGCCGCCTGGCCGACACCCTCGAAGCGATGCAGTTGACGTCATTGGCAGCGCGAGACGTCACGCACCTTTCGGGTGGCGAGGCGCAGCGCGTCATGATCGCCCGTGCTCTATGCCAGCTGGCAGCATGCAGTGAAGACAGCGAGCGGCCACGTTCCGGGGGCATGCTCCTGCTCGATGAGCCCACCAGCGCACTGGATATCGGTCATCAGCAGCGTCTGATGCGATTGCTGCTGGATTGCGCACATCAGGATGGGCTGGCAATCGTATGCGTCCTGCATGATCTCAATCTGGCGGCGCGCTATGCCGATCGCGTCTGGCTGTTGCAGGGGGGAGAGCGTGTCGCTCATGGCCGTGCCGAAGAAGTATTGACGGCAGAAACGATCACCCGGGTCTTCGGTGCCGAACTCACCACGCTGCGTTTCCCCGACGGTCGTGGCCAGGCGCTGCTGCTCGACCGTTAACTGTACCGCTTCGACAGCGTGTAGCCTCAACGGAATAGCTTTGAGCGGCCCACCGACGGCCTCGGGTAGGTCAGGCTGCCGGTCATCTCCGCGATGTATCCTGAAACCCACGGTCAAGATAAGGGAACGGCACACAGCAAAGGCTGGTGCCGTTCCTTTCGTACTGCCTGAACTGTCTGCCCGAGGTCTAGAAGACGTACTCGGCGCTCACGCCAAAGTTGCGTCCTGGCTGCGTATAACGCTCGATTCCCGCATAGCTCGTCGAGACACCTCTGACGTCGTCCCATACCCAATATTTCTTGTCCAGTACGTTGAAAACGCCGCCACGCAGTGTCAGGTGGGTACCCAGGCTCACGTATCCGGTCAGGTCATAGAGCTGATAGGCGGCGGGCGCGTAGTTATCATCCGCGTCGTGGTCGCTGACATGGTTGACGAACGTGCCTGCGAGTTCGCTGCCCCATTGATGATCGGGAGCCTGGTAGCCGAAGGCAGCAACGGCCTGAATGGGTGGGATGGATTCTATCGCGCCGCCATCCTCCAAATTCTTGCCCTCGATATAGGCTGCCGCTGTGCGTGCATACCAGCCTTCCTTGGTGCCGATGGCCTGGTGCAGGTCCAGTTGGCCCTTGAATTCGGCGCCCCGGATGATGGCGCGGTCTATGTTTTCGGTGGTGTACTCCCCGCCAGGGTAGTTCGCGGGGTCGATGCTCACCGAGACCGAGCTCTCGATGAAGTCACGGAAGTCGGTGTAGAAGCCGGTGAGTTCGGCACTGCCGAGATCGCCTTGCTGGCGTATGCCGAACTCCACGAAGCGACTGTGCTCGTCATCGAGATTGGGGTTGGCCACGATGCGATAGCCTCTGCCCGCGTTGTAGTCGTAGTAAAGCTCTTCATAGGAGGGTGCACGGAAACCGAAGCCGATCTTGCCAAATAGCTCGGTGCTCGGGGTGAGGTTCCAGGTTCCGCCGAGCTGGCCGGTCAGTGCCTGACCCTCGGCGCCGTCGTAGGACTGTGAGGTAAGGCCATCGTTATCGAGGTCGTACTCGTAATGGTCGAATCGCACGGCGGGGGTCAGGCTGCCACGCTTGTCCGCCAGCGATAGCCGATCTTGCAGATAGAGCCCGACGCGTGTCGCGGTGCCCGGTGGCGAAAAGCGCGATTTATCCACCGTATCGGCATCCAGATTGTAATCTTTGCTGAGGCTCTGGTAGTCATCACGCTTGAGGATCACTCCATAAGCCAGTTGCTGTGGAATACCAGCATCGATCTGCTTGCTGAAATCCGTCTTGAGCTGCCAGGTGGTTTGGTCGAAGTCGCGATCGACCAGGCGATTGTAGCCGTTGTAGACCATCGAGCTGTCGTTGACCGTCTCGGTGCGTTGCCAGTCGATCTGCCAGTGGAACGTATCGAACAAGGGCGTCTGGTATTCGGCATCCTGATAAATACCCAACCGGGTGCGCGTCAGCGTGTCGTCGGTGTAATAGTCGCTGTAGCGGGAATCTTCCAACGAATAAAGGTGGAGGTCAGACGTCGCACGATACTTTTGTGCCACCATCCCGACCCGTCCATTGTCGTTGAGCTTCTGAAGTTTTAGCAGAACATCATAGTTATCCACCTCACCAGGATCGGGCGTGGTGCGCTCATCGCCGCTGGTTTGGTCGCTTTTACCACTGCCGTTGTAGTTCTCGGTCGCTTCGCCATTGCGGTTGGTGGCGATCAGCAACGATTCATAATCGCCTCGTCGTGCGGCCAGCGTGACGTTCTCGAAGACGCCATCGCTGTCGCTGCGATAGCCTGCTTGAACACTTGCATAGGAGTCGTTACCGCTTGGAGCGAGAAAGTCTTGTGGCGAGTGCAACTGCAAAGAAACCGAGCTGAAGCCCGACCCTCGTTGGGCATTGCCGCCCTTGACCACCGATACGCTGGAGAGAGAGGCGATATCGGCGCTCAGGCGCCCGGCATCGAGATAGCTCGAGGTAGGGCCATAACTCTCAGCCATCTCGACGCCATCGAGCTGAACCGAGATACGGTTTTCGTCGAGCCCGCGGACATTGAAACCGGCGAGGCCGAAGCGCCCCTTGTCGGTGGTCAGTATGCTGGGATCGTAACGAAATAGGTCATCAGCCGAATAAGCCACCGTATTGTCTAGGCGTTGGGCATCGATCACGGTGACCGAGCCTTCTTCCCTGGCGGTCTTTTCGGTCGCCGAGATCGGCCGCGCTGCAGTCACCTGAACACGCGGTAAATCGACCGTTGTGTCCTCGTTATCACTTTTCCCTGCGGTGGGAAGCGCTGCGGTAGTGTCAGCCTGCGCTGCGGAAAAGGTGATAAGCGAGGCGAAGGCCAAGGAGAAGATAGCGTAGCCGGAATGGCTGGCAGGGTGCGGTATGTAGGGTTTCATTTTTCGTCTCTGCACAAGAATGGTTGGCGTTAGAGTGTAGTTATCATAAGTTAATGATAATAATTTACATCAGTGACGTGTTGTCAATACCAGGGCTATGCAAAAAAGAGGAGATGGATAAGTGGTGTGATGAGCCGGGGACCGGCTCGAGGTGCAGGCGCTACTCAGTAGCAGAGAAGGATAGGCTTGAACTCTTGGTTAAAGGCGTACGGGTACTGAGCCGCTGGATGGTCGGATTGGACGTGGCGTTATTTCAGCGCCTTCAAATGCATGGCAATTGTTTGAACGATGTGCGCCGCCCTGTCATCGTGCAAGCGGTAGCGGGGCACACTGACGCTGATGGCGCCAGCGGCGCGCCCGTCCACACCATGCACCGCGTGACCGAAGCAGATGATTCCAGCTTCGTTCTCTTCATCGTCGATGGAATAGCCTCGCTGGCGGGTACGCAGCAACTCATCGCGTAGGGCGTCCCGGTCCGTCAGTGTCCGTTCCGTCACGGCGTCGAGTTGCAGTTGGGCAAGGTACTGCTCACGGTTTTCCTCGTCCAGTGCCGCTAAGTAGGCCTTGCCCACCGAGGTCGAGTGCATGGGCACTGGCATGCCGATGTAGGACGCCATGCGCACGGCTTCCGCCGACTCGACCTTGTCGATGAATGTCATATGGCAGCCATAGGGAACGCCCAAGTGAACGGTTTCACCGGTGTCCTTGCTGATGAGATGCATCAGGCCGCGCACCCGCTCACGTAGATTGCTGCGATTGAGTGACTGCTGGGCAAGGTGAATGAGCTGCCGGCCCAGGACGTATTCGCCTCCCAGTGGATTTCGCTCGATAAAGCCTTCCTGCTCCAAGGTATTGAGCAGTCGATAGACGGTGGGGCGGGGCATACCCAGACGCTGCTGAATATGACGAGCGTGGGCATCCTGACCCAGCTCAGGAATGACCTGGAGCAAGCGCAAGCCCTTGATGACGGCCGCAGCGCCTTGTACCTGGGGGCGCTGGGTATCGGATCCTTTCTTCTCGCTCATCCCTTCTCCGCGACGAATGTCTAATACAGCGTTCCCGACCTGACATTGACGCAGACCAAAGCGTCACTTAGCTTCTTATTGTCCATATTATGAATAATAAGTCCACATTGTGGACGGAGGAGAGATGGCCGATATCCAGGAAGAACAAAAACGCATGCCGTACCAATACCCGCAGCCGGCCGAGGCCGCGATGGAAATCGTCGTGCCACATGCCATTCCTGAGGACGAGCGTATCTGGGTCCCCCAAGCCGAGAATGTGCATTTCCGCCCCTTGTGTCTGAACGTGTCGCAAGGGTATTGGGTCAATCTGCTGCGTGTTCGCAAGTCCGGTGTGCTGAGTCGCCACCGCCATCCCAACCCGGTTCATGGTGTCGTGCTCAAGGGACAATGGCGCTATCTCGAGCACGATTGGGTCGCTACCGAAGGTAGCTATGTCTACGAGCCTCCTGGCGAGACTCATACCTTGGTTGTGGACGAGGACGTCGAAGAGATGATCACGCTCTTTCAGGTCAATGGCGTGATGTACTACGTCGACCCCTGGGGCAAGCACCTGGGCTTCGAAGACGTTTTCACCAAGGTCGACATGTGCCGCAAGCACTACGAAGCCTGCGGCCTGGGCGGGGATTACGTCGACCAGTTCATCCGTTAAGTGACTGAGCACGGCCACCTTCTCTAAAAACAAGCAATAAGGAACATGCCATGACTTTCTCTAAAACGCCGCTTGCCCTGTCTACCGGCCTGTTGGCCTTCGTCTTGTCGGCAGGTGCTGCACAGGCTGACTATCCGGAAAAACCGATTCAACTGATCGTGCCGTGGTCGGCGGGTGGCGGTACCGATGCTGTTGCGCGTCAGCTCGCCAGCGGTCTTGGAAAGGAGCTGGGCCAGCAGGTCAATGTCGTCAATCGTACTGGTGGGGCTGGGGTCGTCGGCCACACGGCCATGACCATGGCCAAGCCGGACGGGTACACGCTGGGGCTGCCGACAGCCGAGATCACCACCTATCGGCATATCGGTACGTCACCGATCTCCTATGAGGACCTGACACCGGTGGCGTTGGTCAATTTGGATGCAGCCGCCTTCAACGTCAGCGCCGATTCGGGCTGGGACAGCCTCGATGCTGCCTTGGCCGATATCAAGGCGAATCCCAACCAGTACACCGTGTCCGGCTCGGCCCCGGGAGCGGCGTATCATCTGGCCTTCGCCGGCTTCCTCAACCAGCAGGGCATCGATCCCAACTCCGTTGCACTGGTGCCTAGCGAGGGAGCCGCCCCGGGCCTGCAGGAGCTGGCCGCCGGTGGGGTGGACTTCGTGTTCTCTTCGTTGCCCGAGTCCGAATCCATGCGTCAGGCAGGGCGTGTCGACACGCTGGCCGTATTTGCGGGTGAAAGACTAGAGGCCTTCCCTGATATCCCGACAGCCGAAGAGCAAACCGGAGAGCCGTGGGCGGCGGGAACCTGGCGCGGCCTGGCCGGCCCCGAAGGGCTGCCGGAAGATGTCGTCGCCACGCTGGCCGAGGCGACCCAGAAGGTCTATGAGTCCGAGGAGTTCCAGACGTTCATGAAGCAGCGCGGCTTCGGCACAGAATGGCGCGGTCCGGAGGAGTTCAGGCAATTCATGGCCGAGGCAGACAAGAACAACAAGGAGATCATCGACAAGCTTGGGTTGGCTCAATAAGCAGGCGCGAACATGCGTATCAACGACCTGATCCTCGGAATCCTGATGGCGCTACTTGGCGCCATCACCGTCTGGGCCTCCCGGGATTTCCCCTCGCTCCCGCGCCAGGATTATGGCGCGGGCACCTTTCCCACCCTGATCGGTACCCTGCTGGTCGTGCTGGGTGGGGTGCTTTCGCTGCGCGGCTGGCAAGCGCGCGGTGCCATGTTCGCTTGGCAGGGTGATGTCGCCCTGAAGCACGCCATGATCTGCGTGCTCGCTGTCGTCGGGGCGGTGGTCGGCTACGTGCTGCTGACGCCGGTGCTGGGCTTTCCCATCGTGTCGCTGGTGATGCTGACGGTATTGATCGGCTGGCTGACCGGGGGGCGCTGGTGGCTGGCGTTGACTATCGCGCTGGTGGCTACCCTGCTGATCTGGATGACCTTCGCTGAACTGCTGCTGGTCCCTCTGTCGCTGGGCATCCTGGAAGAGGTGATTTACTGATGGAGGTATTACAGGAAGCGCTGGGACTCGTGCTCGATTGGCAGGTGTTGGCTGTTATCCTCGGGGCTTCCATATTCGGGTTGTTCATCGGCGCCATACCTGGCCTGACGGCTACCATGGCCACGGCCCTGTTGGTCCCGGTCACTTTCTTCATGGACCCACTACCCGCCATTGGCGCGATCGTCTCGGCAACTGCCATGGCCATCGTCGCGGGCGACATACCGGGAGCCCTGCTACGCATCCCTGGCACGCCGGCTTCCGCAGCCTATACCGATGAAGCCTACCTGATGGGGCGCCAGGGCCGGATCGGCCAGGCGCTGGGGGTCAATCTGGTCTGCTCGGTGATCGGAGGCGTCATCGGTGTGGCGATTCTGGCCTTTTTCGCCCCCCTGGTCGCCGAGTTCGCCATCCAGTTCACCAGTGACGAATACTTCTGGCTGGCCCTGCTTGGCCTGTCGTGCGCCGTTTTGGTATCGGGATCGGACCCGCTCAAAGGCGCCATTTCCATGTTGCTGGGGCTGCTGATCTCGATGGTCGGCATGAGTTCGGTGTCGGGCCAGATGCGTTTCATTTTTGGCATTCCCGAACTGCTCAGTGGCATCTCGATTCTCCCAGTGCTGATCGGGTTGTTCGCGGTGGCCGAGCTACTGCGCCGGATGCCCGAAATCGGCAGGGTTTCCTTGCCGACGCCGCCGTCGGTGAAAAAAACCTTCGAGGGCGTCGGCGGCATATTGTGGAAGTACAAGGGCGGAATGGCCCGTAGCGGGATGCTCGGCACACTGATAGGGGCTCTTCCCGGTGCCGGGGCGGATATCGCGTCGTGGATCAGTTACGCACTGGCTCGCAAGTTATCGCGTACGCCTGAAAAGTTCGGCACGGGACACCCGGAGGGACTGGTCTCGGCGAGTTCCGCGAATAATGCTGCGCTATCGGGGGCGTATATCCCGGCGCTGGTATTCGGTATTCCCGGCGATACCATCACTGCCATCATCATCGGCGTACTTATGATGAAGGGCGTAACGCCCGGCCCCGATGTCTTCACCACCGATGCCGCATTGGTCAACGCCATCTTTATCGTATTCCTGCTCGCCAACCTGCTGCTCTTGCCCTTGGGGCTGGTAGCCGTCCGCGGTGCGCGGCATATTCTCTCCGTGCCGTCCGGGGTGCTCTATCCCCTGATACTGCTGTTCTGCATTGTCGGCGCCTATGCCACCAACAACAGCATGCTGGATATCTGGCTCATGCTGGGGCTGGGCCTGCTGGCATACGTCATGGCAGAGAATGACTTCCCCATCGGGCCAATGATCCTCGCTGTCATTCTCGGTCCCATTGTCGAAGGCAATTTCCTGCGCTCGATGATCAAGGCCAATGGCGATCTGCTGATGCTGTTCGATCGACCTATCGCCGCCACCCTGGGTATTCTCGCCCTGCTGGTGTGGGTCGCCATCATCGTTTCCACGTTGTGGTCCGTGCGCCATGCGTCGCGCAAGGCCACGCCAACACAGAGCGGCTGACAGAGGTAAGGATGAGAACCGTTATTGTCGTAGGGGGAAGCACGGGCATTGGCCAGGCCATCGCCGGGGCTTTTGCCGCACAGGCGGCGGATGTGCATGTAACGGGAGTCGAGGCCACCGAAGCCATGGCACTGAACTTCGAGGCCGGAAAGCACCAGCTCGATGTGCGTGACGAACAGGCCGTCGCCCGGTTCTTTTCTCGGTTCTCCCGGATCGATGTGCTCGTCAATTGCGCCGGTGTGATCCGCCGTGGTGGGCAGGAATTCACCCCGGAGGGCTTCGCCGATGTGGTGGATATCAATCTCAACGGGACCCAGCGCTGTTGTCAGGCGGCCCATGAGGCACTGAAAGCGGCCGAAGGCTGCATCATTAATACTGCCTCCATGCTGGCGTTCTTCGGCAGTGGCTTCGTGCCGGCCTACTCCGCCTCCAAGGGAGGCGTGGCGCAGTTGACTCGCTCACTGGCCATCGCCTGGGCCCCGGAGGGGATTCGTGTCAATGCGCTGGCGCCGGGCTGGATCGCCACTGACCTGACCTCGGCGTTGACTCAGGACCCCGCGCGCTCTGCGGAACTCGTCGACCGAACACCAATGGGCCGCTGGGGAACGCCGGAAGACCTGGTCGGGCCGGCGCTGTTCCTGGCATCCCCGGGAGCGCAATTCGTGACCGGTGCGATCCTGCCGGTGGATGGCGGCTATGCCGCGCGTTGAGCGGCAGGAGCAGAGAGTAAAATGTATGGTCAAACACCGCGAGATGATGCCAGAAAGCTGCAAGCTGCTTGCTAATTAGCTTCTCGCATCAGCGCGAGTAATGCGGTTGCTGCAGCCGAGAGCGGGTGACGACGCCGCATGATGACGCCCAGCTCCCGGTTTATCGTCGGTTCGACCAAGGGGCGATGGCCGATTCCGTCATCGGCTATCTGACGAAAGCTCAGCGCTGGCAGTACGCTGATGCCGACCCCGGCGGCCACCATGCGCCCCACAGTGGCGATCTGGCTGACATCGCAGAGGATATCGAGAGGAAGACCAATCTCGACCATGATCTTATCGATATCCTGGCGTGAGCTCGATAATCGGTTGATGCCGATGAACGGGTATTCGGCAAGCTGTGCCCACCTCACATGCTCCTGACCCAGCAATGGATGGTCCTGCGGACAGACGGCGACATAGCGATCGGTCAGGATCGCTTCAAATACCAAATCATCGGATTGCTGGGGAGCCACGGAGAACCCCAGGTCAGCACGCCCCTCGCGTACCAGTTGGTTGACCTGGTCGGCGAGTACGTCGTGCAGACTCAAATTGATTAGTGGGTGTCGCTGACGAAATGTCGCAATGACCTCGGGTAATAACCCTGCCGCCAGGGTCGGTAGGGCGGCGATCGTGACTTTTCCGCGTTTCTTCATGAAGCGCTCGTTGAGATCCTCGAACGCTTCCATCCAGTCGTTGAGCAGGCGGATCGCCACCGGCAAAAAAGCCTCGCCCTCCGGCGTGAGCCACAGCTGACGGGTGGTGCGGGCGAACAGCGGCCCACCCACCGTATCCTCGAGCTTACGAATGGCAATGCTCAGCGCGGGCTGAGAGAGATGCAGGCGTTCGCTGGCTTCCGCCAGACTGCGTGCGTGGGCAACCGCCACGAATGCCTTGAGTTGCTTGATGCTGGGATTCATTTAATAAATATAAGAAAACTTAAAAACTATTCAATATACAAAATAATTTTTCGCGGCGACTCTACAGATGAGGGCGCTGAACGCCCGGCGCCATGCCAGACAACAACAAGGGCTGCGCGACAGCCCATGGAGCCATTATGAAAACGCTACTCACCGCCATGGCGGCTAGCCTCGCCGTACTTGCCGCTTCGCCTCTCGTCCACGCCCAAGAACGCCTCTTGATAGGCTCGACGTCCAGCTCGTCGAGTCATTACGGCTACTTCGTAGCCGTCAACCAGATCATCAACGACAAACTGGACGGTATCAGCTCATCGGTCGCTGAGACTGGGGCAACGGTGGATAACCTGCGGCGGCTCAGTCGCAACCAGATCGATCTGGGGTTGGTGACTACCAACACCGGTTACCATGCTTATGAAGGGCTCGATGACTTCGAAGGCCGCCCCGTCGATAGCCGCTTGCTGTGGGTTTACACCGTGGCGCCGCAGAATGCGGTGGTGCGTGAGGATTCGGGAGTGGCTTCGATCGAGGGGCTCGAGGGGGCGCGTTTCAATCCCGGTATCACCGGCTCGGCTACCGAGGCGACTACCGAGGCCGTCATGCAGACACTGGGGATCCAGCCCGACTATGTGCGAGGCTCGACCACCGATATCGTGAGCGCTATCAAGGACGGGCGTCTGGCCGGTTACGTGAAGTCCGGTGTGGGCAACCGCCTGGACGGCTCAACCATGGATATCGCAACCTTCACGCCGATCCGCGTGCTCTCGCTGACTGACGAACAGGCGCAGACGTTGCGCGAAAAGATGCCCGACATCGGTGTGGTCGATATTCCCGCCGGTGCGGCGGAGGGCGTGCCTCCTTATACGACGTGGGCGTTCGGAGTCGCCGTGCATGCCCGCCCAGGACTCGATGAGGAAACCGCCTACCAGATCGTCAAGGCCGTCATGGAAAACCCCGAACCGCAGGCCAACGCCTTTTCGGCGGTCAAAGGGGCCAATATGGCGCAGATGACACTCGATGTTGGCACCGTACCGCTTCACCCCGGCGCTGCGCGTTACTTCCGAGAGCAAGGCCTGGAAATTCCTGAGGCCCTAAAGCCGACCGAGTAACGGCCAGGAGGATGACGCATGCGCGATTACCTGACCAAGGGGCTGGCTCTGGCGCTAGGTGGGCTAATTCTGTATACCTCGGCGGCTGGGCCTTTCGATAGCTTGGTCCAGCGCAGCGTCTTCCTGGCGCTGACCTTGCTGCTCGGTCTCGCCATCTATCCGCTGGGCGTCGGGACTCGGTGGCGGCCCCTGGGGGTGACCATCGACCTGGCGCTGGCAGCCAGTGCCGTGGTGGCCTGCGGTTATGTCGCCATCAATCAGAACCGTATCCTGGTCGAGCTGCCATGGGCCACGCCCTGGGACATGCTGATGACTGCGGCCCTGGTCGTGGCGATCCTGGAGTTATCCCGGCGCGCCATCGGCTGGATCTTTCCGTTACTGGTCGCCATCGGACTGGGTTATGCCTTGCTGGGCGCCTATATCCCCGGCCCCTTGGGGCATCGCGGCTTCGGGCCGGCCTTCATGACCGAGACCCTGTTTCTTGGCGATCTGGGCATCTGGGGCATGTTGGTGGGCGTGGCGGCCACGACGATTGCGGCCTTTGTGCTGTTCGGTGGCCTGCTGCTACATACCGGCGGGGGCCAGACCTTCATGGATTTGGCGCTGCGTATCAGTGGCCGTTCACCCGGTGGAGCCGCCAAGGTGGCTACGGTGGCATCCGGGCTGTTCGGTATGGTCAGCGGCAGTGCCGTGGCCAATGTCGCCACCACCGGCAACTTTACCATTCCGATGATGAAACGCCTGGGTTATCCACGGCCTTTCGCGGCGGGTGTCGAGGCGGTCGCTTCCACTGGCGGCCAGATCGCCCCACCGATTCTGGGGGCGGCGGCCTTCATCATGGCCGAGATTCTCGGTGAAAGTTATGTGCGTATCGCGCTGGCGGCCTTGTTGCCGGCCATCTTCTACCTTGGCGTCTTCCTGACCATTCATATGGTGGCCCAGCGCCGAGGACTGCAAGTGGTGCCTGACGATGAACTGCCAAGTTGGGCTTCGGTCCTGCGGCCTGAGCGTCTGGTACCCATCCTGGCCGCGTTGGGCGGGCTGTTTTATGGCGTGCTGTCGGGGCGCTCGATTCAGACGGCAGCTTTCTATGGTGTATTGATGACGGCGCTGTCCTATGTCGGTTTTGCCATGTTGGCACGGGCTGCATGGCGCGACATCGCGGGGCGATTGTTATCGGGGCTGATCGATGCCGGCAAGGGAATGGTGATCATTGGTGTGCTGCTGGCAGGTGCGCAGATTCTGGTCGCGATGATTGGCATGACCGGCATCGGCGTCACCCTGGCCAGCCTGATTGTCGAGGTTGGCGGGCAATCGCTGTTCCTTGTTGCGCTCATCGTCGGTGGCGTCTGTCTCATCCTGGGCATGGGAATTCCTACCACGGCAGCCTATGTGCTGGTGGCCTCCGTGCTGGCGCCAGCGCTCACTGAGATCGGCGTCGAACCGTTAATCGCTCATCTGTTCGTATTCTATTTCGCCACGCTATCGGTCATTACGCCGCCCGTATGCATTGCGGTCTTCGTAGCCTCGGGCATTGCTCAGACCAACTGGCTGCCCGCCGCCGGGGAGTCGGTCCGCCTGGCAGCGGCCATCTATGTCATTCCCTTCCTGTTGCTGATCTATCCGGCCCTGGCCGGCTTCGGAAGCTGGATCGACATCGTGCTGGCCATTTGCCAGGGACTTGCCTTCGTGACGGCTTTCGCCGCTCTGATGTCGCGAGTGTCGGTTACCGGACTGCGCGTTCTCGACATCATGGGATTGGGGCTGGTCATCGTGCTGGCGCTGACGCCGGGCTGGTTTACGACGCTGGCCGCCTTGCTGGTGCTGGTTGGACTTTATGCCAGGCATCGGGCGCTCGTTCGTAGGCAGGCCGGTACAAAGCCCGGGGCAGCGGCGGGTGCGATACGTGCTCGGGAGACTCGTCCATGACTTTTCTGCTAGGCAGCGGTGCTGGTTTTTCCGGGGACCGAACTGACGCAGCGATCCCGGTGGTCGCCGAACTGATCCGCCGTGGCCAGCCCTGCGCCCTGGCCTTCGAGACCCTGGGAGAGCGAACCTTGGCCGCGGCCCACCGTGCCATGCGTGACGCGCCAGGCATGGGGTTCGAGCCGTTGCTCGAAGAGCTGCTGTCCCCGGTGCTCAAGGATTGCCTTGAGCATGGTATTGCCATTCTAGGCAACTTCGGTGCCGCCAACCCTGAAGGGGCCTGCGAAGTGATCGCGCGTCTGGCCCGTCAAGTCGGGCATACGGAGGTGCGCATCGGGCGGGTCCAGGGGGATGACATCCGGGCGCGGCTGGCCGACTTGGATCTGCAGTTATGGGAAGCCGAGACCCAGGTCCTTCCCGACCCTGACCAACTGATATCGGCCAATGTCTACCTGGGGGCGGCACCCTTGGCCCAGGCGCTGGGATTGGGCGCCCAAGTCGTGGTCACCGGTCGCGTCGCTGACCCTGCACTGTTTCTCGCACCGCTAGTCCACCATTTCGGCTGGGCCTGGGACGATTGGGATCGGCTGGCGGCAGGCACCATGGCCGGTCACTTGGGGGAGTGTGGGGCTCAGGTCAGTGGCGGTTACTTCGCCGATCCGGGTGTCAAAGACGTGCAGGGGCTCGCCACTCTGGGCTACCCGATCATCGAGGTCGAGGAGGACGGACGGCTGGTCGTGACCAAGCCGCCGGGGACGGGGGGCTGCGTCACCGAGCGAACGGTCAAGGAACAGCTGCTCTACGAGGTTCATGACCCTTCTGCCTACCTTACTCCCGACGTTGTCGTCGACCTGTCCAATGTCCAGGTCGAGCAGGTCGGTCCCGACCGGGTCGAGGTAAAAGGCATTCGTGGCAAGCCAGCGCCATCGCGCTTAAAGACCACGGTTTGCTACGCGGGAGGATGGCAGGGCGAGGCGGAAATCTCCTACGCCGGGCCCAATGCCTTGGCCCGGGCGCGTCTGGCAGCACAGGTATTGCGCGAGCGGCTGGCCTTCCGGGCGCCCCAAGAACTGCGCAAGCGGATAGACATCATCGGTCACGCCAGCGTCTTCGATGATGATGCCGGCACACTGCAGCACGAGTCGGCCGATGTGGATGGAGACTATCGGCTGCGCTTGGCGGTGGAGCATGTCGAACGACGTTGGGCCGAGCGCGCCACCCAGGAATTGCTGGCGCTCTACTGCGCCGGCCCGGCCGGGGGCGGTGGGGTGCGCCGCAACCTTCTACAGCGAGTTTGTACTGCGTCCTATCTGGTCAAGCGTAGCGATGTGGAAACGCTGGCTACCCTCTTCGAATCCGGGAGTACAACGGATGCCACCTAATGCTCATGATGGGGTCGTGACTGTACCCCTGCATCGACTGGCGCATGCTCGGGCCGGCGACAAGGGTAATCGGCTCAATCTGTCACTGTTCGCGTACCGGCCCGAGATCTACGCCATCCTTGTCGAACAAGTCACCGAGTCGCGCGTATATGCGCTTTTTTCTCATCGTGGCGTTAGCCGGATCAATCGCTACTTGATGCCCAATCTAGGTGGGATGAACCTGGTCCTCGATGATGTCTTGCAGGGGGGCGTCAACGGCGCACTGAATCTCGATGGTCATGGCAAGACGCTATCGTTTCTGCTCCTTGGCATGCCCGTTACCGTTGATCCAAAGCTACTGTAGAGCCAGAGGGCAACGGTCGTTTTGTCCTGCGCTGCGTCGTTGCAGCCATCCTGAGCCTAGAAGATCATTTACAGAACCCGTTCGATTCAGACGCTGACGCAAGCCCTTGGCATATCGTCGCAGCGAAGCAACAGCCAACGCCTACCATTGCCGGCCCTGACGTGTGTAAGGGCCGGTATTTGTCCTCCTTCTGATTGGCCCTACCTCGTTTACTGATACGAACGGATGAGACCGCGCTGAATCAAGGCGACATCCGTCGTTCCATTTGCGACATTCAGGGTCGGAGATGAAGCGTAACCTCGCCAAAACTCACTATATTCATGTCAATATGCGACATATAGTGGGGGCCACCACGGCACGTGCGACGTCTGAATCTGCAAGACACAACAACAACAACGACGCTATCGACACGTGACTAAACGACAAGAGTAACAAGATGATGGAGATGGCGAAGATGGTATCAGACCAGGCAACAGGCTCGGCAGCGGCAACCAGTCGTTCAGGAGCTCCGCAAACCCTTGGCTTTCTATTGCTGGACAATTTCACTCTGATTTCTCTCGCCTCGGCGATAGAGCCGTTGCGAATGGCCAATCAGTTGGCGGGGCGTGAGTTGTATCGCTGGTACACGCTGACGCAGGATGGCTCGCCGGTGCGTGCCAGTGATGGTCTTCAGGTAACCCCCGACGCTTCCATCACCATTCCGCTGTCACTCGACTGGGTCGTCGTATGTGGCGGGGTCGGCCCGCAGCATAGCGTCACGCGTGAGCACATACACTGGCTCCAGTCCCAGTCGCGTCAGTTGCGCCGGCTGGGTGCGGTGTGTACGGGTAGCTGGGCCTTGGCCAAGGCGGGGCTTCTCGATCACTACGAGACCAGCATCCATTGGGAATGTCTGGCTTCCATGCAGGAGGCCTACCCCAAGGTCGCCCTGACCACTCGGCTGTTCTCGATCGACCGTGACAGGTTCACGGCGTCTGGGGGAACGGCACCGCTGGATATGATGTTGAACCTGATCGGGCGCGACCATGGCCGTGAACTCGCGGCGGGTATTTCCGAAATGTTCATCTACGACCGTGTACGCAACGAGCAGGATCAACAGCGTGTGCCACTCAAGCACGTATTGGGCACGACCCAACCCAAGCTGTTGGAGATCGTCGCGTTAATGGAATCCAACCTGGAAGAGCCGATCGAACTCGATGAGCTGGCCAATTACGTCAACGTGTCGCGGCGCCAATTGGAGCGCTTGTTTCAGAAGTACCTGCATTGCTCACCGTCACGCTATTACCTCAAGTTGCGTTTGGTGCGTGCAAGGCAGCTGCTGAAGCAAACGTCGTTGTCGATCATCGAAGTCGCCTCCGTGTGTGGCTTCGTCTCGACACCTCATTTCTCGAAGTGTTATCGCGAGTATTTCGGTGTGCCTCCGCGAGACGAGCGCTCTGGTGTCCAGGCCCGCTACGGACGCGCTAGCGGCTCGCCGACCGCAGTCAAGGGGTGGGCGGCCGAGCCCCCCATAAACGAACCTGTTTCCAGTGCGTTGCTGGCCCTCGTTCATGCGCAGGGCGAGCCTACCTTTGCCAGCGTGCCGCTGCTGAACTGACCAGCGCTGCATCCCACGCAGTGTCGGCTAGCCGAGCTGTCCGAGACACGGGCAGCTCGGTTTTTTCGCCGCCGACCTGCGTCCGGTGATCGCTCGTTCGCCTTGGGGAAGATCGCCGACGCCAGGCTCGTAAACGATACGGGCCTGGCGTCGTCATTGCTGGCTGTCAGTGTTCGCCGGCGATCGAGCCCGCCTGCCGTTCGGCATGGCGTTCGCTGAGAAAGTGGCCGAGCGGCTCGAGGCCGTCGATATGCTCGCTGAGCGTCTTGACCGCGACCAGCAACGGCACGGCAACGATCATGCCGACGACGGACCAGAGCCAGGCCCAGAACGAGATGGTCAGAAAGACCACCACAGTGTTGAGCCGCAAGCTTCGGCCGACGAAATAAGGGGTGATGAGTTGCCCCTCGAGTGTTGTCAGAACGAAATAAGTGCCGGCGACGATCGGCGCCCAACCGATCCAGTCGAAAGACACCACGGCGACCATGGCGGCAATGACGATGCCGGCAAGCGCGCCGAGATAGGGCACGAAGTTGAAGAGGAAAGCGATGATTCCGAAGACCAATGGACTGGGCATGCCCAACGCCCACATGGCGATCGCCACGACGAGGCCCAGACAGGCGTTGATGACGGTGATGGTGAACAGGTAGCGCGACAACTTTCGTTCGATGTCGTGAGTGATTCGCACGGCGCGTTTCTTGTCGCGCAGCGTCGGCAAGATATGCACGAGTTTCTCGTAGAACATGTCGCCCGAGGCGAGCAGGAACAGCAGAAGCACCAGGGTGAACAGGAACTGTGTCATGACGGTGGGCACGAGTGCCGCGAGTTTCTGGCTGAGATTGTTGTCCTGCGTTTCGACCTGCTGCACCTCCGAGGAATCGGAGTCCGCCATCGAGTCGAGCTTTTCCTTGGCTTCGAACAGCTCGCTGAACGGGCCGGTTATCTCGTTGAGTCGTCCCTCGATGCGACGCTCGATTTGCGGGGCGTTGTCGATCCAGCCGCTGACGGGCACTGCCAGGGCAGCGGCGATCGCGAACAAGCCGGTGAGCAGGCACGTGATGATGATGAGGGCCGACAACCCCTGGGACAGGCCGCGCTTGTCGAAGAATCGACGTATGGGGCTGAAGACCATCGACAGCAGAAAGGCCAGGACCACCGGTACCAGAAAGAGCTGTGCAAAGCCGAGGGCGAACACCGAAAGATAGATGAAAATGCCGATGCCGACCCAGGCGGGCATTGCGCTTGGCCAGCGCGAAGGGGGCAGTGGGTCGTTGTCGCGTGCATGGACGCCGTTACGGAGATCTGAAGTCATGGAGGGCTGTCTGAAAAGTAGAAGACGCGGCCGGATAGGCCTCGGGGTATCAAGCCGAAGTCTAGCCTAGTTGATATGGCGCGCTTCTCGCTAGCCGGGCACCCTGCCTGCCCGGCGAGTCGGCCAACCGTTACGCGATGCCACCAGCACTGGTCGTCGGCGGCCGGTGACGCTACGTATCGCGCGAGACGTTACAGTCGTGAGGCGGGACGCAGATCATAATCGACACCAGCGATTTCCCGTGGTCGCCGAAGGGGCCAAGGCGGCCCCCGTAGGGGCCGGGTCAGGCGGGGTTCGTGGCGTGACGCTGGCGCAGCCGGTGGCGAATCGCGAAGGCTACCGACACTACGGCGAGAATCAGCAGCGTCAGCGAGATAGGCCGGGTAAAGAACAGCGTCCAGTTCTCGTCGGTCATCAGCGCGCGGCGCAGGTTGGTCTCGGCGATCGGGCCGAGGATCACCCCGAGCACCAGCGGCGCCAGCGGGTAGTCAAGCTTGCTGAGGATGTAACCGAAGACCCCTACCCCGAGCAGCAGGTAGATGTCGGTGACACGATTGTTGAGGGCGAAGGCGCCGACCACGCAGCACACCAGCACCACCGGCACGATCACCGAGCGCGGCACGTCGGTGACGCGCAGGAAGAAACGCATGCTGAACAGGCATACCACCAGCACCATGAACGCGGCCAGCAGCATGGCCATGAACATGCCGTAGACCAGATCGCCGTGGTCGAGGATCAGCCGCGGACCGATGCCGATGCCGTGAACCATCAGCGAGGCCATCAGCACCGCGTCGACGGCGCTGCCGGGAATGCCCAGCGCGATCATCGGGATCAGCCCGCCGCCGGAGGTCGCCGAGTTGCCGGACTCCGAAGCGATCACTCCCTCGGGTGCGCCGGTGCCGAACTTCTCGGGAGTCTTGGACGCGCGCTTGGCCTGATCGTAGGCCAGAAGGTTGGCGATGCTGCCGCCAGCGCCGGGCACCGCGCCGATGAACACTCCGACCAGCGAAGAGCGGATCAGGTTGACCGGATGGGCCAGCGTCTCGCGCAGCGCATCGAGCGGCTTGAAGGCCACGTTGGCGGGAATCAGCTGCTTGCCGTGCTTGGTCTGCTCGGCGTCCTCGACCTCCTGGAGCAACTGGCTGACGGCGAAGATGCCGATCAGCACCACCAGGAACGGAAAGCCGTTGGCGAGCAGGTCGACGTCGAAGGTGAAGCGCGCCACGCCCATCATCGGGTCGGCCCCCACGGTGGCGATGAACAACCCCAGCAGGCCGGTCATCAGCCCCTTGAGCATCGACTTGCCGACCAGGCTGGCGACCACCGTCATGGCGAAGACGATCAGCGAGAAATATTCCCAGGCGCCCAGCTTGACGGCGATCATCGCCAGCGGCGGGGCGGCGATGATCAGGATGATCGCACTGACCAGGGCGCCAAAGAACGACGCCCAGATGCCCAGCGCCAAGGCACGGCCGGGCTGGCCGCTGCGCGCCATCGGGAAGGCGTCGAAAGTGGTGGCCACCGACGAGGGCGTGCCGGGGATGCCCAGCAGGGCGGCGCTGATCAGCCCCCCCGAGTAGCCGCCGACATAGACCGCGAGCATCGTCGCCACACCCTGCAACGGCTCCATGGTGAAGGTCAGCGGCAGGGTCAGCACGATGGCCATGGTGATGGTGAAGCCGGGGATCGCCGAGGCGATGACGCCGGCGACCACGCCGAGCAGCATGGTGACCATCGTCGATAGCGTGAACAGCTGGTCCATGCCGGCGAACAGCGCTTCCGTCATGTTGCATCTCCTCTCGAGGGCAGCCGCGAAGCCTTGGAATCAGCTGAACGGGCCGCGGGGAAGGCTGATGATGAAGACATCCCGGAACAGCCAGTCGATGCCGAACGAGAACGTCACGGCGATGACCGCGGCGATCGCCAGGCTGCGCGGGCGACGTACGCCGAGCGCGAGCTGGACCAGGATCAGAAACGTCAGCGAGGCCAGGCGAAAGCCCAGCATCGGCACGCCGACGATGTACAGGGCGAATAGCGCGAGCACGCCGAGTGCCAGCCGGTGGCGCCATAGCCAGCGCTTGACCAGCCCCGCTGCGGCGCTCGGCGCGCCGCGGTAGTGACGCCACTCCTGGGCCATGATGCCCAGGTTGATCAGCATCAGGATGGCCAGCACCAGTCGCGGAAAGCTGCCCGCGCCGAGCGGCTCCCACATCGACGAGGGCAGTGCCCCCGCCTGTACGAACAACGCGCCGAACAGCACCAGCAGCGCGCCGTTCAGCAGCAGGTGGGCGAGGGCGTTGGCGCGACGGGTGTCGGTATCGGCGACCCGGTCCGACGACCGGGTCTGCTGTGAAGAAGCCTGCGAGCTCATTTGGCCAGCTTCCCTGACAGCCGCTCGATGGTTTCGTCGGTAGTTTCGAGGTAATCGGCGAACGCCTCGGGACCTTCGAAATGCACCTGGGCGCCGGCGTTCTTAACTTCCTGAATGAAATCCTCGTCCTCGGAGAGCGCCTGGATGGCGTCGGCGAGTACCGCGATCTTGTCCTCGGGGGTGCCCTTGGGGGCGATCAGGCCGCGCACGATGTTGAGCTTGAGCTCCGGGTGGCCGAGTTCCGAGAAGGTCGGCACATCGGGGGTCTCCTCCTGGCGTTCTGCACTGCCCACGGCCAAAAAGCGCAGGTCGCCGTTCTTGACGAACTCACCACTCGACGAGACGTCGCCGATGGCGGCGTCGATGTGACCGCCGACCAGGGCGCGAATGCGCGATCCGGTGCCTTCGAAGCCCACGTAGCGGAATTCGAGTCCCTCGGCCTCTTCCATCATCGCGGCATGGATATGGGGGACCCCGCCCAGGGTGACACCGAAGCGGATCTCGCCGGGGTGCTCCTTGGCGTAGTCGACGAACTCTTCATAGGTGGTGTAAGGGCTGTCGGCATTGACGGTGAGGTACTGGGGCGACTGGGTGACCGCCGCCACCGGCTCGAAGTCGTCCCAGTTCAGGGGCGTGAGTCCGGTGTGGTGAGCGACCAGCAGACCTTCATGGATCTGCCCCACCGTGTAGCCGTCGGGCTCGCGCTTGGAGAGTGCCTTGAGGCCGGTAGTGCCGCTGACCCCGGGCATGTTGATCACCGGCATCGGCTGGCCCAGGTACTCCTCGGCGTGATTGGAGATCAGCCGCATCAGAGTGTCGCTGCCGCCGCCCGGCGACCAGGGCACGATGAATTCCACCGGCTTGCTGGGATAATCCTCGGACTGGGCCAGCGTTGCGGCGCTGGCGCCGAGCGTGGTGCCCAGGACCAGCCCGCCGATAGCCAGCTTGAGGCGTGTGGAGCGGGATTCGCTTGACTGCGGGGGAAGGAATGTCATGGCTGTTTTGTCCTTGTAGGTTATCGTTGTGGCTCGTTGAGTCGTTATTGCCCCCTTTCGGGAGTACTTGCGCGATCCGTGCGGCATGTCGCCGAACCGCGAACGGGCAAGCCCGGTCGCCCGCTAGCCGAGTAGCAGGGCGCCATAGGCGAGCCCGAAACACACGACGAACGCCGGGTGCACCCGGGTCGCCAGAAGCAGTACCGCGGCCACGCTGCCGATGATCGCGGTGTGCAAGATGCCGGCGTTGTCCAGCCCTTCGGCCAGAAAGCGCCAGGTCAGATAGGCCATCAGCGTCATCACCACCGGGCGTACCCACTGGCTCATCGACTTGACCTTGACCGAGTCGCGGTAGCGATACAGCGTGCCCAGTGCGACCAGCATCAGCAGCAGCGAGGGTGCAACGGTGGCGAAGGTGGCGATGATCGATCCGGGTACGCCGGCCACGTCGTAGCCGATATAGCCGGCCATCTTGGTGGCGATCGGGCTGGGTAGGGCATTGCCCAGCGCCAAGGTCTCGGCGAAATCCTGGGGACTCATCCAGCCGTAACGGCCGACCACCTCGTTCTCGATCAGCGGGATGATCGCCGGGCCGCCGCCGTAGCCGACGATGTTGGGGATGAAGAACGCCATGAACAGCTGCCAGTAGATCATTTGCTCGCCTCATTGGCCGTGCGGCGCGGCTCGGGACGCAGCAACGCGGCGAGCAGGATCGCCCCGATCACCAATCCCGGGTGCACGTCGAACCAGTAGATCAACCCGCCAGCGACGGCGCCCATGACCAATGTCAGCAGCCAGCCGAGGCTGGCTCGCGACTTGGCGAAGAAATCCCAGGTCAGCATGGCCATCATCACCATCACCACCGGCACCACGCCCTGGCCCATTCCCTGCACCCAGCGCTGATCGCCGTGACGGGCGTACAGGCCGAGCAGCGCGATCATCGCCACGATCACCGGCACGATCACTGCGACCACCGCGTTGAGCGCGCCCAACACGCCGCCGACCCGGTAGCCGATGTAGCCGGCCATCTTGGTGGCGATCGGCCCGGGCAGGGTGTTGCCGATCGCCAGCACGTCGGCGAACGCCTCGTCGTCCATCCAGGCGTAACGCTTGACCACCTCCTGATGAACCAGAGGGATCATCGATGGGCCGCCACCGAAACCGAGCAGGCCGATGCGCAGAAAGGCGAGGAATAGCTGTGTTTGAGTACGTAGCATGATCACAGCACCGCGATGCTGGAGTCGGTGCGCGGCTCGGTACCACCGCAGTAGATGCCGCTGTCCGGATCGCGGATGATCATCTGGCCGCGTCCGAAGCCGCGCGGATCGTGATCGACTCGCATGTCGTGGCCGCGCTCGGCCATCGCTCGTACCAGCGGCGCCGGGTAGCCATGTTCGATGCCGATGCGCTTGCCGCCCATCCACTGCCAGCGTGGTGCGTCGAGTGCGGCCTGCGGATTGAGCCCGAAGTCGACCAGATTCATCACCACCTGGACGTGACCCTGGGGCTGCATGAAGCCGCCCATCACGCCGAACGGCCCGAGCGGCGTGCCGTCGTCGCGGGTCAGGAAGCCCGGAATGATGGTATGGAAGGTCTTCTTGCCTGGCGCGAGCACGTTGTCGTGGCTCGGGTCGAGGCTGAAGTTGTGGCCGCGATTCTGCATCGCGATGCCGGTGCCGGGGACCACCACGCCGGAGCCGAAGCCGTGATAGTTGCTCTGGATGAACGACACCATGTTGCCGTCGTCATCGGCGGTCGCCAGGTAGACGGTGCCGCCGGCCTGCGGGGTGCCTGGGGTCGGCTCGAGCGCGCGCTCGCCGATCAGCGCGCGGCGCTCGCGGGTGTAGGCGTCGCCGAGCAGCGCCTCGACGCTGTGGGTCATGTGCTCGGGCTGGGTGATGTGGGTCTGGCCGTCGACGAACGCAAGCTTCATTGCCTCGAACTGACGGTGCAGCACTTCGGGGTTGTCGCGGCTGTCGACCTCGAAGCCCTCGAGAATGCGCAGCGCCATCAAGGCGACCAGCCCCTGGCCGTTGGGCGGGATCTCCCAGACCTTGTGACCGCGGTAGTCGGCGGCGATCGGCTCGACCCACTCCAGCTGGTAGCCGGCGAGGTCCGCGGCGCGCAGGTAGCCGCCGGTCTCGCGGGAGAAGGCATCGATGTGCGCGGCCAGTTCGCCGCGGTAGAAGCTCTCGGAGCGGGTCTCGGCGATGGCTTCCAGGGTCTGCGCCTGGTTCTCGCAGCGGTGCCACTCGCCGGCGCGCGGGGCGCGCCCGGTCGGCGTGAAGGTCTCGAACCAGCCGGCGGTGGCGGCATCGACGAGGTGTTCGCGGAAGGTCGACTCGGCGCGCTGCCACAGGCTGGCGATCACCGGCGAGACCGGAAAGCCCTCGCGGGCCAGACGGATCGCCGGGGCGAGCAGCGTCTGGAAGTCGAGCTTGCCGAAGCGCCGCGACAGCTCGGCCCAGGCCGCGGGGATGCCGGGCACGGTGACCGGCGTCCAGCCGTACAACGGCATGCTCTCGAAGCCGGCCGCGGCGACCGCCTCTGGCGTCAACTCGGCGGGAGCGGTGCCGCTGGCGTTGAGCCCATGGAGCTCGCCGTTGCCGGCCTCGTCGGCGATCCACACCAGCGCGAAAGCATCGCCACCGATTCCGCAACCGGTGGGTTCGACCACGGTGAGTGCCGCGGCGGTGGCGATTGCGGCGTCCACCGCATTGCCGCCTTGGGCGAGAATGTCACGGCCGATCTGGCTGGCCTGAGGCTGGGACGCGGCGATCATGCCGTGTTTGGCGTAGGTGGCGCTGCGCTGTGAAGCGTAGGGCGTTGCCTGGGAAAAAGGCGTCAACATGCCGTCTCCGATCGATTGTTGTGTTATAAATCGTTTTGAATAAAAAAATCGATTTTATTGAGATGACTATGGCGCGCGATTTGGCTAACGTCAACACGGGCGTCGCCGCGTGTCTCGACCGTGCCGTGACACCATGTCGGTTTGGCCGAGTCGAAACCGCCCGTCGTCGCCACCCTGAAATCTGTATGGGAACCACGCCATGACCATATCGCCATCCGCCAGTCGCGACATGGCCTCGAGTCGAATCTTCGAAACGCTCAAGCAGGACTTGATTCGCGGGCGTTTCGCGGCGGGGGAGAAGCTCGCCATCAGTGCACTCAAGGAGCATTACCAGGTCGGACTCAGCCCGCTGCGCGAGGCGCTCAACCGGCTGGCGGCTTACGGCCTGCTCGAGCAGGTCAATCAGCGCGGTTTCCGGGTGCCGGCGATGCGTCTCGAGGAACTCGACGATATCGCCGGGCTGCGCACCCAGCTCGAATGCATGGCGCTGACCCAGGCGTTCCAGGCTGGCGATCCGGAGTGGGAGTCGCAGTTGTTGGCGGCACACCATCGGTTACGCCGCGCCGACGAACACCCTGAGCGGGTGGAGGAGTGGGAACAGGCGCACCTGCGCTTCCACCGGGCGTTGCTCGCCTCGTGCGGCTCGCACTGGTTGCTGCGCTTCATTGAGCAGCTGCACGACCAGTTCGATCGCTACCGGCGCCTGGCGCCGCCCAACCCGGCGGTGCGCAAGGTGCTCGACCGTCAGCATGGCGAGCTGGTCGAGCTGGCACTGAGCCGCGACATAGCTGCCGCACGAGCGTTGCTCGACGATCACATCCGGCTGTCCCACGGCGTGGCCCGCGGCTGTTGCCGGCCAGCGTCATCCTGCGATGATTGAACTCGCGCAAGGGTGTGCCTCCGCGGGACGAATGCTCTATGTTCAGGCCCGCTAGCGCACCCATAAACGAACCTGTATTCAGTGCGTTGTTGGCCCTCGTTCATGCTCAGGGCGAGCCTACCTTTGCCAGCGTGCCGCTGCTGAGCTGACCAGCGCTGCATCCCACTCAGTGTCTGCTAGCCGAGCTGTCCGAGACATGGGCAGCTCGGCTTTTTCGACCTTCTCTCTTCTGTCGCGCTTTTCTTGCGCGCACTACTGAATTCTGCCGTGCAGTACACGTTCGTCGCGTTTACGAAACAATGACGCTTTTGAGATTTTTACCGTCGCTTCCAAGCGCCGATCGATAGCGAGGCAGGGCTATGCTCCCCGCATAAGTCACCGCTTGGAGCGTAGCCATGACCCCTGCCGAACTGCACGACGACGCCATCGTCATCGATGGCCTGATCATTGCCAAATGGAACCGTGAACTGCTCGAGGATATGCGCAAGGGGGGGCTGACCGCCGCCAATTGCACCGTGTCGGTGTGGGAAGGGTTTCAGGCTACGGTCGACAATATCGTGGCCTCCAACAAGCTGATGGCCGAGTGCAGCGATCTGGTGCGCCCGGTACGCACCACGGCTGACATCACGCGTGCCAAGGAAGAGGGCAAGACCGGGATCATTTACGGTTTCCAGAACGCCCATGCCTTCGAGGACCAGATTGGCTACGTCGAGGTCTTCAAGCAGCTCGGCGTGGGCATCGTGCAGATGTGCTACAACACCCAGAATCTGGTCGGCACCGGCTGCTACGAGCGCGACGGCGGGCTGTCCGGCTTCGGTCGCGAGATCGTCGCCGAGATGAATCGCGTGGGCATCATGTGCGACCTGTCGCATGTCGGTGCCAAGACCTCCGAGGAAGTCATTCTCGAATCGCAAAAGCCGGTCTGCTACTCGCACTGCCTGCCCTCCGGTCTCAAGGAGCACCCGCGCAACAAGTCCGACGAGGAACTCAAGTTCATTGCCGATCATGGCGGCTTCGTCGGCGTGACCATGTTCGCGCCATTCCTCAAGAAGGGTATCGATTCGACCATCGACGATTATTGCGAAGCCATCGAGTACGTAATGAACATCGTCGGTGAGGATGCCATCGGTATCGGTACCGACTTCACGCAAGGGCATGGCCATGACTTCTTCGAGTGGCTGACCCACGACAAGGGCTATGCCCGTCGTCTCACCAATTTCGGCAAGATCGTCAACCCGCTGGGTATTCGCACCATTGGCGAGTTCCCCAACCTGACCGAAGCATTGCTCAAGCGCGGCCTCTCCGAGACCCAGGTGCGCAAGATCATGGGCGAGAACTGGGTGCGTATCTTGAGAGAGGTATGGGGTGCCTGATTGAGCAGAGACCAATACCGGGGCGTTGGTGACAGGTCGAAGCGAAGGTCATTTGCCATGGATGGCAAATGTAGCGCCCAAGGATGGGTTCACAGCGCCTTCGCGTAGGCCTGTCGCCGGAACAGCCCCGAACTGCCAAGCCAATGGCGGCTACCAAGAACAATGTTATTTCGAGGAGTTAGACCGTGACCAAGATGGCCCCCGAACTGCCTATCGAAGTGGACTCGGAAACCGGCGTATGGACCACCGACGCGTTGCCGATGCTCTATGTGCCGCGCCACTTCTTCATCAACAATCACGTCGCCGTGGAAGAGGCGCTGGGTGCCGAAAAGTACGCCGAGATCCTTTATGCCGCAGGTTACAAAAGCGCCTGGCACTGGTGCGAGAAAGAAGCCGAACTGCACGGCCTGAGTGGCGTGGAGGTGTTCGAGCACTACATGACGCGCCTGTCACAGCGTGGCTGGGGCCGGTTCATCACCGAACAGATCGACCTGGAGGCGGGAACGGCGCAGGTGCGCCTGGAGCACAGCGCCTTCGTCTATCAACTGGGTAAAGTCGACAGGAAGGTAGAGTACATGTTCACCGGCTGGTTCGCGGGCGCCATGGACCAGATCCTCAGTGCGCGGGGTAGCGAATTGCGCACCGTCGCCGAGCAGGTCCAGAGCGCCGCCGAAGAAGGCCACGATCATGGCCTGTTTGTTGTCACGCCCGCGAACTGAGGACTGTCGAGATGGCTTTCGAGGCATTGTTTCAGCCGATCCAGATCGGCAACCAGACCATCCGCAACCGCGTGGTCAGCACCGCACACGCCGAGGTCTATGCCACCGATGGCGGCATGACCACCGAGCGCTACGTCAAGTATTACGAGGAGAAGGCCAAGGGCGGCTGCGGTCTGTGCATCTGCGGCGGCTCGTCGATCGTTTCCATCGATAGCCCGCAGGCCTGGTGGAGTTCGGTCAACCTGTCGACCGATCGCATCATTCCGCATTTCCAGAATCTTGCCGATGCGGTACACAAGCACGGCGGCAAGATCATGATCCAGATCACCCATATGGGTCGCCGTTCACGCTGGGATGGCTTCAACTGGTCGACCCTGGTGTCGCCGTCGGGCATCCGCGAGCCGGTACACCGCTCGACCTGCAAGACCATCGAGGAAGAGGACATCTGGCGCATCGTTGGCGACTTTGCCCAGGCAGCGCGACGCGCCAAGGAAGGCGGGCTGGATGGCGTCGAGCTGTCCGCCGTGCACCAGCACCTGATCGACCAGTTCTGGAGCCCGCGCGTCAACAAGCGGACCGACGAATGGGGCGGCAGCTTCGAGAACCGCATGCGTTTCGGCATGGAAGTACTCAAGGCGGTGCGCGCCGAGGTTGGCGACGACTTCGTGGTCGGCATGCGCATCACCGGCGATGAATTCCATCCCGATGGCCTGACCCACGACGACATGAAGCAGATTGCCGCCTACTACGATGCGACCGGGATGGTCGATTTCTTCGGCGTGGTCGGCTCGGGCTGCGATACGCACAATACGCTGGCCAACGTGATTCCCAACATGGCCTATCCGCCGGAGCCCTTCCTGCACCTGGCGGCGGGAATCAAGGAAGTGGTCAGCGTACCGGTGATCCATGCCCAGAACATCAAGGATCCCAACCAGGCGCAACGCATTCTCGAGGGTGGCTACGTCGATCTGGTGGGCATGACCCGCGCGCATATCGCCGATCCGCACTTCATTGCCAAGATCAAGATGGATCAGGTCGACCAGATCAAGCAGTGCGTGGGGGCCAACTACTGCATCGACCGTCAGTACCAAGGGCTCGACGTGCTGTGCATCCAGAACGCAGCGACCTCGCGCGAGTACATGGGTGTACCGCACATCATCGAGAAGAGCGAAGGGCCCAAGCGCAAGGTGATCGTGGTCGGTGGCGGCCCCGGCGGGATGGAGGCGGCGCGCGTCAGCGCCGAACGCGGCCACGACGTCACCCTGTTCGAAGCGGCCGAGCAGCTCGGTGGCCAGATCACTCTGGCCTCGAAGGCACCGCAGCGTGACCAGATTGCCGGGATTACCCGCTGGTATCAGCTGGAGCTGGCACGTCTCGGTGTCGATCAGCGGCTGGGCACCCGTGCCGACGACGCGACGATCGCCGACCTGCGCCCGGATATCGTGATCCTGGCGACCGGCGGCCAGCCGTTCCTGTCGCAGGTGCCCGAATGGGGGTATGCCGAATCGCGCGAGGAGAGCCTGGTGGTCAGCACCTGGGACATCCTCAGTGGCGCCGTGGAGCCGGGCAAGAACGTGCTGATCTACGACACCATCTGCGAGTTCGCCGGTGTGTCGGCGGCCGATTACCTGGCCGACAAGGGCGCCAAGGTCGAAATCGTCACCGACGACATCAAGCCCGGCGCGGCGGTGGGTGGCACCACGTTCCCGACCTATTACCGCAGCCTCTATGAGAAGGAGGTGATCATGACCTCCGATCTGGCGCTGCACAAGGTGTATCGCGAGGGCGGCTCGCTGGTGGCAGTGCTGGAGAACGAGTACACCGGTGCCCAGGAAGAGCGCGTCGTCGACCAGATCGTCGTCGAGAATGGCGTGCGCCCCGACGAGGCGTTGTATTACGCCCTCAAGGGGCAGTCGCGCAACAAGGGGCAGATCGATATCGAAGCGCTCTACGCGATCGAGCCGCAGCCATGCCTGTCCGAGAGCGGCGAAGGCTTCCTGCTGTTCCGGCTGGGCGACTGCACGGCGCCACGCAATACCCATGCAGCGATCTATGACGCCCTGCGGTTATGCAAAGACTTCTGACTGAGCGATAGCTGCACGATGAGGGCGCCGGGGGCAGGTCGCAGCGAGGGTCATTTGCCATGGATGGCAAATGTAGCGCCCAGGGATGGGTTCACAGCGCCCTCGCAGAGGCCTGCCACCGGGACAGCCCCGATGCCAAAGCCAACGGTTGCTCCTGAGACGAGGTGAGCATCATGCTCGATACCCTCCTGCCAATACTCTTCTTTTCCGCCCTAGCACTGGCGGCGATCGGCGCCGTGCGCCGTGTTCGCCTGTGGCGCCAGGGGCGGCCCTCGCCGGTCCCGCTCATGCAGGGCCTGGCCGCGATGCCACGGCGCTATCTGGTCGATCTGCACCATGTCGTCGCGCGTGACAAGGCGATGTCCAACACTCACGTCGCCACGGCCGGCGGCTTTGTGCTGGCCGCCCTACTGGCCATCGTCGTGCATGGCTTCGGACTGGAAAGCACGATTCTGGCCTGGGCGCTGCTGGCCGCCACGACCTGCATGTTCGTCGGGAGTCTGTTCGTCGCCAAACGCCGCCGCAATCCCCCGCCGCGGCTGTCGAAAGGCCCCTGGATGCGTCTGCCCAAGAGCCTGATCGCCTTTTCGCTGGGCGTGTTCCTGGTCACGCTGCCGACGGCCGGCATACTGCCGGAAGACGCCGGTTCGTGGGTTCTGGCTGTAGTGCTGGCCGCTGTGGTGGCCTGGGGCCTGGCCGAGCTGTTCTTCGGCATGACCTGGGGCGGGCCGATGAAGCACGCCTTCGCCGGTGCCCTGCACCTGGCCTTTCATCGTCGTCCCGAGCGTTTTTCGGACAAGCAGGGCGGCGAGGGACGTTCCACCGGGCTCAAGGCACTGCGTCTGGAAGACACCTCGGCAAAGCTGGGCGTCGAGAAGCCCGCCGACTTCACCTGGAACCAGCTGCTCGGCTTCGACGCCTGTGTGCAGTGTGGCCGCTGCGAGGCGGCGTGCCCAGCGTTCGCTGCCGGGCAGCCACTCAACCCCAAGAAACTGATTCAGGACATGGTCGTCGGCATGGCCGGTGGCAGCGATGCCCACTACGCGGGCTCTCCCTACCCAGGCAAGCCGGTAGGCGAGCACGCCGGCGAGCCGCACGGGCCGATCGTGGCGCGACAGGGGACGGCGCTGGTCGACGCCGAGACGCTGTGGTCGTGCACGACGTGCCGCGCCTGCGTCGAAGAGTGCCCGATGATGATCGAGCATGTCGATGCCATCGTGGACATGCGCCGGTTCCTGACGCTCGAGCACGGCAATACCCCCAACAAGGGCGCCGAGGTGCTCGACAACCTGATCGCGACCGACAACCCCGGCGGCTTCGATCCCGGCTCGCGCATGCACTGGGCGGCGGATCTCAACCTGCCGCTCATGGCCGACAAGCAAGAAGCCGAGGTACTGCTGTGGCTGGGTGACGGCGTCTTCGACATGCGCAACCAGAGAACGCTGCGCGCGCTGGTATCGGTATTGCGTGCCGCCCAGGTCGACTTCGCCGTGCTTGGCAACGAGGAGCGCGATAGCGGTGACGTGGCGCGTCGCCTGGGCGACGAGGCGACCTTCCAGTCGCTGGCCAAGCGCAACATCGTGACGCTGGAGCAGTACCGCTTTGCGCACATCGTCACCTGTGATCCACACAGTTTCCATGTGCTCAAGAATGAGTATGGCGAGCTGGGCGGACATTATGAAGTGTTCCACCACAGCACCTATCTCAATCGCCTGCTCGAGAACGGCAAGCTGTCACTGAAAGCCTGGAAGGGCGGCACCGTGACCTATCACGACCCGTGCTACCTGGGCCGCTACAACGGCGAATACGAAGCGCCGCGCTCGGTGCTCAAGGCGCTCGGTATCGAGGTCGAGGAAATGGCTCGCTCGGGTTATCGCTCGCGCTGTTGCGGCGGCGGCGGCGGCGCACCCATCACTGATATTCCCGGCAAGCAGCGCATTCCCGATATGCGCATGAACGACGTGCGCGAGACCGGCGCCGAACTGGTTGCCGTGGGCTGCCCGCAATGCACGGCGATGCTCGAAGGCGTAGTGGAGCCCAGAGCCGAAATCAAGGATATCGCCGAGCTGGTCGCCGATGCATTGGTTGTCGAGGTGTCGACGGAGAAGGCGTCTCGGGACGATACGGCTGGGCGGACACGCCGCACTGCGGAGGAGGTGACGCTATGAGCGATATCATTCGCCGCGATCCGCGCAAGGAATGGATCGCACGCAATCGCCTGCATCCCGAGCATCTCGAGGTGCTCGCGGAACTGGGCGGCGGCGCTTCGCCCAGCGAATGGATGGGGCCCAACGGACTGACACGCCGCAATCCGCATGCCGTGGGTTTCATCGGCCCCAACGGCATCAAGCGCATCGATCGCAGTGGCGCGCAACAGGCCGCGAACCAGCCCGGCAGCCGCCAGGCACAGCCCAAGGACACGCGCCGCCGCGTCGAGATCGAGACACCGGCGTTTATGGTCGCCGTGGTACCCGACCTACCGGGGGGGCGGTTGTCGTCGCATGACCGTGACTTGCTGGGGCTGGCACGCCAACTGGCCGATGCCGACGCTGAGCGGCCCGGCGCGGTGCTGGCGGTCATATTCGGAGAGCACAAGGAAAGCGTTTTCGGCGAGGCCGGTGTCGACCGCTTGCTGCATATGGATGGCGAGGAGTTCTCGGGCTACCTGCCGGAAGTGCGCATTGCCGCGCTACAGAGTGTCGAACGCGAGCTGGCGCCGCGCTATTGGCTGCTGCCCGATTCCCCGCTCGGCGGGGCCGAACTGGGCCGGCGGCTGGCCGTGCGGCTGGGCGAACGTCCGGCGACCCAGGTCTGGCAGGTCGAGGCAGATGCCGATAGCGACACCGGATGGCGCTGTACGGCGCGCGGTGCCGCAGGCACGAGCGACATTACACGCGCCATGCCTCGCGTGGCTCTGGCGCTGGCGGAGTGTGCCGAACCGGTCAGCGAGACGCGCCATGCCGCCCAGCCGGTCGAGCTGACCCAGGCGCTGCCCGAGGTGCTCGGTCGTATCGAGGACATGGGCGAAGTCGCCGTCGATCCGGCCAGTGTGGCGCTGGCCGAGGCGGAATTCATCCTGTCAGCCGGCAATGGCGTCAAGGATTGGGATGGCTATCATCACGCCGCCCAAGTACTCGGCGCGACCGAGGGCGCGTCGCGGGTGGCGGTCGATGACGGCTTCATGCCGCGGGATCGCCAGGTCGGCGCCACCGGCACTTGGGTTTCCGCGCGAGTCTACGTGGCGGTGGGCATCTCCGGCGCCATACAGCATCTTCAGGGTATCCAGAGCTGTGACAAGGTCGTGGCCATCAACCTCAATGAAGGCTGTGACATGGTCAAGCGCGCCGATCTCGCCGTAATTGGCGATGCCGGTGAAATTCTTGCCGCCCTAGTGGCACGCATCGAGCGTTATCGAGAACAACAGCAGGAGAATCGCGATGCCGCATAACGCCAAGTCATCGGACAATGCTGGGCTCAACGTTGCCGTCCTGGTATCGGTGGGGCGCCATCCGTTGACGGCGCGTGCACGGCGCGCCGATCAGGATGCCCGGGCGGTGGAAATGGCGCTGACCCTGAGTGGCGCGGCCGTCCGCCTGGTCCACGCCAGCGTCGATGACTCTGACAACGAAGCGGCCCTACGCAGCTATCTCGGCATGGGCATTGGCGAGGTGAACCTGATCAAGCAGGCGTCAGGAGCTGATGTCGTTCCGGCCTTGGTCACTTCACTGCGAGACATGGCGCCGCAACTGGTGCTCACGGGTACGCGTGCCGAGACGGGGGAAGGCTCGGGTCTGGTGCCGTATCTTCTATCCGAGGCGCTGGGATGGCCGGTGATCAGCGGACTGGCCGCAGTGGAAAGCATCGAGCAGGGTGTGGCCACGGTGCTGCAGGCATTGCCGCGAGGCAAACGCCGTCGCTTGCGTGTCCGCTTGCCGGCCATCGCTACGGTGGATAGCAGCGCACCGGCCGCGCGCCAAAGCGCGTTCGGTCCGGCACGACGCGGTGAGTTCGATACGTATGCCTGTGCCAGCGTGATGGATGAGTTACAGGCCAAGTGGCAAGTACAACCGGCACGCAAGCGGCCCAAGCGGCTCAAGATCGTCAAATCCTCCTCGGCCCGTGATCGCTTCAAGGCGGCAGCGGCCAAGGCGGAAAGCGGTGGCGGACAGCTGCTCAGCGATGTATCCCCGGAGCAGGGGGCCGAAGCGATATTCGCCCTGCTCAAGGAAGAGGGCGTGCTGCGTTGATGGCGTCGGCCCTGGCCAAGGAATGAAGGATCATGCCCCACTTGGTTACAGGTGGGGTTTTTTTCATTGAATACTGCCTTCACAATGCAGTGCGCTGTTGCTTTCCCTGCGCAATCCCAGCCACGCATGGACCAGCAATGCCATGATGATCATGCTACCTCCGAGCATGCTGAATGCCGTGGGCGACTCTCCCAGGAGCCACCAGACCCAGAGCGTGCCAAGGACGGTCTCGACGAGATAGAACAGCGCCACCTCGGCTGAGGGCAGGTAGCGAGTCGCATTGTTGATGAGCACGGTCGCCAGCGGCATCTGCAGCAATCCCATGAGGGCCAGTACGCTATAGCTGTGGCCGCTGAGTGCCATGGGATGGGCCATGGGCAATGCGATCGCTGCAGACAGGAACCCACCCCCTGCAATGACCGGGATGCGGTCTATCGAAGGATAGCGACGCAGCAGGGTCAGGTTGCCCCCAACGGCGGCGGCGGCTGCCAGGGCATAGAGGTTACCCACCAACATACCCCCGGTTTCCGAGCCCACGAATACCAGCGTCATGCCAAACATGCACACGCCGATCACCAGCATGGTGCGCAAGGGTATCTGCTCATGCAGGAACGCGCGTGAGAACAGGGCAGCAAACAAGGGGGCTGAGCTTAAGATGACGACAACGTTGGCCACGTTGGCGTTCATGACGGCGAGCACGAAAAGACTGGAAATCAGGCCGAGCAGCACTGCGCAAGCCAGCGAGGCCTTGGCATTTGTTCGCAGCGTGGCCAGCCTGTTGCCAAAACAACTTGCCAGCCCAAGCGCGCAGAACATGAATAGGCCCCGCCAAAACACAATGTTCCAACCCTCCGTGCCGGCGAGGCGTATCAACAGGCTGTCGAAGCTGAGGAAGACGATCCCGGTAAAGACCATGGCGAGGCCACGCCGATAGGAGTTCTGTCGCATTGCATTGACTCTTCTTACAGGTCTGTTCAAGACATAAGGGATCGCCTGAGTGGCGATCCCTTATTTAGTTACTACTTACCTTCGAAGTTACGGGAATGTTTACAGAGAAGCGGGCTTCGACGTTGTCGCACGTAGCCGGTGTTCCTTGTGAAGCCCCATGTAGAGGCTGAAGCACATCAACAGCAGCACTAGGGTGAAAGGCAACCCCGTGGCCACTGCACCGGCCTGAAGTGCGCCCAAGGCGGTGCTGCCGCCGCCATACAGCAGAACGCCGGCAATAGCGCCTTCCAGTGTGGCCCAGAATACGCGCTGACTCTTGGGTGCATCCGTCTTGCCGCCGGCGGTGATGTTATCGATGACCAGCGAGCCGGAATCCGACGAGGTGATGAAGAACACCAGGACCAGAATGATGGCCAGCGTCGAGGTCAGGCTGGTGAGCGGCAGCTGTTCGAGCATATGGAACATCGCCAGCGAGACGTCGCCGATGCCATTGGACAGTTCACCGACACCGTTGGCTGCCTGATATAGCGCGGTACCGCCGAAGGTACTCATCCATACCAGGGTGACCAGCGTCGGTACCAGCAGTACGGCGATCAAAAACTCGCGCACCGTACGGCCTCGCGATACACGAGCGATGAACATGCCGACGAACGGTGACCAGGAGATCCACCATGCCCAGTAGAAGATCGTCCAGCCGTGATACCACGTGTCGTCATCGCGCCCGACCCAATTCGACAGAGGCAACAGGTGGCTTAGGTAGTCCATTGTAGTGGTGCCAATCCCCGCAATGATCGCCAGGGTGGGGCCGGCTATGACCACGAAGAGCAGTAGCGCTGCGGCGATCACCATGTTGATGTTCGAGAACAGCTTGACCCCACCATCGATGCCTCGCCACACCGAGACCAGGGCAATGACGGTCACGACAACGATGATGGCCAGTTGCGTGCCGATGGTATTGGGCACATCGAAAAGATAGGCCAGGCCGCCTGCCGCTTGGGAGGCACCAAAGCCGAGCGAGGTGGCCAGACCGAAGATGGTCGCCAGGACGGCAAGAATATCGACGATATGGCCTGCCCAGCCGCGGGTACGCTCGCCGAGCAGAGGGTAGAACGCCGAGCGAAGCGTCAATGGCAATCCCTTGTTATAGGCGAAGAACGCCAGCGACAGTCCCACCACGGCATAAATGGCCCAAGGGTGCAGTCCCCAGTGGAACATCGTTGCCCCCATGGCCGCGCTGGCGCCTTCCGGCGTACCGGCGGGGATGTTCAAGGGGGTGCCGTACCAGTCGGTGTAATAGGCGACCGGCTCGGCAACGCTCCAGAACATCAATCCGATGCCCATACCCGCCGCGAACAGCATGGCGAACCAGGACATGCGGGAAAATTCCGGCTTGGCATCCTTGCCGCCCAGGCGGATATTCCCTACCGGTAGGCAGATCAATGCGATGCAGAACACCACGAAGATGTTACCGGCAATCATGAATAGCCAATCGAAGTTTTCGATCGACCAGGTCTTGGCCAGTCCCAATTGAACGCTGGCGGCATCGGGATAGACCAGGGCATAGACGATGAACAGCAGGATGGCGACAGCGGAAAGCGGGAAGACGGGGTTATGAAAGTCCAGCCCCATGACTTGCTTGTTGTCCTGGCCAGGAGCCAGGACTGGATCTTCATGGTCCATAAGTTGTCCTCTTTGTTGTTGTGCAAGCGACACGCCATTGCGGCAAGTGCAGCTGCATTGCATTCTTGGGTGGGACGGCATGCTGTGGTTGTTTGAAACCGACATCGACGTAGTTACCGGCGCGCCGCAGCACGCACTGCCGCGAGATTGTCGTTAAACTTCGGCAATGGCAGCCAAACGGCGACAATAACAAGAGGATCCGACCATGATGATTGTCGAATTGATCGATGGTGACGATTTCCGGGCGCGCCTGGTGGCGCTGGGTATTCGCATTCCCGAGGACGCCTGTCCTGATACTTGTGCACGCATGGCGCGTCGCAAGTATCTCGAGAGCGGCGTGCCGGGATTGGAGGCGTTGGTCCACGACCTGATGGAGCGGAGCGATATCATGCTGCCGTCGGTACGACAGGCTATCGAGCGCTTTTTGCTCCCCGAGTTACGCTGACCTTCGCTCGCCGGTTGTTAACAACAGCTTCCGCCTAAAAAGCCTGGCCCACAAAGGTGGGCCAGGTAAGGGGCGAGAGAGAATCTCAGCCTTTTGCCAGATGCAGGGTCGGCGTGTCCTGTTCCAGGTTTTCCAGCATGCGTTCAGCGTACCAATCGATGAAATCGATGACGCCGAATTCATAGGTCGTGGAGTAGGGGCCGGGTTGGTAGGCCTTCGAGTTGATGCCGCGCTGGTTCTCTTCGGCCAGTTGCCGGTCCTGATCGTTAGTGGCGTCCCACACCCGGCGAAGCTGCTCGGGATCGTAGTCGACGCCCTCGACGGCATCCTTGTGTACCAGCCACTTGGTAGTGACCATCGTCTGCTGCGGACCCAGCGGCAGCACGCGGAACACAATGGCATGATCGCCCATGAAGTGGTTCCAGGAATTGGGCAGGTGCAGGATGCGCAGCGAGCCCATGTCCGGGCTCGTCAAGCGCCCCATCAGCTTCTTGCAGCCCGGCTTGCCATCCATGGTCATCGATACGATGCCGTCCAACAGCGGGGTGCGCGTCAGGCGGTTGCGCTTGCCGAAGCGCTTCAACTGCCAGGGCACCTGCTCGTTATCCCAGTCCGACTGCTTGCGGGCGACCAGCGACTTGTAGACCGGCGTGGCGCGTGGATCTTCGGTGTCGTCGAATTCCTGCAGCGAGTTGAGCAGTTCCGGATGGGCGCCGTTACAGTGATAGCACTCGCGGTTGTTCTCGATGACCAGTTTCCAGTTGGCCTGCTCGACGATGCTCGATTCCACGGCAACCTTGACGTTGTCCATCTGATACGGCTCGAGGTAATGCTCCAGCGTTACCAGAAAGTCGTCGATCGCGGGCGGAGCGTCGCTCAGGTTGATGAAGATGAAGCCGCCGGCCGTCCGAACATGGACCGGCTTCAAGCCATAGCTGGCGAGGTCGAAGTCATCGCCCATGTCGCTGCCGGCGAACAGCAGCCGGCCATCGAGTTCGTAGGTCCACTGATGGTAGGGACAAACCAGCTTGGCGACTTTGCCCTTGTCCTTCACGCACAGTCGCGAACCGCGATGCCGACACACGTTGTGGAAGGCATGGATCTGCCCCTCGCCACCGCGCACGATGACGACCGGATTGCTACCGATATCCACCGTCATGAAGTTTCCCTTGCTGGGAATCTCGCAGGTCATACCGGCAAATAGCCACTCTTTCTCGAAGATTTCCTGCATGTCGAGAGCGAACAGCCTGTCATCGTTATAGAAGGGTTGGGGAAGAGAAAAGGTGCGAGCCCTGTTCTGCAGCATGTCGGCAGTCGCCTCGCGAGCCGTGGCCAAGGGATCGTCCAATTTTTGAGAAGCTATCAGGTCCATACCAAATATCCTTTTGGAACGCCGCCTCCCCGCGAGAGCGGCGATGCAGTTAAGGGTTGATGTTGTTGTCGTACAAGGCCTGGCATTGGCGCATGGCGTCATCTGGCGACTGTATTTGTTGGCCGATTGTGGTACATGCCCAACCCGGTCAATTGTCTATTCGCGACCTCAGGTGACGTAACGGCGACTTAGTGACCGTAGTGCTACCCGGTAGTGGGTGAGGGAGGCATGTGCGTGTCGCTGACAGACAAGTCGGCCGTTCAACGCGTACCCAGAATGCGAGCATGAGAGGGCGCTGGACCGTGAGAACATTACGGGACGGTGTAGGCATAGCCACGGCACTGCCAGGCAGAGATAACGATGACAATGAACTTCTTCAATCCGGTCACGACCCAGACCTGGACCAACGGTCGCCACTCGGTACGCTGCGTCAAGGTGATTCAGGAAACCTGGGATGTACGTACGTTCTGCTTCATGGCAGAGCAGCCTGTATTGTTCTTTTTCAAACCGGGGCAGTTCGTGACGCTGGAGCTGGAGATCGAGAACGAGCCGATCATGCGCTCGTATACCATCTCCAGTTCGCCATCCATTCCCTACAGCTTCTCGATCACCGTCAAGCGGATCCCGGGCGGCAAGGTATCCAATTGGTTGCATGAAAATCTTAAAGTTGGCGATGAGCTTGTGGTGCACGGGCCAGTCGGCAACTTCAACTCAATAGATTTTCCTGCCGATAAAGTCCTGCTCCTTTCCGGTGGTGTAGGCATCACGCCATTGATGTCGATGACGCGTTGGTTTTTCGACACCAATGCCAATGTCGATGTCGAATTCATTCATAGCGCCAGGGCGCCACGCGATGTCATTTATCATCGTGAACTGGTGCATATGTTTTCGCGCATACCTGAATTCAAGCTACATATCGTATGCGAAAACAAAGAGGACATCGGCGAGGCGTGGGCCGGTTACCGTGGCTACCTGACGCAGCCAATGCTGGAATTGATGGCGCCCGATTTTCTTGAGAGAGAGATTTTCTGTTGCGGCCCTACGCCGTACATGAATGCCATCAAGAATATTCTGCGTAGCAATGGCTTCGACATGAGCCATTATCACGAAGAATCGTTCGGGGCGACTCCCCTGGATGTGCGTGAAGACGTGCTTGAGTTGGCCGAACAGGCCGAGGCAGAGGCGGAAGACATCGATTACGCAGATCTGATCAGCGTCGAATTCGCCGGTTCGGGGAAAAGCGTACGTATCCAGCCTGGCGAGACAGTGCATGCGGCTGCATCGAAGCTGGGACTGCATATACCCAAGGCGTGTGGCATGGGTATATGCGGCACGTGTCGAGTCGGACTCAAATCCGGTGAAGTGGAAATGGATCACAACGGGGGCATCACCGAAGAGGATATCGAAGAAGGCTATATCCTGTCTTGCTGCAGTCGACCGAAAGGTAACCTGGTAGTGGACTTCTAGGGAATTTTTAAAATTCGAACGACCGTGCATGGGCATGGCACATCCTCCTGGTGTGCCATGCCCATGTCTCTCGTCACGCCAGCGAGAATGATAAGGAGAACAGCGCAATGCCTGCCAATACTAATAACATCGAGCGCTCTAACTCACTCGTGGAAACCATTGTCGAGTCGCATCGTCATCGCCCCGGGGCGCTGCTGCCCGTGCTCCATGAGATCCAGGCATCCTTCGGCTTCATTCCAAAGGATGCGGTGACACCGATCGCCGACGGCCTCAACCTGTCGCGTGCCGAAGTGCATGGGGTCATCAGCTTCTATCACGACTTTCGTTACGTGCCGGGACCGTCGGTGCGCGTCTGCATGGGCGAGGCCTGCCAGTCCATGGGATCGGCAGCGCTGCTGGAGAGCGCCAAGGCGCTCTTCGGCGACGGCGTCGAGCCGGTGTACTGCGTGGGCAATTGCGCCTGCGCACCCAATGTCGAGATCGCGCATGCCTACCATGGCCGCATGAGCCCGGCAAAGCTCACGTCGCTCCTGGCCAGGGAGGTGGCGGCATGACGATCAGCGTCTATGTGCCGCGTGACTCGGGCGCCCTGGCCGTCGGCGCCGAGGCGGTGGCCAATGCCATCCTGGCCCAGGCGGCCGAACGCGGGATCCGCGTCGAGCTGATCCGTAACGGCTCGCGCGGACTGTACTGGCTGGAACCGCTGGTCGAGGTGCAAACGCCTCAGGGCCGGGTCGCCTACGGCCCGGTCGACCGGGACGCTGTCCCGGGGCTCTTCGCCGCCGACTTTCTGCGTGGCGGGGCGCACCCGCTGTGTCAGGGCCTGACCGAGGAAATCCCCTATCTCAAGGCCCAGCAGCGCCTGACCTTTCGGCGCGTCGGCCTCACCGACCCGCTGAGTCTCGACGACTATCGGGCCCACGAGGGCTACCGCGGCCTGGCCCGGGCGCTCGAGATGACCCCGGCCGAGATCGTCGCCGCCGTCACCGAGTCGGGACTGCGCGGGCGCGGCGGGGCGGCGTTTCCCACCGGCATCAAGTGGAACACGGTGCTGGAGGCACCGGGCGACATCAAGTACATCGTCTGCAATGCCGACGAGGGCGATTCCGGCACGTTCTCGGATCGCATGGTGATGGAGGGCGATCCGTACCTGTTGATCGAGGGCATGACCCTCGCCGGGTTGGCGGTGGGCGCCGAGCAGGGCTACCTCTACCTGCGCTCGGAATACCCGCATGCCGAGGCCATCCTCGATGAGGCCATCGCCCGTGCCGAGGCAGCGGGTTATCTGGGCGACGACCTGCGGGGCAGCGGCAAGCGCTTTCATCTCGAGGTGCGCCGTGCCGCCGGGGCGTACGTCTGCGGCGAGGAAACCGCCCTGCTGGAAAGCCTGGAAGGCAAGCGTGGGCAGGTGCGTGCCAAGCCGCCGCTACCGGCCATCCAGGGCCTGTTCCAGCGACCCACCGTGGTCAACAACGTCATCTCGCTGGCCAGCGTGCCGGCGATTCTCGACAAGGGCCCGGCGTTCTACCGGGATTACGGCATGGGCCGTTCGCGCGGCACGCTGCCCATCCAGCTCACCGGCAACATCCGCCGGGGCGGGCTGGTCGAGCTCGGCTTCGGGGTCAGTCTCAAGGAACTGCTCTACGACTACGGCGGCGGCACGGCCAGCGGCCGGCCGATCAAGGCCGTCCAGGTCGGCGGACCGCTCGGCGCCTACCTGCCTGCCGACCAGTTCGATATCCCGCTGGACTACGAAGCCTTCATCGCCGCCCAGGGCACGGTGGGGCACGGCGGCATCGTGGTGTTCGACGACACCGCCGACATGGCGCACATGGCGCGTCACGCCATGGCCTTCTGCGCGGTCGAATCGTGCGGCAAGTGCACGCCGTGCCGCATCGGCTCGACGCGCGGGGTCGAGCTGCTCGACCGCATCATCGCCGAGCGCGACAAGGGCGCCGATGTCGCCCAGGTGGCCCTGCTGCGTGAGCTCTGCGACACGCTTCTGAATGGCTCGCTGTGTGCGTTGGGCGGCATGACGCCGTTTCCCGTATTGAGTGCGCTCGACCACTTCCCGGCAGACTTTGGCCTGGTGGCCGAAACCGCCCACGCCTGACGGAGGTCAATCATGACGGTCAGTATCTACGAACCCGATTTAGGTACCCCCGCCCCCGCCCACGGCGGCGCGCCGGTGACGCTCGAGATCAACGGTATGCCGGTCACCGTGCCTGAGGGCACCTCGGTGATGCGGGCCGCCGCCGAGGCCGGGCTGGCCATCCCCAAGCTGTGCGCCACCGACAGTCTCGAGGCCTTCGGCTCCTGCCGGCTGTGTGTCGTCGAGATCGAGGGCCGCCGCGGCTTTCCCGCCTCGTGTACCACTCCGGTCGCCGAGGGCATGGTCGTGCATACCCAGAGCGACAGGCTGGCCACGCTGCGGCGCAACGTGATGGAGCTGTATATCTCCGATCACCCGCTGGATTGCCTGACCTGTTCGGCCAACGGTAATTGCGAGCTGCAGGACATGGCCGGCGCGGTCGGTCTGCGCGAAGTGCGCTATGCGCCGGGCGAGAACCATCTGGCCGCCGAGGTGGATACCTCCAACCCCTATTTCCAGTTCGACCCCTCGAAGTGCATCGTCTGCAGTCGCTGCGTGCGCGCCTGTGACGAAGTGCAGGGCACCCTGGCCCTGACCATCGACGGCCGCGGCTTTGCGTCGATGGTCTCGCCGAGCGCCCACGACAGCTTCGCCGAATCGGAGTGCGTGTCCTGCGGCGCCTGCGTGCAGGCCTGCCCGACCGCGACGCTGATGGAAAAGTCGGTGGTCGAGAAAGGCCAGCCCGAACGCGCGGTGATCACCACCTGTGCCTACTGCGGCGTCGGCTGCAGCTTCCGCGCCGAGATGCAGGGCGAGGACGTCGTGCGCATGGTGCCGCACAAGGATGGCAAGGCCAATCACGGACACTCCTGTGTCAAGGGGCGCTTCGCCTGGGGTTATGCCACCCACCCCGATCGTATCACCACGCCGATGATCCGCCGCTCGATCGACGAGCCCTGGCAGGAAGTGAGCTGGGAAGAGGCGATCGACTATGCGGCCGGCGAGTTCCGGCGCCTGCAGGACGAGCACGGCCGCAACGCCATCGGCGCGCTGACCTCCTCGCGCTGCACCAATGAAGAGACCTACCTGGTGCAGAAACTGGTGCGCACCGCCTTCGCCAACAACAACGTCGACACCTGCGCCCGGGTCTGCCATTCGCCGACCGGCTACGGCCTGAAGGCCACCCTGGGCGAGTCGGCGGGCACCCAGGATTTCGACTCGGTGCACCAGGCCGACGTGATCTTCGTCATCGGCGCCAATCCCACCGATGCCCACCCGGTGTTCGGCTCGATGATGAAGCAGCGCCTGCGCGACGGGGCCAAGCTGATCGTGGCCGACCCCCGGCGCATCGAACTGGTGCGCTCCCCGCATATCGCGGCGACGCATCATCTCACGCTCAAGCCGGGCACCAACGTGGCGCTGCTCAATGCCCTGGCGCATGTCATCGTCACCGAGGGCCTGGTCGACGAGGCGTTCGTCAACGCGCGCTGCGAGCCCGAGAGCTTCGCCCAGTGGCGCGCGTTCGTGGCCCGCCCCGAGAACGCCCCCGAGCGGCTGAGCCAGGAACTCGGCGTGCCGGCCGAGACCGTGCGTGCTGCGGCGCGGCTGTATGCCACCGGCGGCAATGCCGCCATCTACTACGGCCTGGGCGTGACCGAACACAGCCAGGGCTCGACCACCGTCATGGCGATCGCCAACCTGGCCATGGCCACCGGTAACCTCGGCCGCCCCGGGGTCGGCGTCAACCCGCTGCGCGGGCAGAACAACGTGCAGGGCTCCTGCGACATGGGCTCCTTCCCCCACGAGTTGCCGGGCTACCGGCATGTCTCGGACACCGTCACGCGTCAGGCGTTCGAGCAGGCCTGGGGGGCGACGCTCGATCCCGAGCCGGGACTGCGGGTGCCCAACATGCTGGATGCCGCCCTGGCCGGCCAGTTCCACGGCCTCTACCTGCAGGGCGAGGACCCGGTGCAGTCCGACCCCAACACCCAGCATGTCCAGGCGGCGCTCAAGGCCATGCAGTGCGTGGTGGTGCAGGATTTGTTCCTCAACGAGACGGCCAAGTACGCCCACGTCTTCCTGCCCGGCGCGTCGTTCCTCGAGAAGGACGGCACCTTCACCAACGCCGAGCGGCGCATCTCGCGGGTGCGCCGGGTCATGCGCCCGCGGGCGGGCAAGGCCGACTGGGAAGTCACGGTGGCGCTCGCCGAGGCGTTGGGATACCCCATGGCGTATGCCCATCCCGGCGAGATCATGGACGAGATCGCCCGCCTGACGCCGACCTTCACCGGGGTCAGCTATGCCCGGCTCGACGAACTCGGCAGCATTCAATGGCCCTGCAACGACAGCGCGCCCGAGGGCACGCCGATCATGCACCGCGAGACGTTCGTGCGCGGCCAGGGGCGCTTCATGCTCACCGCGTACGTGCCCACGCCGGAGCGCACCAGCCGTCAGCGGCCGCTATTGCTCACCACCGGGCGCATCCTGTCGCAGTACAACGTCGGCGCGCAGACCCGGCGCACCGACAACGTGCACTGGCACGCCGAAGACCGGCTCGAGATCCATCCCAGCGATGCCGAGAGCCGGGGCATCGTCGAGGACGACTGGGTGGCCATCGCCAGCCGCAGCGGCGAGACGGTACTGCGCGCCGCGGTGACCGAGCGGGTCCAGCCGGGCGTGGTCTACACCACCTTCCACCATCCCGCCTCGGGGGCCAACGTCATCACCACGGACAACTCGGACTGGGCGACCAACTGTCCGGAGTACAAGGTGACGGCGGTCGAGGTGGCCAGGGTGATGCAGCCGTCGGACTGGCAGCGCGAGCATCACGCGTTCACGGCACGCCAATGGGGCTTGCTGCCTGCCGGCAGCGACGCCGCGCCGGTAGCGAAAAGCGATGCGGGCGTGTGACGCCTTGTCGAGTTGGCAGGGAGGGAGCGCCGCCAGGGATGGCGGACCCGTTGCCCCCGGGCGAGGGGCGCAGTTTCTTGATGAGGAGGCAAGGCGGTGACCCCCGACAAACTGGTAGACATGGCCAACCAGATTGGCAGCTATTTCGCGACCGACCCCCAGCCCGAGCACGCCCGTCGGCAGATTGCCGAGCACATGAAGAAGTTCTGGGCGCCGTCCATGCGTGTCACCCTGTTCGAGGCCCTCGAGCGGGACGCCGGGGTGGAGACGCAACTGGATGAGTTGGTGAAGCGGGCCCTCGTCGAGCATCGCGCACTATTGGTGAGCAGCCCGTCCAACGCCTAGGCAAGCCAATCAGCCCTCATGGCTAACGCCATGAGGGCTGAATTGACTACGGCTTTTTTGAAAGCTGTTTGCGTTCGGCCAGGGTTGGCCGGTTACGCCGCACCCAGCAGGCCGTGCGGATCGAGCACGAACTTGCTCGCCACGCCCGAATCGAACTGCTGATAGCCCTGCGGCGCGTCTTCCAGGGATATCACTTGGGCGTTGACGATCTCGGCGATGTTGAGCCGTCCGTGCAGGATCGCCTGCATTAGCTGACGGTTGTACTGAACCACCGGCGTCTGTCCGGTATGGAAGGAGTGAGCCTTTGCCCAGCCCAGTCCGAAGCGTAGGCTCAAGTTGCCAGTCTGTGCCGCTTTTTCGGTAGCGCCGGGGTCCTCGGTGACGTACAGCCCGGGGATACCGATGGAACCGGCTTCCCGGGTCACTTCCATCATCTGGTTCAAGACCACGGCGGGTTGTTCCTTGCCGCCATGGCCCACCGCCTCGAAGCCGACTGCATCGATGGCGCTGTCCACCTGGGGCTCGCCGACGATCGCCGCGATCATTTCGCCGAGTCGATCGTGCTTGCTGAGATCCACTGGCTCGAACCCCATCTTGCGGGCATGCTCCAGGCGTTGGGGATTGAAGTCGCCGATCATGACCACGGCGGCGCCCAGCAGACGGGCCGAAGCCGCAGCGGCCAGGCCTACCGGGCCGGCACCCGCCACATACACTGTCGAGCCTACGCCAACCTTGGCATTGAGCGCGCCATGAAAGCCGGTCGGTAAGATATCGCTAAGCATGGTCAAGTCGCGAATCTGGGACATGGCCTGGTCGCGATCGGGGAACTTGAGCAGGTTGAAGTCGGCATACGGCACCATGACATAGCGTGCCTGACCACCGACCCAGCCGCCCATGTCGACATAGCCGTAGGCACCGCCGGCCCGGTCGTCGTTGACGTGCAGACACACGCCAGTGTGGCCTTCCTTGCAGGTGCGGCAGCGTCCGCAGGCGACGTTGAAGGGGACCGAGACGAGATCGCCGATATCGAGAAACTCGACATCCTTGCCCTTTTCGATCACTTCACCGGTGATTTCATGTCCCAGCACCATGCCGGACGGCGCCGTGGTGCGGCCACGTACCATGTGTTGGTCGGAGCCACAGATGTTGGTGGAAACGACTTTCAGAATGACCCCATGCTCAATGGCACGGCCGTTAGGCGCTTCCATCCTGGGGTAAGCAATGTCCTGCACCTCGACTTTGCCCGGACCGATATAAACGACACCACGATTGTCTGGCATGCTGATTCCTCTTGTGCGTTTCGCCATGGTCACATTTGCAGAGAAAGACCACGTCGGATTGGTTGGTGCTCTGACACCTTGTGTTCGGCCGTGCCAAGCGTGCGCTTGGACTTCAAGCGTGGCTCAAGCGCAAGAGGGAGAGTTATCCATGGGCGACATTGGATAATAAATTGACGACGTAGTGATTTGTCGTCCTGATGTTATGTCGTCTTATCGACCTGCATGTCGCAAATACACCGAGCGGTGACGTCGTTAAGCATCTTGGGCTGCGGGGCCAGCGATACCATCGCGGCAGGATAGCGTTCGTAGATGGCCAGATTCGATTCTCCGACGCTACACATGGCCAATACCGGACAACAAATGAATGACGAGGAGGCGACATGCTTCACTACGGTTTTTCCCCCCAGGCCCGCTTAGCCAGCTACGATGCCGCGTTAGCCACGGCAATCGCTGAAGAAACGGCGCGCCAGGAATCGCATATCGAACTGATCGCCTCCGAAAACTACGCCAGTCGGCTCGTCATGGAAGCGCAGGGCACCCAACTGACCAACAAGTACGCGGAGGGCTATCCCGGTCGTCGCTACTATGGTGGTTGTGAATTCGTCGACAAGGTCGAGGCGCTGGCCATCGAGCGCGCCTGCGACCTGTTCGGCGCCGACTACGCCAACGTCCAGCCACACTCCGGCGCCCAGGCCAACGCGGCCGTGTTCATGGCCCTGGTCAAGCCCGGCGATACCGTACTGGGCATGAGCCTGGCCCACGGCGGGCACCTGACCCATGGGGCCGCGCCGAACTTCTCCGGCAAGCACTACAACGCCGTGCAGTACGGCCTGAACCCCGAGACCGGGGAAATCGACTACGAGGAAGTCGAGCGCCTGGCACGCGAGCATCGGCCGAAAATGATCATCGCGGGCTTTTCGGCCTATTCGCGCGTGGTCGACTGGCGCCGCTTCCGTACCATCGCCGATGAGGTCGGGGCGTATCTGATGGTCGACATGGCGCATATCGCCGGGCTGGTCGCCGCGGGGCTCTATCCCAGCCCATTGCCGCATGCCCACGTGGTGACCACCACTACCCACAAGACGCTGCGCGGCCCGCGTGGCGGCCTGATCCTGTCGGCGAATGCCGATGAGGCGATGGTCAAGAAGCTCAATGGCGCGGTGTTCCCGGGCCAGCAGGGCGGTCCGCTCATGCACGTGATCGCGGCCAAGGCCGTGGCCTTCAAGGAGGCCATGAGCCAGGAGTTCGTCAACTACCAGCGTCAGGTCATTGCCAATGCGCGTGCCATGGCGCAGGTCTTCGTCGAGCGTGGCTTCGATGTCGTCTCCGGCGGCACCGATGACCACCTGTTCCTGGTCTCGCTGATCAAGCAGGGCGTGACCGGCAAGGATGCGGATGCCGCCCTGGGCCGGGCGCACATCACCGTCAACAAGAATGCCGTGCCCAACGATCCGCAGAGCCCGTTCGTCACCTCGGGGCTGCGCATCGGCACGCCGGCGGTCACTACCCGCGGCTTCGTCGAGGCCGATTGCGAACAGTTGGCCGGCTGGATCTGCGACATCCTCGATGTGCTCGCCGAGCAGGGCAGCACCGACGCGGTGGAAGCCGACGTACGCGACAAGGTGGCCTCGCTGTGCGCGCGCTATCCAGTCTATGGCGACGCCCAGAGCAGCGAGCCTGCCGAGAGCCAAACCTCCGTGGCCTAAGCCTGTCCGTCAGCGGCTCCCAGGGGGCCGATCGAGGAGAAAGTCTATGCAACGCTATTCCGGCTTCGGGTTGGTCAAGCACGCACTCAGCCATCATGAAAACTGGCAGCGCCAGTGGCGCAACCCCACGCCCAAGAAAGAATACGACGTGATCATCGTCGGCGGCGGTGGTCACGGTCTGGCCACGGCCTATTACCTGGCCAAGGAACACGGCATCACCAATGTCGCGGTGATCGAGAAAGGCTGGCTGGGCGGCGGCAATACCGCGCGTAACACCACGATCGTGCGTTCCAACTATCTGTGGGACGAGGCGGCGGCCCTCTACGAGCACTCCATGAAGCTCTGGGAGGGGCTGTCGCAGGACCTCAACTACAACGTGATGTTCTCGCAGCGCGGGGTGTTGAACCTCGGCCATACCCTGCAGGACATGCGCGACATCCAGCGCCGCGTGAACGCCAACCGGCTGAACGGCATCGACAGCGAGGTACTGGATGCCAAGGGCGTGCAGGAACTGGTGCCGATCATGGACTGTTCCAAGAACGCACGCTATCCGGTCATGGGTGCCTCCTGGCAGCCGCGCGCCGGGGTGGCACGCCACGATGCGGTGGCCTGGGGCTTCGCCCGCGGCGCCGATGCGCGGGGCGTCGATATTCTCCAGCAGACCGAGGTCACTGGCTTCAAGATCCTCGACGGACGCGTGGTGGGCGTACATACCAACCGCGGTGACATCGGGGCCAAGACCGTCGGCTGCGTGGCGGCCGGCAACTCCGGCGTGCTGGCCAAGATGGCCGGCTTCAAGCTGCCGCTGGAATCGCATCCTCTGCAGGCGCTGGTCTCCGAGCCGCTCAAGCCGATTCTCGACACCGTGGTGATGTCCAACCATGTGCACGGCTATATCAGCCAGTCGGACAAGGGCGACCTGGTCATCGGCGCCGGGATCGATGGCTACCTGGGCTATGGTCAGCGCGGTAGCTACAGCACGGTGGAGCATACCCTGCAGGCCATCGTCGAGATGTTCCCGATCTTCTCGCGGGTACGCATGAACCGTCAGTGGGGCGGCATCGTCGATACGTGTCCCGACGCGTGTCCCATCCTCTCGGCCACGCCGGTCAAGGGGTTGTTCTTCAACTGCGGCTGGGGTACCGGGGGGTTCAAGGCCACGCCGGGTTCGGGGCACGTATTCGCCGCCAGCCTGGCCAAGGGCGAGATGCATCCTATCGCCGCGCCGTTTTCCATCGACCGTTTCCACACGGGGGCGTTGGTCGACGAGCATGGCGCCGCCGGCGTCGCACACTAGTTTCTGCGAGCTGCGCCGCGCGATGGCGGCGTTGTTCGACACGTCGGAATCCTCATGTACAAACACGTACATTCCGGTTCCTTCTTTGCCGAACGCCTTGCCATCACACCGCTCGCTGGCGCAGAAAAACGATGGCTCTCATCCACGGTGTTGGAGGGAAAATGTTTCATATCTACTGTCCTTACTGCGAAGAGCACCGCGAGGAAGAGGAATTTCATCCCAAGGGGCAGGCGCACATTCAGCGTCCTGCGGATCCCGAGACGTGTTCCGATGAAGAGTGGGGGGACTATCTGTTCTTCCGTGACAACCCGCGCGGCGTGCACCACGAGCTATGGGTGCATGCCCTGGGGTGCCGCAAGTTCTTCAATATTACCCGGCACACGGTGAGCTACGAGATTCTCGAAACGTACAAGATGGGTGAGCAGCCAGCAGTGACGGCGGCAAGCCTTGCTGAAAAAGACAAGCAGGCCGGTGTCCAGGCGGCCTCGGGCGGCTGGCAAACGGTGGGTGCCCGTCCAGAAAGCGAAGCATTGAAAGATGCATCAAACCAGGGGGCGCGGGTATGAGCCAAGTCAATCGACTGTCGCAAGGGGGCCGGATCGACCGCTCCCATACAGTGAAATTCACCTTCAATGGCAAGTCGTATGAAGGCTACGTCGGCGACACCCTGGCCTCCGCCTTGCTGGCCAATGGCATCGATGTCGTCAACCGCAGCTTCAAGTATTCGCGTCCGCGCGGCATCGTCGCCGCCGGGGCGGAAGAGCCCAATGCGGTAGTCCAGCTGGGAGCCAGCGAAGCGGCCCAGGTGCCCAACGTGCGCGCCACCCAGCAGGGGCTTTATGAAGGGCTCACGGCGCGCAGCACCAACGGCTGGCCCAACGTTCAGCGCGACCTGATGGGCATGGTGGGTAAGCTGAGCGGGACGTTCATGCCGCCGGGCTTTTACTACAAGACCTTCATGGCGCCAGCCTCGCTGTGGATGACCTACGAAAAGTACATCCGCAAGAGCGCCGGTCTGGGACGTAGCCCCACCGAACCCGATCCGGACAGCTACGACCACATCAATCAGCACTGTGACGTGCTGATCGTCGGCGCCGGCCCGGCAGGGCTATCCGCAGCGCTCACGGCGGCACGCAGCGGGGCGCGGGTCATTCTTTGCGACGAGCAGGAGGAGATGGGCGGCTCGCTGCTGGATAGCCGCGAACTGATCGACGATGCGCCCGCCGTGCAATGGGTCGATCGTGTTCTCAACGAGCTCGGCGGAATGCAAACCGTGACTTTGCTGCCGCGCACGACCGCCAATGGCTACCATGACCACAACTTCGTGACGCTGCACGAGCGGCGTACCGAACATCTGGCCGATAGCGCACCCACAGTGGGTAGCCGTCGTCAGGTTCGCTCACGTTTGCACCGCGTGCGCGCCAAGCAGGTCGTGCTGGCCACCGGCGCCCATGAACGTCCGCTGGTCTACGCCAACAACGACGTGCCCGGCAATCTGATCGCCGGCGCCGTATCCGCTTATATTCGTCGTTACGGGGTGGTCCCCGGCCGCAAGCTGGTCCTCTCCGCGACCAACGATCATGCCTATCGCGCCGCGCTGGATTGGCACGAAGCGGGCCGCGAAGTGGTGGCGATCGTCGATGCGCGTGACAACCCCAGGGGCGATCTCGTCGACAAGGCGCAGTCGTTGGGCATCCGCATCATCACGCAAAGCGCCGTGATCGAGGCCAAGGGCGCCGATCGGGTCAGCGGCGCCCGGGTCGCCCGAATCGACGCCAAGCTGTTCAAGGTGGCTGGTAAGGTCGAGGAGCTGGCCTGTGACACCATCGCCAGCTCCGGCGGCTACAGCCCGGTCATTCATCTGGCGTCGCATACCGGCTCGCGGCCGACATGGCGGGACGATATCCTGGGTTTCGTGCCTGGCGAGGTGAAAGGTCTCACGCCGGCGGGTGGTGCGCATGGCGTCTATCCGCTCAACGACGTCATTCGCGATGGCGCCGACGTCGGCACGCGTGTGGCACGGGCCGTGGGCATCGACACTGCCGCTGACGCCTCGGCACTGCCTCAGGTCGCTGCCCGCCAGGACGGCCAGGCCTGTGCGCTGTATCAGGTGCCGCACGAAAAACAGACCATGCGCGCGCCCAAGCAGTTCGTCGATCTGCAGAACGACGTCACTGCGGCGGGCATCGAGCTGGCGACCCGCGAAGGCTTCGAGTCCATCGAGCACGTCAAGCGCTACACCGCGATGGGCTTCGGCACCGATCAGGGCAAGCTGGGCAACATCAACGGCATGGCGATTGCCGCGCGCTGCCTGAAGCGCTCGATTCCCGAGGTGGGCACCACCGTGTTCCGGCCCAACTATACGCCGGTCACCTTCGGGGCCATCGTCGGGCGTCACTGCCGCGAGCTGTTCGATCCCGAGCGCTACACCGCCTTGCACCAGTGGCATGTCGAGCACGGCGCCGAGTTCGAGGACGTGGGGCAATGGAAGCGTCCGTGGTACTTCCCGCGCACCGTCAATGGGAAAAAGGAGAGCATGCACGAGGCGGTGGCCCGCGAATGTCTCGCAGTGCGCGAACGCGTCGGCATCCTCGACGCCTCGACGCTGGGCAAGATCGACATCCAAGGGCCGGATGCGCGTGAGTTCCTGGGCCGCGTCTACACCAACAAGTGGGCCAAGCTGGCACCGGGCCGGGTACGCTATGGGCTGATGTGCAAGGACGACGGCATGCTCATGGACGACGGCACGACCAGTTGCCTGGGCGAGAACCATTTCCTGATGACCACCACTACCGGCGGTGCCGCTGGCGTCCTGGAGTGGCTGGAGCTCTGGCACCAGACGGAATGGCCGGACCTGCAGGTCTACTTCAACTCGGTGACCGACCACTGGGCGACCATGACCGTGACCGGGCCCGATGCCCGCAAGTTGCTGGCCGAGGTCACCGACATCGACCTCGACAAGGAGCAGTTCAAGTTCATGGACTGGCGCGAGGGTACGGTCGCCGGCGTGCCGGCGCGCGTCTTCCGCATCTCGTTCACGGGCGAGCTGGCCTTCGAAATCAACGTGCAGGCCAATTACGCCATGCACGTCTGGAAGACCCTGTTCGACCACGGCGAGAAATACGATCTGACGCCCTACGGCACCGAGACCATGCACGTGCTGCGTGCCGAGAAGGGCCTGATCATTGTCGGTCAGGATACCGACGGGTCGGTCACGCCCGAGGACCTGGGCATGCAATGGGCCATCGGTTACGACAAGCCGTTCTCCTGGATCGGCAAGCGCGCCCTGTCGCGCTCAGACACCCGGCGCACGGATCGCAAGCAGTTCGTCGGCCTGAAGCCCAAGGACCCCAAGGTGGTGCTGGAAGAGGGCGCGCAGATCGTCTTCGATCCCAAGCAGAGCATTCCCATGGTCATGGTGGGCCATGTGACGTCCAGCTACTACAGCCCCTCGCTGGGTCATGGCTTTGCCTTGGCCGTGGTGAGAGGGGGGCACGAACGCATGGGCGAAACCGTCTATTTGCCGATGGTCGATGGCACCGTCCATGAGGCCGAAATCGTCAGCCCCGTTTTCGTCGATCCCAAAGGAGAGCGCCAGCATGTCTGACGTCAGAGAATTCAATACCCGGCCGTCCGGCAGCCCGGGAGCCGAGTCGCCGCTGGCGTGGTCATTTCAGCGCCAGGGCACACCGCCCCGCGAGGCCAGGCCGGGCGTGACGCTTCGCGAGAAGGCGTTTCTCGGTCACTTGATCCTGCGTGGCGGTGCCATCGTCCTGGATGAGGCGGTGCGCGAGACGCTGGGGCTGGCGTTGCCGGCCCGCCCCAATGCGCTGGTGCAGGATGCCGCCGGGGAGCGCTCGATCCAGTGGCTGGCCCCCGACGAATGGCTGGTCATCGTGCCCGGCGGCGAGGAATTCACGCTGGAGAGCCAGCTGCGCCAAGTGCTGGGTCAGGCGCACTGCAGCATCGTCAATGTCAGTGGCGGCCAGACCGTACTGACGCTGCGCGGCGAGAATGCACGTGACGTGCTCATGAAGTCCACGCCCTACGACGTGCACCCGCAGGCCTTCCCGGTGGGCAAGGGCGTCTCCACGGTGTTTGCCAAGGCCTCGGTCGTGCTGCGCCGGCCGGCCGAGGACACATGGGAACTCGTGATCCGCAGAAGCTTCGCCGACTACTGTTACCGCTGGCTGTTGGACGCCGCCGCGGAGTACGGTGTCATCGTGGAGCGATGAGCTAGCAGGCCGGCCTAGTGCCGGCCTTTCTTATCCCTGACAAGCCAATAACACATGGGGACACCATGAGCCGAACGGCCGATACCTGGATTCTTGCCGCCCAATGCCCCAGCCGCCTGGGGACGGTGGATGTGGTGACGCGCTTTCTGAAGGAACAGCACTGCTACATTACCGAACTCAACTCGTTCGACGACCGGCTGGGTGGACGCTTCTTCATCCGCGCCGAGTTTCGTCCCGAGGTGGAAGGCTTCGGTGGCGAGGCATTTCACGACGCCTTCGCCCCGCGTGCTGCCGAGTTCGACATGGAGTTCGAGCTGACCTCGCCGGGCAAGCGCATGGGGACCGTGATTCTCGTCTCCAAGGCCGATCATTGCCTGAACGATTTGCTGTATCGCTACCGCATCGGTCAGTTGCCGCTCGACATTCGCGCCGTCATTTCCAACCATCCGGACCTCGAGTCGCTGGCAGCATGGCATGGCCTGCCGTACTACCATTGCCCCATCACTCCCGAGACCAAGCCGCAGCAGGAAGCGCAGGTCCAGGAAATCATCGAGGAGACCGGGGCGGAACTGGTGGTACTGGCGCGCTACATGCAGGTGCTTTCGCCGGCCATGTGCGAGCGGCTGGCAGGGCGCGCCATCAATATTCATCACTCGCTGCTGCCGGGCTTCAAGGGCGCCAGACCCTATCACCAGGCATACGAGAAGGGCGTCAAGCTGGTCGGGGCGACGGCGCACTACATCAACAACGATCTCGACGAAGGGCCGATCATCGCGCAGGGCGTCGAGCCGGTCGATCACGCCCATTACCCGGAGGACCTGGTGGCCAAGGGGCGTGATGTCGAATGCCTGACCCTGGCGCGAGCCATCAGCTATCACCTGGAACGACGCGTGTTCCTTTATGCGGGGCGCACGGTGGTGCTCGGTAACTGAGGGGTTGGCGCTCGCTTTAAAGGGGAGGGCATCTATCCTTTATATCTGTCTTCCTTGCGGTCCCTATTATGGAGACCTTATATGCGCGTTTTTTCCAATCCCGTCGGTTCCGGCTCCCTCTGGTTCGACAACCTCGCCACTGCAGATGGCACGCCCGTAGCGTACGACCCGCAGGCACGGGCCTTTCTGCCCATGCCGCCCTTCTGCATCAATCGTGAAGTGATCGGCTGCAACTGGATCGCTCCCGAACAGGGAGCCTTCTGCCAGTCCTGCGCCATGACGGCACTTGCTCCCGACCCCGCCATTCCCAACGCCATTCCAAACTGGGCACACACCGAGGCTGCCAAGCGCTGGGTACTCGATAACCTGGGGCGTTGGAACTGGTTCCGGCCGGAGGATCCTGGCGTACGTCCGCTCTTTCACATGCTCGCCGAGGGGCCGACTCCGGTACCCATGGGACATGTCGAAGGTGTAGTGACCATCAGTGTGGCCGAGGCGGACCCGGTGCTACGCACCACCCGTCGTCAGGCACTGGAAGAGCCCTACCGAACCATGATCGGCCATATGCGCCATGAAATAGCGCATATGATCTGGTGGCGACTCAGCTTGCGCGCTGATTTTCTCGATGCATTTCGTGCCATGTTCGGCGACGAGCGGGTGGATTACCCGAAAGCACTGCAGAAACACTATCATGACGGCCCGCCCCCCGACTGGGAAAAACGTTTTCTGACCACCTATGCCTCTGCGCATCCTCACGAAGACTGGGCCGAAACGACGGCGCACCTGCTGCACCTGACCGACATCGCCGACAGCTTCGTTGCAGCGGGTCTGTCCTCACCCCAGTTACCGGGTCCCAACTGGGATCCGTATGCGGAACCGGATGCCGAACGCCTGATCTTCGTCGCGGCTTCTCTTGCGGTAGGTGTCAATAACGTCAATCGCTCGATGGGACTTTCGGATCTCTATCCTTTCGTGCTGTCGGACGTCGCGCGCCGCAAGCTCGCCTTCGCGCATGACTGGCTGCGCCGAGGCGCCCAGGGGCGCTGAGCTGGAACGCTGACCGGGACCCGCGTTGCCTGTGAGAGACGAACGGATGGGGGTGACCGAGCGCACCGATAGCCTCGGTCCCCTGATCGGATCGATCCACAAACGCTGTCATGCCTTCTCGTTGAGCTTTCTCGATGCATTCCTGTTGACTGGGCCAGCTCGCTATGGCATGATGCGCTCAGTAGGTAGCAAGTTGTATATCGTCAGTTGTAATCGAGTCATTCGGTAGCCTGGTTATATCCCTTGTTTTGCCCACTTCATCTGGGGTAGCACCCGGCAATCGCATAAAGCGCCTAGCGCGTAAGGATTTCGAACATGGCAACTGGCACAGTTAAGTGGTTCAACGACTCTAAAGGCTTCGGTTTCATCTCTCCCTCCGATGGTGGTGATGACCTGTTTGCCCACTTCTCAGAAATTCAGGCTGACGGCTTCAAGTCCCTGCAGGAAGGTCAACAAGTCTCTTTTGACGTGACCCAGGGCAAGAAAGGCCTTCAGGCTGCAAACATCAAGCCTCTCTAACCTTCGGTTAGTCTGCGCTTTCGAGCCGTAAGGCTTCGAGCACTAAAGCCCGCTTAGGCGGGCTTTAGTGTTTTTGCATGTCTGATTGTTGAGCTACTTTTGCCATCCTGGCGTTGCCTGCGCAGCGACGTCAGTCGAGAGGCTCTGATTCGCGATTCGCTGAGAATTCAGGCCAGTTCGCCGATGGTCTCGCCAAGCACGTTGATGAGCCGGTCGATCTCGGCGCGCTCGACGATGAAGGGTAGGCCGAGCTGGATGGTATCTCCGCCATAGCGTACGTAGAAGCCCTTTTCCCAGCACTTCATGGCAATTTCATAGGGGCGCCGTGCCGGCTCGCCAGGGTGGCTCTCGATCTGCAGGGCGCCGGCAAGCCCATAGTTGCGTATGTCGCTGATATAACGAGTGCCCTTGAGGCTATGTATCGCCTCCTCGAAGACTGGGCTCATCTCTTTGACACGCTCGATCAGGCGATCGTTTTCGAGCACATCCAGCGCAGCGAGCGCCGCGGCACAGGCCACTGGATGCCCCGAATAGGTGTAACCGTGGGGAAGCTCCAACATATAGTCAGCTCCCCCTTGTTCCATGAAGGTCTGATAGATGTCGCGCTGCACGATAACGCCGCCCATGGGGACTGCGCCGTTGGTCAGTTGCTTGGCGACGTTCATGATGTCCGGCACCACGCCGAACTCCTCGGCGCCGGTCATAGACCCCATGCGCCCGAAGCCGGTGATGACCTCGTCGAAGATCAGCAGGATATCGTGGTGGTCGCAGATTTCACGCAAGCGCTGCAAATATCCCCTGGGCGGTGGAATCACCCCGGCCGAGCCGGCCATGGGCTCGACGATCACGGCGGCAATGTTGGAGGCGTCGTGCAAGGCGATCAACTCCAGTAGGTCTTCGGCGCGCTCGGCGCCACGCTCGGGCATGCCTCTCGTGAAGGCATTTTCCTTCAGCAGAGTGTGGGGCAGGTGATCCGCATCGACGCCCTGGCCGAATAGTGTACGGTTGGCGCCGATACCGCCGAGGCTGAAACCACCGAAGTTGACGCCGTGATAGCCCTTGGCCCGGCCGATGAGCTTGGTCTTGGCAGGCTTGCCTTTCTTGCGCCAATAGGCACGGGCGATCTTCAGCGACGTGTCGGCGCTCTCGGAGCCGGAACCGGTGAAGAACACATGATCCAGCCCTGGCGGGGTCAGCCCGCGAATGCGATGAGCCAGTTCGAAGGCCTTGGGATGGCCGTACTGGAATGCCGGCGCATAGTCCAGTTGCCGCAGCTGTTGCGCGACCGCTTCGGCAATCTCGGCACGGCCATGTCCCGCACCGCAGGTCCACAGACCGGACAGACCATCATAGATGCGGCGCCCATCAGCATCGGTGAAATAGCTACCTTCGGCCCCGACAATGATCCGCGGATCGCGTTTGAATTGGCGATTGCCCGTATAGGGCATCCAGTAGGCGTCCAACTGGTCCGGGGTCAGACCCGCGCCGTGATGAGACACTGACTCTGCCATGCTACCGACCTCGATTGTTATTTCGTTGTAAGCGTTCTTTTGCCGGATACTCGGCGTAACTTTTGTTACGTTACCTCCAGATGGATTTAATGTCAGGCCCGCAAAAAATTAACTTTATACTTGCCCATTACAAGATATAGCGCCATTACGCGCGCCAGGGAGGCATGAGCCAATGAGTCACCAGACATTCGTTTCCCCAAATGAGATCCGCGATCGCTTTTCCAAGGCCATGTCGGCCATGTACCAGGCCGAAGTGCCCCAGTACGAAACCCTGCTCGAGCTGGTCGATCGGGTCAATCAAGAAACCCTCGAGCGTGACCCGGCGCTGGCCGAGCACCTGGCGTCCTATGATGAGCTGAATCGCCTGGGGGTCGAACGCCATGGCGCCATTCGGGTGGGCACCGCCTCGGAACTGGCAACGCTGCGCCGGCTCTTTGCCGTGATGGGGATGGTTCCGGTCGGCTACTACGACCTGTCGGAAGCCGGCGTGCCCGTGCATTCGACGGCCTTTCGCCCCATCGACGATGACGCCTTGGCCTACAACCCCTTCCGTGTGTTCACGTCCCTGCTGCGTCTCGAGCTGATCGAAAGCGACGCCCTACGTGAGCGAGCCGCGAGGATCCTCGCCAATCGCGACATCTTTACCGCGGGCGTACGTGAGCTGATTTCCCGCCACGAGTCGCAGGGCGGGCTCACCGATGAAGATGCCGAGCGCTTCGTGAGCGAGGCGCTGGAAACCTTCCGCTGGCACAAGGATGCCACGGTGGATCTGGACACCTACGAGGCGCTTCACGCCGAGCACCGGTTGATCGCCGACGTGGTCTGCTTCCGGGGGCCGCACATCAATCACCTGACACCGCGCACCCTGGACATCGACGAGGCTCAGCGGCGCATGCCGCAGGCGGGGATGAATCCCAAGGAGGTCATCGAGGGCCCCCCGCGTCGTGACTGCCCGATCCTGCTGCGCCAGACCAGCTTCAAGGCGCTGGAAGAATCGATCCGCTTCGCCGGCGAACGCCAGGGCACTCACACGGCGCGCTTCGGTGAAATCGAGCAGCGCGGCGTGGCACTGACCGCCAAAGGTCGTGAACTCTACGACCGGCTGCTCGGCGAATCGCGTCGTCGAACGGCAGGGCTGGACAATGCCGAACATCAGCGCGTCCTGGGCGAGGTCTTCAGCGACTTCCCCGACACGCAAGCGGAGCTGCGCCGTCAGAAGCTGGCATTCTTCGAATATCGGTTGACCGAGGCCGGGCGCAAGTCAGGCAAGGTGAGCGACACGGATATCGAGGCGTTGGTCGAGCGGGGTCTCGTGGAGGCTCGACCGATCACCTACGAAGACTTCCTGCCGGTCAGTGCCGCAGGTATCTTCCAATCGAACCTCGGCGGTGGCCGCAACGATGCCTACGCAGGCAACGCGAACCGCGACGCCTTCGAGGCCGCCCTGGAAGGCAAGGTACTCGATGAGCTGTCGCTCTACGCCGAACGTGAGAGGGCGTCTTGCCAGTCGGTCCTGCAGGCGTTGCAAAACTAGTGCGGTTCGTCCATTTGCGGCCCTCCCTGCCCTGAGGCGAGGGCCTCTTTCAAACGAGGTCGCGCGGGATCTCCTCGTCCCAGCTCTTGGCAAAGACCCGGCTGTCGCCCTCAAAGGCGTCCAGCGTCGCACGCAGGCGAAAGCTGTCTGCATTGGACGTCATCAAGGTTCGGGTCACGCTGCGTACCATCCAGTCGCCGCGTCGGAAACTGCGCTCCCATTCGGTCCAGCCGCTCAGACTGTCATAGTTGCCATAAGCATAGCTGTAGCGTTCGACGACCCGCGACGTGAGTTCGAGATCGATGTCATCGAGGCGAAAGGTGCCCTGGTCATTGATGACTTCGAGCGTGGTCCGATCATTGGCCAGGTCACGTATCACTCGCCACGCTTCTTGGCTCGGTTGTATCAGGGACACCGCTAGCGGCGGTGCGGCCTCGGGCGGGCCAAACTGGGTCAGTGCCGCTTCTTCCTGAGGCTGGGTCTCGCGGCACGGCAGGATCAGTCGACAGCCGGCAGGATGAACGGTCAGTGTGACGGGGACGGGGGACGGCCATGCCAGCGGCCAATAGCTGGTCGAGAGCGAGAGCCGGATGGCATTGCCCACCGGAAAGTGTTGCGCGATGTGTTTGAGCGGTACGCGAACGCGATAGCGCTTGCCGGGCTCCAGTGGCTGGGGGAATTCGTCGCTGTCACGGTGGGTCAGGTTGAGCAGGCCATAGGAAATTCGGGTTGCCTTGTCGTCTTGGGCAATGTCGCTGAGCCGTAGCGCCACCATCGCCACCGGCTGGTCGGCTGCGATGTCGAGCTCGACAACGGGTTGCCCGCAAATCTCGATGGCCTGCTCGAGCCGCGCCGTTTGGAAGATCAGCGAGCCGCCGTCCTCGTCGCGCTGATCGTGAGGCAGGTCCGGCGGGGCGTTGTAGGAACACCACTTGCCGGCATACAGCCCGACCGACAGCGGCGAGCGTACCGCGAGAGGCGTCCCGTCGTCGTGTGTTCCAGAAACTGCAGCTTCCTGGGCGGCCGGCATCAGGTCATGACCGCTGGTGAGGCGAAAGTGCTGCGATTCGATCCGCGGCGATGGCCAGCTCGGTTCTGCGACCCAGCGCCCCGGGCGCATGTCATAGCGGGCCGACGGCGGCACCGATTCCTGCATCCATACGCGCAGCATGGGCTCGTCCATGATGCCCGTTTCCTGGCCCTTCAACCAATAGTCCCACCAGCGCAGCGACTCCTGCAAAAAGCCGATGGCGGGGCCCGGAACGCCAAGGTGGGGATACTTGTGCGCCCAAGGGCCGACCAGGCCCTTGCGTGGCACGTCGAGCCCCGCGAGCAACCGGAACACGGCATTGCAGTAACCGTCGGCCCAGCCGCTAACGGCATAGACAGGGCAGCGAATGCGCGAGAAGTCCTCGCAGACCGAGCCATGCTTCCAGTAGTCGTCGCGGCGCTGATGCTGTAGCCAGGTCGCCAGCCATAATCCGCTACCCTCAAGACGCTCCTGCCACATTTCCCGCCAGCGCTCACCGACCAGCAGCGGATCGGGCGGGCAGGTGTTGGTATCGAACATGGTCGAGGCCCAGGACAGATTGTCGCCGAGCAGGCAGCCACCCATGTGATGGACGTCATCGGCGTAACGATCGTCGGTCGAGCACAGCGTGATGACGGCTTTCAGCTCGGGCGGTTGCAGTGCCGCGATCTGCAAGCCATTGAACCCGCCCCAGGAGATGCCGATCATGCCTACATCGCCGGTACACCAGGGTTGCTGGCCCAGCCAATGCAGGATCGCGACGCCGTCGTCGAGTTCCTGTTGCAGGTATTCGTCGGTCAGCACGCCGTCCGACTCGCCGCTACCGCGGATGTCCACACGTACCCCGGCGTAGCCATGGCCGGCCCAGTAGGCGTGCGTTTGCACATCGCGCATCGCGGTCATGTCACGCTTGCGATATGGCAGGTACTCGAGAATCGCCGGCACCGGATCGCTCTCGGCATCCACCGGGCGCCAGATACGTACGCCCAGTCGGCAGCCATCGGCCAACGTGATGAAGCCTTCTTCCTCCTGGACGTCGCGGGGGAAATCGCTGACGATATGCATGGCCTGCTCCCTGTAGCGTTACCTGTTTTCCTTACGCTTCACCTCGATGAAGAAGGGCCGTTAGCCAACGATGTCCTCGAACTCGAAATGCAGCTGCTCGGCAAGTCGTGCATAGTTTTCTTCCAGCGCGGCATCGTCGTCTGCCCCCATCCAGGCGTAAGCCAGGGCAAAACTGTAGCTGTCTTGCTCGGGAAGGGACGACAGGCGCGTACCGACCTCTACCTGCACCGAGATCCGGGTGCCGGGATACGCCTGCTGCAATGCCTCGATTTCCTCGCTGCTCGGCACTCGGCTGACCGTGGCATCGACGAAGAACACGCGGTAGAAGAACGTGCCAGCGACCTTGAAACATCCTTGACGGCTCGGCATGTCAGGTGCCTGACCCAGCGCCAGATCGACGGTCACTTGCTGGTGGCTGACCCCGTCGACCTTTTCGAACAGGTCGCAATGCGATTGGGCGATGCGGGTATTGATTTCCAGCAGCCAGATGCGGTCTTGCACTTCGTCCCAGAAATACTCGATGTTGAAGGCGGCATTGTCATAACCGATATGAGCCATGATCTGGCGGGTGAGCTGCCGCATCTTGTCCTGAATGGCGGAAGGAAGGCGGGACGGGTAGCGATAATAGAAAAAGCTCAGGACTTGTGGATAGCGAATCGAGTCGACGATGCCATACGGGACGACATCGCCCTCGAATACGTAACCTTCGACCGTGCATTGCCAGCCGCCAATGATCTCTTCCGCCATGCAATGGCCGCCATCGACCGCGCGGACGTCGTCAGGCAGATTGGCATGCTCCAGTACGAAGTTGAAAGGCTCAGAGATGGTACCGATGCCTTCACATAGCCGCGTTACGGCATAGGTGAAGTCTTCGGGACTGTCGATGCGAAACCCCAGTCTTGAGCCCGACGATTTGATCGGCTTGACGAAAAAGGGAAAGTACAACCCTGCCTCGCCGATATGCTGGAGTGCCTGGTCATCGAAGGGATCGAAGGCGGTAAAGCGGGGAATGTACTCGGCGATCACTTCACGTTGTACGAGTCGGCTCCAGTACTTATGCTCGCATTTGAGCAAGCTCTCGAGGCTGGTGGAACGCGTGCCGAAGCGTTCGCAGAGCAACGGCAGCATGGTCGAGACGGGAAAATCCATGTAGCCGACGATGGCATCGATAGGCTCATCGAACTCGTTCAGGCGGGTTTCGGCGCTAGTCAGCATATCTTCGATCGGAAAGATTTCCGTGTCGTAGACTTCCGCCGGCTCGATCACTCCATGGAACCGGTAGTTCTCGGCCCCTCGCAAACCTTCGAGCCGTTCACGGTTGCGCATATCCAGCCCGACAACAAACACGTTCCGAACACTCATGATCGCCTCCTGGCACGAGCTCGGCAGTTGCAGTCCTTGCTACTGAGGCGCAATGGGTCGCAGACAAGGAGGGCAGCTTGCCCATGCCGGGCGTCAGGACAGGCATGGGAATTGCCGTTTATCGAAGCATAGCGGGTTATCGCTGCTGCGCTGGGGCAATATGCGGGAGCGCGGAAATCTCACTATTTCACAGCAACGACGTGGTCAGGCAGGGGAGTGGTCATTAACCTGGCTAGGGCAGTGCGTGGCTGTTATAAGTGAAGACGCGGGTTAGCGCATCATGCGCTACGACATTGCCGGTAGCGGTAATGATTCAGCGTTTTCTCAAAAAGCGTCGCTGGGCGACGAAGGGGATATGGCATCTCAACCCCCCACCGTATCCGGCCACATCGTGGCCATTGGCGGTGCCGAGGACAAGACTTCCGAACTCGCCATCCTTCGACGGGTTTTCGAGCTTGCTCCTCAAGACAGCGATGAAGTCGCCATCATCGCCACGGCCAGCAGCATTCCCGAACAGCTCCTGCCTTGCTACGAAGCGGCTTTCTCTCGCGTGGGCGCGAGCCGGATCCATGCGCTGGACATTCAGGATCGCAAGCAAGCCGCCGATGCCGACAATGTCCGGTTGATCCAGCGAAGCGGCGTGATTTTCTTCACCGGAGGCGACCAGCTTCGCCTGACCAATGTCTTCGGCGGTTCGGCCACGCTGCGGGCCATCCGCGAGCGTTTGCGGGCGGGTGCCGTCGTGGCAGGGACCAGTGCCGGTGCCGCAGCCATGCCAAGCACCATGATCTATAACGGTGCGGCGGCAGACGCCTTGCGCAAGGGGGCGGTCAACATGACCTTCGGTCTGGGCTTCGTCCGCGGCATGGTCATCGACAGCCACTTCCTCGAGCGTGGTCGATTCACACGGCTCATGGAAGTGGGGGCCAGCAATCCCGAACAGTTGGGCGTCGGCATCGGCGAAGATGCGGGTGTCATCATTCATCCGAACCGCATCCTGGAAACCATCGGCCCGGGACACGTCATCATCATCGATAGCCGGGACCTGGCGAGTTCCAATATCGCGGAGCTGAGCATGGGCGAGCCGGTCGCCATCGAGAACATGATCCTGCACGCCATGGTCAGTGGCCATGGCTACGATATCGATGCGCGGCGTTACCTCGTCGCCGACGAGCTCAACGCCATCCTGGCGGAGAGACAAGCGCGATGAACATTCTCGAGCACCGGGCGCTACGCGGCCCGAACTACTACAGTCGCTATCCTGCCATTTACATGCGCCTGGATATCGGTGAACTCGAAGCGCGGCCGAGCGACACCGTTCCCGGCATCGTCGCACGCATCACCGAGCTTCTGCCGACCCTCTACGAACATCGCTGCTCGGTAGGGCGGCCTGGCGGGTTTCTGGAACGCCTCGAACGCGGTACCTGGGCCGGCCATGTGGTAGAGCATGTGGCGATCGAACTGCAGAACGTGATCGGTTTTTCAGTGGGCTACGGCAAGACGGTGGATTCCTACGATACCGGCATCTATAACGTCGTCTATCGCTACCGGGACGAGGCCTGCGGCCTGGCCGCCGGCGTGGAAGCCGTCGATATCGTCGCTCGACTATTCAATGGCGAAGATATCGATATTTCGTCGGTGGTGACTCGTCTCAAGCAGGTACGCGACGCGCATATGCTGGGCCCTTCCACCGCCTCGATCGTGGAGGCCGCCAAGCGCCGCGGGATTCCCTGGGCTCGCCTCGACGAGGACAGTAGTTACATTCAGTTGGGGCACGGCCACCGGCAGCAGCGAATCCAGGCGACCGTGACCTGTCGTACGAATCTGATCGGCTATGGCATCGCCGACGACAAGCACTGGACCAAACGACTGCTCGGCGAAGCCGGTATCCCCGTGCCGCGCGGGCGCGTTTGCCATTCGATCGATGAGGCGCTCGAAGCCGCCACCGATATCGGCTATCCCCTCGTCGTAAAACCGTTGATCGGCAATCACGGTCGCGGCGTCAGCACGGACATACTCGACGAATCGGCATTGCAGGAAGCGTTTAGCATTGCATCCCGGCGGAATTCTTCGGTCATCGTCGAAAAGTTCGTCAAGGGCGAAGATCATCGACTGCTGGTGATCGATGGCAAGTTAGTGGCCGCTGCGAGGCGGCGCCCGGCACATGTGGTCGGCGATGGACAGGCGACGCTACAGGCGTTGATCGATAGAGAGAATCAGGATCCGCGTCGCGGTGTCGGTCATGAAAATCTGCTGACACAGATCCACGTCGACGAGCAGACGCATCGGCTGATCGCCCAGCAGAATCTGAGCTTGGAAAGCGTCATCCCGATAGATGACGTCGTCTACCTGAAGCCCACGGCGAACTTGAGCACCGGAGGCACGGCGACGGATGTCACCGACGATGTCCATCCTGAAGTGAAGTACACGGCAGAGCGCATCGCCCGCCTGGTCGGGCTCGATATCATCGGCATCGACCTGCTCGCCGAAACGTTGTCTCGCCCCCTGGAGGAGCAGTCGGCCGCAGTGGTCGAGGTCAACGCCGGGCCGGGGTTTCGCATGCATCTTTCACCGACCCATGGCACGGGCCGCGATGTCGGCCAGCATGTGATCGAGATGCTTTTTCCTGACAGTGCGGATGCCGGGCGCATCCCTATCGTTGCAGTGACCGGAACCAACGGGAAAACGACGACGGTGCGCCTGATCGCGCACCTGCTTCGTCAGTCGGGCCGCAGTGTCGGCATGGCCTGCACGGGGGCGATAGAGATCGACAATCACACGATCATGCGCGGCGATTACAGTGGACCGCAGGCGGCCGCGACCGTACTCCGCGAGCCCACCGTCGAGTATGCCGTGCTCGAGGTCGCGCGAGGCGGTCTCATGCGTCGCGGGTTGGGCTTCGACGAGTGCCAGGTCGGTGTGCTGTTGAACATTGCCAGCGATCATCTTGGGGAGAACGACATTCGTACCCTGGATGAACTGGCACGCTGCAAGAGCGTGGTGATCGATGCCGTCCGCCAGGAAGGGACGGCCGTGCTCAATGCCGATGATCCGCGCGTGCTGGCGAGCCGGGAATGGGCCAGGGGGGACGTGATCTACTTCTCTCTCGACCCCGACTCCCAACCTGTCCGTCAGCATGTGCATCACCATGGGGTGGCCTTCACGGTGCACGACGAGCGCATCGTGATGCGCCAGGGAAATGTCGAAGCCAGCATCATTCCCGTGGCGGATGCCCCCATTACCTTTGAAGGCCATGCGCGTTTCAACATTGCCAATGCTCTGGCCGCCAGCGCCGCGGCATATGCCCTAGGGCTCAGCATCGCCGACATTCAGTTGGGCCTGCAAACGTTCCACTCGACGCCCGGGCAGAATCCGGGACGTACCAATTTCATCGATGCTGGCGACATGAAAGTGCTGATCGATTACGGCCACAACGTGCCGGCACTCGAAGCCTTGGGCGAACTCGTCAGCCGTATTCCCGCTCAGCGGCGCATTGGCGTGGCCAGCGCCCCGGGCAATCGTCGTGACGAGGACCTGTTCAGCCTGGGTGTCCAGCTTGCCAACATGCACGACATCGTCTTTCTCTGCGAGACCGATCCGCGTGGTCGCCCCGACGGTGACACCGCCAGCCTGCTGCGTGCCGGGGCGGAGTCGGTGCCCGGCGACTGCCGAGTCGAGGTGGTCTTGAAGGAACGTCAGGCCATCGACAGAGCGTTCGATGAGGCCAGGGAGGGTGATCTGCTGGTACTGCTGATCGAGGATATCGAGAGCGCCACCGAACGCCTTCGCGGGAGACGGTTTTTGCCGGATACCCAGCAGGACGATGCCACAGGTGAACAACCATGACGCCTTCCAACGATCACCGGGACGGGCTACTGACACTGTTGCGCGTAGGCGATGTTTTTTCACCCGAGCGGCTCGAGGCTACTGATATCCTCATGGCAGGGGAAAAGATCGTCGCTCTGGGCAGCGCGCTCGATATTCCCAAGGGCTGGCCTATCCAAGTGGTGGAGGCACGCCATCTCATCGCCGTTCCCGCCTTCATCGACCAGCATGTGCATGTCACCGGAGGCGGCGGCGAAGGCGGTTGTGTTACTCGCTGCCCGGAAATTTCGGCCCGGGAAATCGCCGCAATGGGAATCGGCACGGTGGTGGGCGTGCTTGGCACCGACAGCATCAGCCGCTCCCCGGCCGACCTGCTGGCCAAGGTACGAGGGCTGCGCGGCGAAGGGATTTCAGCGTACATGTATACCGGTGCGTATCGCGTACCGCCGCCTACGCTAACCGGCGACATCCAGCGCGACTTGGCCTGGATTCCCGAAGTCATCGGCCTGGGCGAAATCGCTATCTCGGACCATCGTTCGAGCCAGCCACGCCAGGATGAAATCGAACGGATCGTCAGCGATACACGTGTCGGCGCCATGCTGGCCGGCAAACGGGGTATCTGCCATTTCCATGTCGGCGATGGAAAGCGGGGTCTGGAGCCGCTGCGAAGATTGCTCTCCGAGACCGAAATCCCCGCCGACCAGGTGATCCCTACCCATGTGAATCGCCATCGTGACTTGCTCGAGGAGGCAGCAGATTATGCGCTGGCATTCAATGCCAGTGTGGATGTCACGGCGTTCGAAGAGGCCGGCGATGGCCTTTCCAGCTTCGACGCGGTGTTGCGATTGCTGGAGCGCGGCGTTCCTTCGGCGCACATTACCATCAGCTCCGATTGCAATGGCAGCTTGCCTGAATTCGATGCCAATGGCGCGTACCTGGGCATGAAAGTGGCAAGAAACACGGCCTTGATTGCGGATTGGCAACGCCTGGTTCGTGAAGGTGTATTGCCTCTCGAGTCGGCCCTGGGCCTGATTTCCACGAATGTGGCTCGGGTACTTGGGCTACAGGCGAGCAAGGGGCGTCTGGCTATCGGCTTCGATGCCGACGTGGCCCTGCTCGATAGTGAGTTTCAACCGCAGCAGACGTTCGTGGCGGGGAGATGTATTTACCCAGGAGCTAGCCGCCAGTCAGGCTAAAATAGCAAGACTGGAGAATAGCAAGACCGGAGTGCAGTATTCCTTCTTGATGCAGGTGTCACCCCTCGCCACGCAGCGAGCGGCTCGAAAACCGCAGAGCATGGATCGTCAATGGCTCGGGACCTCTGTTAGTTTGTGGTGATGATGTCTCTCGAGGGGCTGTTATGAAAGCTGCCGTATTGCTGGTTCTTGCCGGGCTCGTCGTTGCGTTATTGGTTTGGTTTCCCGGCACCGAGGGACCCGAGCGAACCAATATCGACAGCATGCATCGTCAAGCCGCCATCACCGACGCGCGTGTTGCCCTGGCCCGCTCACAAGCGGAGTGCATCACTCTGGCAGAGGGAAAGTTCGGAAAGGCAGTCACAGAATCCCTGAATTACGTCGGCCTGAAGCCTGATTACCAACGGGTCTTCCAGGACGGAAGCGGGAACCAGCCGGAAACGCCGAGCGATAGTCAGCGTGAGGATCTTCGCGCCGAATTCGATTCGATGGGCCATGCCGGGCTCGTGCTGCTCATGTGCTTGCGCCACCTGGATGACGAGGGAATCGTACCGCTTGGCGAAAGCGTGCCCACGGTCGCCGAGCGGTTATCGCATCTTGCGGTGCAAGGCGGTGAATGATTGCAGACTCGCCAAGCCACCGGCTCATGACTAAAGACTAACGACGCCACCGCGTCACTGCATCAAACACCGCTCTATGCTGTAGATAGCTTCGTCTCGGTGGAGGCGGCGATGAACAAGCGACTTGGTGCAGCGCTGCTGATTCTTGCAGTCACGGGATGTGCCTCGTATCAGAGTGCACATGACGATACGCCTGGAATCCAACTGGCAAGACATGCGTGCCCGGATGAGCCCAGGCGCCTGGGTACGACGAGGTCTCCCTCCTGGAGCTACTCATCGGTACATATGGCCAATCTGGCCTCACCTGGCGACTCCAGCATGCGCAGCGCATTGACGCCTGCAACGAGCCCGCTGATGTTTTGGCACCGCGCTACGCCCGTGGCCTGTCTCGATTGATGCTATTACTTTTACCACTCATACGTCATACGGTTCGAGCTGGTCGGCGGCAATCGCTCAAGCAAGGCGAAATGCGTTATGTTAGTAGGCATGCATCCTTTGCCGAGTCGCTACATGACAAGCAAGCTACGCCCTGGCCGCTCCTGGAACGCTGCAGCCATTTCCTCACCTGCCGATGCTTCGAAGGCGCAGGAACCCCCCACCAAACTCAGCGATCGCGTCTATGGTGACATCGTCGAACGCATCCTGCAGGGGGAATACGGTGAAGGTGATCGGCTACCCTCCGAGGCGAAGCTGGCAGAGATGAACCGGGTATCCCGGCCCATTGTGCGCGAGGCTTTGTCCCGTCTTCGCGAAGATGGGCTGGTCCGTTCGCAGCGGGGGGCAGGCAGCTATGTCGAGTGCCGTCCGGATCGCGCCATGCTGGACTTCGCACCTCTGGAAAGTTTGGCGGATATGCAGCGATGCTTCGAATTTCGTGCTGCGCTGGAAGGGGAGTCGGCACGTCTGGCAGCGCAGCATGCTTCTCCTGCTTCACTCAAGGAGATCGAACGGGCACTGCAGCGTCTCGAGGAGTGCATCCAGGTTGGAGAACTTGGTGTCGATGCCGACTTCGGCTTCCATCTGGCCATCGCCAAGGCCACCAATAACCGCTTTTTCACCGATACACTGCTGTCACTGAAGCCGCAGATCAATTTCGGGCAGAATCTGGCGCGCAACCTGGGCTTGCGTCGCCCCGGGCAGCATTTACCGGAAGTCCAGCAGGAACACGTCCAGATACTTCAGGCCATTCGCGAGGGCGACGCTGAACGGGCCTGCCAGCGGATGCGCCAGCATATCGGCAATTCGCGCCGGCGAGTATTCGAAGGGTAAAAGCGGTCTGGGTTTCTAACCATTGTTTTATATCTGATATGACAAGTTTTATTCCCCGCACAATAAAATCTCTATAAAGACTTTTCATTTAAAAACATAGACATAAGGATTGAGCCAGCTATCTCGGTGTGCCTTTTCCTATCGCTTTCGACCAATGTCTATACGCTATGAATGGACAGATTTTACAAGTTGGCTAGTTTCAAAAAGTGAAGTACGTATACGGACCGTCCTGCCGGGCATGCGTATGCCGTTCGTCCGCTCCGCCCTGTCGGCAACAAGAACAATCGAGCGGAAGACATCGCTAGACCACAAGAAAACCAAGGAGTACGCCAATGAAACTCGCTACTACCCGTTGGGTGGGCTCACTGTCTCTGTTGGCCGCGCTAGGCCTCCCCGGATTCGCTTATGCTGAATATCCCGAACAACCCATTACCTACACGATTCCCTTTGATCCGGGCGGCGAATCCGATGTCACGGCGCGCTTTCAGGAACCCCACCTAGAGGAAATCCTGGGTGTCGACGTCAATGTGAACCACCGTCCCGGGGGCGGGGGGGCCGTGGGCTGGAGTGAGTTCCAGAACAACGCCGAGCCGACGGGCTATGAGATGATCGGGGTGAACATACCGCACATCATCGCCCAGCCCATCATGCGCGAGAATGCCGGTTACGAGACCGATGACTGGAAGATCGTGACCTTCTTCCACACTACGCCCAATGCCTTGATAGTGCCCAAGGACAGCCAGTTCGAGACGCTCGACGACCTGGTCCAGTACGCCAAGGAAAACCCCCAGGCTGTGACGCTGGGCGGCAGCGGGACGTTTAGTGCCAACCATTTGGGTGCCCTGCGCCTGGAGCGTGAAGCCGGCATCGACGTGACCTACATTCCGTTTACCGGCACGGGGCCGCTACCGGCGGCAGTGCAGGGCGGCCACGTCTCGGGCATCTTCAACTATTCGATGCTCGGTGTGCAGATGCAGGACAACGCCCGGGTACTGGCCGTGGCCTCGGAGGAACGCGTGCCGGCTCTGCCGGATGTGCCGACCTTCAAGGAACTCGGCTATGACATCGTCGGCGGTGCTTATCGCGGGGTGGCCGTGCCCAAGGACACGCCGGATGAGATCGTCAACAAGCTGGAAGAGGCGTTTGCCAAGACCAACCAGCGCATCGCCGAGAAGCAGGAGCCGCTCGGCTTCGTCATGACCGATATCACTGACGACGAGGTGGACCAGATCATTCAACAGCTCAAGTCGGCCTACCAACCCATCCTCGAAGAAGCCAAAGCCAACCAGTAAATCCATGATACCTCCCGATCCTGTGGCTTGTGCAGCTGCAGGGTCGGGTGTTGCTGGCCGCTCGTATGCGGCACGTCATGTCATCAGTGGAGTTGGCTTATGGATATGCTACTGGAAGCGCTGCTTTCGATCCTGACGCTGGAAGGACTGATCACGATCCTGGCTGGTGTAACGGCGGGGTTATTTATCGGCGCCTTGCCCGGTCTGACGGCGACCATGGCTCTGGCGGTGCTGTTGCCGTTCACCTTCACGATGTCGCCCTTGCAGGGCCTGATGGCGCTGGGGGCCGTCTATATGGGCGCGATCTACGGTGGGGCCTTTACCGCCATCCTGATCAATACGCCTGGGACGCCGTCTTCCATCGCCACGACCTTCGACGGTTATCCCATGGCTCGTCAAGGGCGCGCCTATGAGGCGCTGGCCGCTGCTACCATCGCCTCGGTCGTTGGCGGCATAGTCGGGGTGGCCTTCCTGCTGTTGCTGGCGCCGCCGCTGGCGCGGCTGGCCGTGGTGTTCGGCCCGGCGGAAATGTTCTGGGTTGCAATGCTGGGGCTGACCCTGGTCGCCAGCCTATCCAGCGGCTCACTGCTCAAGGGGCTGCTCGGCGGCTGTATCGGCATGCTGCTAAGTACTGTCGGTGTCTCGCCGATCGGCGGCGAAACCCGCTTCATCTTTGGCTTCCCGGCCCTGCAGGGCGGGATCGAGCTGATCGTGGCCCTGATCGGCTTGTTTGTCGTTCCCGAACTGATCTCGATGGCGGCCCAAGGGCGAGGCGCCCTGCCGGAGAGTGGCAAGTTACAGGGTGGCGCTGGCTCCGCCATCATGCGGATGGGCAAGCACATCTTCAGCAAGCCCATCAATCTGATCCGCTCCTGCATCATTGGTCAGATCATCGCCATCATTCCCGGTGCGGGGGGTAACGTCACCAGCCTGGTGGCATATAACGAGGCTCGTCGCTTTTCGAAGGACCCGGCGTCGTTCGGCAAGGGTAACGTCGACGGCGTGATCGCCTCGGAATCAAGCAACAACGTCATGGTAGCCGGCAGTATGGTACCCCTGCTCACCCTGGGCATTCCCGGCGCGCCGCCGGACGCCATCATTCTCGGGGTGCTGCTCATGCATGGCTTGCGCCCGGGGCTCGATCTGTTCACCGAAACCGGTGTGCTGACCAACGGCTTCATTCTCTCGATGGGCTTCGCGGCGCTGTTCCTGCTACCGGTCGGCCTGATGGGCGGTCGGTTGATTCACCGCATCGTGGTCAAGACGCCGTTCTATTTTCTGCTGCCCAGCATCGCCATGGTCACCATTCTGGGGACCTATGCGCTGCGCAACAGCATGGTTGATGTATTCATCATGCTGCTGCTGGGCACAGTGGGGTATTTCCTGCGCCTGATCGGCATCCAGGCGGCGCCCATCGTGCTGGGTATGATCCTCGGGGTCATCGCCGAGAAGGGTTACGTGCAGACCATGCTGGCAGCGGTCGTGGATCCGATTCCCTGGCTGCGTCTGGTATCCAACCCTTTGTCCATCGTCCTGGCCTGCCTGGTGGTGTTGAGTGTTGCGACCACCTTGTTGCCCGGATGGCTGGAGCGCAGCGGGCGCATGGCCAAGGTCGATCGAGACGAGGAGCAATCGCCATGACCCTGCGACTCAACACCGATCTCGCGGCGGGTCTGTTCGGCCTGCTGTTCGCCGCCTTGCTGTGGTTTCCGCGCGAGAGTATGGGACGACTGAGCATCATCTTCCCTCGTGCCATCCTGGTCATCACCGTGGCGATCTCCCTGGCCTTGATCGTCAAGGCCTTTACCAAGCCGGCGGCGCGCCGAGTGAATATCGAAGGGAATCCGGTGCGCCTGGCGGTCATGATCATCGTGCTGTTCGCCTGGTGGTACGCCATCGGCCTGCTGGGCTTTCTGCTGGCCACGGCCATCGTCTTCTTCGGTCTGACCTGGTATCTGGCGCGCGTGGAGGGGTCGGTATCGATGCGTCGTCTCGCCCAGTGGGTACCGATCGTCGCCCTGCTGATCGGCGCGTTCTATCTGGCCTTCACGCAGGTGCTGAATGTCAGATTGCCGTCCGGCATCTGGTCGTGAGCCTCGAACAATCACTATCGGCCTCAAGACAAGGAGCAAGCATGCGAATTACCGACATCAAGGAAGCGCGGGTCTCGATCGCTTCCGATATCGCCAATGCCTACATTTCGTTCGCCAAGATGGACGTCTCCATCCTGGCGATCTACACCGACGCCAAGGTCGATGGCCGCCAGGTCGTGGGGTACGGCTTCAATTCGAACGGGCGCTACGCCCAGAGTGGCCTGCTTCGTGAGCGCTTTCTGCCCCGCCTGCAGGAGGCCGATGCGGCTTCGCTAGTGGATGACAGCGGTCGCAACCTCGATCCGTTCAAGGTCTGGGCGACGGTAATGGCCAACGAGAAGCCGGGCGGCCACGGGGAGCGCTCGGTGGCGGTAGGTGTCATTGACATGGCGATCTGGGACATCGTCGCCAAGGTCGAGAACAAGCCGTTGGCGCAGCTATTGGCCGAGCGCCATGGCGACGGTGAAACGGACCGTCGCGTTTCGGTCTATGCCGCCGGCGGCTATTACCATCCCGGTAAGGAAATCCGCGGTCTTCAGGATGAGATGCGCGACTACCTGGACATGGGCTACGTGGCCACCAAGATGAAGATCGGCGGTGCGCCTTTGGATGAAGATCTATCGCGTGTCGAGGCCGCGCTCGAGATAGTGGGCGACGCGTCGCGCCTGGCGGTGGATGCCAACGGGCGTTTCGACTTGCAGACCACGCTGCAGTTTGCCGATGGCCTGGCCCCTTACGGGGTGCGCTGGTACGAGGAGGCTGGCGATCCGCTCGACTATGCCCTGCAGCGTCAGTTGTGCGAACACTATGCCGGTCCGACCGCTACGGGGGAAAACCTGTTCTCCCACCAGGACGTACGCAATCTGCTGCGCCATGGTGGCATGCGTCCCGATCGCGACATTCTGCAGATGGACCCGGTGCTGTCCTACGGACTGGTCGAATACCTGCGCATGCTCGACGAACTGCATATCCGTGGCTGGTCAACCCGCCAGTGCATCCCCCATGGGGGCCACCAGTTCGCTTTGAACATCGCGGCCGGCCTCAAACTGGGCGGCAACGAATCCTATCCGCGCGTCTTTGCGCCCTTCGGCGGTTTTGCCGACTCCACGCCGGTCGAAGACGGTCTCGTCGCCATCCCGGATAGGCCGGGCATCGGCTTCGAGGACAAGGCCGAACTCATGAAAGTCTTCCACGCCCATCTTTGAATCAGGGCCCAACGGCAAAGGATATACACCATGCGTCAGCACAGGATCGCCGTGATTCCCGGCGACGGTATCGGTATCGAGGTCATCGAGGCGGGCAAGCAGGTGCTGCAGGCCCTGGCGGAGAAAAGCGGGGAGCTGGGTTTCGCCTTTACCGACTTCTCTTGGAGTTCCGACTACTACCTGGAGCACGGACACTACATTCCCGAGGGCGGCCTGGACGAACTGGCCCGGTTCGATGCCATCTATTTCGGCTCGGTAGGCAGCCAGCAGGTGCCGGATCATGTCTCGCTCTGGGACCTGCGCCTGGCGATCTGCCAAGGCTTCGATCAGTATGCCAACGTTCGTCCGGCCCGGCTGCTGCCCGGCGTCAACAGCCGGTTGCAGGGCGCGGACAAGATCGACTGGGTGATCGTTCGCGAGAACAGCGAAGGGGAGTATTCCGGCAATGGTGGCCGGGTGCATCGCGGCCTGCCGGAGGAGATCGGCACCGAAGTCTCGATCTTCTCGCGCAAAGGCGTGGAGCGCATCCATCGCTTCGCCTTCGAGATGGCCCGAAGCCGCCCGCGAAAAAAGCTGACCCTGGTCACCAAGTCCAACGCCCAGCGACACGGCATGGTGCTGTGGGATGAAGTGTTCTTCGAGGTTGCCAGAGATTATCCCGAGGTCGAGACCGATAGAGAGCTGGTCGATGCGGTCACCACACGCATGGTACTCAAGCCGGACACCCTGGATACCGTGGTGGCGACCAACCTGCATGCCGACATCATTTCTGACCTGGCCGCGGCGCTTACGGGGAGTCTGGGGATCGCGCCCACCGCCAACCTGAATCCCGAGCGAACCTTTCCCTCCATGTTCGAGCCCATCCACGGTTCGGCCTTCGATATCGCCGGGCAGGGCATTGCCAATCCGGTCGGCGCCTTCTGGACGGCCGTGATGATGTTGGAGCATCTGGGCGAGACCACGGCAGCCGAGCGGCTCATGGCGGCCATCGAGCGGCTGACCCGTTCCGGTGTCCATTCGCAGGATCTGGGGGGCACCGCGACGACCCGGGAGCTCACCCAGGCCATCTGCGAAGACATTCGGCAGCAGAGCGACTAGAGGTTTCGCTTAACTTGCTAGGCAAAGCGCTGATCAGGGGCATTCACGAGGCACGCTCACCTATAGCGTTATGTTTACCAGAGCCGCGTTGTTCAGCGCTTGGACCGCTTCAGCGAGGATATCCTGGCCGAACCGCTCCCAACGGGGAAGTGAACAGCCGCCAATCGGCGACTGCCTGGCTTAGCGATAGCCGGATTGGCCTCGGGTCCACGGTCCCAGCCGAACTTGGGATGCAGGCGGAGACATCATCAGCAGGTTCAAGACGTCTTCGTTATCGGTCATGAATGCATCGCAGCCATCCTGACAGACAAACGGAAACTGGCCGCTGACATAGTCCACGGCACGACCGTCCGCCGTCGAGAGCTGGATCGGCCCGAGGCGGTAGGCGGTCTCGCCATCTGCCTGGGCATCTTCGGTAAACTGAAGAAACGCGACCAAGGTGACGGGCTCGCCACGCTGGCTTGTAGCGGAAAATTCGAAGGCCTCGAACATAGGCTCCTCCGTGCGCTGGCTTGTTGGTTTTGTTTACCTACAAGGTAGCACAAGGATAGCGCAAGACATGCCCTCACTAGGTGCAACGCTTCACTATTTTGTCTCTTCAGCGCAACGGGTCGAGCAGATCCTTCAGTCCGTTGTGATCGATTTCATGCATCAGTGCCAACAATGCGCCTAGCTCGCCATTGGGAAAGCCCTCGCGAGCGAACCAGTTGAGGTAAGGGCCGGGCAGATCGGCCAATAGGCGGCCCTGGTACTTACCGAAAGGCATTCTCCATTCCACCAGCTTCTTTAGGTCGTTGGGGGTCATGCGGTTCACATCGTGTTTTAAACGTAGCGGCAACGATAGTGCAATCGTTGGCCACTCGAGGGGGCTTTGCCTGCAAGGCGTCAAAGCAAAACGATACGCATAACTTTGAGATACGGCCATTTGGCGTAGCCGATACGCCGTTATGCGTTAAAGGCGTGGCATTATCATAGGTGAAGGACCTATAGGCAATCATCAGGCGCATCCGCTTAGAATGCTAACGAGCAGATTGGGTTTATTCATTGGAAGGTTAATCTCTATCAAGGATAGGTTGGCTTGGCTCAAGTCGCATGGTGGGTAAGACGGGACAAGAGTCCGAAATATTTCTAGTTGGCTGCGTTATTGGTTCTCTGTTATATTTCCCGTAATCGATATGAAATTCCTCGGAAGGGTAAGTTAATGTCATCGACACTGCAAAAATATGTTGAGAAAGAGCGCCTCTTGAAGCAGCTGAGCGAAGAGCTCAAGCAGATTGAAGGCGACCAGAACTTTCAGCGTGAGCTGGAGTTCAAAAACAAGCTCGAAGCGCTGATGAAAGATTTCGACAAGAGCGCGGCCGATGTTATCGAACTACTCCAGCCGGGTAAGCCGGCGGACACTAAAGTGTCTCAGCCGACCAGTGGCGGTGGACGCCGCAAGCGCCGTTTGAAGATCTACAAGAATCCCAATACCGGGGAAGTCGTGGAAACCCGTGGCGGCAACCAGAAGACCCTAAAGGCGTGGAAAGAAGAGCACGGTGACGAGACTGTCGAGTCTTGGTTGGTTCGTATCGAAGAATAAGCCTATCGATGCTGCGCGATAAGCGGCGGTCGCCCCTGGCAAGGGGCGGCCGTTTTTTATTGCCTTAAGTTGGCCTATAACGACCCGGCAAAGGGAAACATCGATACATTGAGAACGCATGGCGCTACTGGATGTAGCCATGGTTGGTCGCTAGGCCTGAAAGATACTTGTCGAGGTACGCACTAACAGTGCAGAGAGGCCTCTCTACGACCTGCGCTCCGGCGACTCTGAATAGCGAATGCTTTCTAACTATAGTTTGTCTATCGAATAGACATAACCGATGATGGGGTAGCCAGCCTTCTTGGCCGCTTTCTCGGCATCCAGACGGGCTTCCAGCTTCGATAGCTTGTCGGACTTATGCTCGAACATCTCATCGAGGGCGATTTGTTTTCTGCGTACCGCCAAGCGGACGATATGCCCGGTCTTGAAGCTGTCGGAAGACGTCACTGACTGCGAGCGCAAAGGTTTGGGCCGCTCCAGTTTCTTCTCCTTCACCTTTCTTTTGCCAAACTGCTCTCTGGCATGCTCAATGGCTTTGTTCTGGCGAACGATAAAATCGTCTCGTGATGAGATCAGGGCATCTTCGAAATCTTTGAAGTTTTCGCTCATGGGCTCTCCTGCGAAGGCTCTGGGCAGGCCATTCTATCAGCTATTTCGACAGCGTGAACGTTACCGGGTTCGCATGTAGCCAATGCTAACGGCACATTCTTAACACCTGTCACATATTAGCAATACATCATCATTATGCTTCAATCACTTGCCCGACAAACCTTCGCACAACAGGGTAAGTGAACGCTTGAGCCGGCCTTTGGCCGGCTTGTTCGTTTGTGCCGGAGGACTCTCGCTACCATTGACAACTGCGTCTTGTCCGTCTGTTCTGCAAGTTCCTGATGCAGGATGGCAACGCCGATGGGAGGGTTCGAGCATGCGAGACGATCCGGAGCGTAGTTCCTACAAGGCAGGCCGTACGACAGGCGGCTCACTGCTCGGGCACGGTGCCCAGCCCTCATGCCTCTTCCCGTGTCCCAGGCACTTGGCTGCGGTAGCTATATGTTTGACTGTCCTGTCCGGGTCAGTTGTCATGCCAATGGTCGCTCAGGCCGGGCCGGAACGACCATCCTTTGGATCACAGCGGGATGAGCCATCGCGTCCCGGAGTGCGCCGCTATGGCCCCCAGTACGAGGATCGTCGCTATGGGCCCGAAAGCGACAATCGGCGTTACGGGCCTCGTTCTGACAGGTCGTCACGCGACGACGGTATACGCCAACCGGACGAACGCGAGCCAGCGCCTGCCTCGAAACAAGTGCTTCCCCTGGAGCCGGTCATGCCGCCCGCGCGCAGCGAGTCCTCGTCCGACGAGTAACGCGATCGCTGTCGAAATCATCCTGTGTGCAGACTTCGCGTCGAGTATCAGCGCAGGCCGCCCGGCAGCCCCGTTGCGGCCATCTCTGGAGCACTGAGCAGCAAGCCGAGGCCCAGCGCCAGTATCAGAATGCCTCCGCAGAGCGCGAGTCCGTGGCCGGCCAGCGCCTGCCAGTGCGGCGTCGTGCGCGCCAGCAACCGGGTCGCCCGCTGCCTGGCAAAAACGGCGAACATGGCCAGGCACGACGTGGTGATTGCCGTGCCCACCGACATGGCGAGTACCGCCAGCACGCCTGCCCACCAGTAGCCCAGTAGACTGGCCACGCCGAGAACCATGACCGCACCGCTGCAAGGCCGTAGGCCGATGGCCAGCAAGGCGCCCAGGCTCTCCTTGGCATCGTGTGTCACGCCAGGGTCGATGTGGTGATGGCCGCCACAATGGTCGCATGCCGTGTCGGTATGCAGGGTAGCTGACGGCATCATTGGGGCAGCGTGGGCGAAGGCGTTGCCCATACTGTTGAAAGCCATGCCATCCATCGGCAGAAAATTCGTGTGTGGTTCCACGTCGTCAGGTTTGTACGTCAGGCGCTCGAAACTGCGCTTGAGCCGGACCAGGGCGCGCCAGGTCAGCCAGGCGCCCAGCCCGGCCAGAACGATAAAGCTGGCCTGTTCCAGCAGCCCCGTCCGGGCCATGGCCTCGCGGGTCAGCAGGCCCATCCCCCAAACCAGAACGCCGACGAGCAGGATCGCCACCAGCCCTTGCAGCAGCGCAGCAGCCACGGTCAGCACCAGGCCGCGGCGCAGAGCGGTGGGATGCGATAGCAGATAGGCAGTGATCACGGCCTTGCCGTGGCCCGGGCCCAGGGCATGGAACACCCCGTAGCCCAGACTGAGCGCCATCAGGCTCAGGCTGGTATCGAACGAGGGATGACGCGACAGCGCCATCGTCGAGAGTGTCAGGCCGCGATGCAGTTCACGCTGCCAGTCGTGCGTCTGTGCCATGACGGCTTGCGCCAGGGCCTGGCCGGCGTCGGTCATGGCCAGCAGGGTCACTCCCAGCAGGGGGAGCAGGGCGATCAGCAGGGCTAAAGGGCGGGACATGTCACCTCTCCGGTTTCCGCAAAGAAGCGCCCCAGCCCGCTAGGGGCGGCGGCATCCCTGTCCAGCGCCGCCGCGTCGGCGACCCGCTGCGGGTCGGGGTCCGCAGCGATGACGCGACTGGCGCAATCGGTGGGAGCGTTGTGCAGAGCGATCGGCGTATCGGCATCCGGGTCGTAGAGAAACTCGATGTAATAGGTATCGTCGTAGATCTGCCAGGTGAGCGGTGAGCCTCCGAGCGCTAGCGGTTCGGCCAGCGGGACCACGAAACGGAACGTCAGACGCTGATCGTCGTTTTGGCGAATGGAATAGTCGCGCAGGTCCCCCAGATCGACGCGCTCGCCAGCGTGTGCAACGTGCGTCAGGTAATGCTCGCCGCGCAGGTTCTGGGCGATTTCCTCGCCGAGCATGTCCAGGCGTTGCTCCATGCTTTCCTCGCCTGCAGCCCGGGCCAGTTCTTCAGTCAGAGTCAGGCTGTAGAATGGGTCCATCTTCCAGACCTGTTCCAGGGCTACGACGCGGGCCTGATCGTCGAAATGCAGGACCACCCGATAATCTACCCAGCCATGCGGATGGGCCAGTGCCGTCATGGGCACGAAGCCGATGAGCATGAGCCAGGGCGCAATATGTCGAGACAGACGGGACATCATGGGAAGGCTTTCTCCAGGCAATGCCAATGAAGCAGGCCCGGGTCGCTCGTCACGAGCCGGCCCGGGCGCAACATACTCTACGTGCGTATGTGCCGATGGGCTATCCCCGGTCAACCCACGGCCTTGGTCGACGAATGCGTCGACCGGTAGCGAATGCCCGCATCGATCGTTGCCATCACGATCATCGAGGCACCGACCAGCGGGAAGATCACCCCTCCGATGGCGAGCAGAGCCAGCACGCCGCGCAGCTTGCGGGGATCCTGCGGCGCCGGCGGCACACCGAGGCGGCCGGTGGGGCGGCGCATCCACCACATGACGCCCGAGGCGACGCACAGCAGCACGATTCCGGCGCAGACCAGCGCCAAGACGACTTGGTTGACGATGCCGAACTCTTGGCCCAAGTGGACATTGACCCCCCATTCCAGCGTCTGTCCCAACGGGCCGTAGTCGGCGTAACTCATGTCGAGCAGCGGTTCGCCCGTGTACTGATCGAGATGCACGACTCGCTGCTGGCTGAGGTCGTCGGGGTAAATCGAGCCGGTATACACGTCGCTGGCGGCGCTGGGCAAACTGACCGCATAACCCGGCGTCAGTTCCAGTGCATCGAAGCGGGCAATGGCACGATCGAGGCCGATCGCGGACGTGTCGCTCTCCGCGGATGCAGGTAGCTGTGCCTGCTCCAGCGACCAGGGCGTCAACTCGCGCTCGGCGAGTCGGGCATCGGACATGGGCACGTTGACTCGCACGCCGTCGGGATAGCCGAAATTATTGCCGTTGGCGAGTTCGTTGACCTTGCTGCCCCACACCGCCGACCAGGGCATGCCGGTCACGGCCAGGAACAGGATGAAGCCCCCCACGAAGACACCAGTGACCGCATGCAGGTCACGCCAGAACAGCCGCTTTGACGGGCGCGAGCGCACCGAGACCACGCCGCCGCGCTGGCCTCGCGGCCACCACAGGTAGAGCCCGGTCAGCACCAGCAGGATCGTCCAGCCAGCCACGATCTCGATGATCATGCTCGCCGTGGTACCGAAATAGCTGAGACTGTGCAGCTGGCGGATCGTCCACATCACGCTGCCCCGATAGGGCAGACTGCCAGTCACGTCGCCGGAGTAAGGGTCGACATAGACGGCGCGCTTGTCGCCGTCGGCAGTTCGGATGTCGATTTCGGTCGCCAGGTCAGGGGTGGCGGGGGTGACATAGCGAAACGCCTTGCCCGGCTGGGCCGCAAGTGCCGCGTTCAACTGGGCCTGGGCCGAGGCCGGTGGCGTCGACTGAGCCTCCACGCGCAGCGTATCGGCATACCACCACTGTTCGACCTCGTCCTTGAAGAGATACAGGGCGCCGGTAACGGCCAGCAGAATCAAGAAAGGTAAAGCGATCAGTCCGGCATAGAAGTGCCAGCGCCACACGGCACGGTAGAGATCGTTGACGTCGCGTCGGGTACGGGACATGAAGGAATTCCTCACGGGACACACTGGGGCTTGTCGCCGGTGGGACAAGCCATGGCCGCCGTCGCCAACGGTACGGGCGATTGTCGTCGTGCATATACACCCTATGCCCTGGCGGCAGCGATGATGTTGCGCTGTTTCAGCGGTCGGCGGACGGTGGGGCGCGGGTGAGGGCGTGAGGAAAGACCGCAAGACTGCCATGCGCCGAGCGCGTGTCGGCACTCGGCTCGTCTGCGATCGGCAAAGGCATGCGCGCCATGGGCGGCAGAACGCCGGTGAGCACGGGGAAATGTTGGAATAGCGAGCAGTAGCCGCACTGCTCGTGCCAGTCGATCACACCCCCAAGCGTATGATGCGGCGCCGGCGCCATGGCCGCCATCGGGACATCTGAATGGTGGTGGCCCGATTTGTCGAACGCGCTGAGCTGACCGATGACCGGGCCGGTCACCAACAGCAGCATGGCGATCAGCGCCAGGTGAGCAGCGTGGCGGTAAGCCCGGGCATGACGACGAAGCGGCATGAGTAAACCAACGCGGCAAGAAGAAACGCCACATGCTATCCCAGGTCGGGGCTTGACGTATGCCCGGCCGCGTCAGTTTGACGCATTTCGAACGGCCGGCTGGAAACAGGAACACGTCTCAATCTACTCTTTAAAGTTGCAATCCTTTTCCTCATGGGCATGATGGAGTGCGATAGTTCTTTCCCTGCTCAAGGTTACCGGTAGCTCATGACCTCCCACTTCGATGCCAGCCGTGAGTCCCTGATGGCACCCGACAGTCATGTCGAGGGGTTCCGCAAGGCTCGGGATGCCCGTCGCACGGAGCTGTTCGAGGATTATGTCGAGCTGATCGATGATCTGATCGGCGAACAGGGCGAGGCGCGCCAGGTCGATATCGCCCGGCGTCTCGGTGTGACCCAGCCGACGGTGGCCAAGATGCTCAACCGACTCGTCGAAGAGGGGTTGATCGTCAAGCGTCCCTATCGTGGGCTCTTTCTGACGAAAGCGGGAGAAGGATTGGCAGCGGCGAGCCGTCGCCGTCACATGATCGTCGAAGCCGTGCTATGCCGTATGGGCGTGAGTGCCGACACTGCACGTATCGATGCCGAGGGCATCGAACATCATGTCAGCGGCGAGACATTGGCTGCGTTCGAGCAATTCCTGAAAGAAACCTGAGCGACATCGAGCCATACAGTTAAGGCTGAGATTGCGGGCCTTGACGTGTGACACGGTTTTGCCTAGTTATATAGCAAAGGCTATATAGTTTAGCCAGGGTCAGCTGGAGAGACGATGAAGCAAGGGTTGGTATGGGGGCTATTGGTGTTCCTGTTGCTGGGGGCATCCTCGAGTCAGGCGCAGCAGGCACCGCCGCCACTCAAGGTTGTGGTTACCATTGGCATGCTCGGCGACGTGGCCGAGCATGTCGGAGGCGATTGCGTCGAGGTAACGGCCCTCATGGGGCCGGGGGTCGACCCGCACCTCTACCAAGCGAGTGCCAGGGATGTGTACACCCTGCAGAAAGCGGACCTCATTCTTTATTCGGGATATACCCTGGAAGGCCAGCTCGGTGAGGTGCTGGAGCGCTTCGGTGAGATCAAACCCACGCTTGCCGTGGCCCCCGCCTCCATCGACAGAGACGCCCTGATTACCGTTCAGGGCAGCTACGGTATCGACCCCCACCTGTGGATGGCCGCCGACCTGTGGGCACAGACCATTCCGACCGTTGCCGAGGCACTGATCGAGCAGCGGCCGAGCTGCGAAGCGTTGATTCGGCGCAATGCCAAGGATTATGCCGCCCAGCTCGAGGCGCTGCACGAGTGGATCGAGGCCAGTATCGCGACGATTCCCGACACGCAACGCATCCTGGTCACCGCCCATGACGCCTTCAACTACTACGGGCGTGCCTACGGTATCGAGGTGGCCGGCATTCAGGGCATCAGTACGGCAACCGAGACCGGAATCGCGGATATTCGTGAAATGGCCGATGTCGTCGTCGAGCGCAAGGTGCCGGCCATGTTCGTCGAAAGCACCATCAATCCGCGGACCGTCCAGGCCGTGGTCAACGCCGCCAGGCAGCAGGGCCAGCCGGTGTCGATCGGAGCGCAGCTCTACTCGGATGCCATGGGGGAGGCCGGTACGGCCGGCGGGACCTACCTGGGCATGCTCTATTTCAATACCCGGCACATCGTCGAAGCACTGGGTGGCAGGCTGCCTGCCTTGCCCGACGCCTTGAATGGCTGGGCACAGCGGTGGGATATCGCCATCGACCAAACACATGAGGACGCCCCGAGGCCTGATGACGCGAAAGGGGCGCATTCATAGGACCGTGAATATGGCAGAGCTGCATGAGCCGAACCTGGCGCTGCATGTCGAAGACCTGACCGTCAGTTACCAGAGCAAGCCGGTGTTGTGGGATATCGACTTCGATGTTCCGCCCGGTGTGATGGCCGCCATCGTCGGCCCCAATGGTGCCGGCAAGAGCACCCTGATCAAGAGCGTGTTGGGGCTGGTCCCCGCAGTTGCGGGCCACGTCACGCTGTTCGGTCGGCCCTACAAGGAGCAGCGCCGACGCGTAGGCTACGTGCCGCAGCGCTCCAGTGTCGACTGGGATTTTCCTACCACCGCGCTGGACGTGGTCACCATGGGACTTTATGGCCGCCTGGGATGGCTGAAGCGCCCAGGCCGGCGCGAGCGCCAGGAAGCCATGCAGGCGCTGGAAAAGGTAGGCATGCAGGACTTTGCGCAGCGCCAGATCAGCCAGCTATCCGGCGGGCAGCAGCAGCGGGTATTTCTCGCCCGGGCCTTGGTCCAGAACGCCGACGTCTATTTCCTCGACGAGCCCATGGCGGGGGTCGATGCCACCACTGAAAAGGCTATCGTCGATATCCTGCGGCGGCTGCGTGACGAGGGCAAGACCGTGATCGTGGTGCACCATGACCTGCAGACCGTGCGGACCTATTTCGACTGGCTGCTGTTGCTCAACGTGCGCGTCATTGCCCAGGGCGAGGTCGCTGATGTCTATACCGCGACTAACCTGCGCAAGGCCTACGGTGGACAGATTGCCCTGCTCGACGAGAGCGCATTTCTGCCGCCGCAGGAGCGTGACGTGCCGGTGACCGAGAAGTTGCCATGACGATGCTCGATTGGTTGCAGGACTACACCATCCAGAATGTCGTGATCGGGGCGGCCTTGCTGGGATTGATCAGTGGCGTGTTGGGCAGTTTTGCCGTGCTGCGCAAGCAGAGCTTGCTCGGCGATACACTCTCTCACGCGGCCCTCCCCGGTATATGTATTGGCTTCATCATTGCCGGTACCCGCAACATCGGCAGCATTCTGCTCGGTGCTCTCGTCTCCGGGGCGCTGGCGGCGCTACTGATGGTGGTGTTGACCCGCAACAGTCGGCTCAAGACCGATGCCGGCCTGGGCATCACGCTAAGCACTTTCTTCGCCCTTGGTGTAGTACTGCTGACTCACATCCAGGGCATGAACAATGCCTCGCAGGGTGGTCTCGATTCCTTCCTGTTCGGCCAGGCCGCCGCCACCCTACGCAGCGATCTATGGATCATGGGCGGCATTACTGTCGCTGCCCTGGGGTTGGTGGCGTTGCTGTGGAAGGAATTCAAGCTGGTTTCCTTCGACCCGGGATTCGCGGCCTCACTGGGCCTGCCCGTAGTCTGGCTGGAAGTGCTGCTGACGGTGATGATCGCCCTGGCCGTGGTGGTGGGGCTGCAGATGGTCGGCGTCGTGCTGATGGCGGCCATGGTCATCGCGCCGGCAGTCGCGGCACGCCAGTGGAGTCATCGGCTGGAGGGCATGGTCACCCTGGCGGCCATTATCGGCGTGTGCGGCGGCGTCTTCGGCGCCCTGCTAAGCGCCCTGTCGCGCGGACTTGCTACCGGGCCGTTGATCATTCTCAGCGTATCGAGCGTGGTCATCGTCTCGCTACTGTTCGCACCGGGGCGCGGCTTCCTGTGGGAGGCCGTGCGGCTGCGGAGAAGCCGTCGGCGCCTGCGCTACCAGCAGGTACTGACCACGCTCTACCAGCTCGCCGCTCACCATGCCGATTCCGCCTACCGCTCGGGACAGGGCATGATCGATACCTACCATGGCACCAGCACCCAGCGAGCCCTGCACAAGCTGCATCGCCGAGGCTACGTCGAGCGCCATGCAGCACCACCGCAAGAGCCGGGCCGGGCGGGCCAGTGGGTGCTGACCCCAGCGGGCATCAGTGAAGCCGAGCGCATCCTCGAGACGCTGGGGCGGGAGGAAATCTGATGCTGACGGCCGTCTTCGATAACATTCCCTTGATGATCATGCTGGTCGGCATGCTGGTGGGCATCGCCTCGTCATTGGTCGGCACCTTCCTGGTCCTGCGCGGCTCCAGCATGCTATCCGATGCCATTGGCCATTCCATCGTGTTCGGTATCGTCGTCGTCTGGCTGCTGACGCACCAGCAAAGTGGCCCTATCCAGATCGTGGGGGCGGCACTCACCGGTATCCTGACGGTGTTCTTGACCGAGTTGCTCGTCAGCACGCAGCGAGTGAAAAAGGATGCCGCCATCGGCCTGGTCTTCCCGGTGCTGTTCTCCATCGGCGTGCTGTTGCTCAACCTGTACGCCCGCGATGTGCATATCGATACCCATACCGTGCTGCTGGGTGAAATCGGCTTCGTGTGGCTCGACACCGTAACGTTGGGCGGTTATCGCGTTCCGCAGTCATTGCTGTCGATGGGCGGCATGACCCTGCTCAACGGGCTTTTCGTGCTGCTGTTCTACAAGGAGCTCAAGCTTGCCACCTTCGATGCGCCCCTGGCGAAGGCGCTGGGTTTTGCGCCCGGCGTGCTGTTCTATGCGCTGCTGATGCTGACCAGTGGCACCGCCGTAGCGGCGTTCGATGCCGTGGGAGCCGTGCTGTTCGTGGCTTTCGTTATCGTGCCCCCCTCTACGGCCTATCTGCTGACCAACCGGTTATGGCTGATGTTCGTTTACGGCACGCTGGTCTCGGTGCTTTCGAGTGTGTCCGGCTACTACCTGGCGGTAATGTGGGATGTGTCGATCGGCGGCATGATGGCTGTCATGACTGGCGTATTCCTGCTGCTGGCCTTCCTGGCAGGCCCCCATTATGGCCTGCTCGCCCAAGTGGCGAGGCGGCGAGGGCAACGGCGCTTGAACGAGAACCGGACCCTGGCTGTCCACCTGTACAATCATGAAGGCGAGCCGGAACAGGCGGTCGAGAACGTCACCCAGGCGTTACGCGAACACCTGCACTGGGATACCGCCAAGGCGCGGCGCGTGGTGCAGCGAAGCCGTGAGCAGGGGCATATCCTCCTGCAGGGCGAACGCTTGCACCTGACCCCTGCTGGACGTGCCATCGCCCGGGAAATCCTCGAACCGACGCAGCTATGATACTCACGGGTGGGGCGGTATGCGTTGAGTCTGCGCTATAGTGGGCAATGTTAAGGTTTGTTAGGCCTGCCCAACCGGGGCGCATTGCCAACTTGTCAACGGGGGCGCGATGACACACCAGGACTACCTGCATGAACTGATCGCGAATGCCAGCGAACGGCTCACCACGCCACTGGACGTCAAAGACGTGCATGCGCTGCGTCTGACCTGCAAGCGTCTGCGTGCAGCCTGGCAGTTACAGCGTATCGACCTGCCGCGCAAGGCGGTGAAGGCCCGGGAAGAGAACCCCAAGACGCTTGCCAAGTCGTTGGAAGGCTCGCGGGAAACGGCGGTTCGTCATGCCATGCTGGGCTGGGTGATGCCGCGTGTCGAATCGCGCTTGCGTCCGCCCCTGGCGCGCCTACGGGCGTCGATGGCGGCCCAGCTCGACAAGCAACCCATCGATGCGGACCGACAAGCGTTGTTGGCCGCCTTTGAGTACGAGACACAGCAGTGGGATGCCGAACCACTGACGCAGAAGCGGACCAGGAAAGGGCTCAAGCAGACTCGCAGCAAGGTGCAGCGTCTGGCCAAGCGGAGTGCAAAAAGCCGTGAAGTCGCTCAGTGCCACCGTTGGCGCAAATGGGTGAAATACCTGACCTATCAGCAGGAGATGCGCGCAGCCGTCGAGGGCAAGCCCGGCAAGGATGCGCATGATCGTCTCAAGAAGCTTGCCAAGCGCCTGGGGCGCCAGCACGATCTGGCGAATCTCAATGCATGGGTGAAGGAGACGGACAAGCTCGACGATGCTACACGTCAGGCGCTGGCCGCTGTACTGGATCGGCTCGCCGAGGAGCAGTTGGACAAGGCGCTACGCCAAGGCAGGAAGCTTGGTTGGCTGTGATCCGTGATGCAGGCGTCTCACAGCGACCGGCCACGTGTACACGAGACGCGGCGCGGCTTGTTTCGGCCTATCTCGCCCAGCGCCAGCAACCAGACCAGCGGGCCCGCAGCGAGGATGACCAGCAGGCCGGTCCATGTTCGGCACAGATGCGCAATACGCCGTCGGGCATGCAGGCCTCGGGTGATGACGAAGCCAATGTGGGCCCAGACGAGAAGTATGGGCAACGCGCTCATGATGCTTCATTCCTCTGTGGTGATGTGATCGACCGGTAGGCTCAGGGAGCAGCAAACCAGTTACGGCTAAGGGCTTGCGTGCAACATTCCTGGGTTATCGGCCAGTCTGGCTAAAAATTGACCAATAAATCGTGCCGTTGCAGGCCGCATGGCTTGACTCTCCCCCCGCAGTGCTTTCCGTCAATGACAGCCTATCCATTTTGGATGTCGAATCGATGACCGTGGCGTGGTGAATCCATGACCGGAAAAGCGCCGAAAGGCCAAGCGTCATCGACTCTTCAACCCACTGTCGTCTCCCCGTCATGAAGTCCCGAGAAGCTATGTCGAGCACAGCCAACGACGTGAGGAAACGGCATGCGTATCGCCATGGTCAGCGAAACCTGGGCCCCGGATATCAATGGTGTCGCCCATACTCTGGGACACATCAGTCGCGAGCTGATCCAGCGAGGTATGCAGGTCCAGTTGATACGCCCGACGCCGCAGATACCCACGCAAGCGGAAGGCATGGAGCACGAACTGCAGGTTCGAGGCATTCGCGTACCGCGCTATACGGACGTACAGATCGGAGTGCCGTCGCGCCGGGCCATGGCCGCGCTATGGCGTCATGCCAGGCCGGATGTCATCTATGTCGCCACGGAAGGGCCACTGGGCTGGTCGGCGCTGAACCTCGCCCGGCATCTGGGCATTCCGGTAGTCAGCGGCTTTCATACCAACTTCGACCATTACGCCGGCGATTATGGCGTCGGCTGGATGAAGCGTCCGGTATGCACGGTGCTGCGCCATTTCCACAATCGCACTCAGGCTACGCTGGTGCCCACTGCGCAGCGCGCCGCCGAGTTGAGGATGCTGGGCTTCAAGAATGTGGAGGTTCTCGGGCGCGGTATCGACGCCGACCATTTCGGGCCTCACCGGCGAGACAGTGAACTGCGCCGCACCTGGGGCGTGACCGAGCAGCAGCCCGTGGCGCTGCATGTCGGTCGCCTGGCCCAAGAGAAGAACCTCACTCTGCTGGCCGAAGCCTTCGAGGCCATGCAACGTTGCCAGCCCGACCTGCTGCCGGTCCTGGTCGGCGACGGCCCACAGCGCGCCGCCCTGCAGAAGCGCCTGCCCAATGCCATCTTCACCGGCTTCGTCGATAGCGACACCTTGGCCCGCCACTACGCCAGCGCCGATATGTTCGTATTTCCCTCGATGTCGGAAACCTACGGCAACGTGGTCAACGAGGCCATGGCCAGCGCCCTGGGTGTCGTTGCCTTCGACTACGCCGCCGCCGCCGAGGTGATCGAGCACGACCGCACAGGAATAGTGGTGCCGTTCGGCGACGAGCGGGCCTTCATCGACGCCGCCGTGGCGCTGTGTCAGCAGCCGGTGCGCTATTCCCAACTGGGCAATGCCGCGCGGCTGCGCGTCGAAAGCCAACGCTGGTCGCACATCGCCGACCAATACCTGGACATTCTGCGCCAGACACTGGAGACGGTTCATGGTAAACCGCAGCTTTCCCGTATTTGAACGCCTCGATCTGGTCGAGTGGCAAGCCTGCCGTCGCCTGGCCGTGTTCTGCCACTATCGCCCGCTGCTGGCCTTGCTGCGCCTGGCCAGCCGACTCGGCGACTGGCCGGCCTGGGTAGTGCTGATCGGCTGCCAGCCCTTGATTCATGGCAATGCCGGGTGGCAGATCGCCGTGCAGTTCGGAGTGACGGCCGTGGTCGCGATCACCGTCTATCGTCTGCTCAAGACGCGCCTGTGTCGCGAACGCCCGTTCATCACCTTTACGGCGATACCCTGTACGATGCCGCCGCTGGATCGCTATAGCTTCCCCAGCGGCCATACCCTGCACGCGGTGAGTTTCACCACCCTGACCGCTGCCACCGCGCCCTGGCTGCTGCTCGTCGTCGCCCCGCTGGCGGCGCTGATCGCGGCCTCGCGGGTGGGCCTGGGCTTGCACTACATGAGCGACGTGGCGGCTGGCGCCCTGATCGGCCTCGTATTGGCCAAGGTCAGCCTGTGGCTGTATCCGGTCACGTTGACGACCGCGGTACTTTGATGGCTAACGGTGCAACGACGGGCGTCGACGGGAGAGGAACTGGCGGTGAAACAGGCAGGCGAAGACAGGCGCACCGGCCAGCAGATAGAAATGGAAGGTCACGAAGCGCCAGATCAGCACCGCCACGGAGGCCTGTGACAGGCCGATCAGGGGAGTCAGCAAGGCCGTCGAAGTGAGTTCCGCACCGCCCAGGCCACCCGGCAGCATGCTGGCCTGTCCTGCCGCCATCGATAGCATCTGGACCAGGAACGTCCACGCCCAGGCCACGTCATGGCCGAGCCCTTCGATGACCAGATAGAGTACGCTGTAGCGCAGCAGCCAATGGATACAGCACAGCACAAAGATCAGCGCCAGCCGACGCCGGGACAGGCCGAGCGTGGCGAGCAGGGCGCGACGAAAACGCAGCAGGCGGCGTGCCATGACGAAGCGCAGGCGCCAGGGCAGGCGCAGCCGCTCGAGCCACTGGCCGCTGGTCGCGAGAAAGCGTGAGGTGTGACGCAGCCACAACCACGCCAGGGCCAGCACGACGCTGAGCAGACCGATCGATATGCCGATCAACCCCTCGAGGCGGGAATCGAGCAAGGCCATCGTGGCATACACGGCGACCAGCAGCAGCGCGACCAAAAAGAATACCAGGTCGGTCAACTGGTCGGCGGCGAATACCGCCGTGGCGCGAGGTGCCGGAATCCCGCGCCGGACCAGCAGGCCATACAGCGTGACCGGCCCGCCACTGCCGCCAGGCGTGGCACAGAAGGCGAATTCGGTGGCCATCACCGTCGCCAGAGCCTGGGATGGGCTCACGGCATGGGCATGTTCCGCCAACAGCAAGCGTAGCCGGCAGGCATTGATGACCCAGCACAGGCCGATCATCCCCAGCATGAGCGCCAAGGTGCCAGCGGGAAAAACCAGCAAGGTACCCAGCAGCGCCGGCCCGCCGATGAAGAACGGAATGGCCAGCGCCACGGCCAGCGCTACGGGCAACAGCCACAACGCATGGCGCATGGCGTCAGCCGTGTCGCTGAGCGGCTGACGACACGCCGTCACCGAGTACGCTGCGATAGTGCCCCAGCAGCGTATCGACCACGGCGTGCCAGTGGTAGTGGCGTTCGACGTGGCGGCGGGCGTGCCGTCCCATCGCCTTGGCATCGTTCAGGAACAGTTCCTGAATGGCCTGGACCATGGCGTCGGGGGAGTGCGGCTCGCACAAAACGCCGCAGCCCAGCGGAATGTTTTCCTGCAGCGCCCCGGCGCGCACGCCCACCACCGGCAGGCCGCTGGCCATGGCTTCCAGCGCTACCAGGCCGAAGGTCTCGCGGGTGCCGGCGTGGATGAGCGCATCGGCCGTGGCGAACCAGCGCGCCACTTCGTCGCTGTCGCAGTAGCGATTGAAAACGGTGACATTGTCCGGCACCCGGCGTGGCATGTGCGGCCCCATGATCAGCAGGTGATAGCGACCGCCCAGGCGCTGCGCGGTGGCCAGCAACTCGGGAATGTTCTTTTCGCGCGAGTTGCGCCCGGCGAACACCAGCAGGCGAGTGTTGGCGCTCAAGCCCAGCATGTCGCGCAGCATGGGATCGCGACGCCGGGGGTGGAAGGTATCCAGGTCCACGCCCAGCGGTTGCAGGTGCACATTGGGTACGCCCCATTGCCCGAGACGTTCGGCCATCGAGCGGCAGGGGGCCAGTACGCGATCGAAGCGACCATAGAGATCGGCGACATAGCGCTCCAGGCGACGTGCCACACCGGCACCGAGCCGGTCGCCCATCAGCCGCGGCAGATCGGAGTGATAGAAGCCGACGACCGGCACGCCCAGGCGCTGTCCGGCATCCAGCGCGGACCAGGCCGTCATGTAGGGATCGCCGGCCTCGATCAGATCCGGGTTCATGCGCACCAGGGCTTGTGCCCAGCGCCGACGATGCAGCGGGAAGCGATAGCCTTGGCCGAAAGGCAGGTGCATTGCCGGCAACGTATGCAGATTGCCGAGCTGCATGGCTTCGGCGCCAGGTACGATGAGACTGGCCTGCACGCCGGGTAGCTGGGCGAGTCGACGGTGCTTGGCTTGCAGGTAGGTCCTGACGCCGCCGCTGGTCGGCGCATGAAACATGGTCACGTCGGCGATGTGCAAGGGCCACTCTCCTGAAATGGATAGGATCCTTTCAGGCTAGTCGCAAAATGCGGCAGTCCGATGACAACGTCTTCGGGTGGGCTTCGCACTACCGGAGCCATAGGGCTCCAGGGTGGTGGGCGGATTGGCCTGCTCAGCGGGCCTGCGGCTACACGCCTACGGCCCCGACGCCGTGCGCTTCTACACCGCCGCAAGGCCATCTCCCAACGCTGGCCGCAGCGCTCCGCTCAGGAAAGCGCCCAGTTCAACTTCCCCTCTTAAGTAAGCTAAGCCCCCCGCAAGGCTGACCCCACGCCCGCGCCTCTCATCGGCGTGGGTGCTCTTGTGTGTACGTCTTTCGTGTAACGCTATGTCACGTGACGCTAATTCGCGTTAGGTTAAGTCCGTTTAGAGATTGCCGATACAACCTGATGACCCAGACGGTGAAGCGTTCAGTGCTTCGCCTGGCGGTAGCGTGGCCGAAACGGCGTCGGGGTTAATGGAGGGCTGGCGTCGCTCTTCAGGTGACCGAGCCTGCAAATGCAGCAGGCACACGAATTCTACATAGCTTGCCGAATCATTATTAATATTATTTAAACTCGGTGAGTTAATCCCTAAGGGGCGGGCTAGATAAGATTAATGAACGCGCCTGCTCGTTCAAGTAGGAAAACGAGCGCGCTGTCTAATACCTGTTATATTTTCTGCCTTACACGCAGTTGAACGTTTAACTAAAAAATTAAAGGAAGTAAAAATGCATGCTGTCGCGCCTTACCTGTTTCGATGCTTCAATAAAGGCTTAGAGGGAAGAATCGAAGAACGGTACAGCACGCTCGATAATCTGGGAGACAAAGACCTCTTCTATATTCTTCGTGATTTTTTAAACGCTAATACTGGTGCTTACAAAATCGTTGAGGATTCTAAGCAAGTCTATCAGTTTGAGTCCCTGAGTATTAACGAAAATACTCGAGAGATATTTGGGTGGTTCAATGTCGGAACGTATGGAATGAAAACTGACATTATCAATGTGCAAACTGGTGATGTCGATTTCGAGAAAGCAAAGAATAATGCAGAAATAATCAAGCACTACATTCACTATTTTATTCCCAAAGGTTTCAATGAAGCGATGGCGTTTATGCATTCATACCGAGGAATTGGGGTGAAAACATTATTTTACACACTATTTTCTCAGTATTTTAAGGACCTTACAGGTCTGGTTATCCAGATGAATCCCCTTGCATATGATAATGCGGTAAATGCATGGCTTGATGCCACTGCAAAAGAAGTAAAATTGACCAAGTTTGTTGGCTTAAACGACATTGCCGACCAAGTGAGACTGCTTGGTCACGGTGAGCAGGAGCTCATTATTAAACCACCAAGGAGAGGCGGGATGGGAAAATTAAGGGATTATTTAAATCCTAACAGCGAGCAAATGCAGGCTGTAGAAATAATGGGTGACTATGGTGCGCAGGTAAAAACTGTTGTTGAGATGGATGGAAAGCGAAGAACGTTCAATGTCGGACGAAACAAAACGAGTGCCTTGTGTGAAATAGAAGTTGAAGAAGATCTCATTGGGGATGATGGAGTACCAGATTTCGTTAAAATTAACTCATGGGTAAGAGATATTGTGGGCGAGTACGCAAATACTATGTACCCAGGACTGAAGATCGAGGTGCCAAGCTCATGAGTTCAAAAATCAACATATGGTCGATAGTGACCGGCCATATTAATACTTTAAATGATGCCTCTTCTGGAAAGGTTAGCCTGGTTGATTATTTTACATTCTATGGAATTCCGTTAGCTATTGCTTTTCTTCTCTCGTTTCTTGGCATAAAGGTAACTAGCGATGCAAATTCGCTCCTGGTGAATTTTGGAGCAATATTTACCGCTTTGTTATTGAGTGTTTTGGTTCTCGTATACGACCAAGGCGAAAAGCTAAGGGATGTAAATGCGGAGTCAAAGAAGCATAGTATTGAGCTAAAGAAGAAGCTTCTAGAGCAACTGTATTTTAATATTTGTTATGCGATTGTTGCGTCGGTTGTGTTGGTTTTTTTCTGTTTGATTTATACATTTTTGCCAGGCGATGCCTTAAAAATATCAACCAGCCAGATGAACATTGACATTGACTTAAAGTTATATTTGTTTTCGCCTTTAATCATGATGGTGGTTATGAATTTGCTATTGACAATTTTGATGGTAGTCAAAAGGATGCATACCCTTCTAACCATAAAAATATAACAATCGGCTGCACGGCGACCGATTTTCCGCCGCTTCGCGGCTGCAAACCGGCGCGTGAGCCGGGCGTTAGATTTATTATCAGGAGTAGTGAACTAGGTAATGAATGATCGAGAAAAGCAAATATATGAAATGGTGAAGCGCAATAGACGCCGAGAGAAAATTAGGAATTTCATACACAAATCTAAGTTGATATGGGTTTTAGATCCGTACCCTTACGAGACACATAAAATCATGCCTCGTACAGTTGTAGAAAACTATAAGCGGGAAAAGATAAGGCAAGCCTATTCTTGGCACAACATTTCTCGTCTCCAGAACGAAAAAGCTTATAAAGCAGGGCTCGCTGGAATCGTAACGGCTCCAATTCTAGCTAGTTTTGCGATAAGCAAGCCTCTATTTGTTAACTTTAATTTTCCTATACAAATGGCTTTCATATTCCTTTCAGGCATACTCTTTGTTCTTGCTGGCGTTATCTACAGTAAAAGGGCTCCCTATTTTGTAAAAGCATTCATGGAGGGTGAAGAAAACAAGAAATATAGAGCTGCTCCAATCAGAGAGATTCGCTCATCTATATTCTACGAGTTTCTAAAACTTGGAAGGACTTCCGAAATAACACCTCAAAATATACATGAGTTAAAAAATCACAAAATGGCTTATAAAACAGCGGGAATCTTTTTAATGCAAGGAGGCTCTTGCTATAAAGTTGGTTTTGATGCCGTAGGCCAAGCGATTATAGAACGGTTCATATACAAGCTCTCGGATAAAAAGAAATTTAAGGTCTTTGAAGAATACAAGAGAGATGATGGAGAAGTTGGTCTACGCGAAAGGTTAGGGCCCTGCACGACTTATCCTGTAGGAAATGTATATACAAGGCATCTATCTATTGAGAGCGTTTGTGATCACTACGTTGCAGGATTAACTCCTGAACGTGTGGATGGCGATCACTCAGATAGTGATATTGTTATCAAGTTTTACGACCCATATATACAAACTCCAGATCAAATAGATAAAAATAGCCAAATAGAGCCTTATACGCATGGGCTCGATCTGTTACTTAGAGAAGAATATCTAGATGCTATCGTTGAGGAGCTTTCGTATTGGCAATCTTGGCAAAGACCGCTATCTAGATTACTTTCATTATGGTTATATAGGCTGTCATTACTCTCGTTTAGTATATTTTTAATTTATCAGGCATCCGTCGTATGGGGGGCATTAAGAATCTAACAAATGCATGTTGCCGGACTGGTTTTCCGCTACGCTCCAAACCAGCCGCAAATGCGGGCGTTATGCAAAGTAGGATGAATGGCCCCTAGTCTTGATAATTGATGTTGTGACGGGTTGAATCCTCCACTGCTGCCATCATTTCTTCTCGATTCACCTTTCACTACGTTTCATGGGAGGAATCTTATGCCCTTTGCACCGTCCAGCATGCACGTGGAAAGCACCGCCTTCGCGCCGAATGGGGCGATTCCTAAGCGCCATTCGGCGGAAGGTGACGATGTGTCCCCGGCCCTGAGCTGGAAGGATGCGCCGGCGGGGACGCAAGGCTTCGCGGTGATCTGCCACGACCCGGATGCGCCGCTGGTCAAGGATGGCAGCTACGGCTACGTGCATTGGCTGCTCTACAACCTGCCGGCGGAAGTCACCTCGTTGGAAGAGGGCACGACGCTGGGTACCGCCGGTATCAACGATGGTGGTGCCATCGGCTACGGTGGCCCCATGCCGCCGGAAGGCCACGGGCCGCACCAGTATTATTTCTGGGTGCTGGCGCTGGATGCCCAAACCGAACTGCCTGAGGGGCTGACGCAGCCGGAACTGCTCAATAAGCTCGAACCGCACATTCTCGGCATGAGTCGGTTGGTGGGGACTTATCGTCGTGACTGAATAGTTTTCAACTGCTTGGATTAGACGCCGCTTAAAACGCACTCGGCGCCTTCCCCTGGGAGGCGCCGAGTGTCGTTTTGGGCTTGCCGGGCGTGGCCGAAGTGTGGCCCTCAGCGGGCCTTGGCGTAAGTGTCCTGGTACTGCTGGCGCAGCTGGTTTTTCTGGACCTTGCCCATGGTATTGCGCGGCAGGCTGTCGGCAAAGAACACCCGCTTGGGCTGTTTGTACTTGGCCAAATGTCCGGCCAGTGAGTCGAGGATCTGCGCTTCGTCGAGCTGCGCACCTGGCTCGCGCACGACTACCGCCGTCACGCCCTCACCAAAATCGGGGTGAGGCACGCCGATCACCGCAGACTCGACCACCCCATCGAGCTCGTCGATGATCTGCTCGACCTCCTTGGGGTAGACGTTGTAGCCGCCCGAAATCACCAGGTCCTTGTCGCGCCCGACGATATGCACATAGCCGCGCTCGTCGATCATCGCCAGGTCGCCTGTGATGAAGAAGCCGTCGTCGAGCAGCTCCTCGCGGGTCTTCTCGGGCATGCGCCAGTAGCCGATGAACACATTGGGACCACGTACCTCGAGCATGCCTATCTCGCCCTGCGCGACCGGCTCGTGGGTTTCGCGATCGGTGATGCGAACTTCCACGCCCGGCAGCGGCATGCCCACGGTACCGGCGATGCGCTCGCCGTCGTAGGGGTTGGAGGTGTTCATGTTGGTTTCGGTCATGCCGTAGCGCTCGAGGATGGCATGTCCGGTGCGCTGCTCGAAGGCCTGGTGGGTCTCGGCGGTCAGCGGGGCGGAGCCGGAGGTGAACAGGCGCATGTTGGCGGTGAGCTCACGGGTCAGGCGCGCGTCCTGAAGCAGGCGCGTGTAGAACGTCGGCACGCCCATCAGCGTCGTGCCGTTGGGCAGCTCCTCGATGATCGTGTCAGCATCGAAGCGCGGCAGGAACAGCATGCTGGCGCCAGCCATGAGAACCACGTTGCAGGCCACGAACAGCCCGTGGGTGTGGAAGATCGGCAGGGCGTGGATCAGTCGGTCGCGCTCGCTGAAGCGCCAGGCTTCGACCAGCGACGCCGCGTTGGAGGCCAGGTTGCGGTGCGTCAGCATGGCGCCCTTGGAGCGTCCGGTGGTGCCTGACGTGTAGAGGATCGCCGCCAGATCGTCGGCGGTGCGCGGTTCGATGGTCTCGAACGGTGTGCTTCGCTCGGCCTGCGCCAACAGACTGCCGTCGGCCCGGGTGCCCAGGGTGGCGACCTGTGGACAGCCGGTGTCCTCGGCGACGTGCTGGGCGGCTCCGAGATCCTCGGGGCGGCAGACGAACAGTGCCGGTTCGGCATCGCCGAGGAAGTAGCGGATCTCCTCGGCGGTATAGCCCGTATTGAGCGGCAGGTAGACACCGCCCAGGCGCAGGCAGGCCAGATACAGCAGAATCGTTTCGGGGCTCTTGTCGACCTGCACCGCCACGCGATCGCCGGAGCGTACACCGAGTGCGTGCAGTGCGCCGGCAATGCGTGCCGTATGCGCGAGCGCCTCGCGGTAGGAATAGTGCCTGCCATCGCGGGTAGTGATGAACGTGGCGTCTCCACGGGCATGCATGCGCGCCGCGAACGTCTCGAACAGGTTGTCGCTCATTTTTCCGTTTCTCCCGTGAGCAGTTTTCGGGCACGCCGCTTCAGGTCGCGTACGCTCGAGGAGCGCGCAATCGTGCCGTTGGTCGTGTATTGCTCATGATTGCGCTCGATATCTTCGAGCACGTAGAGATAGTTGACCATCAGCCCGGCGGCTTGCTGTATACCCTTGACCGAGATATCGCCCAGCCAGTTGATGCGATGCAATTCCGCGCCGTTGCCCAGGTGAAAGCGGGCGACCGGATTCAGCGGCAGGCCCTTGGCGTTCTTCTCCTGCAGAAGATAGTGGGCCGCCAGGGGCTTGATCACCTCGCGCAGACGGTCGGCCTTGGTCGGGTCGCTATGCCAGTCGGGGTCCTCGAGCAGGGCCAGTGTCTCGCTGGCTTCGTCGTCGAGGCGATCCTCTTGCGTCTGCAGGCTGTCCAGCCACTGGCGAAAACCGGGCACTGGCGACAGCGTCACGAAGTTACGCAGGTTGGGCAACTCCTGCTTGAGCTCCTGAACGACCTGCTTGATCAGGAAATTGCCGAACGAGATGCCGCGCAGCCCGGTCTGACAGTTGCTGATGCCGAAAAAGGCCGCAGTATCGGCCACCTCGGGATCCTCGATCATCCGGTGCGTTCCGCTGAGGATGGGCTGGATCTGGTCGGGCAGGCCCTTGTAGAGCGCGACTTCCACGAAGATCAGCGGTTCGTCGCCGATGGCCGGGTGAAAGAACGCGAAACAGCGCCGGTCGCGGGCATCCAGGCGACGGCGCAGGTCGTTCCAGTCCTGGATCTCGTGCACCGCCTCGTAGTGGATGATGCGTTCGAGGATCGCTGCCGGGGTGTTCCAGTCGATGCGCCGCAGGACCAGAAACCCACGGTTGAACCACGACGCGAACAGGTGAGCGAAGTCGTCGTTCAGGGGCAGTAGGTCAGGGTGCGCCTTGAGCACGTTCAACAGGTCTTCACGCATGCCCACCAATTCATGAGTGCCATCGGTGGTCAGGTTGAGCCGTCTCAACACTTCCTGGCGGCTTGGCTCGCAGACATTGAACAACGCCTGCAGGTCGCCGTCGTTGCGCGATGCCTGGTAACGCTGGTAAGCCTCGTCGATACGCTCGGGGTTGGCCGAGAACTCCCCGGTCAGGCGCTCGAAGAAGCGCAGCTTCTCGGCTTCGTCGAGCCGCGTGTACAGGTCGAGGGCGCGGCTGGCCAGGGTGATGCTGGAGGCCTCGCCATCGCTCTCCAGCAGCGCCCGGCACGCCGCGATCACCCGCTCGTTATCGACCGGAACCCGAGCGTCGGAACGCTGCCGGCGCAAGGCGTCCCGCTGGGTGATGGTACTGAACAGTTCCTGCAGAAAGCTCATGTTCATGGTCGCTTCTCTTGTCGGTGTCGGTCAGTTCATCATCAGGTCGGGTAGCCAGGTGGCGATGCCGGGGAAGAAGCACAGCAGCACGATGCCCAGCACCATGCACAGGGCGTAGGGCAGACTGCCGAGCAGGACGTCGCGCAGCGCGATGTCCGGAGCAATGCCCTTGATAATGAAGAGGTTCAGGCCGACTGGCGGCGTGATCAGCCCGATCTCCAGATTGATGGTCAGGATCACCGCGAACCAGTAGGGATCGAAATTCGCTGCGGTGATGATCGGCAGCAGGATCGGCGCGGTCATCACGATCACCGCCACCGGCGGCAGGAAGAAGCCGGCCACCAGCAGGAACACGTTGATGATCGCCATCAGCACCCAGCGATTGACCTCCAGATCGGCGATCGCGCCGGCCACGGTCTGGGTGATGAACATCGACGACAGGGCATAGGCGAAGATCTCGGCGGTGGCGATAATCAGCATGATCATCACGCTCTCGCGCAGTGCGTCGCGCATGATGATCTTGAGTGGTTTCGCGCGCCACATGCGGTAGACCACGATGGCCAGCGCCAGGCACAGGAAGGCCCCGGCCCCGGCGGCTTCGGAGGGTGTCGCGACCCCGCCGTACAGGGCGAACAGAATACCCGTGACCACCACCAGAAACGGCAGCACCCGCACCAGCGCCTTGAGATTGCCCTCGACGTTGTCCTTGACCTGGGCTGCCGCCTCGGCCACCGGGTTCGGCGTGCCATAACCACCGGCGAGCTTGCAGGCGATCAATGTCCAGGCCATGAACAGCAGGGCCAGCATGACGCCGGGCAAGGCACCGGCGATGAACAGCCGGCCGATGGAGGTCTCGGTGGATATGCCATAGACGATCATGGTCACCGAGGGTGGAATCAGGATGCCCAGGGTACCGCCGGCAGCGATGCAGCCGGCCGCCACGCCATCCGGATAGCCGCGCTTGCGCATCTCGGGGATGCCCAGCTTGCCTATCGCCGCACTGGTCGCCGGCGACGAGCCCGACAGCGCGGCGAAGATCGAACAGGCACCGATGTTGGAGATCGCCAGCCCGCCGGGAACGCGGCCCAGCCACAGGTCGAGTGAGCGATACAGATCGCGCCCGGTGGGCGACGATGCCACGGCGGCCCCCATCAGGATGAACATGGGAATCGCCACGAAGCTGAACGTGGCAAGGCTGCCGAAGAAGGTCTCGCCGAAGTAGGTCAATTCGCCCATGCCGCGGTCGAGTACCAGTGCTCCCAGGGAGACGCTGCCCAGTGCGAAGGCGATGGGTGTGCCGATGGCCATCAGCACCATCAGTACGACGACGATCAGAATGCCGCTAGTGACTGGATCCATGGTTGGCCTCCCCGCGCAGGATTTCCGCCACGTACTGTAGCGAGAGCAGGCTGGCGCCAATGGCCATGGGCAGCAGGGCCGGCCACAGCGGTGGATTCCATACCGAGCCCGTCGTCCAGCCGCCATGCCAGGCCTCGAGAACGTACAGCCAGGCGCCGTACGTCAGGGCGACACAGAAACCCAGGCCCACCAACGACGCGGCCAGCAGCATGAGCTTCCTTGGCCATCCGCTCAAGGCATCGGGCAGCACGGTCACGGCGACGTGGCCGCCGGTCATCAGTACGTACGGAGCGCCGAGCAGCATGGCGCCGGTCACGGAGAACACCGCGAATTCGGTTTGCCAGACGGTGCTCTGGTCCAGCGCGTAACGCATGAAGATCATGTGGCAGACGGCAAGTACGCCAGCGGCCAGCGCCGCGGCGGCGAGGACGGCCGTGGCGCCGGAAACGGCATCCATCACACGGATATAGGCGCCGGCCACACCACGGTTGGGCCGTAACGTGTGGCTCGAGATATGGGCCATGGTGTCTCCCTCATCGGTGAGTGGGGAAACCGCCTGGCATGGCGGTTTCAAGGGAACGGGGGACCCGGCAGCGGCGGCCGGGCACCGACGTCACTCCACGGCCAGGGCCGCGTCGATCAGGGCTTGTCCGTTGGGTACGTTCTCGGCAAAGGTCTTGTAGGAGCTTTCCTTGGCGATCGCCAACCAGGCCTCGTAGTCTTCCGGCGACATGGAAACGACCTCGACGCCGTTCTCCTCGAACACATCGATCATCTTCTGGTCGAGGGCGGCCGCTTCACCGGCAAAGTACTCCTCCGCCTTCTGGCCGGCCTCGGTCAACGCTTTCTGTTGCTCCTCGTTGAGCCGGTCCCAGCTTTGCTGGGAAATCAGGATGGGCTCGTACATGAACCACAGCGCGTTCTCGCCGGGGGCCGTCAGGCAGTCGACCTGCTCATAGATGCGGTAGGACACGAACGAACCGGAGGAGGTATTGGCGCCATCGAGTACGCCCGTCTGCATGGCGGTGTAGATTTCCGAGGACGGCATTGAGGCGATCGAGGCGCCGGCGGTGGCGAGCATTTCATCGAAGGCGGGGCCGGCGGCACGCATGGCCTGGCCCTGGACGGTGTCCGGTGAAGTGATGCATCGCTCGCTCGAGGCGAACCCCCCGGCGAGCCAGGCATCGGCGAGTACCCGGGCGCCAGCTTCTTCGATCACCTGCTTGATCATGTCCATGAATTCGGAGTCGTTGAGACGCTGGGCGCGCTCGTGGCTGCGCACCAGACCCGGCATCAGCGTGGCGGAGAATTCCGGATGCCGGCCGCTGGCGTAATCCAGGGGCAGCGCCGTCATGTCCAGGCGACCGCGGACCAGGGCGCCCCACTGTTCCTGGGCATCGAACAGCGATTGCCCCGGATAGACCTGAATCTTCAGGTCGACGTCCGCCGCCTCGACCTCCTTGGCCATGAGCTGGACCATCTCGTCGCGGACGTCGCCCTTGCCGCCGGGGAACTGGTGCGATGCACGCAGGACAGTCTCGGCAGAAGCGGCGGAACTGAAGGCGGCGGCCAGGCCGAGCGATGCCAGGGCCACGAGTGAAGTGGATTTCATGTTGGCGTCTCCGATGTGATTGTTTGTTTTTGTGTAGGTATATATCAGGAGTGCTGATATATACTTTAATAGCGGTGCTAGTATATTTATGTCAATTCTTTGACCACTAGACGTTAGTGGCAGGCGATCGGAGTGGGAGGTGGAGCGTGAGCGGCATGAAGCCATCCAATGCGCAGCGGCTCAGGGACGCGCTGGAAAACGACATCCTCAATGGCCGGCGTGCCCCAGGAGAGCGCCTCGATCCCGAGGCTCTGGGTCAGGAATTCAACGTCTCGCGCACGCCGGTCCGTGAAGCCATCCAGCAGCTGGTGGCCAGTGGGCTGGTCATCGTGCAGCCCAAGAAGGGCACTTTCGTGGCTCAGGTGGGCATCGACCGGCTGATCGAGATGTTCGAGGTCATGGCGGAGCTGGAGGGCATGTGTGGGCGACTCGCCGCGCGGCGCATCTCGCCCCAGGAGCTGATCGAGCTGCAGGGCGCCCTGGTGCGCTGCGAGCAGGCGGCGCAGAATGGCGATACCGACGAGTACTATTACGAGAACGAAGCCTTCCACAGCTGCATCTACGCCGCCAGCCACAATGCGTTTCTGGCCGATGAGGCCCGCCAGTTGAAGATGCGCCTGAAGCCCTATCGGCGCCTGCAGCTCAAGGTGCGTCATCGCATGCAGTCGTCGCTGGAAGAGCATCGGCGGATCGTGGCGGCCATCGAGGCGGGAGACACCGAGGCGGCCGAACAGGCCCTGCGTAGCCATGTGCTGGTTCAGGGCGAGCGGTTCAGCGATCTGGTGGCGAGCGTCAAGGATCTGAACCGCGCCAGGGAGCCCGAGTGGTCCTGATGGCGCACGCGACCGAACACTTACGCTAAACCGGGGCCTGCCATGCTGCTCGCGTTCCTGTACTTTTCCCTGGTCGGCATCGTTGCCGGCTTCGTCGCCGGCCTGTTCGGCATCGGCGGCGGGGTCGTGATCGTCCCGGCCTTGCTGTTTGCCTTCGCCCAGCAGGGCATGGACCCGACGTTCACGACGCATATGGCCATCGGCACGTCGTTGGCCACCATCGCCGTGACGGGCTCGTCATCGGCCTTCGGGCACTGGCGGCGGGGTGCGGTTGCCAAAGGATTGCTGGTCCGCCTGCTGCCGGGACTGATCGTCGGAGCGATCCTTGGCGGAGTATTGGCGAGCGTGCTGCCGGCAGAGCAATTGCTGTGGCTGTTCGGGGTATTCCTGATTTTGCTGGCGCTGAGATTCCTGCTCTCCCGCATGCCCCGCCCATCGCAGGAGGGTGCCGGCACACTGCAGACGCTCGGGGCCGGAACGGTGATCGGCACGGTCTCTGCGCTGTTCGGGATTGGCGGCGGCGTGCTGAGCGTGCCCTGGTTGCTGCGCAGCGGGGCGAGCATGACCCGGGCCGTGGGGACGTCGGCGGCCTGTGGCATTCCCATTGCCGCCTTTGGGGCGCTGACCTTCGTGACGACGGGCTACCGGCATGCCGGACTGCCCGACTACGCCTCGGGATTCCTCTACTGGCCGGCCTTTCTGGGCATGGTGCTATGTAGCGTGCCGTCGGCCAGGCTGGGCGTCGTCGTGGCCCACCGGTTGCCGGCCGATCTGCTCAGGAAACTGTTTGCGCTGATCATCCTGCTGGTGGGAGTCAAGCTCCTGCTGTAGCGCGCTCAGCCGTTGCCGAGCCGCCCCGCCACTTCTTCCCACAGCGCGGTGTAGGCCTGGGCGGCCCGGGTACGCCGGGCGAAGCTGGCCACTGGGGCCTGCTCCACTCCCATGCGTTCGATGACGCTGGCGTAGGGGATCGTGGCCGAGAGGCGTAACGGCCACTGCTCGGGGAGCGTTTCCAGCGTGTCGCGATGCAGTCGCTTGCGTCGATCGACCAGCGTGGCGAAGGGCCACACCGGACAGGTCTGATTCTGGGTGTCGAGATGCTCGCGCAGCAGGGTCAGGGTGCGCATGGACAGGGTGGTGGGAACGACAGGAACCAGCAGTACATCGATGCTCGAGAACACCTGATCGGATAGGATCGATAGGTTGGGCGGGCAATCCAGCAGCACCAGGTCGTAGTCGTCGCTGACCGGCTTGAGGATCTTGCGCAACCGGCTCGGCTTGCGGTCTTCCAGCAGGTGGTCCATCTCGCGCGAGCCGAACGAGGCGGGCAGCAGGTCGAGACGCTCGATCTCGGTGGCGCGAATCACCTTGTCGAGGGTTGCCTTGCCCTTCACTAGCTTGTCGACACCGCCGCGCACCTTGGCCTTGCTCTTCAGATAAAATGTCGTCGCCGCTTGCGGATCGAGGTCCCAGAGCAGGACACGCTTGCCGGCAAGGGCCGCCTCCGCCGCCAGGTTGACAGCGGAAGCGGTCTTGCCCACGCCGCCCTTGATGCTGTAAAGGGCCAGCATTTGCATGCGGTATCTCCGTTATTGTCGTGCATGGCCTACAAAAACCAGCTTGCCGTTACACGATGACAAGAGAGTGACAGTCGCCAATGGGAGGGCTCCCTCCATCACTCTGTCGCATGTGGCTCAATGGCTGAGCCACTGCCAATAATCCTGTAGCCCTTTCTTGATATCCACATAAACGGGCTGGAACCCCAACTCGTCTTGGGCGAGCGTAATATCCAATGGCGAGCCCCGCACCACGAACGGTCCCGGACCGAGCTGCATGTTACTCGACTTGCCCAGCAGTTGCTCGACTTCGTCGACGATAGCCTGGTGATCTATTGTCACGCCGCTGGAGATGTTGAAATGCCGCGCCTGGACGCTCGCTTTCTCGAACAGCAGCACGATGCCCTTCGCGGTGTCGTGGACGTGCGTCCAGTCCAGGGCCTGGTCCCGTCCATTGGGTGCCTGGACGTCACGGAGCCCCTCGAGTGGCCCGAACAAGGCTTGATAGACCTGATGCATGTGCGAGGGTCGTTTGCCGGGGCCATAGACGAAGAACAGGCGAGCATGGCGAATGTCCATGCCGTAGGTGTCGGTGTATTGATCGCCGAACAGCTCACCGGAGATCTTGGTGGCGCCGTAGAGGTCGGTGGCCTTGTAAGGGGTGGTTTCTTGTTGGGGGCCCGACGCGTCGCCATAGACGGCGCCCGAGCTCATGTTGACGATCTTGTCGATGCCGAGGATGCGACAAGTCTCATAGACATTGAGCGTCCCCAGGGTGTTGACCGAAATATTGCGGAAGGGACGTTGCTGGAAGCTGGGGCCGGCGATGACCGAGACGCCATGAATGACCCCTTCGAGCTCGTCGCGGTAGGTCAGTAGCGTCTCGAACAGGGTGTGGTAATCCAGCACGTCGACCGCTTCCAGCACCAGCTTGTCGCGGACCGCTTCCAGATAATCGAGTCCCAGGCTGTCGAAATGCTTCGCCGCCATGTCGCAAATGATGACCTTCTTGCCCTGGCTGGCCAGCATCTGGGCTACCCAGGAACCGACATGGCCCAGGCCGCCCGTAATCAATACCGCCATGGTGTGTCTCCTTCATGATGGGTCCCTAAGGACGTTGGCCTTGCGTGGTTGGCTCGACTCCCTTGCTACCGCAGCACCAGATCCGGCAGGAACATGACGATCGACGGGAAGCAGGTGATCAGAATCAGTACCGCCAGCAGTGGGATGTAGAAGGGCAGCGTGGCCCGGATCAGGTCCGTAAGCGGCAGGTTGGTGATCTTCTGGATGGTGAACAGCACGGTGCCTACCGGTGGCGTGATCAGTCCGATCATCAGATTGAAGATCATCAGCACGCCGAAGTGCACCGGGTCGATGCCGTATTGCACGACCACCGGCACCAGCAGCGGTGTCAGCAGGAACAGCGCCGGGACGGAATCGACGAACAGCCCGATCAACAGGATGAACAGACTCAGCAACAGCAACAGCATCAACGGGTCGGTGACCGTGGCCAGTAGAAAATCGGCGACCAGTGCCGTGACCTGATAGCGCGCCAGGACCCAGCTGTAGAGAGCACTGCCGGCGATGATCAATAACAGCGCAGCGGTGTCGATGGCGGTGGCGCGCAGTATGTCGAAGAACTCACGCAGATTGATCGAGCGATAGACGCCGAACGAAATGATCAGGCAATAGAGCAGTGCGACGACCGAGGCTTCGGTGGGCGTGAACAGGCCGGACAGGATGCCGACAATGATGATCAGCGGCGTCAGCATCGGCAGCGAGCCCCGCGACAGGGCGCGCAGGAATTCCTGCAGCGTGGCGCGGGCGCGGGTCGGATAGCCTCGGCGGTGGGAAATCACGGCGACCATGAGCATCAGACCCAGCCCCATGAACAGCCCTGGCAGGATCGAGCCCAGGAAGATGGCGGCGATCGAGGCATTGGCCAGGGCGCCATAGATCACCGCAGGAATGCTGGGCGGAATGATCGGTCCGATCGTGGCCGAACTGGCAGTGACGGCGGCACTGAAGTCCGTGGGGAAACCGTCGTCCTGCATCGCCTTGATCTCGACGGCGCCCAAGCCACCGGCATCGGCCACGGCCGAGCCGGACATGCCGGCAAACAGCATGCTGGCCAAGACGTTGACGTGCCCCAGGCCGCCCTTGAGGTGACCGACGGTGCAGCGTGCGATATCGAAGACGCGATCGGAAATCCCGGCGGCATTCATCAGCCGGCCAATCAACAGGAAGGCCGGGATGGCCAACAGCGTGAAGCTATTCACTCCATAGAGGGTGCGCTGGGCGATCATCTCGAGCGGGATGGCGTCGAAGCCGCGGGTATAGCCCAGCACCAGGGCCGATGAGGCAATCATTGCCAAGGCCACTGGCAGCCCCAGCATCAGCAGGCCGATCAGGCCCACGAACATGATGACGAAGACTTCCATGCTCAGTCGCTCCAGGGTTTGGCAGGGGGAGTGGCCGCCTTGCCGCGCAGATGGCGCTGACACTGATCGACCAGCAGAATCACCATCAGCAAGGCGGCAATGAACTGCATCAGATAGACGTACGAGAAGCTCATCCGGAACGTGCTGGCAAACACCCCGGCGGTACGCTCCATCATGTTCCAGGCCCCGCCCATGAGCATGAGCAGCACCGCGATGCCAATCAGGTCGGCGAGGGCTGCGACGAGACGTGCTGCCTTGGGAGGCAGCAGATCGGTCACGATCGTCACGCGAATGTGTTCCTGATAGCGCAGCGCCAGCACGGAGCCGAGGAAGATCTCGGCGAGGAACAAATAGCGCGACACCTCGTCGGTCCATGGCACGGCGAGGCCCAGCGTGTAGCGTGAAATCACCTGGATGGCCATGACCGTGAGCATCAGGCAGAAGGCCGCGACCACGATGGTGGTCAACAGGGACCAGAAGATGGTCAGTGAACTGGCGAAAAAGGATCGAGGAGTCACGGGGAGCCTCCCTGCTGGCATGGGGTGGCCCGCATCGCCCAAGGGAGCGACACGGGCTGGCAGGCGTTACCGGTTGATCAACGACATGACGTAGTCGCGCACGGCGGGGTCGTAGCCTTGGGCGATTTCCTCGACGGCCGGCTTGGCCGCTTCACGGAAGGCCGCCACATCGGGCTCGACGACTTCCATGCCTTCGTCCTTCAGCGTCTGATACACCTCTTCCTGCCCCTGGGCGACGAGCTCATCGCCCCACTGGGTGGCCTCGTCGATGGCCGAGAGCAGCATGTCCCGGTCCTCATCGGACAGGCCCTGGTAGAAATCCTCGTTCATCAGCCAGTGGAAGAAGGAGTACACATGCTCCGTACGGTTGATGTAGTCCTGTACCTCGTACAGCTTGCCGGCATAGATCAGGTCGACCGGGTTTTCCTGCATCTCGATCACGCCGGTCTGCAGCGAGGTATACACTTCCGGCCAGGCGATGGGGCTGGGCAGGGCGCCGACCTGCTCCCAGACTTTCACCCATGGCGCGATTTCCGGGACGCGCATGCGCACCCCCTGGATGTCTTCGGGTGACGTCACCGGCATGTTGGAGGTCAGGTTGCGCGGGTTGCGTGCCGACAGTCCGACCAGGCGCATGTTGCCGTTGGCCACGAGCTGCTCGTTGATGGCTTCCCCGGTTTCGCCTTCATAGACCTGGCGGGCCTCGTCGCTCGAGTCGTAGACGAAGGGCAGGTCGGCGGCCGCGAACTTCGGCGCATAAAGGGTCATGGGCATGGAGCCGCCCAGGGCGATGTCATACTCCCCGTAGCTGGCGCCTTCCAGATGGTCGCGTTCGCCACCGACCTCGGTGCCGAGCAGAGTGACGCTCATCTCGCCGTCCGACTGCTCCTCGATCGACTGTTTCAGGCGTTCGCCAACCTTGAACATGGCATGTGCCGGGTCGACGTGGATGGCGATGGCGATTTCCTGGGCAGCGGCGGACATGGCCACCCCCAACGTCATCATGCTGGCAAGGGCGAGTTTTTTGGTGGTCGTTACTTTCATGTGAACTATCTCCTGGGTGCTTTGGCGGGCGAGGAACCGCAGGGAGCGGCCTGGGCGACGTGGATCGCCGATAAAGGAGATTCAGGGGCTGGCATGGCGTCCTCCTGTCTCTTGTTGTTGTCGGTGCGACGATGGGGAGAGGCACTAGAAAAAAGCTAGCAGGGCATTTTTGGTAGCGCTACCAAAACGGTGGTAGCGCTACCAAAACTTTAGTCGTAGGGTACACTGCGACATGCATGGAGCGAGCGAGGATAACAAGCTATGGGTAAAGCGGAGCGCGGACGCCGGCGCCACCAGGGAGTGGGGCGTGTGACGCTGGGAGACGTCGCCAAGCATGCCGGTGTTGCACCGATTACCGTTTCTCGGGTCATGAACAATCCCGATCAAGTCTCGGACAAGCTACGCAAGCGCGTCGAGGCCGCCGTGGAAGCGCTGGGCTACGTGCCCAACCTGATCGCCGGCGGTCTCGCCTCGGCAGGCACGCGCGTGATCCCGGTGATCGTGCCCTCGCTGTCGATTCTGACCTACATCGACGTGATTCATGGCATTCAGCAAACCCTCGAAGATACCGGCTATCAGTTGCTGCTGGGGTCGACAGATTTCGATCTGGACCGCGAGGCGGCCCTGATCGACACGGTCCTTGGCTATTCGCCGTCAGGCATCATCATTGCCGGGCTGCGCCACCGCGAGCGGGCGATTCAACGCCTCGAGGCATGTCATCGCCCGGTGGTCGAGATCATGGAATATGGAACGTCGTGTATCGACAGCAATGTCGGTGTCGACAACGCCGAGGTGGGCCGCTGCATGGCTCGGCACCTCATCGATCGGGGGTATCGTCGAATCGCTTACGTGGGGTCGCGCATGGACCGGGACTACCGGACCTTCCAGCGCTACGAAGGCCATCGCGAGGTATTGGAGTCGGCAGGCATCGATGGAAGCCGCCTGTTGCAGAATGACGAGGCTGCCTCCTACAAGACCGGAGGCAAGCTGTTCACGGAAGCCATGGCGAGCTACCCGGATCTCGACGCCATCCATTTCACCAATGACAACCTGGCGGCCGGTGCCATCCTGGAAGCCAACCGCCGGGGAATTCGCGTGCCCGACGATATTGCCATTGCCGGTTATCTGGGGCTGCCGCTCAGCGAGTGCCTCACGCCCGCACTGACCACGGTCTCGGTGCCGCGCTTCGAGATGGGCGTCCAGGCGGCCAAGTTTCTGCTGGCACGCCTGGATGGGGAGCGGGGCGAGGCATTACGCTGCGATATCGGCTTCGAACTGATGGTGCGGGACAGCACGTAACGATTCGGTCTTGTCTTACCATCGCTCGTCGACGTTTCGGAAAAGCCAAGAGCGCTGCCGCAAAAAAACGGCGAGAATTACACGGGCTGGCGCAGGCGCAACAGCGAGACACCGAGGCCGATGAAGGCACTCCCCACGAAGCGGTTGATCCAGCGTGCCCGCTTCGCGGAGCCAAGCCAGCGGGCGATCTGCCTGGCCAGGCCGCCATAGGTCATCAGCGTGGCGAACGACAGCGCCATGAAGGTGCCGACCATGAGGGTAAACTGCGGCGCGAGCGGTAGTTGAGGATCGAGAAACTGCGGGAACAGGGCGGTGAAGAACAGGATCGCCTTGGGGTTGCTGATGGCAACCAGCAGCCCCTCGCTGAAGACGCGAACACGGCTCCGCGTCGGTGCGACGGGGCGAGTGACGACCAGGCTCGGTTGACGCCACTGGCGCACGCCAAGGTAGATCAGGTAACCGGCGCCGCACAGTTTGAGTGCCGTAAACAGCACTTCGGAGGTGGTCAGCACGACGCCCAGGCCTAGCACGGCGGCGCTGGCGAGCAACAGCAGACCGCAGATGTTACCCAGCGACGATAGCGCGACGCGAGGCATGCCACCGGCCATGCCGTTGCGTACCGCCACCAGAAAGGCTGGGCCGGGGCTGAGGATGCTGACCGTAGCCACGGCCACGAAGAGTAACCAGGTCGTGAGAGCCATGCGTTTCCCTGACAGACTGGATAAGAAGAGGAATACCTTGAGCCAGGCCTCGTCGGTTGTCCAGGCGCGGCGGGTGCCAGACTCACTCGGCTGGATCCGGACGAGGGGTCGAGCCGCTGGCCGGTAGTCGACTGGTACTGCCAAGCTGCACTATCAGGGCCAGAGCCACGAAAGGCAGTAGGCCGGCATTGACTGCTGTCCAGCCCAGTGTCGTCACCAGAGCGCCCGAGGCGAACGACATGACGGCGGCGACGCTACCGTTGCTCAACTCCATCAGCCCCTGGGCGCTGGCACGTTCGGGTGACGTATGTCCACGCCCCAGCAGGGTGGTGCCGGCTACCAGCATCAGGTTCCAGCCAACCCCCAGCAGGCAGCTGCTCAGTAGAAAGTGTGCCCAGTCCAGGCCCGCCAGGGCGATGGCGGCGCTGCACGCCAATAGGCATGCCCCAATGCAGGCGACCCGGCGACTGCCCAGTCGGTCGACGAGTGGGCCGGCGATGAATGCCGGCAGGAACATGCCGAGCATATGCCATTGGATGACCTGACCGCTGGCTTCGAGACTCAGCCCATGCAGGCTCATGGCCAGCGGCGTGGCGTTCATGACCAGAATCATCAGACCATGGCCGATGGCCGTGGTCAGGATGGCGGCCCGGACAATGGGCCGGGTCAATAGTTGGCGTCTTGACACGCGCGGTACCGAGGTGGCGGAGGAGACAGGGTTGCCCGGAATGCCACTGAGAATGCCTAGGGCAATCACTGCCAGGACCGCGATCAGCAGGTAGGCGCCGAGATAGGGCGTGGCCAGCGCATGGCGCGACAGCGAGCCCAGGGAGGGTGCGATGAGTGCGGCAACGACACCGCCACCGATCACATAAGCCGTTGCCCGCCCCTGGAAGGCGGCATCGACTGACTCGACGGCGGCGAAGCGGTAATACATGGCCGACGCCTGGTAGATGCCCAGCGTCATGCTGCCCAGACACAGTAGAAAAAAGCTGGCCTGCCCGATACCCAGCGCACAGATGAGCCCGCCGGTGACACCCGCGAGTGCACCGAATTGAAAGCCCTGGCGTCGGCCTTGGCGTTGCATCAGTTGCGAAAGGGGCTGAATGGCGAGCAGATTGCCCAGCATCAGCAGGGCGAGCGGCAGGGTCGCCAGGCTCTCTCGCGGGGCTAGGGCCAGCCCGGCGAGAGACGTCAGCAGGATGCCGATCATGGCGCAGGACCAATAGAGCGCCTGAGCGAGGAACAGGCGCAGAACGGGTGGATGGCGTAGCAACAATGGCATGGCGGAAGGCTCCGGGCAGAGGCGATAGAGGCGTGCGGTAGTCCAGCGCGACAGGCATCAGCCGAAACGTTCGATGAAAGCCTGGGGGCTGATCGCGTGGTGTTTCTGAAACGTGCGTCGCAAGTTTTCCGGGTGCCCGAAGCCGGTCAGTCGCGCCACGCTGGCCACCGAGGTCTGGGCGCCGAGCAGCAGGCTGCGGGCAGCCTCGAGACGTACCCGCTCGACGTATTGTCCTGGGGCCAGGCCGACGTCCTGCTTGAACAGACGACACAGAGTGCGCGTCGACAGGTTGGCGTGCTCGGCCAGTGCCTCAATGGACAGGTCCTCCGAAAGATGCGCAGGAATCCAGTTCAGCAGCCCGGCCAGGCGCTGCGAGCCGTTGGCGGATAAGGTCAGCAGCGGACTGAACTGCGCCTGTCCGCCTGGGCGATGCAGGAACATCACCAAACGTTGAGCGACCGCCAGCGCCAGGGGGCGGCCGAGATCCGCCTCGACGAGAGCCAGGGCCAGATCGATACCCGCCGTCACGCCTGCCGAGGTGGAAAGGTGAGCACTGTCGGCGTCCATTGGATCGTAGGTGTGCAAGCGATCGCCCTGGACCTGGACATCCGGATAGTCGCTGGAGAGCGTATCCAGGTCCGCCCAGTGGGTGGTGGCCTGACGGCCATCCAGAAGACCCGCTTCGGCCAGCAGTAGCGCCCCCGAGCAGACCGAGCCCAGGCGGCGTACCTTGGGCTCGACGTCACGTAGCCAAGCGACCAGTGGCATGTCGCGACGCTGTACATCGACGCCCTGGCCGCCCGGCACCAGCAGAGTATCCAGCGTGGTGGCGTCCATCGCCTGCCAGCTCGTGTCGGCATGCAGCCGGATACCGCTGGACGTGGCTATCGGCCCTGTGGCCGTACCGGCCAGCAGCAGTTGGTACATTGGCGGCAAGCCCAGCCGTTCGCATTCGACATTGGCCGAGGCGAAGACCTGCATGGGCCCGGTCACGTCCAGGCTCATCACATTAGGGTAAAGCAGGCAGGCAATGGCGCGGTTGGGCATCGACACGCTCCTGCAGGTTGGGTGTCATGAGTGTGAGCTAGCGCAGGAAAATGGCGCAATGACAAATGCCCCACGTTTATTGCCAAACGATGCTATCCACGGGCGTATTTGCTGAGGTCGAGGCGGGTAGCTAGGCTGATTCTGGACACACGACGCTGCATTGGCATCGTCGTGTCCTTTTTGCCGTACGTTTTCGACAGGAGGTTGAAACCATGTCCAGCCCCGAGCACAAGCAGAAGATCTGGAAAATGATCAAGGACATCAAGGTCGGCATGCTGGTCACGCTGGACGGCGACATGCCCCGTGCCCGGCCGATGCACCTGGTTCAGGACGAATACGACGGCACCCTGTGGTTCTACACCCGTCGCAGTGCCGAGAAGGTCTTTGAAACCGCCAGCGATCACGACGTTTGCCTCAGCTTCTCCGATCAGGAAGAGGGCGTGTACGTATCGCTCTCGGGCAAGGCCAACCTGACCGATGACCGTGAGCTGATCGAGAAATACTGGAACCCCTTCATCGCGGCCTGGTTCCCCGAAGGCAAGGACGACCCGGATGTGGCGCTGCTGGAGATCAAGGTACAGATGGGCGAGCACTGGAAGGCCAAGGAGAGCAAGACGTTCCAGCTCTACGAGATTGCCAAGGCCAACATCAAGAAAGACGCGACCCCGGACATGGGCGAGAATGAAAAGTTCGGTGGCTAGTCGCGCTCCAGCACGCCCTGCTGCCTGGATGCTGATCGGCGTATCGGCACTCATGATTTCCATTGGAACATGGGCCGCCGAGAGTGCGCCGGAGGGTGACTCGCAGGCCCAGGGCGCTTGCGAACTGACCGATCGCAAGCGCGAGATGCTGTCGAGAATCAACGAGGCGCGCAGTCAGGCTCGGCAATGCGGCAACCAGCGTTTTGCGGCGGTGGAACCGCTAGCCTGGAATTGCACTCTCGAAGCCGCTGCCGAGGCGCATTCCCAGGACATGGCCGAGAACGACTATTTCAGCCATACCGGCCCGGAAGGCGTGGGTATTCAACAGCGCGTCAGCAACCGAGGTTATGTATGGCGAGCGGTGGGCGAGAACATCGCCGCCGGTCAGGCATCGATCGCCGCCGTGGTCTCGGGTTGGCTGGAGAGCCCGGGACACTGCAGCAACATCATGAACGAAGCCTTCACCGAAATGGGCATGGCCAAGGCCGACGATCCGGGATCGATGTATTCGCCTTACTGGACGCAAGTATTGGCCCAGCCACGTTGAGCAGACCGAACGATAAAGGCTTCGCGACTCGCGAAGCCTACGGTATTCCAAGCTGAACGGCGTCAGACTGACGAATAATCCGGACTGAGAAGACTATTCTTCCTCGAGGTTGTCCTGGAATCGCTCGAATTCCGCTTCGTCGATGCGGTCGTCGTCGTTCAGGTCGGCCTCGTTGTAGTCCCGGTACGTGTTATAGATGGCGCGGTCATCCTCGTCTGCGCTGCCGCCTTCCTCGGCCTGCATCCCGGTGCGGATGTTGGCAATGCCACCATCCCACTCCTCCTGGCTGATGTCGCCCGAGGCATCGGTGTCCCAATAGGCGAAATCGCCTTCATCACTTTCCTGAGCGTGGGCCGTGGCGGCGATCGATAGGGCCAGTGCCGAGCCTGCCATGAACGTAAGCCAGTGACGTTGCATGGTGCTTCCTCCCTGAATGGATGCGTTCACTTCACTGTAGTGCCGGTGGCGGGTGAGGCAAACCCGGCCTTTCAGGCCGGGCGTGTCGTGGAGGCGACTAGAGAATCATGGCCGCAACCCAGCCGAAGGCGATCAGCGGCAGGTTGTAGTGCAGGAAGGTCGGCACACAGGTCTCCCAGATATGATCGTGCTGGCCGTCGGCGTTGAGTCCGGCGGTGGGTCCCAGTGTCGAGTCCGAGGCGGGAGAGCCCGCGTCGCCGAGTGCCGCCGCCGTGCCGACCAGGGCGACCGTGGCCATCGGCGAGAAGCCGAAGCTGAGGGCCAACGGCACGTACAGCGAGGCGATGATGGGAATGGTCGAGAACGACGAGCCGATGCCCATGGTGATGAACAGCCCCACCAGCAGCATGATCAGGGCGGCCAGCCCACGGTTGTCGCCGATCACCTCCACCGAACTCTGGACCAGTGTCTCGACCTCGCCGGTGGCCTGCATCACGCCGGCGAAGCCGGAAGCGGTGATCATGATGAACCCCACCAGGGCCAGCATGCGCATGCCCTCGGTGAAGATGTCGTCCTGCTCGCGCCAGCGAAACACCCCGCTGACCGAAAGGATGGCGAAGCCGAGGATGCCGCCCAGCACCATGGAGTCGAAGGCCAATTGGGTGACCAGGGCGCCGACGATGGCGACGACCAGCACGGCCTTCTGCCACGGCGCGAGGCGCTTGGCGGTCTCGACCTTGGCGGCGACCTGCGCATGGCGCTGGTCGGCATGCGACAGGTCGCGGTCCTCGTAGTCGCGCCGACGCCGGTAGCTCAGAGTCAGCGCCACGACCAGACCCAGTGCCATGCCTGAGATGGGCAGCAGCATCGCCAGCGGCACGATGTCGGGCGTCACGTTCAGCCCCATGGCGGCGCCGGCGTCGTTGACGTTGCTCAGCAGGATGTCGTTGAGAAAGATCGCCCCGAACCCGACCGGCAACAGCATGTAGGGCGCGGTGATGCCGAAGGTGATGGCACAGGCCGCGGCGCGGCGATCCATGTGCAGGTGGTTCATCAGCTTGAGTAGCGGCGGCACCAAAATGGGGATGAAGGCAATGTGCACGGGGATCAGGTTCTGCGAGAAGATCGCGGCGATCAGCAGAATGCCCAGCAGGGCGAAGTAGATCCTGGTGCGGTGCGGGGTGCCGCGATCCAGCTGCAGCCTGTCGATGGCCTTGGCGGAGAGCAGTTCGGTGATGCCCGAGCGCGACAGGGCCACGGCAAAGGCGCCCAGCGTGGCGTAGGCCAGGGCGATGGTGGCACCGTTACCGAGGCCATCGTTGAAGGCGACGAGCACGTCGGAGACGCTCATGCCGCTGACCAGGCCGCCGACCAGGGCGGCGACGATCAGTGCGAAGACCACGGAAACGCGGGCAAGACTCAAGGCGACCATCACCAGGATGGCCAGAACGATCGCATTCATCGGTATTCCTGAATGGCTTGTATGGCGGAGAAAGCAACGTATCGCCCCACGACGCCATGGCATCGTGGGGCGTGAAGCGGGGCATCATACCGTACCCGGCCAGGCGATGCCCGGCGGCGCTAGCGTGACAGTCTGCCGCTCAGGCACGCTGCCGCATCCGCCGCGACGCCATCTTCCGCTTGTAGCCCCCGGTAGATCGCCTCGCGCTCGGCGTCGGACTTGTGCTGACTGGCCTTGTGCTTGCCGGTCAGGTGTGTGACGGTCAGCTCGACCCCGACAATCGCCCGGCACATGTTCTCGATGTAGTCGGCCGGAGCATCCTCGACCGACCAAGGCACGGCACGCGAGTGCTCGAAGCGCTCGCTCAGAGCGCTTACGACATTCAGGAGCCAGGCGGGATCGTGGATGAAGCGCAGTTGCCCACGGGCGTGTACCACCTGGTAATTCCAGGTCGGCACCACCCGGCCGTGCTCGCGCTTGTCCGGGTACCAGTTGGGCGTGATGTAGGCTTGCGGGCCGTGAAAGATCGCCAGTGCCTCGGCATCGCCTTCGCCGCGCCAGAGGGGGTTGGCACGGGCGATGTGGCCGCGCAACACGCCATGTTCACCCCCGTTGGAATCGAAGATCAGCGGTAGATGATCTGCCATGACGCCACGATCCGAGGCGAGGGCCAGCGTGGCGAAGGGATGCCGATCGATGACGGCCCGCAGGGCATCGGGATCGGCCATGGCAAAGTGGCGGGGCAGGTACATGAGCTTCCTCGGCGGTCGTTGATTAAACGGGGTCGGGGCGTGGCGCCAGTGCCGCCGCGGTCAGAGCCGACAACGCCTGGTGTTGCCGGCCATGGGCATCGAAGTTGGCCGGCGACAGCCAGCGTTCGAAGACCGGCATGAGCTGACGCCACTCGTGATTGAGCAGGGAGTACCAGGCGCTGTCGCGGTTTCTGCCGTTCACCACGCGGTGCTGATGAAAGATGCCCTCGAAGCGCAGGCCGAGGCGTTGCGCCGCCCGTCGCGAAGGGGCGTTGAGGGCATCGCATTTCCATTCCAGGCGCCGGAATCCCAGGTCGAAGACGTGGCGCATCATCAGCACCAGCGCTTCGGTAGCCGCCGGGGTGCGGGCCAGGCGGGGCGAGAAGCTGAGATGACCCAGCTCGACGCTACCGTGCGCCGGCTGGATGTTGAGCCAGGCCGCCGCCCCCAGGGCATCGCCGCTCGCGGCCTCGATCACTGCCATGAAACGTGGGTCGTGTCCCGCACCGCACTGTCGTAACCAGGCATGGCAGCCTGCCGCATCGGCGAAGGGCCTGCCACCCAGGTAGGTCCAGCGCGCTTCGCCCTGCGTATCGGCGGGGATCGTCGGGTCGGGCTGTCGCCAGGCCGCCCACAGCGCATCACCGTGCCGCTCGGCAGACAGCGATTCGAGGCGGCAGTAGCGTCCCTGCAGCAGTGTTTCCCCCGGCAGCGACGGAGGCTGCCAGTCGGGTACCGTGTGGCCGACTGGCTGGCCAAATGCGTTGATTGTTGCGGTCATCGGCAAGCCTCAAGCACAGCCACAGTCGCCCGGCACATGGCCGAGCATGTCGCCGGGGGCGTCGCCGCTGACGACGGGATGGCCGTCGCGCTTCCAAAAGTCGAGCCCGCCGAGCAGCTCCTTGACGCGTAGCCCGTGCCGGGCGAGCTGCCAGGCACCCTTGGTCGAGGCGTTGCAGCCGATGCCGTCGCAGTAAGTGATGTAGACGCGATCCATCGCCAGCGCGCCCAGGCGATCCAGCGTCATGTCGCGATGCGGCAGGCTGATGGCGCCGGGAATGTGGCCCGCCAAGTACTTCGCCGAACTGCGGGTATCGATGACCACGATCCTCTGGATGCCATTGGCCAGATCCTCGGCCAGATCCCAGGCATCGGTGTGATGGCTGAGCTTGGCGGCCATGGCGGCAGCGGTCGCTTCGGGCATGTCCGGCGGAAAGGCAAGCACGGCGGATGTCGGGGGCGGCATGTCAGGTCTCCAGTCAGTCGATAGCGAAGCTATAGGCATGGAAGGCGTCGTTGCACTGCCAGCCCAGCAACGGGTGACAGCCAGCCCAGTCTGGCGGCATAGTGGTTCCCCAGTAAGGGCCAGTTAATGTCAATTGAGGGGAACCAGTGGGCGCAACACGGGCACGTAGTGAATGGATCGTCGAGGCGTTGGCCATGCGCCTGACGGAATCCACAGCACAGCCTCGGGCGCAATGTCTGTACGAAGCCCTGCGCGGTTGGATCCAGGACGGCGAGCTGGCCGCTGGGAGCGCTTTGCCTTCCTCACGGCGATTGGTCCGGGCGCTGGGGCTGGGGCGCAATACGGTGCTGGCTGCGACCGATCGGCTGGTCGCGGAGGGTTTCGTCGAGTCGCGCCAGGGTGCCGGGCTGTTCGTCGCTGAGTTGCCTGCACCACCGCAGACGCTGCGCGACACGCCGTTGCCGGCCGCGGCAGTGCGGCTTTCGCGACGCGGGGAGCGGCTGTTGGACTTCTGCGCCACGCTGAGTACGGGACACCGCGCCTTTGCCCCCGGCGTGCCGGCATTGGACCGCTTTCCCCGTGAGCGCTGGCAGCGCCTGCTGCGCCGTCATCAGCACCGGGCCGACACGCGTTGGTTCGACTATCAATCCCAAGGCGGCCTGCCGGCGCTCCGTGAGGCGCTCTGCGATTATCTGCGCCTGTCGCGTTCGGTGAACTGCCGTCCCGAGCAGATCCTGATCACCCAGGGGGCCCAGCAGGGTTTCGAGCTGATTGCCCGGCTGCTGGCCGACCCCGACGACACGGCCTGGATCGAGGAGCCCGGTTATGGCGGCGCCCAGGCGTGTTTTACGGCGGCGGGCCTGAATGTCGTTCCCGTGGCGGTGGATGACGATGGCCTACAACCCGAAGCCGCGCCGGCCGGGTCGCCAGCGCCGCGGCTGATCTACGTCACTCCATCGCACCAGTACCCCAGCGGCGTGACCATGCCCCAGGCGCGGCGTCTGGCATTGTTGGCAGCCGCCGAGCGGCACGGGGCGTGGATCGTCGAGGACGACTACGACAGCGAGTTCCGCTACACCACGGCGCCGGTGGCCTCGTTGCAGGGCCTGGCACCGCATACGCCGGTGATCTACGTGGGGACCTTCAGCAAGGTGCTTTATCCGGGGCTGCGGCTCGGCTATCTGGTGCTGCCCGAGGCGCTGGTCGACGACTTCCGGCGGGCCAACGCCCGCCTGCACCGGGAAGGCCAATATGTCGTCCAGTCAGCGTTGGCCGAGTTCATCGCCGAGGGCCACTTCGCCCGCCATGTGGCCCGCATGCGTACCTGCTATCGACAGCGCCAGGCCGCCCTGCGCGACGCACTGGCGCCGGCCGTGGCGCAAGGGCTGGAGCTATCGCGAGGCCAGGCCGGGATGCACCTGGTGGCCCGGCTGGATTCGCACGCCGTGGAGCGCCGGCTAGTCGAGGCGGCACGGGCGCAGAGCATTGCGCTGTCTCCGTTGTCACGCTACTACCTGCAGGGGCCCGGTCAACCCGGTCTGGTCCTGGGCTATGCCGGTACCGACGAGGCCGAGATCGCATGGGCTGGCGGTTGGCTTAGCCATGCGTTCGGCGCATGGCCACATGCCGATTGATCGTTTGATGGTGCAGCCCTGCGTGACGTTAGAGTGGTAACGCATGAGTTTTACGCATGGGATGAACTGATAACGATAATCGGAGATACACTATGCAGACCGCCTTGCGGCCGTTGGTCTTCTGGCCGACTTTCCTGATTCTGATGGCGGCAGTAGTCGCCAGCTATGTCGATCTCGAGGCTTTTCTGGCGACTGCCAGCGCACTTAACGATGCGATACTCGATCGATTTTCCTGGCTGTTCAGTCTGGGTAGCCTCTACCTATTATTGCTTGCCGTAGCAGTCTATTTTTCTCCCTTGGGGGTCATCCGTATCGGCGGTGAACAGGCGACCCCCCTGTTGTCACGCTGGCGCTGGTTCTCGATCACGCTGTGTACCACCCTGGCGGTGGGGGTGCTGTTCTGGACCACGGCGGAGCCGCTCTATCATTACATGGGCCCCCCGGCATCGTCGGGTCTCGAAGCCGGCTCCAGTGATGCCATGCTGTTCGCCATGTCGACCATGTTCCTGCATTGGTCATTCACCCCCTATGCCATCTATGCGGTACCGGCGCTGATCTTTGCCTTGGCGTTCTACAATCTTCGTCTGCGTTTCTCGATCTCGAGCATGCTCGAGCCACTTTTCGGTGTGGGGATTCGGCGCTTCGCCGGGCTGATCGATGCCGTGGCGCTATATGCGCTGGTCGCCGGCATGGCCTCGACGCTGGGGACCGGGGCACTGACCCTAGCCGGAGGTGTCGGCCAGTATCTGGGTGGCGAGACCACGCCGCTGCGTCTGGGCGTGATCGTGGCGATCATCGTCGTGACCTTCGTCATTTCGGCAGCCAGTGGCTTGAAAAAAGGCATTTCACGGTTGTCGGCCCTCAATGCCTGGCTGCTGCTGGCGCTGGGACTGTTCACGTTCGTCGTTGGGCCGACGATATTCATGCTCCAGCTAGGTGTGGAATCGTTCGGGGTCTATCTGGACAATTTCTTCACCAAGAGTCTCTTCACCGGGGCGGCCGGCGACGATCAATGGCCCTACTGGTGGTCGATCTTCTACTGGGCGATCTGGTTCGCCTGGGCACCGGTGTCGGCACTGTTCCTGGGCAAGATCTCGCGCGGCTACACGGTACGCGAATTCCTGCGCGTCAATCTGCTCTACCCGGCGCTGTTCGCTAGCGTATGGATCATTATCTTTTCTGGAGCGGCGCTGTACTTTCAGGCGCATACCGGCGTGGACCTGAACGCCATTCTCAGCGATCAGGGCGTGGAACATGTGCTTTACGAGTTGTTCCGCCAGTTGCCGCTATCCGGCCTGTGGATCCCACTGCTGCTGTTCATCGCCTACATCTCTTACGTCACCGCAGCCGACTCCAACACCGATGCCATCGGTAACCTGTGTACCCGTGGATTGACTGCCGACTCGGATCTCAATGCCGGTCTGCCGATGAAGGTGATCTGGGGAACCATCGTCGGCATCGTCTCTTGGGTGATGGTCAGCTTCGTGGGCATCGATGGGGTCAAGATGCTTTCCAACCTGGGCGGGTTGCCCGCCATGTTGATCATCTTGCTGGCGAGCAGCTCGCTGTGGATCTGGCTCAAGGACCCCGCGCCATTGCGCGACCCGATTCCGGCACAGAAAGCGAGTCATAACCAGTCCGTCACGAATCCCTCTCTAGCGACTGCCGTCGATAAGGAATGACGAAATTGATCAAGCACGACTTTCCGCACGCCATCCGCGAAATCGAACATCTCGAAATTCCCTTGGCCGATGGCACTCGGCTGGCGGCACGCATCTGGCTGCCGGAGGACGCCGACGCCCAGCCAGTACCGGCGATTCTCGAATACCTGCCGTATCGCAAGCGCGACGGCACGGCGGTGCGCGATGCCTTGACCCACCCTTACTTCGCCGGCCACGGCTATGCCTGCGTGCGTGTCGACATGCGCGGCAATGGCGAATCCGACGGGCTGATGGCCGACGAGTATTTGCCACTGGAACAGTCCGATGCCCTGGAAGTCATCGAGTGGATCGCCGCACAACCGTGGTGTGACGGCAACCTCGGCATGATGGGGATCTCCTGGGGAGGCTTCAACTCGCTGCAGGTCGCTGCCCTTAGGCCCGAACCGCTCAAGGCGATCATCACTCTCTGCTCGACGGATGATCGCTATGCCGACGATATCCATTACAAGGGGGGCAATCTGCTCAACGTCAACCAGGGCTGGGCGTCGACGATGCTCAGTTTCTCGGCGGGCGTGCCCGACCCACTGTTGGTCGGCGAACGTTGGCGCGAACTCTGGAAACAGCGTCTCGAGGCCATGCCGCTGCTTGCCGAGACCTGGCTGTCGCATCCCACCCGCGACGACTACTGGCGCCACGGTTCGGTGTGTGAGAACTACGCCGATATCGAAGCCGCCGTGTATTGCGTGGGTGGCTGGGGCGATGCCTACAAGAATAGCGTGTCACGCCTGATGGCCAACCTGCCGGGGCCCAAGAAGGCGATGGTCGGGCCCTGGATCCACAAGTATCCGCATTTCGCGATTCCCAATCCGGCAGTCGGTTTTCTGCAGGAGGCGCTGCGCTGGTGGGATTACTGGCTCAAGGGCCACGATACCGGCGTGATGGACGAGCCGCTGGCGAGCTTTTATTTGCAGGATGCGCTGCCGCCCAAGCCCATGTATTGCGAACGTCCCGGCGTCTGGGCTCGCACCGAAGGTTGGCCGAGCCATCAGGTCGAGACGCAACTCTGGTCGCTGAGCGACGATGGGCTACGCTCTGGGCAGGCAAGCTTGAGCGTCCCGCACACAGTCGACTCGCCGCTGACCGCCGGTGTGCATCAGGGCGAATACTGCGCAATCTGGTTCGGTCCCGATCTGCCCGCCGACCAGCGGCGCGACGATGCCTATGCATTGTGCTTCGATAGCGAGCCGCTGAAGCAGACCGTCTCGATCCTCGGCCGGCCGCGCCTGCACTTGCGCCTGGCCAGCAGCCAGGATTGCGGACAACTCACGGTACGCCTCAACGACATCGCACCCGACGGCCAGGTCGCGATGATCACCTATGGTGTGCGCAACCTGGCGCTTTCCGAGGATTTTGCCGAACATCGCCCGCTGACGCCCGGCGAGCCCGTGGATGTCGCACTGGACCTGGACATGATCGGCTATCGGTTACCTGCCGGGCATCGCTTGCGCGTCTCGGTGTCATCGGCCAATTTTCCGCTGGTGTGGCCGAGCCGTCGACGTGCTGCACTGACCCTGCAGCCCGGCAGCCAGACGCTGGAATTGCCGACGTTTATCGGCGAGCCGGTAGATTGTCCGTTTGCGCCGCCAGAGTCTGCAGCGCCCGCCGATATCGAAATGCTACGCAAAGGCATGCCAAAGCGTACGGTGTGCGAGGACGTGGCTAGCGGCATCGTGACCACGACCGTCGAGAACGACCTGGGCGCGATGCGCTTTCGCGACCACGGGCTGTGGGTCGACCAGCACTGCCGCGAGAGCTATACCGCCCACCCCGAGGACCCCGACGCCACGCAGGTCGAGATGGTCTGGTACTACAAGGCCGGTCGTGACGAAGGTGAGGGACGCTTCGCCGTAAGTGTCGAGAGCCGCTATTGGTTCAGTGGCGATGCCGACACCTTCTATATCGAGGCGGAGCAAATCGCCTGGGAGGGGAGCGACGAAGTACACCGTCAGCACTGGCAGACGCAGGTACCGCGTAGCGCCGTTTGATCCTGGCGTCATGAGCCGCCATACACATGCTATCCTCGGGGGCCGTTCCCTTCTGTCCCCGGGGAGAGCCATGTCTAGCCGCGACGCGCTGCCACCGCTATCCTGCCTGCGTGCCTTCGAAGCCGCCGGGCGGCATCGTAGTTTCACTCAGGCCGGTGGGGAGCTGAGCCTGACGCAGAGCGCCATCAGTCGTCAGGTCAAGCGGCTCGAAACCGATCTCGGACGGCCCCTGTTCGAGCGCGATTACGATGGCCTGCGTCTGACACCCGCAGGTGAACAGTACTATCGCGTCGTACAACGCTTGTTGCGAGAGCTGGGCGACGAGTCGGCACGCTTACGTCGGCGTGGCGGTGACCGCCAACTGACCCTGGCCTCGAGTCCAACCATTGCTTCGATCTGGCTGGCCCGCCAATTGCCTGGCTTCCAACGCGACTATCCCGATATCAGCATTCGCATTCTTACCGTCGAGGATCCCCATCGTCTGGATCTCGCCGAGTTCGACCTGGGGCTCTATTATCACGTACCCAGCGAAGTCGAGCCGACCGGCCTCGCTGCCGAACCGGTATTCGACGCAGAAGATGTGATTGCGGTGTGCAGCCCAGCTTACCTTACGTGCTATGGAGCGGTGCAGGACGCCTGCGATCTGTTGCAGCGGCACACACTGTTAGTGGTCGAGGATCATTATCACGATTGGCTGACATGGGAAATCTGGTTCGAGGCACTGGGCCTTGCCTGGTCCATCCCCCAGCGTACGTTGCGTGCCAATAGCTACCAGCTGTTGATGAACGCCACTCTAGCGGGACAGGGAGTGACATTGGGCTGGTCCCGCCTGCTCGAGGCCGACCTGGCTCAAGGTAACCTGATCCAGGCACTTCCACATGCATTGCCCAGCCGTGGCCGATTGGCCCTGTTTTCACCGGAACACCGTCACCAGACCGAGGCAATGCTGACCTTCAGGCGATGGCTGTTGGGCCGTTAGCTGTAGCCGATGGATTTCGACGTGGCACTTAGACATATTTCCGGAAAGACGAGCGTTTTAGAACAGGATCGCCAGCAGAACCAGGCACAGCCCGAGCAGCGCGACCAGCCACACCAGCGAACGGACCCACGGAATGCCCAGCGCATATAGCGGTACGTAGACGACGCGGGCCAGAAAGTAGAGCCAGGCGCCCCATAGCGTCAGTGCCCCGGTCTGGTCGCCGACATGGGCGATCAGGATCGCGCCGATGAACAGCGGCAGGGTCTCGAACAGGTTGTGCTGGGCCCGGAATAGCCGCCCGGTGATCTTGCCCATCGGTGGGCCGGGCTCGTCGCGCGGCCCGGTGTTGTAATCGACGCCGGTTTCCCGGTTGCGCCACATCGCAGGCAGCAGGATCTGGACGATGGCCAGTACCAGCGTCCAGCCCAGCAGAGTCAGCTCCGTTGTCATGGAATAAAGGCTCCTGTCATGGCGGAGCCTTTACCCTAGCAGGTCTCCGCGCTCAGAACGCTTCCCAGTCGTCGCCGTCGCTTTGCACCGGCGCTTTGGTCTTCTCGATGCGCGCCGGGGCCGGCCGTGCCGCTGACTGCGACGTCGCTGGGGAGGCGACGGTATCTCTCGCGTCATCGCCGAGCACGAAGGCGTTGATCAACTGGCTAAGGCGTTGGGCGTGTTCACGCATGGCACTGGCGGAAGACGATGTCTGCTGGACCATGGCCGCGTTCTGCTGGGTCATGGTATCCATCTCGGCAACGGCGGTGTTGACCTGGCCTATGCCGCTGCTCTGTTCGCGCGTGCCGGCGCTGATCTCGCCGATCACGTCGGTCACCCGCGCCACACTGGCGACGATTTCCTGCATGGTCTTGCCGGTACTGCGTACCAGTTCGGCACCTGAGCGGGTATGGGCGACGGAAGTATCGATCAACTCGCGGATCTCGCGCGATGCCTCGCCGGAGCGGCTGGCCAGGGTGCGCACTTCCTGGGCGACCACGGCGAAGCCACGGCCGTGTTCGCCGGCCCGGGCTGCCTCCACCGAGGCGTTGAGCGCCAGGATGTTGGTCTGGAAGGCGATCGAGTCGATCATGGTGATGATCTCGCCAATCTTGGCCGCCGAGGCGTCGATGTCGTTCATGGTGCGCTCGACCTGATCCATCGACGTCTGACCCTGACGCGCCACGTCGGAGGTGACCTGAACCAGCTGATTGGCCTGCTGGGCCGATTCGGCGCTGTGGGCGACGGTAGAGGTGATTTCCTCCATCGAGGCCGAGGTTTCCTGCAGGTTGGCGGCAGCCTGGTCGGTGCGTGCCGCCAGCTCCTCGCTGCTGCGGGCGATGTCGTTCGACGCTCGTGATACCTGGAGGGTGCTGGCGCGCACTTCACGCAACGTTTCCTGCATGCGCGCCACGAAGGCATTGAACTGACTGGCCAATTCGCCCACCTCGTCGCGGCTCTCGACAACGAGACGGCGAGTCAGGTCACCCTTGCCCTGGGCGATGTCCTGCATGGCGCTGGCGGTGCGGCGGATGGGCTGGATGGTGCGCCGGGTCAGCCAGAAAGCGACGAGCGCCACAGCGATGAACAGCACGGCCCCGATCAGGATCGTGGCGGTCATGACCTTGCGCAGTTCGGCAGCCTGCGCGGCCTCGACGGCGGCCATGGCCTCGTCGATTTCGGTCATGTAAGTACCGGCACCGAGCATCCAGCCCCACGTATCGATGCCGGTGGCATAGGAATACTTGGTTTCGACCTCGCCGCTGGCCGGATGCGGCCAAGCGTACTGGTAATGACCGCCGCCCCGCTTGGCGAGCTCGATCATGTCGCTGATCAGCAGGTTGCCGTGCTTGTCCTTCGTCTCGATGGCGTTCTTGCCGATGCTCTCCGGCTTCACCGGCTGGACCAGGGTGGTGCCGTCGTAATCATAGACGAAGACGTAGTTGCTGCCGTCGAAGCGCAGGCTACTCAGGATCTCCTTGGCGCGCGCCTGGGCCTCGGCGTCGTTGGGGCCGGACTCGGCGACGATCGGCGCAATGGCGGATTTCGCCGTTTCGATCACGTTCTGTACGGCGGCCTTGCGCGACTCGATCAGCATGCTGCGTTGCTCGGCCAATGCAGTGCGCGAGGCCTGGATGAGATCGTAGGCGACCACCCCGATCAGGGTAATGGTAACCAGCAGCAACGGGGCCAGCACCAGCAACAGGACTTTGCTCTGTAGACTGAGTGAAACACCGCGGCGTGACTTGTGTGTTGTTGTTGCCATCAAGCGGATCTCCTGCGTAAAGAGAAGTGAATGCTTCCTATCGTTGTTATATCGGCGCGCTGTAGTGCGCCTGGATGCGACTTTGGTGAATAAAACTTAAGTTTCCTTCAGGCATGGGCATGATGCTCGTGGCTGATTGCGGCCAGAGGAAGGGCAGGTAAGAACGAGTCGGGCTATCGATAATCCTTTCAATATTATGTTATAACATAATGTTTCGATGGGGTACGTTAACCGTAATCAAGCTGCGATGCCTCAAGCGGATCAGCCTCCAGGTCCTTTTCGCCTAGATGCTCCAATCAAGGCAGGCCGATTCTTCGACGTAGGCGGCATAGCAAAACACTGTTTTAGGCGTAAGCTATGCACAATCACTCCCGCTTGCTGTCCCGAGACAGCGCCAGGGGAGATACCGGTGCAACGCCGGTAGAGCAGCGGCCACTGACGTCACGAGAAAGATTGCAGAGACCCGTTCTGCCGCCGATAGCTACTGGTAACAAGATTCCTTCGCTACCTATCCGGCCCCGCCACCATCATGGACATACTCAATCTCATCTTCCTGCTCACCCTGGCCGTTGGCGCCAGTCGCATCCTTGCCAACATCATTCCGCTTCCCTTGCCCATCCTGCAGATCCTGCTGGGCAGCCTGTTGGCCCTGCCACCGTTCGGCATGGAGGTCGAGCTGGACCCCGAGATCTTCATGATGCTGTTCATTCCGCCGCTGCTGTTCTACGACGGCTGGAAGATTCCCAAGAAGGAGTTCACCGAGCACGGCGGGCAGATTGCCGCCATGTCCCTGCTGCTGGTGCTGGTCACGGTGGTGGGGATGGGGTATTTCATCCACTGGCTCATTCCGTCGATTCCGCTGGCGGCCAGCTTCGCATTGGCCGCGATCCTGTCGCCCACCGATGCGCTGTCGGTCATCGCCATCGCCCAGGGCCGCCTGCCACGGCACATGTCGCACCAGTTGGAAGGCGAGGCGATGATGAACGATGCCACGGGCCTGGTCTCGTTCAAGATCGCCATCGCAGCGGTGATCTCCGGCAGCTTCTCGCTGCTCTCGGTATCCGGCGAGTTTGTGGTGGTGGCGCTGGGCGGACTGCTGATCGGCGGCGGGTTGAGTTGGACGGTCGGCAAGATCAAGCAGTGGATGACCGCACGTAACCTTTATGATCCGTCGACCTATGTGGTGACCATTCTGCTGTTGCCGTTCGCGGCGTTCTTTCTCGCCGAGCATGCCGGCATGTCGGGCATCCTGGCGGCCGTCGCCGCCGGTATGGTGCAGAGCCGCGTCGACATGCTGCCGGTGAAGACCAGCACCCGCATTCTCAGCCGCAGCATCTGGGAAATGCTCGATTTCAGCTTCAATGGCGTGGTGTTCCTGCTGCTCGGTCTGCAGTTTCCCGGCATCGTCGAGCGTGTCTGGCAGGACTCCGCCACCCAGAGCTACGCAATGAGCACACTGGTACTCTATGCCGTGGTGATCATGGCGTTGCTGCTGGCGATCCGTTTCGCCTTCATCTATGCCTACCACTGGATCGAGACCCGCCTGCTCAAGCTGCGCGGCAAGGGCGGCGAGAGCCAGCCGCTGCTGCTGATCACGACACTGAGCTCGGTTGCCGGCGTGCGCGGCGCGATTACCCTGGCGGGTGTCCTGTCGGTACCGCTGTTCGTCGAAGGAATGCCGTTTCCCGGCCGCGACCTGATGATCTTCCTGTCCGCTGCGGTGATCATTCTCTCGCTGATCGTCGGTGCGCTGGGTATTCCGTACTTCATGAAGTTCCTGTCGCTCAACGACCTGGAAGAGCATGAGCGTGAGCTGCTCAAGGCGCGCCAGGCCGCGACTCAGGCAGCCGTCACGTGGTTGGAGGAGTGGGCGAGCGCGCATGCCGACGACGACGCCGATATGAAGAGTTCGGTCACTGCGCAGATCATCGAATCCTACCGCCAGGAACTGCAGGCGATGGCGCTGGAGCGCGACAACCAGGCCGACCACGCCCGCAAGCGCTATGCGCTGGAGACTGACCTGCGTCTGCAAGCCATCCAGGTTCAGCGCAAGGAGCTCTACCGATTGCGCAAGCGCCGCCATATCGACGAGCAGATGTTGCAGACACTGATTCGTGAACTGGACTACGACGAAGCGGCACTGCAGTGATCATCTGATTACCGCGTTACAGGGCCACGCCGAAAGGCGTGGCTTTTTGCTGTTACGACGCAAACCATTAGCGTGATGCCAGATGCGCTATTCTTGAGCGTCCTGTCACCGACCCAAGGAGGCGCAGCCCGATCCATGGCCGATCTACTCTGGTACCAGTACGCCCTCATCGGGCTGATCTTTGCCTGGAGCGGGTTCGTTCGCACCAGTCTGGGATTCGGCGGGGCGGTACTGGCGCTGCCGTTCCTGTTGCTGGTGTCGAATGAGCCGCTGGTTTTCCTGCCGATCATTGCCGTTCATCTGCTGATCTTCTCCAGTTGGATTGCCTGGCGCGGGCATCGGCAGGCCCAGGCTGCCGACAGCGAAGTGCCAGGGCAGGGCAACATCGACTGGCGTTATCTGGGCAAGGCGCTGAAGATCATGATCATCCCCAAGCTGGTCGGTGTGGTGGGGCTGCTCAGTCTGCCATCCGAGCTGATGACCAAGATCATCTTCGGGATCGTCATCGTCTATGCCCTGGGCTATGCACTGAACAAGCCCTTCAGGAGCAAGAATCAGTATGTGGACTATGTCCTGCTGATTCTGGGCGGTTACGTCAGCGGCACGTCACTGATCGGCGCGCCGCTGATCGTGGCGGTGTTCGCCAACCACGTTGCCAAGCATCAACTGCGCGACACATTGTTCGTGCTGTGGTTCATCCTGGTGGTGATCAAGATGGTGTCGTTCGTCATCGCCGGGGTCGATCTGCAGCTGATCCATCATCTCTGGCTGTTGCCGTGCGCTTTCGTTGGCCACCTGCTGGGCGAGCGCGTGCATCGCTACATCGTCGCTGCCGATTCGCAGGTGTTCTTCCGCGTGCTGGGCGTGGTGCTGATTGTGGTCAGCCTGGTCGGACTGTTCCACTCGCCAGCCTGAGGCAGGCATTAGGCAGGTGCTTCCCCCTAACGCATTACACTTACACTGAAAGCATCTTCGGCTGACCAGCAAGGATTGGCTGGGACAGGGGTTGGAACTGCTGCGATGACAAGGAGAGGAGCGACATGGCTAGAACACCACCCGATGGTACGCTGCCCAAAGCCACCGTCCAGGAGACGATCTCGATATTCAGCGCTGTACTGATACCGACCTTGGCCAAGGGAGCAATCATTCGCCGCCCCAAGGTGGTGGGAATGTCGGAGCGCCTGGGGCTGGACCGGCGCGCCGTGCGTCGGTTACAGAAACTCAGCGAGACGTATGGCGACGGACCGCTGCTGTTGCGTACGCCCTACAAGACCATGGCTCTCGTGCTGAACCCCGACCATGTTCATCGTGTACTGGAGGAAACACCTGAGCCGTTTGCCACCGACGAACGTACCAAGCGCAGCGCGTTGGCACATTTCGAGCCCGAGGTGGCGTTGATTTCCCGGGGCGGTGAGCGTGCCGAGCGCCGCCGCTTCAATGAAGCGGTGCTGGATATGGGCCATGCGGTACATTGCATGGCCGATCGTTTCCTGCCGGTGGTCGATCAGGAGGCTCAGGCATTGCTCAAGAACGTTCAAGAGCGTGGCGGCATGCTGGACTGGGACCGGTTCATCGAAACCTGGTTTCGTATCGTGCGCCGGGTCGTATTGGGTGACTCGGCACGTGACGATCATGAACTGACGACTCTCTTGGGCGATCTGCGCGCCGATGCCAACTGGGGGTTTGCACGACCGAAGCGCAAGCAGTTGAAAGAGCGCTTTTTCGAGAGATTGCACAGTCATCTCGGCCGTGCCGAGCCTGGAAGCCTGGCCGCGCTGATGGCCAATACACGATCCAACGAAAAGACCGCACCGGCGAATCAGGTACCGCAATGGCTGTTCGCCTTCGATCCGGCCGGCATGGCGACCTTTCGCGCCCTGGGACTTCTTGCCGCTCATCGAGACCACATCGAGCGAGCGCGCGCCGAGATCGCTAGTGACAAGGCGACGCTACACCCCGAACTGAACTTTCTGCGTGCCTGCGTCCTCGAATCGCTGCGACTATGGCCAACCTCGCCCATGATCCTGCGCGAGAGCACCGAGCCGACCCATTGGGCGGCCGGCGCCATGCCGGCCGGCACGTCCATTCTGGTCTTCGCGCCGTATTTTCATCGCGATGATCGCCACCTTGACTATGCGGATCGGTTCAGCCCCGAACTGTGGCTCGAGCCTCGCGATGCCAAGGACTGGCCACTCGTTCCGTTCAGTGGCGGTTCCGGCATCTGCCCAGGACGCCATCTGGTGATGCTGCTGACCAGTACCTTGCTGGCCAGGCTGATCGAACATCGTGACGTGCGCCTCGAGCCGCCCCATCGCCTGGATGCCAGCCAGCCGATGCCGGCCTTGCTCGACAATTACACCTTGCGTTTCAGGCTCGGCGAGGCGCGGGACTGACGCCATGCATTTCGCAAGCTACGCTGCTAGCGTGGTTACATAGATGAACGGCAGCCACCGAAATGACGTATCGGCCTCTGTCCGATAGGCGCTGCTGGCCGTCAGCTGAAGCCAGTACCGAGCAGGGAAGAGCATGGACGATTCGAAGGCCCACACGGCGCAGGTCGCACCCGCCGATCCACTGACCCCCGCCGAACGTTACGCGGAACTGTTCGTCGATGTGCAGTGCAGCCGGGTGTTCGAGGACAGCAAGACCTTCGTCGATTGCATTCCGCGCAAGGCGCCCGAGGCAATTCTGGCGGCGTACCGAGCTTGCAAGACGGACCCACAGTTCGATCTGACGACGTTCGTCATGGATCATTTCACGCCGGAATGCGAGCCGGTCAGCAACTACGTCTCGCCGCCCGAGCAGTCACTGGTCACGCATATCGATGGATTATGGGATGTGCTCATACGCTATCCCCAACAGCATCCCGAATACTCCTCGCTGTTGCCGCTGCCCTATGCCTATGTCGTGCCCGGCGGGCGCTTCCGAGAGCTTTACTACTGGGACTCGTATTTCACCATGCTCGGCCTTGCCGAGAGCGGCCGGCCACATCTCATGCGCACCATGGCCGGTAACTTTGCGTACCTGATCGACACCTACGGGCACGTTCCCAATGGCAATCGCACCTATTACCTCGGGCGCTCGCAACCGCCGCTATTCGCCATGATGGTCGACCTGTTCGCACGCTATGGCGTGATCAGGCGTGCGCACGACTACCTGCCACAGCTGCACAAGGAATATGCCTACTGGATGGCGGGCGCAGAAACGCTGCCGCGCGGCGAGGCACACCGTAGCTGCGTGCGCCTGAGCGACGGCACGCTGCTCAATCGCTATTGGGACGAGCGAGATACCCCGCGCGAGGAAGCCTACCTGGAGGATGTGCTGACGGCACGGCAGTCGACGCGCCCGGCGAGCGAGGTCTATCGCGACTTGCGTGCCGGCGCCGCCTCGGGTTGGGATTTCAGTTCGCGTTGGCTCGACGATACACGGCAGATGTCGAGCATTCGAACCACGGCCCTGCTGCCGGTCGACCTCAACTGCTTCCTGTACAAACTGGAAGCCCAGATCGCCCGACTCAGTGCATTGAATGGCGAGATCGAGGCCGCCAAGGCGTTCCGGCGCAAGGCGAGCGAGCGGGCCCAGGCCATCAGGCGGCTGTTCTGGAATGAGCGGGAGGGCGCCTTCTTCGATGTCGACTGGCGGCAGGAGCGGCGCTGCACGATGCTGACGGCGGCAACCGTCACGCCTCTCTATGTCGGCCTGGCCGACCGGGACCAGGCACGGCGTGTCGCCAAGGTGATCCGGCAACGGCTGCTCTGCGCGGGGGGGATCGCGACCACTGAGATCGATACCGACCAGCAATGGGACCATCCTAACGGCTGGGCGCCGCTGCAGTGGTTGGCGATTCGCGGACTCAATCACTACGATGAAGCCTCGTTGGCCCAGGCGATTTCGGATCGCTGGCTGGCGATGGTCGGCCGACTCTACGAGCGCAAGAACAAGCTCATCGAGAAGTACGACCTTACTCCGATGGCGGCGGGGGCCGCTGGCGGCGGTGGGGGAGAGTATCCGCTGCAGGATGGCTTCGGCTGGACCAACGGAGTGACACGCAAGCTGCTTCGCGACAATCCTCAGCATTCGCTGCATCAGAGCCGCTCTGCAAAGCCCTGAGCGCGCTCGACCGCAAGGAGCGTCGCCTCGTGCACGGCGGTTGCGACATTCATGCCTTCAGCAAGGAAAGCATTCATGGCTCATTCCCAGCCTCTACAGGCCCCAATGGCACCTCCCGCCACGTTGTTCCTGTTCGGTGCCAGTGGCGATCTGGTCAAGCGCCTGCTCATTCCTTCCCTCTATTCGCTGTCACGCGCCGGCCTGCTCGATCCTGCGCTGCGCATCGTGGGCATCGATGTCGTCCCCGGTGACGATGCCAGCTTTCGCCGGCACCTATCCGACTTTCTCGCCAGTCAGGCGGACGACGGGGAAGCGGGCGGGGTCGAGCTCGGCCAGTGGCCCGAATTCGCCCAGCGCCTGAGTTATATCGAGGGCGATTTCACCCAAGCCGCTACCTACCGCAGGATCGATGAGGTCATCCAGACGAGCGAGACCGCCAATGCGCTGTTCTATCTGGCCACCGCGCCGCGCTTTTTCGCCGAGATTGCCGAGCGACTCGGGGCCGCCGGGCTACTCGACGAAAAGGAAACCCAGTATCGGCGGGTCGTGATCGAAAAGCCGTTCGGCCATGACCTGGCCTCGGCGCAGGCGCTCAATGCGCGGCTGCTGTCCGTCATGGAAGAGAGTCAGCTCTACCGCATCGATCACTTCCTGGGCAAGGAAACGGTCCAGAACATCCTGATTGCCCGGTTCGCCAACGTGCTGTTCGAGCCGCTCTGGAACAATCATTACATCGATCATGTGCAGATCACTGCCGCCGAAACCGTCGGTGTCGAGAAGCGTGGCAGCTTCTACGACAAGAACGGCGCGCTGCGGGACATGGTGCCCAACCATCTGTTCCAGTTGCTGGCGATGGTGGCGATCGAGCCGCCCGCTGCCTTTACCGCCGACGCCCTGCGCAGCGAGAAATCCAAGCTGCTGGGCGCCATTCGGCCCTGGTCGAAGGAAGAGGCGCGGTACAACTCGGTACGCGGCCAGTATCAGGCAGGTCATTTCCAGGGACAGCCAGCCCCGGGCTATCGTGAGGAACCCGATGTCGATGCGGACAGCACCACCGAGACCTATACCGCCTTGAAGCTGATGATCGACAACTGGCGTTGGGAAGGCGTGCCCTTTTACCTGCGTACCGGCAAGCGCATGTCGGCCCGGGACACGGAAATCGCCATCTGTTTCAAGCCGGCACCCTGTGCGCCGTTCCGCTGCAGCGAGGCGCAGCGCCCCCAGTCCAATTACCTGGTCATCCAGATTCAGCCGGACGAAGGCATCTGGCTGGACTTCGAGGCCAAGCGGCCAGGCCCGTTGATGGCCATGGAAACCATCCAGTTGGGGTTCGCCTACGAGGATTTCTTCGAGCTACCGTCCTCGACGGGTTACGAAACCCTGATTTACGACTGCCTGACGGGGGACCAGTTGCTCTTCCAGCGTGCCGACACCATCGAGAATGGCTGGCGAGCCGTGCAGCCGTTTCTGGACGCCTGGCAGGACGATCCTCGCGTCGATGGCTACGAGGCCGGCCAGGACGGTCCCGCCAGCGCTGAAACGTTCATCGCTCGAGACGGCCGTCAGTGGCACCGGGTTGGTGGAAAGCAGGGGCAGGGCCCGCTCTGACCCGGACAGGCACGCCAAGCCGTTGATTGGCATGACCACGTACTGATCATCAACAGTTCCAACGATAACGCGGGGTGTATTTCGAGGGGCTCGTGACAGAGGGCATGGGCACCTTTGCTCCAGCCGATAGCGAAAAAAACGCCCCGCTCATGCGGGGCGATAGGGCAGCAGACATAGCAATCGAGCGTTAGAATTCCGCCCACTCTTCGGCAAGCGCTTTTTTGGCAGGCTGGGTCTTCTCGCGATGACTTGTACTGCCAGGCAAGGCCGCCAGAGTAGAGCGGCTTGCTAAGGGGAGGCTTGAGATCGTGCGTGTAAGGGCTTCGTCCTCTTCGGTCTCGTTGATCTTGAAGGTGGCGATAAGCGACGCCAGTCGCTGCGCCTGATCTTCCAACGAAGCTGCAGCAGCACTGGCCTGTTCCACCAACGAGGCATTCTGCTGTGTCACGGAGTCCATCTGTGTGATGGCGGCATTGATCTGTTCGATACCGCCATTCTGCTCCCGCGTCGCCGTGGCGACTTCCGAGATCAGCAGAGACACCTGACGAATGGCGTCGACGGTTTCGTTCATGGTCTTGCCGCTTCGCTCCGCCTGTTCGGCACCTGCCGTGATCTGCGTGGTCGTTTCCTCGATCATGGCGCGGATTTCCTTGGCGGATGCGGCACTGCGGCTGGCCAACGATCGAACTTCGTTGGCCACTACCGCAAATCCACGCCCCTGCTCACCGGCACGGGCCGCTTCGACCGAGGCATTCAGGGCCAGGATATTGGTCTGGAATGCGATGGAGTCGATCACGCCAACGATGGCGTTGACCTTCTGCGAGTTGTCGGCAATGTTGCGCATCAACTGGGCCGTCTGCGCTACGTTCTGCCCTCCGGCCTCGGCGGATTTGGAAGCATCGGCCGACAATCGATCGGCAGTGATGGCCGACTCGGTGTTCTGGCGCACGGTAGATGCCATCTCTTCCATGCTGGAGGCCGTTTCCTGTAGTGCGCTGGCCTGTTCTTCCGTACGTGAGGACAGATCCTGGCTACCTTGTGCCATTTCTTTCGCACCCACCGAGACGCTCTCGCCGGCGTGACGCAACGAGATGACAAGCTGGGTGAGGGAGCGGCTCATGGTGGCCATAGCGGTGAGCAGCTCGCTGATTTCGTCCTGACCTGAAACATCGATCTTTTGACGTAAGTCGCCATCGGCAACCTGCCGGGCCGCTTGGAGTGCACGTCGTAGTGGCAGGACGATACTCTTCGTGATGACGTATGCCAGGATCAGCGAAGATATCAGCGCCAGAATCGCGAAGCCCAGCAGGCCCGACAGGGAGTAGTGATAGTTCGCATCGATGATCTCGCTGGCCTTACCGATCTGGGCCATGGCATGAGCCTCGATGGCGTCGGCCTTGTCTTCCAGTCGATAGATGGCATCCTTATAGGTACTCAATGCTGCATTGGCCTGTGCGGCTTCGAGAAATTGGCCGCTCTGCACGCCTTCCATGACGGCTTGGTAGCCCGTGGCATATTCTTTCAAGGCGCCTTCCGCTTCGGTGTAGAGGCTTCGAAGCTCCTCGGTGCCGGCCAGGGCCTTCCCGGCTTGTAGTGCTTGGGCGAGATTTTCACGGGTTTGCTGCCACTTCTGCTGATAGGAGCGGACTTTCTCGGCATCACCGATATTGATGAAACTGTCCTTCTCGTACCGGCGTTCTTCCAGCGCCAGCCGCTGCACATCGGACGCGTTGAGTGCCAGCGCCACATCGGCTTTCAACACGTCATCGGCAGTATTCTTTACGCCGTTCAAGCCGAGCCACCCGGCACTCAGCGTGCCCAGCAGCAATAAAGTGATGACACCAAAGGCGGCACCAAGCCGGGTTCCTATCTTGAAGCGAGACAGCATGATGCCTCTCCGAAACGAGCTGTGGTTGGAAATCGTTTGGAGGTATCGGCCGATATCTGTCGGACTGAAGTTTTAATGGGCTTAGAAAGGAATGACTCAGGCTGACACGACATGCCGACGAGGCTATTGTCAGAGGGTTTCATTCGACCGACACACTCGCAGGAGACGCCAGCATGGCACGCATCTACGACGACAATTCGCTCTCCATCGGCAATACGCCCTTGGTGCGCCTGGGGCGGCTGGGCTACGACAATGTGCTGGTCAAGACCGAAGGGCGTAATCCTGCCTACTCGGTGAAGTGCCGTATCGGCGCCGGTATGATCTGGGAGGCCGAGCGTCAGGGTCAGCTTGGCCCCGGCAAGGAAATCATCGAACCCACCAGTGGCAACACCGGTATTGCGCTGGCCTTCGTCGGTGCATCGCGCGGCTACCCGATAACGCTGACCATGCCCGAGAGCATGAGCCTCGAACGGCGCAAGATTCTCAAGGCGCTGGGCGCCAAGCTGGTGCTGACCGAAGCGGCCAAGGGCATGAAAGGCGCGATTGCCAAGGCCGAGGAGATCCGCGACAGCGATCCCGAACGCTACGTGATGCTGCAGCAGTTCGACAACCCGGCGAATCCAGCCATCCACGAGAGCACCACGGGCCCGGAAATCTGGAACGATACCGACGGCAACGTCGATGTGTTCGTGGCCGGCGTAGGTACCGGCGGTACCATTACTGGTGTGAGTCGCTACCTCAAGCATACCCAGGGCAAGTCGGTGGTCAGCGTGGCGGTGGAGCCCACCGACTCACCAGTGATTCGCCAGACGATGGCCGGCGAGGAGCCGACGCCGAGCCCGCACAAGATCCAGGGCATCGGCGCCGGCTTCGTGCCGAAGAACCTCGATTTGAGCCTGGTCGATCGTGTCGAGCAGGTCGACAACGACACGGCCATGGCCATGGCGCACCGGCTGATGCGCGAAGAGGGGATTCTCGCTGGTATCTCGGGTGGTGCCGCCGTGGCCGCCGCGCTGCGTGTCGCCGACGAACCCGAGATGCAGGGCAAGACCATCGTGGTCATCCTGCCCGACTCCGGCGAACGTTACCTGTCCAGTGCGTTGTTTGCCGGCATGTTCGACGCGTCGTAACTGGGATCCGAATCGCCGGGTTATTCCCGCCTCGAAGGATGGCGGGCAGTAACAGGAACTGAAGCGCTGGTTGCCGCTAGCGGAAGCCAGCGCTACTCGTAGACGTCCAGATCGTCGGCCAGCCGGACCTCGCCATCGTAATCGCGCTGGACCTCCTTCAGTGCAGTCTCGATGGGCGCTCCATAATGTAGCACGTGCGTGAGCACCAACAGGTCCGGCTGGGCCCGGTTGGCTAGCTCGGCCAACTCGTTGGTCAGCGTATGGGCGTACTGATGATAGTCTTGCCACTGTTTCGGCAAGTCCTCCCATCCCGTGCGGCTGATGACCTCGTGGATCAGAATGTCGGCACCTGCGGCCTGTTTCTCCACTTCCTGGTTGATCGAGGTATCGCCGGAAATCACTACGATCTTGTCGGGAGTGGTGATCTTGTAACCGTAGGCCAGGTCCCAGTCGCCGTGAGAAACGGGAAAGGCCTCCACCTGGATATCCTCCGTCTCGTAGACCGTGCCGAGCTGGGCGATCTCGGTCACGTCGGCATAGGCGGCATTGGGATTGGTAACAGGACTCTTGTCCTTCAGGCGAGTCTCGGTATCTGCCGCCAGCATGGTGTACATGCCTTCGCTCATCCCCTGTGTTCCCTGGGGACCGATGACCTGCAACGGGTTTTCGCGTCGCCACCAATAGGTGCCCAGCAGCTCTGGGTAGTCCAACACGTGATCACTGTGCAGGTGGGTCAGGAACAGATGCTCGATGTTCGTGGGGTACAGCGCATCGATGCCGAGCCTCTCGGCGGCTTGCATGGCGCGCTCGACGACACCGGCACCCACGTCGAAGAGATAAGCCTCACCTTCATAGATGACTGCAACGCCGGCACCGGCGCGCTCGCCGTTGGGCACCGGCGTACCCGTGCCGAGCATGACGACCTGAGTGTCTGCCAAAGAGGCGTGGGCAAAGAACGTCAGCAGAGCAGTGAGGGAGAGCGCCAGGAAGGGGTGGTGTTTTCTCATCGGGCAGGAGTCTCTTTTTATCGTTTAACGAACCAATGTGCGTTATGCGCACACTGGTTCGCTTAGCCTAGCAGGCGACTCATACCCGGAAATGACACTTTCGTTGAATGACATGCGCTGCTGGTTAAAACCGCATCCACCACGACCAGGGGTGGTGCGACAGTGCCGCCCCGACGATATAGAGAAAGATCGCGATAGCGACAAGGGAGGCCACGGCGCGGATCGTCGGCGTCCGGCCGCGCTTGATCGCCAGCGTGCCGATGACGATGTAGGCCACCAGGCCGATCAGTTTGGCTGCCAGCCAGGGGTGCTGCGTGGGCCAGGCGCGCAGCATGATCATCAGCGTAATCCCCGCCGTCAGCAACACCGTATCGATCAGGTGCGGTAGTAGCTTTACCCACCGCCGTTGCAGCTGCGGCGATTCGCGTACCGACCACCAAGCCCGCAGGCTGAATAGCGCCAGACTGAGGCCCGCAGCGGTCATGTGAATGTGCTTGATCAGAAAGTAGTCCACGCGATGTCCCTTCAGCTTGTCGCGATGCATTAGGTGTACGGGCCGAGGCGGTGTGGTCCAGGAAATTGCATACAACTTTACGACCAAAGCGCAATACGCGCCCTAATTCAGGGGCATCTACGCTTAAGTTGTATGCAACAGGTGCGGCCCGTGACGACGAAACAGACTCCCTATCCTACGGCGGTGGCGCAGGTTTACGAGGCGATCAAACGTCGCATCCTCGATGGCAGCTATCAGCCCCACGAGTACGTGCGCGAGACTGGCGTGGCCAAGGAACTCGAGGTCAGCCGCACGCCGGTCCGTGAGGCATTGCGCGAGCTGGTCACCGAAGGCTGGCTGGAGGCGATTCCCCATCACGGCGCCCGCGTCACGGCCTGGACCGAGCAGGATGCCCAGGAAGTCTTCGAAATCCGCCTGCTGCTCGAACCGCTCGCCATCCATCGCGCCACACAGCATATCCAGCCGGCCCAGTTGAAGCACCTGCAGCAACTGGCCAAACGCATGGAACTGTTGGCCGAACAGGCCAGCGACTCGGCCCGCAACGAGATCGCTGCCCTCAATCACGAGTTTCACCGCGAGTTGATCCGCGCCTCGGGCAGTCAGCGCCTGGCCGCAGTGCTCGACATGGTGGTGCGCACCTCGGTGACACGGCGCAACCTGCAGAACTACCAGCACGACCATTTGCTGCGCAGCATGCGCCATCACCGCGAAATGCTGATCGCCATCGAGGCGGGCAACGCCCAGTGGGCCGAAAACGTGATGCGCGCCCATCTGCTGGCGGCGCGCGACCTGCACCTGAAATTCGAGGACGCCGGAGGAGGCTGAACGCCTCCTGAACGACAACGAACACAATAACGAGAGGGTTACAACAATAATGCTCCCCGACACGCCACTTACCGACCTCAAGGTACTCGAGCTCGGCCAGTTGATTGCCGGCCCCTACTGCGGCCAGGTGCTGGCCGACTTCGGTGCCGACGTGATCAAGATCGAGCCCCCCGGCAAGGGCGATGCCATGCGCCAGTGGGGCGAGGCCGACGCCAACGGCGAACCGCTGTGGTGGAATGTCATCGGTCGCAACAAGAAGTCGCTGACCCTCGACCTGCGCCAGCCGCGCGGCCAGGCCATCCTGCGCGACCTGGCTGTCGAGGCCGACATTCTCATCGAGAATTTCCGGCCCGGCACCATGGAGAAATGGGGGCTTGGCTACGACGACCTGGCCCGGCGCAACCCCGGTTTGATCATGGTCCGTGTCACTGGCTTCGGTCAGGACGGCCCCTATGCCTCGCGGGCCGGGTTCGCCGCCGTGTGCGAGGCGATGGGCGGGCTGCGCTACCTCAGCGGCTACCCCGACCGCGCGCCTGTCCGGGTGGGAATCTCGCTGGGCGATACCCTGGCCGGGGTGCATGGCGCGCTCGGTGCGCTAGTCGCCCTGCACCAACGCGAGCGCACCGGGCGCGGTCAGGTGGTCGACAGCGCCATCTTCGAGTCGGTACTGGGCATGATGGAAAGCCTGATCCCCGAGTATGCCCGCACCGGCAAGATCCGCGAGCGCAGCGGCAGCTTCCTGCCCAAGATCGCCCCCTCCAATGCCTATCCGGCGCGCGACGGGCGCGACGTGATCATCGGCGCCAATCAGGACACAGTGTTTCGGCGCCTGTGCGAGGTGATGGGCCAGCCCGCTTTGGCCGACCACCCTGATTACGCCACTCATCGCGCACGCGGCGAAAACCAACAGGCCATCGACGACGCAGTGACCGCCTGGACCCACCAGCACGATGCCGACGATATCGTCGCCTGGCTGGCCGAGGCCGGCGTGCCTGCTGGGCTGGTCTACCGTGCCCCGGAAATGCTCGACGACCCGCACTTCCAGGCCCGCGAGGCCATCGTCGAGGTTGCGGATCGTCACGGCCAGCCCTTGCCGATGCAAAACGTTTTTCCGCGGTTGTCAGCGACGCCTGGGCGTGTACGTCACGTCGGGCCGGCTTTGGGCGAACACACCGAGGCCGTGCTCAAGGAATGGCTGAGGCTGGACACGACCGGCATCGCCGCCTTGCGCGACAGCGGCGTGATCTGAACGGAGCGCGATCATGAACGATACCGTCATCGTCCTGCTGTCACTGGTGGCCCTGATCGGCCTGGGCATGCCCATCTTCCTGGCGCTGGGCTTCTCGGGGCTGGTGGGGCTGTACCTGGCCAAGGGCTCGCTGGCGTTCTTCTTCGCGCCCTCGTCGCTGTTCGGCCAGCTCAACAGCTTCGAGTTGATCGCCCTGCCGCTGTTCGTGCTGATGGGCAACTTCCTCGGCGCGACGCCGGTGGGCGCCAGCCTGTTCCAGGCTGCCGTGCGCTGGCTCAATTGGCTACGCGGCAGCCTGGCGATCTCCTCGGTGGGCGCCTCGGCGATGTTCGGGGCGGTCTCGGGCGTGAGCCTGGCCGGGGTCGCCGCCGTCGGCTCGATTGCCGTGCCGCAGATGCTCGAACGCGGCTACAGCCGTTCGCTGGCGGCCGGTTCGGTGGTCAGTGCCGGGGCGCTGGCGATGCTGATTCCGCCCAGCGTGCCGTTCATCATCTATGGTGCGGTGTCCAGCGTGTCGGTGGCCGATCTGTTCATCGGCGGCATCGTGCCTGGCATCGTGCTCGCCCTGGCGCTGTCGCTGTACATCTATCTGCGGGTGCGGGTACGCCCCGGTGAGGCGCCACGGGCCACCGAGACCTTCGGCTGGGGCGAGCGCTTCCGCAGCCTCGCCAACATCTGGCATGCGGCGCTGCTGGTGGTCGCCGTGCTGGGGTCGATCTACTCTGGGCTAGCCACGCCGAGCGAGGCCGCCGGCATCGGTGCGCTGGGGGCGTTTCTGATCGCCACCGCCGTGTTCCGCTCGCTGTCGTGGCGCAGGCTGCTCGAGATCCTCGGCTCCACGGTGCGCATCAGTGGCGCCATCCTGCTGATCATCGGCTGCGCCAAGATTTTTGGCGACTACCTCAACCTGGTGCGGGTGCCGCAGATCCTGACCGAGATGCTGACCGCCAGTGCGCTGCCGCCATGGGCCATCCTGCTTGCGGTGATGGTGCTGCTGGTGCTGCTCGGCATGATCGTTGACGCAGTCTCGCTGATCGTGGTCACCACGCCGGTGCTGTTGCCTCTGATTCAGGCACTGGGCTACGACCCGTTGTGGTTCGGCATCGTACTGGTGCTCAACCTCGAAATTGCCGTGGTCACGCCTCCGGTGGGACTCAACCTGTATGCCCTGCGCGGGGTGTGCCCCGAGCTGTCGATCGAGGAGATCATCCGCAGCGCGCTGCCCTTCGTGGCGGTGCAGTTCCTGGTGCTGATGCTGTTCGTGCTGTTCCCCGGCCTCAGCCTCTGGTTGCCGGGCCTGATGTGAGTCCGGCCCCTCAACGTGTGATAACCCACAACAACAAGCCAAGGAGAATCACCATGCCAATCACCCGTCGCGAACTGCTCAAGTACGGTACCTTCGCCACTGCCGGCGCGACCTTGTTCGGCGGCCACCGCCTGTTCTTACGACCGGCCATGGCCGCCACCACCCTGACCGGCGTGACCTACATCACGCCTTCCTACGAGGCGTTGAGCTACGGCTCCAACGGCTTCGTCGATTATCTCAAGCAGAACGGCGGCGAGGCGGTGGGCGTCGATTTCTACCATTCCGGCCAGTTGCTCAAGGCCGACGAGCAGCTGCCGGCGCTGCGTTCCGGCAGTATCGACTTCATGTTCCATACCACCTCGTACATCACCCGTTCGCTGCCGATTCTGGGTATAACCGGGCTGCCCGGCGTGGTAGGCGAGCTCTACCGCAATCCCGAGCGCCTGGCCCAGGACAGCCCGTTGTTCCAACTGATCAACGAGGAACTGGCCAAGGACAACCTCTACATGCTGTCGTCGGGCGGCGGCATCCTCGAGCCCGAATACATCTGGAGCACCCAGGCCAGCCCGATCACCTCGCTGGAAGCGCTGCGCGGCAAGAAGGTGCGCATCGTCAGCTTCGAGGCCACCAAGGCGCTGGAGCCCTACGATATCGCTGCGGTACGCATTCCCTCCTCCGAGACCTACCTGGCGCTGCAGCGTGGTACGGTGGATGCGGCGGTGGCCAACATTTCCACCGTCTACGGGCGTAGCCTCCACGAGCAGCTCGGCACCTGCTACGAACTGCCGCTGACCGCGTTCACCGTCGCGCCGTTCATGCTGCGTTCGCGCTGGGATGCGCTGGACGACGGGGCGAAGGAGGTCCTGCAGGGTGCCAGCCAGTGGTACAGCGACAACTTCGCCAGCCACTGCAACGACGTGGTCTATCCGGAAAAATACTGGCCGGCCGTGCAGGAGGCCGGGGTTAAGGTCGTCGAGCCCAGCGAGGAGGACTTGGCAGCGTTCAACGACAGCACGCATGACGTCTGGAACCACTGGAAGGAGCAGGTGGGGCAGGAGGTCGGCGAGCGCGCCATCGCGCTGGCGCTCGGCCAGGCGTGAGGGTGGCCGCCATGCTCAAGCCAGCCTTGCGTGGATGGGACGGCCTGCTGGCCGTCCTGCGTTGGACGTCGATGGCGGTGCTGGCATTCATGATGCTGACCATCTGCTACGACGCCATCATGCGCTACTTCTTTGCCGCGCCGACCAGCTGGAGCCTGGAGATCAACTCCTTCCTGCTGGTCTACCTGGCCGTGATCGGCGCGGCCGAGGCGCAGCGCCACGACGCGCATATCCGCATCACCTTCTTCATCGACAAGCTGCCCGTCCGGGTCAAGGCCCTGATCGCCCTGCTGACCGGCCTGATCGGCATGCTGTTCTGCACCATTCTGGTCTGGCGGGGCGGGCTGATGACTTTCCAGTCCTGGGAGTACGGTGAACGGGTGTCGAGCGCCTTCGGCACGCCCATGGTCTACCCCTATGCGCTGTTGCCCATCGGTTTCGGCGCGCTGGCCCTGCAATTCCTGATAGAAACCTGCCAGTCGGCGTATCGGCTCGTCCATCCCGCCGCCGGCAAGGAGGCCTCGCATGCCTGAGACACTCAGCCGCAAACTGATCGGCGCCCACCTCGTCGAGGGCGAGATGGTGCCGGGCCAGGAGATCGCCCTGCGCATGGACCAGGCCCTGCTGCAGGACATCCTGGGGACCCTGGTTATGCTCGAGCTCGATGCCATGGGCATCGAGAGGGTAAAGACCTCGCCCAGCGTGCAATACATCGACCACACCTTGATCCAGCAGGACAATATCAACGCCGATGCCCACCTGTTCCTGAAGAGCGCCTGCGAGCGACTCGGCGTCTGGTACAGCGGCCCCGGCAACGGCATCAGTCATCCCGTGCACATGGAGCGCTTCGGCAAGCCGGGCGACAGCATGGTGGGCTGCGACAGCCACACCACCGCCGCCGGGGCGCTGGGCATGCTGGCCATCGGCGCCGGCGGCATCGAAGTGGCCATGGCCATGGCCGGCGAGCCACTGTACCTGCCCATGCCGCGCATCATCGGCGTCGAACTCACCGGCCGGCTGTCCGACTGGGTCAGTGCCAAGGACATCGTGCTGGAATTGCTCAAGCGGCATGGGGTGTCGGGCGCCAAGAACTGTATTCTCGAATATCATGGGCCGGGACTGGACACGCTGGACGCCATGGATCGCCACGTGCTGGCCAACATGGGCACCGAGATGGGCGCGACCACCAGCGTGTTTCCCAGCGACGAGGTCACTCGCCGCTTCATGGCCTCACGCGGGCGCGAGGCCGAGTGGTCGCCGCTGGCCGCCGATCCGGGCTGCCGTTATGACGTCGACGAGCGTATCGACCTGGCGCAGCTCGAGCCGTTGATCGCACTGCCCTCGAGTCCCGACAAGGTCGTGCCGGTCAGCGAGGTTGCCGGCGAACCGGTCTATCAGGCCTACATCGGCTCCTCGGGCAACCCGGGCTATCGCGACTTCGCGGTGGCCGCCGAGATCGTCAAGGGGCGCAGCGTCGCCAACGGCGTCTCGCTGGACATCAACCCCTCGACGCGCCAGATCCTCGCCGCGCTCATCGACGAAGGCCACCTTTCATCGCTCGTGGCGGCCGGGGCTCGCCTGCACCAGCCGGGCTGCAACGGCTGCATCGGCATGGGCCAGGCGCCGGCGGCGGGGCGCAACAGCCTGCGTACCGTGCCGCGCAACTTTCCAGGGCGCTCCGGCACCCGCGAGGACAGCGTGTTCCTGTGCAGTCCGGAGACCGCCGCCGCCTCGGCGCTGCATGGCGTGATTACCGATCCGCGCACGCTGGACATGACCTATCCGCGGGTGCGCGAGCCCGAGGACATGACCGCCAACGAGCAGATGTTCGTGCCGCCCCTGCCGCCGGAGACGGCGCGGGGCGTGTCGCTGCTCGCGACCGACAACACCCCGCCATTGCCCGCGCTCGAGGCGCTGCCCGAGTCGATCGATGCCCCGGTGCTGCTCAAGGTCGGCGACAACATCTCCACCGATGACATCATGCCGGCGGGCGCCCGGGTACTGCCGATCTGGAGCAATATCCACGCCTCGGCCGAGTTCACCTTCGAGACGGTGGATCCCGGCTACGTGCGCCGTGCCCGGGAGCGTGGCGATGCGGGGCACGTCATCGTCGCCGGCGACAACTACGGGCAGGGCTCGAGCCGCGAGAATGCCGCGCTGGTGCCGCGTTTCCTGGGCTTGCAAGTGGTCATCGCCAGGAGCATCGCTCGTATCCACTGGCAGAACCTGCCGTGCTTCGGCGTGTTGCCGCTGACCTTCGAGGAACCGACAGACCTCGACCGGCTGCAGCAGGGCGACCGCCTGCATATCGTCGGCCTGCGCCAGCAGCTCGCGGCGGGCCAGCGGATCATTGCCACGCTCAACGCTACCGATACGCTCTACCTGCATCATGAGCTCAGTCCCCGGCAGCAGGCGATCCTCTCCCAGGGAGGTGTCATCAACTGGCTGAACGTGGAGGGGCGGACATGACCATCCTGACCCCACCGGCGCGCGTGGACATCGTCGAGGTCGCACCGCGCGACGGTTTCCAGTCGATCCGCGAACCGCTGCCTACCGCCGACAAGATCCGTTGCATCGAGGCATTGATCATGGCCGGCATCACGCGGCTGGAAATCGGCTCGTTCGTCAGCCCCCGGGCCATTCCGCAGATGGCCGATGCCGGCGAGATCGTAGCGCATTTCACCAGGCGACCGGCCATGCGCTTCTCGGCGCTGGTGCCCAACCTGAAGGGCGCGCAACGGGCCCTGGACAGTGGGCTGCGCGAACTGGTCTATGTGGTCTCGGTGTCCGAGTCCCACAATCAGGGTAACGTGCGCCAGAGCGTCGACGCGTCCGTGGCGGGCCTGGCCTCCATCGTGGAATTGCTGCACGAGCGCGACTTGCAGGATGTCGTCTGCCTGCGCCTGGACCTGGGCACCAGCTTCGATTGTCCCTACGAGGGCACCATCGTCTGGCAACAGGTCGATGCGGTGCTCGGCAAGGCGCGGGATGCGGTGCGGGACGTCTCGATGGAAGTCGCGCTGTGCGACACTACCGGACGGGCCTCGCCCTATCAGGTGGCGGATCACTTCACCCGGCTGCGCGAGCGGCATGGCGACGAGAGGCTCAAGTGGGCATTTCACGGTCACGATACCTACGGCATGGGCGTGGCCAACGCGCTGTTTGCCATCCATCATGGCGCGACGGCGCTCGATGCCGCCACGGCGGGGCTGGGTGGCTGCCCCTTCGCGCCCGGCGCGACGGGCAACACCGCCACCGAGGACCTGCTCTATGCATTGCATGGGGGAAAGGTGCATACCGGCGTATCATTGCCGCGCCTGCTCGAGGCGGCCGATCTGATTGCGGCGTTGCCGGACGGACAGACGGCCAGTCATCTCAGGAACGTGCCTCGCGAGCGGGTGGCCTGAGCGTTGATTCACTTTGCTTCAGGATGGGCTGCCGGCCATCCTGAGCTTGTTTCTGCCTTGTCATTCCCGCCATCTGCTCAGGCCTATCTTCCCCCTCTGATCCCTCCTATGCGCAGGCGCTGTATCGTTCGTAAAACAAAACATAACTATATGTGCCGAACAAGGGGTGTAATTAGTACTATATATTGTGTGTGCCCTTTGCATGAACCTTCGGTTGCCTTGACCTGAATCAGACACTAACCGCCTTTTCGATGGCACGATGGGCCGTCTCTCCGTAGGGGCGACACCGAGTTCAGGCTGACGAACACGACTGCCGAATGGGCAGGAGAACGGCATTGCTCGTGGGCGCTTGGCCAATCGCTGAACCATGAACCATCTTTCATCTAGGGGAGCCCACCATGAACTCGCCCACCGAGGCCGCCAGAACGTCCAGCGAGGTGCCTATGCAGACGCCCTCTCAAGCCATATGGGACGCCAAGTACCGGCTCAAGGATCGCCACGGCACGCCGGTGGACAAGGACGTGGCCGATACCTGGGAGCGGGTGGCGCGTGCCCTGGCCGACGTCGAGGGCGAGCAGCGCGATGCCTGGCTGCCCAGGTTCCGCTGGGCGCTGGAGAACGGCGCCATCCCCGCCGGGCGGATCATGTCCAATGCCGGCGCCGAGGATTACAAGCCGGCGGTGAGCCTGATCAACTGCACCGTGTCGCGCACCATCCGTGACTCGATGCACGACATCCTCGGCGCGGTGGTGGATGCCGGCATGACGCTCAAGGCGGGCTGTGTTGCACCTGATACTCTAGTGCTCACTGAGCATGGGGTAGTGACAGCTGAGACTGCAGTGAACGAGCTGCATAAAGAAATGCTCTGCTACGATATCGAGACCCGAAGTTTCGAAATGCGCCCTGTCGAAAAACACATGGCGACTCATGTCCCACGGGAGCAAAATATCGAACTGGTGTCAGGCGGGGCCAGGCTAACCACTTCTATCCATCATCCAGTCCTGGTGCATCGTGACGGCGAGCTAATCTATGTTCCAGCGGGCAAGGTTAGTGAGACTGACGGGCTAGTCCATCATGCGTTCCCTTGGACCGCCGATAAAACAACCTCACTACAAGCCTGGTTTGCAGGAGCCCATCTTGGCGATGGAAGCGCCTACGAAAAAAAAATGCAGTACAAGCCATCTCGTTCTGCATGGGCTGAAAAAGCAAAAGCTGCCGGTATTAGGTTGGTATTCAAGATTCGTGCAGCAGAGCGCGAGGTAGTTGAACAATATGCTTATTTCTTTCGGGACTTCTGTGGATCACAAGCAAAAGTAGTACCTGCATTAACACTCAATGGAACCCCAGTCTGGGATTATACGGTTTCGAGCTTCGAAGCTAGCCGTGCAGCAGATTTGATTGATAACCAGATAGGGAAGAAAGTTCAGGGAACTAAAGTTCCACTCTGGGTAGCACAGCGGCCGGATCGTCATTTTTTACCTTTCCTGGCAGGCTTGATCGATACTGATGGAACCGTGTGCACCAAGAACGGAAATGCCACTATCGCCACGCAGAGCGCAGCTTTTGCAAATGAGTTAAAGAGTCTGTTAGGTCTGTTTGGGGTGAATGCAGGTTTAACTCATAGGTCCGCCCGGAGTCATGTCTATAAAGGTAGGCTAGTCAAGGACAGCGGAGGAGTCGCGTTGAAAATCTCTGACTCCGACTTCCTTTGCTGTGTTGCTAGTTTTATGGCTGACAGTGGCAAGAAGAATCGCATACGCACGTATGCAGCCCAGGCTGGCCAGTACGACTGTTACCAAATGACTTCCGCCTTGACGAAGGCCTTGGCCAATGAGTTTCCTCTGCTAGGCCACCGAGAACGCCAGTTGCTAGGTTTCTACCATGGATATCATAACAATAGCGTGATCAGCAGAGTCTGGCTCGATCGCTGGGAAGAACGCTTCCCACATCTTAATAGCCTGATTTCCTTTGTTCGTACTCTGAGGCCTATTGAAGAAATAAACAGAGGCCTAGAAATTGGAGAGAAGTTTTACGATTTCACAGTAGAGCATCAGCATAACTATTTGGCGGGAAAGAATGGCTTGATGGTTATCCATAATTGCGGCATCGGCTATGAGTTTTCCACCCTGCGCCACAAGGGCGCGTTCGTGTTCGGCGCCGGGGCGGGCACCAACGGTCCGCTGGCGTTCATGGATATCTACGACAAGATGTGCTTCACGGTGGCCTCGGCAGGCGGCCGCCGCGGCGCACAGATGGGCACCTTCGACGTCGGTCATCCGGATGTGCGCGAGTTCATCGAGGCCAAGCGCGAAGCGGGGCGCTTACGCCAGTTCAATCTCAGCCTGCTGATCACCGACGAGTTCATGGAGGCGGTAAAGCACGACGCCGAATGGCCGCTGGTCTTCCCGCTGCACCCGGGCGAGACCGAGGACGTCGGCCCCGACGATGTCATCTACCGCGACTGGCCGGTGATCGAGGAAGGCTACACCGTCGATGCCGAGGGCCGCGTGGCATGCCGCGTCGTCGAGCGCATCCGCGCCCGCGCGCTGTGGGACACCATCATGCGCTCGACCTATGACTTTGCCGAGCCGGGGTTCATCCTGATCGACCAAGTCAACCGCATGAACAACAACTGGTTCTGCGAGGAGATTCGCGCGACCAACCCCTGCGGTGAGCAACCACTACCGCCAGAAGGCGCATGTCTTCTGGGATCAGTCAACCTTACCCGCTTCGTGATCGATCCGTTCGGCGAGAACCCGCGCTTCGACTGGGAGCGTTACTGTCAGGTGGTGACGATCTTCACCCGCATGCTCGACAACGTGGTCGAGATCAGTAGCCTGCCGCTGCCCGGGCAACGCCGCGAGATCGAGGCCAAGCGCCGACACGGCATGGGGTTCCTGGGCTTGGGCTCGACCATGACCATGCTCAAGATGCCTTATGGTTCGCCGGAGTCGCTGGCCTTCACCGAAGAGGTCAGCCAGGTGCTGGCCGTGGAGGGCTGGAAGCAGGCGCTGGAAATTTCCCGTGAAAAGGGCATGGCGCCGATCCTCGCCGAGGAGTTCGAGATCACGCCCAAGATGCTGCGCGAACGGCCGGAACTGGGCCGGGACGGCTACGAGGTTGGCGACCGGGTGCCGGGGCGCATCCTGCATGCCCGTTACAGCCGCTACATGCAGAAGCTCGCCGAGGTGGAGCCGGAGCTGGTCGCGGCGCTGGCCGAGCATGGTGCGCGCTTTACTCATCATTCATCGATCGCACCCACCGGCACCATCAGCCTGTCCTTGGGCAATAACGCCTCCAACGGTATCGAGCCGTCATTCTCGCACCACTACTTCCGCAACGTCATCCAGGCGGGGCGCAAGACCAAGGAGCAGGTCGAGGTGGTGTCCTTCGAGCTGGCGGCCTACCGCCATTTCATCGCGGCGGACGCGGTGGAGAGCGACTTGCCGGATTATTTCATTACCGCCGATGCGGTAACACCCAAGCAGCACGTGGCGGTGCAGGCCGCGGCGCAGACCTGGGTCGACTCGGCGATCTCCAAGACGGTCAACGTACCCACCGAGTTCCCCTTCGAGCAGTTCAAGGACCTTTACCTGGACGCTTACGCCAGCAAGCTCAAGGGCTGTACCACCTTCCGCTTCAACCCCGAGGCCTTCCAGGGCGTGCTGGTGCGCGAGGAGGACCTCAAGGGCACGACTTACGTGTTCGAGCTGGAAAACGGCGAGACGCTGGAACTCAAGGGCGACGAGACGGTGATCTACGACGGCGAGGAGCACAACGCGGCCAATCTGTATGACGCGCTGAAGGAGGGCACCTATGGCAAGTGGTGAGCCAATGCTCTCTCAACAGCCTTGTGACCGGGTCAGCCCCGAACAGTGGAAGCGTTGCGCCACTCAACCATTGTCTGGAGAAGCCAACTGATGGCCGTCGAAATCAACTCCAAGATCATCGCCTACAGCGTCAAGAAGGCGGTTCCCGAAGCGCCGCCGATCCCCGACGAGGATCCGCTCACGGTCCGCATCCCTTCGCGCCCCGAGGGGACGCTGGAAGCAGTATCCGAGAAGATCTCCTATGTCGGCGCCGAGGGGCGGCGCAAGGTCTATTTGCTGGTGTCGTTCATGCCGGTGGAGGGCGTGGTCAATGGCAAGCGGGTGGTCATCGAACGCCCGGTGGAATTCTTCTTTCCCTCCGGTCAGCTCTCCAGCGAACACCAGTGGATCACCGCCACCATGCGCAGCCTGTCGCTGGCTGCGCGCGGCGGCTACGTGACCCAGGCGGTCGCCGACCTGCGCAAGGTGGCTTGGGACAAGGGCTTGGTGCGCTGTGGCATGAACCGCTGGGGCAAGCCCATGTTTCACGATTCCGAGGTGGCGGCGATCGCCTGGTCGATTCAGCAGATCCTCTACCGGCGCGGCTTCCTCGATATCGACGGCCACCAAGTGCCGGTCGACGAGCTGGTTCGCCGTTATGCGCATCGTATGACCCATGGCCACCCCTGGCAGCCGCCGGCCCAGGACGAAGCTGCGCCCAAGGAAGCACCGGCATCGGTCCCAGCTGGCGAAGTGTCCGCCGCCGTCGGCCACTGTCCCGAATGTCGAAGCGAACTGGTAATGATGGATGGTTGCCCGACCTGTACTGGCTGCGGCTGGTCGAAGTGCGGCTGACCAATCGGGGGCATTGCTGACAGGAAAGCGCCGCAACTATGCTGGATCCAACATAAGTTGGGGTGCTTTTATGAAAATCCTCATTCTGGGGGCGGGGCAGATCGGTAGCAACCTGGCGGAACATCTCGTGCAGGAAGGGCACGACATCACGGTCGTCGACACCGCCTGCGATCTTCTGGATGAGTTGAATGTCAGCCTGGACATACGCACGGTGGCGGGCAAGGCCTCTCATCCCAGCGTGCTGCGGGCAGCCGGGTGCGAGGACGCGGACCTGCTGATCGCCGTGACCAATTCCGACGAGATCAACATGTTGGCCTGTGAGGTCGCCAACGCGCTCTTTCAGACCCCGACCAAGATCGCGCGGGTGCGCGACAAGGACTACCTCGGCCAAAAGGCACTGTTCTCGCCTAAGGCGGTGCCTGTGGACGTAATCATAAGCCCCGAGCAACTGGTCACCGACAATATCTTCAGTCTTTTCGAATATCCCGGCTCTCTGCAGGTTCTGGACTTTGCGGATGGCCGAGTCCAGCTCGTGGCCGTCAGGGCGGTCGAAGGCGGCCCTCTGATCGGTCAGAAACTGGCCACCATCGGCCGCCATCTACCCAATGTGGAAACACGGGTAGCGGCCATTTACCGACAAGGTGAGGCCATCATTCCCCATGGCAGTACCATTGTCGAAAAGGATGACGAAGTGTTTTTCCTGGCCTCGCGTCAGGATACCCCTACGGTGATGCATGAACTCGGCAAGGCCGAGCGGGGTTATCGGCGGATTACCATCGCGGGGGGAGGCAATATCGGCGAGCGACTGGCGGAAAAGCTGGAAGACCGCCATCAGGTCAAGCTCATCGAGGCCGACGAGGCGCGGTGCCGTTATCTGGCGGAGCGCCTCAAGCACACCGTGGTCCTGCATGGACGTTCGACACGCAAGCGCCTGCTCGTGGAAGAGAGCATCGAGGATTGCGATATCTTCTGTGCCCTGACCAACAGCGACGAGGACAATATCATGTCGTCACTGTTGGCCAAGCGGCTCGGGGCGCACAAGGTGCTGACGTTGATCACCGACCCGGCCTATGTGGATCTTCTTCAGGGCGGCGATATCGACGTGGCCGTGTCACCCCAGCAGGTCACCATCGGTAGCATCCTGGCTTACATCCGGCGTGGCGACATGGTCAAGGCGTATTCGCTACGACGGGGGGCGGCAGAGGCGATCGAAGCGGTGGCGCATGGCGATGCCAAGACCTCCCGGCTCGTCGGGTGCAGGCTCGACGCCATCAAGTTGCCCGAGGGTGTCACTATCGGCGCCGTCATTCGCGGTGACGATATCATGATGGAGCATCGAGATATCTGCATCGAGACGGACGATCACCTGATTCTGTTCCTTACCGACAAGCGTCGCCTGCATGACGTAGAGCGATTGTTCCAGGTCGGCTTGTCCTACTTCTAGCTGCCTTGGTCCATGATCCGGTCGTCCGAAAGGAGTGTGGCCGCACTATACGAACGCCTGCTGGGCGACTGTTGCGTTAGGTCATGTTCGGTGTGATCGGTCAGGCAGTGTTTCGCTCCGCGTCATCCATAGGAAGTCAATTAAACTTGCTAATGTATGCTATTTTTTTAAATAGTGTATACAGTTAAGACGCGATACATTTCGACCAACGACAACACGCTGGCTGCCAGATACCGAGCCACACGGACGGCAGCGTCCCCTTAGCTGGATCGAGGAGGTCCTATGATGAAATCGTTCGTTGCCATCCTGTCGGTGGGCAGCGTCCTGGCCATGTCGTCCACCGCTTTTGCCGTGGATGGCGAAACGCTCTTCAAGACCAAGGCCTGTGCCGCCTGCCATGCCATCGATGCCAAGATGGTCGGGCCGGCGTATACCGATGTGGCCGCCAAGTATGATGGACAGGACGATGCCGTTGCGATTCTGGTTGACAGTATTCTGCATGGCAGCCAAGGCAAGTGGGGACCGATCCCCATGCCACCGAATCCCTCCGTGACCGAGGAAGAGGCCAATACCCTGGCGGAGTGGATCCTCGAGCAGTAACGCATTGCCCATACTTAGGAAAGTCTCGAAAGGGCACCGGTCGGTGCCCTTTCGTTCGTCACGGCTCGAGGATGCGAATCTCGCGATTCCAGCGGGTCATGAATACCTTACGGCGCAGCGGGTCGACGAACGCCAACAGCGAGGCGTTGATCGGGATCGGGTAGAGGCGCTCGCCGACCTGATCGCGCAGGCGTTGGGCGGTGTAGGGGCCGATGACCTCGGGCAGTACGCTGAACAGCGGTGTGCTGCCGGCGAGGATGCGCTGGCCCTCGACGCTGAGCAGAAAGTCGACGAATGCCTTGGCGGCCATCGGGTGCGGCGCGTCACGATGCACGAAGGCCATGCGCATCATCACCAGCGCATAGTCCTGGGGCACCTGCACGATCACTTCCGGATGGGTCTGCGCCCAGTGCATGGCATAGGAACCCAGCAGGTTGTAGCCCACCCAGTATCTGCCTTCGGTCAGGCCATCGAGCATCGCCTGGGTGTTGTCCTCCAGGCTGACCTCGGCGGCGCCCATGGCGGCGACCAGATCCCAGAAGCGTGGCGAGTAGCGCGCGTCCTGCTGGAACAGGGTGTAGCCGACCCCGCTGCGGCCCGGCGAATAGGTCGTCACGCGCCCGCGGAGAAGCTCTTGGTGCGTGGTGAGGATGGTGTGCAGGTCGGCATGCGTCGTGGGCGGAATCATGTGGCGTACCAGGTCGAGCCGATAGACGGTGACGATGGGCTCGAAGGTGAAACCGAACACTTCGTTGCGCCACTTGGCCCACTGCGGCCAGCGGCGGGCCGCCGGGCTGACCAGCGGCTGGGCCAGGCCCTCGTTGACCCGCGCCAGCTGCCAGGGCATGGCGGAGCTGATCACCACGTCGGGAGCCGGACGGACCTCGCGGGCGCGCCGGTCGACCTCCAGCGTCGAACGGTCGTTGTATTCCAACGCAATATCGGGGTGCACACGCTCGAAGGCCTCGAGCAGCGGGGCGATGACCTGGCGGTCCAGGGCGGCCTCGACCACCAGGGGTGTCCTGGCCTGGGCCAATGCAGCGAGCGGCATCAGGCTGGCCAGCAACAGGCAGAATATCCAGCGGTGCAGCATGTCAGGTCTCCTTGGGCAACGCCGGAAAGCGGATATCGATTCTCAGGCCATGGCCCGGGGCATTGTGCACGTCCAGGCTGGCATCGTGGCGTCGGGCGATGGAGTCGACGATGGCCAGGCCGAGGCCTGAGCCCTGGGTGTCCTGACGTCCACCACGTTCGAAGGGCTGATGCAGGCGACCGAGCAGGTCGTCGCTCACGCCGGGACCGTCGTCCTCGATGCTGAGCGTCACGCTGCCGGGCTGGCGCTCCAGCCCCAGGGTGATCACGCTGCCCGGCGGCGTGTAGCGCAGGGCATTGTCGATCAGGTTGCCGATCATCTCCTGCAGCGACCAGGGCTCGCCCTGGATGAACACCGGCGCCTCGGGGAGTGGCGCCAGGCCCAGGTCATGGCGCTGGGCGACGTCGCGCTCGGCCCACTGCATGACCGTATCGCGCAGCAGGGGCGCCAGATCGACCGTGTCCCGTGTACCCTCGCTGGCATGGCGCAGACGGGCCAGGCTCAGCAACTGGCCGGCCAGGCGGCTGGTGCGTGCCGCACTGTCGTGGACGGTCTCCAGGGCGTGGCGCCAGACGCCGGGTTGCTCACTCTGCAGCGCGAGCTCGCTGGTGCTCTGCAGGCCGGCGAGCGGCGTCTTGAGCTGGTGGCTGGCATCGGCAGTAAAACGCAGCAGGGCGTCGCGACCCTCGCGCTGGCGGGCGAGCAATGCGTTGAGGGTATCCGCCATGTCGTAAAGCTCGCCGGGTACGCGCGCATGCAACGGGCTGACGTCGTCGGCATCGCGTTGACGCAGCAACTGGCGCAGCCGGCGCACCGGGCCGAGCGCGGTTCGGATGGCCAGCAGCATCAGCAGGCCGGCAACCAGTACCATGGACAAAAAGCGGGTCAGGGTCCGCACGAACAGGTCGCCGGCCAGCGCCTCGCGCCCCGACAGGGTATGCCCGACCCAGATCTGCACCGGGTCCAGCGACTCCCAGCCGGCCGAGGTCAGTTCGCGGCCATGCAGACGGATGGGCGTGTCATGGTGGTGGACGGTCATCGACACTGGCGCGGTCTGGGCCAGGCGCTGCCACTCCGTTTTGACGGCGCCGTTCAGGTTGCCGGTCACCTCGTGGCCGGCTGCATCGAGGATGGCGTAGAACACCCGCTCCTGCTGGTCGGTAGCCAGGATCTGAAAGGCAGCCGCCGGCATCTCCACGATCGGGCGGCCGTCCTGCCACTGGATCGCCTCGGCGATGGTCAGGCCCGCCGCCTCGAGCTGACTGTCGTAGGCGCGGTCGGCCGCACGCTGTGCGCTGGTATAGGCCTCGACCAGCAGGAACGCGCCCAGTACGCCGACAGTGGCCAGCAGCCAGACGCCCAGGCGCCGCTTCAGCGTGCCGTCGACGACGATCACGTCGGGTCATCCTCCAGGCGATAACCCAGCCCGCGCAGGGTACGGATGCGCAGCCCGCTGCCCTGGAGGCGCTTGCGCAAGCGGCTGATGTACACCTCCAGGGCGTTGGAGCCTACGTCGCCGAAGCCGAACAGGCGGTTCTCGAGCATTTCCCGGGGGGCGATGCGCCCTGCATGCAGCAGCAGGCCTTCCAGCAGGCCGAGTTCACGACGCGGCAGGGCCAGGGGCTCGCCGTGCAGTGTGGCCGTCCCCGTGGCCGGATCGAAGCACAGTGGGCCGAACTGCAGGCGGTTGTCGGTGCGCTGCTGGCTGCGGCGCAGCAGGGCGCGTACCCGGGCCTCGAGTTCGGCCAGCGAGAACGGTTTGGCCAGATAGTCGTCGGCGCCCAGGTCGAGCCCACGTACGCGCTCGTCGACGCCGTCGCGGGCGGTGAGGATCAGCACCGGCGTGGTGTCGCTGCGTTCGCGCAGCGCGGCGAGCAGCATCAGGCCGTTGCCGTCGGGCAAGCCCAGATCGAGCACGACCAGGTCGAAGTGGCCATGCGCCAGGGCCGCCCGGGCCTCGCTCAACCGCGAGAACGTCTCGACGGTATTGCCCAACGGGCCGAGGGCCTGTTCGAGGGAGCGGGCGATCAACGGGTCGTCTTCGACGATAAGCAGGCGCATTGGACCAAAGTCTCACGGGAATGAGGCGTGGATGACAGGTTGATGAAAGGTTGGGTCCCTAGCATCTCTCGTGTCATCGACGCGATGACGGCAGGGAGGGGAAGCCCCTCGCATTCACAATAAAGAAACAGGAGTCCGCCATGAAATTCAACTCGGCATTCCGCCACTGGTCCTCGCTGCTGGTGCTCAGCGGCGCGCTGGCGGCCGGCACGGCCCAGGCCCAATCCGACGCTTCCGAGTGTATCGCACCGGCCAAGCCGGGCGGTGGTTACGACCTGACCTGCCGCCTCGCGGCCAACGGTCTGCAGGAGACCGGGCTGATCGACAAGCCGATGATGGTCAGCTATATGCCGGGCGGCATCGGCGCCGTGGCCTACAACCATGTCAACGGTGTGCGTAGCGACGATCCTAACCTGATCGTGGCGGCAAGTACCGGTGCCGCCGTCAATCTGGCGCTGGGCAAGTTCGGCCAGTACGACGCCGACGAAGTGCGCTGGCTGGGTGCGCTGGGCGCCGACTACGGCGCCATCGTGGTCAAGGCCGATGCGCCGTGGCAGACCCTCGACGAGTTGATGAAGGACCTCAAGAGCCAGCCGGGCAAGATCGTCTTCGGTGCCGGTGGTACCGTGGGTAGCCAGGACTGGATGAAAGCGGCGCTGACCGCCAAGGCGGCGGACATCTCACCGCGCGATCTGCGCTATGTGGCCTTCGAGGGTGGCGGTGAATCGCTGGCTGCGCTGCTGGGTGATCATATCCAGGTCTTCACCGGCGACATGTCGGAACTGCGTCCGCATCTGGAAAGCGGCAAGATCCGCGTGCTGGCCTCGCTGTCCGAAGAGCGCCTGGGCGGGCCCTATGCCGACATCCCCACTGCCGCCGAGCAGGGCTACGACGTGCAGTGGCCGATCTGGCGCGGCTACTACATGGGCCCGGAGGTCAGCGATGAGGCCTATCAGGAATGGGTGAACAAACTCGAGACGCTGTCCGAGAAGGAGGAGTTCATCGAATTGCGCGACGCGCGCGGACTGTTCCCGATGTCGCGCTTCGGCGATGACTTCGACAGCTACGTCAAGGACCAGGTCGCCCAGTTCAAGCAACTCGCCAACGAAGTGGGTCTGACACAATGAAACTCGCCGCCGACCGCATCCTGGGACTCGCCCTGATCGGTCTGGCGGCGTTTGCCGCCGCCCAGGCCGCCAACCTGCAGATCCCTTTCAGCTACGAACCCGTCGGACCCAAGGCCTTCCCTATCGTGTTGTCGGTGGTGCTGGCCGCATTGTCCCTGGTGCTGGTGTTTCGCCCGGGCGAGAACGGCCATTGGCCTGACAAGGCGCTGTCACTGAAGCTGCTGGCGGTGCTGGGCGTGCTGCTGGTCTATGCACTGCTGTTCACGCGCCTGGGGTTCATCGTGACCACCTTCTTTGCGGTACTGGCCCTGGCCCGGCTGTTCGAGGCGACCTGGCTCAAGGCGCTGATTGCCGCGGTGCTGATGTCGCTGGGCAGCTACTACCTGTTCACCCAAGGACTGGGAATTTCCTTGCCAGGCGGCTACTGGCTGGCCGATTTCATCTGAGGAGCCCGGCATGTTCGATTTTCTGATAGACGGTTTCGGCGTGGCATTGAGCCCCCTCAACCTGGGGCTGGCTTTTCTGGGCGCACTACTCGGCACGCTGTTCGGTGCGTTGCCGGGCATCGGCCCGATCAACGGCATCGCCATTCTCATGCCGCTGGCCTATACGCTCGGCCTGCCGGCCGAGTCGGCGCTGATCCTGCTGGCCGGGGTGTACACCGGCGCGGAGTACGGCGGGCGCATGTCGAGCATTCTGCTCAACGTGCCCGGCGACGCCGGTGCGGTGATGACCACGCTCGACGGCCACCCGCTGGCCAAGAAGGGCCTGGCCGGGCCCGCGCTGGGCCTGTCTGCGGTGAGCTCGTTCGTCGGGGCAACCATCGCCATCATTGGTCTGACCCTGTTCGCACCGCTGCTTGCTCGGGTGGCCGTGATGTTCGGCCCCGCCGAGTTCTTCGCACTGATGGTATTTGCCTTCGCCTCGATGGCGGTGATGATGGGCAAGGATCCGATCAAGACCGCCATCGGTGCGGTACTCGGCGTGATGATCGCCATGGTGGGCGTGGATTCCGGTACCGGCGTGCTGCGCTACACCTTCGGCATGGCCGAACTCTACGATGGCATCGATTTCGTGGTGATGATCATCGGCCTGTTCGCGATCAGCGAGATCCTGCTGATGCTCGAGCACGCCAATCGCAAGGACGCCAGCGACGAGATGCCGCCGCTGGGCCGGGTGATGGTCAGCCTGAAGGAGGTGCTGCACTGCAAGTGGACCATGCTGCGCTGCGGGCTGATCGGGTTCATCGTCGGCGTGTTGCCGGGCACCGGCGCCTCCGTGGCCGGCGCAGTCTCGTATACCACCGAAAAGCGCCTCTCCGACAAGGAAGGTACCTTCGGTACCGGTAACATGCGCGGTCTGGCCGCGCCCGAGGCGGCCAACAATGCCGCGGCGGCGGGCTCCTTCGTGCCCATGCTGACGCTGGGCATTCCGGGCTCCGGCACCACGGCGGTACTGCTCGGCGCGCTGATGCTCTACAACATCACGCCCGGCCCGATGATGTTCACCGAGCGCCCCGAGGTGGCCGGTGGCCTGATCGCCTCGCTGTACATCGGCAACGTGGTGCTGCTGGCGCTCAACCTGCCACTGGCGGGGCTGTTCGCCAAGGTATTGACCATCCCGCGCTGGGTGCTGGTACCGGGTATCGCCATCCTGGCCTTCGCCGGCGTCTACCAGCTGCACTCCGACCTGATGGCCATCTACCTGATGCTGATCATCGGCGTGTTCGGCTATCTGCTGCGCAAGCTGGGCTTCTCGCTGGCACCAGTGATTCTCGGCTACGTGCTCGGCGGGCTGATGGAGGACAACCTGCGTCGCGCCCTGTCGATCAGTGGCGGGGATATCGGCATCCTGTGGCAGTCCGGCATCTCGCTGGGGCTGTGGATCGCCGCAGTACTGCTGCTGGTGTTGCCATGGCTAGTGCCGAAGCTGTTGCCGCGCAAGTCGCTGGACGGCGTCTGATACTTGCCGCATCCTCTGGCGGCGCTGGGCCCGGGATCGGTATGCCTCCGATCCCGGGCTCTGTGCTTTCAATGACCACATGACAGAGGGGTTGCCTTGATTGGCACGATCAAAGGCCGGTGCGTCGCGACCGGCAAATTGCTTCCTACACTCGCCATCGGGGCTGTCGGTGGCAGCATCGCCTATGCGCTCGAGATTCCCTTGCCCTGGCTGTTGGGCGCGCTGATCGCGACCACTGTACTCAGCCTGGGCGGCGTGCGGCTACGTGCGCCCACCACGTCGCGCAAGGCAGTGCTGGTGGTGATCGGAGTGATGCTCGGCGCGGCGTTCACCCCCGACATGACCGGCGACGTGGCCCTATGGAGCACGAGCCTAGTCCTGATGCTGTTGACCACGGCGGTGATGATGGCGTTCTCAGTATGGTTCGGCCGGCGCATTGCCGGCTACTCCATGGATACCGCGATGTACTCGGGGGTCCCCGGTGGGGTGTCGGCGGTGACCATGATGGCGGCAGATTCACAGGCCGACCTGCGCGTAGTGGGGCTGACCCATGCGGTGCGCATTCTGGTCTTGCTATTGGCTATCCCGCCGGTACTTAGCCTGATTGGCCATGTCAACGTACAGTCTCGGGCAATGAGCCTGGCCGAGTGGCTATCCATGCCGGCCTTCGGCGATACCTTGCTGCTGATCGGGGCCGGCGTGATCGGCATGTGGCTGGGGCGACGCCTGCACCTGCCCAACCCGTTGCTGTTCGGACCGGTCCTGCTGTCCGGTGCACTGCACGTGACCGGCGTGACCGAGGCGGCCATCCCGCCGACCATCGTTGCGCTGGCGCAGATCATCATCGGCGTCTCGGTCGGGGTGCGTTTCGGGGGAACGTCGCTGGCGACGGTGGGAGTGAACCTGTTGATGGCGGTGCTTCAGGCGGTGGCGCTGCTGCTGATCGCCATCGCCGCCGCCTGGCTGGTGCATGCGCTCACCGGTTATTCGGCGGCCGCGGCACTGCTGGCCTACATGCCGGGCGGGGCGCCCGAGCTTAGCCTGGTGGCGCTGTCACTGGGCATCGATCCGGCTTTCGTGACGTCTCACCATCTGCTGCGTATCACGGTTCTGATCATGGTGATGCCGCTGTTACTGCGAGTCTTCCAGCGTCGCCGGGTGTAAATGGCCCGGCAGACGCATGGCAGGGCGTTACCACCAGTGCTGTGGATAGCGCCGATGGCGGGCGAGATTGTTGACCAGAATCGCCACGCCGAGCATCAACATGCAGCCTGCGGCGACCGGCATGAAGGCGTAGGTCCAGCCTAGCGAGTGGAGCTCGCCGGTGCCGATCACGGCGATCAATGCCGTCGCCCCGCCGGGCGGGTGCAGGGTATGGGTGAGCTGCATGGCCAGGATGGCAGTCGATACGGCCACCGCGGCGGCCAGCCAGGAGTCGCCGAGCCACTGCCAGCTAAGCACCCCGATCAGCGCCGAGATCACGTTGCCACCCAGTACGTTGCGCGGCTGGGCCAGCGGGCTCTCCGGCGCGGCATACAGCAGTACCGACGTGGCTCCGAAAGAGCCGACCATCAGCATCGAGTGCGCCTCGAGCGATAGGCCGCTCAGCCAGCCCACGCCCGCCATGCCGACGAACGCCCCGAACCATGACCATAGCGCATCACGCCAGCATGGCCGGCTGCGTTCGATGGGCACGCCTTTCATCTTGCCCAGATAGCTCTTGACCATTGGCTCCCTTTCATATGGTCCCGAAAAGGCGGCCTATCTTGCCAAAACTGCACAAGTTACTGAAATAGCCAATAGTTATGGTGACCATTGCAATGCGGCAGAGGGTCGCATCACTTCAGCCCCAGGCGCTTGCCCAGGCGATGCAGGTTGCCGCTATCCACACCCAGGGCGCGGGCTGCCGATGCCCAGTTGTCGCCATGACTGGCCAGGGCGCGGCGAATGTGCCGGCGTTGGAAGTCCTCGGTGGCCTCGCGCAGCGTGGTCCACTCATCCTCGCGTACCGGTAACGCATGAACCTGTGGCGTCGGCTGCCGTGCCGCCGCAGATGTCGATGCGGCACCCATAGCCGGCAGGTCGAGATGCTGGCGGGTGATACGCACGGTGAGCCGCTGGCGCTGGCCGTCCTCGGGCTCGCGCTGGGCGGCCAGCGTATCGCCCAGGGCGCGCAGCGCGGCGCGGCTCAGGGTGTGTTCGAGCTCACGCACATTGCCGGGCCACTGCCAGCCCAGTAGCGCCAGCTCGGCATCCTCGGCCAGGCGCAGGTTGGCCAGACCCAGGCGGATGCGGTTCTCCTCGAGGAAACTGCCGGCGAGCAGGGGAATGTCCTCGCGGCGCTCGCGCAATGCGGGGACTTCCAGAGGGAAGGCGCCCAGGCGGTGGTAAAGGTCCTCACGGAAACGCCCGGCGGCGACCTCGGCGGCCAGATCGCGGTTGGTGACGGCGATGATGCGCACATCGACATGTTGAACGCGTTCGCTGCCCAGCGGCTGGATTTCGCCTTCCTGCAATACGCGCAGCAGCTTGGGCTGCAGGGCGAGCGGAAGTTCACCGATTTCGTCGAGCATCAGCGTGCCGCCATCGGCCATGGCGAAGTGACCGCGATGGTCCTTGATCGCGCCGGAGAACGCTCCACGGCGATGGCCGAACAGCTCGCTTTCGATCAGTTGCTCGGGCAACGCTGCGCAATTGACCTGGACCAACGGCCCCTGGTGACGGATGGATCGGGCATGCAGTTGGCGCACGACGCGCTCCTTGCCGACCCCGGTCTCGCCGTGCAGCAGCACGCTCATGTCGGTGGGCGCGACCAGGGCGATGGCCTCGTCGAGCCGGCGCATGGCCGGGCTGTGCCAGTGCACCGGTGCAGGTGGCTGGCGTTCGGCATCGAGCGCTTCGCTGAGACGCGAGCGGGTTGCGCTGAGCTGGGTGGCCAGGCGTAGACAGGTGCCGAGCAGGCCGGCGGCGGCGAGCAGCTCGTCTTCGTCGAGGTCGGCCAGGCGGCCCTGCTCCAGGGCGTCCAGGGTCAAAAGGCCAGTCAACCGGTCGCCGTCGCGCAGGGCCACGCCCAGGCAGTCGTGAACGTCGCTGAGATCCTCGTCGATCAGTCCGTCGAAGGGATCGGGTAATGGGCTGTCCGGTGGAAAGCGGCACACGCCGCGATGGGCGGCGATGGCTGCCAGGCGCGGATGGGCGGCGAGCGTGAAACGTCGCCCGCAGACCTCGCCGGGTAGGCCAAGCACGGCGACCGGCTGCAAACCGTCGTCGGTGGCAACCATCAGCGTGCTGGCGTCGGCGGGGTACGTCCCGACCAGCGCCTCGAGCAGCCGCGCCCAATGCTCGTGGAGTGTCTCGGTGGACTGTCCTTCGCCCAGGCGGGCGAGCAGGTCCCGCAGGGTGATCAGAAACGATGTCATAGTGATAGTCTGGTAGACGAAGTGTCGAAGTGACAATTGAAAACTTGTCGATTCTACACGGGATGGTTCCGCTGGTGCGTCCGGCCAGGACCGGCCATGGACCTGGAGCGCCCGTGTGGCAAAGGCACCAGGCCGAATGTGTGGCAGAGTGCCGCAGTGGCGATGACAGGGGGAAGAGTGGCATGCGCGTTGCTCCCTCAGGGCTGACAACTATCATTCCCCTGAAGGAGACGCCCAATGCTCACGACCGAACAGGAACGCATCGTCGCCGATACTGCGCCCGTCGTCGCCGAACACCTCGACGCCATCACCCAGCGATTCTATCCGCTGATGTTCGAGCGTTACCCGGACGTGCAGGCCCTGTTCAACGCCGCCCACCAAGCCAGCGGCAGCCAGCCGCGGGCGTTGGCCGGTTCGGTACTGGCTTACGTTCAGCTGCGCCAGGATCCGGTGCGTGCCAAGGAAGTGCTGGGCACCGTGGTCAGCAAGCACGTATCGCTAGGCATCCGTCCGGATCAGTATCCCATCGTCGGTGAATGCCTGATGGCCGCCATCGGCGAGGTGCTCGGCGATGCCGTGACGCCCGAGATCGCCGATGCCTGGAGTGCATTGTACGGCGAACTCGCCGGCCTGCTCATCGAGCTGGAAGACCAGCGTTACCACCAGTTCGCGGCGCTACCCGGCGGCTGGCACGGCACGCGGACGTTCCGCATTGCCGATACCCGTCAGGAAAGCGCGGTGATCCGCTCCTTCGTGCTGGAACCCGAGGATGGCGGGCCGGTCGCCGACTTCGCCGCGGGACAGTTCATCGGCGTCAAACTGACCATCGATGGGGCACCGGCCTATCGTCATTACAGCCTGTCGGCCGCACCCAATGGTCGCAGTTACCGGATTTCCATCAAGCGCGAAGCGGACGGCCAGGTCAGCCGGCATTTCCATGACAAGCTGAAGGTCGGCGATCGCCTCGAGCTGTTGCCGCCGTCCGGGGAGCTGACGCTCGATGTGAATAGCGCTCCGGTCATGCTGCTCAGCGGCGGCGTCGGCCAGACCCCGATGCTGTCGCTGGCCGCCCAGGCGCTGGAGCAAGGACGCGAGGTAACCTATCTCCATGCGGCACTGGATGGTGCGCACCACGCCTTCGACGATGAAGTGAAGGCGCTCGAGGCACGTTATCCGCAGCAGATGCGCGTCGTCACGCTCTATGAGCGACCGAGGCCCGGGGACACGCCGGACCACACTGGGCGTATCGACCGTAGCCTGCTGGCCCGCTACCTGCCGGATAACCAGGCACAATGCTACTTCGTCGGTCCGCTGGGCTTCATGAGCTGCGTCGATGGGCATCTGGAAGCCCTGGGCGTACCTGCATCCCGGCGCCATTTCGAGACCTTCGGGCCGTCCCGGCCGCTGCACGCTGCAGCCTGACCGCCGTTCGGCAAACGACAGGGGCCAGCGCATTTAGCGGTGGCCCTTTACCTTGGTCAGTGACTTGGCAGTGCTATACCTCGAGCACGACACGTCCGCGGCGTGGACACAGTTTCTCGTGATAGCGGTGGGCCTCGACCACGTCCTCGAAGGCAAAGACACGATCGATCTGCGGAAGCAGCTGCCGGTCGATGGTCAGACCGTCGATGAACGAGAGGGCGCGCTGAATGGCCTCGCAGTCCTGGGGGATGCCGAGCTCGGGCTTGCCGGTAAAGTTGGTCAGGCAGTGCAGATGAAACTGGATGTTCTTGCGGAAGGCCTCGCAGGCGGGTAGTGGGGTCTCGTTGCCACCCAGCAGCCCGTAGAGCACCAGGCGCCCCTGCGGGGCGAGCACGTCGCCCATCAGGCCCATCTGAGGTCCGCCCAGGGGATCCATCACCACATTCACCCCACGCTTGTCGGTAAGCTTGGCGACCTGCGTGACCAGATCCTGTTCCTCCGTGACGATGACGTGTTCTGCGCCTAGAGAGCGCAGGTAGTCCCTGTCGTCGGCAAAGCGAGTCGTAGCGATGACTCGCGCCCCCAGCGCCTTGGCCAGTTGCACCGTGTAGGGTCCCCCGGTCTGGCTGGCGGCGGTAATCAGGACCCACTGTTCGGGGCGTACCTTGGCCAGCTCGACCAGGCCGAAGTAGGCAACGAATAGTGGTGAGTAGTGCACGCTCGCCTCGATGGGAGAGAGTATCGAGGGGTAGCGTGTCAGGGAACAACGCGGTAGCACGAGTCGGTCGGCGTAAGTGCCGTACTGGCCAGGGTCGTGTCCTGGAAATGACGCCACACGGTCGCCCACCGCCAAGTCTTCCACACCGTTACCTACCGCCAGCACGGTCCCGGCCATTTCGTGACCGATCCGCGAGGGCAGGCTGGCGTGGGAAGGTGCCAGATTCTGGCGCCAGAGCACGTCGAACCAGTTGACCCCAATCGCCTCGGTGGCGACCAGCACCTCACCATCACCGGGCGCCGTTTCGGGTTGCTCTTCGCAGCGAAGCACATCCGCCGTACCGAATTGATGAAAACGTATCACACGGGGCATCGTTCACCTCGCCAGACGAGCCTGATGGACATAAACTCTATCGGGGATAACCTGCCGGCGCCATTCATGCCCATCGATAATCGATATAGAGCCTGATAATGAAGCGAGGTTCGGTGGTGGTTGAGAGTTAGTTCAGAGAGGGTCGATCTCGACTCGCTTCCTCTCATGTAGGATTTTTGCCGCTCGGGGCACTGCCTGCAAGGAAGAATCATGAATCGTAATGACCTGCGCCGTGTCGATTTCAATCTGCTGGTTGTTTTCGAGACGCTGATGCATGAGCGGAGCGTGACGCGTGCGGCAGAAAAGCTCTTTCTTGGCCAACCGGCCATCAGTGCCGCACTGGCCCGGCTGCGAACGCTTTTCGACGATCCGCTTTTCGTCCGTACCGGCCGTACCATGGAGCCGACCAGCCGGGCCGAAGAAATCTTTCGTCATCTGGAGCCGGCGCTCGATTCCATCTCCAATGCACTGAGCCATACCAGCGAATTCGATCCCGCCACCAGCGATGCCGTTTTTCGTGTCGGCTTGTCTGATGATGTCGAGTTCGGCTTATTGCCCCCCTTGTTGCGTCGTCTGCGTGCAGAAGCGCCCAATGTCGTGCTGGTGGTCAGACGCGCCAACTACCTGTTGATGCCCCAGTTGCTGAGTTCGGGCGAAATCTCCGTCGGTGTGTGCTACACGGGGGAACTTCCGGCCAATGCGAAGCGCAAGGTGCTTAGGCGCAGCAAGCCGCGTGTACTGCGTGCCGATGCCATTCCGGGGTCGCTCTCGCTCGAGGACTATTGCGCCCGGCCGCATGCGCTGGTGTCGTTTGCCGGTGACCTGAGCGGATACATCGATGAGCGGCTGGCGGCGCTGGGCTGCCAGCGGCGCGTGGTGTTGGCCGTGCCGCAGTTCAATGGCTTGAGCGCGCTGCTGGCCGGTACGGACATCATCGCCACCGTGCCGGACTACGCCGCTGCTGTCCTGACTGCTGGCGGTGGCGTGCGTGAAGACGACCTGCCTTTCGAGGCGCCCTCGTTCGAGCTCTCCATGGCTTGGCGAGGGGCTCAGGATAACGACCCTGCCGAACGCTGGCTGCGTTCACGTATCCAGATGTTCGTCGGCGATCCCGACTCCTTACGCTAGTCATCTGCATGGCACAACATCATTCTGAGCGATAGTGACTTTTACCCCGTTCGATTAGTCACCTTGTATGTTGCGTTGCAGAATCCGCTAACCCCCCAGCGATTAGCGGTACAGATCATGGATTACCAACTTTTCCATCTGCGTAACGCGTTGCAGGTAGTTGCGACCGTGCTCGTGCTGTCAGTCATGGCCAGTGCCCATGCTGATGGTACGGCACCCGCTCCAACAGTGAGCGTGGCGCAGGTCGTTCGGCAACACATCACGGAATGGGACGAGTTCACCGGACGCCTCGAAGCTCCTGAAACCGTCGAGGTACGCCCACGTGTTTCCGGCTTCGTCGATGCCGTGACCTTCGAGGAAGGGGCCCGGGTGAAAAAGGGTGATGTGTTGTTCGTCATCGACCCACGGCCGTACGAAGTCGAAGTGCGCCGGCTCGAGGCTCAACTTCAGCAGGCGCGGGCAAACGCCGACCGGGCCAACAACGAGGCTCGCCGGGGAGAGCGCCTCAAGGCCAGCAATGCCATTTCGGCCGAACTCGCCGAAGCGCGCACCAGCGCGGCCCAACAGGCACGCGCCGAAGTGGCGGCGCTCGAGGCAGCGCTGGATGCGGCCCAACTCGACCTCAGCTTTACTCAAGTGACGGCGCCCATCGATGGCCACGTCAGCCGGGCGGAAGTGACCGCCGGCAATCTCGTCACTGCCGGGGAGAGCGTACTGACCACCCTGGTATCCACCGATCGCGTTTATGCCTATTTCGAAGCCGACGAACGGGCCTTTCTGAAGTATCAGGAACTGACCCGGCAGGGCCAGCGTGGCCAGGCCAGCCCGGTCTACATGGGCCTGGCCAATGACAGCGATTTCCCCCACATGGGGCATATGGACTTCGTCGACAATCGGGTCGATCCGCAGACCGGTACCATTCGTGGCCGGGCGGTATTCGACAATCCCGAGGGGCGCTTTACGCCGGGACTTTATGTGCGTCTCAGACTGGTGGGTAGCGCCAGCTACGATGCCGTGCTGATTCAGGATACCGCGGTGGGCACCGATCTGGGTCGCAAGTTCGTGCTGGTGCTCAACGAGGACGGCACGGTGGCCTACCGGAATGTCGAGCTGGGTCCACAGCTTGCCGGGCTGCGCATCGTGCGTAGCGGTCTCGAGGCTGGCGAGCGCATCGTGGTCAACGGGCTCCAGCGCGTACGCCCCGGTATGCCGGTCACGGCCGAGACCGTCCCCATGGCCGATAGCGAGACGCTGGCCACCCTGTCACGCATGCAGCGTCGTGTCGACGCTGCCCTGGCGGCTTCGCGGTCGCTGGAAGACAACCGACTGACGGCCAGCGCGGCGCGCCAGTCTCGCTAGCACGGTTCATTGAGGGAACGACGACAATGAACTTCTCCCATTTTTTCGTCCGGCGGCCGATCTTTGCTGCAGTGCTCTCCCTGCTGATCCTGATCGCCGGCGCCATCTCGCTGTTCAAGTTGCCGATCAGTGAGTATCCCGAAGTGGTGCCGCCGACGGTGGTGGTGCGCGCCAACTATCCCGGCGCCAACCCCAAGGTCATCGGCGAAACCGTAGCGGCGCCGCTGGAGCAGGCGATCAACGGGGTGGAGAACATGCTTTACATGTCCTCCCAGTCCACCGCCGACGGCAAGATGACCCTGACCGTCACCTTTGCACTCGGCACCGATCTCGATACCGCCCAGGTGCAGGTACAGAATCGCGTGACCCGGACGCTGCCCAAGCTGCCCGAGGAAGTGCAACGGCTCGGCGTGACCGCCGACAAGGCGTCGCCCGACTTGACCATGGTCGTCCATCTGCTGTCGCCGGATGAGCGCTACGACATGCTCTACCTGTCGAACTATGCGGCGCTCAACATCCGTGACGAGCTGGCCCGACTGGAAGGGGTGGGCGATGTTCAACTGTTCGGTGCAGGCGACTACTCACTGCGTATCTGGCTCGACCCGAGCCGGGTCGCGTCGCTCAACCTCACCGCGATGGACGTGGTCAATGCCGTGCGCGAGCAGAATCGCCAGGTTGCCGCCGGAACGCTCGGTGCGCCGCCATCGCCGGATGCCACCAGCTTCCAGTTACTGATCAATACTCAGGGGCGTCTGGTCGACGAGGAAGAGTTCGAGAATATCGTCGTACGGGCCGGGACGAATGGTGAGATCGTGCGTCTCAAGGACATCGCCCGTATCGAGCTCGGGGCCAGCCAGTATGCGCTGCGTTCATTGCTGGATAATCAGCCGGCAGTGGCCATACCCATCTTCCAGCGGCCGGGCTCGAATGCCATTGCGTTATCGGATGCCGTGCGCGAGCGCATGGCTGAACTGAAGCAGGCGTTTCCCGAGGGCGTCGACTACAGCATCGTCTACGATCCGACCGTCTTCGTGCGTGGGTCCATCGAAGCCGTGGTGCATACCCTGCTCGAGGCGATCTTGCTGGTGGTGCTGGTCGTGGTGCTGTTCCTCCAGACCTGGCGAGCCTCGATCATTCCGCTGGCCGCCGTGCCGGTATCGCTGATCGGCACCTTTGCGGTCATGCACCTGTTCGGTTTTTCGCTCAATGCCCTGTCGCTGTTCGGCCTGGTCCTGGCGATCGGCATCGTCGTCGATGACGCCATCGTGGTGGTGGAAAACGTCGAGCGCAACATCGAACTCGGCAAGTCGCCGATGGAAGCCACTTTCCAGGCGATGAAGGAAGTCACCGGGCCGATTATCGCCACGGCGCTGGTATTGTGTGCGGTATTCATTCCCACCGCCTTCATCTCGGGGCTCACCGGGCAGTTTTATCGTCAGTTCGCGCTGACCATTGCCATCTCCACGGTGATCTCGGCGTTCAACTCGCTGACCCTATCGCCGGCCCTGGCGGCTGTACTGCTCAAGCCTCATGACGCACCGAAGGACCGTTTCTCGCGTCTACTCGACTGGCTGTTCGGTAGATGGCTGTTCCGGCCCTTCAATGCCGTTTTCCAGCGTGCCAGCAATGGCTATGTGGGTACCGTGCGGCGCATCCTGCGGGGCAGCTCGGTTGCCCTGCTGGTATACGCGGGACTGATCGGGCTGACCTGGCTAGGCTTTTCCAGCACGCCCAGCGGCTTCGTGCCGCAGCAGGACAAGCAGTATCTGGTGTCATTCGCCCAATTGCCGGATGCCGCGACACTCGATCGTACGGAAGCGGTAATCCGCGAAATGTCGGAGAAGGCACTTGACTATCCCGGTGTAGAGAGCACCGTGGCATTTCCGGGTTTGTCGATCAATGGCTTCACCAACAGTCCCAACAGCGGCATCGTCTTCGTCACGCTGGATCCGTTCGAAGAGCGTCAGGACCCGAGCCTATCGGCGAATGCTATCGCCGGGGCGCTCAATCAGGAATTCGCGGGCATTCAGGAGGCCTTCATCGCCATCTTTCCGCCGCCGCCGGTGATGGGGCTGGGCACCATTGGCGGATTCCGGCTGCAGATCGAGGACCGCGCCAGCCTGGGGTACGACGAGCTTTACGCGCAGACCCAGAACATCATCGCCAAGAGCCGGCAGGTGCCTGAGCTGGCCGGGGTATTCTCCAGCTTCACGGTCAACGTGCCGCAGATCGATGCCGACGTGGACCGTGAGAAGGCCAAGACTCATGGTGTCTCCGTGGATGACATCTTCGAGACCATGCAGGTCTATCTCGGTTCACTGTACGTCAACGACTTCAATCGCTTCGGTCGGACGTACCAGGTGATTGCCCAGGCCGACCAGGCATACCGGCTCGAGCCCGAACAGATCGGTCAGCTCAAGCTGCGCAATGCCGCCGGCGAGATGGTGCCTTTGGCAACCTTCGTGAATGTGCAGCATTCGTCGGGCCCTGACCGGGTCATGCACTACAACGGCTTTCCCACCGCCGAGATCAATGGTGCTGCCGCACCCGGTTATAGCTCCGGTCAGGCCGAGGCGGCCATCGCCCGGTTGCTGGAAGAGGAACTGCCCAACGGCATGACCTTCGAATGGACGGACCTGACTTATCAGCAGATCCTGGCCGGTAACACAGCGCTGTTCGTGTTCCCGCTGTGCGTGTTGCTGGCGTTGCTGGTCCTGGCTGCACAGTACGAGAGTTGGAGCTTGCCGTTGGCGGTGATCCTGATCGTGCCGATGACGCTGCTTTCCGCGATCACGGGGGTAATCATTGCCGGCGGTGACAACAATATCTTTACCCAGATTGGACTGATCGTCCTGGTGGGGCTGGCGTGCAAGAACGCAATCCTGATCGTCGAGTTCGCCAAGGACAAGCAACTGGAGGGATTGGATCGGGTCAGCGCCGTGCTCGAGGCATGTCGGCTACGCCTGCGCCCCATCCTGATGACGTCGTTTGCCTTCATCATGGGCGTGGTCCCGCTCGTGCTCTCTACCGGTGCGGGTGCCGAAATGCGTCAGGCCATGGGTGTGGCAGTGTTCGCCGGCATGCTCGGCGTCACCTTCTTCGGATTGCTGCTGACGCCGGTGTTCTATGTGCTCATCCGTGCCTACGTGGAGAAGCGTCAGTCCCGAAAACTGCACCTGGATGCGGCGACGTCCTGATTTCGCGTCCCGTCGTCGGCTGGCTATCTTGCCTGTGTGGTCAGCCGACGAGTTTGCCCGCAATGCTTGCCGTTGCGGGCTTTTTTCTTCAAGAGACCGGCGTCGTTCGGTGTCAGCTTGCCACGTCCAGCACCGGGCGCCGATTCACCGCCAGATACACGATCAGTGCGCCGGCACCGGCCAGGGCAATGATCATCACCATCGGCAGGGCGGTGCCGTCATAGAGCCGTCCCACCAGTGCGCTCGATGCCGCTGCCGAGCCCATCTGGATGAATCCCAGGGTCGATGCGGCGGTACCCGCCATGTGGTGGAAGGGCGCCAAAGCGCCGGCGATCAGTTGCGGCATCATCATTCCCGAACCGATGGCGTAGAGCACCTGCGGGCCGATAATTGCTGCAACGGTGTCGGCGCCGCTCGCCACCAGTGACACGACCAGAACGCCGGCCAGAACCAGCAGGCTGCCACCGGCGAGAATCAGGCGATGTCCGCCGACCCGGGCCGTCAGCCGCGCGCCCAGCAGGTTACCGCTGATGAACGCTGCCACCACGAACAGAAAATACCAGCCAAAGTGGGCCTCCGGTACGCCGAACAGTTCGATCAGCACGAACGGCGCGCCGGACATGAAACCGTAGTGACCGGCGAACATCAGGCTCACCGCCAAGGCATGGGCGAGAAAGGTGCGGTGACTGATCGCCGCCAGGTAATTGCCGGCAACCGTGCGAGGATGCAGGGTCTGGCGACGCTCGCGGGGCAACGACTCGGGCAGGCCGACACCCACCACGGCCAGGGTCAGCGCAGCGTACAGTGCCAGGGCCAGGAAGATCGATGGCCAGCCGAAGGCCACCAGCAGCGCCCCGCCGGCCACCGGGGCGAGCGCCGGGGCGACGGCTGTGGTACTGGCCATGTAGGCCAGTTTCTTCGCCGCATCGACCGGTGCGAAGGTATCGCGGATCATGGCCTGGGCCAGCACCATGCCGGATGCCGCCCCGAAGGCCTGCAGGAAGCGATAGCCGAACAGCACGGCGATGCTATCGGCGAACATGCAGCCCACGCTGCCCAGGCAGAACAGCGCCATGCCGATGAGCAGCAGCGGCTTGCGGCCGAACCGGTCGGCCAGCGGACCGCACAGCAACTGAGCGACCGCCAGGCCGATCATGTAGGCACTCAGGGTCAGCTGAATCCTGTCGGCGCCGACGCCGAACGTCTCGGCCATGGCGGGAAAGGCGGGCAGGTACATGGAGGTGGCCAGCGGTCCCATTGCCACCATGGCGGCCAGGACGACGACGGCTATCGGCGAGGTGAGCTTGATCATGGGTGTCCTTTCGGTGATCGGGCTGGAATTCTACGCCTAACCCGATGGGATTAGCCAGCTAACGAAAGGCGCATACGCACGCAAAAAAATGGACCGCAAGAGCGGTCCAAGGTACGCAGGGAACTGAAGGGTCGTGCTGGGGCTAGGCCCCACAGAGTCAAAGGACGGCCATCGATTACGTCCTTTGACACTGTTCGTGATGCGTCGTCGGTCAATCTCTGACGGCGCATGCCAAACGGGGCGTCCTTGCGGGAATCCATTCCTGATGCCGTGGCATCCCTGGCCCGAAGGCGCGGCGATTCATCCGTGGACTGACGAGGGGGAGAAAGTTCTGGGGTGAACGACGTTTGCACGTGCCACCCTCGTCAGTCGTACTCTGACTATAGCGAGGAAGGTGCCATGTTTATAAAAACTTTTACATAACAGGGGTTTATATTTGCCATTGAGATGAGTGCTGCGAAGGGGCGAGGGAAAACGGGCTCATCGGGCCGATAACCTGTCATCGAACGACGACGACCTGGAGGATTCGCGTCTCACATTGCTTGTTTTTCAATGAGTTAGTCAGTATCTAAACACCGACAAGTCGATGCGCGGAGGCGTGAAAACACGCAGCCCCTGCCGAGGCAGGGGCTGCGATGTCACGGCCGGCGATTCAGAACGTCACCGGTGTTCCCAGCGACAGTTACGCCTTGGACACCTTGCCCAGTGCGGCGTTGAACGTGGCGCTCGGACGCATGGCCTGGCTGGCCAGTTCACCGTTGGGGTGATAGTAGCCCTGGATGTCGACCGGCTTGCCCTGCACCCGGTTGAGCTCGTCGACGATAGTCTGCTCTTCGGCTTCCAGCGTCTTGGCCAGTTCGGTAAACAGCGACTTCAGCTCGGTGTCCTCGTCCTGATCGGCCAGGGCCTGGGCCCAGTACAGCGCCAGGTAGAAGTGGCTGCCGCGGTTATCGATCTCGCCGACCTTGCGCGACGGCGCCTTGTTGCTGTCGAGAAACTTGCCGTTGGCCTGGTCCAGCGTCTTGGCCAGCACCTTGGCGCTCGCGTTGTCGAAGGTGTTGCCAAGGTGTTCGAGAGATGCGGCCAGGGCCAGGAATTCGCCCAGGGAGTCCCAGCGCAGGTGGTTTTCCTGCAGCAGTTGCTGGACGTGCTTGGGCGCGCTGCCGCCGGCGCCGGTCTCGAACAGGCCACCGCCGTTCATCAGCGGGACGATGGAGAGCATCTTGGCGCTGGTACCGAGTTCCATGATCGGGAACAGGTCGGTCAGGTAGTCGCGCAGTACGTTGCCGGTCACGGAAATGGTGTCCTTGCCGGCGCGGATGCGCTCCAGCGAGAAGCGCATGGCGTCCTCGGGCGCCATGATGCGAATATCCAGGCCGCTGGTGTCGTGATCCTTGAGGTAGTGCTCGACCTTCGCGATCAGCTGCGCATCGTGGGCGCGGTTGGTGTCCAGCCAGAAAACGGCGGGCGCACCGCTGTCGCGCGCGCGGGTCACGGCCAGCTTGACCCAGTCCTGGATCGGTGCGTCCTTGGTCTGGCACATGCGCCAGATGTCGCCTTTCTCCACGGCGTGCTCGAAGACCACGTTGCCCTGCTCGTCGGTGACGCGCACGGTGCCGGCCGCGGGGATCTGGAAGGTCTTGTCGTGGGAGCCGTACTCCTCGGCCTTCTGCGCCATCAGGCCGACGTTGGGTACGCTACCCATGGTGGTCGGATCGAAGGCGCCGTTCTTCTTGCAGTCCTCGATCACGGTCTGGTAGATGCCGGCATAGCAGCGATCGGGAATCACCGCCTTGGTATCGTGCAGCGCATCGTCGGCACCCCACATCTTGCCGGAATCGCGGATCATGGCCGGCATGGAGGCGTCGATGATCACGTCGCTGGGCACGTGCAGGTTGGTGATGCCCTTGTGCGAGTTGACCATCGCCAGGCGCGGGCGCTCGTTGTACAGCGCCTGGATGTCGGACTCGATCTCGGCCTGCTTGTCTTCGGGCAGTGACGTGATGGTCGCGTAGAGATCGCCGATGCCATTGTTAGGGTCGAAGCCAACCTGGGCGAGGTCGTCGGCGTGCTTGCTCAGCACCTCCTTGTAGAACTCGGAGACGACCAGACCGAACATGATCGGATCGGAGATCTTCATCATGGTCGCCTTGAGATGCAGCGAGAACAGCACGTCCTGGGACTTGGCATCGTCGATGGCTTCGGCGACGAAGGTGCGCAGGGCGCTGCTGCTCATCACCGCAGCGTCGACGACTTCGCCGTCGAGGACCGGGGTCTTTTCCTTGAGGACGGTGGTGTTGCCGTCCTGCCCGACCAGCTCGATCTTGAGATTGCCAGCGGCGCCGAGGGTGGTGGACTTCTCGCTGCCATAGAAGTCGCCCTCGCTCATGTGCGAGACGTGGGACTTGGACTCGCTGCTCCACTCGCCCATGCGGTGCGGATACTTGCGCGCATAGTTCTTCACCGACAGCGGCGCGCGACGGTCGGAGTTACCTTCACGCAGGACCGGGTTGACGGCACTGCCCTTGACCTTGTCGTAGCGTGCCTTGATGGCCTTTTCTTCGTCGCTCTTGGGCTCTTCGGTGTAGTCGGGCAGCTTGTAGCCCTGCTGCTGAAGTTCCTTGATGGCGGCCTTCAGCTGCGGCGTGGAGGCGCTGATGTTGGGCAGCTTGATGATGTTGGCTTCGGGGGTCTTGGCCAATTCGCCGAGTTCGGCCAGATGATCGCCGATACGCTGCTCTTCGGTCAGGTAATCGGGAAACTGCGAGATGATACGGCCGGCCAGCGAGATATCACGGGTCTCCACTTCGATACCGGCCGGGTCGGTGAAGGCATCGATGATCGGCAGCAGCGAGTAGGTCGCCAGCGCGGGGGCTTCGTCAGTCAGCGTGTAGATGATCTTTGGCGTTTTGGACATGTCTGCATTGACCTCTCTTGTCACAGCGATGGCACGAATCTGGGCGGTGAAGATGAAAATCCGGGATGCCTGGAGCCCCCTTTCAACCGGCCTGTCCCATGCCGGGGGCGGGCGAGTAATCGCTGCCTGGCCCTGTATCTCGCACGGTATCGGTTGGTCCGGGTTTGTCGACAATCCCCAGCGAACGTGCCGGAGTATACCAGTGCAGCACGCGATGCGCATGGCCGCTATCGTCGAGTCACGGACTAGTGTAGCTGGCGCTTGGCCTGGTGCGTGCCCGAGCCATCGCCTACCTTCGCTAGTGACCACTCATCGGGGAGACGAGCCATGCCGTACAGTTACCGAGCCGCACATCCAGACAGTGAAACGACGCGTCGCGATGCCTCGCAACGGCGCGACGAGGGATACTTGGTCTACAACACCGAAACCAGCAAGGAATATGGCGTCTATGCCACCGAGGAAGAGGCGCGGGCAGCCTGTCAGGAACTCAATGACGAAGAACCTGGCATGACGGACCAGTATCCCGCCACGTAGTTGAGGTAGTGTTCACTTCGAAGACACCGGCATCCGTGTGCCGGTGTCTTTTCGAGCGGATTAATGCTCAACGGCACCCAGAGCGCCGAGGAACTGGCGACACCAGTGGTGTATGTCGTTCTTGCGCATCACCTCCATCATGCGCTGCCAACGTTCCTTTCGCTCGTCCAGCGGCATGTTCAGGGCCTGATCCAGCATGTCGGCGACGCCTTCGGTATCGTACGGGTTGCAGACCAGGGCGCCTTCCTGCAACTCCCAGGATGCCCCGGCCAGGTGGGAAAGCACCAGTACGCCGGGATCTTCGGGATCCTGTGCAGCAACGAACTCCTTGGCGACCAGGTTCATGCCGTCGCGCAGCGGAGTCAGGAAACCGACCCGGCTCAGGCGCAGGAAACCGAGGATAGATTCCCGGCTGTAGCCGCGATTGAGGTAACGCAGCGGTGTCCAGTCGTAATCCGAGAAGCGGCCATTGACGTGGCCGGCGATACGCTCCAGCGTCGTGCGCAGCTCGGCATACTCCGGGACATCGGTGCGCGAGGGAGGGGATATCTGCACGAACACGACGTGGCCATGCTGGTGCTCGGCCTTTTCCAGCAATCGCTCGAAGGCCTGGAAGCGCTTGAAAATGCCCTTGCTGTAGTCCAGCCGGTCGACGCCCATCACCATCGTGCGGTCGGCCAGTGATTGCGCCATACGCTTGCCGATGTTGCTTTCCACGCCTTGGCGCGCCATTTCCTGAGCCGATTCGATATCGATCGAGATGGGGTAGGCCTCGGCCCGGAAGCGGCGACCTTCGACCTCGATCGTGCCGTCTTCATGGAAGGTGGCATCGAAACCGTGGCGCATGCACTCTTCGAAGTTGCGCTGGTCGCACTTGGTCTGGAAGCCGATCACGTCGTAGGCGCTGAAATAGCGCAACAGGTTCTCGTAATCGGGGAGGATGCGCAGCACGTCCCAGGGAGGGAACGGTGTATGCAGGAAATGCCCGATGGGCACGTTGATGCCGGCCTGACGCAGGAAGTGCCCCAGCGGGATCAGCTGGTAGTCATGCACCCAAATACGCGAATGGGGCTCGACCAGCGTAGCGACGTGCCGGGCATAGCGCTGGCTGACGCGCAGGTAACCTTCCAGATTTTCACGATCGTATTCCACCTTGTCGGTCCGATAGTGGAACAGCGGCCAGAGCACCTCGTTGGAGAAGCCGATGTAAAAGGTCTGGTGATCGTTCTCGGTAAGCGGAAACGTCGCGAAACGTACCGAGTCGAATTCGTAGTGATTGAGCTGGGCATCGCGATTCTCATCGATTTCGCCGCTCCAGCCGACCCACAATCCTTCGTTCTTCTGCAAGGCGTTCATGACGCCAACGGCGAGTCCGCCCTGGCTGCCTCCCGAGCTTTTCGGGGAAGGGACGCGATTGGAGACGACAATCAGCTCGTTATCCGGTTCCTTGGACATGTGAACACCTATGGCTAATGGCGGGTGGCGCGAGCCTTCCTGCCCGCACTCACCCAGGATGACGTCCGGTCGGTAGCTATCCAAGCTAGCCGAAACAATCTGTCGCGATCATGCCGGACTTCACTCTAGTTTATGCTGATCCTGCCGGCCATTGTTCCAGGCAGGCCTTCAGCCAGGCTTCCACGGCCTGGGTATCGCCCAACCGATACCTTGCCTGGGTTTCGCCCTGGCCGACCTTGATACTGTATCCTCCCAAGGCATTGACGGCCTCGAAGCCGTCCTCGTCTGTCAAATCGTCGCCGAGAAACACTGGCGTACGCTGGGCGAATGGCGTCACTTGCATGAACTGATGGATGGCTTCGCCCTTGTTGCAAGAGGTTGTCCGTAACTCGAACACGGACTTGCCGCCATGCAGGATCAGGGCATCTCCCAAGCGTTTCCTCAAGCTTTCCAGCTGCTTCTCGATCGTCGACTGCTTGTCGGGCGCATTGCGATAATGCAGGGCCAGGCTGGCCCCTTTGTCTTCCAGCTCCAACTCGGGATGCGCATCGAGAAAACGGCTCAGTTCCTCGCGCGCCTCCTGCAGCGTGGCATGGTCGGGGTCGGTCAACGAATAACCGTTCACCGCATCGCGTCGCTCGGCACCGTGTTGTCCCGCCAAGGGTAATTCCAGCGGCGATAGCAGGCGCGACAGATCGTCGATGGAGCGCCCACTGATGATGGCAAGAGCGCCATCGAGGCGTTGGTGCAACTGTTTGAGCAGTTCCAGCAGGCGCTTTTCCAACACCACGTCCGCCGGCTTTTCCTTCAGGGGACTCAGCGTGCCATCCAAGTCGAGAAACAATGCCCAAGCTTCGTCCTTTTGAGGCAAAGGACATGATCGGAACATTTCCGGATTCGACATCGAAAGGCACCCTCCCTGAGCCTATTGGATACAGCGGTCCTCGACGGATATTCCATCGAAGTGCACTCTTACTGTAAGAAAGACCAGCCGCGTTCGCCAGCGTATGGCAGTGATGGGTATGGGCTGTCGTGTCGCGTTGGGCTTATGAAAACAACTCCTTACGCTCCGCAACTAAATTTGCTCGTTTGCAATCTCTGTTGACAATGCGTTGCGAGATGAAAGGGAAGCATGCAGCCTGCCACAACATTCCTGCTTACCGGTTGGGTGATCCCCGTCCCGGTCCGAAGAATAACTCTAATCTTGATTATCGTGCCTCGTTGGAGAAAACATGCTTAATCAGCGAGCCTTGGCCTACCTTAACGAAGTCATTCGTCGTGGCTCACTACGTCGTGCCGCCGCCTATCTCGATGTGGATGCCTCAGCGCTCAGCCGGCAAATCAAGGCGCTGGAGGAAACCCTGGGAATCACGTTATGCGAGAGGCATGGGAGCGGAATGCATGCCACGCAGGCAGGCAAGCTACTCGTCGAGCATTATCACGCCCAGCGTGCCGCTGAAGAGGCCGCGCTTTCCAGACTGATGGCGTTACAAGAGTTACGCCGCGGCGAAGTGCGGATTGCCGTCGGGGAGGGCTTTATCGCCGACCTGGTGTCGGCTCCCCTGCAGAGCTTTCTTACCGCGTTTTCGGGTATCGAGCTGGAGGTGCGCATGGCCGGTGTCAATGAAGCGATATCGCTTGTCAAAGACATGGAAGTGGATCTCGCTTTGCTCTATGCCCCGCCAGTCGATCCCCTCCTGCATTGTCATGTGGAGACACTTCAGCCACTGGACCTCATCGTGCCGGCAGATCACCCGCTCTTGGCAAAAGACAGGCCACTGACATTACACGATCTGACTGCATGGCCGCTGGGGCTGATGGATAACTGTTTCGGCATGCGCCAGATGGTCAGCTTGGTGGAGCAGCAGGAGCGGGTGCATTTGCATGCCCGCTTACGCACGAATTCGGTGGCCGTGCTCAAGAACTTCGTACGCTCGGGAATTGGCGTGACATTCATGCCGGAGCTGACTGTGATGGAAGAAGTGCGCAACGGTGAGATCCGTGTCCTGCCCATGGATTACCCGGTACTCAGTGGGGCACGTGCCCAGATCGTCAGCCGGGTAGGCCGGGAGCTGACCGTGGCTTCCCAGGCATGCGTAACCCATTTGAGAAGAGGGCTGCGCTTTTTCAATGCCGACGCGCCGAGACTGCTAAACGCCAAGTGTTGCATTTGAGGCAACGCAATCGTGATTGCATAGGCAACACGACAATGCATAGTCTCATGTAACTTTGTTTAACCCTATGCCTTAACAACAACAAGGAGACATTGTCATGTCATGTTCTGCACGACTTCCGTTGCGAACGCTGGTTTCTAGCTGTGTCCTGAGCTTCGCCATGCTGGCAGGTTCCGCACAGGCCGAAACGACCGTGAACTTGAGTTATAACGGTGCGCCTGACCCCGACAAGAACGCCGTCCATGTATTCGCGACCAACTTGAAAGACCTTGTCGCAGAGAAGACCAACGGCGAAATCCAGCTGAAGCTGTACCCCAATAGCATGCTCGGCGAAGAGCAGGCCCGCATGGAACAGGTCATGAGCACCCCTAGCCTGAACATTGCCTCCTTTGCCGGCATGTCTCCTCTCGTACCTGAAATCTATGTCAGCGCGATTCCTTTCCTGTTCGAGGATTTCGAGGCGGCACGCAATTTCTTCGACGAAGGTCAGTACTGGCAAGAAGTGGAAAACGCTCTGCGTGAGCGTACCGGCGCCGAGCTCTTGGCCGTCGTCGAGGAGGGGGGCTTCCTGGCATTCACCAACAATGAGAAGCCCATCCACTCACCCAAGGATTTCGAGGGACTGCGCTTTCGTGCAATGGACCCCAGCCAGGTCGCCCTCTACGAAGCATTTGGTGCGTCAGGTACGCCGATCCCCTGGACCGAGGTTTACATGGCCCTGCGTACCGGTGTCGCCGACGGTCAAATGAACCCGCCGATGTATATCATTCTGGGCAGTCTCCACGAGGTACAGGACTACCTGACCCTGGCCAATATCCAATATTCGGACCAGTTCCTGGTGGGTAACGGCAAGATGCTGGATAGCTGGGATGAAGAAACCCGCCAAGCCTTCATGGACGCCGTGGCCGAGGCTAACGAGATGGCTCGGGACTACAACGAAGCAAAGGTCGACGAACGCATTGCCTATTTGGAAGAACAGGGCATGGAAGTCATCCGACCTTCGCAGGAGGATCTGCAAGCATTTCGTGAGCAGGGCCAGCCGGCCTATCTGGACTGGCTGACGGAGCAGGGGATCGAACAACGCTGGATCGATATGGCACTGAAAGATACCGGAATGACCGAGCTGGCTCAGTAACCGACACTCGAAACGGCAGGGAGTCGCCTCCCTGCCTCTCCTGATTCCTGCTTGTAGAACGCCCATGACTTCGCTTCGCTCTCGGGTTCTGGCCGTCAGTCGGCCGCTGTCGCTGTGTGTCGCCAGTACCCTGCTATTCATCGATCTGGCCGTCATTCTTTATGGCGTATTCATGCGTTACCTGGCGGGTGGCGCCCCGATCTGGACCGATGAACTGGCCCGCTATCTGATCATCGGCAGTGTCCTGCTGGCGGCCGGCGCCGTGTGGGTCGAAGGCGGTCACATGCGTGTCGCACTGATCGAAAAGCTATTGCCGGCTGGGCTTTGCCGGCTTCTCAACTGGTATCAGTGGTTACTGACTCTGGGGCTGGCGGTAGCCGGCACAATCATCAGTTATGACTATGCACAGTCAGTATCCATGTTCACCAGCTCCGGACTGGGCATTAGCCGCACCATTCCCATGATGTCGCTGCCAGTGGGCTTCGCACTGCTGGCCTGGCATGTACTCTGGTACGGTCCGGCGCCTCTGCGCACCCAGGTGGAGGAAACGATATGACCCTGACCATGCTGGCCGTCTTTCTGGTGCACATCCTGTTGGGACTGCCCTTGTTCCTGGCCCTGCTGGTCACGGCCCTGGTCGGGTTCATGTTCATCGATCCTTCGATGATTCCTCGCATGCTGCCCCAACAATTCTTCGGGGGCATCAATGCCTTTTCCCTGATGGCGATCCCGTTGTTTATCCTCGCTGGCAACCTGATGAATGTCAGTAGCCTGACCGAGCGCCTGATGGGGCTGGCTCGGTTGTTGGTGGGGCATCTGCGGGGAGGCATGGGACATGTCAACGTGGTCTCGAGCGTATTCTTTGCAGGCGTCAATGGTTCGGCAGTGGCAGATACCTCTGCGCTGGGGTCATTGCTGGTGCCTGCGATGCGCAAGGAGGGCTACTCCACGGCGTTCGCAGCCGGGCTGACTGCAGGTAGTTCGCTGATCGGGCCGATCATTCCTCCCAGCATTTTCATGATCCTCTATGCCTCGCTGACCAATACCTCGGTAGGCGACCTGTTCCTGGCGGGAGTCGTGCCGGGCCTGATCCTCGGGATGGCGTTCATGGCCATGAACGCCTGGTACGCCTGGCACAAGGGGCTGGCCAAGCGAGGCCGCTGGCCTGCGGCCAGTGAGCTGGCCAAAGCCACGTTTGCCGCAATGCCGGCCCTCGTGGCACCGTTCATCATCGTTGCCGGGATCGTGCTGGGGTTCGTCACGCCGACCGAATCCGGCGCCCTGACGGCACTGTACGTCGCCTTGTGCGGATTCATGCTCGGCAATTTACGATTGACCGACGTATGGCGGGCCATCGTCGACACGGCGCGGCTGACCTCGGCGATCTTCCTGATCATGGCCGCGTCGGCAACCATCAGCTGGCTATTGTCCTATGCCCAGGTGCCAGCCCAGTTCGTCGAGCTCCTGGCACCGTACATGGAGAACTCCCTGCTGATTCTGTTACTGCTCAGCGCCATCACGTTTGTCACCGGCATGTTCATGGAGGAGGTGTCGGCGCTGATGCTGCTTACGCCGATTCTCTCACCGGTGGCGATGATGGCGGGTGTCGATCCGGTGCATCTGGGCATCATCATTACCCTGAATATCACCATCGCGTTGATCACACCGCCCATGGGCGCCTGTGTGTTCGTCGCGGCTGCCGTGAGTCGGCTGGAGATTGTCGAACTATTCAAGACGATCTGGCCCTTTGTGCTCACGGCTGTCTTCGTCCTGATTCTGCTGATTCTGTTTCCGTCCCTGACCCTTTGGCTGCCGGCCCTGCTTGGATAAACAATGATGGCGAACCCTTCTTCCACTACGATTCTCGCTGACCGGCTGCCACCCATTCCGACCCTTGCCGAGCCGCACTGGGAAACGGTCAGCCGCTTGCCCATTCAGGGTGATAATGCGCCGCTCGTGCCCATGAGCCTGGCGCCACTACCCATAAAAGTCTTTCCGGCCTATGCCAAGCTGGGCATTCCCGGTGCGGTCGCCGAATGCTACGTGCGTGAAGACGTCTACCGGCGACTACTGGCCGTGGCACGCTCGCTGCCGTCGGGCTTGCAACTGGTCGTGCTGGACGGCTGGCGGCCCTGGCGGGTCCAGCAATATCTGTTCGATACCCTCTATGAATCGATCCGCTCGCATCATGGTGAAGCTGATGAAGAGCAATTGCTGATGCGCACTCGTGAGTTCGTTTCCGTTCCCAGTCGCGACCCGCAGGCGCCGAGTCCGCATCTCACCGGAGGCGCCGTCGATGTGACGCTGTGCGATGAGGATGGCCTGATGCTGGACATGGGCACATTGTTCGACGAGGCGGTGCCGGCCTCGCATACCGCGGCCCTGGAAAACCAGGGCGAACTCGACGATTGTCTGGTCCGGGCACGCGATCATCGTCGGCTGCTATTCCATGCCATGCGTGAGCAGGGGTTCACCAACCTGCCCAGCGAATGGTGGCATTACGACTTCGGCGATCAGCTGTGGGCCCATTATGGCGATCATGGGCGGGCCCTCTACGGCCCGGCCGAGCTGGATACCATCGAAAGCCGTTGGCGCCGGCAGCTGTAGCCGGGGTCGTTTGCGACGGTCGTTCCGGACCGCGGTGCTGGCGGGTTACCGGCACGCAAATCTCTTTACGCTTGGGCAACAGGGCTGGCATTGACGCGGCCAGGACGGCTTGCCAGCCTTGCTTGATGCAACTTATGACGATCTCAGAGGAAGAGACTCATGGCCAATCAGGAAGATATCCTGTTCCGTCCGTTTATGCTTTGCGGAATGGAACTGCCCAACAGGGTAATCATGCCGCCCTTGACCCGCTCACGTGCCGGACAGCCGGGCGACGTGCCCAACGACATGAATGTCGAGTACTATCGGCAACGCGCCAGCGCGGGGCTGATCATCGCCGAGGCGACCCAGGTCTCGCCGCAGGGTAAGGGCTATGCTTTCACGCCGGGCATCCATTCCGATGCGCAGGTCGAGGGTTGGCGCAAGGTGGTCGATGCCGTTCACGGCGCTGGCGGCCGTATCATTCTGCAGCTTTGGCACGTGGGTCGCATTTCTCACCCTGAGCTGCAGCCGAACGGCGAGAAGCCGGTGGCGCCGTCGGCGATCAAGCCCGAGGGTGCACAGACCTTTATCAGTGCCGAGTCCGGCATGGTCGATATACCCGAGCCTCGGGCGCTCGAAACCGACGAGATCCCCGACGTCGTCGAACAGTTTCGCCAAGGGGCCGAGAATGCCAAACGGGCGGGTTTCGATGGTGTCGAGATTCATGCCGCCAACGGTTATCTGCTCGATCAGTTTCTGCGCACCAAGAGCAACCAGCGCACCGACCACTACGGTGGCTCGCTGGAGAATCGCCTTCGCTTCCCGATGATGGTCGTGGATGCCGTGGCCGAGGTCTGGGGGGCGGACCGGGTCGGGGTGCGTGTCACGCCGACCGGCAGTTTCAATGACATGGCCGACGACAACCCGGTCGAAACCTTCGCGGCGTTTGCCAAGCGACTCGACGAGGCCGGCATCGCCTTTATCGAAGTGGTGGAGGACTCGTTCCAGGGCAACCTGGTGAAGGGGCGTCCCGAAGAAGTCATCAAGGCCATTCAGGACAACTTCAAGCGCACCTATATCGGCAACGGGCACTACACGGCCGAGGAGGCGCGCGAGCGCATCGAGGCGGACAAGTGCGACCTGGCATCGTTCGGGCGGGCCTTCATTGCCAACCCCGACCTGCCGGAGCGTTTCCGCCGCGGGGCCCCGCTCAACGAATGGGACGCCAGCACCTTCTACGGTGGTGATGAGCGAGGCTATACCGACTATCCCTTCCTGGAGTCGTAATCTGACTGCTGGCAGGCAAGGGGGTACAATGCCCCCTTGTCTTCCGCCCCGTCCTGCATTCGCCTCGCTGTGATAAGCTCGCTGCGTTCCGTGGCCCTGGCCGTACATTGTGCCAGCCCCCTAAACGAGCCAGCGAATAGAAGCCCTGCGCATGTCGCCCACGCTAGAGCACACGCTTACACGCATTCGTGACCGGGATCGCCAGGTTGGCGACCGGGTCTGTACCCATCTCGACACGCTTACCAAACCCCCCGGTAGCCTGGGGCGCCTGGAGACGCTGGCCATTGAGCTGGCGGAAATCCGTGGCGAGGACTTTCCCGACGTAACGCCGCCCGGCGTGTTGGTGTTCGCCGCCGATCACGGGGTGGCGGCGGAGGGCGTGTCGGCCTTTCCTCAGGAAGTCACTGCCCAGATGGTTGCCAACTTCGTCAGCCGGGGCGCAGCGATCAATGTCTTTGCCCGCCAGATCGGCGCCCGGCTGGAAGTGATCGATGTCGGCGTGGCGGCCGAGCTGGCTGGCGATGGCATCGTGCATGCCAAGATCCGTCCCGGTACGGGCAATATCGTCGAAACCGACGCCATGACTCGCGACGAGGCCGTACAGGCCGTCGAAACCGGCATCCAAGCCGCCGAGCGTATGGCCGAGGCCGGCTGCCGCTGCCTGATCGTCGGCGAGATGGGCATTGCCAACACGACGGCGAGCAGCGCCGTACTGGCAGTTCTGACCGGCCATGAGGTGCATGGCCTGGTTGGCCGGGGCACTGGCATTGCCGAGTCGCATCTCGTCCACAAGCAGGCGGTGATCGAACGGGCCATTGCGGCGCGCCAGGCGGACGCCGACGATGCGCTGGACGTAGTGAGCAAGCTCGGCGGGCTGGAAATTGCCGCCATGGCCGGGGCCTATCTGGGCGCGGCGGCGCATCGCCTGCCGGTTATCGTTGATGGCTTCATTGCCACGGTGGCCGCCCTGGTGGCCTGTCGGTTGTGCCCGGCGGCACGCGACGCCATGATTTTCGGGCATCGCTCCCTGGAGCCGGGCCATGGCGTGGCGTTGGATACGCTCCAGGCCCGACCGCTGCTCGATCTGGACCTGCGCCTGGGGGAAGGCACCGGCGCGGCACTGGCCTATCCGCTGCTGGTCTCGGCCACGCGCATGCTTGCCGAGATGGCGACCTTTGCCTCGGCCGGCGTAACCGACAGCGAGTCGCGCTGATCCCATGCTCGTCGAGCCGTTCAGCCTGGCCGGGTCAGGATTATTGCTGGTTGCGATCACCCTTGATCTGCTTGTTGGCGACCCGCGTTGGCTGCCGCATCCGGTGGTCATCATCGGACGCCTGATCTCCCGCCTGGACCGGGCCTGGAACCATGGTTCCTCTCAGGCCCGGCGGATTAGAGGTGTCTTGCTGACAGCTCTGGTGGTGCTGGGAACCTACACGACCGCTTGGCTGGCGTTGGCGGCGTTGACCTGGTTGCACCCCTGGCTGGGCATGCTCGGCGAGATTGCCTTGCTGACGACCACGCTGGCCATCAAGGGGCTGCGCGATGCGGCACTCGAGGTGGCCCGGCCGCTGGCACGTGGCGATCTGGTCACGGCCCGGTCACGGCTTGCCATGATCGTCGGTCGCGACACCCAGGCGCTGGACGAGGGCGAGATCACCCGCGCCAGCGTGGAAACGGTCGCCGAGAATACCGTCGATGGCATCACCGCGCCGCTGTTCTGGGCTTTCATCGGCGGTGCGCCGCTGGCGCTGGCCTACAAGGCGGTAAATACGCTGGATTCGATGGTCGGCTACCTGAGCTCGCGCCATGCCGACTTCGGCTACGCTTCGGCGAAGCTCGACGATCTCGCCAACTGGATCCCCGCCCGGCTGACCGCAGTGTGCCTGTGGCTGGCCGCCTGGCTCGTGCCCAATGCCAGGGTGCGCGGCGCGCTGGTCGCGACCTGGCGTGACGCGCCACGCCATCCCAGCCCCAACGCCGGCTGGCCGGAGGCGATGATGGCGCACCTGCTCGGTGTGCAGCTCGGCGGCACCAATCATTATCAGGGTCGCGTCTCGCAGCGCGCCACGCTGGGTACGCCCCGCGAGGTGTTGTCCGTCACGCACGTGTTCCGGGCCATCCGCCACATGCATGCCGGTTGGTTGGCCTTTGTGCTGTTGTTGGCCATCGTGGCACTGCTATGGGAGGCCATTGCATGACACGCGACGTGCCGGCACAGGATTGGCCGCGCCACGGCGGCCAGCCTCGGGCGCTGCTGGAGCGGCTCGGGCTGCCGCCCGGGCGCGAGGTGCTGGACTTCAGCGCCAATCTCAACCCACTGGGCCCGCCGGAGTGGCTGGACGAGCACTTGCCGTCCCTCTGGCACGGTATCGATCGTTATCCCGATCCCGACTATTACACTGCACGATGTGCGATCGCCGAGGCCCAGGGGCTCGACGCCTCACAGGTACTGCTGACCAATGGCGGTGCGGAGGCGATTTTCCTGGCTGCCGCCCTGCATGCCGGACGGCAGGCTGCCATCGTCCAGCCGACCTTCGACGAGTATGCACGCGCTTGCCGGCATTACGGGCTCGCCATTCACAGCGCCTTCCTGGCCGCCGATTTCTCGCTCGACGAGAGGCGCGCTTGCGAGGTCATGCGTGAGGCTGATGTCATGTTCCTTTGCCGCCCCAACAATCCCAGCGGTACGCTGATTCCGCGTGCGCTGATCGAGCGCCTGCTCGAAGCGGGGCGGACGCACGGCACCTGCCTGGTCGTCGACGAGGCATTCATCGATTTCGTCGAGGATGCTGCCGAATCCTTGATTCCGCTGCTCGCCGTGTATCCCAATCTGCTGATCCTGCGTTCGCTGACCAAGCTCTACACTATTCCCGGCCTGCGGCTGGGTTACCTGCTGGGCGCACCCGACATCGTCGCCCGGGCTGCCGAACTGCAGATGCCGTGGAGCGTCAATGCCCCGGCCGCCGCCCTCGTCGCGCCGTTGCTGGCCGATGAGGCGTTTGTTGCGCGGACTCACGACTGGCTGCGTCGGGAACTGGATCGTCTGACACCGGCGTTGACACGCCTGGGGTTCGAGGTGTCGCCGACCCGGGTCAATTTCTATCTGTTGCGCGATCGTCACCAGCCGCACTCCACCGATGCGTTGCTGCGCTTTCTGGCCAGCGTTGGCATCCTCGCCAGGCACACCCATAATTTTCCTGGTCTCGAAGATGGCTGGCTGCGTCTGGCGGTGCGTTCGGTCGAGGACAACGATCGCCTGCTGGCGGTTCTCTCAACCTGGCGGCAGACGCGGAAAAAGGGGCAGGGGACGTCATGATCGCCTTCGTCAGTGGCGGTGCACGCTCGGGCAAGAGCCGCTATGCCGAATCGCTGGCCCGATCCTGGCAGGCCGAACATGGCGGTGGTCTTTATTACCTGGCCACGGCGAAGGCGGCTGGTGCTGCCGGGGACGAAGAAATGGCCGGGCGCATCGCACGGCACCGTCGTGAGCGCGGCGAGGCCTGGACGACGCTGGAAGAACCCGTGGCCATCGATACGGCGATCGGTCAGGTGGCGGACCGGAGCACCGTGCTGCTCGACTGCCTGACGCTGTGGGCCAGCCAGGTGCTGTATGCCAGTTCGCTGAACGAACATGCCGGCGTGGCGATGTTGCGTGTCGTCATGCATGAGGCCCGCGCCCGAGCATTGGACCTGGTGGTGGTCTCCAACGACGTCAACGAGGGGTTGCCGGTTCGCGATGCCGAGGTGCAGCGCTACGTGGCTTTCCTGCAGCGTTTGCACCGCGAGGTCGTGGCCGAGGCCGAGGTGGTCGTCCAGGTCGTCGCTGGCCTGCCGGCCTATTGGAAAGGAGAACGGCCATGCGTGCCGTGATGTACGGTTTCCTGCTGGCGTTGCAGTTCCTGTCGCGTCTGCCGGTGCCGGTCGAATGCCCGTGGCATGCTCAGACCAGCCGCTGGGCAGTGCGTTGTTATCCACTGGTGGGACTGCTGCTGGGCGGCATCGTGGCCATGGTCGGAATGCTGCTGCAGGCAGTACTGCCGATACCGATGTTGGCTCTGCTGCTGCTCAGTGCCTGGGTGGCGTTGAGCGGCGGACTGCACCTGGACGGTTGGATGGACGTGGCCGACGCCGTAGGCAGCAATGCCCCGCTGGAAAAGCGCTGGGCGATCATGAAAGACCCGCATGTCGGAAGTTTTGGCATCCTGGCGCTGGTCTTCCTGCTGCTGTGGAAGGGCGCGCTGCTGCTGGCGTTGCTCGACACCAATGCCGGCCTGGCGTGGCTGCCGCTGGTCATGGCCCTGGCGCGTCTGGGGGCGGTGGGATTGCTGGTCCAGGTACCGGCGGCCCGTCCCGAGGGGCTGGCACGCGCCTGGCAGCAACACCTTGGGCAGCGCGACCTGCTGTTGGCATTGTGGCCGCTGCCGTTGGTTTTCCTGCTTTGGCCGGGTTGGGCGTGGCTGCTCGTCGCCCTGGTTCCGTTTCTGATCGGCTATGGCCTATGGGCGCGGCGCGCCTTCAACGGCATCAATGGCGACATCCTGGGCGCCGCCATCGAGGGAGGAGAGCTATGGCTGTTGCTGAGCGTCTGGCTGTGGTGCTCGTTCGCCACGGGCTGACGGCATGGAACCGCGAACGGCGTTATCTGGGTCATCGCGATATCGAACTGCTCGATATCGACAATGGCCTCGACGCGTTGCGTGCCGCGTTGGCGAGGCTGACGTTCGACGCCGTCTATTGCAGCGACCTGCAGCGTTGCCGACAAACCCTGACCGGGCTTGGGTTGCCCAACGATCGAGGCGTCGAGACGCGTTTCGATGCCCGCCTGCGCGAGCTCGACTTCGGCGCCTACGAGGGGCTGCGCTATGACGATCTCAAGCACGATGCCGGCTACCGGGCCTGGATCGACAGCCAGGGCGAGCTGGCCCCGCCGGGTGGCGAGTCGGCAGCCGCCTTCCACGCCCGGGTAGCGGCGGGCATGGACGACCTGCTGGCACGTGCCGAGACGCAAGGGCATGGTCGTGTGCTGGTCGTCACCCATGGTGGCGTGATCCGTGCGCTGCGTCAGCGCCATGAAGGGCTCGGCTTCTGGGAGGGCAGCATCGAACCGGGCCAGTCCCATACGCTGACGTTCATCTATCGGGGAGGGTGGCAATGCAGTGCTTCATCGGTGGCGCCTACGCCGGCAAGCGTGCCGCGGTAAGAGCGCGCTTCGACAACCCCGTCTGGCTTACCGCCTATGCCGGGGACGATCTGGAGACATGGCCGCAGCGTGCGATACCGGGCACGACGCTAGTGGTTGAAGGCTGGGAGCGCTGGCTGGCGACAGCCCTGGACGAGACCGAGGATGACGATCGGCTGCGCAGGCGATTCGCCGACACGCTCGCGGCATTGGCCCGTGCCGAACGCGAACATGGCCTGCTGGTCGTGCTGATAGTGCTGGAGATGGGGCGCGGCATCGTGCCCCTCGATGCTGGCGAGCGACGTCTGCGCGATCTGGCTGGCTGGCTGGCCCAGGATGCTGCCTCGATGGCCGAGCGGGTGTGGTATGTGTGGAATGGACTGGTGCAAGGCATGCGTTGACGAAGCGTTAGTCAGTGACATGAATAGCAAGGTTACGGTCATTTAGGATGGGGAGACGCTTCTTTAACGACACCAAGCGCTAACGATAAATTACATTTCTATAAGAAGCCTATAACCACATATACGCAAGGAATGAAGCATGGCCATCTACTCCATCGCCTACGATCTGTTCCAGCCTCAGGAATACCAGGCATTCTACGAATGTCTCGAGGCTTTTCCGCATGTCCATGTCATGGATTCCCTGTGGCTGGTCCAGACCGGTGACAATGCCGGAGCGCTCCGCGACCGTCTGCTACCGCTGCTCAGTGGCGGCGACTCGTTGTTCATCAGCCGGGTCAGCCAGGACTGGGCCGGTGCAGGCACGCAATGCGGCGAGTGGCTCAACGCTCCTGAAAGGCACCCGTCCCTGGCACCGCGTAACGCTTCCGTCTGACCGTCATACGACGCCTCGGGCATGTTGCGCAGGCGTCGTTCTTCCCCGTGTCACAGCTCCATACCTCTCTGTGCGCGAATGCCCGCCTTGAAGGCATGCCTCTCCATCTTCATCCAGGTCACCGTATCGGCCAGCTCGATCAGCGCTTGCGGTGCATGTCGTCCGGTGACGACCACGTGCTGCATGATCGGGCGCCGGCGCAGGGCGTCGAGCACCTCATCGAGGGGCAGCAGTTCCTTGTTGAGCACGATGTTGAGTTCGTCGAGCAGCACCACCTGATAACGCTCGTCGCTGAGCATGCGTGCCGCCACCTCCCAGGCACTGCCAGCGGCGGCAATGTCGCGGTCGCGATCCTGGGTTTCCCAAGTGAAGCCCTCGCCCATGACGTGATATTCCACACCGGGAAGGCGCCGGAAGAAGGTTTCCTCGCCGGTGCTGAACGCGCCCTTGATGAACTGCACCACGCCGACCTGCATGTCGTGGCCCAGCGCGCGGGCGATCACGCCGAAGCCGGCCGAACTCTTGCCCTTGCCGTTGCCGGTGTTGACCAATAGTACACCCTGGTCGCGGTCGGCCTTCTGCACGCGCGCTTCGATCAGGCGCTTCTTGCGGGCCATCTGCTGGCGATAGGCGTCCTGCTGGGTATCGTCGCTCATCGGTATTCCTTATTTGCTCATGACAGTGAGATCGAGTGGGTTGGGGCTACAAGCCCAGCAAATTGCGTAGCCAAGCCCCGTCCAGGTGGGTCTCGATAGTGTCTGCCAGCCGGTCGAGCTGGGCCAGGCGGTGGCTGTGGTAGTCGATGGCTGGCTGCTCGGCGGCATGGCCCAGCCGATATAACAGCGCCTGGCAGGCCTCGGCACGGTCGAACAGGCCGTGGACGTAGGTGCCCATCACCTGACCGTCGTCGCTGATCGCGCCGTCGGGCTGGCCCTGCAAGTCGAGAAGCGGCCGTCGGAGGGCCGGCCCGGTCGTCACGCCGTTGTGGATCTCGTAGCCGTCGAGCGGTATTGGCGCGCCGCCCTGGCCGCTCAGGTGGCCGCTGACACTGCGCAGCTGCTTGCCGGCAACCATGCGCGTCTGCATGGCCAGCAGGCCGAGCCCCGAGGTGCTGCCGGGCTCGCCCTCCAGGCCGTCGGGGTCATGCACGACATCGCCGAGCATCTGGAAGCCGCCGCAGATGCCCAGTACGCGACCGCCGTAGCGCAGATGGCGGCGGATCGCCTCGGGCCAGCCCTGGCGGCGCAGCCAAGCCAGGTCGTGGCGCGTACTCTTGCTGCCGGGCAGAATGATCACGTCGGCGGCGGGAATCGGCCGGTCGGGACCGACGAACTCAAGCTCGACGCCGGGATGCAGGCGTAGCGGATCGAAGTCGTTGTGGTTACTGATGCGCGGCAGGGCGGGAACGATTACCTTGAGCGACCCCGCCTCGTGGCTGCCGCTCAGGCCCAGGCTGTCCTCGGCGTCCAGCACCAGCCCGGGCAGGTAGGGCAGTACACCGACGACCGGTTTGCCAGTGTGCTCGCTCAGCCAGTCGAGACCGGACGTCAGCAGCGCCGGATCGCCACGAAAACGATTGATGATGAATCCCCGGGTGCGTATCCGCTCGGACTCGCTGAGCAGCGCCAGGGTGCCCACCAACTGGGCGAACACCCCGCCGCGGTCGATGTCGCCGACCAGCAGTACCGGGCAGTCGATGGCCTCGGCAAAGCCCATGTTGGCGATATCGTTGGCGCGCAGATTGATCTCCGCCGGGCTACCCGCCCCCTCGGCAATGATCACCTCGTGGCGTTGGCTCAGCGCCTGCCAGGCGGCGAGGACGCTTTGCTTGGCTTCGGCCTTGTAGGCGTGATAGTCCAGCGCGTCCATGTTGCCATGCACCCGCCCACGCAGAATGACCTGGGCGCCGCGGTCGCTCTGCGGCTTGAGCAGCACCGGGTTCATGTCGCTGTGCGGGACGAGGCCGCAGGCCAGGGCCTGCAGCGCGGTGGAGCGGCCGATCTCGCCGCCATCCGCGGTGACGGCGCTGTTGAGCGCCATGTTCTGTGGCTTGAACGGGGCCACCGACACGCCCTGGCGGGCCAGCCAGCGGCACAGTCCCGCCACTACCGTGCTCTTGCCGGCATCCGAGGTGGTGCCCTGCACCATCAGCGTGACGCTCTTGCTCATGGCGCCTGCTGCTCCCATGCCTGCCCACGGAATATCGCCGTGACCAGCGACGGTGCCGAAGGGAAGTAGCCATGGAAATAACTGGCGGTGAGACTGCCCTGGCGGAATACCGGCTCGCCCTCGCTGCCCGCTTGACGAGTGGCGTGGGCGAGGGGTGACAGCGAGGTCTCGAGGCGTGAGTGGTGGTAGGTGTGTCCGCGCAGTTCCCCAAGGGGCGTGGCCAGGCTCTGCAATCCCAAGGCTTGCAGCTTGCCGGCCATGCTGGCCGTGCCGGGCAGCAGGCCGAACTGGGCGTGCGGGCGGCCTTCGCCGTCGATCAGGGTGTCCATGCATGCCATCAACCCGCCGCATTCGGCGAGGATCGGCTTGTCGGCACGGTAATGCTCGCGGATCGACGCCAGCATGGATGGATTGGCGGCCAGCGTCGCGGTGTGCAGCTCCGGGTAGCCGCCGGGTAGCCAGAGTGCGTCTGTATCGGGCAGGTCAGGATCCGCCAGTGGCGAGAAGAAGCGCAGCTCGGCGCCCAGCGCCCGCAGCAGATCGAGATTGGCCGGATAGATAAAGGCGAAGGCAGCGTCGCGAGCGATGGCGATGCGCACCCCGTCGAGCAGACGGGGCAACGGGGCCGGTGGTGTCGCCGTGAACGTGACGGGCATCGGCAGCCGGTCCAGCCCGGCCTCGCGCAGCACGTCGGCTGCGGCATCCAGCTGAGCGTCGAGATCATCGAGTTCGCTTGCCTGGACCAGGCCCAGGTGGCGGTCGGGGATCGCCATTGCCTCGCTGCGCGGGATGGCACCGAGCAGGCGCAGGCCCGGCGGCAGTCCCCGCTCGAGCATCTCGACGTGACGTGCACTGCCCACGCGGTTGGCGATGACTTCGTGAACCGTCACATCATCGCGGTAATGGGCCAGGCCCAGCGCCAGCGCGCCGAAGGTCTGGGCCATGCCTCGGGCATCGATCACCGGCAGCGCGGGAATTCCGGCGAGTACCGCCAGGTCGGCGCTCGATGGGTCGCCGTCGAACAGACCCATGGCACCCTCCACCAGAAGCAGATCCGCTGCCTGGGCGGCCTCGGCCAGACGCCAGCGGCATTCGGTCTCGCCGGTCATCCATGGATGGAGCTGGTAGACGGGATGGCCCGAGGCGACTTCCAGCACCATTGGGTCCAGGTAGTCCGGGCCATGCTTGAAGACCCGCACGCGGCGTCCGGCGTTGCGATGCAGGCGGGCCAGGGCGGCAGTGACCAGCGACTTGCCGTGGCCGGAGCCGGGCGCGGTGATCAGCGCGGCGGGTACGCTGGCGCGCAGGGCCTCTGAGGTCATGACGTTCTCCTCGGCACGAAGACGGGGGTGCCGTCGATGTCGGTGGTGGCCAGCGGCTGGCCGTAGAGTCGCTCCAGTGCCGTGGGTACCAGCATCTGTCGGGCCGGGCCCCAGCAGGCCTCGCCGTCGGGATAGAGCAACAGCAGATGAGTGCACCACTGGGCGGCCAGGTTGAGGTCATGCAAACAAAGCACCACGGCACGACCATTGGCGGCCTGCTCGGCGAGCAGCGCCATGACGGCGGTTTGGTGATGCAGATCGAGGTGATTGGTGGGCTCGTCGGCCAGCCACAGTTGCGGGGCCTGGGTGAGCACCGTGGCGATGGCCACGCGCTGGCGCTCGCCGCCGGACAGCGTACCTACCAGGCGATGCTCGAGGTGAGCCACATCGAGCCGGGCCAGCGCGTCGCGGGCCAGGCGGGTATCCGCATCGCTCTCCATCTGCCATGGGGAGAGGTACGGATGGCGCCCGATCATCGCGGTTTCCAGCACCGTGGCGGGAAAGCCGTCGGCGCGTTCCTGAAAGACCAGTCCCAGGCGGCGAGCCACCGCGCGCCGGCCCAGTTCGCTCAGAGGGGCGGCGTCCAGGTGGAGCGTGCCGGCACGCGGGGCACGCAGGCCTGCAAGGGTATGCAACAGCGTGGTCTTGCCGACGCCGTTGGGGCCGAGCACGCCCCATATCTGCCCGGATTCGATGTGGAGATCCAATGGTCTCCCGTCGTCCCGTCCCGGCACGTCGATGACCAGCGCCTCCAATGCCAGGTAACCCATCAGCGGCTCCGGTGCAGCAGGTAGAGAAAGGTGGGCACCCCGAGCAGGGCGGTGATTACGCCGACCGGCAATTGCTCGGGGGCGATTACCGTGCGTGCCAGGGTGTCGGCCAGGGTCAGCAGCGTGCCGCCGGCCAGCGCGCTGGCCGGCAGGATCAGGCGCTGGTCATTGCCCAGCACCAGTCGCAGCATGTGTGGCACGACCAAACCGACGAAGCCGATGCTGCCGGCGATCGTGACGGCGACGGCGGTGAGCAGGCTGGCGGCGATGTAGACGGTCCATTCCAGCGGACGTACCGCCACACCGAGCGCAGCGGCCTGCAGCGATCCGCGGGCCAGCACATTGAGACTGCGTCCCAGTGGGAACGCCAACAGGCAGGCCGAAGCCAGAACCAGCAGCCCAGGTAATGGGCTTCGCGCATAGGACAGATCGCCCATCAGCCAGTAGAGCATGCCGGGCAGGGCTCTGGCCGGGCTGAGCGCCAGCATCAGCGTGACGACCGCCCCCCAGCCGGCAGCGACCACCACGCCGGTCAGCAGCAATCGCGAGGGCGTCCAGCTACCGGTGCCGTGCGCCAGCCCGAACACCAGCAAGGTCGACAGCAGGGCGCCGGCAAACGCCGATCCCGAGACCAGTGCGCTGCCCAGCCCGGCAAGCATGGCCAGCAGGGCGCCCACCGCCGCGCCACCGGACAGGCCCAGCACGTACGGGTCGGCGAGCGGGTTGCGCAGCAGTACCTGCATCAGTGCACCGGCCACTGCCAGCAGTCCGCCGGTGGCAAAGGCCGCCAGGGCGCGCGGCAGACGCAGATCGAGGACCAGCGTGCGTGACAGATCATCGCCCTGGCCCACCAGCACCGCCCCGAGCTGGGCTGGGCCGAGTGAAACGCTGCCGAGGGCGACCGCCAGCCCTAGAGCCAGTGCTGCCAGCAGGGCCAGAGCGGTCAGGGGCAGGGCAAGTGAGCGCATCGAGGGGCCTCGGTATGCCAGACGGTTAACGATCAGCGGTGCGATCGTGCTTCTTCCAACTTCTCGCAGAACAATCGGCTACCTTCCAACAGGCGTGGCGTAGGACGTTGGATCAGCGACGGCGGCACGAAGAACAGGTTGTCGCGTTCGACGGCCGTCAGCTCGGGATACGCTTCCCAGGCGGTCAGCCAGTCGCGGTTCTCCTCACCCATGCCGCCGGCGACGATGGCCTCGGGATTGGCGGCCAGCACGGCCTCGGTGCCGATGCGCGGCACCAGTCGCTCCAGCCCGCCAAACACATTTCTGCCACCGCAGAGGGAAATCACCTCGCCGATCAGGTGGGCGTCGTTGACGGTCATCAGCGGCTCGTCCCACACCTGGTAGAACACCGGTACGGGGTCGGCCTCGGCATAGCGTTCGGCCAGCTCGGCCATGCCCTGGCGGAAGGCCTGGGCCTCGGCACGGCCTCGGGATTCGGTACCGGCCAGGGCGGCCAATCGTTCGATGGCGCTGGACACGCCTTCGAAGGTACGTGGCTCGATCATGAATACCGGAATGCCCAGGGTGTCGAGCTTGGCGAGTTGCTCGTCGGGGTTGCCGGTGACCCAGCCGATCGCCAGGTCGGGCTCGAGGGCGATCAGCCGTTCCAGATCCAGTCGGGTATGGCTGCCCACCGAGGTGACTTGCTTTGCCTCGGGCGGATAGTCGCTGTAGGACACCACCGCGACGACCTTGTCACCGGCGCCCGCCGCATAGGCCAGCTCGGTGGCGCCGGGGGAAAGCGTGGCAATGCGCTCGGCGGGCCGGTCGAGGCAGACTCGCTGGTCGCTGTCGTCGACAGCGCAGACCTCGGCCCGGGCCGGGGCGGCGAGTGGCGCCAGTGCCAGGCCGAATACCGCCAGGGCATGCCTGGCGGGGGACACAGGAGGTCGCGATAGAAAGCTCATTGATTGAAGTTGACGCTGACGAAGGCGGCGCGTCCGGCGTTGATGTAATCGCCAGCCGTCTCGTACTGCTTGTCGAACACGTTGTCCACGGTCAGGCGGGCGGTCCACAGCGGGGCGAACTCCCAGCCGGCGCGCAGGTTGAGCAGACCGTAGCCGGCCAGACGGTCGTCGTTCTCTTCGTCGTCGTAGCGATGATCCTGAGCGATCAGCGAGCCGCCCAGCACCCAGTCGCCCAACTCGCGGTCGACATCGAAGCGCAGGCTCTGGGTGGCGCGACGCGGCAAGGTGTTGCCTGCGTAGTCACCGCTACGGCTTTCCGGGTCGGTGTAAGTCAGAGCCAGTTCCAAGGCCCAGTCGCCGACTTCGGTGCCCGAGGCGAGTTCGACGCCGCGGATGCGTGCTTCTTCGATGTTCTGCGGCATGGTCAATGAGGTGTCGGACGCTGAGGGCGCCCAGGCGATGAGATCGTCGACGTCGGTCTGGTAGGCGGCCAGGTCCCAATAATAGCGAGCATATTGACCGCGAATGCCGATCTCTAGCGTCTCGGATGTCTCGGCCTCGAGATCGGGATTGCCGACATATCCCCAACTGTCCTGCGGATAATACAAGTCGTTGAACGTCGGTGCCTTGAACGCGGTGGCGTAGCTGGCGCGCAGCGTATGGACGTCATCCAGCGCGTAGCCCAGGGCCAGATTGCCGGTGACTTCCTCGCCGAAGGCTTCATTGTCGTCATAACGAAGGCCGGTCTGGATAGCGAACGGGGCGAAGTCGAGCAGCGCCTGGACGAATACGGCGGTATTGTCGCGGCTGTCCTCGGCATAGTCAGAGGTGCCGCTGACCTCGTCCTCGCTGTGCTCGACGCCGGCGATCAGCTCATGACGATCCAGATTGAACGTGTTCTGCCAGCGTGCGGTTTGCGTACGCGTGTTGAAGGCGCTGGTGCCATACGAGGCGAAGTTGTCGAGTTCGTCGCGCGACTCGCTCAGGGTCAGGCGACTGCGCCAGCTACCGGTTAGCGGAATCTCGCCATGGATACCGGCGACCTGTTGAACGAAGTCCATGTCGCCACCGTCGTATTCGGTGTTGCCGCGGGCACGCAGGCCCAGGGCACCGATCTCGGCACCGTTATCGAAGGTGTGCGACACGCGGGCGAAGCCGGTGGTGTTGTCATAGGCCTTGTCCTCGCCATCTTCGCGGACCTCGGTGCCGTCAGTGGTGAAGCGGCTGCCGGCAAAGCTGTAGCGGGTGCCGTCCTGGCTGCCGGAAAGGCTGGCGGAGTAGCGTTGGGTATCGTGAGAACCGGTACCTGCGGAAAAGCTGGGTTGGGGGCCGTCGCCGTCGCCCTCGGGTGTGAACAGTTGCACCACTCCGCCCATGGCGTCGGCGCCGTACAGGCTACTCGTTGGACCGCGCACGATCTCGGCGCGTTCGAACATGTTGGGGTCGAGATATTGCCACGAGGCTCCGCCGGCCGTGGCCGAGCGCAGGCGAATACCGTCGATCATCAGCAGGGTCGCGTCATTGCTGAGCCCGCGAATGTAAACGCTGGTGGCCTTGCCATAGCTGCCGCTGGTGGTGACATCCACTCCCGGCTGGCCACGCAGGATCTCGGCTAGGCTGGTAGGCGCCTGACGCTCGAGGTCTTCCTCGTCGATCACGGTGACCGAGGAGAGCGTCTCATTGGCGGTACGCGGCGATAGCGTGGCGGTAACGGTGACGGGGTTGAGAGCCAGAGACTCATCGGTCTCGCTGATGGTGTCCTGCGCGCTGGCGGCCAGCGGCACCCAGCAAAGGCTCAGGGCGATCAGGCCTTGGGTGGAGGCGTTCTTGCTTGTCATGGTGTGTTCCTGCCTGCCGAGCGCTCCCGCACGGCGAGGGTGGGTGGGGCCGTGAAGCGGAAGGACACCATGAGCGGGAACCGGTCCGGACCTGCCCAGGGTCGCTCACCGCAACGCCGGCATACAATCCCAGGCCGGTATCCGGGCTGACGAGCGGGACGAAGCACGCGTTCGTACCGGGCAGGCCGCCTTCCCATGCCTGAAGGCACAGTGGCGTCGTGGCTGCCTTGACTCGATCACCGTTGCGGGAGCAGCGTCGGATTGGCACCGACTTCCCGTTTAACCCCGCCGAAACGCAGGGCACCTGAGAGGGGGCATAAACTAGCAATGGCTGTCTGGAGCGTCAACGTGGTTTGACGATGCTGATCGACTACCATCGTTTCGTTGATGCCAAACAGTTAAACCCCCACCCGGGGACGGGCAGGGGCAAGCTTCAGTGAAACACTATGCCTTGCAAGAGTTCGGCAACCTCAGGAGGCGTCTGACTGGTGGACGCGGCGTAGTGCGTCGACTGTCGCTTCGCTGTCACCGGACCAGTCCAGGTCGACCGAAGCGGTTTCCTGCTGGGCACGATGGGATGTGTCAGTATGATTGGTGCGCTCCAGCGCTTCGCCCATGGCAGCACTCTGACCGCCTCCGACATTGATAGCAGTTTGAACGCTAGCAGCGTTGGTTGCTTGAGCCGGCTGAGATGCCGTCGGCTGGTTGAGACGTTCGAATGCCTGTTCCTGGGCCGCGCTATTGGCGCTGGCAGTCAACGGTAGGACGATGGCCAGAGTCGCGGCAGCGACTGCATTGAGTGAAAACAGCTTTTTCATGAATCCTCCTTAAGAGCAAGCTTAAATTTAGCATGCTAACGATGTGGAGGGATTATTAGGCCAACCGGCCAGTTACGCAAATAGCGTAAGACTAAAGTCGTAATAGCTTGGATTGATTTCAATAATCTGACGATTTCGTTGCAATGAGGTAAGGCTCCCATCGACCCGGCAAGTGCCGGACTGATGGGAGTAAGCTAGACCACCGAATGCATCGAGCCGTGCTCCAACGCTGCCTGATGCCACGACAATGCCTTTTCCAAACAGTGTGGGGTCTGACCGCCGCGTCGGCAGGCTTCCCTGAAGTAGGCGCGCAGCGCCGGGCGATAGTAGGGATCGGCGCAGTTCTCGATAATCTCGACGGCGCGCCGCGCCAGCGCCACGTCCTTGGCCTCGCCGGCGCGGGTGAAACCGCTCATGCCTACCGTCATGCCATTCTGAATCAGCGCCGCTGCGTCTTCCGCCGACATGACCCGGTCGCGCCAGCCCTTGACCTTTGTCGCATGAGGTATAGGCGCGAAGCGTGCGGCGTAGCGGCCAAATGTCACCAACGTATGCAGGACGACGTAGTGTGGATCATGGTTGTTGGTCGTCTTCCCGGTCTTCGCCCTGTTTCTCCTCCCTTGCCTTGCGCATCTGCTCGTCGAGATTGAGCTGATTGCGATTGTAGGGGCGGATCATCGCGACGCGTTCCTCGTCGACGATGCATAGACGGGGCTTGATAGGTAGCTGGAGAAGACGCTGTATCTCCTGCTCGTCTTCCATCAGGTGCAGGAGGTTGTCATACAGGCGCTTGCGTACCCAAGGCGGCATGTCCTGTGGCTTGCGGTGCAGGCGCACATGGCTGAACAGTCCCTTGAACAGCTTCATACGGCCTCCCCTATCGCTGGAACGGCAGAAGGGCAAACGTCACGACGATCAGGCCCAAAGACATCAGAATGAGGTGCAGCCCGCGGGTACGGTCCCGGGCGGCCTGTTCGTTGGCGGCAAAGTACCAACGGTAAACGATATCGTAGCTGCCCGACATTATGTCATGCATCCGTGCGGCGATGACCTCGTCGCTCGTGTCGCCCTGTTCTCTGAGCTTGTTCTCCGCCTCGACCAGTTCCTTCAGGTCGGGGGGATCGACATAAATGAAGCCCCGTTCCAGGTTGATGATGAAGGCTGCGCCGGAGAGCAGTAGAACGACGCTGATGAAGAACAGCACGCCGATGGCCAGGTTGACCGGGTAGTTCCAATGTTCCAGATGATAGTGGGTGGCCAGCGTCGAGAGATTGAAAACGGTGAAAGCCAGCGCCGAGACCGGCGTCGCGACGCTGCTGCGGATCTGTTCGCGGCGGTCACGCTGGGATTGATACAGGTCCCGCATGACCTCGAAGCGTAGGCGTACTGGATCCACGGGCAGTCCTCCGTGTCGCTCATGATTCCCTGTCAATTAGAAGGCAACGTAGCGCAATGACCAGTAACTGCAAGCGCCTGAAGCGTCGGCAGCTATATGCCTGCTGGCAATGAATGACCGCCTCCTCTCATGCGACTCGAGGGGCGGCTTTGGAACTCAGATGGTGCCTTTCGCCGCCGTGACGACGATCTCCAGCAAGGTGTCTTCGCCCAGGTCGGCAACGCCTACGGTGGCCCGTGCCGGCAGGTGTTCGGGACCGAACCAGGCCGTCCAGACATCGTTCATGGCTTTCTTGAGGCCCAGGTCGGACACATAGACGGTGGCCGAGACGACTCGGGTACGGTCGAGTCCGGCCTCGCTCAGGTAGGCGTCGAGCTTATCCAGTACCTGGCGCGTCTGGCCGGCCATGTCCTGTGACATGTCATCGGCGGCGATGCCGCCGAAGAAAACGAAGCCGTTGGCTTCGACGGCACGGTGCATGATGGGAGTCTTCAGGTAGCGCCGAGTCATGGGGAGGCCTCGTCAATGGGGGAAGACGTACGCTATCAGGCGCTCCCCGTCAGCAATAATGCCAACTCAGGCCAAAGTCATGCCGGAATGTTATGGACCGCCTGGCCCTGCGTATCCAATCGCTGGCGAAACAGGCCGATGAAGGCCTGGGTCAGTTGGGAACACGGTTGGTCGCGGGGCGTCAGCAGGGCGACATCCTCGCCCAGCGCAAAGTCCAGTGGGCGCAGCGCCAGTCCGTCTGTGCCGAAGGCGCGGGCATTGATCGGGTCAAGTATGGCAATGCCCTGACCGCGGCGCACCAGGCGAGTCGCCTGCAGGGCAAGCGAGACCTCGAAATAATGCTTGGGCTGTACGCTCTCTTGCTCGAACAAGCGGTCGAGCGTCATGCGTAGTGGGTCATGTGTCTCGAAGCGAATCAGTGCCTGATCCTGGAAATCCTGCAGCCCGATGACCGGTTTGTCGGCCAAGGGATGCCACGCCGGCATGACACACAGGCTCTCGAGGCGGAAGGTCTCCTGAGCGACCCGTTCATCGCCCTCGGCGACGATGGCGAAGCCTACGTCGCAGCGTTGGGTGATGACCTCGTCGATCACCTGCGCGGAGCGGTAGGTGCTCAGCTCCAGGCTGGCATCGGGATGGTCGGTGGCGAACTCGGCCAGCACGTCGGGAATGAACGTCATGCCCAGCAGCGGCATGGCGCTGATGCGTAGCCCGCCTACTTCGCGCTCGCGGATGCGGCGCGCCGTTTCCCGCAGGTGATCGGTGCCGGTCCACACTCGGGCCACTTCACGATAGAAAATGCGCGCCTCGGGCGTGGGTACCAGGCGGCCACGCACCCGTTCGAAGAGGGTGAAACCGACATCGTGCTCGAGCTGCTTGAGCAGGCGGGTGACGCCGGGCTGGGCGGTGAGCATGCGCTGGGCGGCGCCGGTCACGGTGCCGCTTTCCATGACGTGCTTGAAGGCTTGGACCTGACGGTCACTGAGACGTGGCAAAGGCATAACATCTAAGCATCGGATAGCGAAGAAATGGTATTGGAGCTTATATCCTGTCGCTGGGTATCGTCGAGGGGCGTTTCACGGCATAGGTGATGGCATGCGGCAGGACTTTCTCATCGTGGGCGGCGGCGTGGTCGGCATGGCGACAGCTTACGGGTTGGCGCGGGCCGGGCAGCGGGTCACCGTGCTCGACGAAAGCGACGATGCCTTGCGCGCATCACGCGGCAATGCCGGGTTGACCTGGGTTCAGGGCAAGGGTGTGGGTATGCCGCGCTACGCCGAACTGAGCCTGGATGCCGTTCAGGCCTGGCCCGCCTTTGCCGAAGAGCTGCAGGCACGGACCGGCGTCGATCTGCAATATGAGCAGCGCGGCGGTGTAGACCTTTGCCTCGATGCCGACGAGGCGGCGACCCGACAGGCCGAGTACCGGACACTGCAGCAAGTCTCGCCGCGCCTGGCCCGGGAATTCGAATGGCAATATTTGCGTCGCGACGCACTGACCGAGCACCTGCCGGGGCTTGGCGAACGCGTCCATGGCGGCACCTGGTCGCCCCACGACGGACATTGCAACCCTCTCTACCTGCTGCGTGCGCTCTACGCTGCGAGCCTGGCGTTGGGCGTTACGCTCCAGCCGGCCACGCCGGTATCGAGCGTGGCGCGCCGTGAGGGACGCTTCGTGGCGACGACGCCCAAAGGAGCGGTCGAGGCGGAGCGTATCGTCATCGCGGCAGGACTCGGCGCACGAAAACTGGCGCCCATGCTGGGGCTGTCGGGCGAGGTTCGCCCGCTGCGCGGCCAGATCATCGTCACCGAACGTCTGCCGCTGATCGCCCAGTTACCTACCCCACAGGTTCGCCAGACGGCCAGCGGCGGCTACCTGATCGGCGATACCCACGAGGACGCCGGCTTCGACAAGAGTGTCACCCCGGACATGATGCACGCCCTGGCCGCCAAGGCGGTGCGCATCTTTCCGCGTCTGGCCCGGGCGCGCCTGGTTCGTGCCTGGGGAGCCCTACGCGTCATGACGCCGGATGGCAATCCGCTGTATGAAGCCTCCACGACCTGCCCGGGAGCCTACAACGTCAACTGCCATAGCGGGATTACCCTGGCTGCTTTTCATGCCGGCGAGCTGGCGCAGGCGATCCTCGATGATCGTCTGGCCAGGGATTTTCCGCAGTTTTCAGGAGAACGCTTCGATGTTCCGGCGTAGCGAACGGGCCTGTCAGGCGGCACGCCAGGTGCAGGTGAGGGTGGATGGCGTGACCATGTCGGTGCCCGACACGCTGAGCGTGGCGGCCGCTGTACTGCAAGTCCATGGCTGGCAGGGGTATCGGCGCCACCATGACGGCAGTTCACGCGCGCCGCTGTGCCTGATGGGGGTATGCCATGAGTGTCTGATCACCATCGATGGCCAACCCAACCGCCAGGGCTGCCTGGTGCCGGTGGCCGAAGGCATGCATATCGAGCGGCAGGGGGGCGAGCGTCATGACTGAGCTTCGGCGCGCCGATGTCGCTATCGTCGGTGCCGGGCCGGCGGGCATGGCCGCCGCCGTACGTCTGGCAGAGGCCGGGTTGCGTCCCGTGGTATTCGATCTTAATGCCACGCCGGGCGGGCAGGTTTACCGTCAGCTCGGCGATCCTCAGGTCGATGCCGTGGTGATGGGCGAGGACTATCTGCGTGGCCGCACGCTGGTCGAGACCTTCACCCGGGCCGATATCGACTACCGGCCTCTAAGCCGCGTGTGGTGGCTCGGCCGAGAAAGCACCGGCTATGCCTTGGGTGTGATAACACAGCAGGGCGCACAGTCCTGGCACGTCGACCGATTGATCCTGGCCAGTGGCGCCATGGAGCGCGGCTGGCCGTTTTCCGGTTGGCAATTGCCCGGTGTGATGACCGCCGGAGCGGCGCAGATCCTGCTCAAGCAAGGGGCGCTTGTGCCCTGCACCTCAGCGGTGTTGGCGGGCAGTGGTCCGCTGCTCTACCTATTGGCCTGGCAGTACCTGCGGGCGGGCCAGCCACCTGCATTGGTGCTGGATCTCGCCCCCGAGTCAGGCTATCGCGCATTGCTGCGCCAGCCGCTGAATGCCTGGCGCGGACGCGGATATCTGCTCAAGGGCCTGCGCATGGTCGCTGCCCTCCGGCGCGCCGGCATCCCCGTACTGCAGGGCGTCGATGGGTTGCAGGCCGAAGGCGAGAACGCGGTGGAGCGCGTTCGCTATCGTCATCGCGGTAGCTGGAAGACGCTGCCGGCATCGCTCTTGCTGACCCATTTCGGTGTGGTGCCCGAGCCGCAACTGGCCCGCAGTCTCAATCTGCCTCACGGCTGGGAGACGGGGCAGCAGAGTTTTCTGCCCTCACGCAGCGAGACGCTGGCTGCCGACGAACGACTATGGATAGCGGGTGACGGCGGTGGCATCGGAGGGGCGCTCAATGCCGAGCGCGAAGGATGCTTGGCGGCGCTGGACGTTTTAGCGTCGCTCGACATCGAAACGCCCGATGCCCTGGGATGGGAGCGTCAGGCGCTGCAGCATGCTCGCCACCGTGACCTGGAGGCACGCCGTCTGCTGGAAACCCTGTTCCGGCTGCCCGTGGACTGGCTCGACCTCCAGCCCGAAGACACGCTGATCTGCCGCTGCGAAAGCGTTTCGCGCGGCGAGGTCGAACACGCCATTGCCCAGGGTGCGGCCGGACCCAACCAGTTGAAGGCGTTCACGCGCTGCGGCATGGGTCCCTGCCAGGGTCGTCAATGCGGTGAGAGTATTGCCCGCCTACTGGCGCGGCGCACGTCTCAGCCCCTGGATACCATCGGTTACTACCACATCCGGCCGCCAGTTCATTCGGTCACCCTCGGCGAACTGGCGTCACAGCAGGATACATAACCAGAACCACGCATGGATGCCGCGACACGCTCACGAACCACAACAAGATGTGAGGAAACGACGATGCGAAAGACACTGCTAACCACTGCCCTGTCCCTGGCCGCTGTGCTGGGTCATGCCGCTCAGGCCGACGAACCCCTGCGTATCGGCGTGGACATTCCCTACGCGCCCTACCAGTACAAACTGCCCGACGGTACCATCACCGGTTTCGAAGTCGAGCTGGTCGGTGCGGCATGCGAACAGATGCAGCGCCAGTGCGAGTGGGTCGAGCAGGCCTGGGACGGCATCATTCCCGGCCTGCTGGCGCGCAAGTACGACCTGATTGCGTCCTCGATGAACATTACCGAGGATCGGGCCCGGCAGGTGCTGTTTTCCGACCCCTACTTCCAGGTGCCATCGGTCTGGGTCGGCCAGGATGGGAAGTCATGGAACCCCTCCGAGGGCGACCTGGCCGGCGCTGCCATAGGCGTCCAGCAGGGCACCATCCAGGACGAGTACGTCACGCAGTTCTACCCCGAGGCGGACATTCGTCGTTATGGGGATTCGGGGGCCGTGGTCAACGACATGAAAGCGCAGCGCCTGGATCTGGTGTTCACCGCTTTCCCCTTGGCCCAGGAAACGCTACTCGACGACCCGCGCTTCTCCCGTGTCGGCGAGCTGGTGACCGGTCCCGAGTCGATCTACGGTCCGGGTATCGGTGCGGCCTTTCGTCAGCGCGACTCCGCACTGGCCGAAGAATTCAATGCAGCGATGGCCAAGGTCAAGGCAAACGGCACCTACGACTCGCTGCACGAGCAGTACTTCGGCGAGTGAAGCAAACAGGTGCGTTCGGCGGGGCCCGCGGGGCCCCGTCGTCGTTTTAAGGCGATCCGGCGCAGGCCTGGTCGGCAAGATATCCGGCCATGACCGGAGCGTGGTTTCGGTATAGTGTCTGTACTGCATTCATCCACGACAAGAATCAGGAGCTTTCCATGGATCTAGGTATCGCCGGCCGTTGGGCCGTGATCGGGGCAGCTAGCCGGGGGCTGGGAAAGGGCTGCGCCAGTGCCCTGGCGAAGGAGGGCGTCAATCTGGTGCTCAATGCGCGCGGCGTCGAGGCGCTGGAAGACACGGCGGATCAGTTGCGCGCGGAGAATCCCGGCATCGAAGTCCATACCGTGGCTGGCGACATCGGCAGCCCCGAGGTTCGTGAGGAGATCCTGGCGGCCTGTCCGCAGGTGGATATCCTGGTCAATAACAATGGTGGACCGCCGCCTGGCGACTTTCGCGAGTGGACGCGCGACGACTGGCTGAGTGCCGTGGACGCCAATATGATCACGCCGATCGAGCTGATCAAGGCGACGGTGGACGACATGGCCTCGCGGGGCTATGGCCGGGTCATCAACATCACCTCCGGCGCGGTGAAAGCGCCCATCGACGTCCTGGGACTCTCCAATGGGGCGCGCAGCGGCCTGACGGGCTTCATCGCCGGGCTGGCCCGCCAGCCGCGACTGGCCGGCAATAACGTGACCATCAACAATCTGCTGCCGGGGCCGTTCGATACCGAACGCCTGCACAAGACGCTGGAAGGCGCTGCCCAGGCCTCCGGTAAGGATGTCGAGGCAATTCGCGACCAGCGCCGCCAAGGTATCCCGGCGCAGCGCTTCGGGAGTGCCGACGAGTTCGGCGCGTTTTGCGCCTTCCTGTGCAGCATGCATGCCGGGTACATGACCGGACAGAACATCCTGCTGGATGGGGGCAGCTATCCCGGCACGTTCTAGGGGCGTGCCAGGATCGGCGTAGCAAAGCGATAGCGGCGCCATCCAGGCGCCGCACTCCACAGTATCAGCGCCAGGCGTCGCCGTGGGGGTACTGGTGGGCTTCGAGCGAGGCGGCATGCATGGTGATGCTGTAGCCGGGCGCCTCGGGAACCAGGTAATGTCCGCGCCGGATGCGTACCGGGTCGACGAAATGCTCGTGCAAATGGTCGACGTACTCGAGCAGGCGACCCTCCAGCGAGGCCGATACGCAGATATAGTCGAACAGCGAGATATGCTGCGTGTATTCGCAGAGTCCGACCCCGCCGCCATGCGGGCAGATCGGTACGCCGAACTTGGCCGCCATCAATACCACCAGCAGCACCTCGTTCAATCCGCCCAGGCGGGCGGCGTCGAGCTGGCAGTAATCGATGGCACCGGCCTGGAACAGCTGTTTGAACATCACCCGATTGTGGCAGTGTTCGCCGGTGGCCACGCCGATCGGCGCGACGCGACGGCGAATCTCGGCATGCCCGAGAATATCATCGGGGCTGGTGGGCTCCTCGATCCACAGCGGCGCGAACTCGGCCAGGTTGCGCACGTTGGCGATGGCCTCGTCGATGTCCCAGACCTGATTGGCATCGATCATCAACGAGCGCTGCCAGCCAATCTCCTCGCGCAGAATCTGAGCGCGTCGCCGGTCCTCTGCCAGGTCGCCACCGACCTTCTGCTTGAAGTGCTCCCAGCCTTCCGCCAAGGCTTCCTGGGCCAGGTGGCGCATCTTCTCTTCGCTGTAGCCGAGCCAGCCCGCCGAGGTGGTGTAGCCCGGGTAGCCGTTCTCGCGCATCTCCCGCTCGCGCTCGCCACGGGTATCGGCGTGCCGCCGTAGCAGGGCGATGGCCTCCTGTGGCGTGAGCACGTCCGTGACGAAGCGAAAATCGAGACAGTTGACCAGTGCTTCTGGCGACATGTCGGCAAGCAGTTTCCAGATCGGCTTGCCTTCGCGCTTGGCCCACAGGTCCCAGACCGCATTGATGATCGCCGCTGCCGCCAGGTGAATGACGCCCTTTTCGGGGCCCAGCCAGCGCAACTGGCTGTCGCCGCTGGTCAGGTCGCGCCAGAACCGGCCCATGTGGGCGGTGATGGTGTCCAGGTCCTGGCCGACGATGCGTGACGCCAGCGCTTCCACGGCAGCCACGCAGACCTCGTTGCCGCGTCCGATGGTGAAGGTCAGGCCGTGACCGGCAAGGCCATCGCCGGCATCGGTGGACAAAATGACGTAAGTCGCCGAGTAGTCCGGCGCGGCGTTCATGGCATCCGACCCGTCCAGGTGGCGCGAGGTGGGGAAGCGAGTATCGCGGGCTTCCAGGTGAGTGATGATGGGCATGGCGGCTCTTCCGGGTCCGGTGGGTGGTCCAAGCGTGATGATAGGGAACGACTCTAGAGGAGAGGCTAGCGCTCTGAGCAATAACCGACCAATCGATTTTTTATTCCCTTGATCGAATTAGGTTATCGGAATGGCAGGGAGACTTTTTGTGCCCTTTTTGTTGAACTTTGCGTGCAAAAGTCATTATATGGAGTCAGGTTTTCTTGACCGTGACGAGGCATCCATGCAACTCATTCACCACTCGCCGGCTGTCATTCGCTTGCACGCCAATGACAACGTGGGGGTAGCTACCCGCGCTCTGGCGGAATCCACCCCTGTCGACGATGCGGGGCACCTGGCCCGGCAGAACGTCGATGCCGGGCATAAGGTCGCGCTGATCGATATCGCCAGCGGCGAGGACATCGTCAAGTATGGCCAGGTCATTGGCCGGGCCAGCCGCGACATCGCCCTGGGTGAGCATGTCCATACGCATAACGTCGCGATGCTGGAGCGAGACACCTCGTTGGAGGGCTTTCGTGCAGCGTCGCCGACGCCTGTGATCGCGAGCGACAGGACCTTCAATGGCTATCATCGCGCCGATGGGCAGGTCGGGACGCGCAACTATATCGGCATTCTCTCTACGGTGAACTGCTCTGCGACCGTGGCAAAGGTGGCGGCCGAGACGCTCAACGCGTCCGAAGAGATTCGTCAGTTGGGCTACGACGGCGTTGTTCCTGTGACGCACGGTTCTGGGTGCGCGATGAATAGCGAGTCGGAGGGGTTTGCCTTTCTGGAGCGCGTCATTGCCGGTTACGCTCGTCACCCCAACTTTGCCTTCGTACTGATCATCGGGCTCGGCTGCGAGACCAACCAGGTCAAGCAATTGGTCGAGAAATCGGGGCTGTCGGATAGTTCGCGCATCCGCTATTTCAACATCCAGGATGCCGGCGGCACCCGGGCCAGCATTGGCTTGGCCCGTGACAAGATACTCGAGATGGCGCGCAGCTACGGCGCTGCCGAGCGCAAGCCGGCGCCGCTGAGCCACCTGAGCGTGGCCCTGCAATGCGGCGGCTCCGATGGCTACTCGGGCATCACGGCCAATCCCGCGTTGGGCCACGCGGCCGACCTGATCGTCAGGCACGGCGGCAGCGTCATTCTCAGCGAGACGCCAGAGATCTATGGTGCCGAGCATCTGCTGCTGGACCGGGCCATCGACGAGCGGGTGGCCGCCAAGCTGCTGGAGCGCATCGCCTGGTGGAAGCATTACACCGAGATCAATGGCGCCGAACTGAATAACAACCCGTCGCCCGGCAACAAGGCCGGCGGCTTGACCACCATTCTCGAGAAGTCTCTGGGGGCCGTGGCCAAGGGCGGCGCCAGCAGCCTCAACGATGTGCTGGAGTATGCCGAGCCACGCCGGGTCGCCGGCTTCAACTTCATGGACAGCCCGGGCTATGATCCGGTGTCGGTGACCGGGCAGATCGCGTCGGGTGCCAATGTGGTCTGTTTCACTACCGGGCGTGGTTCGGTCTCCGGCTTCAAGCCCTCGCCATGCCTCAAACTCGCGACCAATACGCACATGTACGAGAAGATGCAGGAAGACATGGACATCAACTGCGGGGTCATCGTCGACGGTCAGGCCAGCGTCGAGGAAGTCGGTGTCGAGATATTCGAGCGGATCGTCGCCGTGGCGTCGGGTGAGCTGAGTGCCAGCGAATCACTGGGCTACGGCAGCAACGAGTTCGTGCCGTGGATGGTAGGGGCAGTGACCTGATCGTCTGCCTGACGCAGCGCGCACAACAGGCGAACCGTATCCTAACGGGAGTTGCATGACCAAGACCTTGCAGGAACAGCTTTACCAGGCATTGACCAACAGCATCGAGAAGGGGCATCTGGAGCCCGGCCTGGTATTGCTCGAGGGCAGCATCGCCAAGGTGTTCGGCATGAGCCGCTCGCCGGTGCGTCAAACGTTGGGGCGGCTACACGAAGAAGGGGCGATCAGTCGCTTCGAGGGGCGTGGCTACCTGGTGGGGCGACACCCGGGCGATGCCATCCGACGCACCCTGACGGCAGGGGACTTTCGGGTAGCCGGTGGACGGGCCGCCATCGAGCGCAAGGATGCCTGGCGTTCGATGGCGGAAACGGTGGAGCGCGATGTCGTACTGTGCTCGATGAAGGGACGGCTCGAACTCAACGAGCTGCAACTGGCCAAGACGCTCGAGGTCAGCCGGACCGTGACGCACCGGATCCTGCTGCACCTGCAGTCGTTGGGGGTCGTGGAGAAGGCCAAGTACACTAGCTGGAGCGTGGTTCCTCTCGATGAGTCACGTCTTCATCACCTCTATGAAGCGCGCCTGCAGCTCGAGCCGTTCATGATCGGCCAGGCAAGCCAGGTCATGTCCGAAGTGGAAATCGCACGGTTTCTCGAACGCCTCGACGACGCGGCGCGACAATACCCCAACGTGCCGGGGGCAACTCTCGATGCGCTCGAGAACGACCTGCACCATGAGGCGATTGCCCGCGGGGGGAATCCGGAAATCCTGGGGATGCTACGCCGGACACGCCCCATCCTGCTGGTCAGTAAGCACTTGCTGGGCGCACTGTTCGACATGCCGGCGGAGGATCCTTTCTTCGACGAACACCGCACCGTCTTCGAGAAGATGCTTGCCCGCCGGCCGGACCAGGCCGGGCGGGCCCTGCATTCACACCTGGCGCGTTCGGAAGGCAAGGTGCAGGCGCGGCTGGCGGCGTTTCGTGAGGTTGCACAGGTCGATCTGCCTGCCTACCTGCGTTGGGACGACAGGGACTGAATGCCTCGTTTAGCCCCACATGAGGGCTATTCCAACAGCGCGTTGCGGCGGCGCAGCTCGCGAATCAGGCCGCTGTGATCGAGATCGCCATCGCCATGCTCGACCATGGCCTGGAACAGCGCATCGACCAGCCGGGTCACCGGCAGATCGAGCTGCAGGGAGTCGGACAGTGCCATGGCCGTGGAGGTATCCTTGTGCTGCCACTTGGCAGGGCCGCCGGGTTGGAAGTCGCCGTCCAGCATGCGCTGACCGTGGGCACGCAGGATGGTGGAATCGGCGAAGCCGCCCATCAGTGCCTCACGAACCTTGATGGGGTCGGCCCCGCCGCGCTCGGCCAATAGCAGGGCCTCTGCCACCGTGGCGATGGTATTGCCCACGATCATCTGATTGGCGAGCTTGGCCAGTTCGCCACTGCCCGCCGGGCCCACGTGCACCGGATTGCCCAGGTGGGCCAGCACGGGGCGAAGGGCATCGAAGGTAGCCGGCTCGCCGCCGACCATGATCGCCAGCGTGCCGTCGATGGCGCCTTTCTCACCCCCGGAGACCGGGGCGTCCAGATAGTGGATGCCGCGTTTTTCGGCCTCGTCGGCCTGATGTCTGGCGTTCTCCACCGGAATCGAACTCATTACGATCAGGGTGCTTCCCGGCGTCATGGCATCGAGCACCGCATCGTCGCCAAGCAGAATGTCATCGCACACCTGCCCGGAGCTCAGCATGACGATGACAACGTCCGCACTCCGAACCGCCTGGGTGGGCGCGTCGCATACCGACACTCCTTCGGTCTCGAGTGGGGCTGCCTTGTCGCGGCTACGGTTCCAGACCCGTACGACGTAGCCGGCACGGGCCAGCCTGACGGCCATGGGGGCGCCCATGATGCCGGTGCCGAGCAGGCCAATGGTGACATTGGTAGTCATGAGCGGTCTCCTGAAAATTCACCTCGTCAGCCCAGCGAGACACTACCCCGCAGGGACGAATCGCTGATGGCCTTCTGCAAGTCCGCAACCACGTCCTCCGGCAAGGGAATGCCATCGCGGAGATAGTCGGCACGTCTGCGCAGGCCCGACTGGCCGGGCAGACGTACCGGCTGCTGCGGGTCGATCTGGCCGGCATTGAAGCAGCGGCGGGCAAGATGATCGGTTTCGTCGAGAAAGGCGTCGGTGCCACCGAAGCGTGCGGGATCGATGACCATGACCATCACCGACGCCCCCCAGCCGGTGGGGACATCCTTGCGGCCGAAGCCGCTGAGCGCGGAGGTCAGCGCCTCGACCATCAGCCCGAGCGCGAAGCCCTTGTGGCCGAACTCCATACCGCCCAGTGGCAGGATGCTGCCGCCCGGGAAGAAGTCCTCGGGGTCGTCGCTCACCGTGCCCTGGGCCGTCAGGATGGCCGGATGATCGAGCTTCTGCCCCGCCGCGCGCGCCTTGTTGACGCTGCCATTGGTGACGGTCGACATGCTGACATCGATCAGGATCGGCTGTTCGCGGCCGGGAATGCCAATGGCCAGCGGATTGGGGGTGTAGACCCGCTCGGTGCCGCCGAAGGGCGCCACCGAGGCGACCGCCGGATCCGAGGTCATGATGATCGGGACCAGATTCTCCTCGACCAGCGGCGCCAGATAGGACGCCAGGCAGGCGATATGGTGCGAACGCTTGAGGCTGACGATCCCGATACCGTAGCCCTTGGCGGCCTCGCGGCAGTGGTCCAGCGCACGCTGGACCAGGTAGGGCCCGAGCAGGTAGTTGCCATCGAACAAGGCAGCCACCGGGCTGCTCTGTTCGATAACCAGGCGCTGCGGGTCGCCGCAGGCGTGGCCGGCCTTGAGGTCGTTCAGGTAACCGTTGGCCAGCTTCACGCCATGGGTATGATGACCGAGCAGATCGCCTTCGACCAGGATACGGGCCGTCGTCTCGGCGACGTTGCGGGCGGCGCCGTTCTCCTCGAAAAGCGTGACCAGCCACTCGTTGAGCTGGTCGGCAGGGTAGCGTGTCATGATGACCTCGGCGTGTGATTGTTATGGGGCGTCCTGTAACGCTGATAGAGGCGTACCAGCAGCGGAGAACACCAGATCAGGATGACCAGCGCGCCCAGCGAGGCACTGATCGGACGCGAGAAGAAACTCAGCAGATCGCCATTGGACTTGAGCATCGAACTCATGAAGCTGTTTTCCAGCGTGGTGCCCAGCACCAGGCCGAGAATCGCCGGCGCCATGGGAAAGTCGCAGCGCGCCAGGATGTAGGCCACGACACCGACGAGCAGCATGATCCAGACATCGGTAATCGAGTTGTTGATCGAGAATGCCCCGACGATGCAGAAACACAGAATGATCGGCATCAGGATCTTGCGCGGGGTCAGGATGAAGACCTTCGAGGACTTGATGGCCAGATAGCCGATCGGGAGCATGATCAGGTTGGCGACGAAGAACACCACGAACAGCGAGTACACCAGGCCACTGCCTTCCATGAAGATCGTCGGCCCGGGGTTCATCCCTTTCATGTACAGCACGCCGATCACGATGGCGGTAATCGAGTCACCAGGAATGCCGAACACCAGCGCAGGTACCCAGGCACCGCTGATGCCCGAATTATTGGCGGAGCTGGCGTCGACGATCCCTTCGATGTGACCTGTGCCGTAAGCCGCCTTGTCCTTCGAGCGGCTCTTGCCGGCGGCATAGGCGATCCATGCCGCGATATCCGCGCCTGCGCCGGGCAGCGCGCCGATCAGGGTGCCGATCGAACTGCCGCGCAGCATGTTGCGCCAGTACTTCTTCACATGGGTGGGGACCTGCCCGAACACCTTGTCCTTGCTGAGGGCCGGCGGGTTACGGGTTTCGATGCGTGAGCCATAGAAGCTCATTATCTCGTTGAGTGCGAACATGCCGATCATTACCGGGATGAAATTGATCCCGGCCATCAGATCGGGAATGCCAAAGGTGAAGCGCGGCGCTCCGCTCATCATGTCCAGACCCACGGTGGACAGCAGCAGGCCGATCATCAGCGAAAGAAACGCTTTGGTCTTGGAACCAACGGAGATGAAGATCGAGCTGCTCAACCCCAACAGCGCCAGCCAGAAGTACTCATAGGAACTGAACTTCAGCGCGACCTCTGCTAGCGAAGGCGAGACGAAGACCAGGATGACGGTCCCGAACAGGCCGCCGAATACCGAGCAGACCAGATTGGTGCCCAGCGTTTCCCGGGCGCGTCCCTTCTTTGCCAACTGCGAGGATTCGCCGACGTAGGCGGCCGACGCCGGTGTGCCGGGGATGTTCAGGTAGGTGCCGGGAATGTCGCCGGCAAAGATAGCCATGGCCGATGTGGTGACGATCGCTGCGATCGCCGGCGTCGGGTCCATGTAGAAGGTGATCGGCACCAGCAGCGCCACGGCCATGGTCGCCGTCAGGCCGGGCACGGCGCCGACGAAGATGCCGAACGCCGCCGCGGCGAGAATCACCAGCATCGTCTGGCCGTTGAAGACGAGCTGAAGCCCTTGGAGCAATGCATCCATGAGTTAACCCCCTACGCTCATCAGCCCTTCGGGAAGGGGGATCAACAGGTAGCGTGAGAAAATGAAATAGATGACCAGGGATGCCGCCACGGAGACACCCAGTGCCAGAAGCCATGGCGTTTTGCGCACCAGCATCAGTACGAACATCATGGCGGTCAGACTGATAGCGGTCCCCAGGTAATCGCTGCCCAGGATATAGAACACGATCAGGGCGCAGGGGAGCAGGGAAACCAGAATGGCCTGGTAGTCGATACTCCAGGCGACGCGGCCTTCACTGGCGCGCTGCCGCAGCGTCGGAAACTGGGTGGCTGCCAGCACCAGGCCACCCAGAAAAAACCCTCCCCCGATGAGGGAGGGAAACAGAGACGGGCCGAACTGTAGGCTGGGCATCGTGGGATATTGTCGGGCGACATAGATCGTGACGATGCCTGCCACCATGAAACACAGCCCCAGAATTATGTCTTTCATGGGCAAGCCCTATTATTTTTTCAGACCGATGCTTTCGATGATGTTGCCGTATTCCTGGTCCATTTCGCCCATCATCGTTTCGAAGTCCTCGGCATTGCGCCACTCCGTGCCGAAGCCCTGCTTGGACATGAAACCCTGATAGGTCTCGCTGTTGTAGGCCGCTTCCAATGCTTGTTCGAGCTTGTCGACGATTTCCTGATCCATCCCCTTGGGTCCGGCGATGCCGCGCCACTCACCGATGGTGTAGTCGCTGCCGATGGCTTCCTTGACGGTGGGCACATCGGGGAAGCTGTCCAGCCGTTCGGGGGCCATGATGCCCAGGCTTTGCGCCTTGCCGGCCTCGATCATGGAGCGGGCTTCGGGGACCGAGCTGGGGACGATGTCGATGCCGCCGGAAACGAGCTCGGTCATGGCCGGTGCCGCCCCTTGGCTGGGGATCCATGTCACCTTGTTGGGCTCGATGCCCTGGTCGAGCAGGAAACCCGCGAAGGCCAGATGCCAGACGCCGCCGAGACCGGTACCGGAAGCGTTATAGGTGCCGGCCGGCTGCTCCTTGATGGAGCTGAGCAACTGATCCAGCGAATCGAAGGGGGCATCTTCGGCAACCTGAACGCCCGAGTAGTCGAAATTGATCTGGCCGATCGGGGTGAAATCCTTGTAGGTCAGGTCGGTCAGGCCCAACCAATGCATCATGTTGGTTTCGCCGGTAATCAGGCCGAGGGTGTAGCCATCGGGCTTGGCCGTGGAGATCGCCGTGTGACCGACGACACCGCTGCCCCCGGTACGGTTGACGACGTTGATCGTCTGGCCGAGTTCTTCTTCCAGCGCACTGGCAATGGTGCGTGCCGTGGCATCGGTGCCACCACCGGCGGCCCAGGGAACGATGATGGTGATCGGCTTTTCGGGGTACTCGGCGAAGGCCGCGCCGGATAGCGCCAGGAGGAGGGCGGCGGCTGTGCCTTTGAGTACGGTCTTGTGGTTGCGGTCTGTCATGGAGGCGTCCTCGTTATTGTAGAAATGAAACAGTGCGCAGTCTCACCCTAGTTCGAAATGGATATTGCGCGCAATATTCATTATTGGTAGACATTGGTCTACTGCCTGCACATGGCGTCGTACGCTTTCCATCAGGTCAGGCGCGTAGGGTGCAGCGTCCTTGCTGCAGTCATTAGGCCGCAACGTCCTGTTCGAGCCGTCTTGCAACTGAGCCGCATGACGCGGCGAGGCGCTATTTGGCCTCGTAAACTTCCAGCAGCATGTTCAGGAAATCTTCCCGAGTGGCGGGTCTCGGATTGGTCGCAGTGGAGTGATCCTCGACGGCCCATTGGGCGGCCTGGTCGAGCTGCTCCCGTGTCACTCCCAATTCGGCCAGGCTGCCCGGTAGCTCCAGTTCCCGATGAAGCGCCTCGAAAGCCGCAGCAACGTCAGCGTCCGGGGCAAGCCCCATGGCGGCGCGCAGCTGGACATACTTCTCCTCGCAGGCGGGCGCGTTGTAGCGCAGTACGGCTGGCAGCAGCAGAGAGTTGAGCGTGCCGTGGTGCAGCTTGAGCGAATGAAAGCCGCCAAGGGCATGTGAGAGGGAATGCACGGCCCCCAGGCCCTTCTGAAAGGCGAGCGCACCTTCCACGGCCGCCATCATCATCTCGCTGCGTGCCTGGAGATCATCGCCATGGCGAAAAGCGGTACGAAGATGGTCCGTGGCACGCCGCAGCCCATCCAGGGCGATGGCCTCGGCAGGCGGATTGATGCGCGGGCTAAGATAGGTTTCCACGCAGTGCGCGATCGCATCCATGCCTGTCGCTGCAGTCAGCCAGGGAGGTAGCGACAGCGTCATGCCAGGATCGCAAATGGCGACCGAGGGGATCAGGTGCGGCGAAATGAACCCCAGCTTGCGCTGGTCGCGCATGGAAATCAGCGCTCCGCGCCCCACTTCGCTGCCAGTGCCCGCCGTGGTGGGAATGGCAATGAGCGGCAGCGTATCGGCAGTGATGCGTGACGCACCGCCTTCGATCAAGGCGTACTGGCGCAGTGGGGCGGCATGGGTAGCCAGTAGCGACACCCCTTTCGCCAGGTCGATGCTTGATCCGCCGCCCACCGCCACGATGCCATCGCAGCCATGTTGATGGAACAGTGCCAGTGCCGCCTCCACGGCGTCCTCGGTCGGGTTGGGCGGGGTCTCGTCGTAGACAGGCAGCCGGCTCGGGTCGGGAATGGCTCGTTTGACCCGCTCGATGAGCCCGCTTTGCACGAGCCCCCTGTCGGTGACGAGGAGTGGGGCAGTGACGCCCAGTTGGGCGAGTTCGTCGGCAAGGCTATCGAGGGCCTCTTCGCCGAATACGATCTTGGTCAGGTAGTTGATTACGGTTGGCATGCATCGCTCCGTCACCCGGCCTGCGGGCATTATTCTTTATTCTACGACCTGCCCAGTGAATACTGAGTGGATCCGTCCAGCTCAAGGCTATGGCGATAATGCAATTACAATCCAATCGAAGTTTGTGCCATTGTGATTCCCTTGAGTTATCGTTGCCCCGTCTCCGGAACCCATCATGGATAAGCTTTCCACGTTACACTTGTGCGGCTGGTTGCGGTTCAAGCACTTGATACTACTTACCTATCTGGCCGAAAGCCGCAATATGCACGTCGCGGCACGCGCCATGCATCTCAGTCAGCCGGCGGCCAGCAAGATGCTCAAGGACCTCGAGGACTACTTCGGTTTTGCGTTGTTCGAGCGGCTGCCTCGCGCCATGCACCCAACCGAACTGGGCGAGCAGGTCATCCGTCACGCGCGGATCCTGCTCAACGACGCCGAGCGCTTGGTCGACGACATCAATGATCTGAGAGAGGGGGGATACGGCCACCTGCTGATTGGTGCGATCGCGGCGGCTGCTCCGGAGATCCTGCCGGCCGCTATCGCCTGCCTGAAACGGCGTCGGCCTCGGCTGTCGGTCAGCCTGCAGGAGCAGACCAGCGACCGGCTGCTGCTGGATTTGGAGCACAAACGCCTCGATCTGGTCATCGGACGGCTGACCCACGTCAGTCAGCACAACCTGTTCGACTTCGAGCCGCTGCTCGACGAGCCGTTGCGGGTCGTGGTCCGTCGAGACCATCCCCTGGCCGTACAGAATAAGGTGCCGGGGCTGGCCGAGCTCAGTCGCTGGCCCTGGGTGCTGCATCCCTTGAGCAGTCCCATGCGAGGCGTATTCGAGGCGGCACTGGCCGAGGAGGGCGTCCCGACGCCGACCAATATCGTCGAGACGACATCCATCCAGGCGACCCTGCAATTGCTTCAAACTTCGGACTCGTTGGCGGTGTTGCCGCGTTCGGTGTTACGTCGCCCCTTGGAAGGCGGTCAGTATGTCACCTTGAATCGCGTCATCGGCAAGCCATTGGACTACTACGGCATCGTCAGTCGACGCGGCGAGATGCTTCCACCGGCGGCTCAGGAACTCATCGGCTATCTTCGTGAAGAGGCGCGAAAGGACAGTCACCCACGCAGGGATGACGAAGTTGTCGCAAGCGTTTTGTGACGTTTTTTTCACAAAAAAACGACACGTACGTTTCACTAACGCGCTACTCTTTGTGCGGCTTTGCCGGCAGATATCGAATCTGTCGCTCAACGTTCAGCAGTCGACGCCAGGAAGGCGACACGTTACGTATCAAGGATGACCATGCTCCTTCATGTCGTACTCATTCCCAAGCGAACCATCATGCTGACGCACCGTTGCCCGAGTGGCTGGTGGCGACAGCCGCTACGATGACGATCCCAAGGACGAGTGGATCGTGACGCGGCACAGTTACCCCGAAGAGGCCGAAGCGGAAGCCGAAAAACTCAACACGGAAGAGGACTGGCTCAAGCATCGCGCCACGGCGCCGATAACTGAGTCAAGACGCCACGGGAGAACAGCATGCCCAAGTCTATCTATCGCGTCCGGACGGTTCGTCATCCGGCCGCACCCGAAGGTCAGTATTACGAAGTCTATAATCAGCGCACCGGCAAAGCGGCGGGTGCCTATGCCTCCTTTCTAGAAGCCAGCGATGAAGTCCTGCTGCGCAACCGCCTTCAGCGTCGTCCGCTCCAGACAACGGCTTTTGCCTAATCGCCTTTGATGCCGGAGGCTGACTGCCAAACACTCCGATTCATGGAGTGCCGGGCCATGCCTCTCTAGCCGGCTACACTGGTCTCACGCGACGGGCATTCCGCCCGGTATCGCGGTGTTCATGAAAAGGAGGCGTCATGAAGGCAATCACCTATGGCCGCTACGGTGAGCCCGGTGACATTCTCGAGCTGACCGAGCAACCCATGCCCAAGGTGCCGCCGGGCGAGGTGTGCATACGTGTGCGTAGCGTGGCGGTCAACCCGGTCGACTGGAAGATCATGGGCGGACACCTCGACGAGGTCATGCCGACGTTCTTCCCGGTAATTCCCGGCTGGGACGTGGCCGGTGTCGTCGAGTCGGTAGGTTTCGATACGCCACAGTTCCAACCCGGCGACGAGGTCATCGCCTATGCACGCAAGGATTTCGTGCATGGCGGCACGTTTGCCGAATTCACATCCGTGCCAGCGCGCGCCGTGGCGCGCAAGCCGGCTACGCTCGACTGGGACCAGGCAGCCGGGCTGCCGCTGGCCGGACTCACCGCTTACCAGTTGTTGACGCGCCTTGAGCTTTCACAGGACGACACCGTACTGGTGCATGCCGCCGCAGGCGGTGTCGGCAGCTTCGCAGTCCAGATTGCGCGTAGCCAGGGGGCGCGGGTCATCGGCACGGCCTCCGAGAAAAATCACGACTACCTGCGCGAACTGGGCGCCGAGCCGGTGACTTACGGCGAGGGCCTGGCCGAGCGCGTCCGTGAACTGGCCCCAGACGGCGTCGATCTGGCTGTGGATTTCGTGGGCGGTGTTCTCGACGTGACCCGCACGGTACTACGCGATGGCGGCCGGCATGGTTCGATCGTCGACCCGTCCGTGACCGAGGCCGGAGGCCTGTGGGCGTGGGTACACCCTGATGGCGAGGATCTTCAGGCGCTGGCCGATCTGGTCGATCAGGGAAAAGTGACCGTCAACGTGGCCGAGACCTTCCCGCTGGAACAAGCCGCCGAGGCCTTTCGGCTCAACCAGGGCGGCCATGTACGTGGAAAGGTCGTGGTTCGTGTCAGCCGCTGACGGCACATGCCGCTAATGCGCATCCTGCTGGTCGGCGGCAGTGGCTTCATCGGATGGCACCTGCTGACTGCACTGGTTGCCGAGGGCCATCAGGTCGTCGCCACGTCACGCAGTGGACGCGGCCCCGAGTTACCCGGTGTGTCCTGGCAATCCCTGGACCTGGGGAAGCTGGGTGATGCTGGCCAGGATTTCACCTGGCCGGTCGATGTCGCACTTGTGATCAATACGGCAGGCCTGCTGACGAGCGATGCCAATGCGCTTGAGGCGGTACAGGACCGCGGCAGCAGAGCCCTGTTCGACCTGGCTGCCAGGCATGATGCTCGGATACTGCAATTCTCGGCGCTGGGCGCGGGTGAGCATGCTCAGGTGCCGTTCCTGGCCAGCAAGGCGGTGGCTGATGACTACCTGCTTGGCCTGGATGTGTCTGCCGTGGTGCTGCGCCCCTCGATGGTGATTGGCCGGGGTGGGGGCAGCAGTGGCTGGCTGACACAGCTTTCGCCCTTGCCTCTGATTCCGCTGCTCGACACCCGGTCCCGGGTGCAAGCGGTACATATCGACGATCTGGTGGCGGCTGTGCTGGCGCTATTGCGCCAATGGCCGGCACACCCGAGCGTGCTTCCCCTGGTCGGGCCTCGACCGATGACGCTTCCGCAGATGATCGATACGTTGCGTGGCGTACAGGGCTGGGCTCCGGCGCGGTATGTTCAGGTACCTCGCCTACTAGCGTCTACAGGTGCAAGGTTGGGGGATCGTCTTGGCTGGCGCGCCCTGAACACGCAGACCTTGCGGCTATCACGTCATGACAATCTTGCCTCGCCGGAGGCATTGGCCGAAGTGTGTGGCTTTCGTGCAGCACCAGTGCGGGCGCGCCTGCATGACTGGCCGACACGAGGCGAGAGCGTCACGGCAACGTTGCGCCCTGTGATGCTGGCCGTGCTTGTCGCCATTTGGCTCGGGACGGCGCTGGTGTGTCTCGGGCCCGGCTACGACTGGGGGCTGCGTATCATGGCGCAGGCCGGCGTCGAAGGTGGGTTCGCTGCTACCGCTGTGATCAGCGGGGCACTCCTCGATGCTATTCTGGGGCTCGGCTTGTTGTGGCGCCGCTGGCGTCGCCATGCATTGCGAGCACAGATCGGGTTGATGCTCGCCTACATGCTCATCATTACTGTAGTGGTGCCGCACTACTGGTTCGATCCTTTTGCCGCCGTGGGCAAGAATGCCGTGCTGATCGTCGCCACGCTGTGGCTGTTATGGACCGAACCCGGGCACAAGGAGGCGTCGTCCAGATGAGTCTGTATATCCTGCTGAAGACCTTGCACATCCTCTCGTCGACCTTGTTATTTGGCACCGGGCTGGGCTCGGCCTATTACACCCTGCGCGCGTGGCGTGGCGGGAATCTCGAGGTAATGGCGGCGACCTTTCGCTATCTGGTGACTGCCGATTGGCTGTTCATCGCCACCACGGCCATCATCCAGCCGCTCAGCGGTCTGGCCATGGTGCACATGGTCGGCTGGCCGCTGACCCAGACCTGGCTGATGTGGAGCCTGGGGTTATACGTGCTTGCAGGAGCCTGTTGGCTGCCGGTCGTCTGGCTGCAGATACAGGTGCGCAATCTATGCGCCGAGGCATTGCGTGAAGGCAAGCCGACACCGCCCCTGGTGGAGCGTTATATGCGCATCTGGTTCGTGCTGGGTTGGCCGGCGTTCGCGGCGTTCATGGTGATCTTCTACCTGATGGTGGCCAAGCCCGCCTGAGCCATTAAAGCCTGCGACATTGATCTGGATCAGACATGCCGGGCCATGCCACTACCTTCCTGCCGGTATCATGGGCGCCGCCAATGCTCCCGTGTGCTGTCAGGACAAATCCATGTCGATCAATGCTCCCGAACTGCTCTCGCCCGCCGGTACCTACCGGCACATGCAATATGCCTTAGCCTATGGCGCTGACGCCATCTACGCGGGCCAGCCGCGCTATTCGCTGCGCGTACGCAACAACGACTTCGACCTCGATCATCTCCGCCGCGGCATCGATTATGCGCACGCGCGCGGCAAGGCGTTCTACGTGGCATCCAACATCGCCCCGCACAACGCCAAGCTCAAGACCTATCTCCGAGACATGGCGCCGGTCATCGAGGCGGGGCCGGATGCGCTGATCATGTCGGACCCCGGGTTGATCCTGATGGTGCGCGAGCGCTGGCCGGAGCAGGTGATCCATCTTTCCGTGCAGGCCAACGTGGTCAACCATGCCGCTGCGCGCTTCTGGCAGCAGCAGGGTATTCGTCGCATCATCCTTTCACGGGAGCTGTCGCTGGAAGAAATCGCCGAGATACGCGCCGAATGCCCCGACCTGGAAATCGAAACCTTCGTGCATGGCGCATTGTGCATCGCCTACTCGGGACGCTGCCTGCTGTCGGGGTATTTCAACCGCCGCGATCCCAACCAGGGTACCTGTACCAATGCCTGTCGATGGCAGTACAACACCCTGGCGGCTGCGACCGATGACTGCGGTGACCTGATCGCAGTGGATGCCGCAGCGGGGCAGGGCAACAAGGCGGCGCTGATCGAGGACGCCTCGCGTCCCGGCGCACTGATGCCGATCCATGAGGACGAGCACGGCACCTACATCATGAACTCCAAGGACCTGCGTGCCGTGCAGCATGTGGATCGCCTGACGGCGATGGGGGTGACGTCACTAAAGATCGAGGGCCGAACCAAGTCGGCCTATTACGTGGCGCGTACTGCGCAGGTCTATCGGCGTGCCATCGACGATGCCGTGGCGGGGCGGCCATTCGACATGCATCTCATGGATGAGCTCGAGAACCTCGCCAACCGTGGCTACACGGAGGGCTTCTATCGCCGCCATATCCATGATGAATACCAGAACTACGAGCGAGGCCACTCGATTGGCGTGCACCAGCAGTTCGTCGGCGAGGCGCTGGCCTACGATCCCGACCGCGGCTGGTTGGAGGTTGCCGTCAAGAACCGCTTTGCGATAGGCGACACGCTGGAACTGATGTTGCCCGGCGGCAACCGGCGCTTCATGCTCGAGGCGCTGGAAACCCGCCAGGGACAAGCTATTTCGACAGCGCCGGGCTCAGGGCACGTCGTGCGCCTGCCGGTGCCGGGTGAGCCTATCGACACGGCACAGGTAGAGTTTGCCCTGCTGATGCGTGATCTGGTTTAGGCGGTATCACTGCGGTGTTATCACCGGCAGCCAGAGCGCAAGAGCGACTAGCGTGGCCAGCAGCACCGGTGGCGTGATCACCAGCCCGACCTTCATGTACTGGCCCCAACTGATTCGATAGCCCTTGCCGGCCAGTACATGCAGCCAGAGTAACGTGGCGAGGCTGCCAATGGGCGTGAACTTGGGGCCCAGGTCGTTACCGATGACGTTGGCATAGACCATGAGTTGCTGTGTCTGATTCGATACCTGTGCCTGGTCGATGGCCAGCGCGCCTACCAGGGTCGATGGCATGTTGTTCATCAGCGAGGCCAGAATGGCGGAGGCAAAGCCCGTTCCGAGAGTGGCCACGAAGTCACCCTGCCGGCTCAGCCACACCAGGACGTCCGCCGCCCAGGCCGTGAGCCAGGCACTGCCCAGCCCATATACCACCAGATACATGCCCACGGAAAAGAGAACGATCTGCCACGGGGCGTTCTTCAACACCTTCGTGAGCGAGACGACATGCACGTGCCCAGGCGAAAACCACCGTCCGGCGATGGCCATCAGGATGAGTGCCGCTGTGCCCATGATGAAGGCGAATGGAATATCCCACTGGCCGGTCGCGAACAGGGCAATCAACAGCACGATCAGCAGCGGAAAGGCCGCCCGGAAGACTTGGTGATCGCGAATGGCCGTTGCCGGCGCCTCTAGCCGTTCGACCTGATAGGAAGGTGGAATCTGCTTGCGGAAGTAAACGCCCAGAACCAGCAGGGTGGCGACCAGCGACACCAGGTCGACCGGCACCATCACCTGAGCGTAGCGATCAAAGCCAATCTCGAAGTAGTTGGCGCTGACGATGTTGACCAGGTTCGAGATCACCAATGGCAGGCTGGTCGAGTCGGCCACGAACCCCGTCGCGATGATGAAGGCCAGTGCCGCGCCGGGGCTGAACTCCAGCCGCGCCAGGATGGCCACCACGATGGGGGTCAGCAAAAGCGCCGCGCCATCGTTGGCGAACACCGCGGCAATGAGCGCACCCAGGATGACGATCAGCGGAAACAGCAACCGTCCCCGCCCGTTGCCCCATCGGGCGATATGCAGGGCGGCCCAGGCAAAGAAGCCCGCCTCATCCAGGATCAGGGAAATGATGATCAACGCCACGAAGGTGAAGGTGGCATCCCAGACGATATGCCAGACGACGCCCACATCGTGCCAATTGACGACGCCGGTCAGCAACGCCGCCGCAGCGCCGCCCAGGGCGCTCCAGCCGATACCGAGCCCCTTGGGCTGCCAAATGACCAGTATCAACGTGACCAGAAAGATCGCAAAGGCCAGCATGTCTACATTTCCTATCAGTGCGTTTTCTGGTTGACTCGCCTGGAGACGGCTCCGGCGCTTTCGACACGCTCCGAGTAGCGGTCGGTGAGGTAGCTTGCTCGGCCCCGGGTCAGCCAAGTGAACTTCACCAGCTCTTCGCAGACATCGACGATACGCAGATAGAGCGGAGACAGCCGCATTCGCCCGGCTTCATCGAACTCATTGAAGGCTTGTGGTACCGAAGACTGGTTGGGGATGGTCAGCATGCGCATCCAGCGACCGAGAATGCGCAGCTGGTTGACGGCATTGAAGCTCTGGCTGCCACCGGACACCTGCATGATGGCCAGCGTCTTGCCCTGGGTCGGACGCACGCCACCAAGGGCCAACGGAATCCAGTCGATCTGGGTTTTCATGATGCCGGTCATGGCGCCGTGTCGTTCGGGGCTGACCCACACCATGCCCTCGCTCCATTCGGCCAGTTCGCGCAGTTCCTCCACCTTCGGGTGGCTGGCTTCGGCATCGTCCGGCAACGGCAGGCCGGAGGGGTTGAACGTGCGGATCTCGCAACCGTACCAGCGCAGCAAACGACTGGCTTCTTCCGACACGAATCGCGAGTAGGAGCGTTCCCGCAGGGAGCCATACAACACCAGGATACGTGGTGGATGCCGGGGCTGGTCCGGGCCGACCAATGCGTCGATATCGATGGGATGCAGACGCTCAGGGTCAATGTTGGGTAGCTGATCCAGAGTCACGAGCCGGTTCCCCCAAGCCGTACGATCTCACCGTCTTCCTTGGTGAACTCGGTCACCGGGTTTGTCAGGAGAGGCAGCACTGTTTCAGAGGGCCGGCATAGACGCGTGCCCTTTTCGGTTACCACGATGGGGCGGTTGATCAGGATAGGGTGGGCCAGCATGGCATCGATCAGTTGAGCGTCGCTGAGCGCCGGATTGTCCAGGCCCAGCTCATCGTAGGGCGTCCCCTTGCGGCGCAGTAGCTCTCGGGGCGTCATGGCCATGGCGGATAGCATCTCGATGAGTTTCTCGCGGGAGGGGGGCGTTTTCAGGTACTCGATGACATGCGGCTCCTCGCCGGACTGGCGCATCATCGCCAGGGTATTGCGCGACGTGCCGCAGTCCGGGTTGTGATAGATCACGCTGATCATGAAAGATCGTCCTCTTTGGATGGGTTGCATGGGCGTAAGTCCTGCAGAAGGGGCTCGCACAGGTCGGGGTGCCCCGCGCAGCAATCGCGTACCAGAAAGCTCACCGTTTCCCGCATACGTGCCAGGTTGGCGCGATAGATCACCGAGCGGCTATGCCGTCGAGAGACGACCAGGCCCGCACGTGCCAGGATGCCCAGGTGCGTCGACATGGTGTTGTGAGGCACGTCCAGCAGGCGTGCGATCTCACCCGCTGGCAGGCCCTGCGGCTCATGGCGCACCAGCAAGCGGAAGGTCTCCAGGCGCGTCGCCTGGGAAAGCGCAGCGAACGCTTCGATAGTAGCTGTATTGTCCATACGTCCAGAATTACAGACATAATGTGGAACTGCAACTTCGATATCGCTCGAGTCAGATAACTGGACACACTGTCACGTAGTGTCGCGAATCGACCATTCTCGGCCTCGGCGCCGCCGGGGGCCTCGGGTTGAATCTTCAATCTTCCCCGAATACATTGGCCTGGAACCAGGTGACGACGATCTTCGTGGTGATATTGGCAACGGTCATCGCATCCGAACGGGGCTCGGCCAGGGTGCGTCAGGCGGTGCTTCAAAAACGCAGTAGTATCCAGAGACTATCCAGTGACAGCCACTCTCCAGACACTGCCTGAGCCGAGCCCGGCGTGGGCCTTCGCGGAATATGAGCGCATCCGCCATCGCCTTCCCGGCCTGACAGGCCCAGTCCACCCGCCCCAGGCGGTGGAATCGCTGGGATCGTTAACGGCGCGGTTCGATGCCGTTATCTTCGATGCGTTCGGGGTGCTGAACGTCGGCCAGGCACCGATTCCCGGCGCGGTGGAGCGATTTCGGACACTGCAAGACGCCGGCAAGCGCTGCCTGATCCTTTCCAATGCGGCGACCGCGACGCCCGAGGCATTGCTCACAAAATACCGGCGCCTGGGCTATGAGCTGACAGCCGATAACCTGATCTGCAGCCGGGAGCTCCTGCATCGGGCGCTTGCCGATTACCCGACAGCGCTGACCTGGGGCATCGTCGCGCCGCCAGACGCACTGCCTGAGCAGTTGCCGGTAACGGGGCTGAGTCTCCACGGTGAGGCGGACGGCGCGCTGTCCGAAACGCTGGATCGCGTGGGCGGCGTGATCCTGTTGAGCAGCCAGGGGTGGACACAGGCCCACCAGGACTTGCTGGAGGAGAGCCTGGCGGCCCGCCCCCGATCCGTGCTGGTCGCCAATCCCGATCTGGTCGCCCCCAGGGAGACCGGCCTTTCCCTGGAACCGGGGTACTTTGCCCATCGCCTCGCCGATCGTACGGGCATTGAGCCGACATTTTTCGGCAAGCCCTACGGCGCGTCTTTCGCAGCCGCACTGACAAGGTTGGCGGATGTGCCGCGCGAACGGGTGTTGATGGTAGGCGACACCTTGCATACGGATATTCTGGGAGGGCGCTGTGCGGGCGTGGCAACCCTGCTCGTGACTGCCCATGGTGCGCTGCAAGGCATGGATATTGCTGCCAGCATCGCACACTCGGGCATCAGCCCGGATTATATAGCGCCGAGTATTTGACGCAGGCCCTTCCAGGCGGGTAGCTGAACTTGGCCTAGACGATGCGAGTCGATCGCTGCAGGCGTACGGCGACGGCCTTGCTCGCCGGGGTGCCGGTATCGGCCCCGGCACTTTCCAGCGGCACCAGGGCGTTGGTCTCGGGGTAGTAGGCGGCGCAGCAGCCAGTGGGAATGTCGTAGCCCACCAGTCGGAAGGCCGGGGCACAACGCGATTCGCCCTGATGATCCAGCCCGATCAGATCGACCCAGTCGCCATCGGCAAACCCCAGGCGCTCGATATCCAGCGGGTTGACGAACAACACCCGGCGCTGGCCCTTGACGCCGCGATAACGGTCGTCGTAGCCGTAGACGGTGGTGTTGTACTGATCGTGGCTGCGCAGGCTTTGCAGCGTCAGCCAGCCGTCATCGCGGCGCGTCTCCAGTTGCTGGTGAAGCACTGCCGCCGGCAGCGGCGCAGCGGAGAATTCAGCCTTGCCGGACGGCGTGACGAAGCGCCGCTCGCTGGCGGCATTGGTCAGCCAGAAGCCGCGCGGGCGATGCAGGCGGGCATTGAAGTCGGCGAAGCCGGGAATCACCGCCGCGATCTCGTCGCGGATTCGGTCATAGTCGGCGCTCAGTGCCTGCCAGTCGACGACCGCCGGATCGATGTCACGCCTTGGAAGGACCCGGGCGAGGGTAGCCTCGGCGATCCCGGCGACGATCGCCGGTTCGGAGTGCAACTGCTCGGAAGCCGGTTCCACGCGTCCGGCGCTGCCATGCACCATCGACATTGAATCCTCGACGCTGATCGCCTGAGGCAGCCCCTGCGGGCCTTGACGGTCGATCTCGCTGCGTCCCAGGCAGGGCAGGATCAGCGCCTCCTCGCCGATGATCAGATGGCTGCGGTTGAGCTTGGTGCTGATCTGCACGTTGAGTCGCGTACGACGCATGGCGGCCTCGGTGCGCATGCTGTCCGGCGTGGCGCGGGTGAAGTTGCCACCCAGGGCGATGAATACCTCGGCCTGGCCGGCTTCCAGGGCATGCAGGGCATTCACCGTGTTGTAGCCGGGCTGGCGCGGCATGGGCACGCCGTAGCGCGTTTCCAGCGCATCGATCAGCCAGGCCGGGGCCTTTTCGTCGATGCCCATGGTGCGATCGCCCTGTACGTTGGAATGCCCGCGCACCGGGCAGGCGCCGGCGCCGGGCCGTCCCATGTGCCCACCGAGCAGCAGCAGATTGACGATCTCGCGCACGCTATCCACGGCGTGCAGATGCTGAGTGATACCCATCGCCCAGGTGGCGATCACCCGCTCGGCGCCGGCGTAGACCTCGGCGGCGGCTTCCATCTCGCCCTGGGTCAGTCCCGACTGGGCCTCGAGAGTCGTCCAGGGCGTGGCCTCGACGACGGCACGCCAGGCGTCGAGGCCACGGGTATAGGCAGCGATGAACTCCCGGTCCGGCGTAAGGCGGCCGGTCGCCTCCAGGGCGAACAGCGCCTTGGCGATGCCGCGCACCGCCGCCATGTCGCCGCCCAGCTTGGGCTGGAAGTAGCGCGAGGAGATCGGCTGGCTACTGCCGGTGAGCATTTCATGCTTGTCCTGCGGATCGGCGAAGCGCTCCAGGCCACGTTCTTTCAGCGGATTGAAGGTGACGATCGCCGCGCCGCGCTTGGCGGCCCGCGCCAAGTCGCCGAGCATGCGCGGATGGTTGGTGCCGGGGTTCTGGCCGAACACGAAGATCGCATCGGCCTGTTCGAAATCTTCCAGTTGAACCGTGCCTTTGCCGACGCCCAGGCTGGCTTGCATACCTACGCCGCTGGCCTCGTGGCACATGTTCGAGCAGTCGGGGAAGTTATTGGTGCCGTACAGGCGCACGAACAGCTGATAGAGATACGCTGCCTCGTTGCTGGCCCGCCCCGAGGTATAGAACAACGCCCGGTTCGGGTCGTCCAGCGCCGCCAAGCGTTCGGCGATCAGGGCAAAGGCGTCATCCCAGCCGATCGGCACGTAGCGATCCTGGGCAGCATCGTAGCGCATCGGCTCGGTCAGGCGGCCTTGATCCTCCAGGCGATAGTCGTCCCAGGCGAGCAGTTCGCTGACACTGTGTCGGGCGAAGAAATCGCGGGTCACGCGCTTGCCAGTGACTTCCCAGGCCACCGCCTTGGCGCCGTTCTCGCAGAACGCGAACGACGACGTGGCGGTTTCATCGCCCCATGCACAGCCGGGACAGTCGAAGCCGTGGGGCTGGTTGGTGGCGAGTAGCGAACGCATGCCCTTGAGCGGCGCGCGGCTGTGCGCGACATGCCGGCCGACGCTGTGCAGCGCGCCCCAGCCGCCCGCGGGGCCAGGGTAGGGAGCCACGCTCGGCGCGCGGGTGCGATCGGGATCGGCGAGTGGCACGTCGGGACCGTCAGTATCGGTCGCGTGGGCATCGGAATCGCGCGAAGACATGGCGAGCTCCAGGGCGGCGGAAGGCTGCCATCATACCCAACATCGACGTATGGCGAAAAAGCCGGATGTCTTTCATTAGGGTAAGCTGGCACTAGAGTGAGTTTGCAAAGCCGAGAGGCGTCGTGCCTGACCATGGCCGCCGCCATTTTGCCACAACGAACCATCGAGGCGCGCACGTGTACGACTTCATCATTATTGGTGGCGGCATCCTTGGCCTGTCCACCGCCATGCAGCTCATCCGGGCCTATCCCGACAAGAAGATGCTTCTCGTCGAGAAGGAAGACGGCCCCGCCCGGCACCAGACCGGCCACAACAGCGGCGTGATCCACGCTGGCGTCTACTACACACCGGGCAGTCTCAAGGCGCGCTTCTGTCTGGAAGGCAATCGTGCCACCAAGGCGTTCTGCGATGAACACGGCATCGCCTACGATGAGTGCGGCAAGCTGCTGGTGGCGACCAGCGACCTCGAATTGCAGCGCATGCAGGCGCTATGGGAGCGCACCGCGGCCAACGGCTTGGAGCGCACCTGGCTGAGTCGCGGCGAGCTGCACGAACGCGAGCCCAATATTGTCGGCGTTGGCGGCATCTTCGTGCCCTCCAGCGGCATCGTCAGTTACGCCGAGGTCGCCGCTGCCATGGGCCGCGATTTCCAGGCCGCCGGCGGCGAGATCCGCTACGCCACATCGGTCATCGGCCTGGACGAACGTAGCGGCGAAGTGGCAGTGGAAACCGACCGGGGCGAGTTCACCACCCGCCACCTGGTGTCCTGCTCGGGGCTGATGGCCGACCGCGTGGTGCGCATGCTGGGCATCGAGCCGGAATTCACCATCTGCCCGTTCCGCGGCGAGTACTACCGTCTGCCGCCGGAGCATAACCGCATCGTCAACCATCTGATCTACCCGATTCCCGACCCGTCGATGCCGTTTCTCGGCGTGCACCTGACGCGCATGATCGACGGCAGCGTCACGGTCGGCCCCAACGCCGTGCTGGCCTGGAAGCGCGAAGGCTACCACAAGACCGACGTATCGCTATCCGACACGCTGGCCATGTTCCGGCATCCGGGCATTCGCAAGGTACTCAAGACCCACCTGCGCCCGGGGCTGATCGAGTTGAAAAACTCGCTGTACAAGAAGGGCTATCTCGAGGAGGTGCGCAAGTACTGCCCGAGCCTGACGTTGGACGATCTCGAGCCCTACCCGGCCGGGGTACGTGCCCAGGCGGTATCCAACGACGGCAAGCTGGTCGACGATTTCCTGTTCGTGAACACCCGGCGTACGGTCAATGTGTGCAACGCGCCGTCGCCGGCGGCGACCTCGGCGATTCCCATCGGCGCGCATATCGTCGAGCAGGTGAAGGCCCAGGTCGAGAGCTGATCGCTGGAGCTTGGTGGCCTACCGCGCACCAGGACGGTGCAAATCGGTTATGCTGGCACAGACATTGTGCGCACAAGGCTAACCATTGCCATAACCGCTCACGGAGAAGCTCATGTCATCGTCGTTGGTCGGCATTGCCTACATGTGTCTCGGTGTCCTGTGCCTGGCACTGGGCGATGCGGTGGCCAAGTGGCTGGGGCAAAGCTTTGCGCCGGTACAGATCATTTTCTTTCGCACGTTGGTCTCGCTGCCGTTGATCGCGTTGATCGCGAGTTTCAATGGCGGTCTGCGCACCTTGGCGACACGACGGCCCAGGGTGCATCTGCTGCGCGGCCTGATCGCGACCGGCACCATGTACTGTTTCGTCATGGGACTGACCTTGTTGCCCCTGGCCACGACGACGGCGATCGCCTTTGCCGCGCCGCTGTTCGTGACGCTGCTATCGGCACCGATGCTCAACGAGCGCGTCGGGCGCCTGCCATTCATCGCCTCGCTGATCGGCTTCGTCGGGGTGCTGATCGTGGTGAGGCCCGGGGCGGAAGGCTTTCAACTCGGTGGCTTGATCGTCGTGGGTGCCGCCGTGTGCTACGCGTTGCTGATGATCACGGCGCGACGCTACGGTGCCCACGAGAACCTCTGGGCGATGGTCTTCTACGTCACGTTGGTACCGTGGCTGATCAGTGCCGCCTTGTTGCCGTTCATCTGGCTGCCACCCCAGCCGGTGCACTGGTTCGGCTTCGTCGGAGCAGGCATTTTGGGCGTAGGCGCGATGACCTGCATTACCTTGGCCTTTCGGCATGCTCCCGCCTCGCTGGCGGCACCTTTCGATTACACGGCCATGGTCTGGGCCGTCATCCTGGGCTGGTGGTTCTGGGGCGAGATACCCGACGTGTGGGTCTATGTGGGTAGCGGCGTGATCATCGCCAGTGGATTGGCAATTGCCATCCACGAGCGGCGGGTGGCGATCAAGGCACGCCCGACCACCTCGGCTTGATCAACCGGGACAGGAGTGGCACTCATACGAAAAAGCCCCGGCATGAAACCGGGGCTTATCGCTAGTGCGATTGGATCAGACTTACATCTGCTCTTTCTGAGCACCGGATTTTTCGCGCGCCCGGCCCAGCTTGGGCTCCTCGCCGAGCGGCTCGGGCTGCTGCTTGACCGAGTACTCGGCACGCCCATCCAGTGACGGACCGCTGGACCAGCGGCCTTCGGGCGCTTCCTTGTCCATCAACGTGTTGAGATAGTAATAGGAGTGCTCCATGGCTTCATGGTCCTCCGGGGTGGAGTTGGGGACCGGCAGCGCCGCCTTCATGCCACCCATCTCCTCGATCACGGCCAGCCACTGCTCCTGATGGTAGGTATCGCGCGCAATGAGGAAGGACAGCATGTCCTTCATGCCCTTGTCGTCCGTCCAGTTGTAAAGACGTGACGCCAAGGTGCGACCGCTGGCTTCCGCCGTCACGTTGGCAAGCATATCCGCACCGACATTGCCGGTGGCATAGATATGGCTCATGTCGAACGGCACGCCGTTGGCGTTGACCGGCATGGCCGAGAGGCCCGAAGACAGCAGGTGACGGGGGTTGGCACCGCCCAGGATAGCGTGGACGATCGGATCCTTGGCTGACTCTTCCTGCACGGACAGAGGCGCACCTTCCAGGTTGAGCGCAACGGCATGCGCGAGGATCTCGATATGCGACAACTCCTCGGTCGCAGTCGAGAGCAGCATGTCGCGGATGCGGTCATCGCCGCGTGCGCCCATGGCCTGGAAGAAGTACTGCATGGCGACACGAATTTCGCCTTCCACACCGCCAATGGCCTGTTGCAGCAGCATGGCGAACTGGGGATCGGGTTTGTCGACGTTGACGCGATATTGCAGTTTCGCGGAATGATGGAACATATCGTAATCCTTTACGGTTGAAAGTTACTGATAACTGAGCGGTTGTCAGTAAGGATATCCACCCCTTACTCGCTAACATGAAATGTGCGAGTCATTATTATGGAGATCACAGTAGAAGCTATTTGAGAAAGTTTCCAAATAACCTGAAGTTAACTTTCTTTTCTTTTAGAGTTTGTGTGTTAGCGAAATGAAATGTTGTTTTCTGTATCGTTTATTTTCATTGCCAGCGGGTGTCGTAAAGGTCAGTTTGGCTGATAGCTGGCTTGTAGTTGGGCTTGATTTATTTGCCGGTCATCTGTTTGTTGTTTTATAAATGGCGATAATTAGTAATTGCTGCGCAGTAAGGCTAAATAAAAAGTGCTAGATCAAACCGACGTGAGTCGGTAATAAATCGCCCCGCAAGAGAGCGAGGCGATACATACAGGATGATTGTAAGATCCGGTTTCGAGCCGAGCCGTGAACGTCAGGTCTTGTTCGGCTGTTTGACCATGCGCAGATAAGGCTTTTTCTCTTCCCATCCCTGCGGAAACATTTCGGCGGCCTGCTCGTTGCTGACGGAAGGCACGATGATGCAGTCCCCGCCATCCGTCCAATTGACCGGCGTGGCTACCTTGTAGTCATCGGTCAGTTGCAGACTGTCGATGACGCGCAGGATTTCGGGGAAGTTGCGCCCGGTGCTGGCCGGGTAGGTAATGGTCAGACGAACCTTCTTGGCGGGATCGATGATGAACACCGAGCGCACCGTCGTCGAGTCGCTGGCATTGGGATGGATCATGTCGTAAAGGTCGCTGACCTTACGATCGGCATCCGCCAGCAGTGGAAAGTTGAGACCGTGTCCTTGGGTCTCTTGGATATCGCCGGCCCAGGCGATGTGATCCTCGACCGGATCGACCGACAGGCCGATGGCCTTGATATTGCGCTTTTCGAACTCCGGCTTGAGGCGTGAGACCTCACCCAGTTCGGTGGTGCAGACGGGGGTGAAATCCTTGGGATGCGAGAACAGGATCACCCAGCTATCCCCGGCCCACTCGTGGAAGTTGATCGGACCTTCGGTGCTTTCCTGGGTGAAATCCGGGGCGATATCGCCGAGTCGCAGAGACATGCTTCACTCCTTATAACGAATGGGCGCTGCCAGGCAGCTTTTTCATAACCTCTCGATCATGCACCTCAACAATGGGAAAGGGAAATAACGCCTGTGGCTAAGAAAATGCTTGAGCGCTATTTCACCCATGCAAAGGTAACACTAGTAGAGACCCCCTAGAGGGTAGCCCATGGCACGCCAGCGTAGCGCATGCCTGTAGCACTGGCGTAGCAGGTGCTCATGGCGCGGGCCCGGCGGCGCCCAGGAAGCGATTGCGCCAGTAATCGAGAGCCAACGATGTCGTGGTGACTTCGCGACCCGCGCCGGGGGCATGAATCATCTGCTGCCGACCGAGATAGATCCCCACATGCGTTGCGGTGTTTCCCGAGCCGAAGAACAGCAGATCGCCGGGACGGGCCCGCTCCCGGCTCGGCAGGCGCGAGAATTGCTGGTCCGCCGTGCGCGGAACGGAAATGCCGGCTGCGCCATAGGCCATCTGCACGAGACCTGAGCAGTCCACGCCGTTGCTGCTGGCGCCGCCGTATCGGTAGGGCGTGCCCAAGGCCTGGCGGGCATTGGCCAGGATCATGACGCGCTCGATGGATAGTGCCTGATCCGAAGACGGCGCGGGAACGATGGTTTCCTGCATGCGCGGACCGCTGGAACAACCGACCAGCAATGACAGCAGGAACACAGTAAACAGCAGGGGATAGCAGCGAGGAACGTTCAGCATTCTGCCGTGAGTCTCACATTATGGTTTCCGTCTTGCCGATGCCATCGGGTCAGGCCCGACGACGCGATGCATCCGGCGAGGCATTCCGGTCAGGCGCCGATTCGGCACGTAAGTGCAGGTGTACGGCACACGCCACGCGCAGCATCGAGGCCAGGTTGGGCATCTCGCCCTTGTCGGCGATGACCTCGCTGTAGAGCTTGCTGATGAAGCCCCCCGCCGACATGCCTTGCTCGGCAGCCAGGCTGTCGAGAATCTCCCAGAACTCGTTCTCCAGCCGGACGCTGGTCACGCTGCCCTGCAGGCGCACCGAGCGTGTGGTGCTCTCGTAGCGTTGCGGATCGGTCGAGGCATAGACATGGCACATGGCAGGGTTCCGTCATGATGTGTTCATTATCAACCTAGTCTTATTGACCGGGAGGAGCCATCCGACTTGTGTCTGGCAAGGCCTCGTCCGCTTATACCTTAGGCTATGTAGTAACCCGCTAATACCCGCTCGCTCCGGCCGGCACCTATTCTCTGAAGAAGATGCCACCCGGCATCGCAACCTACAACGACAAACGGGCGGCCGGCATCTCAACGTTTCAACGCGGCCAGCCCGATGATGGGGAGACTTCGCCATGTTCTCACGCCCCTTATCCCGCCGTGTGTTCCTCAAGGCCAGCGGGGGTGCGCTGGTCGGGACGCTGGCCTTCGCCTGCGGTCCCATCGCCCTGCTGGCGCCGAGCCGAAGTTGGGCGGTGACTACAGAGCAGTTCACGACTCATGAGGGCGAGATACTGCTGCAATTCACCCGCCATGTCTTTCCGCACCGTGATCTGGAGGACGCCGTCTATGCATTGGTGGTCAAGGACCTCGACCGCCAGGCCGACGCCGATCGGAACATTCTCACACTGCTGCGCGATGGCGTGATGGCGCTGGATCGCCAGGCCGGCGGCGACTGGCTGGCCCTCGAGCCAGCGCAGCGACAGGCCAGCGTGGCCGAATCCGCCGGTTCGCCGTTCTTCGAGAAGATCCGCTCGTCCGCCGTGGTGTCGCTGTACAGCAACCCGCTGGCCTTCGCCCATTTCGGCTATCAGGGCGGAGAGGGCGACATGGGGTATCTCTTCAAAGGCTTCGATGACCTGACCTGGCTGCCCGATCCGGCGTTGCCGGATAGCGGGCCGATGCCCGGCGCCTGAGCCGGGCAACCTGAGCTGGGCAACCATAACGACAAGACGATGCTTTTCTGAGGAGAACACGCCATGGCGCAGTTCGAGAATCGCAAGACCTTTGCCCACGACGATGACAGTGTCGTGGTGATCGTCGGCTCCGGGGCCGGTGGCGGCACCCTGGCCAACGAGCTGGCCCAGCAGGGCATCGATGTAGTGGTGCTGGAAGCCGGCGCCCTGCATGACCGCCCCGATTTTCATGCCGACGAGTGGCCGGCCTTCAGCCAGCTCTCCTGGCTCGATAACCGCACGACGTCGGGTAGCTGGCGCATCGCCAGGGACTTCCCCAACCTGCCCACCTGGATCTGCAAGACCGTGGGCGGGACCACGGTGCATTGGGCCGGTGCCAGCCTGCGCTTTCACCCTCACGAGTTTCAGGCACTTACCCACTACGGTGCACTCGACGATGCCAATCTGCTCGACTGGCCGGTCGGCTACGACGAGCTGGCACCGTATTACGCGCGTGCCGAGGACAAGATGGGCGTGACGCGCACCAACGATATCGCCGGCCTGCCCGGCAACAACAATTTCAAGGTGATGCATGCCGGGGCGCAAAAGCTGGGCTATGCGTGCAACACGGGGCACATGGCGATCAACAGCCAGGCGCGCGATGGTCGGCCGGGGTGCCAGCAGCGCGGCTTCTGCTTCCAGGGCTGCCGTTTCGGCGCCAAGTGGTCGACGCTATATACTGAACTGCCGGCGGCGCTGGTCACCGGACATATGGAATTGCGCACACAGGCGCACGTGGCGCAGATCGAGCACGACACGAAGGGCCGTGCCACGGGCGTCACCTATTTCGACAAGGACGGCAACCTGCAGCGCCAGAAAGCGCGTCTCGTCGCCGTGGCCGGCAACTCCATCGAGACGCCGCGCCTGCTGCTCAATTCGGCAAGCGCAATGTTCCCCGAGGGGCTGGCCAACAGTTCGGGCCAGGTAGGGCGCAACTATATGCGCCACATGACCGGGTCGGTCTACGCCACCTTCGACGAGCCGGTGCACATGTACCGTGGCACGACCATGGCCGGCATCATCTCCGACGAGGCCAGGCACGACACCTCGCGCGGCTTCGTCGGTGGCTACGAGATGGAGACCCTGTCGCTGGGCCTGCCGTTCATGGCGGCATTCCTCGATCCCGGTGCCTGGGGTGAAACGTTCACCGGTGCCATGGACCAGTACGCGCACATGGCCGGCATGTGGCTGGTCGGCGAGGACATGCCGCGCGAGTCCAACCGCGTAACCCTGCATGGCGAGCTCAAGGACCAGCATGGCCTGCCGATCCCCAACGTGCACTACGACGACCATCCCAACGACGAGGCGATGCGCGAGCATGCCTACCGGAAAGGCAGCGAACTCTATGCGGCGGTAGGCGCCCGCGACGTCTACCGCGTGCCGCCGTATCCGTCGACCCACAACCTGGGCACCTGCCGCATGAGTGCCGAGGCGCAGGATGGCGTTTGCAACGCGTATGGTCAGAGCCACGACATCCCCAACCTGTTCATCTCCGACGGTAGCCAGTTCACCACCTCGGCGGCGGAAAACCCCACGCTGACCATCGTCACGCTGGCGATCCGCCAGGCCGAGCACATCGGCAAGCTGATGAAGGAACGCGCGGTGTAACCCCGCCCGTTTTGTGTCGACCCCCTTGGGCGGCGCCGGCAGGCGCCGGGCCGCCCGCTTTGCCTGTAATTCCCGATAGGAGCACGGCCGCATGAGCTTCAATGGCGAGCAGTATCCCGGCGTCGAGTCCCCGGCCCGCGAGGCCAACGGCTTTCGTCTCAATCACACCATGCTGCGTATCCGGGATCCGCAGCGTTCGCTGGCGTTCTACACCCGGATCTTCGCGATGCGCGTCCTGCGCAAGCTGGATTTCGAGGAAATGCGCTTCTCGCTCTACTTCCTGGGACGCCTGGACGATGACGAAGCGATTCCCGAGGATGCCGGCGAGCGTACCGTCTGGACGTTCCAGCAGCGCGGGATACTCGAACTGACCCATAACTGGGGCACCGAGGCGCAATCCGACGTCGCCTATCACGACGGCAATGCCGAGCCGCAGGGCTTCGGGCATATCTGTTTTTCAGTGCCCGACCTGGACGCCGCCATTGCCTGGTTCGACGCCAATGACGTCACCTACGTGAAGCGCCCGGAGCAGGGCAAGATGAAAGATGTCGCCTTCATCAAGGACCCTGACGGCTACTGGATCGAAATTGTCGAAGCGGCGCGTATGGCCGGGGTGGGGAGAAGGGCCTGAGGAACGTACGTTACAGCGAATGAATAAAACAGTGTTATAGTTTCAGGCTCGAAAAATAACACTGATTTTTTCTGGAGGTGCGTTATGTCCCCGTCGTGGATCAAGACCGTTGGTACTGCATTATGTCTCGCCCCCTTGGCATGGTCCGCCAATAGTCTGGCACAGCAGGATGCGGAGGTGCGCTTCTCTGCGCCGCCATGGCCTGGCGTGACCATGAAGACCGAGATCGCATCGCAGCTGCTCGAGGCGCTGGGCTACGCACCGAGCACTAAGCAACTGGGTTCCCAGATCACCTACGAAGCGCTCAATCTGGGCGAGATCGACGCATACTTGGCCGCCTGGTTGCCAGCTCAGCAGGGCATGTATGACACCGTCAACGCCAAGGGCAATCTCGTCGACTTGGGCAACAATGTCGACGGTGCGCGTATGGGCTTTGCGGTACCGCGCTATGTGGCCGAAGCGGGAGTAACCTCGGCGCGTGATATCGACAAGCCCGAGTTCGCCGAGCGCTTCAATCATGAGATGTTCTCCATCGAACCCGGGTCGGCGACTAGCGATCTTCTCAATGGTGCGGTTGATAACGACACCTACGGTATGGGCGACTGGGATCTGAATGAGGCCACTACGCCGGCAATGCTCAGCGCCGTTAACAGCGCTACGCAGAATGACGAATGGATTCTGTTCTACGGCTGGACTCCCCATTGGATGAATATCGAATACGACATCGTCTATCTCGACGATCCCGAGAACCTGTTCGGACCCGGTGGCGGGCGTAGCGATGTGCGTACGCTGCTTAGCAAGCGCTTCGCGGATCAAAATCCCAATGTCGTCCAACTGCTCGATCAAATGCTCTTTACCGCCGATGACCAGAGTCAGTTAATCCTGGAATTCAGTTACAAGAAGCAGGAGGCGTCTGACGTCGCCATAGCCTGGATGCGTGATAATGCCGAAAAAGTGAAAACGTATCTGGAGGGGGTGACAACGCGCGACGGACAGCCGGCCTGGCCGGTAGTGCAAGAAGCGTTTGGCTTACCGAGTCATCTTGGTGCGTAAGTGAGGGATTTGCTCCTTATTGGAGCAAATCCAGACGGGGCAGTAAGAATGCGGCCGAGCCGCTTCATGATTTTTACCTGATTCCATCAGCGCTTTCTTATTTTTGGCATGAATATTTCATAAGTATTTCCATCAAGCCTGGGCCAGCACGGCTCGCCCTATAAGCCTTGTCCAAATACGAAGAATAAGCATGGCAATGAAGCCTGAATATCCAATGGATATTCAGGCTTTTTTTGTGCAGGAAACACAATGAAGCTATCCATTCCTATTGGAATTCTCTACTCGAGTTCGGGCACCTACCGACGCATGAGCAGCAGTGCATTGAGAGGTGCCCGGCACGCCGTCGACGAAATCAATCGTGGCGGTGAGTATGATGTCACCCTGCGCCCTGACTATTTCGATCCGCGTGGTGAGCTCGATGCCTACCAGAAGGGGGTCGAACGCTTCTTTGACCGGGGCGTGCATCATGTCATTGGCACGACCACCTCGGCCAGCCGCAAGGACATCGTGCCGGACTTCGAGAAAACCGGTGGCCTGCTGTGGTATGCCAGCCCGTATGAGGGATTCGAGTGCAGTGAAAACGTCGTTTACCTGGGCGGCTGCCCGAATCAGAACCTGGTGCCTTTGCTCGATTACGCGCTCAGGCAATTCGGCAAGCAGGCGCTTCTCATCGGTTCCAACTATGTCTGGGGCTGGGAAAGTAATCGCATCGCCCGGGAACTGGTCGAAGCGGCCGGTGGGCACATCATTGCAGAGAAATACTACCGCTTCGGTGATGACGATTTCCTAAGTATTGTCGAGCAGGCCCTCGCCAGGGATGCCGCATTCGTACTGAACAACCTGGTCGGTGAATCGTCCTACTTTTTCCTGCGCCAGCTCAACGCTGCCTGTGCTCGGCGCGGTAAGCGCATGCCAGTCCTGAGCTGCAATTTTACCGAGTCCGAGTTGCCGGAAATCGAGGCCTTGCCGCATATCCAACTGCTGTCCTGTGGGCCCTGGTTCGATACGCCAGGCAATGCCTTTGCTGCTAGCCAGCGTGTGCAACATGGCCGGCAATCCTTCTCGCATTGCTATACCAGTGCCTACAACGCGGTTCATCTGTTGGCCCAAGCCTGCCAGGCAACCGGGGGAGACGACCCAGAACGTGTACTGGCCTGGGTGCATGCGCACACATTGCCAACCTTGATGGGCGAGTTGCAGATCAGTGCGTCCAACAACCACCTGTCGCTACCGTGCTGTATTGCCGAAGCCAGAGAAGGGCAATTCGAGGTCGTACATCGCGAACCCAAGGTGCTGGAGGCCGATCCCTACCTGACCCGCACATGCCTGTCCCGCTTCTACTCCCTGGCCGACAGCCCGTCGGTCGCACCCAACCTGAGGGTCGTCAAATGAACCAGTACGATCGTCAGGACATGCGTACGCAACTGCTGCTCATCGATTGCGATGAGCGGACCCAGGACATGCTCCAGAAATGCCTGGACCGGCTGGGGCTGTGCTGCCGGACCGTGACCGACGACAGCGAGGTTGCGTTGGATACGGTCAATGGCGTCATCGTTGAACTGGATCACTTCAATAGCGAACGGCTCCTGGCCGCGGTCAGAGCCCAAGGACTGCCGATCGTTGCGGTCACGCATCACCAGACGCTTTCCCAGATCCAACGGGCGATACGTCTGGGCGCGACCGCCATCCTCAACAAGCCGATCACGCAAAGCACGGTGTACACGACGCTGATGATGGCCCGAGCGCTTAACGCCAAGCTGCACAAGGTCGAGTCGGCCAATCGCGAGCTGGCCGATACGCTGGCTCAGCGAGACGTGATCGCCAAGGCCGTCGCGCACCTGATGGTCAAGCTCGAACTCAGCGAGCAGGAAGCCTACGAGCGCCTGCGCAGTCATGCCATGTCGACTCAGCAGTCAATCGAGCGGGTCTGCCAAAGTCTGCTCGATCCATCGTCGATCTTCGCTCGCCAGGGAGGCGTCACGCCATGACACTGTTACGTGCGTTGCTCAGGCGCAAGACTGTGGCCATTTCGCTGTTCTACATACTGATCGTGGTACTGGCGGCGGTCTTTGCACCGTGGCTCGCCCCTTACGATCCGACCGAGCAGTTCTTCGAAGGCCTGACCATCGAGGGGGCGCCACTGCCACCCAACGATGAGTTCATGCTGGGCACCGACCTGCTGGGGCGCGATCTGCTCTCGCGTATCATCTATGGCGCGCGAACCTCACTGATCATTGGCATCGTCTCCAACGGCATTGCCGTGCTAATCGGTACGCTGGTCGGTGTGATCGCGGGGTTTGTGCGTGGCTGGGTCGGCTCACTGCTGATGCGTCTGACTGACCTGATGATGGCCTTCCCGGCGCTGTTGCTGGCCATCGCCCTGGCCGCCATCCTGCGCCCGAGCCTATGGATCGTGGCGCTGGTCATTGCCATGGTGAACTGGGTTCAGATCGCCCGTGTCATCTACTCGGAAACTATCTCCCTCGCGTCCAAGGATTTCGTTGCCGTCGAGCGAACCATCGGCGCCAGCGCCCGACGCATCCTGTTCTCGCACCTGCTGCCTCACCTGCTACCGACCATTCTGGTCTGGGCCACGCTGGGTATTTCTACCACGGTGCTGCTCGAGGCCACGTTGTCCTTCCTGGGCGTTGGCGTGCAGCCGCCCATGCCGAGCTGGGGCAACATCATCTTCGAAAGCCAGACCTACTTCACCTCGGCGATGTGGCTGGTGCTGTTCCCCGGACTCGCCATCATCGCGCTGTCGCTGAGCTTCAACCTGGTTGGCGATGCCCTGCGCGATGAACTCGACCCGACGCTGAAAGGAAGACGCTAATGGCCTGGTTCATTGTCAAACGTATCGCCTATGCGCTGCTGATCCTGCTGGGTGTGACGTTCATCACCTATCTGTTGCTCTATCTGATCCCGGCGGACCCTGCACGGCAGATTGCCGGCCGCAGTGCAACGGCGGAAGTGGTCGCCAATATCCGGCATCAGCTGGGACTGGATCTGCCGTTCTACGAACAGTACTTCCGCTACCTGATGAACCTGCTGCAGGGCGATCTCGGTCGTTCCTATGTACAGCGCTCGGAGGTTGCCACCCTGCTCGAGGCGCGGATCGGGCCGACCCTGCAACTGATGGCGGCCGGTATCGGCTTCGAACTGCTGATCGGTATCACGCTGGGCATCATCGCTGCGCTCAAGCGCAACTCCGTGCTCGATCAACTATTGATGGCGTTTTCCTTTATTGGGGTGTCGTCACCGCATTTTATCGCCGCGATGCTCGCTCTCTATTTCTTTGCCGTACAGCTGGGCTGGTTCCCGCTAGGTGGCTACGGCAGTGTCGAACACCTTCTGTTGCCTGCGATCACGCTGGGCGTGCTGGGCAGCGGCTGGTACTCGCGCATGGTGCGCTCATCGATGATCGATGTGCTGCATCAGGACTTCATCCGTACCGCACGGGCCAAGGGGCTGACACGGGCTCGTGTACTCCTGCGCCATGTGCTGCCCAACGCCATCATCCCGGTGATTCCAATGATCGGTATCGATATTGGCATCTTCATGAGTGGGCTGGTGGTGGTGGAGTCGGTTTTCGGCTGGCCCGGTCTGGGTCAGCTCGCCTGGCAGGCCATACAGCAGGTCGACATCCCGATCATCGTCGGGGTCACCACGCTATCGGCTGTCGCCATTGTGCTGGGCAATCTGGTGGCCGATCTGGCCGTGCTGTTCGTCGATCCGCGTATCGACGTGAATAAATCGTAGAAACTCGACTGAAGGGAACCTGCCATGAACAAGACACTTAAAGGGTTTGCTCTTACTGCGCTGTGCACGGCGATCAGCGCTCAGGCCATCGCTCAGGAAACGCCCAAGCCGGGCGGTGACATCATCGTCACTTATCAGAACGATGTGGCCACGCTCGATCCGGCCATCGGCTACGACTGGCAGAACTGGTCGATGATCAAGAGCCTGTTCGACGGGCTGATGGATTACGAGCCGGGTACTACCGAGCTGCGGACCGATCTGGCCGAGAGTTATGAAATCTCTGAAGACGGCCTGACTTACACGTTCACATTGCGCCCCGGTGTTAAGTTCCACAATGGGCGCGAGATGACCTCGGCCGACGTCAAGTACTCGCTCGAGCGCACCGTCAACCCCAAGACGCAGAGCCCCGGGGCCGGTTTCTTCTCGGCCATCGAGGGCTTCGATGCCATGGCCAATGGGGAGGCCACCGAACTCAGCGGCATTACCACACCGGACGAGCGCACCGTACAGATCACGCTGAGTGCCCCGGATGCGACGTTCCTGCACCTCATGGCGCTGAACTTTGCCTCGGTCGTGCCCAGGGAGGCGGTCGAGCAGTGGGGCAGCGACTTCGGCAAGCATCCGGTGGGAACGGGCGCCTACAAGCTGGACAGCTGGGCACTCGGCCAGCGGCTGACATTTGCAAAGAACGAGGACTACTTCCGCGACGGTATCCCCTATATCGATACGATCAACTTCGAGATCGGCCAGGAGCCCAATGTGGCGCTGCTGCGTCTGCATCGCGGTGAGGTCGACATCGCCGGCGACGGCATCCCCCCGGCTCAGTTCGTGGCAATAAATAACGACCCCGCGTTCAAGGAACTGATGGTGGTCGGTGACCAGCTGCATACGGGCTACCTGACCATGAACGTCACTATCCCGCCGTTGGATAACGTCAAGGTGCGCCAGGCCATCAACATGGCCATCAACAAGGAGCGTATTATCCGTGTGATCAATGGTCGTGCGACGCCGGCCAATCAACCCCTGCCGCCGGCCATGCCGGGCTACGACGAAAGCTACGAAGGCTACCCGTACGATCCCGAAAAGGCCAAGGCGCTGCTCGCCGAGGCGGGCTTCCCGAATGGCTTCGAGACCGAAATGTTCGTGGCCAATACCACCCCCCAGCCGCGCATTGCTCAGGCTATTCAGCAGGATCTGGCGGAAATCGGTATCGACACCAAGATCAAGTCGCTGGCCCAGGCCAACGTGATCGCTGCCGGTGGTGAGCAGGACCAGGCCCCGATGATCTGGTCGGGTGGCATGGCCTGGATCGCCGACTTCCCCGATCCGTCCAACTTCTGGGGTCCGATCCTGGGGTGCGAAGGCGCCGTTCCGGGTGGCTGGAACTGGGCGTGGTACTGCAACGAGGAACTCGACGCCAAGGCCGACGAGGCGAATGCCATGGTCGCGCCCGAACAGCAGGAAGCCCGCGCCAAGCTGTGGGGCGACATCTTCACCGCCACCATGGACGATGCTCCCTGGGTGCCGGTTTTCAATGAGCAGCGCTATACCGTGCACTCGGCGCGCATGGGAGGCGCGGACGCACTCTATGTCGACCCGGTCCACGTGCCGGTCAACTACGACTATATCTGGGTGAAGTGAATGTGTGACAACGGACTGATCAAGACCATTCATGGCCACCACTGCCATCATGGGTGGGATAATGCCAATATCCCGGTCGCGCACGTCGCGCCGGGGACCACCCTGGATTTCCAGTGCAATGACTCGTCGGGAGGCCATTTCACTCCGGAATCCGACCTGACGTCGGTAATCGACATGCCGTTCGACCGGATCAATCCGGTGACCGGCCCGATCTTCGTCGATGGCGCCGAGCCAGGTGACATCCTCTCCGTCAGGATTGACAGCTTTACGCCGTCCGGCTTCGGCTGGACGGCCAACATCCCCGGCTTCGGACTGCTGGCCGATCAGTTCAAGGAACCGGCACTGGCACTGTGGAAATACGATACCGAGCGCATGACGCCGGCGGCCTTTGGCGAACATGCCCGAGTGCCGCTCAAGCCGTTTGCCGGCACCATTGGCGTGGCTCCAGCGGAAGCCGGAACGCACTCGATCGTGCCGCCGCGCCGAATTGGCGGCAACCTCGATATCCGTGATATCGGAGCAGGCACGACGCTTTATCTGCCTGTGGAAGTCGCCGGCGGGCTGTTCTCGATCGGCGATACGCATGCTGCACAGGGCGATGGCGAGGTGTGCGGCACGGCGCTGGAAAGCGCCATGGATGTCACCGTCACCCTCGATCTGATCAAGCAGACACCATTGGCCATGCCGCGCTTTTCCACACCGGGGCCGGTAACCCGTCATCTCGACGGCGCCGGCTACGAAGTGTTCACCGGTATCGGGCCCGATCTGATGGAGGGCGCACGCCAGGCATTGAGCGGGGCGATCGACTGGCTGGCCAAGACCCGCAACATGCCCGCCGAGCAAGCGTACATGCTGTGTTCGGTCTGCGGTGACCTGCGCATCAGCGAGATCGTGGATATGCCCAACTGGGTGGTGTCGTTTTATATGCCACGGATCGTATTCGAGTAAGCCATTAGAGGAGATTAACAATGGTTCCCCCGCAGGAGCAGGGCGCTCGACTGCTGTCCGTCGAGCGTCTGACGATCGATATCTCTCACGAGCATCACACCCAGCGCGTCGTCGACGACTTGAGCTTCAACCTGTATGCAGGACGTACCCTGTGCATCGCCGGTGAGTCGGGCAGTGGCAAGTCGTTGTCGTCGCTGGCGATCATGGGACTGTTGCCCAAGGTAGCGCGCCTGCCCAGCGGGGCCATTCTCTTCGATAAACAGGATCTGCTGAGCCTGCCGGAACGCGCCATGCAACGCCTGCGTGGACGCGAGATCGGGATGATATTCCAGGAGCCGATGACCTCACTCAATCCACTGATGACGGTGGGGCAACAACTGGAAGAGACAATCCGTCGCCACAAGCTAGTCGAGGGCAGGCAGGCCAGCCGCCGTGCGCGCGAGATTCTCGATGCCGTCCGCGTGCCGCACGTCGACAAGCGTCTCAAGCAACATCCGCATGAATTGTCGGGCGGCATGCGTCAGCGCGTGATGATCGCCATGGCCATGGTTTGCAAGCCGCGTGTACTGATCGCCGACGAGCCGACCACGGCGCTGGACGTGACCATTCAGGCCCAGATTCTTGAGCTGATGCGCGAGCTTCAGCGCGAGTTCGACACGGCATTGCTGATGATTACACACGACATGGGGGTCGTCGCCGAGATGGCCGACGAGGTCGTGGTCATGAATCAAGGCGTCGTGGAGGAAGCGGCCACGGCACGAGCCTTGTTTACCGCACCGCAGGCGGCCTATACCCGCAAACTGCTGAGTGCAGTGCCGCGCCTGGGCACGGCCGATGTGCGGTCATCGCAGCAGGCGCGCCCGCGGGTGCTCGAGGTGAACAATCTCAATGTCCGGTTTGCGGTTAAACGCCGCTCGCCTTTCGAGACGCGCACCGAAGTGCGGGCGGTGGAGAATGTCAGTTTTTCGCTGCATGCCGGCGAGACGCTGGGCATTGTTGGCGAAAGTGGCTGTGGCAAGTCCACCACGGGCAAGGCATTGATGAACATGCTCGACTTCAGCGGCAGCGTAAAGCTGGAGGGGCAGGAGCTCAACGGACTGCGTGGCGAGGCGCTCAAAGCCGTATGGCGTGATATCCAGATGGTGTTCCAGGACCCGTACGCAGCGCTCAACCCACGCAAGACCATCGGTGAACTGGTCGGCGAACCGCTACTGGTACATGGGCTGGCGAATGCCGCACAGCGCAAGCAGAGCGTCGCCGAACTGCTCAGGCAGGTGGGGCTGCCGGTCGATGCCGCGCAACGCTATCCGCATCAGTTCTCAGGTGGCCAGCGCCAGCGCATCTGCATAGCTCGGGCCCTGGCCCTCAATCCCAAGGTCATCATTGCAGACGAGGCCGTCTCGGCGCTGGACGTGTCAGTACAGGCTCAGGTACTGGAGCTACTGGAAGACCTGCAGCAGCGCTTGAATCTGAGCTACTTGTTTATCTCCCACGACATGGCAGTCATCGAGCGCATCAGCCACCGGGTCGCCGTCATGTACTGTGGGCGTATCGTCGAGACCGGCAGTTGTGAGCAGGTGCTGCACAACCCCCAGCACCCCTACACGCAGCGACTCCTGTCGGCGGTGCCCATGCCGGACGTCGATCTCAAGCGTGATTTCTCGGCCTTGCTACAGGCGAGCGAGGTCCCTGATCCCATCAAGCCGCGCGGTTACCAGGCACCCCCTCTCGCCTATGCGCAGCCACAGGAAGGGCATTTCGTCGCAGTTCTTGAGCGATAACGGGCTTTTCAAGACGCCCAAGCCATGCTTGGGCGTCTATAGGTACAGATTGTCTAGCGACCTGCCTGGGTCATCAGTGCCGGTTCGACGATCTCGATCCAATAGCCGTCGGGGTCCTTGATGAAGGCGACGTTCTTCATCTTGCCCTGATCGGGGCGCTTGACGAATTCCACCTCGTTGCGGTCCAGCCAGTGTACCGCCGTGGTCAGATCGGGCACCGTGAAACAGATATGCCCGAAGCCCTGTGGCTCGGCATTGCCGTCGTGATAAGCGAAGTCGGCCTTGTCCTCGCTGCCCCAGTTATGGGTCAACTCGAGCACGCTGCGCTGATTGAAGGTCCACATGGTGCGCTCGCCGGGATCCTCGGGCACTTGGTCCTCTTCCTCGAGGCGGGCCAGAAAGTAGAGCGTGAACTGCATCTCGGGAAAATCCAGCTTACGCAGCAGGCGCATTCCGAACACATGACTATAGAACGCCAGTGAGCGTTGCGGATCCTTGATACGCAGCATGGTGTGATTGAGCGTGAACCCGGACGTTTCCTGAGGAACGTGGGCCTCAACGCTAGGGTGTTTTTCGGTGAATAGGGTCATGACCGCCTCTTCGTTTGCTGATGATGGCGAAAGCTTAGCGCACCCTGGGGCAACATCTCATCCTGTCCGGCTGGCTTGGCGCGATCCACGCTCTTGGCTAGTGTTAGACGGTTAGGGAGTTCGCACGCCAATGAGGCACCGTGAAGCGCAAATCGACCGTCAGTCGACGACATCGTCCGACCCAACCGCAGATCGATATCGACAGAAAAGCCTGCGACCGCCAGACTTATGTAAAACTTGGCGCGTCCCAGCGTGGGGCGAACGCCTTGACCGATGCATTCAGTCACACCGAGCCACTATCGGGAGTCGAGGGTATTTATTGATGACGCGTCGCGTTGATAAGCGGGACAAGCCGATGTCGCCCGGGGCGGGGGCGGGGCGTTCTTCCCAGGAGCCACAACACACCCATGCTCTGGATCCGCTGCTTTATCGGCTGGGTAATTTCATCGAGCTGAAAGAAGAGGACAAGCAGCGACTCAAGGACTCGGTACTGCGTACAGGCGTCGTGGATAGAGGGCAGGACGTCATTTGCGAGAATGAACGTCCTGACTATGTGCATGTGGTCGTCGACGGTTGGGCCTGTCGCTACAAGTATCTATCGGATGGACGTCGCGCCATCCTGGGTTATCTAATTCCCGGTGACGTCTGCGACGTGCACATCGCCCTGCTCGATCATATGGATCATTCCGTCAGCACGCTGACAAAGGCTACATTCGCGCTGATTCCCCGCGAGACGGTCAATTATATTTTCGAAAACAATATTACGCTGGCCTATGCCCTGTTCTGGGCATCGCTGGTCGATGAGTCCGTGCAACGCGAGTGGTTCGTCAACAATACTGGTCGACCTGCCGACAAGCGCCTGGCGCACCTGCTCTGCGAAATGCAACTGCGTCATCGGGCTGCCGGTCTGGCTCGGGGCAGTTGCATCGACTTTCCCCTTACCCAGCAGGACCTGGCCGATGCCATGGGCATTACCGTGGTACATACCAACCGCGTGATGCAGAAGCTGCGTGGCGACGGGCTAATCACCTACGACAATAAACAACTAACCATCCATGACTGGGAAGCGTTGAAGGCGTTCGGCGACTTCGATTCGGGCTATATGCACCTCACCGAAGAAGCCTTGAGGCAATAAGCAATAAAAAGCCCGGCCAAAAGGCCGGGCGGTCTAGCGCTGCTTTCCTTGCGTCATCACAGGCATCCTGCCTGTGCTTCCTTGGTACGTGAGCCTTCCCTGTGCTCGGTCTTCCCTGTTCGAGCCTCTCCCTGCCCGATGGCGCACATGGTCTCAGTCCTGCAGGGCAATTAAATTAACCTGGTTTAACTTTGTCGGAATTCTTTGCTTATGTGGATCAGTAACCGGTCATTTCCAGGTAGCCCTCGCCTGTATGGCTGCCTTGCACCGTGACCATGCCCTCCCAGTAGGGAAACGATGTGCCCATCCATTGATCGGCATGAATCGCGCTTACAGTGACAGCGAGGCCGCGGGCAGGCACCTCGACTCGCCACGTCGTAGGCAGTTCCCGGCCGGCCACGTCGCGCGTTTCGACTGGTGTCAGTCGTAGTGATTCTTCGTCCAGAGCCGTCACCTCGCCCTGGGGCGTGATCCAGCTTCCCGAGAGATAGGCTCCTTCGTCGCCTTCGCCGCCGCCGCGAAGACGGAAGGCCATCAGCTTGGCGCCGCCGGCGAGATGCAGCGAGAACCAGTCCCAGCCGCGCTGAGTCGCACCCAGCAATTGGCTGCTCCATTCCCGGTCCAGCCACGCCCGGCCGGTCACGGCGATTGGCTCGCCATCGAGACGTAGCGTGCCTTCGACCCGGTAGAATGGCTGGCTGTAGTACATCGAGCCCTGGCCATCGGCAGACTTCTGGCTGAAGCCGCCCTCGCCATGGCGGACCAAGGGGCCTTGCGCAATCAGCGCAAGACGATAGGCAAAGTCGTCGGCCTCGGCGCGTACCGCCAATCGATCGAACCCCGAGCCGACCGATTCGGCAGTCAGCGACCAGTCATCGATCCAGGCGGAAAACGGCGCTGCCGTCACGCCAGCCTGCCCTTGGCCGGCAGGCAGGGCCATGCCACGTGCGAACTTCTCGGCGAAGCGGTGGCCCTCTGGCGTCGAAACGGCGGCGTGGGCCATCCATAGCTGTCGATCCTGCCAGGGGGCGTCGCCGGTTGCATGATTATCGCCGGTCTCGGGCGCCAATGCCTGACGAAACAACGTCCACTGCACACCGAACGGACGACCGTCGGCACTCTCCAGGTTGGCGGTCAGGTACCACCACTCAATGCGATAGTCGGGATGCGGGCCGTGATCCTCGGGAAAGGCCAGCGTGTGGCCTGGGCCGGCCTGGGCGAAGCCACTCGCCTGCTCGCCGAGGCCGGCATAGCCGGCGTGTGTCGATGGAGCCGTTGGCCAGAACGCCTTGCCCAGGCCGGCGATGATCACCGATGCCAACAGCAACAGCAGGGTCGAGCGTTTCATGCAGCGGAAAACTCCTGTAGCAGCTGGCGTGGCGGCACGCGCCACAGCCGCCAGGTGGGGAGCAGCGCGGCCAGGGCGGCAACGAGCATGGCCAGCAAGAGCGTCATGGCGATCTGGTCCGGGAAGATATGCAACGGCAGCCGCCAGCCAAAAGCGGCGACGTTGATGACTGCCACCAATGCCCAGGCCAGACCCAGACCCAGCGGAATGGCCAGCAGGGCGGTGCCCGTCGCGGCGGAAACCAGCTGGCCGAACTGCAGCCCGATCAGCTGCTGGCGCGAGACGCCCAGAGCCCACAGCGGCGCCAGTTGAGCGCGCCGTGCCCCGGCCTGGGCCAGCAGGGTGGTCAGCAGGGCCAGGCCGGCCACGGCCAGGGTCAGGACATTGAGTGCCTGGGTAATGGCGAAGGTGCGCTCGAAAACCTCGGTGGCGGTACGTTTCACGGCGCGTTGGTCGACGGCGGCATCGCCGCTCAGACCGAAACGTTCGCCCAGTGCCGCTTGCAGGTCTGCAACGTCACGTGTCGCATCCGGTCGTAGCACGACTCCCAGCGAGCCAGGGGACGCCGTGAACCGCTCGGCCAAGTACGAGGCAGACAGTACGGCCTCGCCACTTGGGTTGCCATAGTCGGGATAGACCGCAACGATGGCTAGCGTCACGGGGCCCTGCGGGCCACGCAAGTATAGCGTGTCGCCGGGCGCCAGGCCGTCTCGGTGGGCGAGCTGCTCATTGATGAAGATGCCATTGCCTGCACTCAGCGCCTGCCATGCCGCCATGCGGCCCGTGGCGGTCTCCAGCAGTGGCCAGTTGCGCTGCATCACCGCGGCCGGCGTGATACCGAACAGCGCCAGCGGCTGCCCGGTGGCCTGTCCCTCGGCATCGAGTCGGGGCGCCTCGGCATGGCGCGCTTCGAGTATTACCCGAACCTCGTCGCGGTTTTCCAGCCAGGCAATGACATCGGCGTGTTGCGCCTCGGTCGGGCGCACGTACATATCCGCCAGTAGACGCTGATCGAGCCAGTCGAGGAAGGTCAGGCGAAACCCGCCGACCATGCTGCCCACCCCGAGATTGGCGGAAAGCGCCAGTAACAGCGCCATCATTGGCAACTGCAGGCGAGGGAGCTGCAATTGCAAGTCCGCCAGGGCCCACTGCAGACGCGGGCGTGAGCGCAACTGCCGAGAAAGCTGGCCCAGCCCACCGGCCAGCAGCGGCGGCAGCCACAGCGATGCACCCAGCAGCAGTGCGGCGACCATGGCGAAGCCCAGTGCCAGTTCCTGCGGGTTGGGTCGGTTACCCAGGCGCCAGCCGAGCCATGCGGCCACTGCCAGCAGGACGGCACCGGCCAGGGCCTGCAGTCGCAGTTGGCGATGCAGTCGGGCCCGCCAGGCCTGGGCCTTGCCGAGGGCGAGGATGTCGAGACGAGCGGCTCGCCACAACATGCCGAGGCCGGCCGAAAACAGCCCGCCGAGGGTCACCGCCAGACCGCCCAGCCAGTAATACCAGGGCAATGCCAAGTGGCTGGCCACATCGGTATCGTAGAGGGCATCCAGGCTGGCGGCCACGTCGGGCAGTAACAAGCGTGCCAGTCCGACACCGCTGACGATACCCAGCACGGCGCCGAGCAGGCCGATTGCCAGCAGTTCCAGGGCCAGCGCAATGACCAGCGTGCGGCCCGGCACGCCCAGGGCGCGTAGCGTGCGCAGCATGCCCAGGCGCTGCTCCAGCGCCAGGCCGAGGGCGGCATGCACGATGAACAACCCCACGATCAGCGCCAGCAAGCCCATGGCGGTCAGGTTGAGATGAAAACTGTCGGTGAGCTGCCCGGGCGACGCCAACGCTGCGGCGGACTGGCGTACCAAGGACGGTGGCAGGTCCAGGGACTGTCCGGGCGCGACGACCAGCCGGCTCAGCGTGTCCACGCCCAGCAGTTGCTGTGCGACGCCGATGTCGGTGATGAGCGTACCCGGCGGCAGGCTGGGATCGGTTTCCAGCGGGGGCAAGCGCGAATCGTCTCGGGCAGCCTCGACCTGCTCCGGGGCGATGCGGGCCCGATGCGGCGGCAGTATCCAGTCGCGCAGCGCCGCGGCGTCGCTCTGCTGGCGGGCCAGGCTCGACTCGCCGGGCAGGGTCAGCGGGTCGATGCCGATCACGCGCAGGTGCGTTCCGTCGTCGATGGTCATCTCTCCCTCGACCAGCGGCGACACTGGCATACCGGCACGGCGCAGTGTCAGGTAGGCATCGAGAGACAGCGGCTGGTTGTCGCGGCGCACGACACTGTCGAGCTGGGCGCTGAACAGCGACTCGGCGCGCGCATAGCTGTCGCGGGCCGAGGCGTTGATCGCCTGAACCCCACTCCACAACGCACTGGCGACCCACAGCCCGAGCAGCAGCATGGCGAGCTGGCCGGGATGGCGTCGGTAGTGGCTGGACAGCGTGCCCCAGGTGGTATGAAGCAGTCCGGCATGCGTTGCGTTGGTCGTCATGGGCCGGCCTCGGCCAGGCGTCCGCGTTGCAGATGCACACAGCGATCGAGCGGGGCGGCGACACGCGCACTATGGGTGACCATCAACAGGGCGCAGCCACTCTCCTCGATCAATTCGCGCAGCAGCTCGAGGACCTGGTCGGCGGCGGCCTCGTCGAGGTTGCCAGTAGGCTCGTCGGCGAGCAACAGGCGCGGCTTGGCGGCCAGGGCGCGGCCGATCGCCAGGCGCTGCTGCTGACCCCCGGACAATTGCTCGGGATAGCGGTCATTGAGGCCGGCCAGGCCCAGCCGGGCCAGCAGATGCTGTGTCCAACGCGTATCCGCGCGGCCGGCCAGGCGGGCCTGCAGGGTCAGGTTGTCGGCCACCGACAGGCTGGGAACCAGGTGGAACTGCTGGAATACCAGACCCAGGCGTTGGCGCCGTAATGCGGCGCGGCGCGGTTCGCTAAGCGCGGAAACCGATTGTCCCTCGAAAACCACGTCGCCACGATCCGGCGTATCCAGCCCGGCAGCCAGATGCAGCAGGGTGGACTTGCCGCTGCCCGACTCGCCCATCAGTGCCAGGCTTTCGCCAGCAGCCAAACGAAGATCGACACCGTCCAGGACATGTAACGGTCCCTGCGGGGTGGGGTAAGTCTTGGTAAGGTTGGTCAATTGCAGCATAAGACGGCCTGAACGCGAGCGTATCCTGCGCATGGTAGCAGGGATAACGTGCCGGCGGCCGAGTGTCGCGGAGCTGCGAGGACCGCCCGACCGGGCGGTCCTGACGCATCAGGCCGGAATAGCCTAGAAGTCGGTCCAGTCGTCCTGGGACGAACGCGTGGCTAGTGCGTTGCGCTGGCTGCCGCGGGAAGACGCCTGGCGGGGGGTGGCCGACTGGCGGGAGGCGGGCGCGAGGCGGGGGGCAGAAACATCGCCCGTGCCTCTAAAGAAGGACACTTCTTGCAGCAGTGCGCTGGCCTGTTCCTGCAGCGAGCGGCTGGCGGCGCTCGATTCGTCGACCAGACTGGCGTTCTGCTGAGTCACCGCATCCATCTGTGTGACGGCCGTGTTGACCTGATCGATGCCTTGCGCCTGTTCGCGGCTAGCCACGGCAATCTCGGCAACCAGACTAGTGACCTGGCGGATGCTGGCGACGATCTCGGATAGCGTTTGCCCGGCCTGGTCGACCAGGGAGGAGCCGGCCTCGACTCGCGACACGCTCTCACCGACCAGAGCCTTGATCTCCTTGGCGGCATTGGCGCTGCGCCCGGCCAGGTTGCGTACTTCATTGGCCACCACGGCGAAGCCGCGTCCCTGCTCACCGGCACGGGCTGCCTCGACCGAGGCGTTGAGCGCCAACAGGTTGGTCTGGAAAGCGATCTCGTCGATCAGGCCGACGATACTGGCGATCTTGCGGCTGGACTGACTGATTTCATCCATGGCGCCAACCGCTTGCTGGACGACTTCGCCGCCCTTCTGGGCCTGTTGGCTGACGCCGCGTACCAGTTGGTCGGCCTGGCTGGCATTGTCGGCGTTCTGGCGCACGGTGGCAGTGATCTGGTCCATGGAGGCGGCGGTCTCTTCCAGATTGGCAGCCTGCTCCTGGGTGCGGCGATTGAGGTCGTCGTTGCCCTGGGCAATCTCGTCGGCGGCGACGTTCACCGACTCGGCGTTACGCCGCACCGAGGTCACGACGCTGGAAAACTTGGTTTCCATGGACTTGAGCGCTTGCAGCATGTCGCCGAATTCGTCCCGGCAGGTAATGTCGATCGAGTTGTCGAGACGGCCGTCGGCCATCGACTCGGCCAGGGCACGCGCCTTGCCGAGCGGTGTCATGATGCCGCGTGTAAGCCACAGGGTCAGGCCCAACGCCATGGCGACGGCAAAGAGGATGACGACGATCACCAGATTGCGAAGCCATGCGAAATGCTGGTTGGAATCCGCATAATTGCGCTCGGCCTGGACAAGATTGCGATCGATGATGGCAGAAAGTCCGTTGAGCACGGGCGGGTACTCGGCGCGTAGCGCAGTTGTCGCGATCTCGCGGGCCTTTTCGTAATCATTGGCGATCATGGCATCGTTGAGCTTTCCGATGCTCTTACGCAGAGTGAGCATGTCGGCGTGAAACTTTTCTGCGGCTGCCTTTTCTGCGGCGGTACTCACGCGCTCGGGATAGTAGTTGGCCCAGGCCTGGTCAACGAGAGCATCGTTTTCGGCGACTTCGCCTTTGGTCACTGCCGCCGCTGCCGGGTCGCGGTCGCGTTGCTCGGCGGTGATCTTGACCCGGTTGCTGAGCAGCGCGGTACGTATCTTGCCGAGTTCTGACAGGGTGACGAGATTCTCGTCGTAAGTCTGTTTGAGGGCGTGGTTGGCGGAACTGGCGCTGAACAGCCCCAGAATGCCGACGGCGACCAGCAATACGATGCAGGCGCCGAGACTGATAGCGATTCGGCGCTTGACGCTCTGCTTGAGGGATAACATTGGTAAAGGGTCTCGCTGACGCTGCGCACCGCCACTGGGGCGGTGCGCGGCTTTTTCCGAAGGGTGGGAGTGGCGAGGCAGGCCACAGGAACCAGAGGATGGCTGGAGACAGTCTCGCTAACCCTATTATCGGGCAAAAGGCATCGGGACTTTAGCGCGACGCCGCGTGCAGCGACACCTTACTCATTCGGCGTTTTTGGCTAACGCATCGTGAATCAGCGTGGCATTGTGGCGCATCATGCCGGCATAGGTGCTGGCTTCGCCATTGGCGGCCAGGGCGCCGGAATAGAGCGTGCCGGCAATCGGCAGCCCGGCTTCTTCGGCGAGCTGCTCGATCAGCGCCGGGTTGGTGATGTTCTCGTGGAACAGCGCCTTGACCCGGTTGGCCGCGAGCGTGTCGATCAGGCGGCCCATCAGCGCCGCGGAGGGTTCGCTGGCCGTGGTCAGGCCCACCGGAGAGAGAAAGCGTACGTCGTAGGCATTGGCAAAGTAGTTGAACGCATCATGCCCGGTGACGACCAGGCGATGGCCGGGAGGAATGTCCGCCATCAGGCGACGTATCTCGTCATCCAGTGCGCTGAGTTCGTCGTGATAGGCCGCGGCATTCTGACGATAGGTCTCGGCGTGGTCGGGATCGGCTTCGATCAAGCCATCGCGGATGTTGGTCACGTACTGCTGGGCCCGCGCCACGTCCAGCCAGGCATGTGGGTCCGTGTCGCCATGATCGTGGCCTTCGTGTCCCTCCTGCGATTCGCGCTCGTGGTCGGCATGGTCATGTGCCTCATGAGCATCATGGTCATGATCGTGGCCCGCATGGTCGTGCGCATCGTGTTCGTGGTCCGCGTGGTCGTGCGCTTCATGTGCGTGGCTTTCATGGTCATGGCCATCGTGAGCGTGGTCATGCGCCTCGCCCTCCAGCGGGGTGATTCCTTTGCTGGCAATGACCAGGGGACCCTGATAGCTACTGGCCTCGATCAGCCGCTCCATCCAGCCTTCCAGTTGAAGGCCGTTGAAGACCACCAGATCGGCTTCGGCGATACGACGTGCATCGCCGGGGCTGGGCGTGAAAGCATGGGTGTCGCTGTCGCGTCCGACCAACGGCGTAACGTCGACCTGCTCGCCGCCGACCTGTTCGACCATGTCGGCGAGCACGCTGAAGCTGGTGACGACACGCAGCGGGTCTGCCCAGGCGGGCAGGGCAAGGCCGGTGGTGCCGGCAAGCAGACCGAGGGCAAGCAATCTACGCATGGGGCATTTCCTTCTGTGAGGGGTGACGGGTCATGTCGATGACGTGCCGTTGCGCACCGTGTCCAGGGGGGCGGCCCGGCGGCGCAGGCGGACGAGCAGGCTGTTGTAACGGCCGAACAGTGCCGACAGCAGGTAGGCGATGCCGGCCAGCAGGATGATGCTTGGCCCGGAGGGCAGGTCGAGATGATAGGACAGCAACAGTCCGCCGGTGCTGGCGAGCATGGCGATGACGATGGCCAGGCCCATCAGGCCTTCCAGGCGCTTCGACCAGAATCGTGCGGCGGTGGCGGGTAGCATCATCAGGCCCACGGCCATCAGCGTGCCCAAGGTCTGAAAACCGGCGGTCAGATTGATCACCACCAGGCCCAGGAACACACCCTGTATCAGGCCGGGGCGCACGCCTTGCCCGCGCAGGAACAGCGGATCGAGGCACTCCATGACCAGGGCACGGAACATGATGGCGAGCAGCAGCACGGTGGCGGTGCTCACCGCCGCGATCAGCAGCAGGGCTGTGGTGTCCACGGCGAGGATCGAGCCGAACAGAACGTGAGTCAGATCCACGCTGCTGCCGCCCAACGAGACGAGCATGACCCCGGCGGCCAGCGAGATCAGGTAGAAGCTGGCCATCGCCGAGTCCTCGCGATGACCGGTCATCTGCGAGACCCCGCCGGCCAGGCCGGCGACCACCAGTCCGGAGAGAATGCCGCCCAGGCTCATCGCCGGCAATGAAAAGCCCGCCATCAAAAAGCCCAGCGCCACGCCGGGCAGGATGGCATGCGCCATGGCATCGCCGATCAGACTCATGCCGCGCAGCATCAGGAACACACCCAGCGGTGGGGCAGCCAGCGACAGGGCCAGCCCGGCGATCAGCGCCCGGCGCATGAAACCGTAGTCGGCCAAAGGGGTAATCAGGTCGAGCATGACGAGGAGTCCGAAAGGTTCAGGGGAGCGAAAGGGGCCTGGCTCGTCAGGTCCATGGCGCCATGGCGTTCCAGCACTTCGTGGGGCGTGGCCCACTGGGCATGGCCGCCGGTCAGCGTCAGCACGCAATCGGCCAGACGCGACAGATGCTCCAGGTCGTGAAGTACCACGATAATGGTCGAGCCCTGATCGGCCATGTCGCGCAGCACTTGGATAAGCACGTTGACGGTGTCGCTGTCGACATTGGCGAAGGGTTCATCGAGCAGCAGCAGCTCGGCTTCCTGCATCAGCGTGCGGCCGAGCAGGGCGCGCTGGCGCTGGCCACCGGAGAGTTCGCCGAGCGGCCGGTGCGACAGGTGAGTGATTCCCAGGCGCTGCATCACGGCGCGGGCCTGACGATACTGCGATGAGCGATAGCCCCTGAGTGCGCCCCGGGTCGGCCAGCTACCGGTCATCACCAGTTCCTCGACGCTCATCGGGAAGCTCAGATCCAGAGCCAGTTGCTGGGGCAGCCAGGCACGACGCTCCTTGGGCACGTCGCACTCGATACGCCCAGCCAGGGGCGGCAGAATGCCCATGATGCCTTGGATCAGCGTGCTCTTGCCGGCGCCGTTGGCGCCGACCAGCGCAGTGATCGCACCATCGGGAAAACTGCCCGACAGCCCTTCGAGGACCGTGCGCGCGCCCTGGGCCAGGGACAGGTCATCGAGACGCAGACGTGACATCAGCCCCACGCTCCCATGGCCCAGGCTACCGTCAGCCACAGCAGGGCCAGCGGCGCCGCGGCGATCATCAAGCGGCGACGTGCCGACAGTGACATCAACGAGAAATGGCAGGGCCCATCGGGCCGGTGATGGTGACGATGCGCCATGAATGGGACTCCGACAATGAGGCGGAGGTTATAACATAACAAAATGGCCTCGCCTAGGGGGCGTCAGGCAAGCCACCGGCTTTTTTGGCAACGCTCAGTAATGGATATCGATGCCGACCCGGTTGGGGGTCATGATCCAGGCATACTGGTAATCGAGGCTGACATCGCCCAGCGACAGGCGTGCCGGTTGGAAGCGGTTCAATGCGCTTCCCGCCTGGGTCGGCTGGGTGCGAATCTGCAGTTCACTGACGAGCATGCCGGTGGCGAAGTTGAGCGCACCGTCGCCTGGCCGGTCATCACCCAGGCCGATTGCCAATCCCCCCAGCGTATTGACGATCAGTGAGTCCAGCCTGGCTTGCCAGGCACGACGCTCACGCTCTTCGGCGGCGACTTGCTGCATGAGCTCCCGGGCTTCGCGCAGGTCGCCGGCGTCGCGAAGATCGGCCAGTTCATAGCGTGCCGACACGTGCGGCTGGGCGTCCAGCAAGGTGCCGCCCAGCGCCAGCGCCGACTTTACCGTGCCTACCCGGGCGTCGAAGCGATCGTCGCTGTCTTCCGCTTCACTGGCCTCGTGGATATTGATACCCAGGCCGACGGCATAGACGCCACTCCAACCATAGCGCCAGATCTCGCCCTGGGTCGCACCGCGGTTCAGAGCCTCGCTGTAGGCCTGCCATTCCTCTGCCTGGGTAGCCCTTGGCTGGCCCTGAGCGGCCGAAGCGAACAGCGTGAGGGAGACAGCGACCAGCAAAGGGCGCAAGGCGGGCATCGGCAACTCCTGGGGATTCAAGCGAATGGATCGCAGGCAAGTGTAGAAGATTCCGCGTCGTCTGGTAGCCTGCCAAGTCGCCATGAGTCAACGCTCACTCATGCTCTACGCTATAAGGCACAGTGCAAAATGTGTCATGACATTCAATCATCTCTCATACTGACCAATCAGGGACATTCACATGAGCTCCCAGGACAATAGCGAGTCGCTAGCGCGGGATCGTCTGAATCCGGTGGTCTTCTACAGTTCGGTGATCGGCATCGTGGCCTTCTCGCTGTGGACCATGATCGCTACCGAGCAGGCCAACAACATCATCAATGCCATCCTCGGCTGGATCGCCAACACCTTTGGCTGGTATTACTTTCTGACCGTGGTGATCTATCTGGTCTTCGTGATCGGGCTGGCGCTGTCGCGCTATGGCAAGATCCGCTTGGGCCCGGAACACTCCCGGCCGGATTTCAACATCTTTTCATGGTCGGCGATGCTGTTCTCGGCGGGAATCGGCATCGGGGTGATCTTCTTCGCCCTGGCCGAGCCGCTGACCCAATTCTACAATGCGCCCAACGCGCCCGAGGACGATATCGCCGCGGCGCGCCATGCCATGAAGATTACCTTCCTGCACTGGGGGCTATCGGGCTGGGGCATCTACACGCTGGTAGGCATGTCGCTGGCGTTCTTCAGCTACCGGCACAATTTGCCACTGACCATCCGCAGCTCGCTCTACCCGATCTTCGGCGACCGCATCTACGGCACCATCGGTCACGTCGTCGATACTGCCGCGGTACTGGGCACGGTATTCGGCATTGCCGCCAGTTTGGGCATCGGCATCATCCAGCTCAACTTCGGGCTCGACTACATGTTCGGCATTCCCGAGAGTGTCTGGACCCAGGCCGTGCTGGTGCTGTGCATCGTACTGTTCGCGACGATCTCGGCAGTGACCGGTGTGGAGCGCGGCATTCGCCGGCTATCGGAATTCAATATCCTGCTGGCGGTAGCGCTGCTGCTGTTCGTGCTGTTCGCCGGCAAGACCATCTTCCTGCTCAACGCGCTGGTCATGAACATCGGCGACTACCTGTCCGACTTCATCAGCCTGTCGTTCAACACCTATGCCTTCGATCCGCCCACCGCCTGGCTCAATGGCTGGACGCTGTTCTTCTGGGCCTGGTGGATTGCCTGGGGGCCGTTCGTCGGGCTGTTCCTGGCGCGTATCTCGCGTGGGCGTACCATCCGTACCTTCGTGCTGGGCACGTTGACGCTGCCCATCATCTTCATGATGTTGTGGATGTCGCTGCTGGGTAACAGCGCCATCGACATGGCCATGAATGGCGCTACCGAGTTCGGACAGCAGGTCATGGACAATCCCCCCTCGGGCATCTACCTGTTTCTGGAACAATATCCCTGGCCGATCTTCACCACCATTGCAGTGAGCATCCTGGCCATCGTGTTCTTCGTGACTTCCGGTGACTCCGGGGCGCTGGTGCTGTCGAATTTCACGTCGATCCTCACCGACGTCAATCACGATGCCCCGATCTGGATGCGCATCCTGTGGTCGGGGGTGATCGGTATCCTGACGCTGTCGTTGCTGATCGCCGGCGGGCTGACCACCTTGCAGAGCGCAGTGGTGATTACCGGATTGCCATTCTCGGTGGTGCTGTTCTTCATGATCGCCGGGCTGTACCAGGCGCTCAAGACCGAGGCCTTCAAGGAAGACAGTCGGCAGGCGAGCCTGGCGGGACAGCTATCCGGGCGCACCGGCGGTGGACGCGGCGCCGCCCAGGGCTGGCAGCAGCGTCTGAAGCGGGCGATGAGCTTTCCCGATCGCAAGGAGGCCCAGCGCTTCATGAATAACGTCTGCAAGCCGGCCATGGAAGCGGTGCGGGATTCGCTGAGCGAGGAAAACGTCGAAGTGGAGATCCATGAGGGCACCCAAAACGGCGACGACTACCTCTCGCTCAACGTCAACTTCGGCGAGGAGCAGAACTTTACCTATCAGGTCTGGAGCCAAGGGTTCACCACGCCCGGCTTTGCCATGCACACCCCGCATGCCAAGAGTCGTTACTACCGGATCGAGGTGTACCTGATGGAGGGCAGTCAAGGCTACGACCTGATGGGCTATACCCGCGATCAGGTGATCGAAGACATTCTCGACCAGTACGAGCGGCACATGCACTACCTGCACCTCAACCGCGAGTCGCCGGGCAACGTCAATATGCCCGATAGCTCCATGCAACCCCCCGCCTAGGCGTCGTAACTGGCGGGGTATCGGCGCCGTTCACCCAGTGGTGGACGGCGCCGATGTCGTTTCAATTGAGATGGTGTGCAAGAGGGTTTCATTAGTTACGCATGCCTAGGTATCAACCCGCATTCTTTCAGCTAGGCAGCGTCCCATCGGAGTTCGTCTTGTCGGTGGGTAAACGCTGCCGATTCTGCGCCGGTAGGTTATGGCTTTGGTAGGTGATCTCGCTGCGCGATCGATTGAGTCGATGATCGATATGGGCGAGAAGAAACAGTTGTGCGGCAAGGAAGACAAAGCAGAACACGATGCCCTTGAGCATGGCGGTGAACTCTGACGTGAAAGAAGTGCCCTTCGCGCAGTGTAGGGCGAAACGGGACGCTCAAATAGATAGCGGCAATGTTTTATTTTACGAGTCACCTGGCAGCGTCAGCGATTTAAGGGGTGCTTTTGTTGTTTTGTATCGATGCGTTGAATTTTGTATATAAACACACTATTCCAATTATCTCAGTTACTTATCGTGTGCTTTTTGTCTGTGCAGGTCGCAAGGTGTGGTCTAGCTTGGTACAGGCAGCATGACTTATGTTTCTGCACAAAGGAGAACGTCATGAAAAGGACAGCATTGGCCATCGCCATCGGCGCCTTGAGCGGCAGCCTGTCAATGGGCATCTTGGCTCAGGAGAGCGGTCAGACGGAGCCGGATCAGGGCCAGATGGGGCAGGCTGAAGGACAGCAGACCCAGCAGGAATCTATGACCCAGCAGGACCCGAGCGGTAGCCAGCAAGGCGGGCAGCAGGGCGATCTCATGTCCATGCCGGTGAGCGAGATCGAGGGTATGCAGGTCGTCAATCAGGATGGTCAGGAGTTGGGCGAGGTCGAGCGTGTCGCCATCAGTAACCAGGACAATCAGGTTTACGCCATCGTCTCGGTCGGCGGTTTCCTGGGGATCGGTGACGAAAGTGTCGCTCTGCCGATCGAGGAAATGAACTTACAGAAGGATCATCTGGTACTCCAGACCAACCGAAGCGAGGATGAACTGCAGCAGTCAGCCGAAGATTACAATGAGGAAGACTACCAGGCCGTCGAGGGCGATACCGCTCTCTCCGATGCGGCTAGTGGTGTGGCATCCAACTAGCCAAAAGACATGACATCGAAGGCGCGGACTAAGCCGCGCCTTTTTGGTGCATCACTGACTGACTCGAAGTCGACATGGCAGACTTCAGTCCTCGCGTTGCTCGAATTCCTCGGCAGCGCGTATCGCTTCGGCTTGGGATTCATGCTCGGAAACGACATTTTCGTTTTCCGGCTGGGATTCGTCGATCACCACCCAGCCAGTGATCTTGTCGTTGAGGTCCTTGGCGGCGAAAACGGGTTCTATACGGGCTTGTCTGGACATGATGCCTCCTTGCTGTCGCTAAATGTCGAAACGTTCAGAACTGTTCGTGGGGAAGATCGCCCGATGCCGGCCGGTTGAGCTCGGTACAGGCACAGCCCTCGTGAACGCAATCCATGCCTTCCGGGTGACCGGCCGCGCAAGCGGTACAACAGTAGACCTCTCCTTCGGAAATCGAGGCCTGCTCGCTGGTGACGGTGTATTCGCAACCTGGGCAGGAGCAGGTTCCCATATCAGTCATTGCATGTCCTCCTGTCGTGACATGGTCTTAGCGTAGAAGCTCAGCCGGAGATTGGAAAAGCCCGAATGCGTGGATGCGTGCCGATTTGGCCTGGCAGAGGAATACATGCAATGCGCGCGTTACAAAAAAAATGGAAGCGGATTGATCTAGGTTATTTTCTTGGATGACGAGCTTCGTTTGTCGCTAGAATGCCTCCTTTATTTTTATGCCTTATCTCATCCATCCGGGGGAGGCCCTGTCATGCTTCGTCGTCTCTCACTGGGCAATCGGTTGGCTCTGGCCAGCGCGGGTCTCGTCATTAGTGCCATTGCCTTGCTTGGTTGGGCGATTTCCCATGAGGTCGAAGATCATTTGCATGACCTGATCGGCTCATCTCTTGCTGAAACCGCCTATCAAATGGCGGACAAGCTGGATCGCAGCATGGCGGCGCGCGTCCATGAGGTTCAATTGCTTCAGGACGTCCACGCCTTGACCGCGGAAATAGACCATGCACATATGCGTGAGCTCATCGAGCAGTTGCAGGCGAGCTATGAGGTGGCGTCCTGGATCGGTATTACCGACCCGGCAGGAACGGTAATTGCCGCCACCGATGGGCTGCTCGAGGGCAACAACATCGCTCACCGTCCGGTTTTCTTGCAGGGGCGCCAGGCACTTTGGGTCGGTGACGTACATGAAGCGGTCATGTTGGCGCAGCTGCTGCCCAATCCTAGTGGTGAGGCGATCAAGTTTGTCGATGTCGCGGCACCGCTCTACGGCGAGGATGGCGAATTCGCGGGTGTCTTGGCCGTTCATCTGAGCTGGGCGTGGGCAGAAAAGCTCAAGGCTTCCATGCTGTCGCCCCGTGAAAAGTCGCAGGATATCGAGGTCGTCGTCGTATCGAGTGATGGTACGGTCTTGCTGGGCCCACACGACCTGCTGGGAGCACCACTGACTTCGTTAGCCTCCGAGGGGACGTTTGGCAGCATCGGTTCGGACTGGTCCGTTGAAACCTGGCCGGACGGCAAGGACTATCTGACCGGACAAGCCAGCAGCGATGGAGAGGGCGTCTTTCCCGGCCTGGGTTGGACGGTCTTGACTCGTCGTCCCGTAGAGGCTGCCTTTGCCCCGTTGCGCACCTTGCAGGTCGAGATCGCAGTAGGCGGTCTTATCGTCGCGCTTTTCGTGGCCTTGGCCGGGTGGGGCATGCTCTCACGGCTGTCGGCGCCGTTGGCCCGGCTTTCCCGCGCTGCCGATGAGGTCAGGAAAGGCGCCGGAGCCAATACGATCCCCCTGGAACTCAGCTCCCCGGAACTCGCCAGGCTGTCGCGTTCGCTGCGCAGCATGGTGGGCCAGATCCTGAACCAGCGTCAGGCCATCGATGAACTCCAGGACATTGCCAATGCCGATCCGCTGACTGGCCTGCCCAACCGTGCCTACTTGACTCGACACCTAGAGCAACGCCTGGGCAAGGCTCGCCAGTTACAAAGAAGCATCGCCTTCCTCTACATGGACCTGGACGGTTTCAAGCGCGTTAACGACACCTACGGCCATTACGCCGGCGATTGGCTGTTGATTGAAGTGGCGAAGCGGCTGCGTGACTGCTTGAGGGGTGAGGATGTCGCCATTCGTTTCGGGGGAGACGAGTTCGTGCTGATCGTCGAGGCGGATAGCGACAAAGCCCGCTGGCTGGTCCAGATGGTGGGCAAGCGCGTCATCCAGGCCGTCTCCGCCCCCGTCATGCTGCCCGACGGCCAGCAAGTGAGCGTCGGAGCCAGTATCGGCGTTGCGTTGTGGCCGGAGCAGGCGGAAACGCCGGACGAGGTCATGGCGTTCGCCGATTCAGCCCTATATGCCGCCAAGGCTGCCGGCAAGGGACGCATATTCCTGTACGGCAGCGAAGGGCAGACACAGGCACTGACCTGAAAAGAAACGCAGCAGCAAGCACCCCCTCAGTCGCACCGCCGGTCAATCGTCGTCTTCGTCGGCAGACGAAGTCTCGAAGGCCCGTTTGTCGTCGGGCAGACGGACGATGTCGCCCAGGGATAGGTCCCCCAACTGCTTCAGACGCTCGCCGCTATTATCGATCAGAGCAACGACCTCGCCGATACTGGTGGCGTCGCGGTAGGCCTCGACGCGCACACGTACGTTCGCGCCCCGGTAACGCCCGCTGACGATGCTGCCGGGGTGGGGCTCGACGTAATCGTTGGGATCCTTGGCATAGTATGACTGGACACTCTGCGTGCCGGGCGTGTCCCATTCGACGTGCTTGTGCATGCTCCCTCCTTGGGTTTGAACGTTGGCTCTCCCAGCTTAGCCGGGCGTTGGGCGTTGAGGAAAGCCCGGTTGGTTGCCATGGGAGGCAAAAAAGAAAGGGGCCCTAAGGCCCCTTTCCAGCGTGCTTGCGTTACCGATTTCAGTTCTTGCTGGCGCGCTTGCGCTCGTTCTCGGTGAGATGCTTCTTGCGCAGACGAATGTGGTTGGGCGTGACCTCGACCAGCTCGTCGTCGTCCAGGAACTCGATGGCCTGTTCCAGCGAGAACTTGACCGGCGGCGTCAGGACGATGTTCTCGTCGTTGCCGGAGGCGCGCATATTGTCGAGCTTCTTGCCCTTGGTCGGGTTGACCACCATGTCGTTGGCGCGGTTGTTGATACCGATCAGCATGCCTTCATAGACCTCGGTACCGTGATCGATGATCAGCTTGCCGCGATCCTGCAGGGCGTACAGCGCATAGGCCAGCGCCTTGCCGGAAACCATCGACACCAGCACGCCGTTGCGACGCTCGATGGAGGCATCGGGCTTGAGCGGGCCGTAGTGATCGAAACGGCTGGTCAGGATGCCGGTGCCCGACGTCAGGGTCAGGAACTGGCCACGGAAACCGATCAGCCCGCGGGCGGGGATGATGAAGTCCAGACGCACGCGTCCCTTGCCGTCGGGGTTCATGTTGGTCAGCTCGCCCTTGCGGTAGCCGAGCTCCTCCATCACCGAACCCTGATGCTGTTCCTCGACATCGATGATGACTTCTTCGTAGGGCTCCTGCTTGACGCCGTCGATCTCGCGGATGATGACCTCGGGACGGCCCACGGCCAGCTCGAAGCCTTCGCGACGCATGGTTTCGATCAGCACCGAGAGGTGCAGCTCGCCACGCCCGGAGACCTTGAACTTCTCCGGAGAATCCCCTTGTTCGACACGCAGCGCCACGTTGTGGATCAGCTCCTGTTCCAGGCGATCCTTGATGTTGCGGCTGGTGACGTACTTACCGTCACGCCCGGCGAAGGGCGAGTCGTTGACCTGGAAGGTCATGGATACGGTCGGCTCGTCGACCGACAACGGCGGCAGCGCTTCGGGCGCGGCGACGTCGCATAGCGTATCGGAGATCGCCAGATCGTCGATGCCGGTAATGCAGATGATGTCGCCGGCGGTGGCCTGCTCGGTCTGCACGCGCTCGAGGCCCATGTGGGTCATGACCTGACCGATCTTGCCCTTGCGGGTAGAGCCGTCACGGGAGATCACCGAGACCTGCTGGCCGGGGCGCACGCTGCCGCGCTTGATGCGGCCAAGGCCGATGACGCCGACATAGCTGTTGTAGTCCAGCGCCGAGATCTGCATCTGGAACGGTGCGTCGAGCTCGACGTTGGGCGGCTCGACGATGTCGACGATGGACTGGAACATCGGGGTCATGTCGTCGGCGAGCTGGTCCGGATCGGGACCGGCAATGCCGTTGAGCGCCGAGCAGTAGATGATCGGGAAGTCGAGCTGCTCGTCGGTGGCGCCCAGGTTGTCGAACAGATCGAAGATCTGGTCGATGACCCAGTCGGGACGTGCACCGGGACGGTCGATCTTGTTGACCACGACGATCGGCTTGAGGCCTTGGCTGAACGCCTTCTGGGTAACGAAGCGAGTCTGCGGCATGGGGCCGTCGACGGCATCGACCAGCAGCAGGACCGAGTCGACCATGGACATGACGCGCTCGACCTCGCCACCGAAGTCGGCGTGCCCGGGGGTGTCGACGATATTGATGTGGTAGGCGCGTTCGTCGGGGGCCTGCCAGCGGATCGCGGTGTTTTTGGCCAGGATGGTGATACCGCGTTCCTTTTCCTGGTCGTTGGAGTCCATGATGCGCTCCTGGCCCTCGGTCTTGCGGTCCAGGGTTCCGGACTGCTGGAGGAGCTTGTCGACCAGGGTGGTCTTGCCGTGGTCGACGTGGGCGATAATGGCGATGTTGCGAAGATTCTCGATCACGACGCGATCCTGCTGGGAAATAGGGGGCGCATTATAGTGGCTGAGCTATGGCTACTGCCACTCCCATGACGGGTAGTTGCGGGAAAAGTCGCCCATCGATGGCAAAAGCGCAGTCAAAATGCGGCTTTGCGCGTTGGGTTTCGTGCCGACGCAGGTCGGACGAGGGATGGGCGATAAGCGAGTGGTGCCTATGACAGGCGGCTAGGGGAAAGGTTCCGCCGAATGCCGAAGCATAGCGTGTCAGAGAGATGCGACAGGCAGGTTACAACTTGCCAAGCAGGTAATCGAAAAGCCTGCCGGGGCTGTGGGCTATCGGCTGAGCGATGGCGATGCGCGGCAAGGCCAATGGATTGCTGCGATGATTCAGCCAGCCGCCGTCGCCGGCCAGGGCAGCTTGGATACCGCAGCGCTGGACGACTTGTTGGATTCGGGCGCTAGGACGTTCGTCGGGATAGGCGAGCACCGGTAGCGGTTCGCGACATAGGCGCGCCAAGGTGCGTCGGGAGCGCTGGACCTGCCAGCGGATACGTTCGTCGCTCTGCCATTCGAAAGCGGTGAAGTCGACACCACGCGCCCCGAAGCGAACCAGACCGCCCGATTCCAGGCGGCGCATGCTGAACGCGTCGATGCCCAGGTGGGGTTGGTCGAGTTCCTGGCAGAGTTGCTGAGCGACCATGTTCAGACGTTGCGGATTCACCTGGCCGAGCTGCATGAAGTAAGCCAGCAGAGCGCGACTGTAGGCGTCGTTGGGATGGGACGGCGGCATGGGCGGCAAGGGCAGGCCGGCATCGCCCATGGCTTCGCGGATGCGCTGCGCATTGCCTGCCTGCCATAGACCTTCGCCGATCACCTCGCGCCAATGGCCGCCGGGGCGCCCCAGCCAGGCAGTATTGACGAAGATGCTGGCAGGAATGGCGTAGTGCTCCAGCAAGGGAGCGGCGACGTCGGCATTGTCGCGCCAGCCCGCGTCGAAGGTCAGGGCGATGCGTGCCTTGGGATCGTGGTGGGCCTGCATGGCCGTGGGCAGGCTGACCAGCCGGGCCACGTCGCAGAGTGCGACCAGCAGGCGCTCGAAGCTCTCCGGACCCAGGCACCATGGCGCCCGATGGGGCAGGCGGGCCTCCTGCTCGCTGGGCAGTACCCGGTGCAACATGATGATGGCGCTGCGTCCCCACAGGGGCTCGGCCAAGCTACGCCGCCAGTGGCCTCGCAAACGCTGGGCCAGATCCTGGGCAAGATCCAGGCCGTTCATAGGCTCTCTCCTTGAGCCGGGAACGTCTCCCTCATCAGGGTTTTCTCCCGGTCACGCGCCGACGCGCTTCCTAGGTCCAGTTTAAGACGCTCTATGCCAACCTGCCTAGTTGGCGTGTTGCATGTCCCCGTTGGGGTGGTGTTGCAACACCCGGGCATGACAGGCCATGAGCCTGCCGGCCAGGTCACGCTCGGCTTCGTAGTCCAGTTCGGGGTCGAAACCGCCGACGCGCTCGAACCAGGTGCGCCTGATCGCCAGCGCCATGGTGCGTCCCGTGGGGTGATAGAAACGTGCCAGCCAGGGCGGAAGACGGCTCTGTGTCGTCAGGATGACGGCATTCCAATGGTCGTTGAGGGCATCTTCGATATGCACGAACCACCCGGGCGGGACTTCAGCCGAGGCATCGATGAATATCAGAGCCTCGGCCTGCACGGTATTGGCGATGGTGTTGTAACGCTGCCCGCGCGGCCCGTTAGGCAGTTTGACGATACGCGCCGCGTATTGCTCGGCCAGGGTAACGAGACGTGAGCGTACCCTGTCGGCAATCAGGACGATGTCGACGGCGCCTTGCTCGTGGTTCATGGCTCTGGCGATGGCTCGCAGGCATCGACCGAGACGCGAGTAGCCGCGACGCGCATCGATGATGACGCAAAGGTGTTTCATTGTTTGGCGACCTGAAGTCCGGTACGGGGCCGGCTGCCGTGACATGGGCACAGGCCGCCTGTGGGTCACGATAGACATAGACGTTTCCTTACGTCCTGAGCCTCACTGGGATTCCTGCCCGAGGCTATGTAATGAAGGGTAGTCGTTGGTTTCAAAGAGTTTCAATGTTTGCGCGACTGATTTTTGAAAACGCGAGGACTGGTTTTCTTATGTGTCACCGCATGAGTAGGATAATTATCGCCGGCTCGGGAGGCGTAAAGGGGTTTTTTCAGTCACGAGGACATGTGCCGATCGCCCCTGCGCACCAATATTGTGCATTTGCTGAATTTAATGTTTCAAATGAGTGCGCTCAAGAAGTGAATGCACCTGCATGAGGCGGGGTGGAGCACTTTCGGTGCTACTTGGTGAAGCAGGATCTCTCGCTTGTTTTTATTTATAAACAAAGGCTTATTTTAATTTTCAGAAACGTTGCGCCAATTTGGCACGCCTTCTGCATCTCAATCGCCAGATTGGGCATGTCATGGGCAATATTGACTCGGCATGCTACAAAGTGACGCTGGACACGCAAGCCATCGATTCGAGCCTTGGGCTCATTAGTGGAGGACATCATGTCTGAGAAGACACTCGCCCTGATTGAGGAACACGACGTCAAGTGGGTTGACCTGCGCTTCACCGATACCAAGGGTAAAGAGCAGCATGTGACGATTCCGGCAAGCGCCGTCGACGAAGAGTTCTTCGAAAACGGTCAGATGTTCGATGGCTCCTCCATCGAAGGCTGGAAGGGCATCAACGAATCCGACATGATTCTGCGCCCTGAAGACGGTACCGGTTTCCTCGACCCGTTCACCGAGGACTCGACGCTGGTGCTGCGTTGCGACATCATCGAGCCGGCCACCATGCAGGGCTACGACCGCGACCCGCGCTCCATCGCCAAGCGTGCCGAGGCCTACCTGAACACTACCGGTCTGGGCGACGTGGCCTTCTTCGGCCCGGAGCCGGAGTTCTTCATCTTCGACGAGGTGCACTGGAAGTCCGACATTCAGGGCTCCATGTACAAGATCACCTCCGAAGAGGGTGCCTGGTCTACCGACGCGACCAAGCTCGAAGGCGGTAATCTCGGGCACCGTCCGCGCGTCAAGGGCGGCTACTTCCCGGTCCCGCCGGTCGACAGCTTCCACGACATTCGTAGCGCGATGTGCAACACCCTCGAGGCCATCGGCCAGTCGGTGGAAGTCCATCACCATGAGGTGGCGAACGCCGGTCAGAACGAAATCGGCGTCAAGTTCAACACCCTGGTCAAGAAGGCCGACGAGGTTCAGGAACTCAAGTACGTGGTTCACAACGTGGCCCACGCTTACGGCAAGACCGCGACCTTCATGCCCAAGCCGCTGGTCGGCGACAACGGGTCTGGCATGCACGTTCACCAGTCTTTCTGGAAGGAAGGTCAGAACCAGTTCGCGGGCGATGAGTATGCCGGTCTCTCCGAGATGGCGCTGTACTACATCGGCGGTATCATCAAGCACGCACGTGCCCTGAACGCCTTCACCAACGCTTCCACGAACTCCTACAAGCGTCTGGTGCCGGGCTTCGAAGCGCCGGTCATGCTGGCCTACTCGGCGCGTAACCGCTCTGCTTCCATCCGTATCCCGTATACCGCCAGCCCGAAGGGCAAGCGTGTCGAGTGTCGCTTCCCCGATCCGACCGCCAACCCGTACCTGGCCTTCGCGGCGATGCTGATGGCGGGTATCGACGGTATCAAGAACAAGATCCATCCTGGCGATGCCATGGACAAGAACTTGTACGATCTGCCGCCGGAAGAGGGCAAGAAGGTGCCGACCGTGGCCAACAGCCTCGATCAAGCGCTGGAAGCTCTCGACAAGGATCGTGCGTTCCTGACCGAAGGCGGTGTGTTCACCGACGATATGCTCGATGCTTACATCGAACTCAAGGGTGAAGACGTCGAACGCCTGCGCATGACCACACACCCGGTCGAATTCGATCTGTACTACAGCTGCTAAGCAGCGACGACGTCCGCTCCCGTAGGGATGACGTGAATGAAGGGCTCCGCATTGGCGGGGCCCTTTTTTACGTTACACTACGGCTACGTTCGTCAGGCGCCGGTCATCGGCTCGCGGTCATCGAGGAGAAGGTCATGTGGCGATTGTCTTCCCTATTGCTGGGAATCCTGCTGCCCTGGGCCAGTCTCGAGGCGGCAACGGTCTACCGCTATACCGATGAGCAGGGCAATGTAGTCTTTACCGACCAGCCTCGCGGCAACAGCGAGCGGATCAAGCTCGAGCCTCTGACTGTCGTCCCGTCCCTCAATGTCGAAACCCCGGCGGCCAGCTCCGTACCGCAACGCAATGACACCGGTCAGGCCGAGCGCTCGTCTCGCTTGAGGAACAGCGAAAGTCGCCCTGGCGCACCCTTCATGCCCTATTCCACGTTCCAGATCGCGTCCCCGCAGGATGAAGCGACGTTACAGACCGGTTATGGCGGCAATGTGCAGGTCGAATTGGATATCGATCCCGACCTGCGCCCGGACCACCGCGTGCGGCTGTTGGTCGAGGGCGAAATCAGCCAGTCGGCGATGCATACCAAGGCATTCATGCTCACCAATTTGAACCGCGGTGAGCACGTGCTTCAGGCTGAATTGCTGGATGCCGCCGGGCAGGTGCGTCATCGCAGTGCGCCGGTGACGCTGTACGTACATCGCGCCAGCGTCAATTCGCCAGCCAATCCCAGCGATCTGAGTGGCTTGCCGCTGAACGATTCCGGTCGCTGAGTTCCCGCAGGGCTGCCCGTTTTTGTTGCAATCGTCGACAGGTGGTTGTGCGTGATGGGGCATGGTGCGTTGTGCTATGCACCGTTATGGTGCGCACATGATCAGGCAGACTGCCGCGGGCTCCGCAAATACGCTGCATCCCTAGATGGCGCGCTTCTTGCAATGACTAACCCGAAGGGAAGCCATTATGCGGAACAAGGCCATGTATCAACGCTTGCTGGAACATTTGACCACCGCCGTGGTGACTCTGGACGGGGCATTACGGGTGCGCTGGTTGAACCCGGCCGCCGAGGCGCTGCTGGCCGTGAGTCTGAGCCGCGTGCAGGGTGCCCGGCTCGAGAGTCTGGAGGGGGAAAACGGCGCCGTTGCCGAGCTATTGGGCAAGGCATTGGACGAACAGCACCCCTTTACCCAACGTGAGGCGGTCTTGATCCTGCCCGGCGGCGAGGCGACGACGGTGGATTTTACCGTGACGCCGCTGAGCGAGAGCGAACTGCTGCTGGAGATCGAGCCGCGCGATCGGCTGATGCGTATTTCCCGCGAGGAAGCGCTGATAGCGCGCCAGGAAACCATCAAGGTGCTGTCCCGCGGCCTGGCCCACGAAATCAAGAACCCGTTGGGCGGTATTCGCGGCGCAGCGCAGTTGCTCGAGCGTGACTTGCCCAACCCGCAACTGGCGGAGTTCACCCGCATCATCGTCGAAGAGGCCGACCGGCTGCGCGATCTGGTCGATCGCATGCTCGGCCCCAACAACCTCGTGCATCACGAGGCGCTCAACATTCACCAGGTCATCGAGCGTGTCCGTGCCCTGCTCGAGGCGGAGCATCCCCGGGTGGATTACGTCCGCGACTACGACCCCAGCCTGCCCGAGCTGCGTGGCGACGACGCCCAACTGATCCAGGCGGTACTCAACGTGGCGCGCAATGCCGTGCAGGCCATGGAAGAGAGCGACACTGAGCATCCGCAACTGATTCTGCGCACTCGGGCGCGTCGCCAGTTCACCCTGGGCGCCGAGCGCCACCGACTGGTCTGCGAGGTGGCAGTGATCGACAACGGTCCAGGAATTCCCGCCACCCTGCGCGAGACGCTGTTTTTCCCCATGGTGTCGGGGCGCGCCGAAGGCAGTGGCCTGGGGCTGTCCATCGCACAATCGATCCTTCATCAGCACCAGGGCCTGATCGAGTGCGACTCGCACCCTGGATGTACCGAATTCCGTTTGATGATTCCGCTGGAGACGCACTGATGAGACTGGTCATTACCGCGTTGCGCTTGTCTGCCTTGCGTTCCGCCCGTCCGCTGGAGGCTTTATGACCGACACCGCCCGCATCGTTATCGTCGACGACGACCGTGCCATCCGCTGGGTGCTCGAGCGTGCCCTGGCGCAGCCGGATCTCGAGGTCACTAGCTTCGATCGCGCCGATACGGCGCTCGACGACCTCGTTCGCCATCCCCCCGACGTGCTGCTCACCGATATTCGTATGCCGGGGCTCGGCGGGCTCGAGCTGATGGCCAGGATCCGCGAGAGCAACCCCGACATGCCGGTGATCGTGATGACCGCGCATTCCGACCTCGACAGTGCGGTGGCTTCCTACCAGGGCGGTGCCTTCGAGTACCTGCCCAAGCCCTTCGACGTGGACGATGCCCTGGCACTGGTGCGCCGTGCCGTGGCGCATGCCCGTGAACGCCGGGCGCCGGCCGCTGTGCCGGAGGGGCTGTCCGCCGAGATCATCGGCGAAGCGCCGGCCATGCAGGAGGTCTTCCGCGCCATCGGCCGCCTGTCCCACTCGCACATCACCGTACTCATCAACGGCGAGTCGGGGACCGGCAAGGAGCGCGTGGCTCAGGCATTGCATCAGCACAGCCCGCGCCGCGCCAATCCCTTCATTGCACTGAACATGGCGGCGATCCCCAAGGACCTGATGGAGTCCGAGCTGTTCGGCCATGAAAAAGGAGCCTTTACCGGGGCGACCGCGCAGCGCCGCGGCCGCTTCGAGCAGGCCGATGGCGGCACGCTGTTCCTCGACGAGATCGGCGACATGCCGCCCGATACCCAGACCCGCCTGCTGCGCGTACTGGCCGATGGCGAGTTCTATCGGGTCGGCGGCCATACACCGGTCAGGGTCGACGTGCGTATCATTGCCGCCACCCACCAGAATCTCGAGCGACTGGTCGAAGACGGCCGCTTTCGCGAGGATCTGTTCCACCGCCTCAACGTCATTCGTGTCCACCTGCCGCGCCTGGCGGAGCGCCGCGAGGACATTCCGCGGCTGGCCCAGCACTTCCTGGCCGAGGCGGCCAAGGAGCTTTCCACCGAGACCAAGGTGCTGACCAGGGATGCCGAGGAACACCTGACCCGTCTGCCATGGCCGGGTAACGTCCGCCAACTGGAAAACACCTGTCGCTGGCTGACGGTAATGGCCTCGGGGCGTGAAGTGCTGGTCGACGATCTGCCCCCCGAGTTGCGCGACGTCGAAGGCACCGAGACGGCCAGCGGCGACTGGCGTAGCGCCTTTCGCGAATGGGCCGACCGGGCACTGGCCGCTGGGCATACGCATCTGCTGGAGGAGGCGGTGCCCGACTTCGAGCGCATTCTCATCGAGACGGCACTCAAGCATACCGGGGGCCGCAAGGGCGAGGCGGCCGAGTTGCTGGGTTGGGGGCGCAACACGCTGACGCGCAAGGTCAAGGTCTTGCTGCCGGCCTTGGCGGAGGACTGATGCCATGAAAATTGCCGGTTTGGGGCTGTCGGCCTGCCTCTGAGAGGGTTTATCCGCTACGCTCAATAGGCGCCTCGCGACGGATAATTTATGCCTGACGGCCCTGTGCTGAGCGCTGCTGTGCCAGGGAGTCGTCATGGAGCGTAGAGTTGAGCGCGGCGCCGATTACCTTCAAGATGAGGGACGGCACGCGATGCCGGTCGTAGCGGGAAGCAAAGTTCATTCAAAGGGAGGAGACCAGGACAATGACCGATTTTGCCAAGCTTCTGGGGGACGAGGCCGACAGCCTGCTCAATCACACCTGTACCGGCTTCAAGAAGGAAGATCTGTACCTGCCCGGACCCGACTATGTCGACCGGGTACTGATCGACAACGACCGTAGCCCACATGTGCTGCGCAACATGCAGACCCTGTTCAATCACGGCCGCCTGGCCGGCACCGGCTATCTCGGCATCTTGCCGGTGGATCAGGGCATCGAGCATTCGGCTGGCGCCTCGTTTGCCCCCAACCCGATGTATTTCGACCCCAAGAACATCGTCGAACTGGCCATCGAGGGCGGCTGCAACTGTGTCGCCTCGACGCTGGGTGTGCTGTCCTCCGTGGCGCGCCGCTATGCGCACAAGATTCCGATGATGCTCAAGCTCAACCACAACGAGACGTTGACCTACCCGGCGATCTACGACCAGACCATGTTCGCTCAGGTCGAGCAGGCCCATGAGATGGGCTGTGTCGCCGTCGGCGCCACCATCTATTACGGCTCGCCCGATTGCCGCCGTCAGATCCAGGAAGTCAGCGAAGCCTTCGAACGCGCCCATGAACTGGGCATGGTCACTGTGCTGTGGTCGTATCTGCGCAACGCCGATTTCAAGAAGGACGGCACGGATTATCATGTGTCGTCGGACCTGACCGGGCAGGCCATCCACCTGGCTGCCACCATCAAGGCCGATATCGTCAAGCAGAAGCTGGCCGAGACCAACCACGGTTATCGCACGATCGGCTTCGGTCATACCCATGACAAGGTCTACGACGAGCTGACCTCGGATCATCCCATCGACCTGGCCCGCTATCAGGTTGCCAACTGCTTCATGGGGCGTGCCGGGCTGATCAACTCGGGCGGCGGCTCGAAGGGCCATTCGGACCTCGGTGAAGCCGTGCGTACGGCGGTGATCAACAAGCGCGCCGGCGGCATGGGCTTGATCTCCGGACGCAAGGCCTTCCAGAAGCCGATGAAGGAGGGCGTCGAGCTGCTCAACGCCATCCAGGACGTCTATCTCTCGAAGGACATCACCATCGCCTAAGATGGGAGGGATTCGTGAGATGGCTGCAACGGCCCGGCTCTGCCGGGCCGTTTGCCGTTGCAACGCGACCGATCGTCACCGGCCGTGGCCGCTGAGAGGGCCACGGCGTATCATGAGCGGCCATACTGACAGCCGTTAACGACCGATGCTGCAAGGGGAGAGTGACATGCCGGAAGACGCAATGGCCGACGTGGCAATCGTCGGGGCCGGCCCGGCGGGGCTCTGCCTGGCAGTCGAGCTGGCCGCCATGGGGCTGACGGTGAGCGTCGTCGATCGCGCTCCCTATACCGCCTTGGCGGAGCCGGGCGACGATGGGCGCGAGATTGCCCTGACCCATACGTCACGTCGGCAGCTCGCCTGGGCCGGTATCTGGCAACGCATCGACGAGCGCAGCGCCGCGCCGATCCGCGAGGCGCGGCTCTACAATGGCGACGGTGACACGCCGCAAGCCATGACGTTGGCCGGCGCCGAGCGTTCGCCGTCGCAAACCATCGGTCAGCTGGTTCCCAACCGGGTGATCCGGCGAGCCGCCTTCGAGGCCGCGCTGGCCGATTCGCGCATTACGCTGATCACCGGTCAGGGAGTCAGTGCGCTCGAGACATCGCCCAGCGCACGGATTTTGCGTCTCGAGGATGGCCGCCGGCTTGCCGCCCGGCTGGTCGTGGCGGCCGATGGGCGGATGTCGGCGACTCGTCGAATGGCGGGGTTGCCTGCCCATCTCGAGGACACCGGGCGCAAGGTGCTGGTATGCCGCATGGCCCACGAGCGCCCACACAGCGAGCTGACCTGGTCATGGTTCGGTTACGAGCGGGCCCTGGCGCTCCTGCCGTTGAACGGCCAGACCTCATCGGTGGTAATGACGCTGACGCCGGCGGAGGCCGAACGGCTGGAATCGCTCGATGTCGATTCGTTTTCGGCGACGGTCAGCGGCTTCTATCACCATTGCCTAGGTGACATGCAGCGTGTCGGAGAGGTGCACAGCTATCCGCTGTGGGTCGGCTATGCACAGCGCCTGGTCGCGGAGCGTCTCGCGCTGATCGGCGATGCGGCGATCGGCCTGCATCCCGCCACCGCGCATGGCTTCAACGTCGGGCTGGCCAGTGTGCACCGGCTTTCGCGCGAGATTTCCATGGCGCATCGCCGGGGACGCGATATCGGATCGCCCGCCGTCCTGTCCGCCTACGAGCGCGCTCATCGGCGCGCGATTCGCCCCTTGTGGCTGGCATCCCAAGCGATAGTCTCGCTGTATGGCGATGCGCGCCCGCCTGCCCGCGTGCTGCGTCAGGCCGCGCTGGGGCTGGCCAGTCAGGTCGGGCCGCTGCGCTGGGGGCTGGAACACTACTTGCTGCGCGACGCCCGTTGACGAAGCGTGACCTAGGCATATCGCCCGGCTAATTACAAGATATTGACCCCATCCCGTTATTGGCTACCATATGTGGTGTCCGCAGCCTGCTGAGGCCGGAGCGCTTTCTTCTTGTTTACTTTGCGCATCGCTGTTATTACGGGAACGATTATCATGAGCATTACTATTTACAGCAAGCCAAACTGCATGCAGTGCAATGCCACCTATCGCGCCCTCGACAAGCAGGGGCTCGATTATAGCGTGATCGATATCAGCGTGGAGACAGAGGCGGTGCGCGATGTCGAGTCGCTGGGCTACCGCCAGCTTCCGGTCGTTGTCGTGGGAGAAGAACACTGGTCCGGGTTCCGGCCCGAGCGCATCCGCCAGCTGGCCTGAGCGGGCAGGCCATGAGCGATCTGGTCTATTTCTCCACGCAGTCGGGCAACACCCGACGTTTCGTGGAAAAGCTGGGCCTGCCCGCCCAGCGAATCCCGTCGAATCGGCGTGAATCGCTGCAGGTGGAGCGCCCTTATGTACTGATCGTGCCCACTTACGGCGATGGCGATCCGCGCACCGCAGTGCCGGGGCCGGTGATTCGCTTTCTCAACGATGTGCACAATCGCGCCCTGATCCGCGGGGTGGTGGCCGGTGGCAACACCAATTTCGGCAGCGCCTTCGCGCTGGCGGGTCGGGTCATCGCCCACAAGTGCCAGGTGCCCCTGCTGCACCGCTTCGAACTCATGGGGACGCCCGAAGACGTCCTCAAGGTACGCGACTGTTTGACCCTGGAGACCGCCGATGCTGAATGACACCCTGGAACTGCCTGACGAGGCGCCGGTGACCGAGACCTCCCGCGCGGCGAAAGCGCTGGATTTTCATGCGCTCAATGCCATGCTCAACCTCTACGATGGCGAGGGACGTTTGCAGCTCGGCGCCGATCGCGAGGCGGCGCGCCAGTACTTCCTGCAGCATGTCAATCAGAATACGGTATTCTTCCACTCGCTCGAGGAGAAGCTCGACTACCTGGTGACTGAGGGGTATTACGAACGCGAGGTTCTCGATCAGTACGACTTCGCCTTCGTGAAGCGGCTCTTCGAGCGGGCCTATGCGGTGAAGTTCCGCTTCCAGAGCTTTCTGGGCGCCTTCAAGTACTACACCAGCTATACCCTCAAGACCTTCGATGGCCGTCGCTACCTGGAGCGTTACGAGGATCGCGTGTGCATGGTCGCTCTGTCGTTGGCGCGCGGCGACGAGCAGCTGGCGACGATGTTGCTCGACGAGATCATCCATGGCCGTTTCCAGCCGGCCACGCCGACCTTCCTCAACTGTGGCAAGCAGCAGCGCGGCGAACTGGTATCGTGCTTTCTGCTGCGCATCGAGGACAACATGGAGTCGATCGGCCGGGCCATCAATTCCGCGCTGCAACTCTCCAAGCGCGGCGGTGGGGTGGCGTTTTTGCTCAGCAACATCCGCGAGCTGGGTGCACCGATCAAGCGTATCGAGAACCAGTCCTCCGGCATCATCCCGATCATGAAGCTGCTCGAGGACGCCTTCTCCTACGCCAACCAGTTGGGCGCGCGTCAGGGCGCCGGGGCGGTCTATCTCAACGTGCACCATCCCGATATCCTGCGTTTCCTCGACACCAAGCGCGAGAACGCCGACGAGAAGATCCGCATCAAGACCCTGTCGCTGGGCGTGGTGATTCCCGACATCACTTTCGAGCTGGCCAAGCGCAACGAGGCGATGTACCTGTTCTCGCCCTACGATGTCGAGCGTGTCTATGGCGTGCCCTTCGGTGACATCAGCATCACCGAGAAGTACCAGGAAATGGTCGACGATCCGCGTATCCGCAAGACCAAGACCAATGCGCGCGAGCTGTTCCAGACGCTGGCCGAACTGCAGTTCGAATCCGGCTACCCGTACGTGATGTTCGAGGACACGGTGAACCGCGCCAACCCGATCGCCGGGCGCATCAACATGAGCAACCTGTGTTCGGAGATCCTCCAGGTCAATACGCCCACCGAGTATGACGATGACTTGGGCTACCGGCGCATCGGCGAGGATATCTCCTGCAACCTGGGGTCGCTGAACATCGCCCGGGTGATGGACTCGCCGGATTTCGGGACCAGTGTCGAGACGGCGATTCGCGGTTTGACCGCCGTCTCCGAGATGAGCGACATCCGCTCGGTACCGTCGATCGCCGAAGCCAACGCCCGTTCGCATGCCATCGGCCTTGGCCAGATGAACCTGCACGGTTATCTGGCGCGGGAACGTATCCATTACGGCTCCGACGAGGGACTGGATTTCACCAACATCTATTTCTACACGGTGACGTACCACGCCCTGCGCGCCTCGAACCAGTTGGCCATCGAACGGGGCACACGCTTTGCCGGCTTCGAGGAGTCCGACTACGCCAGCGGCAGTTACTTCGACAAGTACACCGAGCGCGAATGGTCGCCACGGACCGCCAGGGTGCGTGAACTTTTCGGCGCTGCCGGTATCCACATCCCGACCCAGGCGGACTGGCGCGAGCTCAAGGCCTCGGTGATGGAGCACGGCCTCTTCAACCGCAATCTGCAGGCGATTCCGCCGACCGGCTCGATCTCCTACATCAATCACGCTACCTCGAGCATCCATCCGGTGGCGGCGAAGATCGAAATCCGCAAGGAAGGCAAGCTGGGCCGCGTCTACTATCCGGCGCCGTACCTGAGTGACGACAATCAGGACTACTACCGCGACGCCTACGAGATCGGTCCCGAGAAGATCATCGACACCTACGCCGAGGCGACACAGCACGTCGACCAGGGACTGTCGCTGACGCTGTTCTTCCGTGACACCGCGACCACCCGCGACATCAACCGCGCACAGATCTACGCCTGGAAGAAAGGCATCAAGACGATCTACTACGTGCGTCTGCGCCAAGCGGCGTTGATGGGAACGGAAGTGGAAGGTTGCGTCTCCTGCACCCTCTGACGTTCAAAGCTGCTGCGCCCGCGAATCTTGGAAACGTGGCAGTACGCCTGCCACGTCAACCGAATGAGACATACGTCATGAATATGCCCGCTACCGCCGCCCGCCGCTTGAGCCGGGTCGATGCCATCAACTGGAATCGCCTGCAGGACGACAAGGATCTGGAGGTGTGGAATCGCCTCACCAGCAACTTCTGGTTGCCGGAGAAGATCCCGCTATCCAACGACCTGCCGGCCTGGAACACTCTCAACCAAGCTGAGCAGCAGTTGACCATTCGCGTGTTCACCGGACTCACGCTGCTCGATACCATCCAGGGCACGATCGGTGCGCCGACACTGATCGAGGATGCCGTGACGCCCCACGAGGAGGCGGTGTTCACCAACATCAGCTTCATGGAGTCGGTGCATGCCCGCTCCTACAGCTCGATCTTCTCGACCCTGTGCGCCACCCGGGACGTCGACGATGCTTACCGTTGGAGCGAGGAAAATCCGCACCTGCAGAACAAGGCCGAGCTGATCCTCGCCCACTACCGCACCGACGATCCGCTGATGCGCAAGGTCGCCAGCGTGTTCCTTGAGTCGTTCCTGTTCTACTCGGGCTTCTACCTGCCGATGTATTGGTCGAGCCGCGGCAAGCTGACCAACACTGCCGACCTGATTCGCCTGATCATCCGCGACGAGGCGGTGCACGGCTACTATATCGGCTACAAGTTCCAGCGCGCCCTGGAAAAGGAATCTGCCGAACGTCAGCAGCAGGTCAAGGATGCCACCCTCGATCTGCTGCTCGATCTCTACGATAACGAAGTGCACTACACCGAGTCGCTCTACGACGAGGTGGGGCTGACCGAGGAAGTGAAGGCGTTCTTGCATTACAACGCCAACAAGGCGCTGATGAATCTCGGCTACGAAGCGCTGTTTCCCGGTGCCACCGAGGCGGTGAGTCCGGCGATTCTCGCCGCACTTTCACCGGGCGCCGATGAGAATCACGATTTCTTCTCCGGCTCCGGCTCGTCCTATGTGATCGGACGTACCGAGCGGACCGAAGACGAGGATTGGGCATTCTGAACGGCAGCCAAGCCACATGCTGCGCCCCACGAAAAAAGCACGGCCCAGGCCGTGCTTTTTCTGTCTGCAGTTGTGAACCGCGTGGCTGTGATTACTCGGCGAGCAACTGCTCGACCTGCTCGACGACGTTGTCGACGGTAAAGCCGAAATACTTGAACAGGTCCGCGGCCGGGGCCGACTCGCCGAAGCGGTCCATGGCGATGACGCGCCCGTCCAGACCGACGTACTTGTACCAGTAGGCGTAATGGCTGGCCTCGATGGCCACGCGCTTGCGCTGGGACGGCGGCAGCACGCTGTCGCGGTAGCTCGCCGGCTGGGCTTCGAACGTATCGGTGGACGGCATCGAGACCACGCGCACCGCCTTGCCCTTGGCTTCCAGTGCATCGGCGGCGTCCATGGCCAGGGCCACTTCGGAGCCGGTGGCGATCAGGATCACCTCGGCCGGTTCGTCGCTGTCCTTGAGCACGTAGCCGCCACGCTGGATGTCGGCCAACTGATGCTTGTCGCGCTGCTGATGGGGCAGATTCTGGCGCGACAGGACCAGGGCAGTCGGCGCGCCGCGACGATGCAGGGCGGCATGCCAGGCGGCCGCTGTCTCCACAGCGTCGGCCGGACGCCAGGTCGACAGATTGGGGGTGGAGCGCAGCGCGCCCATCTGTTCGATCGGCTGGTGGGTCGGGCCGTCTTCGCCGAGACCGATAGAGTCGTGGGTAAACACGTAAATGGCCTGGCGATGCATGAACGCCGCCAGCCGCACGGCATTGTGCATGTATTCCATGAACGTCAGGAAGGTCGCGCCGTAGGGGATGAACCCACCGTGCGCGCTGATGCCGTTCATGATCGCGCCCATGCCGAACTCGCGGACCCCGTAGTGCAAATAATTGCCGGACGCATGGTCACGGTTGACGGCGCGAGCATCCTTCCAGAAAGTCAGGTTGGACGGCGCAAGGTCGGCGCTACCGCCGAACAGCTCGGGCAGTTGCGGACCGAATTCGTTCAGGCAGGTCAGGGACGCCTTGCGGGTGGCGAGGGTCTCGCCGCGTTCCTGGGCCTCCTCGATCATCTTTTCGGTCGTCAGCGTGGCAGGCAGTTCGCCCTTGAGGCGACGCTTGAGTTCCTTGGCCAGCTCGGGGTGGGCTTCCTGGTAGCGCTCGAAGCGCGCATTCCAGTCGTCCTCGGCCTTCTGGCCGCGAGCGGTGGCGTCCCAGCCCTGGTAGATTTCCTCGGGCACATGGAAGGGCGCATGCGGCCAGCCCAGCTGACGGCGGGCCGCGGCAACCTCTTCATCGCCCAGCGGGGCGCCATGACTCTCTTCGGAGCCCTGCTTGTTGGGTGCGCCGAAGCCGATGATGGTCTTGCAGATGATCAGGCTGGGCCGGTCGTCATGATTGCGTGCCAGCTCGATGGCCGCCTTGATCTCGTCCGGGTTGTGACCGTCGACGTTGGGCACCACATGCCAGCCGTAGGCCTCGAAGCGCTTGGCGGTATCGTCGGTGAACCAGCCTTCGACCTCGCCATCGATGGAAATGCCGTTGTCGTCGTAGAAGGCAGTCAGCTTGCCCAGGCCCTGAGTGCCGGCCAGCGAGCAGACCTCATGGGAAATGCCTTCCATCATGCAGCCATCGCCCAGGAACACATAGGTGTTATGGTCGATGATCTCGTGGCCCGGCTGGTTGAACTGAGCGGCCAGGGTGCGCTCGGCGATGGCCATGCCCACGGCGTTGGCCAGGCCCTGACCCAGCGGGCCGGTGGTGGTTTCCACGCCAGGCGTGTAGCCCAGCTCCGGGTGCCCCGGCGTCTTGGAATGCAACTGACGGAATTGCTGCAGGTCTTCCAGGGTCAGCTCGTAGCCGGTCAGATGAAGCAGCGAGTAGAGCAGCATGGAACCGTGGCCGTTGGACAGTACGAAACGGTCGCGGTCGGCCCAGTGCGGGTTGGCCGGGTTGTGCTTGAGATAATCGTTCCACACCACCTCAGCGATATCGGCCATGCCCATGGGGGCGCCGGGGTGACCGGACTTGGCCTTCTGCACGGCATCCATGGACAGCGCGCGGATGGCGTTCGCCAGCTCGAAACGGGACGGCATCGTATAGCTCCTCGCCTAGGGCAAATCAGCAATGGCAGCCACCAGTGGGTTGGCCGCTACCTGTTCGACTACGGTCTGCCCGGAAGTGCCTACATTGTCGACTTCCGGCAGACCTCAGGATACGCCCAAAGGTGTGGGCGCCGGGTCAGGGCGCTTATTGTCGCCGAGTTGCCGGCATCCATCAAATGAGGCGCGCCGCGGCGATTTCTCCTATCGTAGCGGGGGTGGGAAAGCCGCAAGTCCTCGGATGGCGGCGACAGGTGCCTAGCGAAGCGAGAGTACGTCTCGGTTCGCTAGGCACCGATGGGGCTTGCGTGTAGACTTTGCGCCCCAGGCCAGCGTTTCTGCGCCGGTCGTGCGTCGCCTTGCCTGACACTGGCCTGCGGCGCCGGTTTTCCCCCTTCGTTTCACTTATCCCGCTCAAGACGGGCAAACGCCAAGAGGGTCAAGGACGCATGAGCGAGTATTCCCTGTTTACTTCCGAATCCGTTTCCGAAGGGCATCCGGACAAGATTGCCGACCAGATTTCCGATGCCGTACTCGATGCGATCATCGCGCGTGACAAGCAGGCACGCGTCGCCTGCGAAACTCTGGTCAAGACCGGTGTGGCCATCGTTGCCGGGGAAGTCACCACCAGCGCCTGGATCGACCTGGAAGAGCTGGTGCGCAAGGTGATCCTGGACATCGGTTACAACTCCTCGGACGTCGGCTTCGATGGCGAAACCTGTGGGGTCCTCAACCTGATCGGCAAGCAGAGCGTGGATATTGCCCAGGGTGTCGACCGCAGCAAGCCGGAAGATCAGGGGGCGGGGGACCAGGGGTTGATGTTCGGCTATGCGACCAATGAGACCGAGTCGTACATGCCGGCGCCGATCCATTACTCGCACCGCCTTGTCGAGCGCCAGGCCGAGCTGCGCAAGAAGGGCATGCTGCCGTGGCTGCGTCCCGACGCAAAGAGCCAGGTGACCTTCCGTTATGGCGAGGATAACAAGCCCATTGCCGTCGAAGCGGTGGTCCTGTCGACGCAGCACGATCCCGAGATCGATCAGGACGATCTTCGCAAGATGGTCAAGCGCGAGATCATCGAACAGGTGCTGCCTGCCGAGTGGCTGACCGACAAGACCCGCTACCACATCAACCCCACCGGCAAATTCGTGATCGGCGGGCCGGTGGGCGATTGCGGTCTGACCGGGCGCAAGATCATCGTCGATACCTACGGCGGCATGGCGCGCCACGGCGGCGGTGCCTTTTCCGGCAAGGATCCGTCCAAGGTCGATCGTAGTGCTGCCTATGCCGGGCGCTACGTCGCCAAGAATATCGTGGCGGCAGGTCTGGCCGACAGATGCGAGATCCAAGTCTCTTACGCCATCGGCGTGGCCGAGCCGACCTCGGTGTCGCTCAATACCTTCGGGACCGGCAAGATTGCCGACGACAAGATCGTCGAGCTGGTGCGCGAGCATTTCGACCTGCGTCCCTACGCAATCACCCATATGCTCGACCTGCAGCATCCCATGTACCAACTGACGGCCGCTTATGGCCACTTCGGTCGCGAGCCGTTCGAACACAGCTATACGTGGACCGATGTCAGCGGCGAAACGCATACCGAGACCTTCACTGCCTTCCCTTGGGAGAAGACCGACAAGGCCGAATCGCTCAAGGCGGCAGCCGGTATCTGAAGGTGAGATGATATGTCGCATTCCGACGCCCCGCTTGGCGGGGCGTCGGCGTTTCTGAGCAAAGGCGAGCTGTCGCGAGCGAATCAGGCCAGCTACGTTGAAGGTGGCATAGCGTGATAGGAGGTGATGCATGGAAAAGCGCAAGATGATGCCATTCGCAACGCTCCTACTGATCGGGGCATTGCTGGGCGGATGCGGAGACACCGGCGAGAGCAACGAGACGGACTCCGATGTTCCCGGAGAAGAGACGATGGATCGCGAGCCCGGGACCAGCATAGAGGATGAATGACCTGCCTGGCCTTGCCAGGTCTGGGTAGGCTTCTATTGTAGGAACGCCTTGCCTACGAACGTAGTGAACGTTGTAAGCTGCATTTGTGGCGGAGTCGAACTACGCTGGTGGAGGCAATTATGACCTGCCAAATCAATGGATATGAGGAAGTTAGTCATGGAAAAGCGCACGATCCTAATTGCTGCACTCGCCCTGTCGGGTGCGCTACTGACCGGTTGCGGAGAGGATGAGGAACCCGTTACCACCGAGACGGAAACCGAGGTGACCGAGCCTGAGCCGGTAACCGACGTCCCTGAGGAGGAGGTCGCCGAACCTGTCGCAGAAGAGACGAATACGCAGGGGCAGGCCCAGCCCGATGAGCCCGTTTCCGATACGGAGCAGAACGCTGATGCGACCAATCAGCCCAATGTCTCCGTCGACGAGGCGGAACCCAACGTCTCCGTCGATGAAGCGGAAGAGGCGAACGTCGTCATCAGAGACGGCAATGGCAATGACCCGGCCAACCAGGAGAGCGACGCGAACGTCATCATCAAAGACGGCGACGGCGCACAAGGCAACGCCTCGGCCAATGAAGATGGTGAGAGCGACGCGAACGTCATCATCAATGACGGCAACGGCTCGGAAGAAGAGCAATCCACTCAGTAACGTCGCTGCGTAGTGCAAGCGAGCGGCTTTCGCCGCTCGCTTGCACCGATCCGGCTGGCTCGAGAGACGGTCAGGATTGAAAAAACGTCCTACTCATGTGAGTTTTCTTACTGTCGACCGAAATCGACCTTCCTGTTGCTGCTGCCCGAGGGGCGCTGCAGTGCATGGCTTGTCATGTACGAGGCTCGGGCAGGCGGTTGCAAATTGCAACGGCGCCCATTCCCTAGGAATGGAGTAAGACGATGACAGCAATGGCCAATGCCAAACCCGCTACCCAGAATGACTACAAGGTCGCCGACATCGGGCTGGCCGACTGGGGGCGTCGCGAGATTCGCATTGCCGAAACCGAAATGCCGGCATTGATGAAGATTCGCGCCAAGTACCGTGATCAGCAGCCGCTTGCCGGTGCCCGTATTGCCGGCTGCATTCACATGACCATCCAGACCGCGGTGCTGATCGAGACGCTGATCGAGCTTGGCGCTTCGGTGCGCTGGTCTTCGTGCAACATCTTCTCGACCCAGGACCATGCCGCCGCCGCGATTGCCGCCGCCGGCATTCCGGTGTTCGCCTGGAAGGGCGAGACCGAGGAAGAGTTCTGGTGGTGCATTGAGCAGACCGTGGAAGGCCCCGACGGCTGGACGCCCAACATGGTGCTCGACGATGGTGGCGACCTGACCGCGCTGCTGCATGACCAGCGTCCCGAACTGCTGGCCAACATCCACGGCATTTCCGAGGAAACCACCACCGGCGTGCATCGCCTGCAGGAGATGCTGCGCGACAGCAAGCTCAAGGTTCCGGCGATCAACGTCAACGATGCGGTCACCAAGTCCAAGAACGACAACAAGTACGGCTGCCGCCACAGTCTCAATGACGCCATCAAGCGCGGCTTGGACCATCTGCTGGCCGGCAAGCAGGCGCTGGTGGTCGGCTACGGCGACGTGGGCAAGGGCTCGGCCGCCTCGCTGCGTCAGGAAGGCATGATCGTCAAGATCAGCGAGATCGACCCGATTTGCGCCATGCAGGCCTGCATGGACGGCTACGAGGTGGTGTCCCCTTACCTCGATGGCATCAACAAGGGTGCCGAGAGCATCGATCGCGACCTGCTTGGCAAGATCGACCTGGTGGTGACGTGTACCGGCAACATCAATGCCTGCGATGCCCCGATGCTCAAGGCGCTCAAGAAGGGTGCCGTGGTGTGCAACATCGGTCACTTCGACAGTGAAATCGACACCGCCTACATGCGTCGCCAGTGGCACTGGGAAGAGGTCAAGCCGCAGGTCCACAAGATCTACCGCGACAGCGATCCCGGCGAATTCGATCCCACCAGCGACGATTACCTGATCCTGCTCTCCGAAGGTCGCCTGGTGAATCTTGGCAATGCCACCGGGCACCCGTCGCGAATCATGGATGGTTCGTTTGCCAATCAGGTTCTCGCCCAGATCCATCTGTTCGAATGTCGCTTTGCCGATCTCAGCAACGATGAGAAGGCCGGCGGTCTGGGTGTGACCGTATTGCCCAAGCATCTCGACGAAGAGGTGGCCCGCTACATGGTGGAGGGCTTCGGTGGGGTGGTCACCCGCCTGACCGAAGACCAGGCCAAGTATACCGGAGTGCCGGTGGATGGGCCCTTCAAGCCGGACGAATACCGCTACTGAGCAGTGCCGGATGTTCGTCACGTCACGCCGCCTTCGGGCGGCGTTTTCCATGTCATGGCTTGCTTTGATAGAGCTCGGGCTTCGTGTGTAGTACTTTAGCGAATGCTTTTGGCCCAAGGGACGAGCGTGTAGTGGTCTGCCGTTCAGTATGGGAAGCCAAGGAAAGCTACGCTGGATGGTAGTGTGTCAAGACCCTAGGAGATTAAGGAGAGCATCATGGGACGAGGCAAGACATCACTGTTGGCGGTACTGGCACTGACGGGAGCGCTTCTGGTCGGCTGCGGTGACGACGAAGAGCAGCTCACTCAGGAAACGTCGGCTGAAAGTACCCTCGATGAGGGCGAGATCGGCAACGATGCATCCGTGGCCACCGGTACGACGGGGACTACCAGCGGCGTCACGGGATCGGACATGTGGGAGCCCGATGAGAGCACGGGCGAAGGCTTGTCGCCGAACGACCAGATGCCGGTGAGCGACCCCTCCGCCCAGCCGTCGCAACCCGAACAGCAGACGCCGGAGCAACAGTCGTCAGGCAGCCCCTCCGGCGGTGGCGAGAGCGGAGTATCCCAGGCTAGCTCGACGAGTACCTCTCAGGCAGCCTCTGAACCATCGTCGCAGTAGGGCCGGCATGCTCGTAAGCTCGCCATAGGATAACCAGAAAAAGGCCCCCGATGGCCGTCGTGAGGCGGTCATCGGATTTCGTCTGGCCAATTTTTGCGTCGGACGGCAATCATGGCAAAGGAAGGCCCATGCTGGAACTGATTGCTATCATCGTGTCGTTGACGGCGATTCTCGCCTGGTTCAATCACCAATTCGTGCGTCTGCCGACCACCATCGGGGTGATGGCAATCGCTCTGGCGTTTTCCTGGGGCTTGCATGGCTTGGCATGGCTGGGGTTCACGGCCATCGAGGACCAAGCCGAGGTTTTGTTGTCGCGGATCGATTTCAACCAGCTGCTGATGGATGGCATGCTCTCGCTGCTGCTATTCGCCGGCGCCTTGCATATCGATCTCGATCGCCTGCGTCGCTATCGCTGGTCGATCGGCTTTCTCGCCACCCTGGGCGTAGTGATCTCGACCCTGGCCATCGGCAGTGCCGCCTATTTCCTGCTTGGAACGCTCGGCCTGGCGGTGCCCTGGATGTACTGCCTGGTATTCGGTGCGTTGATTTCGCCCACCGATCCCATCGCCGTGCTGGGTATCCTGCGCAATGCCAACGCTCCGGTCGATCTCGAGCTGCGCATCGTTGGCGAATCGTTGTTCAATGACGGCGTCGCCGTCGTCGTGTTCACGCTGCTGCTGGGGGCGGCGGCAGGCGACGAGGCCTTGACCGTCATGCACGCCGGCAAGCTGTTCCTGCAGGAGGCCGGTGGCGGTATTCTGCTGGGGCTGGTGATCGGCACACTGGCCTATTGGCTGATGCGCAGCATCGACGAGTACCGCATCGAAGTGCTGATCTCGCTGGCAGTGGTGCTGGGCGGATACTCGCTGGCGTTGCACCTGCACATCTCGGGTCCCATCGCGATGGTGGTCGCCGGGCTGCTGATCGGCAACAAGGCCCGCCAGAGCGCAATGTCCGATACGACCCGTGAGCATCTCGATGCTTTCTGGGAGCTCATCGACGAGATCCTCAATACGCTGCTGTTCGTGCTCATCGGCCTGGAAGTGCTGTTGATTCCCTTCGAACTGGCCCATCTATGGGCCTGTGCAGGACTGATCGTGGTCATCCTGGCGGTGCGTTTCACCACCATCGGCGTGCCGGTCATGCTACTGCGCGAGCAGTTAGGCTTTCGGCGCGGCTCGGCACGCATCCTGACCTGGGGCGGCCTGCGGGGTGGAATATCGGTGGCGCTGGCCCTGGCGTTGCCGGACGGCGAGACACGTGACATCCTGCTCACCGTAACCTACCTGATCGTACTGTTCTCGATTCTGGTCCAAGGCCTGTCCATCGGTCGGGTGGTCACCTGGCTGTTGGGAGACTCTCGCCACGCCGATGTGGAGCGATGATCGGACGGCATGACGTTCCACTTTTCTAAGTCGGATAGCATCATTGCGATGAGCGGCTGGCACTGGTTGGGGGTAGTGGCCTGTCTCTTGTGGCTGGGCGGCTGCAGCTCGGTCGATGTGACCAGAATGCCATCCCAGGCATTGCCGTACGACGCCGCCCGCGACACTTATCTGGGCACCTGGGCGCGCCAGGCAGACGATACCCAGGAGAATGTCAGCGGCATGACGCTGGTATCGGACGGCCCGACGGCCTTCGCCCTGCGGGCTTCGCTGGCTGCCCATGCCCAGAAGACGCTCGATATCCAGACCTACATTCTCAGGAATGACCGTACCGGGCGCGCCCTGCTGCAGCAGATGCTGCAGGCCGCCCAGCGGGGCGTGCGCGTTCGATTGCTGCTGGACGATCCGACCAGCCGCAACAAGCAGGCCATGCTGGCGGCGTTCGACAGCCACCCCAATATCGAGGTGCGTGTCTTCAACCCGATCACGGCTGGGCGAAGCACACGCTTGACTTATTATCTGGCGCTGATGGCCAATTTCGATCGCAAGCATCGGCGCATGCACAACAAGCTATGGGTGACGGACAATGCGGTGGCCGTTACCGGCGGGCGTAACCTGGGCGATGAATATTTCGAGGTCGACGACGAGCTCAACTTCAACGACCTCGACGTGATGGCGGTCGGCCCGGTGGTGGCCACGCTATCGGGTAGCTTCGACAATTTCTGGAATCATCCGCTGGCGGTACCGCTACGGCAATTCGCATCCGCACAGGATGATGCTTGGTACGACTTATTGATCGAGCTCGCTGAGGATGCCGCCCAAGGCAACGCACTGGCTATGCAGCCCGCCTTTCGGCGCATGGCCGGCGAAGCCGGTCGCCAGCTGCACGACTCGTTGGTTTGGGCACCGGCCATTGCCTTGTGGGACCCACCGGAAAAGCTTGCGGTAACCGGCTATCCGCCGTTCGAGTTGACCCTGATGGATCAGCTCGAAGGCGCCTTTCGGCGTCTCGACGAGGAGCTGCTGATCATCTCTCCCTACGTGATACCCACGCAGGCCGGCATCGATTACCTGAAACAGCTGGCGCGGCGCGGCGTCAGGCTGACCGTGCTGACCAACTCGCTGGAAGCTACCGACGTACCGTCGCTGCATGGTGCCTATACGCCGTGGCGTCCGGCCATGCTGAAGCAGGGAGCCCGGCTCTATGAGTTGCGGGGCAACACGGCGCATCAGTCCGCACGTGCAGTTGGCGAAATTTCCAGCCTGCACACCAAGGCCGTGGCCTTCGACCGGGACCGCGTATTCATCGGCTCGCTCAATGCCGATCCGCGTTCGCTGTGGTGGAACAGCGAACTGGGCCTGTTGATCGACAGTCGCGAGTTGGGAAATCGGCTCTGGGACCTGGCCCGTCAAGGGATGCGTCCAACACGTAGCTATCAGGTCACGCTGGGCGAGGACGGCGGTCTGCGCTGGACAACTCGTCGCGATGGGCAGTGGAAAACCACCGACCAGGAACCCGGCGGACTGTGGCGACACCTGAAGGCCAAAGCGTTGCACCTGCTGCCGATCGAGCAGTTGCTGTAAATGGCAGCCGTTTCTCTAGTCGTTTCTGCTCGGTCTCGTTAAGTAAATGCGCCTGTTACTCGTTGGGAGCGATGAATTGACAAGAACGTTAATTACCAAAAGTTAAGTTGCCCAGCGAATTTGCGTTGTGGAGAATTCTTAAGGTGATTTCTGCTTACCATAAATATCTTTTAGTTACCTTGTCGCGCGCTAAAACACCTTTTGATGCCCATGAACACAAAACTTTCAAGAGTGCTGTCGCGGGGCAGACTACGCTCAGCACAGAGGCTTGGTTTTGGCCGATTGGCTGGCTGCTTGAACGTATTGCTCCAAGGAGGACGAAAGTGTTTCGGTTCGCCAATTGGTTTTGGACAAGTGACTTTCGATTGATAGCAAGCCTGAGCAAGTTGTTTTGCTCGCATGGCTGCCAAGGTAAATAGGATTTCGGCATATAAACGAAATCCCAGAGGTATTTAAAGTTCCGTCAGAGAAGGCGAGTAAGCAGGACTCTGTCTGACTAAAAAGGAGAGGTATATGTACATGGAAAAGAAGCTGAAGCTTTGTAAGCTAAGCCTGCAGATCGCAGCGGCGAGTGCCGCCGGTGCATCATTGGCGATAACGCCTGCGTTTGCGCAGCAATCGGGCGGTCAGCAATCAAGCGGACAGATGGAACAAAGGGCCAGTGCCGAATTCGATCGACTCGACCAGAATGGGGATCAGCTACTCCAGTGGGATGAGCTCGAGCAGCGCCTTAGTGACGCCAACGTACAGCAAAATCGCGATCAGGTATTGAGCGAATACGATCGCGATAGCGATCAGGCGCTCAGTCTCAGTGAGTTTCAACCTCTCATGGTCGTCATCGCAGAAGCTGAAGGCGACCAGAGCATGGACGATCCGGAAGAGGTGGTCGTCGAGTCCCAGCAGCCTAAAGTGGTCGTCGATACCGATCCGCCCGATGTCAATGTCGACCCTGCCGAGCCGGATGTGACGGTGGATCAGCAGCCGCCGCAGGTAGAGGTGGATCCCTCGGAACCTCAGGTAACCGTCGATCAGCAAAAGCCCAAGGTCATCGTTACGCAGCCCAAGCCGACGGTCGAGGTCACGGTTCCCGATCCTGAAGTCGAGGTGGTCATGCGTGACCCCAACGTGCAGGTCGACACCAACAAGCCAGATGTCGAGGTGGTTCAGCAGAAGCCCGAGGTCACGGTCAACCAAGGCCAGCCTGATGTGAACGTCGAGCGGTCCGAGCCCGAAGTGGCGGTCCAGCCGGCCAAGCCGCGCGTTGCCGTGGATGGGCAAGAGCAGGCCGATGTCGCTGTGCGGGATGAGGGGCAAGCCCAGGTTGAGGTCGAGTCTGCCGATCCCAATGTCAGTGTCTCCGATGCCGAAGCCAATGTATCGGTCGAAGAAGCCGAAGGCGCCAATGTTCAGGTAACCGAAGGCGAACAACAGCAACAGAACTCAGGGTCACAAAATGCTCTGTATGCGCTGCTGATTACTGATATCCAAGGGCAAAGCGTTTTCGACACGTCTGGTAATGAACTTGGCGAAGTCGACCAGGTGGTGACCTCCAACGATACCAATGAGGTCGCCGTTGTGGTCACTCGCGGTGGTGTGCTTGGCTTCGGTCAAGAGGAAATCATCATACCGCTGAACGAAATGCAGATGAACAACGATCAGCTGGTATGGCAGACCGACCTGAGCGTCGACGAAATGAAACAGGAGCAGTACAACGAAGCCGACTACACGGTAGTGACCGATGAGAACATGGTCTTGAGAGACGCCGGTTCTATGTAAGCTCCGCGTAGTCAGTGATGCGCTTCGCTGCTTTACGCAGTCCCGAAGAGGATGGCCGACCGGCCATCCTCTTCGTTTTTGGCCTCACTAAGGATCAAGCGCTCATGTCGAGCACGACACGACCCTCGATCCGGCCTTGATCCAGGCGCGAGAAGATGTCGTTGATGTTCTCCAGCGGTTCGCTCGATACCGTAGCCTTGACCTTGCCTTCGCCGGCGAAGTCCAGCGCTTCCTGCAGGTCCTGTCGGGTGCCCACGATAGAACCGCGCACCGTGATGCCGTTGAGCACCATGTCGAAGATCGGCAGCGGAAAATCGCCGGGCGGCAAACCGTTGAGCGACACGGTGCCGCCGCGGCGGACCATGCCCAGGGACTGCTCGAACGCCTTGGGCGAGACGGCGGTCACCAGCACGCCATGCGCACCGCCGATGGACTCCTTGATGAATGCCGCCGGGTCGGTCTGCCTGGCGTTGACGGTCAGACTCGCGCCGAGACGCTTGGCCAGGGCCAACTTGCTGTCGTCGATGTCCACTGCCGCCACGTTCAGTCCCATGGCCTTGGCATACTGCACGGCCATGTGGCCTAGCCCGCCGATACCGGAAATCACCACCCATTGGCCAGGGCGGGTGTCCGTCACCTTCAGGCCCTTGTAGACGGTAACGCCGGCACACAGTACCGGGGCGATGTCGATGAAACCGACGTTGTCCGGCAGCCGCCCGACGTAATCGGCCTTGGCCAGGGTATATTCGGCGAAGCCGCCATTCACCGAATAGCCGGTATTCTGCTGCGACTCGCACAGGGTCTCCCAGCCGCCCAGGCAGTGCTCGCAGTGCCCGCAGGCCGAGTACAGCCAGGGAATGCCCACCCGGTCGCCTTCCTTCACGTGGGAGACACCGGCACCCAGCGCCACTACGTGGCCGACGCCCTCGTGACCGGGGATGAACGGCGGTTGCGGCTTCACCGGCCAGTCGCCATGCGCTGCATGCAGGTCGGTATGACAGACGCCGGAGGCGGCGATCTTGACCAGCACCTCGCCCGGACCGGGGCGCGGTACCGCCACTTCCTCGATGACCAGTGGCTGCTTGAAGGCGCGAACGACGGCCGCTTTCATTGTCTTGTCCATTGTTTTTCCTCCCGAGCTGATAGCCCATAGAAACGCCCAGCGACACCGCTGAGCTTAAGGCTTGCAGAGCGCGCAGCATTGATCCGTGTCAAGGATATCGTCTCCTGGCAGGGGCAAACCTGGGTCCCGGGCACAGCTTGCCCATGGCGGGTATCGTGACTACACCTTGAAGGGGCGGCTTGCCACGAGGATGTTGCCCTACTCGTAAACGACCATGATGGAAACAGGAGAGCGAGATGGATCTCGAGAAGTTCAAGTCCTGCATTGATGCTTGTAACGAATGCGCGACCTACTGCGATTATTGTGCGGCGTCCTGCCTGCAGGAAGACGACGTCAAGGCGATGGCCGAGTGCATTCGGCTCGACATGCAGTGTGCCCAGATCTGCCGCCTGGCGGCCTCGTTCATGGCCCAGAACAGCGAGTACGTGAAAGAAGTCTGCCGGCTGTGTGCGGAAATCTGCCGCAAGTGCGGCGAAGAGTGCGCCAAGCACGAGATGGATCACTGCCAGCAGTGCGCGAAAGCCTGTATGCGGTGTGCCGAAGAGTGCCAGGCCATGGCTTGATAGCATCGGCAGGCCGGTGGCCGGCAGCGAAGGGTTCCTGCCGGCCTTTTCATGTTAGGAACATCGGTTCTAGCACACGAGAGGCGCAATGGAACTGCTGACGCTCGTGATCATTCTGGCGCTGGCACTCGCTGCCGGGTTGCTGATCCAATGGCTACCCCAGCGCCACCAGCCAATGCCCACCTATTCCCAGCGTGCCCCGTTTCTGGGCGGCGGCACGCCCGATACGCATGCCTGGAACCGTTATCACATCCGCTACTACCCCATGACGCTGCTGCTCATCGCCTTCGAGATGGAGATGATGTTCATGTCCCGTGGGCGGTGGTCTTCGTCGAGAAGGGCATGATGGCGGTGATGGAAATGGGCATGTTTCTGGCCATCCTGTCGGTGGGCATCGTCTACGCCTGGCGTGAAGGAGTGTTCCGGTGGCAGTGAGCTGGTTGCGGCAGTTGGCGGCGCGCTCGTGCGTGCCGGTGTTTCCCGTCTGGGGGCGTCACGACGATGCCTTGTTGGCGACACTCGCCCTGTCGCCGCAGATCGAACTGGTCGACTCGCCACGTCATGCCAGCGTGCTGCTGGTGATCGGCGAGATTCCGGTCGCCCTGCGCGATGGTCTGCAGCGGGTGCATGACCAGCTGCCTACGCCGTTTGCCGCCGTGTGGCTGCGTGGCGCGCCCTTGATGACGCTGGGTGCGCCGGTCCTGGTGGAGCGGGATGACCGGTTGATCGATACGCTGGTGCGAACCCACCGCGAACTGATGATGGGGCAGCGCGAGAGCGCCCCGCGCCAGCTGATGCGCAGTGGCATCTTTCGCCTGGCGGCGATGGATTCTGGCCCTGCTGTCGCTGGTGGGGATTCCGCCGCTGGTAGGCTTTTTCGGCAAGTTCCTGCTGTTCGAGACGACCATGATGGCCGCCGGATACACCTGGCTGGCTGTAGCCGCCGTCATCAACACCGTACTATCGCTGTTCTACTACCTGCGCGTCATCGCCGTGACGATGCTCCAGCCCGGGCGAAGCGAGTTTCCCACCCTGGGCCGGTCGTCAGGGATGGCGATGCTGGCCAGTGCGGCGCTGTTGTTGGCGGCGAGCCTGGGGATACAGGGCGGGCTGGCCTTGTCGCCAATGCTGCACCTTGTCACTCCGTGACAGGTTGACGAGATAGCGAATGGCGCTGCGCGGGAGTTCGCTACCCATCACCACCAGGGCCTCGTAACAGAGCAGAAGCATTCTTCTCATGATTTGCGGTCCTGTTCGACAGTTCCATGGCCATTGCCATAGAAAAATGGCATTCGATGCCAGCAGTGTGACCGCAGAATCTTAAGAATTGCTTACAGCTTTCCTTCAACGACTATGTTTCATTCCACATGGACGGTATCGCGGCACGCGTTGCCGTGTCGGAAGGCTCGCCCGGTCAAGCATCGGCATCCTCGTCGTTGGTCTGATGCTGGCGTTCCTTGCGGATCAGTACCAGATTGCGGGAATAGATGAGCAGTCCGGCGGCTTGTCCTACCACGAATACCGGGTCCTGGCGATACAGGGCGTAGGCGAGCAGGGTCGCGCCGCCTCCCAGGCTGAAAAACCAGAAAGCGATCGGCATGACGCTTTGTTTGGCGCGCTCGCTGGCCAGCCATTGCACGATGAACCGCGCCGAGAACAGCGCTTGTCCGAGAAAGCCGATGCCCATCCATAGCCACTCGTTACTCATCCCTGCTCCTTGACGTACTGCGCGTCGGACGACCGCGGCGATGCGTCGATGTCGCGCTGGGTAGTCAGTGCCGCGGGCAGGCGTGAGCGGCGACGTAACCACATGACACCGATCATGTCGATGAGCCCTACCCATAGGCGGTTGTTCAGCCCGTAGTGGGACTGACCGGCTTGCCGGGCACGATGATTGACGGGCACCGAGATGCAGCGCTCACCCTGCGACTGGACCAGGGCGGGTAGGAAGCGGTGCATATGATCGAAGTAGGGCAGCATGACGAAGGTATCGCGGCGCATCACCTTGAGGCCGCAAGCGGTGTCGGGGGTGTCGTCCTTGAGCAAGGCCGAGCGAACACGGTTGGCGACATGCGACGATACCCGCTTGAGCCAGTCGTCATGGCGCGAGACCCGGTGACCGGCAACCATGGCGACATCTTCGCGGCGGGCCTTGTCGAGCAGACGAGGCAGATCGGCAGGATCGTTCTGTCCATCGCCGTCCAGGGTCGCCAGCCATGTGCCGCAAGCCAGGTGCGCAGCCTGCCATATCGACGTACTCTGACCGGCGTTGTCGGGATGACGTAGTGGCCGCAGGCGGTCATCCTCCGCCGCGCGCTGAACCAGCAGAGACCATGTCGCATCGGTCGATCCATCATCGATTACCAGCACTTCGTGCTCGACATCAGCCAGGGCAGCGGCGATTTCGTCCAGTAGATGGGGGAGGCTGTCCGCTTCGTCCTTGGCCGGGATGATCACCGACACGAGTGGTTGTGGCATGGAGTTCCGATTCCTTAATGTTCTTCTTGGTCTGGGGCTCGCCAGGCGAGGCGGCCCATGAGGAGCCTGTGCATGTCGACGGCGAGGCCGTAAGGATGACACAGTCGGCACGCAACTCGGCGAGCAGAAGCAAGCCCGCCTTGGCTTGCTTGATTACAGCTTAAAAAGAGTGAGCCGCGAAATACAATGATAACGCCGGAGGCTAGTATGGCGACTGCTAAGCAAGCCGTAAGAGAATATGGCCAGGGCGATGGGATCAAGCCTGAGGATGAGGCATGCGAGTATTGCTGGTTGAAGACGATCCGCTGCTGGGCGACGGCATCAAGACGGCCCTGGAGCGCGAGAATTATGCCGTGGAGTGGTTCATGCGCGGACGTGAGGCGGTATCCGCCATTGGCTGTAACGAAGCCTTCTCGGTCATGATTCTCGACTTGGGATTGCCGGACATGGATGGCATGGAGGTCCTGACTCATGTTCGCCAGTGCGCATCGTTGCCCGTCCTGATCCTCACTGCGCGCGATGCCGTGGAGGACCGCATTCGCGGCCTGGATGCCGGGGCCGATGACTATGTCCTCAAACCGTTCGATCTACAGGAGCTACTGGCCCGCTTGCGTGTCGTGACTCGCCGCGCCGAGGGACGAGCGACGCAAGTTCTTGCATTGGGAAGCCTGAATATCGATGAAGCTCGGCATTGCGTGACCTGGCAAGGCGAGGAAATCGTCTTGGCACGGCGGGAATATGCACTGCTACTGGAGCTGGCCCGTCATCCCGACAAGGTGCTGTCACGTCCGCGGCTCGAAAGCCTGCTGTATGGCTGGGGCGAAGAAGTGGAATCCAACGCCCTGGAAGTGCACGTGCATCATCTACGCAAGAAACTGGCCAAGTCGCTGATCGTCACCGTACGCGGTATCGGTTATCGCCTGGACAGTCAGGCGACATGATCTCGATTCGTCGCTATCTGGCGCGCGCTCTGATGTGGGTGCTGGCGATTGCCACGCTACTGGCGGTGACTGCGGCCTATCTGATTACCGACCACGAACTGGAAGAGATTCTCGATACCCAACTGAGCTTGCATACCCGGGTCGTCGCCGGGCAGATCGAGGCGGACATGCCGCGAGAGGCCTATGCGCGCCTCGCGCATCGCCTGGATACTCCCGATCATCAGGCGCGATGGTACGAAGATGGCGAAGTGCAGCTCGACGAATCCGGCGAGACGCCAGCGCCGCTCTATCACGAGGAGGAACGCAAGCTGACGCTCGGCTTCTGGAATGCCGACGGTTCGCCTCGTCTGCTCGGTGCCGAGTGGAACGACAGTGGCCCATTTCCCGCCCCTCGTGAGGAGGGCTTTCGCTGGGAGATCTACGACAGCCAGGAGTGGCGCGTATTCAGCCTGTACGATGTCGCCAGCCGGACCTGGATCAGCATGGGGTTGCGACATGAGTTCCAGAGCGAAATCGTCGAGCGGATCGCGCTTAACAATTTGATCCCCCTGCTGATAATGCTGCCGCTGCTGTTATGGCTGATGGGGCGCATTATCCGGCGCGGACTGGCACCCATCTCGTTGCTGTCCGACCAGGTCCAGGGTCGTGGCGCTCAGGATCTGCGCCGTATCGAGACCGCCGTGCCGCGTGAGATCGAGGGGCTGCGTGACTCGCTGAACGACTTTATCGAGCGGCTGGGCGAAACCCTGGAGCGCGAGCGTCGTTTCACGGCGGACGCCGCGCATGAATTGCGTACCCCACTGGCGGCGTTGCGCATTCATCTGGATAACGCTCGGGCGGGCGAAGGCATATCTCTCGACAAAGCCTATCTCGGCGTGGAGCGTTTGCAGCGAGTCGTGGAGCAACTGCTGATCCTGGCCCGGCTCGACCGGCCGAGAGCGGCTCGGGACAGGGCCGGGCCAGTCGATATCTATCCCATCGTGGCCGAGTTGCTGGCCGACTTCTGGCCGCTGGCCCACGCCCGGGGGCAACAGCTCGAGGTGCACGGGCCGACCCGGCTCGAGGTCCATGCCGATGCGGTGGAAATGAGCATCCTGCTTCGCAACTTGCTCGACAACGCCCTGCGCTACACTCCGGACGGAGGGCAGGTGAGCATCGAACTAAGCCAGAACGAAGGCCGACGACAGTTGATCATTCGCGATACCGGGCCGGGCATTCCCGAACCGCTGATCGACAAGGTCACCGAGCGTTTCCGGCGCGCCACGGATCAGCGTACCACCGGCAGCGGCCTGGGGCTTGCGATCGTCCTGGAGCTGGCCCAGCGCCAGCACGCCACGCTCTCTTTGAGCAACCGCCAACCGCATGGTCTGGAAGCCAGGTTGGTCTGGGAGAACCCGCTCAGTCGGTGACGAATCCCAGAAAATGCCCCGAGATGAACACGGCGAGCCATGCCCCGGGTCAATGCAACGAAGTTGGGTTACGCTGTGCGCATGACGAGTCACCACCCTCGGGAGCCTGCCATGAGCGACAGCGTGCATATCTTCGGTCCCCAGTTCAGTACCTTCGTGCGCAGCGTGCAGTTGTGCTGCGAAGAGAAGGGCATCCCCTACACGGTCGGGACGCGCATCGACGGTGAGCGTGTGGAGTTTCACGGACCGGAGCATCGGGCACTCCATCCGTTCGGCAAGGTGCCTGTGCTGTTGCATGGCGAGCGCAGGCTGATCGAGACAGCGACGATCTGTCGTTATCTGGACGACAACTTCGCGGGTGTTTCCCTGCAGGGCGACGACGCCTGGCAGCGCGCCCAGGTCGACCAGTGGACGTCGATACTGGCGCTTTATGTCGACGACGCCCTGATCCGTCGCTATCTGCTCGAATTCGTGTTTCCCAAGGGCGAGGACGGCAGCATTCGCAGGGACAAGGTCGAGGCGGCACAGCCCCAGGTCGAGAAGGCGCTCGGCCTGCTCGAGGCGCAGCTTGGCGACCGGGAGTACCTGGTGCTGGACCGCTTCAGCCTGGCCGATGCGATTGCCGCGCCCATGCTCGACTACCTGTTCAAGCATCCGCCGGCATCGGATCTGGTTGCCGGTGCGCCCCGCCTGGCAGCGTATGTCGAACGGCTGCGTCAGCGGCCGGCGGCGTCGACGGTGCTGGTCGATATCCAGGGCTCTTGACCCGCGTGATGGCCGAGCTCGATCGCCCACTTGGCGAAGCGCGTTCCTACCCTGCGCAGGTGCTCACGGACCGCCATGCCTACCATCAGGTACTGGTGGGGTTGGAGGGCACCGTCGAGCTGGAAACCGGGCGTGGCGGAGTGCATGTGGCGCCAGGCGTGCTGGCGCCCATCGCCGAGGGCGAGGTGCATCACTACCTGGCCGCAGGGGACAATCGGTGTTTAGTGCTCGACCTCCCGGTGGCCTGGTGCGACGCATTGGGAATGGGCGCACTGGTCGAACGCCGGGCCTACCGCTTGTCGCCAGCGTTGCGGGAGCGCGCCCGGCACCTGGCGGGAGCCGGGAATCTGGCACTGGTAGAGTGGCTGGAGGCGTCCCTGGTGTGTGGCGGGCGCCAAGTCGCCATGCCGCGGCTGCGGCTGATGCGCCTGCTGCCGGAGGTGCTGGCGACCCTCGAGCGGCCCTGGCGTGTCGGCGAGATGGCGGCGCGCTGCCACCTCGCCGAGGCCGCTTTCGCTCGTCAATTCCGCGCATTGGTCGGTCAGGCCCCGCACGCTTGGCTGACCGAACGCCGGCTCGAGCGAGCCTGCCGGCTGATGGCGGAGCCGCAGGCCTCGCTGACCGAGATCGCCGTCGCCTGTGGGTTCGCCGATGCCGCTCACTTCTCGAGAACCTTTCGCGCCCAGCACGGCCTGTCGCCTCGCCAGTGGCGACAGGATCATGCCGGCCCCACCAGGGCCAGTAATGCGCTCAGGTAGAGCGGAATCAGCAGCGGGGCGGCAAGGGTCGTCAGCAGAACGGCGATAGCGCCCTTTTCAGGGCGAATGTTGAGCTCCATGGCCACCACCACGACGTTGGCGGCCATCGGCACCACGCCGAGCAGCAGCACCACCATGGCAAGCTGCTCATCGATACCTACGCTGGCCTGCAGTGCAAGGACCGCGACCAGGCTCACCAGCGGCCACAGCACGAAACGCGCCGCGATGCAGGCGGCGATGAAGCGTCCATCCACTTCACGCAGGCCCACCCGGCCGAGCGTCATGCCGATGATCATCATGCCCAGCACCGTGTAGCAGTATTTGAAATAGTCGAGCCCTTCCATGACGGCGCCTGGCACCGGGAGGTCGACCGCACTCACCAGTAGTGCCGCGGCGAAGGCGTAGATCAACGGCAGGCGGACGATCCGCTGCAGGCTCTCGCGTACCGAGAACTGGCCACGCGCACTGATATAGAAGCCGAGGGTGAATTCGAACAGCGTGATACCCAGCAGGCAGAACAGGTACTGGGTCACGCCCTCGGGCGGCAGCAGCACCATGGCAATGGGCAGGCCGAAATACCCGGTATTGCCGGTGCCCGACGAAAAGGCCAGCAGCGCGGCTTCTTGTGGGGCAAAGAAGGGACGCGCCAGGCGACTGACCAGCAGACACAGACTGCTGGCGAGCAGGAACATGGCGACAGTGAGTCCCAGGTAGGCCAGCGTGGGGCCGCCCAGCGTCAGGCCGCGAAAGAAGGTCAGCGGGGCGATGACGTAGATCAGCAGGGTGGCGATGGGCCGGGGATCGACGGCCAGACGACGGGCGCATAGCCAGCCCAGTCCGACGAAGGCCAGCAGCATCCATAACGGTTGGGTCAGGTCGACGTCGGGCATATTCGCGATGGCTCATGATGTCAAAACCGTCATCATGCCGTCTCGACCACCGGAATGACAGGGCGACGAAGAGGGGGCGGCGCAAGCGCACCAAGCGGTCAGGATTCGACAAGTTCCGCTCCGTGAGGTGCGGCATACTCGGTGCATTTCCGTGCAGGAGCCTGCCATGGCGAATTCCTCCGTTCAACGCGCTACGGCGATTGGCGCGACGACCATCCTCAACTGGGCGCTGCTGGCGGCGCTGACTCAACTCGCCGGGCCGGTGCCCCCGTTTCTGCTCACGGCGCTGGCCTTTGCCATTGCCTTCGCCTGCTTCGCCGTGTGGCTGGGAGTGCGTGGCGAGTCGTTACTGGCGCCGCTCTATCAGCCGCCACGCGTCTGGCTGATGGGTGTGGCGGGCCTGTTCGGCTACCACGCACTCTACTTCGTTGCCCAGCAAAATGCGCCGCCCGCCAATGCGGGATTGATCAGCTACCTGTGGCCGCTGCTCATCGTGATCTTTGTCGCCCTACTGCCGGGCGAGCGGCTGCGTGCCATCCATGTAATCGGCGGGCTGCTCGGCTTTGCCGGGGCGGCACTGCTGGTGGGTGGCGATGCCAGCCGCGGTGGCAGTGCACTGGGGTATGGGGCCGCCTTTGCCTGCGCCTTCGTGTGGAGCGGCTACTCGGTGCTTTCCCGGGCAGCCAAGGGCGTACCCACCGCTGCGGTCGGTGGCTTCTGTCTGGCGACGGCGATCCTGGCGGCGATCTGTCACGTGCTGTTCGAGCCGACCCGGCTGCCCCAGGGCATCGGCTGGCTGGGGGTGATCGGCCTGGGGCTGGGCCCGGTAGGCAGTGCCTTCTTTACCTGGGATGTGGGCGTCAAGCATGGCGACCTGCGCTTGCTCGGCCTGCTCGCCTATTTCACGCCGCTGCTCTCGACCCTGGTGCTGATTGCCACTGGCTATGCCGAACCCACACCGCTGCTGGCGCTGGCCGCACTGCTCATCACGGCCGGGATGCTGGTGGGGAGCGGCCGGCTGTCGCGCAGCGCTTGACCCTGGAGTGACTATAGGCAATACAAGAAGAGGCAAATCGTCGTCAGGAGAACGAGATGCCTCGATCGGATACGCACGATCATGCACATGACCACTCGCATGGCCATGACCACGATCATGTCCCCCAGGTGAATGCCGACAGCGAAAAGCGGGTTCGCTGGGCCATGATTCTGACCGGCAGCTTCATGCTGGCCGAAGTGATCGGCGGTTGGCTGTCGGGATCGCTGGCGCTGCTCGCCGATGCCGGACACATGCTCAGCGACAGCGTCTCGCTGGCCCTGGCCTGGTTCGCCTTTCGCCTCGGCGCCAAAGCCCCCGACAAGCACCGTACCTATGGCTATCAGCGTTTCCAGGTGCTGGCGGCCTTCGTCAACGGGCTGACGCTGCTGGCCATTGGCGTGGGCATCGTGATTGCCGCCATCCAGCGGCTGCATTCGCCGGTCGAGGTGATGGCCGGGCCAATGCTGGTCATTGCCGTGCTGGGGTTGGTGATCAATCTGGTGGTGTTCGCCATTCTTCACCGGGGCGACCGGGACAACCTCAATTTGCATGGCGCCTTGCTGCATGTAATGGGCGATCTGCTCGGCTCGGTCGCAGCCATCGTCGCCTCGCTGATCATCATGATGACCGGCTGGAACGCCGCCGACCCGATCCTGTCGGTGCTCGCTGCGGTACTGATCCTGCGTGGCGCCTGGAAGATCCTGCGGCGTTCGGGACACACCCTGCTCGAAGGCACGCCCGAGGGCATCGAGGCGCATGATATCCGGCGCGAGCTGGAAGCTCTGGATGGCATCGAAAGCCTGCATGATCTGCATCTCTGGGGGTTGACGCCCCAGGATCCCCTGCTCAGCCTGCACTTGGTGGTGCATGACGATGTCGATCACGAGCAGGTGCTGCGTCGGGCATCGGCCCTGTTGCGCGAGCGTTTCGGCATTACCCACGCCACGTTGCAGGTGGAAAGCGAGTCGTGCCTGACCGGGGGCGACTGCGAGACCGCGGCGTCGCGTCTATGACTGAAATCGAAGATCAGGCACGAAACTTTCATTGGTTCCTCGGCGTGGGGGCAGGCAAAATGGCTGCTTTCCGATAATCCCCCCACCGATGAGGACCGAGACCGATGAGTGCACAAGAGCATCCGCTGGGCATCAGCTTCGAATTCTTTCCGCCGAATACCGACGCCGGCCGGGAAAAGCTGCTGCAGGCCCGGGACGCCTTGGCCGAACGCAATCCGCGCTTCTTCTCGGTCACCTACGGCGCTGGCGGCTCGACCCAGGCGCGGACCTTCAATACCGTCAAGTCCGTGCGTGAGTGCGGTATCAACACCGCGCCGCACCTGTCCTGCATCGGCAGCGATAAAGGACAGATGCGTGAGCTGCTAGAGGAATATCGCGAATGCGGTATCAGTAGCCTGGTGGCGCTGCGTGGCGATCTACCCTCGGGCATGGGCGGCATCGGTGAGTTGCGCTATGCCAACGAACTGGTCGAGTTCATTCGCGCCGAGACCGGGGATCATTTCGAAATCGCCGTGGCGGCCTATCCCGAAGCCCACCCCCAGGCGCCGAGCTTCGAGCATGACCTGCAGAATTTCGCGCGCAAGATACAGGCGGGCGCCAATCTGGCCATCACCCAGTATTTCTTCAGCGCCGAGGCGTATTTTCACTTCGTCGAGCGGGCGCGCGCCCTGGGGGTCGAGACGCCGATCGTGCCGGGCATCATGCCGATCACCAACTATACCAAGCTGGCCCGTTTCTCGGATGCCTGCGGGGCCGATATCCCGCGCTGGGTGCGTAAGCAGCTCGAGGCCTACGGCGACGACAGCGAGAGTATCCAGGCCTTCGGCGAAGAGGTCGTATCGAACCTGTGCCGGCGTCTGCTCGATGGCGGGGCGCCGGGCCTGCACTTCTACACGCTGAATCAGGCGGGACCGACCCTGAGAGTGCTCGGTAACCTCAAGTAACCGAGTGGCAACGAAACTGTCCTGTGAGGATTTGGCGGCCTGCGAGGCCGTTGGCTAGCCTGAAAGTGCACGTCTCACCATGGATAGGAGAATGACATGGCACGTTTTGGCATGCTTGCACTGGGGTTGGGCGTTTCGCTATTGGCTGGCACCGCCCACGCTGCGCAGAATATCGAAATTCACGAGGTCAGCGCCGAAGGCGTCGGTGACAGCATCGGCACGGTGACCGTCGAAGACTCCGATTACGGCCTGAAGCTGACGCCGGATCTGTCCGGATTGTCGCCCGGTATGCACGGTTTCCACGTGCATCAGAATCCGAGCTGCGAGCCGGCCGAGCAGGACGGGGAAATGACTGCAGCGGCAGCGGCAGGCGGTCACTTCAACCCCAACGATGGCGAACACCACGGTCCCTATCGGGAGGGCCATCTCGGCGATTTGCCGATATTGATGGTCGATCAGGAAGGTAACGCCACGACACCGGTAGTGGCGCCGCGCCTGGAGATGTCGGACCTGCAGGGGCATGCGCTGATGGTTCACCAAGGCGGTGATACCTACGAACCGCAACCGCCGCTGGGCGGCGGCGGAGCGCGTGTCGCCTGTGGCGTGATCGAGCAGTAACGGCCGCACTGCAACAGCGCAGCCGAAACGCAAAGTCCCACGCCTTGGCGTGGGACTTTCTCGTGCTGTCTACGAGGCCGAGCGACGCTTATTTGGCCGCTTCGTACAGCTCGTTGACGTAGTCCCAGTTCACGACCTTCCACCAGTTGTCGAGATATTCGGGACGGCGGTTCTGGTAGCTGATGTAGTAGGCGTGTTCCCACACATCGCAACCCAGGATCGGTGTGCCCTGCACGCTGGCAACGTCCATCAGCGGGTTGTCCTGGTTGGCCGTGGAAGTGATTTCCAGCTCGCCGCCCTGGGTGACCACCAGCCAGGCCCAGCCTGAACCGAACTGGCCGACGCCCGCCTTGGTGAAGGCATCCTTGAACTCGTCGACGGAGCCGAACTTCGCCTTGATGGCATCCACGGCAGGACCGGAAGGCTCCTTGGCGTTCGGCGTCATGCAGTTCCAGTAGAGAGTGTGGTTCCACAGGCCGCCGCCATTGTTGCGTACGACGGCCGGCTGCTGGGAGATGCTGGCAAAGATCTCTTCCAGCGACTTGTTCTCCATGTCGGTACCGGAAATGGCATCGACGAACTTGTCGTAGTAGGTCTTGTGGTGCTTGGTGTGGTGAAGGCGCATCGTGGTTTCATCGATGACCGGCTCCAGCGCATCGTAGGCGTACGGCAGGTCGGGAAACTCGTGTTTCATGGGTGACTTCTCCTTTGTCGTTACACAGATCGCAATGCGCCGATCCTGATCGACGTTTGCCTTCTTGCAGCAATGATTGTTGGGGTTAGCGCGCTCTTTTTCAAACTCGAATATAACTTATGTGCACCAAATGGCAGGCAGCCTTGAGCGCAGACGCCGGCCTGGGGCCGGCGTCTGGTGGTTGTCGCGAGAGCAAGGTTACGTGTTGGCGGTACGCTTCGCGTGCCCGTCGGCCGGTTGGCGGCGTTGCATCAGGTAGAGCAGCACCCCGATCACGAGACCGATCAGATCGGTATAGATGCCGCCATAGATCATGCAGATCGCACCGGCAAGTAGGGCCAGGCGCGCCCAGGCCTTGACCGGACCGAAGTACCACGCTTGGACGGCGGCGGCGAGCATGACGATGCCGATCGTCGCGGTGATGCCGACGCGCAGGATCTGCAATGCGCTGCCTTCCATCAGCATGGCTGGGCTGTAGAAGAACATGAAGGGCACGATGAAAGCAGCCAGGCCGATCTTGAACGAGGTCACCGACGTCTGCATGGCGTTGGCGCCGGAGATCCCCGCCGCGGCGTAGGAGGCCAGGGCCACCGGGGGTGTGATCGCCGAGACTACCGCGAAGTAGAACACGAAAAAGTGTGCCACCAACGGCTGGATGCCGATGCCGATCAAGCCCGGAGCGACCACCGATGCAGCGACGGCATAGGCCGCCGTGGTGGGCATGCCCATGCCCAGCAGGATGCTGATGCACATGGCGAAGAACAGCGCCAGTAGCTGGCTGAATCCGGCCAGGCCCAGCAGCAGTGACGAAAAGCGGGCCCCGACCCCGGTCAGCGAGATGACGCCGACGATGACCCCTGCGCAGGCGCACACGGCGATGATCTGAATCGACATGGTGCCGGCCAGCTCGAGGGCCTTGAGGATCGAGCGGATGCCCATCTTGTGCGGCGACAGCCAACTCACCACGGCGGCTGAAGCCGTGGCCAGGGTGCCGGCGCGAATGACCGAGTAGCCCATGAACAGGGCGACGACCAGAATGATGATCGGCGCAAACAGGTAGGCTTGCTTGGCCAGACGCGAAAAGCGCGGAATCTCGTCGCTGCGCATCCCCCGCATGCCCTTGTAGGCTGCCTCGAAATCGACCATGAAATAGACCGAGGCAAAATAGAGGATGGAGGGAATGATGGCGGCAATGGCGATCTCGGTGTACGGAATACCGGTAATCTCGGCCATGATGAAGGCGCCGGCGCCCATGATCGGCGGCATGATCTGGCCGCCGGTGGAAGCGGCGGCCTCGATGGCACCGGCACTGCGGCTGGGATAACCGACCTTCTTCATCAACGGGATGGTCAGCGAGCCGGTGGAAACCACGTTGCCGGCACTGGTGCCGTTGATCATGCCCATCAGGCCCGAGGCGAAGATCGCCACCTTGGCGGGACCGCCACGCGCACGTCCCGCAGCCGCGAAGGCGAAGTTGACGAAGTAGTCGCCGACCTTCGAGGCCTGTAAAAAGGCGGCGAAAATGATGAACAGAATGATGTAGGTGGATGACACGGCCGTCGTCGGGCCGAGGATGCCGGCATCGGTGTAGACCTGGCTGAAAAAGCGATTGACCGACAGGCCGGGATAGCCGAGAAAGCCCGGCAGATAGGGGCCGGCGAATACATAGGCCAGGAAGACCAGCGAGATGACGACCAGCGCCAGTCCGGCCACACGACGCGTCAATTCCAGGATCAGCAGGGTACCCGCGATGGCCGCGTAGGAAATGCCTATCGGTGCGAACGAGGTTCCTGTCGACATGCGCAACGGCGTGTTGTAGATCACCAGGAAGTAGCCGGCGCTGGCCAGGGCGCAGACCATCAGGACCAGATCGGCGACGCCCATGCGTTCACGTGCCTGACGGTAGAACCAGGAAAGCACAATGGCTGAGGCGGTGGCGAAGATCAGCGGTGCGCCGAAATGCCAGGTTTCGACGGCCGGGTCGATACGCATGGCGCCAGCTTGAATCGTCTGCCACATCAGGCCGACCTGGACCAGCGAATAGAGTGCCGGGATGAGTAGAGCCGCGGCCAGCCAGGTGACTCCCTTGCGCGCGCCTGCCGGCTCGCGCGATTCCAGAAACTGGGCACCGGCATAGAAGCCGTAGCCGAGTATCAGCGCCCCGCAGATGTGGATGATGCGGAACGACCACGTTTCCAGCGGATAGACATTGAGTGAAAGCAGGTGGAAGGAGGAGTAGCCGACGGCGAAGGCGGCGAACAGCCACCACTGCCAGCCGGCGAGTAGGCGGCGGTTGGCCTCGACGACTTCCTCGTCGACCCCCTGTGCAACGGTCGGCACCTCGGGGGCGTCGCCGATGCGTTCCTCGGGACGATGGGGGGTATTGCTCATGGAACGTTACCTGGAGAAAAGCGGTGAAAGCCACAGGAGCCGGTACCTGCATCCAAGTACCGGCCCCGTTCAGGACGGTGCTGGCTTACTTGATCAGCGACTCATCGATTTCGTAGCCGTTTTCCTTGTACCAGCGAGCGGCACCCGGGTGGAAAGGAATGACCTGGTTCTTGTCCACGTTCTCGGGAATGGTGGTTGCTGCGCTGCGGTGGATCTCACGCATCCGCTCGTTGTTTTCCATGGTGAGGCGGGTGGCTTCGTAAACGAGATCTTCCGGCAGATCGCATCCGGCAATCGCGAAGTTCCACATGGACACGGCACGTGCATCGTCCTCGAGGGTCGAATAGGTGCTGGCCGGGATGCTGAACGCGGAGACCGGGAAGGCCTCGATGGTCTGCTGCTGCTCTTCTTCGGTGAACTCGATGATATTGACGTCGGTCTGGACCTCGAGCTGGCTGACCGCCGGAATCGGAATGCCCGCCGCAAAGGCGATGACGTCGATCAGGCCATCCTGAAGCTGGCCGCCCAGGTCGCTCCAGCCCCCGTTGCGACGTTCGAAGTCGACGCCCAACTCCTCGAGGATGGCGGGGAAGTAGGTGTCAGACGTCGAGCCGGCTGGACCGAAACCGATGCTGGCGCCATCGGGAATTTCCGAAATCGAGGTGATGCCTGAGTCGCTCAGTGCAGTGATCGAGAACGGCGTCTCGTACATAGGGAACATGGCGCAGACGTTGTCCATTACCACGCCCGGTGCCAGCGGGCTTTCGCCGTTCATGGCATCTCTCGCCGGGCCCATGGTGGTCAGGCCGAAAGCGACATCGCCGCTATGCACCAGGGCCAGGTTCTGGGTCGGGCCGCCGGTGACTTCGCCCCCGCCGGAAATTCCCAGCTCGTCGGCGATCATGTTGGCCCAGCCGGAACCGTAGACGAAATAGGTACCGCCTTGGCTTGCCGTGCCGACGGTGAAACTCTCGGGCCACTCCGAGCGGTCGGCCTGCGCGGCGGTTGCCACCAGCAGGCCGCCGAGACAGGCGCCGGAGGCCAGGGTCATGGCGATACGCGACAGCGGTAGACGAGTGTTGGCTGACATGCGATTTCCTCTTGATTCGTTATCGTTGGGTGAATTGAGGTTGTCCAAGAGTTAGCGCAAGCGGTGTTCCTTTTTTTTTAAAGATCTTTATTTTCAAATGGTTGGCGTGCTGTTTCTGCGACAAAGGTCGAAGGGGGCGTGAGCGGGAATGTCCGGATACCCGCACGATTCTCTGGCGTGATGTGCGGAAATCCGCACAAAAAACGCCCCGCTTGAGCGGGGCGCGTTATACGTCGATGAGCCATCGTCGCTTATTTTTTGGGATCGAGAATACGCACGGTCTGGACTTCGTTCTCGCGTTGCGACTCGCGGGCCTGGTTGACCCGGGTGGTCAGCTCGGGAGCCGCCCCTTCCTCGATCGGTAACTGCTCGAAGAAATCGCAGGCCACGCAGTCGCGATAGCGAATCCCGTTCTGTTCCCAGGTACGCAACCTGTCCATGGCGGCGCAGCGTGGGCACACGGCGCCGGCAATGAAACGCTTGGGTGTCGACATCGGATCTCCTGTCAGGCGGCACGGATGCCGCTGTGGCGGAGCAGGGGCTCGACGCTGGGGTCGCGGCCACGGAACGCACGGAACAGTTCTGCCGCGTCACGTGAACCGCCCTGCTCGAGAATTTCGCGGCGAAAGCGGATGCCGGTGTCGGCGTCGAACACGCCGGCCTCCTCGAAGGCGCTGTAGGCATCGGCAGACAGCACTTCCGCCCACTTGTAGCTGTAGTAGCCCGCCGCGTAACCGCCGGCGAAGATATGGCTGAAGCTGTTCTGGAAACGGTTGAAGTCGACCCGCGGCACCACCGACCACTGATCGCGGACCTCGTCGAGCAATGCCTGGACGTCGCTGGCCTTGGGTGCGGCGAGCTCATGGTGCAAGCGGAAGTCGAACAGCGAGAACTCGAGCTGGCGCAACATGCCCATGGCCGACTGGAAGTTCTTGGCGGCCTGCAGTTTTTCGAGCATCTCGTCGGGCAGGCGCTCGCCGGTCTCGACATGGGCGGCGATCAGGTCGAGTCCCTCGCGCTCCCAGCAGAAATTCTCCATGAACTGGCTGGGCAGTTCCACGGCATCCCAGGCAACCCCGTTGATGCCCGAGATATCGGCCACGCTCTGCTGAGTCAGCATGTGGTGCAGGCCATGCCCGAACTCGTGGAACAGCGTGGTGACTTCATCGTGGGTCAGCAGCGCCGGCTTGCCGCCCACCGGACGGGTGAAGTTGCAGGTCAGGTAGGCCACCGGCAACTGCAGACTGCCATCCTCGCGCTGACGGCGTACCCGACACTCGTCCATCCAGGCCCCGCCACGCTTGCCTTCGCGTGCGTACAGGTCGAGATAGAAACCGGCGATGGGAATGTCGCTCTCGCGGATCTCGTAGTAGCGCACGTCGGGGTGATAGCGTGGCGCGTCCTCATCCTCGACGAACTTCACGCCATAGAGGCGCTCGGTGACACTGAACAACCCGTCGATGACACGCGGTGCCGGGAAGTAGGGGCGCAGTTGTTCCTGGGAGATCGCATAGCGCGACTCGCGCAGTTTCTCGCTGGCGTAGCCCATGTCCCAAGGCTTGAGATCCTCGAGTCCCAGTGTCTCCTTGGCGAAGGCCTCCAGCTCGTTGAATTCCTCTTGCGCCTGCGGATGGGCACGCCTGGCCAGATCGGTCAGGAAGTCGAGTACCTGGCTGGGCGAATCGGCCATCTTGGTCGCCAGCGAGAAGTCCGCGTAGGTCTCGAAGCCCAGCAGTTGGGCCAGCTCGTGGCGCAGGGCGAGGATTTCCTCGATGTTGGCGGCGTTGTCGAACTCGCCGGCGTTGGGGCCCTGGTCCGAGGAGCGAGTGACGAAGGCGGTATAAACCTCACGACGCAGTTCGCGATCGTGGGCGAAGGTCACCACCGGATAGAAACTGGGGAAGTCCAGCGTGATGCGGTAGCCTTCGACGTCCTTGGCCTCGGCATTGGCTTTCAGCGTTTCCAGGGCGCTGTCGGGCAGGCCGTCGAGCGCGGCGACATCCGTGACATCCTTGTGCCAGGCCTGGGTCGCATCGAGCACGTTGTTGGAGAAGCTGTTGGTCAGCGAGGACAGGCGGGCCTGGATCTCGCCATAGCGGCGCTTCTCGTCTTCGGGCAGGTCGACGCCGGCCAGGCGGAAGTCGCGCAGGGTGTTGTCGACGCTGCGCCGCTGGGCCTGATCGAGGGCGTTATACGCCGACGACTCCTGGAGAGCCTGGTAGGCGCGGAACAGCCCTTCGTGCTGGCCCAGCCAGGTACCGTATTCGGAGAGCTTGGCCAGACAGGCCTGGTACGCCTCGCGCAGGGCCGGAGTGTTCATGGTGCCGTTGAGGTGCGACACCGGCGACCATGCCTGCGACAGGCGGTCGTTGAGCTCTTCCAGCGGTGCCGCCAGACTCTCCCAGGTAGGCGGTTCCTGGGCGGCCCGCTCGGCCAGCTTGTCGATGGCCGCACGATTCTCGTCGAGGATCTGCTCGATGGCCGGTACCACGTGGTCGGGCTGGATGGCACCGAACGGCGGTAGCGTGTGACGCTCAAGCAGCGGATTGTTGGACATGACGGGGGATTTCCTTGTCGTGTACGTGGAGACTGCTGCATTAGATGCGGGCGCGGCAGATGGGTTTCAACGTCGTCAGTATGGCGTCAGCGTGATCGAGGCCGCCAGCGTTAGCATCGCGGCTATTGTGTCGGGCGGCTTGCCTGATAGGCTTGCGCCTTCGGCACGCGGCGGCGTGCCGCCATAACCGAAGAAGGCAGGGCAATGAGCGAGACACTGGAGCGCTGGAGTTCCCGGCGCGCATTCATACTGGCGGTGACCGGGGCCGCCGTGGGGTTGGGCAACATCTGGCGCTTTCCCTACATGACCGGAGAGAACGGCGGTTCGGCGTTCCTGCTGCTGTATGTCGCTTTCGTACTGCTGCTGGGCCTGCCGGTGATGATGGCCGAGATACTGATCGGGCGGGCGGGGCGTCGCAGTCCGATGCAGGCATTGGCCCATTTGGCCCGCCAGGCCGGAGCGACGCCGCACTGGCGCTGGCTGGGGCTGTTCGGTGTCATGACGGTCTTTCTGATCCTGTCGTTCTATTCCGTGGTGTCGGGCTGGTCGATCGAGTACCTCATCGAATCGGTCAACGGCAACTTCGTGGGCCAGACGCCCGACGAGATCGGTGCCAGCTTCAATGTCTTCCTGGCCGATCCCCTGCGCATGACCTTCAATCATACCCTGTTCCTGCTGCTGACCTTGTCGGTGGTGGCGGCAGGCGTCTCCGGCGGTCTCGAGAAACTCAACAATCTGCTGATGCCGCTCCTTTACCTGTTGTTGCTGGTGCTGGCCGGCTATGCGGCCACCACCGATGGCTTCGGGGCTGCCATAGCCTGGCTGTTCACCCCCAACCCGTCGGCCATCAGCGTGCCGGTGGTGCTCAATGCCATGGGGCATGCCTTCTTCACGTTGGCTGTCGGGGCCTGCGCACTGATGGCCTACGGCGCCTATATGCCGGATCATCAGAGCCTGCCCAAGGCCGTCGCCGCGGTAGCGGTGCTCGACGTGACCGTGGCGCTGCTGGCCGGCATCGCGATCTTTTCAGTGGTCTTCTCCCAGGGCATGGACCCGGGCGAGGGACCGGGACTGATGTTCGTCACGTTGCCCATCGCCTTTGCCGAATTGCCGGGCGGCGCCTGGTGGCTGGCGATCTTCTTCCTGCTCCTGCTACTGGCAACCTGGACGTCGTCGATCAACCTGGCCGAGCCGATCGTGGCTACGCTACAGGGGGTCGGGATGCGCCGCGGTCGGGCCACGGCGCTGGTCGGGGTCGCCGTGTGGGCGGCGGGCATGCTCTCGGTACTGTCGTTTTCGGCCATGGCCGATGTGCACTGGTTCGGCGAGATGACGTTCTTCGATCTGGTGACCAGCGTGCCGACCGATATTTTTCTGCCGGTGGGCGGGGTGCTGATCGCTATCTTCGCCGCCTGGATCATGCCGCGCGACACGGCGGTGCGTGCCCTGGACGCCGGGCAGCGCGGCTTCCGTCTCTGGCAGGCCACTGTGCGCTTCGTCTCGATCCCGCTGGTGGTGATCGTGCTGGTGTCCGGGCTGTGGTAAATGACGAGCTGACAACGAGGAGAGAGGCATGACGATCCGAACCTTTCAGGGATTGACGCCACGGTTGGGCGAGCGGGTTTTCGTCGATCCGCTCAGCGTGGTGCTGGGCGACGTGGTGCTCGGCGACGATTGTTCGGTGTGGCCGATGGCAGTCATCCGCGGCGACATGCACCGGATTCGCATCGGCGCACGGGTAAGCGTTCAGGATGGCAGCGTGCTGCATATTACCCACGCCAGCGACTTCAATCCCGGCGGCCATCCGTTGACCATCGGCGATGACGTGACCATCGGTCACAAGGCCCTGCTGCACGGCTGTACCATCGGCAACCGGGTATTGGTCGGCATGGGCGCGACGGTGATGGATGGCGTGGTGGTCGAGGACGAAGTCATCATTGCCGCTGGCGCTGTGGTCACGCCGGGCAAGACGCTGGAAAGCGGTCATGTCTATGCCGGCAATCCGGCCAAGCCACTGCGCGCGCTCAAGGACAGCGAGCGTGCCTTCTTCACTTATACGGCAGGCAACTACGTCAAGCTCAAGGATCAATACCTGGCTGACGGCCAGGATAGGTGATTCCTCACTTCAAGCGTTTGTTTTCTGAGGCGATGCTGCGCGATAATCTGGATTTGCATACAGTAACCGCGAGCGCAGCATGGCCAATTTTCATACACATCTCAGCGTCGCCGTGGCGGGTGGCGCGCTGCTTGCCGTCAGTGGCTGGCATGCTGCCCTTTGGTCGGCGGCCGATGCCGGGCCGTTGGCGGCGCTGACCGCCTTCGGCGGTATCCTGCCCGATATCGATTCCGATCATTCCCGTTCCATCCGGCTGATCTTCACGCTGTTCGCCGTACTCGCCGTGGTTGGCGGCGCCCTGCTGCTGCAGAATCGCTTGAGCCCGGGGGCGCTGGTCGTCGCCTGCGGCGGCCTCTACGTGGGGGTGCGCTATGCCTTCGGTTCGGTGTTCAAGCGTTTCACCGTACATCGCGGCATCTGGCATTCGTTACTCGCCGCGATGTTGTGTGGGCTGGTCACTACTGCCGTGAGTTACCAGCTCTTGCAGCAGAATGCCTGGATGGCCTGGGCACATGGGTTGGCGCTAGTGATAGGTACGTTGATTCACCTGCTGCTCGACGAGATGTATAGCGTCGATCTGGTCGGCTCGCGGCTGAAGCGCTCCTTTGGCACGGCATTCAAGCTGTTCGATTATCGCGAGCCGGGCAACTCGGTGATCATGCTGATGATGGCTGCCGGACTGGCCCCCTGGTTGCCGCCCTGGCAGGTGCTGGTCGACCTGCTGGCTCAGGGCTCGCGATTGTGGCGATAGTCCTCGGCCTTGAGACCGTACTTGCGTAGCTTGTCGTAGAGCGTCTTGCGCGGCAGGCCGAGATGCTCGCAGACGGTCGTGATGCGCCCGTGATGGTTGGCCAGCGACTGGCTGATCAAGCTTCTTTCGAACAGCTCCACCTGTTGGGGTAGGGCCATGTCGTTGGTGCCGATATCGGCGCCCTCGAGCAGCTGGTCGAGGCGGTAATCGTAGGCAGCGCCGAGGAGCACGAAGCGCTCGGCAAGATTGCGCAGTTCGCGCACGTTGCCGGGCCAGTCGTGGGCCATCAGCACCGATATGTCGGCGGCATTGAGTGGCGGCGCTTCGAGCCCGCTGCGGTTGGCGGCGACCACGGCGAAGTGCTGGAACAACAGCGGGATGTCCTCGCGCCGTTCGCGCAGCGGCGGGATCGGCAGCGTCACCACGTTGAGCCGGTAATAGAGGTCTTCGCGGAACGTGCCATGCTCGGCGGCCGCCTTGAGGTCGGTCTTGGTGGCGGCGATGATGCGAATATCGAGGGGGATCGGTTCATTGGCGCCCAGCCGCTCTACGCTGCGTTCCTGCAATACACGCAGCAGCTTGACCTGCAGTGCCAGCGGCATCGACTCGATTTCATCGAGAAATACACTGCCACCGTTGGCATGCTCGAACTTGCCGATGCGGCGCTCCACGGCCCCGGTGAAGGCTCCCTTCTCATGACCGAACAGCTCCGATTCGATGATGCTCTCGGGGACGGCGCCGCAATTGATGGCCACGAACGGCCGGCCGCTGCGCGGGCTGCGCTCGTGCAGCGAACGTGCGACCAAGTCCTTGCCCACGCCGGTTTCGCCGAACAGCAATACATCGGCGTCTACCTGACTGATCCTCTGAAGCATGGCGCTTAGGTGCTGTATCGCTGAGGTGCGGCCGACGATACGCGGTCCCGGTGCGGCGCGCTGGGCATCGAGTTCGGCCTTCAGGTGCCGGTTTTCCAGGCTCAACTGGCGCTTCTCGGTGGCGCGGCGCACCACGTCGGCCAACTGCTCTCCGGCAAACGGTTTCTCGAGGAAATCCCAGGCTCCCTCGCGCATCGCCTCGACGGCGGTGGAAATATCGCCGTGTCCGGTGATCAGAATCACCGGCAGATCGGGGTCGCGGCGGTGGACTTCGCGCAGCAGGGCCATGCCGTCCATGCCCGGCATGCGAATATCGGTAATCAGCACGCCCGGATAATCGGGACTCAGGGCATCGAGAGCCGCCTCGGCACTGCTCAATGCCTCCGGACGGTACCCGGCCAGTTCCAGGGTCTGGCTGGCGGTGATGCGCAGGTGCTCTTCGTCATCGACGATCAATACCGGTGGGGCAGCCGGTTCATGCATGGCGATTCTCCTTGCATAGTGATAACGCACCGGTTTGGGATAGGCGGGCTGCGGTAGGGGGATTGGCCGCTCCACTGGCGCGTAGTGTCACGCTGAACCGTGCACCGCCATCGGCGGCATTGCTCGCCTCGAGGCGTCCACCGAGGTCATCGACGATGCGCGCCGAGATGGACAGGCCGAGCCCCAATCCCTTGCCGGTGGCCTTGGTGGTGAAGAAAGGCTCGAAGACCCGACCGAGATGCGACGCGGCGATGCCGGGCCCGTGATCGCGGACGCCGAGCCGTACCCAGCCATTTTCCTCGACGATAGACAGCTCGAGACGTGGCGCCGGCGTCTCGCTCATGGCCTGCAGGGCATTGCCTATCAGGTTGACGAGCACCTGCTCCAGACGTACCAGGTCGGCATGTACCCAGACATCCTCCACCGGCCAGTCCTGAATCACCTCGACACGAGCCTCGGTCAGACGTGAGCGGTATAGGCGCAGCGCATAACCGAAGCTAGCCTGGGCCGATACGGCAGTCAGACTGTCGCCGCTCTTGCGCGAAAACTGCTTCAGTTGCGCACTGATCTCTGCCATGCGGGCCGTCAGCTCAACGATCTGGGCGAGGTTGCCGTTAGCGGCCTCGCTGCGACCTCGGTCGAGAAAGACGCGGGCGTTTTCAGCATAGGCACGGATGGCCGCCAATGGCTGGTTGAGTTCGTGATTGATGCCGGCGGCCATCTGGCCCAGTACGGCAAGCTTGGCGGCTTGGATCAGCTCGTCCTGGGCTTGGCGCAATTCGGCCTCGGCGCGGCGACGTTCGTCGATTTCGGCCGACAATCGGCGGTTGGAGTCGAGCAGATCGCGGGTTCGCTCCTCGACGCGTTGCTCCAGTTGGTCGCGAGCCCGGGCGAGGGCCTGCTCCTGGATCTTGCGCTCGCTAAGGTCGAAGACCGTCGCCAGCCAGCGTTCGCCATGCGGACTGACCAACGGACTGATGGTCAACTCGAGCGGAACGAGATCGCCACCGGGGCGTACCGCCAGTACTTCGACGGCTGAGGAGGGGTGGGGCTGGCGCAGGGCCAGGACGCGCCGGGCATCGGCGGGGGTCAGCAGCTCGGTCAGGTGGCGTCCTTCCACGTTGGCAGGCGTGTGGCTGAAGATCGCTTGAGCGGTAGGGTTGAGGTAGGCCAGTGACGCTTGCTCGTCGAGGACCAGCAGGCCGGCCCGGGTGCGGTCGATGATGCCACGGACCCGGGCCTGCCCCTCCGCCAGCGTCTGACGTTCGCGCTCCGCGAACAGTTCACGTTCGCGCCGCAGACGCCAGCGCTGCCAGCCGATGCCACCGCCCAGCACCACTACGCCATACAGGCCGGCAGCGAGCATGCCGGCCTGCCACTGGGCACTCTCCAGGGAGGTCAGCGGCTTGAGCATATGCACTGTCCATCCTAGCGAGGGTAGTTCGCGAGACAGCGCAAGGTAGGCCATTTCGTGCAGTGGACCCCGCTCGAACCGGACGAGACGGGATCCATCGGCACGCAGGTCGAAGGTGGCGAGCGAGACCGTATCCAGAGGAACCCCGTCGTAGCGACGTGTCTGCTGGAGCCGGCGTTGGACGGCGCTGTCCAGCGGAGTCAGGCTGGCCAAGCGCAGGTCGGGCTGGCTGGCCATGAAAATGACGCCGTTTTCGTCACTGACCAGCAGTTCGCCATTTTGGCTGCTCCAGTTGCCTTCCAGTGGAGCGACTAGCACCTTGACGACCACAACGCCTTCGGCACGCCGACTGCTGGCATCGAGCTGAACCGGGGCGGAGAAATAGTAGCCGCGCTCGCCGGATTGCGTGCCCAGGCCGTAGAAGCGCCCCATTTGGCCTTGCATGGCGAGCTGGAAGTACGGCCGGAAGCTGTAGTTCTGGCCCACGAAACTATGCGGCAGGTGCCAGTTACTGGCCGCCAGGGTAGTACCGCTTCGGTCGAGTAGATAAATGTCCGATACATCGGTGATGGCCCGAAACTCATCGAAGATGCGGTTGAGGTTCATGACCGCTACCGGGTCGTCGGGGTTGGCCAGTGCACGCTTGAGCGTTTCGCGGCTGGCTAGCAGGCGCGGCAGGTAATCATGGCGGGAGAGATACGAGGAAATCCCGGCTGCAGCGAGTCGCAGTTCGCTAGTGGCTTCTTTATGTAGCGACTCCAGCGCCTCCTCGCGAGCCAACAGGGCTGCCTGCCAGGCGCTCAGCAGTAAGCCCAGCGGAATCAGTAGCAGGAGCAGATGGCGCCACAGGCGGGGAAGGCGAGTCGCTTGCATGGCCCCCCCTACTCAGGGCGCTCGGGTAGCGCCTGGGCACGGCGCAAGGCGCGCTGTGTTCGGGTCTCGGCGCGTTCCTGCTCGAGCAGGCCTTCTTCGACGAAGACCAGATGTTCATGAGCGCGTGAGCGGGCATCTTCGGCACGGCCTTCGATGATGGCATCCAGCAGCGCACGATGCTGGGTCATCAGCTGCTCGCGCGCCCCGGGGCGCTCGAAGAGGTGTGCCAGACTGGAGACGATACTCTTCTCGAGCAAGTGGAAAATGCCGCGAATCGTGTGCAGCAGAAGCACGTTGTGCCCGGCCTCGGCGATTGCCAAGTGAAAGGCGGCGTCGGCCTTGGCTTCGCGGTGCGGGTCGTCCTGCAGGGAGGGTTCGGCATAGGATGCAGCGAGTTCCTCGTAGCGTCGGATCAGCAGTTCCTTGTCCGCCGGTGTCGAGCGCAACGCGGCATAGTAGGCGGAAATCCCCTCGAGAGCATCGCGGAACTCGAGCAGGTCGAGATGGAACTCGCCATGGCGCGAGAGCAATTCCAGCAGCGGGTCGCTATAGCCGCTCTTGAGCTCCTCGCTGACGAACGTACCGCCCCCTTGACGGCTGGTCAGCAGGCCCCGTGCCGAGAGCTTCTGGATAGCCTCGCGCAACGACGGGCGCGATACGCCGAAGCGCTCGGCCAGCTCGCGTTCCGGGGGCAGGCGCTGCCCTGGAGACAAACTGCCTTCGAGGATCATGGCCTCGAGGCGCTCGGTGATGACATCGGCAATGCGCGGCTGGCGAACCGGCTGATAGACCATGCGCTGTTCTCGTGATACTAGAGGAAATGGAACGGTGGGGAATACCTGCCGCTCACCGATTGTGACAAAGTCGCGTCAGGGCCGCTAACGCCAAATTGGTATTACCAATAGTAACCTCTTTTTCCGAGTCTGCCGAATTCGCCGGGCGTAGGGTTTTCCTGACGTAATAAGCGCTTACTGCGCCACAAATGAATGTATAGACCAAAGTTCATGTCGATTTTCTCGATGAGCCGAGTGTTTGCGTTTGACGAGTGGCAATGTCTGCCTCTAAGGTGCTTCAAGACTTTGGGTAAATTGGTAAAACCAATTTACCGCGGCGATCACAATCCTTAGAATGCCGCGCGCCCGGCTGGCAGCCCCTGTCGCCGGTTCGAGGAGATCCGATATGACGCCACTCAAGCTGTACCCACCCAAGCCGGACAAGGTGTACTTTTTCGGCACCTGTCTGATCGACATGTTTTATCCCCAGGCGGGGCTCGACGGGATTCGCCTGCTCGAGCGCGAGGGGATCGAGGTCGTATTTCCCGACGATCAGACCTGCTGCGGCCAGCCGGCGTACACCTCGGGCTATCACGACGAGGCGCGTGCCGTGGCCGAGGCGCAGCTCGACCTGTTTCCCGAACCCTGGCCGATCATCGTGCCCTCGGGATCGTGCGGCGGCATGATGCGTACCCATTATCCGCAACTGTTTGCCGGTTCCCATCGGGCGAGTCAGGCCGAAGACGTGGCGGGGCGAATTTTCGAACTCACCGAGTTCCTCGTGCATGTCTGCCATGTGCGCCTGGAAGACAAGGGGCAACCACAGCGGGTGGCGATGCACACCTCATGCAGCGCACGCCGTGAAATGGGGCTGGCGGACACCGGGCCGGCACTGTTGAATCAATTGGGCAACGTCTCCCTGGTAGAGCAGGCGCGAGCGAGCGAGTGCTGTGGCTTCGGTGGTACGTTCGCGGTACGACACCCCGAAGTCTCCGCCGCTATGGTCGAAGACAAGACTCAGGCCATCGAGGCTGCCGGCGCGGAGCACTTCGTGACCTCGGATTGCGGCTGTCTGATGAATATCGGTGGCCGCCTGGAGCGTAAGCGGCAGAATGGCCAGGACGGGCAGGTTGGTGGCGAGCATATTGCCAGCTATCTCTGGAGGCGTACGTCATGAGCTTTCAGAGCGACTCTCCCCAGATCTATACACCGCAGGCATTTCATCGCCAGGCACATGATGCGCTGGGCAATCCGCAGATTCGCAGCAACTTCCGGCGCGCGATGGACGGCCTGATGAGCAAGCGCCGTGAGGCTTTCGGCGACTGGGACCTCGAGACCCTTCGCGAGCTGGGCGCCAACATCCGATTGCGTGCGCTGGCCAAGTTGCCGGACCTTCTCGAACAGCTTGAGACCAATTGCCAAGCCAACGGCATTCGCGTTCATTGGGCCGAGGATGGCGAGCAGGCGTGCCGGATCATTCGTGATCTGTGCGAGGCGCGCGGCGCCCGGCATGTCATCAAGGGCAAGTCGATGGTGTCCGAGGAAATGCACCTCAACGACCATCTGCAAGCTGCGGGCATCGAGGCGCTGGAATCGGATCTCGGCGAATACCTGGTGCAGCTCAACGAGCAGACACCCTCGCACATCATCATGCCGGCGATTCACCTCAATACCGAGGAGATTTCCGATGTCATGCATGATCGGACGGGGACCGAACGCACCACCGATGTCGACTATCTTACTGCGGCTGCGCGGGCGCAGTTGCGCGAGCGTTTCATGGCCGCCGATGTAGGGATTTCCGGCGTCAACTTCGCCGTGGCCGAAACCGGTACGCTCTGCCTGGTCGAGAATGAAGGCAACGGACGCATGACCACGACGGTGCCGCCGGTACATATTGCCGTGACCGGGATAGAGAAGGTGGTCGAACACCTGCGCGATGTGCCGCCTCTCTATGCGCTGCTGACCCGCTCGGCGACGGGGCAGCATGTCACGACTTACTTCAACATGATCTCGGGGCCGCGCAAGCCCGGCGAGCGCGACGGCCCTGAAGAAGTCCATCTGGTGCTGGTCGACAACGGTCGTTCCAGTATCTACCAGGACAATGAATTGCTTGACACGCTGCGCTGCATTCGCTGTGGGGCGTGCATGAATCATTGCCCGGTCTATACCCGCGTCGGCGGGCATACTTATGGCACGACCTATCCCGGGCCGATCGGCAGCATCCTCATGCCGCATCTGATGGGGCTCGAAGCGACCAAGGATCTGCCCAGTGCCTCCAGCCTGTGCGGTGCCTGCGGCGAAGTCTGTCCGGTCAAGATACCCATTCCCGACCTGCTGGTGCGTCTACGCAAGGAAGCCGTTGGCGAAGGCCGCGGCAATGTGGAAGGCGCTGGTGCCAAGCGCGACCGCAAGGAAGCGCTGGCCTGGAAAGGCTGGCAGTGGCTGGCAACGCACCCCGGCGCCTGGCGGGCAGGGACTGGGGTAGCCGGCAAGTTCCGCACCTTGTCTCCTTCGCGCCTGGGGACGTGGACCGACTGTCGTGAGGCCCCCAAGCCGGCCGGCACGTCATTGCATGCGTTGGTGAAGCAGCATCGTCGCAAAGTGGGCCGGGAGGATGAGCAATGAGCGCGCGTGAGACTATCTTGCGACGGTTGCGTGAGCGGACCGATGGAGTCCTGCCGGTGCCCGACACCGATTTTTCCGTTGTGACCGGGCGAGGGTGGTCGCAGGAAGAGCGTCTGCAACGTTTCGAGGCCAGGATCAGCTCCGTGCATGGTGAAGTGATTCATGCCTCCAAAGACGAGTGGGTCGCCGCGCTGCGTGAGACGCTACAGGCCAAGGGCGTAAAGCGACTGGGCCTGGGGCGTGAGCATGGCGTAGCTCGCGAGGCGCGTTCTGGGCTGCAAGGGACAGCAATCGAGCTTGTCGATGCCGACCGCGATATCGAAACGTGGTCGCGTGAGCAATTCGAAACGCTGGACGCCGGGCTGACATCGACCCGCGGCGGTATCGCCGAAACCGGCAGTCTATGGCTATGGCCTACACCGGACGAGCCGCGTCGTCTGAGCCTGGTGCCGCCACTACATATAGCCGTACTCGACGTAGAGACCATCGAGGACACTTTCTTCGATGTGGTCGAGCGCCATGGTTGGGCCGGCCAGATGCCGACCAACGCCCTGTTGATCTCGGGGCCGAGCAAGACCGCCGATATCGAACAGACGCTGGCGTATGGCGTGCATGGGCCGCGTGAATTGGTCGTGCTGATGCGTCACTGAACGGCAAGATAAAAAAGTCGCAGAAAAGGCTTGTCAGGGAGGGGCGAGATCCGTAAAGTACGCATCCGCTGCTGACGACGGGCACACGTTGTTGGCGGTGAAGGTGGCGCAAGGCGCTGTTTCTGTTGGGGTTTTTCTCGGTTCGCTGAGAAAGAGCAGTTGACAGATACGCCGCATTCGGTAGAATGCACCGCCACGGATTCGGGGTTCGCCCGACAGGATGGAAGCC